>JBDXFZ010000144.1:0-193039 GCA_039990395.1 Halioglobus sp.
CGAATGCCACTGCTTCGCCACCCCAGACTTCAGCGCAAACGCGTGTCAGCGCAGCTGTCAGAGTTGTTTTGCCGTGGTCAACGTGACCAATGGTGCCCACGTTCACGTGGGGCTTCGTACGCTCAAATGCTTCTTTTGCCATTACGACAGTCTCCTGTACAACGGCCTCGGCCGTCTGGTTGAAACGCTAACTACCAACCTACTCGTTAAAAAATTTTGCCCTTTGCCTGCTGCCCACTCAGACCTTTCTACATCCGGAAGTGGAGCTCATAACCGGATTTGAACCGGTGACCTCTTCCTTACCAAGGAAGTGCTCTACCGACTGAGCTATATGAGCATTACAGCTTCCTAAATTGGAGCGGGTAGCGGGAATCGAACCCGCATCATCAGCTTGGAAGGCTGAGGTTCTACCTTTGAACTATACCCGCCAATACCTCAGCCAAATCCACTAACTAATGGTGGAGGGGGGTGGATTCGAACCACCGAAGCTTTCGCGTCAGATTTACAGTCTGATCCCTTTGGCCACTCGGGAACCCCTCCGAAAGGCGGCATATTGTCCAGACGGCCAACTCCTTTGTCAACCGTTTCTTCCAGTAAAATTATCAACTTACGTTACTTTCGCCACTTCTGACAAAAGCACTGTCGAAAGCCCAAAATCAGGCCCGAACACAGACCCTCACCACACTCAAAGTGAGCAATTTATGATCAATTTGGGGCTTTACGGAGGTTGGAATGGAGCTGGCGAGAGGAATCGAACCCCCGACCGGCTGATTACAAATCAGCTGCTCTACCTACTGAGCTACGCCAGCCTTTCCAAGCCTTACTCACCCAACAGGCCACTGGAAGGGGGCCGGATTGCGTGAGGTGCGCGATTCTAGACAAAGACTAGGCACGATGCAATAGGTCAAGACCAGGAAAGTGGCGGGTATCTGCATGTCTTCCGGGATGAGGGCTTTTCACGCGCATTTCATGACAATCTACACACAAAATCGCGGTATATGAGGCGAGCTGCTCAATACCTGAACCCTGGCTAACGCTAACATTCGCCCATTAGTTAACGTTGTCTAAGGATGAGCTGTGAAAAGTCTAAATGGATTTGGCAGGAAGGTTGCGGTTTGGTTGGGTGCAGCGTCAATTAGTTTTTCGGCCCTGAGCACCTTCTCATCTGCCAACGCGCATGCTCAATCGGGATTAACATTTTTTCCCGACCCGCTGGATATCGGGGAAATAGCTGTAGGGACATTCGATAATGTCTCTTTTGAGGTAATTAACTCAACTCCAACAGATATAACCATAAACACGCTTAGCGTAATTGGCATCGCCGGTGACGTCTGGGTTGCAGGGCCGGACTGTGAGCGAACCGGGTTTAATACGGTGGTCCCCAGCATGTCAAATTGCACGCTTTTTATTAGTATAGGTCCTACAATTCTGGGGCCAGCCACAGGTTCGATTAGGGTAGAAAGTGATGCCCCCAGCTCCCCTGACTCCCTAACCGTGCTCGTCACTGGCATGGAACTCCATATGGCCTGCGATAATATCTATGATATGGATGAGCTGTATCGGTCAATGGGAATTCAAGTCAGTGAAGAGCAGGGAATGGCTGTAGAGACTTGCCTTGGCTACATCCAGCAGGTCAATGATCTCGTAGACTGATGGTTCTAATGGAATGTGTGTGGCTGGCTATTTTCTTGTTGCTCGGAATAGTTTCAGGCACTGCCCGAGCCTGCATCCATGATCTGAGGTTCCGCGATTACTTTTTGGACGCCCAGTTACTTGCAACACCCCATTTATACTTCTTATACTCAATCCGCCTCTGTCTTGGGAGAGATCGTCTATGAAATTGCGCTGCCGTAATATTTTTCTTGTTCTGCTAGTGATAATTGGGAATAGAGTCCACGCTGCATTACCTGACTGGCCTCAACTTTATGACACATCAACTGTACCAGCCCTGAACGTACAGTTACGTGAAACTGACTGGAACACTATTCTGGCCGATGAAACTTTTGATGTAGAGGTGCCTGCTCTCTTCTGGGCGAACCAGGACGGTCCTGAATCTGCCATTCTGGTATCCATAAGGCGCAAGAGCGCGACCCCCATCAATGGCAAGGTCAGCTTCAAAATTGATATAAACGAATACGAAGATGATGACCCCAGAGCTCAAGGGCTTTGGCATGGGGTAAAAAAACTTAGCCTGGAGAATGGTGACGACGTTGATATCGTCTCAGAAGGTATTGCATGGGCAATGCACAGGATTGCTGTAGAACAGGGTATATATCCTGCGGGACACCTTCCCGGCAAGGCGAACTGGGCCACACTCACCCCATACCTGACGCAGGGATGCATTGCGGAACCCTGCGGACCTTTTGATTTGGGTGAAGTATTCTTAGTACTAGACCCATTGGTTTATCTTAACGTAGAGCAACCCGACAAGTCCTTTTTAAAAAACAGAGACCTGTGGATCAGCGAAGAGACGTGGCTTTACAAGCAAGATGAACCTGCTCTTCCTGCAGAAATAAAAGAAGCCGGATGCCCAGAGGAAGTGCCAAACAGCCCAGTTGTGAACGCACTGCAATGCGCTCCATTTATCGCTGGCAGGGAGGGGGGCTCCAGAGGAAAAAAAGACCGAAATAGTGAGCCATCCGTTGAAACTTGCGACATGGCGGTTGTCAATGAGCTAGTTGATATGGATATTCTCCTGGTTCAAGCTGCTATTGGGGCATTTTCAGCGAACAGAGACGATACATTCGGGAATGAGCACAACTACTATTTCCTGGACTACTCCGCACCAGGGAACTGTCAAATTCTTCCCGATCCCTATGCTCTCGAGGCTCGAAAGAGACTACATTTTCCCTGGGATTTAGACGCCTCACTAACGAAGGTAGATCGAAACGTATATGGGGATCTCCAGGGTAACAGGAGAAAAATCAAACTTTCCCAAACCGGTTATCAACGACTATTGCTCGAGGACTACAACAATGGAGAGCTAGCATTTCGGACAATGTACAACACGGCATTGCTTGAAATGGCTGGTGAGGATTTTATGGCAGGCCTATTCGATACTCTCGACGATATTCAATTGGTGATAGGTGATGCCCTGGAAGCAGACCCAAACAGTAAAATTTCAAGCGCAGGCAGTCATATTCAGAACGTGAAAAACTTTCTGTCAGAGCGTGCAAATATTGTTCGCGAGCAGGTTTGCCTCGACAATCCCGGGCTAAATGGCTGCGCGCCCTAGGCTGAGGCTAGCGATCATAAAAAAGCAGGCCCTCGATCAAGTCCCATTAAGATACTTAGGCTGTAATCGGGACGGGGGCCTCGTATACCGCTGCATTTAGCCAGTCTTGCAGCACGAAACGGCCCCCCAAAACGTACAGTAGTTCACCAAGCTCGGTATACGTTCAGTCGTGACCTGCTTGTCATAGCGGCAAGCAAAAACGAGAAAGATTTCTTTGAGTTACTGGCGCTTAGAAACTGACTCCAAGGTCTTACAAATCAGCTGCTCTACCTACTGAGCTACGCCAGCCTTTCCAAGCCTTACTCACCCAAAAGGCCACTGGAAGGGGGCCGGATTGCGTGAGGTGCGCGATTCTAGACAAAGACTAGGCACGATGCAATCGTCTGTGGAGAAATTTTCAGGGTTGATTGAAACTCGGCCTTCAACTAGCCCTCGCCAGCCACCAACTCTAGTCCCTCAAACACTAGGTCCTCTGTATAAGAGGACTCGTGTCCCGTAAGCTCTGCCAGCAAACGCCCCGCTCCGCCTGTGATGAATACACGGTCACGGTCCGCATCAAAGTGCGCGACGCGCAACGCTAGGTCTACCGCGCCAGCCTGAGCCAAAGCGATACCATGCCGCACGGCCTCGGCCGTAGACACGCCTGGGTTCAAACGGTAATCCGGCGCCTCTTCGAATCGTACATTGTCTGTATCCAACAGCAGGGCGCGCTCCATCAAGGCAGGCCCCGGAATGATATAGCCCCCGTCGTGCTGGCCCTTCTGGCTTACCCAGTCGATGGTGAGCGCAGAACCGACATCAACAACGCAGCAGCGCTGGGTGGTGAAATTGCGCGCCGCCACCATCGCAAGCCAACGATCCACGCCCATCCTGCTGGGCTCTTGATAACTGTTAACCAGATCACCGAAGCGTTCTGCAGAACGGGCGAACCAGGGGTGCACGCCCTCTGGTAGCGAGAGCTGGCTCACCAGTTGCGCATTCTTGTGCGCATCGGCCACGCTCGATAGCCATACTCTTGAGGCCTGTTTTGCCGCCGACTGTATCTCGGCCAGCCCCTGCTGGCCGTCGATGTGAAAGGAGCCTCGCTCGACCACAGAGTTCGCGCCGCCTGTCGGCATTTTCATCAGTCGCCACTTGGCGCTGGAGTTGCCAACATCAAGCTGTAGACAGTGCTCACTCATTGTTTGCGTACCGGTCTCATGGACACCTCTCCACCAAAAAACAGTTCAATACCCGCAGCGGTCTCTAAACGCAGCGCGCCGGTTTCATCAACTCCTCGAGCTACCCCCTCCTGTCGCTGATCTCCACTGATCAGAACCACTGGCTCGCTCGCGTAGGCGTCCAGCGCCAGCCACTCATCTCGCCAACTTTCAAAACCGGCGGACTCGTATTGCGAGAGCATCGGCAGCAGTTCGTTGAGCAAGGCAGCCAGTAAACGACTGCGATCGGGCATCTCTGCATCGCGCGCTATATCAACCCAAGTCTGGTCGATGGCGGCAGAGGCCATCTCTGGCATCGCCACATTTATACCCACACCCACGACAACCTGGCAGGCACCATCTGGCTTGCTCCTTAATTCAAGCAGTATACCGCCCAACTTGGCATCGCCAATGAGCACATCGTTGGGCCACTTCAACCGAACATTGTCGACACTGCAAGCAGACAACGCGCGTGACACCGCCACACCCACCGCAAGGCTTAGCCCCTCTAACGCGGCAGGGCCCGACGCATATTCCCATAGAATAGAGAGATAAATATTGCGACCAAACGGACTCACCCAATGACGGCCACGACGACCTCGTCCCGCAGTTTGCTGCTCTGCGACGCAGACTGTACCGGCGCAGATACCCTGCCCTGCCTGCCTTAGCAACTCAGCATTAGTTGAATCAATGCTTGGGTGTAACTGAAAGCTCGTGAGCAACTGCGCCGCTACCGGCGACAGGCACTGATGCACCATTGCCGTATTCAGCAGGCTTAAGCCGCCTGGAATTCGATAACCTTTATCTGCTCTGGATTCGAGCTCTACTCCCCATTGCTCTACCTCGTGCAAGTGGCGAGATAACTCAGCAGCATTCAGACCTGATGCTGAGACCAACTCAGCCTCTGAGTGGAAGAGACCATCTGCAAGTAGCGCAAGCAAAGGGTTGGGATTAACTGGAGACATGGATGACCTTAAAACAGGTGCTTAGAGTGAAATACGGGCGGGCAAAGTACGATCATATCAGACGAACGGGTCGTCTTGCGGGGCCACAGCTATCTCCCACCCTTTATACCAAGTGCCTCACCACACAATGAGATCACTTCCCAAAATCGATTAGCGCCTAACCACAATCTTCATTTCGTTTACACATTGACCTTTACGTTAACGTAAACTATAGTTCGATCTGTTATCTCATTCACGCAGCAGGTAGGTCCACAGTGGCAGAGCAAACCTACACCATATCGGAGCTCGCAAAAGAGTTTGATGTGACTACCCGCACCATTCGGTTTTATGAGGAAAAGGGTTACATCCATCCTCTACGCGAAGGGAGTAAGCGCTTATTCACCGCAGCCGACAGGGTGCGCATTCAGTTGATCTTGCGTGGCAAACGCATTGGCCTGAGCTTGCAAGAAAGTGTAGACGTGATCGATATGTACGATCCCAAGCACAACAATGCAGAGCAGCTACACTCCCTTAAAGCCACTGTTCAGGAGCGTCGCAGCCTGCTCGAGCGCCAGCAGAAAGATATCAACGATATGCTCGATAGTTTGGCCGACGTTGAGGCCATGTGCGAGCAGGCATTACAGAACACATAAGCAAAACGCCTAAACAGATAGAGATTCACTCAACTGACATTGAACGACAACCAAGCACTCACACAGTACAGGACTGCACATGAACACAGGATATCCCTCATTGAACTTTGGCCTTGGCGAAGAAATGGACATGCTTCGGGATGCCGTCTACCAAATGTGCCAGAAAGAGATCGCCCCACGCGCGGCGCAGATCGACCGCGATAACGAGTTCCCCGCCGATCTTTGGCGTAAGTTCGGTGATATGGGTCTATTGGGTATTACCGTAGACGAACAGTACGGAGGGTCGGGCATGGGCTACCTTGCTCACTCGATCGTGCTGGAGGAGATTAGCCGGGCATCTGCATCAGTCGGTTTATCGTACGGCGCAATGTCCAATCTGTGCCTTAACCAAATTCAGAAAAATGGCAGCGAAGCACAAAAGCAAAAGTATCTGCCCAAGCTCTGCACCGGCGAACACGTGGGCGCTCTGGCCATGTCTGAGCCCAATGCCGGTTCCGACGTAGTAAGCATGACCCTCAATGCGAGCAAAGAGGGCGACAGCTATATCCTCAACGGCGCCAAGATGTGGATTACCAATGGCCCAGACGCTGATGTGTATGTGATCTATGCAAAAACAGATCCTACAGCCGGCTCCAAAGGCATTACCGCATTTCTCGTAGAACGCGACTTCCCGGGGTTCTCGCGCTCACCAAAGCTCGACAAGCTGGGCATGCGCGGCTCCAACACCTGTGAGTTGGTGTTTGAAAACTGCAAAGTTCCCGCCGAGAACGTTATGCGCAACGAAGGTGATGGCGTGAAAATTTTGATGTCGGGCCTGGACTACGAGCGAACCGTTTTGTCCGGTGGACCCGTCGGCATCATGCAAGCCTGCATAGATGAAGTGCTTCCTTATTTACACGACCGCAAGCAGTTTGGTCAGAGCATCGGTGAGTTCCAGCTAATGCAGGGCAAGCTCGCTGACATGTATGCCGATCTAAACGCGTGCCGTGCTTATCTATACGCGGTGGCGAGCGCCTGTGATCGCAATGAAGAAACACGTCAGGATTGTGCCGCAGTCATTTTGTACACCGCGGAAAAAGCCACGCAAACCGCGTTACAAGCCATTCAGGCGCTAGGCGGCTACGGTTATACCAACGACTCCAATGCAGGAAGACTGCTGCGCGACGCCAAGCTCTATGAAATAGGTGCGGGCACGTCTGAGATTCGCCGCATGTTGATTGGTCGCGAACTCTTTAACGCAACTAAATAGATAGGGGGATCGGCGATGAGTGCTCTGCCTACTCGAATCAATACACGCGATGCTGGCTTTACCCAGAACCGCGAGCACATGCAGCGGCAAGTTGATGACCTGTGTGAGAAAGTTGCCGCCATCAGCCAGGGCGGTGGCGCAAAGTCACAGGAGCGTCATGTCAGCAGAGGTAAGTTATTGCCACGCGACCGCCTGAACGCATTGCTCGACCCGGGCTCACCCTTTCTTGAGCTGTCGCAGCTTGCCGCCTACGAGGTATACGACGATGTGGTACCTGGCGCGGGCATAATCACTGGTATCGGCCGGGTCGCCGGCACCGAATGCATGATCTTTATTAATGACGCAACGGTAAAGGGCGGTACCTATTACCCGCTAACGGTAAAAAAGCAGGGACGCGCGCAAACAATCGCAGAAGAAAATCATCTGCCGTGTTTGTACCTTGTCGATTCGGGCGGCGCTTTTTTGCCACTGCAAGATGAAGTATTTCCAGACCGAGACCACTTCGGGCATGCGTTTTACAACGAAGCCAGAATGTCAGCCAAGGGCATTCCTCAGATCGCCGCTGTGTTGGGCTCTTGTACGGCAGGTGGTGCGTATATTCCTGCCATGGCCGATGAATCGATTATCGTCAAAAATCAGGGCACCATTTTTCTGGGTGGACCACCGCTGGTAAAAGCAGCCACTGGCGAGGTGGTATCGGCCGAGGAGCTTGGCGGCGCGGATGTGCATTGCAGGACCTCGGGCGTAACAGACCACTACGCCAACAACGACCACCACGCGCTGGAACTGATGCGCAGATCGGTAGGCCGGCTGAATCGTGTTAAACCTAACTGTTTAGACGTACAACCCACAGTAGAACCGCTGTACCCACCTGAAGATGTATACGGCGTAATCCCTGCAGATACCCGTCAGCCTTACGATGTGCGCGAAGTAATTGCCCGCGTTGTTGATGGGTCGGACTTCGACGAGTTCAAAGCCCTGTTCGGAGAGACGCTTGTCTGTGGCTTTGCGCGAATTCACGGCTATCCGGTGGGCATCATTGCCAACAACGGGATACTGTTCGGCGAATCTGCAGTTAAAGGCGCTCACTTTGTAGAGCTCTGCGCGCAGCGCAAAATCCCTCTGGTTTTCCTACAGAACATTACTGGCTTCATGGTAGGCAAACAATACGAGGCGGGTGGCATCGCGCGACACGGCGCCAAGATGGTACACGCTGTAGCGTGTGCAGCTGTGCCTAAATTCACAGTGGTTATCGGTGGCTCGTACGGCGCGGGCAATTACGCGATGTGTGGTCGAGCTTACGATCCACGCTTTTTGTTTATGTGGCCCAACGCCCGCATCTCCGTGATGGGAGCAGAGCAGGCTGCAGGAGTATTGGCCACGGTCAAGCAAGATCAGCTCGCTCGCGAGGGTAAATTAATGACTGCCGAAGAAGAGCAGGCGTTTAAGCAACCTACGTTGGATCTCTATGAGAAACAAGGGCACCCCTACTACGCATCCGCCAGGCTATGGGATGACGGCGTGATCGACCCGGCTGACACCCGCAATGTACTGGGGCTCGCTATTTCTGCGGCCATCAATGCGCCTATCGAAGATTCACGCTTTGGCGTGTTCAGGATGTAATCATGACCGACTCTCATGTCACTTTAGCGATTGATCCCCGAGGCGTAGCGACCGTTACACTCGATCGCCCAGACAAACACAACGCGTTCGATGATGAAGTCATCGCCGCTCTCAAAGATCGATTTATCGAGCTGGCCGCAGATCACACTGTACGGGTTGTCATATTGGCATCAACCGGCAAAAGCTTCTCGGCGGGCGCCGACCTCAATTGGATGCGCCGCATGGCGGAATACGATTTTGGGCACAATATGCGCGACGCCGAGCAATTGGCCGGCATGCTCAAGGCGCTGGCCGATCTTCCTCAGCCAACAATCGCCCGGGTTCAGGGCGCGGCATATGGTGGCGCTGTTGGGCTTGTCAGCTGCTGTGACATAGCGATAGCCGGCGAACGCGCAAGCTTCTGCCTGTCTGAGGTAAAGATAGGACTCATTCCTGCCACCATCAGCCCCTACGTCATAAAGGCCATGGGTGAGCGCGCTTCGCGGCGCTACTTTATGACAGCCGAGCGATTCGACGCAGCACGCGCTGCCGATCTAGGACTAGTGAGTGAGCTAGTCGCGCAAGAGTCACTCGATAGCAAGGTAGAGGAACTGGTTGACGCCATACTGGGCAATGGCCCCGAGGCGGTACTGGCGGCCAAGGATCTTGTGCAATCTATTGCCGGGCAAACAATCGATGCAGAGCTAATCGAGGATACTTGTGCGCGTATCGCGCATATCCGTGTATCCACGGAAGGTCAGGAAGGACTCAGCGCCTTCTTGAACAAACGTAAACCCAACTGGCAAGACCTGTGAGGTAACCCTGGTGTTTTCGAAGATACTCATAGCCAATCGTGGCGAAATAGCCTGCCGCGTCATTAAGACCGCGCGGCGGATGGGCATTGCGACTGTGGCGGTTTACTCCGATGCAGACCGCAGCGCATTGCACGTGCAGCTGGCCGACGAGGCTATTCATATCGGCGCTGCGCCGGCCCGCGAATCATACTTACTGGCTGAGCGTATTCTCGATGCCGCCCGCAGCACTGGCGCGCAGGCTATTCATCCCGGGTACGGGTTTCTGTCGGAAAATGCAGCGTTCGCTGAAGCCTGTATGGCTAACGACATCGCGTTTATCGGACCGCCGCCTGCCGCCATCGAATCCATGGGCTCGAAGTCAGCCGCAAAGCAAATCATGGAGGCTGCAAACGTACCACTGGTACCGGGTTATCACGGCGAAGATCAAAGCCCCGAGTTGCTGCGTAGTGAAGCAGAAAAAATGGGCTACCCCGTGTTGCTTAAGGCCACGGCCGGTGGCGGCGGCAAGGGGATGCGACAAGTCTGGTCGGGGGAAGAATTTGATGAGGCATTAGCGGCCGCCAAACGCGAGTCACTTGCAGGCTTTGGTGACGACACGATGCTGGTTGAAAAATATCTCACTCAGCCCCGCCACGTAGAAGTGCAAGTTTTCTGCGACAGCCACGGCAATTCTGTCTACCTGGCCGAGCGGGATTGTTCGGTGCAAAGACGACATCAGAAAGTTATTGAAGAAGCGCCCGCCCCCGGCATGACCGACTCCCTGCGACGCGCCATGGGTGAGACAGCGATCAAGGCAGCAGAGGCGATCGGCTACGTTAGCGCAGGTACTGTCGAATTTTTGCTGGACGCCGATGGCAGCTTCTACTTCATGGAGATGAATACTCGCCTGCAGGTAGAACACCCCGTAACAGAAATGATTACGCGTCAGGATCTGGTGGAATGGCAGCTGAGAGTTGCAGCTGGCGAGACCTTACCACTGCAGCAGGATGACATACGGATCACAGGGCATGCTTTTGAAGCGCGGGTGTACGCCGAAGATGCCGACAACGATTTTCTTCCCGTAACGGGAACGCTGCACTATCTAGCGCCGCCCGAAGAGTCTCAGCACGTGCGTGTAGATACGGGCGTTCGTCAGGGCGACGAGATCAGCGTGTACTACGACCCCATGATTGCAAAACTCATCGTGTGGGATGAATCGCGCGAACGCGCACTCGATCGACTCTCTACAGCGCTGTCTGACTACCGGATAGGCGGCACCGTGACCAATCTGGATTTTCTATACAACCTTGCCACCACGGAGGCATTTGCAAACGCAGAGCTGGATACCGGCTTTATCGAAAAACATGCCGAATCGATTTTTCACTCACGTGAACAGGATTTGGAGCGAGAATTACCGATAGCCGCAATCGCCCTACTCCTGCATAAGCAACAGGCTCGTAGCGTTGCAAGCTCAGATCCTTTTTCACCGTGGCAATACCCCACCGGTTGGCGCTTGAATGAACCTAACCTGCACAAGCTGACGCTAAGTCTGCACCAGCAGGATTATGAGGTCAGTGTGGAGCAATGCAGTGAGGGTTACAGAGTCAGCGCCCAGAACCAGACTGTACTTATCACTGGCGAGCTCACAGGCGATCAGCTTCGCTTTGATCTCCTGGGGCACCGCCAACACGCGGTGCTGGCAACTACCGATGATGGCTTTACGCTGTATCTACCCGACGGCGCCTGTCATTTTCACGAGGTGACACCAGACACGGGCGAAAGCACTGCCGCAGATGGCGCGGGCAGTCTGACTGCCCCGATGAATGGCACCATCGTTACACTGCTCGTGGAAGCCGGCAACGACGTAGAGGCAGACACCCCATTGCTGGTTATGGAGGCAATGAAAATGGAACACACCATTCGGGCGCCTGTAGCGGGTACCGTGGACAGTTTCTATTTTCAGCCCGGTGAACTGGTGGACGGTGGCGCCGAATTGCTCAAACTTACGCCAAAGGAGCCTAGCTAGTGGCAATACCTACCCACGCCAAGATCGTAGAGGTAGGCCCACGCGACGGCCTGCAGAACGAAAAACAGCTCATCCCCCTTGAAACCAAACTCCAGCTTATTGATGACCTTGGAGACGCCGGCATCACCGCAATAGAAAGTGGTAGCTTTGTTAACCCCAAGTGGATTCCACAGATGGCCGATAGCGAAGCCGTTTTTCGCGGACTGAATCGCAAAGCCGGCGTACGCTATACGGCGCTCACCCCAAATCTACAGGGCTTTGAACGCGCCATGGCAGCAGGTGTTAACGAGGTTGCTGTGTTCGCCGCTGCGTCTGAGGCGTTTTCGCAGAAAAACATCAATTGCAGTATCGCCCAGAGCCTGGAGCGATTCTCTGACGTGATGCAGGCAGCAAAAGAGAACGACGTGGCCGTTAGAGGCTATGTATCGTGCGTGCTAGGTTGTCCCTATCAGGGGGACGTTGAGCCTGAGTCCGTTGCCATGGTAAGCAAAGCGCTACTCGATATGGGTTGCTACGAAATATCGCTGGGCGACACCATCGGTATTGGCACGGCGGGAAACACAACCCGCCTGCTGGAGTTACTGCTACAAGATATCCCTCCAGAAAAGCTCGCCTTGCACTGCCACGATACCTACGGACAAGCGCTGGCAAATATACTTGTGGGATTACAACACGGCATAGCAACGATCGATGCGTCCGTATCTGGTTTGGGTGGCTGCCCCTACGCCAAGGGCGCAACCGGGAACGTTGCAACCGAAGACGTTGTCTTTATGCTCAAGGGCATGGGAATCGAAACCGGCATCGACTTGGACAAGCTCATGGCTGCAGGCAATCGCATATCTGCCGCACTCAGCCGCAGCAACGGCTCTAAGGTAAGCAACGCATTGGCTCACTGACGCAAGCCCGAGAGACGCATCCATGCTAAAGTGCGCAAATGTATGACCGCGCTATTACCGAGCTAAGAAACCTTGCCGCGGCGCTCGCCTGCCTGTCTGGCGCGAGCCAGATTGGCGCCTTGTGGGTGAACACACTAAGTCTCGAATCCGTGCTGCACGCCTTGCTAGGAACCGTCTATCTTTTCATCGGTATCGGGTTGTTTGGACAGTCCCGCTTCGTTCTTTTTGTCGCCATTACAGTGTGCGGTGCAAACGCGTTTTTCTCACTTGATACCTATTCTTCTGCCTTACTAGGGCTGGCCAGACTCCTAGCCGATTTTGTGATCGCTATAGCCAGTGCAGCTGTGCTGTGGGCAGTGAGGAATCGCCCCAGCCTATGATTGATCCGCTCATTATCGTTATCGCACTGCTGTGCGGCATGGTCAGCCGAACAGTTGGTCTGCCCGCTCTAATAGGCTATCTCGCAGCAGGTTTTGTGCTGCATGAAATGAATGTCGATGGCGGAGATACGCTGCGACACATGTCCGATTTGGGCATTACCCTACTGCTTTTCACGATCGGGCTTAAGCTGCAACCCAAGGACCTACTTAAGCCTAGGATTTGGGGTACAACACTAATCCACATGACCGCCATGCAGGTGCTGTTCCTCGGCGTACTCTACGTGGCCTCTGTCGCACTTCCCTCAATGGGCCTGACGTTCTCCGGTATGCTGGTGATCGCGTTCGCCCTCACATTCTCCAGCACCGTGTTTGTGATACAGGTGATGCAGGAGCGCGGGGAGATGGCGTCTCGGCATGCCAACCTGGCCATCGGTGTCCTCATCATTCAGGATCTGGCCGCGGTATTGTTTCTCGCTTTTTCAACCGGCAAGATCCCGGAACCGACAGCTCTTTTGCTGTTGGCCATTTGGCCGCTACGCAAGCCCTTGCTGCGCTTACTCGCCATGGCCGGTCACGGCGAGCTGTTTACGCTCTGCGGACTGGCTCTCGCGCTGGGCAGTATGGAGCTGTTTGAGCTCGTTGGCATCAAGGGCGATCTTGGCGCGCTGATTGTGGGCGCCACACTTGCCGGCCACCAGAAGGCCAAGGAGCTTTCGCGCAACCTTCTGCAGTTTAAGGATTTATTCCTTGTGGGTTTCTTTTTGTCGATAGGCTTGGATGGCTGGCCTTCTTCACAGATCATTGTGCTGTCGCTGATTCTTGGGATGCTCGCCCTACTAAAGCCTCTACTTTATTTTCCGTTGTTCACCCTGTTTCACACACCCCCGCGAACCGCTCTTCTGGCATCTGCCACGCTGGCCAACTTTAGCGAATTCGGACTCATCGTTATTGCGCTGGCGGCTTCTTCCGGATGGGTAGATCCGCAGTGGAGTGCTGCCATGTCGCTGGTGATCGCGGTCAGCTTTCTCCTAGCCTCGCCGCTTAACAAGGGCGCACACGACTTTTACAGCAGATTTCGCGGACAACTGCAGCGCTTTGAATCTACAGCAGTGAAAGCGTCTCATCCGGATACGAGCGATGTGCGCGTGATAGTACTGGGCATGGGCAACATAGGCACCGGCGCTTATGAGTCTATAGCCACCCAATATGGCCCACAGGTGCTGGGCGTTG
Organism: Halioglobus sp.; assembly: GCA_039990395.1. Classification (GTDB taxonomy): domain Bacteria; phylum Pseudomonadota; class Gammaproteobacteria; order Pseudomonadales; family Halieaceae; genus CALINF01. Next base: position 14,209 of record JBDXFZ010000144.1, read on the forward strand.
ATGATAATGATGTGAAACTGGCTCGACACAAAAGCCAACATCGTCGGGTGGTTGCGGCCGATGCCAGTGATCCTGATTTTTGGCACCGTGTAGATCTGTCTCAGGTAGAGTTAGTAATGTTGGCGCTCACCAATCATCAGGAGAATATGTTGGTGGTAAAGTTACTGTCACAGCTTGGGTATCAAGGCAAAACGGTCGCTGTGGTGCGTTTTAGGGAGGAGGCAGAAGAACTCGAAAAGATGGGCATTTCTGCGTTTAACCTGTATGCGCAGGCAGGAGCAGGCTTTGCAGCACATGCAAACGAAACCACACCCAATACTGCTTGGTCGTCTGACTGACTCATCGCGCCGAATATGCTCCATCCCGGAGTTTCTTACCCTCACAATAGAGGGCCGTTTTTGGCTAGTACGGGATTGATGTCAGCGCTATATTGAGCGCATGGAAGATCAAACTGACAAGCAAATACTGAACCCCACTGACACAATCGATTCTGAAACCTGTCGCCGGGCCCGCATGGCGAGGGATCCTCGTTTTGATGGTGAATTCTTCGTTGGCGTAACGTCTACTGGCATCTACTGCAGACCTATTTGCCCTGCGCGTCAGCCTGCCGAGCGCAACGTCACCTACTACCGTCATGCGACACAGGCCGCTGAGAACGGCTTCAGACCCTGCCTTCGCTGCCGCCCTGAAACTGCACCGAATAGTCCTGCGTGGCTCGGCAGTGCAACTACACTACAGCGAGCACTTGATCTGATTCGCACCGGCGCTCTCAATGGCGACAATAATCTCTCGCAACTAGCAGACAAGCTGGGTATCGGAGAGCGCTACCTCAGAAAACTCTTTCAACGCGAGCTGGGTGTCTCACCCTTGGCCGTGGCGCAAAACCAGAGACTCTTACTCGCGAAGCAACTCCTGCTCGAGACGCAACTACCACTAACAGAAACCGCTTTTGCGGCAGGTTTTGGCAGCGTCCGGCGCTTCAACAGCGCAATACAAAGCGCATTTGGTATGCCCCCCAGTGCGATGCGCAGACGTCGCCAGGCCAGCACACAGCGCGACAGGATTGAGTTAGAACTTCACTATCGACCACCCTATGACTGGGAGGGGGTGATCGCCGTTTTTATGCGCCATGCGATTGACGGTATCGAGAATGTAACGGAAGATTGCTATCGTCTGCGTTTTGCCATTCAGGGCATTATCGGTGAGCTGACAGTAACGCCCTTAAGGGGGAAAAACGCACTGGGCTTAACACTGTATCTCGATGAAGTCGTTCATCTGATGCCGATTATCGAGCGTGTGCGACGCATGTTCGACCTCGATGCCAATCCCAATGCCATAGCCCAGCACCTTTCGCAGGATCCAACTCTGGCAAACCTGCTAAACCAATATCCAGGCATTCGATCGCCCGTGAAATGGTCGCCAGAGGAATCTGCCATTCGCGCCATTGTGGGACAACAGGTCAGTACGCTTGCGGCCAAAAGCATCTGCACGAGACTTGCAGAGACAATACAGCCCGATGAGAGCATCCGCACCTTCCCCACCGCCGCCGCCCTTGCCGCTCTGGGCGACTCACACTTTCCTATGCCCGGCAGGCGGCGTGAAGCGTTGCAGAATCTCCATGCTACGGCGTTCAAAAATGATGAACTGTGTGCCGAGGCATTCGCCGCGGCCAAGGGTATCGGGCCGTGGACAACTGCCATGCTGGCTATGCGTGGCTATGGTGACCCCGATGCCTTTCCCGAGACCGACTTGGGTTTATTGCAGGCATGGGAAAAGCTCAATCCTGGTGAAAAACTAAAACAGGCATGCAAGCGATGGACACCCTGGCGATCCTACGCTGCCAATCTACTGTGGAGAACACTATGACTTTACATGTAGCCTTTATGACTACCCCCATTGGCACGCTTCAGCTCTACTCAAATGGCGTGGCCCTGACTGCAATTGACTGGCCAGACCAGCAGGTTGTGCCAGAGCATGCCGTGGAGAAGGAAGATGATGTACTGCGGGAGACCAAGCGTCAGCTACAGCAATACTTTAACAAAGAGCGTGAGCAGTTTGATATTCCACTCGATGCTGGCGGAACGGAGTTTCAGAACGCGGTGTGGAACGCATTACGACGCATACCCTACGGCGAGCAATGCTCGTACGGTGAGATCGCTCGTGAAATCAATCGCCCCAAAGCCGTGCGGGCAGTAGGTGCCGCAAACGGACGCAACCCGATTCCCATAATCGTACCCTGCCATCGAGTGATCGGCAGCAATGGCACATTGACTGGATTTGCCGGGGGACTGGCGCTTAAACGTGAGCTGCTCGCTCTGGAGGGAGCCCAGAGCGAGCTTTGGGGGTAGCTCAAGGCCTGTGATATACCGAGTGGCGGTAATTAGCCACTCGTAGCAGCGGACGCCGCTACTGACTACCTGCGATAAAGCCTATCCAATAGCCTTCGTTGATAAAGCCTTTACCCCAGGAGGACCACTCATCACCCAGCCCTTCCTCGGTGATGGCCTCTACTGACATGCCTTGTTCCAGCTTGCTCTGCACCAGCGCAGTCGTGGTCTCCAGCATATTCAAATAGCGCTGCAAATCAGCTTTAGTAGAGACTGAGCCATGGCCGGGCACGATTACCGTTTGGTCGTCGACGCGGGCAAGCATCGCCTCGATGTTTTTGGTAAAGCTCATCACGTTGCCGCCCGAACTGATATCGACGAAGGGAAATGCGTTCTTAAAGAAATGGTCGCCCATGTGCACCAGGTTATGGCCTGTAAAAAAGACCACGCTGTCGCCATCTGTATGACCAGCGGGTAAATGCTGCACGTCGATGTCTTCATCATTAAAGTGTAGCGCCAGCGAATCACCAAACGTGACAACCGGCAATGCAGAGCGAGGGCTGGGCTCTACCACACGATCTATAGCCTTCATTTCCTGCCGCGTAGACATACGCTCGCGCACGTTGGTATGGGCCACGATCACCGCACCGCGATCTCCCCAGTACTCATTACCGCCGGTATGATCGCCATGCCAGTGCGTGTTAATCACGAAACTGGCCACGCCTTGATCATCTGTGAGCGCTTTTAGCGCATCATGATAGGCCGAAGCGTATTGGGGGTAGTCGTCATCCACAATCATTACGCCATCGCTCCCTACCGAAGCAACCACATTACCGCCCCTTCCTTTGAGCAGGTATAAATTGCCTTTGAGCGGGGTTGTTGTCACGGACAACGCCTCTGCTTCTTGAGCGTGTGCCGCGCCAGATGACATTGATGCAACTATGGCAGCGCCTGAAAGCGCTAACTTGAGTGTTCTGTACATAAAGACCTACCTGATTATTGGAGTGCCACCGCCCTCAGGCGTTGAGGTCGGGGATCATGTCGTTCTTAAGGTGTTCGATTGCATCCTTGATACGCAGCTTTTCCTTTTTCAGACGCTGCAGAAGGATCTGGTTTTGATAGGGGAACTCATACATTTCGGCGATTTTATTATCGAGCGTCCGGTGCTTTGTCTGCAACTGTAGCAGGCGCATCGCCGGCGTAATCACCTCGTTTGCCGCTTCGTCTATTGGGCCAGGGCCTTGTCCGGGGGGTTGAATCATTGGTGTGTGCTTTGCTGCGCCCTGTTTCGAATCCTAATCATCAACTCTAACTCCACTGTAGCGGGTGGCACAAGCGTGAAACGCTACTCTTCCAAAAATTTCATCAGGTTTCCCCAAAGTGGCTGCTCAGGGTCTCCGATGGCCAGAAAGTGTTGGCTGAGCAGTGAATCCCGGCAGTTGTATCTAAGCGGATGACCATCCAGCCCTAACACCGCACCTCCCGCGGCCTCGACGATTGCCTGCCCCGCCGCCACATCCCACTCGCTACAGGGAGAAAACCGCGGGTAGAAGTCGCCTTCTCCCTGCGCCAGATGACAAAATTTGAGTGCACTACCGCTATTTTCACGCTCTTGCTCGCCCCAGTTAATCTCCAACCAGGACAAACATTGGTGTAGTTGTTGATTGCGATGTCGTCGACTTGCCAGCACTGTCATAGCCCTGCCTGACACGAGCTCCCGCGTTGCCAGAGGATCGCTAGACCAGCACCCTGTAGCATCTTTGTACCAACTTGAAGCTCCCTCACCGGGAATTCCAACACAGGCTCTATGCTCCAATGGAATATAGAGCATGCCAAGCACAGGCACGTGATTCTGTATCAGGGCAATGTTAATCGTGAACTCACCCGTTCTGCCGAGAAACTCCTTGGTGCCGTCCAGCGGATCAACGAGCCAGTAGATAGGCCAACTCCGACGCATTGCAGCAATTTCCGCCGGCGATTCTTCGGACAGCACCGGCCATTGAGGCGCTAACTCCATTAGCCCAGCGTCAAGGATAATGTGTGAATCGGTATCGGCGCGGGTGAGGGGCGAGTCGTCATGCTTAGCCTCAAACTCACCGGCTTGTGCCGACGCATAGTGGCTCAGTATGGCGTTGCCTGCTGAATCACACAGATCCAGCAACGGCGAGATGAGAGATGCAAGTTCGATATTCTTAGCTCCTCCGAGAATCAGGGGTATCCTAACACCTCGACCACATTGCAGGCATAATTGGACTCATGACATTGTCAAAAATTCAACAAGTTAGCGGGCGCTGTACGTGATCGAATGGAAGAATATAGATACCGTCTTACTGGACATGGACGGCACGTTGCTGGACTTGCAGTACGACAACTACTTCTGGCTTGAGCATTTGCCCGCGGCCTATGCTTTGGAAAAAGGAATTGATCCGGATGAGGCACGCGATCATCTGCATTCTCGCTTCCACGCCGGCAAAGGTACGCTGGACTGGTATTCTCTAGATTACTGGTCACAGCAGCTAAACATGGACATCCCTGCGCTGAAGCGCGAGCTTAAACACATGATCAAAATACGGCCGTACGCGCTGGAATTTCTGCAGCGGCTACACGCCGGTGATCGCGATGTTGTCATGGTAACCAATGCGCATCAAAAAACACTGGCAATAAAAATGGAGCAAGTTGATATCACTGAATGGTTTGATCGTGTTGTGGTTTCTCACGACCTCGATTCACCCAAAGAGCAGCAGGCGTTCTGGCATCGATTGCAGGACCTTCATCCTTTTGACCCAGGCAGAACGTTGCTGATAGACGATACCGAGAGCGTATTGGAATCTGCATTCGAGTACGGCATCAAGCACTTACTCACATTGCTACAACCTGACAGTAGTCATCAAAAGCGGGTAGATACCCGGTTTCCAGGCATACATCATTTCGACGAGATTATGCCGGAGGCCCAATAGCGATGGCTCACTCTGAACTAAAAACAAAGTTGCGATTGGATAAGTGGCTGTGGGCTGCACGGTTCTTCAAGACACGTAGCCTTGCCAAGAATGCTATTGAGGGAGGCAAAGTGCATCTGGATGGGCAGCGCGTGAAAGTATCCAAAGAAATTGCTGTGGGTGATGTACTAAAAATTCGCCAGGGATGGGATGAAAAAGAGATTGAGGTCCTCGCCTTATCCGATCAACGACGAGGCGCGCCAGAGGCACAGACGCTCTATCTGGAGACCCCGGCAAGTAGCGCTAAACGAGAACATGAGGCCGCGGCACGCAAGGCCGCCGGAGGAATGCAGGACAAGCCGTTGAATCGCCCTACCAAGAAACAACGCAGGCAGATTCACCGATTTAAGGAACAACCGGACGACTTCAACTAATTCGATTATTTGGGCGATGCAACTGCAATGGCGTTGCGGCCAGTATCCTTAGCTGAATAAAGCGCAGCATCGGCAAGATCGATTACATCAGAGGGCTGCATTTCACTATCGGGCACAACAGTCGCAATACCTTGGCTGACTGTAATAATGTCCGCGACAGATGATGCTCCGTGGTTGATCCGCTCATCTATCACTAGCTCCTTGAGCCGATCCGCCGTCCTCTTGGCTGAGTATCGATTCGCCCCGGGTAGAATTAGAATAAACTCTTCACCCCCGTAGCGTGCAACAACCTCACCCGCTCGAGATGTGGCTCGCTGCATTAAGTCGGCAAGTCGCTGTAATACGGTATCGCCGGCCGGATGGCCGTAGGTGTCGTTGTAGCTCTTAAAGTGGTCTACATCAATGAGAATCACGGACACTTCACTGCCTGCCCGACGTGCTCGATTGATTTCTTCCTGCAGTACCTTATTCACCAGGCGACGATTGCCCAAGCCAGTTAACTCATCAACGTTGGCCAAATCCGTCAATTGACGCCTGGCATCCTGCAATTGACGATTACGGTCTCGCAATGAACCCGTGAGATCGCCCAACTCACGCGACATCGCCTCACGCTCCCAGTTCAGCGAGATCATGTTGCGAAAAGACAGATAAATCCAGTTACACACGACAACGAACAGCGCGCATACGGCGAGCAGCAACACACCCAAGAGCATGTTGTACGGCTGCTCCCAATAGTTGATTAAGCAATACCAGGCTATCGGCCAGAGAGCCGTAAAGAGATAGACGATGAAGTACTCACGGATAATCACGGTTACACCCACAGATATAGCCGTGATGATCACAATCAGAAGAATGAAGACATACTGCAGCGTTGGCGGTACATACTGTGCAGCAAAGATATAAGCACTAGACCATACGAGGCCAGTAACTGCCGACCCCAAAATGAGATTCCAGTACACCCGCCTGGGCTTGGTCTGGAAACTGCGTTCCACGAGCGCATTGCTCATATAGAGAGAGCGCGCCAGCAACATAATCATTACGCCAGCAGACCACAGCAGTAAGTAGGGTATATCGGCAAACGTCCAAAACAACAGAATCACGGCCAACACACCAACCATGTTGGAACTGATGGTAGCCACGCGCCCGTGCTGCATCAGCATTTCCAGTTGGGCGGCGAACAATTCTTCTTGTGGAATGTGTTTTTGGTAAATCATGGACAAATCCTACACCTTGAGGCGCTTTTAGGTAAGTATTGGGATCAAAGCTGCGAACCGCGTCACAGCACCAGGGCACTCTCAATTGCTCCGATCGACTATTTCAGAGACACTTGGCTCAAATATTAGGGGACCTGGAGCATGTACTCCTGGAAAGCAATTCGAATCGCCTGCGGTGTGCTACTGGTACTGCCGTTGATTCACTTGGCGATTCTGATCTCTACTGAGACATTAGCCACGTTGAACGCGTCACCTGAGGTGTGGTCTGCTGAGTTAGAGGCATACGCCCGCGCCGACAGAGGGCGATCACTGCCAGAAAAGCCCATCGTTGTGATAGGCGGCAGAAGCGTGAAATTGTGGGGCGATCTGGAGGGCATCCTTGCTCCCGCCCCGGTGCTCATGCGCGGTCTAGGTGATGCCACGGTAGACGACATCATCCATCACTACTCCCGCCTGGTTGCCTTCTATCAGCCATCTGTAATTGTCTATCTCCCCAGCCAGAGCGAATTTCATATTCGGGACAACAAAATGGCAGAAGAGCTCGTTTCAGGTATCAAAGAGCTTGCCGCCCTCAGCGAATCACTTCAGCGCAAGAGTTCTTTGGTGATTTTCACTCCAGTAAAGACCCCGCTCTATCCATCCGATGACCGTAAGATTGACGTGGTTTCCAACGCTCTGACTCAATGGGCGGCCTCCCAGTCTCAAGTGACAGTTTTAAATAGCAGTGATGTTCTGGCCACTCAAGATGGACAAGCAGACGCCAGATACTTCCGTAATGACGGCATTAACCTGAGCCCAGCGGGCTATCTCAGGCTTTCGCTCCTATTGCGTGATCAGCTAGAGACAGGTATAGCTTTTTCGACTGACCAAGGCTAATCGCGACAAAAGCGCAATTTCGTCCTCGAATGCGTTAAAATCCCCTTATGCTGTCAGAAATACCCCTATCACGCCCCAGTACTCCTTTGCTCGATGAGGTCGATTCTGGCACCAACTTGAGTGATCTCAGCGTTGACCAGATGCTGACGCTGTGTGATGAACTACGCGCGTTCCTCCTGTATACCGTAGGCCAAACGGGTGGACACTTCGGCGCTGGCATGGGTGTGGTGGAGCTGACCATAGCGTTACATCACATCTACAACACACCAAACGACAGAATTGTGTGGGATGTGGGCCACCAGACCTACCCTCACAAAATACTCACCGGCCGTATGCAGCAGATGCATACCATGCGTCAGGCTGGCGGACTGTCGGGGTTCCCCAAACGGTCAGAGAGCGAATACGACACTTTTGGCGTCGGCCATTCCTCTACCAGCATTTCCGCCGCCATGGGCATGGCACTAGCTGCGCGACAACAAGGTACAGATCGCAAAGTGATTGCTGTTATCGGTGACGGGGCCATAACCGGTGGAATGGCTTTCGAGGCGTTGGCGCACGCTGGCCATGAAAGGCCCAATATGCTGGTGATTCTTAATGATAACCAGATGTCTATCGGCCACAACAAAGGTGGTTTGGCCACGTACTTCGCCAAAATCTGGGCAAGTAAAACTTATATCACCCTGCGAGAAGGCTCCAAGAAGATACTCGAAAAGATCAAGCCAGCTTGGGATTTGGCCAAACGAACAGAAGAACACATGAAGGGCATGGTGGCTCCAGGCACTTTGTTTGAAGAGTTGGGCTTTAACTATATCGGCCCATTGGATGGCCACGATCTACCCGGACTGATCCAGACGCTCGAAAATATGAAGGATCTGGAGGGGCCGCAGTTCCTGCATATCCGCACGATGAAAGGGAAAGGATTCGCACCGGCAGAAGCTGACCCCGTGGGATACCACGCACTCAACAAGATAGAAGCAAAGCCCAAAGGTCCACAACTACCCGAAGAACCCATCGCCCCTAAGCTGCCCAAGTATCAGGATGTGTTTGGCCAGTGGCTATGTGATGTAGCAGAGAAAGATAGCCGCGTTGTGGGTATCACTCCGGCCATGTGCGAAGGGTCAGGCATGGTAGAGTTTGCCAAACGGTTTCCCGATCGCTACTACGATGTAGCAATAGCAGAGCAGCACGCAATTACGCTTGCAGCTGGCATGGCCTGTGATGGGCTGAAACCCGTGGTGGCTATTTACTCAACCTTCCTCCAGCGTGGGTATGACCAACTGATTCATGATGTGGCATTGCAGAACTTAGATGTTACTTTCGCTATTGATCGTGCGGGATTGGTTGGTGAGGATGGGCCTACTCATCATGGGGCGTTTGATCTAAGTTATCTGCGGTGTATTCCAAATATGATAATCGCGGCCCCATCGGACGAAAATGAATGCCGGCAACTCCTCCAAACAGCCCTACTTCATGCCGGGCCTACTGCTGTACGCTATCCACGCGGGATAGGAGCGGGGGCACCCATTGAGCAAAACCCGGTAGCATTGGAAGTAGGACGAAGCAAACTCGTCCGCAGAGGCACTAGTGGAGTCGTAATACTCAATTTTGGTGTAACGTTGGAAATTGCCGCTGATGCTGCCGAAACCACTGACTCGACTCTGGTTGATATGCGGTGGGTCAAACCGATAGATACTACCCTGCTAGAATCTATGCAGGCAGGAACTGGCCTTTTCGTGACCGTTGAGGACAACGCTTTGGCCGGGGGAGCCGGCTCTGCGGTAATGGAGTCTCTGGAAGGCATTAGCTGTGGAATCGAACTAATCAGGTTCGGCTTATCTGATGTCTTTGTGGATCATGCTGATCGCGCAAACCAGTTGATGGAAGTCGGTCTATCACCGCAAGACATTTCTAGCGCGATTGATGCTCGACTGGTCCTTGCAGCGGAACCTAGCGCTAGCAACTCTTCAGAACCAACGGCGGTCAAGCTCTCGGTGTAAAAGCTCGCTTTGATCGAGCCCAAGTCACTGGATAATTGGCAAATATCTTTCGTAATACTGCTGTCTTGAGCACGCCAAGCCCATCGGCACACAACTTTTTAAGATAACTCACCCAGCAGCTGGCCATTGATATGCATTGGAGTTCAATAGCTATATTTCGAGCCCTAATGTGGTGCAGTATCAACTGCAACGATCATCACTAAAAGGGCTATCAAGCCTGAATTGCGCGTTTGGGATTAGAAAGTCACTATTGTGTGGCGGATCTTCCGGTGGAGGGACAGACGCCACCACAACAATATGAAAAGGCAACATGCATTGCATCGAATCAATCTGGAATTCGCAACGATCAATCATATTAGCTACTAGTGCACCGTCAAATACATGCTGATGGAGACAGCGATTGTGAAAATTTTCTCGTGATCGCAGTTCAAACGCATCCTTCCCACCAGCTTCGGGGTCAAGAGCGAAGTCGTGCTTAGCCAGGATTTCTGGTAAATGGGTAAGATCATCTTCACCGGTATGGGCTTCAAGGTCCTGTTCCAAATGAGTCAATAATGTCACCTCCCGTCTATGATCAAAAGTTCCTTGCTTGTGTGGGACTACCAACACCAGCGTTCCACCCGGTTTTAGTACAGATTTCCATTCGTTTAATGCATGTAAGGGATTTGCCATGTGCTCGATAACATGTGATGACAATATGTAGTCATACTTGCCTTCAACGAGTTCACTTAACCTGGAGGCCTCACCTACAAACTGACGCCCAGGGGGCTGAGACCTACTAAATCGAAAGGTTTGACCTTCATCTATCTTTCCTTCCCATGTTGTTTCTGAAGAGAAGTTGCAATTGTCCAAGCCAGTTGCTGATTGATAGAGAGGTAACACTCCTGCTCGTCCAAAAACGCCGCTCGGTCCGCCAATCTCTAGTCCCCGGCTTTTAGATACCAACATCTGTAGCCCTTCACTGGCCTCAGCATGCTCAGGAAAGATAAAGCGCATGCCTTCTCTTACCAACCCGAATAATCCTTGTTTTCTAAAAAGTGCGACAATCTTTCGAATCATTCCGTGCTTCCACCTTCAAACCGAGTACAGAGATATCTATAGTGCCTAACTAAAGCCATAATGCGAGAATATAATATTCTGCCACAGGCTCCAATTAGCACGCATGGTTGCTAATTCTTGATAATCCAGTTTCTTCAGGGAAAGATATAATTGCATCAATGTCGTAGTCTGGATCGTGATCGAGTTGCATATGCGAGCATAAAGATAAACAACAGGACTATCGTTGGGAAATGACTGAGACGGAAGTAATAAAACCGCCCCGCGGCTTTTCAGAGATCTGCTCAATTATGGTGACGTATTTTCCAGAAGCAGAGGTAGCTTCGAATGCAAGGGCCATACTTGAGCAAGTCGATCACCTGATTGTCGTTGACAATGGCACATCTGATTTGTCCTTCCTTCAAAGTGGGCCTTTTCAGAAACCACACTGCACCGTAATTCGTTGGAATGAAAATTTCGGTATCGCAGCCGCACTCAATGAAGGCGTTCGAGCCGCTATCAAAATGGGCTACAAATGGGTGCTCACGATGGACCAAGACAGCCGTTTACCAGAAGGTTGTATAGAGGAGATGATTCACGTCTGGTCTACGTGCGGGTCACGCAGCAACATTGCAATGGTAGGACCAAATTATGAAGGCGCGAATCGCTTCCAAACGGCAACTTCTGGAGCACTCGAACATACTTCTGACTACGCAATTGTGAAGGAAATAATCACATCAGGAACCCTGATGCCTACAACTTTGTTTGAATCTATCGGAGAGTTTCGTGAAGACCTTTTTATCGACATGGTCGATATTGAATTTTGCCTGCGCGCGAGGCGACGGGGGTTTTCCGTGGCAGTTGCGCTAAAAACACGCATGCAGCATCAACTGGGCTCTACTAAGGCACTACCCTGGATTGGTGGAATTTCATCACATCCCCCTCTTAGAAACTATTATAGATTTCGCAATTCTGTCCTCATTATAAAGGAAGCTTGGGGATATGACTGGCACTTCGTTTTCTCAAGATCGAAAAAAATGCTACTCATCGCCGTAAAAATCGTGCTTTTTGAAAGGCCATGGCTTAAAAACGTATCAAGCGTTGCGAGAGGTATCTGTCATGGATTGATAGGTAGGTCAGGGAAAGCCGAAGGTATTGAATAACTGGACAGAAACTGAGTAAGTATCAAAAGCCCGTTCGAAAGTAGCAAGCTGCAAGGAATCTAAAGCAAATGCTCCAAATTAGTCTCTTGGAGTCACGCCAGTTCGCCAACCTTGCGCAGGATTCTTAGGATAACCTGACTAGAAAGCTTCATGCTATAGAGGTCATTTGTTTTGCAATCACGCCGTAACACGGAATAATTTTTCCGTACTCTGACAATCGCGTCAGCAAGTGCGCGTGGGTCATTTGATGGAATCAATATAAGCCCCGGTATCTCACGCCCTTCAGTCAGCGCGCTCATCGCTGCGCCAGATCTAGTAATTAGAATTTGATTTGATGCCAAAGCCTGATGGGCCTTATATGGAATCACATTACCGGCTTTCCTTGAGTCACCAAAAACTCCAAGTACGCAGTGGCTACTCTTCACCATCGCTTGCACTTCTTTTTGATCGAGAACCTCTCTCCGCCACTCAATAGAGCTGATTGCTCGAGCCTTCAAGTCCGAGGCTACAACATCTGCAGTTTGCCCCGTACCTACTAATGTTATGCGAAAGTTTTCACCCATGTCTTCCAAAATTTGCGCCGCTGTTACGATTGTCTCGACCCCATGCAAAGGGATAAATGTGCCATAGAAAAGCACTTCGATCCGCGAAGTAAGTTTTGGCGCTTCAATAGGCATCCACATCTCTTCGTTGATCCCGGCTGGAACCACAAGAATCTTGTTCGCACTAATGCTGTATTGCTTGACAAGATGCGCCTTCTGCATCTCAGTATCAATCAGCACCACGTCAGCCGACTCCAAGGTAGCCTGCTCGAGATACTCTACAAATCTTGCTCGGATTGAACCTGGCTTCGCGATCCGTCTATCGTTCACTATTGTATCGTGGAGGCACAGAAACGCATCGACCACAATGAGGCTCCTCCATTTTCTAGGTAACAGCCATGCTAGCACCAACCTATCGAAATAGGCCGGATATGGGACGAAAACGCAGGAGGCATCCTGAAGTTTCTCGCGCTGGCCAAGCAGTGAAACTATCTCTTTGAGGTATTCTAGAGCAGACTTTAGAGAGGAAACTAGCCCCGAAATTTTGGCGTAGTTATTTGACCCTTTTATTCCTAGCCTCTCTGGGCGGACTTTCTCAGCTTCATCGAAGCAGCTTGAAAGAGCGCCTACCAGTACGCGATTTCGCGAATAAAGGTCATCATCTCTATAGCAGCCAAAAATCACGAGTTTTTTTGCAGGCATACCAGCTATCGCTCTTTATCTATCAAATGAACACCGTCCCACTAACTCGATTTACCAACCTGACATTTTGGCACCGTATGGGCGGAAAAAAGCGAGACAACTAACGCTGTTGAACTAATTTGAAAGAATGCTCACACTTCTTAACGAAAACCACAAATATCTATGTGAGGGATCCAAATTGCTCCATGCATAACTCCGCAAACCGATCCACTGATTTTATCGCATCAAGTTCTTCATTTTTTAGGAAATCTAGCGCCTTTTTTTGAGTAGCTCGCGCCCACTCGATCTCCTCAAAACCAAATGCTATGCCGTATCGCTTCTGCTCTTCACTGTACCACTGGTCCTTACTCATCCCGTCCGGAGGTATAACTACGGAATCGCAGCCACACACTGCGGCATAGTGGGAGTACATAGTATACGGATCGTAGCTGATAAAGGTCTCTCGAAGTTGAAATTCTCGGGCTATCTCAGCATGGCTCAATCCATCCAGACACTGTGCTGAACTATCATGTCGTGGAATAGCCGGACTCACCTTTCGGTCCATATAGCACACCCCCTCCCTGACGCGCTCCCTATCTGCATGGTAGATATCATCTCGTACCCACAATGTCTGAAGTAGGCCCCCATCAATCAGGTCATGTTTGTCGCTTCGAAAGGCATCTTGGTAGTAAAACATGAGGTCGCCCTCGCCAAACCCAGTTTGACTCGTCAAATAACCCGGTTGATGTAGAAGCCACCTCACACATCGCCCTACACGAAGTGGATCTCCGCAAACAATTTCAGGATAGACCACAATTGAACCTTCCAGAGAATCTATTGGAGCTATGGGCGTGTCGAACCCGTTATAGTTATAATTGCCTGAAATTAACTTTTGAACAATATGGTGCGCGCCTTTGAATGCACGATAGTACCAAGGAGTAAGCAATGGCGAGGGCCTTCCCATTGGCCAGAGATATGCATCGAAGCCTTGCTTTCTCAGAAGGTGACATAACCGGTGCAACGCAATCGCGCCTCCCGAATTCTCATTAAAACAAGGAGCGTATATCACAAAGCGTAAATGCTCATCTATGTGGTCCATCTCCATAAACTCGCCCTATACTGTTAGTTTGATCAACTTAGCCAAGTACCACCTACCTAAAGGCGAAGCAGCTGAAGATGTAATCGCCGCCCCTATAGCCAGAGCAACCAATCCAAATAGTACTGAGCCGCGAGACCAATCCTGCATACCTTCCAGCACCCATCTGGCGCTTAGTAGGAGTGAAGCACAGATTACCAAGCTTGGTATGCAGCGCCTTACAAAAGGCAAATAGAGCCCTGGGGCAAATTTCTTGTGGACGTATGGCGCCCATAGGGTCAAATCCGCCAACCGAAAACCACACCACAGAATCGCGACGAGAGTGACCTCGCCCCGTAGTACCAATAGAACCAGAATGGGCGCTTGAAAAATCGCACACAAAGTCAGATATCTGACATGGAGATGTAGTCGTCCAGACACATACTGCAAGAAATAGGTGAAACTTGAAAAAGCCATGAAGCAATTACCAACGATATACCATCCCAGCAAATTTTCACCCCAGTCTGCCGCTTCGAGACTACCCGTCCAAGCCAGAAGCAACGGCTGGGAGAAGATGGCAACCGCAAACGTTATTGGAAATAGAATAAGGCTCATAACTTCTGCTCCATCTAAATACAATTTTCGAAAGCTGTCAGCATCACTCGCCGCATGATGCTCAGTTAACCGCGGCAGTACGGCTTGGACAATGGGGCCGCTCATCTGGAGTATTCCACCCGAGATCGTCACGACTAAGGTCAAGAACCCAAAGTCTACTAACGACAAGGCGCCTGAAAACGCCAGCTTTTCCACTTGTACTATCAGGACTGTTAGTAAGCTGGTGTAGGCGACACTAAAAGCGAAAGGTAAACTTGATTTCAATTCCAACCAGTTGAACACCGGAATCCACCGCAAAGCTCTCGGGAGCAATCGATAGAGCGCGAAGGCGGAAATCAATAACTCAAAAGCATTTACTGCCGCCTGATAGAAAAAGAACTCTTGAATCCCCACATCCATTAGAACCAAAAAAACAAGGGATCCAGGGTAGCGTAGAGTGGTGCCCAAAATATTCACTACGTTTAGGGTAACCTGATTCTGTAAACCCTGCAGACTACTCTTGTACAGCGCCATCCATAGACGTAGTCCAATGGATACTCCCATCGCACTCAAACATGTTAGGGTCGTATCCGCTTCTAGGTCTTTAGTTACCAACCAGCGCTCTGCGATCATTTCGCCACCGAGAGTAAACACAGCACTAGCGAGAATAAACATTGCCATAAATGGCCATTCGAGTGTCTTTACGAGTCCAGCAAACCTCTCTCTATCACGGAGGCCAAAGGAAGCCGCTGACCGCGTTGTCATTTGAGAGAGCCCCAGATCGAGTAGTGCCAGCCAGACTTGAGCCAGCAAAAAAAATCCAACTAAGCCATAAGCCTCCTCTCCGAGAAGGTCTATATAAATAGGAATTACTAGCAAAGCTGCGACTATGCCATACCCATTCCCTAGGTAATTTGCTATCGCGTTAGTTCTAAGGCCCATTCCGCTAGAGCTCCTCTCTTTAGAAAAGATCTCTCATCTGAAACCGCAGGAATTATCGCATCCGCCACTAAGCAGACTCGAGAACCGCCAACACTCTGTTTTGGTCACTCTCTGTCAACCCAGGGTATAGAGGCAAGCAAAGTATATTGGCTGCCGCCGCACGAGCAACAGACAAGTTATCCGGATTATAGGAAGGCAGATTTCTGTACATTGGAAACTCTGTCAATAACGGGGAAAAGTATCTCCGCACCCAAATCTCGTGAGCTCGAAATTTTGTATAAAGCTCATCCCTTGACAGAGGGAATTCTTCATCAACTAGAATTGGGAAGTAGGAGTTGTTCGGAGAATCTACAACTCTTAGCCCGGCAACACCCCTCAGCCTATCCTTATAGAGGCCGGCAAGCTGCGCGCGACGATGCAAATATTCATCCGCATACTTTAACTGCAGCAGACCCAAAGCCGCGTTAAACTCGCTCATCTTGCCATTAATACCCGCTGCAACCACGGTCTGCTCATCTACAAAGCCAAAGTTTTTCAATCTATCGACATGTAACTTGGTCTCAGCATCAGGACTAACTATTGCGCCCCCTTCAAAAGTATTGAACACCTTCGTGGCATGGAAGCTTATGACAGATAAATCACCAAAATTGAGAACACTTTCGCCATGACAATCAACTTTAAATGCATGCGCAGCGTCATATAGTATTCTTAGATCATGCTCGTCCGCGACTTTTCTCAAACCATGCACATCGCAAGGCTGACCGTAACAATGCATTGGCAGAATCCCTGTCGTCTGCGGTGTAATCGCTGAAAGCGCATGCTCAACATTCATGTTCAGTGTATCGGAATCTATGTCTACAAACACAGGCTGGATACCATTCCACATTAGGGCATGAGATGTCGCTGGAAAAGAGAACGGAGTGGTTATTACTTCTCCAGTAAGGTCAAGAGCCTGCAACGCAGTGACTAACGCGATAGTTGCGTTGCAGAACAAGGATATGAAGCCTACGCCCAAATACTCCGCAAGAGCTTCCTCAAACGCTTGATGATACGGGCCATTGTTGCTGAGATGGCGGCTCGCCCAGATATTCTCGAGAAACGGCGTCAATTCAGCCAACGGCGGCAAGTCGGGCTGCGTTATATATATTGTCTTATCTGGCATGACCAACTCTTTGCAAAAACGCATTATATCTGGCTCGACTAACATTACCATCATCTGCCATTTGTACGGCAATAGAAACACCAAAAAGGCGTCAAACAAGCAATCAGGAAAGGGCAGTTTTGAGTCGAGAATGGCGCTCTAAAGCGCTATTCTCGACCCCGGTAAGAACCTCCATGGGTTTGAATTTTCTTTGGAACTAGCGGCTGTCTGCACATGCTGGTATTGTGCCCCTAATTTTGTTACCTGTTGTGTCGGTATATGGATAATCTAATTTTGATTGGCGGCGGCGGCCATGCTAGAGATATTTTTGGGCTAATTGAGCACATCAACGAAGCTAGTCCAAACCATATAAAAGTGACTGCGATCTTAGATGATCAATGGGAAAATACAGAAAGATTTCGGGGATGCCAAATACCGCTAGTCAGAGGCATTCTGGACAACCTTCATCTCGGGAAAGAATTCGTAGCCTGCATTGGCTATCCCAAAAACAGAGGCCTAATGTACAAAACTGCGATCGAACATGGGTTGACTCCATATACAGCGCTAGTTCATCCGCGCGCCACTTTATGCAGCAACGTCTCGGTGGGAAAAGGCTCGACTATACTTGCGGGGGCGCTAATTTCCCCAAACGCTGTTATTGGTCAAAATTCGTATATTTCAGTCGGCACCATCATTGGTCACGATACCGTATTAGGAGACAATGTTAGTGTCATGCCAAGAGCAAGTATTTCCGGTGACGTTAATATAGGCTCAAATGTTTTGATAGGTTCAGGCGCCATCATTTTAGAAAATTTGGAAATTGGGGATGGCGCGATTGTAGCAGCTGCATCCTTGGTTACTCGAAATGTAAAGGCAGGCTCTACGGTGATGGGTATTCCTGCGAGAGCAGTGAAACATCAAGGTGTACCTGACTAAACTTTAGTCAAGCGTCTCCCAAATTGAAATAGGAAGACGCAGCGCTTGATGACCAGCTGTAGAGAGCAATCTGGGGCACTCCGAGATGCGAAAATGTCTCTCATATTGAACATTCTGCTGGTAATCTGAGCAAACAATAACGAGACTGGGGCGCTAAATCTAAAAAACCGCTCACACCTCAGGAGCAAAGCATGGCAAGCCCAAAACCAGAATCTATAGAAAATGCAACGCATGAAGCGATAATCGAGCGGGTAGAATCAATCGTGAACATAATGGAGCAGCGGGATACAAAGCTGGAGGACTCCATCACTTTTTTTGAGGAGGGGATAGGCCTTTTGAAAACAGCACAAGACAATCTTGCCAAAGCGGAGCAGCGCGTTGTGACACTGTGCCGGGTAGAGGAAAGCGATGAAGACGGGGATGAGATGCCGTCATAAAAGGCATGGATAATACTTCCCTGGCATTCTTTGAGGAATGTAAGGCTCTGGCAGACAACTCTGTGAAGCTGTCGTTGACTGCAGCTGTATCCAACCCAAGAAATCCTACTAGGCAAGCCTCTGACTTCTCGATCCAGCCGGCTTTAGACTACCTCATCGAGATGGGCGGAAAGCAAGTGCGTCCTGCACTGGTTTGTGCCGCTGCACAACTATCGGAGCAGGAGTTGTCACCGTCATTACTGGCAATACCAATAACAGCAATAGAGCTAATCCACACTTACTCGCTGATCCACGACGACCTTCCAGCGATGGACGATGACGACCTGCGCCGAGGCATGCCAACACTCCATAAAAAATTCGACGAGGCAACCGCAATACTCGTTGGAGACGGCTTGCAAACCGAAGCCTTCAGTCTAATAGCGAACGCCAAAGATATCTCTGATAGCCGGAAAGTCCAAATGATCGCGATTCTTGCTGAAGCTGCAGGTTTCCGTGGCATGGTGGGGGGGCAGTATCTGGATATCTATTCTATCGGCAAAGAGCTGACCCTTAAGGAGCTCCAAAATCTACACGCTCTCAAAACCGGCGCCCTGATCCGAGCGGCAGTAGCCCTCGGCGGAATCGCTGCGAATGCAACCGAAGACCAACTAGCCGCTCTCGACAAATACGCAGAGCACATCGGCCTTGCCTTCCAGGTAGTAGACGACATCATTGACGTTGAAGGAACCACAGAGTCGCTGGGCAAAACTCAAGGTAAAGATGAAGCGGCCAACAAAGCCACCTACGTGAAATTACTGGGCCTGGATGGCGCGAAGCTAGAGGCCAACAGGTTGCTGGAGGCCGCATTGATGTCCCTGGAAGAACTTGGCGATAGCGCAGATCATCTTCGATCACTGGCTCGCTACATTGTAGATCGCAACTACTGACCAATATTGTCCAAAAAGCTCGCTACCACTCCCGCGACAACATCAACACCCCACCACTCTCGCGCATCTCAACATGCCGCAAATAGCTCATCCCTAGCAAAACGGATGACGGGTAACTGCCCTCAATTACTGAGGCTCGAACATTTTCAACGGCAATCCCACCAACATCGATCGAGCGCAGTGTGACAACCCAGGAATTAGTCAGGCCGCTGGCGGTTTCCACCTTAGATGCCATACCGCTGGTGTAGTCTATACCGAGGCGGGTAGCCTGCTGGGAACTCAGGGCGACAAGGTTGGCACCGGTATCCACCAGAACCGGAGTTCTTTTGCCATTGATGGAGGCTGTTGTGTTGTATTGAAGCCGGTCATCACGCTTGATCGTCACCTGTCGCTTTTCTGGCTGCACATAGTTGCTGGAGATGCGTTGTGAAACACCTAGCTCGTGCTTCTTTCCATTGATTTCGAATACTGCGACACGGGCGTCTGCTTGAATGAGAGTAACTCCTGACTTAGTATCTCCGGCGCGCAACGTCTGCCGCTCTCCGTTTATCATCACAACCGCCGCATTGGGAAATAGTGCCTGCACTTCCAAACCTGTCGTTTGTGCGACGCTCGGCAGTGCAGTAAAAGAAGCGAGCAGACCAAGAAGGTATATCAATGATAAACGTCGCATAAACTCACCTTTTCCTAAGACAGCCACATTGCCAGATGCAACGTGCCACAGGCCGCCACACCGGCCACCACATCGTCAATCATGATACCGAACCCGCCGTGTACTCGCTTGTCCAGCACACTGATCGGCCAGGGCTTAGCAATATCGAACACCCGAAAAACCACGAAGCCCGCTACCAGCCAAGGGATAGACACCGGCACGGCCCACATGGTGATCCAAAAGCCCACAAACTCATCCCACACAATGCCGGAATGATCATGCGTCTTGAGCTGACGGCTGGCGACGCCGCAGATGTAAATGCCTACAATTGCGCTGATGAGTACCACCAACGTGTACGTCATGAGACCGGTGTCAGCCAGATACCAATAGATAGGAATGGCTGCCAATGTACCAACGGTGCCTGGCGCTTTGGGAGATAGACCGCTACCAAAACCAAAGGCGAAGAACTGTGCGACGCTTTTAAAGGGTGTCGGCTTAATCGGCCTCTCGTTTCCAAGCTCTGGCTCGGGGTCGCCGAGTTGATCAGGTGTGCTCATTTGCACTCCAGTTTTATCCGATGAACTCAGTGTACGTGCAACTAGGCAGCGAAGTCATCCTTATACAAGGAGGAGAAAGCGGGAGATAAATCAAAGAGAAAGCACTGAGAATTGAAGCTACTGAAAGTGCCGGTACCCAGCGGATTGAGCTACCTCAAAATCGCATTCAACCCCCTCTTCAGCTATCACCTCACCGATGTAGGTCAGAGACGCAGGTGCGGTGCAATCCGCCGGCAGCGTTACCAGCAGTTCGTAGTCATCACCCCCGGTGAGCGCCCATGTGAGTGTTTGATCGCTATCTGGGTGGGACTGCAGCGCATCAGAAAGCGGCAGCAAGCCACTGCGTATCTTCAATCCACAGCCACTGGCCTGAGCTACATGAGCTGCATCGGCGAGCAATCCATCAGAAATATCGATCGCGGAGGTTGCGATGTGGAGTAGAGAACGCCCTAGCTCCAGGCGACAATCGGGACGATAGAAACGATTCAACAGGTACTCCCCTGCCTCCGCTTCTGGCTGCCAGACACCGTCGAGAAAGGCCAGAGCTGCCGCGGCATCGCCCAACGTTCCAGACACATAAAGCTTGTCGCCCGACTTTGCACCCGAACGCAACAAGCCGACATTATGAGGTAGAGCACCCAGCACCTGCACAGAAATAGTGAGCGGTCCCCGCGTTGTATCGCCGCCCACCAAAGGCAAATTGAAAGCCTTCACGGCAGCCGCCAGACCCTCGCTAAATGCGTGTAGCCAAAACTCATCAGGTTCCGGCAACGTCAGTGCAACTGTCATCCCGATTGGACGGGCACCCATCGCGGCCAAGTCACTGGCGGCAGCGGCGACCACTCGAAAGCCAATATCCTCGGGGAAAGCGTCAGCTGGAAAGTGCACCGACTCCACCATGGTATCGACAGAAGTCGCGAGTCGTTCGCCAGCATCGAGTTTCAGAATGGCACAATCATCGCCCACGCCAAGCTCTACTGACTCGCCGCGACCCAGGGAAGAAAAATAGCGGTAGATTAATGAAAATTCGTCAGCGGCCATCAGGAAGCCGCGTTGATTTCAGCCTTGCGTAGCTCGTGAGCGACCTTGTCGAGCACGCCATTGATGTACTTGTGGCCATCCGTTGCGCCAAACTTCTTGGTGAGTGCAACAGCCTCATTGATCACCACTTTGTAGGGCACATCAACGCGATCCTTTAGCTCGAAGGTACCCATTCGCAGAAGCGTTAACTCGATCGGATCGAGATCATCGAGTTTGCGATCCAGCATCGGCTCGAACACATCCTCCAACACATCTGCCTGTGCAGGCACTCCGTGCAGCAGCGCCTGAAAGTACTCCAGGTCAACGTGGGAAAAATCGTATTCAGTACGAAACTCGGCTTCAATATCGGTCAGCGACGCACCAGCCATCTGCCATTGATACAGCGCCTGCATGCCATAGTGGCGAGCCTTGCGTCGCTCCGCTGCCAGCGTGTTATGCGAGGATTTTTCGTTTGAGCGTGCCACTTAGCCGATATGCCCAAGAAGACTGACCATCTCGATAGCAGACAAGGCTGCCTCTGCGCCTTTATTGCCCGCTTTCGTGCCCGAGCGTTCAACAGCCTGCTCAATAGAGTCGACAGTCAACACACCGAACGCAACAGGCATCCCGTACTCCAGGCTCACCTGTGCGATACCCTTGGTGCATTCGCCAGCTACATGTTCAAAATGTGGCGTACCGCCGCGAATGACAGCGCCTAGAGCAATGATGGCATCGAACCCACCTTTTGCCGCGACTTGCCTACACACCAGCGGTATCTCGAACGCTCCGGGCGCACGAATCACGGTAATCTGTTTGTCGCTCACACCGTGCCTGCGCAGCGTATCAATTGCGCCTTCTACGAGGTGCTCAACAACAAAGCTATTCCAGCGGCCAACAACCAGCGCATAGTTACCCTTGCCACTAGTGAACTCACCCTCGATCGTTTTTACATCAGTCATGCCTACTTCCTTCTCTTCTTTGCTGCACTGACCTGTTCCTAGGTGTTAGACATCAGGCTGCAGATAATCAATAACTTCCAGGTCAAATCCCGAAATCGCATTGTACTTGATAGGCGCACCCATCAGGCGAATTTTACCCACCCCGAGATCACTCAGGATTTGCGACCCAACACCAACGGTGGTGTAAGTATCGGCCGTACCCGCTGCAGGTTTACGTGTTTCGCCAAGCGCCATGTCGATACTGCCCAGCAACTGCTCTGGTGACTCGGCTCTGGCCAGCAGTACAATCACGCCCTTGCCAGTTTCGGCGAGCTTTTTCATACACTTGGCCATATTCCACGAGGCCTGGTCCGGTAGTTCATTGCCAATCAGATCTCTCAGAACCGATTTGGAATGCACGCGCACCAAGGTTGCATCCTCTGCTGTGATATCCCCTAGCGATAGGGCCAGATGAATATTCCCTTCCGTTCGTTCGCGATAGGCTGTAAGCCTGAACTCTCCATACGCCGTGGAGATAACGCCTTCTTTCACGCGCTCGACGGTGCGCTCGTTCATCATCTTAAAGTGAATGAGATCGGCAATCGTGCCAATTTTTAGATCGTGCTCAGCCGCAAATTCTGCAAGTGCAGGCCCATCAGCCAATGTTCCCTCAGGCGTGAGAATATCCGCTATCACCGCAAAAGGGGGCAGACCCGCAAGACGCGCATAGTCAGATGCCGCCTCTGTGTGGCCAGCACGCATCAACACACCGCCAGGCACTACGGTTAATGGAAATATATGGCCGGGCTGAACGATGTCTTCAGGTACAGCATTTTGCGCAATGGCTGCCTGAACAGTAAGAGCGCGATCGGCGGCGGAAATGCCGGTATCGATACCCACTGAAGCTTCTATCGACAGCGTGAAATTAGATTTTTCACCCCGAGCGTCTCCCACCATGGGCGGCAGATCGAGTAGATCGCAACGCTCAGCAGTAAGGGCAAGACACACCAGTCCCCTTGCTTTGCGCGCCATGAAATTAACGTAGTCTCCCGTACAATGCTCGGCCGCGACCATCACCACACCCTCGTTATGACTCTCTGCGTCGTCATCGAGGAGTACGACCATTCGACCCTGCCGAATGTCGCTAACCAATTCATCAACTGTGTTGAGTTGCATACTGTTTTCCAGTTGGGGTTACGATTTAAGGTAACCGTTCTCCGCCAAAGTTTTAGCGGTTAATTCCGCCGGCTTTTCCGTGCCATTAGTCGCCGCTGCATCTCCCAGCACCAGGCGTTCGAGGTAGCGCGCAATCACATCAACCTCGAGATTGACGCGCGTGCCGGCGCTGTAATCTCCAAACACAGTTTCCGCCATAGTCTGCGGGATAATATTCAAATCAAACTCAGCACCATTCACCGCATTCACGGTTAAGCTGGTGCCATCGATGCAAATACTGCCTTTGTGTGCAATGTACTTGGCAAGTGCATCTGGCGCGCGTACCACCACCCGCCAAGACCGTGCATCCTCGACTGCGCTGACGATCTCGCCCACACCATCAACATGACCACTCACGATATGCCCGCCCAAGCGACTCTCAGGCGTGAGCGCTTTTTCCAGATTCACCGACGCACCTGGCTTCAGCTGCCCAAGGGTTGTGAAATCCAGAGTCTCCAAGGAGACGTCGGCCCAGTAACCATCGCCGGGTAAATCTGTAACGGTAAGGCACACGCCATTGGTACAGATGCTATCACCAAGAGCTACATCATCCAGTGGCAGCTTTCCGGTTGAAATACGCAGGCGCAAATCTCCCCCGCTGGGTTCCATCGCCGCGATTGTACCAACTGCTTGAATAATGCCTGTAAACATCGTGTTCCTAAACTTGCACCCACATTCGTTTTGCCCAACCCCAACTCAGCGGATGTGTCATTGGGGTGTCACGGTAAATCGCCAGTCCTGTCCAACGCGCCGGACATCCGTCAGCTCCAAGTTGATCTTGCCCGCCATCGTATCGATAGGCAGATCCAGGAGCGGTTGTGCGCTGCTCCCCATAAAGACAGGAGCTGCGTAAATGACCAGTTCATCCAGTAAGCCAGCCCGTAACAGGGCACCCGCCAAACGGGGGCCAGATTCTACCAGAATTTCGTTCGCTTGCCGTTTGGATAACTCACCAATGATTTCAGGCAGCATCAGGCCCGACTCATCTGCAGAAACCCCAATAAAACTCGCTCCAGAGGCTACCAGCTCATTTGAGGGTGCAGTCGCGGTACTATGAACTACCAGTGTTTCCGCATCCGCTGAGAGCACTCGCGCATCCCCGGGCAGTCTCAACCTCGAGTCCACTACCACCCGCAATGGCGGGCGCGCCATGGCTCTGTCACGCTCTCCATCACTCAAACCCAGTTGATCAGCGCGCAGTGTCAGCGCGCAGTCATCGGCAAGTACTGTGCCGATACCTGTAACCACTGCGCAGCTACTGGCCCGCAAACGCTGTACATCGGCACGCGCGGCAGCGCCGGTAATCCACTGGCTCTCACCAGAGGCCATCGCCGTTCTGCCATCAAGCGACATGGCCAGTTTGGCTCTCACCCTACCTCGACCTCGCGTCATTCGGGCGACAAAACCCGGAATCACCTGTGCGGCCTCAGCTTCCAGCACACCTTGAACAACGTCGATACCACTAGCTTCTAGTCTCGCGATACCCTGCCCCGCTACCTGCGGATTGGGGTCTTGCATAGCAACTACCACGCGTGAAACGCCTGCCGACATCAACGCATCAGCGCAGGGCCCCGTTTTCCCTTGATGACTGCAGGGCTCAAGAGTGACATAAGCAGTTGCCCCAGTAACTTCTTCCTGAGCTGCCTGCAGCGCCTGTACCTCAGCGTGATTGCCACCAGCAGGTTGAGTGAAACCCTCACCAATAACGTGTCCGTTTTTCACCAACACACAGCCCACATGCGGGTTGGGTTTAGCCCAATACTGAGCCTTACGGGCCAACTGCAAGGCCCGCGCCATCATGCGAGTATCAAATTCAAGATCGCTAGTAGGATTTATCGCGCTATCGCTGGTGAATGTCATGGTGAGACGCCGAATAGGCTATGAGGCGTCCTGATCTTCTGGGTCTTTAACTGGTTCGGCTTCTAGATGCTCAATGGCGTCACGAAACTGCGAGATATCTTCAAAGCTCCGATACACCGAGGCAAAGCGCACATACGCCACCTGATCAAGCTCCTTTAGATGTTCCATGACCAACTCTCCAAGCTCGAGGCTCTGAATCTCCCGCTCGCCTGTCGCACGCAATGCATGCTTGATGTGGGTGACTACCGCTTCTATGTCTTCTACTGAGACCGGCCGCTTTTCCAACGCTCGTAAGAACCCGGCTCGCAACTTGTCCTCGTTAAAGGGCTCCCGATTGCCATTTTGCTTAATCACCCGTGGCATCACCAGCTCCGCCACCTCATAGGTGGTAAAGCGCTCTTTGCAGCTGAGGCATTCCCGACGGCGACGCACCTGATCGCCATCGGCGACCAAGCGTGAGTCGATTACTTTCGTTTCATCGGTAGCGCAAAACGGGCAATGCATTTGAAGCCCCCTGACCTTGGCTCATTCTGTAAGTGGCTGAAGGGTAACATATTTTTGGGGGTGGCCTATCCTGGATACATGATTGAATGAGGCAATTTTGGGAAAGCCGCGAGTGCCAAATTCTAGAGCAGACTTCTTCCTGAAATGGGCCACCCAGCAGGGAAAATGGCCGACAGGCATTCGAATCGAATTGCTGCTGGCTTCGGCCGGCATTCAGGGGCTGCGCAACTCAACCATTTTTCGCTTTGCGAAAAATTGGGATTCGAACAGTGCTCGCCGAAAACCCTGAATGCCGGCCGATGCCAAAACGCAGCATGATTATTCGATTCGAATGCCTGGCAGCCCTAATTTGCTGGCAAACCATTGCGCCACAAGTTCAGCAGATCAATTTCCGTATACCGGGAAGCGGCTGCAAATCTCGAGTACTTTGGCTTTCACCTCTTCGATGACTTGCTCTGAAGACTCATTTTCCAGAGACTCCAAAACATCACACATCCAGCCTGTAAGCTCGATAGTTTCAGCTTCGCCAAATCCTCGAGTAGTGATTGCCGGAGTACCCACCCGCAAACCAGAGGTAATGAATGGCGAGCGAGGATCGTTCGGCACCGCATTCTTATTCACGGTGATGTTAGCTAGCCCAAGGGCCTCATCGGCATCTTTGCCGGTATAGGGCTTACCGATCAGATCTACCAGCATCAGGTGATTATCGGTACCGCCAGACACGATATTAATGCCACGCTCCATGAAGGTCTTGGCCATCGCACGAGCATTGGCAACAACCTGCTTCTGGTAGACAACAAAGTCAGGGCTCTGAGCCTCAAGAAATCCAACCGCCTTCGCAGCGATCACATGCATCAGTGGACCACCCTGCCCGCCAGGAAAAACGGCAGAGTTAAACTTTTTCTCCAACTCCGGGTTGGCCTTGGCCAGAATTATTCCGCCACGGGGGCCCCGCAGTGTCTTGTGAGTGGTAGACGTCACCACGTCGGCATGAGGAACCGGGTTCGGATAAACACCCGCAGCCACCAGACCAGCAACATGCGCCATATCAACGAGAAGATAAGCGCCTACCTTGTCGGCAATTTCACGAAAGCGCGCCCAATCCATCACGCGGCTGTAGGCAGAAAAGCCGGCAATGATCATCTTTGGCTTATGCTCAAGCGCCAATGCCTCAACCTGATCGTAATCAACCTCTCCCGTTTCCTGAACCAGCCCGTACTGCACGGCATTGTATGATTTACCTGAGAAGTTTGGCTTGGCGCCGTGGGTCAGGTGGCCACCATCGGCCAGACTCATGCCCAGAATCGTATCTCCCACATCACACAGTGCCAGAAAAACTGCGCCATTTGCCTGTGAGCCCGAGTGCGGCTGTACGTTGGCGTAATCAGCACCAAACAGGGCTTTAACACGCTCTATAGCCAGATCTTCGGCCTTGTCTACAAACTCGCAGCCGCCGTAGTAGCGTTTGCCCGAGTATCCTTCGGCATACTTGTTGGTGAGCACAGACCCCTGAGCTTGCATGACACGGGGGCTGGTGTAGTTTTCTGACGCGATCAGCTCGATATGATCTTCCTGACGACGCTCTTCTTCCGCGATCGCATTGAAAATCGAGTCATCAAAGCCTTCGATGGTCTGGTTTTTGTCAAACATGATGTCCCCTGAGTACGCTGAGCCCCAGCTTGATGCCAGCTCGGAAAGGAGCGAAGTTTAACCCAATTGATCGCGCCATTTAAGGGGAATGAGATCAATAGCATGACATGTCGGCAATTTGCCCCACTACACCGTTTGATTGCTGATTTTTTGGTGCCCTTGTTGGTTAGCTTTTTGGTTTGAACAAAGAGATTGAAGCGCTGCGAGGACCGTTTCAGAGAAACGAGCCCCCGCAATGCATTCGAACAGGCACATCTATGAGCTGGCGATCAGGTTCTGCTTGGACCGGTAGGCGCGCAGCTCGGCATTGTAGTTGTCGGCGGCCCTGATAGCCTTCGCTGCCAGCATGTCTCGTTTAACCGAGCTTAACGATCGACTCCTGCAGTCGAGATATGACTCAACGGACGCCACGAACGCCTTGGTCTGATTCTGCGCAGAGTACATCGCCTCCTCTGAAGCCACCTCCCCTTTTGGGACAACTGGCGACTTGCCCGGTCTTTCCGCTGGGCACTCTGACCACGCGTTCAGTGAAAAAACCATTGCTAAAAGTGCTACTAAAGACTTCATAACCACTACCTCATCATTGTGTGAATACAGCACCGCCGACAGGCGATATGTTACATATATTCACACAGTGGGTAACAATTGCAAGCAAGACATGTTTTTTGCAGCTGCTTAACTTACTGTTATTTATGGATTTAATTTCGATCGCATCTTTCCCCTGCACCACTATGTTGCGATAAGTAACGTTAAAGGCGCGAGATTCACCAAAATGAAGCAGCCTATTGAAAAATCGCACCATCTAGAACCGTGGACTGCACCAATTTATCCCCATAATTCGCGCCAGAGTTTGGTAATATTCGCGCAAATTAATTTCACAGCTCGAGTCTATTCCCATGGCCCAGTACGTTTACACAATGAATCGGGTGGGCAAAATCGTCCCACCTAAGAAGAAAATACTCGAGGACATCTCTCTATCATTCTTCCCCGGTGCGAAGATTGGCGTGCTAGGCCTCAATGGCTCGGGTAAGTCCACGCTATTGCGCATTATGGCTGGCGTAGATACCGACATTCTTGGTGAGGCGCGACCGCAACCCGGTATCAAGATTGGTTATCTGGAGCAGGAGCCCCACCTAAACCCCGATAAAGATGTGCGTGGCAACGTGGAAGAAGGCGTGCAAGAAGCTTTGGATGCGCTAGCTGGACTGGAAAAAGTGTACGCCGACTACGCAGAGCCCGATGCCGATTTCGACACGCTGGCCAAAGAGCAGGCGCGGCTGGAAGATGTTATCCAGGCCACAGACGCTCACAACATCGATCATCGCCTGGAAGTGGCCGCCGATGCGCTTCGCTTGCCACCCTGGGATGCAGACGTGAGCACACTGTCTGGTGGCGAACGTCGTCGAGTGGCGCTGTGCCGACTTCTACTGTCTAACCCCGACATGCTACTACTGGACGAACCGACTAACCATCTGGATGCTGAAAGCGTGGGCTGGCTGGAGCGGTATCTGCACGATTTCCCGGGCACTGTGGTCGCGATTACTCACGACCGCTACTTCCTCGACAACGCCGCTGGCTGGATCCTGGAACTAGACAGAGGACGCGGCATACCCTACGAGGGCAACTATTCCAACTGGCTGGATGCCAAGGAACAGCGACTGGGTCAGGAACAACGCCAGGAGGCCTCGCACCAGAAGGCCATCAAAGCAGAGCTGGAATGGGTGCGCTCAAACCCCAAGGGAAGACAGGCCAAGAGCAAGGCTCGCCTTCAGCGCTTCGAAGACCTTCAATCACAGGACTTTCAGGCCCGCAACGAAACTAACGAAATCTATATTCCCCCCGGCGCACGCCTGGGCGATAACGTGATTGAAGTCAAAAACCTGAAGAAGCAGTTTGGCGACCGCCTCCTGTTCGAAAATGTAAGCTTTACCGTACCCAAGGGCAGCATCGTGGGTATCATTGGCGCTAACGGCATGGGTAAGTCCACCTTGTTCAATATCCTCATGGAAAATGAACAGCCAGACGGTGGCGAGGTTAACATCGGCGAAACCGTGCAACTGGGCTATGTTGACCAATCGCGTGACGACCTCGACGGCGGCAAAACCGTGTGGGAGGAAATCTCAGACGGACAGGACAATATCCGAATTGGCACTTACGAGGTTGGCTCCCGTTCATACGTAGGTCGCTTTAATTTTAAGGGCTCTGATCAGCAAAAGTTTGTGAAGGATCTGTCGGGGGGCGAACGCAACCGCCTGCACCTTGCCAAGCTGCTGAAGCAAGGTGCCAATGTATTGCTATTGGACGAACCCACCAACGACCTCGACGTGGAAACTTTGCGTGCACTTGAGGAGGCCTTACTGGCGTTCCCAGGCGCGGCCATGGTGATATCGCACGATCGCTGGTTTCTGGACCGGATCGCAACCCACATACTGGCCTATGAAGACGATGGCGGCGTGGTATTCCACGAGGGCAACTTTACCGAATATGAAGAAGACCGGCACCAGCGCCTAGGCGCCGCCGCCGACCAACCTCACCGTGTGAAGTATCGTAAACTGAAGTAGCGCGATATAGTTACCCCAGACTGAGAGAGCACGAGTTTTACTATGAGCGAGATTCGCAACGAGCGTCGCAGATTCACACGAGTCAGTATCGATCTTCCCACGGAAGTTCACCAGGGTGGCAGTGTTTGGAAACAACGCCTGATCGACCTGTCTTTACTGGGGGCAGCCACCGACCAACCCGACATCTGGGACGCTCAGTACAACGAACCCTTTACCTTAATCATCCACATCAGTGATGACCAACAGCTGGAACTGCATGCCTATCTACAGCATGTAGAGAGTGGCCGGCTCGGGTTCAGTGTTCAGCATGTTGATCGAGAAAACATCGAGCCGCTACGCGATCTGATCGCACAGCACATCGGCGATATAGCGATTCTAGATGAGGAGATGAGCCGGCTAGAGCAAAGTTAGCTTTGTTCACCAAGCAGGTTGAATTGACGATAGAAATCTGGGGTTGTCACCGAGGCAGAGCCAGCCTGTTGCGAGAAAAATCTGGCTTCGGACCAAATGCCTTAGCCAGCAGTTAGCTAGTGCTAGAGGCTATTGCAAAAAGAAGTAGGCTCCAGCAGCAACCGCCAGCCCTACTACAATCAATGCCACAATTTTTGCCCCTGATCCATTTGAGGCAGTGTTACCTGAATCTCCGCCAGCTGCCTCAACTGGAGCCGCACCTGCTGTTCCACCCAGCGCGGAATGAAAAACGACTGTTGCCATCCCCAGTGTTATCTCATCGCCATCGGCAAGATACGCCGTCAAACGCTTCTCACCATTTACGAATATGCCATTGGCTGAAACAAGATTTACAAGGCGCCAACGGCCGCCTTGATGCACCAACTGAGCGTGACGACCTGAAACACTCTCTTCTGTCAGCACAACTTCACATCGTTCCTCGCGGCCTATCTCCCATACATCAGACTCAGCAGTACCACCTGGCTGGAGTTCGAATACGGCACCGGCACTCTCACCCTCACTCACAACAATCAGGTGAGGCAAATCAGACGCGCGCCCTACATCAGCAGCGCTAACACCTGGCGCGATATCATCTAACGAAAGTACCCGTGTTTCTTCACCGGTACCCGTATCTACCCAACTTCCAGGCAGATCGAAGCTGCCCGATGCTACCGCGGCGGGTTCGCTTTTAGGCTCGGGCTCAGGGGGTTTTTCGTCTGCCTTTTCTGCCGCTGGCTCACTTGGTGGGGCGGTGGATGGTGCAGGCTCAGGCTCTGGAATATCTACAACCGTGGCGTCGTCCATTTCTACTACGGTGGCGTCAAGGTCTTCGTCTGAGCCCTGCGTTTCGAGTTTAAAGCTGTGTTTCTCAAAGCTGATCTCATCGCCACCATAGGCCTGCGTCGGCTTCTCTATACGCAATCCATTAACGCGAGTGCCATTGGAAGAACCCAGATCCTCGATCATTACTTTCTTGGCTTCTACCTTAATCACCGCATGATTTCGGGAAACTTTGGCGTCGTCTATGGTAAGCCCGCAGTCAGCCGAACGGCCCACAATGGTCTCTCCCTCTAGCATTACCGCCTCACCTTCTGAAGGTACCAGCTTGGCAACAAATTCCTGATTTTCGAGCATATCGATCTCTCTTACCGCCCTGTCACAATAAGCCACGCCAGGTAAGCAGCGGCTACTACCGTCACCGTGGTCATTCCTATCCAAAATGTTCGTGAACGCGATTTGCGCTTTGCTTCCTTCACCGCGAGTTTGCGCATTGCTTCAACCTGCGCCACCGGTATCATCTGCGTAGCGCCCGCACCCTTTGGTGCTACCCGTCGCACTCCCGCCGGTTGCGCTGGCGCACGGTCAAGCTCAGGTAGGCCACTATACTTGCCCGTAGAAGGATCAAAGCTCCATACCGGCTCCGGTCGCTGTTGCACTGATCCTCGCACGGACTCATCCGCCTCCACCAGAACTACCGTTACGTTGTCACGTCCCCCGGCATCCAGTGTCGACTGGATCAGGGCCTGGCAACGTTCCGTCAACGTTTCTCCGGAGCGAAGTATGTCGATAATCTGCTGATTTTCCAACACATCGTTAAGCCCATCGCTACACAGCAGAAGTATCTCACCTGCGTTGATACGACCGGCAATAGCGCCTATATCGAGGTTGTCCTCGCTTTGCAAACCAACAGCCTGAACAATCACATTCTTGCGAGGATGGTTACGCGCTTCCTCGATCGTAATCCGACCCAGTTCCAACTGGGCAGCCACAAACGAGTGATCTCTAGTCAATAAATGAAGCGAACCATCCCACAGGTAGGCGCGGCTGTCGCCCACCCAGTCAATACGATATTCGGCGCCCTGCATACGCATAGCCACCACTGTAGACGCCATGCCGGGCTTGCCCTTGCCTGCTTCCAGAGCGGCCATCACGTCGTCATTGGCGTTGCGGATGGCCTCTTCCAAACCTAACCCGGCACCAAGATCTCTCTCGATGCTTTCGCAGGTGATGCCACTGGCAATCTCACCTGCGTGATGACCGCCCACACCATCTGCCACCAATAGCAAACCAATTGATTCATTAATCAGAAATGCATCTTCGTTATGCTTGCGCCGAGCGACATCGGTTTGTCCGGCACTGCTGATCCCCGGAGCAAGCTGCACAATACTCATAAGGAATCCCTAAGTTTTCGCGACATCACTGCAAACTGTTTGGGAACAAAGACATTCTCGTCTGTGACAGTGGCAAACAGCTGGTCGAGTTGCTGTTCGTAGCTACCCTGATCATCCAGAGTGATTGTAATAGTTTCAATGGCCAGAAAAATTTGTTCCGCAGAGGTGAAATGCCTAAAGTCGCCTGCGCCTGCGCGCTCCGCCAGCTGCTGACGTAATAGTTTTAAATCAGCTGTTTGATACGACCGATTGCCCAACTGCTCAACCAGGGGTTCTAGCACAGCAACAAGAGTTTTAGACTCAGCCACCACTGCACTACGAGACTTGACTGACTGCACATGTAATGCCACTCGACCCTGTGCAACCTTAGTAGCTGCCGGCGATCCTAGGGCGTTTAACACAGCTTCCAATACCAAAAGAGTTCCGTCGTTTAACCGGACACTACCCGGCGGTAGCGCTCGACTTCCCCCCTCCGACTCCCAGCGCAGGTCATTCATAGGATGATGGCACGAGTGACATTGATAAAAGGACAGTTCCGGCATGAGCGTGTCGCCGCCAAACCAATCGGTCTGCAGGAGCTCCAACGACTGGATGCTGGTCAATACCAATCCAGAAAGCCACATGTTTACCGACGGCGTATATGGCTTACGCTGTGAGTAGTCGGTGTCCACCTCGTAGTGGGCGGGCTGATTAACGGTAAAGGTTTCCAGTTCGAAACTTAACCGGGGATGGCCTGCGCCCATGATTGCATGCGTTGCAAATTTGTTTCGCGTACCCAGATGACAAGACAAGCACAATCTTGCCCGCGCGGCTGGCTGCTCCGTTGGATACATGCCAGCCGCTACGTTGTCCGCATGCGACGTCCCCTGCTCGGCATGACTCTGCAACCACTGACCCGAACCACCATGGCAGGCTTCGCAACCCACACCATCAGAGATCTGGAAACGCCTACCTCTACTCTCCACTGCTACATTATCTGCATGGCAATCCAGGCAGATATCCGCCGCATGTGCACTCGGTAAACCCAGCTTTGCTGCCATGGCCTGCGATTGCTGTGTTTGCAGCGTGCGGTAAGCGCGCGAGTGGAAATCCTCGCGCAACCATATCCGGTATTCATTCAACCAGACGGTAGACTCGGGATCAGGACTGACCTTACCGTGACAGACGCTGGTTGCGCACGTCGCAACGCCTTCGTGCACATTCTGCGCTGTTTCAGGCAACAGTTGGGCGTGCACCTGTACAGCGCAACACACTGCCCCTAGCCACGCTATAAGCGCTAAGGCTTGTTTTCGACAAACCAAGGCTTACCCTCCTCATCAAGGAACATTTTGCGCATTTCATCCTGGTTCAACGGCCTGGAGCCAAGACGACCGAAGACCGCTATCTGCCCGCCCGTTTCGTCTACGCCGCGATCACGCTCTAGCGGCCGACTGATTGACAACGCCGGCGACTGCGTCGGATAAACTGCTATCAATTCCGGCTTGGGCGCCGGACTGAAACCGTAAAATTTCGGCTGGCTGTCGGGCGACGTGAGCTGCACAACCTTCAGGCCAGAGCCGCCATCTGCCACATAAGCAAACAAAGAGGCGTTGGTACTGGCAACAGTGACATCGTAGCTATCACTCAGTCCATCTTTAAAGCTTTCTACGAGCTTCATCGCTTCAGGATTTTTGATATCAACGATTGTCAGGCCATCCGCGCCGCTAGCGACATAGGCAAACGTACGTGCCAGATGCAGCCGGCGTGCTTGCCCGAGCGAAATTGTGTTGTCCGGTGTGACAATCGGCTTCGATGGGTCAGTAATATCAACTACTTTCAGACCATCCGCATCTGTCACAAACAGATACCTGAACTGCTGTGCTAGAGAATGACCGTTACTCAGAGGCAGAACGCTTTCGAGCTTGGGCTCCAAAGGTTTGTCGATATTGACTGTAACCAGACCTGCATCAGCAATGATATAGGCGTACATTCCACCAAGAACCATGTGTCGCGCACCTTTAAGCACACCCTGATCATTCCAAGTGACCGCACGCGTGAGCTTATTGTTGCGAGGCTCTCCGTCCATGAGAGTATCGATATCAACGAGAATCAGCCCTTCTTCGCTATCGAGAATGTAGGCATAGGTATAGAGCGGATGAAACGGCTGCTCTTCGTTAATGTCACGCATCAACTCGCCTTGGTTGCGAGACGGCTGAATCGGCTGAGTAGTCGGCAGCACAACACAGGTCGCGTTCTTGCTATCGATATGCGTATCGTGGCCCAGCCTGCTGAAGGGGGCGGTGATTATGCGCTGTGATACACCTTTGTTCGCAATGCTGGCCACATCGTAGACTTGCGTACCTTTCTCACCTTCAGCCACGAACAAATATTCTCCCCGCAACTGCAGGCATTCCGAAACGCCACTGGTATGCGGGTAACCATGCTGTAGCACGCGATCATTAGTCTGATGCTCGGCAAAATAGTCCGGATACGCATACTTTTGAAGGTAGCTACCAATCACCGCCTGTGGCTCATCCCACTCTGTTACTTGTACACCGGTAATATGCTGTTCACCACCTACATACGCTATGTGCCCGAGAAAATTCACGAAGCCCGTACCGTACATCAGAAGCTGCGCCATGATCGCATTGTTATCGTTGTTCTTACTTAGGTGACAATCTTCACATTGCTTTGTCTCGGTCTTTCGCACTGTATGTGCAAAATGAGGATTGAATGCCTGAGAGCTATAGCCACTTGCTGCGATTGGTGGCTGCTGGATGTAAATCTTCTCTCGATTGGAATTAGTAGAAGAAAGCACAAGAGCAGACGTAGATCGTACGGGTGCAATCTTTCCGCCTTTGGCCGTTTCGCGCCGGCCCAGCAAAAACATCTGGTCGCGCGCTACTTGTGGGTTGTACGTAGCGTAGTTACGTGAACTCCCACCTTCATAATGGTGTCGCTCTGTTTTTTCGTTCGCCTGAATCGGCAGGTGACAGCCGCCGCAACTCGTTGTCCAAGAGGTATGACAGGTATAGCACTCCATCTCTTCATCTGAGTGCGCGAGCTCATCCATGCTCACCTCTGCACCCCAAGCTTGTGATGCGGTATCAGTGCTCATGGTTTTTGCGCGCGCCGCTTCTGAGTTGTAGCCCGTGTGTTCTGGGTCAACGCTATCCTTCACGAGGCTGACCTCCCACTCCAGCTCAGGATCCAGCACCGATCGTTGAATCAGCTTTTCTCCTATCCACTCAAAACGCCGACGTCCATCTGGATTTCTAATTGCCCCTAAATCTGTGCCGCCTTCCAATGCGGCCGGGCCTGAGGTAAAGAGGTTCGGGTAGGCAGAAACAGAGCCATGGCAATCCTTGCAATCTATTTCTACAGCGGCGGCGACTTCGCCATAAATGTGTCCATTGCCATGATTGTCTTGTGAGTAGTGGCAATCGACACAGTGCATGCCGGCATCAAGGTGAATTGAAGACATATGAACAGCCTTCTGAAATTTATCTGGATCTTCATCGCTCACCTGCGCACCTTCAGCATCCAACAGGTTGCCATCACGATCGCGCTTGAACACCGCGCGGAAGTTCCAGCCGTGACCATGGTAATCGGCGAACTGGGTATCTTTTAGCTCTGGATTCATCTCAGACACCGCTTTGAGAAACTCTAGGTCCGCCCACTTTCCGCGCGGCGCAGCACCCTCAGGGTTTCTCTCTAACACCTTGCGGCGCTCTTCGTCTGTTGGGTACACCTGTTTTTCTGGCCACATAGACGGCGCGTCAGACTCGTAGTCCCACATCGTGTAACCCAAGTAACTGTTCACGAACATATTGGGCTGGTGCATATGGCAAACCATACACTGGCTGGTTGGAATTGCCCGTGTGAACTTGTGTTGCAGCGGATGTCCCGGCTCCTCTTTGGGAATCATTGGATCTACCGACTGGCTTTCCCCAATATGGCCAAACTGCGCATAGGCACCTGAGTGGCGTGGATCACGATCGTTCGCATAAACGACATGGCAGGCAGCACATCCGGAGTTACGGTAGTCACCGGGCTGATCGTTAGTACCCATAAACCAGGTATGCGGGTCATTCAATCGAGTCTTGGTAATATTAATCAGCGGCACTGAAATGCGGGCTCCCGTTCCGGGGCCACGATTACTCTGACGAAAATCTGGTCTGCCGGGTTCTTCAAGACGTTGTAACTGTCCCAGCGCATTGGGCAATCCCGTTTCTGGAAACAGGTTACTGATATTACGTCCACCACGCTCAAACACCCTGAAAATATCGCCGGGTTTCACCGTCTCCCACGCGGGCAAGGGATAGAGCTCTGGTAAAATTCCTGCCAGAGTCATTTCTTCGGTAGGTATTACTGGTCCCTTTACCGCCGCACCCACGCCTTCGCGCGTATAGGACTCGCCTAAAATATAGCGTTTGAAAGGTAGTATTCCGTTGTTGTACGAGGCTCCTCCCCACAACATGGCTGAGGTCGCCATCAAACTGCGCTCGGCAGCTTCAATGATGGGCAGATGGCAGGCCCCGCAGGCTTCTCTGGCGATGCGATAGTCCGAGGGGTTAACAAACCGCACGAACTCAGGACTTTCCCTGTTGAGCAAAGTGTAGGTTTGTTCCGGATTGGCGCTTGATGGATAGTGCCAGTCATCAGGATAACTTGGGAGAACGTGCGCTGACTCCATCGCCGCCAGGTAAGCTGGATTCGACAAACCCTCGGTCACACCCTGAGGCGCTCGCACCGTGGCGTTACCCCCGTGGCAGTCGGTACAACCCAATTTAACTGCCGGATTCATGTGCATTGTTTTTTCATCAGTACTGGTGTGACAGGTTTCGCACCCTTCCGACTTAGCCGCCATCTGTTCCTGTGTCTGACTGACCGGCGCGTTCGGCGCAGTCACGTATTGCCTCGCTACCGCCTCGCCGCCCGAAGAGCCGAGAGTAACGCTCACAGGCAATGCGACGCCGACCAGCATCAGGCTCGCTAGCCAGATTTTCATCACCGCTGAAGTTGTTGGTTTTCCCTGTGCCAAGATCATTGTCGCCCCTTAGAAAGTCAGGATTACATTAAAAAGAACAGAGTAAGGATCTTCATCGCCGTACAGATCCTTGAAACCATCACCACCCAACAGTTGAGCGTAGGACGCTCGCACCACCACATTCTGACTCATAAACGGCCGCCAAATGACTGCTGCAGACAAATCCATGCCGATCTCTTCATCAACATTGCTTTGCGCCCGCGCTACCTCAAGTACTTCAGTCTCGGCAAACGCCAGGTAGTTGGCGTTAAATGACAAGCGCAGTTCGGGCAAAATATCCATATCAACACCACCACCAAGCAGCAAGATACCGGGATTGGTGAAGTTTGATTGCCCGTGCTCTTTGGAGGACCTAAGCGAGTTGAGGATTCCGTTGCGCTGTGACAACGCTACGCGTCCACCACCGATCAATGGCACGCCCTGCCGTATCCAATAGCTGGTATCGGCACCTGCAAACTGGGGGTTTTCGAAGATGGCATCGAAACCCTCACTCTTGCCGTCAAACGGATCATCATCGCCAGAACCATAAAGGAACGACAGGCGCGCCCGCATCCAGTCAAAGTCCATCGAAGGTTCAACCGCAAAGAAATACGCCTGAATATCTGAGTCCTCCGATCCGAAGACTGAGTCTTTCTCTTCACCTAGTGCCAAATAAGCCGAGGTTGTTAAATTGAGACGGCCAAAATGGCCGTCGCCACTGTAGCCCAGGTAATACACGTCGTACTCTCGCAGGCGCTCCTCACCTATCGACGCAGGCCTTGCGATAAAGTCGTTGGTGTCATAAAAAATTTCGTCCTCACGATTTCGATTGTAGATGGCCGAAAATTGCGAGAAAAAACCTAGTGTAGGCTCATCCTGAAAATAGAGGTTCGCAACGTAAACATCGTCGTCGCGCAGAGACTCGGTAACATCGTTCAAACCGGAATTAGTATCTTTCTCCATCCGCCGGAACCAGGCAAGATTATACTGATAGCGGTTGTTGTCGCGCGTACCGAAGAGGCGAACGCCAAACGGAGAGTCCTGAAAAAGAAAGCCCCTGAAGTCACTA
This sequence comes from Halioglobus sp., assembly GCA_039990395.1. GTDB lineage: Bacteria > Pseudomonadota > Gammaproteobacteria > Pseudomonadales > Halieaceae > CALINF01. The sequence continues at coordinate 53,120 of JBDXFZ010000144.1, forward strand.
GAGAATGGCTGAATACCCACACGCACACTATCGAAATCGTAGCGCTCAGAGACATCTCTTAAGTGTTTATCTACAAACGCTGCTTGAATACCAATGTGATTGTCTTCTCGGGTTCGACCAATCGCCGGATCAGCATTCGTGCCTAGTGTTTCATCCAACTTCGTATAGTTGTAGTTGAATACAGGCGTGAACCTAAACTCCCAATCCGGGGGTCTGAACACAGTATCGCCCTGATAGTACACAAGCTCTACTGCCAGATTCTGATTAATCAGCGTTTGGTCGAGGCCACCCAGTACATCTAGCGAGCCTGGGCTGTTTGTCGTTTGTACTCCAACAGGCGTTGGCACTTCACGAACTTCGACAACCGTGTCGGAGATGACCGCCACATTGAAGAACCAGTCATCGTGGATCGGTTTGTCGCCCTTAATCGTATTTTGATCATAGGGATTAAACCAGTTGTCTTCATAACCCAGGCTGTCGACTATGCGCCAGCGATCGGGAATCGGCACGGCCTCAACATACTGCTCGGCCGTAGGACGGGGAATCGGTGAATAGCGACGTGGTAAAACAGTTCGTTCACGCGCTACGGGTGTTTCGCGTAATACTTCACCTGTCTCTTCATTAACCACCGTTTCCCGATACTCGCAATCCCGGTTGGAGCCACCCGCCCTGCGACGTCCGCTACGCGCACGGTCTCGCACATCTTTATCATCACAGGCAGGCAAAGCGGTGTCAGCCGTTTCTGATTGTGCCGACGCATTTATGGGTGCTGCCAATATCATTAGCGCAAATGCAAAAGCTATGGAAGTTGTGAGAACAGGCCGTAACGAGGTTGTAGTAGTCATCGCTATTTACCTCCACACACGTTCTGCTGATCACTATCGATATAGGGCGTCTGCGGACACTGAATATATCTCAGTCTTTCTCCCATGGGCGCTAGCCTATCGGCACGTATTTCGGGAGGTGCGTTATTAATGCTGTTTCCGAGCTGCTGGCCGGCCTCATCCAGTCCCAGGAAAGCAATCATGTCATCCTGATCGATACCATCGCCAGAAACACCGATGCCGCCCACCAACTGATTACCTCGGTAGATAGGCACACTACCTGGAAAAATCTGAATACCATTTGCGATTCTGGGCGCTGCGGCATCGGGACAATTTGACTGGACGTCCTGATCAGTTGCACCTGCAGCAAACAACACGTGGGTAAAGATGCTGTTAATCGTCAGATCAAGCTGTAACCCGGTCGAAAAAACACTCCATTCATCGTTTGCGAAGGGCTTACTGAACGGACCACTGGGATTCCCCCTAATGCCATCGGGGTAGAATGGCCGCGACAGATTGCCACCCGCTCTGTCAGAAAAAGCCGTACCGTCTGTCAGTGCATTCGGGCCCACAAATGCCTGCACTTGATCAACATAGGTGGGAATAAACACTTCGGCTTTGGGAGACAGATCTGGATTTAAGTAAACCGCGGGGGTTGTGATTGCCCGCAAGAACGCGGCCGCGTCGCGTGAGGAAAAAAGCGCAGCTGTACGCGCTTTCTGCAGCGAAACATCGGCACCAAAAACCGGGGCATCAGCCGAACGGACAACTCCCAAAATTACACCCTGACTATCAACTACGGAGATAGTCACTCTGGCGGGCGTACCAATCGGTCGGCGTATTTGCGCCCGGCTGCGGGCCGCGACTACCAGCGCGCTTTCAAGCAGCGTGGCTACCTCGCTGGCCGACAACGGAGCCACGGGAAGCGTGCCGCCATCGGAGCCGCCTCTGGGCGGGAAGCGATTGTTGTTGTCTTCGTCTACGAATACGAACGATTCTATACTTGCCAATGCACCTGCCCTGATACCGGATGCCGGTGTGCCAAATGCGGTGCCTGCAATAATGCGTCCGCCACCATAACCTTGAACATCAACAAGATTGCCACGGTCTACCAACGAATCGTAAGCAGGTGCTTGCTCCGGAGACACTGGCAAATTGCCAAACTCAACATCCGTAAAGCGAAGAGTTTTTCCCTCAACGGTAATTCGGTCGGCACGCCTGTCACGAGGCGCTGCAAAATCGTAGGTCGCAGCCAAGGCTATTTGCTCATCTATATCACGATCGTCATTGAGAATATTCTTATCGATTGTGTAGCGACCATCGGCAATGACGCCTACACCACCGACCGGTGTGCCAGATTTATAAAGCGGAAAACCACCTGGATCTGCTGACAAACCCAGCGGGGAACGCTGAGGTCCTACGTTACTGCCCGCCGAAGCGCCGGACAGCACAAAATCAGAGCACGCGAGCTGACTAAACTGCACCCCAAACAACGGGCCGGCAGGTTGGTTCTCTTCGCCTGGGTTGAAGTGCTCCTGAACAATTTGATTAGCGGTACGGCTGGAGAACGCATTGCCTTCGCTAGATAAGTAGGCGCCGGTTACCGCCTTGGTGATTGCAGCAAGCGCTCCCGCATTGGTGCCGGCTGGTAGCACAACTCCTTCAAGACCGGTGCTGATCGTAGTGGGAAAAGTCGTGCCTATCTCAACTGCGGCTCCTTGGACAGCCATCCTGTGAATAGCCAATACGTTGCCTACGCGATCTACCACGGCGATCGTCGCCTCAACACCCAACGCCTCTGCTTGGGCTATTCCCTGCGCCAGAACCTGCTTTACATCAGCTATCGTAAGCGATGTTGATTGCGTAGCACACTGACCCACACACGGTGTCGAACTATCATCTGTCGCGGGTGACGCCCCTGCGCTACTGCCACCGCTGCCACCCCCCCCACACGCGGTGAGTAACAACAAGCCGGCCGCACATCCAAGTAACCTCATTGTTCGAGTTCCCCCCTCGCTAATATTGAGCGAGTTCCATCAGATTGATGAAACGCATGGCAGCCCACGCAGTCCACTGCACTGAATCCCTTATCCTGAGAATGGCAGGTAAGACAGTTGTCCTGTCCGGGGATGAGAACATCACTAGCCTTCTCCGAAACGGAGGCCTCGTGGCAGGTTTCGCAGACCTCGTCTTCGTCTCCGGCAAGACTCAAATGACTCACGTGATCAAAGCGGCTCTTGGGATACCAGTCGTCTATAATTTTTACTGGCTGAACGAACCAGCGATCACTTATGTCGGCAAGCCCCGTATCCATCACTTCATGACAGGTGATACATCCTGTCTCTGCAAACTGATACTCAGCTTCTTTAAGTGCTTCGGCGCGACCACAGTCCAGCCCCGAACCCTGACATTCAGCCAGCCCTTCACGTTTCCCTGGAACTCGCCTTGGCTTGGTTGCTGCACGCTGCTGCCTTAACACCGGATCGGTAAACTCTCTAATAAAATGCGCTTCCATCGCGACAATCGCTTCACGCAAGTTACCGTGTGGCAGCTCAATGTCTGGCTCAAAAACATCAAAATTGAGCGTGTGGCATGAACGGCAGTGCTGATCCATAGTAATCGGTTCAAAGTGTTCGCCATCGTCTTTCAGGGTATGGCAAGAGTCGCACTGAAGTGCATCCCCACTCTGTGCATCCTGTACCTTGTCGATATCCAGATGCACTGTGTGCGTGAACTTCAAATTTGATGCTTCTGCAATTTCACCTTCGCCCCGCCTTACGCGTTCAGTTGCCCAACCATGCGCTCCGCCGGGCCCCTGCGCAGTAAGCAACGACACGCGAAACTCCGGATGCGCAGCCTGCGTAAACGCTGAAACGCTGCCTGGTAGTGCAGCCATAGAAGTAACCCAAGTATCAGGGTCGGCGTGGCAATCTACGCACAAGCCATTATCCCGATTCACTATCTGAGGTGGCTCGTTGTGTTCGCGGTGACAACTACCACACCTTGCTTCCGCGAACACCTCAGTCTCGTGTAGCGAAACATCAACATGTTCACGCAGGTTTCGGTGACAATCCAGACACGTATCATCTTTTACCATTTTGAAAGGCTCAACGTGACACGCCTGACAATCTTCGCTGATACCGGCGGTCTGATGCGCAGCTGCCAGCGGGCCTGAAGACCAGACTCCATCGTCAGGAAGGGGCGTCTGACGCAGCATAGAGGCAAGCTGGGGTGACAGCATGCCTCCAAGCGGTATCAGCAAAAACAGAGCCATCACGACCAGCAGTAGAATCCAGCTCAGGCGCCGAACGTTCCATATTCTGCTCTGCAACTCCATCCCATCAAGGAGAAAGGACGCTGGGGAGCTTGAGAGCGGCGTCTGCTCCAGCGCAAAATCAAATCCAACGGGGGCCGCCACCACCTCGAATCGAAAACCGCCAAATTCAAAATTGTCGCCTGCGGCAAGAGCTGCCTTGCTCGTTAATTTCTGATTGACGGTGAGCTGCGCTCGCTTTGACGTTATCTGCCAGTTATCGCCAGACGATCGCCAAATCTGAACACTACCCTTAGCGCCAACAATTTGAACCAGCGCGTTCTCGTCTCCGCCAAGAGTAAGGCTGTCTGCCTGAAACTCTGTTTCGGCAGCCTCGGCACTTTCACGACCCGTCTTCTTTCTGATAAGAAAATACATAGCGCTACCAGTAGAGGAAAACGGAGATGATGTGAACCGTTAAAGCACCCAGCAGCGCTACGGTTAACGGAATATGTAACGCCAGCCATACTTTGACCAATCCACGAAGACGCGTGTCTCGCCTAAGTAGGTGGAGTACAAACTGTCGTCGGCCAAACAGGGCAAGAAGTTCATTCAGAACTTCGGCATCGGCCGCCTTTCTGGCGTCAGGGATACGCTTGGTCAGAACATCGATAACAGCCGACTGCTCCGTGTTGGCGATCGGGCGACCCCCATCTGTTATCTGTACCATCGATTTATCGGTTGCGCGTAGCTGCTGCCATACGCCGCCACCCAGGCGCGTTAGCTCCAGCGCACTCACAACCATCAACTGTATGTCTGCATCCGTCCGGCGCACAACTTTACGGATTTCTTCATCCAGGTCTACAAGCTCTGCCAGCCACTGCTCGTTGTTTCTACCGGAACTGTTTTCGGCGATTCGCGTCGGCAAATGCATATACACATAGAGTCCGTAGACGCCAGATGCAATCACCAAACACATGAGCACGTAGGCTAATGTATGCACATTCCAGCCAAACTGAGCGGCGCAGTGCAGTGTCGCAATGATCAATAAGGCGATACCCAAATAGACGTGCGCCGACGTCCAACCCTGCACGGTGCCTATTGCGGAGCGGTACTTCCGTTTTCGAATACCTAGCAGGCTCAACCAGATAATCAGGCCAGCACCAACGGTTCCCAGCACATAGCCCTGCCAGGTACCTCCATTCGGTGGCTGACCTGGCTGAAAGGACTGAGAGACGTAGAGTGCTATACACACAACTGCAGCGAAGATTGACCACTTCAAGTAACGTTGCTTTTGCCAACCTAAAAGGCTCTCTCGCATAGCTAGCGTGCCTCTACAAGTTCTACAAACTGCTCAGGCCCTACTCTAGTGGCAGCACCAGTAGGACAGGCGCGCACACAAGCGGGGCCACCCGCCTGCCCCATGCAGGCATCGCACTTAACGGCCTTTTTGACAGCATCGGCATCAGCTGGCTTCATGTTATCTGGCTCTCCAGGGCCAGAGCCTGCACCAAACATTAGCCACGATAGCAAGCCAGGTTTTGGTGGCGCCGGGTAACTAAGTTTAATTGCATCATAGGGACAATTCGTCTCGCAGTTACCACAGCCTATACAGGTATCAGCAATGAATACCTGACCATCTGCTGCTCGGCGAATGGCGTCTGGCGGACAGTCTTTCATGCAATGCGGTAACTCGCAGTGCCTGCATGAAACCGGCACATGAAGATTGGCCATCGACGCTCCAGACTTTCTGTCTAGCCGTGATATGCCACCATGAGTTTCCGCGCAGGCTTTTTCACAATTATCGCAACCTACACAAAGCGTTTCGTCGATAACCAAAGCATTAGTGGCCTCGCCCAACCCTTCTGCCACGAGAAAGCCAACTGCCTTGGCCGACTCTGGCTGCGAGGCCATCACGTTGGATTTCTGAAGCAGCGTGCTCAATCTATCTTGAAGCACTTCTACGTAATCGGGCTGGCTGTTTACCAGCGCAAGAAACTCTGCCTTATGAATTTCCAAGGTCTCGGTACGTACTGCCGCAGTGGCCGTATCGCGACGCATCGGTGCGCCCATTAGCGCCATTTGCCCTGCAAGCTCACCCGAATGCAGTTGAGCCAGCACCAGGTCTGCGCTACCTCGCGACAATACGATTGTGCCGCTGCGAATCAATTGCAGCGAATCGCCCTCTTCGCCCTCGCGAAAAACCGTTTCGCCAGCATTGTATTGACGGGCATCCGCCTTATCGGCAATCTCACCCAGCGCATCAATACTGAGGTTTGGCCTGAACGCCGACTGCAGCGCACGAATCTTGAATATGCGGTCAATTCCGGATCTGACGTCCTCATTAGAGTTCATCAGCTTAACCATAATCCGGCGAGGCGTTTCTATTAGGATTGCGTCTTCACTCACTACTGCATCCCCCTGTCTGGGGCGACCCGAGATCAAGCTCATCTCTCCAAAAAACTGCCCAGGCACGATGGTATGCCAGGGACCGTCTTTTTCGAGCTGCAGTTTCACTTCTCCTTCTACCAGCGTAAAGAAGCCGGTAGAAAACTCCCCGTGGCGATAAAGCGGTTCGCCAGCGGGTACAAATGCAGTGGAGCGCTCAGTAGGCGCAGGCATGCTGGCCAGTTGCTCCTTTGGCACACTTACCATAATCCGGCTCTCAATAATCAACTCCCTGAAAGCCAGTGGATTCATGCGCCTGAACATCGGCACACGCTGCTGATATAGCGCGAGAACCTCTTCAGCGTCCATCACATAAGGCAGGCCCGAGAACTGATCCTGAAGCAATGGGTAGTCGGCAGGCTTGGTGTCCTTGCCGTGGATAAACTCCACTACGTCGTAGCCCTGATTCATCGCTTGCTTTATCAGCGGGTAACCACCGAGAGCGCCAATGATATACAAACCCGATACATTACTCTGATAGTGCCGATCTACATCCGGGGTTGCATCTGGGTTCTTACTGGTGATTTCAATACCACAGGATTCCACGAACCGACGCGGTGGAACGGTCCCTAAGCGCGCGATAATTCTGTTGCATTCAATGCGTTCTTCACCAGAAGCGGTATTAAGTACGATCGCTCCCTTGCCATCGGTTTCAGCAGGTAGCTCGAGCGAGGAAACCGAGCTTTCATAGCGACAACTAAACGGATTGGATTTATCGTTGATAGCTGCCAACACATTATTCAGATTGCCGTCTTTCGCCCTGCTGAATTCGTTGCGCCGGTTGACAATGACGACCTTGTTTTGCTCCGAAAGCGCAATTGCGTTTTCAATCGCTGCATCACCCGCACCGATAACTACGATGGTTTCGTCTGTATAGTCTGCTGGATCATCGAGCGTATAAAGTACGAAGTCAGACTCACCATCTCCTGGCACACCAAGCGTTCTTGGGTTGCCTTGCGTTCCAATAGACAGAACAACGTGCTCGGCACGAATACTCTCGCCTGTTTGCAAAGCAAGTTCAAAGCTACCGCGCTCGCCCTGGATGGACACCACCTCGCTGTTATAGCGAATATTGATTCCACCCTCGATGCTATCAGACCACTTGCCCAGTATTTCTTCGCGCTTGCCCGCGTCAAAGGGAACCGGTGAGCGCAGCGCAAGAAAGCCAGGCTCATCCATTACATGCTTGCCTTTCTGGTATTTCTGAATGGTTTTAGCAAAAACAGAAAAACCTTCTAGAAGCACATAAGAAGGAGTTTCCCTACCCTCTTCCCGGTCATACTCTGCAGCACGACCGGCGGCACTCAAGCCTGCAGGGCCCGCCCCTATAATTACAATGTGGTAATTGTCTGCCAACGTCGAAACCCCTAGCTAGATAACGCCGTAGGCCAGCATCGCGTCGGCCACCTTAATGAACCCCGCGATATTTGCCCCTTTAACATAGTTCACATACTCGCCCTCCTGGCCGTGCCTGGCGCACTGAGCATGTATACCCTTCATAATACTTTGCAGTTTTGCCTCGGTTTCTTCGGCTGTCCACGCAAGACGCATACTGTTTTGCGTCATTTCCAGGCCAGACACCGCAACGCCACCGGCATTGGCTGCCTTACCTGGGCCATAAAGTACTTTTGCCTTTTGCAGCACATGAATACCTTCAACCGTAGTTGGCATGTTGGCTCCTTCGGAAACGCCGATACAGCCATTGTCGACCAACACGCGCGCATCGTCTTCATTCAGTTCGTTCTGGGTGGCACATGGGAACGCCAGATCGCAAGGCACACTCCAGGGGCGCTCGCCGGCGTGGAATTCAACACCAAACTTGTCGGCATATTCTGATATTCGCCCTCTCCTGACGGTCTTTAGTTCAACGACCCAAGCGAGCTTCTCCTCGTCAATTCCATCGGGGTCATAAATGAAGCCCGAAGAATCCGAGAGCGTGACCACCTTGCCGCCAAGCTGATTGATCTTTTCCGTACAGTAGGTCGCCACATTGCCTGACCCAGAAACAACGCAGGTCTTCCCGTCGAGAGAGTCGCCTTTGTGCTTTAGCATTTCCTGCATGAAGTAGGCGTTACCGTAGCCAGTAGCCTCCGTGCGGATAAGGCTGCCACCAAACTCCAGGGCTTTACCCGTTAGCACGCCGGTGAACTCACGTGCCAGACGCTTATACTGGCCGAACATATAGCTGATTTCTCGAGCACCAACGCCAATGTCACCAGCAGGAACGTCCGTATTAGCGCCAATATGGTGTACTAACTCGGTCATGAACGACTGACAAAAGCGCATGACTTCTCGGTCAGACTTGCCCTTGGGATTGAAATCCGAGCCGCCTTTACCAGCACCTATTGGTAGCGTTGTTAAGCTGTTTTTAAAGGTTTGTTCAAAGCCGAGAAATTTCAGGATACTCAGATTGACTGATGGATGAAATCGCAATCCGCCTTTATAGGGACCAATAGAGTTATTAAACTGAACACGGTAGCCGCGATTTACCCTGATATTGCCCTCGTCATCTTCCCAAACAACTCGAAAGATCACGGTGCGATCGGGCTCTGTCATACGCTCGATGATCCCTGCCTGCCTATAGCGCGGATTCTCAAGGATAAATGGAATGACGGATTCCGCCACCTCATACACGGCCTGATGAAACTCTGTCTCACCAGGATTGCGCTTTATCAACCCTTCCATGAAACGCTCTAGCGAAAGCTCATCGTACATATGTAGACTCCTGCAACTGTTAAAAGGGCTTATCCCAACGCAGCCCTATAGTGAAACCACTCTGCGAGTAATTGTCATAAGAGCTATAAAACTGGTAACTCATGTAGCCCGATACACCCATCACAAACTGGCCTGATAGATTCAAGCTGGCATCCAGAAAATTGCTATCGACGCCGTCGGTTTCCACAATAATCTGACTACTCTCCAAACTGGATTCAGCAAAGGGGTTGTTGGCGAGCCTTAAACCAATTTGCTCGGCGCCGTCTTCATTTTCATAGACCCAAGTGGCGCGCACGCCGGGAATGAGAACACCAAAGCTGGTGCTGATAGCGTAGTCCAGCTGTCCACCCGCGCTTACGCGTAAAGACTTGTAGTCCTGATCATCAACAAGAAAGCTCCATGCATCCGAACTATTGCCTTGCGCTCGCTCGGTATAACCATCTATCGAGCCGTCAAGGTAGGTAAGAGAGGCGATGGGGCCAAATCGCCACCCTTCGCGATTGAACATATAGCCTGTGTTCAGTCCCAGGAAGATCTGATCGCCGTCGGTTTTACCTTTTTGTGAGGATTCAAACTGACCACCGACATCCGTGTAACTAATGCGGCGTACGGTATCAAAATCAGACTGTCCGTAATTAAACATGCCATCCAGAAACCAGTGTTCGGTAATCTGCCAGCCTGCATAGGTTGAGAGCGTCCAATTGGATATATCCGACTCCCCTCCATTGCGCGCATAATCGACTTCAATCTCACCGAGGCCAAGGGACGCACCTGCGTAAACGGAATCTGTAAAGCGGTAGTCTGCGCCGACTGAGACGTTCCATGCATCAAAGTCGTATCCCGACTCTCTGGAAGTCTCATCGCGATCACCAAAGTCGAAATCACCCTGCAGGTAGATACCGAGCTTGCCAAAATCTGCAAAGCTATCTTCACTTGCGCCCATACCCAGCAAGCCCTTGAACGCAGATTCCAATACGTGTGCCGGCACTATTTGATCGCCAGACCTCAGATTCAGACCCGCAACCGATACACCTTTGCCACCGCCTGCATTCACTTGGCCAACACGTTGCTGCGTACCACGAACCTGTGTCATCCCGGATTGGACTGCATTTTGAGTCAGCGATGCCAGCTCTGTTAATGATATCTGACCCAGTGCAACACCCGCTTGATCCTGCGACGTGCCGCGATTTTTTAAGCGACTACACGCAGACCGCAGCTGCTGTTGACCGGACGTAAGACCTTCTTCAACATCCAGCCCGATAAGTTGGGGACAGATCTCATCGATACGCGACCCTAGCGACTGTTCATTTTTACTCAATCCGGGCAAGTCACCCAACTCATTGCCAAACTGCTGAACCTCCGAGCAACCGTCATCGTCAACGGGTAGGTCAGGATCGCTGTTGGGGCAGGCGTCATCCTCGTCATTTACACCGTCCCCATCACTGTCTTTCTGGCTATCGGCACAACCCTCATCGTCGACATCAGAGCCTGGCTCGGTGCTGGGGCACTGGTCCAAGTCGTTTGTCACACCGTCGCCGTCATCATCCAGCTCTGAGTCACTACAGCCGTTTCCATCCACCGACGCTCCAGCCGGTGTTTGAGGGCATTGGTCGTCGGCATTGCTAACACCATCTTCGTCGTCATCAAGCTGGGAGTCGGAGCAGCCGTCACTATTGGTTGACTCTCCCAGTGGCGTAGCAGGACACTGGTCCACGTCGTTGGTCACGCCGTCGTCATCATCGTCTAGCTGAGTGTCAGAACAACCATTAGCATCTACAGCCTCTCCAGCAGGTGTTACTGGGCATTGATCCCGCTCGTTGGATACGCCATCCAGATCCTCATCCAACTCGGTAGCGGAACAACCCTGAGCATCGACTGGTTCTCCCGCAGGAGTGACAGGGCACTGGTCTACATCATTTGATACGCCGTCTCCATCATCGTCTAGTTGCGAGGCTGAGCAACCGTTACCATCTGCGGCTTCACCTGCTGGCGTGGCCGGACACTGATCGACATCGTTGAATACGCCGTCATTATCGTCGTCAAGCTGCGAGGCTGAGCAGCCCTGACTATCTACCGGTTCTCCAGCTGGTGTAGCGGGGCACACGTCGTCTGGATTTAATACCCCGTCTCCATCTCCATCCACCTCGCTATTCGAGCAACCCTGAGCATCAACGGCTTCGCCTTCAGGTGTATTGGGGCATTGGTCTATATCGTTCGATACACCATCACCATCATCATCCAGTTGAGAGGCTGAGCAACCATTGCCATCTACGGTTTCACCCGCTGGCGTGTCCGCGCACTGATCGGCATCGTTGAATACGCCGTCACTATCATCATCAAGCTGTGAGGCTGAGCAGCCATTGCCATCTACGGTTTCACCCGCTGGCGTGGACGGACACTGGTCGTCTGGGTTTAAGACGCCATCGAGATCTTCATCTAGCTCCGTCGTGGAACATCCCTGTGCATCAACTTCCTCACCCTCAGGTGTATTGGGACAAAGGTCTAACGCGTCGGACACACCATCATTATCGCCATCTAGCTGAGTTTCAGAGCACCCCACCGAGTCTACGGGTTCATTCGCAGGTGTCATCAAACACTGATCTGTGTTGTCGTCTCCGACCCCGTCATTATCACCATCGAGCTCAAACTGCGCGCTTACAGAAACAATGCCTGCCGCTACCGTACAGCTAGCGTCCGTCCCACAGCTCGCTGCCCCACTCCAACCTGAAAATATCGAGGCCTGACCAGGTGCAGCGTTCAATGTAATCGAAGAAGCGCTACCGAAAGGCACATCGCAAGGAAACCCCTCACACGGGATACCGGAAACTGACCCTACTCCTGATCCGCCTAACGCAACCGTCAGCCTTTGCTCGTCAAAAACAGCTGTGACAAAAAGATTATCAGGTGGAGCCGATGGATCTTCGGGAAAACCCGGTACTGACACAGAGCATGTTGAATTTGCGCCAGACGCCAAACAATCACCCCCCCAACTGTTTAACTGCCAACCAATCTCAGGCGTTGCGCTTAGAACCAGATCTAGAGGCGTAACCGAATCGTTATATTGAAAACAATCATCTATCTCGCCCCCGGATTGGTCGCAATTGATAGCCCCCGGTTGACTCGTTATCTCGCCTAGACCGGTGAAACTCACTGACAGCTCTTGGGCCATGGCAATATTGGCGACAAAAAAGCTTATCAACACCCCAGCAATCTGTAGTGATCTTGAAAAAATATTAGGCAACCTCAAATTCCTCTACACACAAATAAGCAACGCAGTAACTGTAAAACCAAAGAATGCATAGACGGCGCCCTATCTGGAAACGAAGAAAAAGTCTCCCACCTCGTCACCCGCCCGCTTTATTGCTTTGAATTGCGGATTAAGGTCTGGCTGACGACTCTCGAGTGCATCCATTACATTTAGATACAGTGCCGGCGCTGTCAGCACCGATTTATTATTCACCAGCGCATCGATAAATGCGTCTGCAAACACCGAGGAATTGACGTTCCCGGTTTGTGGCAAGGGTGCATCCGTTCCAGAGGTAAAAAGTAAGCGTGAGCGATTTGGAAACCGGAGAGAGACATAGGCTTCGCTCTTGAGTTGCGCGGGATCGCTCGTCAACAAAAACGCTGGGTTATCTGCAAGCAAGCCGGCAAAAGCCGAGTCGGCAACCACAATGATACGTTTAGCCTGTAGGCGCGCCAGATGCCCGCTGACCTGCTCAGTGGGAACCCAATAGGTATCGTTAGGCGGCAGCTGCGCATTTACCGGCAGCCAATATCCTACATCCAAAGAGCCGCTGCGCCGGCTATTACCGTGGCCGGAATAGTAGATAAATAGATTGTCTTCGGGCTTGAGCACATCGTTCAATTGATTCAAGGCTTGCAGTAACGAGGCGTCGTCGCCATTGGTTACTGTTTTTACATTGAATCCGTACTGCTGCTCGAGAACCTTGGCCAAGCGACCAACATCTGAAACAGGTGTGTCGAGGTGACTGAGAAATTGATAGTCGTTGTTGCCGATCATTAATGCGTAGTAACGGCCGAAGTTGCGCCCATCTGCTGTTACTTCCTTGGCAGCGGTAGACGTTTGCTGAACACTAGCGGCCACCTGTTGAGTCACGTCCGTTTTGGCGCTTGAGGAACCCTTGGCGGCCATTCGTTGCTGGGCCTGCTGAGCAGCCTCGGCTTCAGCACGAGCGACTTTGGCTTCAATTTGCGCCGCCTCGGCTTCTGCCTTGGCGATCGAGGCCTCAGTTTTTGCGGCGTCAACCTCGTTGGCCAGCTTTGCATTGACCTCTGCCTGCGCCAATAAGGCGCCCTCGGCCTCTGACCGATAGGTCAATTCATCTTCAGAGATCCCCCAGGCCTGGCGGTAATAGTTAAGTGCGGCAACCTTGTCCTCGGGAACACCTCTGCCCATCTCGTATAAGGTACCGAGATTAAACAAAGCACCCTTATGGCCTTGATCAGCGGCCTTTTTGTACCACAGCAGAGCAACTTCATAATTGGGCTGTGTGCCTAGACCCTGCTCGAAAATCTCTCCGACGGTATTCTGTGCCTCGGCATCCCCACCTTCTGCCTCGGGTAGCCAAATCTTAAGTGCTGTTTTGTAATCAGCTCTATCGTAGGCGACGTACTCTCCACCTCTCACCCTGCAGTCAACGGCAGTGGTACGCACAGGGCGTCTTGGAGTCATGTAGGTGGTAGAGCCCAACTGCCTCAATTGCCCCGGTAGCAGGCAATCGACTATGTAGAGGTCTTTGACTTTAGCGTCGGCGGGAACGTCGGGCGCATTATTGGGGCTAGCACAGGCAGTCAACAGCGCTGACGTGGCCAGTAATCGGATACTAAGCTTAATCACTTTTCCCCCAACTTAGCTGACCCACCCGCTATACTTCGGCTAAAATGGTGAGACAACATATCAAAGTCCTTTTCCATAAAAGTAGTTCATATTTTCGTGTGGAGCAAACCATTAAGCACCTGCACGGCATTATTTTTGTCTTCCTGATCACATCTTGTGCATCAACACCAAGTTTGCGCGACATATCGCTGCAGTACGATTTGTTGTGGGCCCCAGTTGAGACCAGCGGATTTACACTGCATGCCATTGCAAAGCCACTAGCCAAACCGGTAGATGATCTTCACATTTATATCGGCGGAGACGGCACGCCCTGGCAAGACAATAAGCCCACCGCAAACCCAACAGGCCGTCGCAATCTCACCATAGATCTATTACTTGCAGACTCTACACCTGCGATCTACCTGACCCGCCCTTGCTATCAGCTCATACACATGCCGCCTGAATGTCACTCCGAGCTATGGACATCGGCACGCTACTCCGAGCCTGTAGTCCTTGCCATGGCAGATGCAATCACACAACTGGTAGACAAATGGAATCCCGACAGCTTTACGCTGATTGGGTACAGTGGCGGCGGCGTATTGGCTCTGCTGGCGGCCGCCCAAATTGAGCCGCAGCCTAGGGTAATAACAGTTGCCAGCAACCTGGATACAAAAGCCTGGACCGAGTTTCATGGGCATCTGCCATTGTCTGAATCATCAAACCCGCTTCTTGCGATACACAAAAGCGGCGGGGCAGGCCACACCCATTTGATTGGGGGAAAGGACAAGGTCGTCCCCCCGTCCACTGTTGAGAGCTACCGCTCAGCGCATCCGCTGGCGACATACCGATACTTCGAAGATTTCGACCACCAATGCTGCTGGGCGGCGCATTGGCGTGAGATTTTGCGAGAGTCGACTCTATGAGTGTTTCACACTGACCTAGCCGATAATATCTGAATGCAATTATTGCCCGAGATCTATTTCGATCCTGGCTTTCAGGTCATTCAAAGCGACGTGATTTGCCAAGTATTCATTCGCGCTGAATGACTGAATAAGCGTTAGCAGATACTCCTTTTGCCGCTCACTCGTCATACGCGGCGCGGCAGTGAGGAGGTATTCGGCCAGCTGTTCCAGCCCAGCTTCAGCGTCGGCGTTGCGAGGATGCAACTCATAGGCAGCCAGATAGTAGCGAGAAGCGCCATCCCAATCCTGTATTGCAGCTGACTTTTCACCCAAATCCATGGCGTTGTTAAACTCCGCCTGCTCAACTGCGGGTAGCTCTGCAAAAGGTATTGCCGGGCCTTCCGTCTGGGTTGACTGATACCCAAAGTAAGCCGAACTAATCGCGAGAACCAATACGGCAACGGCCAACACCCGATTACGAATGGGAGTACCTTGGTACTCTCGCAAAAACTTCTCGGCAGACTCTGTGCGCGACTCGCGTTTGAGTGCAATAGCACGTTCAATCGCCTTCCACTGATGCCGCTTTATCTCCTTGATGGGCTCAGCGATCAATCCGCTCTTGAATGCCTCTTCAGCCGTTTTCCCATCGTAGGGATGATTGCCGGTGTAAAGCTGATAGGCGACCAAACCCAGGGCGTATACGTCGTCCGATGGCTGAGGGTCGTGCCCACCTTCGAGCATCTCCAGCGACGCATACCGCAATGTGAGCGCACCCAGGTCTCCCGCATCGAAGCTATCGCTTTGAGTCGCGCTGTCGACGATTCGTGCGATGCCGAAATCCAGCACCTTGACCCTGCCTTCATTTGTCACGAAGACATTGTCAGGCTTGAAATCCGAATGCACTACGCCATGCTGGTGGGCATAGGCTAACCCGTCGGCCATTTGTTCAATGAGTGCCGAAATGGTTGGCTTAAGATCTTCGGCAAACTCCAGCGACTTCCACTTGGATAGCGGCGCACCGTCAAGCAATTCCATCGTCATATAGACGCGGTCGCCATCACGATCAAAATCGTAAACTGTTAGAATATTCGGGTGAGCCAGCTGCTGGGATTTTTTGGCTTCGCGTTGAAGGCTGATGAGCGCCATGGGATGACGACTAAAATCTTCACCCAGAAACTTGATCGCCAAATAGGGATTGTCGTCGTTTGCCTCTTCCTTGCGCAAATCGCGGGCTTTATAAATCTGCCCCTGACCACCCCGACCCAAACGCTCCTCGAGTACAAACCGATCTTTGATCACAAACTCGTTTGAGCTTGCCTGCCGAGAACCGCTTTGCTCTGAGGCTGGTGAATCACCGATCTTGGTGACTTCGCCGAGATCGACCACCAACTCTGTGCCAGGCTCAGTTAGCAAACCTGAGGGGTCTTCAGCGAACTCGGTAGGATTCACCTGAGTAAGATCCTCTTCGATCTCCTCTCCCGTTTTTTCGTCCGGCAAATCTTTTGAGTCTTTCATACGCCCTTTTTAGACCAGCTTATAGAATTGCACAACCAGAAAAGATTACTCAACCGCCGCCAGGGCCTCAGATAATTTCGATACCGCGGTTACCTGCATACCCTCGATTTTGCCTTTAGGCGCATTTCCTCTGGGTATTATCGCGCGCTTGAAGCCGTGTTTAGCCGCCTCTGACAGTCGCTCTTGACCACTGGGCACAGGGCGAATCTCACCAGACAAGCCCACCTCACCAAAAATCACCATATCTCGGGGCAACTGTCGATCGCGAAAGCTGGACACAATAGCCAACAGCAATGCCAGGTCGGCACTGGTCTCCAGTACCTTAACGCCGCCCACTACGTTCGCAAACACATCCTGATCACCCACCTGCAAGCCGCCGTGACGATGTAAAACCGCCAGCAACATGGCCAGGCGGTTCTGCTCCAGACCCACTGCTACCCGTCTGGGGTTGCCCAGTTGGCTATCGTCTACCAACGCCTGTATTTCTACCAGTAGTGGTCGAGTGCCCTCCCAGACCACCATCACTGCTGAGCCCGATGCAGGGTCATCACTGCGGTCAAGAAAAATGGCTGAGGGATTTTTAACCTCGCGCATGCCTCGGTCAGTCATGGCAAAAATACCCAGCTCATTGACCGCGCCAAACCGGTTTTTCTGTCCTCGCAATGTCCTGAAGCGGGAGTCGTCGCTACCCTCAAGCAAAATGGAGCAGTCGATCATATGTTCAAGTACCTTGGGGCCTGCGAGGCTACCATCTTTGGTGACGTGGCCAACCAGAAACAGCACCATGCCTGTTTGTTTAGCATATCGCGTGAGATAGGCTGCGCATTCGCGCACCTGAGAGACACTACCGGGGGCCGAGGCTATCTCGTCGGTATGAACAACCTGAATTGAGTCGACCACAAGCACCTTGGGCTTGTATTCCTCAGCCGCCGCCACAATTGCCTCTACATTGGTCTCGGACATTAGCCGAAGTCGATCTGCTGGCAGAGCCAGGCGCTGTCCTCGCATAGCAATCTGCTGCAGCGACTCTTCGCCCGTGATGTACAGAGCTTCCATGGTCTGCGCCAAATGACACATTGTTTGGAGCAGCAACGTACTCTTGCCCGCTCCGGGGTTACCGCCGATAAGAATGGCCGAGCCCGGTACCAGACCGCCGCCCAGCACGCGGTCGAACTCCTCTGCCCCGCTCGTAAAGCGAGGCAAATCTTCAAAATTGATATCTTGTAGAACCTGCGCCTGCGCCAATTTACCTGCAAACCCTGCCCGATTAGCGCCCGCTCCTGCCCCAGCTCTACCGGAACCCTTGGCGGGTCCGAGTCTGATTTCGGTCAGCGTATTCCAAGCACCGCAATCGTTACATTGGCCCTGCCACTTACTGTAATCTGAGCCACAATCGTTGCACACGAAGGCTGTTTTCTGCTTTGCCATTCCAATCCCTGATGAATTTTTCTTTAACTGCTGTTCGTCCCGCGGCAAGCTGGGTATCCTAGCAGACTTCGTTGTGTACTCGTTGCACCTTTACGGTCATATCATGTCAGATTCTTCCATCGTTCCTGAGCGCCAGCTGGTCTTTTCACCCGGCCTGGCAGCGACTATCGGGCTGGAAGAGGCTATTTTACTGCAACACCTGCAGACCCTGTTCGAGCACAGGGCCTCACAGGCCAGAAATGGCTATGCCTGGATCACTGTAGAAAGAGACTACCTGCTTGGCAGCTTGCCATTCTGGGGCGCCGTTGATTTGCATCGCATCACCCGCAGCCTGACAGACAAAGGGGTGATCCTGATGGACTCACCACCACTGCATTCAGAGCATCAACTGGTGTTTGCGCTCAACGAACCTATCAACGCACCCCCTGAGAAGAGGCAGCCCGTTGCAGAAGCCGCCCCCCAGCGACGCTCGGCAGGCTTGCTGTCCGCCAACTGGTCGCCCAGCGACGAGATGTTTGAACTGCTCACGCTAAACCACAATATCCCCAGACAGTTTGCTGTGGACCAACTGGAAGACTTTATCCTTTACTGGCGCGAGCGCGGTGAGACGCATCACGCTTGGGAGAACAAGTTTCGCCAGCAAGTACTCAGCAGTTGGCGCCATCACCAGCAACAAGAGGCGCAATCATTCAAGATCAAACCACCAGCGTCTTTAGACAGTCACTGGCAACCTAGCCGGGACGCGATGGATATTATGGAGCGCTCTGGAATCGATCCACACTTTATTGCAGACGCAATACCCGAGTTTGTACTGTATTGGCGTGAACGCGGTGATGCACCAAAAGGACTCAACTCCAAATTCATTCAACACATCCGTATCCAGTGGGCACGCTTTAGCTCAAGCATGGAACACAGCACAGAGCCCAAGCGCATCTCCGAGCAGTTTCAGCCTACCGAAGACACACTGGATATTCTGCGAATGTGTCATATAGACCCCGAATTTGCGCGCGCCATGGTACCCGAGTTCGTACTGTATTGGCGGGACTCCAACAAACTACACACATCATGGAACAGCAAATTCCTTCAGCATGTAAAATACAAATGGGCAGAACGCCTTAAGCAGGAACAACAGAGACAAAACCATGGCGGACAGCAAGGATCTCATTCAACAGGTCGCACTCGGGATAGAAGTCTCGCAGACGACCTCAGCGACACCTCCTGGGCAGACTGAGCGTAGCCACAACACCACCGGCGAAAGTCACGTTGAGGCAATCAACCAGGTGTTCGCGTTATTCAGGCTCAACTATCACAACCAGTACTACGCCGCGTATCCGGATGCCGAGCAGCTCGCCCAAATAAAGAAGCTGTGGCTGGAATCCTTGCGGGATTATCACGTTGAGCAGATTCTCAAAGGTGCAAAACACGCCATCGAGCACAGTGAATACCTACCCACATTGCATCGCATGCACGAGTGCTGTCAGCACGGACTGGGAGAGCTCGGACTACCTACCGCACATGATGCCTACATGGAGGCCTGCAAGGCGCCCTCCCCCAAATCCGCGCAGAACTGGAGTCATCCGGCGGTCTATCTCGCGGGACGAGACAGTGATTGGTTTTTTCTTGCCAACAATCAAGAACGCCAAACGTGG
Source organism: Halioglobus sp. (assembly GCA_039990395.1). Taxonomy (GTDB): domain Bacteria; phylum Pseudomonadota; class Gammaproteobacteria; order Pseudomonadales; family Halieaceae; genus CALINF01. The sequence goes on from JBDXFZ010000144.1 coordinate 72,694, forward strand.
CCCGTATTCAGGGATCATTATCAGGGTTATTGCGCGCGGGTTTTACAGGGCGAATCGCTGGTGGTCCCTGCACCTGAGTCATTGGAAAAGAAGGTCGATAAGCCTATGACCAAAGAAGAACAACTGGCTGCTCTGAAAAACTTACGCCGCAAGAGCGGTCTTTAACCGAGGTAACGCCGTGCTGTATCAATACTCGTCGTAGCTACCGCGGGCGAGATTATCGAAGCGAGTGTACTGGCCCACGAAGGCCAAACGGGCAGTACCTATTGGTCCATTACGCTGCTTGCCAATAATGATCTCTGCCGTGCCCTTGTCCGGCGAATCTTCGTTATAAACCTCATCGCGATAGATAAACATGATGACGTCCGCATCCTGCTCGATCGCACCTGATTCGCGCAGATCTGAGTTTACCGGGCGTTTGTTGGGTCGCTGCTCCAGCGAACGATTCAGCTGCGACAATGCCACCATGGGGCATTTGAATTCTTTCGCGATCGCCTTCAGGTTTCGGGAAATCTCGGAGATCTCTGCAGTTCGACCCTCTGATGATCCTGCTATTTGCATCAACTGCATATAATCCACCATGATCATACCCAGCTGCCCGTGCTCTCGGTGAATACGTCGGGCCCGGCTGCGCAGCTCCGTGGGCGTCAAGGCTGCCGTATCATCAATAAACAATGGCACGTCTTTGAGCTTACTGACGGCCGCGCTGAGCTTTGGCCAATCTTCCTGCTCCAGCTTGCCATTACGGATGCGTGTCTGATCGATCTTGCCTACTGACGACAGAATACGAATCACCAATTGCTCTGCCGGCATCTCCATACTAAACACAAGAATGGGTTTGTCTTGTGCTAGTACGGCGTTCTCAACCAGGTTCATCGCAAAACTGGTTTTACCCATAGAAGGTCTGCCCGCAACAATCACCAGATCGGACGGCTGCAAACCGGAAGTCATGCCGTCGAGATCAGTAAAGCCGGTGGACAGGCCGGTAATATCGCCACCCGAGTTGAAGAGCTCTTCTATGCGATCCACCGCACCCTGCAACAGCGGGTTTACTTCCTTTGGACCGCCCGCCTTAGGGCCCTGCTCGGAAATCTGCATGATGAGGCGCTCTGCCTCATCAATTAGCTCACCTGATGTGCGCCCTTCGGGGTTAAAGCCGCTCTCGGCGATATCTTGAGCCGCCTCGATCAGTTTGCGTAAACTCGCGCGCTCGTTCACCACCTGGCCATAGGCACGAATATTGGAGGCGCTGGGAGTGTTCTTGGCCAGTTCTGCCAAGTAGTTCAATCCGCCCGCAGCATCCAACTCACCACTGGCTTCAAGCTTGTCTGCAACAGTGATCACATCCACTGGCTCGGCAGCTTCGGCAAGCTTGGCTATCTGTTTAAAGATGAGGCGATGGTCGGGGCGATAGAAATCTGAGGAAGCGACAGTCTCTGCAACCGAATCCCACGCTTCTGCGCTGAGCAACAACCCACCCAGCACGGACTGCTCGGCCTCTATAGAGTGGGGCTGCATCTTGATGCGAGCCACGTCACCGTCTGCAGAATACGGCAGTTCAGAGACGTTGTCGGGGTAATCAGTATCGGCCATGACGGGCTTTACTCGCTTGGGCACAACAGACTAACGAAATTTGGCTGGGTTGCGAAGCAAAATCAAAAAATGCACCGGAACTTGCGCTCGGGTGCATTTCTAGATTCATCCAGCCGCTGCCAACACTGTTGGCAGAAACCTATGAGGGGCGTGCAGTTACTCAGGTACGACCGCTACGACGACCATGGCAGACACATCGTGGTGTACCGCAATGGCAACTTCGTACTCACCCAGCTCACGCAATGCGCCATCTGGAAGGCGAACTTCAGACTTATCAACTTCGGTGCCTGCCGCAGTAAGAGCATCGGCGATGTCACGAGTACCAATAGATCCGAAGAGCTTACCCTCTTCACCTGCATTAGCTTCTATCGTCAGCAGGCCGAACCCGTTGATCGCTTCAGCACGAGTCTCAGCAGCAGCCAAAACAGTTGCAGCCGCAGCTTCCAGCTCTGCACGGCGAGCTTCAAACTCCACCAGGTTGGCCGCAGTTGCTGCAACAGCCTTGCCCTGAGGGATCAAAAAGTTGCGTCCGTAGCCAGACTTAACATTTACCTTGTCACCCAGGCCACCCAGGTTGCCGATATTCTCCAGCAGAATGACTTCCATCTCACTTACCTCTGTTCGGGGGAGCTCGCTCCCGCGTTAATCAATTCGTATCGGGTGGCTGCTGCCAGCGCTGTCGAAAATCGAACCAGCTATCGGCTATTGCTGCAAATACCACCATCATTTTGACCGGGTCAAACAGCAGCCAAGCGAGGTAAAACCCCGTCAACCACCCTGTGCCCTGGCCACGCGCTTTCACGCGCGCATGTACTAGCGCCAGTCCCGCAAAGTTCAAAGGCATCACGCCGATGACTGCCCAGGTGCGGTACTCCACACCAAGACTGGCAACACCCACTGCGATTAATGCCAATAAACCAGCAATCGCAGGAGCAAAACGCAATTGGCGAAACTCATCACCAAAACCGTTGGGGTTATACAACGCAGCCTGCCAGTATCGTCCTAACAACAGGCACAACACTGATACCGCGGCATTACCCGCCCCCATCAGGCCCGCCACTTGTATTGCGGTAGGCCGGGGTAAAACTACATTCTGCTCGGACTGGATAGAGGCTTGCTGCTCCAGCTGGGCAAGGAAGTCACTGAATATCGCAACTACCTGCTGCAGGAACTCCCCGCCAAACACTATCAGCACCAGCCCGGTACCTACTCCCACCGCGACGCTACACAATAACGCCAGTGAAAGGCTCACTGTTTCTCTTAACACGACCGCGAGCAGCATTGTGCCCAGCAATAATGTTAGTGGGCCGCTGTCGCCAAAGGCATACAGCAGTACGCCGGCGGGCAGCAACGCCCAAAGCAAAAGCCAAGCACCCTGTGCCGTGCCCTTACGCAATGTGACCAGTGCAATCACTGCGGCACTGATCCAACAAAACATCAAGCTTCCAGCGCCCGCTACCACCAGTAGCAAGGCCTGAAAGCGACCACGCATAACGAATTCCGCCAGACTCTTCATTCTATATCTGCAAGCCTGAGCAGAGCGTCAGCGCGGGATCCGCAACTTCTTACTGGTGAGCATCCGTATAAGGCAACAGTGCCAGGAAACGCGCGCGCTTCACTGCTGTTGCCAGCTGACGCTGATACTTGGCCTTAGTGCCAGTGATGCGGCTAGGTACAATCTTGCCAGTCTCTGATACGTACGCCTTCAGCGTATCCAGATCCTTGTAATCAATCTCTTTCACGCCTTCGGCGGTGAAACGACAAAACTTACGGCGGCGGAAAAAACGTGCCATGGTGTGACTCCTTGAAATTCTCAGTATTCGTTACGAGCTAGGCGCTTACTATTCAGCAGCCGGTTCTTCACTCGCGGCTTCTTCAGCGGGTGCTGCTTCTGGCGCTGGCTTGGCAGCTTCGGTGCGCTCACTGCGCGCAGAATCGGCCGCTTGGCGCTCTTCGTAACGGCTCTTGCGCTCGCGATGCTCTTTCTCGGCCTTCATGATGAAGGATTCGTCAGTCACTGACTCGTCGCGACGGATAACCAGGTTGCGGATAACAGCATCGTTGAAACGGAAGGTGGTAGTCAGTTCTTCCATTGCTTCGTTAGACGCTTCCACGTTCATGAGAACGTAGTGTGCCTTGTGGATTTTGTTGATTGGGTAGGCCAACTGACGACGACCCCAGTCTTCCAGACGATGAACTGTGCCGCCGTCTTTCTGAATTGCACTGGAGTAGCGCTCGACCATGCCGGGCACTTGCTCAGACTGGTCCGGATGAACCATGAATACGATTTCGTAATGACGCATTTTTAAGCTCCTTACGGGTTAATGCTACCCATCAATCCAACAGGAAAGCGGTGTAGCAAGGAGGATCGACCACCAGAGGTAGTCGGGCAAATTTTGAGGAGCGGGATTCTACAGGCTATCGGACAGCGCTGCAAGGCGCGATTCAAAGCCGCTTTTTAGCGTCTTCGAGGAGAAGCTGTGGGGCACTAGCCTCGTTGGCGCACTGCCTCAAACAGGCAGACCCCGGTGGCGACAGACACATTGAGACTGCTCACATCTCCGGCCATGGGCAGGTTTACAAGAAAATCGCATTCTTGCCGTGTTAAACGCCTCAAGCCGGCACCCTCCGCCCCCATGACCAGCGCCATTGGGCCGGTTAAGTCACTGTCATATATAGATTTTTCAGCCTCACCCGCTGTACCAAACAACCAGACCCCGCGCTCTTTTAATGCTGCTAATGTTCTGGCTAGATTGGTCACCCGAGCAAATGGAATGGTCTCCGCGGCACCACACGCCACTTTCCGGGTGGTTGGGTTCAGGTCGGCAGACTTGTCTTTTGGCACTATCACCGCATCGACGCCTGCGGCGTCTGCACTCCGTAGACACGCACCCAGGTTGTGGGGGTCGGTGACGCCGTCGAGTACTAACAACAGACAAGGCCCACTTTTGGCATCAACCAGGCGCAGCAGCTCTGCCTCGCTGATGGTGTTCCCCTGCCCATCGTCACTTGTACCGGATTGGCTTACCGTTTGGGCTACCACGCCCTGATGCCGACCCTGCACTCTCGCATCGAGTGCCTTACGCGGTTCACGACTCACGGGTACACCCTGGTTTGTCGCCAGCGCTAACAATCCGGCTATGCGCTTATCTTCCCGGCCCTGCTGCACCCAAAGCTGCTGCACCGCTCTGGGGTTATTGCGCAGCAAACCGTCAACCGCGTGAATGCCGTAAATGTACTGCATTAGATAATCATCCAGCTTTTTTTAGCTATCACGACGTCGGCGCAAGCCCGTCTTCTTACCAGGCTTCTTCCCTGCTTTAGCTGAAGAGCCCCCTTTCTTTGATTTCCGCTCACCTGGAGATGTACCGGCACCACCGCCCTTCTTTTTAGCTTTACCCGGCGCGCCCTGCCGTGCCGACTTATCTGCCTTGCCCTTGCGCGCTTTGCTACTGCCCGATTTCTTACGCGGCGCAGACCCGCCATCCAGCAACTCCAGATCAATTTTCTTATCGTCCAGATTGACGCGCGCCACCTGTACCCGAACTTTGCCACCCAATTGGAAACTGCGCCCACTGCGCTCGCCAACCAAGCGCTGGTGCGCCATATCGAAATTGTAGTAGTCACCTGGCAGCGCCGTAATATGCACGAGCCCTTCGATATAGATGTCTATCAGCTCTACGAACAGACCAAAACTGGTGACCGCGCTAATTACACCGTCGAACTCATCGCCCACATGATCTTGCAGGTATTCGCACTTAAGCCAGGCTTCGACCTCTCGCGTGGCGTCATCTGCCCGCCGTTCGGTCATGGAGCTGTGCTCACCCATAACCACCATTGCGGCTTCGTCATACGGAAAAATACGATTTGGAGGAATCGGGGCCACACCGTCGACCCGCCTTACGTTTTCGCTGCGTACTTGCGAGCGCACAACGCTGCGGATACCACGATGCACCAATAGGTCCGGGTAGCGCCTGATAGGCGAGGTAAAATGCGCATACTCGAGGTAGTTGAGACCAAAATGCCCCTGATTGTCGGGCTGGTACTTGGCTTGGCTGAGCGATCTCAACAGCATGGTCTGTATGACATGAGCATCATCTCGCTCGACAACCTCTGCGAGCAACGTCTGGTAGTCGGTGGGAGTCGGTTTGTTTCCCCCACGAAGATCGAGACCTAGCTCACCAAGAAAGCTGCGCAGATTTTCGAGCTTCTCTTCACTGGGTCCCTCATGCACCCGGTACACCATGGGCACTTCATGCTTATCAAAGAAGCGGGCTGCCGCGACATTCGCGCACAGCATGCACTCTTCGATCAGTTTGTGCGCATCATTGCGAACTACAGGAATGATCGACTCAATTTTGCGTAGATCATCGAAAATGATCCGGGTTTCGACTGTCTCAAAATCGATTGCTCCACGCTGATCACGCGCTGCGCGTAATACCTTGTACAGCTCCTGCAATCGCGTCAGGTCACCAATCCGTTGCGAATCTACATCTGGATGGCTACCACTTGAGAGCACCTCTCCTACCTGTGTATAAGTGAGGCGCGCATGGGAATGAATTACAGATTCATAAAACTGATATTTGCCGAGATTGCCACTGGGATCCAGCTCCATCTCACAAACCATGGCTAGTCGATCAACAGCCGGTTTTAGCGAACACAGGCCATTGGACAACGCTTCTGGCAGCATGGGAACAACGCGCTCAGGGAAATAGACCGAGGTGCCCCGCTTGGCGGCCTCGTCATCCAGCGCTGATCCGGGACGCACGTAGTGCGACACATCGGCAATAGCCACCCACAGGCGCCAGCCTCCTCCGCGGCGTTTCTCACAGTACACCGCATCATCGAAATCGCGCGCATCTTCACCATCAATGGTGACAAAGGGCAGCGTTCTAAGGTCGATTCGGCCTTCTTTATCATCCTCATTGGGCTCTGCATCTAATGCAGCAGCCTCCGACAGCACCGCTTCTGGCCACTCCCACGGAATATCGTGGGATCGAATGGCAACATCGATCTCTAACCCGGGATCAAGGTGTTCACCGAGGACTTCACTAATCTCTGCTTTGGGACCGAGCTTGCCTGTGGGATACGCTGTAATAGTGGCGGTAACGATCTGCCCTGATAGCGCACCTGCTTTCGCGTTCGGGGGTATCAATAGATGCTGACGAATACGCCCGTTTTCGGGAATGACAAAGCCGATACCGCTTTCTTCCTGATAGCGGCCCACAATACTGCTGGTACCCCGCTCCAGAACCTCCACAACCTTGCCTTCGCTACGACCACGCTTATCCAGACCTGTGATCGCAACCAGCACGATATCGCCATCAAACACCTTCTGCATTTGGCGCGCGCTTAGATAGATGTCATCACCGTCTCCCACCGGCATCGCAAAACCATAGCCGTCGCGATGCCCCTGCACACGACAACGTATGAGATTCATTTTGTCGACCAGTCCATAGGCCCCTTTACGATTGACCATCAGCTGGCCATCGCGCTCCATCGCACGCAGGCGCTTGCGCAACGCTTCCACTTCCTCATGGTCACGCAACTTCAGTAGCTGGGAGATTTTGTTGTGATTCAATGGACCGGCCGCATCGGCCAACAGCTCAAGAATGACTTCCCGACTGGGAATGGGGTTGTCGTAACGCGCTGCCTCGCGAACAGTATGGGGGTCGGCAATTTTGCCTTTTTTGGACATAGTGGATTGGTATTCCGTAGAGTAGTGTGGCGCATCTTGCGCCTAGATAGACCCAGTATACGCGAGGATTGACAATGACGGGCCAGAAAAGTAAAGTGCCCGCCCTCGGGTAATCCTACAGATTACGCGCTGCCCAGGTGGTGAAATTGGTAGACACGCTAGCTTCAGGTGCTAGTGCTCGCAAGGGCGTGGAGGTTCAAGTCCTCTTCTGGGCACCATATTAGAAACCCGCTCACCGAGCGGGTTTTTTTATGCCTCGAGCGTCGGACTCCCGGCCCGCCAGCACAGCTGACGCTCGTTCAACTCGACGTGGTGGGCGCTAACTGCTCTTTCCTGCCACGCTGCGACAACTCCAGCGCAGTGACCGTTAACGCTGGCAACATTGTCAATGTCACAATCGCAGCACCAAGAATGCCAAACATCACGATAGCACCCACGCCGCGGTACAGCTCTGTGCCAGCGCCTGGGATCAGCACCAGCGGTGCCAGACCCAGAATCGTAGTGATGGTGGTCATTGCAATGGGACGCAGACGCGCATGCACGGCTTCGCTGACAGCCTCATGTGCGGTCATTCCTGCGTCGTTCAGGTTTTTCACAGCACGGTCGACAATCAGTATCGGGTTGTTGACTACCGCACCCATCAAGATCAGGAAACCCAGCATGGAGATCATATCGAATGGCTGCACTATTGCCGGAATTCCTATCAGCGGCAGCAATCCACCCAGGCCATTAAGTAAGGCAAGCCCTACAATTCCCCCTGCAATGCCCAGCGGAATTGTGGTCATGATGAGTAATGGGTAGCCCCAGTGAGAAAAAATGGCAACCAGTAGCAAGTAAACCACGACCAACGCTATCGCGTAGTTTCCTACCAGTGATTCGCGCGTGGCATCCAATTGATCGGCGGCGCCTGATATAGCAATATCGACACCCACTGGCAGGTCTCCCTGATCGCGCAGATACTGAACCAAGTCCTCTCGAACACGCTGCACTCCAGTTTCCAGGGCCACGCTACGCGGAGGGATGATATTCAATGTAACCGTACGCCTGCCATTAACGCGGCGAAGTGAGTCTGTACCAATCGTCTCCTGTATAGACGCCAATGATCCCAACGGCAGCACTGCCCCAGAGGGCGTATAAACAGGCAGCTGACCCAGACTATCCAAATCTGCATTCTGGCCAACATTGCTGTAAACATACATATCGATTTTGTCGTCATCGAGAAAGAACTCATCAACGAAACTACCGTCCGTTAATGCAGCCACGGTAAAACCCAACTCCTGAGCGCTCAGGCCCAACTCGGCCGCGCGTTCCCAGTCAGGGCGTATCTCGATCATCGGCTGGGCTAGCGCAAACGACGAAGGCTGGCTCTGAATTCGGGGATTATCGAACACCTCCTGAGCACGTTCGTAGGCCATACCAGCAACTTTATAAATGGTGGCCAAATCGTTACCCGCGATATCGAGGTTGATGCTGCGTGTGCCTCCATCGTTACTACTGATGATGGACCCTCGGCTCGCGAAAGCGCGCATGCCGGGATACTCACGGTACTTCGTTGTTAACGCATCCATCAATGCTTCGATATCAGACGGATCCACCGGCTGGGTGATAATACGCAGGGAATCGATGCCGATTCTGAAATTTAAATACTCGATAGCAGGAACATCACTTTGGCCACCGTGAAAAAGCGCGGGGTCACTTTGCACGTAAGGCAAAAAGTACGCTTCAACTTCATCGCCTATTGCGCGCATCGCCTGCAGGTTGTACCCCGGCGGCGCGCTCATCACGGCGAACACTTTAGGCTCTTCCCCTTCTGGCAAGTATTCCGCTGCAGGCGTTAGCAGCGCAATAATTGCCGCGCTGATGAATATCGTGAGGCCAATGCAGGCAAAGCGACGCTGACCGGTTGCCAACATGGCATCAACCGCACGTAGCGTGACCAGACGACCTTTCTCGCCAATCTCACTCACTTTGCCTGGCTTTCTCTCTATCGGCGTAAACCTTGCTGCAGCAGCAGGCAATACAGTAATGGCCACCAGCATGGACGCCAGAATTGCGGCCGACACCGCAATAGCTACATCTGAGTAGAGCTGCCCTGCCTCCTGCTCGACAAACACCACCGGCACAAACACCAGTATCGTGGTCATCGTAGAGGCAAATACGGCGGACCATACTTGCTTCACACCATCGAGTGCCGCCTGAAATCTCGTCTTTCCCTTGCGCCACTCCAGCTCGATACTTTCCAGTACAACAATGCTGTTATCCAGCGTCATACCTATAGCGAACGCAATGCCCGCCAGCGAGATAACATTAATGGTACGCCCGGCGAGCAATAATCCCAGAAACGCCACAATGATACAGACAGGTATACCCAGCACCCCGATGGAGGTGGTTCGAGCTGACCGCAAGAACAAAAACATCACCACGGTTGCAAGCAATGCGCCTAGAATCAAATTCTGCCAGACGTTGCGTATCGAGCTTTCCACATACGTTACGTCATCGGAGATTAGTGTGAGTTTCAGCCCTGCAGGCTCTAACAGCTCTCGATTAATTGGGCCTAATTCACCGAGTATGGCGCGCTTGATATCAATCACATTCGAACCCGACTCACGCCGCAGGGAAATACCAATACTGGGCTCACCGTTAAAACTGGAATAGCCACGCTTTTCGAAGTGATCAAGCTGAATCTGAGCAACATCTGCCAATCGAGTAATGGCATCGCCTCGCCGATTCAAAACCAGATCATTAAGTTCTTCAATAGATTCGAAGCGGCCTATCGTGCGCAGCAAATATTGTCGTTTACCCGATTCAATCTCGCCGCCTGAGCGGTCCCGATTACGAGCGCGAATGGCGCTACGTACGTCGGTCAAGCTTAAGCCGCGCTGCGCCAGTCTGGCCGGGTCAATCAGTATCTGGATCTGACGCTCAGCTCCGCCCCATACCGACACCTCGGAAATACCCGGCACCCTGGAAAGCCGGGGCCTTACCGTATCCTGTAAAAAGTCGACGGTGAGATCGAGATCCAGCTGACGCGGGTTGCCTGCCAATGGCGTGACAGCAAAAAACATAAAGTTGTTGCTAGAAAAGGAGGTTGCGTAGATTCTCGGCTCATCCACATTATCGGGATAAGACGGCACCTGACTCAGTGCATTATTAACCCGTATTAGCATCTCGTTTGTGTCTGTGCCAAACGGGAATTCGAGTGCTATGCGAGAGCGACCACTCTCGGCAGTTGCCAGAATACGCGAAACGCTCGGCAGCGTGCGCAGGTATTCCTCCTGCTCGATCAGAATTTCTTTCTCGATATCCTGGGGGTTGGCCCCAGGCCAACTGGTAACCACTGTGATTACCCTTACATCCAGATCCGGAATCATCTGCACCGGTATTCGCAATCCAGCAAAAATACCCAGCACACAGACAATCAGCACTACGACCGCGGTGAGTGTGCCGCGACGAATCACCTGCTCAAACATACCTACCCCAACCCTTCAACGTAACTGTCATGGCTGTGTTGCACCTGCAGACGCTCGCAGAGACACCTTCTGCCCTGGCCGAAGCGTTTCATTACCCTGTACCACCACCCGATCACCCGCACTCAAGCCATCGCGAACTTCAACGAAACCATCAAATTGTAATCCCGTTTCCACCAGTAGCTCGCGCGCTGTAAGAGAGTCGCCTTGTGTGTCTATTACCCAGATTACCGATCGACCGTCCGGATAACGCAATAGAGCGTCTCGCGGCACCACAATACCTGTCCTGCCCGTGGGTATTTTGAGGGTGGCACTCACGGAGCGCCCTGTTATCAATCCCGGGTGGGTTTCCAACGGTGCTACTCGTAGTAAAAACGTTCTATCGTCGCGATCAGCTACGGGTACGGCAGTCGCAAACCGCCCTACATAACGAGCGTCAGCGTTGGGTCCCACGCTGTATTCAATCTGGGTTTCTGGGCCCACCAAAGGCAGAAAATCTTCCGCCACCTGAAAATCCAGCCGCAGCTGTGTTGTTGAGATCAACGTAAAGATTGCCTGCCCAGGTGTTACCCACTCACCTGATTCCGTCAGCTTGGCTGCGACCACTCCATCAAACGGAGCACGCACTGTGTGCCTGGCAAGTATCGCCTCATCTCGCGCGGCCTGAGCCTTCACCTCACGCAGCAGTGCTTCGTCCTCGGCAACCTCAGCTTGAATATCCAACACCAGACTCTCGGCAATACTCTGCTGTGGCGCCAGTTTACGCACCTCGAGGAGGCGTCTATTAGCGTCCGACACAGCCTGCTGTGCCTGCTCAACACGGGCACTTGCACCATCTACCTGCAATTGCGCCAGCTCGGCATCGAGCGTCAATAACACATCGCCGGCCATCACTCTGGATCCAGCATCCACCATCACCAATTCTACCTGGCCACTCGTTGCCGCAGAGAGCTGCGCGCTGCGCGCTGAGGTCACCGTGCCTTGAACTTGAAGCTGCCGCAAAATGGGCTGCTCCACCGCCTCAGTTACCACCACAGGTAAGCCGTCTTGCGCCGCTGCCGGCATACTCCATCCGAGCAAAATACACATCAGGATGGCAATACAAGAGGACACCCGATATCTACTCGACAACGGCACACCTGTGTCTACTAAATTGCACTTCATCAAAAACTACTCATCCGGTTGGTTGATCTCCAAAATTCAGCCCGCAAACATCCAGCCGCGGTTACGCATACGGTGTGCATGCAGATCAATCACAGCCTGAAGCCGCGATGGCCATTTAGCTGCGCACCATGGAACACCGACAACTTCAAGATGGCATTTACGCCCTTCAGGCGATATATTCGCTAACCCTGCAGACAACATACAACTTCTTTTCTCGGAAACTGCCTCTTCATGACTTATTGCCTCGCCATCGCCCTGAATGAGGGCTTGGTGTTCTGCTCTGACTCCCGCACCAATGCTGGCCCGGATCGCGTGAGCTCTTACAGCAAGATGCATCGCTTCTCAGTGCCCTATGACCGCTCACTGGTTATCCTCACAGCAGGCAATCTCGCCACCAGTCAGGCTGTGATTGCACAGATTCAACGCGATCTGGAAGAAGACGCCGAGTTTAACATCATGAAGGCCGAATACGTTGCGGATGTGGCTGACTATCTGGGTGCACTCAGCGTTGCAGAACAAGCCAAGTACGCCAAAAAAGGCGGACCCAACGCTGGGTTCAATGCGTCAGCCACGTTTATCCTGGGTGGTCAGATCAAAAATCACCCGCCTGAGCTCTACATGATCTATCCGGAGGGGAATCATATTACCGCGTCTGATCAATACCCATATCTGCAGATCGGCGAGACCAAATATGGCAAGCCTATACTGGATAGAATTATTCGCTCAGACACACCCTTTGAGACCGCGATGCGCTGTGCGTTGGTTTCTGTCGATTCAACGATGCGATCCAATGCCACGGTGGGACCGCCACTGGAGTGCCTGTTCTATCGGGCAGATAGCCTACGACCGCAAGAACGCTTTTTAAGGTTGGAGGAACATCACCCGTATCTGGCTGAGCTACGAGAGTCGTGGGACGACAGCATTCGCTCTGCTTTCAACCAGCTGCCACCATTGCAGCCAGTATTCGACGAGCACACCAACGAGTCAGCCTGAGCTGGAAAGCACTCCGTTTAAAGCGGTTTACTCTGGCTGGAACCAGGTATCGGTAATCACTGCACTCAAATCATTCAACGTGAGTTGAAAACCATCGATAAAGCGGTGCAACTCTTCTCGTGTCGCGTTATTTGGATCAAACCGCCTCAATTTTCGCCGCGCACGCTCTACGACTCGCAGCGCATTTTTATTCGAGCGCAACGGACCAAGTTCCTCACGAATACCGCTTAGGCAAAATCTGACTGAGCGCGGAAACATTTGCTCCGAGAAAACGAAATCAACAACTGCGTTCTTCTCTACCAAGGGCCCCACGGCACGGCGATAGGCCCCCATCGCGGACAAACCTTGCAACAACGCACCCCACAACAGCGGGTCGATTGCCTCGAATGCGCCTTCGCGCTCAAGAATATCGCCCGCACCCACATCTATTACCCGCGTGATCATGTCAGACCGTTCAAGCAGCCGGCCTAACTTAATAAACCTGTAGGAATGGTCTCTGCTTAAGTTGCTCATTAGCAAACCATTGATCATCTGACACCGAGAGACAACGTGTTCCAGAAACGCGTGCCGATTACGCCGGCCCACCGAGCCCTCACTCATCTCCTCCACGTAGAGATGCAGTTCGTTGACCATTTCCCAGGCTTCTTCAGGCAGCACATCGCGGGTTGTTCTCACATTTTCACGAGCCGCCTTGATGGAGGACGGAATACTGGAAAAATTGTCCCGATCGGCGATCAGAAACTTCAACACATTCTGCTCGTTTGCCGCACGATAGCGTTCATTGAACACCGGGTTGGCATCAAGAATGGAGATCAATACGTCCCAACCCGGCTCTGAGCCTTTGGGTATGTCCATAATAATGTGCTGATAGGCCATCACCAGCCTTGCAGTATCCTCGGCGCGCTCAAGATACCGCGCCATCCAGTACAAACGTTCGGCCACTCGCGAGAGCATCGTCATTTTTTGCCCTCCACAATCCAGGTATCCTTACTGCCGCCACCCTGCGAGGAGTTAACGACCAGTGACCCCTTGACCAACGCCACACGCGTCAATCCCCCTGGTGTCACCCAGCAATCTTTGCCTTGCAATATAAAGGGTCGCAAATCGAGGTGACGCGGCTGCACTGAATCGTCAATGTAAGTCGGTGCCGTAGAGAGGCTAAGCGTGGGTTGTGCAATATAATTGCGAGGGTCTTCTTTGATCAGCTGGGCAAATTTGCGATGCACTCCCTTGGTGCTATGTGGCCCTACCATGAGGCCATAACCACCGGATTCGTTGGCAGGCTTAACCACAAGATCCTTTAAATTTTTGAGCACATACTCTCGATCTTTTTCACGCATGCACAAATAGGTGGGAACACTTTCGAGCAGCGGCTCTTCCTTTAAGTAATACCGAATCATATCGGGCACGTACGCGTACACCACCTTATCGTCGGCGACCCCAGCACCGGGTGCGTTCGCTATTGCGACCTTGCCCGCCTTCCACGCACGCATCAATCCCGGTACGCCAAGCGCGGAGTCCTCACGGAAGACTTCCGGGTCCATAAAGTCTTCATCGATTCGTCTGTAAATGACATCTACTCGCACGGGGCCGTCCACTGTGCGCATATAAACCTTGTCGGTGTCATCAACGAAAAGATCACCGCCCTCCACCAACTCGGCGCCCATACCTTGGGCCAGAAACGCATGTTCAAAGTAGGCAGAGTTATAAATCCCGGGAGTTAACACAACTATGCAGGGGCGCCTTCTGTCTCTGGGAGACAATGACGCCAGCATTTGGTAAAGACGAGAGGGGTAATCGTCTACCGGTAAAATAGAGTAGTTCTCAAACAGCTCGGGTAGCACACGCTTGGTAATCTCGCGATTTTCTATCATGTACGACACACCCGATGGTACGCGCAGGTTGTCTTCAAGCACATAGAACTTGCCATCACCGGCGCGAACCAGATCGCTACCACAGATGTGTGCCCAAACCCCGTGACGTGGAGATATGCCCGCACACTCCGGCCTATAGTTAGGTGAGTCGAGCACGATCTCAGACGGCACTACACCGTCTTTCAAAATTTTCTGGGCGTTGTATATATCGTCGATAAAGCAATTGAGCGCGCGGCTTCGCTGAGTCAGCCCGGTACTAACCTCTGCCCAGTCCTTGGCAGGTATCACCCGGGGAATAATATCGAACGGCCAGGCGCGGTCGATATTGCCGCCCTCGGTATAGACCGTAAAGGAGATGCCCATTTCCTTTATAGCAAGCTCTGCTGCGGCGCGTCGGGCATCCATTTCATCCCGGGGGAGACTTTGCAGCAGTTTCACCGCCTGTCGTGCGGCCACTCGAGGTTGACCCTTTGGAGTAATCAACTCATCAAAGAAATCGCCAGCCTGATAGGATTTCCAGCTCTTGTTCATGCCATTACACTTCAATAACGGAATAACGTTCGAGAGTACTCCAATGACAGGACAGCTTCCAGCCGAATGGACTACACTACCCAACACAATCACTGAACGCCTTCCCGACTATGAATCTGAAACAAACCATTACCCTGTCTCCGGATGTAATCTCTCAGGAAGTTTCAGGTGAAACTGTATTGCTGGATCTAAAGAGCGAGAATTACTTTGGACTGGACGAGGTAGGCACGCGAATCTGGCAACTGATTGAAAGCGCCGGCGATCTCGAAGCTATATTCAATACACTAATGGAAGAATACGACGTAGATGAGGAACAACTGCTGGGCGATTTATCAGAGCTCGTCGGCGAAGTTGAAAAACTGGGACTAGTAAAATTGGAGACACGCGCATGAACGAACGGAAAACCCACTATCGAGCCTGCCATCTTTGTGAGGCCATTTGCGGCGTTGTCATCGAAACAGAAGGCGAAGAGATCATCTCTATTAAGGGTGACGACAACGACCCCCTAAGCCGCGGCCACATTTGTCCCAAAGCCGTCGCCCTGCGTGATATCCATCAAGATCCGGATCGCCTGCGCAAACCGGTTAAAAAGGTTACCGATGAGAATGGCGCTATTACGTGGCAGGAAATCAGCTGGAAAGAAGCGCTGGATACTACAGCCGAACGCCTGCTGGACATGCACGACCGCCACGGTGTGGATTCAGTTGGTGCTTACTTTGGCAACCCCAGCGTTCACAACTACGGAATGCTGACTCATCAGAACAACCTGTTTCGTTTTTTCAAAACCAAGAACCGCTTCTCAGCGACGTCTGTCGACCAGCTGCCGCATCACCTAACCGCCATGTGGCTTTTTGGTCACAAGTCGATGTTTCCTATTCCCGATATTGATCGCACCGACTACTTCATGATGCTTGGCGCCAACCCGATTGCGTCCAACGGCAGCATCTGGACAGTCCCCGATGTCAAAAAGCGAATCAAAGACATGAAGGCCCGTGGTGGCAAACTCATTGTCATCGACCCTCGCAGAACAGAGACCGCCGAACTGGCAACCGAACACCTGTTCATTAAGCCCGGAACCGATGCCGTATTCATCGCTGCCATGCTCAACACCATTCTTGATGAGAATTTGGCAGACCCTGGTGCCCTCAAGAGCTTCGTAGACGGGCTAGATGAGGTCGCCGTCGCAGTGGCCGTATTCACGCCGGAAATGGCCGAAAAACACACGGGGATAAATGCCGATGATACGCGCCGACTCGCCAGAGAATTAGCACAGGCACCTGCCGGCATCTGCTACGGCAGGATGGGCGTCTCCACTCAGGTGTACGGCGCGTTATGCCAATGGCTCATCGGTGTCATCAATGTTGCCACCGGCAATATCGACAAACCTGGCGGGTCAATGTTCACACTGCCGGCAGTAGATCAAATTCACAACACAGGCCCAGGTGGCTTTGGTCGTCATCTCAGCCGCGTCCGCGGACTGCCCGAATTCGATCGGGAGATTCCAGCCTCCACCCTAGCTGAAGAGATCACCACGCCCGGCGATGGGCAGGTGCGTGCGCTATTCACAGGCGCGGGCAATCCAGTGCTCTCTACCCCAAACGGTCGCCAGCTAGACGACGCGATGGAGCAATTGGAATTTATGGTGTCGCTGGACCCTTACATCAACGAGACCACACGACACGCCGATATCATTCTGCCGCCCACCTCGCCTCTGGAGCACGATCATTACGATATCGGGTTTCACACTAACGCAATACGCAACACCACCCGCTTCAACGAGCCAGTGTTTGAAAAGCCGCAGGACAGCCTGCACGATTGGGAGATTTTTACGGCACTTGGCGATCGGGTTGCCGAAGCGATGGGGTTGGAGCCGCGTCCGCCACGTGCACCGCATGAGATTATCGACGCGGGCTTGCAGGTAGGCCCTTACAGCGAGAATCAAGACAGCGAGCATAAGTTGTCGCTGGATGTCTTGCGTGCCAACCCGTCGGGCATTGACCTGGGCGCTCTCGTGCCGATGCTGCCAGAAAGGCTGTTCACGCCGGACAAGCGAATAAACTGCGCCTCACCCTTACCCATGAGCGACTTAGAAAGGCTGCATGAAGAATTCTCGCAGGACGGCGACGATGGTCTACGTCTTATCGGGCGTCGCCACGTGCGCTCGAATAACTCCTGGATGCATAACTACCATCGATTGGTTAAAGGCAAAGATCGCTGCACCCTACTCATGCATCCTCAGGACATGCAACAACGAGAAATTAGCGATGGCAGCGCCGTTGCACTTAGCTCTCGTGCAGGCAGCGTAACGGTTCGGGTAGAGCAGTCTGAAGATGTCATGCCCGGTGTGGTTAGCCTGCCACATGGCTATGGCCACAACCGAAACGGCATACGCATGGACACTGCCGTGGCAAACGCGGGCGTCTCCTGCAACGATGTCACTGATGAATTGTTTCTGGATAAACTATCAGGTAACGCTGCCATCAATGGCGTGCCTGTTACTGTGTCACTGGCGTGACTCGAGTACATGGATAAGTTTCATCAATAACACTGGGGGTAGAGGGTCATGGACATTTCAACCATCGTATTTTGGCTGGTATTGCTTGGGGCGGTCATTTATGTCGTCAATATCTATAACACCCTCGTCACGCTTAAGAATCGCTTTCTTAATGCGTTTTCGCAGATTGAGGTTCAACTAAAACGGCGCTACGACCTTATTCCCAACCTTGTGGAGACTGCCAAGGGCTATCTGGATCACGAACGCGAGACACTGGAAGCGGTGATTGCTGCACGCAATGAGGCGGCGGCCATTCTCAAAGGCTTAGGTGACAGCAGTATTGGGGGAGAAGCGATGAAGCAACTCGCCGGCGCAGAAAATGCTCTTCAAGGTGCATTGGGAAAACTCAACGTCACGATGGAGGCCTATCCAGACCTCAAGGCCAGCGAGAATATGCAGCAATTGTCGGAAGAGTTGACCTCTACAGAGAATCGGATCTCTTTTGCCCGCCAGGGCTACAACGATGCGGTAATGACATATAACACCTACCGACAGACTTTTCCGCCCGTGTTTTTTGCCGCTCGATTTGGCCATCCAACGGACGCAGAGCTACTGGAGTTCGACGATACAGAGCAGATTCAAGCTGCGCCCAAAGTCTCGTTTTAATCACTACTTTGCAGGCAATTTGTTCGCCACGATACGCTGCCTGAAATGAACTTCTTTGAGCAGCAGGACGCAGCGAGGCGCAATACCAAACTGCTGTCACTGCTGTTTGCAGTTGCCGTTCTACTCCTCGTATTACTCACCAACCTCCTCGTCGCGGGGTTTCTGTGGTTTAGCCAGGACTACAACCTATACGCCGGTAGCCGCGAGGGCATCCAAGGGTTTCTGTCGTACATTAGCTGGGCCCGGTTTGGCAGTATCGGACTCGCTATTACGGCCACCGTGGCACTAATCGTGCTGGTGAAGTGGTGGCAGCTTTCTACCGGCGGCAAGACCGTCGCCGAAAATATGGGAGGCACCCGCATTGTGCCTCAAACTGATGATCGCGCAGAGCGGCGCTGCCTGAACGTAGTCCAAGAAATATCACTGGCTGCCAACATGCCAGTGCCTGCAGTGTATGTATTGAACGGAGAACGTGGTATCAACGCGTTCGCAGCGGGTATCACGCCCTCAGATGCTGTGGTGGCAGTCACACGAGGTACTCTCGAGCACTTGACCCGTGATGAGCTACAGGGCGTTATAGCTCACGAGTTCAGTCACATTCTCAATGGTGATATGCGTCTAAATATTCGGCTGGCGGCCATGCTCAAGGGAATCACCTTTATTGGTGATGTTGGCCACTTTCTGCTGCGCTCCGGTTCGCGGCATCGATCCGGCGGCTCATCCAAACGAGGCAATTCGGCGGCATTGCCTTTATTGGGCTTGGCTCTCTGGATTCTGGGTTGGTTGGGTGGCCTCGCCGCTGGCTTTATCAAGGCTGCCATCAGCCGACAGAAGGAATATCTGGCAGATGCATCTGCCGTACAATTTACCCGGCACGCTGATGGTATAGGTAATGCACTTAAAGTAATCGGTGGCTATATTCCCGGCACACTGGTGCACGCCGCCAGAGCGAATGAAATGTCGCATATTTTCTTCGGCCAGATACAACATAGTTTATGGCAGGTATTTGCCACTCATCCACCGCTAAAGGACCGCATTCTGCGCATTGATCCACGCTGGAATGGACAGTACATCAAACGCAAGGTACGTCATTACGACGACACACCTTCTCGACCAGGCTATGGTGAGGTCGGCGTGGGTCGCGCTGCTTTGGTTGCTGCCGCCATCGCCTCTACTGCAGTGAAGCTGGAAAATAGTGAAACTGCCTCCGACGCCGATTTTGGCCCCTCGCCCGAGTCTCTCGACCAAGCGCTGGCTCAGCGTCATGAATTACCCACCGCTTTTGTGCAGCAGAGCCGTGAGCCGCTCGGTGCCAGTGCGCTTGTGCTTGCCCTGCTATCCAGTCGTGATCCCCAAGTGCTCAAAGAACAGCTGACGCTGATAGGCAATAGTCACCCGCAATCCACGGTAGATTTGGTGTATACGGTAACGTCAGGCGTCCAGCAACTGGCACCGCCTCAACGTCTGCCATTGCTGGAGCTGTGTATTCCCACGCTTAAAAGTATGTCACTTGCCCAGTATCGCGTTTTCAAGAACACCCTGCTCCATGTCATTCAAGCCGACAGTAAAACTGAGCTGTTCGAATGGTGCTTTTTTCAGCTGGTAAGGCACTATCTTGATCCCGAGTTTTTTCAGGTAAAGCCCAGCAAACCACGCTATCGCTCGCTCGAAAAAGTGCGCCACCCTATCCGGGTGGTGATCTCTGTATTGGCGCATGAAGGAGTGGGGGATGCCAACCGTGCATTCGCTCTTGGTGCCAGTGAACTCGGCATGAAAAAGCTGGTGTTGATGCCCCGCGAGCAGTGCAGTGTTGCACTCTTTAGCAAATCGGTACATGAACTCGCTGATTGCTATCCACTGCTCAAGCCCAGATTGCTAAAAGCGATGGCGCTAGCGGCCGCGGAAGACGGCATCGTTTGTGAGGTAGAGCGCGAGATCATCGCCAGCATCGCAGCAGTAATGGACTGCCCAGTGCCGATCGACCTACGTGAGCACTATAGCTAGCACTATCTTTCAAGCATAAGTGGCCGATCTCAACGCACACACTTTCGCTTCTGGTAAATCCTGCTAAGGTAAATGACAGCAGATCAGGTGAAGGATCACCCGCTGCAAAACAGGATTCATCCCCCAATCCATCATCCAGAACAAGGAGGTTCCGGCAATGGACATGCAATACATTCGTACTCGTGGAGGTGAGGGCTACGCCCCACCACCACCCAAACCTCGCCACTTCCCACTCTCTCGCACGACTGACAAGGTTCTTCAAATACTGCTGGAGGAAGATTTGGCGAGGGTGCGGGCTGATCGGGTAGCAGAAGAACTCGGTATCAGCGGTACCACCCTGCGCAGACGGCTCCGCGGCGACCATACCAGCTATCAGTTCCTGCTTGATCGGGCGCGGCAGTATCGCTGTGAGAAACAGCTGCGGGAAAAGTGGCTACCCGGAAAATGCCTGGCAGATGACCTAGGCTATCTAGAGGTTAACAGTTTCTATCGGGCTTTCCGGCGCTGGACAGGCATGAGTTATAGCCAATACAAGGTTGAGTATTGCTATTAACTATTCGAATCAGCGTACTACGCCGACGCCTTTTGGTTACCCACAATGACTCTGTTGCGGCCAGCCGCCTTGCCTTCATAGAGGGCGGCATCCGCCCTGGCGATACAAGCTTCCAGCGTCTCGCCTTTACGGAAAGTGGTCACACCAAACGTTAAGGTAATTGAGAGTCGTCGGTCCTGGAAATCGAATACGTTATCGCTGATCGTATCGCGCAATTTTTCTGCCAGAAGTGCAGCGCCTTCAGAATCGGTTTCGGGCAGCAGCAGGATAAACTCCTCACCACCCCAGCGCCCCAGCCGGTCAATATCCCGTATCCGCCCGCGCATGATTGCGGCCGCACGCGATAGCACATGGTCACCACAGGCGTGGCCGTACTGATCGTTAAACGATTTGAAGTTATCGATATCAGACAACACAATGCTAAAGCCTTTGCCGCCCCGGAACATGCGCTGTACCTCGACCTCGGCCTCTTCTCTGAAACCGCGGCGATTGTACAAACCCGTCAATGGGTCGATTCTGGCAGCCTCGCCCAAGCGCTCATTGGCCAGGCTCAAAGACTCCGTGCGCTCTGCCACCACTTGCTCCAAATGACTCATACTAGCCGTGAAGCGGTTTGCCAGCGACACAGCCATGGCGAGCATAATGGCAACAAACCCGAAGGGGACAAGCCTAGTGGTATCAACAGCCACAAAGTCGATCAGCAAGTCATTCACGCAGGCTGCAATAAAAATCAGCACACCCAAAAATAGGGTGCGGGCTTCTGGGTGGTGATCACGGAGCTTTCGCACCATGAGCAGTGGCGTTAGCAATAGGGCAGGCAAGGTCCAAGCTTGCCAAAAACGTAATGTCTCAGCGTTTATATCATGTCCAGGTACCAGCACCACAACAAAGGCAGCTATTGGAAAACTGAGTTGATACGCACGCAAATACCGTCCAACGGGCTCGTCGAGTAGTGACCAAACAGTTTGTATCGCCAGTGCCGGGAACAGATAAATTGCGCCAAACTCAATCTTTTTGAGCGTCAGGAACGGAATGTCCACCGCATACTTCAGTTGGTTGAGCATCAAACCATACAGGCCAATGTTGATCGCCATAAGACCAAACCAAAGGAAGCTGCTCAACTGCGGATTTCGGCGATAAAGGTAGATATGGTAAAGACCAAAGCCAACAAACAGCAGACAAGCTAATAACTGCGGCAACTGACTGAGCACACCCTCAACAACGAGGCTTGCATAGTTCCCGATCTTAAATTCGCCATCAAAAGGGCCACTACCAAAGCGCACTGGTAAGGCGCCCTCGCCTCCCCACACCCGTAATGCAATAACGACCTTACCGTCTTCACTGATTGCCGATGTCGGCAAAGGATAAATGTACTCCTGGTCATAATCTGGCTCACTGAGCGGTGGCAGCTTGCCGCGACCACCCAGCAATTTGCCACCTGCGTAGAGCTCGTAGGCGCTCATTACCTTGCCGATTCTAATACCCAGTTGCTCACGATCCTCCCAGAACTGAGCATCACCTGAATCCAGCGCAATGGACAACCGGTACCAGGCAAATTGCTGCTCGTCGGGGTAACCGCCCAATGACCACCGCCCGGGTATGCGCCGAGTGGCCCACCGAGTATCATCCAGCGCTGGCGATGACCACGAGGCATTGTCGCCCTCCTGAAAACGCCAGCGACCATGCAGCGAAAAGCCCAGGTTGAGGTCTTCTTCCGTCACCAACGGCACGAGATGACTAGAGACAGACTCCACGACCTGCGCCACTGCC
This sequence comes from Halioglobus sp., assembly GCA_039990395.1. Classification (GTDB taxonomy): domain Bacteria; phylum Pseudomonadota; class Gammaproteobacteria; order Pseudomonadales; family Halieaceae; genus CALINF01. The sequence goes on from JBDXFZ010000144.1 coordinate 95,501, forward strand.
ATGGGCGCTGTTACGAGAGACAACACCAGTAGCAGCGCTGGTTGGAGTAATTTTCTAACAGCTAACATACGGCGATTATAGACCTTGAGCCTGGGAGAATGGATACCCAGACCAAAAAGCTTGAACCGAATCACACTACTATCGTTGCAGCAGGATATAACCAGATAGAAAACAAATGACATTGTGATAAATTACATTGGCATTTCCGCCAGTCGGAATGACTTTAAGCCTTAACCGAATTGTCAGTAAATGATCACAAGCCTGCTTCTTATATCACTGATCAGCACACTAGCAGCCACTACTGTGTGCCGGTGGGCGGGCCTTGTAGACAATCCAGATGATCGTAAGCGGCATGTGGGTAACATTCCTCTATCTGGCGGAATCGCTGTTTTTATTACCTTCGTTATAAGTGTGTTCGCACTTAAGATTCCACCTTACACACCTTCTATGCTGACCATCGCCATCTTAGTATTTGGGCTCGGAGTATTCGATGACTTTAAGCACATTGCGCCCTGGCTGAGGCTGAGCCTGCAGTATGGCGCCGGCGTCGCTCTAGCTACTTACGGCGGAATTGCTATCTATAGCGTTGGGAATCTACTCGCGCTGGGTGATATCCCGCTATTGATACTGGCTGTACCACTTACGGCACTGGCCGTTGCAGGGCTCAGCAACGCCTACAACATGATCGATGGTATCGACGGACTTTCTGCGTCGCTGATGCTAATCCCACTTGCTGTGCTTTCGGCTTTAGCGCTGCTTTCGAGCCATCCAATGCTCAATAGTCTCTAGGTGATGGTAGTACCACTGATTGTATTTTTGCTCTTTAACTTAGGGCCAAATACAAAGTATCTACCCAAGATATTTCTCGGTGATGGCGGCAGCATAACGATGGGGTTTCTGATCACTGCCTCGCTCGTATACTTTTCTCAGGGCGATTCAACATTGATCAACCCTGTTACGGCACTATGGCTGGTAACAGTACCTTTGATGGATATGCTGGCAACCATGGCAAGACGGCATCGACATGGTAGGAAACTGATGGAAGCGGATCGATCCCATCTCCACCATAGTCTTCTAGATCTCGGCTTGAGCCCAAGAATTGCTCTACTGACAATAGTTGTTTACGCGCTGGGCTGCGCGCTGCTCGGGCTATTTTTGGAGTTATTCGCGGACTACATCAGCATGTTCAGCTTCTTCGCTCTTTTCATTCTGCATCTGGCATTTATTGCCACGGCATCCCGAAAGCTGGAAACAAGAAGCGCAAAGTCCGAGACGCTGGAAACCACCTAGCATTCTCGCTGAGCATACACTCGCTACGTTGCTACCTCGTGAACGTCATAGCTGCCTCGGGCGGCTTCAAGCCTTGCCCAGCGCAAAAACCAGAAAACCTACATATTCCCTAAGCGCATAGGTCGTTCTCTGCAGGTCATCCACGGTTGGCAACCACTTGGGTACAACCGGTGGCGCATGTACGATTTGATAATCGGTAGCTGAGGGCGTGAGAGTGACGCCTTCCATTCGGAACATAGCCTCTGCCCTGCGCATATGAAAGGCTGAGGTTACCAGCAGAACAGACGAGAGGTTTTCTTGTTGCAGCATCTCTGCCGTAAAGCGGGCGTTTTCAAGCGTATTGCGACTGCGACGCTCCTCAATGACTGCCTCATCCGGCACACCCATTGCCACGAGAATTTGACTCATTAGCACTGCCTCGGGTGCTTCCCAATCTCTGGATCCGCCAGCAACAATAATCTTGCCAGCCTTGCCAGCCTTGTACAGCTCCACAGCATGCAGAAGGCGGTCGCTCTGTGCGTTCATATCAGCGGGTCGAGAAGGGAACGCCACACCATTAGTCGCGCCACCCAACACAACAATGGCATCTGCCGGTTGGGTACGTTCGACAGAACGCGGCGGATAGTCAGACTCCAGGGAGGACATCACTGCATCAGCCATAAAGCCTGTAGAGCTGAGGTACAGCCACGAAAACGCCAGTAGGGCACACCAACCGGCAAAGCGCGTCGCGTTGGCAAAACGGGCCAGAGAGGCTATCAGCATTAGCGCAAGACTCTGACTGAGTGGAAATACCAGCAGCGAAATTAACTTGGTTAATTCAAAGGACAACACTCAATACACCAATCAAGCAGGTTTATATAGGAACTTCATAATGTCTGACTGACGCTTTGTGTTCAACCGACACAAATCTCCTGTTGCGGGGTGCAACACGTTCAGCCTATGCTGATCGTTTTTAGGAGGGACACACTATGGCTCTAGTTGCACTGGTTACACTTTTATTGTTGCTTCAATACATCACATTCATGATGCTCACCGGTAAGGCGCGAGGAGCGTCTGAACTGGTTGCACCGGCCTGTGTTGGCGATCTCGATTTTGAAAAGGCCTATCGTGTTCAAATGAACACACTGGAGCAGCTGATTGTTACACTCCCTGCCATGTGGGTCTGCGCGCACTTTTTTATGCCGGTGGTAGCGGCTGCACTGGGACTCGCCTTCTTTGTCGGCAGAATATTATTTCGCAACGCGTATGTCACCGACCCGACCAAAAGAGGACCTGGCATGATCGTGGGCTTTCTGGCCAATGTCGGTCTGATTCTCACTGCTGGGTGGGGAGTTATTTTCCAACTCTAAAGTTGCAAGGCTCAGTAAGACGTAGCGTAGAACTAACTACTGAGCCGAAGACCACCTATGCCTTTTCGTCCGCCTGGTAGTAGTCGCCATACTGATAATAGCGGTCCCCATAACGGGTACTGCTTGCTCGTTTGGCATTGAAGTGATTGAGTACGACACCAGCCAGCGGCTCATTTGATCCCAGTATGCTGGCAATACCCTTTTGCACAGCCGTGGCGGGCGTGGCGTCCGCTTTAACAACGTAGATAACTGCATCGGCGTAGGAAGATAAAATCAATGCGTCGCTCACCGCCTGCACCGGTGCTGAATCTATAACAATTCGATCGTAGCGCTCACGCAGCTCAGCTAATGCTTCTACAAATCGAGAAGAGCTGATCATCTCCAGTGGATTGGGGGGAATTATTCCCGCTGGCATTACATCAAGATGCAAGTCAGCCATGTGCTCAATACATTGCTCCAGCGGCGTTGTGCCTGCAACAAAGTGACTCAACCCATTGTGATTCGGCTCCAACTTACACTTTTGCGCCAGGCTGGGCCTACGCAAATCAGCACCTATTACCAGCGTTTTCTCCATCTGCCCCATCGCCGAGCCCAGGTTTAGGGCAATTGTAGATTTGCCCTCTCCGGGCACGGTGCTGGTTACCACAATTATTTTTGCAGGGTTATTCAAACTACTGAGTATCACCCCGGTACGTATTGTACGGATCGATTCAGCGTAGATGCCCTGAGGCTTTTCCCAAAATTGCTCAAACTCCCCCCCAGCATCCAGCTCTTGCACGGGAACAAAACCAAGCAGTGGCGCGTTGAGCTTTTCGCTGACATCATCGGGCGACTTAATCGTGTTATCCAGCATATCCAGAAGAACCGCCACTGCGCAGCCGAGCATGATGCCCAGAATAAACGCCAGCGTAATACTTAGTCGCTTGTTGGGTTTAACAGGCCAGCTTGGCACCATGGCTCGGTCGACGATGCGCGCATGGGGTTTCTCAAAACCACCGGTCTCACTCACGCTCTTGATACGCGTAAAGAAAATGTCGTAAAGCTGCCGATTCGCTTCTACTTCTCGTTGCAATTCCTGCAGCCTGAACTCGGTTCGGTTGAAGTCCTGCATCTCACTCTTGCGGGCCTCCCAATCATCCTGCAGCTGCTGCTCGTTCCGCTGAGCAATTTCATACTCACGACTAATACCAGAAACCACTTTACGCACTTCCTGTGCCAAATCCGCATTAGCCTGCTTCAGATCAGATTCGGCGGCGATCATTCTGGGGTGTCGACCTCCATAACGTTTTCCCAGTTCTGCAACGCTTCGCTCAGCTGCAGACTGCTCGCGCTTGATGTCCCTAATCACCTGATGTTGAAGAACCGCCGGTATCGTGAGCAACTCTTCAATGCTCGCGTTGGCCAGCCCCTGCACTTCTTCCTTGATATTCTCCGCTTCTATTCGCGCGCGCTGAGCTTCTTGAAGTCGCTGAGACAGTATTTGCAACTCGCTACCACCCAAGCCTGTAACACCCTCTACGCTCACCAGACCCTCTCGATCACGAAAGTCCTGCAGTGCCTGCTCGGAAGCACTGAGGTTCTGCGCCAGAATCGCCAATCGCTCGTCCAGCCAATCGGTTGCCTGCAACGTCCCCTCAAGCCGTGTTTCCAGATTGCTAGCGATAAACTCCTCTGCAATCACATTGACTATCTGCGCCGCAAGGCGAGGGTTGGTACTCTCGTAGCTTAGGTAAACAACGTAACTGTACTCCACAGGCGATATTTGCAATCCACCCGCAACCGCTCCGGTCAAACCCCGGATGGCCATTTCATCGCGCTCTTCCTGTGTGTATTGAACAGGCGGTTCTTGTTCACGCGCTGGAAGCAGCGCCTTAAGATCGATGGCATACCAGGACGGCTCTTCCGGCTCGTCGCCCTCCTCATCGGCGAAATGTGGGTGCTTATGTAACTGCAGCCTGCGTACCACTCGCTCTGCCAGACTGAGGCTTTTAAGTATTTCGTATTGTGTCTGGCTGTAATTATAGTCGTATGTATCGTAGGTGTAGATTTCCTCAACATTTACCACATTGGCCTGCTGGCTCTCTAACACGATAGAAGCTGAAGCTGAATACACAGGCTCCATGGAGTAAACGTACAGACCGCTCACGAGCGTGACTGCAAATGCAAAACCCAGGATTCCCCACTTGTGACGGAGCACTGCGCGCAAAAGCCGCCCAAGGTCGATAAAGTCATCGTCCATAGATTGGGGCACGGAATTGGCCTGATGCTCTGAAAGATTCATTTAGAAGAAGGTGTCCCGCACGGTAATTATGTCACCAGGCTGTATGCGATAGTCGAGACCCACCTCTTGCTCCTCACGCGACGGGTCTTTGTCGGCAATCAGCAAAAACTTCTTTTTGTTGGCTCGTTCGGTGAATCCACCAGCAAGTGAAATCGCTTTGCGCAGCGTAAGCCCTGGCTGAAAATCCAATCCGCCCGGCTTCTTGACCTCTCCGTTCACGAAAAAGGGCCGATACCTCACGATACTCACCGATATACGAGGATCGATAAGATAATCTGGCTTTAGGCCGTCTATGAGGCTTTGCTGCAGCTGGGCGGAGGTTTTGCCGACGACTTTCAGCTCACCCAGAAACGGAAACGATATTCGCCCGTTTTGGCCGACCAACAAGGTATCGAAGGTGAGGTCAGGCTCGCCGTACACGTAAATGCGGATGGCGTCACCCGCATTGAGCGTATACCCCTCTTCCTGCGCAATGAGAACAGATGGATATAGTACTAAAAATAGGATTAACCAGCGTTTCACGGTAGTGAACATCCAACCTCAGGTATCTACTGCCAGCGCTTAAGTTTCTGCAGTTGGGGTTCAACCGCGTTATGCAACTCTTCACCGGGCTCATCTACAGCCTGATACTGTAACAATTTTGTCCAGCCCTGTCCGTAAGCTGGCCGGGTCAGCAAAGATGCATATTGGGCTGCTAAAGCCTGCCGTGAGTACTCGCGATAATCTTCATCAGAGTCCGCCCAAAAGCCCTCCCAAGCCAACTGGTTTGCTCTAACCGCAAGCAGTTTGGAGTTACGCGGGTTTCGCTGCAGCTGTTGCTCGAGGGATAAGGCAATACGTTGGCGCGTAAGCTGGGACGGATGATAACTGTCATCCCCCCAGAAACTAACCTCAGTATCCAGTTCGCTAAAACTAAGGTCGTCTTGTATCCCTTGCCACGCTTTGGCTGCCAACAGAAGCAGCACCAGGGTTATTGAGGACAAACGTGCCAGCAGGTTGTGCGAAGCCACAGTAGCGCTACAGGCTCATGTCCGCACGAAGAAAATAGACATTGCGGTCGAAGCTCAAGCCGCGGCTACTACTATCTCGATCTTCGTACCGATAGCCGCCACTAACATCAAACCAGCGCTTGAATTTGTAAACATACTTCGCCTCAGCAGACCAAAGGTCATCGCTTCTTTGAGACCCCGTGTAATCCTCATCGGCTTTCAGCACAGCCAAATGGGTGTGCGAACGATTATTCCAGTCGTGGTCCCAGCGCAGAGAATACTCTTGCGTATCAATGGCATCGCCCACGCCATTTGTTTCCTGGCTATACCGCTTGGTTTCAAAATTGAGTACTGAGTAGGAACGCGGCTCGTAAAAAATATCTGCCTCCCAACTAAAGCCTTCATCCTCGTCGCGAGCTATCGATTCGTACTCGCGCTCGTACCAGCCCAGCTTGATGCTACTCGATGTCTTTGCCGTTGCGTCCCAAGCTAAACCAAACAGGTAGTTGTACTCGTCGTTATCGAGGGACCCACTACGATCAGACCGATTCACATCTCCGTAGCGAGTTTCAAAATACCTCACCTCCGCGACTATATCCAATCGGGGCCGCAGACCGTAGTACCCGGCTACACTGAAATGATCCTGGTCATAATCGCGAAAACGCGTAGCATCCCGAAAGTTTTGGTACTCACGCTCGTGGTAGCGATAGCCGGCCACAACGCGTGCCAATGTGTTCTTGTTACCCAGCGTGTAGCTCGCTCCGTAATCTATCGTATCGAGCTCTACAGGCTTGTCTATAGCCTGGGAGACATCGCCCTCAGCAAGGCCCGTGCCCCGCTCTTCATGGCCGCTGTACCACTTACCAAACGCATCCAGCGTATTTTTAGCATTGAACTCCTGATGGATATCTACGTTCCCCTGATAGTCAGTGAAGTCATCGTCACTGCTAGAGGCGTAGCGGAAGTCCTGCAACTGCACTGTTGCAGAGTAGGTACTGTTTCCATTTTGCAGCCAAGTTTGTACTTTGGGGAGCGTGTCTAGTATCCAGGTGCTCTTTTCGTTGTCCTCTGAACGGAACAGGTTGTCTGTGTAACGGGATTCCACATTGAGCGTTGGAGTAATATAGAACGGGCCCAACTGTGCGTTGGCTGGCTCAATACCCAGTGCTGGTGCAGCCGCACTAAGCCCAGCGAAAATGATTGCGCAAGGAAGGCACGCCTTCATGCGATTAGAAGACACAGTTTTACCTACTTTCGTCAGATTATTTTGGCGACTTCCATATCGCACCCGGGAGTATACGTAAATTGATTCGTACAAAAAACGTGCATGGATCACACTTTAGGGCCAAATAATGCAAATAATTATCATTCGCATAAATGCGGTTTCAGTTATGCCCTTCTTGACGGAAGTCCCCGGCAGACAACCGCGGCGGCCAATATAACGACTAAAGTGTAGGCATTGGCCGGAATCTGAAGATTAAAATCCGCCGTTGAATGCAGTAAACACCAACAAATGCTCATTGTCGCGGCAAAACCCACGCCCCGGTAAAGAGGCGTGAAGCGTTCGCGTTGTACCCAAACAGCCTGCCACAGGCAGTACAGAAGGAATGTGGCCAGTACCAACAGCGCCGGCATTCCCAGCTCCGCCGCAAACTCTAGATAGTCATTGTGCACGTGCTCGTAGTAGCCACGCAGCTGGGGCCCCTGATAATTGGGGAAAATGCCATAAAATGATCCACCACCACTGCCAGTCAGTGGAAAATCACGCACGTAATCCCACGAAAACTGGTCCAACCAATACCTGCCCTCCGCCTCCACCGGCTGGCCCTCCATTTGTTCAAATCGGGCCATTAAGCGATCAAACCCAAACCAGCGACTAAGAATCAACATATCGATCAAAAAGAGGCTAGCCAGAAGGCCTGCGAGTCGAAAAGAGAAGCGTCTACCTGCATAAAGCGCTACTAGACCGCCAATAGACAGAGACACAAAAAAAGCCACATTGCCCATGCGCGAACGGGTTAGTACCAGCGCTATCACCATCACGGCAAGATAAAGGCGTAACCGCATTTTGGGACTCAGCATAAACTTGAGCCACTCCCGCATCTTGCCGCGCCAGGTCGACTCACCGCTGGAGCGCAACTGCGAAAGCAGTAAACCGATGCCTGCTGCCAGACACATGACCAGATAGCCAGCCAGATGGTTTCGATTGATAAACGTGCCCGTTGCGACGCCTAGACCCGCATACTTTTCCACAAAAAAGCCAATCTCCAACCCACTCAGAACCATAAACGCGCCGTACGCTGCCTGAAAGACGCCGCAAAGAACGAGCACTGTCAGTAGCGTTTTTACTCGCGCATGAGAATTGATCAATGCCAATGCCAGAAAGAACCCTTGCGTAATTGCGCACCCCACCAACAGATAGTGCAACGTTGCAGCCGGATCCAACGACAGGGTGGCCGCACCTTCGGTCACGTGCCATGCGTTGGCTTGCGGAGATATCACCGCCAGCAAGGCACGCGGCAGCGGGATGAGTTGAAAGAATGTCCACAGCTGAACCAACACTAGCATCAGCAAAGCCCATCGCCCGCGCCGCCAAACTGACTCGCTGATTCGCGCCTGATTGAACGCCCGTAGCGTAAGCCAAAGTATGCTCAACCCGGTGACCAAAAGGCACAGCAACGCGCCGGCCCATTCGCGATTGGACGCAAAAGGAAGAGGTGCCCAAATCAATATCAGAAGAAAAAAGGCAAAGCAGATTTGCTCGAGAGGACGCCTGATGGTACTCACCTGATGGGCAGTATTTGAATCAATTTGGCCTCATCATAGCTTTCGTGCAATAAAAAAGGCAGCTGGAAAGGCTGCCTTTTTATCATAGAGCATGCTCTCTAGTTCGCTGGACTTCCAGGCGGGATAGTGCCGCCACCCCCAGGAGGTATCGTACCGTTGCCCGTTGATCCAGGGCTACCGCCAACAATAATCAAATTGGTACCACCTCCAGTGCCGGTATTGTTAGGAGCATAGCTTGGTGGTGCTTGCCTTCGAACTGCATAGGCCGCGCAGCCAGTCGTCTCATATACCGCGACAATGCCTTCTATTTGAGCCGCTATATCGCCCTGACCAACCTGAGCAATAGCCCTGGCGCCCACGGCCTCAGCTTCTTCTTCATCGGTAGAGGCGCATATCGCTGCGCGAGCCAAGTCAATTTGAGTGTCTCCAGTGGAAGCATTAACAACAACTTCCCCTACCTGTGGCAAGGTTCGTCCGTCATCGACCAGCATTTCTACAATGGCATCGGCTGAAAAGCCGTCGACTACTGCTTTCTGCACTGTTTGCTGAGCGTCAGTATCAGACATCGCAGCAAAAACAGCGCCAACCTGCATCACAGCAAGCATAGGGAGGGCGTTTTTTAATAAACCAAATTTCATAAAATCTCCAAGGGGAACAAAAACCGCCCCTACTTTGGCGACACGGTAATCACTCAGGGAGTGACTGTCAAATGGGCTTAGCGGAGTTTGAACGTCGCCACAGCTTCTATTCATGCTCGCTAACAGATTTAACCGCGTGACACTCGCGCCCCGTTTCGCCCCAGCAAAATGAGGCTAGAACTGTAAAGTCGTTATGACCGGCTCCGCCGCTAACAATCGCATCCCCACATACCAGCCACGCATGTGCAGAAAACGCTGTGGCAGCACTGGCCAGCTCGCCATCTCGACAGGCGCCGATATACACCACCCCAGAGATATCGCGCCGGGCCAATAGTCGTTGCACCACCAGCACCTGCACAAGGCATCGACTTTGCCAAGGTGTTACCACTGCCGCCGATGCCACAAGCTTCCCAACCATCCGCGCCTGCGCCTGCTGAAACGGCACCGCATCGGGGACGCTAAATCTGCCTGTGTGCTGCTCTAAAGAATCGACAATACGCATCAGAGGACGCACAGCCAATAGCAAGCGATACCAACCTAGCATCAGCCACGCCTGCATCAACAGTCCCTTTTGAGCTGCGGGAAGCGCAATAAACTTGTGAAGGCGGTCAGACACGGGTAGCACAGAGGTGCCTCAGTTGTGTAGGCTGCCCTACTATAGCAAAGGGTTCAGAGCGTTCGCATTACTCACACCATGAAGTTTTCCGTTTTACTGCGCTTCATCACCCCCCATCGACAGGTGTTGTTGACCATTGTCAGCTTGCTGCTGGCCAGTAGTGCTATGACTTTGGCACAACCCTGGCTGGCAGGGCAATTAGCCCAGACTCTACTGGGAAACGGCGAAGCCCTCTGGGCTATACAACACATTTTCACACTTTGGCTGGTGTTGGTGACCTTTCGCTGCCTGGTCGGTTTCGCTAGCCAGTACTACATTGGCAGCACGGGGGAGCACATGACCGCGAGTTTGCGCTCTAGACTCTTCGATCATATGCAGGGCCTGCCGATAGGCTACTACCAACAGCAGCGCAGCGGTGACGTTTTGGCCCTCCTGAGCAATGATGCGGAGTACATCAGCAGCTTCGTTACCGACACACTTGTCCAACTGTTACCGCTATTGCTCACCTTTGCAGGTGCATTAGCGATGATGGCGGCTATCGACCCAATGATCGCCGGACTAGCAGTGGTGCTGCTACCAGCCTACTTTGTCACTATGAAATTCATTAGCCGAGGCCTGCGCCCTGTTTCTCGTGCCTGGATAGACGCCTATTCCAACCTCATCACTTTCCTCGATGAAAACCTGGATATGCAACCGGCAATCAAGAGTTTTGTGCGCGAGCCCACGGAAAAGCGACAGTTTGAAGAGCGCAATAATCTCCTACTGAGCCTATCGCGCCGGCAGCTGTTTATCGAAGCCATGCTCTCCCCCGCAGTTGGACTCATTGCCAGCATGGGTTTGCTGCTACTGCTTTGGCTCGGAAGTGCGCGTATTACGAGCGGTGAACTGGACGCGGCCGAGCTTGTCAGCCTGTTGCTTTACGCCATGCTGGTTACCCAACCATTACGGAGCCTGGCCGATGTTTACGGGCAGGCACAGCGCACACGGGGAGCGGCAGAGCGCATTATCGACTTCCTTAACCTGCAACCAGAACCTGCTGATGCTGAACTGCCAGATTTACCACCCATTACAGGTGACATTAGTTTCGAGCTTGTAGATTTCCACTATCCTGGTGGCAAACCTGTTCTATCTCAATTTAACCTACACATCACTGCGGGTGAAACCGTCGCACTTACAGGACCCAATGGAACTGGAAAATCCACCGTGGCTCACCTGTTAACACGTATGGCAGACCCAGATAATGGACGTGTTTTGGTAGACGGCACTGACATAAAGCAAGTTTCTCTCTCCAGCCTTCGTAGACAGATTGGTATCGTCGCCCAACACACTCTACTCGTAAACGGCACCATCGAAGAGAACATCGGGTATGGAAAACCGCTGGTGGAAAAGGCGGAAGTAGAGCGGGCCGCCCGCGCTGCACATGCTCATGCGTTCATCACGCAATTGCCGGATGGTTACAACACTGCAATTGGTGACCAGGGGTTGCGCTTGTCCGGAGGCCAGCGACAGCGCATATCGCTCGCGCGGGCACTGCTGACGGATCCGGCAGTTCTAATTTTGGATGAGGCGACATCGATGCTTGATCCAGCTGGGGAGCAAGGGTTCATTACTGAATGCAGGAGGCTAATAGAGGAAAAAACAGTAATTCTAATCACGCATAGGCCAGCGAGTCTGGAACTGGCGGACCGGGTTTTAGCTATGGATGGTCAGCATGAACCGAGCACGCAGTATGATCAATTATAACCTGCCTAACCTCCGGTAAGCTTTTATAGCATCTGGGGAAATCCAGTCGATAGAATATTCGATCGTGCGCATGCCGAGACATGAGGTTAAATTGATCAGCAAGCAATGACTTGTCTTTCACATCGAGCAAAAAAGAGTGTCTGACTAATTCAATTCTTGCTTCGGTAGGCGCCATAGGCCGTATAGTCGGTGTCGACGAAGAGCTGCTACCCAGAAAATAAACCCGCCTCAAAGGGCGCTTTTCACGACAAAATACGATGTTCTTATCCGCCAGGAATTTCACTTTGTTGGTGAAACTAACCGTTGGCCCCACCATAGCTTCCGCGGGAACCAGCGCTTGCCTGCTATCCTCCCACAACCGGATAGACGGATGACTCGGAGAAACAGAATAACCGTTTTCCTCAACGTTCAGCACCAGGCCATCGTCGGTAAGAAAGCTGTATCCATTTGTCGCAAAGCTTGCAGCCAGCGTCGATTTTCCACGACCTGACTCTCCTAAAAATGCGACGGCTCCGCCATTAATGGCCACCGCGCTGGCATGAAAAACCAGCGTCCCCATCTTGCTCATCGCCAAAGGAAGAACCTGGTTGAGATAAAGATGCTCACTGGTCGCCTCTTCCACCCCGGGTGATGGATAGCCAAATACACTGGTCCCGTCGAGCGACACCTCAAAGTCGGCTAAACCAGAGAAACGTAGTATATAGCCAGCTGGAGAGCGAAAAAACTCCATCCACAAGCTGCCATCTGGCATCGTCCACTTGTGAAAGGAAAGAAGCGGCAATGGAGCCTGAACACGGGCTGGCTTCAATTCAAAGTTAATCAAAATTAAATTCCACCCCATGTATACGAGCCTCAGTTCAGCCTCGCTAAGACACCTGCACGTAGGGAAGCGCGTTCACGCTAGAGCAGAAAGATATAGCAGATCTAAGACCGTGATGGTGCTTAAAGCATAGAGTAGTTGACGCGTTTTAAACCGTCGCTTCCAAGAATAACTGCCTCTGGAATAACTGCTTCAACCTCATCAGCCATAACACCAAATTGTCGGCCGCGACCAAGCTCGGCTTGCCGGGAGAGGATATAGTCGAACAAATACAATCCGACTCCCGACCAATGCGTTCCCACGCGATTGACTTTTTCCTTTGTTCTCGGGTCAGACATGGTATGAGGCATACCCCCTCCATCCGTATGAGATCCGCCACCACCCTTAGTCAGACTGGCGGCGCTACCAAAGAGCAACAAATTGGGTCGAGAATAAGGAGCTTTTTTGCTCACACTATTCGGTGTTTCGCGTTCCGTTGGATCTTTATGTTTGGCCATCCCACCTTATTCCTGAGTGATATCTCTTATGAGTTTACCATTCTAATTCCTACTATTGCTCGCTAGGCAACCCGCTGATGCTATCGCAGGCAAAAAAACACCACAAGACCCACTGCCGCCAGTCTGACTCTGTGAATGCGGTGTAGTCCTCAAATATACGGCCAATGCCGTGCGAACTCACCCAATCAGGATGTCGACTGGGAAGCTCTTTCGTGAGCAGCTCTCCCATTTGTGTAAGTTGCCCGCGGAAAGTCGAAGAAAACTCTGCCTTAGACTGTCGCTCCAAAATGCTAGAGGGCATATGGTTGCGTAATGCTTCAACATGAACGTACTTGGATCTATCACCACGCAGATGGAGCCGCTCAGGCAATGCAAATGAGAACTGAACCAATCGATGAGAGCGCAATGGATGTCGCTCCTCCATTGCGCAGGATGCACTAGTCGCCTCTCCGAGCTCCATACTGTGCACATCAAAAGCCTCGTGCAGGTATTGTTGCAGATCTCGCTGACCAAGCCGGCCCTGTTCCGCCTGAACACCAGAAAAACTGCGTCTGCGGTCCTGGAGCAGTGAGTACATTGAAGGTGGCAGCCAGTTTCTAGGTTGGCGTTGCCGCGGAGAAAGAGCTTGTCGGAAGTTTTGAACCCCCTGCCTCATGCTACTCGGCAACAGCTCAAAGGCCCCATAGCGCAAGAGCCATTGCAGCGTTTGCGACAAACCAACGCCATCAATGTCTATACTCAAACACCGCATTAGCTGGCGCCAGTTACCCTGTGCCAGTTCCTCCGCATAATACAGTCTCGAACCCTGTAACCATTCATCTCCTCCCTGGCCGGTTACAATAACGGAGCTGGCAGCCGATGCTCGCTCGCGTATACCAATGTCCATTACAGCATTTGGAAACCCGGGAAAATTTTTGCTCTGTGCGGCCCTTCTAGAATACCAATCAAGGGGTTTTACGGTGGGAGTAATTTCTAGAACTGGCACCCCCAGATAATCCGCCACGGCACGAGCATAAGCCAGTTCATTCGCATCGCTCTCGCCTTGAAACGCCAGGGTATAGCCTTTTATTTCCGAAGCATGTAGTTCGCCTGACTGGCGTAGACTATCAGCCACGCAAAAAAGTGCACTCGAATCAAGGCCACCACTGACTTCAAAAGCTAACTGCCCGTGAGTACGAGACATACGACGAACTATATCGAACAACAACTCACGGTAATGCTCTATGTAGTCGTCGTCATTTTTGTAGGACAATATTGCGCCTGTCGCGGGTGACCAGTACTGGATTGATTGGGGTCCTCGTGCGTCCACACGCATCCGGTGGGCAGGCTGTAGTTTGTAGACTTCCTTCCAAAAAGTTTCGTCTCTCGAGTAGAACTCCCAGGACAACCATTCCGCCAACATACCAGTATTCAGATGCTCTGCTACCCATGGTAGGGCGAGAATTGGGGCCAAATCTGAGGCAAACGCTAAAGTTTTTCCATTCCAGTGATAGTAAAAAGGTTTGTGCCCCATGCGATCACGCGCGCTGAATACCGTTCGACGCCGGCTATCCCAGAGTACCAAGGCAAAGTCTCCGTCAAACCTTGACAGGCAATCCTCCCCCCACAATTCGTAAGAGCGCAGTATCAACTCGGAATCTGACCTGCTCCTAAGAACGAGCCCCTCACGGAGCAAATCCTGACGTAGCTCCCGCCAGTTATCCAAGCGCCCGTCCACAACTAGAACCAGGCTACTATCCTCATTACAAAGCGGTTGACACTCTTCAAGTGATTCGGACGTACTACACAGCAGGCAGTGACCAAGCGCGACGCTACTGCTAGCCCAGTGATTTATTCCATCCGGGCCGCGATACGACATAGCGCTTGTCATATCATCGATCTGACCCAGTTCGACGGGTTGCCCATCAAAGTGAATGATCCCGGCAATTCCACTCATGCGGGAAGCTCTCGCCTAAATTTCAACCAACAAGCTACTACATTCACTTCCTGGAATATCCGGCTGCACCACTCGATCGATTTTCCGCCCATTCGTCAAACCCATAGCGGGCATCTGTTAATGGACTCAGTGCTGGAATCTCAAAATATTGATGCCAACGACCCGGGTGCAGTAGCTCTTCGCAGTCAGTTGGCACGTAGTGCAGAAAAAGTAGATGACAAAAATTTCTCTCCTGAGATCGAGAAATCCTATTCCGGTAGTGCCACTGATTACCACCACAAAACACAACACCCTGATTGACTTTTAAAGTATAACTCTCGAACTGGAGTTTGGGGTCATTCACGATCTGTGAATGCCAGTCGCCCTGTGTTTGCTTGAACTGCTCTGGCCAAGGAACGCACTGACTGAACTGAATAGGCCAGGGCTCCGATTGCTCAATACAAATATCCAGCGTCCATTTCGCTAGAGGCGCGTCCATATGAACCTCGCAGACGCCTAGGTTATTGTAGAGGGACAAAAAGTTGTAGCCGGGTTCTACAGCCTCACCCACCAAAGAACTCATAGTATCTGTAAGTTCGCGCTGTAGCTTCGAAAAGGCTGGATGATCGTGCACTACCTGCCGGCCGAAACCCATAAATTCGTGTCGTTCGAGCTGATCCTGCTTTAATTCGCTGATGATTCGTTTCACAGTGTCCAAGGTGGCGTCGTCTAGCACATCGCGCACTTGCTGCACCTTGAAATCCTTAGGAGCCTGGAGTCGTTTCATCTCGGCCTCAAACCCAACTAGCCTCTGTGGGCATTGGCGCTGAATAATTGCTTTCGCCTCAACGTATGCCGCCAGCCAGAATGAGTCGTACCAAGGAAATGTTGAGGTACTTTGGCTGGGCATTAGTTAAACCGTCTCATCAAGGCTTTTACAAAATCGACCGATTGACGATGGTCTACGAACAGTTGCGGGTAATGCACGCGTAGCTGAGCTGCCAGTTCGATAACTGACAGTTTCCCGTTCAGTCGCGCCAGGAGCCATCTAGCCGCATCGCCTCGCTCACTCAAAATCGGCTTATAGCTGTCGGATGCCTTCAGTATTCGGTCGTGCGATAGTGGCTGAGATAGAAAGGTGCTCTGACGCTGGTGCTGTTCTCCAATCTGAGTTGTCCAGGTCCACTCGCCAAACTCGGGTCGCTTCAGAGAGAAATTCAGCACATCGCCAGCTTTTACTTCAATAGGCTCCTCCAGAGGGAGAAAGACCTGACTCCAATGTGTGCCGAGCCCCTCCCCGTCTGTCGAAAGCCAACTATCCTGCAGTCGCATTTGAAACCAACCCAACCAGCCATGCATAGTACCGTCTTGATCGCATGAAACTTTGATCTGGGCATCACAATTTGCATGAGAGGCACAATTGAAATCGAACTCCGCCAGAGAGGCAGGTCTCGCCAGTGGGCTAGCCTTCATTTCGCTCACGGTATCGTAGAAAACTGTGTTGGACGCAAAACTTCTCACGCTACTATAGTCGACTTCAGGAATCTTATTGGCCTGCGCAAAATCAATCGCAGTGCTCCAGCTCTCCACTTTTGAATCGTAGTATTTCGCAGCAGAGACAGGCACTACTTCCATGCACGCTCTATCGGGCAGCAAAATTCCATCAGGTTTAAGGTATTTGTCTCGAGCAAAAAATAGTGAAGGCAGAAGATCCTCTGTGACCAGAAAATTGCCGGTAAACACGGACACGATTATGTCGAATCGCTTATCCAGTCGTAGCTCTTCCACACGACATTCATGGTAATAAATACCATCCAGCCCGTTGTTCTCGGCTATCTTTCGCGCAGCTAACATCACAGGTGCTGGTTCTACTAGGTGTACTTCCTTGGCACCCAGGGACGCCGCTGAGAAGCCATGTACCCCCAAGCCAGCGCCCAGATCCATTACTAATGAGTCGGGCGTAATGATTTTGCGCAGTGCTTCTGCGTATATATGATTTCTGTTTCCGTCGAACACCATCTCACGATGCCCAACAACACTAGCGTAACTCATTCGATTCCAGATACTCCCTACTCTAAATCAAAGCTGAAGCGAGGACTATCAACCAATAACGTACTTACCCCCCAAACGGGTGCCTAAGCACAATCGTCTCCACCCGATCGGGCCCAGTTGAGATAATATCAATTGGCGCGCCCACGACTTGCTCAATTTTGGTGATGTAATCCCGTGCTTCCTTGGGGAGTTCTTTCAGCGTTTTAGCACCGATAGTTGAACCACTCCAGCCAGGCACTTCCTCATACACGGGATGCAGACCCTCGTAGTCCTCTGAATCCACGGGATTTGGTACCGGCTCTCCGTTCTCGCACGCGTAGCCCACACAAATGCGGATAGTTTCCAGACCATCCATTACATCAAGCTTGGTAAGACACAAGCCGCTAATAGAGTTGATGTTTACTGCGTTACGCAGCGCCACGGCATCGAACCAGCCACAGCGACGCGGCCTACCCGTGGTGGCGCCAAACTCATGCCCTTTCTCGGCCAGGTGTGTGCCCGTTTCGTCAAAGAGCTCGGTCGGGAATGGGCCAGAACCCACCCGCGTGGTATAGGCCTTGGTGATGCCCAGCACATAATCCAGATAGAGCGGGCCAAAGCCGGAGCCCGTGGCCGTGCCACCAGCGGTGGTGTTAGAGCTGGTTACGAACGGGTAGGTACCGTGATCAATATCCAGCAAAGAGCCTTGCGCGCCCTCAAACATAATTTTGTCGTCGGTTAATCGGCACTCGTGCAGAATGGCAGTAACGTCGGCCATCATGGGCAGGAGTTCTTTCCCCATCTCCAGCGTTTCAGCCAGCACTTGCTCTACATCTAACGGCTCAACCTTGTAGTAATGCTGCAACTGGAAATTGTGATAATCCATCACCTCGCGCAGCCGGCTTTCAAAGCGCGCCGGATCTTTAAGATCACCCAAACGCAAACCGCGTCGAGCAGCTTTGTCTTCATATGCAGGGCCTATGCCGCGGCCCGTGGTACCAATCTTGGCATTGCCTCGCTTGGCTTCGCGCGCTACATCCAACGCCACGTGATACGACAGAATAAGCGGGCAGGCGGGCGAGATCTTCAAGCGCTTGCGCACTGGCACCCCTTTTTCTTCGAGTTCGGCAATTTCCTTGAGCAACGCCTCGGGTGATAACACCACCCCGTTACCAATAAGGCATTGCACACCCTCGCGCAGTACACCGGAAGGGATCAGATGCAATACCGTTTTTTTGCCATCGATTACGAGGGTGTGCCCCGCATTGTGACCACCCTGAAACCGCACCACGGCACTGGCCTGATCAGTTAGCAAATCTACTATCTTGCCTTTGCCCTCATCACCCCACTGGGTGCCCAGAACGACTACATTTTTACTCATGCTGCTATGCCTGTATTACGAATTCAGGAATTCAATGCCACAACCACCCACTCGTCATTCTGACAAACGAGTTCGCGGTCACAGCGGGTGTCTGGCCTGTCTGCCAAACGATTAATAACAATCTCTCCGGCCTCACGCAGGCGGGCCACGACCTGTTCCAACGCAGGGTCTGCATGATTGGGTTTGCTGATAGCGCCTCGTGTTTCTGGGGCCACTCGGCTCAGCGCGGTTAACGCTTTGAGGTCGCTTGCAAAACCCGTTGCCGGCCGGGCCCGGCCATACACCTCACCGACATTGTTGTAGCGTCCGCCATTGGCGACCGCCTGACCATACCCGGGCACATAGGCCGCAAATACGATACCGGTGTGATAGTGATAGCCGCGAAGCTCGGCCAGGTCAAAGTAGATCGACAGCCCAGGGTGTTGCGCTGTTAGCGCGTCGGCCACGGTCTGCAATTTTTCAACCGCAGCCAGAGCGCCATTGGCGTCCTCGCGAAACAGCGCTCTTGCACGATCCAACACGGTGGCATCACCGTGTAAGTCCAGCAACCCAAGCACTAACTTGGCGGCATGCTCACTCACGCCATCGAGCGCGATTGATAAATCGGGGCGCGACTTTCGCTGCAGAGCATCAAATATGGTGGCTTCCTGCTCCGGGCTGAGCGCAGCGCTTTTAAGCACGGCGTCATAAGCACCCACATGCCCCAGGTCGAGCGTTATATCTTCAAGACCCGCCGCGGCCAGAGTGGCCAGCATTAGGCCGATAATCTCCAAATCGGCGGCTTCACTGGAGTCGCCATAAAGTTCTGCACCCAACTGAATCGGAGAGCGCGACGCCATCAGGGTTTTAGGCTGTGTGTGCAACGTAGATCCTGCATAGCACAGGCGAGAGATGCCGGTTTCGCCCAGACTATGAGCGTCTATACGCGCTACCTGAGGGGTAATGTCTGCCCTGACACCCAGGCTACGGCCACTGAGTTGATCAGTCATTTTGAACGTCAGCAGATCGAGATCGGCGCCCAAACCCACTAGCAGAGATTCGGTGAACTCCATCAGCGGCGGGATCACCAACTGATAGCCCCAGCTGGCAAATAGGTCTAGCAGCGCGCGCCGCAGGTGCTCGACCGCCGCTGCCTGCTCAGGCAGCACTTCTTCCACCCCATCGGGTAGTTGCCAGCGATCTACGGTAGTCATGCCTACGTGCCTAATTCACTAAATACAACATCACCAGCCCCAGCAACATGCTGCCAAGGCCGATATTTCGAATCGTGCGATCATCCATCTGGGCCACTGATACGATCATCTGACGCCAGCGCTGTGGGCTGAGAAACGGAAGCATACCTTCAATAATCAGTACCAGTGCCAGCGCAACCGGGAGTACCTGCCAGAATTCCATACTGCCTCTCGGTTTTAACCACACAAAAAACCGCGGGCTCTGCGTTTGTGAGCCAAACGCCGAATCCCACGGTTAAAGAATTCTATCACAGCCGCCACACTTGGCGCCTGTGATTTTTACCTGCTAGTTACCGCCCTTGGAGTCCTTCAGATACCTGAAGAATTCACTATCGGGCTGAATCAGGATTATATCGCCAGACCCCTGAAATGAGCTCTGGTAGGCATTCAAGCTACGAGTGAATGAGTAGAACTCTGGATCCTGATTGAACGCATCGGCATACACACGCGTTGCTTCGGCATCCCCCGTGCCGCGAAGCTCTTCTGCCTCACGATAGGCGTTAGCTTGTAATACAGTCACCTCACGGTCAGCTGCTGCGCGAATTCCCTCTGCAAGTTCCTGACCCAGCGAGCGATGCTCACGCGCCTCTTTCTCACGTTCCGCGTTCATCCTGCGATAAACAGATTCCGACACATCCGGCGGCAGGTCGATCTTCTTCACCCGCACATCAACCACTTCAACACCCAATTCTGCCTGGGCAGCGGCATCGATCTGCTTCGTGAGATCTTCCATCAGCTGATCGCGCTCGCCGCTCACAACCTCTTGAATGGTGCGCACGGCCACCTGGTTTCGCAGTCCGTCGTTGATACGCTGGGCCAACAGGCCCATCGCGCGAGACTCTTCACCGTTGGTTGCTGTGTAGAACTTTGCAGTATCAAAAACCTTAAACTTGGCGTAAGAGTCCACAATCAGCGCTTTTTGCTCCTGGGTAAAGAAACGTTCAGGCTGCGAGTCAACTGTGAGTACGCGACCGTCAAATTTACGCACGTTGTTCACAAACGGCACTTTCCAGTGTAATCCGGGTTTGATATCCGGGTTCACAACCTCACCAAACTTCAGCAAAACGCCCTTCTCGGTTTCTCTCATCAGGTACAGCGAATTGCTGGCAAGAAAAAGCACCAACACCGCCAACAGGATTACCGTTACATTACGTCCCGACATATTAGCGACCTCCTCGACGATTACCGGTGGCTGCAGCATCTCGGCGCAGCTGCTCTGTTACCGCATTCGTCAGCTCCCGAATGTTGGAGCTATCAATGTTCATGCCTCGCGCTGCTCCGCCACCCACTGCGGCAGCGGGCGCCAGCTTGTCTAACGGCAAATACATCATATTATTGCCGCCTTCCACGTCTACCATCACCTTGTTGGTGTTGCTATAAACACCCTGCAATGCATCCAGATATAGTCGCTCGCGCGTTACATCCGGCGCTTTTCGATACTCGGTTAACAATTGATCGAAGCGACTAGCCTCACCCTGAGCGTTGGCGATAACCTGCTCTTTGTAGGCGTTAGCTTCCTCTATCACTCGCTGAGCCGAACCACGCGCCTCCGGCACGATGCCATTGGCATAGGCCTGCGCCTCGTTCTTAACTCGCTCCTCATCCTCGCGCGCTTTGATCACATCATCAAACGCAGCTTGCACTTGTGACGGCGGCTTGGATTCGTCTACGTTTACCGTAGTAACAGAGATACCCGTTTCATACATGTTCAGGTAATCCTGCAGCCGTTGCTTCACTTCAATACCAATTTGAGCTCGGCCTTCGGTCAGCACCATGTTCATGCCGGTTCCGCCAACCACATGGCGCAAGGCACTTTGTGATGCGTGCTGCAAGGAGCGCTCAGGATCTCTTACCTTCAATACAAAGTCAGTCGGGTTATCGATTACGTATTGCACAGAGAGATTCACCTCGACGATGTTCTCGTCCTGGGTGAGCATAATCTCGCGAAAGCTCGCTGCACGAACCTTGGTGGTGTTTACGTTGGTCACTTCATCGATAAGCGGCGGATTCCACTGCAGGCCTGGCTGCACTGTTTCCAAATATTTACCAAAGCGAAGCACTACACCGCGCTCCTGCTGGTCGATCTGGTAGAACCCCATCAGGGCCCAAACCACCACAGCGCCTGTAATCAGCACGCCTATCAATCCACCAGACACACCCGCGCCGCCCGAGCCACCCGCGCCGCCGGAGGATTTACCTCCAAACAGACCGCCGAACTTCTCTTGCAGCTTTTTGAGTGCTTCATCGAGGTCTGGCGGACCTTGATCGCCGCCGCCCCATGGATCTTTTGGCTTGTTGTTGCCGCCACCCGGTTCATTCCAGGCCATAATCAACTCCTAATTAAAAGTCGCGAAATTCTATCAGATTTTTTGGCCAGACGAGGCGTACTCGCTGGCTAATAATCGATTCCAATCGGAGCGCGGCATTCGCACGCTAAGATGCGCTATGCCATCGTCACCATGTTCTTCTGCCTCTACGGCGCCAAGCTGATACAAAGCAGCCCGCAGGCGCCCTTGCGCAGGTGCCAGATGCAACTCTTGCGAAACCATGTCCTGCCCTAACAGCTCTACAATGGCCTCGAGCACTAGTTCCACGCCCTCGCCAGATTTTGCACTGACCCATACCCGCGCAGGCTTGCCGTTCTCATCACGATCAATACGCGCGGGTTGCTCGAGTAGATCGAGCTTGTTGTATACGATCAACTGCGGGGTCTTGTCGGCGCCGATCTCATTGAGCACCTCTTGCACCTGAAACATGTTGTCTTCACGGTCTTCACTGGCCGCGTCGACCACTTGAAGTAGCAAATCTGCGCTGGTGGTTTCTTCAAGCGTTGCCTTAAAGGCCTCCACCAGTTTGTGAGGCAGGTGGGCGATAAACCCCACTGTGTCGGCCAACACGATCGAGCCTATATTATCCAATTCGAGCCGGCGTAGCGTGGGATCCAGCGTGGCAAACAGCTGATCTGCCGCATACACATCTGAATCTGTCATTCGATTGAACAAGGTGGATTTGCCAGCATTCGTATACCCCACCAATGACACGGTAGGTATTTCGGCCCTGCGCCGGGAGCGGCGCCCCTGATCGCGTTGCTTATGTACTTTCTCCAGGCGTCCCGATATCGCCTTAATGCGCGCCCGGAGCAGCCGACGGTCGGTTTCAAGCTGAGTCTCTCCCGGTCCGCGTAGTCCAATACCCCCTTTCTGGCGCTCAAGGTGGGTCCAGCCGCGTACCAATCGGGTACTCATATGCTCCAGTTGAGCCAACTCGACCTGCAGCTTGCCTTCATGAGTCCGTGCCCTCTGGGCAAAAATGTCCAAGATCAGGCCTGTGCGGTCCAGTACGCGACAACACAGCTCCTGCTCAAGGTTACGCTCCTGGCTGGGGCTGAGCGCATGATTAAACATAACGATCTCCGCCTCATGCAAACGCACCTCTTCAGCAATCTCCTCGAGCTTGCCTTTGCCGACAAAGGTTCTAGAGTGCGGTGCTTCGCGCGACCCCATTACAAACGAAACCGGGTCTCCTCCAGCTGACAGGACAAGTTCTTCGAATTCGCGGGGATCTTCCCGCTCGGATTCGCTGACAAGATTCAGATGTACGAGCACCGCTCGCTCTCCCGAATCGGGACGATCAAAAAACAATACTACCTCGCGGCCGTTGGAACGGTGTGGGCCCCAAGCAAACAGCGCTCGGGGCATGGCGTACCCTAGCTGTCGTCATCGTCTTCCGGGGGATTTTGCATCGGCACGCGCACGACGCGCGAGGGTACTACCGTAGAAATGGCATGCTTATATACCATCTGGCTGACTGTGTTCTTCAGCAATACCACGAACTGATCAAACGATTCGATCTGCCCCTGCAACTTAATGCCGTTTACCAAATAGATGGAAACGGGAACGCGTTCCTTACGCAAAATATTCAGGTAAGGGTCTTGTAGCGTGTGCCCTTTTGACATAACTCTCTCCTACCAGGCTCAAATGGAGCCAAAAAAAAGCAAACTGACCTCTTATTTATCCCGCCACCAACGCTGTCACGGCGGATAAAACAATGGGCCCTCGATACCACTATCGCTAAGTATAGTGCATTTGAATGGGTCCAGCAGACGCCTCGCTATGGGCGCATTTTGCCGACCACATTTACGGCAACATCACACTTTTCGCCTAACGCCGCCTACGTTACTACAATGGGTACGAACTCAGGGAATTCAAGACCAGATCGCATGGATTCTGGACAAAACTCATTCCTGAATCGTCTGACAACCCCGAATCCACAACGTTCCCTTCACGATCGGTGGAAATCCACACCAAATCGGGCCATTTTCTCAACCAGGTTAACTGACGCTTGGCCAGCTGCCGGGTGGCCGCTATGCCCCGCTCCACAGCCGCTTCCAGGCCTACTTCATCCTCCAGGTGCTCCCACAATTGGCGGTAGCCCACGGCGCGGATAGCGGGCAGATCGGCATCAAGGTCGTCCCGCTGATGCAATTGCCGCACTTCTTCGAGAAAACCTGCCGCCATCATCTGCTCAAACCTCAAGGCTATGCGCTCGTGCAACACAGCACGATCCTGCGGACACAGCGCTATCTGCAACAGTCGAAATTGCTCGGCGGGCAGCGGCGCTGTCTGCTGCTTCGATTGCCAGTCTGACATGGGAATACCGCTGGTCCGATACACCTCCAACGCCCGTGCCAGGCGCTGCGAATGGTTGGGGTGAATTCGCGCTGCGGACGCAGGATCCACCTCCAGTAGCTTAACGTGCAAAGCAGGCCAACCCTCGCGCTCTGCCTCTGCTTCAATCTGTGCACGCACGATTGGGTCAGCAGCGGGCATGTCGTTAAGCCCGTCCAAGAGCGCCTTGAAGTACAGCATTGTGCCGCCCACCAGTATTGGCACTTTACTCTGGGCCACAATACGCTCGATCAGGGGTACGGCGTCGGATACAAAATCGGCAGCCGAGTAAGGCTCGGCAGGATCACGGATATCCATAAGATGATGGGGATAGTCGGGCTTGGCGCTACCGATATCCAGGCCTCGATACACCAGCGCAGAATCTACGCTGATCAATTCACCGTTGAGGGCTTTAGCCAATTCAATGGCCAGATCGGTTTTACCGGATGCGGTGGGACCCATCAGCAGAATGACAAGAGGCCTCGTATCCACGCGGCTAGCGCCCTCTAAGGAACAGTTTGTCCAGTTCCTCGAGTGTCAACTGAGTCCAGGTAGGCCTTCCGTGGTTACACTGGCCAGAGCGCTCGGTTTCTTCCATGTCACGCAGCAAAGCGTTCATTTCGGGTAGGGTCAGGCGTCGATTAGCGCGTACAGAGCCATGACACGCCATGGTGGAGAGTATTTCATCCATGTGCGCCTCTATACGGTCCGAGCTGCCGAACTCAATCAGGTCAGACAGCACATCCCGCAGCAGCTGCTCTATATCGGAGTCGCGCAATGACACAGGGATCTGCCGAATCAACAAGGTTTCGGGTCCTGCTATATCAACCGCCAAACCCAATGCGGTAAACAGCTGCGAGTGCTCACCCGCTATCTCCACCTCGCGCTCGCTCACAGCAACAGACTGTGGCACCAGTAATGGCTGGCTGCGAATTCCCTCGGATTCGCGCGCGAGCTTGAGGCGTTCATACGTAATGCGCTCATGAGCGGCGTGCATATCAACCAAAATAAGACCCTGCGCATTCTCGGCAAGAATATAAATGCCCATGAGCTGAGCAAGCGCATACCCCAGCGGCGGCACCTCTTCTTCGGCCCCCTGCTCAGGTAAAGCAGGGGCCTGATGCAGCTGACCATAGCTACGCATTTGCTCCATTGCACCACCTGCCATTGGGCGATTTGGCGCACCATAGCCAGATACTCCCTGCGAAGGCGCATGTCCCTGCTGAGGGGCGCCCCAGGAGAGAGCGCTTTGACTGGCCACCTCGCCGGTACGCGTATCGATCAATCCACCCTCCCCATCTGCCACCGTGTGTTCAGGCAACTGGTCTGCTGGGCGTACATCGGCCAACGCACGATGCAGGCTGCTAAAGATGAAATTGTGCACGGCGCGACCATCGCGAAAGCGCACCTCATGCTTGGTAGGATGCACGTTTACATCCACCTGAGACGGATTGAGCTCCAGGTACAATACAAACGCCGGATGGCGCCCGTGATACAGCACGTCGCGGTAAGCCTGTTTCACCGCATGAGCAATGAGTTTGTCGCGTATCACTCTGCCATTTACAAAGAAATACTGCAGGTCTGCCTGACTACGTGAAAAAGTGGGTAGCCCTACCCAGCCCCACAGCTTGAGGTCTGGCGTGTCACTTTCCACATAGATGGCCTGCTCCATGAATGCGGGCCCGCAGACTGTGGCCACTCGCCGCTGTCGTTCAGCGTCACTCTCACCCGCTTGCAGGTTATGAATCACCTTGCCGTTATGGCGCAAGCTGAACCCAACATCGAAACGAGACAAGGCCAATCGCTTCACAACCTCATCAAGATGATTAAACTCGGTTTTTTCCGTGCGCAGGAACTTGCGTCGAGCAGGTGTATTGAAAAACAGGTCACGAACCTCAACGGTGGTACCACGAGGGTGAGGCGCTGGCTTCACTTGCACCTCCATGTCGCGGCCCTCAGACAGCGCGCTATGGCCCTCACTACCGTGCTCGTGAGCGTTGCTGGTTAGCGCCAGACGAGAGACCGAACCGATACTAGCCAGAGCTTCCCCACGAAAACCCAGGCTGCCCACCTGCTCAAGATCTTCTAGCGACGTAATCTTGCTGGTGGCATGACGCTCGAGTGCCAACGCCAGGTCATCGGCGTGAATTCCGCCTCCATTGTCACGAATGCGGATCAGTTTGGAGCCACCGGCCTCCACGTCGATATCAACGCGACTGGCACCAGCATCGAGGCTATTTTCAAGAACTTCCTTAACCACCGATGCCGGACGCTCTACGACTTCGCCTGCGGCAATTTGGTTGGCCAACCGCGCGCTCAGGCGGTGAATCAGGGACATGGGCGTTGGTCTACTTTATTGTTGGGTTAACACAGTGGCTACCCGAGGGAGCCAGCCGTAAAGTCAGGTTGTTGGGATTGTTAATTTCTGGCCTACCATGATCCGCGTATCGTTCAGCCCGTTACGGCTCTTCAAATCATTCACAGACACATTAAACCGCTGGGCAATGCCCGACAGTGTATCACCGCGGGCAATGGTGTACTGCTGCCCACCCTGCTGCTTGCGCAAGGCAAGTAGTGTGCCCGATGGCGGATGCATCACAAACCAATCCCTGATGCCGGCGTATATCTGCGTGGCCATTTTGCGCTGGTAGCTACGGGTGGCAAGCTTCTTGGACTCGCCCGGGTTAGAGATAAATCCGGTCTCAATCAGGATAGAGGGAATATCGGGACTTTTGAGTACCGCAAAGCCCGCCTGCTCTACATTCTTTTTGTGTAAGCGGGCAACACGGTCCATTTTGCGCAGCACGTTATCGCCCAGTTTGAGGCTGGTATCCAGAGTGGACGTCATAGATAGATCGGCCAACACGCCGGCCAGCACATCGTCTTTGTCGGACAAGCTCACACCGCCAACCAAATCGGCAGCGTTCTCGCGCTGCGCCAGGTAGCGCGCCGCTGTACTCGTAGCGCCTCGGGTCGACAACGCATACACCGATGCACCATTGGCCTCCTTGCGCTTGAATGCGTCCGCATGAATCGACACAAACAGATCGGCCTGACGCTTGCGGGCAATATCACGGCGACCCTTTAAGCTAATGTAATAATCACCCGTGCGCACCAGCGTAGGGTCAAAACCAGGTTCCTGCTCCAACAACCGGTACAGCTCTTTGGCAATTGCTAACACCACATGCTTCTCTCGCAACCGGTTTGGCCCGGTAGCGCCTGGATCTTCGCCCCCGTGCCCGGCATCAATAGCGATGATCAGGTCGCGCTTGCCGGAGGGTTGGGTGACACTTTTCTTGACTGCCTTGGTGGATCGATTTTTATCATACAAGTCTAAAACCAGACGATGGCCTGCCTGTTCATTCGCTTTCAATGCGAAGCTGCGTGGGTCTACGCTCTCGGTCATATCCAACACAACCCGCAAGTTCTTACCCTCGCGCACGCCAGATCGAATCGACTTCACTGGGGTCTCGCCCAATTGCAAATCGTCCAGAGCGGTTTTTAGCTGTGTATCGCTAACATCCAAAACAATGCGCGATGGATTCTGCAGCACGATAAGCGTGTGATCAGCCGGGTCACTCAGGTCAAATACGATGCGCGTGTGATCCGGAGCGCGCCAAAGACGCACATCCTTCACCACAGCCGCCCACGTCGACGACGCGTTCAGCATTACCAGAACTAGTAAAGCCCCTAACGCCCTGCTCATAACACTCCCGCTCTGCAATCTCTCACAGAGGCGACTCTGCTTACTCTTCAGTTCATCCCCTGCAGGCCCGTAACAACGTCCGCCCCAGCGGTTGTTTGCGAACGTAGCGAAGCAACACGTCCGGACCCAGCCTTTGCTATGGTAATCACTAAATCTGCAGGTGGCAAAACGCCACTGCCACGCTCAGGCCACTCTACCAGACAGATTGTCTTTGCAGTGAAATAGTCCCGTATACCCATAAACTCCAGCTCCTCGGGATCACCCAAACGGTATAGATCGAAGTGGTAAACGGTAAAGCCAGAAAACTCGTAGGGCTCAACCAGGGTATAGGTAGGGCTCTTCACGGCTCCCACATGCCCAAGTGACTGGATGAATCCTCGGCTGAGTGTGGTCTTGCCCATACCGAGACCCCCGTGCAAATACATTACGCAGCCGGGCTCTGTAGCACTGCCCAGACGAGCACCGAGTGCCACCATGGCCTTCTCATCATCCAAATCCAGCTCGAGCGCAACGCCTGTCATCCGAGAAGCGCTCGCATACGCGGGATGAGGTCTGTTGCTAACAAACCTCTTTCTCCCTCCTCTGCGGCGGCGATATCGGCGGCAGCGGCGTGAAGAGAAACGCCAAGCGCGGCGGCATCTGTCAAACTCAAACCCTGCGCTACAAGGCTGCCCAACACGCCGCTAAGTACGTCACCCATGCCACCGCTGGCCATACCGGGATTGCCATAGTCGCACAGCAACGTCGACGAGGCAGAGCGCACCAAGGTGCCATTGCCTTTGAGCACTGCTACACCACCATACCTATCTTGCAGTGCAGCGGCTGCGGCAAAGCGATCCTGCTGCACATGCAAGTTGCTCTGCCCCAGTAGACGCGCTGCCTCACCGGGATGCGGTGTAAGTATCCAGTTGGGGCGTGACTCCTGCTCGATACCGCGCTCCAGCGCTAGAAGATTAAGTGCATCTGCATCGAGTATCAGTGTTTTCCCGCTGTCAGCGGCAACCCGTAGCAGTTGCTCAGACCACTCGCTCTGACCGAGCCCAGGGCCGACAACCAGCACATTTGCTTCATCAACCATCGCCAAAAGATCGAGACTGCTGTTAATCCCGCGCGCCATTGCCTCAGGCGTGCGCGCTAACACGGCAGCTACATGCTCCGGACGGGTTGCGACACGCACCAGGCCGGCACCACAGCGCAGCGCAGCCTCTGCAGCCAGAATCGCTGCTCCAGCCATACCATAGTCGCCACCAATCACCAGCACATTGCCGTACATCCCTTTATGCGATGCAGTCGGTCTTGAGGGTATTTGCTCGAGCAACATCTCAAGATCAATACGTAATGCTGAATGGGGAAGTCCATCACTGACTTCTACAGGGACGTCTAGGCCCGCAAAATCTATCTCGCCACAATAATCTGGACCATTAGCGGTCAACAGGCCGCGTTTCAAGCCGATAAAACTGATAGTCACATCCGCGCGCACTGCCACGCCAAGCACCCGCCCGGTGTCTGAGCAGAGTCCTGAGGGGATATCCAGAGCGAGCACGGGCAACCCCAGTCCGTTAACCTGTGCAATCGCATCGACGTAATCACCGCGCACGTCACCCCCAAGCCCAGTACCCAGCATTGCATCAACCACAATTCCCAGCGGCACAATTGCGCCATCAAACGGTTTCACCTGAACACCATTAGCCAACGCTTGCTTGCGCGCAATCAGCGCGTCCCCAACTATTTTGTCGGGGTCACCCAGTTGCAGCGCAGTCACCTGCAAACCGCGTTTATGCGCGATATCGGCTAGAAGAAAGCCATCGCCGCCATTGTTGCCGGTACCACATAATACTTGCACCTGCTTCGCGTCTGGCCACTGTGCCCGCATACAATCAAACGCGGCGTGTCCAGCCTTTGTCATCAGTGTGATGCCGGGTATTCCACTCTCGATCGCAGCTCGATCCAACGCTCGAGTTTGTTCTGCCGTGTACAGCGGCTCCATTCCTTCGTAATTCATATCCAACCAAGTCTCCACAGATGTGGCAGAATTATACGACGATCACCCAACAATGGCGCCATTCATGGGCTTGCCTGACTCCAGCGAATCAGATTCGCAAATCACAGCAGCATTAACGCCTGAGCAACAACGCCAGCTCACTGCCCATATTCGCCGGTGGGCGGTGGAATTTGGCTTCTCTGATGCACGCATCGCCGATATTGATCTAGCGGAGCATGAAGGCTATCTGCAGAAGTGGCTGGATCGAGGCTATCACGGCAGCATGGATTATATGCAACAACATGGGTTGAAGCGGGCTCGACCTGCTGAACTTGTACCCGGCACGTGCCGGGTTATTACTGTCCGTCTGGACTACCTGTCAGACGATACACAACCGTTGGCGATTCTCGACTCGCCTGAAAAAGCCTATGTATCGCGTTACGCCCTAGGTCGCGATTACCACAAGCTGATGCGAAAACGGCTTGCTAAACTCGCCAATTATATCGAGGAGCACGCCGGCGGAGGACACTACCGCGCATTTGTAGACAGCGCGCCGGTACTAGAGCGCGCCTTAGCGGAGCGAGCAGGCATGGGATGGATCGCAAAAAATACAATGCTGATCAATGAAAAGGCGGGTTCCTGGTTCTTTCTTGGAGAGATATACACCGACCTGCCACTTGAGCCTGAT
The DNA here is from genome assembly GCA_039990395.1 of Halioglobus sp. GTDB lineage: Bacteria > Pseudomonadota > Gammaproteobacteria > Pseudomonadales > Halieaceae > CALINF01. The sequence continues at coordinate 126,112 of JBDXFZ010000144.1, forward strand.
GCACCACAAACCAATAAACACTGCGGTAGCTGCAGCGCATGTTTGGATATTTGCCCGACTAATGCCTTTGCGGGACCGTTTGAACTGGACGCCCGTAAATGTATTTCCTATCTCACCATTGAGCACAAAGGCAGTATCGATCCCACACTGCGCCCGCTCATGGGGAACCGCATTTTTGGATGCGACGACTGTCAGCTGGTATGCCCATGGAACAAGTTTGCGCAGACAACCCGCGAGAGCGACTTCAAGCCCAGACACGGACTTGACGACGTGGAGCTTGCAGAGTTATTCCTGTGGGATGAAGACACCTTTCTCTCTAAAACTGAGGGCTCGGCGATTCGCCGCATCGGCCATGAGCGCTGGTTGCGCAACCTCGCTATCGCATTAGGCAATGCACCCACCAGCGAACGTGTTATCGAGGTACTTCAGGTTCGTGCGAACCACTCTTCTGAATTGGTGCGTGAACATGTGAACTGGGCCCTAAATCAGCACATATGACCTTCCTGCGAGGTAGCAACATGGACTACACTCACCCTTACGGGCGATTGCGCTGCCTAAAGCGAAAAATAATAGCGATGGCTGTGCAAGTAGCGCAGGCAAAACGGGAGCACGGATGACACAGTTTGCGGCCAGTACTCACGCCGGGCTAGTACGCAACCACAATGAAGACAGCTTCGAAGCAAAGCCGGAGCTGGGACTCTGGCTGGTAGCCGATGGTGTTGGGGGGCACTCTGGCGGGGAGGTAGCCAGTGCCATCGTGAAAGACACTATGGTGCACGAGGTTGCCAACGGCACACCTATGGTTGAGGCTGTCCATAAAGCCCACCGCGCAGTACTTGATGAAATCAAAAGACGCAATGGCGCCAGTGACATGGGCTCAACGCTGGTCGCGCTGAAGCTCGACGGTAAGGAATATGAAATTGTGTGGGTAGGCGACAGTCGCGCCTATCTTTTTGATGGTGAACTACATCAGCTGTCTCGTGATCACAACCCCGTGAGTGAACTGCTCGCGACGGGTGCTATTACGCCCGATCAAGCCGCAACCCACCCTGATCGCCACGTACTGAGCCAGTCCATGGGCGTCTCAGAAAGTATTCAGGTCAAGCCAGGGCTCATTTCAGGACAACTGGAAGAGGGCCAGCAGATCTTGCTCTGCAGCGACGGGCTCACTGACGAGGTGAGAGACAAGGGGATCGCGGAGATCATGAGCCAACAGCGCACGCCTCAGACGCAGGTAGACGCACTGGTGAACATGGCTCTGGCCAATGGCGGCAGAGATAATGTCTCAGTCGTGGTTGTGGGAGAGCCAGCACACGGTGGGGCAGGCGCACCACCGGTGACGCACGACCTGGAAACAACGCAGAATATTGGTCAGGCCATCTCTCATGCGGCTGCAGATAGGGTCAATCACGGTGGGAAAATCTGGCTGTTAGTGGCTGCCATGGTTATTGTCGGACTGTGGCTGTGGCTATGATGCCAGCCACCCGCTAACTAGCGGCTTGCCGGCGGATACAACATGCGCTCTGTTGGCTCTATCGTCGGAAGGTTTCGTATTGAAGAACTGCTCTTCCAAAACAACTCCACCTCTCTTTATCGGGCTACCGATTGCGCCAACAGCGCTCTGGTAGCGCTTAAGCTTGTGAACGTTAGGGCGAGCGGAGACCAACGCGCGCAGGAACGTTTGCTGGCTGAAGGCAGCGCTGCAAGCCAGCTCAGTCATCCCAATATTGTGCAACTGCTTGAGGTCGGGGAAACCGACGGACAAGCCTACATCAGCATGGAACTGGTCACTCAGCCCACGCTGGCTCAGCACCTTAAAGAACATGGCTGCCTATCCGTGCCCCGCGCGCTGAAGATTACAGTAGACACGGCGCTGGCTTTGCAATATGCCCACAACCTTGGCGTGGTGCATAGAGATATCAAGCCCGGCAATATTTTTACAGACGACCGAAGTACACCGGCGAAATTGGGTGACTTCGGCATCGCTTCAGCGCCCCACTCCGCCAGGTTTGCCAGAGTCGACGCTACGGAAGATATGTACGCTACCCCTAGATACATGTCGCCTGAGCAGGCTACAGGTGGCCGCGTTGATGGAAGAAGCGATCAATATTCGCTAGGCGCCGTCTTATTTGAAATGCTCACCGGGCAAGCCCCTCATGACGGGCCGAACCTGACCACACTAATGACGCAGATAGCCACTGAACCCACCCCCCCGCTGCGATCACTAAAGCCACAATTGTCTCGATCGCTTGAGCAGCTAGTACAGCGGCTAATGCAGAAAAAACCACAGAAACGGTTTGCGGACTGCAAGGAGCTTATTACGGCACTAAACAGGGCTGAAACACACTCTACGAGTGATGGATAGAAGGCGCTCGCTGATTGAGCGCCCTTTGAAATCCTTTAACTATGGCTGTTTCTTAAGATCGACGTCTGTCGGGGCCTGAATAAAGGTCGTTTTGTTCATTGCGCTTTGCTCGCTGCGCGGTCTGGAGAACGCCTCATTCACTCGGAAAATAATATCATGGAAGCGAATCTCATCTTCGTGACGCAATGCTTGGCGTCCACTGACCGTTCGACCGTTGATAACCGTGCCATTCGACGAGCCTAGATCCTCTACGTACAGCTGGTCCTCGACCACCTCAAGCTTGGCGTGCTGCCGTGATACATGCGGACTCACAATAGCAATATCGCTCTCAAGCGCGCGACCCAATACCACCGGCTGATTTACGCCAAAGCTCAGGCCGGCCAAGGGGCCTGTTTCTGCGCTCAATATCCAATGGTACTCGGGATGCTCATCACCTTTACGGAAGTAGGTTGTGACACCATTGTGGCGACGGTCTTCAATTGGCGGGATATTAGATAAAATGCGCCGCTCTACGAACGAGGTCGTTCTAACAATGCCTTGAGGCGTGATCTGGAAAAACCAGGCCAGTAGGAAAGTCACTGGGAAGCCCAGCACGGCCAGGTAAAGAAAATTCCGCGAGGCTTCGTCGGAATCAAATCCTATCGCCGGAAACAAGATGTCCCCCACTTGCAGGGCACCCCAGCAAAGTACGATATATAACACGCAAGTGCGCAACACCTTGCGACGCCTGAGTTCTCTAAAGAATGACCCTGATGAGTTCTGCGTCTTTTCCATTCCGGTCTTTACTCACCTCAATCTGTAATTGAACACAACACATCACGGGGCAGTAGCCAGACTAACGCCCCAGAAAACCATACTCCTACTTGTGAATTACGTCCATCCGGCGCAAAAGTTGGTTCTCACGCTAACTTTCCATCCGGATGAAATAGTCGCGATAATAGCGCAGCTCGTCAATAGATTCGCGGATATCATCGAGCGCCAAGTGCGTTGCTGACTTGCTAAAACCACCTTCCAATGAAGGTCGCCAGCGTTGCATCAAAATTTTCAACGTACTCACATCCAGATTACGGTAATGAAAATATTGTTCGAGTTCAGGCAAGTGTCGGGCCATAAAACGCCGATCCTGACAGATAGAGTTGCCACACATAGGCGACGCGTTAGGCGGTACCCAAGCGCGCAGAAACTCAATCGTCTCGCTGGCAGCCAGTTCGGGGTTGTACTTGCTTGCTCGCACCCGATCAACCAAGCCGGAGGACGTATGATGTGAGGTATTCCACTCATCCATGGACCCCAGGCGAGAGTCATCTGTATGGATGGCAATCACTGGTCCCTCCGCCAGCTTATTCAGACTACTGTCTGTCACGATAGTGGCGATCTCGATCACCACGTCATTGTCTGGATCCAGCCCGGTCATCTCCAAGTCGACCCAGACCAGGTTATCGGCGTCTTGCATGCGCTGTTCCTGCTCCATGTGAGCCCACAGTGTAACAAATTGTCTCGACACTCCACCTCCTGCCGCCCAATAATGGTGATATGCCCAAACGTAAACTCACCCGGCGACAAGCTTGGCGAGTCAACAAGATTCAGGAAGAGCGTGAAAAGCGCGCGGATCAGCGCACCCAGAAAGTCGAAGACAAGCTTGGAGCAGGCGATCTGGGGCCAGAGCAAGAGGGCTTGGTCACCGCACACTTCGGCACACAGGTACAGGTAGAGTCCGTTTCCGGGTCAGTGCTGCGATGCCATGTCAGAGCAAACATCAGCGGCCTCGTAACCGGTGACCGCGTTATCTATTGCGCGGGCGAGCCTCTCGGGGTGATCGTAGCGCAGCGCGAGCGCAGAAGTGAGCTGAGACGCCCAGACGCTTACGGAAACCTGAAGCCCGTCGCCGCAAATATCGATCAGATCTTTGTTGTCATCGCCCCCTACCCTCAACCGCATGGAAATCTAATCGATCGATATCTCGTGGCGGCTGAAACCGTAGGCATCGAACCGGTCATACTGCTCAATAAAACGGACTTGCTGGAAGACGATCCCACACTGGAAGGGTCAATCGCGGATCTGCTATCGATTTACCCCGAGCTTGGCTATCGGGTTCTCAGAGTCAGCAGCCACAGCGGCGGACTGGAGCCACTTCACGATGCACTGTCGCAACGGGTCAGCGTACTGGTAGGTCAATCAGGCGTGGGGAAATCCTCGCTAGTGAATGCCCTGCTGCCGGAAGTTGACCTGCGTGTTGGCGCGTTGTCAGAAAATACGCTCAAAGGTGTGCACACCACCACAACCGCGCAGCTCTTTCACTTACCGACCGGAGGCAGCCTTATTGACTCACCTGGCATCCGGGAATTCGGTTTGTGGCACATGAACAAGGAGCAAGTAGAGCAAGGATTTTGTGATTTTCGAAACGTGCTGGGTACCTGTAAGTTTCGCGACTGCCAACACCTAATGGAGCCTGGCTGCGCAATTCTGGCAGCGGTAGAGTCAGGAGCTATCTCGGAGCGGCGTTTGGCTAGTTATCGCCACATTGTCGGCTCACTGGAAGGCTGACCGGCGTTTAATCCAGATCCGCCAGCGCTTCTCCAAGTCGTGTTGTAGTGCCTGCCTGATAATGGTCCAGCCAGTCGATCGCATCTTCCCCAAACAACAGAATCACCGTTGAGCCGAGCTTGAAGCGCCCCATTTCCTCACCTTTCTTAAGGTGAATAGCCTCAGGTGCCACTTTGTAATCTCGCAAGTCAGGCGTTGCTAGTGGCGGCGCTACCTGACCCGACCAAACGGTTTCTATTCCAGCAACAATCATAGCGCCCACCAAAATCATCGCCATGGGTCCTGTCTCGGTATCGAAGTGACACACAAGTCGCTCGTTGCGCGCAAACAAGCGATCGACATTCTCTGCTGTTGTACCGTTGACCGAGAAAAGCTCACCGGGGATATAGCAGGTGGCAGTCAGAGTACCGGCGATGGGCATGTGCACTCTATGGTAGTCACGCGGTGACAGGTAGATGGTCGCGAAATCTCCATCTTTGAATGCAATAGCACGCTCTACGTCACCACCTAGTAGCTCTGTAGTTGAAAAATGCTGACCCTTGGCCTGAAAAATCCGTCCACCCTCTATCTTTCCCAGCTGGCTCACTGCTCCATCTGCAGGACACACAATGGAGGCGTCGGCTATCGGACGCGCGCCTTCTTTTAAAGCGCGCGTGAAGAATGCATTAAAGTGGGAATAGGTCTCTATATCTGGCTCTAGCGCCTCGCTCATATCAACGCGGAAGTGCGCGACAAATTGCTTGATCACCCAATTCTTCAGCCACAGTGGACGCCGAAGTTCAGCCAAGTATCCCATTGTTCGCGACAGTAAATGCTGCGGTACGACATGCTGCAAAAAAATGAAAAGTGAATCCATATCAGCTAGTGTATCCTTATTGTTGAGAATGAAGTACAGAAAAAAGGGCAAGCGCATACGTGAAAAAGTGGCTTCATATTCTAATGCTGTTGCTGCCTGTGCTGGTTGTGGCGCAGGAGCAAGAGGATACCATCAATGGTTGGGAGGCTGCCGAACCTGATGAAGCGCTTGATCTGGAGACCAACTGGTTGGATGACACTCATATTGTCGCCACAGATTCGGCTCAGGCCCTTACAGAATGGATGGACAACTTCTTTGGTGATCCTCAATACAACCTCGAGCAGGCCGAGTCGCAACTGCGTCTAAAGTTTATCAACGACTGGGAATCCGAAGATGGCTACCAAGCCGATGTGCGCCTGAGAGGTAAAGTACAGCTCCCCAAAATTTCAAAACGACTGAACCTTGTCTTCGCCGGTGATGACTCAGACCTGGATGGCGTCGATGAACTGCGAGAAAACGATGACGGCGTCGCCCTTCAGTACAACGTAAAAGAGGGTACCCGAAGTCGCTTTGACTTAGCGCTGGGCTGGTCTTCTGGCCCGCGACCAGGGGTAAGATATCGCAATGAGGGCTCATTCAATGAACAGGATAGCTATCGCTTCATTGAACGGGTGCAGTACGATCTCGATGACGGTTTTGAAAGTAAAAGTCAGCTCGATCTCAATCGCGCACTCGATCAAAACAACATAATTCAGTGGAGCAACCGCGTTGTTTATGGCGAGGAGTCGGATGGAGTGGAGTGGCGCAGCAGAGTAGCACTGAGGCAACGTCGCAATACCGAAAGCGACAAACCTTCTGCGTTCAACTACATCGCCTCCGTCAACGGCGTAACCAGTCCACAAAGCTTCGTGAAAAACTACCGCTTGGCCGTCTTATGGAGGCGACAGATCTATCGTGACTATTTGTTTCTAGAACTCGAACCCGGCTACAACTTCCGCAAACGTAACAATGCTGATAAACGCGACACGGTATTTAGCATGACAGTCAACATTGAAATAGCACTACAGCGAGATTTACGCAGAGTAAGAAAGCCTAGCGACACGAACTAAGAAAACAAAGTCTACAGTGTCAAACGATTTACCCGCAGCCAGCGACTTTGCCAGCAGCAGCATCGATAACATCGTACCGGCGAAAAGGTGGTGCCAAGCAACACCACGTAATCGCCGGGCACTCTTCTTACAGGTTTTCCTCAGCAAAAGCCGCAAGGCGACTGCGCACAATCCCATTCACGTGCATGATGCCTGCATGGGGATAAACTTTGCTACGTTCCACCAGATACGTCAGGCCCGATGTTAACGGTGAAATGTACTTATTATCGATCTGAGCCAAGTTGCCTAGAACAACTATCTTGGAATCTGCACCCACTCGACTGATCACAGATTTCAACTGGAATTGAGTTAGGCCCTGGCTTTCGTCGATGATGATGTAAGCGTTATTAAACGATCGACCACGCATAAAGTTCAATGACTTGAACTGGATATTCGCTCGCTCTTTTACATACTCGATACTGCCGTGGCAAGACTCGTCCGTGCCATGCAGTATCTCCAGGTTGTCATCGAAGGCCGCCAGCCACGGCGCCATTTTCTCTTCCTCAGTGCCGGGCAGAAACCCTATATCTTCGGCTATCGGAGGTGTTGATCTCGCGACAATCAGCTTGTTGTACTTTTTTTGTTCCAGGATCGCGTGCAAGCCGTACGCCAATGCGATCAACGTCTTACCCGACCCTGCGGGCCCGGTCATCACCGTCATATCCACGTTATCGTCATCTATCAGGGCCATAGCCATGGCCTGCTCCAGGTTACGCGGCGACATACCCCAAAAGCGTTTGTTCATCAGGTTGTCACGACTGTCGCATCGCAGATAAACAAACTCGCTGTCGACACGCTTCACAAACGCTATAAATTCCTGATCGTCGTGGACAAACATATTCGGATACGCGTTGGGCAGAGACTTGCGGGGTATACGATGTAGCGTGTAGTCACCCTCACGTAGAGTGTCCACCTCGGATATCGTGCTCCAGAAATCACCCTCAACGTGCTCGTAGCCTTTAGCCAGCAGGTCAATATCGTCCAGCACGCGATCTCTGCGGTAGTCTTCTACGTGTAAAAGGCCCGAACCCTTGGCCTTTATCCGCATGTTGATATCCTTGGTAATCAGGCACACAAACTCATTCGGATTTTCCGCCTGCAACCGTAAAGCCACGTTGATAATGCGATTATCATTGGCTTGATCCTGTGTAACATCGAGAAAAGGCACCGAACTGTCTTCGCTAAGTAGCTGGTCGGGGAATATCGCCAGCGTGCCCGACTGCCCTTCAAAACATGAGCCAGGAACCTCCACCCCTTCCTGAATTTCGGCAGGCGAGGCAGCATCAACCACTTTGTCTATCATCTGAATGGCAATTCGAGCCTCTCGACTCACGGTCTTATCGCGCCGGTCCTTAATATGATCGAGTTCTTCGAGGACAGTCATTGGAATGACTACGTGGTGTTCATTGAAAGCGGTGACCGCAGTGGGGTCGTGTAACAGTACGTTCGTATCCAGAACGTAAGTTTTCTTGATGACAGGTTTCAGGTTGGTTTTTTCTACGCGCAGGGCGGAGCCTGAGTCCATAGACTAGTCCTCGTTGTAAGTTCAGTCGCTAGGGGTCGGAGTATTGCCGCTTGGGCAATGGAGATCGCAGAAACCGTTCGTACCAGCTTTATCCACCGGCTGGCAGAGCGGGAATTGCAATTAGATTGTGAGGACGAAACACCTAAAAGAGAGCGCGAATAAGTCCTGAGCAGAGATAGCTCGAAGGCCGCGCAAACGCGCTTGTTGTCAGTGGCACGCGGGTAGGACATACCTGCTCCAACCCACGTCCGGAAGTTGTTCAAATGGCACTTCCCGGATAATTACAACGACGTGCTCGAGTTCGATTATCAAACCGATCACTCATCGCTGTCAATCGCCGTTGGGAATTAGTTTCAGCTTTGCCAATGTTTACGATTGTGCCCTGACAGCGCGCAGTATTTCGGTTACGATGCTGGGCTTATGTCACGAAGAAAAGTGCAGTTCCCGCCATGCTCAATCAGGACTCCCTCGCCCAGCTCAAGGGATTAAAAACCAAGATGGAGGCCGAGAAGGAAAGTGCCGAGGCCGTCGTCAAAGGCACCCAGGCTCGCTACGGCTTCGCTGTCCTGGATGATGGTAGAGAGATCTTTATTCCGCCAGATGAGATGCTTAAAGCATTTCCAAATGACCGGGTCAGGGTGTGTATTCGCCCCAGTAAAGACAACAAGACCATCGCCGATGTTGAACGTCTCGTCAGCAGCTCTCTTAGCGAGTTCACAGGCCGCTGCGTACGCAAGGGCAAGGCAATCTTCGTGCAACCGGACCTTGCACAACTTAAGCGCTGGTTGTTCATCCCCCCCCATGCTCGTAACGGCGTCAAGGAAGGAGACTTCATTCGCTGCGCTATCCTAAGGCACCCCATCAAGGACGGAAAACCCCAGGCCAAAGTCCTTGAGGTGCTGGGGAATACGTCAACGCCAGGCATTGAGAATACTTACTCGATTGCTCGCTTCGGGTTGAAAGGTGAGTGGAGCGGAGCCAGCAAAAATGAGCTGCAACAGCGTCTGGCGTCTTTTGACCCGATAAAAACTGGCCAGCGTAGAGACCTGACCGATCTGGAGTTTGTCACGATCGATGCAGCTAAAACTCAGGATATCGACGACGCACTCTACGCAGACATTAGCAGTGATGGCTGGACTCTGTTTGTAGCGATAGCCGACCCAACAGCGTATATCCCTGCTGACTCCCCGCTAAGAAAGGAAGTCGCAGAGCACGGTACTTCCGTCTATTTTCACGGCAACGTGCTGCCCATGCTGCCCGACGCACTTTCGCAGGATACTTGCGCGCTATCAGAAGGCGATAACAGGCCCGCTCTGGTCTGCAAAATAGCCGTTTCTGACAGCGGTGAAGTTGGCGAGTTTGAGTTTATCGAGGCCACTATACGATCACGTGCAAAGCTGTCCTATTACGGCGTAGATCGATACCTGTCGGGACAATACGACGAGCTGATGAGCCATGCGACTCCACTGGAAGCGCTTTATCAAGTCTATAGAGCCTTGCGCGGACGACGCGAGGAACACGAATTGGTCATGGAGGATCGTAGTGAATATCGCTGGATACTCAACGACCACAAGCAGATTGAGGCAATCGAGTCCTACGAAAAATTGCTGTCACAGAAGCTTGTTGAAGAATGCATGGTTGCAACCAATCGGTGCGCAGCCCGCTTCCTCACTAAGAGCAGTGCCAGCGGCCCATTCGTTAGTCACCCCGGCTTTCGATCTGACCGACTTGATGAGGCCAAAAAATTCCTCGACATGCATGCCCCCGAAGTGGCCGCAGAAATGCTCGATACGGTTGCAGGCTATCGAGCTGTGATGCAGCACTTGTCTGCCTCCACCAGCGCGCTTCCATTGCGCGCGATGGTAAACCGACTTCTCACTCGAGCAGAACTGGTCACCCACAGCGCCCCCCACATGGGCATGGCGCTACCGAGCTACACTAACTGTACCTCACCGCTGCGAAGGTATGTGGACTTCCTCGTACACCTGCAAATCAAATCGATATTGCAAGGGCAATCAAATGAGCTGGTTGATCACCAGGAGCTCGTCGCACTGGCGGATAAAATCGCCAGCACCAGAGCTGCAACGACAATGGCAGAACACTGGCTGGCCGGAAATTATCTCGCGCGAACATGTGCTAACGGCAGTATTTTGAGCGGCAAGATATCCCACATCAACAGCAGTGGATTCAATGTACGCCTTTCAAGCTCAGGGCTTGAAGGCTTTGTAGACCTACGGCAGGATCCGGAGAAATTCAGCTACGATAAGTGGACTGCAAGCCTTACGAGCACGACCAGACGCTTCCAGCTGGATCAGCCTGTTGATGTGCGATTCAGTGGTGTTGATGAAGACAAGCAATACCAAGCGAATTTTACACTGCTGAAGGAGTGTGGACTGAAGCCCCCCAAGGTAGAGGGCCCTCAAGCTAAACCAACAGAAAAAACGGCTGCTGGAAATGAAAACACTCCCTGAATGGAGCTTGCAAGACTAGGCGCTTTTGCTGGAGTGCACCACAGCAGATGGTGTTTTTGTGACGAAGGCTGTCACTGGTGATGCTAGTTGCTGTTGCACATCTGAGACTAGATGAATCATTTCCGCAACTCCCAAAGCCCGCAGATACCCTCCCATGTCGCCATGGCTATCCAACGCTACGTTGGCGTCCGCCAGACGCAGTGCCTGAATAATCAGCAACTCCTGGCTACTGTATTGAGCACTTTCCCCAAAGATAAGTTTGGTGAAGGTATCGACGATCGCCATCTCACTCACGCCGCTTGTTTGTTTCATCAAATATGCCCGCTGCATAACACTTCCCTGTTTGGTGAATCGCATCCTTAGCGAATTAACTGTCTTACTCGCTAATAAGTATGGACCAGAGAAACACCCTCGCTGGTTAAATATTAGGCAATATTTCACAAATCAAGCGAGGAAATCGCGAAATTTCCCCAATTTGGGTCACGTTTAGTCGTACAACAGAGCATTCATGAGGAGTTTACAAAGAACGACAAGCACCCCCGTGAAGTGCCACGTTAGAAGTGCGCGCTGCCAGGTGTGCGCGGGAAAGGGATTGCATCTCGCACGTTTTCCATACCGGTGACGTAATTGAGCAGCCGCTCAAAACCCAGGCCAAATCCCGCGTGTGGCACCGTGCCGAAGCGTCGGAGATCACGATACCACCAGAGTTCGTCGCGCAAATGCGCATCCATTCGAGCATCAAGCACATCCAGTCGCTCTTCACGCTGACTGCCGCCGATAATTTCACCGATACCCGGTGCCAGCACATCCATCGCAGCCACGGTCTTGTCATCATCGTTCAAGCGCATATAGAACGCCTTGATCTCTTTGGGGTAATTCATCACAACAACCGGGCGCCCGATATGCTTCTCTGCCAGGTAGCGTTCATGCTCTGACGCCATGTCTACGCCCCACTCAACAGGGAACTCAAATTTTTCTCCGCTATTTTTCAGTATCTCGATAGCCTCGGTGTACTCGACACGCTCAAAATTATTGTCCACCACAGTACGCAGTCGATCGATCACGGTGTTATCAATTCGCTGCTGGAAGAACGCCATGTCGTCTTCACATTCGTCCAGCACACGGGCGAATACATGTTTCAACAATGCCTCGGCCAGATCTGCATTGTCATTAAGGTCAGCAAAAGCAATCTCGGGTTCCACCATCCAGAACTCCGCCAGATGCCGGCTAGTATTGGAGTTTTCAGCGCGAAACGTGGGACCAAATGTGTAGACTTTGCTCATTGCAAGACAGTAAGACTCCACTTCCAGCTGGCCGCTAACGGTTAAAAAGGCATCGCCGGCGAAAAAATCTGCACTGTAGTCAATTTCTCCCTTATCGGTCCGGGGTAAATTAGTCATATCCAGGGTGCTTACCCGAAACAGCTCACCTGCGCCCTCGCAATCACTGCCGGTGATAATGGGCGTGTTGATCCAGTTAAAGCCCTCGGCGTGAAAGTAGTTATGCATAGCGTTGGCTAAAGTGGTACGGACCCGCGTAATGGCACCGAATGTATTTGTGCGCGGGCGCAAGTGCGCCTGTGTTCGTAAGTATTCAAAGGTATGTCGCTTCTTGGCAATAGGGTAGCTTTCGGCATCATCCACCCAACCAACAACTTCAACCGAAGTCGCCTGAATCTCTACACTCTGCCCCTTACCCTGAGATTCCACCAGCTCGCCTGATACAATGACCGAACAGCCCGTGGACAACTTCAAAATCTCATCTTCGTAATTTGATAGCTCGTTAGGGACCACTGCCTGGATTGCGTCAAATGCCGATCCATCATGCACCGCCAAAAATGAGATGCCGGCCTTGGAATCTCGCTTACTGCGCAGCCACCCCTTTACAGTAACGGTCTTCCCGAGTTGCTCTTGGGCCTTTAGAGCTGCAGCTACAGACAAAAAATCAGACATAGAATCAGGGTCCTGAAGGTATTCAAGTAGCCGCGCAGGATACCGAAATGCCTGACACAGGGCTACCGTGCTATACGCGTTATCTTGCTGCCCTCCAGGCTGAGATCGCCCATAAGACCTTGGTTGGAAAAAATGAATGCCAGCACAGGTTGGCGCCACTGGGAGCTGTCTATCTTGCCGCCCTTACCCAGCTTCACAACCGCAATGCTGGAATTCACACCTACTTCCCAGCCTTGTCCCGATTGAAAAGTTGCAAGAGCATCATCGGACATAAATAGAATGGCTTCTGACTTGGTCTGAGCTCCCAGCTGCAAACCAAAACTCGCGCCGGCAGTAGAATAGTACCCGGTGCTGATACCGTCGACGCGCAGAACACCCTCACCGTACTGTGCGCCTACACCAAACCCCATCTTAACTATGTGAGGAAATACAAGTACGCCCTTGGCTTTATCTAGTAACTCCTTGGATTGAGGCGCATGCCTAATCAATACCGCGATCGCCTTGGTAGCTTTGCTCTCGATGGTTTCTTTGGACTCGGCCAATGCATGCGTCCCATCCAAGAATGCTGTTAGTAACACAGCAAACAGCAGTGCCGTGCGAACACATTTCACTGCCAGCTTTTGGGAAAAGCGTATCGCGAGCGATGTCGCACCGACCATTAGGCTTCATCCAAATATCAACGAGCGATCATGATAGCGTGCATCGAGCGTTGGTGCAGCCCCACACTCAGTGCGCGGCGAGCTGCTCGCGGCGCACTGCCTCAAGATGCAATCGATAAGTGTCAACATCCGCTCTGAGCTGGGCTTGCGAAATAGCACGTTCGATATAGACCGTTGCACTGTCGAAGTCGTCCAGCTTAAAGTGAATAATGCCGACGGAGTAAAGCAATCTGCTGTCATCAGGTCTGAGTGCTAATGCCTGCTCGTAGTGAACAAGTGCCTGTGGAATGTCACCGGCCTCACCGGCTTTATCTCCCAGCCAAGCGTGATAATAGGGGTTGGACGTGCGGTATCGCTCAACGCGCTCCACCCAGTAATTGCGTTCTTCATCACGCCCCATCTTGTCATAGAGCACAACCAGATTATTCATCGCCGAGCGGTCTTGGGGGTCCAGCTGTAGCGCCCTGAAATAACTTTTCTCAGCTGCATCATGTTGGTCGGATACCCGATAGATGGCACCCATATTCACCCACAGGTGCCCCATCTCGGGACTCAACTGCAGAGCTTTTGCACCGTTAAGCCACGCTGTTTCGAGATCTTCCTCTGCCAGCGCCGTCATCGCAATATTATTGTGGTAAAGGGCCGCTCCTTCGGCGTCTTTGAGTGTCCGGGAACCTGTGATATCTCGTGACTGCAGGGGATCAATATCCACCATATACTGCTGACCATCGCGCGTAATCACCAAGACGTTGACGTGCAGCCTGACTGCAACTCGCTCGCCCATACGACTCCACTGGGGCCGCACTTCCAGCCATTGATACCGCGCGTTGAGGCCTGCTTCGCGGGCCATGGCAACGAAGAAATTCGCGTACGCTAAACAATTCGCGGTACCGCGGTGAAACACTTCTTGCGCAGTGCCATCGCCAAACGGATCATACTGCATGCCCAGCATGCTCTCGCTTTTAACCGATTGGTGCAGATTGAATAGACGCTGCTTCTCGTTGGTTCTGTTTCCACCAAAGGTACGAATCCAGTCTTTCATCTCCGGTGTTGTAGCCAAAAGGTCCGGGGTTACTATGCGCTGAGAAACGTCCTCGGCAGTCAAAACCGAGTCATCGAGGTAAAGTGGAGAGAGTTCTGACACCGTATAGACAGGGGGCCCACTGCTTGCGCAGCCAGCCAGCACGCACATCGCTACAACTGCACTGCTACCGAAGGTCAGCAATCGCCGCGGTATGAACCATGCTAATTCTCTGTGGTCTGCCATATTACCCTCCACCTGTCGAAACAGGCTTGGATCAGTATAGCCCACTGAGATGTATGTCAGCCAAATTGTAGCTGCATAAACAAACCAGCCATTGCTTCAATATAGTGGACATCATCTGGACTGAATCGATCCAAAAGAGGGCTATCCACATCCAACACGCCAAAAGGAGCCGACGACACCAACAGCGGTACCACAACCTCCGAACGCGAGCGGACATCACAGGCAATGTGCCCTTCAAACGCCAATACATCGGGCACCACCTGCGTTTGCAGACTCGCCATGGCAATGCCGCAAACACCCCGACCTAATGGAATTCGTACGCAGGCAGGCAGCCCCTGAAAGGGACCCAGTACCAACTCGTTGTCTTGAAGAAAATAGAATCCCAGCCAATTAATATTTGAGAACTGGGCATTCAGCAACGCCGTAAAGTTCGAGGCATTTGCGATGAGGTCAGTCTCTTCCGACATGAGGCCCCTCAGCTGCAAACGAGCATCATCCAGCGACAGGCTCTGGGGAGATTCAGTGATGGTCATAATCGTTTCTCCCATTCATGAGAATCAATATAGCGGTGTTCGCAAATCTCAAAACGCAGCATTGCGATTTTGGCGATAGCGATAACTGTAACTGCTGGAACACCTTAACTGTGAACAGCCTTCTCGCCGGCATACTGACTCAGGCCGCTGTATGAAGACCGCATTCACGACCATCAAACACCTTGGTGGGATCAAAGTAATGTTTGCAGGTTGGCAGCGTATGCGTGCTCATATACTCATCCACATGAGTGTCAGACCAGTGAAATATTGGCGCCACTTTCACAATACCCCGACCATCCATAGAGACAATATCAAGCGTTTTACGATGCTCTGTTTCTTCGCGACGGATGCCGGTCAACCAGATCTCAGGTTTGAATTCTTTCATGGCGCGATCGAAAGGCTCAAGCTTCACCTGCCGGGTAAACTCCTGATGACGCTCTTCCTCATCCACGGTGGGAATTCCTCCCATGATCGCGTTGCGCCGCTCGGATGTTGTGAGGGGTGAATACACGTGAAGATTCAGGTCGAGTTGCGCGATCAACTTCTCTGCCACCAGATACGTATCACGCAGGTTATAACCGGTATCAATCCAAAGAGTGGGAACCCGGGGATCAATCTCCGACACCAGATGCAACATCACGGCAGCGTTACGGCCCATGCTGGTTGTGGCAACCGTAGAGGCGTTTTGACCCAGCGCCCAGCGCACGATGTCCACCGCACTGGCATCACGCAACGCATCGTTAACACTGTCCAAATCAATATCCAACACGCACACAGTTCCAAAAGCTCTAAGTCGGCTGAAACTGTAATGAAACGCGCGCTCACTGACAAATAACAACGGATTCTATGGTTATGCTCCGCAGCCGGAGCAAATACAACCTGTCAGGCCGCTCGCGATAGCGACTTTTCCAGTTCCTCATGTAACTCGATAAACTGGGCAGTGAGCTTGTGGCCAGGAGACAGGTCGATCAAGGGGCGATGCTCCCGGTGCGACTCCTTCATCTTGACGGAAGTGTTGAGGTAGGTACCCAGTACCGGATAACCCTCCTCCTTCAATTCTTCAACCAGTTCGCCCGGCAATCGGGCCTGCGAGTTGAACTGGTTAATCACCACGCCTTCGACTTCAAGTTCCGGATTGTGATCTTCCTGCAGTTCAGCGATGTTATCCATTAGCGAATACAGGCTCTGACGCGCAAAGCTGTCGCAGTCAAACGGTATGAGCAGTGAATCTGCCGCGATCAGCGCAGACTTGGAATAGAAGTTAAAATTGGGCGGAGTATCGATATAAACCCGATCATACTCCTCGGAGAGCTTGTCCAATGCATCACGCAACTTGTAGATCTTGTAGCGCGATTCGAGCTCCTTCTCCATTTGCGACAGCGCTGGGCTGGATGGCATCAGGTAGAGGTTTTCATATCGGGTTTCCCACACGAAAGAGTCCGGGTTCTGGCGCATTTTGCGTGAACCAACCGTCTGTTTGAACAGCCCCGCCACACCTTGCGCCTCTGCCGGGAATGCATCGGCGTCTATCTCACCCACGAGATAGTGCGTGGTATTGCCCTGCACATCCAGATCTACGACCAGCGTTCGATACCCCAGCGCCGCACCGATAGCAGCCAAATTACAGGTGATGCTGGTTTTTCCAACACCCCCTTTTTGATTAAAAACTACGCGTCTCATGATTGGAAATACCACTTGAAAGAGAAAATAAAATCAGCGTCGAAGTCTAATGCCGAATGGCTGCTAATGTAAGCTTCGTAAGACGTGTACCGACGGAAATAGCGCAGAAATCAGGCCGCCCACACGCGTTTATACAACTCAACAATATCTGCCGCCTGAGGAATGCGCGGGTTATTCGCGGGCGAACCCGAAGCGAGCGCTTGCTCGGCCATCAGATCAAGCGAATCAAACCAGGTAGCCTCTTCGATGCCAAAGGCTCCAGGAGAGGGCACCGACAAATCGTGATTTAGCTGACGCAAGCCGCTCACCAATTTGCCGAGCGCACGCGCATCATCGTCAGTATTATCGGCCAACCCCATGACTCGCGCGCAATGTGCATAACGCGGTGCCGCATGTTCTACCGACCATGCGGTAATCTCGGGCAAAAGCATGGCATTGCTAAGCCCATGCGGCACGTGAAACAACGCGCCGATGGGACGGCTCATACCGTGGATCAATGTGACTGACGCGTTGGCAAATGCTACACCACCCTGCGTTGCCGCCAGCATCATTGCCTCGCGAGCGCTACGATTATCCGGCTCGGCGCACGCAGTGCGGATATTTTCTGCAATGGTTTTCATCGCAGTTAAAGCGATGCTATCGGTAAAAGGGTTCGCTTTGCGACTGACATAGGCTTCCAGCGCATGACACAGACTATCGATCCCGGTATCCGCAGTCAGTCGATACGGCATGGTCATCGTCAGCTCGAAATCCACCAGCGCCGCAACAGGCATCAAACCCAGCCCCATGCAGAGCATCTTTTCCTGCGTCTGCGTATCAGAGATCACCGCTACACGAGTGGCTTCTGACCCGGTACCTGCAGTGGTCGGTATGGCGATCACCGGCAAGCCACTGTCTATCTGGTATGGCACTTTGTAATTGCGCATAGGGCCATCGAGCATTGCCAGCACTGCTACGGCCTTGGCCGTATCCATCGAACTCCCGCCGCCGAGCGCCACAACGCAGTCGAAATCACCCTCGCGAAGCACCGTAAGAGCCGCCTCCACGCTGTCAGTCGTGGGATCAGGTACACACTCGCCAAACACACCCACTTCAATACCGGCATCAGTCAACGGCTCCATCACCCGCTCGCTATACCCGCATTGCACCATATACGGGTCAGTGACCAGCAGAGGCCGGCTTACGCCCAACTCACGCAGGGTCACCACCAGCTCGGCGCTAGCGCCAGCGCCTACACGCAGAATTCGTGGAAGATTGATGTTTGCCGCCATGATGCAGTCCTCGGACGTTCTAATCAGTAATGTCTATCAGATGTATCTCAAATACCAGCGCGGTGTTTGGGGGAATAGAATCTCCCGCACCCTGCTCACCATAGGCCAGTTCAGGCGGGCAAGCGATGCGCCACTTGTCGCCCACAGACATCAACTGCAGCGCTTCAGTCCAACCGGGAATCACCTGATTGACACCAAACGTGGCTGGCTCGCCACGATCAACCGAGCTATCAAACACGGTGCCGTCAACAAGCGTGCCGTGATAGTGGGTAACTACAGTACTGTGTAGGTCTGGCTTAACGCCAGAGCCTGCTTCGAGCACTTCATATTGCAGGCCGCTCGCAGTTGTTGTGACTTCATCACGCGCTGCATTAGCCTCCATAAACTGGTTTGCCAGCTCATCGCGCTTCTTCGACAGTTCAGCAGCTTTGGCTTTCTGCTTGTCTTGAATTACCTGATAGCTGGGGTTGAGATCCGCATCAGACAATGCCGATTGCTGGTTCTCATACCAGTGAGTAATGCCAGCGATAACGGCTTCTAACGACAGGTCGTCAAAATTATTGCGACGAAGTTGATCGCCAAACTGCAGACCAAAGCCGTAGCTGACTTTCTGCTCATCTGTGTCCAGTTGTACCTCGGGTAGTAGTGCCATTGCGATTTTCCAGTATGCTTGATTAAAAAAGTGAGGCGCACCTTAGCATGGCTACTCCCATCGATGAAATCCACGCGTTCTGGTTTGGCCCGCTAACGACTGAAGGGTTGAGTACCCCAAGCCAGCACTCCCTGTGGTTCACCAAGCAAGAGGACACCGACAAGAGGATTGCCGAGCTATTTCAACCGTTGGTTGAGCAAGCGCTGGCAGGACAGCTGGATGAATGGGTGGAATCGCCCGGAGGCCTGGTCGCGCTGGTGCTTTTACTAGATCAGTTCACCCGCAACATTTTTCGCGGTAGCGCCAGCGCCTTCGCGGGCGACACTCAGGCATTGGCTCTAGCCCAGTCTGCATTGTCTCATCAACACCATCTAAGCTTGCCACCAATCCATCAGGTGTTCCTGCTGATGCCACTTGAACATACTGAGGAACTGGCGGTTCAGGAGCAATGTATTGAGGAATTTCGCGCGCTACACGAACGCAGCGACTTGCCCCAGATCGCTGATTTCTCACGCTATGCGATTGCACATCGCGATGTCATTGCACAATTTGGCCGCTTCCCCCATCGCAATCTCATACTGAAACGCCAATCAACGCAGGATGAGCTAACCTATCTTCAAACGCATGGAGGTTTCTGATGAAGCACACATTGATGATCATCGGCGCAGTACTGGTTCTGCTCATGGCACACACCAGCTACGCACAGCCTCCCTTTGATTGTCTGAACTCCCAGGCCCATCACGCATTTGATTTCTGGTTAGGTGAATGGGAGGTTCACGACCCCAACGGCGTGCCCCAGGGGCATAACAAGATCATGTCGGTACAAAATGGGTGCGCTGTAGAGGAACATTGGAAGAGCGTTTCGGGTGGCACCGGTCAAAGCATCAACTACTATCATCCCGGGCAATCCCGGTGGCATCAGCTGTGGACCGATGGTGGCGCCAGCATCATTGATATTAGTGGCAATTTGCAGGGTGACACTATGATTCTGGAAGGCACAATATTCTATCTCAAGCAGGCCACAGAGCACCCATTTCGAGGCTCATGGAATCTGCTTGAAGACGGACGCGTACGCCAGTTCTTTGAGCAAGAAGATTCACAGGGCCGTTGGCAGACCTGGTTCGAGGGTTACTACACACGCCATGACACCAAGACGCCCTGAGGTAATACCCTTTTGGGCACTGGGCCGGCAGCTGGCGCTTGAACTGCCGCCGTCAACTAGGCACCCTCTTGGCTTCTCTACCTCCACCTATCGCTAACAGAGAGAGTATGCATGTCTAACAAGTATTCAGGCGTTCAATTGCTACTGACTGGAAACGAGATTATGAGCGGTGACACCATCGACTCAAATTCGGCAATGATCGCCCAGCGTTTGTCAGAACTGGCAATCAGTGTTCATCGCAAGGTAACTGTAGGTGATGATAAGGATCTTCTGACACAAGAATTGTTAGCCATGTCGCAATCGGCTGACCTGGTGATCGTCAACGGTGGTTTGGGACCCACTATAGACGACCTCACTGCAGAAA
This sequence comes from Halioglobus sp., assembly GCA_039990395.1. GTDB lineage: Bacteria > Pseudomonadota > Gammaproteobacteria > Pseudomonadales > Halieaceae > CALINF01. Next base: position 146,501 of record JBDXFZ010000144.1, read on the forward strand.
TACTGGCTGAGGTGGCTGGTGTTGCGGTGACCGAACATCCAGACGCGCTCGCGCATCTTCAGCGTTGGTGCGCACAGCGCAATCTGCCTTTGAATGACGCGAACTACAAGCAAGCGATACTTCCAGAGGGGTGCAGTCTGATAGATAACCCGATCGGTAGTGCGGTGGGGTTTGAGTTAACTATCAACGGGTGTCGGGTGATGTGCACACCCGGCGTGCCATCGGAACTTCGCGCCATGTTGGACTGGATTATCGAGGATATTGGAGCAGCACTGGAGCGACCATCCCAACGCAATATTCTACGCTTGCAGACATTCGGGCTGGGAGAATCCAGCGCTCAGCAGCTCATCGCAGATCACATCGACGATTGGCCGGACACCGTAGAGCTGGGCTTTCGCGCAGGCGCGCCGCAAATGGAAATCAAGCTGACAATCGACAACGCCTCAGCAGCGGCGCAGCAGCACGAATGCCGACGACAGCTGGAGGCACTGTTTGGGGATCACATTGTCGGCGAAGGCGATTCTCAGCTCGCAGACGTGGTTTTGGAACTACTCGCCCAGCACAATCAAACGCTAGCCACCGCAGAGTCGTGTACCGGGGGGTTGATTGCCTCCATGCTAACGCGGGTGCCAGGTTCATCTGCCGGGTTTCACGCAGGATTCGTTACCTACTCAAACGACATGAAAACATCATTACTGGGCGTTGACGACGACTTACTTGCTGCACATGGCGCCGTCAGCGAACCGGTTGTGATCGCAATGGCAGAGGGTGCCATGACTCGCGCCAACGCTGACTACGCGATCGCCGTGTCAGGTATTGCCGGGCCCGATGGTGGCACTACAGATAAGCCCGTTGGCACGGTGTGGTTAGCCTGGGGCAGCCATGGATCGATTCGCACGCGCTGTTTATGTTGGCCGGTAGAGCGCACTCTATTTCAAACCATGATTGCGGCGGCAGGCCTGGATATGATCCGCAGAACACTGCTGGGTATCGATGACGAACCTCGCTACTTCAGCCAAAGAAGCGCTAAAACGTCAGCTGACTAAGGTTGTAGTTGGCGAATGTCCCACTCACCACCGTCTAACAAATAGTAACGAAAGCGGTCGTGCAATCTGTTCGCGCCACCCTGCCAGAACTCGATCTGCTGAGGCACTACACGGTATCCGCCCCAAAAATCAGGCATAGGAATTTCACCGTTGCCGAACTTCTCGCGCATCGTAGCCATCTGTTTTTCAAGTAAGGCGCGCGTAGAAATACTTCGACTTTGACGAGACGCCCATGCGGCCAATTGGCTTTCACGTGGCCGAGTCAGAAAATAACGTGCTGACGCAGCTGCAGACATGGTTTCCACAACGCCACTAACAATCACCTGTCGATCCAGTGCATTCCATGGAAATAGCAGCGATACCTCTGGATTCGCGGCAATAGCCTCAGCCTTGTCGCTGCCGTGATTGGTGTAAAAAACGAACCCTTTTTCTGATACGCCCTTTAGCAGTACGAGCCGTTGCCAGGGCCGCCCCTCGGCGTCGACGGTACCCAGAGACATTGCCGTGGGATCTGCCAGCCCCCCTACCACCGCCTGCTCTAACCAACGTTCAAACTGGGTAATCGGATGCTTGTCTAGCATGTCCCAAGTCAAACCACCTGCCAGATATTCTCGTCTGAAGTCCTCGTATTCCACCCACGATGCCTGCTAATCTCAAAAACATCATACTAGCTATCCCATCGAGCGAAGCAAAGTAGCCAATGAACCAGCCTCCTCAAATTCGCACAGCTGGCAGTGCCGACCTCGAGTCTCTGGCGGCAATTCTTGGTAACAGCTTCGAACATGATCCAGTGATGAACTGGGTTATTCCCAGCACTGCCTTATACCAGGATTTTTTCTATCTGATTGTTCGAGAAATCTATCTAAAACGCGGAATTGCGCATGTCGACGAAGCCGGACGCGGCGCCAGCCTCTGGCTCCCCCCTGATGAGCAGTTTGAGCTGCCGCCGCAATGGTCACTGTTTAAATTGATGGCGCAGCTGGTTCTACGAAAGGGATTTCGACCCCTTGCACACATGCGCGAGCAAGGAGCTCTGTTTGCCAAGCACAGACCACGGGAGCCACATTTCTATCTTCAGTTCGTTGGGTGCACGCAAACACATCAGGGCGAAGGGGTCGGCTCAGCATTGTTGAAGCATGGAACCGACCTGTGTGATGAACAGTCATCACCTGCTTATCTTGAAAGTTCTAACGAAATCAATGTGCCGCTCTATGAACGGCACGGATTCGAAGTTATCGCGCAAGAGCCCGTGGGAACAAACGCCCCCACTGCCTGGTTTATGTGGCGAGAGGCACGGCGCTAGGCCATTAGTACGGAGGGAAGCCCGCAAATATGGCCGAAATCGCTTCCTGACGCCGCTCGGGGTTTGGCTCTGACTGCAACTTCGCCTCAATCACCCCACGCCAGACCGATTGGTTACGCAGCGGATCGATCATGTCGACGATGAAAGTACCCTGGGTATACTGGCGCACACTCACATCCGACACCGCCGGGCCACAGCGCCAGCAGTTGTAGTAGCTCATGGAGTTGTAGCTGCGCACATCCGTGCGCTCCTGAGTCACCAGGTGCCAAGACACCAACAAATCGGCTCGGGCCGTGTCATCTATCACTTCATACCCGCGCGCTTGTAGCGCCATACTCAAATCGTCTTTTGTGCGAGCAACGTCCATATCACTGATACGTATCGTTTTGGGGTCTGTACGATCGAATGGCGTGAAAGCCAGTGTTTTGACTGTCTGAAAATCGTAGCTCCGATCAAAATCCGTTGTCGCTTCTAATGGTGTCGCACACCCGTTGAGCAGCGTCACTAGCGCACCAAGCACCAGCATTCTCGAAACAGCAGTTTTCATGGCATCCATCCTGTTTTAAAGAACCGCATTATAGTCAATCACGCGTCGAAGGGTAGACAGGCGCTCTTTGAGCAACAGCGGGGATTTGTGGGAATGGATACAGTTGATGCCAATCCTTGCCCAACTGGTTGGCTATGCTCATCCCACGGACTTGTCGATGAGCATTCTCCATCGCATCGAGCAATGCGGATTCACTCGCCTCACCTGTGGCAACCGCTGCTTCCATAATTCCCTCGGCCCGCAGCTGGAGCGTTGGCGGGACAACATCGCCAGCTTCCAACCTTTGAAATATCTCATGCCAACGCAACTCCAGCAGTTCAATGAGCATCACCGTTATCTACCACCTCTCCCATAATCGCAGCTCTCAGTATGTTTCGTATCTCAAAACAGGTAAAGTCTGCGCTTTCGCAGCCCCTTGGATGTATTGCGCTATGTTCTTCACCCCGTTGTTTGCTCAGCTCAGGCTGGCTCTGCTGTCATTACTCATGGCCACCACCTCTGCTGGTTCATGGGGACAAGTCGCCCCTGATGGCAGACCGCCAATCATCGATTACAAGAACCGCTTTCTGCCTGTTGTTGCAACCCAAGGCATGGTGGCTGGCCCAGAGAGATTAGCGGCCGAGGTGGGTACCCGAATACTGAAAGCTGGCGGTAACGCAGTTGACGCAGCGGTTGCGACGGGGTTTGCACTGGCTGTCACGTATCCACGTGCAGGCAACCTGGGCGGTGGCGGCTTCATGCTGATCCACCTTGCGGATGAAAACAAACAGACTCTGATCGATTATCGAGAGACGGCTCCGGCCGCTGCCACCCGCGACATGTATCTCAACGCCGAGGGTAAAATCGACCGGATGAAAGAGTACTTTAGCCATCAGTCGGCGGGTGTACCCGGCACGGTTGCGGGCATGATCTACGCGCTCGAAAATTACGGCACGATGAGCCTTAAGAAAGTTCTGGCACCTGCCATCGAGTTGGCCAGCACTGGCTTCAACGTATCATTTGCACTGAATTTTGAGATCAACGCCAGAGCATCGCGACTTAAGAAAAATCCTGAAGCCCTGCGCTTGTTCTTCGACAAAAACGGTGAGCCGCACGCGATGGGAAGTCGCTGGAAGCAACCCGATCTAGCGTGGACACTGAAGCAGATTTCTCGACGGGGGAACGCAGGTTTCTACGAAGGTGCCGTCGCCCGACGGATTGTGGCTGAGATGGAACAGGGTGATGGATTGATCACGCTGGATGATCTGGCGAGTTATCGCGTCGCCGAGCGCGCTCCGGTCACCGGCACATTTCACGACTTTACGGTCGTTTCAACACCACCTCCCTCGTCAGGAGGTGTCCATATCATCCAAATGCTGAACATTCTGGAAGGCTATGATCTGGAGTCAATGGGCCACAACAGCGCGGCCTATATCCATTATCTTGTCGAGAGCATGCGCAGAGCCTATGCCGATCGCAGTGCACATCTTGGGGATCCCGATTTCGAGTCAGTGCCGGTTTCCCAACTGATCAGCAAAGACTACGCAGCAATGCAACGCCAAACTATTGCGCCGAACAAGGCGACCCCTTCTGGTGACATCGCCCCGATGCAGGTTCTGCCAGGTGAGAGCACCGACACCACCCACTACACAGTGGTCGATAATGCCGGCAATGTCGTTTCCAACACCTATACCCTTAACTTCAGCTTTGGCTCTCATATCGCGGTACCAGGCACAGGCTTACTTCTGAACAACGAGATGGCTGATTTCGCCTCCAGCCCCGGCAAACCCAATGCCTACGGACTCGTCGAGGGAGAAACCAACGCGATTGCACCCGGTAAACGCCCACTCTCATCAATGAGCCCAACCATGGTGCTAAAAGATGGCAAACCGTGGGTAGCCACTGGCAGCCCCGGCGGCAGCGTCATAATCACCACCGTTCTACAGACCCTTCTCAATGCCATGGTGTTTGACATGAACATCGCGGCGGCGGCGGCTGGTGCGCGGGTTCACCATCAGTGGCTACCTGACAAAATGCGGATCGAACAGGGAATAAGTCCGGATACAGTTAGACTATTGGAAGGTATGGGGCATACCGTAGAGGTGGGTCAGCGCACTTTGGGCCGCACCCAATCTATCATGCTGGATAACGACTATCTGTTCGGAGCCACCGACACGCGTCGCCCCGGCGGCTGGGTTGCAGGCTACTAGGGCAAGCCACGTTTCCCCGCATTCGAACTCACCCTCGCGGTACGCGCACCTTAGCTGTCTGGCGACTAATGGCCACCAGCTTACCTGAGCTGTCCCAGATCTCGCCGTCTTCATCGATCACTCCATCGGTAAGGTAGCGAGAGCCCAGACGCATCTGCAGAGGCCCGGGAGAGGGGTGGGCTCGAACCTGAACCGTCAGTTCAACAGTCGGTACCCAACCTACCAATCCGACGATCGAAAAAGCAGGCGGAGGAAACGCATCTGCGAACATCAACAAACTCATTACATCGGGGTCACTGCCATCAGCCAATTGCCCCCACCCACAATACTCTCCACTGCGATCGGGTGTCTCACCACGGAATACCCCTCCTCCCTCGGCGATGCGGAGATCGACGTTCTGACGAAATTCCATCTTGGAATCACCGCCTACCAGGCATTCGTCCCTGGGTGTGAATTGCGGGCGCTCACCGCGCGACCAGCTTTCTCCCTGAAGAGAATTCAACGTGGTGAATGCAGCCGTCACCTGGACCTTGATGTCACCATCCTGCACCATCTTAACAGTTGCGTGAGATGTGCTTCCGCCGGTACGCAGGATGTCCACATGGCAATCGATCGGCCCCAACTTGGTGGGCGCGAGGTAGAACGCATTTACAGCCAGAGGATCCTTATGCGGCAAAGCCGACCGTAACGCCCGAGCGGCAATAGCCAGCACGTAGCCTCCATTGGGTACATCTCCAATACGCCAGCCCTGACGCAATTCGCCGCGCCAAATCGCCTCCGAAACCGCAGTAACCTGGGTATCGTTCTCGAACTTATTCATGCTGTCTTCTCTTAACTCGATTAGAATGGAGTGAACCCGATTGAGGTTGATGTGCGTAATTTGATTAAGAATCACCGTGCTTATACCTTTTTACAGTAGTTTTGGATGATTGATAGCGGTAACCTGAAAAAAGATCACCTGAAAGTAATGACAGCCAGTCCGATGCGAGAAACCAAATACACCAAGCCCTACTGCCTCTGCCTACTGAGCCTGCTCGTCGTGGTAGCGACCCCAGCGTTTGCGCAGGAGTCGGAATCCGGCGCGCTGCCCTCAGACAATGGCTCCGTCACTGCTGAAGATGTCGAGGTCGAGGTCGCCGATATCGTGGACGTGGATGAGAACCTCGGCGACACTGGCGCAGACGATCTAATCAACGCGGATGCCGAAAGCGAGGCCGAGCCGCCGGCAGATTCACCCCTGCCAACCGCGGCCTCTACTGCGTCTACAACAGCGTCCGAGCAAGCGCAGCTGGAAGACCAGTCAGAAGCTATCGCTGACAGCGCAGACGTCGCTGCTTTTCGGCAAGCGATTGATAGTACTGAGGCGCAGGGAGCCTATGCTGAGACACTTTCTGAGCAATTGCTGGGACTTGGCCTGGCTCTGCAACGGCAGGATCGCCACGCCGAAGCAATCAAAGTTTTCAAGCGAGGTGTTCATGTTGCTCGAATCAACAACGGACTCTACGCGGGGGAGCAGGTTCCCATGCTCCAGTCCGAGATTGTCAGCCATATAGCCACGGGGGACTATCTCGAGGCCGACGAGCGACAGACCTATCTTTACCGCGTGCAACAACGGACGATGACTTTCGGTGAAGAACGCACCATGGCCCTGATGCAGCAGGCTCGCTGGCAACGTCAGGCCTACGACATGGGTCTGGGAGAGCAGAGTTTCGCCAGGCTGCTCAATATGTGGGATCTGTATCGACTCGCCGTAACCGATATCTCAGAGCGGGAGGGTGAAAACTCACCGAACCTGCTCAAACCGCTGGCTGGCATGATGGAGTCACAATATTTAATTGCGAAGTTTTCCCAACAGACCACAGACGGCGGTCTGAATAGCAATGACCTAACGGCCAGACAGGATCAGAGCCGTTTTTTCGCTTATCAACGAGAGAGTTACAAGCGTGGCCAGGCCGTTATCCGTGCAATGTACGATATTGAGCAATTTAACAACGGTGACGACCCAGTAACAGCGGCTGAGAGCCTCACTCTATTGGGAGACTGGATGCTTTGGCACGGGGTCAAGGAGCGAGCATTTCAGAGCTATACAGAAGCTTTTACGGAACTTGCGGCGCTGGATGATGCCCAATTCCATATCGAGCGGCTGTTTGGCCAACCCGTGCCATTGCCGGACTTCGAGGGTGTCAGGCCCCTGCCGCCGCGCAGCAGCGCAAAAGGGGCCGATTTACTGCTAGAATTCGGGGTCACCCCGAGTGGACGCGTTGTGGATTTGGTGCGACAGGGTGAAGTGGATGACGACAACTCGCAGGCCAACCGCCTGGTACGCGTGCTGCGCAAAACGCGCTTCAGGCCTCGGCTTGAAGATGCCGAGCCGGTAGCAACCGACAAACTGAATTGGGCCTATGATACAACGCAATGGTAGACAGACGGTGATAACGAGTACATTCCTGCGTTGGAGTGGCATAGCGGGTGCCTGTGTGCTGCTTTACGGCTGCCCCAGCGCTAGCACACCCACGACACCGCAAATGCCCACTCCACCGAGCTCATCGCCTCCCTCATCGAGTAGTTCTCCCAGCTCTCCAAGCTCCCAGAGCGAAAGCCAGAGTCAGAGCGAAAGCCAGAGTCAGAGCGAAAGTCAGAGTCAGAGCGAGAGCCAGCAACAAAGCGAACAGCAAAGCCAGGAGCAAGGCAGTCAAAGTAGCGAAGGTTCACCCCAAACAGGTAGCCAGCAGGCGAGCAACGGAGGCGAGCAGTCGACCAGCGGGGGCCAACAGTCAAGCAGTGGTGGTCAACAGGCGAGCAATAGCAGTCAGTCCAACTCAGGGCCAAGCGGCAATGAAGGCATGGGAGAGTTCCCTCAAGGCGAAGCGCCCGGTATGGAAAGCCCGGGCGCGGCCGGTGGGGAGACTGGAGAACAGACCGCAGATGCCAGCGGCGCTGGGGGTATGGAAGGCACCGGTGAATCAGACCCCTCATTTGAATCCGGTGGAGAAGGCGGTCAAGGTGAATCAGCTGGCCAAGCCGGCGCGGGTGAAGAGCCTGGCTTTGGCGACGGTGCTGGCGGAGATGCCCTGCCCGATTTAACCGATGAGCCCTCGTTCGAGGAGGTTCTTGGGGCGATGGAAGATGCCATGGGAGACTCCAGCCAGAGCGGTGCTGCACAGGGAGACAGCCAGCCAGGCGGTGGTCAACAGGGCCAGAGCTCACCTTCGGGGCAAGGTGATCAAAGTGGTCAGAGCGGTCGAAGCGGCGGCGGGCAGTACGGACAACAAGGAAGCAGCGGGCAGCCATCAGGTTCACCACAAGGCGGTGGATTCCCGGGCTCTCGCAGCGGCTCGCAGGGCCCTCTAACGCCCGCGGAGCAAGTGGCTATTCTAGATGCCCAGTTAGAGCAGGGAACTGGCGAGTTTGATGCCATGATACTTGAAGAACAGGCAGAGCAGCGTAAAGCTGCGCGCGAAAGCCAACCAACACCGCAACCACCGCCTGCTCAGCAGCAGTCGTCTCGAGGCAGCGGCGCCAGCCCCTACGAGGGCGGCATAGCCGAAGCAGGCGGCTATGGTGGTAGTGGCATGGGCGGCGCCAGTCGTGGTGGCGGCCAGATGCCCCAGGATGCAGCCAAGTACCCTCCCCCAGCTGATATTCCCGCAGGCAATGATGATGACGTCGTCGCCAGACAGCTGCGCGAGGCGGCTATGCGGGAACCAGACCCTGCAGTTCGAGAAAAACTGTGGGATGAATACCGCAAGTACAAGGGGATCGACCAATGAGGAATATTGCCCCTACTTTTTTACTGCTAGCACTGAGCATTTTGCTTGGCGGCTGCGTTAGCCACACGGTCAAAAGCACGTCAGTACCCAGCATCGTCAATGCCTCTGAAGACGTTCCGGAGGAACAACTGCTGGATGTCGGTATCGTCATTTTTGACCCAGGTCTGGACGACTACGACGAGGATGAGCAGGTCTACCCTGAGGTACGTAGAGCGGAAGCGCGCTATATGCCCAACCTACTCAGTGAAGCAATACAGAATAGTGGAGCGTGGGGAACAGTAAGGGTTGTGCCTACTGCCGATCAGATCAATGACGTGACAGTTGAAGGCACTATCTTGCATTCAGATGGAGAGGAGCTGCAGTTACTGATAAGGGCCACCGACTCCCGTGGCGACATCTGGATGAACCGAAAATATACGTCACACGCCAGCCGCTATGCCTATGACGCCACAACGCGAAATCAATCGGATCCGTTTCAGGCCATCTACAATCGGGTTGCCAACGACCTTCTTATTGAACAAGAGAAACTTAGCGGGGAGGAGCGCGTAGGTATTCGCACCGTATCTGAACTGCTGTTCGCTCAGAGTTTTTCAGACGCGGCGTTTGAAGGTTATCTGGACAAGACTCGCAAGGGACAATACAAAATTGTGCGCCTGCCTGCCGAGGGCGACCCGATGCTCGAACGGGTACGCAGTATCCGCGAACGCGACCAGCTCTTCATCGACACCATGCAGGAGTACTACGGTAGCTTCAACGGGCAAATGAGTGGTCCCTACCAGGAGTGGCGTAAACTTAGCTATGAAGAGACTATCGCGCTCCAGGAGTTAAAGGCAGAGAGCACACGACGCTTAATAGCAGGCGGCGTGGCAGTTCTAGCTGGCATAGCATCAGCTGGCGCAAATGACAGCTACAGTCGTGCGGCAGGTAATGTGGCCATCATAGGCGGCGGCTACCTGCTCAAGAGCGGCCTCGAAAAACGTAATGAAGCCCAGATTCATGTTCAGGCACTGGAAGAACTTGGCGTATCATTGGAAGCGGACATCGTCCCCCATGTTATTGAACTGGATGACCGCTCAGTGATGCTCGATGGCAGCGTTCAGGACCAGTATAACCAGTGGCGTCAGATACTCGCTGAAATTTACGAGGCAGAAATCGGAGCACTTGAGCTTCCGGAAGAAACCGCCGCTGGCGGCGCGTCCTCTCCCTAAACTCCGGTCTTCCCGGTAAGGTCACATCCACCGCATGTCGTCGCACAACGAACCGGTTCAACCAACGCACTTTGATGCGCCAGACGCCTCACCCACGCAGGCCACGCCTGAACGCGGTAGCGCACCTGCCAGTGGCGTACCAAACTGGGTAATACCCGCACTAGTCGGCCTTGGTGTCTTGGCGGTGATTGTGGTGTTTTGGTTGCCCGGGAAGGTCAGCACACCGGCTGCCAACCCCGAGACCGAACCAACCAATGCGAGTGCTACAGCAAACAGTGCTGCTGGCAGCGGGTCACCATCGACAATGCCTAGCGAAGAGGCCTCACCCTTTTTAGATGCACAGATGGCTAAGCAGCGCAAAGCGGCGCAGGACATACTCGGCGAATTGTTAGACGTACAGGAGCAACTGCAGCTGCGCGGCATCGAACAATGGGCAGGCGAGGAATACGCCAGCGCCATTGAGTTTGCCAACCAGGGCGACGCCTTTTACAAAGAACGAAAGTTCAGCGAAGCTATCGCTAGCTACGAGCAGGCATTGACCGGGCTACTGGCATTGGAGGCATCGATACCCGCAGCACTTGAGGCTCAAATCGAGATAGCGCGCAACGCCATCGAAGCCAGCGACGTGGAGGAAGCGACCAACGCACTCACGCGCGGTGAACTGATCGAACCCGGTAATCCCGAGCTTGCTGCTCTAGCTGCGCGCGCTGGGAAACTCCCCGAACTTATTATCGCCATGGAGGCCGCCAGCACTGCTGAATCGGCGGGCGACCTGGCCACGGCGCAAACCAAACTAGCGGAAGCAACAACGATTGACCCCCAGCATCAGTTCGCTGGTGAAGAACTCGCACGGGTTAAAGCTGCATATATCAATCAGCAGTTCAACGACGCTATGAGTGATGGTTACGCGGCGCTGGATGAGTCGCGCTATGACAGCGCACGCAGCGCCTTTCGACGCGCCGATGGCCTCCAGCCCGGATCCTCAGAGGCGGCTAGCGCACTACAAGAAGTTGCTGCTGCACAAACGGCCTCGAGGCTCGCGGCACTGCAGCGAGATGGCGACCGGTACGAGGCCAATGAACAGTGGCAACAGGCCGTGGATGCCTACAAAAAGGCAGCAGAGATTGATACCAATATAGCATTTTCGCGCGAGGGCCTAAGGCGCAGCGAATCACGAGCACGGTTGGACAAGCAGTTTCGTACTGCCATAGCAGAACCGCAAAGACTGTCTGACTTAGCCGTTGCCGAAACAATGGAAAAACTACTCGGCCAAGCTCAGCGCATTCAGCCCAGAGGCAAGGTACTCAACGATCAGATAAACACGCTGGAACGCCTTCTGCAGCTGGCGAATACGTCCATCGCCGTAACACTAAAATCTGATATGGAAACCGAGGTAATCGTGTACAAGGTCGCGCGCATGGGTCGCTTTGACAAGCGCGAGATGACACTGCGTCCGGGAACCTATACCGCAGTGGGAACTCGTAACGGCTATCGTGATGTGCGCAAGGAATTCAAGATCTCACACGACTCGCCACCCGGCGTCATCGTGATCGCCTGTACGGAATCTATCTAGATGCCAGACCCTTCGGCCAATCACAAAGAAACTATCGAGGCGGTTGCCTTCCAACCGCTATCAGAAGCTGCGCCTGTACAGAAGCAGGGGATCAATAAGGTCCGCATGGCTGGAATCACTATCGCCGTCATATTTTTGGTGATCATGCTTTTCCTACTCACCTCTCGCTCGGTGCAAATTACCGTTGTGGCAGAGGCTGAAAGCGAGCGAGATATATCGATTCAAGGCCTGTACCTGCCATTTGGTTCGCGCTACCTGATGCGCCCGGGGAGCTATACCGTAGCAGCGACTGTCGATGGCTACTACGACCTGGAAACTGAACTGGTAGTGACCGAGCAAGACCGCCAGAATCTTGAGCTGGTGATGCAGCCACTGCCTGGACTTCTGACTATTAGCAGCGAACCTACCGGGGCGCGGGTAGTCGTTGACGGCCAGGAACTGGGTGAGACGCCACTAGTCGATACGCCAGTAGATGCCGGCGCACACACACTCGCCATTCAATTGGACCGCTACCAACTGCTGGAGCAGCAATTGGATGTAACCGGTAGACAGGTACAGCAAGTGCTGGATTTCAACCTGGAGCCAGCTTGGGCTGAGATTACAGTGGCCAGTGAGCCTGACGGGGCGGCAATACTGATTGATGGCGAGCAAGCCGGCACCACGCCGGCGACCTTGGAAGTACTGCAGGGCGAACACCAACTGATCATTCAAGCCGCAGGCTTTTCCAGTGCGATGCAGGACCTTGAAATTGTGGCGCAACAAGCTCAGGACCTGGGTAATTTCGTACTGGAACCAGCGTCTGGCGTGGTTAACCTCACCAGTACTCCCGAAGGCGCAAATGTCACCGTGAATGGCGAGTTTCGGGGCCAGACCCCGGTCACGCTCGAACTATCACCCGAGCGCAGTCATCGCTTGAGTCTGTCCAGACCAGGGTACCGTCGTCACACAGAGACACTGGAGATGGCAGCCGCAAGCACCTTAGACAAAACCATCACCCTGAAAGCACAGCTGGGCGAGGTCAAACTGGCAGTGCAACCGTCGCAAGCGAAGGTGTCTGTTAATGGCCGATCCGTCGGCAACGGTAGCCGCACAATTTCGTTGCCTGCTTACCAACACTCGATTGAAGTCTCGCTGGCAGGCTATGCAACTGTGCGTAAACGGGTAACACCGCGGCCGGGCCTGCAACAGTTGATCGAATTCAACTTGCAAACTGAACAGGAGGCTCGAGCAGCGCGCATCAAGCCCCAGATCACCACTGCAGTGGGCCAAACACTGCTGCTGTTTAACCCTGCCGATAGCCCGCGCAGCGATTTCACCATGGGTGCCTCACGTCGGGAGCCTGGCCGTCGTGCAAACGAGGTGTTGCACCCAGTGGCACTGGAGCGCAGTTTCTATCTGCAAACGACTGAGGTGACCAATGCCCAATTTCGTCAGTTCCAGGCAGATCATGACTCGGGTCAAATTGAAGGCAATAGCCTCAATCGCGAACATCAGCCTGTCGTACAAGTCAGCTGGCAGCAAGCGACGCAGTTCTGCAACTGGCTAAGCCGCAAGGAGGGACTATCGCCCTTCTACCGTGAGAATAAAGGTATCGTGACGGGCTACAATCGCTCCGCAACTGGCTACCGTTTACCCACGGAAGCAGAGTGGGCCTGGGCGGCTCGCGTTGAGGGCGACAAGCTGAAAAAATTCACCTGGGGCGACAACTTCCCTCCATCAAGTGCAGTAGAAAACTATGCCGACAATACCTCGGCTTATGTTACGGGTCGCATACTCAACGGCTACACTGATGGCCATGTCGTGAGCGCGCCAGTGGCAACGTTCCCTGCCACCAGCAAGGGGCTCTTTGACCTTGGTGGTAATGTCGCAGAGTGGATACACGACGTGTACATCATTCCATCGGCCAACGACAAGACTGCGGTTGACCCGCTTGGGAGCCAATCGGGCGACAACTACGTTATTCGAGGGGCTAGCTGGTCACTGAGCAAGTTGACCGAGCTGAGATTGTCATTTCGAGATTATGGGCAAGCCGGTCGCGATGACGTAGGATTTCGAATTGCACGCTATGCGGAGTAAATGATGAATCACAGTACATTGGCAGTGGCGCTCTTGCTGGTTCTGTCCCTCGCTGGCACGGCTGCGTGGGCGCAGCAACCCAACGCATCCGCCACTACCGTAGAATCGCCAGCACCGACAGCCAAAGAACCCAATACGGCGACCGCACCGGCGCCCCGGGCCGACGAAAGACCCGTTGCAGATGCCAACGGAAACCCCTACGACTACCAGTCTTCCGAAGAAATATCGGAAGATCTGTCGGTCTCCTTCCCCGTGGATATATAGGAACCGCACATGAAAACCCGAATGTCGTCAGAGTTTATCTTCCAGCTGTTTGCCTTACTGATTGCCGTTATCGTTGTTCACGCATTGTATGTGGGTGTCATCAGACCCAGCGCTGATGCCGAGATTGAGCAGCAAATGGAACTGCAAGCGTCGGGTGTGGATTTCGTACCGGAGAGGTCGCTCACGGTGGTGATTCGTGACTTCGAACAAGAGGCCTGTTTCATCATGCTCATCTGGGCGCTTGCCATTATGGGCTACAAGGGCAGACGCACCATAGAAGAGCAGGCTATTTTGGATCGTGATCTCGTTGATATCCCCGACGGCACCAGTGTGCTACCAGAAGATGCGCGCGAATACAGTAGGTCGCTGGAAGCCTTACCTACGCAAGAACAAGACTTTTTGCTCCCTCGAACTCTGCTATCGGCATTACAGCGGTTTGCCACCACTGGCAGTATTCAGGCCGTATCAGACACGATCAAGGAGCAGTGTGAAGCGGAGTCCGACAGACTGGATTCGGAGCTATCGATGGTGCGCTACATTGCCTGGGCGATTCCCTCCATCGGATTTATCGGTACGGTGCGAGGTATCGGCGATGCACTCGGTCAGGCCTACAAGGCGGTAGAAGGCGATATCTCGGGGGTGACGGTTAGCCTGGGTGTCGCTTTCAACTCTACTTTCGTCGCCCTGGTGCTTAGCATCATCATCATGTTCTGCTTACATCAGTTGCAGCTGTCGCAGGAGCGACTGGTACTGGACTGCCAGCGCTACGCCGACAAGCGCCTCATGCGTCACTTGGTATCTCACTAATGACCGTAGCCTTTCTGGACACCAATGATGCTTCGCTGCAATTATGGTGCGGCGACAACCACCTGCAAAGCCCGGGCTATGCGCTACTGGAAGGTGGAAAAAACTACCGCTTTGGCAATGGGGCGAGGTCTGCCGCACGACTGCAACCACGCAATATCAATACCCGCTTCTGGTGGCAGCTGAATATGGAGCCCCTGCAACCCGCTCTGGGTCCCGCGCGCCACACTGGCGACCTTGTGCATGCGCACCTGCAAGCGATGCATGAAGAAGTCGACAAGCCCGATGAGTGGGTGCTGGCCGTGCCAGGCAGTATGCAAAGAGATCAGCTGAGTTTGCTGCTGGGCATTATTGGCCAATGTCCATTCGAAGCGGTGGGTCTGGTCAATCGCAGCGTTGCACTTGCCAGTACGCTTGGAGGGTCAGGGCGAATATTTCATTTGGAAGTTCAACTTCACCAGGCTCTGTTATCTGAGCTGGCTGAAAGTAACGGCGTAGTGGAGTTAAAGCGCGCCGTACCTCTGCCCGGTTGCGGAATGTTGCAACTACAGGAGCGACTGGTGGAGACCATCGCAGCTGCCTTTATTCGTCAAACTCGATTCGATCCAAGACGCAAGGCAGAAACAGAGCAAGCGCTTTATGACCGCCTGCCAGAAGCGCTACAAACACTCGCATCGCAGGCTGAAACAAACCTCGAGGTCAACGGTTACAGGGCGCGGGTAAACCGCAGTGACCTGTCAACGGCAGGCCAACGCTTGTTCGAAGCAGCGCCCGAGGCAATGGGGGTTGCCAGGCCAGACGATCGAATCATGCTCGATCCACTTTCCCACCTGCTGCCAGGCCTCATAGATAAGTTCAACGACCCCATCGTGCTCGAGCCGCGTGCGCTGCATAAGGTACTGACTGCACAGGCAGACCACATTATTCAGCGCAACGAGACGCTGAGCTTCATGACCGCACTACCCTGCCTTGCTCAGGCAACTGCCCCAAAGCCTGTCGAGCCAACTCAGAGTGCCAACGAACCCAGTGACTTCGAGACTCCGATAGTTGAAAGCAGTGCTTCAGGAGCGAACAAACCTGCTGCTGATTCCAGTGAGGGTACTTCCCCTGCGCTCAGTGCGCAGACCGAACTACACCCCCCTACGCATGCGTTAGTTGAGGATCAGGCTATACCTCTGCGCTCAGCTGGCACAGAATTAGCCCCCGGTAGTATTGTTATTCATAACGGTCGCTTCTGGCACCTGAGTGGCGCAAACGCTGCACAGGCTAAAGTTAATGGTGAGCCTCTTTCGGACACCGGCAGGCTAAATCGTGGCGACACCCTTGTACTGCCTGGCGGTGCAAGCGTTCACTTCATCGAAGTCCTCTCCTAAGGCTGCGCAGCGATGGCCAGGAACAAGCGCAGCAATATCGCCTTTAACCTGAGTTTTCTGGACATTATGTCCTGTGGCTTTGGTGCGGTCGTGCTGGTATTCCTGATTATCGACCACTCCATCAAGGAAGAGACACGGGATTTGAACCGAGACCTTCTCTCGGAAGTGAACCTACTTGAAGAAGATGTCACGGATGGAGAAGCTGGCCTGGTTCGTCTGCGCAACACGCTGGCCGAAATTGACATGCAGATGGTAGAGGCACAAGGACGGGCGACTCGTATCATCGATCAGACAGAAGAATATGAAGCGCTGATCGAATCGAAAAAGCGAGATGGCTTTACCGACAGCGAAGATGTCGAAAAGCTTAAGGCCGAGGTCCTGTCGCTTGAGGATGAAGTTAAAAAGCTGCGTGAGGCAGCAGAAGAAGATAGTGGCCAAAGTGCTCGCACTTACGTTGGTGAGGGTAATCGCCAATACCTCACAGGCTTGAACCTTGGTGGTAGAAACATCGCAATATTACTGGATGTCTCGTCGAGCATGCTCGCCGACAAGTTGATCAATATCATCCGCCTGCGCAATATGGATCCGACGGTTCAGCGCAAGGCAGAGAAATGGAGTCGCACGCTCAATACGGTGGACTGGCTCACTGCACAGCTGCCTGTGAACAGCTATTATCAAGTCATCACTTTCAATACACAGGCTAAAGCTGCTTTGGAAGAAACCGATGGAGAGTGGATGGAGGTAGCCAATCAAGCCCAGCTGGAAAAAGTGTCCTCTACGTTGCGAGATGTGACGCCAGCGGGAGGGACCAGCCTCGAAAACGCCTTTATGGCGCTGCAGCAACTCTCACCGCCTCCGGACAACATTTTTTTGATCACTGATGGACTGCCAACCCAAGGTACAGCAGCACCTCGCGGCTCTAAGGTGAGCGGTCGCGATCGCCAAAAACTCTATAGACAAGCTATACGACAGCTACCACAAAACGTGCCGGTAAATGTAATTCTAGCGCCCATGGAAGGCGACCCTATGGCGGCATCCGAGTTCTGGCAGCTCGCTCAGGTTAGTCGTGGTTCGTTCATGAGCCCCTCCTCGGATTGGCCGTAATGGAGAGCGAATACAATGGCTAAGCGGCGCGGTACGGAAGAGTTTTCCATGTCGTTTCTCGACGTCATTTGCTGTGGCTTTGGCGCAGTGATCCTCCTGCTCATGATTACCAAAACAGTACAGCCACAGATTATCGAGGCATCTACGGTCAATCTCGAAGGGTTGGTCGCCGATCTACAGCAGCAGGTATTTGAGATTCGTGGGGAGACTCGCATTCTGAACCGCGACCTCAATGCCAAGCGCGAGCAGCTGTCGGAATATGAAGAACGCATAGCCATACTGCGTGGGCAGCTGGCCAGCACCCGCTCACGCTACGACAGTATTCAGGTAGAAACCAACAGCAACAGTATTATCTCTGACCAGCTGGCCGTTGCGCGTCAGTCGCTCACCGAAGAAATGAAGAGACTTCTGGGCTCCCAGTATCAATCCAGAAACAATCTCATCGGCGGTATTCCTGTGGACAGCGAATACATTATTTTCATCATCGATACCTCCGGTTCTATGTTCTCCTATAGCTGGGACAGAATGCTAGCCGAACTAGAGGCCACGCTGAGCATCTACCCAGAGGTGAAAGGCATTCAGGTAATGAATGACATGGGGAATTATCTCTTCAGCCGCTACCGCGGACAGTGGATCCCTGACACTGCTGGAAGGCGCAATGTGATATTGCAGAATTTGCGCAACTGGAATGTATTTAGTAACTCCAGCCCAGTGGAGGGTATAACGCAGGCGATCCGCACGTTCTATGATCCGGGTAAGAAAATAAGTATCTATGTGTTTGGCGATGAATTTACCGGAGATTCTATTGCGCGTGTGGTGGATACCGTCGACCGAATCAATCGCGAGGATGCAGAGGGGAATCGTAGAGTACGCATCCATGGCGTCGGTTTTCCCGTACAGTTCATCAGGGCACCGCACCTGCAAACCACCGGCATTCGCTTTGCTACACTAATGCGGGAACTGGCTTTTCGAAACGGAGGCACTTTTGTTGGGCTCAATGATTTCCGGCCATAGGATCAGCTATCTCTGGCGCGCGATCATGACCCTGCTCATCGCAGGCGTTCTATCCGCGTGTGGATCCCAGCAGGTTACCGTTAAAGGTGACTTTCCAGCGCCTTTGATGGAGCCTATGCCATTGCGCATTGGTATTTGGTATGACGAGGCGTTCTCCACTCATGAATTTTTCGATGATGCTGCGGGCCGATCTGAAGCTAGTTGGCTAGTGAAGACTGGCGAAGCGCAGGTACAGATGTGGGATACCGTGCTGGGCAGCATGTTCGTCGAACTGGTTCCCATGCGCGGCAAACCTGGTGGTGGTGAAATGAACGAAGTTGTCGATGCGATCCTCGTTCCCCATATTGACGAGCTACAATATGCGATTCCTCTTCATACCAATGTCAAAGTTTACGAGATCTGGTTGCGCTACCGCTTTGACCTCATGCGCAACAATGGCGATGAGATTGCCAGCTGGACCATGACGTCCTATGGCAAAACACCTACGGCATTTTTGCGCAGTGACACCGACGCGGTAAACCTGGCCGCCGTGATGGCGCTACGAGACGCTGGTGCCAACTTCATCACCAACTTTGCGCGCGTACCCGATGTCAGTAATTGGCTGGAACAGCGCTTCCAGTCCAGCAACACCGCACAACTTTCACAGCCGAATGCGCAGGCAAACCAAGATCAAGCGCAGACGCAGCGTGATAACTCCGCAGAGGTAACTGTTGAAGCTCAGGAACCCTCCCCGGCTCTGGCAGATGACGCGCCAATGGAGGAAGGCTCATGATAGCGCGCAAGTTTTACACCGCCCTCACTCTGGCTTCTGTCACTACGCTGGCAGGTTGTGTTACCTCGACCGTCGATGAGATGGTTTTTAATGAGCCTACGATGGGTATTGGTGACTCAACCGTAGTCATTCTTGGGCGACGCCATGCCAGTGACTACGAAACAGAACCGGACTTCGTTCAGTGTGTAGGTAAGCACGTATCTTCCCGAGATCGCACAATCGAAGTTATCGGGGAATTGGAGTTCGTGAACGCACTCTACCCCTGGTTCGAACCACGCACAGCGCCTCTGCGTCCCGAAGACATCGAGAAGCTAATGGCACAGCCACCGGTTGCGGCCAAAATGGCCGAACTGAAAACAGAGTATATGATCTGGATCGACGGTAGCACTGTGAGAACCAATTCAGCCGGATCAATGACCTGCGGCATCGGACCCGGTGGCGCTGGTTGCTTCGGCTTCGGTACGTGGGGAGATGACTCGGACTACGAAGCAACCATCTGGGATTTCACCGATAGAGCCGAAGTCGGGCGCCTGAATACAACGGCTACCGGACAATCTTATATGCCAGCGGTTATCGTGCCTATTCCCATCATTGCTCCCGTTCAGGGTACTGCATGCGATGGCCTGGGCGACCAGTTACTGCAGTTCCTCTCCAGCGAGTACTAGGAATAATTATGCTTTTCGTACCCGCACGTCTCTTTGTACTTCTCTTTGCCGCCCTGGTTGTCGCTGGCTGTTCCAGCAACCCATCGAGTGGCGGAGGTTCCAAGGTGGTGGTTGGCGCACAAGGCCGTGATGTCAGTATCGGTGACGAGATGTATCAGCAGATGGAAGCCCAGGGTGCTATCTATGATGACGAGGAGTTACAAGCCTACGTCAACAAGATAGGTCAGCGACTGGTTTCCTTCAGCGACATGCCCAAGGCCACTTTTACGTTCACCGTGATTGATGCTCCAGATATCAATGCATTCGCCACCCCGGGCGGATTCATCTACATCAATCGTGGCTTGCTGGCTTACTTAGATAGCGAGGATGAACTGGCTGGAGTGCTTTCGCATGAAATCGGCCATATCACTGGTCGCCATCATTCGCGACGAAAAACCGCCAGCGTCACCAATCAGGTACTGGCAACTACTGTTTACATTCTAACTGGCAGTGGCGACGTGGCTGAGGCTTCAACCATGTACGGCACGGAATTGGTCAGTGGTTATGGACGCGAAATGGAGTTGGAGGCAGACGGCTACGGGGCGGAGTACATGCACAAGGCAGGCTACGACACGGATGCCTTGCTAGAGGTTATCGGCGTGCTCAAGGATCAGGAGCGATTTGCGAGAGCAAAAGCGAAAAGTAGCGGCAAGACACTCAATAGTTATCACGGCCTCTACGCGAGCCACCCGCGCAATGACAAGCGATTGCAGACAGTGATAGCCGCCGCCAATGATCTGGATGATGGTAGCTACATCGAAAACCCGGCAATCCCGGGTGAGTTTCGCAACAATATCAAAGGCCTGGTTTGGGGTGAAAGCGCTCAGGGTAAACGCGATAAAGAACGCTACTACCACAACAAGCTAGGCTTTACGTTTAAACCGCCGCAAGGATGGAATGTTGATGCAGGATCAAGTGCGATTACGGCCAAGGCCGCCGACAACAGCGCGTCAATGAATATCACTCTTAAGCGTCGGGACAAGGCGACTTCGCCTCAGCAATTACTCGAATCCAGTGCCAATGGCACTCTGAGTATAGGCAAGGCTTTAGATCAGGCGGGGCTGAAGGGTTACACAGCAATTGCCAGTGACGGTAGCATCGCTAAACGACTCGGAGTTATAGATTACAATTACACTTTTCTGTTTGAAGGTTCTGCGGGCAATTTTTCCGCCAATGATCCGGCGTTATTGAGCATCATCGAAACGTTTCGGCCTACACACCCCGATGAGAAACAAACGGCTAAGCCACGCTACATTCAATACATACAAGTACCGCGTGGAGCGACATTAGCTAATCTGGCTGCCAGTACCCGTATCCCGGATGCCGAGGCGCAGTTGAGGCTGATCAACGGCTTCTATCCCCGCGGTGAACCCCGCACCGGCGACTGGATTAAAATCATCAAGTAAGTAACCCTGCTTTTCGGGCCTATACTGGTGAGTATTCACATCGAAGCAAGGACCCGACACATGATGTTTTCCCGCCCCCTGCTGCGCACTCTGTGGCTAGCGGCTTTGCTGAGTTGCCCAACAGCGAACGCCATGACGGTTTACACAGCCAAAAAAATCATCACGATGGAGCCAGCACTGCCGGAGGCCACAGCAGTCGCGGTAGACGGCGGTCGAATCATCGCAGTCGGTTCACTACAGTCTCTGCAGCCACTTATCCAGAGCCGCAATGCGACAATTGACAACACATTAGCGGGCAAGGTCCTCATGCCTGGCTTGATAGACCCTCACGTACACCCTTCACTTCCGGCAGTGCTTACTCAGTTTCCATATCTGGCACCCGACAGCTGGTCGCTACCCACCGGAGAGTTTCCCGGGGCCACAACGCCACAAGCCTATGAAGCACGACTGAAGGTTCTGGCTGCAGCCCACAATGATCCCTCCATACCCTTTATCGCATGGGGATATCATCCTCTTTGGCACGGGGAAGTGTATCGCGACACGCTGAACGACTGGTTTCCCGACCAGCCGGTAATGATCTGGCACCGCTCCTTTCATGAGCTCATCGGCAATGACGCCGCGCTTGAAATGCTCGGGGTCACCGAAGAGGACACTCTGAGTAGTCATGAGAGCGACTGGGCCACTGGGCACTTCTGGGAGAACGGTCTTAAGGCGATCGTGCCCAAATTAGCCTTCCTATTTGAGCCCAAGCGATTCAGCGGAGGTATGGCCAATTTTCTGGAGATGGTACATCAGGCTGGCGTGACGACCGTGCTAGATATGGGCACTGGGATCTTTGGTAATCCTACCCAGGAAATTGCGCTGATCAGACAAACCACAGAGAGCAGCGATGCTCCACTACGTATCATACTGACGCCAATCATTACGGATTTCATGGCGCGGGAGAAAACACCACTGGAGGCCATGGCGGAAATCGACCAATGGCGAGAAGGAAACTCACGACGTGTAATGATAGATCGCCACTTTAAGCTGATGATGGATGGAGCTATTTTCAGCGGCCTTTCGCAGATGGGTCCGCCCGGCTATCTGGATGGACACGAGGGTCAATGGATGGCACCGCTGGAAGTAACGACACAATGGGCGGAAGCGTTTTGGAAAGCTGGGTACAAAATTCACGCGCACACGAATGGCGACAAGAGCGCTGCGGCTCTCATCGAACTACTGCGCTATCTGCAAACCCAGCATTATCGGCCCGATCATCGCCTCACTCTGGAGCACTTTGCCTACTCCACTCAGGATCAGAGCAGGCAACTGAAGGCTATGGGCGCCGTAGTCTCTGCCAACCCTTACTACCATTACATTTTGTCAGACCAATACAGCCAGGAGTGGCTGGGGCCTGATCGTGGCAACCAAATGGTGCGGCTTGGCTCCCTCGAGCGATTGGGCGTACCCTTTGCTCTGCACTCCGACAACCCAATGGCACCACTGTCTCCGCTTACGCTAGCCCACGTTGCAGTTAACCGGGTGACCATCAATGGGAATTTGACCGGCGCGAACGAGCGCATTTCACTCGACGCAGCCCTGCGCGCCGTAACGGTAGACGCCGCATGGATTATGGGTTGGGAGGACGAGATTGGCTCTATTCGCGCTGGCAAGCGTGCTGACTTTGCGATCCTTGAAGCTGATCCTTATCAGGTGGACCCGCGCAAGCTGAAAGATATCACCGTGTGGGGTACGATTTTTGAAGGTGAGCTGTACCCGGTTGCCAGCCCCTGACTCAGCAGGAGGGATAGATTTTGAACACAAAGCAAACCTTTTCAGCGATCGTTATGGCCACCGCACTATGCAGCGTGGCTCATGCACAGCCTGCTTTTGACTGTACCGAAGCCGAAGGTCAGGTTGAGAATCTGATCTGTAGCAATGATGAATTGCAGAAGCTGGATCAGTTGCTCGCGAAAACCTATGCCCGCGCCATGCAGACCCTACCTGAGCAAGATCGGGTTACCGAAAGAGCTTTCCAGCGAGGGTGGATTAAGGGCCGCAATGACTGTTGGAAATCAGACAACGTGGAAACGTGTGTGACACACAGCTACCAGACACGCATCGTAGAACTGCAGATTCGCAGCGGGGCTCTGGAGGCACCTGAATTCATTCTACTGTCCTGCAAGCAGGAACCTAACAAGCGCCTGACAGCCAGTTTTTACAACGAAACCGAGCCGCGCAGCGTCGTTCTTACACTCGATAATGACCAAGTGATTGCGTTTGCTATCCGCACTGCCAGCGGTGCACGCTACCAAGCCAGCAACGTCGATTTATGGACTAAAGGAAAGGAAGCAAGGTTGAACTGGTTTGGCACGTCGCTTGAATGTTTATTACCCTGAACCGGGTATATCGCCCTCACGATTTTGCACGAGAACCCAGGGCGCAGCGACCACCGCCCACACTGAAATATCATCATCCAGCCAGATCTTGGCTCTACTGTCGCTAACCGCCTGCACCTCTCCGCTGGCAATCCATTGCTTGAACTGCTCGGTATTATCCAGCCCCAGTTGAACAGCCACACCGACGAGATCCAGTTGAGCGCCAACTTCAACCACACTACCGTGTGCAAAATACGTCTGCAGGTCTCGCCAAGGAATGCGCGCGGTTTGCGCGAGATACTCACTCTTCAAAAGAGCTGTGCGATCGGGGTCTGAATCAGCCATAGCGCGGATCGGCCACGAACGGATTCGATTGCCGTTCCTGGCCAAACGTGGACGTAGGGCCATGACCAGGGATAAATGTAATGTCGTCACCTAGTGGGAACAACTTCTCGCGGATGCTGGTGATCAATTGCTCATGATTTCCGCGCGGGAAGTCAGTTCTACCAATCGAGCCCTGAAACAGTACATCGCCAACCCAGGCTACCTGCTGCGGCTCATAGTGAAACACAACATGGCCGGGCGTATGGCCCGGGCAATGAAATACTTGCAATGACTGCTCGCCAACAGTGACGGTATCACCGTCTTCAAGCCAGCGATCGGGGACAAACGCATCTGCATGGGGAAAACCAGACATTTTGCATGACTCTGGCAGCTTCTCTATCCAGAAGTTGTCCTCTTTGTGCGGCCCCTCAATAGGCACCTGAAATTGCTTACGCAAAACATCCGAAGCAGCGCAGTGGTCCATATGGCCATGAGTCAGGATTACTTTCTCAACCGTAGCCTCCAACTTGTCCACAGCCTCGAGAATGCGATCTATATCGCCACCCGGATCAACCACGGCCGCCTTGCCAGTAGCCAGGCATTTTATAATGGAGCAGTTTTGCTGATAAGGCGTAACTGGAACAATCATTACCTGAATGCTCATCAGCAACCCCTACGCCGCTGCCATTGGGCGGCTATCGTCTTCGTCATCGGACCCCTGCTTGTCAGGATTCATATCAGCCTTGGGGTCAAGAAACACTCGTTCGTCGAACTGGTTCTCGCTCTTACCTACAATCACCGATACCGTCGCATCACCAGTGACATTGACCGCCGTGCGCACCATGTCCAACAGGCGATCCACACCGATAATCAAAGCGATTCCCTCAACCGGCAAGCCGGCCTGCTCCAACACCAATGCCAACGTAATCAGACCTACTCCAGGGACTGCAGCTGTGCCGATAGAGGCCAAGGTGGCCGTCAGGATAACCGTAATATAGGCGGTGGCCGACAGGTCGACGCCATATACCTGCGCGATGAAAACTGTTGCTACACCCTGCATGATAGCGGTGCCATCCATATTAATCGTGGCGCCAAGCGGTACCGTAAAACCTGCCACGCTGCTATGTACGCCCAGTTTCCGCTCAGCTGTACGCAGAGTAATCGGCAAAGTGGCGCCAGATGACGCGGTGCTGAACGCAAATGCCCAGACCGAACGCATCTTGCGCATCATGATCGCTGGCGAGAGCCCGGCAAATGAACGTAACAACACGCTATAAACCACCAGGCCATGAAAGAGCAATACAAACAGTACCGTGAAGAAATAGGCCGCCAGATCGAGGATTGCGCCTATACCCATCGTAGCGAATAGCTTGGCAAGCAGCGCGAACACGCCATAGGGCGCAAGGGTCATGAGAACCCCGACCATTTTCATGACAACCGCTTCCATATCTTTGAAGAAGCTGGCGATGCGTCGACCGTGTTCACCCGCATGAGAAATGGCGTAGCCAAATAGCAATGCAAACACGATTATTTGCAACATTTTCCCATCGGCCATCGCTTTGACTGGATTAGAGGGGAAGATATCAACAATCACATCCACTAGAGGCGGTGGCACAGTGGGCTGGAAATTGGCACTCGACTCCAATGCAACGTGAGTTCCAGGACCAACGATGATGGCAAATCCAAGCGCGACAGAAACTGCTATTGCCGTTGTTGCCAGGTAAAACAAAAGAGTTTTAACCGCAATGGGGCCCATTCGTGCGCTGTCACCCAGCGAACTGGAGCCGCAGATCAATGAAACCAGTACCAGCGGCACCACCAGCAGTTTTAGAGAGGCTACAAATATGCGACCAATAAGGTCAAAAAGGCCACTGACCAGGTAGTCGTTAATCAGCATCCGGAATGTATCCGAGATACCCGTCGTGTGCATCAGCAGGTTGATCAGCGAACCCATCAGGATTCCGCCGACCATAGCGATCAAAATGCGATTTGTCAGGCTCATAGTGAATCTCTTAGTACGGGTTCGCAGCACATGGCGGCGCGAACTCTAACGCAACCTAGGCTTAGTCTCAAGACCAGAAAAATGCAAATCAGGGCTCGGGACATTGCCCCTTTTCGAACCCGCTCACCGCATCGTCTGCGCACGCATTACAGCCGGAGGAGTATTCCGATGTTCCACCTTTGACCAGATTGGCGCAAACAGGTTCATACTGCATCGTGCATACCTGCGGACGCGGAGCAGCGCACTGGGTCAGCGTTGTTGGCGTTGGCTCGGGAGTGGCACAAGCTCCAAGCATTGCCACCAGCACACACAAAAGCAGGGTTCGCATTAAGAGCTCCACAGCAAAACAGGCCGGCTAAATTAGTAGCCGCCTAGACTAGCACTTATGGCCTGTAAGCGCAGCATGGCACCCATGGAAGCTATTACTACCTTGCCCCGCCCAAACGCAACATTTCTACGGCCACGGCCACTGTATTGTTAAGGCTGGCTATTGAGATATATTCGTCCGTCCCATGAATTGATCCGGTCTGTTCTGGCTTCATCTCGGTTCCGTGAAAGCGATATTGGTTGCGCGCCAATCCCACATAGTGACGTGTATCCGTGGTTGCTTGCAGCAGTGACGGGACCACCACCGCGTCGGGATAGACAGAGTGGACCGCCTCACTGATGACCTCAAATCCGGAACCCTGCATATCGGCAATCCCGGGACGCTGATTCCAGCGATCATGGCTAACAGTAATACTAGGGTCGTCAATGATTGCCTCTATCGCCTCAATAACGTCCTCCGGCGTATCATTCGGTAACAGCCGAAAATTGACTTTTGCTTCCGCCCGCTGCGGAATCACATTCTCCTTTACACCAGCATTGAACATTGTGAGTGCGGTGGTGGTCCGCACCATTGGCTGAGTCAGAGTCTCCTTAGCCATCTGGCTCGCTACCAGCCAATCCGTCAGCCACAGATTGCTAAATAGGAACTGATTGGGTTGTTCCACATGAGGAGCCAATGTTTCAAGGAATGATCGCACCGGCTCTTCCAGCTTCGGGGCAAATGGATTGGCCTCTATTTTCGCCAGCGCATTGGACAAGCTTCCAATAGTACTAACCCTGGGAGGACTCGAGGAGTGCCCACCCGTACCCTGAGCCGTCAACGTAAGGGTGAGATAACCCTTCTCTGCCACATTGATCATCGCTAGCGACTTGCCTGGTAAAACCGGAGAGTCCGACAGCACCAGGCCACCTTCATCGACCATCCAGTCAAATTGTAGGCCGAGCGTTTCCATACGCTGTGCAATAACGCCGGCGCCCTGCAACCCACTTATCTCCTCATCATGACCAAAGGCGAACACTATTTCTCGCGCAGGCTGATAGCCCTCAGCCAATAATTGCTCGGCGGCTTCCAGTAAGCTTATGACACCCTGCTTATCGTCCAGCGTGCCACGACCGTAAACTCTGCCGTCTGCCACAACGCCAGCAAAGGCGGGGTACGACCAGTCTGCCTCCGTTCCTGGCTCAACAGGCACTACATCCGTGTGGGCAGTAAACAGCACTGGAGAAAGAGACTCATCGGTCCCCGGCCAGCGTATCAGCCAGCTGTATCCACTGACGGACTCAACCTGAAGCTCAGAAAATACACGCGGGTAAGTCTCGATGAGAAAGGCGTTCAGAGCACCAAACTGCTCATAATCTATTTGAGAACGATCCTGAAAGCTGATTGTCTTGAAGCGCACCGCCTCCGCAAGGTTCTCGGCTGGGGTACTCCCCAGAGCAGCGGGAATCACGAATAAGAGGGCAAGACCCAATCGCTTAGGGAGCTTCATCATAGTCTTCTCACTATTGTTATGATCTTTCGGGGCTGCAGCTGGATCAAGTCAGTTGCTTCGGAAATACACTGTCAGCCAGCTGCGCGCATCCCTGGGCCAACATCGTCCATTTTGGTAGCGCTAAATGCAGCTCCACAAATCCCGCCGTGGGAATGTTGTGGAACCTGCCGGCACCCAACAGCCAATTGATCACGTCGGTTATTGCTGGATTGTGCCCTATCACAAACAGCGGGTCGACCGTGTCAGGCTGTTGGCTGATCCAGTAGGAGAGCGCTTCACCCGAGAATGTGTACAGGTCTTCAACAACCGCATGGTCTAATTCTCCTAGCACTGGCCAGCCCTCGATAAGCCCTGCCAAGGTCATCCGGGCCCTGCGCGCACTGCTGACCCGAATTGTCATGGGCTGCAGTCGGGAGCACAGCGCCAGCCCAATACGTGGCGCATCTCTTAACCCACGACTATTGAGACCACGCTCGCGGTCAATCAAACCGGGATCATCCCAGCTGGACTTCGCATGACGTAGAAAGCATAGCGTTTTCACTGCGGGACACCCCCTTATTAGCACCAGAAGCCTATACTCAAGAACCGCTATATCGTGTGGCCAGCTGAAGATTAGTTGTGTGAGATTGAAAGCGCGGGTTTCGATACCCACAGCCGCAACGCCGTTACATAATCGCCATCAAAATAACAGATCGAATTATCAATTTCTCTACCGCATAATGGCGCCGCTTTTCACTGCCCACATTCAGGTTATCTATGACTCTCTCCATCACTCACCGCCTTGCGCAGGAACTCTCTGCCAGTGAGGAGCAGGTGGCTGCCGCCATCTCGCTTCTTGATGACGGCGCTACCGTACCCTTCATCGCACGCTATCGAAAAGAAGTGACGGGGGGACTCGACGATACCCAGATGCGCAACCTCGAAGCCAGGCTCTACTATCTGCGTGAAATGGAAGATCGCCGCAAAACGATCCTCGAAAGTATAGAGTCACAGGGTAAACTCACGCCAGAAATTACACAGGCCATTACCGAAGCCGACAGTAAGAACCGGCTGGAAGATCTATATCTACCTTACAAACCCAAACGTAGAACTAAAGCCCAAATCGCGCGGGAAGCAGGACTTGAACCTCTGGCCAACCAGCTCTTGGACAATCCCTCGCTAGAACCAGAGTCTACCGCGCGGGGCTTCCTGAACAAGGACGCGGCTATAGAAAATGTAAAAGACGCGCTTGATGGGGCTCGACAGATCATCATGGAGCGTTTCGCAGAAGATGCCGCCCTGCTACAGCAACTGCGCGAATTCCTAAGAGAGCACAGCCACCTTGCCGCGCGCGTGATTGAGGGCAAGGGAGAAAGTGGCGCTAAATTTCGAGACTACTTCGAACATACAGAGCAGCTGAAATCGGTACCATCTCACCGGGCACTGGCCATGTTCAGGGGACGCAACGATGGCTTTCTTCACCTCTCTTTAGTCATGAGCGCGGATGAAAAATTAACCGACAGCCATCCCTGTGAATCCATGATAGCTAATCATTTCGGTATTGAGGATCACGCTCGCGCAGCTGATCTATGGTTGCGAGAGACCGTGCGCTGGACCTGGCGCGTCAAGTTGCTCACGCACTTACAAACAGACGTTCTCGGACAATTGCGAGAGCACGCCGAGGCTGGAGCGATTGACGTGTTTGCGAGCAACCTGAAGAATCTTCTGCTCGCCGCGCCCGCGGGCGCGAAAGCGACTATGGGTCTGGATCCAGGCTTGCGCACCGGAGTCAAAGTGGCCGTCGTTGATAGCACGGGCAAGCTGCTGGATCACGCTACTGTGTACCCCACCGCCCCACAAAATAAGACTCGGGAGGCCACAGCCACTCTCCTAAATCTCATAAAGCAACACAACGTGCAACTGATCGCCACAGGCAACGGTACCGGCGGCCGCGAGACGGATCAATTCGTTGGGAGCATGCTCTTGTCAAACCACTTGAGCCATGTGTCCAAAGTCATGGTTAACGAATCGGGCGCGTCAATTTACTCGGCTTCTGAGTTTGCAGCCCTTGAGTTTCCTGATCTGGACGTAACCATTCGCGGAGCTGTTTCGATTGCAAGACGACTACAGGACCCCCTCTCGGAGCTGGTGAAAATCGATCCAAAATCAATCGGGGTTGGCCAATATCAACATGACGTAAGTCAGGTTCAATTAGCGCGTCAGCTGAACGCCGTAGTGGAAGACTGCGTGAATGCCGTGGGTGTGGATGTGAATACCGCATCGATTCCATTGCTCGCGCGCGTCTCCGGATTGAATCAGAGTCTCGCCGACAACATCGTGAGATTTCGAGATACCAAGGGACGCTTCAACTCCAGGCAATCGCTGAAGCAAGTGCCACGCTTAGGCGAGAAAACATTCGAACAAGCTGCAGGCTTTCTGCGTATTAGTGGGGGAAGCAATCCACTCGATGCATGCGCCGTTCATCCTGAATCGTACTCCGTCGTAGAGATGATCGCAGAGTCGAAACAACGTGAGCCGGCTTCTTTAATGGGTGACTCTGCGTTTATACGAGGAATTGATCCCGCGCATTACGTCACCACCGCCGTGGGCCTACCCACGGTCAAAGACATTCTTACCGAACTCGAAAAACCGGGGCGAGACCCACGTCCCGACTTTCAGGTGGCCACGTTTGCAGACGGTGTTGAGAAGATCACCGACCTGCAGCCCGACATGATACTAGAAGGCAGTATCACCAACGTGACCGACTTTGGCGCGTTTGTGGACATTGGCGTACATCAAGATGGCCTTGTGCATATTTCTGCATTGTCGGATAAATTTGTGAAGGACCCACGCGAAATTGTTAAGGCCGGTGACATCGTCAGGGTGAAAGTGATGAGCGTGGATGTGGAGCGCAAACGTATCGGCCTTAGCATGCGATTATCAGACAAAGCCGCGGAGCAGGACGCGGGGCAATCAAAGAATCGGCCTGCTCGACGCAATGAGCGCCCCAAGAAGAAAAACGAGAGCAAGCCGCCAGAAAATACGCTTGCGTCTGCATTTGCCAATGCCAAACAACGTCGCTAAAGCGTGCCAATCTGCTAAGGATACCGAACGCTGCTTATGTATTGTCCAAAGGTGGGCAGCGTTCCCGGTGGTAGGCAAGGAGTATTGCAGCTGCGGCTTCTTCGCTATCTACAATCTGCACATACTCAAGATCCGAAGCGTCTATGTAGCTTTGACTGCTGACTTGGGAAATGAGCCAGTCAAACAAACCACGCCAATAAGACTCACCCACCAGAACAATGGGTCGCTGCTGAAGCTTGCCCGTTTGCACCAGCGTCAACAACTCGAACAATTCGTCAATCGTACCAAACCCGCCCGGATAGATGGCAAATCCAATGGCATAGCGTATCAACAGAAACTTGCGCGTGAAGAAGTACCTGAAGTCTAAATCAACGCTGAGATAAGGGTTCGACAACTGCTCTTTGGGTAACTCTATATTGAGACCAACAGACTCGCCTGCCTCCTCGGAAGCGCCCAGATTACCCGCCTCCATAATGCCGGGGCCACCACCGGTGATAACGGTTATATGCTCGGCTGCAAGTAGCTGTCCGAGCCTCCTCGCGCTCTGATACTCCCAGTGGTCACTGGGTGTACGGGCACTTCCAAAGATGCTTACTGAGGGCCCTATATCCTTTAGCCCCTCGATACCGTCCCGCAATTCCTCTCCTATACGGAAAATACGCTGCTCTTCTTCAGCCGATAAACCAATATCGGGCGGATTGGCTCGATCAATAGGCTGCAACGGTACCATCCTTGCGCATCTCGGTAGCGCCTGCGTAGCTGCCTTTTCCTGAGTCAACGGAGATGGCTTGATAGCCCCCGAATCTGCCACCTGTATTATCAATCTTCGTCTTATGCCCCATGGCTTGCAGTTTCTCAATGGTCTTAAGAGATACGCCAGGCTCCAAGTACAGCGTACCTACGGGGTCACCATCCACGCCGGTGGGCTGTCTGCCACCGTCATGCAAGAAGCGGGCGGCGTCTCCTGCCTGCTGAATATTCATACCGAAATCAATCATGTTTACCAGTACCTGCACGTGTCCCTGCGGCTGCATACTACCCCCCATCAATCCGAAGCTCATAACCGGCTCGCCATCCTTCATGACGAAGGCGGGAATAATCGTGTGGAATGGTCGTTTGCCTGGGGCGTAGGCATTGGCGTGTGCAGGGTTCAGTGAAAACAGCTCCCCCCTGTCCTGCAACATGAACCCCAACCCATCTGGCACCAAGCCGCTACCCATTCCTCGATAATTGGACTGAATCAGTGACACCATCATTCCGGCTTTGTCCGCAACGGTGAGATAGGTCGTGTCACCCTCGCCCTCGATCACGGGGTCACCCGGGCCAAACTCCACTGACAATTTGTTTGGATCGATCAGACTAAAACGCTGTTTGCCATAAGCATCAGACAATAGTGCTGTCGGCGCTATCTCCATTGCATCAGGGTCGGCGTAGTAGCGGGCGACATCCTCAAAAGCCAATCGCTTGGCTTCTACCAGATAATGAAACACCTCAGCTGAGCCGCGAGACCAGCGGGTAAGGTCAATATTTTTGAGTATGCTCAGCATCTGTAAAGCAGCGAAACCCTGGCCGTTTGGTGGCAACTCATACACATCAAAGCCACGATAGTTCACGCTTGCCGGCTCCACCCATTCACCACGATGTGCCGCCAGGTCCTCATAGGACAGTGGTGCACCGATGCGCTTGAAGTAGGAATCCATCACCTTTGCCAGCGAGCCTTTATAGAAAGCGTCTCTACCTTGCTGGCCCAACACTTCCAACGTATCGCCCAAGTCCGGATTACGAAACAAGGTGCCAGCAGACGGCGTAGTATTGTCTTTAAAATAAGTATTGCGGGCGTTATCGAACTCTTCGATCATGCCCTCCACTTTTTGAAACCGCGCCAGGTTTCGTCCCAGCGCGTAGGCAATAACAGGCGTGACTGGAAAGCCGTCGCGCGCGTACTGTACAGCGGGCGCAAGCACCTCCTTCATCGGCAGGCGCCCAAACCGCTCATGCAATGCAAACCAACCATCTACCGTACCCGGTACGGTGATTGGAAGTGAGCCATGCGAAGGAATACCTTCGTAGTCTGCGTCTAGCTTGCCGGCTTTCTTCATAACCTGAATGGCGGCTTTTAGCGCTTCTAACTTCATGCCTTGGGGCGATCGACCCGAGCCGTTATAGCCATACAACTTCTGTGTAGACGGGTCCCAAAGAATGACAAAGATATCCCCGCCAATACCGTTCCCGGTGGGTTCCATTAACCCCAGTGCAGCATTGGCTGCGATGGCAGCATCAACTGCCGTGCCACCTGCTTGCAGGACGTTTATGGCAACCTGAGAGGCCAACGGGTGGGCGGTGGCCGCCATCCCGTTGGCGCCATACACAGGACTGCGAGAATAATCTGCGCCAACTGGTCTACCACCGCCAGCCAAATCATCTGAATTGATTGCCTGCGTGGCAGAGCTTACGAAGAAGATGAGGGTAAAAAGTGCAGAACCGAGGAGCGAGGAACGGATGGGCATTGTTTGCGTGCTCTTGAATAAATCAGCAGGAATAGTAGCGCAATTGGGCTGAACCGGCAGCCATTGACTTGGGAGCGCGCCTACCAACCCTTCCAATCGGTAACCCACTGCTCGAACGCGTCCTGGGGTAGAGGCGGGCTAAAGAGGAACCCCTGAGCGGTGTCACACTTGATTTCTTTCAGCACCTCCAAGGCTTCCTGGGTTTCGACACCTTCTGCAACAACCTTCAGTCCAAACCTGTGGGTAAGATGAACAATTGCCTTCACCAGTTCCAGGTCCAGGGGTTCTTCGATCATGCTCAGCACGAAAGCCTTGTCGATCTTTAACTCTGTAGCGGGTATATG
The DNA here is from genome assembly GCA_039990395.1 of Halioglobus sp. Lineage (GTDB taxonomy): Bacteria > Pseudomonadota > Gammaproteobacteria > Pseudomonadales > Halieaceae > CALINF01. Next base: position 180,074 of record JBDXFZ010000144.1, read on the forward strand.
CTTGAAATAAGATAGCGAAGAGTAGCCGGTACCGAAGTCGTCGATCGCAAGCCCGATACCCTGCTCGCGCAGTTTCATCATATGGCTATAACCCGAACTCTTGTCTTCTATCACACCGCTTTCAGTGATCTCTATAGTCAGCCGACGGGGATCAACACCCCAGATAGCCAGAGCATCACGAACCATTGAGGTCAGTTCCGGGTTACCCACCATGGCAGGCTGAACATTTAATGCTAACGGCAAGTTCATCGTGGACTGCCAGTTCTTAATCTGTCGTAACGTACTATGAACCACCCATTTCGTGAGATCGTAGCCTCGACCAATCTCCTCGGCCATCTGCAACACACGCTCTGGGTCGATCGCATCGTAACCTGAGGGAAACCATCTCAACAGGGCTTCGGCACCCACCACTTGTCCGCTGTCCAGTGATATTTTCGGCTGGAAGTACAGTTCGAAGGCGTTTTCCTCGAACGCTTCACGCAGCTTTCTTTCGAGACCCGCATCATGGACGATCTGCGGCTCGTCACCGACCAAATCTTCCAGGCGGTACTGGCCACCGCGCTTTATATGCTTAAGTGATGCCTCAGCCGTCGCCAGCGTTTCTTCTACGGTACGACGCCCGCCGAGATTCACGCAAAGGCCCACCCTGACCTCCAGCTCCAGGTCGTGCAGCAATGGCTGAACCGTATCTTCCAACAATCGCTGCACCTTATTCAGCGCCAGCGAGATGAAAGCGGGATTGTCCAGACCAGGTAAGATAAAGGCAAAGGTATGGCCGCCCAGACGAAACACCGTATCGGGCAGCTTGCTGACATCCAACAAGGCATCCCATGCCGCCAGCAAAACCTGATCGCCCAGGTCGTATCCTTGATCGAGATTGATCAGTCCCAAATTCGTAAGATCGATCAGCAACAGGCCCAGGTTGGACTTAGCTGGATCCACTTTTGCTATCGCACCGCCAAGAGATGACAGAAACGCTTGCCGCTCAATCTCCGGCAGAGGATTCATAACGAGTTAAAGTGTTATCGCCGACATGTCGATACCATAAGCATCGGCTTCTAGACTACTCACGATATCCAGTGGTTGGCCATCTGAGGTTTGCTTTTCATTCAGCAGATCTATGGTTCTAACCTCGGTAACCGGTTGCTTGTTCGAATCGAGTAAAAGCATCACCTGCGGGCGTAATCGGCGGGTACGGTACTCTGCCACTACCACTGCGACCTCGCCAGAAGATAGTTCGACCAATGTTCCAGCGGGATAGATACCTACCGCCTGGATAAACTCTTCGACCAGCTCTGCCTGGAAATCGATATCCTTCCACTCGTACAGCATTTTAATCGCTGTTGAGGGTGGGATCGCTCTGGCATAGCTGCGATGACTGGTAATCGCATCGTAGCAATCAACAATCGCAGCAATACGCGCAAAGATAGGGATGTCATCACCGCCCAACCCCTCTGGATACCCAGAGCCGTCGTGGCGCTCGTGATGATATTGAACCATAGCCAATACGTCGGTATTCATCAGACCACTATCTTGAACCATACTCACACCCAACGCCACATGGCCGCGCACCTGGTCAAACTCTTCATCGGTCAGCGACCGATCTGCACGCAGCAGGGCTGGATCAACCCGCAGTTTACCCACGTCAAACAACAGTCCGCCGATTGCAAGAGAACGCAGGTCAGCTTTAGGTAGTCCCAGCTGACGCCCCAGCGCCACCGCCCAGATAGACGCACCCAATGAGTGCTGATAGGTGTATTGATCTTCCTGCTTCATACGAGCGAGCCAAATACAAGCGTCTGGGTTGCGAGTAATACTGTCGATCATGGGTTCAACCGATCGCTTAACACGCACCACATCCAAGCCCTGGCCTCGGGAAACGTCATTGAACATCTCATCGATGCCTTCGGCTAAAGATTGCACCGCTGCCTGGGCGCGCGGGTACTCGTCATCCCAGGGAGCATTGTCCTTGTACGTCTTTAGAGTCCGATTACTAAACAGCTCCTGTCGTGACTGCCTCGGACGATTACGGACCTTTCGGCGCAGGATTACTTCATCCTGCTTGCTCTTGGTCGTATCGACAAACACATACCGGCAGAACTCCCGCAACTTACGGATATCTTCATCCGTTTCCAACGTGAAGCCCTGCAACGTGAAGGGAGTATCAAGCCACGGACGATCGAGACTGGAGACGTACATCCCCGGCTCAAGATCGGTGGTGAATATTTTGATGACTTCCAGCACGGCTTCGAAACTGCCTATATAAGAATTGCGAACCTTAGGATATCGGTTTTAGCGCGACAAATCCCTTAAGTAAATGTGATTCAGTTCGCATCTGGCACCAGATAAGCCGAGTTCCAGCCATATGTCGCCGCTTTCAGAGTCAGAGCGCTGGGCTTCTTACCCCCGACTATGGCCTGCAACCAGGGGTAAATATCCTTGAAGAGTTCAGGTTGCGCATGCAGAAGAGGCAAAGAAAGCAGCAATGTATCGCCGCCTTCGTTCAAGATAACCATGTGCCGCGGGCGCTGCGGCGTCGCCTGAATAGCAATGCGATCCCAGTTCGCCACCACACCATGCCTTTGCTGCCAGCGTATCTCCATCGCCAGAATTGCCATTTCCTGCAGCAGCTGGGTACAGAGCGGTCTGACCCTTGCCAGATCGGCTGCCCGCCCGAAGTGAAACTGGAAACTATTGAGGGAGCACACCGGCCCCTGTTCGGTAAAGTGCCACTGCGGTGTTACCAACGGCGCGGAAACCGGTATTGGCTCCGGGACGCTACCGGGTTCCACATCGGGGGCCGTCAACGAAAAGCAATCTCTGCGACCACAAAAATCAAGCAACACACCCTGCTCGTAGGCTACTTGCTGATTAGCACGTGGATGGTTGAGAATCACAGTTCTACCTGCGACCCGCAGCGATGCCTCGTCAGGAAAGCGAGCAAATACCTCGACCGGAAAGCCCGTTTCTACATCCTGCTGCACCAGAATAAGCTGATCGGCGTAATCGGCCACAGCGCGCGACCAACCTTCTAGCTTGGCCGCATTGAGCGACGCTTCACGCTCGCTGCGCGCGAGATCTGCCTCACCCAGATAGATTTCTGCAAGGTGTACAAGCGCAACATCGGCAAATTCGCTGCGCCATTCATCGGGGGCAGACTCCAATCCAAGCACTGTACGCTGAAATCGGCTAGCGTCGGCTCCTACCGGACTTGTATCACTGGATATCGCCGTCTGCGCAATCCCATATTGAAGCGCAAGCAGGCAGATGAGCGAGCGCCAGCATCGGCACATTGATTGGGTTCTACCCACTAATCTGGATGCAATATTCATAACACTGTGAGCGCTTTGGGGTCTTCATCGTTTGCATTACGCTATAGGGTTCTACTGCTCAACTGGCGTACAACTTAGCTGAAACTCTGCTGATTCCGGATTCTGCGCTAAACTGACCACTGAAAACTATAACAGGTAACAGCCATGACACCTTTGCATCGACTTGCCGCGAGCCTATGTATCGCCGGATTTACTGTCCTCACCATCGCCTGCGCTAAAGACACGGAGACCGGGGCCTCACAAATGCCGCCAGCACCGGCCTTAACAAGTAGTGTAACCGATGCTACCGCGCCAGATGTGGAGTGGCGCAAGCACGGCCTGAATGACGCCGAGGCGCGCTTTAGTGCGCTAAGCGACATCAATGACGACAATGCCGACCAACTGGGTCTTGCCTGGTATTTCGATTACCCCACTAACCGAGGACTGGAGGCAACACCGCTGATAGTTGATGGGGTGATATATACAACGGGTTCATGGAGCATGGTATATGCACACGACGCCCTGACCGGTGAACTCAAATGGTTCTATGATCCACAGGCACCGCGCGAATGGGCGATCAAAATGTGCTGCGACGTTGTCAACCGTGGTGTTGCCTATGACAATGGTCAAGTGTTCTTTGGCACAATTGATGGTCGACTGATCAGCCTGGATGCCAAAGACGGCAGTGTCCTCTGGGAAGTACAAACTATCGATCGCAGCCGCCCCTACTCCATCACCGGGGCCCCTCGCATTGTTAAAGACAAAGTGGTCATCGGCAACGGCGGCAGTGAACTGGGTGTGCGTGGCTATGTATCTGCCTATAGCATCAGTAATGGCGAAATGGCATGGCGCTTTTACACAGTACCAGGCAACCCCGCCGATGGTTTTGAGAATCCTGCATTAGAAAAAGCAGCCGAAACCTGGGGCGGCGGAGAATGGTGGGATGTTGGCGGTGGTGGCACTGTGTGGGATTCAATGGCCTACGATCCCGATTTGAATTTGCTCTATGTAGGGGTGGGTAATGGCGCTCCCTGGAACCGTCAAATTCGCAGCCCTGATGGAGGAGACAATCTGTATCTGTCCTCCATTCTGGCACTCAACCCTGATGACGGCTCTTATGTGTGGCACTACCAGACAACCCCGGGTGAAGCGTGGGACTACACGGCCACACAGCATATGATCCTGGCAGATTTTGAAATTGGTGGGCAGATGCGCGAAGTCATCATGCAGGCACCCAAGAACGGCTTCTTCTATGTGCTTGATCGCGCTACTGGCGAGTTGCTCTCTGCCGATGCATACGCAACTGTTACATGGGCTACCCATGTCGATATAGAGACCGGACGCCCTGTTGAAGTAGAGGGAGCTCGCTACGAGGATGACCAAGCCGGCGGCTTACATCTACCCGGCCCTATTGGTGGTCATAACTGGCATCCAATGAGCCATAATCCGGAGACCGGCCTAGTCTATATTCCAGCACAGGACGTACCCTGGATCTATAAAACGGATACCGAGTTCCGACATCGCAAGGGGTACTGGAACACAGGCACCGACACCATGCCTGCATCATTACCCGACGATCCTGCCATCAAGCAACAGGTACTCGATACCGTCACCGGCTCGCTCATAGCCTGGGACCCCGTCGCTAAAGCACCGCGCTGGAGAGTTGACCATGCGGGGCCCTGGAATGGCGGCATTCTGTCGACCGCAGGTAACCTTGTATTCCAGGGTAACGCCAATGGTCAGGTTGTAGCCTATCGGGCTGATACCGGAGAATCGATCTGGCAGTTTGATGCACAGACTGGCGTAGTCGCCCCCCCAGCCACTTATCGTATTAACGGCGAACAGTATTTGGCTATTGTCGCTGGTTGGGGAGGATCACTGCCACTAGTGGGCGGCGAAGCGCTGACCGCAGGTGCCATACCCAACCGCAGTAGGTTGCTGGTATTCAAACTCAACGGTGAAGCGAGCTTGCCCCCGGCTGTTGAACGTGAACTCGTGTTTGACCCACCCGAACAGACTGCCTCTGCCGCACAGATAGAAGCAGGCAAAGCTGTCTATCTCACCTACTGCGTATTCTGTCACGGCGATGGCGTGGTGGGTGGTGGAGTCACGCCGGATCTGCGAGCACTGACACCAGAAAAGCACGCCAATTGGGACGCGGTCGTGCTAGGCGGCACCCACTGGCAAAACGGCATGGTTGGCTTTGGTGGCGAAATCTCGAAACAAGATGCAGACAACATCCATGCGTATGTTATCGAGCGCGCGCACAAAGCAGTCGAAGACTTGGCTAGTGCAGAGAGTGCAGACTCAAAGGGTGCCGATACTGGTTCCTAGAATTCAAAAACTGCTGAGGCGTGATGTCATCACGCCTCAGATTCACAATCCCCCTGCCTTGGATTTGACAAGACTCCATGAAGTGAAGCCCGGGCGACTCGTATCAACGGCTAGATTTTATTCGCTACAATCCTCAGCGATTCTCGGGCAAACCCCATTCCAAGATGCGATGCCTTAATCTCTATATGTTCCACATTGGGTGACCAGCGATCGATGCACGCTTCCCAACTCACAACCCCGTCATTGCGGGAGTACAACGCTACTACCGGTACGTTTAAGGGTTCATCGAAGCGCTCAATAGTGGCTTGTTCGATCTCTTTAACATCAATGCCCTGACGCTCGTAAAAATCGGCTGTTGCGGTATAGCGCGGACCACCAAATACAGGCGTTCCCAACGTTATTACCTTGGCAACGGCTGCAGGCAGGTCACGCGCCGCTTCACGTGCGATGTAGCCACCCAGGCTCCAGCCTACCAGCGTCACACTTCGACCCGTTCGCTCAAAGGACTCGACGAGTGCGCTGCTGAATGCTGCCAGCAGAGTTGGAACGTCACCTCCATTGAAACCCAAACCCCAGTCGGAGGCATCGAACCCTGCGTTCTCTACCGTACGCTTGAGGGCAAACATTGCTGCTGGACCACTGCCGAATCCTGGCAATAGCAAGGCATCACCGCGATCCCTGGTGCTCGCCCGGGGTAGCCAGGCACCACTAAATACTCCCGACGCCACGTCAAACGGCGTCCTCGCCTCGCGCAAGGGAGCAAAGCGCGAGGGAGCTGACAACTGGGGAAATTTCATAGGCCTACTTCTAACTTCAATATCGAGTACGCAATATACGCGACGTCATGGCGATCAGATCAAACGCCACCGGCCAACCCGGGAGATCAGCCAGGGTCCAGTGGCATGAACAACATGTCCAGCGTTCCAAGACTTACGGTATCGCCCCGCTTAAGTCGAGTAGATTTGGCGCGATTTCCATTCACTTTCGTGCCATTAGTCGAGACATTGTCGTCAATAAACCAATCCCCATTTTCATACTTGAGTGAAGCATGAGTGGCAGAGACAGTGACATCATCAAAGGTGACGTCACTGGCCGGTGCTCGTCCAAGAGACCACTGCGTTTTGCCCGCCAAATGGGGAACCAAGAACAGATCATTTAGCCGGCGCTCACTCGTGACCATGAACGCCGCTGCGTTACTCTGAGTATCTATTGCCTGATTACGGATGAGGTTTTCCATCACTTTTTCATGCTGGGAATCGCGGTTGGTAGAGAAGAATGCTTCGTCATTGGCGGTCCAACCTGGAGGATGCGACAAAGCCATCCGTAGCGCTGTTTCATCGGGGTCGCTTTGGTCGATGACAAAAGAGGTTTCGTCATTGCCAAGTCGAGCTCCGAAAATCGTTGTATTGCCCGCGCTGCCTGGCTCAATAACCAAAAAGGACTGATCACCGACAGTAACGATATCCCCTCCAGTAATTTCACACTCTCCCTTTAACTCACGCTTGTTGATGTAGGTCCCGTTGGTAGAACCCAGGTCTTCCACATAAAGCTGGCCCCGCCTGATACTCAGTTGAGCATGCCAACGGGAGGCCTCGTCATTATCGAGCACGATATCGCAAGTCTCATGTCGCCCTATCTTGAACGCGACACCCGACAGCTCAATAGTTTCATTGCTGCTGAGATCACGAAGGACAAAGAAATCGGTCATAACCACTAAATCTGTTGCGGGACGATCCTGAATTCTAGCAGCATTTTGGGGCGTTCTCGATCCCCATTAAGGGTCTTGCGATCAGCATCACAAAGCAGGCTCAGTAGAGTTTGACGGGAAGTAAGCATTCGCGGTTCGGTACTATGAATCAGCGCGCACGATAGTGCGCAATCCAGCAACGATGCCCGGGTCGAATCGTGTGCCAGATGCGCCCTCAATCGCCTCTACTGCATGTAATTGATCCAATGGCGCGCGTTCAGGCTCGGGATCCACAAGCGCAAGATAACAATCAACAACGGCAATGATGCGCGCAGCCAGTGGAATTTCATCTCCTGTGAGGCCCTGTGGATAGCCGCCCCCATTGACCCACTCATACTGGGATTCAACTATTTCACGGAAGCAGTGAAGATACTGCTGGGCGCTATCTGTTCCGCCATCAACACCACTACCAAGTGTTTTTTGCGCAGTAGCTATTGCAATATCGACCACCTCAGCGTGCTGCCCTATCGCCTCTCTTTGCGCCTGCGTCAGCTCCTCTAGCAAAAGTCCGTCTATGGCAAGCGATGCCATGCCCGCATCATGCAACGGCGCCACCTGGACAATACAATCTATGCTATCGGCATTCAGTTGATCAGCAAACTTCTGCTGTGTGGCCAATTCCTCAGCAACCAGTCGGGTAATACGCTTCACCTGCGCCTGCTTGTCCGCGCGCGCCTTGTCTGCGGGTGCTTCTATGGATTTAACCAGCTTTCCAGCCACAAGATTAGCCGTTTCCCGCGTCTCCTGCTGCCGCAACGCCAGATGTTGCGCCTCCCTGTCGAATTCGATCATCGCACTGGAAACAAGACTACCCATAACACTGGACAAAATAATGAAGAATGACGAAGCATCGAACAGAATGCCTATCTGCCGGAACAACAAATAGCCTAACGTTACAAACATCACGTTCAGGCCCAACGTGAGCCACATTGACGCCCTGGGAACTGCCTTTAGGAACGTGGCCAGCGGCGAGTCCGTACGGGGAATAAACCAGATAAGAAAGCTACCGATAGCGACAATCAAAAATACTTCGAGCCACTTTATCCACCAAGGCCTGAGCAAGAAGCGCCCATCAAACATGGATTCCAGAACCTGTGCCTGAATTTCAATCCCGGGCACGAGCTCCCTCAAAGCCGTGGTGCGCATATCGTGTAAGCCAGACCCAGTAAGTCCAAGCATCACCAGTTTTCCGCTGAGCTGTTCAGGATCAACCCTGCCTTCGAGTACATCAACGGCCGACACATAGCGTCCGGCGGTTACTTCGCTGCGTGCATAGTGCAACCAGATCTCCCCACCCGGTTGCGTGGGAACGCGCAAATCCGCAACGTTGACAGATTCAATTCCGTGTCGGGCTACCTCCACTTCCACCGCCGTAGATCCAGTGGCGATGCGCAACATTTCCATCGCCAAACCGGAGACCACTTCATCGCCGATGGCCACGACTAGCGGAATGCGACGTACCACACCAAATTCGAGGTCTACACTTAAGATCGCCTGCCCTCTGGCGGCCGATTGGAGAACCGGTAAACTGGCAAGCACCGCCTCGAAGCGGCGCAAATACGGAAGTGCATCGCCACCAGAAACAGACACAGGCGCTGTAAGAAGGCCAGCGCGACTGGTAAAGGTTGTGAAATCAAAACCGGCAGCGCCCAATATCGAAGGTACGCTGGCCAATGATTGTGCTAATCGTTCTTCATGGCTGGGTAATGCCTTGAGCTGCGCCAATAACTCAGGAGATGTACCGGGCGGCAGGTTTTCCGCCACCTTGTCGGGCGAGGTCTGATCTGCCTCGGGCATATACATATCGAAACCAATCGCTGCCGGTTGGTAAAAATCGATCGCATCGATAACTTCCGCGAGCTTATTGCGTGGCCATGGCCACTGCCCAAGGCGGGCCAGGCTAGTCTCGTCGACTGCAACGATCGTAACTGGCTGCGAGAGTGGTTCGCGTGGATGGTATTTTTGGTAGCTGTCGAACAGAAACTGCCTGGCAGTGCTGAAGGGTCTGGTAATGCTGCCAGACACCTCTTCAATAGAGGGGTCGGGTCGCAGCTCGGACAAAACGCATAACATGGTCATCCAAAGCAAAATGATAATTGCTACAGGCCGACCGCGGCCAAAAAGAAAAATCCGCTGTAAAAAACCTATGGCACTGTGCATAAGTGCGAATCCAGACGATTAGCGGATATTGATTTCTACTCTGCGATTTCTAGCTTCCGATACTTTATCGGCTGTCGCCACAATGGGCTCCCGCTCACCACGACCGGAAGACTGAAGACTCTGCGCCTCAACACCCATCTCTTCAATCAACTGCTGCACAGCCTCTGCGCGGGCCAGTGAGAGAACATCGTTGTCTGCGTCACTGCCAACTCGATCGGTGTGACCAATAATTGATATCTCAGGTGCGGGGCGATCTCGTAGAAATACCTTCATCTCGTCGATTGTCTGCAAGGATGCAGTTGTCAGCTGATCACTCGACCCCGCTTCAAAGGTGACGACAAATGATTTCGGCTGTGGAGGTGTTGCACTGAGCAATCCACCGTACTGAGCCTGAATAGTTGCAGCGTCCTCTACTCGCGTTTCGAGCGCGCCCTCTTCGTCGACAGCGACCGTGGCATAAGCTGTATCGAGTGTTTGTTCTCCTCCCGACGCAGTAGTAACGACAACAGCTCCGACTCTGCCGTCCTCATCGGGAAGCAATATCACAGTATCGGTAACGGCAGGCGGCAGCGGCTCCGGTGGGGCGCTGAATACGATCATCAAGTAGATGCCAAACAGCGGCGCGAGCAATACTCCCATGTGTTTACTGCTCCTCTACTGGCGTATCGACTTCTATGATGAACTCCGTGCCGCGCACGCCCAAAGTCACGGTAGGTGTATTGAACTTCACACCATTTGGGCTTGCCTTGGCTATCTTGCCCGAGATAACAGATAGCGAACCTCGCGTCACTGAGGCGTCAACCTCCCCTGCGTGAGTGGTGGTATCAAAGTTAAACGTATTCAGGTCAAGCGTGGTATCTGGCCCAGCCGTAAGGCGAGTATTGTCCCGCAACGTCAAGCCCACTGCGCCATCTGACCCGGTCACCAGGCTGTCATTTACAAATACCGTGCTCCCTACCGCCGCGGGCAACGTATCTGCACCACGCATGATCTTGGCATCGCCTCGGCTGATTTTTATCGTTCCTGCTTCGTTCTCACTAAAAGCCGGTAATGCGATGGCGAATAACATACTGGCCACTAAAAATTTACGACCCATGTCGGCCTCTCTCGATAGTCCTAGTTGATGACAAGTATAGATCAGGTTGGTGAGACATGCGCTATTGTCTATCTGTGTCACTCTCCGGCCCTATCCTCATAAGGCCGCTTTGCAGTATACGCTCCGACGTACCGCCGCACCGTGCGCCTAGCACAGCCCCCTTCGCGCATTAGGGTTCTGGTTTTGCGATTAGCCAATCGCTTCACTCGCTGAAACTTGACGGCAGGGAAGCATTGCTTCTATGGTTTATCTCTGGCCTCAATCCAACGGTGTTTAAAAATGCCCGAACTTCAAACATTACCTTCTACTGCAACTAGCCAGGAAGTCCTCGACATTGTCAGTCGCGACGGTGCTGTCATCATTGAGGGGCTTTTAGATAACGCGCAGGTTCAGCAGTTTCGTACTGAACTCGACCCATTCATGGAGTCAACAACGTTAGGTAAAGATGATTTCACCGGGCGTTCCACAACCCGGACAGGGGCTTTAGTCGCTCGTTCGGCAATGGCACGAGAAATGGTGATGCACCCTCTCATCACTGCAGCCGCGAACGAGTTTCTCGCGCCCTACTGCCAGCGTATACAGCTTCATCTGACACAAATCATTCGATTGAAACCGGGACAGGGAAAACAGTTTATACACCGTGACCGCTGGGCCTGGGGCCAGTATATGAAGGACATCGAACCCCAGCTCAATACTATATGGGCTGTGACAGACTTCACGGCCGAAAACGGTGCCACACAAGTGGTGCCGGGAAGCATCGACTGGCCGGACGATCGCAAAGTACAGCCGCAGGAAATCTGCCAGGCGGTTATGTCTGCTGGTTCAGTACTCGTATACACCGGCAGTGTCTTTCACGGCGGAGGAGAGAATCAATCGCAATCTGATCGTATAGGTGCAAATCTCACCTACACATTGGGCTGGCTGAGGCAGGAAGAAAATCAGTACCTGTCGTGTCCTCCCGATGTGGCACGCCAATACTCACCAGAACTCCAGGATATGCTGGGATACACCATGGGGCAGTATGCAATGGGCTATTACACGCCGCCTACCACAGCACCTGGCGATTCACCCGAGTGCGTTACGCCTGCTTTTGCGGTTCGGGAAGTTGAAGAAGAGGCTCTGGGTGGGGAAGTATTGTTATCGGACGCGATACAAAACTAGCGATCACGCCGTAGGGCACTGCTTGCTGTAACTCTTGTTCCCAGTGCCTATTGCGGAGCTTCCATTCTGTGATCACTCGAGTAGCCCAAAGTGACACAAAGCCTAAGACCCGATAAACCAGCGAACTAACAAAAAGGTAGCCACAAGCTGAAATAGGTTAAGACCGGCACGTGTCAGCCACCAGGGTGATTCGTAGCGGAAGTTTAACGTAGTGGAAGCTAACACCAAGACACCCATTAGAGTGAACCATGGCGTGAATATGACGGTAAGGTTCATACGAAAAAGGGATACAGCAGCATCGTGTAGAACTCCACTAACAGCAAACGTTCCAACTAAAGCGATTGAATCTGGGAGCCGATCAGCTAATGGCTTGAATACAAGATAGCCCAGATAGTAACCCCATATAGGGTTCCAATGGTTCCAGAATTTCTGAAAAGATGAAGCACCCAATGAACGAGAAAGCATGGCCGACAAAGACCCTGATGCACCCAACGGAACGCCATTTCTCTGTCTAACATAAACCGCCAGTGTAGGGCGGCTTCGCCCCCTATGATGCGGATTTGATGAAGACACATTCTTGCTTCTCGCCATGGCTTTATGCCTTCCAAGTGAATACGACACGTTAGTTGCGCGCGTCGCAGATAGTATCAGCTCTTAGGGTGCCGGGGGCTACTGAGGGTGCCCGGCGACCCTTCGGGGCCGGCCGATCTGCATCAATACTGATTATTCTTCTTTGCCAGAACAGAGTTAACTGCAGGGCGAGGGCCTGCCCCGCTTTTCGGGTATGACCTACAGTAAGTGGCGAGCAGTGCTTGCGGGTGTCTGGCGACCCTTCGGGCCCGGCCCGTCAGCACAGCTGCCGGTCGTTCGTCGCTCTCAGAGCAATGCTCTGAGTTGCCTGCGGCAACCACGTCTCACCCAACTCCACATGGGCTCCAGGTGAACGCGCTAGCAGGTCAACACCCCATAAATAAAAAAACCCCGACCAGCTCTGCTGGACGGGGTGTTTTATTTAGAAGCCTGGCGATGACCTACTCTCACATGGGGAAACCCCACACTACCATCGGCGATGCATCGTTTCACTACTGAGTTCGGTATGGGGTCAGGTGGTTCCAATGCTCTATGGTCGCCAGGCAAACTGGCTTGACTCCGGTCTC
>JBDXFZ010000145.1:0-1158 GCA_039990395.1 Halioglobus sp.
GGGAAGGCCTACCGAGTCAGGATGATGATTACAGGGTGATTGTCGATGCTTTGCACCATAGGAGGGTTTGCGTCTTTCATGCGGATTGCGCCGACTGCCCCAACAAGAGCTCAGTGGGAACGGCCGCCAGAGCAGTAGAAGACGAGTGACAACAAACAGAAGGAACCATTGGGAAGGCCTACCGAGTCAGGATGATGATTACAGGGTGATTGTCGATGCTTTGCACCATAGGAGGGTTTGCGTCTTTCATGCGGATTGCGCCGACTGCCCCAACAAGAGCTCAGTGGGTGGGGGTTGTTTCCTTTTCTCGCACGACGAGGAAGTTGTGCCCCACAGGCGTTACCACCGCACCACCCCGACCCAAGCCCTGCGGCTAGAGCCGATTATTCTCACGGCGCTCGAGATAAGGAGCGCGTACATCAACTAGGAGGCAGGGACGGCCGCAGGTGCCTCGAGACCCTCGCGGCCCCGACGGTGCTCCGCGGGGGGTTCTCTTTTGTGGTACAGTAGCCAAAGCGTGAAGCAAATACGTGACAGAGAGAAGAGAAGGAGAGAGTCAGTACCCATTGCGCCGCTTCGACCAAGGGAAAATATGGGGACTGCGAGTGAGGGGGAGGAGTAAACGACGACGAGATCGTCCCCGCACAGTACTAGAGCAACTCCACGTGAGCTGCCCTAGAGGTCGATGTCCCTAACAACGTGACGATCATGGGAGTGGGGGCTAAGCAGGTGTGCGTGCGCGCGCTCGTGTGGCATTGCACCAGAACTAATTGCCGCATTCCTGTGGAAGTGTCGGTCGACACGGGTGCAAGGGGTGAAAATTTCCGCTGTGTGGCAGTCGTACGCTCTGTCGAACGCAACGGAATATGGGGGAAATCGGTGATGAGCCCGGGGGGACAAGAGTGGTTGAGAGCAGCCAATTCCACGAACAGCGCGGTCCCTCCAATGGAAATCCTCACTGGTATTCAGTCCGGTGGACAGGGTACGTACGGTACTGGTGCGGGTAGTAGAGGATGTCCCGTACGGCATCATCGTAATGGCAGCATTATTGAGTAAGTATTGCAGAGTATTCGGCTTCGCGGCCGGCGGAGTTGCCTCTACACTGTTGCAAGACAAATAGTACAACGGCTTGAAACCTATCTCGCATGGAGCCTTTCA
>JBDXFZ010000146.1:0-1896738 GCA_039990395.1 Halioglobus sp.
AGGACTCACCGTATTGCCATCGTTAGGATCAGGAATAAACTGAATCACAGACACAAGTGTCAGCAGAAGCCCAAAGGCAATCCAGAGCCAAGTTTTAGGCGACATTAGTCACTCCTAATCAGCCTATTGAGATTCACTAACGGTAACACTAAACGTTCTGTCGTCGTCTCCGCGGCGCGCTCGTATCTCAATGGTGTCACCCACCTCGTGCTTTTCAAGCTCGCTGAAGTAATCATCACTGCTGCGAATGGGTTTGTTATTTATATGCGTAAGAACGTCCCCGAGCATGATGTCCCCGCGTGAATTTCGATAAGCGCCTTTGATGCCCGCATCGTCCGCGGGAAGCCCGGGATACACGCGCACAACCGGTAGGCCCTGAATACGATAGCGTTGAACCCAACGATCACTGGCCAGTTCGAGGCCCAGAATTGGGCGAAGAATACGCCCATAGCTAATTAGCTGCGGTACGACGTCTTTTACGGTGTTTACCGGTATTGCAAAGCCAATGCCGGCACTCGCCCCGCTGGGGCTGTAGATTGCCGTGTTAACTCCGACCAGTTGCCCAAGTGAGTTGAGAAGTGGTCCACCGGAGTTGCCGGGATTGATGGCCGCATCTGTTTGAATTACACCGCGTATTCGGCGATTGCTGGGCGCCTGGATTTCCCGTCCAAGGGCGCTCACCACACCAGTGGTCAATGTTGTATCCAGCCCGAAAGGGTTACCTATAGCTAAAACCTTGCGGCCTACAGAGAGTTCCGACGAGTCGCCCAATGGTAGGGTTGCCAACTCCTTGGGTGGTTCAATCAAGCGCAGTACGGCCAGATCTTTTTCTGGGGCTATGCCCACGACTTCGGCGTCGTACTCTGTTCGATCCTGCAGTGTCACGGTCAGTCGCTGTGCGCCGGCAATAACATGAAAGTTGGTCACGATGAGGCCGCTGCGGTCCCATACGAACCCGGTACCGGCCCCCCTGGGTATCTCCTGAACATTCAGTGAGAACAAGTTCCTACGCAGTGCTTTGTTAGTCACGTAAACCACGGCCGGGCTTGCTTTGCTAAAAATTTCGGTGGTATTGGCTTCCTCCTCAGTTGCAAAAGAGAGGTAATCTACCTCCTGTGACGCTATCGCCGACGCGTACAGGCTACCTAGCAAAACCAGGACAGTGCTCAAAAATGTGCCCAACCACTTTCTCACGGTCTATCAGCCTTTTATTGACCAAATTGAGACTTGAAGGCGCGGATGCGCTCGGCGTTAGCCCCCAAGTCGCTGACGCCAACACGTGAAACCGACCGCAAATCGATGATTGAGGAGTCTCCCTCACGTTTGATGCGTATAGCAATATCATCCTTGAAACCCATAATGGCGGTGGTATCCACGGCTTCCAAAGTGCCCGCCTGCGCATCCTGCGCGATAACTTCCCATCCTAACGCTTCTGCCGCCGCTATGGACTGCGTAAACGCTTCTGCCATGGCAATATCAACAATCACCGGAGAAATGTCAGGATAGGCTTCTTTTTGCTGGGCAATGCTGTCTGGCTTGATATCCAGAGGGTTGGAATGATCACCACGCGCCGCTGCGGCTGCGACAAATTCGGGTGGGTTAATGGTGTCCGTTGTAATGTCGTGGATTGGAGGGATGTCGCCACGATTTGCCATCAATGAGACCAGCAGAACAGTGCCAGGTATCACGAACAGGCTACGCTTGAGAATACCGCCTCGCGCTGTTTTAAGAGCGGGCAAAATCAGCATCAGTAGGGCAGCAGTAAGCAGCAACGCAGCGCCCGCGCATGCAATGGCATATAGCAACAGGCCCTGCTGCCAGGCACCTGAGCGTACCATCAGCACCGATATTGGGAGCACTAATAGCAAGGCCAGCCCCAGGTAGCCCAGCCAGTTCACGGTGCGTGGTGTGCTGTCAGTCGAGCTCATTGCTATATCCTTTTATGTGAGATGTGTTGTGAAAGAATACTACTCATCGACTATAGGTGCGAGAAAGCGCAAATGTGCAGCGACTAGGTATTTGCCTGAAGTGCAGCAATACGGTCATCCAGGGGTGGGTGCGAGCGAAACAACCCACCGATACCCTGTTTCAATTGCTCGCTTATGCCAAACGCGGTTAACTCACCCGGCAGATCTTGCGGTAACCCCTGTTCCTGTCGTAGCCGCTGTAACGCATTGATCATGTGTTCATTGGTGGTGAGATCAGCGCCTGCCCGGTCAGCACGATACTCGCGCCAGCGCGAGAACCAAAAGACGATCGCACTGGCCAGAAAGCCCAGCAACAGCTCGGCCACGATTGTGACTACGTAATAGCCGATGCCGTATCCGCGCTCAGTTTTGAATACAACCCGGTCAACGGTATGGCCAATAATACGCGCCAGAAACATCACAAACGTGTTGACGACACCCTGTATCAAACTCAAGGTAATCATGTCTCCATTGGCTACGTGTCCAATCTCGTGTGCCAGCACCGCGCGTACCTCGGCGCGGGGAAAACGTTGTAGAAGGCCAGCGCTGACCGCCACCAGAGCATCGTTTCGATTCCAGCCGGTTGCAAATGCATTGGATGCCTGAGAGGGGAAAACGCCGACTTCCGGCATGCCGATACCGGCTTTCTTCGCAAGCTCGGATACCGTATCGATCAGCCATTGCTCATCGTTGTTCCGCGGCTGCTCGATGAGCTGGGTGCCCGTGCCGCGCTTGGCCATCCACTTGGACAGCAGCAGTGAGATAAGTGATCCGCCGAAGCCGAACAGGGCACAAAAGACCAGCAGTGCACCCAGGTTCAGGTCCACGCCGTTCTGATCCAGGATGCCCTGAAAGCCCAGCAGGTTAAACACGATGCTCACCAAAACCAGCACGGCCATATTGGTTGCCAGAAACAGCAGTATTCTCATAGCAGTTCACCCACGTGGTTGGTTCTCGTGTCGGGTAGGACGCAGCGTGCCGGCTACCTAGCCGGAGATAACGTTGCTAGGGTAAATATGATGCCATCGGCATAAATTTCAAGTGTTTGTCGATAAACACCGCGAGCATGCTGCAGTGGGTCAGGGCGTGTTGTTATTGCCGACCGCGTGAGAGGGTGCCTCGTTGTGAGCTTCTTGATTAGCGCCGGATGGCTCTTCAATTTGCGGAATAGCAATATCGCTAATCGTTACCTCGGGTTCTCCGCGTTGACTTAGGGATACTGCAACGACCTGCCCGCGTAGATCCATGTCTTTGGCGCTCAATTCAACCAAGGTGTTAACGGCCTCGTCCTGATGGCGCGCACGCACAACAGCGCGCCGATCTTTGCCATCGACCCATTGCTTGCTCTTGCCCCAATAATGTCCAAGTTGATTGGTGATTACATAAACGTCTGGCATGTTGCTGCTAAATCCTGAATGAGTCAGTGGTGTGTGATCAAGTGCGCGAGTTTAAGCATTTCCAGCTGCGTGCGCTATACGCGCCAGTGTGTTTTTGATCGGTGTGAAGGATTACCCCAGCAGTAGGTCCTTGGCCTGATTCACCTTTGCCGCCAGATAGTCATTGCCGCCGCGATCGGGATGTAATTTCTGCATCAGGGTGCGATGCGATGCGACGATGTCCTCATCACCGGCGCCTTCCTCCAGTCCAAGAACGGCAAGTGCTTCCTGCCGGCTCATACCGGAGCCAGAGCTGGCCGGAGGTGCTTCGTCGGTATCAAAGTCGCTCGCGCCTGGGAATCGCTGTTGTAGATAGCTCTCCAGCAGTTGCACTGAATCGGCGTCCTCGCTCATGCAGTATTGCATGAGCTGTTGCAGTTGCTCACGGCTGAGTTCCTCAAGCCGCCAGTCACGAAAAGGCCCCCTTAAAACTTCGCCCGCCAATGCGCCTGAATCGTGATCCAGGGTCATTCGCAACAGCTCTGTCGTAACAGTTGATGTCTGTCCCGCCCCCGCGCTTGTGCGATTGCCCAGAGCGCTAGAGAGCATGGGGAACAGGCGTATCAGGGTGGGCAATAGACTTCGCGCAGCAACTAGCAGGCCTGTGAGCGCTGCACCAATCCAATGCATCTTGCCAGCCAAAGTGAGCACAATAACCGCAACAATCGATAGGCCCAGGCCGAGTTTGATAAATTCTGCACGCCGCTTGTGCGGGGGCATGGACAGGGTCCGCCGATATAGAATGTAGGCGACAGCCAGCACAGCAAGAAGTAACAGGAGTCTAGGCAAGAGGCGTTCTCAGGAGTCGAGTTGTTTGAGCAGCAGTTTAGCACCCTCACTGCTATCGCTGGCTAGTGCTTTACGTCCGCCAACGGCGTAGTTGGCGACCGCGCCTAATAACGAAGCCAGGCGGTTTGCGCTGCTGTGGTCAAAGCGAGCGAAAGCGCCATGGCTTAACTTTGCCATCTGGGTAAAGGTTTGAGTGACTTTCGGATCATTGCCTTCCTGAAACAGGAATAGGGGAAGCCCCAGTAGACCACTCTGGCCTGCCATGTCACACAGAGCATCTGGACTCTCCTCTATGGCGTCACCAATAAATACCAGAGCTCTTATGCGGGTTTCAGCATGCTCGGCCATTCCATGTCGCAACAAGCGAATGATCTGGGTATGACCACCCTCGCAAGCCACATTTGCCATCTCAGCAGCAACTCTTTGAGAATCACTCAACCACTGCGACGCGTAAAAATCATGAAAGCCACGGTAGTAACACAGTTGAACCCGAAGGCTTGCAACAAGATTGGTTGCAGAAAACATTTCTGCCTGAAGGTGTGAGGCATTGTCCCAGGTGGGCTGACGGCTGGCGGTAGCGTCAATTGCAAATAGTAGACGCGGCTGCTTACTAACGTACTCAGTGATGTCCTTTTTTTGCTTGAGGAAGCGCGCAATAGCTTTCGAAGAAGAACGGAGAGCCGGAGCCTTGGACATGGCGTTATGGGGAGAGCTGCGCCTACGCGAGCTTTCCCAGCTCTGTCAGCTCTTCTAAATAATGACGGCGTTGTTGCAACTCCTGTATAGCCGCTTGTAAGTCAGACTCGGCCAGTGTGCGACTAGCATCCTGATTGATAATGTCCCAGAGTTTTCGACTGCATAGTGCTTGGGGATCGAATGTGGTGTGTGTATCTGTCATTTGTTCTCGGTATCCGGTGTCAGTAGTTAAAGTCCGGCGTAATCCAGCACCTCAGTGCCGCTAATTGTCGCTCTGGACAGTTGGCTCTAGTGGGTCTCCAGTATCATGGCAATGGATCCACTAATTCGTATAGTTGATACGGCTGCGCTGCGCACATAGTTGCGCTTGTCTTCGCGCTGTACCGGCTTCAGTAACGTCCGCATCAGAGGGAAGATTATCAATAGGCGGTTACAGTTTGATGACAGCTTTCGCATCAAGGCGCACGCAATTTGAGGTGCGCTAGCACAGCTTACACCTGAGATGAGGTGTAAGGGAAGGGTGCCGGCCCATCAAATGTGGGACCCTCCAGTACTGGTTGGTCGTTTGCCAGCCATAGCGCGAGGCTGAATCGGGCGGTGTACTTGATGGCTGGCGCAGCGGTGAATGGCTTTGTCAGGTCGCTCATCGCGACCAAAGAAACCTCTAAAGTTGTGTCGGTGAAGCGCGCCAACCCATAGCCGTTGGCCGTGGTATCTACAAAAGACAGGCCGGGATTGGCAGGGTTGGGGCCTATCCAATCTGCCAGTGTCTTTACACCGGTGCGATCAACGGCCGTCGATGCCATCACGCCCTGCTGTAGCGTCATATTCCACATGGGTACCGATTCGCCCTCGTAGTCCGCCGATACCAGAGAAAAGAACTCCGTGCTGCTCTTTTTCGCCTGATGGTAAACATTGGTGAACAAAGGCGAGGAACTGATACCTGCAACAGTGAAATCCACGGTGCGGGCGGGGGAGTTGGGTTCGCTGGCAGAACGATTGATGGTGGCTGCGCCGTGTGTATGATGATCGCCGGACAGAGAAACCAACCCAGTAATGCTCCGCTCGCTCACAGCATCCATCAGCGTGCTGACTTCGTGTGGAAAGCCGGCCCAGGGATCAATGTTGAATACGCTGTCTTGATAGTCAGAGAATGGTATGGACGACATATCAATTCGCAGGGGTAGCATCGGCAATGAGTTTCCCCACAGCTTCCAGTTTGCCTTGGAGGAATCTAACGTCTGCAAAAACCAGTCACGCTGTACGTCGCCCAGGCAGCTGCCGGGTTCCCGATCGCGGGCGAAGTTCGGGGTTGTCCCATCTCCGTAAGGCAGATACTCCGGTGGGTTGCCATCGTTGTATGCACGCCCGGCGTCTGCCATTTCCACTAATGTAACCGTATTCATGGGCAGGTCGATACTTTCGGCGAAGTGCTTGGGAATGCACGGTGCTGATCGATAACTGCGATTGTCGGTTAGAATCAGATCCAGATTTTGGCCCCAGTGCAAGCGTCGATAGATCGACAGGCTTTCCAGTGCCTGTTGATTTGCTGCGGCGTCCTCTGACGATAGGGGGGTAGCTTGAAAGGCCTGCTTGTGAGTGCCAGATGCGTCATCGAGCACGGCCGGCATAAACTCAAACCACGCCTGGTTGGAGTCCATTTTTCGCCGCGCCTCCAGCTGAGGCTCATCGCTGTAGGTGCTGTAGCTCTGGAAATTGTCGTCTGAAAATTCGTGGTCGTCCCAGGTGCAGACGAACGGCCAGCGTGCCCTGGCGGCTTGCAAATGAGGGTCTGAGAGGTAGGTCCTGTAAAGATGACGATAGTCCGCGAGCGAGATAGCGTGTCTATTGATCTCGTTATGTGCGCCATCCGGGAAGTCAGGTACATACCTGGACTGGGGGGTACCGTCTTGACGTTTGTGCCAGCTACGCTCGTAAATGAAATCGCCAAGATGCAGAACAAAGTCGATCTGCTTATCAGGCTCTGACTCGATATCATCGGCGATCATTCTTGCCCAGGAACCGTAGTATCCCTGCTCAAAACTCTGGCAGCTGACGAAGGCCAGATTGACGTCTGCTGCAGTATCTTGTGCTGGTGCTGTTCGGGTGCGTCCTGTGCGCGATACGGCTTTCTGACCGCCCAGAAAGCGATAGTAGTAACTCGTGTCCGAGCGCAGGCCATCAATGAACGCGCGTATTGTGTAGTCTGTGTCTGCCTGCGCGACCAGCAAATGCTCCGCCACAATACGCTCAAAACTATCGGTCTCACTGAGTTGCAGTAGTACTGGGATGGTCTCTTGAGTAAACGCGGAGCCTGGTATCGGTTCGGCACGTGTCCATAGCATGATGCTATCGGGGCGGGGGTCACCGGAGGCCACACCTTGCGGAAAATGTACGGGTGGTGCTGCGTCGGGTACTGTTAGGTTGACCGCCCCCAGCGGCAGCGCGTGCACCATAAATGTGCTGGCAGACAGTGCGCTTAGCAGCTCTCGGCGCGTAAATGCCATAGTGTAACCCTCTGTCCTAAGCAGTCTGTGTTGGTTGATAGATTTTACTGTAGCCCAGTCACTGGTCGAAAGGGAATATCGATATGCGCAATGGCTGTTTTATCTGACGCGAATCTCTGGCTATACTTTGCTTATGAACTTATTCGAAATACGCAAAAAGCACGCGATGCCCGACCCCGACCGGGCTCTTCCAGGGCGAGAGGACGCGATGCCCGTTCCGGAACGCCACTTCGTGAATGGACAGCCGCTGGTGGGTCCGTTCCCCGCGCACCTGGAGCAGGCTGTCTTCGGCATGGGTTGCTTTTGGGGTGTTGAGCGGCTGTTTTGGGATCTGGAGGGTGTTTATACCACCGCGGTGGGCTATGCGGCTGGTCTAACTCCCAACCCCACCTATGATGAGGTCTGCTCTGGTATGACCGGTCACAATGAGGTTGTCCTGGTAGTTTTTGACCCCAGTGTGATCAGCTACGCCAGCCTGCTACAAATTTTCTGGGAAGGACATAATCCAACGCAGGGAATGCGTCAGGGTAATGATATGGGTACGCAATACCGGTCGGGTATCTATACCTTTGACGATGAACAGGCCAAGCTTGCACAAGCTAGTGGTGAAAACTTCCAGGATTCGCTGGACGCAGCAGGCTTTGGCGATATTACAACCGAGATTATTCCGGCCCCTACCTTCTACTACGCTGAGGAGTACCATCAGCAGTATTTGGCTAAAAATCCCAATGGCTACTGTGGGCTCGGCGGAACGGGCGTATCGTGCCCAATCGGCCTTACCGTCTGACATCACCGATTTCCTCTAAGCGACAGTGCAGACGCTGCGCAAGATTATTCATGTCGATGCGGATTCTTTTTATGCTTCTGTAGAAATGCGTGAAGACCCCGCTTTGGCGGATCTTCCCATCGCCGTAGGCGGGCGCTCTGAGCGTCGCGGCGTTATATCTACAGCAAACTATCTGGCGCGCGAGTATGGCGTTCATTCGGCTATGGCGTCTGCGCGAGCCAAGGCACTGTGCCCCAAGCTCGTTATTTTACCGGCTCGATTCGAACTCTATCGCGCTGTGTCGGCGCAGTTTCATGATATTTTTCGCGACTACACGGATCTTATTGAGCCGCTCTCACTGGATGAGGCCTTTCTCGACGTGACGCAAGCCAGCCAGTGCGGTGGAAGCGCGACGCTGATCGCTCAAGAGATTCGTCAGCGGGTACGTGAGAGCCTCAATCTCACGGTGTCGGCAGGCATTGCGCCAAACAAGTTTCTGGCCAAGGTGGCGAGCGACTGGGACAAACCCGATGGGCAGTACACCATTGCACCAGCCCAAGTCGCGGACTTTGTGGAGGTGTTACCCGTAAGCAAAATCAACGGAGTCGGAAAAGTGATGACCGCCAAACTGGCGCAGCTCGGTGTGCAGACCTGTGGTGATTTGCAGAACATCCCGCTAGAGCAATTGGTGCGCCGGTTTGGTAAGTATGGCAAACGTTTGTCGGAGGTTTCTCGCGGCATCGACAATCGAGCAGTGATTGCATCGCGTACGCGTAAGTCAATCAGTGTAGAGCGCACGTTCTCACAGGACATTGAAGATCTGGCAGGCATACAGCAGGCTTTTCCCGATTTGCTGGTGGAGCTCGAGCGTCGGTTCGACAAAATCTCCCAGAAGTATCTGCCAACCAAACGTTTTGTGAAGGTGAAGTACCATGACTTCACCCAGACCACGTTGGAGGAAGCGCTGAACTACGGCGGTACAGAGCCCCCTCGGTGGGCTGATCCCGCGGCCTACGAGCGACTGGTGGAGGAGGCATGGCAGCGAGCCGGTTTGCCCGTGCGACTTCTGGGTGCGGGTCTGCGATTACAACCCAGCCAGCTTGAGACTTCAGGGCAATTGGGCCTATTTGACGACCTTGATGAAGACGTGTCGAACTAGTGCTCGGGGCTGCATTGCCAGTGCCCTGAGCCATTAGGTGTTATTTGTTTGCTGCGCTCGCAGACCGTGTTAACACGATCCACTTGCAAGTGTGCTTTCACCGCGATATCTGCATCGCAAAGGCTGCTGTTATTGGACAGAATGTCCACTATAGCGCCCTCGTGAACTTTGAACTTTACCCAGCGATAAATCCAGACGTGTCCAGCGATGGCGGCCAAGGAAACAATGCTGATGATGACCATGTCCATAATTGCGCTACCTGTTCTGGATCAGCCTGGTACAGGGGCCTCGGTTGAACGAGTACTTCTGAGGAATCTTCCTACCAACGTTGGAACTGCGGTATCGACACGAAGGATCCTGTCACCCAAATTTACCTGCAGTGCACCAGCGCAGAGAAGCTTTTCTACTTCGTAGGGGATAAATCCGCCCTCGGGGCCGATAATCAGTACGCTGTCGATTTCCTCATCAGCGGGGCACAGTGGTACGGGGCCAGGATGGGCCAGCAGGGCGCGCCGATTTTCAAGAATGGCAGGTAGCGCGTCTTCCACGAAAGGCTTGAATCGGCGATGTTGCGCTATGCGCGGCAATACTGTATCTCGCGCCTGTGACAGACCCTGAAGCGAATAGTGTTCCAGGACCTCTTGCGCCAGAACGGGAGTCTGCCAATAGCTTTTTTCCACGCGGTAGGAGTTAATCAGGTGTAGTTCTTCAATGCCCATCTCGGCGATCGTGCGGATAATGCGCCTGAGCATCTTGGGTCTGGGCAGCGCTAGTATCACCTTCAGTGGCAGTTTTTTAATGGGGTCTTGTGCCAATGTAATCATAAGCACTGCGTCTTTGTCAGATAGCTCTACGACGGTGCCTGTACCAAGTTGTCCATTGATCTGACCCACGCGGACAGAATCACCCTCGCTGACTCGTAGCACCTGTTGCAGATGCGTAAAGCGCTCATCATTCACCTTGAGCGTATTGTCTTCGCAAAGCTCGCTCTGTCGAAACAGCATCAGGTTCACAGTGAATTCAGCCTGCCCACAGATCGTACTCATCGGCATGTGTTACTTGGGCTGAGACGAAATCGCCCGGTTGCAGGTCTGCAGCGCCATCGAGGTAGACTTTGCCGTCAATCTCGGGGGCATCGGCGGTCGAGCGCCCGACCGCACCCTGTTCATCTACTTGATCGATCAGAATTTCAATCTCTTTACCTATCTTGGCCTGTAGCTTGTTAGCGCTGATTGACTGCTGCAGTGCCATGAAGCGATCCCACCGTTCCTGCTTCAGCTCATCGGGCACGTGATCTGGCAGGTCGTTTGCCGCGGCTCCGGCGACTGGTGAATATTGGAAGCAACCCACACGGTCCAGTTGCGCTTCTTCAAGGAAGTCGAGCAAGGTTTCAAATTCGTCGTCTGTTTCCCCGGGAAAGCCGACAATGAAGGTGCTGCGCAGCGTAATGTCTGGGCAAATCTCGCGCCAACTGCGGATGCGATCGAGTGACTTTTCAGCGGCGGCGGGGCGTTTCATACGCTTTAGCACACTGGGACTACCGTGCTGCAGCGGTATGTCGAGGTAGGGCAAGATCTTACCTTCGGCCATCAGAGGCACGACGTGGTCTACGTGGGGATAGGGGTAGACGTAGTGCAGGCGTACCCAGATACCAAACTCACCCAGGGCTTCGCATAGCGACAGCATGTTTGTCTTGAGGGGTCTGCCGTTCCAGAACCCCGTACGGTATTTCAGATCCACTCCGTACGCGCTGGTGTCCTGTGAGATTACCAGCAGTTCCCGCACGCCTGCATTGGCAAGTCGCTCGGCTTCATTCATTACATCGCCGATGGGGCGACTAACCAGGTCACCGCGCATGCTGGGGATGATGCAGAACTTGCAGCGATGATTACAGCCCTCTGATATTTTAAGATAGGCGTAGTGTCTAGGTGTGAGCTTAATGCCCTGAGGTGGAACCAGATCCACGTAGGGGTCGTGTACCGGCGTGTGGGGTACGAATTCATGTACGGCGCTAACAACCTCTTCATAGGCAGCTGGTCCTGTCACACTCAGAACCTTGGGGTGCAATGCCTGAATCGAGGCCGCGTCGTCGCCTTTGCCCATACAGCCGGTGACAATAACCCGGCCATTTTCACTCAATGCTTCACCGATGGCATCCAGAGATTCTTGCTTGGCGCTATCAATAAAGCCGCAGGTATTCACCACTACGATCTCGGCGTCTTCGTAGGTAGGCACGATGTCATAGCCATCAACCTTTAACTGCGTGAGGATACGCTCGGAATCAACCAGGGCTTTGGGGCAGCCCAGGCTGACGAAGCCAACCTTGTTGCGTGACATAGTCAGTGCCTGTAGGCGAAAAGAAGGTGGCGAGTATAGCGTGCGAGGGTGGGTGCTGTAATGGTGCTATTCTGGTTTGGAGAGACTCATTCAAGGAGTGCGGTTGTGACAGACAAGGTATCGGTAGAGCGTGCTGGTGGGGTCACCGTAGTCACCATAGAGCGTCCCGAGGTTCGCAATGCTGTGGACGGTGAAACCGCGTATGCACTCGCGGCTGCTTTTCGCGAATTTGATAACGATGAGGAAAGCGCTGTTGCCATTTTGCAGGGGCGCGACGGCCACTTCTGCGCGGGAGCCGATCTCAAGGCCGTTGCCGCAGGTAAAGACAGCAACCCGATGAGTCATGATGGCGATGGGCCAATGGGTCCCTCGCGAATGCAATTGAGCAAGCCAGTGATCGCCGCCATTGCGGGCCATGCAGTTGCCGGAGGTCTGGAGCTTGCGCTGTGGTGTGATCTACGGGTTGTGGAGACAACGGCCACGTTGGGTGTTTTCTGCAGACGCTGGGGTGTGCCTTTAGTGGACGGTGGCACTGTGCGGTTGCCGCGTTTGATTGGTCATAGCCGGGCGATGGATCTCATCCTCACGGGCAGACCCGTTGATGCGCAGGAAGCGTTTGCCATTGGGCTTGCCAATCGTGTGGTTGAGGATGGACAAGCGTTGCATGCAGCCATGGAATTGGCGCAGCAGATCAGTGCATTCCCGCAGTTGTGCATGCGCTCTGACCGGCTCAGCGCGCTGGAACAATGGGGGCAGCCAGTCGACGAGGCAATGGCTAATGAGTTTACCCGGGGCCTGGATGTCATAGCGTCGCGTGAAACTGTGATAGGCGCCAGTCGCTTCGCGTCTGGACGCGGGCGCCATGGCGACTTTGACGATATCTGAACTCGAGGTGCCAGGTAGCAAGACTGGTTGGAAGCGATGCTGCAGTTGAGGGGGCTCTGAGGCGGGGATTACACTGTGACTTTTTCGGTGGGCCCATGCGTCCCCACTCGGATCTCCTTGCGCAGCACCGCCAGAAGTTTGAGGCAATCATCACGGTTCAGAAACTCTCCGACGCTAACTTGCTCGCTGTCATTGTGAAGGGTCAGCCGCGGTCCATCCCAGGGATGCTGTTCAGGCGTTATGGCTAAACCCGCGGCGTCGCGTTCAAACTCCCATCGCTGTTTGGGCAGGTAGAAGCCTTTGTCTATGACAACTTTCTTCTCATCCAGAGTGATCACATGCCGGTACTGCAATTTCCAGTTTACGTAGTAGAGCGCGCAGCCAAGGGCCGTGATCTCAAGACCGGCTAGTGGGAGGATGGGCCAGGCACCTGCGAGCGCAAAGCCAATCCCTGCGCCAAGCGATGGCACCGCAATGGCGAGCAGTGCCAATTGGTTGCTGCGCCACGAAGAGGAATGATTGGGCTTAGCCACAATCAAGAGGTTGTGCGCGTTGTGGGTACTGGTAACCAAGGTCCCGTTCCCTCTGAAAGAATTGTATTCTAGTCAATTTTTCGATCAGTACACACTGCTGTGCTAGTGAGTGGTGTCACTCCTTGTTCCTGGCTCTATTTCGACTCAGTCGCTGGGCGATTCCGCATGCAACGTTCCTTCACCGGGTGTGATGAACAGCAGGTTCGTAGGCGCGTGAGGACGCGCCGTATGCCACAGCCCTCGTGGTACGCGCACATAATCGCCTGGCTTTGAAATCCGCACCACCTCTTCGCGACCGTCACGCCACAGAGCAAAGTCTGTATCGCCGGTGAGCAGGTACACCATTTCGTCTCCGTTGGGGTGAGCTTCCCAACTTGGCCAGGGCTCGGAGAACGCAAATTGTTGTACCAAGGCATGCCCCTTGAACTCGTTGAAGTCGGCGACGATCTCTTCATAGAATGCCGGTCCGAAGGGTTTTACGATACCCTGACCGTCGGGAGTCATTATGTAGGCGTCGGTGCTTAGCGTGTAGGGGCCAGGGTTAGTGTCCATTGGTAATTTCTCCTGTTGAATGTTGCGGTGGGCAGTGCACGGGCGTTTAGCTTGCGAGGCTAGTTCGAGTATAGAACAAAGAATCCAATGCACCGCCGTGGGTGTGCAGCGATAGTCATCGATGTAACGATGTCGTACTAAATTGTCAGGAGTTGAAATATGCTAGTTGAAGCGAGTGAGCTGATGGTGGCTGGCGATGCGATCCTCATTGACTGTCGATTTTCTTTAATCGATGTTGATGCTGGCAGGGTGGCTTACGAAACCGGTCATATTCCGGGGGCTCACTATCTTGCGTTGGATACCGACTTATCCGGCCCGCTGCAGAAGCATGGCGGCCGACACCCGCTGCCCAGTGCAGACGCGTTTGCACAGCGTTTGGCTTCTTTAGGCATAGGTTCGCAGACGCAGGTGATTGCCTATGACGATAGTCGCTTGGCTTTTGCCGCACGTCTATGGTGGATGATGCGAGCCATGGGCTACCGTCCCCCAGCTTTACTCAATGGTGGCTACGCCGCCTGGCTTTCAGCGGGAGGGACGCCGGAAACAAAGATCCCGGCAAAGCGTGACGGGGAGGCCGCGCCCAGCAATCAACTCGCGTTCTCAAGCGTCTGTGGGATTGACGATCTGGCTGATTGTCAGGCCGCAGGAGCGGCACTGGTCGATTCACGTGAGGCTGCCCGCTTTCAGGGGCTAGAGGAGCCTATTGACCCTGTTGCTGGTCATATTCCCGGCGCTGTAAACCGGCCTTGGCAGGGCGTAACAGGCGATGATGGTCGGGTCGCGTCTGATAAGAACTTGCGTCAGCATTGGGGTGACCTACTCGAACAAGAGTCGATGGTGGTGTACTGCGGCTCTGGGGTTACCGCCTGCGTTAACTTGTTTTCTTTAGCGTTGCTCGGTAGGGACGATGCGGCTTTGTATGCCGGCAGCTGGAGCGATTGGTGTAGCTATCTGGACACCTGATTTGGACGTGCCTGATCGCTAAAATTGCGCCGCACTACTTCCTTCAATAGGCTTTCCTGTTACCGGGTGGGTAAATCGAATCCAGCTGGCGTGCAGCAGCAGACGAGGTGACATAGACAATGCAGCCTCGTGTGCATACATGTCACACCCCAAGATCGGATGGCCCAGCTCACGCATATGAATGCGCAGTTGGTGCGATCGTCCGGTGACCGGTTTTAGTAACACGCGGGTGCGGTCCCTCTCTCGCTGCCGCACCTCGTAGCGCGTCAGCGCGGACTTACCCCGTTCCTGGCAAATCATCTGTCTGGGGCGGTTTTCCCAGTCTGCTGCGATGGGCAGGTCTATCTCGCCAGCGTCTGGTTCAATAACACCCCAAACCACAGCGTCATACTGTTTCTCCACTTGCCGCTCCTGAAACTGGCGGCTGATGTGAGAATGGGCGGGCTTGTTAAGCGGTACGATCAAGATACCCGAGGTGTCCAGATCAAGACGGTGAACGACGCTGGCGGTCGGATAATCCGCTTGCAGACGCGTGATCATGCAGTCTTTGTTAAGGGGGTGGCGTCCAGGTACCGTGAGCAGCAGGTGCGGCTTGCATACCAGCAGCAGATCATTGTCCTCGTAGAGGATACGAGTTTTTTCCTGACTGTGAGGAACGATGTAGGGGGGTAGCGACATGGAGGCGTACTTTAAAGGTTGGCGCGAGAATGTAAACTGCGAACGTATGAAGCCAGATCTATCCCCTGTTATTGACGTAGAGCTCACCGCAAGCCTGTCTGCAGTGCTTCCTGGTGCACGTATCGAGGCGACGTCGCTGCCGCTGTCCCCCGAAATATCGCTGTTTCTACTCAATAGCGACTATCCGCAGCATCAATTGCTACCTGAGCAGATGTTCTACTTGATGGAAAATCCGTTGTACTGGACCTTCTGTTGGGCGAGTGGTCAGGTGCTTGCGCAGTATTTGCTTGAGAATCGTGCGCTGGTGGCAGGGCGGCGTGTGCTGGATTTCGGCTGCGGCTCGGGTGTTGTAGGTATTGCGGCCGCATTGGCAGGCGCGCAGCGGGTGGTCGCCTGTGACATCGATCCGTGTGCATTGCATGCAACGGCTCGCAACGCAACGCTCAACGGCGTGGAAATGGAACTGGCTGACGATTTTGCTGATGTTCTCGGGGAAATCGATCTCATCATCGTGGCCGACGTGTTGTACGACCTTGAGAATCTGCCGTGGCTGCAACGGTTTTTGTCTCGGGCCTCCGGGGTCCTGATGGCAGATTCTCGTATCAAAGACTTCAATATGCCTCCGTATCGCCGTATACAACAAAGCGAAGCATCAACGCTGCCAGATCTGGATGAGTCGCAAGAGTTTCGCCAGGTATCGATCTACCTTGCAGGCACCGGGTTTTCTGCATGACAATGCGCTGCGTACATTAATCCCCGAAGGAGCCTTTTGTTGTGTCAACTTATACGCTGGATCTGGTACCACGTTTTTACGAAACCGATGCACAAGGGCATGTTAGTAATGTGTCGATCGCAGGCTGGTTTGAGACTGCGCGCATCAGCTTTCTCGAGTGGTTACTGCCTGCAGATATGACACCTCGAGGCTGGATTCTGGCCTCCATTAAGATCGATTACGTAGGAGAGACGTTTCTAGGTTCACCGGTGACTGCTACCGTAACCCGGGCTACCGTTGGGCGTACTTCTGTCACGATAGAGTGTGAGATGACACAACAGGGAAAGCCAACGGTTGTTGGCTTAGCGGTGCTGGTTCACATGGACCGAGAGACGCATCGACCCTCGCCATTACCTGATGAGTTACGCACACCAATAGAGGCGTATCAGGCTGAGGGTCGGGACTAGGCGGCGGGTTTCCCCAAAGCTTGCTGGTAGGCAGCCACGGCGCTGGCAAGGCTCATTCGAATCGCGTCTACCGTCAGAGCGTGGCCTATAGACACTTCCTGTAGGCCGGGAAGTTGGGCAAAACGAGGCAGATTATGTAGGTCGAGGTCGTGCCCAGCGTTCACGCCGAGCCCGCATTCCAGGGCAGTTTCAGCTGCGCGTTCAAATAGCGTGTAAACAGCGTCCACGTCACCGTCGTTCTTGCAGGCATCGGCATAGGACTCTGTATAGAGCTCAATACGGTCGGCGCCCACTGCAGCAGCCAATTTTATCTGCTCCGGGTCTGGATCCATAAACAGGCTGGTTCGAATACCCAGTGCCTTGAGTTCTTCAACTAACGGGGCCACCGCGTCGCCGTCGCGCTTCAGATCAAATCCGTGATCGGAGGTCAGTTGATTGTCGCCATCAGGTACCAACGTGCACTGCGCGGGTCGAATGTCCTTCACCAGAGCCATAAACCCCGGGTAGTCTGATACACCCGGCCGATCGCTCGTGCGTGGGCCTGTCATGGGGTTGCCTTCAATATTGAACTCAACGTCGAGCATGGCGGCAAGGTCGTAGCAGTCTTGCGCGCGGATGTGGCGCTGATCAGGCCGTGGATGCACGGTGATACCATCGGCGCCGGCGGCTATACACATGGCTGCGTGTGCCGGTACATCGGGGTTGCGCGTGTCCCGCGAGTTGCGAATCAACGCAATCTTGTTGAGATTGACGCTGAGCGCAATCATAGGATGCTCTTGCGCACCACCTCTAGGATGATTATCGGCTGAGCCGGCACGTTGGCGTGAGGGCCTACCTGTACAACAGGTGACGTGGCGATGTAGTCCACAATATCCATACCCTGGGTCACCTCGCCGAACACGGTGTAGCCGTCGCTACCGGGCGTCCAGTCGAGCTGCAAGTTTGTGCGCTGGTTGATGAAGAACTGATTGGTGGCACTGTCTGGGTCTGCGGTTCTGGCCATGGCGATAGTCCCACGCACATTGTGCAGACGGTTCTTAGCCTCGTTCACGATGGGATCGCCCTTGGGCTTCTCGGCCATCTCAGGCGTGAAACCTCCACCTTGAATCATGAAGTCGGGTATCACTCGATGGAAAATGGTGCCGTTGTAAAAGCCGCTATCCACATAGGCTAAGAAGTTTGCGACGGTGATTGGCGCTTTGTCACGGAAAAGACGAACGGTGATATCACCATCTGTGGTCTTAATCATGACCTGTGGGTTGGGCAGGGGTGTTTCAGCCAGAGTCAAAGGGGCCAGCAAGGTCAAGGCCAGTGTCATGATGAGGTTGCGAAGCATGCTAGGGGTTCTCCTTCTCTTCAGTGTTCTAGCGGTACTAGGCCCAGCTAGAGCTTTTTCTGCGTTTGGGCCACAGGCGCGGCACAACCAGAGTGATAATGACACCCAGCAACACGGCCAGTGCACCATCCATAAAGGCCTGGCTGCTCAGATTGTCGTTCAGACGATTGTTCTCCGCATCCAGCATATCCACCTTTGCGCGCAGGTTTTCAGTTTCTTCAACAAGACGGCGGTTGTCGACGTCCAGTTGCACCGCATTACCTGAGATCTGTTTTAGCTGGGCAAGTTCCTCAGATACCGCCCGGAAGCTGGTATCTGTGCTGCTGGCGTTGTTCAGGATCTCGACTCGCTCAGACTTCAGCGCTGCCAGCTCTGCCTGCAATGCCTCGTTAGAGTCAGTCAGTGACGTCACATTTGCCTCTGCCGCCCTAAGAGCATTTGCGGCGGGCATTTCTGCCATAAGGTACTGGGCGCGTACCCAGCCTTCAGTTCCACCGTCGGTTGTGATCTGTGCCCATTCACCATCAGCGCTAGTCTGGCGCACCGTGAGACGAGTGCCGGACGGGATGCCACGATTGGTAATGCGATAATCGCTACCTGCGCCACTGCGTACGGGAATAAACTGCTTATCGCTGATATAGCGAACGTCCTGCGCGCTGGCTGCTGTAGACAACAGGGCCAGCAAAAGACCGAAAATAGTGGCTCGAAGCACCGGGCTATCCTTACTGTTTGGGTGGGTGGAAAAGGCGCGGAAGTTTATCACGGTTATTACCGGCTATGGCAGTACCACCTTGTAGGGTTTCACCACCACACGGTTGAATACGCCTGCTGTGACATAAGGATCTGAATCGGCCCAGCTGGTAGCCTCTTCAAGGCTGTCAAACTCGGCGATGATCAGACTGCCTGTGAAGCCAGCTTCTCCCGGGTCCTCACAATCAATTGCGGGGTGGGGGCCTGCGACAAGGAGTCTGCCCTGTTCCACTAATAGAGAAATTCTCTCAAGGTGAGCCGGGCGGGCCTTTTTCCGCAGTGCAAGGCTATCGGCAACGTCCTCACACAAGATGGCGTAGTACATGTGGCTATCCTTCTTAGGGTTGGTCTCTAACGGGTTTTTCGGTGTCCTGCGCGGACAGGTGAGGACTGACAAGTAACGCGGTCAGAACGGTTAGAACCAGTGTAAAACCGATGGCGGAGTAGAGCTTATAGCTTACCCACACTTCTTCCGAGTAGAGGTAGGCGACAACGAGATTTAGAGCGCCCACAACGCTAAAGTTGGCGATCCACACCAGATTGAGCCTGGTCCAGACCTGTTTGGGCAGCTCTAGTTGTGAGCCGAGCGTGCGCTCCATGAGGTTTTTGTTGCCGATAAATTGGGAGCCAGCGAAAGCCAGTGCCAGTGCCCAGTTGAAGATCGTTGGTTTCCACTGAATAAACATCTGGTTGCGAAAGAGCAGTGTTGCCCCGCCAAAAACAAAAACGGCCAGCAGCATCCACAGCGCTCGCTTCTCCAGCTTACGACTCAGCAGGTAGCTGATAACTACTTGTATCAGTGTTGCCAACATGAGTACGGCCGTGGCAGAGAAGATACCGTCGAGAGTGTGCTCCCAGCCGCCAATACTGATGGTTTCACCGCGTAGTTGGTAGGCGATGAAAAACAAAACAATTGGGAGAAATTCAAGAAGCTGTTTCATGATGCGTGGCTCATGTAGTGGTCGGGCATGTTAAACTAACAATCGATTCGATGCTCAGGGGCAGAAGTTTGGCGTAAGTAATCTACCGCTGAACATAGTAAATGTTGATGTACTCACACTAGTGTATTTACCGTGCTAATTGACTTCCACACACACAGTACCGCTTCAGATGGTGCTCTGACGCCCAGCGAACTGCTGGCGCGGGCTCGTAGTCGTGGCGTGCAGCTATTTGCCATCACGGATCACGATACCGTGGCCGGTTTCAGGGAAGCCGCTGAGCATTATACGCAAATTGACGACACCGTGGCTCTCATTCCTGGCATCGAAATGTCCTGCCAGTGGTCGGCAGCCACGATCCACGTTGTGGGTCTAGGGATGGATTGTGACCATCCAGCCATGGAAGAAGCATTGACCTTTTTGAATACGGCTCGAAAGGAGCGAGGTCAGAAAATTGGCCAGAGACTCGAGAAACTGGGGTTTTCGGGCGCTCTGGAAGGCGCGATGGCCGAGGCAGGAGCCAGTCAGTTGGGTAGGCCTCACTTTGCGGCCTGGATGGTCGCGCAAGGCCATGTGGAGAGCTTTGCCAAAGCATTTGATAAATATCTGGGTCGCGGCAAGACCGGTGACGTCAAGGCATTCTGGCCGCAATTGTCTGAGGTCGTGCACTGGATTGTAAGCGCAGGAGGCTGTGCTGTTCTCGCACATCCATTGAAATATCGCTTCACGCGCATGAAGTTGCGCCGGCTCGCACAGGATTTTCATGAGCACGGTGGGGGCGCAATAGAAGTCCACAGCGGCTTTCAGACACCCGATCAACGAGCTCAGTTACAGCGGCTTGCGGAGGATTTTGACCTGGCGGCATCGGTAGGAAGCGATTTTCATCGCGATAGCACCTACGGGGCTGATGTGGGCGTGGATATTTCGCGCATGGGCAATGCCGGTGGCATTTGGGAGCGCTTTTCTTCTGTGGAGGTGTCGACTCAATGAGTCAGTTTTTCCAGATTCATCCCGAGACCCCTCAAGCCAGATTGGTGCGACAGGCGTCCGATATCGTGCGCTCCGGTGGTGTCGTTGTATACCCAACAGATTCGGCCTACGCGCTGGGTTGTCACATTGGCGACAAGAATGCACTGGATCGTATCAGGCGCATTCGTAAGCTGGATGACAGGCACAATTTCACGCTGGTTTGCCGAGATTTGTCAGAAATCGCCAGCTATGCCAAGGTCGACAACACGGTTTATCGGCTGCTGAAGCAAGCCACGCCCGGTCCTTACACTTTTATCCTCAAGGCCACCTCGGAGGTTCCTCGCAGATTGATGCACCCCAAGCGCAAAACCGTGGGCCTGAGAGTGCCTGATAATTCCATCGCACAGGCTCTGTTGGCAGACCTGGGCGAACCCATGATGAGCGTGACTCTCATCATGCCAGGTGACGAATATCCTCTGATTGACCCCTATGATATCCGGCAGGTGCTGCAAAACGATGTTGATCTGGTAATCGACGGTGGTTACTGCGGTATGGAGCCAACCAGTGTGATCGACCTGGCGGATGATAGCCCCTTGGTTTTGCGGGCTGGCAAGGGAGATATTTCAGCTTTTCAGGATTAGTCAGGTATACTGTGGCATAGGCCAGAGCAGGTATACCCGTGTCAGCAAACGATAGCTCCCGCGAAACTCCGTCCAGCGCATCTGCAGAGCAGAGCGCTACGCCTCCACCCCCAGCAATGATGACGCCCAACCCTCCTCAGCAGGGTGAGATGCCGTTCGCTGTGGTGATGGGGCAGGCAATGACAGAGCTTCCCAAAGATCTCTACATTCCGCCGCAAGCGCTGGAAGTGTTCCTCGAGGCATTTGAGGGCCCTCTCGACCTATTGCTCTATCTGATACGGCGTCAAAATCTGGACATTCTGGAGATCGACGTCTCCAAAATTACCGAACAATACATGCACTACGTCGATCTCATGGATGCCATGCAGTTCGAGCTGGCTGGCGAATATCTGCTGATGGCGGCAGTTTTGGCAGAGATCAAATCCCGAATGTTGTTACCTCGCTCGACGGATGCCGAAGATGATGAGGAAGATCCGCGTGCCGCGCTGATTCGCCGCTTGCAGGAGTACGAGCGCTTTAAGAAGGCAGCTGAAGACATTGAGGAAATGCCACGCCTGGAGCGCGATACCTGGGTGGCCAGTGCAAACCCTCCTGAAATCAATCGGGTTCGCCCCGAGCCTGATGTGGATATGCGTGAATTGCTGGTTGCACTGGGTGAGGTGCTCCGTCGTGCCGATATGTTTGAGAGTCATCATATTCAGCGTGAGGCGCTGTCGACTCGTGAGCGCATGTCTGATGTGTTGGAGCAACTCAAGGGGCAGCAGTTTCTCCCGTTCGTTGCCTTGTTTTCAGCCAGCGAAGGCCGGCTGGGTGTTGTGGTTACCTTCCTCGCTATTATGGAACTCATCAAGGAATCTTTGGTTGAGATTGTACAAACCGAGGGCTTTGGCCCTATTCATGTGAAGGCAAGGTCCGAATAACATGTCAGAGATTGGCTTGGTTCAAATTATCGAGGGCGCGCTGCTGGCGGCGGGTAAGGCAATGAGTGTTGCACAGCTCGCCGAGTTATTTGAAGAGCAGGAGCGTCCTCAAACCACCGAGATTCGTGAGGCACTAAAGGAAGTGGCGGATCGCTGTGAGGACCGCGGCTTTGAACTGCAGGAAGTGGCCAGTGGGTTTCGTTTTCAGGTGCGACAGGCGCTGAGCCCCTGGGTAGCACGATTGTGGCAGGAACGGCCACAGAAGTACTCGCGCGCTCTGCTGGAAACGCTCTCGCTGATCGCCTATCGACAGCCTATCACCCGGGGTGAGATAGAAGAAATTCGGGGCGTGGCAGTTAGCTCCAATATTGTTAAAACATTACATGAGCGCGAGTGGATTCGTGTCGTAGGCCATCGCGATGTACCCGGGCGGCCCGCCATGTATGCCACGACTCGGGCCTTCCTGGACTATTTCAATCTCAAAAACCTGGATCAATTACCCGCACTGGCAGAGATCCGTGATTTAGAAACACTCAATGCTGAGTTGGGCTTTTCAGAGCCTCTGCAGCCAGAAGCAGACGCTGCGGCCGACGATGCGCCTGAGTTGACTGTTGTCGGGGGTACTGAACATACGCCGCAGCCGGGTGAGATAGCGTCTGAAGAGGATGCCAGCAGTGTCGATAGCGCCGCACTCGATGATAGCGAACGCCAGGCCGATTCCAGTGATGAATCGGAGCCGGATGTTGAGGTAGAAGATTTGCAGTCAGTGGCCAGTGATATTCTAGGCGATGCCGTAACTGATAGTGGCGGGGCAGTCGAAAGCGCGGATGATGCTGACTCGGCTGCAGGCGCTGAGACAGAGCCGCGTAGCTGATATCCGATGACTAACGATTCTGATTCCGGTGCGCCCGAAGAGGGTACACCCAGCCCTGGAGAAAAGCTGCAGAAGGTGCTGGCTCGGTCCGGCCTAGGCTCGCGACGAGAGATGGAGCGCTGGATAGAGGCTGGCCGGATCACTGTTGATGGCAGACCAGCCAAGCTGGGTGATCGCGTGGAGGCTCGCGTGCGAATCTCAGTGGATGGTAAGCCATTGGATATCGCGCCAGCCCAAGAGACGCGCTGCATTCTCTATCACAAGCCAACCGGCGAGGTCTGCACCCGCAATGACCCACAGGGTCGTCGCAATGTGTTTCAAAGGCTACCCAAGTTGAAAAGCGGCCGATGGATATCTATTGGACGCCTCGATTACAACACCTCAGGTTTACTCTTGTTCACCACTGATGGCGAGTTGGCAAACGGTTTGATGCACCCCTCATCCAATATCGAACGCGAGTACATGGTGCGCGTCATGGGTAATGTTGATGATGGAATGTTGCAGCGCATGCAGGAAGGCGTGATGCTCGACGATGGCATCGCGCGTTTTACCGATATTCAGGACGGCGGTGGCGATGGCATCAATCGCTGGTATTACGTGGTACTTATGGAGGGTCGCAACCGCGAGGTCAGACGGCTCTGGGAGTCTCAGGGGCTGACAGTCTCGCGACTCAAACGCGTTCGCTACGGCGAGGTGTTTATTCCCTCGCGCGTTAAGCAGGGTCAGTGGATTGAGCTCGAATCTAAAGAGGTGAAGAGCCTCTATCGCATGGCGAGTCTACAGGGCAAGAAACAACGGCGTGGAACTGTCAAAGAGCGCGAAGTGATGGAACGGCAGTTTGGCAAGCGCAAAGGCCGCGGACTAGCTCGAAAGACCGGCAAATTTACTGGGCGTTGAAGGCCTTTCCCGTTTCCCCGTTGCTATCATTCCCCATCAGGTACAAATAGGCCGACATAATGTCACCAGGGCTGGGGTTATCCGTTGGCGTTTCCCCAGGATAAGCCGTTCTTCGCATTGCTGTGTTGGTTGCGCCAGGATTCAGGCTGTTTACCCTTATGTTGCTGGTGTTTTCCAATTCGCTTGCGAGCACTTGCATCAGGCCTTCGGTAGCGAATTTGGACACAGCGTACGCGCCCCAATAGGCCTTGCCTGTTCTGCCAACGCCAGATGATGTGAACACCACAGACGCACTAGGCGCTGCTTGAAGCAGCGGCAAGGTATGCTTGGTGAGCATAAAGCCAGCGTCAACATTCACTCTCATTACCGACTGCCAGTCATCCAAGCGAGCAATGGCGATGGGTTTGCGCTCGCCTAGCAGGCTGGCGTTGTGAAGTAGGCCGTCGAGTCTGCCGAACTCTGTTTGTAGCGCGCCAGCCAGAGCCTTACATTGCTCTTCGGATGAAGACTCCAGATCGAGTGGGAAGATGGCCGGTTGAGGGCCGCCCGCTGCCTCGATCTCGTCGTACACCGATTCGAGTTTCGACGTTGTTCTACCTAATAGCACCACAGTTGCGCCGTGTTGGGCAAAGCACAGCGCAGCGGCACGACCAATGCCGTCTCCGGCGCCGGTTACCAAAATCACTTTGTCTTGCAGCAGATCTGCCGCAGGCTGATATTGCGCTGGAATGTTGCCTGTATTCATAGTGAGTAGTCTCGGCTTGTTACGATTTTCATCGTCCAAGGATTAAGGCGTGAAGATCTGTGCTTGCGTCAACCGAGAGATCGGCGCCCCAGGACATGGGGTCATCCCATGCTTCTATGTATCCGTAGCAGGCGGCAATTGTTGTCATGCCGGCAGCCCTGCCGGCATCGATATCCCGCTTGTGATCACCCACGTAGATGGCTTTACCGGGCAGGCAGGAGAGTTGTTTGCAATTTAAGTAAAGCGACTCCGGGTGCGGCTTGCGATGGGTGACATCGTCGGGGCACACAACGCTGCCGGGTGCCGGCTGCAGGTTCAGGCGTTCCAGAAGCGGGTCGGTGTAGGCGCGAGGTTTGTTGGTGCAGATGCCCCAGCCTATGTCTCGCTCCTGCAGCTGTTCCAATAACGTCATGATGCCGGGGTAGGGTTGCGCAGTGTTACCGAGGATCTCACTGTATAGCGCCAGGAGTCGCAATCTCTGTGTCTCGAACGTGGCGTCGCTTTCTTCCAGTCCTAGCGCGAGTGTCACAAGCGCCCGGGCGCCATTAGACACCGTTGAGCGAATCGTATCTGCATCCATTGGCGGAAGATCGTGCTCGGACCGTAGTGTCTGTACCACTTCTACAAACTCATCGGCAGTGTCGATGAGCGTGCCATCCAGATCGAAAATTACGGCCTGCAAGTTATGGTCTGGGGCATTCATGCCGGCTTGCTTGCCCGCACCATGTAATTGACCGAAACGTCTTGCTCAACAAGCTTGTAGCGCTGGGTCAGCGGGTTGTAGGTCAGCCCTGTCATACCTTCCAGAGTCAGCCCGGCCGCACGCACCCAGCTGGCGATCTCAGAAGGTTTAATGAATTTGGCGTACTCA
This sequence comes from Halioglobus sp., assembly GCA_039990395.1. GTDB lineage: Bacteria > Pseudomonadota > Gammaproteobacteria > Pseudomonadales > Halieaceae > CALINF01. The sequence goes on from JBDXFZ010000146.1 coordinate 25,389, forward strand.
TGTGTGCCAGCTGGGAGCAGCTTTAGAATATGCTCAGCGCCAACGATCGCAAAAGCGAACGCTTTGGGATTGCGGTTGATGGTTGAGAAATATAGGCTCGCCCCGGGCTTGGCCATTTGCGCACAGGCCTTGATAACAGCCGCTGGGTCTGGGACGTGCTCAAGCATTTCCAGGCAGCAAACGATGTCAAAGTCCTCAGGCTGCGCCTCTGCCATCGCCTCGGCGGTACTCTGCTGGTAGGACACTGATACGCCAGATTCCAATTGGTGAATGCGTGCGACAGATAACGGCGCTTCGCCCATATCGATGCCAGTCACATGGGCACCGCGATGGGCCATGGACTCAGCGAGGATGCCTCCGCCGCAGCCCACATCAATTAACTTCTTGCCTGCAACGGGTGAAAACTCATCGATGTAGTTGGCGCGCAACGGATTGATTTCGTGCAGCGGCTTGAATTCACTGTTGAGGTCCCACCAGCGTGAGGCAAGCGCCTCAAATTTGGCGATCTCGTGGGGATCAACATTAATAGACCCTGTCATTTCACTACTATCCTGGCTGATTGATGCGTTGTTGCCACTGTTGCGCGCGGCTGAGAATATCATGCTCATCGAGTCGCAGCAGCTTACGCTGGGCCATTATGGGTACGCCGTCGATCCAGCTGTGGCTCACTTGGCTGCCATTACAGGCGTAGACAAGCTGTGAGACTGGATTGTACAGGGGCTGTGTTTCCGGCCCAGTGAGATCAACTGCAATCATGTCCGCTCGTTTGCCCGGTTCGAGGCTGCCGACCCGGTCATCAATACCCAGCGCACGAGCCCCGCCCATTGTTGCCAGATGCAGCGCCTGATGAGCGGGTAATGCCGTTGCATCGCCGGTGGTTAGCTTGGCGAGCAGGGCAGCTGTCTTCATCTCCTCAAAGAGGTTGAGGCCATTGTTGCTCGCAGCGCTGTCGGTGCCCAGTGCTACATTAACGCCAGCATCGAGGAGTTTGGCTACTGGGCAGGCACCGGAAGCGAGTTTCAGATTGGATTGTGGACAGTGCACTACATGAGCGCCGGTTTTAGCCAGCAGGGCAATATCCTGATCGCCTAGGTCAGTCATGTGCACGCATTGACTGCGCGGCCCAATCAGTCCCAATCCGTGGAGCGTATCCAGTGGACGTTCATCATTGCTTTCCACGGCCTGCAATACCTCTCCAGCCGTTTCGTGGAGGTGTATGTGCACGGCCAGATCCAGCTCTGCTGCTAACGTGGATATTTTCTCGAGGTTATTTTGTGACACGGTGTAGGGCGCGTGGGGTCCAAACACTACGGTTATCAGCGAGCTATGTTTCAGCGTGTCGCGCAGCGCCAACCCTTTGCTAATGTACTCGTCAGCATCGCGTGCCCACACGGTGGGAAAGTCAAATATTGGAAACGTGAGCTGGCAGCGTATGCCAGCGCGCTGAGCTGCAGCCGCAGCTTCGTCGGGAAAAAAGTACATGTCGCTGAATGTGGTAATGCCGCCGCGCAACATCTCAAGAATTGCCAGGTCCGTGCCATCGCGCACGAAGCGGGCGTCCACATGAGCACCCTCGGCAGGCCAGATATGGTTTTCCAGCCATGGCATCAGGGGTAGATCATCGGCAAAGCCTCTCAGCAAGCTCATGGCAGCATGGCCATGACTGTTGATAAGGCCTGGTAGTAGCGCGTGCCCGGGTAGCTCAATGGTCTCGTGAGCCTGTATATCGCCGCAATCTTCGCGTGGCAGTATCGCGATGATGTCGCCATTTGCAACCGCCAGGCTGTGATCGGCCAGGGCCTCCGTTGAGGGTGCCACAGGAATGATCCAGTCTGGATGAAGCAGGAGATCTACCGTTTGCATGCTGCGCTTCCTCTGCTGGCAGATACCAGCGTCGCGGTTAATAAGTGGCGAAAAAACAGTCAATATTGAGGCGATTGAATCCCCCCTTTGTGTTCGCGGGTCAGTATAACCATAATTACGCAAAAACAGGCGTTAACAGGCTGTTCAGAGGCGCAAAAATATAGCCTGAAGCCCGCATTTTCCGTATACTTAGGCGCTTGCGTAAGGGGAAGCGTGAAGGCTCGAAAATAGATGCTCGGGATACCTCATATCACGGGTGCGAAGTCTCAGAATTCTCGATAAAAACCACTCCCCGTTCTGGTAGTCAAGGAAACCGCTTTACATGGGTGAATTAGCCAAGGAAATCGTCCCGGTCAATATCGAGGACGAACTCAAACAGTCTTATCTGGATTACGCCATGAGCGTTATCGTCGGGCGCGCGTTGCCCGATGTGCGTGACGGGTTGAAGCCGGTCCATCGCCGTGTTTTGTTCGCTATGAACGAACTGAACAACGACTGGAACAAGGCCTACAAAAAATCGGCGCGGGTAGTGGGTGATGTGATCGGTAAGTATCACCCCCACGGCGACTCGGCGGTGTACGACACCATTGTGCGCATGGCGCAGCCATTTTCCCTGCGCTACATGCTCGTCGATGGTCAAGGTAACTTCGGTTCTATCGACGGTGATTCCGCGGCGGCCATGCGATACACCGAAATTCGTATGCGTAAAATCTCGCACGCGATCCTTGCCGATCTCGATAAGGAAACCGTGGATTTCGTCGAGAACTACGACGGCACAGAACTGATTCCCGAGGTGATGCCCACGCGGGTGCCCAACCTGCTCATCAATGGATCTTCTGGTATCGCGGTTGGTATGGCGACCAATATTCCGCCACACAACCTGACCGAAGTGGTCAGTGGCTGTTTGGCATTGATGAAAGACCCTGACCTCACGGTTGATGACCTGATGGAGCACATCCCGGGTCCTGATTTCCCGACAGCGGCGATCATCAATGGCCGTGCCGGCATCATCCAGGCCTATCGCACAGGTCGTGGCCGCATTTACGTGCGTGCTCGGGCAGAGGTGGTAACAGATGAGAAACGGGGTAAGGATACGATCCTTATTCACGAGTTGCCCTACCAGCTGAACAAGGCCCGGCTGATAGAGCGTATTGCTGAGCTTGTGAAAGAAAAGAAAATTGAAGGCATCACGGAATTGCGTGATGAGTCCGATAAGGACGGCATGCGCGTTGTTATAGAGCTGCGCAGAGGCGAGATCGGCGATGTCGTTCTGAATAATTTGTATGCGCAGACGCAGCTGCAGTCGGTGTTTGGCATCAACATGGTGGCATTAGTTGATGGCCAGCCCAAGATTCTCAATCTGAAAGAAATTATTGAGGCGTTTATTCGTCATCGGCGCGAAGTAGTCACACGCCGTACTGTCTATTTGCTGCGCAAAGCAAGAGAGCGAGGCCATATCCTCGAGGGATTGGCAATTGCACTGGCGAATATTGACCCGGTTATTGAATTGATCAAGGCATCTCCAAGCTCTGCTGAGGCTCGGGAAAAGCTTATTGCCAAGCCCTGGCTGCCAGGCGACGTAATCGGCATGCTCGAGCGCGCGGGTGCGGATGCCTGTCGCCCCGAGGAGTTACCTCAACAATATGGTCTGCACGATGGTCAGTACCATCTGTCGCCTGCTCAGGCGCAGGCGATCCTCGAATTACGTCTGCACCGACTGACAGGCCTTGAGCACGAGAAATTGCTTAATGAATTTCAGGAAAAACTGGTAGAGATAGCAGACTTTCTCGAAATTCTGTCGGACGCCGATCGTTTAAAGCATGTGATTCGTGAAGAACTCGAGGAGATTGTTGCCGAATATGGTGATGAGCGACGCACAGAAATTACGGCGTCCCAGCATGATCTCACGGTTGAGGACTTGATCACTGAGGAAGATCGTGTGGTCACGATTTCTCACGGCGGCTATGCCAAAACACAGCCCTTGTCAGACTATCAGGCGCAGCGCAGAGGCGGCATGGGCAAATCGGCTACTGCGGTCAAGGATGAAGATTTCGTTGAGCACCTGCTGATTGCCAGCACCCACGCCACGATACTGTGCTTCTCCAACATGGGTAAAGTCTACTGGCTCAAGGTGTATCAAATCCCATTGGCAGGTAGAAACTCACGTGGCAGACCCATGGTCAACCTATTGCCGCTGGAAGAGGGCGAGCGTGTAACGTCAATCTTGCCGGTGGAAGAGTACAAGGAAGGGCATTACATCTTCATGGCGACAGCCAATGGCACCGTTAAAAAGACTGCACTCACTGATTTTGCGCGTCAGCGTAGCGTGGGTTTGCGTGCATTGGTGCTGGACGAAGACGATGTGCTTTTAGGCACTGCAATCACGGATGGAACCTGCGACGTGATGCTGTTTTCTAGCGAAGGTAAGTCTGTACGATTTAGTGAGAATGATGTTCGTCCAATGGGCAGAACGGCGCGCGGTGTTCGGGGTATCAACCTGGGGACTGGGCATTCAATGATCTCTCTTATCATTCCGGCGGATACGGGTCGCGTATTGACGGTCAGCGAAAATGGATATGGCAAGCGCACAGAGTTACAGGAATTCCCAACCAAAGGGCGCGGGGGCAAGGGTGTGATAGCCATGTCTACCAGTGAGCGTAATGGCAAGCTTGTAGGTGCAGTACAGGTGTTTACAGGCGACCAGCTCATGTTGATATCCAATCAAGGCACGCTTGTGCGAACACGCGCCGACGAAGTGTCTCTCGTTGGAAGAAATACTCAGGGCGTGAGGGTTATCCGCACGAAGGCAGAAGAGTTACTTGTGAGTGTTGAGCGTATTCAAGAGCCCGAGGACGAGCCTGTTTTTGAGGACGACAACGAAGAGGGTGCGGCAAGCACCAGTGAGGTTGCTGCCCAGGAAAAAACTGTTGACGATAGCGACGATTCTGAAGGCTAGACGCCATCACGGCATACCCTGTGTTACAAATGAAGGAAGAAACGCATGACGCGTAGTTTCAATTTTTGCGCTGGCCCGGCAGCATTGCCAGAGCGTGTACTGGAAATCGCACGTGATGACATGCTTGATTGGCATGGCACGGGCTTATCGCTGATGGAGATGAGCCATCGTAGTCCCGAGGTAGTGGGAGTGGCGCAGGCTGCTGAACAGTCTTTGCGCCGTTTGCTGTCTATTTCTGATGACTATGCGGTGTTGTTCATGCAAGGCGGTGCCAGTACTCAGTTCGCGAGTGTGCCATTGAATCTGGCGGCAGACCGTGGTGCTGTGGAGTATGTTAATACCGGGCAGTGGTCGAAGAAGGCGATAGCGGAAGCGCGTCGTTACGCCGATGTCAACGTTGTGGCCTCCTCGGAGGAGTCCAATTTTAGTAAGATTCCCGCGCTCGGTGACTGGAATGTTCGCGCAGGCTCGCACTATCTGCATTACACACCTAATGAAACGATCGGTGGCGTCGAGTTTTTCTGGGCGCCAGAAGTAGGTATGCCATTGGTTGCGGATATGTCCTCTACCATACTGTCGCGGCCAATCAACGTCAGTGACTTCGGTGTGATTTATGCCGGCGCGCAGAAAAATATTGGCCCGGCTGGGCTGACGCTGGTTATTGTGCGCAGGGACCTTCTTGGCAGGGCATCTGATCTTTGTCCGGCCATGCTTAACTGGCAGGTCGCCGACGAAAATGAGTCTATGTACAACACTCCGCCAACCTTTGCGCTCTATCTTGCGGGATTGGTGTTTGCGTGGCTGGAAGAGCAGGGCGGCCTATCTGCCATGGAAGAAATCAACCGCCGCAAAGCTGAAAAGCTCTACGCTGCTATCGATGACAGTGACTTCTACGCCAACCCGGTTGAGGTTCAAAGTCGCTCACTGATGAATGTTCCGTTCACGCTAGCGGATGCTGAGTTGGACAAAACGTTTCTGCAACAGGCGGAGTTGTCAGGTCTTCTCAATTTAAAAGGGCATCGGTCGGTAGGCGGAATGCGCGCCAGCATCTACAACGCCGTCAGCGAAGACGCGGTGGATGCCTTGATCAGCTTTATGCGCGATTTTGAAGCGAGCAACGGATAATAAGGCTGCTGATGCATGACTGACGAGCGGGATCTAGATCAGGTCAGAAAAGATATTGACCTCATTGATAGAGAAATTCAGGCCTTACTGAGTCGTCGTGCCAAGTGCGCGCAGCGCGTGGCGGATATCAAGCTGGCAGAGGTATTGGTTGCCCGAGAGCGCGGTGAGCAGGCCGCTGAAGTTGTGTATTATCGCCCCGAGCGCGAAGCGCAAGTGCTTAGCGGTATTATCGAGCGCAATCCCGGTCCACTTGCGGGTGAAACAGTTGCCCACATTTTCCGTGAGATCATGTCAGCTTGCCTGGCATTAGAAAAGCCGCTGCAAGTGGCATACTTGGGTCCTGAAGGAACCTTTACGCAAGCGGCGGCGATCAAGCACTTCGGTCATGCAGCTGTCTGTGAGCCACAATCTACCATCGCCAATGTGTTCGCTCAGGTTGAGTCAGGTGACTGCAACTACGGCGTCGTGCCGGTAGAGAACTCTACCGAGGGAATGGTGAGCCATACTCTGGATAACTTCATGGACTCATCACTGAAGATTTCTGGTGAGGTGGAAATGCGAATATCGCATCACCTTCTCGTACCTGAAGGTGTCTCGGCTGATTCCATCACACGAATTTGTGCGCATCAGCAAGCGCTGGCGCAATGTCGCAATTGGTTGGATACCCACTGGCCGCACGTTGAGCGCCAGGCGGTCAGCAGTAACGGCGAGGCTGCGCGCATGGCGTCTCAAATGCCGGGGGTGGCAGCAGTTGCTGGCGATATGGCGGCAGACCAGTATCACCTCGAGAAACTCGCTGAGCACATAGAAGATTATGCCGACAACACAACGCGCTTTTTGATCGTAGGCCGCGAAGAGGTGCCACCTAGCGGGCGCGATAAAACGTCGATTATTGTTTCAAGCCGCAACAAGCCTGGCGCATTGTTTAACTTGCTGGAGCCCTTCCGTAAGGCCGGAGTCAGCCTTACGCGCATTGATACCCGGCCCTCACGCACTGAAAAATGGGCTTACGTATTCTTTATTGAGTTCGAGGGTCATATGCACGATGAAAACGTCGCTGCAATTGTGAATGAGTTGGAAGAGCAGTCTATTCTATCCAAGCCGCTGGGTTCCTATCCCCGAGCTGTTCTGTAAAGCATCTGATGCAGTTGCCTTCTTCAACGGTAGTGATTGCCGGTCTCGGTCTCATTGGAGGCTCCTTGGCTAAAGCGCTGCGCAGCTCGGGCTTTTGCGATGAGCTGGTGGGTTATGGCCACAGAGAGGGCTCGCTGCGCAGAGGTGTGGAGCTCGGCGTAATAGACAGTTTCACGCTAGATCTTGCTGAGGCGATAGATCGAGCCGATATTTTCGTGATTGCCACTCCTACGCTTGTTGCCGCAGAGCTGGTAACCAGTCTTATTGGGCTGATCGGTGATCGCGACGATGGTCCGGTCATTACTGATGCGGCGAGCGTGAAGGGTACTCTGCAGCGCGCCGCCAATGCCGCAGGCGGTTATTCTCGTCTGGTTCTGGGGCATCCGATCGCGGGGTCAGAGCGCAGTGGTGTCGACGCCGCGAACGCCGATCTATACGTTGATCATCGCGTCATTCTCACACCACAGCCGGATAATGATGCAGAAGCGGTCGCCTTGGTGCGTGCCATGTGGACGGCCACCGGTGCAGAAGTGGTCGACATGTCTGTGGCAGATCACGACGCGGTGCTTGCTGCGACCAGTCATCTGCCTCATGTCCTCGCCTATGCTCTAGTGGACGCTCTGGCGCTGTCTGATGCCAGCGACGAAATTTTTCGATTCGCTGCGGGAGGCTTTCGCGATTTCACTCGGATTGCCTCCAGTGATCCTGTGATGTGGCGAGACATCGCATTGGCAAACAGAGAGGCTTTGCTCGGCGCTATTGATGAGTTTAGCGAGCATCTGGTGCTGCTAAGAAGTGCTATCGATGTAGGTGACAGCGAGCGCTTGCACGAAATATTTACGCGCGCCAAACAGGCGCGAGATGGCTTTGCCGATCAGCTGGCAAAGCGTTCAGAAACGGACGCCTGAGAGACAGATTATGGAATACCGAATACTGCCCGGTGGCATGTTCAATGGTGAAACACGAGTACCCGGTGACAAGTCAATATCTCACCGCTCCATCATGCTGGGCGCCTTAGCTGATGGCGCTACCGAGGTTACCGGTTTTCTCGAAGGCCAGGATGCGCTGGCAACTGTGGCCGCTTTTCGCGCAATGGGTGTAAACATCGAGGGCCCAAAAGAGGGGCGCGTGGTCATTCAGGGTGTTGGCCTGCACGGTTTGAAAGTGCCTGCAGCGCCGCTTGATTTGGGAAATTCCGGAACCAGTATCCGCCTGCTTAGTGGTCTATTGGCGGGACAGCCCTTCGACAGCGAGATGACCGGTGATGCCTCACTTTGTAAGCGCCCCATGGGGCGAGTGACTGAGCCTTTGGCGCTGATGGGGGCGAGTATTGACGCGAATGAAGGAGGCAGGCCGCCTCTTCGAGTGAGCGGTGGAGCGCAGCTTAAGGGGATACATTACGACCTGCCGATGGCTAGCGCTCAGGTAAAGTCTTGCGTTTTACTGGCTGGGCTCTACGCGCAGGGTCGAACGTCGGTCACTGAGCCTGCACCGACACGCGATCATACCGAACGTATGCTGCGTGGTTTTGGCTATCCGGTGACGCGAGAAGGTGATGTGATTTACCTCGAGGGTGGCGGCTCGCTAACGGCGACGGATATCGACGTTCCCGCAGATATTTCCTCGGCGGCATTTTTCCTCGTAGCGGCTTCTATAGCTCCCGGCTCAGATGTGCTCCTCACCCACGTCGGAATCAATCCTACACGTATTGGTGTACTCAATATTCTTCGACTCATGGGTGCAGATATCACACTTAAAAATGAACGCGAGATTGGCGGCGAGCCGGTTGCCGATATTCGTGTTAAATACGCGCCGCTTAGGGGCATTGAGATACCGCCTGATCAGGTGCCATTGGCCATCGACGAGTTCCCCGTGCTCTTTATTGCCGCTGCCTGTGCACAGGGACGTACGGTGCTGCGCGGGGCAGAGGAGCTCCGTGTCAAAGAAAGTGATCGTATCGCGAGTATGGCAGAGGGGCTGACGACTCTTGGCGTACAGAATGAGGTTTTGGCCGACGGGATTGTGATCGAGGGCGGAGCATTGGGTGGTGGTGTGATCAACACGTTTCACGACCATCGAATTGCGATGGCGTTTGCCGTTTCAGCTTTGCGCTGTGAACACGAACTGCAGATCCTGGACTGCGATCATGTTGAAACGTCCTTCCCGGGCTTCGACACAGTCGCCCGGAGCATGGGGCTACACATATCTACCCGGGAGAGTTAGCCGTGCCTGGCGCTCCTGTCATTACTATTGACGGGCCCAGCGGAGCGGGCAAGGGCACTATTGCCCATCAGTTGGCTGATACACTGGGTTGGCACTTTCTCGATAGTGGTGCGCTGTATCGAGTAACCGGGCAAGCTTGTCTAATCGAGGGGGTGAGTTGGAAGGATCATGCGGGCGTTACGGATATCGCCCGCTCGCTTGAGGTGACCTTCACTGCCGCAGACAGTGGAGAGGTGCTGGTGGCCTATAAGGGGCAGGATGTAAGTCGGGCGATTCGTACCGAGGAAGGCGGACGTGGCGCGTCTACAGTGGCGGCGATTCCGGCAGTACGTACTGCTTTATTGGAGCGTCAGCGGGAATTCGCCAAACCGCCAGGTCTGGTGGCGGATGGTCGCGATATGGGTACGGTGGTTTTCCCGGGTGCGCAGCTCAAAATATTCCTCACCGCCAGCGCCTCTGAGCGGGCCGAGCGACGCTATAAGCAGTTGATCGAAAAGGGTGAAAGTGTTAGTCTCCCGCGCCTTCTGGAGGACATCCAAGAGCGAGACGCACGCGACAGTCAGCGAAGCGTTTCTCCTTTGATCCCAGCAGAAGACGCCATCGTGGTAGACAGCTCCGGTGTTCCTATCGAGCAAGTATTCGCTAGGGTCATGGGTTACGTCGCAGAAAAGGGTCTGAAATAGCCTGAAAATTAGGCTAAATTCGCCCAATGTCGCCAAAATGGTTTGTTTCCGCTCAAGCAGTCTATTCCAGATTTTGCTGCTTGAGGCGGGTATTTTTATAGGATCCGTTCCAACTGGAGGGGCGGCTAGGCGCGATGCGCCGAAAACTTTATTAACAGGTAATGTGTAATGAGCGAATCCTTCGCTGAGCTATTTGAAGAAAGTCTGAAAACCGTCGATATGGAGCCAGGTTCAATCGTAACCGGCGTAGTTATCGACATTGATAACGAGTGGGTGACCGTCCATGCCGGGCTTAAGTCCGAAGGCGTCATTCCTCGTGCCCAGTTCATCGACGCAGCAGGTGAATGTAACCTGACTATCGGTGACGAAGTACAGGTGGCCCTCGAATCTGTAGAAGACGGATTCGGTGAGACCAAACTCTCCCGTGAGAAGGCCAAGCGTGCCGAAGCGTGGAAAGACCTCGAAGCGGCTCACGAAGCTGATGACGTGGTTACCGGAATTATTAACGGTAAGGTCAAGGGCGGTTTCACTGTCGACATCAATACGATTCGCGCGTTCCTGCCCGGCTCGCTGGTTGATGTTCGTCCAGTTCGTGAAACAACACATCTGGAAGGCAAAGAACTCGAATTTAAAGTCATCAAGCTGGACCAGAAGCGCAACAACGTGGTGGTTTCGCGTCGCGCTGTTATGGAAGCAGCCAACAGCGTAGAGCGTGATGCTCTGCTGGAAAGCCTGCAAGAAGGCATGTCTGTTAAGGGTATCGTCAAGAACCTGACAGACTACGGTGCGTTTGTTGACTTGGGTGGCGTAGACGGCCTCCTGCACATTACCGATATGGCGTGGAAGCGCATCAAGCATCCTTCAGAAATTGTAGAAGTGGGCCAGGAAATCGACGTTAAGATCCTCAAGTTCGACCGCGAGCGCAACCGCGTGTCACTGGGTCTTAAGCAGTTGGGTGAAGATCCTTGGGTGGAAATCACTGGTCGTTACCCTGAAGGTAGCCGCGTCCAGGCGCGTATCACCAACCTGACTGACTACGGCTGCTTTGCCGAGTTGGAAGAGGGTGTTGAAGGTCTGGTGCACGTGTCTGAAATGGATTGGACCAACAAGAACGTTCATCCTTCCAAAATCGTGCAACTGGGCGATGAAGTTGAAGTGATGGTTCTGGATATCGACGAAGAGCGTCGTCGTATCTCTCTTGGCATTAAGCAATGTCAGCAGAACCCCTGGGATGCGTTTGCAGGCAAGTGTGCCAAGGGCGACAAGATTTCAGGCAACATCAAGTCGATTACTGACTTCGGTATTTTCATTGGACTCGAAGGCAATATCGACGGTCTGGTGCACCTATCCGACATCAGCTGGAATGAAACTGGTGAAGAAGCCGTGCGCAACTACAAGAAGGGCGATGAGATTGAGACAGTTATCCTGTCGATCGATCCAGAGCGTGAGCGCATTTCGCTTGGAATCAAGCAGCTTGAGGATGACCCATTCTCCAATTACGTCGCAGAGAACGATCGTGGCGCGATCGTGACAGGCGAAGTCACTGAAGTGGACGCCAAGGCCGTTGTAATCAAGTTGGCTGAGGAAGTGGAGGGTGTTCTCAAGGCTTCTGATATCAGTCGCGAGCGTGTCGAAGACGCACGTAACTCCTTTAAGGTCGGTGATTCAGTAGAGGCTAAGATCATTTCAGTAGATCGTAAGAACCGCGGTCTGGCACTGTCGATCAAAGCCAAGGATCACGATGATGAGAAGGAAGCGGTCAAGTCGCTGAAGGATCAGGAAGAGAATGCCTCTCCCGGTACAATCGGTGATCTGATCAAGGCGCAGATGGGCGACCAGTAAGTCTACTGCTGGGGTGCATAACCCAGAGAAACTAAGGCTCACCTAGGTGAGCCTTTTTTTTCGTTAAAAAATAACAACTTGCGTAATTGTAATCCCGGGTTCAGAATACATAATCGTTATGTAAGATCAATAAAAATGCCTCAAAGATGAGGGTGTAATGACAAAAAGCGAACTCATAGAGATTATTGCTGCAAAGCAGGCTCAGCTGTCAGCCAAAGACGTGGAGTTGGCGGTCAAGACGATTCTGGAGCATATGTCGCAGTCCCTCTCCACTGGGGAGCGTATTGAGATACGAGGTTTTGGCAGTTTCTCACTACACTACCGCGAGCCGCGACGGGGCCGTAACCCCAAGACGGGAGATGCTGTTGAGTTAACCGGCAAGTACGTGCCTCACTTCAAGCCAGGTAAAGAATTGCGCGAGCGCGTGAATATGGGATTACAGGCAGGGCTCTGAGGTTGAGAGAAAGATGATAGGCGGTATGATCAGGTGATCATGCCGTTTTTTTTTGGCAGCGATTCGGGTGTTCATTGATTGGCAACTAGCAGCGGAAAAACTCCATGAAACTACTAAAAAAACTGATCACGGTGCTGGTGCTGCTTGCGGCGATTGCGGTGGGCGTTCTTTTTGCGCTGCAGAACAAGGAGCCCATTGCATTAGATCTTCTGGTGTACACCTTTGAGCCACACAGCCTCGCGCTGTGGATACTGCTCGCATTGGGGCTGGGTGGTATGCTGGGACTGCTGATATCTGGTGTTCTCATTGTTCGTTTGCGAACGTCTCTGGGTATAGCGCAGCGAAAGTTGTCCAAAGTTGCGCTAGAGCTGGATACGATGCGTAAATCTGAGCCGCCCGCTGGTGAATGATGCTCTTATTTTTCTGCTGTTATTTTTCGCCATAGCGATTGGTTGGTACCTGGGTCGTCGCGGCGCTGGGCCGAACGTAGCAGGGGGCAATAATCGGAGCGACTATTACAAGGGTTTGAACTACCTGCTAGACACGCATGCTGACGTGGGTCACGACAATATCGATAGCGAAGTGGATAGCTACGTCAGTAATTTCGAGGTAAGCAGTGAGACACTCGAGGCACATATCACCATTGGTAAAGTGCTGCGAAAACGCGGTGAGGTAGATCGCGCGATCCGAATTCACCAGAACATTTTGTCCCTTCCTGACCTATCGCAGTTGCGGGTGCATGAGGCGCACCTTGAATTAGCGCGGGATTATGTTGCTGCGGGACTGTTAGACCGTGCCGAACAATTGTTTCTGGATCTGGCGCAGGAATCGCCTCTTCAGCGTCGCCCGAGCCTGCGTCATCTGCAGGAGGTCTACCAGAGTGAGCGGGACTGGCCCAAGGCGATTGCTGTAGCCAGAGCGCTACTCTCTAGTGATCAGCCTAACGACGCTCGCGAGATCACTGCTCCAGGACAACCTGTTACCGTTGCGCTATCGCATTATCACTGTGAACTGGCCACGCAGGCACTGAAGGCGAACGATGAGGCTCTGGCGCGCCGGGAGTTGGGTGAAGCTCTGGCTCAGGATGCGCAATGTGCGCGCGCGTCACTATTACTCGGAGAGCTGGAGCTTCGCGCTGGTAATGTAAAGCGGGCAGTCAGTTCACTCCGTAAGATCCGGCAACAAAACCCAGACTTCATCGTTGAATCTATACCGCTGCTGCGGCAATGCTACGAAACCACCGGCGATACATCGACGCTACAAACCTATTTGAGAGACTGCCTGGACGCTGCGCCGACGGCGCCACTTGTACTTGCCATTGCAGAAGATTTGCAGCAGTCGTCGGGCGAAGCAGCTGCGGCCGAGTTTTTGTCCAGTCAGCTTGCGGATCGCCCATCCCTGAGGGGGTTGCAGAGATTGATAGGAATGCAGCTGGCCAGCGCAGAGGGCGCTATAAGAGGGAATCTGGCTGTACTACAGGTGCTGGTTGAGCGTTTGATTGAGGAGCGCCCGGGCTATCGATGTGGCAACTGTGGTTTTTCAGGTACCCAACTACATTGGAGCTGTCCCAGTTGCAAGCATTGGAGCACCATGAAAACGAGCCGTGAATCAGCATTGAAGTAACCGACTGCTGTATCCATTTCTTGCACATTGGACTTAAGAGGAACACTGAATGACTTCACACGCCAAACTGCCGATCATCGTTGCGCTTGATTTTTCTGACCGGCAGTCTGCGCTGAATCTGGCGGATAAGCTCTCTCCCCAACTGTGTCGTCTTAAAGTCGGAAAAGAGCTTTTTACCCGCACTGGACCGGACTTGGTTGAGCAGCTGCAGGAGCGAGGCTTCGACGTTTTTCTTGATCTCAAATTTCATGATATTCCCAATACGGTGGCCGGTGCCGTACGAGCGGCTGCCGATCTCGGCGTCTGGATGGTTAATGTGCATGCCAGTGGCGGGCGCCGAATGCTAGAAGCTGCAAGCTCAGCGCTCGCAGAATACCAGCAGGCGCCATTGCTGATAGGCGTGACAGTGCTGACTAGTATGTCCAATGATGATCTTATTGAGCTTGGCTACCGCGAAACCGCTGGCCAGAGGGTGCTGCGACTGGCCCAGCTAACCGAAGAGTGTGGATTGGACGGCGTGGTCTGTTCTGCACAGGAGGCAAGTGAATTGCGCCGGGCGCAGGGTGATGCATTTACGCTGGTAACCCCGGGCATTCGTCTTGCAGGCGATTCAGCGGGGGATCAGCGCCGGGTCGTGACTCCGGCAGATGCCATCCGTTTGGGCTCGGACTATTTGGTGATAGGGCGTTCAATTACGGCGGCGGCGGACCCTTTGGTTGCCCTCCAGACAGTAGCACAGGAACTCAGTAGCGACTGATTTCCATCCTTCGCGGCCAATGCTGCCGCAAGGCAATTTTCCAAAGTTATACTCTCACTCGATGCGGATGCCAGCATGGACGCTGAATCACTTTAAGGAGAGAACCACATGAATCTATATCATTCGATAGCCCTAAATCACTCGGTCTTGCGAAAGACCGGTTTGTTTTACTCAACAAGGATGCTGGTGCTCCAGCTCCTCTTGATTGGTTGTCTGGGTACAGCCTTCACCGGATTACCTGCACATGCACAAGTAGTTCAGGAGATGCCGGCCAGCTCAGTCAATATTAACACGGCGGATGCACAGACACTGGCGTCTGGGCTCAACGGAGTCGGCTTGTCTAGAGCCGAAGACATAATTAGATATCGGGAGGCTTATGGCCCCTTTGCGACGGTAGAAGAGCTCACGTCGGTCAAGGGTATTGGCAAAGCTACCCTCGAGAAGAATCGACAAGTAATAACACTGGAATAGCAACAAGGCATCCGTATCATAGGGGCTCCGGCCCTTACTGCCTATAGTTACGATCTGTTGTCATTGCGAAGTGCCACACACTGTCGCAATAATCTGTGGCTTCCGGGAGGGCATTAACTCGTTCGGAGGCCGTTGAATTAATGAAGCGTAGTCTGGTGACAGGAGCCACTGGCTTTATCGGACGCGCGCTCTGCAAATCCTTGTACGAACGCGGCGATGAAGTTGTCGCTATCAGTTTGCATGGGGGCACGCTTTCTCCTCAGCTTACTGTCCAGGCGCTGGATCTGAGTAGCAAGGAGCCACTTGATCCGTCATTGCTACGCGACGTGGATTGCGTGTATCACCTGGCAGGTATCGCTCACCAGTCTGCCAATCTCGAGACCTATCAAGCCGTCAATGTACGGGCCACGCTTGAACTCGCCGCAGCGGCAAGCGAGGCTGGTGTGAGGCAGTTTATATTTCTTAGTAGCGTGAAAGCGATGGGTTCCAAGATCACCGACAGTACTCGCGCGGAAGTCGATGTCAGCGAAATAGCCGCCGATGTCGACCCTTACGGCTGGTCAAAGCAACACGCAGAGCAACAGTTGCTGGCTAACTTCTCGGCTGGTGCGATGCGTATCCATATTGTCAGACCAGCGTTGGTTTACGGGCCGGGGGTTAAGGGTAACCTGGCTACCTTGATGCGGGCCTCACGATTTTCGCTGGGTAGGCCTCCGTCGGGCGGCTTGCGCTCTATGATTGCACTGCCTGACCTGGTCGCATTGCTTATGCAGCTTGAACACTCTACGTCGCCGGGTATTCATACCTTCATAGCAGCGGATAATGAACAGTATTCGGCGCGACGCCTGTACGATGCCTTGCGCAGTGCACAAAATTTAGCCCCAACTACCATGACACTTCCGGGCGTTGTCTGGCGCATTATGTGTCGGCTGAGAGATTTACGCGAAGGAGCAGTTGGAGGTAGCACCTGGCGAAAGCTCTCGGGAACAGAACTGTACTCCAATCAGAAGTTGGTAGACGAGTTGCGATTCCTACCCAGATTGCAGTTCGAAGATGTCGCCACTTCTATCGTTGAGTACGAAAAAGTGCATGGAGAAGGCAAGTGAGTGTTTTCTTATTCACGTTTCTAGCCTCAATAGCGTTCTGTTGGCTATATCTTCGCCATGCAAGGCGAAAGCGTTGGCTGGATGACCCTAACGAGCGCAGCTCCCACACGAGCTCAACACCTCATGGAGGCGGTCTGGGTATCTTTGCAGCTTTCGCATTGGGGTCGATTCTATACGCAGTACAGGCCCCCGCTTTCGATACGCAGCTTGTGCCCCTGCTGCTTGCAACCTTCATTCTTGTAATCATAGGTTGGATTGATGACCTAGTCGCACTCTCCATTGCACTGCGTTTCTCTCTATACGCATTGCTAAGCGTTGTTGTCGTCACCTGGATATTGATGGGCTCCGAGTCGGGTGTTGAAGTCTGGCTAATACCTTTTGCTGTGTTTTTTTTGCTCTGGTTTCTGAATCTGTACAATTTTATGGATGGCATCGATGGGCTTGCAGCAACACAGTGTTTTCTGGCCTGCGCTTGTTCAGCTTTGCTGGTGTTTGTCGCGGCCGGCCCAGGAAGCTACGCCGCTGTTTGTTTCATTCTGGCCTTGGCTCATCTGGGCTTTTTGTTTTTTAACTGGCCGCCTGCGCGTTTGTTCATGGGAGACGCAGGGAGTGTGCCTACCGGTTTTTTGCTAGGCGCCTTAGCACTGTACGGCCAATTAAACGGGTTGCTGCCTTTGGCCTGCTGGTTAGTGCTGTTGGCAGCCTTCATCGCCGACGCAACTTACACGCTGCTGTGGCGATTGATCACTGGTCAGCCGGTGACCCAGCCTCACAGGTTGCACCTTTATCAACGGCTTAGTCGATACTGGGATTCACACCTGCGAGTAGATATTCTGTTGTTGGCGTTGAACGCTTTCTGGCTCTTCCCGCTTGCGTGGGCGATCAGTATCTGGCCTCAGCACCAATTCATTTTGGTAATATTAGCTTATATCCCCTTGCTGCTCTCAATGGCGAAATGGCGGTTTCTGGCGTAAAATTGACAGTCGACTTTGGCCCTATACGGTGACGTTTGCCAGAGTTTGGATGTCTTAATCAGAGACCTGAGGCAGGGAGCATTTGCTAAATCATACGGTAGCGTTAGTAGTGAACGGCGTCTCTCACGTGCTGGGAAGTGTCCGTGAATCCGTAGAAAAGCTGGTGGAGCTACCTCGCAACATCAAGCAATCGGTTCTGCTGCTGGTCGATATGGTGTTCGTGTCCGCCGCCATGTGGTTTGCCGTGGCGTTGCGCTTCGGTGGCTTCGATTTCCAGCTGGGCGCCGTCGAAGGGATGGTTGGCCTAACGACACTGGTTGCCAGTGCGATTATCTTTTTGCGCCTTGGTTTGTACCGGGCAGTGATCCGCTTCATGGGTCAGCAGGCCATATGGGCAATCATTACCGCGGTCAGCTATTCCACTCTGGTACTGGGCGCTTCAATCTTTTTTATGCAAGCCGAGGTCCCACGATCTACTCCGTTTATTTTCTGGGTGCTCGCCATGTTGGGTATTGGTGGCTCACGCCTGGTCGTGCGCGCCTATTACCAATCCAAGCTGCGTTCAACCACCAAGAATGTGTTGATCTATGGTGCCGGGGAGTCTGGACGGCAACTGTTAACAGCTCTACATCAGGGTGACCAATACGAGGTTATCGCGTTTGTAGACGACGACCCTCGCTCACATCGCTCAGTCATTAATGGTATGCCAGTAGCGCACCCTGAAGAGCTTGAGGATCTCATCGAAGTACACCACATTACACAGGTACTGTTAGCGATTCCTTCAGCCAGCGCTGAGCGGCGTCGAGAGATAATTAACTCACTTGTTGGCTTTCCAGTGCATGTACGAACGGTACCCAAAATTAATGAGTTAGTGGCAGGTCAGGCCAGCGTGAATCAGATCCAGGATATCGACCTAGATGACCTATTGGGGCGTGAACCTGTGCCTCCACACCCCGAGCTGATCGAACGTTGTATCAGTAACAAAGTTGTTCTGGTAACAGGCGCAGGTGGGTCGATCGGTTCTGAGCTATGTCGACAGATATTGAGTTCCGGTCCGGCAGATCTGCTGTTACTCGATAATTCTGAGTTTGCGCTTTACAACATCGAGCGAGAACTCAAGTCGATTCAAGCGGCGTCGGGTACTCACACCAACGTGGTTGTGTTGCTCGGTTCAATCCAGGACCAGCGACGACTCGAAACTATTTATCGGACTTTTGGTGTGAATACGGTGTATCACGCCGCGGCATATAAGCACGTGCCAATGGTGGAGTATAACGTGGCTGAGGGCGTAGCGAACAACGTCTTTGGTACTTGGCATGCGGCAGAAGCCGCCCGCAAAGCCGGTGTTGAGACCTTTGTCTTGGTGAGCACCGATAAAGCCGTGCGTCCAACCAACGTCATGGGTGCCTCAAAACGCTTTGCTGAGCTGATTTTGCAGGCAATGGCGCAGAAAGATTCAAACACCCGTTTTTGTATGGTGCGCTTTGGTAATGTACTAGGCTCATCCGGCTCGGTGGTGCCACTGTTTCGAGAGCAGATAGAGAGCGGAGGTCCAGTAACGATCACTCATCCCGAAGTGTCTCGTTATTTCATGAGCATTGAAGAGGCTGCCCAGCTGGTTCTGCAAGCGAGCGCGATGGGAACAGGTGGAGATGTATTTGTTCTGGACATGGGTGAACCCGTACAGATCGTTGATCTGGCACGTCGCATGATTCGCCTGGCTGGCTATGAAATGGAGCACGACAGTCATCATAGTCATCCAGTAGAGATCGAGTACATAGGCCTGCGGCCTGGAGAGAAGCTGCATGAGGAGCTGTTGCTGGGTACAGCTGTTACAGGTACTGGCCATCCGATGATAATGCGAGCCGAGGAAGAGTGTCTGACCTTTGCACAGATGCACCGCGCACTCACCGAGTTGATGCACTTCTGCGACAATATTGATTGTGTTGGTATCACTGAAGTACTGAGTCGCTCCGTGGCAGGTTTTGGCGGGCATGAGGTACGCCACGACCATGTCTGGGTGAAGCAGGGTAAAGCGGGTAAGCGCTCCTCTTCTCAGTTGGTTGATCTCCCCGCGAACAACGTACAGCCACTCTTCCCCGAACGCACAAGTTTTGAGTAGCCGCAGCGGCGACTCTCCTGTAACCCGGTTATCTACACAAATTTCTAAAGGTTCATCATGACTGACTTTGATGTGTTCAATGGTGATGCGGACGGATTGTGCGCCCTGACCCAGCTGCGATTGGCCGACCCACGAGACACCCAGCTTGTCACAGGCGTTAAGCGCGATATCAAATTGCTAGATCGCGTTCACAGCGAAGCAAATTCCAGAGTGACGGTTCTGGATGTTTCTCTGGACAAGAACCGCAGTGAACTAGATCGCGTGCTTCAATCCGGAGCAGAGGTATTCTACTGTGACCATCACTTTGCTGGTGAGATACCGCAATCGGATCGACTACAGACACTTATCAATACTGCCCCAGACGTGTGTACCAGCCTGTTGATCAATACGCACCTGCAAGGTCAGTATCTGGGCTGGGCTGTTGTGGGCACGTTTGGTGACAACCTGAGAGACAGCGCACTGCGAATAGCGCGACCTCTTGCTCTTGCCATCACCGAGCTGGAGCAGCTCGAGAACCTTGGCATTTATCTTAACTACAATGGTTATGGATCTGCGCTGGAAGATCTGCACTTTGAGCCGGCGGAATTATTCAGGTTAATCAGCGCCTATGACAATCCGTTGAGCTTTATCGAAGATGGCGCTGAGCACTATGAACGTCTTGAAACCGGTTATCAGCAGGATATGAGCATGGCCTCGGCGCTCTCGCCGCATTTTATTGATGCGTCTGTGGCAGCTTACGTGATGCCTGATGCGCCATGGGCGCGACGGGTCAGTGGCGTGTACAGCAATGATCTGGCTAATTCAGATCCAGATCGTGCGCACGCGGTGCTGACAGAGAAGGTATCTGGAGACTACGTAGTTAGTGTGAGAGCGCCTCTGAACAATAAGACCGGTGCCGATGAGCTCTGTATGCAGTTTGCGACGGGTGGGGGCCGCAAAGCGGCTGCAGGTATTAATGATCTGCCTGCAGACCAGATGTCTGTGTTTGTTGATGCGTTTTCCGCGTTCTATGGCTAGAGCGAGATTTCTTGCAGCGCCTGCTCTAACACCTCAAGAAATACGTTGATATCCTGCGAGTTGGTTACCATTGTCGGCCGTAGCTTAATCACGTTGTGTAGTGGGCCGTCGGTACCCAAAAGTATTCCCCGCTCGCGCATCCGGTTAACCAGATAACGAGCCTCACCTGCTGCGGGTTCAAGTGTGTCGACACTGCGAACCAGCTCTATCCCCAGAAAGAAGCCGCGCCCGCGCACATCACCGATCACTGGGTACTGCTTTTGGAGGGCGCGCAATCCATCGGCCAATAAGGCGCCGTTTACTTTGGCGTTATTCTGTAGCTGCTCTTCCTCGAGCACATCGAGTACCGCGAGGCCCGCAGCGCAGGCTACCGGGTTCCCCCCAAAAGTACTGAAAAACTCCATACCGTTGTCGAATCGATTCGCTATGTCGCGACGGGTAATAACAGCGCCTAGCGGATAGCCGTTGGCGATGGGTTTGCCAAGTACCACGATATCAGGGATGACTGACTCACTCTCAAACCCCCAGAAGCAATCACCCAACCTGCCAAATCCCACTTGTACCTCATCTGCTATGCAAAGACCGCCAGCTGCACGAACATGAGAGTAGCTCTCTGCCAGATAGCCAGCAGGGAATTGTATTTGTCCGCCCACGCTAGGCAGTGTTTCGGCAATAAATCCCGCCACGCCACGCCCGGATGTTTGCGCTGTCACCAAAACTTCATTGAGTGCGTCTGCATAGAGGGTGCCCGCGTTGTGTTGGTCGCGCCGAAATTCGCCGCGATAGTCATCGGCCAATGGCACTTCATGAACCCAGTCGCTGGAACCCTGGCCACCGGGTCCGTTGTACTTGTAGGGGCTAAGCTCGACCAGCGCGCTGGTATGGCCGTGATAGGCTGCTTCTATCACCAGCATGTCTTTGCGGCGTGTGTATGTCTGCGCCAGCCGAAGTGCCAGCTCGTTAGCTTCGCTGGCCGAGTTCACGAAGAAGCAGGTATCCAGTTCATCGGGCAATGTGGCTGTGAGTCGTTGCGCGTAGTTCACGATGTTGTTGTGCAGGTAACGCGTATTGGTGTTAAGTAATGCGGTTTGCTTGGCAACAGCATTGATCACGCGCGGATGGCTGTGTCCTACGTGGGCAACATTGTTGTATAGATCAAGATACGCTCTTGCCTGGCTGTCATAGAGAAACTGCCGATAGCCTCGCACGATATGTAGCGGCGCGTTGTACGACAGACTTAAGCTGGATCCTAAAAACTGTTCACGCTGCGAGTGCAAATGCTCCGATGCAGGTTGTCCATCCAGTTCTTCGCAAGAGCGATCTTTCAGTAACCAGGCAGGGCTAGGACACAGTGCGCGCCAGAAAGGGCTATCTGATGGTTTGGCTACGCCCGGAAAATTTTCATTCAGCGCTAATAGGTCGAGTATCAGCTGGATATGCAGGTGCGGTGTCCAGCCTCCGTTCTCATCGGCGTTACCTACCCGTGCGAACATTTCCCCGGGGTGCAGCAACTGACCAGGCTCTAGCGTAGAGACGCTGTCCAATGCCAGATGCCCATAGAGAGAGTAAACGGGTGGGCAGCGATCTGGCTCATGGCGCAATATCACTAATGGCCCGTAGTCCAACGCGCCGACATTGTTATGAATACATTCGACGGTGGCCTTCAGCGGCGCATGCACGGGAGTACCGGGCGCGCAGAAAATATCGACTCCCAGGTGCTCTGTGCGACGCTCCTGGGTCGGGTATTCGCTGGCACCAAAAGCGGGGGTATCATAAATGCCTCGGGGTTCGCCGTAGCGTCCATAGGCCACGCTGACACCCGCGGTTTGCATATCTTTGTTAATGAGCGTTGTAAGAGGCACCAGTTCAGCGTTTGCAGGATTTGCGCCCAACAGCAGACTACCGATGCTGAGATCGATTGGGTGAAATTCGTCCCGATGTACTATCACAGGCGCCAGCTTTTCCTGTTGGCTCGCAAGCCACGCGATGGCTTTGTCTGCCTGTGCCACTACGTTCAAGCCACAAGCCTGCCTAAACTGGGCTGTTGCCAAATCGTTGGCGATGGCGTCCAGGCGAGTAAGCGCGTCAATCGCCGGTTTCTGGCTGATGACGATATACGGGTCATCGGGTTCCTCCAGTTGGCGCGCGCTGGATATTGCGATACTTACCGCGAGTCTGGTTTTGATCAGCGTGAACAGTAGATCAACCTCATCCTCGGTTAGCGGATTAACTTCTGCATAGCCACGAAGAAAGTCGCGACATACCCGTAGTGGGTCGAGTTCATCCAGAACCAAATAGGCAAGCGCGATAGCGGCATCAAAAACCACAGGCTGGTAGGACATGTCGCCAAAATCAAAAATGCCGGTAACTCGGGGGCCGGAGTACTCGCCATCACTGCTAACGTCGACTAGTACGTTGTAGTCGTTGGCGTCGTTGTGCACTACGCCCCATCGCAAACTTTCGCTGATCCGCTCAAGCTTGGATTGAAACTGTTCCAGGGTATTGCGGGCCAGTGTCTGGGTATCACCAGCGATAGCACTCAATCGCTCTTTATGATCCAGTGCACGAGTGAGCTCCCAGTGATGGCCGTCTTTCATTGCAGGGTGCGTAAAATCTGCGAGATGACAATTCAATTGCGCCAATAGTCCCCCGAAGCTGTACGCCAGTTCTCCGTGGCGCGGCGAGAACCTGGCTAGTAGTTGTCCTTCGCACCAGCTGAGTGCCCACAGGATCCGCGTTTCACTTTCTATGTTCACCAGCAACCAGTGTCCGCCGGAAAGGGCAGGGCATACGCAGGGCAAAACTAGCTCGTTGTTGCTCGACTGCAGGTGTAATAGCGCTTCTACCTGAAAGCTCACTGCCCGTTCGGAGTAGGTGGCGTCCATCAGCTTGACCACATATTTCTCGCCGGTTGAGCAATTAAGTTGGAAGTTACTGTCGCGATCACCCGGCAGTGACGTGAGTGTGCCATCCAGCGCGTAGTGCTTTTCGAGCAGCTTGTGCAGCTCGGCAATAAGGGCGACATCGGAGGGTGATTGATCGATGGAGTTCATGCTGAGGGTTAGCCACCGAGAAAGTGAAGAGCGACAGAATGATAGCAGTGTTACGAGAAAATGGGGTGGTTGCGTTCCGCTCAAGCTTGCCAGAAGATGCAGGCTCGAGTGTGTTGGAGAGTCTTTAGTGGATTGGAATGACATGAAGGTGCTGATAGCGCTGAGCCGAAAGGGTTCTGCGCGGGGCGCGGCGCAGGCACTGGGGGTTAGCAATTCCACGGTGACGCGTCGTCTGGACGACCTTGAACGAGACCTTGGTACGCGGTTGTTTGATAGAACACCCGATGGCTACAAAATGACCTCTGCTGCTGAGCAGATGCTACCCACTGCGGAGCATGTAGAAGAGCTGATCAATGCAGCAGAACGTAAAATCACTGGCGGTAATCAGGAACTGGAGGGCGCTATTCGTCTGACATTACCACCTACATCTGGTTTCGGTTTCATTATGAGCCGGTTCAGCGAATTCGCTGAAAACTATCCAGCGATTGAGCTGGAGATCATGTCCAGCACCGAATCGCTCGATCTTAGCCGCCGGGAGGCAGACATCGCTATCAGAGCACTGCCAGCCGGGCAGAGACCCCCTGACTATTTGATCGGTCGCCTGCTCTCACCACTGACCGCCTCTGCCTATGTACATCGTGATCTACTGAACCCCGATGATCCCGCAGACGTGTCCCACTTAACCTGGATTGGTAAGAACCCCGGCGCCACGGTGGAAGAGTGGCTCGAGAACGTAGACTATCTGAATATCCCTGTTCGACACGCCATCCAGGACATCAATCTGTTGGTAGACGCATTGAATTATCAAATGGGGATGGCTTATCTACCTTGCTTCTCGGCGTACTACGAACCCAACATTGTGCGCGTGCCTGGGGCAACCATTGTGCATCAGATGGATATGTGGGTGCTAACCCACAAAGACCTGCGCTTGAGCGCCAGAATGCGCGTTCTGCGCGATGTGATTTTTGAGGCGTTTCATGAGATCCGTCACCAGCTTGATACAAGGCCTGTTCAGTAGGCTTAAGTCACGATAGATAGACCCTGCCCAAATATGCAGCGCTTCAGATCATTTATGGATATTTCGCCCGTATATGGGAATGGTTAGTATTCAATTGCAACCTATAGGGAGGTGCTTTGAAATGAAGAAATTAATGGTAACGGTAATGGGCGTTGTTCTGGCAGGTACTGCGGTAACCGCTATGGCAGGCAAGAGTGACAAAGAGCATTTGAGTCAGTGTACAGCGAATATTGAAGCTGTTTTTGGTGAGGAAACCAGCACTAAGCTCAAAGGCATCAAGCGCGGACGCTCTGGTAACACATTGAAAATAAAGACTATTCCAGCAGGTGGTGAAGGTCAGACCATCAAGTGTTGGGTAGACAAAGAGGGTGGCGTAACACTGCTGGATTCAGAAGGTGTTGCGATTACCAACTCATCTTATAACACGGCTGACAAAGTATCCCTGAACAACTAACCGTTATATTTATTGGTTAGTACTGTTTTGGTCCATAGTGATATTTAGTCAGGTTGCACATTTTTGAGCCGCCCCTTTGGGCGGCTTTTTATTGCGCGGGTGGTTGCGCCTTTAATGCCTAGCTATCAACCTCATCTACGTCGAACTGGCCGCTCATGCGCCTGCGAATATGCGACCACGACATCCCAGTTGCCAGGATGAGCGACAAAATAATCAATACTATCCAGGTTATCGCGCCCGTGGCGTCGAGACTCAGCCAGCCAAGGTCTACAAACAACCATATTATGCAACCAAACAGAGCTGCCCCCAGGCTGATACCTAGCCATCCCATAGACATAAAAGTGGCGCGCAAAAATACAATCCAGCCAATGAGCAAGGCAATGCCTACAATGGCCACGATAGGTCCAAATGTGGTGGTTTCGGCCAGAACCCAGTCAACATAGGAATAGTCAGTAGGATTGTAGGTGCCAAACACCAGTACAGTGGCAAACAGCCAGCGAGCGAAGAAACTGCCGACGGTGAATCCTTTGGCCATAATAGAGTCCGATAGAGTGTGTTTTGCGGTTACGCTAGTGGAAATTCAACGGTGGTGCAACAGTGTCAAAGCAGCTTGTCGGGAGACGCCAAAAAAACGAACGCTAAACATTGCTTCGTTGCTCGACCAACTTACGCCATCAGTTAAACCCGTCTATACTCTTGAGCGAAGTCTAAGCAATCTATCAACCGGAGAAAGCCCCATGGCAGCGAGTTTCGATCTTAAAGTAACACCCAGTGGTAAGTTCATGTTCAATCTAAAGGCAGGAAATGGACAAATCATCCTGACCAGCGAGTTATATGAGAGTAAAGGTGCCGCCGAGAATGGTATTGAATCGGTGAGAAAGAATGCCGGCGATGACAACCGCTATGAGCGCAAGGAGTCCAAAAAAGGCGATCCATACTTTTCGCTTAAGGCGGGCAACGGTCAATCTATAGGCAAGAGTGAGATGTACTCTGGCAATGCTGGTATGGAAAACGGCATAGAGTCTGTTAAAAAGAACGGACCTACCGCCCAGGTGAAAGACAATACCTGACACCAGTGTCTGGGACAGGGCGTGCTGCGACTAAATCTTTGGAAAGAGAGAGCGTGTAGTGAAGAGTGTCCCATTAGTTGACTTGCAAAGAGCCCACGACGAGAAAACGCGCTTGGCACTCGATTCCGCCTGCCGGGATCACGGTTTCTTTCTCCTAACGGGTCATGGCGCAGATAAAGTGATCGACGCCATGTGGCAGCAGTCGGCTAGGTTTTTTGCCAGCCCGCGACAGCAGTTGCTCGCGATAGAACGAACAGCTGACAAGCCTTTGGGGTATTACGACCGGGAGTTGACCAAGCGTAAGCGCGATCTAAAGCAAGTGTTCGATTTCGCAAGACCGCTGGGTAAGGGGCATCAGCACAATCAATGGCCGGCAGGTATGCCAGAGTTTCGCCAGAGTCTAAGCGACTATTACGAATCCATGAGTGTCATCGCAGCATCAGTGATGGAACTATTGCATCGCACGCTTGGTCTGCAGGGTGAGCAATTGTATGGTGACGCCGACTACAGTAATGCCAGGCTGAATTACTATCCTGTGGAAGATCCACTGGGCAAGGCTGATCGCGACAATGTTACAGCGCTGGGCGATATGGCTCTTCACCATCACACTGACCCCGGCCTGGTTACGTTGTTGGTGCAGGATGATACCGGTGGCCTGCAGACGCAGTCGACGCAGGATGGATGGATTGATGTGCCGCCACAGGCCGGCACCATAATCGTGAACCTGGGTGACTCAGTTCAAGCGTGGAGTAACGATAACTACAAAGCTGCAGTGCATCGTGTTATTCCTATGACCAAGCGTGCTCGTATGAGCACCCCCTATTTTTATCACCCTTCTCGCGACGCCGTCATCGAACCTCACCCCCAGCTGGCAGACGGAAACCCACACTATCGACCTTTTAGTTGGCGCGAGTATATTCAGAGCAGGGTAGACGACAATTTTTCTGATCTGGGCGAGGATGATAGCCAAGTGTCCAAGTACCGGATCTAACACTTGTTCTTGTTATCAACCAGCGGCGAGCGGTTGCCACAATGCAAAAGTACGCCTGATCTACCACAAGCTCTAATGGTTCGTAACTGGGGCTCCCTATTCAGGTCGATTCATTCGAAAGCGGGCTTCTTCTGAAATGGTAAAATAATCAGCAAGACCTCCGCCGCGCATAATAGGCTGTGCCGCCACGGTATCGTAGACGCCGTCTTGAATCAGGTCAGTGTCTATGTGGACACCAACTACTTCACCGAAGACCACATGCGTATCAAGATCCCCTCCACCCGCATCCTTTAGCTGAACGACTTGTGTGACCACGCATTCAAACGAGACCGGACTCTCTGCAACGTGCGGTACCTCTATCACTTGTGACTGACGGGGAGTGAGTCCGGCTAACTGGAACTCATTCACATCGGGCGTCACAGAGGCGCTAGTCTCGTTCATTGCTTCGGCGAGTGAGCGGGTGGCTAGGCTCCAGCAGAAAGAACGGGTAGCTGCCATATTGCGCACAGAGTCTTTATAGCCAATGCTGGAAAACCCGACAATTGGCGGGCGGTAGTTAAATGCATTGAAAAAGCTGTAGGGCGCTAGATTTAGCGTTCCATCAGAATCCTGCGAGGAAACCCAGCCTATTGGCCTGGGCGCCACAATAGAGTTGAAGGGATCATGTGCAAGACCGTGACCTTGGCTAGGCTCGTAGAAGTGTCGGCTCTCAGGCATATTTGTGATTCCTTCTGTAGCTGTGTTGTTGCTAGATCTGGGACAGATCCCTCGCATTGTCGCCAACAGAGCCACGATAGAGCAAGTAGCTGCCCACTGTCATATCAACCACTGCACAAAATGCCGGGTACCATCCGAACACGCCCGGGTTCACAAAGAAAACATCGTGGTAGTAGTCATAGAAGCCGTGGCTGAGCCAGGCAATCCCAAGCACTATGAGTATCATACTAGATCGCATACGCCAGGTAACATAGGCGGTAATGAGGTAGGGCAAGCCAATAAGAAGTTCGAGCGCAATCGCTTTACCATCCAGGGCCAGAACCCCGAACAACATATACCAAATTGGCAGACTTGCTAGAAACAGGGGCCATGCCCAGTCATCAAACCGCCGTTTTTGAATCATGTAGATTGTTGGACACACAAAAACAATGCCGACGATAACGCCAATAACTACATCAAGCATTTCAGGCGACACGTTTTAGTACCTCTCGCTTCAAACCGATGCCGAGTATATTTTCCAGTTTGGCTTTCGCGCGAAATGCAGTGCTCATGAACTGATGTTTGCCCATTACGCCTTCCCTGAAAGAAGGGCGCTTTGATATCCGCTGGTACCACCCAAAATAGTTGGGGAAGAGCTGCTCAAACGGGTAGTCACACTCGGTTAGGCGTAGAGTTTTCATTGCCCAGATAACGTCAGCTATCGTGAGATCATTACCTGTCAAAAACATGCGACCATCAGCCAGGCGTTGTTCATGATCCTTAAACGCCATATTCAGCCTCTCCAGGTGCTGTTCATAGACGTGCTCTGGAATGGATTGATTGTCATATCCTTCATAAAAGTCCACTAGCTGCTCAGCGTCACTGCTGTTTTTTAGCAGTTCCCGTAGCTGCTGCTCATCCCCTTTTGAGAGTCTGGCGAGTCCTCGTAGACCCCAGCGAAACGTGACAAATCGAATCGAGCGATGCAATTCTTTGCCAAGCTTTGTAAGTGCGATGGCGTCTTCCATTACGGCGGAATCCTGCTTTGGTACGAGGGGTGCGCCGCCGAACGCGTCGTCAAGATACTCAATGATCTCCATTGACTCCACATGCAGCTTGCCGTCATGCACTAGGGCAGGCACAACCAGATTCGGTTGAATCAGCGAGTACACTTCGGTCATATGTTCTTTTTTTACGAGCGATACCTGGCGGCTTACCCAAGCGCCATCTTGCGCCGCGCAGCTAGCGGTATCATCGGCGTCAAACTTCACTTCGCGGCCTCGTGTCAGGCCTTTCTCCTGCAGTGCAAACCGCACCCGCTGAGCGCAGGGCGCGCCGTCATAGTGAAACAAATGAATGCCCTTGATCTTACCAACGATCGGACTTTTGGGGTTTTCAACCAAGGCCATTGCAATCTCCAGTATGCTTTTTTGTATTATTTCGCATAAAATAGGCTATCGTCAATAAATAATATGCGAAACGGTACATATATGACTCGGGGCAGACCCAGAAAGTTTGATGAAGAACTGGCGCTCACTGGTGCAATGACCCTGTTTTGGGAGAAGGGGCTAGCGGCTACTTCGCTGGATGACCTGGCGGTTGCGATGAGAATGAATCGTCCCAGTATCTACAACGCTTTTGGCAACAAAGAGGCGATCTACCGGCGCGCTCTCGAACACTATCTTATGCAGCTAGAGCAAAGCACGCTGGTAACGTTTCAGTCAGGTATGTCACTGCAGGCCGGGTTGTATGCCTTCTTCGATCAGGCTATTGAAGTGTACTTCGGGAATAATCCACCGCTAGGCTGCCTGGCGATCTGTACAGCGCCAAGTGCGGCTGTTAGTCACCCGGAGGTGGGCAAGGACCTAAAGGCGCTCATTGCGCTACTGGACACCCGCTTCGCTGAGCGATTGCTCAAAGCCATAGATGAGGGCGACTTACCCGCAAAAGCGCAGCCCAAGCTGGCAGCACAAATGCTACAAGCAACGCTACAAAGTATTGCAGTGCGTGCCAGGAGCGGTGAGAGTAAAACCAGCCTGCGAGCACTGGCACGCTACTCGATCGACTCAATTTTGTCCTCTGAGGGTACCAACCCGTAGAGAGCGGGTGCCTAAAGCGGGTCGACAGTTGCTGCACCACCCCATGAGCCAGTGAGCGGCTATACCAAGGAGTTTCGATAGCCAATCTTATGGCACTGCATTGCGATATTACCTCTTCCAATATGTTAACTTGCCATCACTTCTTCAGGCGTAGCCTGCTAACCAGGAAACCAGCATGAGTTCTCTTTTAAATGACCAGCAAGTGATTGAGCGTGTGTTTGAGCATATAGATAACAAAACGACTGATCTTGGCGAAGCAGTCTGGAAAGAGCCTGTTTCGAGTTATCTATCTGAAGAGCGCTTCGAGTCTGAAATAGAGCTGTTAAGGCGCATGCCTGTTCCTTTCTGTCCTTCTGCAATGGTTAGAGAGAATGGTGAGTACGTGGCGAGAACTGCTGCGGGTACTCCAATAGTTGTAGTGAGAGGAGATGATGGGTTGGTTCGCGCCTTTATCAACGCGTGTCGCCATCGCGGCATGCCGGTTGCGGGCGAGAGTGGATGTGCTCGTGCATTCGTCTGCCCCTACCATGCTTGGACTTATGGTCTTGATGGGAAGTTAAGACATATACCTGGCGAAGAGGGGTTCCCAGAGGTGAAGCCGCAAGAAAACGGTTTAGTTGAAATTGGTGCACTCGAGAAGGGCGGTTTAGTCTATGTTAATCAAAGTGGTTCAATTGATTCCGCCATGCTCAAAGACATGCCAGAGTTTTTTTCAAAAGAGCAAAACTTCTTCGATCAAAACGAGTATACAGATGAGGCTAACTGGAAACTGATAGCGGAGACCTCGCTGGAGGGCTACCACATTAAGGCTTTACACAAGCAAAGCTTCTATCCTTATGGGCTCGACAATACCAATGTAGTTGAAAATTTTGGCGCTAACTCCCGAATCGTATTTCCTTTTAAGCGCATTGAGAAACTTCGTGCGCTTGATCCGGGCGAACGGCGTCTCGATGGGATGGTCACCTCGGTGTATCAACTGTTCCCCAATGTTCATATATCGATACTGTCCAAGCATTCAACGATGACAGTGCTCGAACCGCTTAGCCCATCGCGCAGCAAGCTTTTGATCTATCGACTTACCAATACGACCTCAACTGGAAAAAGTGTTGAGTTAGAGGAAGCAAAGCGAGATGCCGAGTTTGTTAAAGACTCCGGTCTGGATGAGGATCGTGCGGCCGCATGCGCGATACAGACTGGCTTAAGCACGAAGGCGAATCAGTATCTTACGTTCGGACGGTTTGAAAAGGCGATAGTGCACTTTCATCAAAATCTGTCGCATTACCTCTAGACCTAATGACGAATGCTGGATGCTCTCTGCGACCATTCAGTAAGGAAGTTGAGAGGTTAGGAGGGCGGTCCTAGCTAGCGTTCACTGAAGCGTTGCGCAGATCGCCCACACATTACCGGCGACGCTGAAAGTGTCTCTCGGGGTCTTGAAGCTGGCTCGCCAGCCTGCGCGGTCAGGTGATGGATACGCGCCTTCCATAATCCAGCTTGAATTCACAAGTTTGGCGCCACCGCTCAGTATGTTTTTCCATTGGGGCACTCTACTGCGACAAACACTAAATCTTGTTGCGCATTTACTGGGCTAAATCCCCAGACGATCCTAGTGTTCACTAGAAACGTAGATCTGAGTGTTTTCATCCGAGATTTCTCTTTGTGCGTCGATTGCTGGGCGGTTTCCATGAATCGCCAGATAGTCACACCTAAATGTGCGAAAAATATTTTCAGAGCAAATCTAACGCAACTGGAGCGCTTCATTCCAAGTATGTTGCGGGATAAAGCTTCTCGGTTTGTTCCATCGTCAATTGCGGTTCTTAATCTTGGGGTCGATCTCAGACGTTTTGGTCTTCACTTTATAAGTGAAGTCCGTATCTTTATCGTTATCTGGGTTGGCGTCGCTAACGCTAAACGCTTTTTTGTCCGACCACCGTGTAAAATTAGTGAAAATTTTGTCTTTTCCATTTCCAGACACAACAATGCCCTTTTTCTTTCTGAATTTCCTGCCATCAATGAGTGTCCACTTGATATCGATATCGGGCTCATTTACCGCGCTCAGATCGATATCTCCGTCGGACGAAACTGTGGCCCCAGCTGGGCCGTCGGTCATGGTGAAAGTCGTAGCATCAATCGAAATTTCAAGGGTTGCCATTGTAGTAACTCCGGATCACTGATTGGGTTGATGAATCGCGTGCTGGCGCTGCAATTAGTATCCGTCACGTCGACTGTGTTACCGCATCTTTATCCTAGACGCACTTTCGTATAGTGCAAACCCATACGATTGAAACTACACCTCCCCCGAGAGTGACGTAGCATAGTTACAGACTTTGTTCGGGTGGATTGATATAGACTGAGGCTAACGAAGTGCGCCGCCTTTCTGTAATGCCCATAGCGCCTAGTGATTCCCACGCTGCGTTAGCTTCGTCCCTCTGCTGCAATCGTGTATGGAGTGCATGCAGCAGGAGCAATTTACTTACTCCCGGGTCAATTTCCGCGTTGAACGTCGCCATTTCCAGGCTTGTTTTCCACGCCTGATTTGCCAATGCTGGATTACCCTCTCGCAATAGAAGATCTCCTTGTATCAATTGCAGTTCGGCATACGCGGCCTCAACTATGCTGGAGTCTTCGTTGCCATTTCTGCCATTAAGATCAGCCAGAGCAGTTGATACGATTTTATCTGCCGATGAGGGCTGGTCATCGGCCATCAATGCGCTGGCGAGCCGGGTTGCGGCGTCTCCCATTGACAACAACGTATCGAGGCGACCAGGCTCCATTGTTTGCAGCTTTAGAGACGCTTCATAAGCACTTACAGCTGCAGAGAGTGCCTCCTTGTGTTCACCTGAAGCGGCCAAAAGCTGGCTATGCACTACTGATGCATTGCTATGGCTATTTAGCCAGTAGTAGTTTTCAGTATCGTGCTCGATGAGTTCTTCTGAGAGCTTAGTCGCAAGTTCGGCATACTCCATTGCGGTAGTAAGAGAGCCTATCCACATTTCAAGCGGGGCAAGTCTCCGCGCCGAATTACTTAGCATCTCGCGAAATCCCTTGTCATCAGATTGCGCCACTAGCGATTGTAGTGTTGTGAACTCTTTCGCGTACTGATCTTTTGCACGCTTCAGATTGCCAGATTTTCTGGCGATTTCACCCAGCCAGGAATGCAGCTGGTATCTCTCATCCAAGCGCTGGATGGTGTCCAGTTTATCCTCGTAAGACTCAAAGACCTCAAGCGCAGCAAGTAGGTAGTTCTCTGCTTCAACATAGTTTGAAGCCTCAAGTTCCAGGGCACCAAGATTCACATTGCTCGATTGCAATTCTACTAAATACTCTAGTGAGTCCGGGTTCTGTGCGACTAAATTGCGTGCTTCGACAAGGTAATTCCGGAAGCGTTGTCTGGCCGAATCGATCTCCAGTCGTTCGTAATGTACGTAGCCAAGCCAGAATTCGCTTTGCGCAATTTCGTAGCTCACCCGATCTGTGCCGGGGCTATCTACGCGCATCTTGGTGAGGATCGCCAGAGACTTTTCAAACGACGCAAAGGCATCCTGAAGGTTTCCTTGGGCCATTTGTACCTCACCAATCTGGCGAATAGCCATTGCATGCTTAAGGGTTACCTCTGGTGTTATGTCCCCCCCGCCCAGTTCAGAGAAATACCCTAACGCCTTCTCGCCAACTGCATCTAGTACGTCTAGCTTGCCAATCGGTTCCAGTTTGTCACGTAGGTCACCCAACATAAATGCAATGAGATCGTCAGCTTGTTCGCGTCGTCTGTTCGCGTCATCACGTGCTTCCATAGCAACAAGCGCCAGATACAGGGTTACGGCTGCAATGCTGGTAGCAATCGCGGCAACCGCCCCCAATCTCTGTTGTCTACGGCGAAAATCTCGTTGTTTAAGTGCATCGAAATCAACGTCAATAATGCCGGCGATAGTTTTTAGTAGGGCGTCGCGCTTACCATCAAACCCCTTGCGTGCATCCGCAGCTAGTGGCTCCAGGGCATTGCCGTCATTATCTATAAGCAATTGTTCTGGAAAGCAGTGTGGTGGTTCGCCACTGGCAATTATCGGTAGGATGGGAGCGTCGGGATTGAATTGACGATAACGCTCTACTTCTTTGCCCACCCAGTCGGAATCTGCCGCGTCGTTTGAACATACAATAATGAGCGCAGAACTATTCTTCAGAGCCTCTTCCAGCGACTCGCCCAAACTCGATGCCGCCCGTAAATCAGTGCGATCACGAAACACCGGCTTGATGCGAGAGTAGCCTAGTTGGTCGCGAAGGCGAGACGGAACCCGCCAGGTTTCTATAGCGCGCTGTAGCCACGCCGCAAATTTGGCGTCGCTGTGGCTGTGACTGATGAAAGCGCGGTAGCGCAACTTGCCCCCTGTCTATTTGGATCAACTGCTTCGTATTCTAGCTCACCATTTAAGACTCCGCTGAAGACAGGCAAGAGGGAGGTTTCTCAGGTCAACGAAGGTTGATTCGACGGTGCAATAGGGCGGTATGCCTGCGATTGACTGACCGAGTCACGATTAACCTCGTATTGCAGCAGTACCGCATAAACAGTGCGCTTGGGAAAGCATGTGATCGCTGCATGTTTTATTGTTCTGGTGGTTTGATCCTGCCAATTGGATGCAGAAGGCGAAATGTGTCTGAGTACGAATTCTTGTTGTTGCAGGAAGGAGTGAGCGGACGCTTAGAAAGCAGTCCGCTAGGTAGAAAATTTTACGGGCACTATAGGCTCTGAAGATAGTTAGTGGGCTAGACCTGTGACTTGATCTATCTTGAACCCAAGCCGGCCCCGTCTTGAAGATCTAAGATGTTTTACGTATCAAATTAGCTTTACGCTACCGTGGAGGGGGTGTCTCGCTTCAGTCCTCAGGTCTGCCCCACTCCACTTGTGAGCGGTCTATGCCGCCATAAACATAGCCTTCTTTCTGTCTTTGTTCGTGTGACTCTGAAGAATTGTTGTCACGATTTGGGCCGTGTTGGATAGATTTTGGAGGAGTGAAGTCCCCCTGTCCATGCCACGAAAAATTACGTCGTTCAATGCCACCGTAGGTGAACTCGGTACTCATGCCTTAATCCTCATAGCAGCTGGGGTAGGTTCATGCATGTGCTGAGGCTGGCTATTTGATGGCGTGTTGGGTTGTTCCTGCTGACTTTTCTCTGCTAGCACCTTCAGGTAGATTTCCTCTCGGTGAACCGCAATATCTCTCGGAGCGCTTATACCAATTCTAATCTGGTTTTGGGTAGTATCTAGTACGGTTACAACCACGTCGTCACCTATCATTAGTGACTCGCCGGATTTTCGACTGAGTATCAAC
Source organism: Halioglobus sp. (assembly GCA_039990395.1). Lineage (GTDB taxonomy): Bacteria > Pseudomonadota > Gammaproteobacteria > Pseudomonadales > Halieaceae > CALINF01. Next base: position 60,444 of record JBDXFZ010000146.1, read on the forward strand.
ATAGCTAATTCCCTTTTGATTGTTATTCTTTTTGGCGCAAGCCACCTTAAGATCAATGGCACTTCCTAAACCAATGCAAGAGTTGTTCCAAGATTATTCTTATATAAATCAGAGGGTTGGATATTTGCATGTGGTGGCATCCTGGCTGAATTGCAGTTGGAGCCGCAAAACGCAATGCAAAATGAGAAGAACCTGTTTGTCCCTACAATTTGGGTGGCGCAGATTGTGCGCGCTTCAGCGGTAACCGTTTGTAAGCTGAATAGGTTCGTGATCCCCGCTTCCTAGTCAGCAGGCAATACGTTAGGCTTGAGCAAGAAAACGGAGAAGAGCGCATATGGCAAAAGCAATGATGGCCTACCCGGAGTTGCGGCATCCATTTACGGAAAAGCCGATCCACCCAGAGGGAAGCACCACCGTGCTTTACCAAGGGCGAGCGATCACGTTGGCGCGCACGGCAGTAGGGGCAGGACTGCTGATCCAGCCAGATGATCTTCCCAATATCAACGGGTTCGTGCTCAAGCCCGAAGGTGCATGCTACGAGGATTTATGCGTTCCTATTGGGGCTAATCTGCTGATTGAGAAGCAGGGTGAGCAGTGGTTCGATCTTACCGGGTTCGCTGATCTTCTAGGGCAGTCCTACGTGGCTGATAGCGACCAGAGGGTTTGGAGCTTTGCCGAGATGCCTGCCAAGCGCGATGGCATGATGCTCGATGCGATGGCGCCGGATTTCAAGGTGACAGATCGAGAAGGCCAGGTCGTTAGGATGGCGGATCTAAAGGGCAAGAAAGCGCTAATCGTTACCTGGTCCTCATGGTGAGGCTGTTTCCTAGACGTGCCCGTGTGGCAACGTATATATGAGGAAATAAACGACCCCAACTTCGTGATTTTGTGCGCAGCTGAGGATACGGGTGGAGAAGCCGCAGCGGGTCCCATTTTCGACGCAGCAAACGCCACTTTTATTCAAGTTGTAGACCCCGATCACATCATCAGTAGTGCCTTCAATTTCGTCAACGTACCCTCCGCCGCGTGGGTAGATGAAGAGGGCAAAATTGTCCGCATTGATGAAGGCACATACTCAAAGCTCCATGAGCTCGGCGAAGGTGATACCAAAATTTCTTTTGGCACCGATGTGTATTCCCTAGCACTAAAAGATTGGGTGGCCAAAGGCTCCGGCAGTAACTATGCGCAGTCCGCGGAGACCGTCACTGGTAATATTCGCCAGCACAGCGCCGAACAGCTAAAGGCAGATGCAGCGTTCCGTCTTGGCAACTTGTTCCGTTCTCATGGTCTGAGTGATAAAGCAGAATACTATTGGGATATGGCGCGCACGTTGAACCCAGATAGCGTCAACTTTATCCGCCAGAATTTGACGCTCAGCGAGGAAGGATCGGCGGGAGAAACATTCAGAAACCTGATGGGCGACTACGTTAAGAGCGGCAAGGACTATTATCGCCCGCTGGATATCCAATCACCATTACCGCCTGAGGACGAGGATACACAATGATTGAGTACCATAACCCACAGGCGGATGTGGGGGTCGACAATACGCCCTATACCCTAAAAGCGAGTTTGTCCGATAAGCCATCAGTTGCGGTTGGCTTTCTGGCCAATGGTTTCCCCGATTCCGAGAACTTTCTAGAGGCGCTGGCTGAGGCCATGCAAGCTCTGGAGCCGGGCATTGAGGCATTTATGTACAACAAAGGTAATGCCTCCATTCCAGCACCTGCAGCGCTTCTCGACGAGGCAAAGAGGGACTGCGCAGCCGTTATCGCTGCCTACGGTCACTGAGGCTCCTGCACTACCGGCACCGTGCGTGACGGAATAAATTTGGCAAAGCTGGGCGTTCCGGCGGTGGCGTTGGTCACTGAAGAATTCTGGCCGCAGGGCGATTTTGTTGCGCAGTCATTGGGCATGCCCGAAATACCTCGAGTGCGATTGCCTCACCCGATAGCGGGCACAGGTACGCAAGAAATAGTTAAGATTGCCCAGAATATGGCGCCTGCGGTTATAGCCGCTCTGGAGCGGCGCGTTGACTGATCTGCTGCGCGCTACGGATGAGATGGCTGCAGTAGAGGCTATGCATGCAACTGGTTGTACCGATGGCCTACCGGTTATTGTGCCCACCGCCGAGCGAGTTGAGCGCATGATCCTGGCCTCAGGGCAAGCCGGTGACATGATGCTGGGCACCATGGGGCCGGGTCACGGTTCAGCTACCATAGAAAAAGTAGCCGTTGCAGCAGTGATGGCGGGCTGTCTTCCAGACTATATGCCAGTTGTCTTGGCAGCGGCAAAGGCCGTAATCGACCCAGTGTTCGACCTAACCGAAATGCAAGCCACCACTCACTGTACAGCCCCACTCATTCTAGTGAACGGGCCAATCCGTCGCAGCTGTGCGATCGCCAGTGGTTATGGTGCTTTGGGTCCCGGTCATCGTGCAAATGCTTCCATAGGTCGAGCGTTACGTCTATGCATGATCAATATAGGTAAGGCCCAGCCCGGTAGTTCCGATATGGCATTACTGGGTCACCCGGGTAAGTTCAGCTATTGCTTGGCAGAGGACGAGGAAAGCAGTCCTTTTCCACCGCTGCACGTGAGTCTTGGCTTCGCCGCGGAACAAAGTGTTGTCACGGTTGTGGGCGCCGAAGCGCCGCACTCTGTGCTGTATGCAGCTGATGGTAATGATCCCGAGGCCTACAAATCATTACTTGAACTATTGGCGATTGGCGTTGCCAATCCCGCTACCAATAACGCTATTCTTACTTCGGGCACGGCGGTGATAGTGTTGAATCCTGAGCATGCGGCTCTGCTATCAAAGGCAGGCCTGAGCCGAGAAGATATTGCTCAGGAGGTTTACAACCACAGTGTGTTGAGCCAGCCCGACTTGCAGCGATATACTGGTAGCTTCAGCCGCCCCGATGAAATCGAACGGTGTGCTTTCACAGGGCCCGAGCAGTTGTTGATTATGATGGCTGGTGGCAGTGGTCTATATTCAATGGTGATGCCTTCCTGGTGTGCGGGTACCCATCGTAATTCACCCTCCAGCAGGGTAGTTGAGGATAGCTTCTTCTGTGAGTTGCCAAGCTAACTCTCGAGCTTATTCGCTATAGGCTGTTCCAGATCGGCATAACATGCTGCAGTCGTATGGCTAGTGTATTTCCGCCAGGGGCCAATCGAGTGGCTATGGCGATGTATGATCCAGGGCAAGTTTCTGCCAAACATTCGTTCCCAGTGAGTAAGTGTTAAGTCTCACTGATCAGATTGGGCCTTGTCTGAGGTGGCTGCACTTATTTTAGGTCGCTAGTCGAAGGATCCAGCTGCCCCGGGAAATACGACAGGGCTTTCACTGTTGTCTGCGCCAATACTCGATACGCCGAAAAAGTAATTATCAATCACGATATTTTTCAACGTAAAACTCTCCACATTTCCCACCGTTCGGTAGTAGTCCCAAGTAGGGGAGGTAGTTAACCGCCAATGCAACCGGTAACCAACGGCTCCCTCTACTTTTCCCCAGCTCAATGTTGTGTCTGGCGTTACCTGGCCTCGAATTGAAACAGTGGCGGGAGGGGCGGGAGCAGCGGCCATCGAGGCTAATGTCACAGCGTTGAGTGCGGTGAGTTTCGCAGCATAGGCAAAATCCACATGCTCAAGCGTATCGCCATAGCTGATGCCATCCTCTACACGAATATCTTGGTGTTGTTGGGTGTAGTTCTCGTTAGTTTCCATAATCCGCACGGCGGGGAATCCCTGCTCGTTAAATGGGCGGTGATGTCCACCACGGCCAAATCTGTCTAAACGATAAACCATCATTACATTCAGGTTGGGGATATACAGGTCGGCCATTCTGTCGATATAGCGAGCAATATTTCGTGAAGAAGAATCGACTTCGCCACCCTGAAACCGTCTTTGTCTTGCTTCTGTATCTGTCTCCACATAGCGCGTACCCTCGGAGAAAACGCGTGCGGTAGTGTTGTTGGTGACGCCATTCACGCCAGTAATATTACCGATCATGTCATTGTTGATCACAGCATCCAGATTCCAGCCTTTGTCTACTATGTGTTTCGCCAAGATAGCGCCGCCGTTCAGACCTTGCTCTTCTCCAGACAAACCCACAAACGCGATAGATCCGTTAAAACGGTGCTGGCTTAGTACGCGAGCCGCCTCTATAACCCCTGCCATACCTGACGCGTTGTCATTTGCGCCGGGAGAATCAGATTCAAAGTCCATCGGATCGTTCACCCGGGAGTCGATGTCTCCACTCATCATAGTAAAGCGATTAGGCTCTTGAACGCCTCGTAAAATCGCAACTACGTTCACCACTTCTACCGGGTCGGGAATACGCTTTGTACCTGAGACCACTCCACTGACAGTAAAAACTTCCAGACAGCCGTCGCAATCCTTTGAGATCGAGCGGAATTCTGCCTCGATCCAGCGCCGTGCCGCGCCAATACCGCGTATATTTGAGTAAGTTTCCGAGAGAGTGTGTCGAGTTCCGAACCCCGCCAAAGTGGTAATGCTCGCCTCAATGCGATCTGCAGATACTGACTCTACGATAGCGTGCATGCGAGCTTCATCAGCGTGGCTGGATAATGTGCCTACGGTTAGAGCGATTAAGCCCGCAGATCGGGCCAAGTGTATTAACGACATAGTGGGGCTCCTTGTGCCGAGCTATGAAAGCAGAGCTGGCAGGAATAGCCAAGCGCTATTGTAGATTGCTGGGAGTCTTGCTCGCTTTAGATTCTGAAACGAGCGGGTGCACCAGGGGAGCAATTTCGTCGAATATTACGCGTTGATTCCGCTACCCTATATTCCGGCTGGCAATTCATTTACGCTTCTGCGTTCTATTGGGAGGAAAGTCTGATGCAAGCGACATCCAGTATTGTAGAAAAAATGGCGGTGGCGATTAAAGCCCGCCAGCCTCTTCCGTCGATGTACTGCGAAAGCCTCGAAGCCGGATACCGGATACAGCAACAGCTAACACAGCGCATAAACGGCAGTGAGGCTACTGATCTTAAGGCGGGCGTGACTGGAGCGGCGGTACAGAAGCATCTTGGCCTTGATAGTCCTTTGATAGCTTCACTTTACCCAAGTGGAAAGCTCTCTAGTGGCGCTGAACTGACACTGGCTGAAGGTCAGGAACTGGAGTGCGAAATTGGTGTGGTTGTTGATGGCGCAGGGCAACCGATTGGATTGATACCCGTAGTAGAAGTTGTCTATCTGGCGTTTTCCCGAAAAGAGGATTTCTCCATTGCCAATATCGTTGCCGCGAATTTGGCTGCAGATCGCTATATTTGCGGCGAGATGCAGCCCTGGGATCCACTGCTGGAAGAGTTTGTTATTACAGCTAGTAAGAATGGTACTGAGATAGCTACCCTCGCCAATGACTACTCGTTTGGCTCACCTGCGAGCGGGGCGCAGTGGCTTGTCGGTGAGGCCAAGAAGCAAGGTATCTGGCAAGAGGGCGAAGTTGACCGGCTGCTAATTCTGGGGACCTGCGGGACCCCGCTGCCGGGTGCTACGGGCAACTATCGCATTGATTTTGGTGTTCTAGGTCAGCTGGAATTCACCATCCTGTAGTGGAGAATGATGACGCGCCGGTTTGAGCGTGCTGTGGCGCAGAAGGTACCGGTTGGGAGCTCAGCTGGGAATGTCCGCCTCTTCGCATGAAAACTGGCGGAAATGTAGTATTATTAAGCGGTCACTAACTAAAGGACGTTATTATGAAAAAGGTGTTAGCTATTGGCCTTGTCGGTTCCATGATGCTCTGCTCCCTGCAAGCATTGGCGGCGCAGGAAATAAAGAGCAAGGATTTTTCCGGTTGGATGGACGATTACGACTCGCTGGTGTTCAGGGAAGAAACGAACTCTTTTGTTTTCTTCAACGAAGACGCTCGTGGCAAGTACGATAAAGTAATCTTGGAGTCGGTGTCGGTTTACTCACTGGACGCGAAAGCTGATCGAGTGTTGGCAAGCAAAGCTACCGACTACCTTACAGCTGGTGTACGCCAGATACTAAAAGATCAGGAAATTCTTGCTTTGGACCCTGGCCCTACCGTTCTTCGTTACAGTATGGCTCTCACTGGTGTTGAAAAGTCCAAAGAAGATCTTAAAGCTTACAACCTGATTCCTGTAAGCGCTATTTTCCGTGGTGCTAAGGCCGCTACCGGTAACCTGAATACCTACATCGAAGCCATGTTCGAGGCGAAGTTGGTCGATAGCGTAACTGGTGAACGGGTGGCGGCAACTGTGCGAAAGGGTGTTGGAGAAACCGAGAAAAAATCTGGTGACGAATTGACATTTGATGATGTCAAGCCAACGCTCGATTTGTGGCTTGCAGCATATGCCGAAACGCTCAACGAGTTTTTGGCAACCAATGAGTAGACCGCTAGACATTCACTAATTAGCGCCTGCCATAAGAATGCAGTGGCAGTCCTTAGAGAATCACGGTTGCATGAACTCAGACGCTTCCTGGTTCGACCACGCCTTTTACTGAAAGCCGAAATAATTTGTGGGAGGGTTTCTTGTGATCTCAGCTTGGACAGCCACGGCCTTCAACCAAGTGCCAAATTCAGAAAATGAGATTCATGGCGATTCACTGGCAAAGGAATATGGATTTGTTGGCGGCCTAGTTCCCGGGGTAACCGTGTCCGCCTATCTAGTGCACCCCGCCGTTGAAAGTTGGGGGCTGGAGTGGCTGACTCAGGGCGGTGCACATGTTCGCGTGATATCTCCCTTATATGACGGGGAAAGCTTTGAGGTTGGAATTCTGGAGCAGTCGACTGACGTGTACAGCGCTGAGTTGGTGCGCCCTGATGGTATTGTGAGCGCTAATGCTGAGGTATGGCTAGCCGCCTCAGAGATGCAAGCCTCGACGCGCCGAGGAGACTCTATAGTGGACGTGGAGCATGTAGCGCCCGTGGCCTGCGTTGAGCACTGGGCGCATTTACAGCAGCAGGGTTGTCATGCGGTACGCTATCGCTGGGGTGATGAGAATGCCATGCATACCTACCTGCGAGATGACGCTCTCATGCCTGTGCTACTTCAGGACGCGGGTGGTGGTTATGCCAACATGAGCTTTATCCTAGGCATCTCTAATTGGGTGTTGGCAAGCAATGCGTACATGAATCCTTGGGTGCATCTTGAAACCAGATCGCAAAACTTTGCTCCGATACCTCTTGGAACTGCTGTTGTCGCGGAAATGGAAGTGAGAGAGTTCTACGAGAAAAAGGGACATGAATTCGTGGACGTAGACGTCGCGCTTTACGATGAAAGCGACAATACTTGCCTTGCAACAATTGCTCTGCGTGCTATCTACAAGTTGCGTGGGTCATAACCGCTCACAATTACAGATAAACATCGTTTCTGGAGTGTCCACAGATGACAAAAAAAGTTGAGTCACTGCAACAGCTGGAGCAAGCTTATGGGCCAGTAGTAGAGCGGGCTCTATGGAAAGAAATCGATCATCTCAATGGCCATTACCAACAGTTTATTGAGCATTCCCCATTCTTGGTGCTGGCGACCCATGGTGAGAAAGGCGTAGATTGCTCACCAAGGGGAGACCCAGCTGGCTTTGTTCGCGTAGTTGATGCCACGTGCATACAAATCCCCGACAGGCGCGGTAACAACCGACTAGACTCATTGCGCAATATCGTCACAAACCCCAGTGTAGGCATAATCTTTTTTGTACCAGGATCTGGTGAAACCGTTCGTGTGTCTGGTCAGGCAGAAATTTTGCTTGATGAGGTTTTGCGTGCGTCTTTTGCGATAGACGGTAAGGCAGCGAGTAGCGTGATATCAATTCGGATTGAAAAGGCCTACTTCCAGTGTCAGAAAGCAATTGCTCGGTCGGGGCTGTGGGACTCGACCGGTTGGGGAGACAAAGATGCGGTGCCCAGCGCCGGGCAGATGGCTAAAGTCTTTGCGGATGCCAAAGGGCTCGAGTTTGATGCCGAAGAGTATGACAGAAACTACCCCGAGCATATGAAGAAAACGATCTACTGAAGTAGTTGCCTATTCACCAACCTTGCAACCATGTTTCAGTTCATTCTGATCTGGGATTTCAAACATGGGCTCCATGAAATCAAACATCATGTCAGTAACATCAAAAGAATAAACCGCTGAGTCTTTTTCCTCATTACGCCTATCTACGCGTCCTCTGCGGACATCTTTTGCCGCATCCAGATAGTGTAGCTCTGCGTTAATGTTCAACGCCTTAGCGCGATCAAAAAAAACTGCTCTCTGTACCTTTGTAGTAAACCCAAGATCCAGAACAACGTTTCCATCGATGCCTAGAATCTGCTCACTGACTTGCCATATTTGATCACTACAGCGATTTACTCTTTCGATCATCCAGTTGTAATCCAGTGTCGTCATATCGGCAGAGAAAATTGTTTGCATCCATGGGTCTATAGAAAACCGAACGGCCTTTATTTCCTTACAAAGAGCGATAGAGTGAGTGGTTTTTCCCGCGCCCGTAGGCCCACATACCAGAATCAGTCTTGCCATAGTATTCAGAACTCCAAATTATTAGTGAACGGGTATCGAAATTTTTCGCAGGTGCCCTATTCAGTGGAGCGTTCATCGCCGATCAAGAAGTCGGATATCTGAATCTCGGCTCCCAGGTCTGCGTAGTCGCCCGCACTGCGCTGTGCGCGGAATTCTCCCCAGTTGATCGACCGGTATCGGGGCGATCCTGAAAGTGGTGCATAGTTGTATGTGTAAGCGGGGTTCAAAAAATAGGGAATGCTGAACCGTGAGTATTGCGAGCTTGCCAACACCCTATGGAGAGGCGCCTGATAGTAGCCATTCGACCAAACCTGAACGATATCTCCGATATTAACGAGCACTGTTCCGCGTTCGCTCTTGGCGTCGACCCAGTGTCCGTTGTGGTGAATCTGCAGGCCTGGCATACCATCTTGGATTAAGATTGTAACCGCGCCCGCGTCTGTGTGATGGCTGATGCCCAGTTCTCCATCAACTGGAAGAAATCCCGAGGAATCAGACGTGGCATTGGCGCATGGAGGGTAAAAGTTCAGGCGCAAAAAACTCGAGTGATTTTTGAAAGCTTCATCGAGGTCAGTTTCAGCATTAAGGCCGGTTGCGATTTCATTCACGAGACTCAGTGCGGTTTGGTGCATCTTGTCTGCAAGTAGGGATAGGGTAGATCTGACATCGGGACTACTGGGCCATTGGGGTATTGCACCTTTTAAGGGACCTTCATTAATAGCAGGGCCTATATCGAGCACTTCCTTCCAGTCACGCTTGTTCTTGGTGAGCTCTGCATTGTTATAGCCCCAGCAGTTCGACGCGCTGCGGCGAATCTTGTTTTTCTGCTCAAATGGTTGCTGGAAAAACTGAGCACTCGCTTCCAGATTCGCTTCGATTAATGTGGAGTCAATCCCATGATCGGTGAGAGCGAAAAACCCCCAGTCGCGGCATGCCGCATTGAGCGCTTTGTAGTCCATCTCTTTGCAAGAGATTGTAGGAATCATGCTGGCTATTGGTCCTGTTTCCATTAAGCGATTGGGAGTGATAACGAGGGGCTCTCGATCATCTTATAGGATTTTGTGACGGCACCTCAAACTCATGGCAGGCAGGAGCTTCTGTCATGAAGAGCAGGTCACCATGAGGACGGGAGCTTCATTAAACCGCGCTCCTCGTAGACAAGATTGCTTGCGTTACGCATAGTATTAGCAGGGCACAAACTATGCCAGCATTTCAATGCCTCAAGAACGAAAGCATCGACTGTACGAATCCGCCGGTATGCTCAAGGAGGTACGCCTCACTAGCCGTTACACCGTTAGCCCCTCCAGTGAAGAAACGCATCGTGTGGGTGGTGGAGATGAGGACACCATCATGTTGTTTAGCATTCGTAGCGGCGGTGGGCGCTGTTACGAACTGATGGACGACGATGGAAATATCGTGGGCGAATTAGACTGGGAAGAGTTCAAGGCTTTGCGAGCTGTTCAAACCGCCTAGTGGCTCTTTCACTAGAGGTAGCACTATTTGCCATGTAGAGGCGGCTTTGTTACGTTGGCTTATCGCCAAAATTTTGGTGCGGAGACGATAATGAGGATCCGGATGCTGGAACTATCTTGTAAAAATGTGGTGTTGATTCTGTCTCTGATGTTGATAGGGCCAGTGATGGTTAGCGCTCAAACAACTACAACGACAACCACAACGACGAATGCCGATGGATCTACGACAACAACAGTTGAAGAGACTGTGGAAGAGGAGTCGGACGAAGAGGCATACGATGATGTTGATCGAAACCTTGTTGGACCCACGGGTGCAACTGGGACCATCCGGCGTGCTGACCGACGACAGGATAGGCGCATGGAAGAAGATCTAGAAGACCTGGATGATTTACGCGATGACAGGCGAGATCGCCGGCGTTAGCCAACTACACCCAACGCGAGGCGTTTAATGACTATCAGTAAGACAGCTTGGCTTGCTCTATGTGCAAGTGTGATTGGATTGATGAGTGCTACAGTACATGGTGAGAGTGTCGCGTATGTTCACGCTGGCACAGTGCTGGTTAGCGCGGGCGTCAAGCCGTTGAGTGAGCAGACCATCGTCGTTCGCGATGGCAAGATAGAGCGCATTGAAAAAGGCTATGCTTTACCGACTGACGCAGAGTCCAATGCAAAGGTGATAAACCTTAAGGATCAGTTTGTGCTTCCGGGCCTGATGGATATGCATGTGCATCTGTTATTTGAGTTGAGCAAAACCAGCCGAACAGACGTTCTGTTTACAACCACGTCAATGGAAGCGCTTGCGGGTGCTTATCATGCGAATAAGACGTTAATGGCAGGCTTTACCACTGTGAGAGATTTGGGGGGAACCCCCGAGGCTATCTACGCGTTACGTGATAGCGTCGCTGAAGGTCTCGTGCCCGGGCCACGGATACTGTCTGCTGGCAGCGCGCTCGCCGCTACAGGAGGCCATGGTGACGTGGACGGCGTAAAGCCCGAGTTGCTCGAAATTTGGACGCCTGAAACTATTTGTGATGGACCCTATGAATGCCGTAAGGCCGTGCGTTACGCCATAAAGATGGGCGCCGACTGGATCAAAATCACGGCTACTGGTGGCGTCATGTCTGATACTGCTACTGGCACCGACCAGCAGATGACCGACGACGAGATGATTGAAATCGTGAACACAGCGCATGGCCTGGGCATAAAAGTAGCTGCTCATGCGCACGGCGCAAATGGCATTCGGGCAGCGTTAAAGGCGGGGGTAGATAGTATTGATCATGGAACATTTTCTGACGCTCAAGCCATAAAGCTGTTCAAGAACTCGGGCGCTTATATGGTGCCAACGTTGTCGCCGGGCGTGAAAGTTCCCGCAAGTATGGAGGGCAACCCGTTCTTCACAGATGCCATTAAGGCCAAAGCGAATGCGGCATCAGCTGCCTCGCAGGAAACCTTTCGCAATGCCTATGAGTCTGGGGTCAACATAGCCTTTGGCACTGATTCTGGCGTTACTCCACACGGCGAGAATGCCGACGAATTGGTGATGATGGTTGAGGCAGGTATGTCGGCTGAAGACGCAATTGAATCCGCTACTATCACTAGCGCAAAACTTTTGGGCCTCGAAGAAAAGCTCGGTACGCTCGAAGACGGCAAGTTGGCCGATCTTATCGCGGTGTCAGGTGATCCGTTACAGGACATAAGCGTTCTTAAGACGGTTAACTTCGTTATGAAAGAGGGCGAGGTGGTGAAGCAATAGCATTATTAGGCAACCTATTAACTTGATGGCTGCTGACTGACTTTTCTGTCGGCGGCTGTCTCACGCATCAAGGTCGTGGTTTCCTACCGACCGGATTGAGTTTTGATAATTTGGGCGCGTACTTCAGCCTTCTTTGACTGCAGAATAAGCTCTTCTAACTCGGAATCTGTGCCGACACGATTGAGCCAGTGGCTTGCTGTTACGATAGCGGTGGCGAGAATGAGTAGCCAGAAGGTGAAGTCCTCACCGGAGCCCTTCATCAATGCATAGACCAGATACCCCCAGCCGCATAGTAGTATCACGGTTGTTGCCCACCATAGATAGTACTTAGCGCTCATCTCAATTTTCCTTTGTATGCGTCCATCGGCTTGGCGCCGTTGGTAGCGGTAACCAATGCAGCTCTATTTTTGTGGCGACCACTGTCTAAATTTTCTTTCCACCGAACGAGGCCAAAGTTTAGCTTTTAACGCAACATTTCGCCACGTCTTGATCGGAATGCTGAATAAGCATGAACGGCCTAAATTGCGTCCTCTTTTTTGGGCCCGAGTTTTTGAGTCAGTTGGTGCTTGTTTTCCCGTAGGTTTTTCAAAACATCCGAATAGTAAATCAGGACGGTTAGTCATATATTAAACCTCTCTAATCTTACCGGCTGTTTGGTCTCTACGTGGGTCTATAGCCTCCAATATAAGAGTTACTCGTATGTCTGATCCCTATCTTTATTCTGTTGTAAATCACGTCGCAACCTTTAGCGTTAATGATGCGCCCTATAACCTCATGAGCCTGGAGTACATCGATAGTCTGGAGGAGCAATTGCCAGACGTACTTGCTGACAACAGCATTCGCGCGCTGGTTTTTACGGGTGAGGGCAGTGATCACTTTTCCGCTGGTATGAACCTTAAACAGATTCCGGATGGTATCCAGCGGGCGGGTAGCCCGGAGGCATTTTTTAGCCAACGCCACAGAGTGCTGGATATGATTGAGGGAGGTGGTAAACCCGCTATCGCGACACTGTTTGGTTTTTGTCTCGGAGCCGGATTGGAGCTGCCTCTTGCGTGCCATTTTCGCTTGGCAGCCGCCAGCGGCGCGCAGATTGGCTTGCCCGAGATGGATCTTGGCACCGTTCCAGCGTGGGGTGGATCGGCGCGACTGCCGCGGGCAGTGGGGCGTACCTACGCTTTGGATATGATCCTGCGGGGGCGCAAAATTGATGGCGAGGAAGCCTATCGCATTGGTCTGGCCACTGAACTTGTCGCAATGTCCCAGCTAAAGGAGCGTGCTCAGGCACTGGGTGAGGAACTCGCTGCTCAGCCTCGGCTGGGCGTGAAGTCTGTATTGGAAACTGTTGTGGGTTTTGAAACTAAAACCCAGGGTGAGTCAATCGAGGACGAAAAACAGGCAGTGGCTACCAATAGCGGTACGCCCGATGCCCGTGAGGGGATGATGGCGTTCATGGAGAAACGTAAGCCCGTCTTCAATCAGCAATAGCTCCCCTCATATCGTATACCTCAGAGGAGCTAACTAGCTTCACCCTCTTTTCAAGAAGGAGTCATCGGGTGTGCCTCTAAAGCAACCCAGTACATAGGGATAGCCCTCGGTAATGTAGTAGCCATAGTTGTCACCTACAAACATACCGTTGCATTCATCCAGGTCACCAGAGCCAGGCACATATTCATAGTCATCAATGAACGTGCCATCGTGGCTGCCACCGGGGCCTGATGCTCGAGTTCCGCTACGTAACTGGTAGCTAGAGAGAGCACGTCTGGTTGTAGAGCCGTCATTGAAGTAGCTCCCATAGATGGGAAAGCCGTCTGCAGCAAAACCAACAACAGGTGATTCAATCTGTGAAGCATCATCGAACAGGGCGTTGGGAGACCCATGGTAATGATAGCTGCCGTCGGGTTGCGTGTGCGCATTGTGGCTATCTACGCCAAATCCATTTGCCGGGTTAGCGGGGTCGTATCGCCAGGGGGTGCTAAGGTCGTTGCACCCTATCTTGCCATCAGCAATTCCGTAGCATCCAGCTGCGAGCAAATCGACTTTTACTCCGTTGAGCATAACTGCATTGTCACGTTGTAGAGAAATTTCAGTGCTAATCGCATTCACAGCGGGAGAGGCGGGTACTTCAAATGTCATATCTTGTACTTGAACCGCATTCACAAAACTTCTGTCTCCATCATTGAAGTCGTGGTTTGGAATAGCATTGGAGGAAAAAATACATTTACCGTTGGCTAGTGAGATATCCAATGCGCCCATATAGAGTTGGCCGTTTGCTACATCTGTGGCATTGGAGGTATAGCTGCTTTGATATTCCTCGCAGTTGTTGCTTCGGCTGGTCAAAATTGCGTTGGTTATGTCGATTGCGCCTGAGCCTGAGCTATCACCGGAATTGGCTTGCTTCTTTGGAGCGCGAACAGTGCTCGAATAAGCTTGAAGATCTTCTACCACGGCGGCGTAGTTAGATCCGAAGGCGAGAATGTCCTCGCTTTCGTTGGGGTCTGCGCTCAGGTCAAACAGCTCAACAACGCCATCAGCCATTTCAATCAATTTGTATTGATCATTTCGAACAGCCCATCCAGAGACTGAGTCGCTGACATATTCTGCATAGTTCAGTGTTCTGGTAATTGTGGGGGTATTCCCAAGTAGAGGTAAGATACTGTCGCCGTCTAATCCGCTTGAGACCGCACCGCCAAGCGTTTCCACGATGGTTGGAAAAAGATCTACCACATGCACTAGTGCGTCCTCGCGCTCGTTCTCGCGCTCGATGCCTGCTCCGCTGATGACCAGTGGTACCTTCAGGCCACCTTCATATAGCGTGCCTTTTCCGTGGTTTCTCGGGAACGCGCTAATATCAATCACTTGCTGTGGTGTTCCGTTGTCTCCCACAAAAATGACCAGCGTATTGTCTCTAGTTTCTGCTGGAAGACTTTCCAGCAAACGACCGATTTCGGTATCCATTGCCTCTATTGCCGCCAGATAATATTCACGCGGGTTGTTCGCAATGTCGTCAGCGTCACCGCTTAGAATTCTGCTGTGCAAGTCTTCGGGCGGCAGGTGAAGGGGAGTATGCGGCGCGCTATAAGCCAGCCATAAAAACCATGTACTGGATTGTTCGGCTATCCAGTCTATAGCCAAATTTGTGATGGCTGTGCTGTGATAGGTTTGACTTTGGCGGGTGACCCCGTTTTCGGTTAGCTCCCAGCTAAAATAGTTGTCTATGTTCCCGAGATTCCCGGCATAGTAGTCGATGCCCACAGAATTGGGATGGTTGGTATCCCTATTGCTACCTCCTGCCAAATGCCATTTACCCACTACAGCACTTGCCACGTTCGATGTTGCAGCGTTATTGCGAAGGTAGCTTTGGATGGTTGTGACAGATGTGTCCAGAAGCCCTGGCAAGCTGTCTACACCATTGTTTACGCCGTGTAGGCCAGAGATCATTGCGGCGCGAGTGGTGGCGCAAGCCGGCGTTGCCCACACATTGTCAAATACCAGCCCGTCCGTGGCCAGTGTATCCAGAGTCGGCGTTGTGGGAGTATCAAGGCTGAGAGAGTACTGTGAAGACGCATCCAGCCCCTGATCGTCAGATACTATCAGTAGAATGTTTGGGAAAGATAGAGCGCTTTCTTGGCTATCAGAGGTGCTTGAGTCGTTGTCACTGTCGGTGCTCAAAGCTGCAGCACTGGCTGAAGCTGCAGAAGTCTGGCTTTGATTGTCTGAGCCACCACCGCCACCACAGGCACCAAGTGATGCCAGCAGGAAGAGAAGCAGAATATTGTTATATACGCGCATTGTGTGGCGAAGCTCCGGTAGATGCTCAGGGTGAGAGGCCATGAGCTGCATTGTGCACGGAGCTTAAGTCAGGGTGTGATAACAACTGCAAACTTTTGTAAAGCGGGGCGTTGCCTACTTATAGATCAAGTCCTGCATATAGATAGGCTGGCGCAGCCGCCGGTTTTTGCTTCTTCAAGGCTATCTCGAAGGCTTCTATGGACGTAGAGTTTCCCTGTAGCGCTGTATAAAAATTGCGAGTGAATTGGCGTGCCACAACATCTCGAACCGGTCGCGTAGTGCCGATGGCAGCTGGTACTACGTGAGTAAGTGCTTCTGCCAACGCTTGCGTGTTACAGGCGTTAAGTACAACGAGCTTTACGCCGGCGCCCGCAAGGATTGCCTTGAGCTGCTCGGCTTTGAGAAAATCAGTTCCACGTGCAGGCCCGCGCAGATGAAGTCCTTCCTCAGGAGTGGCGTGTCCGCAGAAATGCAGAACGTCGATACCGCCGGTCTTCTTGCTCCGAGCTATTGCCTTTTCTAAGTCGGCAACTTCAGCCGCGGGTAGTACTTGCAGATTGTCACTCGTGCTTGTTAGAGCGCTTTGCAGCGTTCTATGCTCGCGTTCGACATCAATGTATGAATCACGAAAATTGGCCGTGAATAACAGTATCTTCAATGTTCAGATTGAAAAAGCTTTCTGCTTGCTCAGTTTGCTCAGTGCCTTCTTTGAAGTTCCCGTGATGCGAACGAAGTTGGGTACCTGCAGTTTTACAGCGCTGGCGCTGGCGTCGCCCTCAGCTTTATCCATGGCGCTTTCATATTGGGCTTGCAGTTCCTGACGAATAGCTCTGGCTAGATCGCTGTAGCTACCCTCGAACGCTCCAGAGCTCCAGACCTTCAGTAAAGCTCTGGTAAAGACGCCATTTTCGTCATCACCATGCGCGTGCTCGTGGTCCTGGCATGCCGCCAATAGTATGCGGCTGGCCTTGAGCTTTGGTGGCGGATTGGGCAGAGCGCGTTGAATCTTGTCATACATCTTTTTGTTGCCCTCATAGACAGCCATCGCTGTTCTTTCGCTCATCGAGCGCTGGCCACGATGTTGTTTAAGGGCATGGTCTTCGGCATTTACCGAGCGGGTTGCTGTTCCGCTATGGCAAGAATCTGACAACACTACAATATTTACACCCTTGTCGAACTCGGCATAAAGTGCGCGCTGCTCATCATCAAGGAACATGCGATCATAGAGGCACCACGTCTCATCTGTGCCGTCCCACTCATCACCGGTGAGGTCTTCAACCTGTGATCCGTGTCCCGCATAGGAAAGCAGAAAGGTATCGCCGGATTTAAGCTTCTTCGCGGCCTTGCGAATGGCGGTTTCTACGCTCTTAGCAGTTGCTTGCTGAGTTCTAAGGATTTTGGTGGAAAATTTTTGTCTGCGTGCGAGTGCTTGCATGTCCTCAGCGTCTTTCTCGCATGAAGTGAGTGGTCCCTCCCAAGCCACGTTAAAATTGCCCGGGAAGCGTGTGACTTCGCCTTCGTCATTCACTACCACACATTGCCAGCCTTGATTGGTCGGCGCTAGTTGATAGCTAGCTGGGTCTAGTCTGTTTACGCCTATGTGTAGTGAAATGCCTTTCGCCACAGTTATACCTTCCTGCGCGAGCCAAGAATTGCTCGGGAGTAAATCGCCCCGGGGCCATTTCCCCGAGACAAACTAATTTTCAGCGCTCAGCTATAACGGCGTAGAGCCGCCAGCGACGTCGAGCCCGAAGCTGGCAATTGCTGGGTGCCGCGATATTCGACAGATCTGATCTAATGCCGACGACAAAGAGCGCTGCATTCCGTTAGTCGATTGATTATTCGCGTGGCGGAGTTGGACCACCGCGAGAACCAGTTGCACCACTGTTAGATGTGCTTTTCTCGCCGCCAGTATTTTTGGAGTCCGACTTCTTGTCCTTATTCTTATCTTTCTTCTTCTTGTCTGACATCGTTGTTACCTCAACATGGGGTGATTGGTGTTCTTTGATGTTCACGAATCATGGTACTACTGCAATTCAATTTCGACCAGTATCTTCGCTTATCACTGCTTAGCCGCTGCCATCAGATCCTCATAGGCTTTGTAGCCGCGCAGTGCAACGAGGTCCGGGTCGCGTGTAAGCAATTTCTCAGACCAACCTCCATCTGCGGCTCGCTGCAGATAGTCATTCGCAGCATCCATATCCTGTAGCTCTAAACTGATGAGAGACGCCCAATAGTAGGCTGTTGCTTGCGGGGTCAATTCAAGCAGTTGTTCTAGCTGAGTTTTTGCCTCCTTAAGGCGGCCCGTATGAACATAGTAGAGGCCAAGGCGCCCTGTGGCACGCCAATCACTGGGATCGATTGCCAGCTCTTCCGCGGCAAGTGGGATAGCTGTCTCATAGGCATTCATAGCAGCGGCTTCTGCACCGGGTATAAAACGATATGCGTCACCTAGAAACCCCCAGGTGGAGTGTACATTCGGCGCTAGATCCACAGCCTGTCCTATGTCGGCAGCGGCCTTCTCAAAATCGCCGAGGTAGTAGTAAGCCACACCGCGATTTAGATATGTATGGCGAGAGGGCAAAGGTGAGGCATTGAAGGTGTCAATCGCCTGTTTCAAATCTCCGATGGCAAGATAGACGTTACCAAGGTTGTCATAGCCGACGCCGCTATCGGGCACCAGGTCAACGACCTTACGATGTTGCTCTATTGATTCATCGTAGCGCGACAGTTCATACAGAAAGTTGCCGAAGGCCCGATGTACGCCCCAATAACTACCCTCAACATCTTCTGCCCTTCTGAACATTGCTTCAGCTTGCTCGATCTTATTTTGGGCTGCATAGGTTCGAGCGAGCGTCAGGTAAGGTGTCACGGCATTCGGTTGTTGGCTTCTGGCGATATCCAACTCTCGAATGGCGCTGTCCAACTGGCCGCTAGAGCGATACAGGTCGCCTAGTGCCAAGTGTACTTCCCATAAACCATCATTTAACGTGAGCGCTCGATGACAAGCCAGCTCCGCTTTCTCAAAAGACTCTGTACGCCGGGCAAATTCGTAGGACTCAAGGTGAGCTTCGCATAGTCCTGCATATGCGTGTGCAAATCGTGGATCCAGCTTCAGTGCTCGTTCAAATAGCTGAATAGCACTATCAAGTGACGCAGATTCCTCTGGCCGTCGCAAATAGTCGCGACCTCGAAGATAGAATTCGTAGGCTTCCGTGCTTTCGGTTGGCTGAGCGGTTATTCGCGTTTGTGACTCAGGCGACAGTACGGGGACAATCGCACGCGCAACCGACGCTGCGATGTCCCGCTGAATGTCGAGAATTGACTCGAGGCTTCCCTCATAAGTTTCACTCCATAAGACATTCCCGGTTGTCGTATTATCCAAGACTGCGGTTATACGAACGCGACCTGACTCGAGGCGCACGCTACCAGAGAGTACATTCTCAACCATTAAAGTCGCGGCAATAGATGCGATATCAGTATTTTTGTCCTTGAAATAGAATGACGCCGTGCGAGATGCGACGTTTAGCTCGCGAATACTGGAAAGCACACTAAGAAGCTCATCAGCAAGCCCGGCCGCAAAAAAGGCGTCATTGGCATTAGCACTATGATTTTCAAATGCGAGCACGGCTACTGACACTGGTTCTGGCTGCTCCAGTTCAGCAAGGCCTTTGGCTATGTAGTTCTCATATACGAGGAAAACCAGAGCGACAACCAGCAAGCTGATGATGGCGCCGTCCAGTCGTCTGCCGGTGAGCCAACTGATGCTGGTTTGTTGTAAAACCTCATCGCTGCGCTTCAAACCCGCGGGTGTTAATTCATAGATCCAAGCCAGTACCAAGGCGACTGGAAATCCAAGAAACAAAATCGAGATAAAGGTCTGAATAATCCAATTGGGAGCGCCAAAGTTAGGCAGAATGACGTCGGCCACCTGGATGACAAGCCATGCGACGACCACATACGCTACACCCACCCTGAAGACATTGCGGCGTTTTATCTCGAGCCAGAAAGAGGAGTAGCCGATCTCGACACCGGGTTCCACCACCTGATAAACCGCCATTGGGCTTCGCGAGCTAGCGACTTTCTTTTCGCCCGCATACTCAACGCCTACATGTCCCTTTTGCTTGATGTATTCGTACACGGCACCCGAAAGACAGATGCCGCCGGGCACCGCAAGTTTTTCGAGGCCATTGGCAATATCGACACCCGTTCCCATGATGCGGTCATCTGAAGAATGCACTTCGCCCACGTGCAGACCCATACGCAACAAAGTTCGCTGTTCAACAGGTAAGCGCTGATTTCGATCGAGCATGGCTTGCTGAATGTCTACAGCGCAGTGAACTGCATCAATCGCGGTGGCGAACTCAGCAATAACCGTTTGATTTGCGCCTTCTATGCACTGACCGTTGTGTTCCTCAATAGCCTTAAGGTGCATAGGTGGGTCAACCGGCGGGCTTTCAGCTTCGGCAGGCGACTTGGGGGGCGGTGCATCAACGGTGTGGGCCGTTTGTATAGCTAGTATTGTCGCTATTCTGCGATTTTCCGCTCCCACACATGCCCTCGAAGTTCTCTAACCAATTTTACGTGCACAGCCAAGAAGTAAGCCAGATTGGCTTGTGGCTGTACCCGCGGCACCATACCAGCGACCCGACTGGTCGCGCCTAAACAGTATAGGCATGATGATGCTTTAGGAACAGGCTGTAGGAACATTCTGTGCCAACTAATTTCCCGCTCAAGGTTCATGAGCAGCTCAATAAATGTACGGCTATACAGTAGGTCTTCAAGATTTGCACTAGCGAGGTGATGTAGAGCGTGCGGGGAGCTGCGCTGAGTGTTATCGAGGTTGCCTGTTGGCTGTTAAGCTACTATAAATCTAGTAATAGATTAATACTGATAGCCGCGTCTCTGTGCGGAAGGACAAAGGAATGAAACTTCCGCAACTGCAGTCTTTACTGCCGAGTAGAGGCATGATGTTTGTGGCACTGGGGTTGTCGCTAGCCATCGGGTGGTACTTCTATAACTCTTCGGGTGTTGCGGATCACCTGACGAAGCGCAATTTTAATTATCTCAATCAGATAGGGTCGAACCTTGATGCTAGCGTCGATGCTGCGGAGCAGTATGTAAGGTTTGCTGGTAAAACTACATTCGCCGCAGGAATTCTGAGAGAGTATTGGAGCGAGTTTGAAAGAGTTGAAGGCCGGTATGAATTAGATGTGCGTAAGAAAGATCACCTGCTATCAATTGCAAAGCCCTCACCTGAAAAAGTCCTCAAGCACGCGGTTAGCGAAGTTCTGATGGAAATGAAATCTCGTTTGGTTAGTGACGGTCATCTTGTTTCTGACGCTAGTAATGTTTCGATAGAAATCAATGAGGAACAGGGAAAATCTCAACCTGTCAAAGCCAGTTCGCAAACTTCCAACCCACAAAAAGACGAGAAAGGCGAGGAATTAGGGCAAGCTGCGGTGTGGCTCAGCTTGCCCGCAAAGGTTTGCATGAATACAGAGTGCAAAGAAACCGTAGAAGCAAACCTCACATCCAACTCACAAAAAGACGAGAAAGGCGAGGAAGTAGGGCAAGCTGCGGTGTGGCTCAGCTTGCCCGCAAAGGTTTGCATGAATACAGAGTGCAAAGAAACAATAGAAGCACACCTCACAATCTCGGAGCCGAAATATGCGCCTGTGGAACTGGCTTCTGGCGGAATTAAAACGACCATCTCCATGCGACTCGGTGTTCCCAGAATCGGTCCTGGAAATTGTGACAAAGATTCAGAAAGTGGCGAGGAAACGTGTAAGCCTGAAGCAAAAAAGCCCAATAAACATCTAGTAGCGACATTCAGCCTGACGATACCGTTTGCAGACGTACAGGGGGTAGGCAATGGTGAAACTGCGTTTGATACGGTATTACTCGCCAAATCTGAAGGCACGCCCGATGGATCTCCTCTCATCTTTAGTAACGTTGATGAGCAGACATACGTAGGAGACATATTCCACCTTCTCAATGTATCAAGCCGGTTTGAACGGTTCAGCAGTATTCGAGATTTTGAACGCCACAACAGCTCGATTCGGACTGGTCCACCCTTTGCGGATAGTAAGCCTGTCAAGGACGATAAATTGCGGGCCTTTACGCAATCTACAGTCATTCCGCTCCAGATAGGCGGGTTCTCGAAGATGGCCTATGTCCAACCATTCACCTCAGCTCATTTGCCGGGGGAAGACAAGCTGGTTCTAATTGGTATTGTTTCTGAATCTGAGTTCAATAAGTCGAAATATGCCGTGCCATACAATTGGCTGTCTGATGCTCTGCTCCTCCTTCTGCTTGGTGTTCTTTCGCTAAACTTCGCTCGCCTTAAGCTTATCAAGAGTAAGGGGATACTGAAGCGTTCGGATATCTACATCAGCATTTTCTCCCTAGCAGGGGTGGCTTCCCTTTTTGTGGTTTTTCTAATTCAGGTCATTGCCAGCTGGGATTTCAATGCCTTATTCAATAGTGAGGCAAAGAAGATTCATGCCGGGCTGTCTACCCAGTTTGCGAATGAGTTAGATGCGAAACTGGTACGGATACAGGAAATACATTCCCTCAACATCCCGGAATATGTCTGTGAGGGCCTGCCAGAAGGCAGCAGCGATTATTGCCTGGTTAATCCGCCCAAAAATCTTCCGGCAGATGTCACACTTGGAAGCTGCACCACAGATAGCGGAATGGATGTGCGAATGCAAAGCGCTACCAGTGGCTCTCCAGAAATATCAACCCAGTTTCTTCTCGACAATAACGGCGTTCAGAATTGCTACTACTTTACCTACAATCAAAACCTTGTTCGGTCCAAGTTTAATGTTGAATCCCGAGAGTATTTTAAGAGGATCCACGAGAAAGAGAGTTGGAGAACACACAAGGGTGGTTGGAGTGCAATATTGCAGGAAGATTGGTCTAAACCTTTCCGCGGCGAGTTCTATCTGAATCGAATAGAATCTAAAACTAACGGCGCCCAGCAAACAGCGATAAGTCTACCTTCGCGGGATGGCGTCTTGGTTGCTCTGGCAAAGTTCTATTCTCTTGAGCATACGGTTCTTCCTCCAGGACATGGTTTTTCTGTTTTTGATAACGAAACAGGACTAGTGCTGTTTGCCAGTAACGAATCTCGTAATCTGAGAGAGAATTTCTACAGGGCTACTGATGATAACGAGGAGCTGAAATCTACTGTTATTTCTCGCTCGAAGAGAAAAGTAAGATTGACATATAAGGGTGACCTAGTTGATGCGATAGTGTCGCCTCTCAAGAATACGCGGTGGACACTCGTTACCTTTCACCATCGCTCCATAGTTGATGCCTTCAATTTTCACCTGGGTACGTCGGCGTTGATTTTGGGTGGCATTTATGGGGCTGTTTTTCTGGTTGCTCTACCCGCACTGATTTTGCTGCTGGGTTGGCTGTACAGGATGACTTTTTCTGTTCGGGTTGAGGAACGGTTCCGCAATGTTGAACTACCGCAGTGGATTTTTCCAGAGCTCGGAAAATTTTCTGCGCAGCGTAGTTTGGGAATCGCTCTGCTGCAGTTGGTTCTAGCGTATGTTGCATGCATCTATTTCTTTGATCTTCCAGAGGCCAGGCTGTGGATGCTGATCGTGATTATCGCCGTTCCCTGTTGCTGGTTCTATCTTTTACATATGAGCCCAGATAGCGAAGATAAAGTTCCGATAGGAACTCTGTTGGACCCAGACAAGGGAAGACACTTCGCTAGCGAGAGGAGCAAAGATGTTGTCAAGGCGTTTGGTTTCTATAGGCTCAACATAACCCTATCGATTCTACTTCTGGCTGTTTTACCCACGTTGCTTTTGAGTAATGAGAACAGTGATATTCATCAAAGGCAATGGCTGCAGTTCAGTCACTGGTTCAATGTTGAACAGTTCAAGCAGCGGTCTGCTGCGTACGAGAAGCTTAACGCCAAGTTTAGGCGAGGAGATGATTCATGCCCTGAAAAACCCTGCGAGCGATCTTTGCGTGGGGTATTCATTCCCGGTATGAACCTTTCATACGATGGTCGAGCTGTTTCGCAACTGACGTCCGTTGAAAATGCCCCGGTCCTAGCTATTGCATCGTCATCATCAGATGCTTCAGGCAAATCAGCCCAGAAAAGGGATCAGACTGGTTACCTCGATTCCATCCTCTCGATGTTGCCTAGTTTCGGTGTCGAAGGTGAGCTCCTTGAAGGTTTGGATGAAAGCAGAGCGATCTACGATAGGGATTCCTCCAAATTGCAGATCGAAACGAAAGATCCGGTAAGTGGAATGAGCTATACCTCTACCTATGATTTCCCTCAAACTCGTCCTCGAGATCTGGTAGGAATTTCGCTTTGGACGATATTCTATGTGTGCATGGTGTTAGTTAGCGCTGTGATCATAGCGTCGCTTGGGGGATTTTTGATGCGCAGATTCCTTAGCCGGTCCTTCGAAGAGAATATCCTGGACCTGACAACACAGCCTATAGCTCATGATCTTGCTGATGGGGCAATCGTTGTGCGCCCATCTGATGTTGAAGCCGAAGACGCTTATCATACGATTTTAGGTGTGCTTGGGCTGGAAGCACGCGATTTTGAGGTATTGGCGGGGAGTAATACGCCTGAAAATCAGGTAGTTGCCACAGAGAAAGCCGCGAAGTTAATTATAGTCAGAGATTTTTTCAGTGTTACGCAAGACCATGCTATTTCCAGTGATGCGCTCGCAATGGTTAGGCAGCGTATGCGTGAAGGGTATAGCTTAATCGTCTTGTCAGATATAGATCCCAATCATTGGGCCAAGAGTGATCAGGTAACGCAAGAGGCATTTGAGCAGTGGGAAGGTATCATCAACAGCCTGTCGACCTTTATGCTTCCAATTTTTGGGGAGGGGCGAAGCCTAAGCCGCAGAGGGTATCTGCTCTCTCCGAGAGTCTACAAGCGGGTATGGCGCAGGTGCAGTGAAGACGAACAAATGGTACTCGCTGGGCTATGTCACGAAGGTATCGTTAACCCACTGAATGAGTCTACATTGCGAAGCTTGTATCGACGTCGCTTAGTAAGCTTCCAGAATAGTCACTTCGAATTTGGTGATATCAACTGGCGGGAGTATGTAGCTGAGAACTTAAAGCGGGAGGACTTCCGCGAACGGGCACGTCGGTATAAAAACAGCGTCTGGATATCTTTCCGCGGGCCGATGATCCTCATTCTCCTCGTGCTGGTTATGTTCATCGCGTATGTGGCACAGGACGAGATGCGATTGCTATTTTCTCTTATTGCATCAATAGGCGCCGGTGCTGGGGCGCTAACCGCGCTCGGGGGGAGTTTGCGGTCGATGGCTAATAAAATGAGTTCAGAGTAGCGGGGCTGTTCACGCAGAACCTCCAGTTAGGAGGGCTTGCGCAGAGTGCTGTCGCTATCTTGCCTTTTCAGATCTCAGAGGCATGACAAACCACTTCGATATTGTGTCCGTCTGGACCAATAACGAATGCGGCGTAATAGCTAGGGCTGTACTGCGGACGAAGGCCGGGTTCTCCGTTGTCTAGCGCGCCAGCTGCAATAGCTGCCCGGTAAAAGCTGTCTACCTGCTCACGATTGTCTGCCGTAAAGGCCAGGTGCAAATGGGTCGCTTTCTCTTCTACTTTCCGTATACACAGCGATGTGTTGCTATCTGGGCGGCAAAGCTCAACGCCTAGCGGCCCCTCAGAGATTATTGCCACGCCCAGCGGCTCCAGCGCCTTAAGGAAAAAGGCCTTGCTCGCGGCATAGTCGCTAACGCCAAATACGACGTGATCGAACATAGTTTTCCTCTATCTGGAGATAGCTTAAGAGACAAGCAAGTTGGCTGGCTATTCGATAATCAACCTAAGGCCGTCTAGTATTTCTTGTGCGCCAAATTCTGACCAGGTGCTTTAAGTCGCACTGTGATAAATGTTCTGTACGTCCTCCAGGTAATCCAATAGCTCGATCAGGCTATCCAGCATTGCCTGATCTTCCTCTCCAAGAGGCGTGGGTAACTGAGGCACGAACTGAATCTCATCCAGCTCGAATTCCGTTTCACCGTATTCGTCAATAATGGCTTGTCTGGCTTTAAAATACTCGGTGTGGGGTGTGAAGACAGTCACCTTACCGTCTTCACTTTCTATATCACTCACGTCTACATCAGCCACCATCAGCGCTTCTAGCACGGCCTCTTCGTCACCGTGTGAAAAGACGAAAATAGCATTGTGATCGAACATGTGGCTCACACTGCCGGGGTTTCCCAGTTTGCACTTGGCCTTGTTGAAACACTGGCGTACATCGCCAAACGTACGATTGGGGTTGTCGGTGAGGCAGTCTACAATCACCATAGAGCCATTTGGGCCAAAGCCCTCGTAACGTGCCAGGGCGAAATCTTCACCACCGGTGCCCTTTGCCTTGTCGATAGCTTTTTCTATAACGTGGGAGGGTACCTGGTCTTTCTTTGCCCGGTCGATAATGCTGCGTAAAGACAAGTTACCTGCAGGGTCCAGGCCGCCAGACTTTGCTGAAACGTATATCTCCCTGGCGTACTTGCTGTAAACCCGGGCTTTTTGGTCCGATGTCTTAGCCATGGACAATTTTCGGTTCTGGTAGGCTCTACCCATAATCTGTATCCGTGTTTGGCGCTGATTGGGGACGCAATATAAAGCTTTAGGTCTATTGTAGCCAGAGCGAGATTAGTGGCAACCTGGCACTGAAAACCTTCGAGAATGGAATAAGGCTCTCCTGATACCTTGTCGCCTCTATGCAGCGCCAAATTCGTCTGTTTTCGGTCGCGGTTTTTGGGTTGTAATTCGGTGTAGAACAGCCATTGGACTTGCGTGGAAGATCGCGTCGAACTAGTCTGAACCTAAAGGAGTATTCCATGGCTGAGAAATTGAACGCGGGGGACCAGTTCCCAGCGCTATCATTACAAGTGCAGGAGTCAACGCTAGAGTTGCCGCAACTTGGCGATAAAGGCTATTCGATAATTTTGTTCTATCGTGGTCACTGGTGACCTTTCTGCCGCCGTCTGTTAGACGGCTACGCAGAACGATTGGACGCCTACAATCAGCTAGGGGTCAGTATTATTGCCGGTACCAGTCAGGGCGCGGATAGAGCGGCCGAGGTAGGGGCGGGCTTACCGTTCCCGGTAGCTCATGGGGTTACCAGGGAGCAGGGCGATCAAATAGGTGCATGGTGGGATGAAAAGCGCGATTTCATTCAACCCTCTGAGTTTATCCTGAATCATAAGGGGCGAGTTATACACTCAACCTATAGCTCATCACCGCTTGGTCGCACAGATCCTGAAGAAGCGCTGGCTTTGCTGAAGTATTTGGCCAGTCTATAGGCTCAGGCTCAGGCTCAGGCTCAGGCTCAGGCTCAGGCTCTAGGCCAGCTGATTTTCCAGTAAGAGAAGAAGAGGCCGCAGGAAGTTCGCCGCGCTCTTTTTTTGTTGATGGGTAGAACGCTACTTGGTTGGCGCTTAGCCTGGCGGCTGAGGCAAAAATTGACTTCGCTAATAGCCGCTACCAGATGTTGCAGGTCGTTTCTCGTTACTGATTTGCCTCAGTATGCGAACTGCTAACGCCCTCTAACAGGAGTAATGCCGCGCCCAAAAAGAAGCATATGGCGCCGAGTAAGGTAAACAAAATTGATAGCTCAGCAGCTTCTGCGAGCAGCGGGACAGGTGTTTCTAGTGCCAATACAGCGGCAACCATAAACATGATACAGCCGAGCAGGTTGATAACTGCAATGCACCACTCGATACTCCTTGGCTGCCACAGTGCAGTTGCCTGCTGGGCTTCTCTAGCAGCCAACACACCTGACGCCAGAAACAGTATTGAACCCAGCATATTGGGCGCCCAGATTTCGATATCATCAATGAGCCAATTGCCACCTAAGGTCATGGCATCGAAGGTGTTCAGGTTGAATGCGAGCGTACCGACAAATTGATACGCGCAGGCTCTCCAACCACGATCATGAAAGCGCCATTTGTAACTGTCGCTGCGCTTTGCTCTGCTCCCGCCAGGACAATCACCCGCTAGCTCGGCCTGAATCAGTTGTAGCAATGCGGCTATGGTGAAAGGTATGGATCCAGCAAAGAACGTCAGGTTGACGTTGGCATCAGTCGCCAGGGATTGCGGCATGTACGCTGGGTATAGCACTCCCAGGCAGCCAACAGCGAACAAGCAGGCGCCCAGGGCAAAGATAAGCCCTATCCAACTATTCAGGTCGGTTATGCTTTTTTGGGTAAATCGCACATTCTGGGGCAGTTCGCGCCAGATCAAGGGAGCTTTGATTCCCTTGCGATGTTGTCTGGGGAAGGGCAGGATATTCGGTTCGAGCATAAGGTTAGTTTAGCACGCGCTAAGTAGTAGCCATTGCGCAATTAGAAATAGTGGAGATAGATTAATGCCTGTGCACACCAAAAGGACGATCCGTAGCGAAGACAATGAAGACATATATGCTTCAAGCGATCTCTCTGTGGGTGCGCCTAAGCACGACTTTCCAAAAACGGTAATGTCTCCCCGCCATGCCTATGAGTTGGTGCATGACGAATTGATGCTGGACGGTAACTCGCGACAGAACTTGGCCACCTTCTGCCAGACATGGGAGGAGCCCGAGCTGCACAAGTTAATGGACGAGTGCATCAATAAAAATATGGTAGACAAGGATGAATACCCGCAAACCGCTGAGATAGAAGCGCGTTGCGTACACATGTTATCTCAGTTGTGGAATTCGCCCGAGGGTTCCGATAGCGCGGGTTGTTCCACCGTAGGCTCCAGTGAGGCAGCCATGTTGGGTGGGCTGGCGATGAAGCGCCGCTGGGAGGCGCAGCGTAAGGCGGCGGGTAAATCTATTGAAAAGCCTAACCTGATTACTGGTCCCGTGCAGGTTTGCTGGCACAAGTTCGCCCGTTATTGGGATATCGAGCACCGAGAGGTTCCGATGCAGGAAGGCCGATTGCTGCTAACCCCCGAAGAGGTGCTCGCTCGCTGCGATGAAAATACTATTGGTGTCGTACCCACGCTGGGCGTGACGTTTACGGGTGAGTACGAGCCTGTGGAAGCTATTGCTGCGGCGCTGGATGAATTGCAAGCGCAGCAGGGTCTGGATATACCAATTCATGTTGATGCTGCGAGCGGTGGTTTTCTCGCACCGTTCTGCGCGCCTGACCTGGTCTGGGATTTCCGCTTACCGCGTGTTCGCTCCATCAACGCGTCGGGTCACAAGTTTGGTTTATCACCGCTGGGTGTAGGCTGGGTGATGTGGCGTGATGAAACGGATTTACCGGAAGAGATGGTGTTCTGGGTCAATTACCTAGGTGGGAACATGCGAGATATTGCGCTGAACTTCTCGCGCCCTGGCGGGCAGGTAATAAGCCAGTACTACAACTTTCTACGTCTGGGTCGAGAAGGATATGCCAGGGTTCATAATGCCAGTTACGCGACCGCTCGCTACCTAGCTGAAGGTATCGCGGCGTTAGGCCCGTTCGAGATGGTATACGCCGGCGACAGCCAAACGGGCATCCCGGCACTCTGTTGGAAAATGAAGCCGGGTGCGGGGGAGACCTTCAATCTTTTCGACTTGGCTGATCGTCTGCGTACCCGAGGTTGGCAAGTGCCGGCTTACTCGTTGCCGCCAGAGCAGGAAAGCCTGGTTATACAGAGAATCCTCGTGCGTCATGGCGTAAGCCGTGATCTCGCGTCATTGTTGTTAGGTGATATTCGTGATGCGCTTAAGTACCTGGCCTCTCATCCGGCGCAACATCCGCTAACTGAAGAGGAAGGCTCAGGATTTCACCATTAGCAGGTAGAAAGGGGGGCGATGGTAGGTTTGATCAGTTTGTCGTTGAACTCCCCGGCATTGCTCGAGTGCTGTCTTAGCAAGACAGTACCCAGCCTCAGTTGAGGCCTATAGCAAAGCTGACGATAAAGTGATCGCCTTCTAAACGTCTGTCAGCATCGAAGTCGTGCAGCCATTTTGCAATCACAGAGACAGGTTTGTCGGCTATCTGGGTTGACCATAAAAGTGCAGGGCCTACTCCATAGACTTCAGCCTTAAAATCTCCAAGTACCGCGCCATCACCACTGTCTCCCGTGATCTGCTTCTGGTGGAATCCGTGTATACCCAGCGCCAAAGACTCTGTGAGATACCGATTAATGGCGATATCCACATGAATCTCCTGCCCGCTTTGGTAGTCCGTGTCCGAGTTCTCCGTATTGTAGATGTAGCCTAGATTGCCGGAAATTTCCCAACCCGATACAGGGTTCAGGTAGCTAAGTGCAATATTTGAATCAAAACTCCAGTAATTGAGCCCTGCGTTGATCGACTCACTCTCATCGTAATCACCAGTGGGCGCCACGATGTACTGGGAAAAGGTGGTGTGCAAGTTATCCTCATTCCAATACAGCACCAAGGGTACAAGAACAATATCGCCAAGCCCGGATGCCTCGGATGTTGCGCTGTAGGTGGCGTCGGCAGCCATCAGATTCGAGTTCAAGGTACTATTGATTTCATTTTTCGCAACAGGAATAAGCGCACCAAAGGCGTATTGGGCCCCGGCGACTTGAAACTCCGGTTTGTACAGAAGAGTCGTCAGGTTTACCAGAAAGGTCAGGTCTGCCTCAACTTCGATGCGGCCAGCTCTGAAGGATTCTTTGTCGTTGGCCTCATAGTAATAGACGTCATTTCTCAGTGTAAACTTATCCGGGGGCTCAACGGCCATGGCAAAATCGCCATATGTCCCGGGTATATAGTTACTGTACCCCCCCTCTGCTGCGTATCCAGTGGTAGCAGCTAGCGGCAACGTCAAAGTGGTCAGTAGCCTGTAGAGCAACCACTTGTTGATAACAGATTTCACCCTCAGCACGACCTCAAAAATTGAAACGTATAACTTCTAGATAGCTGGCCGGACTTTCGATCCTATTGTGAGCTTGCAGATTCAAGTTTTGGAGTCGGCTCGGAGTTCTCCGCATCCTCTATCACATTGTGCTGCTCTGCCAGGAATGTATAAATCGCAGGAAGTACAAACAGAGTGAAAAGCGTACCGACGGCCATGCCAACAGAAATCACCAGGCCGATGGAGAAGCGGCTTTCAGCGCCCGCACCTGATGCAGTTACTAGCGGGAGAACTCCGATAACCATGGCCGCGGTGGTCATGAGTACCGGGCGTAATCTTATACCTGCAGACTTGAGAATGGCGTCGTGCCTATTGAGCCCTTCATCCCTTTGTAAGTCATTGGCGAACTGAACGATGAGTATGCCGTGTTTGCTGATCAGTCCAATGAGCGTCACTAATCCGACTTCGGTATAAATATTGAGAGTTGCTGCGCCAAAGTACAGTGGTAGCATTGCCCCGAAAATAGACAGAGGTACGGTGGTAAGAATGACTAGAGGATCGCGGAAACTCTCGAACTGCGCTGCAAGAACAAGGTAAATAATAATTATCGCCAGAAAGAAGGTAGAGACAAGAGAACTGCCCTCTTGCAGAAATTGTCTGAGTTCACCCGAGGAGTCCAGCAAATAGCTTTTGGGGAGTATCTTTTCGGCTTGCCCAATCATGTATTCATGAGCCTCACTTAAGCTGACGCCGGGCATCATCTTACCTTCAATTGTAGCGCTGTTAAGCTGCTGAAACTGATTGTTCTGGGAGGGGCGCACGACGTACTCTACATTCACCACAGCAGAGAGTGGGACCATCTCACCTGAGGCGGAGCGAATGAAGTAAGTTCCCAGTGCGGCGGTGTCCAGGCGGTCGCTGCGGGGTACTTCGGATATTACCTGATAGCTGCGTCCGTCAAGCGAAAAGTAATTGATAAAACCCTCACTCAAAAAGCCCTGTAGTACCCGCCCGATGTCCTTTGCACTTATTCCCAATGAGGAAGCCTTATCGCGGTCGATGGAGATGTCTATCTGAGGCCGGTCGATCTTCAGATCATTCTTTATGAAGATAAACTTTCCGCTGTCTGCTGCAGCCTCGGTGAGTTTCTCTACGTGCGCGTACATAGTTTCCAGGTCATCAATGGCGGACTTCACCACCAACTGATAAGGCAGGCCTTGCGGCGTCCCTGGGAGTACCGGAGGAGAAAATGTATACAGTTGCAGCCCGGGCGACCGCTGCAGACGAGTTTGCATCTCGTGTTGAATGTCCTGTGCGGTGCGTTCTCGTGAACCCCAGTCTGTCAAAATGCCGATAGAAAACAAGGTGTAGTCGTTCTGGTAACCATAGACGCTGAACGATGTATCAGTTTCCTTTAACTCACCGAACATTGATTCAAGCGGTTTTGCAGTCGCTCTCAGGTAGTCCGTATTGGCTTGCGTAGGCCCGGTACCCATTACCAGTACCGCACCCTGATCCTCTTCCGGTGCTAGCTCTTGTGCTGTGTTCATAAGCATAAAAATTAGTGCGGTCAGAACAGTAGCGGCCAAAGGCCAAACAAAAGTGCGATTTGCCAGTAGCACGACGATAATGCCTTCATAGGCTTTACGAAGTCGCTCCAGCACAGAGTCGATACGTTTTGCCAAAGGCGAGTTGGTTACCTCGATACTCAAAATACGGGAGCACATCATTGGAGAAAGTGTCAGTGCGATGAAACCTGAGATTAAAACGGCCCCAGCGAGCGTAAAGGCAAACTCTGTAAAGAGTGACCCTGTCAGTCCACCCATGAATCCGATAGGCGCATAGACTGCAGCCAGCGTGATAGTCATAGAGATAACGGGCGATGCTATCTCACGTGCGCTGACGATGGCAGCCTGCATGGGGTCCATACCCTCTTCAAGATGACGCGATGTGTTTTCCACAACGACGATCGCATCATCTACAACCAGAGAGATCGCCAGCACCAAAGCCAGCAAGGTGAGCAGGTTGATACTGAAGCCTAGCGCAAGCATGACAAACAGCGTACCGATGAGTGATAGCGGTATGGTAATTACTGGTATCAATACAGATCTAAAACTGCCCAGGAACATAAATACTACAACGATCACAATGAGAATAGCTTCTATAAGTGTTCGCGTGACCTCTTCAATAGAGGTGCTAATGTAGCGAGTAGAGTCATATACCATTGTGACTGCCATGCCCGGAGGCGCAGCAGCCTGTACTTCTGGCAGTACACTGTAAATTCCGTCGATCACATCCAGTGGGTTGGAGTCAGCTGTATTGGAAATGGCAACCATTACGCTTTCCTTGCCGCCAGCAGAAACCTCCTCATCGTAGTTGTTAGCGCCCAACTCCACGGTGGCGATATCTTTAATTCGTACTAGCCGTCCGTCTACATCCTTAATCGCGATGTTTTCAAATTGCTCAACCGTCTGTAGGTCGGTACGGGCATTTATGTCGATCTCAACAAAACTGCCCTTGAATCTGCCTGAAGCACTTACAGCGTTATTTGCGGAAATTGCGCTTTGTATATCGCGCGCATCAATTGATAATGCGGCCATTTGCTTGGGGTTTAGCCACAGTCGCATAGCAAAGTCTCGCTCTCCTTCTATATCAACTCGGTTTACTCCAGCGACAGTAGAGAATAATGGAACTGCAACTCGGCTGACGAAGTCTGATGTCTGTTGAGTCTCTAGCTGCGCCGATGTGAATGATATGTAAGCCACCGGAGGTTGCGAGGAAGACTTGGTAATGCTTGGATCCTGTGTGCCATCCGGTAAACGATATTTCACTTGTTGAACAAGTGCCAGCACCTCCGCCAATGCAGAGTCAGTCGGGTAGTCAAGCTTCAGGTAAAGCCTAATAGTGGACTTACCCATCTCGTTTTGGGCGTACATGTAGTCGATACCTTCGGTCGAAGCTACCTGCTGCTGTATAGGCTGGGTGACGTAACCCTGCACATTACTGGCGCTAGCGCCTGGGTAAATGGTGGTGATGGTAAGCACGCCTGTTTCCAGCTTCGGGTATTGGCGAATCTGCAAGTCTTGCAGGGCCTTAAACCCCAATACAAACAGCACCAGGCTGAGAACGGTGGCAAGAACCGGTCTACGTATAAAAATGTCAGTAAAATTCATCTTTACTGCCCGGTGACTTTAGATGAATCGAGAGCAACGCTGTTATTAATCATGACGATGGTTCCGTCTTTGAGTTGCTGTTGGTTTGAAGTGATTACTTGTTCTCCGGGTTTGAGCCCACTTCCGATAACCACTTTGTCGTCGCGTCTGGCCAGTACTTCCACGGAGCGGCGTTCAACTTTGAATCGCTTCGGCTCGTCGCTATTGTCAGAATCCTCGAGCGAGTCTCCAATTACATAAGCCATATCTCCATACAATGAGTAGGACAGGGCTACGGACGGCAGCTGAATGGCGTTCAGGGCCTCATTTGTCACAACGGTGACATTGGCGAACATACCTGGTGTCAGCTCTGTTCCGGGGCTGGACAGTGTAGCTCGGATATCCACGTTACGAGAATTCGGATCTATTTGGGGGCTGATCGCGCTGATTTTTGCCTGATAATTCTTGCCGGGGTAGGCGTCGCTTTGGAGCTCCACGGCTAGTCCGTTGCTGAGCTTGGGTAAGTCCGCTTCGGGAAGGCTGAAGTCGACAAAAAGCACTGAAATATCCTGGAGGTTTACGATTGCGGTACCCGGTTTCACGAATTGGCCGACATTGACTTGCCGTATGCCGAGTCGCCCAGGGAAGGGCGCCTTGATTGCCATATAATCGATTTTAGTGCGAATAGCGTTTGCCGATGCCTGATTAGTTCTCAGACTTACTGCAGCGCGGTCTAGTGTTGCCTGAGACGCACTATTTTCCTTAACCAGTGTTGTGTAGCGATCAACATCTAATTGTGCAAGTTCAACCTTGGCGACTTCTCGTT
Organism: Halioglobus sp.; assembly: GCA_039990395.1. Classification (GTDB taxonomy): domain Bacteria; phylum Pseudomonadota; class Gammaproteobacteria; order Pseudomonadales; family Halieaceae; genus CALINF01. The sequence goes on from JBDXFZ010000146.1 coordinate 94,771, forward strand.
CCAGCTCGTCTTGCTCTAGCTGGTCGTCGAGCTGTAGGAGCAGGTCGCCCTGAGCAACAGTATCCCCTGATTTAAAATGGATGGATCGAACTTGCCCACCAAGCTGCGGTGTGACATTAACGGCGTCATTCGCGGTTATCTCACCAATCGTCACCATGCGCGCAGTCCAGCGTGTTTGCTCAGCCTGCAGCGTTGTAACGGCGATAGGCGGGGCTTGGTACGCCGAGAGCTTCTCAGCGATAACCCTTTGCTTCACAAGGTGAAATCCGAAGACTGTAGCTAAGATTGCAATAATCAGAGCGCTGGTTAGCAGTTTTATCCTGGAACTCATATTCAGTTCTCGTGTTATTTGTCTGGCTTTTAAGCTTGGCGAATGTGAACCGCGCTAGGGATGCGCTGACAGTAGTGTAGTAGATTTTTCATCTGATTTCCGGATAGATTGTTGCTCGTACAAACCGCAGTGTCAGCGCATGGATTCCAGCTGCATAAGGATATCTTTCACTGCCTCGTTCATGTCATTTAGAGCTGCCAGCAGTTTCTTCGGTATGAAGCGTGTGCTTGCAAAACCAGCACAAATTTTGGGCTAGGTGATTATTGCCCTTAGCTGCTTTGCGATCGGATCCAATCCCTGTCGAAAGATGCAACTCAGAGATCTGGCCGGCAACCAACTTTCACCTCTTGAGAGATGTTCATGCGTTTCTCTCAAATGTCATTGCTGCTGTATTGACTAACTTTAGCTTGCGATAGTGTAATCTACAGTATGCTTCCGCAGCGCTTGGTATGGACTCATTGTCCTGAGTGTAGTTGCAAGCCCTGATGAGTTTATGGGTTTTTTGATCTAGAATTTTTGTCAGTGCTAAAATTTTTTGAGAAATGACCGCAGTAGAAGGTGATCCATATGAACCCCATGCAGAAAACTTTTTGGCTTATCACACTGGTTGTTTTTCCGCTGTCTGCATACTTGTCATATGTATTCTGGCAAGGGGGCTTTGTATTGGTGGCGCTCGTTGGGCTCTATGTTCTTGTTGGCCTTTACGATACTTTTTTCAGCGGGCACACGCTAAATAGGCTCTATCCAGTAGCCGCCTACCTCCGCTATGGACTAGAATATATTGGTCCGGAGATACGTCAGTACTTTGTTGCCAGTGATACCGAGGAGTTGCCTTTTAGTAGAGAGCAACGCGATCTTGTGTATAAGCGAGCACAAAATCTAGACGACACACAGCCCTTTGGTACAGCCCACGATATTACCGAAACCGGTTGGTTGGGTGCGGCGCACTCTATCGCACCTACGACAGTCAAAGAAGAGAATAAGCGAGTGACCATAGGTGGCGAGCACTGTAAGCAACCGTACAGTGCGGCACGGCTGAATTGCTCCGCAATGAGTTTTGGCGCATTGAGTGCAAATGCCATCGCGGCAATCAACATGGGAGCCAAACTCGAGAACTTTTATCACAACACGGGAGAGGGGGGCTTCAGCCCACACCATAAGCAAGGCGGTGATATCGTCTGGCAGATTGGCACGGGGTATTTCGGTTGCCGAACAACCGAGGGTGAATTCAGTCCTGAAGCGTTTCAGGCCACGCTCACCGATGAAGTCAAGATGATTGAGATCAAGATCTCACAGGGTGCTAAACCTTCTCACGGTGGTGTGCTTCCGGGTGCAAAAGTGACTGAAGAAATTGCGGCAATCAGGCTTGTGGAGTTGGGCAAAGACGTATTGTCACCGCCAGGCCACAGCGCTTACAACGACCCCAAGGGTTTGCTCAGATTTGTTGCGCAGTTGCGTGAATTGAGCGATGGCAGGCCTGTCGGTTTCAAACTTTGCATTGGTCGCAAATACGAGTTCATGGCCATTTGCAAAGCCATGCTGGAGACTGGACTGTGTCCCGACTTTATTACTGTGGACGGGGCTGAAGGCGGTACTGGTGCGGCACCTGTAGAGTTCAGTAATCGCCTTGGCCTGCCTTGCCTAGAGGGTGTCAACTTTGTTCACAATTGTCTTGTTGGTGTTGGGTTGCGTCACAAAATTAAAATCATAGCCTCGGGAAAAACTGCTAGTGGCTTCGATATCGTGTCTAAACTCGCGATTGGAGCTGATATTGTTGCGGCTGCCCGTACGATGATGCTCTCCCTGGGTTGTATTCAGTCGCAGGCATGTAATACGAATAAGTGCCCGACCGGAATCGCCACACAAGATCCAGTGCGTGGCAAAGCATTGAATGTTGCTGCGCGTCATAAAAGGGTCGCGAATTTTCAGCGACACACTTTAAACGCAGCATTCGAGATGATCGGTGCAATGGGGCTTGATGATCCTGGCAACTTGTTTCCGCATTTGATCTGGCGGCGGGGTGCAGATGAAACCAACTATCATTTTGACGATATCTATACCATGTTGGATGAAAATGTATTGCTTGGTCATGAAATTCCGCAGGATTACGCTAGAGACTGGAGCTTGGCGAGCGCAGAAACTTTCTCACCGCAGCTGTAGCGAAATCTACTGACCTTGTAGAAACTGGAAGTAATGCTGAGTCGAACCAATGCCGTTGTTGAGTAGCAAGAAGGGGTCAGAAGAGAGGCTGATATTGGCGTGCAGCCTACCGTAGCGATCATGCCTCCATTACGCACCTCTGTCGATGGTTTTGCGTTTACTCCAAAACACCCACCCCCTTAGCGACAGTAGGCCAACGCCAAGCGATAAGTATGCCCAGTAATGCAGTGAGCCAGTTTCCAAAGCAGCGCCCAGATAGGTAGCAAATAGGCCAACCCAGATCAGATAAGAACCTGTCTTATGTAATAGGGTCCAGTTCCTCGCACCTAGCAGCCTCACAGATGCGTTGTTAGATGTTAAGGCCATGGCGAGGATAAAAAGGTATATCACCGCGCCTGCAGCTATGTCACCTAGCAGTGAGTAGTCGCCGGCGTACACAAGTTCAACCAAAGCGACTATGGCACCCAAATGCACCAGATGAGACAAGGCGAATGACAGCCCTAGTCTTCTTCTTGCCTGCATAATCGCGATTGATATCCGGTTGCCCAGTAGGTATTTGAGTGCTGATGCCGAAAACGTCAGGCTGAATAGAATCATAGAGCTAGCAGCTGTAATCCGGATGATTTGCCGAAAATTGTCTTCTGTCGATCCAGTGCCGGCATGAACAACTGCTAGCGCGAGCACGAGGAAAATCAAGGTGAGGGGCAGGGCGGCAGACCGTAAGCTGATCATATGTCGGTACCATAGGATGTATGAGCAGAAGTCATTGGATTCATAGTGTCACCAAGCCTCTGTTTTTATCATGGCTTCAATGTTGTGCCCGTCTGGGTCGTAAATAAAGCAAGCGTAGTAGTCCGCACGGTAGTGCGGTCGCAGGCCAGGCTCTCCATTGTTCCTGCCACCGGCACTGAGTGCGGCTTCGTAGAACTCATCTACGAGTTCTTTACTTCTCACTCGAAAAGCGACGTGGGTGCTGGTAACTGATTGCTGGTCGCCGCGAGCAGCGCGAATCTCAAACAAAGCGCCGTTGTCTAGTCGAAAAGCCCAGAAGATATTATCTTCTCCAAAGGCGATTACATATCCAAGCGGGCGGAACGCGCGCTCGTAAAACACTCGGCTCTTTTCGACGTTCGTGGTCGCGACAGTGATGTGATCAATCATCTTCCAGCGCCTATAGCACAGTGCTATTTGTTATTACACTCGTTGTAGTTAGTGTCAACCTGTTAGTCTCGCTAGTAGACAAGCGCTGGTATACTACTTGGCGTTTCGCACCACGATGAAGGAATGATTGGTATGACAAAGGAATCCAGCGAGCTTGTATTGCGCACCGACAATAACGGGTGCGCACAGCTGACATTAAATCGCCCAGATAAACTAAACTCGCTAAACGTAGAGGTCTTCAAGCAGCTGCGTGCACGTCTCATAGATTTGCGCTCAGACAAAACCATCGGATGTGTTGTTTTGCGTGGTGCAGGTAAGTGTTTTTCTGCTGGGCACGATCTGGGTGATATTGCCGAGGGGGAAGAGGTACCTTCGCCGGGGTGGCACTCCGAAACCTTGCGGATGATGGAGAAGCTTCCACAACCCGTTATAGCGGCGGTTCACGGTCACTGTTATACCGGCGCGTTAGAGGTAGCACTGGCAGCTGACTTCATTGTAGCAGCCGATACTGCTCGATTTGGGGATACGCATTCTAAGTGGGCATTGACGCCAATATGGGGCATGAGCCAGCGCCTGCCGCGTCGTGTGGGCATTGCTACCGCCAAGCGACTGATGTTCACTGCGGATATGATCGACGCCCAAGAGGCATGTAGAATTGGACTGGCTGAATACGTAGTGCCAATGGCTGATTTTGACGCTGAACTGGAATCACTGGCTGGGCGCATTTGTGCAAATTCGGGCTTTTCCCACGCGGCGAATAAACGACTACTTGAGGCTACGGATGCCCAGCATCTCGATGCAGGGCTGCAGTGGGAAGTGATGGAGAACGAGGGGGTCGGGCCGGATATGCACGAGCGAATATCCGCATTTACTAAGAAGTGATTTTCTCGCCCGAAAAAGTAACGTAATTTCAACAATAACTTACAGGAGTGCACCATGCTATCGCTACGATCGCAACTCAGAGCCGCCATCGCATTGGCGCTGGTCCTTTTAATTCAGGCTTGTGGTGATTCACAGGAAACTGAACAACCAACTTCAGAGCAGCCTACAAAGCAGACGTTGACCTCTGAGGCTCCATCCGAGGATGCCTCAAGCGCTGAGCCAGTATCTGTGGCATCTGAGTCAGATGATACCGCTCAGCAGATTGCAAGCAGTAACGTTAAAGACTCTCAAGCACTGACCGTCAATGGTAGTGATGGCGAGCAGAGCGCCGAGGTCTCAGACGATGTGCAAGAGATCGACCCCGACACACTGGAAGCAGCTGGCCAAGTTGAACTAAAACAATACTCTGTAGCGTGGGTAGGTAGTGGCACCATCGGTGGTGGCACGCTGACCATGGATGGGCAATCCTACCCTTTCAAAATTGTCGGCTTGGGTGTTGGAGGTTTTGGTGCTTCGTCCGTGACGGCAACGGGCGTTGTCTACAACCTCCCTGTACGTGAAGAATTTGCTGGCACTTACGGAAATGCTCGCCTGGGTTTAACTGCGGGTGATTCTGGTAGTGGCAAGCTGTGGCTACGCAATTCTGATGGAGTTGTCATTGAGTTGGAGTCGGAGATGCGCGGACTTGCTCTGGCAGGTGGTGTTGATGGGCTGGTAATTCAGTGGGATGAGGATGAGAAGTCTTCGGTTGATAACGCGATGGAAGATACCGAAGAGGCGATTGGAAAAGGCATCGATGTGGGAGCGGATGCCGTTGAAACTGGCATTGGCAAAGTGAAGGGTTGGTTTAACGATGAAGACGATGGCGATTAGCGCCTGTAGTCATAAAGCATTTTCAACCCACTCTTGTGCTTCTCGCTCCTCGCTATAGGCAAAAGATTTCACCGTCGCTGAGATGAAGTGATCACCGATGCTCTGTGCCAGGCTTCCTATGGGGGAGTCTGTAGCAATGGCGATGCGTGTGATCATTTTGTGATGGTCTCTAACAAAAGACAAATGGGATAGAAAGGCAGCGAATGACTCCCATCCGGGAAATTTCTCTGTAGAAATAATTAGCCCACGTAGAGCACCGGCCTCTTCGATATAGGGGTCGATTGTGTTCGCGGCATTTTTGAAATCAAACTCTGATAGCTGATCGTTCGGCTCAAGTATTGCGATACCGGTTGCTTTGTTCAACTTTATCTTGAGCATTGTCTTTTCCTCAAAAAGTATCAGCGGCTGAAAGTATATAGAAATTTCGTCCAGTCACCAGAAGCAGGTGGTGTGAATCATCAAGGAGGTTTGTTCCATAGCTTACCCAAAGATGACTCCGTGCAGGTACCTGCCAGGTACGAGCGTAAAGCCTCCGGCTATGAGAATAGCGCCAATATAGAGCGACCACATGATTCGTTGGTGCCGCCTGATCTGTCCCTTGCGAATGGCAATTAGTGCTCCAGGCACTGAGCATATCGTCAAAACACTAAAGAGATGGATGAAGCCAAATTGTTCTAGAAAGGTCGGACCCACCTGGTTAGTCATAAACAACGTTATGATGGCGGTTATCATCATGAGACTCATGTAGACCTTTCCGAGGCCACGATGAAGAGCGCTCCCCTTGGGACGGGCGAGCAAAAAGGCGCCTATGAGCGCGCAGGGGATCACCGTGCCCAGGTGAAGAAACATCAAGCTTTGATACCCCATGGAGATTACTGGCTCCCTGCCTCAATTGGCCTCGCTACATCAATAGCTTGAGAACTTGCGTTGGTTAAGAGCAACCGATTTTTTAGCTAGTTTGAATCCTGCAGGTACGCCAGTAAGCCCTGAGCTTCATCACGCAGCTCGTACTGGCAAACAACCCTTATATCAAAGTATTGCAATACATTGTTCAGCAAGGCTCGCAACTGGCGCCTTTCGATCTCTGACCAATGGAGGTCTGAGCCCGCCCGTACGACAACCGGCGTTATACTTGCATCAAACTCGACTGAAATGACATTTTTGCGACGGCACTGTTCCAGTAGTCCACTCCAGCGGGATAATCGCAAGCGAAGATCACGGTCCCCAACTGCTCCCAGGTTTCCACTTTTCGCAAGTGCTTGGACAATACCTAATTCAGGGTCGAAACCTGCTGAAGGTGAAATTCCGGATCCAAATTGTGCAGATAAAACTTCATCCGGAATTGCAAAAAGGGCCTCATCTGAGAGGCCTGATAGTTTGTCAGACTGCTTGCGAAACACTTTGTTAAGTGCAATATCCGTATCAAGTATACGAACGTTCGATTCAAACTCAATCAACATGTCTTCACGAATCTCGCGCTCGAAACGTCGTTCTTCCCGCTCAGACCACCATGATTCCGCAGCCAGTGCCACAAATACACCGACCACAACAACGACGAATTCTCTAGATAACTGCTTAGCGCGCTGCGACACCTTTTACTTTCCTTGTAGGCCCAAAAACCACGAGTTAGATAAGAGTGGATCGATTCTTTGGCGGCGTTCAGGCCTTCTTTCGCGTCACTTTGACGGGCATGTAGGTGTAACCTTTTACAAACGACGATAGTGTTCGCTCAGGCTCCTCCAACACTTCGATTTTTTCAAAGCGTTGCAAGATTTCTTCCCAGAGGATTCTCATCTGCAGTTCGGCAAGCCGATTGCCCATACAGCGATGAATGCCAAAGCCGAACGAGACGTGCTGACGCGCGTTCTTGCGCTCGATGTCCAGTTCGTCGGCGTTGTCGAAGACGTCGGCGTCGCGATTACCCGAGACATACCACATTAAAATCTGGTCGTTCTTCTTAATCTGCTTACCACCGATGATGCAGTCGTTATTAGCGGTTCTGCGCATGTACGCGAGCGGTGTTTGCCACCGGATTACCTCGGACACCATCTTGGGGATCAGCTCTGGATTGGCGACCAGCTTATTGTATTGCTCTGGAAACTTGTTCAGCCCATAAACAGAGCCGGACATCGTATTTCGGGTTGTATCGTTGCCGCCTACGATCAATAGCAACAGGTTGCCCAGGTATTCCATCGGCGGCATGTCCTTCGTGTCCTCCCCGTGGGCAAGCATGGAGACAAGATCTTCGCCGGGGTTTTCCTTACGCTCGTTCCATAGCCCCATGAAGTACTCGAGGCACTCCAGCAGTTCCTCGCGACGTTGCTCGATGGTCTCAATAATGCCCCCTGGTTGAGGGATCGCGAACGTGACGTCGGACCATCGTGTGAGCTTGCGTCGGTCTTCAAACGGGAAATCAAAGAGTGTGGCGAGCATCATAGTCGTGAGCTCAATCGATACCGTATCCACCCAGTCGAACGCCTCGTTCTCTGGCAGCGCGTCAAGCACTCGAATAGTTCGCTCACGGATGAGCGGTTCCATCCTGGCGAGGTTAGGCGGTGCAACAGAACCAGTGACTGTTTTACGCTTGGTATCGTGCTCGGGTGGGTCCTGGGCAATGAAGGTTGCGATTCCCTGTAGTGCGCCTTCAGGGAGTTCAACGCCAATAGGCAGCCCCAGTGTTATGCCACTGCTCGATGAGAAATTCTGCCAGTCTGTATCGACCGCTTTGATGTCATTGAAGCGCGTCAGTGACCAGTAACGACCCGCGGATTCCGTTTCATTGAAGTGGACGGGATCATCTGCGCGCAGGCGTTCGAAGTACTCCTGCCAGCGATTTTCGCTGAACAGGCGCGGGCTGGCCGGATTGATGTCCTCCAGCGGAATATCCCAGGCAGAAGGAATGCCGTCTGCGTAAGCCTCAGCGGCACTGGGCATGTGCTTACTCACATCATCCTGATTGGTCTTGTCTGTCGCTGATTCACTCATGGTCAACCGTTTCCTTCGATCTGTTGCGGTGCGTAGGGCAGTGTGGGTGACTAACCATAGCAAAAATTTTGGACTAAATGGCCGCTTTTACGCGAAGAGAGAAAGCTATGGGTTTCGTGCAGGCTGTAACGATGACCTTCTGCTACCATGGCGCAATCCCCATTGGTCGGAGACAGGTGAAAAGAGAACATATGTTGCTACGTCGCGTTACCAAGCATGTAAAAGAGCAGGACTGGTTCGCGGTCTTTCTCGATTTTGTCATTGTGGTTATCGGTATTCTGATCGCTTTTCAGATTACCAATTACAGCCAATCGCTTACGCAGCAGGATGAGCTGCGACGTGCCGAGGACGCGCTCCAGTATGATTTTCGCCAAAACTATTTTAACGCTAAAGAACGGATTTCTTTAAGGGACTGCCGCATTGAGCAACTGCGTAATCTTGCTGATCCGTTGTTGGAGCCGGGAGAAAACTGGGCAGGGGCTACGCTAATCGACTTGCCAGGGACCGCGCCAGTCGGCGCTAGTGAAAGTAGCGAGAGCACACATGCGATCGCCCCTGTGCTGCGGTCGCCGAGCCGACGCTGGGGTTCTCGAGTTTGGGTGGCCGAGCTTGCCCGTGGCACATTTGCTCCGATGGAGGCTAACCGACGAGATATGTTGGACGGTTTGTTTGACCAGACGGAACACGCTGAGCGGCTGCAAAGGCAGATTCAGGCTCTCCAATCGCGTCTGAAGATACTGAGCCAACCAATGGTTCTTAAGCAGCAGGATCGCTTGCGGTACTTGGATGTAATTACAGAGATTGATGAAACCAGCTTTTTCCTTGAAATTATCTCCGCGCAGATTCTTGATGCACTGGAGAGCATAGATATCACAGCAGACAAAGCCACGCGCGAAAATTTTCTGAGCTTCTGGGAAGGGTATAACGAATCCCGTTTGGCGCAATATGGGATATGTGTGAACTCGTTTGAGCTGCCTTTCTTGGACCCGCCAGCCCGCTAGACTACCGGTTCAGTCTTAATGCCCAAGATACTGAAAACCAGCTCAGTGCGCATGGCGTCACAGTGCGGCTGATGGTTGTCTCAGATGCGAAAAACCCCCTGTTCTTACCCCGAACGCTACCTGGTCTATACTGCCCATTGCAAAATTACGAGCTCGGAGATTATGGATTCGATGGACACTGCGATGCAGTACGCTCTGCAACTGCTAGATGCTAATCCAGTGTTGTTGCTGTTCCTGCTCATGGGCAGTGGTTACATTCTCGGTAACATCAACATACGCGGCTTTTCTCTGGGGCCAGTTGCGGGCATTCTGTTCGCCGGAATATTCCTTGGTCATCATGGATTGCGGCTAGGTCCGGCTGCACAATCATTAGGCTTCGCACTGTTCATTTTCTCGGTCGGTTACCAAGCGGGTCCCCGTTTTTTTGGGGCGCTGCGCGCAGATGGAATCAAGTACTTTATTCTGGCGTTAACTGTTGCTCTTGCTGCAGTAGGTATTACGTTGTTGGCAGCATCGCTCATAGCGATGAAGCCCGGCAATGCTGCGGGCCTGTTGGCGGGAGGACTCACCAGCTCACCCACGCTTGCGGCAGCACAAGACGCTATTCGCGAGGGTAGTGTGCATTTGCCTGCAGGTATGACGAGAGACGAGGTGGTGGGCAATATTGCCTCTGCGTATGCAATTACCTACATCTTTGGCCTGACGGGTCTGATTACCATTATCCGCTATTTGCCGCGCCTACTCGGTCTGGACATTGCCGCCGAATCCTCGGCCTTTGAGCATGGTTCGGCAGATCGGCCGGCGCCCGCCAATATCACTACGCGATGGTATCGGGTGAGTAACCCGGAGTTCATCGCCATGAGCGCGGCTGAGATTCGCGAAAAATACTGTCCTCGAGTTCCGGTTGCCAGTGTATTTCGAAACGGGGAACTGGTGTCTGTGCGCGGTGGGGACTATTTGCGCAACGGCGACATACTGGAGCTCGTTGCCCCGCGAGCATTATTTTCCGGGGGCATAGCGAAAATTGGAGAAGAGGTGCCTCCCGAGCACGATGTGGGACAGGCACAAAAAAGCGCCGTTGTTGTTGTAACCAATAAGGCCATCTGTAATCAAACACTGGGTGAATTGGCGCCTCCAGTGGCGTTTGGCGTGTTGATTGAAAAAATTGTTCGGGCCGGCGTTGAGCTACCGCACAATCAGGACCTGGAAATACAGCCCGGCGATATTTATCACGTGGTTGGCAAGCCGGCGAAGGTCGAGCTCTTTGGGCGCTACCTTGGTCACATGGAACGTAACCTTAGTCAGACTGACATGATCACTTTTGCTTTTGGCATTGTGTTGGGTATTTTGCTGGGCATGCTTTCATTCACAGTGGGTGGTGTCGCTATAGGCTTGGGAACGGCAGGGGGGCTTCTGGCGGCCGGCTTGGGCATTGGCTACATACGCTCCATCCGACCCACTTTCGGGCGTTTACCGGAGGCCACGAGCTGGTGGCTAATGGAATTTGGTCTCTTGTTGTTTATGGCCGGCGTTGGGTTAAGCGCGGGCGGCAAGTTCATAGAAACGTTAACAAGTGCAGGGCCATTGCTGGTGGTTGCAGGTGTTGCAGTCACGAGCGTGCCGTTGTTGATCGCCTATTTCATTGGCAGCAAGTTATTACACCTTAATCCTGCAATCTTGATGGGGGCGCTTACCGGAGCAATGACCAGTGGCGCTTCGCTGTCGGTAGTCACGCGGGAGGCGGGCAGCGCGGTGCCTGCCATTGGCTATGCTGGGACTTATGCGTTTGGTAATGTCTTTTTGATGGTCGCAGGGCCGATTGTCTTATTGCTCGCCTGACGCATCTAACTCGCAGGTGTTGGCTTGTCGGTGGGAGCTGAATTTTGCAGACGCAATGTCTCCAATTGCAGCCTTTGGGCTCCCTCCCTTTAGAGATGTCGCGTATGGCCATTAAGTTGGCGCACCCGGCCATCTTCTAGTCGTCTGCAACTCTCTACTATGTGAAGCATGGAAACAGGGAGGGAAAGACAATGAGCAGAAGACAAGCCATCATAGTAGACGATTACCGAGAAGTGCAGATCAGTCCGTGGGAGCAACTACCCGTGATTGAGGAGATCTGTGATTCAAACTACTCAAATCTGGCGCTGGACCTGAGTCCGATGCCGGTAGCATCCAGGCCTAATGGACCGCGCATGTCGGAGTTGATTAACGACCTATTGATGTAAGGAAGCGGTACCCAGAATGGTACGAAAGTGTTGTGCGCGAGAAAACGCCGGCTTGGAGCAAGCCAGTACTTGCCCCAAGCGCGGAATTAGGTCGTCTAAAAGGAGAAGCGGATGCCCGCCTCTACGGACTCCCCGGCCTGCGGAGCATAGTTGCGCAGAAAAGAGGTGCTAAGGCGAATTTCTTCGTCACCGATATTCTTCCACTTTATAAAGGTAAGTAACTCGGTGTCTCCATAAAGGTTGAAGCTGTAGTCAACGCCAGCGTCCCAGCGCGTGTAGCCGTCAGTATCAGTTTCAAAGTCTCCCGCATCGTCCTGATCATCAGCATTGATTACGCGTACAAAGGCATTGAATGCATCACCCGACCAGCTCAGCTCGGAGCCAATACGCAGTGGTGGCATACGAGGCACATCACCAGCGCTGTCGAACTCCCCGCTTATCATGTCGCCAAACACCCCTAACATAAGAGAGCCGGAGCCTAGTTCTGTCAGATGGAAGCTCGACTCAAACTCTGCACCGGCAAAATCCGCATCATCTTGTTCATACAAATAGATGGGTGTTTCATCTTCAAATTGGCCGGAGTTGAGCAGGAAGATATAGTCTTGGAAAGTGTTGTAGAACACTGTGAGCTCTGCCCAGGACTGATCGCCTTGCCAGTTGAGGCTCGCATCAATGTTGATCGATGTTTCCTCATCCAGATCCGCGTCGCCAACTTCTATTGCTCCGGTAGCGGCATGGGTTACCAATGACTCGCCACTATTGTCGATGTTGGAGAACAGTTCTTCGGTGGCAGGCGCTCTGGCAGATCTCGACAGTGCAACACTGGCCGACCAGGCGTCGGAGAATGCATAGCCGGCAGAGCCCGAAGCACTGAAGGAAGTGAAGTCTTCTTCATCGGCGGTTAGTGCATCGGGATCGCGCTCCACCCAATCAACTCTAGCGCCAAGTTCGATGTGCCAGTCGCCGTAGTCCAGATCCTCTACCCAGAACAGGCCTACCTCGGAGGAATCTGTTTTGGGCACGTAAGCTTCTTCCCCCACTGCCTCAAATTCATCCATACGTGTTTGCAATCCAACCACGCCATTGTGTTTACCGGTGTGCACCAGCTCAATGCGGGATTCCCAGGTATCACGATTGAAACGGGTGCCAACCTCAGCGCCTTCTAGCTCCACGTGCTCATAGTCGGTGTAGGTGACGTTGACCCGCGCAATATCGATCAGTCCGGGCAACAAATCGTGAAGGTGCAAGGCAGCGTCGTAGCGATCCATATCGAGGTCTATGCGGATGGTTTCTTCTTCCTCCTCACCGTGTTCCTCGTCATGATCTTCGTCGTGGTCGTCATCATGGTCCTCCTCGTGCTCCTCATGGCCGTGCGCACCAGGGGGAATACCGTAGTTGGTCTCATAGGAGCTTGCTGACAACCCAAAGAAGCCCTTGTCACCCAGGTGGTATGACGCTCCAACAGTCCAGATATCAGCATCACCATCGGTATTGGCGATATAGCCGTTGGTATTTTCCAGTTCTTCCTCTTCCCCTTCGTGCTCAATACCCAGTAATTCCTCCTGCTGTTCGAGCGCTTCCTCATCAATGGCTTTGCCGGGAATGTCCAGGTCGTCGAAGTCGCGAGTGCTGCCGCTAAGATGGAACGCAAAGTTGCCCGTGCCAAAATCAAGCCGGCCTACGCCGCTGTCCATGCTCGAGGCATCGTCGTAGCGATATTCCGCTGCACCGCTAACACCTTCTATGGGGTTTACTGGTATTCGATTGTCAATAACGTTGACTACGCCTCCAATCGCGCCGCCGCCGTAGAGCAGGGTAGAGGGCCCGCGCAGAACCTCAATGGAGTCGGCTAGAAGTGGCTCAACTCCCACCGCGTGATCGGGGCTGAGGCTAGATACATCAGCGCTACTAGTGCTGTTCTGCAAAGTAACGCTTCTAGCACCCTGCTGGCCGCGAATCACCGGCCGACCCACGCCAGGGCCGAACGAAGCGCTGGCAATGCCGGGCTTGTTGCCCAGGGTTTCGCCGATACTAGTAGTAGCGGCGCGCCGGAGCTCTTCGCCGGTGAGTACGGTCACGGGCAGATTGGTTTCGGCGGTTTTCTTGTGGATGGGAATGGAAACAATGACATGCTCCATTCTGTTTTCCTGCGCCACAGCGGCGCTACTGGTAGCGACCAGTAATGCAATAAGATTACGTTTCACGGTGTATCTCCAATTCTGAATTAGGGTGTGTAAGTTCAGTTGGAGAGTGCGGGAGGACCTCTTGCTGCAAGGCGGTAGAACGTGGCGACAGGTGCCGCTGAAACCTGGACATTATTGCTACGGACAGCAGCAATACAGGAGGGCGCGTCGGCTTTGGTGGTAACTGCGGCTTGGCCGCCGTCAGTAGAGCATTGCATACAATCAGGCGTGATGGAGTGATCGGCGTGCAGGTGCGCAGATTGCGCTACCTGAGCACCAAGCAGCAGCATCACCATAGCTGCGATGAGCCAGTGGGCGCGTGTTTGTGAGGCAATAGGTTTCATAACGGCGAAAATGTACGTTAATTGCGCACGTATTGCCAGAAGATTTACAGTGATTGGGTCTGCAGAGCCTTCCACCCCATCGGATTCTATGCTGCCGGTTCCATCACACGAACACCCTATTTGAGCGGCAGGTTAACACTGCTGATTGTTCAAGCTATCCAAACTGAGTATCAATACGAAGGATTGATTGGCTTCGCTCAGGCTGACTGCCTACTGGCGATAGCTTGCTGTAATTCTTCGGTGTACTCACTCGTGAACCTACCGCGGGTGCTTTCCCACCATGTCTGGCTATAGACATTCGATAAGACAATTGAAATGCCTTCTCTGATCCCATTCCATGCCTCCATCTGCAATGCGCCTTCGGTTGATTGAAAATAGGCGCTTTCACCCCGACGCACGAAAGTTGTTAGGAAAAATTCAAACTGAGCAATTTCCTCTTTTGCTAATTCCGGATCGTTTTCCATCGCGCGGGTAACCAAGCGAGTCAAAGACGGGTCTTGGCACAAGGCCAACGAGACGTCGGCGAAAGAGTCTCTTACCTGGTGAAACGCCGCGGAGCGCAGCGCGCGCGTGTTATTCTTTGTTTGTATTGCCAGATAGATCAATGAAAGAAAAACGGCTATAGCGCCGAGGGCTTCTGCAGTTGCGCCGATGGCATCCCAGTTCATGCTTCTAATTATCCTTTGTGTTCAGGGCCAACCAGGTTCCTAGTATAGCTTGTACTGTTTGTTAATCAGCACACTGATTCACTAGAGTATGAAGTAGTTGAAACAGCCTCGGTGTGACGTTGTAGGACGTTGATCTGCGCTCTCAGCGATATTGCGCGGCTGTAATGAATTGCCCGAACGCTTCACACCAGATTATCACCGTATTGTATGAGGAGATATCTACACCAGCGGGAACAGAGACGACAAAATTTTCGAATGTTTTGACCGGACCTACTTGCACCATTGTGGATTTGAGCTTCACAAAGTTTGCTTCGGTTTCAACGAACTCCGGCGATAAATAGAGACGATAATCTGGCCCCGGAGCAATGCTACCCATCAATGTAATAGAGTCGTTGCCAACGGCTACCTTACCTTCTCCCCAGTGCAGAAAGTCACTGTCGGCCAGATCGCGACGAAAATCGCCCCGGTAGATAGATTGGCTCTGTAACTCAACAACTTTTTCAGATGACGGCGCTTCGGGGGCCATAAGGATTGGCAGCGCGTATATGCCTAATGCGAAACCACCCGCTGCAAACAGTAAGTGAGTTATTGTTAAAACTAATTTTTTGGACATCATGTTGGCGCTCGATGTTGCAACTAGGAAAGGCTTAATATACGGCAGGAGAACCCCATTACGCCAAAGATTTCCGTCTAGTACCTACTTCGCTTTGAGCTGGCTATTGGCTAAGGGAATGCAAAACTAACGGTTGCAGCATCAACCCGGTCTTACCTAGTGTCGCGCTATCAATAGCTGGCTCGAGGGTGGGGCATAGATGCAAGTTACAGCCCCCGCTCAGATAATTTCAGCGCATGCTCCGCCATGACCATTCTACTCCGAATGCAATTTTCTCTCCGGCAGTGGAGAGCTCATCGGTTGTCAGAATGTAGGTTTGGTCCAGCAAGTTTCGGCCCCAGACACTCAGCACCATGCTCTCGCTCAATGGTTTGGTGATGCTGAAGGAGAGTAAATCTGCTGAACCGATTGATTGTTCGGTTGCAGCTACGTCATCATGTTCAAACCGATGTTGGTAGTCTAGCGACCACTGCCACGTGGCGCCGCGGTATAGTGCATTAAGAGACAGCCGATTTGGTGATATATCCTGTAAGTTGTTCCCTTCTCCATTTTCGCCGCTTTGAATCTGCCCCCCCAAACCTATCTCGAGTTTTTCGTTCAAGCCTAGCCGAGCGTCGAAGTCCATACCGTTTATGTGCCCACCATCCAGGTTCCTGAAGCTCAGTATCTCTGTGCTGAGAGGTACCCGCTCGATGAAGTCATCTAGTTCCATGTAAAAGAAATGAGTTTCCACCTGTAGTCTGCCATTGTCGTAGATCACGCCAAGGTCAATGTTATCGGCAATCTCTGGTGAAAGATTCGGGTTGCCTTGAACGAGGCCCCGACCAGTTGTGCCAGAGAAAAATTTCTCCGACAGGTTGGCGACTCGCACGCCGCGTGATAGTTCGGCATTTGCAGACCAGTCAGTGGCAAACGACCAGTTGGCGCCTAAATAGGCGCTAACGAGGGACTCATTCTCTTCTGACCACCCCTCGGCATTCTGTTGTTGAGTGCCCAGTCGAGCGCCAGCCGTTGCGGTGAACTCAGACCAACTCCGCTTGGCTTCAACAAACACTGCGATTTCGTTTTGCTCGGCGCGCAAAGACGCCATTGAAGGCTCGGGTAATCCATCGATAGGCTTGCGTTGCTCATCAATGTCCACGTTTCGACGTCCGAGGTAGTCAAGCCCCCAACGCCAGTCCGTACCAGTTTCCCATTCACGAACGTAGCGGGCGCCGAAATCGATTGAGCTCGAGTCGACAACGTCCAAGCGCACACCGGGGCGCAGTACTTCTGTGCTCAAATCCTGATAGTGAACAAAAGCATGTATCTGATCGCTTTCGGTCAAGCGTGAGATTTGGCTAAGCCAATGCCTCTCATCGGGGTAAGTGGTTACACGATCATCCGGATAGCGCACATTGGATTTTCCGATATCGTTTGCATCTGTTAACAGCGTAACGGCTCTATAAGTAGCGCTCTCAGTATTATATTCACCGCCAAGAAGGAGGTTCCATTGATCAAATCGGGTGTGCAAGGGCGTTCCGTCGGGAGTCTCTGCATCATTCGAGCCTCGATGACTAAGAGCAGCATAAAAATTCTGTTCCCCGTAGCGTACCAGTTGATTGTTCTCCGACCCGCTGCCTCCCCAGCCGAGTCTCGCCTCAAGACCTGTGGTCGTTCCTGGGATAGAACGAATCAGGCCGCCAAGATTCCCTGAACCATAGGCTGTTGTCGCAGGTCCGCGGACCAATTCCACACCGTCGAGTATCGCCGGGTCGATGAACGATGCCGCTGTGCCAGCTCGTCTTTCGGTGAGTATCGGGATATCCAGAAAGTAACTTCCCACGCGCTGCCTTGAAAGCCCTCTGATTGCTACGGTTTGCAAAAGCCCGCCCTGGCCGGCCAGCGCAACCCCCGGTAGCCGGCTTACCAAAGAGGAGAGAGTAGGGGGGACATTAGGTAGGTCCTCAACCTGGGTATAACTACTGAAGCCGTGCAGCTGGCTTCCTGTACTGCCAGCTGGCTTGCGGCCGGTAACGACGATGTTCTCCAATTCCGCCGCCCACGAACCCGGTGAAGCCGTAGCACAGGCCAGCAGGAAGCAGATGATGTAGTGGTGGGTGCCGATTGAGCAGCGCATGAAAAGAGAAGTCAGCGGTTGAACTCCTGGGTGACCTTGCCGATGTGGTGTCAAAAACAACATTGGGGCGAACCTAGGGTAGCTTGCCAGAAAGTAATCGGGGTGTCGTTACTCGTGGGCTGAATAGCACGCCAAAACCTCTGTTTTTGCCACGCCGCCGTCCTGTAATGATTGCGGTTTAGATCCACCACCGTGAAGCGGTCTACAGCAATCGTAAATACCGGATTCTTTTAGAGATTCCGTGGGTAGGTACTTGAACTGGGCAACTGTGTCGGCGCATGATATGGAACGAAGTCGTCAATAGAAGGAGTTTACCTTGAATCGGTATTGCTATTTGCTTATCGCAGCAGCTCTAACGTTAACGGCAGTGTCATGTGCCGCAGAAGAAGAAGAGCAGAAGAGTACTTACGCCGGACTCGAATGGCGAAACATCGGCCCCGCCTTTATGTCGGGTCGCATCGCTGATATCGATTGGGATCCTACCGATTCCAGCATCTGGTATGTGGCAGTGGGCTCTGGTGGCGTCTGGAAGACCATTAATGCCGGTGTGACCTGGACCCCTATTTTTGACGACGAATCTGTTTACTCAATCGGTAACGTCACAGTAGACCCTGGCAACCCTAATACTGTTTGGGTGGGAACCGGAGAAGATGTCGGTGGCCGCCATGTTGCTTATGGTGATGGTATTTACCGTTCAGACGATGGCGGACAGTCCTGGACGAACAAAGGCTTACAGAACTCCGAGCATATTTCTGCAATTCTGGTACACCCCGAAGACTCCAATACAGTATGGGTCGCAGCGCAAGGTCCCCTTTGGACAGCGGGAGGTGAACAGGGCTTTTATATGACCACCGATGGTGGCGAGACCTGGGAGAAAACTCTCGGTGGTGGTGAGTGGACTGGTGTCACCGATATCGTAATGGATCCCCGTGATCCAGATGTGCTGTATGCGGCAACTTGGCAGCGCCATCGTACCGTGGCGGCTTACATGGGTGGTGGCCCTGAGAGTGGTTTGCATAAATCGACCGATGGAGGTCGCACCTGGGCCAAGCTGACCAACGGCTTGCCAACCGGTAACCTTGGGAAGATTGGTCTTGCCATCTCGCCCATCGACCCCGACGTAGTCTACGCAGCCATTGAGCTCAATCGACGAGAGGGTGGTGTTTGGCGCTCGCCCGATCGCGGCGGAAGTTGGGTGAAGGGCGCTGATGCAGTGGGTGGTGGTACTGGCCCTCATTACTACCAGGAGCTGGTAGCTAGCCCCCACAAGTTTGACCGACTTTACCTGGTGGGCCCTGTTGTGCAGCAATCGGAAGACGGCGGCAAGACGTTTGAAAATATGCCGCAGCAAGCCAAACACAGCGATACCCATTCAGTGAGGTTTGATCCCGCAGACCCGAACTACATCATTATGGGTACCGATGGTGGTATCTACGAGAGCTTTGACCTCGGCGTTACTTGGCGGTTTATCGATAATCTACCGCTCACCCAGTACTACAAACTGGCCGTTGATGATGCTGAGCCTTTCTACAACATCTACGGCGGTACCCAAGACAACAACACGCAAGGCGGACCCTCGCGGACTAACAATGTAAACGGAATCCGTAACTCAGACTGGACGGTGGTATTGGGCGGTGATGGACACCAGCCGGCAACAGAGCCGGGCAACCCGGACATACTCTATGCTCAGTCTCAAAGAGGAAACATCTCTCGAATCGACCTCACCACGGGTGAGTCTATGTATATCCGCCCTCAGCCAGCGCCTGGCGAACCACCCGAGAGGGCCAATTGGGACTCGCCTATTCTGGTGAGCCCTCATAACCCAACGCGGCTGTATTTCGCTACCCAGCGCGTGTGGCGCTCGGATGATCGAGGCAACGATTGGCGTCCGGTATCGGGCGATCTCACCCGCGATCAGGAGCGCTTAACACTACCGATTATGGATCAAACCTGGAGCTGGGATGCTCCGTGGGACATGCTGGCTATGTCTGAGTACAACACGATCACGTCATTGGCCGAGTCACCCCTTGAAGAGGGTTTGCTTTACGCCGGTACTGACGATGGTCTTATTCAGGTTTCCGAGAACGGCGGAGATAGCTGGCAACAAATCGAAGTGGGCTCGCTGCCCGGTGTGCCCGATACGGCCTTTGTGAACGACATTCGCGCGGACCTGCACGACGCCAATACGGTGTACGTCGCACTGGATAACCATAAGTATGGTGACTTTAAGCCCTACCTCTTGGTAAGCCGTAACCGCGGCAAGACTTTTAGTTCCATCACCACAGGCATACCCGACAAACATTTAGTGTGGCGAGTCGTGCAAGATCACGTGAAGCCGGAGCTTATGTTTGCGGCCACTGAGTTTGGCGTTTTTGTCACGCTTAATGCAGGCCAGCAGTGGGCGAAGCTTAACGCTGGAATGCCTACGATTTCCGTGCGAGATATTACAATCCAGCAGCGCGAAGACGATTTAGTGGCTGCAAGTTTCGGTCGCGGATTTTTTGTGTTGGATGACTACTCCCCGTTGCGTGCAGTATCTGAAGACGCTTTAGCGCAGGAAGCATTGCTGTTTAAACCGCGCGACGCAGACTGGTTTTTCCCCCGTAAAGTATTGGGCGCCACAATACGGGGCTCCTCGGGTGATCAAACCTATGTGGCAGAAAACCCACCCTTTGGCGCGGTGCTGACTTATCACTTGGCCGAGGGTTTCCCAACATTGGAGAAAATTCGCCAAGATGCAGAGAAGGAAGCTATCGACTCGGGCCAGGCTGTTCGTTTTCCAGGCTGGGATGCGGTTGAAGCCGAGCGACGGGAGACACCACCAGCACTCAAGTTGCTGATCCGTGATGCTCAGGGAAATGTGATCCGTCGGGTTGATGCTCCGGCAGAGAAAGGTTTTCACCGGGTGGCCTGGGATCTACATCACCCCTATTCGGGCTCGGTAGAAACTCCGCCGAATTGGCAGGGCTTGCCCCCGCGTGGCTTCATGGTTGCGCCGGGTGATTACAGTGCCGAACTCGTGCTGCTAAAAGGTGGCGAGAGCCGAACGCTTTCGGGTCCGGTTGAGTTTGCGGTGCAGCGTATCTACGACGGCGCCATTGAAGGCCCTAGCCTTGCCGAGCGTGATGCCTTTCTAAAAGATATTTCATCCCTTGCAGGGCAGGTCAGCGCTGCTCGCTACGCGTTGGAAGATGCGATCGAAGATACCGCCACTATGATGGATATGGCTGATCGAAGCGCGAGTGCGCCGGGAGACGCAGACAAACAGCTTCACGCATTGCACCAGGAGTTGCTGGCAATGCAAGATGAGTTTGAAGACTCTGACCGTGAAGGTGTAGGTGCCACACGCGAGAACAACTTTAACAGTTGGCTTAGTCACGCACGTTGGGGTATGGGCGGAACAAGTTATGGCCCAACGGCGTCACATGTGCGCAGTCTCGAGTACGCCAAGGCAGACTTTGTTGCGCTGCGTGAGCGACTCAATGTTATTTTGACTGTGGAGATGCCGGCGCTACGCAAGATACTCATAGACTCAGGTGCACCTTGGGGTCGCGGGCAAACGATTCCGCGTGTTGTGTATATTAATTCGCCCTGATCGGAATACACATAGGCTAAGAGCGCTAAGGGAAATAGGGGCTGCCGTGATCGGTCTAACGTTCACGGCTTGCCCAGGGTTTCATCAAGCCAGGCGATCACCTCTTTCTTGAGCCCGGAGTAGCCCGTGGGTAGATGTCCGCCTTCGAACGTCACGTGTTTCTTTTGATTGTCAGGCGCGCCCAGCAGCTCAAAGAAGGGGACCTGTGCTGTCTCGTAGTTCTGGTTGAAGTCGTCTCGCCCGCCGATGAACAGCGTGGGCATTGTGACTCTGGGCAGGTAGTGCTGTAGCGTGATTTCAGGCGGCAGCGGGTAGGGCGGCAGGCCGGCAGACAGTATCATCGCCGTCGCGAAGCGAGACTCCACTGCAAGGATTATGGGGGCGCGGATGCCGCCGTAGCTTAACCCATGAAACGCGATCTTATCCTGTGCCATATCGTCACGGGTTGCCAGGTAGTCAAGGGTACGGCGCAAATCCTGGGTCTGCTCAATAATCTCCTTGCGAACGGCCATCGGACCGCGCTGTTGTCGCACTTTGCGTTCAAACGTGCCTTTGTAGACAGGGTAGGCTACTGCGCGCCCCGTGCGCAGAAACGGCTCTACGCTCAGCAGGCTTGCTTGCTCGCTGTCATCCAGTAACACCGCATCGCCGCCCGGGAAGTGAACCACCACCTGGTAAGGCGGTTTAGACGCAGTGGGGATAAAGAGTTGCAGAGTTATCCGTTCATCATCGTAAGGCGCATCGAATGATATTCGCTCACGACGCCAGGCCCGCTGAGAGCTGTCTACTTTTTCAATCTGAGTATTGAGCGGCGAGGGGTCGTAATCGAACTGGCGCGCAAATATTGCAAACGTTGTGTCGCTCACGGGGGTGATAGGAGCAGGTGCAACATATTCCAGGGCCGCCTGTAGTTCAGCCGCAATGGCCGTGTCTGCCTTGATTAGGCGAACGCCAAAACCAGCGCCACGATTCATCCCGGGTTGTGCATACCAGTCCATATACGCGTATGAACTGTCGATCCACGATCCGCCCAGAAAGTGTCGCCCGGTGCCGCCCGGGTTCATGCACCATTCACCCACGTTACCGGCCATATCTCGAGTGCCGTAGGGGCCAAGGCCGCCGTTTCCCACTGGCCAGGTGCCAGCGCTCTGGTAGTTGCTGGCGGTGATGATGTCGGCAAAATTCAGGTACTGGTTACCACCTCTGCCGGATGCGCGCCACCAGTGAAACGCCGACGGGAGTTCCAGGCCGCGAAACCGCGCATAGGCAGCCGCTTCGAACCAACTGATTCCTTCTACCGGGTGATCGCCTTTATCCGTGGGGAAAGTTCCCAGCGACCAGGTGGACGGCCCGGGAAGACCTGTTGAATCGACAAAGGTTGACAGCATAGCCTCCGGGGTTAGCTCTTTCCCATCAATCTCCATCGGGTGCTGCCAGTACTCACGGCGCTCGTAGCCTCCGGCTTCCACAAACTCATGGTACTCCCTGTTGCTAACTTCGTTACGCTGTATCCAGAACCCAGGCAGCTCATGAGTCTTCCCCATGTAGCTAACCGGCCCTCGCGGTACGAATACCATGCCCGCCGGGGTGGCGCTCTCAGTGTGAAGCTGAAACGTCTCGGGGAACGGCAGTACGCTGGGTGCCACGTCCAGGTCCACGTACCCCGGCTTATGTATGTGGAAGCGGAGCTTAGTTAGTGGCAGCCTGATACCCTCTAACGGTGTTGTACCTAGCTCGACCCAATCTGACTCTTGAGCGTCGTAAGGCCCCACCATGAGGGTTGCGCCCGAGGGCTGGCTGTCCAGCGACACGGGAACAGTCAGGTCTAGCATCATCTGATTTAGCGAAGGGTCACCGACATGTTGAGCCAGTGCTTGTCGTGTTTTACTCCATGCGTCGAACACATCGGAATCCAACGCAGAACGAATATCGGGGAGAGTTTCACGGTACAGGATATCCTGCTCATCGGAGCGCAAACCTGCCCAGAGTAATGTTATGACAATCGCTACAGCGAGGGCTCCCAGCCCGTATCGTTGTAACAAGTTACTCGACGGTTCCTGTTGAGGCGTATGAGCTGATCTTTCTGGAGAGTTTGGTTCAGGTGCCGCGATCTCGCGGTTCGGGGTTTCAACCTGAGACACTTCGCAAACCATCCGGTAGCCGCGCCGATGCTTGGTTTCTATATATCGAGGTGCTTGCGGATCGTCACCGAGTGCCTGGCGCAGTTCACTGATGGTCTGCGCTAGCACATTTGGCGACACGACGGTTCGACCCCAAACCTGGTCCATCAACTGATCTCGGGTCATCAATTCTGGGGCATTTTTAAGGAGCACCTCGCATAGCTGGAAGGCCTGACGTCGCAGGGGTACCACACCATCGGAGCCTATGAGGGTCCCGGTGCGAGGATCGAGCGTGAATTCTCCAAAACAATAAGCCATACAAATCAAAGTGTTACACGATTTGATGAAAATTTCATAACTTCTTTAGCCTTTCTATAAGTCTTTCAAGAGGCTCACCGCCAAGCTCTGTCTCCAAGGTCTGTCCGCAAGTGACTGGCCGCAACGTAGAGACTGAATAATCCAATGGAGAACATCATGAAACTTCTGAACTTCCGCTATACCCAGGACCTGATCTTTGGCGCTGCACCGGTAGCCGTATACCTCCTCGCAGCAGTGCTGTTCACAGCAAACGCATCGGCTAATTCGGGCTACGGCAAAGAGTTGCGTGGCGAGAACAAGGCAGTCCGTGCACAGCTGGCACTGCTCGAAAAAGTCACGGCTCCCTTCGCCAGCTATGACGTAGCGCAGGTGGCCGGCTGGAACGCCACCATCTCCGACTGCGTTGAATCACCTGCAGGTGGTATGGGTTATCACGTGGCCAATATGGCCGCGCTTGATGGTGCGCCCTTCGAGCTTAGTCTGCTGCGCCCCGAAGTACTTCTGTACGCACCGCTGGCAGACGGCTCTATGGAGTTTGTGGGCGTGGAGTACATCGTGCCATGGACACCAGACAACGCTTCGACGCCGCCGGTCATGCTCGGGCAGGAGCTGCAATATAATGAAGAGCAGCAAATCTGGGCGCTTCACGTGTGGATCGAAAAGCACAATCCCGCCGGTATTTTTGCGCCCTTCAACCCTGAAGTAAGCTGCCCCCTTCAATAGAGGGCGAGAAATATCACACAACCGTTTTGGGCTGACAGGGACGTCGGCCTTCCTTCCCAACTGCGCTAACGGGCAATTTAAGGGCTAATACGTGCGAAGAATGGAGTAGGGCCTAGTGCCCTAGAAACCATAAAGTGCCTTAAGATGCGCCATGAAATTCGGGCGATCAGCGTCTGCGTCCGCACGAATCTGCTTCACATGGTCGCGTTCTTCCATGCGTGCGCAGTAGGCATCCAAGCCTGGTACTGCTGCCAGTGGATCCTTACCTAGAAACTTCAATCCAACGCCCCGCACAATGGGCAGGTTAAAGATGGCCGCTATATCTGCCAGAGTAAATTGCTCGCCATAGGCGTAGTGCTCAAAACTCGAGAGCGTGGCCAATGCAACTGCCGCCTTGTCGAGATTAGTGCCAACTTCTTCTAGGATTGCTGGATCAGGCTCTGTACCGAGTAACAGATTGGGTATCAGCCGGCGGGCCACAAGCTCAAAATAAAGTTCAATGAACTGTGACAGCTCCTGCACTTTCGCGATACCAAAGGGTGTGGATGGTAACAACGAAGGTTGCGGGTGCGCTCGCTCGATATACTCCAAAATGGCGCGAGATTCACTGATAAAGCCTTCGCTCGTTTCAAGTGCCGGTACCTTTCCCAGTGGGCTTTTCTCAAGGTACTCTGGTTTGTAGTTTGGACCGACTCCCGTGTAAGACAACACTTCCTCAAATGGGATGCCCTTTTCCAAAAGCGCAAGCTTAGGAACGTTGTAGTAGTTGCTCGAAGAAAAACCGTGAAGCTTAATCATTTTTTGGTGTCCATTTTTTAGGTTCGATATAGATATTCAGTACTGTAGCGTTTCCGATAGTGTTGCTTTGTTAGCTGGGCTTAGCAACATACTTTAGTAGCATCGCTGCAGACAAAAACAAGATACCTACGATATCAACAAAGAGTACCTTGCCGATTGCATCATTGTATCCACCCGTAACAAACACGAGCCACGCGAAGCCAACCATACTTACGCCACCCATAATCATTGCCGGCAATTGATAAAGCGGGTTGAAAGCTGAATAAAGAATGAATGCACCCAAAATCCCAAAAAGTAGGGCTCTATGGCGCAACAATATAGCAAGATCGTTGCCTGCAAGGGTAACGGAATATCCCGCCTCCAATCTTTGAGCAGATATCACACCCAAGACAGGAACCAGGTTTATTATTCCAACGATTACCAGACAGGCTGCAATTAATTTTCCAATCATAAGATTCCTATTGGGCCCAACTCTACCCCGAAGCGAATATGTCTACGTTGGGGCGAGGAGGGGGCCGTGGCTATTCAAGGTCACAAATTCGGTAGTGTCTTTCTACATTGACTGTAATCCTTCCCCATTTAGAACTAGCCACGCGTTGCTGATGTAGTTCAAATGCGTCTCGAGAACAAAACTCCTCGTAAACGTTAAAGCGATTATTACTCTCTGGGTCTTTGACGACACTAAAAGACGTACACCCTTTTTCCTGACGAGTTAACCGAATGTGCTCTTCAAGCGCCCTCGTCACTTCAACCAGGTCCGCGTCGGGAACAACGATATATCCTTCCAGGGCTACGCTCGGCATTCATTTTTCTTCCGTGCCATCGAACTCAGCCTTAGCCTCTCGAACAAGATGCTTATACTCCGCTTGCGTGATTTCAGAGTGTGACAATTGCTCTTCTGCCTTATCCAGTTTTTGCCAGTACCGGAATTCAATAGCAGCTAATATGTATCCATATTTCTTTTCGGAAATTAGCTTCTTGGAAAACTGATCTTTGGCTGATTGCTGGGTCCACTTTTCTCCGTTAGGCGGCTCCGGAATTGTATAATCTTTGGCGAGAATAGATTCATCGGATATTCTGTACCCCTTATCTATATTCTCCTTTGCGCAAAGATACAGAATGTAGTCCACGGAATCTTGCGCGCCGTACCAGTGAAAATTGAAGTCAGCCGTACAAGCCCCGATTACATTTCCGTCTTTATCGAGAACATCTACCCGGCCCTGTGCACAGCCCAGTAGCAATGTGGACATAAACGTAAGACAGATTATTTTCGCTGATTTCTTCATAGCACGTAACAGCCTACCCATACTAAGCATTACCTTAATAGACCAAGTTTTGATTTTTCACGAGCGTCCTCTCTCGAGCAAGATTAAGTATAACCAGAAGCGCCGCAATTGGGCGGAAGCGGGCGTTAGATAGTCTGGCTAGGCTCTCAAGAGTTTGTGTATGCTTGACCTCAAAGTGGAGATTCAAACTTCGGTCTGCGCATCAAGCCTCTGTTATCATCTCCTAATGGCCCTTTATACAAAACTAACCAGAGTCCCTCGCTGGCTTTGGGGAATCGCTCTCCTCATTCTTGCAAACGTGCCATTATTTTCTCCCATAAGAGCGCCAAAGTGGGATGCTTTCGATGAGATGTGGAGCTATTTCAGATGGTTGGGTTCATCTAGTCGGCAGGGATATTTTCCAGATTTCTTTCCCAACGTTTTATCTGGGTATCCAATTGGCTCAAACATTCAAGCTGGAACCTACAATATAGTCTATCTTTTGGCGGCCTATATTTTCCCGGATAGCGTTGTATCCATAAAACTTATTTATCTCTTTAGCCAGTTCGCCATTCTTCTTCTCTGCTATGCATTGGGGCGCAGTTTTCTGCTTGATTCCTTTAGCAGCTTCTATCTTGGGCTTGCTATTACTGCTTCGGGCTTCGTTATTGGCCACGCAAGCCATTTTTCCTACTTGGCTACAGCTATTGGATTATTGGGAGGTCTTCTTTCGATCAGATTGGCTTTAGAGAATAAGTCTACTCTCGCATATTTGGTTGCTCTTTCAAGTGTCTACTACATGGCAACAGCAGGCTATCCAGCAAATATTATATTTGGCGGTCAGTGTCTTCTAATCTATTGGGTATATTTGTACTTCACTGCAGATGATCAGAGAAAGCCATTGCTTTGGGTGGCACTTGGCGTCACAACTGGTTTGATTCTGAGTGCGCCCTCAATATGGCATTTCGTGAATCTATTGCTTCTGTCAGATCGCGGAGCAGGGCTGACTGTGGACGAAGTCTTGGCTGGCTCATTACCCTCATATAGCCTCTTGAATTTTGTATTTCCAATCTGGCATATGAGATTCTTCGAGCCGACTATGGAGAGATTTCATCTGCTCTTTTTGGCCACCCCGCTAATTCTGTCTGCACTTTACTTCGGCATTCTGAGAGTGAGGATTGGGTTCATCGCTCTTATCCTCTTTCTTGCGGTCATAGTTACCATGCTGTCTCTTGGCAGTAACAGTCCGCTGCCTATTAGAGGCTGGCTGGCAGAAAATCTGTTTATCTACAGGGCAGGCCGCTTTCCCTCTGGAGAGCATAGGGGAGTTGCTCTGTTCTTGTTGGCTTTAGTTAGCGCCTTCGGTTTGCAGTGGTTTACGAGCGCTTGGCCAGCGAGCAAAAAATGGCTCATGGCATTGGTCGTCATCGATTTTCTAGTAGTTATGTACGGATTGGAGAATATGCGAATCTCGAAGTACCCCGAGAATAGCTGGGGTACCGTCGCAATGTACAAAGCGGAGTTTCTGCGAGAGGAGCAGTCAATAATAGACGCGCCGCGAGATTGCACCGCTGATGGAGAAATCGCGACTTTTACGGCGATCAGTCGGCAGTTAGAAATAGCACCCGAAAAATTCTACTGGAACGCATATACCTCGCTAAGAGTCGAGGGTTATGACGAAGAACGAGACATTGCAAAGAGGTTTATTTGTGGGCCATCCAGGTTATGGGACTATGATAAGGAAGAGCCCTATCAGTATTCTTTAGCAATATACTCACCGGGCTATATTAAGTTTCGCTTGGTCGGCGATGGAGCTAGCCACGCCACGAGGCTCATCTGGGCAGATGTTAATGATGGATTTTGGAAGCTAAGGATTAATGGTGAACGTGCTGAATTCATTCCAACAATAGCAAGCCTGCGAATGTTTATCGCAGAGCCAGGGGATGACATCGAAATGATTTATGAGGGTCCACTGAGTCGTATCTGGCGATAGAAAAATTGGATGCATCTATCAGTGAAAAGCTTGGATTCACCCTGCTGATACCGGGGGTGGCATATTTGGGTGTTGAGAAAGGCGCTACTTTTTAGTCGGTGCTCAGCCGAGTTATAAGTCTCAGGATATTTTTGAAAACGCCGGGCTCAGAAGGGCTCCGGCTATCGATTATAATGAGTGCAATATTTAGAGCCTCAATCAACGATGATGCTTCGCAAACCATTCATCTTCCTCGCCAGGCTCCGGCATTATCGCGCCAGCTTCCATCACCCATTTGGCAACCACACCCATAAGCGATACCTTAATCTTTTCTCGTGTGATGTCAGCGGCTGACAAAATGGCATCTTCAATTCTTCCAATAATGCCATCCTTAACTTCTTCTGAGCGCCCAGCCCGTATGGCCCCTAAAACTTCAACTGTACCCTCTGCCACATCGTCTGATTCAATATAAAAAACGTGGACAAATTCTTTAGGTGCTCCGGTGAGTCCGCAATGCGTATCAGTGATGGATTTGGCAACGCTCGCTTTCGTTGATTGGTCAAGCGCGTCGGTCTGAGTAAATACTCGATAAAGTGGCATATTCGTTTCTCCTGATAAATTAGCTTAGTAAGCTATGGTCGAAGGCGCTGATCATGAGGTCGTTTTTGTGGCAGCCACCTTTCTCGACCCACAGGTCGTTGGTTGCAGCTAGAAGCCTGGTTCTGGTCTCATCTGGGGTGCCCTCTGGCACTATCAGCATTAGAAGTGAAGATTTTGACCCACTCTCGCCTGCAGAAAAGCCATTCCCCTCCAACACTTTTTTCCAGGTCACGTTGGCATCCATGTCTAGCACTTTCTTTACAACCTGCTGCGTTCCCAGCTCAAGTTCGCGCTCAATGGCTGGGTCAAACTGGTTCTCCTGAACCAAAAACTCACATTCAATCATCTTCTCTCTCACTGTTTAGCTTTATCTACTTAACTCGCAACGACTGAGCTCTGGGTTTCTCCACGCTGCTCTTTGTTCGGTTGCTAGGGCAGGGTCGGTTAACAGGCTCAGGCCATTAGGTGACTGCTGATCAACTATATAACTGACCGATGGTCATTTCAAGTCTGAGCTCAATGCTCCAAGATTGCGTAGTAACTGATGCCCGGCAGTGTAGAGTGACCGAATGCATTCAGAACAAGGCAAGGTTCGGCTTTTAGCTGGCCTGTTGCGCAGGTTTTGTCTATAGAATTCCGTTAAGTTGGAATAGGCTTCTTGCTTGACGAGTAAATCATGTGCAGCATGCTGGTTTGACGTTATTCAAGGGTACGGTGAGATTAATGAAAAGTAAGCTTTCGAAAAAGATCTGTAGTCTTGCCGCTATCGGAGTCTTCAGCCTTCAGGCGAGCTCGTCTGGCGCTTGTACTTTCATTACGTTGACAGGCGCTGATGGTACGGTAGTTGCCTCAAGAACGATGGAGTGGGGCGCCTTTGACTTGTCTCCGGCCATGACCTTTGTCCCGTCGGGTACAGCTTTCTCTGCAATGAAAATGCCTGATGGGCAGGACGGTGCTAAGTGGTTAGCAAAGTACGATGTTGCTGGGGTAACTTTGCTGGGTCAGATGTTATTTGGCGATGGCGTGAATTCCCAGGGGTTGAATGTTTCCCTGCTCTACTTACCGGGCTTTGCCCAATATCAAGCCTACGAGCCTGAAAACGCATCTATTTCGCTTTCTCCGGTCGACTTTACCGGTT
Organism: Halioglobus sp.; assembly: GCA_039990395.1. GTDB lineage: Bacteria > Pseudomonadota > Gammaproteobacteria > Pseudomonadales > Halieaceae > CALINF01. Next base: position 124,845 of record JBDXFZ010000146.1, read on the forward strand.
TTATGTTGAGCCAGTTTGCAACGGTGGCTGAGGCGCGAGAGGCGTTACACAATATACGGGTTGTTCCTGTTGTCACCCCTGAACTCGGTGCGACGGCGCCCGTGCATTTTTCAATCACAGACAAAAGTGGTGATCAGATAATCGTTGAGTATGTGGGTGGAAGTCTGAACGTACACGAAAAGACGCTGGGCGTTATGACGAATTCGCCGCCTTACGATTGGCATGTTAATAACGCACGAAATTATGTCAACATGCGCTCCGTAGACTGGCCGTCAGTAGACGTTAATGGTATCGACATTGCGCCGATGGGATATGGCAGTGGGTTGATCGGCCTGCCGGGTGACTTTACACCACCTTCGCGTTTTATTCGGGCGTTGACATGGACGCAATCGTCGCGGCCGACCGACGGCGGCGAAGACACCGTACATGAGTCCATCCGCATCCTGTCAAATTTTCAGCTTCCCATGGAGGCGATAGATAAAAAGGTAAACCCTGCTGAATTGGAAATCCTTAAGTATGGTGGAACGCAATATACTGTGTCGTATGATCTGCAGAATTTGAAAATTTACTATCAGACAAGCGAGAACCCAAGCGTAAGAAGTGTGGACGTTTCGACGTTTGATTTTGATTCCCTGACAGATCCACTGAAGTTGCCGATGCGCAATCCGGCGATGTCGTTTGCAACTGACGTTACGCCAAGCTTCTGAGCTTTCGCGTCACCGGACATCTGCCGACTCCAGTCTATGAGTCACTAACCAGTTCCTGATGGTGGTTGCACTATCGGACCAGTCAGGATCTAACATCAAGTCATGTGCACCCTTGCAAAGTATTAGTGGTGTTCGATAAGTCTCACTATCTTTCCTGTGCTCAGATAAAGGTATAGACCAGTCGTCCGTCCCTGCAATTACAAGTACTGGCCGGTCATCGCTCTTCGGGTGTTTTGCAGGCTCCCGTGAAAAGACATCATCGACCGCAACTCGAGATTCAGAGACTAGCTGTGACCTGAACTTATCTCGTAGTGCGTCTTCAAGATGGTCGGCAAAGAAAAACGTCTCCATTGCTACCCTTAATTTGGTCATATCGCTGCTGAGCATCCCAATGATTGTTGCTTTTGGTGCACGCACGAACATTCCAAAGGCCGCTTGCAGGCTGATCCGGGTTGGTGAGGATGCGAGCAATGCGATTGCTTTAACATTTACATTGGAGGCGAATGCCATTTGCGCCAGAACGCCTCCCATGGAATGACCTATAAGCACTACTGGTTGGTTTATATGCGCGATGGCTTCATTAACATCGTCGAGATAGTCATTCAGAGACCATTCCAGGACCCCCTCATCATCGCTGCGGTGTCCTCTTAATGTTATCGCGTGCGCATGCCAGCCTTCCGAAGAAAACCAGGGCAAATAGTATTGTTCCCAGCAGGCCGCATTGTGACAAGCGCCGTGAATGAATAGTAAGTGTGGCCTGTTTGGTGGGTGATCCCCTGTCTCTTGGGGGTGTCTTGAAACTACTTCCATCTTCAATGTGACGCTCCAGGGTAAATGTAGTTTAGGGTCCTCGCGGAGAATACTATGATCAAGGCGAATTACCTCAGTGCTGTGTTCAGTTTTGGCATCGGCTGTATGGGGAAGAAAATGCGAATTCCTATACTTCTACCATTTCCTCTTCTTAAACACAGTAGAAACTTTCACGCCAATCGGGGAGCTCAATTGAAGCGCCTCGAAACTCCTGAGTTGGCTTGTGAATCGGCTAGTGAGAAGAAAATACTTGAAGTGACCGATGGTCAGCTATATATTTGACCAATGGTCAGTTATATCCGGGGCCTGTTAACTAATCCTGGCTTGGCAACCAATCGAAAAGCAGTGTGGAGATATTCATGAGTTCAGTTGTTGTGATTAATCAGCGGGCGAGAAGCGCAGAGCAAAAGGCGCTTCGGCGAAATGCAGTACTAGAGGCCGCCGAAACGTACTTCGGTGAAGTGGGGTATGAAGCTTTTTCTATGGCTCAACTCGCCAAGAACACTGGAGTAGCCAAGGGCACACTCTACCTTTACTTCAAAACAAGGGAAGAGCTTTTCCTGACCCTTTATGAGCAAAGCCTGACGCGATGGAGTCAGATTTTCATTGGAGACTTGTTCGATTCCATGACGAGCGAGGCATATGCCCGGGCGCTATACCTCACCGCTATCGCTGATGGCACGTTCCTGCCGTTGTTGATCAGGCTTGAGCATGTCATTGAGCACAATGTTGCGATTCCCAGACTAATAGAGTCTAAACGCGTGTTCATAAGGCGGGTGGAAGAAATTGCGGAACCCACAGCCACTGCCCTCAAGTTGAGTCAGGCGCAAGCGAGGGAGGTGGTAAAAACGATGGGCGTCCTTCTGATTGGTGCGACCCGAGCTGACCAGGGTCCGTCACTTGATAACGAAGAGCTACCTGAAGATGTTCAGGACCTTATTGCGGATTTTTCTTCTGAGCCTCTCTTCGTTAAGAATGCCGTTCGAATCATAGAAGGCATACGCGCGGAAGCGGCATCCAACCGCTAACTAAATCTAACCCAATCCTCATGCAAACGACCAAGCCGACGAACGCAGAGCGACCTAGGAGAGACATTATGGGAATAGCAGAGCACGACAACATCACTGATTTAGAGCTTCAGAGCCTGAGAGCATTGGTTGATCAACAGAGAAGCGACTTTCGTGCTGAGGGCGAGGTTACCTATTCAACACGAATTGACCGCCTGAAAAGACTCAAAGCACTGATTGTTGAGAACAAGAGTGAGTTCGCGACAACAACCAAACGCGAATTCAATGGCGCTCGATCCTATGAGTTTAGCCTTTTTTCGGAGTACGCGTCGAAGGTCGAAGCAATCGACTACACAATCAAACATCTAAAGGACTGGATGAAACCGGAAAAGAGGAAAACCAACAAACCGATGAATTTTCTTCGGGGTAAAAGCCAGGTCAGGTATTTTCCTAAAGGCGTCGTTGGAATCATTTCTCCCTGGAACCTACCGTTCGGCCTGACAGTGTCCCCACTAACAAGCGCGCTGGCTGCCGGTAACCGCGCCTTGTTGAAACCTTCAGAATATGTGCCTGAGACAGCGGCGCTGTTTGCTGACGTTGTCCCCAGATATTTCTCAACAGATGAGGTAGCCGTTGTAACTGGCGGTGTAGATATCAGTCAAAAATTTGCGGAGCTACCTTTCGATCACCTCGTGTTTACTGGATCCACCCGTGTGGGCGCGCAAGTGATGCAGGCAGCGTCAAAAAATCTGGTACCCGTCACGTTAGAACTGGGCGGCAAGTCGCCTGTCATTATCGGTCGGAGTGCAAAGCTTGATCTAGCGGGAACACGTCTGACATTCGGTAAGCTTTTAAATGGCGGTCAACTATGTCTATCGCCAGACTACGTGCTCGTGCCAAAGGAGTTGGAGGAGCAGCTCATTGCACGGGTAACGCATGAAGCGCAATCAATGTATCCCAACATAACTGAAAATGCTGATTACGCGGGTGTTTTCGATGAGAAACATTTCACCAGATTGCAGAACTACATTGATGACGCAGTTGCCAAAGGAGCGAAGCTCACGATTGTAGGCGCTGACAAGACTCGTGCGTCTAAAGACAATCGCCGCATGCCTTTACACATCCTCCAAAACGTAAACGAAAGTATGCAGATTATGCACGAGGAAATTTTTGGTCCCGTTCTCCCGATCATGACCTATGGTGACATCACTGAGGTTCCAGATAAGGTTGAACCCCGCAGAAACCCCCTGGCTCTCTATTACTTCGGCAAAGATAAAGGCGAGCAGGAGTACATACTGAGTCATGTGCCAAGTGGTGGTGTTTGTATCAATGATATTACCCTTCACTACGTGCAAGAGGACCTGCCCTTTGGCGGTGTTGGTGCGTCTGGCATGGGCGCTTATCACGGTCCGGAAGGGTTTAAAGGCATGAGTCACTCACGAGCCATCTACAGTCAAACTATGATTGATGTGTTGCCTATCATTGGCGCACGTCCACCCTTTGGCGAAAAATTTCGAAAACGAATACGCAAAACTCTTGGCGCAATTTGAGTTTAGGGTCTGAAGATTATTGCGCGCTACACCGTTTAGCCTCGGCTTCAACGCTAGAGCATTGATGTGGTATGGCTAAGCCACGACCAATAGTCGCGCCTATTTATCGAGAGGAAAAGAACAGATGAACAGAGTAGTGGGAGTATTATCGTGACAATAAATCGCCAATGGTTATTGGCTGAACGACCTGCAGGAATGGTTGGTCCGCAAAACTTTAAGTACGTTGAAACTCCGATTCCTGAACCCAAAAATGAAGAGGTGCTGGTAAAGAACCTATACCTCTCATTTGATCCCGCACAGCGAAACTGGATGGTTGATCGTAAGGCTTATCTGCCGCCGGTAGCCATCGGAGAACCCATGCGGGCGGCTTCTGTTGGGCAGGTCATAGACTCGCGGCACCCGGATTATCAAGTGGGCGATCTGGTACAAACGACCGGGTATTGGCAAGATTATGTGGTTGCGGCTCCCGGTGAGGGTCCAATGGGTTTGGTCAAATTGCCACCAGGGGTGTCGCCTGAAATGATGTTGTCTGTGCTCGGTATAACTGGGCTCACGGCATATTTTGGCTTACTGGAGATTGGCCAGCCTAAAGCCGGTGACACCGTTCTTGTTTCTGGTGCTGCAGGCTCTACTGGCTCGTTTGTTGGTCAGATCGCAAAAATTAAGGGGTGTCGTGTCGTAGGTATCGCTGGCGGCCCAGATAAATGTAAATGGTTAAGAGAGACTGCCGGCTTCGACGCCGTGATCGACTACAAGAACGAGGATGTTAACGCGCAAATTGCTCATCACTGCCCTGACAAATGGGACGTCTTCTTCGATAACGTAGGTGGCGCTATCCTCGAGGCGGCCTTGGATCACGTGAATCTGCGTTCTCGGGTTGTTCTATGTGGGAGTATCTCTGGTTATAACGCTACCGCACCTGTGCCCGGCCCCTCAAACTTATCGAACCTGACCATTAATCGCGCGAGGATGGAAGGCTTCGTTATTCTGGATTATATGCCACGAGCGATGGAAGCCATTCAAGACTTAATGGCTTGGGTTTCCTCGGGCCAATTGATTTATCAGGTCGACTTACAGGAGGGCTTTGAAAATATTCCTGCCACCTTACAACGTCTGTATACCGGGCAAAACCTTGGCAAACAATTACTCAAAATTGATCAATAGAGATAAGCACAAGGATTGCAATGACACACATCACTCCCAAGCGGCGCGCTGAGTTACCCGAGTTAGAGCCGATGTTTCAAATGGTAGAAGCATCGATGGGCTTTCTGCCAACATCCATGCTCACAATGGCGCATTGGCCAGAACTCACTCAGGCCCTCGGGGGTCTTGGCGCAACGGTCCTGCGCAGCGGTGAACTAGACGGTGGGCTAAAACAAATGATCGCGTTCGCGGTGAGTAACGCAGCGGGTTGCCGTTATTGCCAAGCACATACTGCTAACGCAGCACAAAAAGACAATGTCAGCGCAAAGAAAATACAAGCGATTTTTGAGTTTGAGAACAGCGACTTATTTTCTGATCAGGAGAAAGCGGCGCTTCGCGTAGCTGTGCATGCCGGTATGGTGCCCAATGCCGTAGAAGCTGAGCACATGAGTGAGTTATTGGAACACTTTAGTGAGAAGCAGGCTGTCGAAGTTGTGGCTGTCATTTCGATGTTTGGTTTTCTGAATCGATGGAACGACACAATGGCAACCACGTTGGAGAGTTCCCCCAAGAGCTTTGCAGCGGACCAGCTTGCCTCGCATGGTTGGGTTGCGGGCAAGCACGAATAACCGTCGCTAAGCAGGTCACCTTTCTTGGGCTGATCAACCAGAATTATTTGCCGATATGATTATTGGTGGGGCGGGGCGCTGCTCATGAATAGGTTTGTGCTTACTCTTCTAATCCCTTCACCAGAATGGAGTTCGCTGTACTTCCGGCATCACGGTGTTTCGCTATAGCTTGGTAGTCATCAGATGTCATCCAAGCTAAGGCAGATTCTTTCGATGGGAATTCAATAATTACTGACCTTGTATCATCCCACTCACCCGCCAGCACCATGGGATCTTCGTCCACACTCAACATCTTGCCATCGAACTTTTGGAACACCTCTGAGAACCCAGCTGAGTATGTATCGTACTCACTACGGTCATGTATTTTGAATCTGGCAATTATATAAACGGACATCCTTTCTACTCCTAATCTTATTTTGAGCAGCGATCACTAGCAAAATGAACAGCGCGTTGATTGTTCTCTTTATTTTGCGGTTAACGCTAATTAGACATTGAATTGACCACCAGTCATTCATATACTGACCGCCGGTCATTTAAGTTATCCAGTCTATGGTTAATTTCCCTGTAAGACAACCCTGCACCGATAGGCATACCTCTGGTGAATAGTCGAGAAAGTCAAAAGCTTGTTGATCAAAATGCTGGCAGTGAGTTCTCTCGCCATTGGCTTTTGGTGTTGGTGTGTGCAGCAGGAATCGGTGTGGGTGTCTCCGCACTTCCTTTTTATACGCAAGGAATATTTATCGAAGCGTGGATCGCGGACTTTGGTTGGACGCGGTCTCAAGCATCCCTTGGCATCCTGGCATCGACACTGGCTCTCGCCGGAGTATTGCCCTTCATCGGCTTAATCGTAGATCGTTACGGTCTGGTAACCCCCGTCATGATTTCTTTGCTAGGCCTGACAGTCGCCTACGTATTATTAGGACTGTTTGTTCAGTCCATCACTACCTTTGTAATGTTGGCAATGCTACAGGCAATACTGGGTAGCGCATCGTCACCATTGGCATACACGCGCGCGATCAATACCGTTTTCGATAAACAACGAGGTTTGGCTCTTGGTATTGCTCTGTCGGGGGCAGGTGTGGCAGCCATGTTTGGACCGATTCTGATTAGTAAGGCTATCGCCGCGTTCGGCTGGCGAGGTGCTTACTTTGCAATGGCCGCATTTACCTTCGTGGTAGGCGGGGTCATCGTTGCCGTCTTATCGCGCCTCAATGGCGCTAAAAAACCGGTGAATATCGATACGGAGGCGGCCAGTAAAGAATTCAAAGTCGCAAAGGTCAGTAGTACATATTGGACGATTATGGCCGCGATATTTTTCCTGTCTCTAGGGCTTGGCGGGTTGATGATTCACTTTGTACCGATTCTGCTCGAGGTTGGATTCACGACAAGTGGCGCGGCCAAGATTGCAGGTGTTATTGGTATTGCCGTAGTCTTAGGCCGACTCTTGGTAGGCTTTGCGGTTGATCGCATCTTTGCTCCTCGAGTGGCAATTGCTATTCTTTTTGCCTGTATTTGTGGCGTTCTAGCGTTGGCGACACTAGGCTCAGTAGTCGCTGTGCCGGCCGCATTTGTTATCGGGTTTTCAGTAGGCGCCGAAGTTGATTTGATTGGCTATTTGGTTGCCAGATACTTTGGAATACATGCATATGGGCAGATATACGGCAGACAATACTCGGCATTTTTGATCGCGACGGGCCTTGGTCCGGTGGTTTTCGGTGCGGTTCGTGACCTGTCCGGTAGCTATACCGCGTCGCTATTTTTGGCCGCTACCTTTATCTTAGTATCGGCGACTTTGTTCGCAAAGCTACCAAAATTCAATTAGTAGCGATACGTCGCCAGTCTATTGCGTGCCGGGCTCATCCGGGCCGCGCAGGCCAGCGGTCCATTGCTTGCCCCTAGGGTGAGTCTATTAGGCCATTTGACTTCCGCAGTGAATAGTTGATGCTAGGGCAATTATTTTAGGAAGCATGATGCCCCATGGGGATTTTCACCGAACTGAAACGCCGCAACGTGTTCCGCGTAGGGGTGGCGTACATGGTACTGGCGTGGGTTGTAATCCAGGTCACGGATACCGTGGCGCCCGTACTCGGATTGCCAGAATGGACGCTAGCGCTTTTTACTTGGGTAGGTATAGCGGGATTCCCCTTTGCGCTCTTTTTTGCTTGGGCGTTCGAGCTGACGCCTGAGGGTATCAAGCGAGAGGGTGAGGTTGACCGAACACAGTCGATTACGGGCAATACAGGCCGCAAACTCGATTTAGCGGTAATAGCCCTGTTAGCAGTTGCGGTCGCTTTCCTTCTCGGTGACAAGTACATACTGAACGACACTGCAGAGGCTTCGTTGGCACCGACTGGCACAGGGGAGCCGTCGGCCGAAACAGTCGATAGTGAGCGTGCAGAAGAAGGCTACGGCTCAATCGGCGTGCTCCCTTTCGTCAATATGAGTAACGATCCTGATCAGGAATACTTTTCTGACGGGGTTGCCGAAGAACTGTTGAATGCGCTGGCCAAACTTGAAGATCTTCAGGTTGCGGCGCGCACTTCATCCTTTGCCTTCAAGGGACAGAATCAGGACATCTCCGAGATAGGCCGAAAGCTCAATGTCGATACGGTGCTGGAAGGTTCTGTTCGCAAGGCCGGAACACGATTGCGTATCACTGCCCAGTTGATAGAAGTGGAAACAGGCTATCACCTCTGGTCCGAGGTGTATGATCGAGAACTAACCGATGTATTCGCCATTCAGGATGAGCTGACGCGCGCAATTGTCACAGCGCTGAAGGTGCACTTGGCTGTTGATGAGGAAACCCCTGCAACCGCATCGATTGAGAACTGGGAAGCCTACGATGCGTATCTTAAAGGTCTGCACGCGATTCGGCAGCGAACCGACGACAGCATTGCATCGTCTCTTGCGCATTTTCAAGAGGCGATACGTTTAGAGCCCGACTTCGCTCCCGCGCTTGCTCGACAGGCGCAGGCTCTCCTACTTTCGCTCAGCTATGGTCAGAGTATCACTCAGGAAGAGGCGGAGACGCGAGCACGTAAACTGATTGATCGGGCACTAGTGATTGACCCGGACTTAGCCGAGGCATTAACTGCTCGCGGTTACTTACTGTTGAGCGATGATAGATGCGAGGAGGCACTGGAGAATTTTAATCGAGCGATCGCCCAAAATCCGAGCTTGGTTGAGGCATTGCACTGGCGCGGATTGTGTCTGAAAAACTTAGGACGGATCGAGGAGGGGCTTGATTCGGCTAACCGCGCTCATCAACTGGACCCTGCGCATGCAGCCGCCTTTTCAAATCTGATGGATTTTCAAACCGGCTATGGGTTGCCAGTGAATCCTGATTTAGATGCTGTGCAGAAGTTCTATCCGGCAAGGTATTTTGCTTCTGAGGTAAACCGGTTGAGGGCTCAGGGAAAACTATCGGATGCCATAAAATTGCTGCAAGAATATGATCAGAAGAGCGCGGGTGAGCAAGACGACGGTAGCGGGTTCTTTTTTTCGAACTATATAATGGGTACCGGACTCAAGGCGAGAGAAAGAAATATTGACCTCCTGGCTCAGGCTCCCAATGTGGAAAAGGACTCGAGGCTCAATCTGACTACCTGGTCTCACATCATATTTGAAGAGTATCTAGAAGCCGAGCAACTTGTGCTCTCCAGAGGTGATGACCGGGTCCTTGGCGACTCATCTCCTCAATTGGCGCTTGCGGCTATTGACTACCTAGCAGGTGGCGAAGATAAGGCCAGAGAGATCCTGTTGTCACAAGGCATTGATACTATCCCAATTAGTACTTCCCTCAATACAGGGCCCTGGTTTTTGGTAAGCCTTTGGACAACTGTTTCGCTTGCTGATTTACTGCAGCGCGATGGGCGGGATGATGCGGCTGAGAAATTATTGGCTAAGGTTCGATCGAAAGTAGAGTTGCTAAAGCGCAATGGCGCTCGCAGCGGCTACCAGCTTGCTGAGGCTCGAATTAGTGTGCTCGAAGGAGATCACTCTGCCGCTATTCTCTCACTGAAGGAATACAGTGAGCAGGGCGGACTCAAGTGGTACGAGCTGCAGGAGCCGGTTCTTCAGAGGCTAGCGGACAAGTCCGAATTTGTAGAAATCAAGCGAGCGCTGGATCGAGAAATCGATCGCCAGCGCGGCGAGCTGGGGTGGGCGCCCGCCAAGTTTTGAGCCTGCTTGAGGGTTAGCCATTTAGGACGGGCTTTAGTCTAATTCACGAATTCTGCCTTATGTTCCCTGTTTATCGCGAACTTCCAACAACTTGAGCCAGTCTATGATCTGATTAACGGCAAGCGAGGTATTTCCAACCTGGCAGTGTTGTGCCGCACTATCCTCACCCGTCATCATAACGCTTGTCACCGACCTTGCTCCTGTCATCGCTTCAGCCTGAACGTAGAGCTGATTCGTCGGCACTAGGTGATCTTCGGAACCCATAATGAGCAATACATCTTGGTCAATCAGGTGAGCAGAATCCCGCAAGTTGAGTGTTCTTACCCACTGCAGGAACTCGGAGGGTGATTTTTTGCCACTTACGTGCATGCCATGACTGACCGCCCAGTCGAGTATTCCTTCTTGCTTGCGAGCTTTGTTGATAAGACCATCGACGATACCAGACAAATTCATGTCTAACAGCTTTCTCAAGAGTTTGAACTTGGTATCTCCTAGACGTTGGCGATATACCTCGAAAAAATCGAACATAGCGCCCCACGCGACCACGCGCTTTATACGTCGTTCAAAAGCTGCTGCACGAGGGGCTAGGTAACCACCAAGCGACATACCTATCAAGGTACAGCTTTCGATTCCATAGTGATCAAGAATTGCCCTCACTGGTTCTTCCCAGTTGAATGGCATGTGTAAATTTGAAGTACGTAAGGCCGCACCTTGCCCCGGCCCCTCAAAAGCAATAACTGTGTAACCAGCAGCAACAAAGGGCTCAAGCAGTGGATACATTTCTTCAACTAAACCATCGAAACCGCTGTGAATGAGCAAAACATCTCGCTCTTCATCTATTGCCGGGATCCGAATCGCAGGCAGAGTGCCCGATTGGTATGGCACAAAGTCTCTCGCAGCGGCCATATCTGGCAGAGCACGATTCATAAGTTCGATTGAGCGTTGGTAAATTTCAGCCTTACCGGTGTCACCTAGTTTCATGTAGAACTCGGCACCCTGGAAATAGCGTGCGGCTTCCAACAGCCGGCCTTGTCCTTCCGCTTGCTCTCCTGCCGCTCGCATCTCTGCTATCCAGTCGTCCAGCGAGGAAATTCGAGCAGACAACGTCTTTAGTTCTTCAGGAGGAATCGTTCGCGCTAGACGATTAAGGGTGAAGTTGAGCCCCGGGTTTTCGTGTAAGTCGTAGTAGCCTACGCTGCCAAGTTTATTCATTGTGATCATCTCCAATCAGAATACGGGCAATCTTGTATTTTCACCGGCTGACGAAAAACTGATAGCCAGTACGAATTCTCTAGCTTCTTTTTACCTGTTCTCGTCCATGTCGATCCTAACCGACCCCGAGAAGCCTCGTAATGGCTAGCTATTGCCGGGGTAACACTCCAGAACTGTCATGCCCGTAGTCGACTCATACTGAAACTCGTTGACTCCCGCAGGGCAGAAAAAACGATCCCAAAGGTCTAGATGGCTTACCTCGTTGTCGATGCGCACAGTGCCGGATCCACTGATGACAATGCCATAGAAAAACGGCGTCTCGCTGCGTGTCATACAATCACTAATCGAAGCTCGTTTAACGGTAAAGCAGGATGTATGTTTCGCACCAATCAATAATTCGAGTTTATTGCCGCGCTCGTCTCTGCTCAGTACGTCGGGCACGCATCGAAACTCCCGATCGATTTCTTCCGGGGAAACTGGATCAAAATTGAAGACATCCAATGCGGTCTCGATATCCTCGCCCATAAATCTGGCTTCTTCAGGAATTACATAACCGCAGCGTTCGAACTCAAACCTCACGGCCAGGTCAGAGGGCTCCATGATTTCCAGCATTAGAATGCCTTCGCCCAAAGCGTGCGGTCGACCGCCAGGGAGCAGAAAAACATCACCGGGGTTGACGGGAATACGATCGAAACATTGTTCTATCGAATCGATGTCCTGGTTTTCAATCCATCCTTTGAGCGCTTCTCGACTGGGCGATCTTTGAAATCCCGCGTAAATGTATGGCTCGCTTACGTCTTCGCGAATCTCCAGAATGACATAGGCTTCGGTCTTGCCTCGAGGTTGACCGAGCCTCTCTTGTGCAAAGGAGCGCGTGGGGTGAACTTGGAAGTGCAAACGCGTCGCGCTATCAAGATACTTCACCAGAGGAATGTCGTTCATCGAGCGTACTTGGTCGCCGTCATCGCCTAGAAAATACTGCTGTTGTTTCTCTAACAGCTCGCGAAACGGAACTAGCTGACCGTCCTCGGTTGTTACCATAGCTAGTCCTTCGGACACCTCCTCTCGACCAACATTACGAGCCTGGACCGTGGAGCCTATCCAGTCCTCGGGAAAGCTCGAATCTTGCGGATTCTCCTTACCCTCGATTATATCGAGTTGCTTGCCGCCTCTATAGGTTCTCCAAACACGGTTGGATGAAAACTTAATAATTTGACTCATGCCTGTGATTCCACTTTATAGAGCTTTCAATGTGGCTACGATGCCTGTGTAGCTCATGTAACTCATGATTAGTGAAAAAAGAAAGATAAGCATCAGGCTGAGGTTGGTCATTCTTGAAAACTTATGCGCCTTCATCAGCGACGCCTTATTGCCGATATAAAAGATACTGGCGACAGTGGCCGGTAGAACCAGTGCACCAAACGCCTGTGAGAGGACCATAACGGCAATCGGCTTGGCATTAAAAATGGGCACGATTAACCCCAGTGACGATATGGCCAGGGCAATTAGGCGATAGCTGGGGGCCTTTAGGTTGGGTTTTCGTTGATAGTAGTCATCTAGCAGCCAGGGTAGTAAGGCCACATTGGGAAATTGTGAAGAGATTCCGGCAGCGATAAGCCCAACGGTGAATATTGTTACAGCCGCAGCCCCTGCCATGGGCTCTAACAGGTTAATCATTTGGGTGACGTTTTCCAACGTCACACCTTTCACATAGAGCGAACCTGCCGCGGCAGCCATGATCGAGGCGCTAACGATAAACATCAAAAAGGCTGAGAAAAGTGCATCTCTATTCTGAGCTTTCAGGTCGGCCATGGTCCAGCCAGCTTCCCTCACGAGTGTGGTTCGCAATATGAAAAGTCCTGAGAATACAGTGGTGCCAACCATGGAGGCGATTATCAGGAACGAGTTTTTACCCGGGACTGTATCGGGCACTTTGGGAACCATGCCGTTTAGTATCTCTATAGCAGGTGGCATGAGAATGATGAAATTTATCAAAAAGCACAGGGCCATAATGGCGACAAATATGGCTAATACTTTCTCGAACACTTCAGTGCGTCCAATCAGAAAAATGACATACACGAAAGTGATAAAAAAGAGTGCGAAATACAATGGTGATATACCACCATCGATATAAGTTTTGGACCACTCATGGCTGACATCCGCAATAATGCCCATAACACCAATAACGCTGCCGCAGACTTGCGTTGTTAGAGTTACGATAAAGAACATGCCTACGGCGGGGTGAATATGATTTCTGAAAGATTGTAGCGCCGTCTGACCTGTTACCAGCGTGTATTTTCCAAACAAATTGATTAGAAAATAAGTGATAGAGCAGGATATAAAGATAGTCCATAGCAAGGACATGCCGTAATCGGCGCCGGCTTTCGCCATCGCTGTGACGCTGCCAGTACCAACTGTAAACCCAAAAAGAAATATCCCCGGAAGAAGCGACTTAACAAGGGTCTTCAATTTTTCCATTCTAGTTATCACCACAAATGAGAGGGGTTGAAAATTGGATGCTGGTCTCGCTCAAGCGGGAGTGCCTCTGGCATCACGGTATTGCAGTCAGAGCTCTGATTACGCCACGTACTTCAGCCAGCCCCTTGAGGCGCCCGATACCTGAGTAGCCCGGATTTACGTCTTTATCCATATCGTCCATCATTTGATGCCCGTGATCAGGGCGAATATAGATTTGTGACTGCTCAGGTTCGGCTTGTTTGCGCCGGGATTCCTCGTGCAATAGTTCCTTGAGCACCTGAACCATATCGATATCGCTGTCCAGATGGCTGGCCTCATAGAATGAACGCTGCTCGTTAGGATCTCTGCTAACCCCGCGCAAATGGGAGAAATGAATGCGTGGTCCGAATTGCCTCGCCATAGCCGGCAGGTCGTTGTCCGGGCGGCTGCTGTAAGTGCCCACGCACAAGGTGATGCCATTGGATGGGCTGGGCTGTGCATCAAATAAGAGTTCAAGGTCCTGCGCCGTACAAATGATTCGCGGCAAACCTAGCATATCGCGTGGAGGGTCGTCGGGGTGTATCGCTAGCTTCACACCTAACTCTTCGGCGCGGGGCAATACCCGCGACAAGAAGGAAAACAAATTGTTGCGAAGCGTGTCGCTACTCACATGCTTATAATTGGCAAGCATGGTTCGGAAATCATCCAGGCCATAGGCCTCTGTCATCTTACCTGGCAGACCCGCAATGATATTGTTGGTAAGTTGAGTTTGCTCCGCTTCTGACATGGCGGCAAAAACTTGTTTCGCCTCTTCTACTTCTGCCGCAGAGTAGTCCGATTCTGCATTTTCTCGCCGGAGAATGCAGAGATCGAATGCGGCAAATTTCTTTTGATCAAAACGCAGCGCATAGGCCCCGCTGGGAAGCTTGTACTTTAGATCAGTGCGAGTCCAGTCAATTACCGGCATGAAGTTGTAGCATATTGTTTTGATCCCGCACTGGGCCAAGTTTTCCATCGACGCGATCCAGTTGTCTATGTACTTTTGATGGTGGCCCCGTGCAAGCTTGACGTCCTCATGAACCGGTATACTTTCGACCACGCTCCATTGCAGCGGCGCTAAGCCGGGCTCGCAGTCTTGTATGAGAGATTGATGTTCTCGAATAGCCTCCACGGGCCAGATTTCGCCAGCAGGAATGGCGTGCAGGGCACTGACCACATCCGTCGCGCCGGTTTGTCTAATGTCATCGATGGTCACGGGGTCGCTGGGGCCAAACCATCTCCAGGATTCACGCACGGTTGTTTCTCCGAATTAATTGCATACAAAAAAACTCCAGGGCTTGTTCGACGCCGTTCTCCTCGATGTCCCGATGAGCTTGAAACACGGCAGTCATAAAAGGCTGATCCGCGAAGAATTCAAACTTGTGCGCTCCCGCTAATGCCAGAAATTCCTGAGCATCAGATGGATTGCCAGGTGGGTTGAAGCGGGCAAAGTCATCGCGTAACGGATCGTTGAGATCATCGTTTTGCAGAGCCTTGCGAATAAAGCTCACCCAGGCCGCCAGTGCAAACACCATATAGCGGGTATCTTTGCCCAAGCGAAGGGCCTCGTCTATGGTTGGGAACCAGCGCTGCTGAATTTTTTGCGAGCTGTCGGTACCAACCTGCAATACCGCATAAGGTAGATTGCCATTGCAAAAGCGCTGTAGCACTTGATCAATATAGGCTTCGCAATTGATGTTGTCGGGCGCGGGCGTTACCGGCAATACGTTGAGCTTGAGCGCCTGCTCCGTGAAGCGGGCAATGTCCGCTCGTTGCAGCACCTCGTGGATAAAGCGATCGCCTACCAGGTAGCCCAGAGCCGCCAGCATAGAATGAGCTGCATTGAGAAACCGCAACTTGACTCGCTCAAAGGGGGCGATGTTGTTGACAAACAGCGCGCCTACCAGATCAAAGGGGGGGCGCTCTCCTGCAAAATTGTCTTCAATGACCCATTGCGAGAAGGGTTCTGCGGCTACCGGAGCGGCGTCATATACTGCCAAGTGTTTGGCGACCTGTTCCTTGAGACGTTCATCGGTTGCCGGCGTTACCCGGTCGACCATCGAAGAGGAGAAGGCCACGTGTTTGTCCACCCAGGTCAATGTCTTCGGACTGTGCCGTTGCAGAAGCATTTGGACACCGCTTTGCAAGTGCTCTCCGCCAGCCTGGATATTGTCGCAACAAAGTACGGTTAGTGGGTCGCCCTGTCGTGAACAGCGCTGAATTAGAGCGGCTGCAAGATAGCCATAGGTTGTTTTGGGTTCATCAAGTGACTCCCTGTCCTGGCTGATGTCAGAATGTTCGAGATCAATCTCACCGTTGCGTAGGCAGTAACCCTTTTCGGTGATGGTGGTAGTGACCAAGCGGGTCTGATTACGGGCTACCGCATTGATAACAGCCGCAGGTGCCTCAAGGGCCACCAGTAAGTCCTGAATAGCGCCAATAACGCGATAGCTTGCTGTTTCGCACAGTGTTGTTTGGGTGTACAAAAAATCCTGGGGGGCAAGCTTGTCCCGCACAGTTGGGGAGCGCAAGGAGATACCTATAATGCCCCATTCTGTTTTACCCAGATTCAACAACGAATCGCAGTAGGTCGCCTGATGCGCTCTATGGAAATTGCCGACACCGAAGTGCACGACAGATGAGGTGACTGAAGCCCGCGCGTAATGGGGTACTTCAATGTCGGGTTTGAGCTCGGGTAGGTTGTCTGTACTCAGTCGTGCCATGCTTCCCTGTAAGCCGGTTTCTAAACTCTGGTGATTCATGGGCTAAGATACATCTAGCGATAGCGCTTAGTGGCTGTGTACCTAGAGTATACGACAGATAAAAGGCCGGTCGTGAGTAGATCTCCTCATGGATGCGAGCCACGTGGCCTGAAAAGGCCGCGAACAGCTGTTCCATCTTCCTGAAATGCCACCGGCGTCAGTTATCGAAAAATTCAGGCCCTTTCAGTGCTGAACTGTAGAACGCAGAGAGCTTAGCCAGGCATTTTCGGTGGCTTTCCGGCTGGTTGAGCGGTGAACTTTTGCGCGGCTGTTTTCGTTTCAGGTCGAGGCTTAGGATGTGGTTGTTACTATTGCGAAAAGGAGTGCGCGCCCGGCTCGCACGCCTCGACCGGGTCTGCGCCTCCGAAGCGCTTATACGACGTAACCCAGCATTCATCGAATACCGAGCAGTAGCAGGCTTCGAAATCGAGGCGATCGAACTGGCTGACAACCTCCTCAGCGAGTTCGCGGTCTCGCAGGCCGAACATGGTTATCACCCGCTCGGCGGGCAGCGTTCGCCCGTTTATCGTGGACTGCCAGTACACGACCTCGGCATCGCTATCCAGCAACACACCGATCGCCTGAGCCCAGCTCTTCTGTGGCTTACCATCCACCGTCACACGAAAATCACGGACGGTTGCGGGTCCGATACCCACGTTCTCAGCATGAATTTCCAGCCGCCACTCCGCCTCGGGCTTATCTTCGTCGATGAAATGGGAGCGACTGATTTCGAGCAGCGGTAGAACCGAAGAGCGCTGCTCCGCGCGCATTATGCTCGCCTCGTAGAGTGATACCACGAGCGCACAGACGCCAATGAATACGGCAGATACGCCGACGAGCATCTCTGGCTCGATCCTGCGACGTGGTTTGTCACTCATGGTCCGCCTCTTTCCTGTCTGTCAGCAGCTTACGTCGGATGAAATCCACGACAGCTTCGTTTCGCGGTATATGCAATATAAATAGGGTATTGAAAAGAAGTCCATTTGTACCGCTCTCGGATCACTGACAAGTTAACTCGTCAGAATACTGACTGCTTGGTGTCTCAGGTCATGCATGCGATACACAATAATCTATCCATCACGAACGGCTAGTTCCTCAAACCGTGGATTGCTTCTTAACTCATGTAGGCTTCTGTCAGCTCTGAGCAGCTCCCTCGGGTATCCATATTGAATAGCTTTTTCTATATAGCCAAGCGCTTCTTCAGAATCACCTAGGCTACATAGCGCTTTGGCTGCAGCGTAATGCACAGAAAAGCTATGCGGAGACAACTCTATGGCCTTTTCAATACTCGCCAACGCCGACTCTTTGTCACCGCTTGCCGCGTAGTAGTGCCCAATCAGAGCAAATGTATCTCCATCTGATGGGTTTATTCTCAGGCGCTGTTGCGATAACTCAAGGGCACGTGCATACATCGGAATTGCCAGCTCTGCAGTATGAGCTGAGAAACGGTAGGTATCCCCCAGTGCCCCCCATACATCAGCATTTTCCGGGCTCAGCTCTAGAGCTTTAGAGTACCAAATGACTGCATCATCGTACTCGCCGAGATAGTATTTACTTGACGCGATATTGCTGTAAACGCCAGCAGAAGGCGACATTTTTAAAGAATGTCGCCACGAAACTGCGGCCAGATCAAATTGACCTCGCATAAAGTAGGCGGCCCCGAGACTGTTGTAGGCAAGTTCACTATCGGGTGCCAGTTCCGTGGACTTCTTAAAATGAGCGATCGCCTCTTTCACCTGGCCAACATCGTACAAATGCTGCCCAAAGGCTAAATACCCCCGAGCGTCATGGGGCCTCGAATCAATAACCCGGCGGAGGAGTTCATCAGCTCGATCAATCAAACCTTGCTGAAAATATGATTGTGCGAGGCCGATATTCGCTTCGGTAGAATTGGCATTTATCGACAGCGCCTTGATGTACTCCAGATTGGCTTGTTTATAGTGCCCTGAATGGCGGTACAAGTTACCAAGTGCCACATAAACGTCAATCTCCTGAATGTTCAGGGTGAGCGCTCGGTGACATGATTTTTCAGCCGCCTCAAAGTGCTCTGCATGACGTGTCAAAGAATACTTTGATAGCCACGCATCGCATAACCCTGCAAAGCCCTTGGCAAAACTAGGGTCGAGTTCTACAGCTGCCGTAAATAAGTCGATTGCGCCCTGCGCATCATCGTCATCCGCTGGATGCCTGAGATAAGCCCGAGCACGCAGATAACTGTCATATGCGAGTGGTTCAACCTTATAACTACCTTGAATGCTCTCTCGTGACGCGGGTGAGAGAAAAATTTCCAGTGAAGCTACTAGGTCGCTGGATATTTGATGTTGCAGAGACAGTATGTCCGTAAGATCGCTATCATAAGTATCTGACCAAACAGGGAAGCCGCTGATGGCTTCAATCAGCTGTGCTGTTACTACAATACGACTGTCCTGCCTGCTGACACTGCCCTCTAGCACGTGACTAACACCAAGATGATGTCCAATGATCTGAATGTCGATTGACTTGTTCTTAAAGTAAAATGAAGAGCTGAGGGTTGTCACATTGAGCTCACTTAACCCAGAAAGCACATTGAGTAGCTCCCCAGCCAGACCGTCTCCAAAATATTCCAGTTGTATATCACCGTTAATGTTACGAAAAGGCATAACAGCAATCGACGGCCGTTTTGATACGCCAATAGACTGATCAATTTGCTCAAGAGTGCGCTCCGCGTCTATACGGCTGGCATATAACAAACCTACAAATAGAGTGACAAATAGAATAAGGGAAAACTCGACGACGCGCGCTGGCGTTAAAGCCATACGATCAGGACTGTAGTCAATCTTAGGTGCTTCCACCACGCCTCTTGGGGTGATATCAAAATACCAGGCTAAAATCATCGAGGGGATGAAGCCCAGAGCTGCCAATTCAAGTACTATAGGAATCGCGCTATCAGGTAGATTGACCAGCGGCACGAGAACATCCGCCACCTGCAGTAAGGCCCACGCACCCGCAGAGTAGATCGCGGCTGCGCGATGCACTTTTCGTTGTTTTATTTCTAAAAGTAACCGCCGAAAATCCATAACGAGCGATGACCTGTTGCTTATCGAAGCACATCAGCCGAACGTTGGATGGCGCCATTACTGCACGAGAACCTCAAACGGCCGGCATTTAAGTATCCATACCAGTTTGAGTGTAGAACATATTTGGGATTCAGCTACTATTCTCAATCAACAATCTGATTCAACAGCGTCACTCAATGGAGTGCGGGTAAGTTGTCTGGCCGAAACTAGTCGAATTGATTAGTGCATGCCTATAGATGTGCCATCTGCTCTTTGAGGGTCTGCTACTTGCAAGAAAGCTGCCTGTATTGGCAACGCTAGTCGTCCTTGTAAGCACATCCTTGCCTGGATAAGCTAATTGAACATATCCGCAGCTACTTTCCAGCCACCACTCTCCTTCACCCAGACGACCAGATAGTGACCTTCGACAATTGAGCCATCAGAGCTCTTCGTAGTGGCGGTGCCGTAGTCATATGCCATGTCGCCACTAGGTGCGATAAAGGCAAAGTCTGACGCCCAAGAAACTGTATCATCTGTTTTCAACATCGCTTTTGTAGCTCTTCTTATACCCTCTAGACCAACGATTGGCGGAGAACCAGGCACTATCAATACTGAATTTTCTGCCATAAGGGCCATGACACCTTCTAAGTCTTTAGCAGCGAACATGTCTGACCATTTGCTTTCAAGTGCCGTGATTTCATCACTATTTGATGCTAGTCCGGCCTCTACGGGCTCTTCACTAAAACTGTGCGCGCTGAAACCAATGAGTAGCGTTACTGTTAGACATAATTGGCGATATAGCATTTTGACATTTCCTTTTAGTTAAACCTACGTCAAGAATAGACCGATGTCCGCTAATAGGCGAAAGCTGACGCTAGAGGGCCTGGTTTGGCCAAGGAGAGGTTAGCTACCACCTCTTATGCGACTATTGTTGGTGGCGAATGAGACTATTGTCGAGTTCTGCTTTGGGGTCGTGAGCGGACATCTCCCTCGTAACAATCACTCAGGATTCAGTCAATCCTAGCGTCGAGGGTACAAACAGTTCCTCAATCGTTAGACGTCGACTAGCGAGACCTTGTTCATAAGAATAACGAAACAGCGTTTCAAGTGCCTTCCGATTGGGCTCAATACCGTAGGGCCAGAAGTTCTTACCCATAACTTGCTGAGTATCCTCAGTCTCTTGGGCGTACCAAGGCAATGTTTCGAAGAAGTGATCCTTTCGCATCTGGGTATAGCCAATAGTCTTTGATTCAGAATAGGCGTTAAATACTGCCTCAGGTAACCAAGGGTGTTCAGCTATCAAATCATTTCGAATTGCTACTGCATGCATGATAGGGAATATTCCAGTACGAGAAAAATAATCGCGTTCCGTAGCACGAGAATCACTAAAAAGCCGTTGAATTTTCGGATTGCCGTCAACAAATGCTCGTGGCTCGATTGCATGAAAGAGAGCATCAACATCTCTGTCGAGAAGTAGGTCAGATTCGTCTTTACCAGCCGGTCCAGTGCGTACGTTCAGTTCTTTAGGGAACACATTCTCGTTCTTTGAAACTGTGCCGGATGTAGCAGCAGAAGAGTCTTTGGCAGATATTACCCATTCAATATCTTCGGGCCGAACGTCATACTCATCCTGTAGAATCCCTCGAATCCAATGCAGAGACGTTGATGAATACCCCGGCGAGGCAACTCGCTTACCTTTCAGCTGTGATGGATGTTCGATACCCGCATCAGAATTAACAAAGATGCTCCTGTGCCTAAATGTTCTTAATGGAAAGACTGGAATCAGCGAATAATCTCGGAAGTTGTCATTTGCATATGACAACATAAAGGGTGCGAGGCCTACTTCCGTCACAGCACGTGTTTGTGGCCCGGAAAAAACGTGATTGTTCAAATCCCCGATCCTGTCGATTTCAAAATCCGTCTTACATCCTTCCACTTTGGCTTTGCCTGTCATGAAAGCCTTGACGTGATTGTAAGGATACCCGGCGGCGGAAAGCGCCAGTTGACGACTTGGATTCCCAGCAAAGATTTGATTTGGCTGGGCCAGCAATAGCGATGCCGCCGAGGCCAACGAAACTTTTAGGGTGTCCCTGCGACTTATACTCATACAAAACCTCTAACGCTTTTTAGTGTGATTCTTGGAGTGCTTGACCTGCTTAGATGAACGTCTGCTACTGGTTCGTAAACGGATATATCCAATAGCATAGCACCAGCCTCCGCTCCTAGGCTAAAGCGTACGCTCGAGAGCCTGATTCGGCCCTTGGGCGGGTAGCTTCCCCTTTTACTTCATAGCGGCCGATATTAGCGAGCTTTTCCCAGCCGACGGTGGAGCTCAATAGGCGGAATCTCAGCTGTCTCAAATCAGAAGGCCGTCAATGAACTCGCGAAAGTCTTTGTTGTACCGCTGTTTTCTGTGTTTCCAATAATCCCGATACATTGGTTGGCTCATATTCTCACGCCAGTCCACTCCAAAAGTGGTAGCTCCTTCCTCATCTCCCAGCGAGCTATAAACCCCAAAATCTTGCTCAGACATGGTCATATAGCCATCGAGGTACTTAAATAGCTTCCATTTTTGGAAGTCGTCCAGTTTGTGGTATGAGTTTTCAGCTGTATAGATAAGCTTTGAAAGCTGCTCATCTTGGGCGAGTAATTCCATGGCTTGAACAAAATTATCTGTGCCATCAGATGACGCTGAAATTTCTAGTTGCACTCGAGTTTGTCCAATCTCATATGCGACTAATACAAGTCCCAGAAACACGCTCAGATTTACTCCAAGTCCAAGCCAGCTATCCCATGAATTGACTTTCGACATATTTAACTCCTAGCTTCCCTCTAATTTCTACCAAGGATAGCTCTATGTCCCCTACTAGGCGATAGAGAGCCTGTGACCTAATGCAGCTCAGAGTTGCTGACCTTGCCCAGGGTAATCGCGTTCAAAGCCGAGCAAGGATAATTCAGAGGAAAACAGGTCGGCCGGTCCAATTCGAGATTTCCGAACAGACTAGGCGATCCTTGGAACGCTGGATTGCGCTTCGGGCCCTAAAACCTATTGATTATGTATTTCCAAGCAGAGTGGTGAAGTCTGCTCACCTTTCCAGGCGTCAGTACTTGAGGATAGTCCATCGATGGGTCGCCGATATTGGCTTAGATACCGCCCTCTATGGCACGCATACTCTAAGAAGAACGAAGGCTTCGATCATCTACAGAAAGACGAAGAACATACGAGCAGTTCAGCTGCTCTTGGGGCATTCCAGCCTAGAGAGCACAGTCCGCTATCTTGGGATAGATGAAGACGATGCTTTGACGCTGGCTGAGCAAATAGAGGTTTAGGGACTCTAACCGGGCCCTGCAAAGGGTCCGCTTTCGCCTAATTCGGAACATTAGGTCTATACTGGTTTTATAGGCCGCCTTCGTCGCAAAGCCGACGTTCATGAAAACCCACTGCGCGTTTTATGACTTGACTCAGGCATTACATTTAGCTGCTTGCTGAAAAACATGGACACCGCAATGACAAGAACCAAATTGATAGTAAAACTCTTTCTTGTGCCCTTCATTTTTGCTGGCCTGACGCCCGCGTGGGCAGAGGAGAAGCCCAACATCGTCCTGGTATTTCTGGATAATTTCGGTTGGGGAGAGCCTGGCTTCAATGGGGGCGGAATCGTTCGGGGCACAGAGACTCCTCGAATGGACCAAATCGCCACTGAAGGGCTGCGCCTCACCAACTTTAACGTTGAAGCGCAGTGTACTCCTTCGCGATCAGCAATTATGACAGGGCGATATGCTATACGCAGCGGCAATGGCGTAGCTCCTCTCGGCAGTGGCGTCTACGGCCTCGTCCAATGGGAATACACTATGGCAGAGATGCTGTCTGATGCCGGTTATGCAACGGGCATGTTTGGCAAATGGCATCTCGGCCGCACTGAAGGCAGGTTCCCAACCGATCAAGGCTTCGACGAATGGTATGGCATTCACAACTCGACCGATGAAGCGACCTACCATAGTCGACCCGGCTTCGCAGACAGTGGCGTCGAGGAAACCTGGGTAATGGAAGCCAGAAAAAGTGAAAAACCCCGCAAGTTGCGACCTTACCGGCTGGACTACCGCCCACTCATTGACAAGGATCTGACGGACAGAGCGATTAAGTTCATGGAAAGCAACGCCAAAATAAACAAGCCGTTCTTTCTCTTTGTCCCCTACACGGCGACCCATTTTCCCACGATGGTTCACCCCGATTTCGAAGGCAAGTCCGGGAACGGACCCTGGGCCGATATGCTGATGCAGATCGACGCCTACACCGGTCGATTGCTCGACTCGATAGACGATCTGGGTATTAGAGACAATACCATCTTCATCTTTACTGCTGACAATGGGCCGGAGATGGCACATGGAAACAATATGGTCACGCTACAGCCCACTGCCCAGGGAAGCCCTGGCCCTTGGAGAGGCACTCTCTTCACCGGTTTCGAGGGAAGCTTGCGAGTTCCTTTCGCCGTCCGCTGGCCCGGCAAGATACCAGCAGGAAAATCAAGCGACGAAATCGTACACGAGATGGATCTCTTCCCAACACTGGCGAAAATCACCGGCGGCAAGATCCCGGGCGACCGCGAGTTTGATGGTATCGAAATGAAAGACTTCTTTCTTGGTAAGGAAGAGAAATCCGGTCGTGAATCGGTAATCGTCTATATGGGTAACGATGTGTACGGAATCAAGTGGCGCAACTGGAAACTTCATTTCAAGGAGTTGGATACGGTCTTCGGAGAAGTCAGGGAATACGGAATGCCCAAGCTATACAATCTCCATAGTGACATGTCCGAGCGAGAAAACGTCTTCTTCGCCGACGCGTGGGTTTCCAAGGCGGCCAGTCCAAAGCTTGTCGAGCATGCTGAGTCCTTGAAAAGAGAGCCACCGATTAAGCCGGGGACACACGACCCTTACGAACCGCCCAAATGACGACCGACTAAAGTATAGATAGCGAACAGAGCACTGCAGCCGGCAGTTGGTTTTAATCGTTGCTGAATCTCCGCTTTTGGCGACATAGCAGACCCTCGAAATGGCCAACTTTTCGCTTCTTTGATGTCTCCCTCGAGGTGAAAGCGGACATATCCCCTTATGGCCTAGTCAGGCCCTCTAACGTGAATTGCTAGACGTGCGTGTTTGGAAACCTTAACCTAACGCCGTTTTTTGAACTCTCTTACTGCCCTGCACAGTATCTACAGTCGGAGACTATTAATCGTTTTTCAAATAGGAGCGTTGCAGATGAAATTAGCATCCAAGTTTTATGTGGTTCTAGCACTTCTACTCACTAGCATGGGTATGCCCATATCCTACGCAGCAGATGCAGTGGACACCACCGAATGGGGTACTCGCCCTGAGGCTACTGGCATGACCGCAGAGGAATTCATCAGAGCCGAGGGGTTAGACTTTGCAGCCAATCTGGTGAGGAAAAATGGGGTCAATACTTTCAACACTCCAACGATCGCGAGCGTCGACAACCAGATTCTCACCACTCCCAACGTGAATGTTCTATACACGGCTGCGGCAGTGGACACCACGGGGGGCTTCACTCTCAACCTTCCCATTGATGACACGCGTTTGGTTACGGCCCAAATAATAAACCTAGACACACATACAACACCGATCCACCTAAATAAGGGTGGAGTTTACAAGTTCCCCGCGGGGCAATTTGATAACCATATAGGAATTTTGGTGCGCATCGGTGTTGAGGATAAGACGGACGCAGAGGCTCAGGTCAAGGTCATCGCTGATGAGTTGAGCGTGGATGCGGTAAACGCGAACCCTATCCCGAACTACGACCTAGATAAACTCTTAGCCACACGAGCAGCGTTGAAAACTGAATTCGCAAAAACCCCTATCGATAGTACCGGTGGGATGGTGGAGTCAGTTGATCAGATCACAGACTGGGAGAAGTACACTCTCATTAGTGCGGGCGGGTGGGGCTTAAGTGGTCCAGCTCGGGCTGCCTACAAGCTTATCCCCGGACCTGAATCTGTTGAGTGCAGCACGGTGACCGTCGAAGCGCCGCCAATAAACACCGACGCAAATGGTTTTTACAGTCTCACTATCTACGGCAAGGACATGTTCCTTATGGCCGATGAAAACAACACGGTCAAAAGTCAAAGTGCAGACCTCATTGAAGTCACAGTTGGGCCAATTAAATGCGCGGAAGGTGCCTCAAATTACCTCCAGGCGCCTAAGCCTTGGAACATAGTTCTGAGGGCCTACGAGCCTGATGCGGATGCTTTCATGGCGCAACCCGATGGAAAGGTCATCGCCAAATAATTTAACTAGGCCAATATCAGTGCCTTCAAGCTGATTGCTTCGAAAGCTGGCGGACTTCTCTGGTAGCCAGCACCCGGTGCTGCGGTTCCTGCGCGTCTGCAATCGACTCTGAGGCAACCCTCAAGATGACTGACTAGTGACTTTTCTAATGCCCTCTACGACGTGAGGGCGGATATTATTCCTAGATGAACAACCTAGGCATCTACTCAGGCTTTTCAACCAAGGAAGCTCTCGGTAGAATCTGTATTCTTCCAAATTAGCAATCCAACAGGACGTCACGCCATGTCATTTATCTACAGGATTTTGTTAGTCATAGCGTTGAGCTTGAGTCTGTCAACGACTTCATTTGCTGCCGATGAACCAGAAAAGCCGCAGACATTATTCAAGAATGTCCAAGTCTGGGACGGCACAAGCAAAACCCTCTCCAGCGCAACTAATGTTCTGATCGAAGGGAGTACGATCAAAAAGGTTGGAGCATCCACTGGCGATGCTCGCAGTGATGCTGCTGTGATCGAGGGGCAAGGCAAAGTGTTAATGCCTGGTTTGATAGATATGCATTCACATCTCACCCTTTCATCTTCTTCCGCGGTCGCTTTTGAAAACTCAACCTGGGAAGAAATTGGAGCCCGCACAGCTCTCGTCGCTGAGGAAGTGCTACTGGATGGGTTCACTAGCGTTCGCGATATGGGTGGAATGAACGGCAAGGGCGTCAAGCGTATGATTGATAACGGCGAACTTGATGGTCCCAGAATTTTTCCAAGCGGGGGGTTTATAGGGGCCACGAGCAGTCACAGTGACTTCAGGTTGTTGACCATGCGCAATCCAACACTCGACGGTGTCAAAGACAGCAACATGCTGCGCTTGGAAGTAGGCTATGTGGTCGATGGCGTCGATCAGGTTTTAGCGGCTTCCAGACGCAATTTTCAATTGGGAGCCTCCCAGCTGAAGCTAATGATTGGTGGTGGAGTAGCTACCGAATATGACCCTTGGCACAGTACGACATTCACCTTCGATGAAATTAAGGCGGCCGTGGATGTAGCTGACGGTTACGGCTCCTATGTCGCAGCCCACATCAACCAGCCTGAGTCGATAAAGCTGGCTATAGAGGCGGGCGTCAAAAGTGTTGAGCACGGTTTTGTCATCGACGAGCCAACAATGAAAATGCTAGTTAAGAACGATGTATGGCTTTCTAGTCAGCTGACAGGTACATCGCGCGAACTTACTCAACTTCCCTCTTTGACGCCTGAAAATCTGCGCAAGCTTGACCTAGCCCATGCTGAGATGTCGGATTTTTACAACTTGGTCAAAAAATATAAGCCCAAGCAGGTATTTGCAGTTGACGCTGTACTGGCAAGTAGAGATGTTTACATCAATCAACGCCGGCATGAGATTTACCTTTTCGCACAGAATTTCGGCAACCATGCAATGCTGAAAGCTGCTACTTCTTCCGCTGGAGAGCTTTTGGGGATGACCAAGCAAACCACTTATCACGAAGGCCCTATTGGTGTAGTTCAGGACGGCGCCTACGCTGATATTTTGCTGGTGGATGGCAATCCTTTGGAGGATATTTCTGTTATCGGAGGCAGTGAGTTATGGCTGAAGGCACCTAAACCAGAGCCTATCTCAACCATCAATGTGATTATGAAGGGTGGGGAAATCTTTAAAAACACACTCTAGCTACGTGGCGTTCATTTGCCTCTCGAGGCTACAGCAATTAGTGCCAGCAATTATGTCCACCCATGTGAGGCTGGTAGCTTTGACCTCCAGATAGAAGCCGGGGAGGGCGGTGTCGCAGTAGTCGATGCGACGCTTGCCCGATATAGCGAATCAGGCCGGCTCGGGCTGCGCCTTCACTTGCACCAGGGTTGGGCGCTTTTTTCCGCGGCCATAAAGATCGACTTCCAGCTTTGAAATCGCGTGCACCAAGGCATTGGGTCCGTACTTGATCTTGCCGGTAAACTCGATGTCTGGAAATCGCTGAAACAACTGCTCGTAGGCTACCCGCAGCTGCATCTGCGCCACTTTCGCGCCCAGGCATTTGTGCATGCCGTGTCCAAAGGCAATATGCTTACCGACGTTATCGCGGGTCATGTCAAAAACATCCGGATTTGGAAACACTTGAGGGTCACGGTTGCCTGCCCCATACCACATGACGACTTTCTCATCCTTGGCAATCTGTTGACCGTTGATCTCGGTATCTTCTGTTGCAGTACGACGCATGTGCTTGACAGGGGATACCATTCGCAGCGCTTCCTCGGACATTTGCGGAATCATGGAAGGGTCATCCAAGACCATGGCGCGTTGATCTGGAAACTCGGTCATCAATTTAATGGTGCCCGATAGTGAATTCCGTGTTGTATCATTGCCAGCAAATATAATGAGTAACCAGGAGCCATCCAGATACTCTTGGGGCAGCAAGCTATCATCCAGCTTTGAGTGCGCGATCACCGACAGTAGGTCATTTCGCGGGTTAGCACGGCGATCTGCCATGACCCGTGCGCCATAGTCGAACATCTCTTCAATCATGTTTTTAAAACGAAAGGGAAAAAGTGGTTCGCTCAAAAAGGTTCTCATGGGGTTAACAATGAATTGACCCGCCATCTCAAGGTAGTGCATCCAATGGACTATTTTTGGTCTATCCGCTTCGTCTACGCCAAGCATTTCGCAGAGCGTATAAAGAGGTAATTCGTTGGAAAACAATGTAACGAAATCAACGGTTGGACCACCCGCTTCCATGTCGTCACAGAGAGAGTCTACTTTGGTGCGTACTTTTTCTCGAAGCTCCGCAACATAGGCCGGAATGAAAAAGTCTTTCTGCTGGATGCGCAACTGCATATGCTCTGGCTCATCCATGCTGATCAGATTATCCATCGAAGCGCGCATGAGCATTTCGGGTTTCCAGTTCTCACGACCTGGCACCGCGAGGTTAATGCCACCACGCTGCGAGGAGAATACGCTGGGCTGTAGTTCTACCGCCTTGATATCTTCGTACCGGGAAACCGACCAATACCGCGAGGAAGGAGCGGCCATTTTTGACCACATGACCGGCGCCTCGTCGCGCATGCGTTGGTAAAGCTCATGGGGGTGACCACGCTTCCAGGAATTAGGGTTCCAGAGCTCAAAGTCGGTTTCCAGCTCGGGGTATTTGGCGGTAAAAACCGGCTTTGTTGCGCCCGTGTCCGTAAGAATATCGTCGCTGATTAACTTCACTATTCGATCCCTAAACCAAAAAGCATACTGTGATTGTCAAGCCGGAAGAAGTCAAATTGGCACTGACACGTTAATGTGAAGTCATCGACCGCTAGTGGGCAAGGTAGGCAAAAAACATCTCTAATTCGCCTCCTGTCGCCCACTTTGAACTCCATTTTTAGAGTAAAAATAGATTAACTTGTCGGTACCTGATGGTGTAATCGCGCTGGCTGCTCCGGCGCTTTGCAGGATGGGATATATCCATAATAGGTCTCCATGAGATGTATGAGGCCGTCTTGATATTCAACTAGACCCGCGTCGAACTCTATTCGATCAGATTTCCCCGAACAATTTGTATCGCGGCCGATGCTGCCGCTATTTGCTTTTCCGTTAGCCCGTCGAAAGCGGTATCAGCGACGGTCTCTGCTAGCCGTGCAATTTCTTCTGCCCGCTCCAGCGCATAGGGTGTTGGCAAAACACGCCAAATGCGACGGTCTTGTGGGTCGGCTTCGCGTGTGACATATCCCGATTTTTCCAGTTGATCGATGAGAGCGCCAACAGACGGGCGAGCAACTTCAAGCGCTTCGGCGAGTTCAGTCTGAGAGGGCGCTTCTAATCTAAGCACGTAGATCAGGGCATGCCATTGCGAGCGCGTCAGGCCAAGCCGCTCCATTTCTTCGTCAAAAGCCGCTCGCAATAAGCGTGTGACTTCTGCGAGCAAGAAGCTGAGATTTACTCTGTCATCAGCGCCCATGTGCTCGGCGAAGCTATTTCTGGTCAGTGAGGATTTCAAGATATTGGTCCGATTTACATTAATAATAAGCTACATTACAATTAGGATTATTACAAATAGTTGTGTGAAAGTTTACCCCGATGAAGAATGACGGTTTAGAGCAAAAAATCCAAGTTAATGGATTGACACTGACCTACTCTGCCTTCGGACAAGGCAGTTCGCCAAGAGTGATCTTTGCACATGGCGGCGGACAAACCCGCTATGCCTGGAAGGGCGCAGCCAGGGCGCTCGGTCAGCAAGGTTTTAACGCGATAGCCCTGGATCTTCGCGGGCACGGCGACAGCGACTGGGCGGAAGATGGCGATTATACACTCGAAGCATTTGGCCGCGATCTGGTCGCTCTTGCAGACCAGTTAGGGACTGGACGAAAAAAGCCGCATATTGTTGGGGCTTCACTCGGTGGGCTCGGCGCCATCGTTGGCGCTGGCGTATTAAATCCCGGAGCATTTGCGTCCGTCACATTGGTTGACATTACGCCGAACATGGAAGCTGCCGGGGTCGCTAAAGTTGTTGGCTTCATGGCTGAGCATAGCGCAGAAGGATTTGCGACACTTGATGAGGCCGCAGACGTCATTGCGCAGTATATGCCGCACAGGCCACGTCCCAAAGACCTCGAGGGCTTGCGGAAAAACCTCAAGCAGGGTGCAGATAAACGCTGGCGATGGCATTGGGATCCAGCTTTCATTCAAGGGGTAATGAAGCGCTCAGCGATCGATAAGGTGGGCGATCTTGAGCAAGCAGTGCGGAACATTGATGTTCCGATTCACTTGGTGCGCGGGCGCATGAGTGAGCTTGTCTCAGAGGACTCGGTCAAAGCATTTCAGGCCTTGGTGCCTGACGCTCACTATACGGATGTCGCTGGTGCCCGTCACATGGTGGCCGGTGACAGCAATGATGTGTTTACAGTGGCCGTCAGCAATTTTCTGCGCCAGCACTCAGAAGGAGTTGAAGCATGAGTAATACAGTTCCTGATGTCGCTTTCATGCAGAGAGCACTGGTTGCGGCTCCCTTCCACCAGTGGCTCGGACTCAGCGTGCTTGAAACCGGGGCAGACGAGATCAAGCTCTCTATGCCGTGGCGCGACGAGGTTGTGTCCAACCCGAAATCACAATCTGCCCATGGTGGTGTGCTGGCCGCGCTCATAGATTTGACGGGATTCTATGCGCTCATCGCAACCGGAAACATGCCGCTTGCGACGGTGGATTTGCGAGTCGACTATCATCAACCGGCAACTGCTGGGCCTTTGACCATCGTTGGACGTGTGGTCCATCACGGAACTACGTTGTCTGTTGCGGAGGCTAGTGTTTTAAGCGAGGCGGGTAAGCTACTCGCGAGCGGCAGAGGTGCCTACCGTATGTCGAGACCATCAGCGTGATAAATGTTCACAGATTCTTGGCACTTATTGTGCCTTTGCTGTTTGCGGCTTGCTCGAGTGAACCACCACCGGAACCAACAAGCGTCATAGATGATGAGACATCTGTTGTCTCCGCTCCCATTAAAGTTCAAACAGTCATTGTCGAAAGCGTCGATATTGCCGATCCGCTTCTTGCATCGGGAACGATTGCCGCCAAGCAAACAAGCAATATTGGTGTGCTCGTCAGAGGCGTAGTCGAGAAGATATATGTCAGAGTGGGCGACCGCGTTACAAAAGGGCAGGCGCTGTTTCAGACCCGGCGTGTTGATTACCTGCAGCAGCTGTCAGAAGTAGAGGCACAGCTAGCAATCGCGGTAGCAGAACAAATAAATGCTGAAAATGCCTTGGAGCGCACGTCCACTCTGCTCGACAAGGGACACGTATCTAGTGCGGTATTTGATGATGTTCAGGCAACGCTTCAAGTTGCAAAGTCACAGGTCGCTCTGCGACGCACTCAAGTTGATGCCGCAAAACAAAGGCTCGATGACACGACTGTTCGTTCTCCCTTCAACGGCGCGATCACAGCTCGCTATATCGATGAAGGCGTCTTCATGGCCAACAGTTTTTCTGGGATGGGCAATTCGGCGGTGGTTCAAATTCAGGAATGCGAGATCGCAGCGGGCATTTTGTTTGCCCCTGAATCTGAAGTGGGCCGATTGCACCTGGGGTTAACTGGCAGCCTTTATGTCGATGGCCGCGACCAACCCATCCGCTCCGAGATCATTATTTTGAATGACCGCGTTGATCCGAAGGCGAGAACCGTTGAGTTCAGAATGGCTTTTCTTAATGAAGGGTGCGCCGTGCGGGCGGGGCAATCGGTGCGCGCCGAGGTTGACGTTGACCCGCGCGCGGCGCTCGTTTTGCCTCGGGCGGTGCTACAGGGTACTAGCTCGTCTCCGTATGTCTTTGTGGTCGATGGGGATCGCGCGCGACGCACGTCGGTCACGGTTCAGGATATTGATGCCGTCAGTGTAGAGGTCCTGTCTGGCCTGAGCGCTGCCGATAGGGTCATCACTGGCCAATTCGACACTATAAGTGATGGCACTCATGTAGAGGTCAACGCCTCATGATGGGGATCGTCAACACCTCCATTCGTCGTCCTGTCTTTGCCGTTATGCTAATTGCCGCATTGGTTGGTTTGGGATGGTTATCAGTTGGCCGTCTTGGTGTTGATCTTTTTCCCAATGTTGAATTCCCCTATGTATCCGTGACGACAACTCTGGAAGGGGCCTCGCCGGAGACGATTGAATCTGAAGTCACAGACATTATTGAGGAAAACGTCAATACGATTGACGGGATCGAAAGCTTGCAATCGTTCAGCACTGAAGGTGTGTCGAGTGTCCTGATCGAATTTGCTTTAACGGCTGACGTAAATGTCAAAGTTCAGGATGTTCGCGATAAGGTTCAACTCGCTCTGGCTGATCTGCCGAGCGATGTTGATCCGCCCATTGTTGATAAAGTTGATCCAGATGCAGCGCCCATCATATCGGTGATGATTGCCGGTGACATTCCCATCCGTGAAATTACTGCTTTCGCTGATGATGTTGCCAAGGAAGAGCTTCAGCGCATCAAGGGGGTTGGATCAGTTTCCATTGTGGGCGGGCGCGATCGAGCTGTCCGCGTCTGGCTTAAAAACGACCGTATGCGCTCATTTGGGGTCACGGCAGATGATGTTCGCATGGCCATCCAGAGCGAACACGCTGAGCTACCCGGCGGCAGGCTAGAAGTTGCAGGTGGTACGCGTGAGTTCGGCGTTAAAACATTAGCCGAGGCTACAACGCCCGCAGGCTTTGCTGATCTTCCCGTCGCCTACTATGAAAACGGTGTCACCATTCATGTTGGCGATGTCGCCAGAGTGGAGGATGGGTTGGAGGATGAGCGCTCTGCCGCCTTCCTCAACGGGCGGCGCGGGGTATCACTCGATATACGCAAGCAATCAGGCCGCAACACAGTGGAAGTATCGCGGGCGGTTAAAGCGGCAGCCCAGCGATTGAGGGGCGTCGCTCCGGATGGTGTAGAGATTGTCGTGACACGGGATGTCTCAAAATTTGTAGAAAGTTCGATCGAGGATGTCGGCCATGATTTGCAAGTCGCTATTGGGCTGGTCATCGCAGTAACATTTATTTTTCTTCTGAATTTTCGCGCAACCATGATTGTTGCCATCGCAATTCCAACCTCCTTGGTCGCGACCTTCTTTGGCTTCTATCTGATGGGATTCACGATCAACGTCCTGACCCTTCTGGCGCTGACCGTCGCGATTGGTCTTTTGGTCGATGACGCCATCGTCGTCATTGAGGCAATTACAAAAGAACTAGAGGACGGAAAGCCGCCTATGCAAGCAGCTTTCGATGGCACGAAAAAGGTAGGTTTGGCCGTCTTCGCAGGTACTGCAGCAACCCTCGCAGTCTTTGTCCCCATCGCTTTTATGAGCGGTATCGTGGGCCGCTTTTTTTTCCAGTATGGATTGGCTATCGTTTTTTCCGTTTCGATCTCATTGATCGTCGCGCTAACCCTGACCCCGATGTTGGCGTCGCGCATGCTCAAGCATGGCAAGAAAGCACTCGTTCTCCGGCCCATCGAATCCTTTTGGGACAGTGTCGACCGGGGTTACGGGCATATCGTCTCATGGGCCGTGAAACTGAGATATCTCGTTCTTTTGTTAGCAGCTTTGTCGGTCGTCATCGGTAGTTGGTACGCCGCCCGCGTGCCATCGGGTTTCACATCGAAGGCTGATCGAGGCGAGTTTCAGGGAACGATCGAGCTTCCTCTTGGGATTGGCATTACTGCGTCAAGTGACGTTGCCAACCATGTGGCGGACGCGCTGCTGGACGTTAAGCATATCCAAGATGTTTTCATTACGATTGGCGCTGGCGCGCAGAGCGATACGAATGTCTTGTCTCTCTATGCCTCACTCACTCCGAAAGCTGATCGCACAAAATCTCAATTTGTTATTATGGATGAGGCCCGCGCAGCGATTGCATTGGCAGCGCCGACTGCGGTTAAAACTTCGGTTCTTGAGGTTCCTTGGGTAAGCGGTACGGGTTCTGGCGGAACAGATATTGATCTCATTTTGAAAGGGCCAAACCTGGACGAGATAGCAGATTACGCCGACGCATTGGCCCAGCGAATGGTTGTGCATGGTGCATTTTCTGATCCCCGCACAAGCTATCAATCTGGACGCCCCGAAGCTCAAATCCAGTTCAATCGAAGGCGTGCGGGGGATCAAGGCGTCTCAGCGCGAACACTTGCCTCTACATCACGTATCGCTCTGGGCGGTCTCAATGTGGCGAGCTTTGAAGATGGAGGAAAGCGCTATGATGTGCGCTTGAGATTGGAAGACTCCCAACGCGAAACCATGAGCGACTTGTCGCGTGTTCAGGTGCGGGGCGTTGATGGTCGTCTTGTCGATGTTGGATCGGTTGCGCAGATACGGTTTGCATCAGGGCCTGCACAAATCGATAGAAAAGACCGCTCACGAAAAGTGTCCGTTCTGGCGATCACCGCCACAGACTCGTCTTTGGGCGAAGCATCAGGTGCGCTCTTGCAGATGATCGACGAGGTGCCACCACCGCAGGGCATTACATTTGAGATGGGCGGCATGGCCAAGAATATGGCGGAAACAGCGGAGGCGATCGGTTTCGCGCTACTGTTTGCCTTTATCGTTTTGTACATGGTGCTGGCCAGCCAGTTCAATTCTTTTGTTCAGCCCCTGATTATCATGCTGACCGCACCGCTGAGTTTCTCCGGCGCATTTGCAGGACTTTATTACTTTGGACTGGAATCATCCCTATTCGCCCAGATTGGCTTGATCGGTTTGATGGGGATCGTAATGAAGAACGGAATTCTTCTTGTCGATAGAGCCAACCAGCTCATGGAAGACGGCATATTTGACGGCGATGCGATTAGGCAGGCCTGTCCAGAGCGCCTTCGCCCGGTCTTAATGACCGCACTGTCTGCGATTTTTGGGATGGTTCCTGTGGCGATAGCAACCTCAGACGGCGCGGAATGGAGAAATGCACTCGGCGCGCTGCTGATCGGGGGATTGACTACTTCAACGCTATTGACCCTGATCGTCGTGCCTGCCGCCTACATGATTCCGGGAGATGTGGTGCGTATGGCCAAGTGGTTTTGGCGTTCCATCTCACGTTTCATGCCTGCGGGTCGATCTTCCGACCTTGTGATTATGGACGCCCACGATACAAGAAACTGAGTTCGCTCCTGCAAGTCAATCTTTCGAGTCGCTTCTCCGCGCCATTGAGATAGCCCACTCTCGTCGCCAACATAGACAATATTATCGTTCACCACGGCCACGGCTGACGCCCAGGGTTTGTTGGCATTCACGGTATAGACTTGACCATTGTGTAGAATCAGATCAGCTGGTGTCGTATCCGACCAGGCAAACCGAGCAGTAGACAGTAGGCAAATGAAAAACAGACCTGAGAAAACCCTTATCAAAGCTGCACTCCTTGGCTCGGTAAGCATCAGGCTCAAGTTTGACAGTTATGCACGACGAAAGGAATTTGAGGTGCTGGGGTTTTACGAGGATTTTTGGGCTTCAGGTTTGGTGTATTTGCTGAGTGGAGGAGGGCGGTGGCTTGTGCTGCAGCCGTTGACTTAGGTAAAGCGCGCATTAGTAATGTAGGTATAATGTGAAGCAGGCGCTGATAAAAATAATGGGGTATAGGTTATATGAAGAAGAGTTTCCAATTGTTATTTACATTAATAGTGCTTGCCAGCGCCAGCGCCCCTGTCTTTTCAGCGCCCCAGCCAGCGTGCTCAGATCCAAGTCTGGTGATTACTCTCAAGGGCCAGAGTGGTGTTGATCAGTGGGCGACAGCATATGATTGCGCGGTCATCGAAGGCGGTTTGTTCATTCAGGATTTGACTGGGGACCTAGTGACTAGTCTCGCCGGCCTGACAAGTCTGCAGGAGGTAAAAGACAAGGTTTTTTTGGGCGCTAGTGATGGCTTATCCCAGTTAACTAGCCTCCAGGGGCTGGACAACCTTACTGCGGTTGGGTCTCTGCGGCTTGCGGACATGCCCGAACTTACGGATATTTCGGCGTTGTCTGGATTAAATGCAATCACGTGCACCTCGAATCCCCCCCCCAGGTATACCGATTGCATTAGTAGCCTTGCGATAGCACGCACGCCGAAATTGACCAGTATTGCTGCGTTGGCGGGGCTTTCTGGAATCGGCACGATAAATGAACTGTCTCTCAGTGGCATGCCATTGCTGGCGGATTTGACCGAGTTGAGCAGTCTTCCGCAGGCGACAAACGTTACTATCCGCGATATTCCCCTTGCTACGCCAGCGAATCAGGCTCAGTTGAACCATTTGACCGGAGTCGCTGATCTTGTGGAGCTATCGTCGCTGCCGGGCGTCTCCAGCTTGCCCGTCAGCACAACGATACGGGCCCTTATACTTAACGATTTACCTGTTTCCGACCTATCAATATTGAGTAGTTACCCACCAATGAGGCAGGTCAGGTTAAATAGTCTCCCGTTGATCACCGAAGCATCGCTGGCTTCTATCGCGGGCCTGCCCGACACGAAGCTCGCTGGACTGACGCTAACGCTTGAAAGTCTGAGCGGCTTAACTGACCTGAGTGGTTTGTCAGGGCTTAAAAATATTCAGACATTGGTAATCACCAGGAATCCAAGCCTGACTAATCTCAGTGGCCTGTCTACGTTAACCTCCATAACTTCCTTGGAGATTTCCAAAAACGGCAACTTGTCCTCGCTAATGGGGCTGGACGCACTAAGCACTATCACTCGCAGGCTGATCATTGAGGAGAATCCAGACTTGGTTTCGCTGGACGGGCTTGATGCTCTCAGCGGTGTTCTGACTGAGCTCAAGGTGACCGATAATCCTCAGCTTGCTAATGTACGTGCGCTCAGGGGGGTTCAGTCGCTCTCCAGTTTCCTTTATGTCGTAAAAAACAGCAGCCTCAACGAGTGCGATGTCTTCGGCCCAATTGCAACTGCGACTGGCCCGTCCAAGACCTATATCAGGGATAATGGCGCAGGCACTGCTTGTGCGGACTCTCAGCAAAACTATATGACTCCCTCCTTGGTTCTTGCGCCGGCAAGTTTTGACTTTGGAGCGATCAATCAGGGAAGTTCTGCAACGCTTGACGTCACTGTTACAGCTATGGGGTCGCCATCCACAAGGGTTAAGCTGGGCGCTCTAAGTATTACAGATAGTAATAACCCTGCCTGGTTTACGATTGATGGACCCTCCACCTGTATTTCTGGACAAAATATCGATAGCGGAGATAGTTGCATCATAACGGTGCGCGTTGCCCCGCTTGGGTTTGGCCCTGATCAGGCTGATCTGAGAGTTCCCTATCTCCCCATACCGGTACCTCCCGGAGCGATGTTCGGGCCACTACATGCGTCGTTGACGGTATTGGGAGATGGTCAGCCCAGCTCCAACCTGACTCCCAGTACCTCGCTGGATTTCGGTCCTGAGACCATAGGTGGCACGTCAGCGCCACAAACCGTCACGGTGACTAACAGTGGCAATGCGCCGTTAACCATTGGCAGCATTACCGATGATGACCCCGCGGACTTCCCGCTCAGTAACAACTGTGGTGGCACGCTGGCCGCGGGTGCGACCTGCGACATTACGGTCAACTTTACGCCCACCCGACGTGGGAACATAAGCGGCACCCTGACACTCAATTCGAGCGCCGCTGTATCACCCCAAAAACTTGTGCTCACCGGGATCGGTAATGCTCCGGCCGCCTTAGCGGTGAATCCTGCAAGTCTCGACTTCGCCGGTGTGGCGACAGGTTCGTCTACCATACTTCCGGCAACGATAAGCAACACGGGTGATGATGACCTCGTTATTGGCCAGGCTACATTCAGTAATCCTGACTTTAGTTTCAATAGCGATGCCTGTTCCGGACAGACCCTGGCGGCGGGTCAGACTTGCTCGATCGCAGTGAGGTTTGCGCCCTCATCTGTAGCGACTATCGCTGGAAATCTTTCTATTGCATCAAATGACGCTGCATCACCCGCTAGTATTCCCCTTGCCGGTATCGGTGAAGAGCCTGCCGCATTGCAGGCTTCCCCGGCGAATCTGAATTTTGGCGAGGTAGACCTCGGTAGCTCAAGTGACCTGCCTGTAACGCTTACCAACACTGGCGGACCTGTGACGAGTGTGGTTATAAACAGTGTCGCAGCAAACGCAGCTGACTATACCGTAGTCAGCGATGCCTGTAGTGGGCAGACACTCGCTGGAGGTGCTTCCTGCGCATTGACCGTGCGCTTCACGCCTTCGGTGCCAGGCCCCGACAATGCCAGCTTGGTGCTTCAACACTCCCTGACTGCGTCTTCGCCGACAAACGTGGGCCTGGTTGGCTCCGGTGGAACGCCTGTCGCCTACATCAACCCGAGTAGTATCGATTTCGGAGATGTCCAGATAAATACACCGTCGGCAGCGACTGTGGTGACTGTTGGAGACGCAAGCGCCTCTGACCTCGCGATCAGCGCCATTGTCTCCAATGCTTCGGCGTTCCAGATCAGCAATGACACCTGTACGGGACAGACGGTGATCAGTGGCAATACCTGCACATTTGAAGTAACCGCGCTGCCCACTGCATTGGGCGGTATCAGCGGGGCGATATCAGTTGTATCCGACAGTGGTTCTTCACCAGACAAGGTGACGCTGCTTGCCAATGGTGTGGCGGCCGCAACAGTGCGCGTTAGCAGCTCGTCGCTGACATATACGGGTGTTGCGGTGGGCGGCAGTGCCACCCAGTCGGCGACACTCACCAACAGTGGCGGCTTCGATCTCATCCTGGGACAGCTGACAGTGTCGGGCTCAACGGCCTTTGGCCTAGGTGGTGATAGCTGCTCTACCCAGACGCTCGCACCGGGCGCCTCGTGCACCGTGTCTGTCGACTATAGCCGGACGACGATAGCGGGTGATTCGGGTTCATTAAGCATTCCGTCCAGCGCGCCGCAGTCTCCGGATGTGGTGCCTCTGAGCGCTCCCGCCATTGCAGCAGCAAAGGTGCCTGTGATGGGTAATCTGTTCCTGCTGTTATTGGGATTCCTTATGGTCATAACGGTGGGCGTTTATCAGGGTTCCAGGCGGGCTTAGATTGCAATAGCTCTGCTCGTAAACGGCATTTTGGTGATTGGTTGGATCAGGCTAGGGCGGGGGCTTTAGCCGCAGCGATGGATCGTACGTTAGCGGGCTTTTGCTGCGCCAAGCTCTAGAAGCCTACTGACTATGCGTAAAGAATCCCACCCACAAAGACGATAGCTGCAGTATCTATAGCTTCATGAATCCATAGGAGTTGGCCGCCCTTGCAGATTCGAATCTGGGTCGAGTTTTTATTCTCGTAGCGATAAGCCGACGCATCCTAAGCGATTGTCCGGACCGAACTTCCGAACCGTGGCCGATCTAAAGTTACCGTCGGTCTACTCGATCAGAATAACACCCACTTCTTCGGCATACTCACCCCAGGCTTGTTGCAGCTCGGCCAGTAATTCCGGATTTGCCAGGGCCAAGTTGTTTGTCTCGCCGGGGTCTTTAACTACATTGAACAGCCGCCATTTGCCATCGCCATAGGGGGGAGCTACCGTGACAGCCTTGTAATCGCCATGCCGCATCCATTTACCATTTTGCATTTCACCGCCTACATAGGCCTCTTTGCCGTAAACAGTTTCGGCCTTCCCAGCCAGTACTGGGCGCAATGACTTACCTCTCAAGGGCTCCGGTTTACGACCCATATATCTTTCCGGGTGATCGACGGCTGCAAAGTCGAGAAGCGTGGGCATGATATCCCAGACATATGTAAATGCGCTGCTCTGTGCTCCCGTCTTGATGCCCGGGCCAGCAATAATCAGCGGAGATCGGATCCCACCTTCTCCAACAGTCATTTTAAAGAGATCCAGCGGGCCAGCACTGGCTGATCCCCAGCCGATACCATAAGCATAGTGGGACATTGGATGCCCAATATTTCCACTGCTGTTATCGAATTGGGAGAACCATTCGCTTCCTTCATTGCCTGGATAATCCTCGCTCGACCATGGGTTGGGGCCGTTGTCTGACAAGAACAGAACGATGGTGTTATCCAGTTCGCCAATGTCATCGAGGAAATGCAGAATTCGCCCAGTGTGGTAGTCCATGTTGCTAACGATGCCAGCGTAAACCTCCATGCCTCTTGATTGCTGTGCTTTTGCAGCGTCATCAAGAGATTCCCAATCGGGTAGCATTGGATGCTTGCTGGGTTCAGGTGCGTCCTTGGCAACAAGGCCCATATCCCGGGCTGTCTTTGCCCTTTTCGATTTTAAAGCCTGATAGCCTTCATCGTATGCACCCTCGTACAAGCTCAACCACGGTTCGGGTACATGCAGTGGGTCGTGTGGCGCTGTGAAAGCCATGTAAGCAAAGAATGGCTTACCGGTTCCCCTCCCATCGCGAATTGATTGCATAAGGAAATCGGCAAAGCTGCGGGTGGCGTAAAAGTTATCGGGTAGAGAGTTGAGCTTCTTGTCATTGTGTACGTAATCGGCAACCTCCTCATGAACTGCCAACATACCAAACATGTCACTCCAGTAGCTGGCGCCGCCAAACAACATGCTGAAAGATTCATCAAAACCCCGATCGTGGGGGTAGCTGCCAGGGTCGTGGCCAAGATGCCATTTACCTGCCATGTAAGTGTTGTAACCCCCCTCGCGCAGGTTTTCCGCAAGGGAGACGACGCGCTTGTTCAGGTGGCCCTCATAGCCAGGCTTGCCTTTCTGATTGGGGGCAAGCATTTCCCCCATATTCCCTAGTCCAGCGAGGTGATTGTCGGTTCCCGACAGTAGCATCGAGCGGGTTGGTGAGCAGCTGACTGAAACGTGGAAGTCGGTAAACAGCGTGCCACGGCTTGCCAGAGCATCTATATTTGGTGTTGATATCTCGCTACCGAATGCGCCGACATCTGTCCATCCCATGTCATCAACCATGATCAGCAAAATGTTGGGCTTGTTGCCAACAGGCGCATCAGTGCCCGCCTGAATGCACGCTGACAACAATGCTAGAAATATTGAAGCAATTCTGTAATTTCTCATGGCTACCTTGTGTTGAGCAAAGAATCAAAAACTTTATTCTACTGAACGCCTAATCTATCCGATCGACCTAGATCAATAAATTCGAAGATACATGCTAGTCAGCATTACCGAAATCTCAGGATCAGTGCGTTTGCAGAATGAAGTAGGGCAGTTGCTTGGGAAATGGAGCTCGAGTTCATCGGCTTGTAAGAGTTAACTTGTCAGGACTAAAATAAATCTGTCCCCTTTCCACAAATGGCGCGGTGACTTGGATTCAAGCGAGAGTAAAGCGAGAAGGCGTAGGAGATGATATTGGGAGGGAACCTGTGGCGTTTAGAAGTGCTTATGGCCCGACTCTAGCATTCTGGGCCAGTTAACTAGTAAGCACCTTCAACGCAGTTTGGGCGTGCTTCATCTCATCAAGCCCCTATACTTATGGTAGAAGAGCCCAACTACATACGAGTTCTCAATACGGTAAAGATATCTATGGAGCGATCCAGTGCTACAAGCTCGAACCTCCTGATCGCTTGGTTAATGGCCCTGGCAGCCACATCAAGCTTTGCGACAGAGCCAATGCTGAATGACAAATATTGGAATCATGGGTCTGACAACTGCTCGATGAATACCGATCCAGCCATTGAGATCTATTCCTACTCCCCCACCAGCTTTATTCTCCGACAGAACAAGTGTCTGAGCTACGAGGCACCATTCATGTATGTATTTATTGGGGACGAGAGGGCACTGCTGATCGACACCGGGGCAACGGAGAACCCAACAAATTTTCCTCTATACGACTCAGTGCGGGCGCTTATTGGAGACAAGAAGTTATTGGTTGTGCATTCTCACGGCCATCGAGATCACCGCAGTGCGGACATCCAATTCAGAGATATCGATGGCGTAGCGCTTGTCGATACGCACTTACCAGCATTGATCGAAAAATTGTCGATAAGCGCATGGCCCAAAGGCCAGGGTTTGATTGATCTTGGGAATCGTAAGCTGGTTGTTATACCCAGCCCCGGGCATCAGGAGGAGGCAATCTCTCTCTACGACCCACAGACACAGTGGTTGCTAACCGGCGATACACTCTACCCAGGGCTTATCTACGTTAAAGACTGGAACGATTTCCGAAACAGCATTGCACGCCTGTCGAGATTTGCTGAGACACACACGGTGAGCGCGGTAATGGGCGCGCACATCGAGGCAAAAAGTGAGTACGGGGAATACTATTCAGTAGGGACCGTATACCAACCAGATGAAGCGAGTCTGCCATTAGCACCGGATACACTAACAAAGATAAACGCACAGCTGCAGCAGTTGCCAAAGGCAAAAACAGTCGAAACAGGCAGACTTAGAGTTATTCCAATGAACTTCTTACAGCGAAAACTATCTGACTTCGGCAGACTAGCGAACTAACGGATCGTCCATTCAGCGAACGCACTGACTCCTCGATCACGATAGTGTGGATCTTCACTGTCTCGGTGGCTTGACGTCACAGTAACCTCTCCCGCTATTGCCATTCTTCAGGAACAGGGACTTCCAATAGAATGTGATCAGGCCTGGGGGATTTCAAGTTGACTCTATCAACCAATGATTGCCAACGAGGGTCACTGTGAAGTGGCGTTAGCAAGATATCTTCAGTTACACGCCAGTCGAGCTCTCCCGCTTCGATCGACATACTACTTAGTGTATGGAATGCCAAATCGACATCTCCTCTCATTGAGTAAACCAAGGCAAACACTAGCGGGGTAATTCTCTCGTTCGTTGTCATCTCCTGCAAAACTTGCTGCGACTCTTCTTCGCGGCC
Source organism: Halioglobus sp. (assembly GCA_039990395.1). Taxonomy (GTDB): domain Bacteria; phylum Pseudomonadota; class Gammaproteobacteria; order Pseudomonadales; family Halieaceae; genus CALINF01. The sequence goes on from JBDXFZ010000146.1 coordinate 167,933, forward strand.
GAGGCCTTGTAGAGCAACTGAAGTGACTGGTAACCGAAATTCGTCCAGTGATTCCTTGGCAGCCGTGTCAAGTGCGCTATCGTGTTGACCGTCCATCAGCAGGGCTAGTGCCAGATATCCGTTTCCGCCGTCAATGCCGGCGCTCAATGTAAGAGCGGTGTTCAAAACGCCTATAGCCTTTCTGTACTGTCCATCATTCAGATAGTCCTGACCGAGACTCCAATGAGACTGAGCGTCCACCGGTCTCTTTTCAACCCAATACTCTCCGAGTTTGATTAGCAACTCATCACGGCCCAATTGTCGCAGCAATTCACCCGCGATACTGACCTTGATGAAGGGGTCATCGGTGAGATCAATAGCTTTCTGAATGTAGATAGCCGCTTGCTCAAGATCTTCATCCCATCGTAGCGCCATCCATCCCATACGATCGTATACTTCAGCCGACTCTGGCCTGATTTCTGCGGCGCGCCGATTTGCATCACGAGAGAGCTTTAATGCTTCTTCCCTGGGGGCCACCTCCCAGATGACTTGCCTCTGATAGATATCTCCAAGCATGAACCATGCCTGAAAGTAGTTTGGATCGATGAATACAGCACGGGTAAGCAAATCAATAATATTGTCGCTGTCGCTCGGGTTCGCCTGCCTAAACAAGAATGTTGCCTGCAAATACAGCGTGTACGCTTCAGGATTCCTTTCCACAGGCTCTTTTCGAAGGTCAGTCAAGCTGCTCTGCAGGTTCTGTACTACCTCGCTAGCGATGTCATCCTGAATTGCGAAAATGTCATCAAATACACGATCGTAATTCTCAGACCAAAGATGCGAATCGGTGCGTGCATCGATAAACTGAACAGTCACTCGCAGTTGATCACCAGCCATGCGAATGGAACCTTCCAGAATGTGGGTAACATTTAGTCGTTTGGCTATTTCAACAGCCTGCAGATTCTCATGGCGTAGGTTAAATGTAGAGGTGCGTGATGCCACCCTTAGGTCAGGCACCTTAGCCAGAAGGTTCAAAATTTCTTCTGCAAACCCGTCCGACAGGTACTGTTGGTCAGAAAGTTGTGACATATCGGTAAAGGGCAATACAGCGACCGACTCTTGTCGGTAGCTTTCTAAACGTTCGCGTGAAAGAGTCGTCTCTGCAGTTTCCTGTACTAGGTCAGCATCTCGCTTAGGATCGAGAACAAACTTATCGAAAGCGAACAGACCTACCGCCAATGCCAATCCTAGCATTATCATGCTGTCGAGTACTCGTGAATTCCTGGGCTTGATCAGATCACCCAACCCTTGATCACTATCGCGCTTCAGACCAGACGGGGTTAACTCGAAGACCCAAGCACCGACTAGCGCTGGTGCAAACCCTACTGCGAGAATTATGACTATCAAACGCGTCGCTGAGTTGTCGAAACCAAATAGGGGGAAAATGGTTTCAGCTACCTGAACGATGAGCCAGGCGGCAACCACATAGGTGGCACCTACGCGAATCACGTTGCGCCTCTTTAGCTCACTAATAAAAGACAAAATTCAGCTTCCTCGCCGCACTGTCTGCTATCCCTGCCAATATGTTCTTCATTTATTGTAGCTTCGCAGCAGGCTGCTGCAAGGAGCGACCGTAGTGGGTCAGTATTATGCCGGATCCGTTGCGCAAGGAAGCGAGATTACCGACGTATCGCATACATGATCTGCGACACCAAGCTTCGTGTATGCTGGTGTACTCTGGACGCACGCTCTTTGAAGTGCAGCAAGTCTTGGGGCATGCAGATCCGCGTGTTACGCAGCGCTATGCCCATATGAGCACTGAGACGATGCAGGACGCAGCCAACTCGATTGATGATGTTCTGAACCGGGTTGGATCTCAGTAACAGCGTTCTAACGGATATCGGCCCAGCCCATGTGGTTGTGGTCGGTGTTCGTATTCTCTTGTGACTACCACTCTGTAGCCCCCATACACTCCCCCTGGGCCCAATTTACATACAGCATGCCCTGTCTGAATTTTGCTGTCGCGGGCGATGCTTTGATGTCCGCTTTCACCTCATAGCGGACTAATAAGCGTCATAAAGATTTCCTTGGACTAGGATTTTGTAGAGGGTCACTTCCTTACCCTTATAAGTGGTTGTGGTCCCAAACACTATTGCTTTCGGCATGAACGCATATTGGTACCCATATGAATTACAGGTCAGAACCGTACCGTCCATAAATCTGATAACTCTGCCAAAATCACACCCTTCGAAGTCATCTTTTCTCTCACCATCTTCCTCGGTGACACCTTCAATTGTTTTGGAGGCGAGGATAGTCCAACCAATCAATCCCTCCAGTTGGTATTCGTCGACCGTGGAGAAGGCTATAGATGAAAAACCTATCAGTAGCATACATATAGCGGTTTTCTTCATAGGTGATACCCCAAAGTGTCTAGTTGGTTATGCTGTCTCTCGCGCGACTAATTCAGCCTACATCGCCTTGAATTTTGATTCTATTGATCTGTGTCTGCTGTTAGGCGAAAGCGTACATTATTGAACCTGAGCAGGCCTGGGGGCTGGAAACGTCCGCTATCACCTCAAAGCGGACGCCACAATCAGTCGCTGAGGGCACCAACAAGTGCCACAAAATCTTTGGCACACATTTCATAGCAGCGGCAGACAGGGTAGGTTTCAAAGAGTTCGACTGCGCGCTTTGTGCCAATAGTGGCCATGCATTCTCATGGCCCTAATCAGTCGATTCGATAGTCGGATTTTTGAAGCCCATCAACGAATTTCTGAAAATCTGTATTGTAGTGGGATTTCCTTTGTTCCCACGCTTGAACAAGGGTCGGTGCCGAGAGAAAAAAGGAAAACTGGCTGACCATTGGGACCCATAGGGCTTCGTCGAACCGATCTTGCTTAAACTGCCAAAAAGCTTCCTCAAAAACCTTTAAAAGCGGGTTGATGGTCGCGAAGAGCCGAACCTTTTCAACTTCGGTGAGAGACTGAAAGTTCGTGTTCCCACGCACAAAAAAATCCGCTATGTCACCATCTTTGAATTGGCCATAACTATCTCGGAACGCCCCAGATATTTCATGCATGGCTGCCAGCTTACTCTCTCTATTCTGTGTCCGGATTTGCATCCCGAGATAGAAAAGCGAGATCACAACCCCGCTTGCGGCAAGTGTTTCGGCAATTGCAGCAATGGCATCCCAGTTCATCATATTTCTCCTTGTTGTCGAGCCTCCGACAAGGATAGACCTTTGGCCGCTTTTAGGCGAAAGCGGACGTTAGGGAGTCAGGTTCGGGCTAAGTCGGCTAATGTCCGCTATCACCTCAAAGCGGAACAGGCTTTCATATTCAAGACTCCAGAGTCGCCACATGTAGGCCTATATCTTCGCGCAGTTCCTGGATGTCATCCAATAGCATCTGGAAGAGTTCTTTCAAACCCTCGCTTCTTCGAACAAAACCCAGCAAATCATCCATCACCTGGGGAGACTTCAAGAACTCATTCATAGGCACGGAAATTTTGTCATGTGATGAAAGAGTTGAGGAGAAATCTTCATCAGGAATTGTTCTTATATTTATGGAAATCTTATCCATAAGATCATTGTAGTGCTCGACATGAGACGCGTTCAGTGAGTATACCCACGGTTTGCGCAGCGTGAAAAAGAACCTCATGCTTTCAGTAAGTGCGGGATTCTCTACTGCCGCAAACCTGCCGGACGTCAGTAGACCATCGTATGCATGCGTGCTTTTGGCTACACCAATCAAATAGACATTGAGCGCTCCAATACTTTCGAGAAACTCTTTCTCGCTTCCCTCTCGAGATTGAATCAGTTGGACTAAACTAACGGCACCCAGCGTAGATTCTTTTGTAATCTCGGAGGCTCTCAACAAAGCCATCTCTATTGAATCAAGATCGGAAAGCACTTCTTCAAAGGCTTTCGCCTCCAAAACTCTGTTTTCTCGCTCTTGCCTCCATTCTTCAACCTGGAATGCAATCAAGATACCTAGAACGATGACTACCAGCTCAGCCAAGAGCCACCTTAAGGACTTTATTTGATCAACACGCATACTTACTCCGGCGTTCAAGGTACAGATCTGAGGGAAACTCCAATATCCAAGAAAAGGGGTTTATTGTAAACGACACCTAATAGGCGACAGCGGGCGTTATTGGCCCGGGGTGGACATGAGGGCTGAAACGTCCGCTTTCACCTCAATGCGGTCAATAGACTTTTTCGCATATTGGTCTTCGATCGCGCCAGATACTGACGACTATCTGGCTTAAACGCCTTTATTCAGTCGCGTCTATCGGAATACCTTATTCTGTATTAGCCGCGATATGACAATGAGCACACTTACAAGCAATCCGTATGGAATTGAGAACAGAACGAAAAATATGTATGCCATATCACGACCTTTATCATTCAAGATTCGCTCCATTTTTTGTCTTTCATTCGGCAAAATTTCAGCACAGTCTATGGTTGTCTCGTGGCAGTTCAATCTATCCATGACCCAATTATCCTGTACTGTAATTGCACCGACGGTTGCCATAGCGAAAAAAATCATTCCTCCGAGACCTGCGATGACACCTAATTTCCATACTTTCATCCGCGTGCCTGCGAAAAATGCGGAAATTGGATATAGGACTACTGCAGCGTAAAAAGCTACAGTTGTTAGCTGGCTTAATAACTCAAACGTCATCAACACTAATTCTCTCGTTCACTGTGCGCCAACCTAACGAGCCCGTATTAGCCGTTTCAACAGAGGCCGTTCTTGACCCAAATAATCGTTTACAGCTCGTGCTCAGTCTTTCGTCCAACAATATCACACCGATGTCCGCTATTAGGCGAAAGCGGACGTTAGAGGGCCTGATTTGGCCCTTGACGGAAAATGTCCGCTTTCACCTCATAGCCGTCATTCGCTCTTTGGATGTCTTATCTGCCACATGAACACCAGACAGGCGACTATTGTTGTGAGGCCCATAAGCGCCGCCACTAACGGCCCATATTGCATGCTTGCTGCCGTTGGTGGAATGTATTCAGGACTTGTGAAGTCGAGCAAAAATGCAGCTCGGTTGAATGCGGCATGGGTTGAAGTCATATTGCCTAATGTAGTCATCAGAAAGAGCGAATTCACGATAACTATTTGGGAGCGTAGGAGCTTAGCTCCAACCATGTAGGCTATGACAAGATACCCAAACACGAGGGTATAGAATATTGCGATCATTGCCTGAGCGTTCGACTGCGACGTAAGTATAAGCTCCCATAGTTCTGCTTCGGTCATTTCATAATCTCCTGTTTGGTTCACTAACAAGAGTAGACGTATTTGAACTAGGAGTGCGGAACGCCCGCTTTACTGCAAAGCTAATCTGGACTGTCCAATCTTCCGATGCGCCAATTCCGGTAGCTTACGAAGCATACATAACCAATGGTCGCCAAAAAAATCCCCGGGCCGCTCCAGCCAGCTATGGATTGCCGCAAGTTTAACTCCGGATCATCTGTAAAGCGCTTCTTCTCAGAGACCACCTGTAGTGATAGCTCATGATCGACAACAAGTGCCTCAGCATCCCTCATAGCGGCGTTTGCTGTATCTTGGTCGTATTCAGCGTTAGTAACGAAGCTTAATGTCATGAGGATATATAGAGTTAGTATTATAGGCGTGGTCGCTTTGTTGAGCGCCTTAGGCGCTATGAAGGCGATAACTAACAGAATATATGAAGCAGACGTCCAAAATTCAGCAGAGCGACTGGCTGCTTCCCCTAGCTCATGAGAGAGCTCTACCTGCATTAGCGCCAATTCATAGGCTTCTGCCTTGGTCATGATGACTTCTCCTTGTTAGGTTCACTAACAAGCGTAGTCGCATGTCCGCTACTAGGCGAAAGCGGACGTTAGCGCACTTGATTCGAGCTTAGAGAGGTAGTTCCCGCTTTTAGGTCAAAGCGACGCCTACATCTGTCTCTTCTGCGTGCGATCACTGCACTAGATTCCATAGTGAGAAACGAGCAGGAGGTAGGGCGACTGGGGCTAGGGTTGTAGGATACGATATAAACTCTATCGCGAGAGGGCAACGATATGGCCGATACTACACCAATGTTTCTTGATCCAAATACTGCACAACTACTGGGCAACTATGGCGAGTTTTTTGGTGCCATCGCCGTGCTTATCACCCTAATCTATCTTTCTTTGCAGGTTCGTCAGAACAATATCGCTAATAAAGTAGCCAGTAACCAAGCTATCAACAAAAAGACATCTGATTATCTCAAAGTGCTTTATCAAAATGACTCGGCACTGGATGTTTGGACTCGAGGCCGGGAATCTTTCCATCAACTTGAAAAAGGCGACAAGCTCAAGTTTGAATTGATGATGTATGACGGCTTTGGCAATTTTCATGAACACTGGCATCAGGCGCAAGCCGGTGTTACTGACGAGATACAGTTCGTTCGGGTGAGAACGCTGATTGAGCTATACTTTTCGCAACCCGGTATAGTTCAGGCTTGGCGTCATATTAGTAAACACTATGAGTTCGATGAAAAATTTAACTCGTTTATCGAAGAGCAGATCGTAAAAGGCGAGACGGGCGAGTGAAAGCGGCCGCTATCACCTCTAAAGCGACATTAGGCTCTCAGCTAATCAGGCAAATTTTTGGGCGGCAGGATTTAAACTCTTTTTGTTTGAGGAACTTTGTTTTCTTGGTCGCAAGGTAGAGCTGGGAAGGTGAATTTTTCTATCAAATCGGCAAGTTTTTTTGGCTCAAGAAGTGGCCCAGTGGAGGGGTTCTAACTACTGGCTAGCTCAATTAGGCCGGCCTCCAATGCCATCCCCTCAAGTCGCTTCACCGCAAGAAGGCAAGGCAGCTTTCCTTCCTCAACGAGTGAAAGCATCCTATTAAGTGCCGAATCATCAATAATCCCGCCCGCAATGCAAATGGCAGTGATTTGATTGAGTTCGTTAAGCTCTTCTTTATTACCATCTTTCTGGTTTCTCATCGATTCTAGCCGATGTTCTAGAGAGCTGATAAGCTCAACTCGGACAATATCTTGCTCACTTCCCGACCTGATCATTCTCGCTGCCCCGTAGCCAGCCGCGCCCAGGACGAGGACTGGCCCTATGACCCAGCCTACAGGGGTTGCGGTGACAAATACCCCACCCAAGGCTGAAGCCAGTGAAGTTGAGCCGAGAATCGTTGTAGCGCCAGCTGCAGTTGCAATCGCTCCCGAAGCCGCTGCACCGCCAATCGCGCCGATAGCCACTCCCAGATTTTCTCCCAGCAGTCCAATGCGATCTTTCCCATCCAAAGCAGCGATGCTTCTCTGTAGCCGCTCCTCTTCAGATAAAGTCCCATCAGCCTCAGATTCCTCTCTATAACTATCCGTCACTTTATCCACGAGGTCTTGAGAGCTTTTTGTAAGGCTAGCGTATTTTTGTGCTACAGCCGCAGCAATCTGTGATTTGCGGGCGTTGGAATAGGCATCTCCGAGACCATCTACACTAGATTTGATGTGCTCCTTAGTTGTAGCCGCGTAGGCTTGAACTTTCTCTCTATCGATCTCGCCGACTTTTTCTTTCGAGTAATCCATCGCTTTGTCAGCTAGAATTTTAGCTCTTTCCGACATGCCCAGAGCTTTATTCGACCATCGCTTCATGCGGTCAGTCCATCCTCTGGAGACCAGTAAGACGTCACCGCTTTAAAAATATCCACAAGTAGCTCAAAGAACTTTCTAGCCAAATTTATCGCAGCGACCATTGGATCCGTGGCGTCTGCTGTTGTTTCACCTGCCTCAAGAGCCGCGCCGACACCAGCGCCGTAGGCCGCGGTGATAACTGTGCCAACGGGAGCCAGAATGGGGCCCAGAACCGGAATCATTGCGATGAGCACCCCCACAGCTGCGCCTAGGGCCATACCTACCGTGAGCTGAGGATTATCCTTCAAAAAAGCTAGAATCTTATCAACAATGATGCGGCCCACAGAGACTATTTCACCAGCAAGTTCTTTGGTGATGTCCCATACACCCTTAAGCCGGGTCAGAATCTCTGGTGGTATACCTCTTTCTGTACCCCAGACGAAAAAGTCGTCGAAGGCACTGGACTTCGCCTCCGCGTTCATCATGCTCAGTTCGAGCAATCCTTCAGAAGTGTTCATCCTAGCTCTCCAATCTACTAAACTTAATCCCAACATTTTGACCTAGCTTACCCAAAAGAGAGTGTACCGCACGAGATTGCTTTGCAACCCAAAGCACTCGGTTAGTACCGCCAAACTTCACTATCGGAGCGTTAGCAGTCATCGAATGACTTGAGAAATAACGTCCGTATCTCGGCGAAAGCGGACGTTAGGCGGTCTGATTTGGCCTTGGGCGGGCAATGTCCTCTATCACCTCAAAGGGGTCATTCGGCAGAGGACGCCTTGACTGCTTCAACCTCATCCCATAGCTCACGCAGCTTTTCAATAAATGACACGTTCGCATAGTTATCTAATGTTGGGTCTATATATTTTGAAAAACGAGGATCAGCGATCATGTCCTTGATCATCCGTTCATTGAGATCCCACTCCTCCTGCGTTAACAACCCCATATTCCACAAATTGAAGTCCGCGTACCAACTCCAAATCCATGCATTCACTGCCTTGTCATAGGTGTTCTGTTCTTGCCAAGTAAGCTCTTCATGCGTCTCATGGATTTTTTCAACTGCACTGTTAAAGGAATCTATTCCCATTAGAGCAACAGTCAGATCGTTGTCGCTGTTGATGCGGGTCAACATCATTTCAGCCATGCCTAAGTCTCGACTTAGTTTGAGTTCATAAGCGACAAGTCCCAGCGAGACAACGACAGCAAATGCGGCGGCCATCTGTGCCACGAACTGATAAGTAGGTATCTTCATCCTTGTTGTCCTTATTAGATTCCTCCAATAAGAATAGACCCATGTCCGCTATTAGGCGAAAGCGGACGTTAGATAGCTTGATTCGGTCGTTGACGGGCTATGTCCGTGTTCACCTCGTGAAGGAAGGGTTCGTTTCCAGACTTATGACATCACTGTCTCCCGATTTGGGCCTTGGGTGGATTAACGCCTTGCTGGCTCCTACGCCGTACTTCAACTGACTCGTGGAACTTGCCGATCTCTCATGCTTTTACGAAGACTCATCGACGATATGGTGAGATAACATCGCGCGACCAGATAACAAACATGTGTAGTTATAGGCGCTGTTGTGCTAAAAATTCATCTCGACTAATGTCCTGAATCGGTGGCTCCTGAGTCACTTATCTGCGGATGACAACCAGAAAACTTGGAGATCCGTGTGGATTCAGATCGAATAACTCGCTTGCTCACTTTGCTCGCAAATACTGGCGTCATTGTGGGAATAGTCTTTCTTGCGCTTGAGATGCAACAGACCAGTGCGATCGCGACAGCGGAAGCTAGGCTTGAGTACTCTGCAGGTTGGCGAAGTGTAGATGAGTCGCGACAGGATGAATCCTTTTCCAAGTTACTTGTTAAATCGATAGAAGCCCCAGAAGAGCTTTCCATGGCAGAGTTCGTTCGGTTGGATGGTTACTACTCGGGCATACTCGATCAAATGCTGAGTGCGCAGACTGCGCGAGCAACCGGGATCGTCGAGGGGCCATTCGCCGAGGTCGCAAACAGTATTGGTGCTATCTATTTCTCTAACGACTTTGCACGGTCATGGTGGAAGCATGTCAGGTCAGAATGGTCTGAGCCGTCAGATGGCGGCTTCCAGCAGGTCGTCAACGATGCGATTTCCGCTGGAGAACTTGGGCGCACCCAAAGAATTTACGAAGGCATCATGGGCGAACTGACTCCGCAGCCTGAAAGTACAGTTGATTGAAAGGCCGAGAGGTGAAAGAAGCTCTTGTGGATGGTGGCACCATCAACAAGCCCTATGAATCTAGACGTGGGGTATGGGAGCTAAGATAGACTTGGAGAAGTTGATAGGGCAGTAAGCCAGTTCGAGAATTTCTATATTCATTTGGGGGATGATTACAGTGGCGCATGACACCCACACACCCACCGACTACAGCCTATGGGTCAGCCCCTGATCATCATCGATTCAGAAAGTTAACTTTTCAGAACTGTCGATATCCTATTTTTCGCTGAGCCCAGCGGCCTTGTTAATGGACTTATTAAGCAGCGGTAGTTCAACCTGCTTGGCGCAGTCACCATAGATTTCCACTCTGCCAACATTTCGATCTGCAACAAATTCGCTTGCTTGCAAACGTGCTTCCTCATCGTAAACAACCAAATTATTAGCTTCAATATTTTCGATAATTTGCTCTGCGTGCAGCTCCAATCTCGCGCTGCGCGCATCGGCTTCAATCAAAATGTCGTAGTAGCGCAGCCTGTCACTCGATCCCATGTTGGAGGGAGGGAATAATGCTTGCAAACGTGCTTCAACAATAATGACATTATTTTGCTCTTTTCTGGCTTCCTCGGTCATCCAAAAATGATCTGAGTATCGGCGCCTCTTTTGCGTATTCATCGTGTCGAGTAGCCCTGAGTTTAAGGCGGTCTTCCACTCTTCACCAAGCCACGGGCGACTGGGCGACCGTACGACCAACGGAAATGCTCTGTGTCGAGTTAAGATTCCGCCTCCGTAGTTACCTGGCGCTCCTGGCCATTTAGCATCGCTGTTTAGTAGCATGTCACCAAGTTCTTTATAGCGAGCCTTTCGGCAGGGTGCCACTGCTAGCCGCTCGTAAGCATAGTAGTAAACTTGCATCACTTCGTTATTGAAGTCGCCTTCAGCCCGCGCGAGATCTGACCTCATTTGTTGGTCTTCTGTCCACTGACCAACCAGTAATGCCCCCCAGATACCGAATACAACAATCAAAAAATCCAACGCCACCGCAAACCAATTTTGCTCATTTACGTGATGAGTTATTCGCCTTAAAAGCATTATTTTTGCCTTGTCCTATTACCCTAGAAATAATTCGAATCATCTGCCACGAAACTTCAGCAGGGAAAAATTACCTGAGTATGGATTAGCTAAAAAATTTCTTCAATCAGACTAAAGACGACAGTTCTTTTCGTAGCGCTCTGTCAAACCTCACACGCTATTTGGTTCTGACGGATCTAATTTGGATACTATTAACTAAAGGGGAAGAGCCCTTTTTGGATATTGAGTTAGTGGCGTCATAACAAGGAGAGAATGGGCGCTGACCCCTTTTTTCGCTCCCTTCTTGATTGGTGTGATAAAAACCTGCACGATGCTTAACACTAACTGCGAACTAAATTAGTCGCCTCAAACTGTAAGACCGAATCTTGGGGAATTGCGCATTGAAAAATTCAGCACTTTATTGGTCAGGTGGCCTGGGTTACCGAGTGGTCTCAAACGTCAGTCATTCTTTCTTAACATCGCTGCTACTCGCGGGCTTGCTACTGTCGGGAACTGACCCAGCGAACGCGCAGGTGGTCAGCCCGGCGCCTTTGGTGTCAATTCCTACCCACGATACATTTTTCGCGTCTATAAAGCAGCTGTGCGGCAAGGCCTTTATCGGTAAGGTGACCTTGGATAATCAAGGGCCTAGCAGTATGTCTGAAGCACCTTTGGTAATGCATATCAGAAAGTGCACAGATCAGCAGCTACAAATCCCCTTCCATGTGGGCGACGATGCATCTAGAACCTGGATAATCACCAAAACGGGTTCGGGCCTTTCACTGAAGCATGATCATCGACAGGCGGATGGCTCGCACGATAAGTCGACAATGTACGGCGGCCACACCCAGGATGCCGGTTGGGCGCAGGTGCAGTCATTCCCCGTAGACCAGTACTCCAAGGAGCTTTTTGCTCGTAGTGGCACTCCACAATCGAGCACCAATATTTGGCAGATGTACATTTACCCCGACGTGTTTACCTATCGGCTTATCCGTGAAGGCCGGGAGTTTCGCGTTGATTTCGACTTGAGCCAGGAAACCCCCCCACCCGCTGCACCTTGGGGATATCGAGACTAAGCGCTAAAACTTTGGGAAAAATCTTAGCTACTACTATCTGAGCAGCAATGCTGTAATCTGCTTGATCACACGTCGCGATTGAAATTCGTATTAGCGCGCTGCCTGGGCAGTAAGCCTAGACGGCATTTTTGGTCCTCCGGAATAAGTAAGCTCTTAGCTAAATGATGATGGATATTCACTGAGGATGGCGCTTGTATTTGCTGAACACTATCGGAATCTCAGGGTAAGTGCGTTCGTTGAATGGAGTAGGGCGGTTGCCTGAGGGTTTGGGTCTGATTGGCATCGATGTTATAAATTAACTTGTCGATAGCCTTTAAGGATATACTCGGTTTTAAGAAGTGAGGAACTTCCACAGGGGCTAAAGTGCTTTGGTGAACAGAAGTCGAATAACTCAAAAAATTCTCGTGCTGAGTTTTTGGCTTGCCTGTGCGCATCCGCTGGTTCTCGCCCAGGATGGATCCGCTGCCTGTGATCCGAGTATCAGGCAGAATCTCGACCATCCACAAGGCTACAAGGGGCGCGGTGCGGGCCTGTGTGAAGGTGTTTACGCCACCGGTGTGTCCAGTCTTGGTATTTCCCTCGCTTCATTGTCCGGGCCGCTCGCTGGAATAGATCTTGGCCAGGCGAAAAGTTACAGTATTGCCTGGAAGACCGCTTCTTCAAATGACGTTCGAATACGCGCAGACAGCCTTAGACCGCGCTTCTATTATCGTATGGATGCAGTGCGCCCGGGCTCCGACGGGCGCATGGTCTGGCAAAACGACATACCAGCCCATAACCAATTGCACACGCGCGAAATTGGCATTCTTGCCAGGCAAAAAAATGCGTCGGGCGAAGAGGTCTATTTGCCTTTGCAGATAAGTTCTGATGGTCACAGTGCGCCGCTCTTGCCTTATCAGGCGACCGTCATATCGGGTGCAGATATTGAAGAGGTTTATTGGAGCCTCTCGCAGAACGGGCAATCACTGGTGTTTGAACAGGCTGTAAATCTAAGCCCCTACATGGCGCACCAGCCCATATCCATCCAGTTGGATCAGGTGAATGAACCGGGAAGCTACCACGTCATCATCACCGCTGTACTGCGTAACGGCATGACCAATTCATTTGAATTTGTTTTCCTGCATGAGCGCTGATCTGTGACTACCGGTGAGCAACCGACACCTGCACGGCACAGCCTGCGGCCCCTGATTCGCAAGGAGATTGACGAACTGACCGCGGCGGCGCTGGCAAGTGACGAGGTCAGCGAAGAAACGGCGCGGCGGTTAAAGCAACTATCTGAGTTGGAAAGCAGCCTGCCGAGGCCACCGGCTCACCCGGCACGACGGTGGCCGGTCATTTTGTTGTCCGCCGGCGTGTTTTTGATCCCGGGGCTGATGATTACGCTCAAGGTCCCCAAGGTCGAAGTGCAGATCAGCGTTGAGGTCACCGAATTGTCATGGAACCAGGCGCGCTCAGGCGAAATCATGGGCCCCTTGGCGCTGGACAGCCTGGGTGTGAGTTCCTTTACCTCTATATCGCTGCCGCCGACGCGGGATTATGGTGCTGAGAAACAGCAGCAGGCTCCGGCAAGCTTTCGCGCGGCAAATGGTAGTAGTGGGGGAAAAATCTCTCTGGATACCGTAAGCGCTGATAAAGGCACCCGCGTGACCATTTCAAGGGAGCCGGGAGAGTCCCGAGGTGCACTTTATCTGGCAGGTAATGAGACCCAGGCAAATGTCATTCTCAGTGGCGGCATTGCAATGGATTTTGGTGGCGACCGACTGGATGAGCGCGATTTTGGCCGTGGCCGACCAGCAAAGGTACATGCGGTCGCGCCCTCCAGTCTCGGGCTCGACCTGCGTTTCAACGACAAATCTGACGTCGTTTTTCCTGCACACATTATGATCGCTTCGCTATCTCTGCAAAAGATGGAAGAGGCGGAGATTGAAGGCGTTCGAACCCACTTGCCGGTTTCAACCGTCTTAAACGGGAAAATCTACAATGAATCCATGAATGGCGCTTCCTACGATTTGAGAAAGGGAGAGTGGCTGACCCTGCAAGGTGTCAGTGGTGAGTTGCGCTCCCTACAGGTAACCGAAAACGGCATTCAACTGGATTTTCATGGCGAAGTAAGCGATGTGGAAGTTGGATCCAGTACCAATAAACGCAGCCTGATGCCGAACTGGCTTGAGTGGTTCAGTGCCCGTAACAGTGTCCAGATGCTTTGGGGTGCTTTCCTTTGGTTGCTGTCAACTTTATTTGGAGTGATTAAATGGTGGAGGCGACCAAACTGAAAATGTCGTTGCGGTTCCTGGTAATGCTGTTGGCTGGCGTCTCCCTGTTGGCCGGGCATCTAAGCGCTCAGGAAAAGAACATTGATAAGACTTTCCCGAACGTGGTCATGATTGATGCCAGCATTAACGGTACCACGGGCTTCGGGGCCGGCATTGTGGTGGGTGCGCGCGCCGGCAGGATTTATATTGTCACCGCTAACCATGTCGTCCGGTCGGGGCGGTCAGAGGCCAGTGATATCAAGGTTCGCTTTCACTTTCTGCCCGGTGAAAAGTTCGACGCCAAACTGCTGGACAACAAGGACCGGGATATGGATGTCGCCATTCTCAGCGTGAATGCGTCTGGTGGCCAGGTTCCTGAGAGTGAGTTCAAATTCAAAATTTTGGGTGATTCGGACACGTTGGAGCGAGGCAGTGATGTTCATCCTTTGGGCAATCCCGGCGCGAAGGCATGGGGTGTTGCCCTTCGGCCGGAAAAAGTAGCCAGCCGCAAGGCCACCGAGATTGCATTTCAATCCTCTTACATCCAGGGCGGACATTCCGGTGGTGCCCTGCTGGATGGCTGCGGTGATATTGTCGGGCTGATTGTTCGCGACAATGCGCCAAACGGCGAGGCCGTGCGGATTGAGTCTGTACTGGAATTACTGAAACAATGGAATTACCCCTTGAACCTGCAACTCACGGGCGGTTGTACAGCCTCCGATACCGCTTCATCTTCAAATGCCGGTGATTACGCATCTACCGGGGGCGCAAGAGTTGTTGAACAAAATGAGGATTTTCCGGTGGAAGTATCTTCTGGCAAGTCACCCAAATTCCGCATCAATACCGCACAGAATGCCGGAGCCTTCATGTTCACAGCCCCAACAAGCTCCTCCTATAATATTTCTGTGGTTAGTGACCCGAGTTCACTCGATATTGGTTGGGTAATGGTGGATAACTCGCCAACCAACGAACTGGTTGTAGAGTGCGATAATGACGAGCCGGTTCGCGGCATCGAACCCTGTGTTGCATATATGAGGGGCGGCCTTCCTTACTACATCGTCGTGAAGAACCTTACCGGGGACGAATCGGGAGAACCGGCCGCAGCTGTGGAATTCACGATAACAATCTCTGCCGACTTAGAGGCTTCGCTGCCCGCACAGGCATCACCAACGGCGGGCGATATCAGCCTTCGTTACCAGGGAGATGAGTGGGGGTGTACGCTTAACTTGGACATTCAATTCGAGAGCAATGGCATGGCCTATTCGCTGAACGCCAATCCGTATCAGATATCAGGCATGACGCTGGGTGAGGATTATTACTATATCGACGGCAATATTAGCTGTCCTTCCCCGAGGTGGTCCTGCGCAGGAACTGGAGAAGACAGTATCGTATTGGAAAACGGCAGTGTGTTTGATATTTTGTGGCAGGGCAATGATGATGAATCCTGCTCCGTCTGGTTGGAATAGATGGGTACCGCCAAATAAACCGGCCGATGTTGATAGAATTGGCCCATGAATGGCACACACAAGTTAACTTGAAGGCATAGAGCCGTTGATTTCCCACAACCTAGTAAAAAGAGCTACATCTCTGCAACCCTCTGGTATGTCTCAAATGGGTACTGACAAGTTAACTTGAAGCCCTGCTCTGGTGCTAAAAAAGTAAGGCAAAAATCTTCGCTAACTCGGCTCCAGGCCCCACTTTGAGCTCTGATTGTCTGATACTTTCAATTGTGAACTCCACTTTTAGAGTGGAAATAGGTTAACGTGTCGGAACCTCCTTAAGAGCACTTGCGACGGATTTTAGGTCGATAGGCTTAGTAAGAAAGCCATTCATCCCGGATTCCATCGCGAGCTCTTTGTCGGCGTCGAAGGCATTGGCTGTTAGCGCGATAATAGTCGGCTGTGCTATCTCACTTGCCCGGATCTTTAAAGTAGCCTCGATACCATTCATCATTGGCATCTGTATGTCCATAAGCACAACGTCATAATGATCGGCGTGGCAAGCCCGAATCGCTTCTATACCATTCGAAACGAGTGTGGCGCGATATCCCAGCTTCCCGAGCATTGCACTTATAATCAGCTGGTTAACCTCGCTGTCTTCGGCTACCAGAATATGTAAGGGTATTGTGCGTCCCATGTCCGGTGCTATGCAGGAAAGGCTGGTTTTTCCTATGGTTTCAGGTATTCGCGTGGCTGTTTGTATTGGTATACGAATAGAAAAGGCGGCTCCCTCCCCAGGCGCACTGGCCACCCAAATTCGACCTTTCATAGCAGTGCAAAGACTTTGGCAAATAGCCAACCCCAAGCCAGTACCGGCATGGGTATCCGTGGTGTTGTTAGCTGCCTGAGCAAACCGATCGAAAATTCGTTCTTGATCCTCCAGTGATATTCCTTCACCGTCATCCTCTACTTTGCAGTGCAAGGCTTCGTGGCCCGTTCGATCAACGCTCAGACTTACGTTAACAGAATGGGAACAAAATTTGATCGCGTTTCCGATAAGGTTGAAGAGAATTTGTCTCAGACGTTTAGCATCGCTTACTATCCACTCGGGGACGGAGCTGTCTATTTCTATATTAATTACGCTCTCACTATTCTTTGCTCGAGCCCTCAAAATATCGACGACGTCATTTGCAAGACTATGTAGATTAAATATATCTTCGTAAATCTCGACAGATTCGAATTCGATTTTTGTAAAATCCAATACGTCGTTGATCAAGCTCATCAAGCTGCTTCCAGCGTCACGCATTAAGTTTAGAAGTTGTAGTTGGTTTGGGTCCTCAACTGAATCCAAGAGAAGGTCGGTACACGAAGAAATAGCATTCATAGGTGTGCGAATTTCATGGCTCATGTTTGCCAGGAAAAGCGATTTTGCTTGGTTAGAAGACACGGCCTCGTGTTTGGCCAGACGCAACTCCATGTGGCTCATGACTTGCCTGGAAAGTCCGAGAAGGCATTTTTTTTCGGCAGCTGTTAACTTCCGTGGGACGCGGTCTATGATGCAAATTGTACCCATATTCTCACCAGATTTCGTCTTGATGGGAGCACCTGCATAAAACCGGATATTCGGATCCCTAGTTACTAAGGGGTTATCCTGAAATCTTTCATCTATGAGAGTATCTTCTACGATGAACAGGTCATCTTGAAGTATTGCGTGCCCGCAAAAAGAGATCTCTCTTGGCGTCTCCATCACATCTAGTCCGATCTTTGATTTGAACCACTGCCGATCATCGTCAACAAAGCTGACAAGGGCTATGGGCACAGAGAAAATGTGAGAAGCAATAAAAACGAGGTCGTCGTAAATATCTTCGGGTAGGGTGTCCAGGACTTTATACTTTTTGAGTGCCTCCAGTCTCGAATGCTCAGAAATGGGCAGGGCTGGCCTATTCATTGAATAGCTGCTTTGTTTCAATTAGAATTTTAGCATGTAAGAATTGCATGCTTTGGTACCTAGGAGTTAGAGAGCTGAAATTGATAGAATCAGTGGAAGAATAAATATGAGTGTCACCGACTCCTGCCCAGTTTCTACTTTTTCTAAACTTACTCATTGCAAATATTCCCATTAGCCCATTTTGGACTAGCATGCGATCTCGCGGACTCTTCACTACTTCCATTTATCAGACAATGAAGCTAGTAAACTCTTTCCCGCTTGCAGGCTTACCAACCAAAAACCCCTGACAAACATCGCAACCGAGTGATTTCAACCACTTGTAGGTTTCCTCGTTTTCCACTCCTTCGGCAACAAATTTTAGTCCCAGGCTATGTCCTAAGTCTATAGTTACACGTGCGATTTCTGCCGCCTCTTTATCGAAGTCTGCCTTCATAACGAAGGATCTATCAATTTTAATTTCATTGAAAGGCATTGCTATGCTTCGTCTAGCAGTTGACCTTTCCAGCAATCTACACACGCTATGTGTCTGTAAAGTCATAGAATTGTTAAAAATTATTAAGGTGTTCCTTAAGCGCGGGCAGAACAAACTCTCGATCACTGCGATCGGTGTAATGCTCTGACTGATCAATCCACAGCACGCCCCCCATCGCATCAACAAGCACTGAATTGGGTAGGCTCAGCTCATGCCTCTAAGTTAACTTGTCAGAACCCTCGGGAGACATTAACTTGCCAATACTGTGAGTTATGGCTCAATTTTCAGCGACTTCCGTCGCACCGCACAAGACGCGAAAGCCAGCAGCGGAAAACGGAATCAGATGATCATAGGCGGCTTCGAAGTCGCTGGAGCGGCACTTGCCCCCCGACAGCTTATCTATGCGACCCGTTTGTGCGAGGGTCAGGGTGAGTGCGCCGGACAGATTGTGGTAACACCAGTACAGATCCTCATCACGGGCCTCGGGCAGCGCTTTGCGCAGTGCGGCTATGAACTCGCGCACGAGCTTATCAAAAAGCTTGGACATCATTTTTCGCCCCCAATAGGGTGAGTTATTGACGTATGCAATCAACGCGAGATAGTTGGTCCATCCCTGGTCCCCGGTTTCCTGGGCGATCTCCAGTGGTCGCAAAAATGCCTCGATTATTTGCTCCACAGTGGGTCCTTCCTCCCCCGCATTGTTCTGGCAGTTTCGCAAAGCACTCAATCGTGACTCGTTCAGTTCGACTGCCCGACGTTTAAACACCGCGTTGAACAGATCAAGTTTCTTACCGAAGTGATAGCTGGGCAGGGCAACGTCTACGCCTGCTTTATTGGCGATCTGGCGCACGGTAACGCCGTCGTAGCCGTGCATAGCGAAAAGTTCTTCTGCGACATCGAGGATGCGTTCGCTCTTTTCACTGGGGGATTTCCTGCTCATTTTCTAACCCGGATTAACATTTCCATGAGACTAGCATAGTTGATAATTCAACGCTTGTTGAATATGCTGCAATGTCAACAAAGCCTATAAAACCTCAGGTTCCAAATGACTCCAGAGATTTTCAAGTACCTTTTAGTAGCCGTCTACGCCCTTCTGATTTACTGGTTGTCGTGGTTGGGCATGCGCCGCACACGAACAGTGGAGGGCTTTTCCATCGGTAACAAGGACATGAGCCCCTACATTGTCGGCATTACCTTGGCTGCGTCGATTTCCTCCACGGCAACTTTTGTTATCAATCCGGGCTTTGTTTATGTCCATGGGCTCTCTGCTTATCTGCACTACGGCGTTGCGGGCTCGCTGGGTATTCTCACTGCATTCCTGGTACTCACTCGCGGTTTCCTGCGCCTCGGTGAGAGTAGTGCAGCCCTGACCATACCGCAGTGGATTTACTACCGTTACAACCATCGCGGGTTCAGCCTGTTTTTCGCGTTTATTAATTTGCTATCGATCACTTTTGTCGTGCTGATACTTGTCGGTTGCAGTTTGTTAGTGACGGGCTTGTTTCCCATTGATCAAAAAACGGCTCTGGTAGTGGTTTTGGTGTTTGTTTTTTCCTATGTATTAATGGGGGGAACCTATGCCCATGCGTACACGAACTCCTTGCAGGGCATAATGATGATGTTGGTTACAGCGGCTCTGTTCCTGCAAGGCTGGAAGCATTTTCACGGAGACTTTTTTGGCGCCCTACGCACTATCGGTCAGGACTATGCCTCAGCTTACAATGCCGGCAGCAACCTCTACTTCGACTTCTTTTCGGTATTTCTCAGTGGTTTTGTTGTCACCTTTGCCTTGATGCTGCAGCCGCACATTCTCACCAAAGTGCTCTACTTGCGTAGTGAAAAAGATATCAACAAGTTCATAGGCACCACGGTGGTGGTGGGTTCCCTGTTCATGCTCATGCTGATGATCGGTTTCTATGCCCGGTTATCTGGATTGGAGGTGGAGGCACAGGACACGGTGGTGCGGGAATACCTTCTACAGGAGTTCGGCAGTTCTGTGTGGGGAGAGTATGTCTTGGTATTTATTTTCATCACCCTTCTCGCCGCGGGTATGAGCACTCTGGATGGAATCCTAGTGTCTCTCTCGGCCATGGTGGTCAACGACATTGTGCATCCGCTGGCGGGTGAGCGCTATGATGGCCTGGTGCTTTCTCGCTGGATATTAGTAGGCGTTGGTGCGGTGGGGCTAGCATTGGCCTGGAATCCGCCTCCCTTGATTGGCCTTTTTGCCCAGAAAGGCGTTTATGGTCTGGCGGCTGCTTCATTGGTCCCGGTGCTTTTCGGTGTCTTGGTGCGTCGTCATATTCCCCTTTGGATAGTGGCAGGGTCTGCGGTCATCGGGCTGGTACTTCACCTCTGGTTTAATTTGTTTGGAGGCGTTGAAAATCCTGCTGTATCAGCCACCTACGGAATTCTGACGTCTCTGGTGTTTGGCCTGGCGGGCTTATTGCTGAAACGCAAAAGTGCGCGCGCCCAGTCCGCCGAGCTGTAATTACTTCACGCCGAGCATTGACAATTCAACGATTGTTGAATAAATTCCCAACGAAATTCAACGGTTGTTGAAATAGCTCCTTCGGGAAGTCGATCAATAACCAGAAGATGTTTTGTCACTATAACACTCGAAAAGAGGTCTCTATCATGAACCCAAGTATCGCCCGTACGCCATTATTTGCTGCAGTCGCCCTGGCCACCGCGGTCAGTTCTCCTGGTGTTGTTGCGCAGAGTGAAACTACCAGTTTCGCCCTTGAGGAGGTTGTGGTTACCGCCCGGCGCCGTTCGGAAAGCCTGCAAGATGTGCCGATTGCGGTGACGGCTTTCTCGGGTGATGCGCTGAAACTCAAGGGTGCATCTGATATCACGGAGTTGGCCCAGTCGGTCCCCAGTGTCACGCTTGAACCCTCCCGCGCGACCAATTCTACATTGACCGCGTTTATTCGTGGTGTCGGTCAGCAGGATCCGCTGGCGGGGTATGAGCAGGGTGTGGGTTTGTACCTCGACGATGTTTTTCTGGCGCGGCCGCAGGCAGCAGTACTGGATATTTACGATGTGGAACGTATCGAGATACTGCGCGGTCCGCAGGGTACGCTCTACGGTCGCAATACCGTGGGTGGCGCTATCAAGTATGTAACTCGCCGACTCAGCGATGAGTTAAGCGGTTCGCTTAAGGGTACCTATGGCTCCTATGATCAAACGGACCTGGTCGGCACAATATCTACCCCCCTGGGCGATAACTTTCGCGTCGGCGGAGCAGTGGCGTCCTTCCAGCGTGACGGTTATGGGGATAATAAGACTACTGGTGATGATCAGTATGACAAGGATGTTTTTGCTTACCGTTTGAGCGCGGAATGGCTGCCAACTGACGATATCCTGGTACGGGCCTCCTATGACGACACTCAGGATGACTCCAGCGCAGTCGCGGGTTACCGACCCTTCCCGGGTGCGGCCTCTGGTGCGCCCGTATTGAACGACATCTACGACACCACCGCAGGCGCCAGCGACAATGTCTCGACCTCGGGCATCAAAGGGAACAATGAAGTTGAGTCCAAAGGCTGGATGCTGGGGGTGGACTGGAATTTCGGCGAACACTGGACGTTTCGTTCCATTACTGCCGACCGTGAGGATTACACCGAGTCTGTAATCGACTTCGATAGCCTGGCCGTCGACGACCTCGACGCGCCGGTAATTTATGACAATGACCAGTTCAGTCAGGAATTGCAGCTACTCTTCAACAGCGAAAAGATGAATCTGGTCACCGGCGCTTACTACATTGACGCGACGGCCTCCAACGATTTCGACGTGGTGCTGGGTCAGCTTGGACGCGTGGCGTTTGGCAGCGAACTGACCGCCTACACTGGCGGAAAAGTGGACACCGAATCCTGGTCCGTGTTTGCTGACCTGACCTGGAACTTCACCGACCAGTTGTCTGTTGCTGTGGGTGGGCGCTATACCGAAGACGAGCGCAGGGTAGATGTGTTCCGCGGTAGCTACCTGGGCGCAGGCGGCTCGCCATTTTTTGGCAATGATGATGCTGTGCTGATCGCCGTGACCAGTGACTACAAAGCTGACCGCACCTTCGACGACTTCTCTCCGCGCGTCAACGTCAGCTATCTGTGGACTGATGACATCACTGTTTATGCTGGATACAGCCAGGGATTCAAAGCAGGCATGTTTGACCCCCGCGGTGCCAATTTGGTAACACCGGCTGTGGAAAAGGGCGTTGACCCGGAGCAACTGGATTCCTATGAAGTCGGCTTCAAGTCGGTTTACTGGGACGGTCGTGCAATCACTAATATAGCCGTGTTCTATTCCGAATACACCGACATGCAGGTGCCCGGTTCAGTGGGTATCGATACGGATGGTGATGGCATCAACGACGACTTCGTCGGCACGCTCACCAACGCCGGTGAATCAGAGATATCGGGTATCGAGATTGAGGGTAATTTCCTGTTCACCGAGAACTTTAGCATGCAGGTGGCCGCAAGTTTCCTCGACACCGATATCAAGGAGTGGATCGTTAATGACGTTGATGTATCCGACCAGCGCGAGATACAAAACACGCCGGAAGAAATGGCCTTTGTTGGGCTTACCTACAACATGGATGCCTTTGGTGGCAATCTGAACCTCAACGCCAACTGGTCTTACAAGGGGGACATCACCCAGTTTGAAACCCCGGCGCCCATCCTCGACCAGGATGCCTATGACGTGGTTAACGCTAGTGTCGTTTGGATGAGCGGCAGCGAAAACTGGCTGCTTGGCGTGCACGGCAAGAACCTCACCGATGAGGAGATCAAGACTGCGGGTTACTGCTTTGGCTCGGGCGGATGCCCGTCAACCTTGGGTCTGGAAGATAACACCACGGTCTTCTACGCGCCGCCGCTGACTGTTAGTGCCACGGTTGAATATCGCTTCTGATTGTGAGTGCACCGGGGCAGCAGTGCCCCGGCTTTCCTGGCCGCAGTCCTGGCCGCAGGGCCAGCTGCGGCCTTTTTTCTAATCAAGATGTTAGGTATCTGCTGTGAATAGAATTGAATCAGCCGCTCCGCTGCTGCCTGAGATTCTGGCCCTGCATGGCAAGTGGCGCGGTGACAAGATTGCGGTAGTCTGCGGCGACAAGCGCTGGTCCTGGGATGAGTTTTGCGCTGCCAACCACCGCTTTGCCCATGGCTTGATCGAGCGTGGAGTCAAGGTTGGCGATCGGGTCGCCATCGTTATGTCCAATGGCTTGCCCATGGTCCAGGCCCTTTACGGCACCATGGCTGCCGGTGCTTGCTCTGTCCCCATCAACCTCTCAGTGAATGATGAGGCGCTTGCAGGCATGCTTGCTGATGCCGGCGTGGTCGCGGTGGTGGCCACGGGAGATCAGGTGAGCAGGATCAGGGGGATGCTCTATACCCTGCCGCAAACGTTGACTCTGCTGCTGACCGACGGCGAACTGGAGGAGGGCTGGACAAGTATTGACGCACTATGTGCCGACCAGCCCTGCACATTGCCAGCCGTAAATATTACCGACGACGGCCCCCTGAATATTATCTACAGTTCAGGCACCACGGGCCTGCCCAAAGGGATTTTGCATACCCATCGTGGTCGTCGCGACTGGGCCTATGATCTGGCTATCGCGCTGCGCTATAACGGCTCGGCTCGTACCTTACTCACCATTGGCTTGTATTCCAATATCTCATGGGTGTCTATGCTCTGTACCCTACTTGCCGGGGGGACGCTGGTGGTTCATACCGGTTTTCATGCTGGCGCATTTTTGCAGACGATTGAAACAGAGCGCATCACACACACGTCCATGGTACCGATCCAGTATCAAAGAGTGGTTGAGTTGCTAAGAGCAAAGGGTGGCGATGTCAGTAGCATGCAGGCGATGATGAGTTGCGGGTCGCCTCTTCACGAGACGCTCAAGCAGGAGATTTTTACCTTGTTCCCCTGCGGCATCATTGAGTTGTATGGACTGACCGAAGGCATTATCACGACCCTGGAACCGGAAGAAGCCCAGGGGCGTTGGACCAGTGTGGGTAAGCCCTTGATTGGCACTGACATCTGTATTGTCAGTGACGAGGACGAGGTGTTGCCGGCAAACCAGTCTGGCGAAGTAGTCTCACGCGGACGCATTTCCATGCCGTGCTACTGGGGCAGGGAAGAGGCCACTCGGGATGCCCAGTTTATTGACGGCAACGATGTGCAGTGGTTGCGCTCCGGGGATATCGGTTACCTCGATGAGCAGGGCTTCCTGTACATCGTCGATCGCAAGAAAGACATGATTCTCTCCGGCGGACAGAACATTTATCCGCAGGATATCGAGGCGACGTTGTTTGAGCACCCCGCTGTAGATGACGTGGCGGTGATTGGTTTGCCCAGTAAGCGCTGGGGAGAGACACCTGTCGCCCTGGTGGTGCCAACGGATACAGATGCCGATCCGGTGGCCATGCTGGAATGGGCTAACGGGCGGCTCGGTAAGCAACAGCGTCTGGCGGAGGTGATTCTGCGAGACGAGTTGCCACGCAATCCAAATGGCAAGATACTCAAGCGTGAGTTGCGTGTTGAATACAGGGAGAAAGAGTATGTATAACTATCGCGATCATTATTACCGCAGTAGCGATGGCTTGCGGCTCTACGCGCGTGACTACCCGTGCAGGGGTAAGGTTGGCGCCAAAGCGGAAACAGTGCTTTGCATGCATGGCTTGACTCGCAACTCAGCAGATTTTAGCGGCCTGGCAGACCACCTCAGCGAAAATTACCGAGTGATCTCCGTGGACAATCGCGGACGTGGATTGTCTGAGTATGACAAGAACATTGCCAATTACTCCCCAACAACTTATGTCCAGGATATGTTTATTCTGATGACCGACATGGATGTAGATCGGGTGGTACTGTGCGGCACCTCCATGGGGGGACTGATGGCCTTTGTAATGGCGTCCATACAGCCAACGCGCATCCAAGGTATGATCATAAATGATGTCGGCCCTGAAGTTGCCCAGGCCGGTCTAGATCGCATCAAAGGTTATGTGGGCAAGTCAAAGCCGGTTAGCAGCTGGCCAGAAGCTATTACCCAGGCCAAGGAAATCAACGCGATTGCCTTTCCCGAGTTCAGTGACCAGGAGTGGGACGACTTTACCCGTGGTCTGTATCGTGACGTGGACGGTGTGCCAGTGCTGGCTTACGATCCGGCGATTTCACAGCCCCTGTCCGATGAGGAAGCGGGCCCGGTGCCTCCAGACTTGTGGCCTGTTTTCGAAGCCAGTTCTGCCATCCCCATGCTGGTATTACGCGGCGAGAGTTCGGATATCCTTGCGATGGACTGTGTAAAAACCATGCGGGAAAAGAACACGGGCCTGCAGTTTGTCGAGGTGCCTCACCGCGGTCATGCACCCACTCTGAATGAACCGACTGCCCGCGCGGCGATCGATCGCTTTTTGGCTGGTCTGAATGATAGTGGCTGAGTAGTCGTGCATCAGTAGGGACATTACCCGAGTTCAGCTTGCTGGCGCGATGGTAAGGTAAGCTCGATAGTTCTATCTAGGTAGAAATGGCCGAGAAATATCCGCAAACCTGCCGATTATGAGTCGGACACTCAAGTCATTGGTAAGCAAGAGGCAATGCTCAGCGTTCAGCCAAACCTCTAACGCTTTGCTCGTTCTTCCCGCCGCCCCCTTTTCGTCAACGGCTTCCCATCCTCATCAACGGTGCTTTTGGGCCTCTCGCCTTTGGCAGTCTTTGAAGCGCGGCTAATTTCAATCAGCTCCAGAGTCTCTGAATCACCCAGTTTGGTTGCGTTCTTCTCCAGGGTAATCAGCTCTTCAAAGCTGTAGGCGTCGTTCTTTAACTTTTCTATTCTATTCACAGTGCGTTCTCATGAGCGGAGTGGCGGGGGCGGATGCTTTGCTCTGGCCGAGCATTTTCAGCACCCAATAAAAAAGGGCTGCATCTCTGCAACCCTTTGATATTACTCTGATTGGCTCCGCCTGCTGGGCTCGAACCAGCGACCCATTGATTAACAGTCAATTGCTCTACCAACTGAGCTAAGGCGGAATGGCGTTAACCAGAGGCCGCGTATATTAATGGCCGACCTGTGCTTGGTCAACCGATAAATTGGCTATATTGCCCGTCGGGGTCTGTCTTGGTTATTGGGCTGTTTTTTGCGCTCAGGTAGATAATAATGACCGGCTATCTTTTATACGTGAACCAGGAACCTTGGTATGGCCAAAGCCTTCAAAGTGAATGCCAGCTTCGAGCCTGCAGGTGACCAACCTGAGGCCATCAGGCAGTTGGTAGAAGGTATTCAGGCGGGGCTGGCCTCCCAGACGCTGCTAGGGGTTACCGGCTCTGGTAAAACCTTCACCATGGCGCATGTGATAGAGCAGCTACAGCGGCCAACTATTGTAATGGCCCACAATAAGACATTGGCGGCTCAGCTATACGGCGAGTTCAAGGAGTTTTTCCCCGACAATGCGGTTGAGTACTTCGTTTCATATTACGACTACTACCAGCCCGAGGCCTATGTGCCGTCGTCAGACACCTTTATAGAGAAAGACTCTTCGGTTAACGAGCACATTGAGCAGATGCGTTTGTCTGCCACCAAGGCATTGCTTGAGCGCGAAGATTGTATTGTTGTGGCCACTGTATCGGCAATCTATGGATTGGGCGATCCTGAGTCTTATTTCAAGATGGTGATGCACCTATCGCGTGGAGAAATCATTGATCAACGCGGTGTGCTCAGGCAGCTGGCAGAACTCCAGTACACACGTAACGACGTGGACTTCTCGCGCGGAACCTATCGAGTGCGTGGCGATGTGATTGATGTTTTTCCGGCTGATTCTGAGCACGACGCTATTCGAATTGAGCTATTTGACGAAGAGATCGAGAACATCTGCCAGTTCGACCCACTTACAGGTGCGATTGAAGCGAGGCTACCGCGTGTCACTATCTTCCCCAAAACACACTATGTAACGCCTCGCGATGTCATGATGAATGCTGTTGGCAACATCGAGGACGAATTGAAGGTTCGGCTTAAGCAGCTTAAGGAAAATGACAAGTTGGTGGAGGCCCAGCGCCTGGCCCAGCGAACCCAGTACGATCTGGAGATGATCCGGGAGTTAGGATATTGCACGGGTATTGAGAACTACTCACGCTATCTGTCGGGCAGGGCGTCTGGCGAGCCGCCGCCCACGTTGTTTGAATACCTGCCAGACAACGCATTGGTTATTGTCGATGAGTCTCATGCCAGTATTCCCCAGATTGGTGCAATGTTTCGTGGCGACCGCTCTCGTAAGGAGACCTTGGTTGAGTATGGGTTTCGCTTACCTTCAGCGCTGGATAACAGACCGCTCAAGTTCGAGGAATGGGAGCAACTCATTCCTCAGGCTGTGTTTGTCTCCGCAACACCGGGCCCCTACGAGGATGAGCACGCAGGGCGCACTGTTGAGCAGGTTGTGCGGCCTACAGGGCTTGTTGACCCACCCATAGAGATACGGCCGGCGACCACCCAGGTCGATGACTTGCTCGCAGAGATTCATCGAGTGGTTGAGCTCAAAGAGCGCGTTCTGGTAACTACGCTTACCAAGCGAATGTCTGAAGACTTAACCGAGTACCTTGCCGAGCACGGCGTGAGAGTGCGCTATTTGCACTCCGATATCGATACCGTGGAGCGAATCGAGATCATTCGTGATCTACGGCTGGGTGAGTTTGATGTGCTGGTGGGCATCAACTTGTTACGAGAGGGGCTGGATATGCCTGAGGTGTCGCTGGTTGCGATTCTCGATGCAGATAAGGAAGGCTTCTTGCGCTCAGAGAGGTCGTTGATTCAAACCATTGGCCGCGCCGCGCGTAACTTGAATGGTCGGGCGATTTTATACGCAGACAAGATTACGGGTTCGATGGAGCGGGCGATTGCTGAAACTGCGCGTCGCCGCGACAAGCAAATGGCTCACAATGCCGAATTCGACATTACCCCAGTTGGCGTGCACAAATCTGTGCAGGACATTATGGAAGGCGCGCGTCGCATGCCCACCCAGATGAAAGCCAAAGATAGAAAGGTAGCCGAAGCTAAACTTTCATACGCGGCAGAGGTTGCCAAGCTATCGCCTAAGGCGCTAGCGCGCAAAATGCAGCAATTGGAAGCTCAAATGCACGAGCATGCCAAAAACCTCGAGTTTGAGGAGGCGGGCGCCATTCGAGATCAACTAGCTGAGATGAAACAGCAGGCATTTTTGAGTTAATCGAGGCTGCCAATTGTACAAATGGGTAGGAAACAATATAGTTCATGGCTGAGAATACGTGTTTGGTAATTGGAGGTTGTACTTGATGAAAATGATGAAATGGCTGGGAGCTATGGCTCTGGCCGCTGTTGTCTGGCCGGCACACGCAGCAGACAAACCGAATATCCTGGTAATTTGGGGTGATGATGTAGGCCAGTCCAACATCAGCGCCTATACGATGGGTGTGATGGGTTATCGCACGCCCAATATCGACCGCATTGCGAACGAAGGTATGATTTTCACCGATTACTACGGTGAGCAGAGCTGCACGGCGGGGCGCTCATCCTTCATTATGGGTCAATCGGTGTTTCGCACAGGTCTTAGCAAAGTAGGCTTGCCTGGTGCGGAGTTGGGCATGCAAGAAGAAGATCCCACAATCGCCGGACTGCTAAAAAACCACGGTTATGTTACCGGCCAGTTTGGTAAGAACCACCTGGGCGATAAAGACTCTATGTTGCCCACCAATCATGGCTTCGATGAGTTTTTTGGCAATCTGTATCACCTGAATGCTGAAGAAGAGCCAGAAAACTCTGACTACCCCAAAGACCCTGAGTTTCGCAAGAAGTATGGTCCACGCGGTGTGATTAGATCCTATGCTGATGGCCGCATCGAAGATACGGGCCCATTGACTAAAAAGCGTATGGAAGTGGTGGATGACGAAACGGTAGCAGCTGCCAAGAAGTTTATCGAACAAGCGGTGAAAGACGACAAGCCTTTCTTCGTTTGGTGGAGCGGAACGCGTATGCACTTTCGTACCCACGTTGCCCCCGAGAAGTTTGCCAAAATCAAAGAGACGCATCCTAATGCCGACGAATACACCGCTGGCATGATTGAGCACGACATGCACATCGGTGAGTTTTTGCAGCAGCTCGACGACCTTGGTATTGCAGACAATACGATGGTGTTTTATTCAACAGACAATGGCCCACACATGAACACGTGGCCAGATGCAGCCATGACACCGTTCCGCGGTGAGAAAAACACTAACTGGGAAGGTGGCTGGCGCGTGCCATCCATGGTTCGCTGGCCTGGCAAGATCGAATCGGGCTCAGTGTCCAATGAAATTATGCATCACATGGACTGGCTGCCCACGTTTTTGGCTGTCGCGGGTGAGGCAGACGTAAAGGAAAAGTTGCTGGACGGCCACAGAGCAATTAATCGTCGCTACAAGGTTCACCTTGATGGCTATAACTTTCTGCCATTTCTCACAGGTGAATCTACAGAAGCGCCTCGCAGAGAGATTTTCTACTTCTCGGATGATGGTGATCTGACGGCCTTGCGGTATAACGACTGGAAGTTGATCTTCATGGAGCAAAAAACAGAAGCGGGCTTTCGCGCGTGGATGGAACCTTTCGTGCCTTTGCGCGTGCCGCTGATATTCAATCTGCGTAGAGATCCGTATGAGCGGTCGGAGATTACCTCCAACACGTACTACGATTGGTTGCTCGATAGAGCGTACCTCTTGGTTCCCGCTCAAGACTATGTTGGTCAGTTCCTCGCAACGTTCAAGAAGTATCCGCCACGTCAGAAAGCGGCGAGCTTTTCTCTGGATCAAGTGATGGACAAGTTATCTACGCCAAGTGGTCCTCAGTAATATTCTGATTTAGCCAAAAAAGGGGGCCTAGAAGGGCCCCTTTTTTTATTGTCTTTTCTGAACGTGCGCTGTGCTGCGACCTCGCACTTAGCCACCTTTGTATTTTCTAACTCATTGAACAGGTGGGTGCGGAGCGTGTACTCTTTGGTGCTAGGTCTGTTTAGCTAGGACTTTGGATAATCATCACGCGACTGTGCGCGGCTATGGAGCAATCACTATGTTGGAGATATTTGCGCTTATTGTGTTGGCAGTATTAGTCGCTGCGACTATCTGGTTGATAGTTGTAATCGGGAACATACCAGGAAATATGGCACGTGCTTCACAGCACCCTCAAGCAGACGCCATCAGTATTCTGGCCTGGATTGGTCTACTGACATTGGGGCTGGGTTGGTTTATCGCACTAGTTTGGGCAAAAACGAAGCCAGTGTTTGCCAGTCCTGCGCTCGAGCAGCGAGTAGCCGAGCTTGAAAATAGACTCAAGCAAATGGAGGCTGACGCATGATCGCTTTCATATCTCTGTGCTACGCAAGCTTGTATGTGGTCATCTTTAACAAGTTGGGCTTGCTTAAAAAGACCGTAGGGAATATCTCCGCGTTTGTAGGCGTGGGTGTTGTCATCATCGCCGCGATTATTTTTATGTGGTACACGTTTTCGCCGATCAGTGGCGATGCGCGAATGTTTCGATACATCATTCCTATCGTTCCGAACGTGCGCGGCCAGGTTGTAGAGGTTCCTGTAGACGCGCTCCAGAACCTGCAGCGTGGAGACACGCTCTATCAGATTGATCCCGAACCTTATGAAATTGCAGTAAGCCAATTAGAGGCACAGGTACGGCGTCATGAGGCAGATTTACGATTAGCTGAGATTAATTTGGAGCGCGCTACGAAATTATTAGAGGTGCAGGGTGCTGCTCAAATAGATGTCGATATATGGACAGCTAATGTGAATGGCGCTACAGCCTCTATCGAGTCAGCTCAGGCTCAGCTTGAAAATGCTCTGTGGCAGCTCAAAGAAACAACTGTCAAAGCCCCTTACTCTGGTTATGTGGTTAATTTGCAGCTGCGCCCCGGTAATATGGTAACCACCATACCAATGGCATCCTCGCTAGCTTTCGTGTCGGATGAAGCTAATCCTGTGCTGGCAAGCTTCAGCCAAAGTGCAGTTCGACATATCAAGGTGGGCGACGAAGCGGATGTCGTATTTGGCAATATTCCAGGCAAAACCTTCTCGGGGAAGGTACAGCGCATTGTTGCGACGGGCTCTCAGGCCCAAATGACGGCGAGTGGTCAGTTACCCTCGTTCACAGGGGCACCCATCACAGATCGTTGGGCAGTTGCGGTAGAGTTGGACGACGCTGAATTTGCCAAAAGCGTAAAGCAGGGCGCGGGTGGTACGGTGGCTATCTACACCGATAAAGGCAAACCCGTGCATGTGATCAGTAAGGTCGCCATGCGCATGAGCGCCTGGTTGGGATACCTCACGTCACCTTGAGTTTCTGCTAAATTCTTTAAGCAACCTATGACTGGAAGCAACTCTTCCAAAGTATGATTTAAGGGGCCCTTCAGGCCCCTTTCTGTTTCTTTAGACTACCTGTGTCTTTGCTGGAAAGATCATAGCGATACGAACCTTGCTGGCCTTATCTGCGCCTACAATATTGCGTGCGGTTACCGAGCCGCCCATCGCTAAGGCGATCAAACGCACAATATGTAACCCAAGGCCCAGATGTATGGGCGCATTGTTTTCAGCATTTCCTGATTTACGAAAACTCACCATGGGCTGAAAGAGGTTATCCAGGCTTGTGGCAGGTAATGGTGCGCCAGCGTTAGTCACTTCGATAGACCAGTTTTCCGCGGGTGTATTTCGCAGCGAGATGCTAATTGTTGATCCCTGAGGGGCAAAGGAGGTGGCGTTGTCTATCAGCTTGTCCAGCGCCTGTACTAAGAGATCACTGGATCCCACGATTTCAGCGCGTTCACTGTTGGCGCTTGTATCCAGAGCCAATTCGAAGCGATGCGCGTTGTAGGCCGAGCGATACGCTTCGATGAGTTCTTGTAACAGCGGAGATAGATCGACGGTCTCGTAGTCGGTGGTGGCGATACTGTCTTCCAGACCAGTAGCTTCAGACATGGCATTGAGTATGGCGTTTAAACGCTGCAAACCGGCTCTGGCACGTTCAATATAGATGTCGCGCTTTTTCGAGCTGTGATGCGGGTGAGAGAGATTGTCGAGTGACGACTGGATAACCGCTATAGGTGTGCGTAACTCGTGCGAGAGCTTACTGCTGAGTGTGCGCAGGTAGTCGTTATGCTCGCCAACCCTCTGAATAAGGCTCGCAAAACGGCGTGACAAATCTCCTACTTCGTCTTTTGCATTGCTGCCTTGGAAACTGCCTCTAATAGTGCCGTTATCTTCGATAGCCTCGTCTACCTTATGACCCAGCCGTGCGATACGCCAACTCAAAAAGCTCGCATAGAGTAGGAGTGACAGTACTGCCACCAGCAAGGTCGCGCCTCCGTATCTGAGCATATTGCCGAATGCCCGATCAGTGAGTGACAGATAGCGTTCACTTCCTTGTTGAACGACCACAGAGCCCACCACGATTCCGTTATCAAGGATAGGCGCGGCGGCCGACAGGATGGCGCCGCTATCTTTGTTCGTAGATTGGTACCAGCGAAACTCACTGCGGTTGGCCAGTGCGGCAGTCACTTCTTCGCTGGAGAGCCTGCCTTGAGCATCGCTCAGTGGAATAGAGGGGAGTGGGTCACCCGACAAGATGGCACGGTAAAGTAGCTTGAGTAGCCAAAATGTTGACTGCGCGTCTGTGTCCAGCGGTGAGTCAGAGGGGGTTCCCGCGCTACCAAGAACCCTACCGCTTTTATCTACAACGGCTACCTGGCTGCCTAGCGCAGAGAAACGGTCCATCGTTGCCAGAAGTTCCTGTGTGGGATACACCAACCAGGGTGGCGCGGCAGTAGCGTTGGGCAATATATTGCCGAGGTAACTTATGTCGCTGCTTTTGTTTGTCAGCGTATTGCGATTAACGTCGGTAACGTAAAACCCCAGTCGTGCTCCGGTGAGATCAAGTGGCATCGTCAGCTCAACGGTATAGCCGTTGGCGGTATCCTGCCAAAAGCCTCTAATACTAGTGGCGTTGGCACCGGGCTCTCGTCGGCTCGCAAACTGACCGCGCACTTGGCCGGGCGCCGCCGTAGAAATAACGTAAGACTGCCTGCGGTCATTCTTCCAAGCCACTAGCGTGATTCTGTCGCCGGTAGGCTCTCTGGAGTAGCTCGGATTGTGAAAAGATACTTCACTATCTTCAACCTGAAATAGCAGGAAAAGCTTGTCGCCGCTCGTTTGAGCCTGATAGCTCACGGCCAAGTTGGTATCAACACTTTTTCGAGACTGCGAATCAGCCAAGTCCCAGTCATCAGTGTACCCATCAACGATGACAGGACTAATGGCAACTCTGGCAAACAGGCCGCCATCGTCCCCCGGAAGGTCTCGCTCTCTGCGCGTGTCGGGGTAAATCACCTCCGGCTTATCGCGCAGTGAAGAGGCGATGGCGTCGGTCGTTGTTACAGCGGAATTCGCCTGACCATCTCGCAAGGTGGTTTCGACTTCGCGAATAAACTGGCAGCCGGCCCAGGGTAAGGCTAAGAGCAGTAGGCTCACCAGTAATAGCTGTCTGCGGAGGTTCACGCTACTGCTCTCGCCAGCGATAGCCCAGACCATAGGCTGTTTCAATCGCGTCAAAACCAGGGTCAAGCAGTTTAAACTTTCGTCTGATTCTCTTAACGTGCGACGTCACTGTGTTGTCGTCTAATACCACACTGGCAGCGTCCATCAGCTGCTGCCGGTTCTTCACATGGCCTACGCGTTCTGCTAGTGCGTGGATAATCCAGAACTCCGTTACAGTCAGATCCACTGGCTGTTGCTGCCAATGAACCGTCATACGCTCCAAACTGAGCGAAAGCGAACCTCGCAGAATTTTGTGCTCGCTAACCTCCGGCTTGGCAAGGGCCTGTGCGCGTCGCAGCAGCGCGTTTATTCTGGCAAGCATGTGTGCCTGGCTGATGTCTTTCGTAAGGTAGTCGTCTGCACCCAGGCGGAACCCCGATACAATATCGATTTCGGAGTCACGCGCGGTGAGAAACATAATGGGCAGTAGTGGCGCCTGGGCGCGCAGCTGGCGACATAGCTCAAAACCACCTTCGTTGTCGTCACCCAGTCCAATATCAATAATGGCGAGATCCGGCAGCGCCTCGGAAAAGTGTTGGTGTGCCTGCTCGCGTGTTGAAAAGTGACTTACGCGAAAACCTAGGCGTTGCAGAGCTTCCCGATAGTTATCGGCCAGCGCCTGCTCGTCTTCAACGATCGCAATGTGATGTGACATGGGTTCTGTATTCCTTTACAGCTGGTGTCATGGTTTCAAAGAACAGCGTGTTACTCAATAGCCTGCCCGATTTCGCCACAATTGCTCATGTCATTGCCATCTTTCATCCCTGTAGTCGACAGAACGCCGCGCTTCAATAGTTCGCACACTTTCATTGGAGATCTTCCGTGCGCTATTCAGCTCTTTTCTACTGGCCGATGCCGGTCAGTTTGCCCAGTCGCTGTTCTACGCTGCTGCTGTGGCTGTACTTTCGTTGTATGCCGGTGCTGGCTGTCACTATCATGGTGCTAGCGATCTTTTCGCCTAATCTTGCCCATTCCACACAAGATGTAAATGCGCAAGGTAAGAGTCATGAGCCCGGAGCGGGGCATTTGATGCTGCGTACCACCGGATCAACCCCCGTTTCTGCATTAGCAACAGAAACACGTGTGCACTTTGATATTAACGGTCTGGTTGCCGTAGTTGAACTCGAGCAGAGCTTTATCAATACCAGTACGCAGTGGGCAGAGGGTGTTTATGGTTTTCCTCTGCCGGGCACAGCCGCAGTGCGCTATATGGAAATGATCGTTGGAGAGCGGCGTGTCGTTGGTAAAGTGCGTGAGCGCTCCGAAGCCCGCAAGCGCTATGAAAAAGCGAAAAAGGCAGGCAAGAAAGCCAGTCTTGTAGAGCAGCAACGCCCTAATCTTTTTACCAGTCGCATCGCCAATATAGCGCCGGGTGAGCGGGTAACCGTGAAGCTGGAGTATGTGCAGAGCGTGGACTATCAAGCGGGTGAGTTCAGTCTGCGTTTTCCTATGACCATCACACCACGTTATATCCCGGGCAACGTCGAATTGCCAGATAGCGACGCACCACAAACGCAACACATCGATCTCGTGCAGGGCTGGGGTCTACCCACAGACCAGGTGACAGACGCCAATCGTATTACGCCTTATTTGCTGCCGCCTCGCGATGAGGGAACAGCTGTGCAAAATCCTGCGGTAGTTTCTGCGAGCCTGGATATGGGGCTACCGCTAGCCGAAGTCTCGTCGCTCTACCATGAGGTT
Organism: Halioglobus sp.; assembly: GCA_039990395.1. GTDB lineage: Bacteria > Pseudomonadota > Gammaproteobacteria > Pseudomonadales > Halieaceae > CALINF01. Next base: position 203,256 of record JBDXFZ010000146.1, read on the forward strand.
CGTCTGCAACGCGATGAGGAACGCTACCGTGTTGAGCTCGTGGGAGGTAAAACCGAGATGGATCGCGACTTTGTTTTGCATTGGCGACCGGTTGTTGGCGCTCAACCCAAGGTAGCCCTTTTTACTGAGGAGGTTGACGAGGAGCATTACGGGTTACTGATGGTACTCCCGCCTGCGCAATCTACTGCTCAAGCAGATATGCCACGAGAAGTGACTTTTATTGTTGATACCTCTGGCTCTATGGGCGGAGTAGCGATAGATCAGGCAAAGCTTAGCGTCTCAAAAGCCCTACAGCGATTGCGCAGCGATGATTTCTTTAACGTGATCGAGTTCAACTCCAATCACTCTAAGTTATACGAGAAGTCCATCCGCGCAACGCGACACCATGTACTGCAAGCACAAGAGTTTGTGCGTCATCTACAGGCTTCGGGTGGCACCGAAATGATGCCAGCGCTGCTGGAAGCTTTAAGTACATCGGCTAGCGAGCCATCTGATGATCTGGCGCGCGAAGAACGCCTTCGCCAGATCGTTTTTATTACTGATGGGGCAGTGGGAAACGAGGCAGCGCTATATAGCGCGATTGCATCGAAGCTCGGCAATTCCCGTCTTTTCACTGTGGGCATCGGCTCTGCACCTAATAGCTGGTTCATGCGTAAAGCTGCTGATATCGGGCGTGGCACCCATACTCATATAGGCACGACTGAAGAGGTTGGGCAAAAGATAGATCAGCTGTTATCGCAATTGCAGCAACCTGCGCTGATCGATATTGGTGTCGCGTGGCAGGGTTCCGTGGAGTCCTGGCCGGAGTTCGTGCCAGACTTGTATGCACAGGAGCCAGTGGTCCTCGCCGTACGCTTTGGCGATGCGCCGCCTAGCGGCGAGTTGGAAGTGAGTGGGACGCGCGCTGGGCAGCAATGGAAGCAGGTACTTTCTCTGCCAGATCCTGAAGTGGCAGCAGCGGGTCAAGCAGGCGCGGCGATTCATAGCGGTGTGGCCAGTTTGTGGGCCCGGAGAAAAATAGAGGGACTACTCGACCAAAAAGTATTGGGTGCAGAGCCGGACAAAATCAAGGCGGCGGTGCTGGACGTTGCACTCACGCACCAGTTGCTCAGCCCTTACACTAGTTTTGTTGCCATCGAAGAGGTGGTGGTACGGCCTGAAGCGAGTGGCCTGCAGCGCACAGCCGTTCCCAACAGCGCTCCAAATGGGCAGTCGGCTCAGGTGTTTGCCTACCCTCAAACGGCGACCACGGGACCAGCGCGGCTTTATCTTGGTCTCCTGCTACTGTTTATTGTGTTGATAGCGCGTGTCATGAGACGGGAGGGCGGTGATGCCTAGCCTGCCAAAGGTCGAAAACTGGCGTGATGTACTGGCACTTTGTTTGGTTTTGTTGGGCATGCAGCAGGTTGGCAGCGCCGGGCTTATCGAGGCCAAGGCTCGTATCGCGCCTGTACTGATTGATCGAGCATGGGATCGCAGCCTCGAATCGCAGCAGCGAGCGGTTAAACCCTGGCCATGGGCCGACACATGGCCAGTAGGCAAGCTACACGTACCTTCGGTAGGGATTGAATTGCCTGTTCTATACGGTGATTCCGGTAACGTACTCGCGTTCGGTCCCGGGTATTCGCCGCGCTCGTCTCCACCCGATCAACGTGGGCTTACGGTAATCAGTGGCCACCGTGATACGCATTTTGCACCGTTGGCAGATATACACATCGATGAAGTGTTGCGATTGGAAGGTCTGACCGGAGCGCTGCGCCTGTTCAGGGTGAGCGATATTCGAGTGGTAGATACCCGAAAAGAGCAAATACAGATTGATGATGCCGACACAGGGCTGCTGCTTGTTACTTGCTACCCGTTTGATGCCCTGTCAGTGAATGGTCCACTGCGGTATGTAGTTCATGCCGAGCCACTTGTGAATGGATCTAACCTGCCGCAAGTGCGAGAGTCGTACCCTTTGTAATCCGGTGTCGGCGACTTTGCTGGTTTCTCTGGTCTGTGTAGCCGGCGCAGACCTAGCACCCGGTGCCGTACTTATTGCGCTATTTCGGCTATGCTATGGCCATTTCCCGCGAGCGGTCAAAAAAATGAAATGCCGTAAGCAGGGGTGGCCTTTTGGCTTTTCTCAATAAGTAACGGAGCTCAACTATGAAGACGCTAATTTCAGCGCTCGCGCTATCAATGCTAAGCGCAGGCCTGGCACACGCAGAAGTTGCCATCGACGGCAAAAACTATGAAGAAACTATCCCGGTTACGATGGATAATTTCGACCACTGCGAGGCGGCCGTTAATTTCAACAAATGGGCCAGCAAAGGAATAATGAATAGCTCGGTTGATTTAACCGAACTCTATCCAGCTGGGCCAGCACCCACTGTTCGTGCCAATAGAGACACTCTCTATACGGTTGGCTTGTATGACAATATGAAAGGTATTCATATTGAGCAGCCAGATAACGGCATTTTTCAATCAGCACTCGTGCTCGATGAGAATGGATTTGCCAAGGATTACGTATGGACTTCTGGCGGTTTCGACGTCGAGCCATCTGACGGTTTTGTGTTGGTTATCTTCCGCATCGGCCTTGAAGAGGGTATAGAAAAAGCCCGTGCTGCGCAGAAGACCTTGTCCGTATCAGATATCGGGAGCAGAAAGTATGTCACGCCAAAATACAACAAGGCAGATCGCGACGCGCTGTGGTCGAAGTTAAACAAGCAGGCTATTGGCTCTGGTATTTTTCTGGAGTACGCGTTTGATCAAGATACTATCGACCCGCTGACTCGCGCGTTATCCAATGCGGCAGGGTGGGGTGGAATGGCATTCAGCGTAAACAACTACCAGATGTCCACCAACATCAAGGGAACTCAGTGTATGCAGACAACCTTTGAAGATCCCCGCGTGGATGAGTTCTGGTCGTTTACATTGTACGATTCTGAAGGATGGCTGCTTCCCATAGGCAATAACGTAATTAATGGCCGTGATGCTGTGGCTAATGATGACGGTACTTACACGCTGAGAATTAACTGTGGTGATGATGCTGTCAATAACATTACTACGGCGGGCGTCGACGAGTGGTCTGTGACCTGGCGTACATACGGCTCAAGCTACAAAGTTAAGTCAGGTCAGTGGAATCCTCTTTCAGATCTTAAAGAGGTTAAGTGAGCGAGGTATAAGTCGCTTCGATAGTCGCGCTTTGGTTATACCCTAATAATTCAATTGGTATGCGGGTACCTCGGGTTTCCAGGGCGCTTGCTACGGGAGAGGTTTATGCGAATTAGCTGGAAAGTATTTCTTATTCTATCTGCGATTACCGCTGCGCTCGGCAGCGGAAACGCGTCTGCAGACGCTGTCTTCGGCTATCAGCTCGAAACGAACGTACCCTACGGCAAAGGCTTGGTTGTCAAAGATGGTGCTCTTACTGACCGACCACTACTTCTCGACGTTTACTCACCGGTCAATGTGAGCGCCGGATCCGCCAGCCCCGTTGTTATTTTGGTACATGGGGGAGGCTTTCAACGAGGTGGTCTACGGAACCCGCCCTATAAAGAGCAAGGTGCAGTTCACGGAAGAATGGAGGACTACGCTCGGCTTCTCGCGCCGCTTGGTTATGTTGTGTTTGTTATTGAATATCGCCTTGCTCCTGAGTTGCCCGAGCCTGAAACCGCACTGGATGCGGATTGGCTTTTACCAATGAGTGAGGACCTTACCGAAGCGGGAATGAGGCGTGTGAACTTTGCACGCGCAAGTCTTGATCTGCCGCCTCTAGAAGGGGATGCGGGTAAAACGGTTGTATGGAAGACGATACTCTCGGCAGCTGAAGATCTTTTCACGGCAGTGGAATATGTGCAGTCGTCCGCAGGGAAATACAATATTGATCCAGCCAAAATTGCAGTTGGGGGGCACTCGGCTGGAGCGGCTACAACGATCAATGCAGTATTAGGGTTGAACGCCCCGGTAGCAGCGATGTTTCCCCTGTCGCCCCCGGTTTCCGCGATTAATGTTACCAGTGTGGTTACTTCCGATTTCGTCACTCCAACTATGATCGTTATGTCACAAAATGACGAACCTGCTGTCATGGAGAAGGTTCCAGTGATTACTGAAGCAATGCGCAACGCTGGGGCCAACTTCGAGCTCGTTTGGGTTCCAGGGTTTCCTCATTTCTATCCCACCGGCGCTGTTTCACTGGGTGATGATGGCATCAGGCTCTCTGTGGGCGACAGAATTATCCAGTTTCTCGGCGAGCATTTACAGTAAAGAGCAGATAGCGAATACGACATTCAGAAGAGGTCAGCAGGTGTCTTTGGAAGCGTTCAAGTCAGGGTTATACGAACAGTATCAGGGTGAGGTCACAGGCGAAGTGGCACTTAATCGTCTGCTCCAAAAGTTTCAATCCCCCAGGCAGCGATATCTGCTGGGTACGGTTTTGCAGTTGGAAACCGAAACGAAGGCGCGGTTGCGGCAAACGGTGGCTGTGCTGGGGCTGGATATCGTGGAATCAGAGGGAGCGCAGAAAGCGGGTAATGAGCTTGCTGACCTGGTTGGAGCGCTTGACTGGCACGACAGTCTGCAAACTCTCTGCGAAGTCTTGAGTCCGGTTGTGGAAAGGTTCCAGGAAATCGCCAGTTTGGCACCTGATGAGTATAAGGATCTAGCGGATTCGATGGTGGCGCACGAGCAGTTGATAATACGATTGTTTGAGCAAGAGATGCATGGAGCTGGCCATAACGTTGCGCAGGAGATTGGCAGCCAATTGCAATTTCCACTGCCAAATCCAGGCTAATCCATGTAATCGTCTGAGCGCTTCAGGGCTCCTGCATACGGTTTGGCCGGTGGCTCTGGTTTCACCTAACGTTCTGTCATGCCGGCACCAATTTCTTCATCATCCCGTAAATCTTACGTCTTCTATTACTCGCGCGGGTCAATTAGAATGCCCGCCGGCTGAATAATTGATAGCCAAGATTAGAGATCTGTGGCGGGTGTTTGAAAAAACCGTTGTAGATCAAAGCACTAGAATCATCACGTGGCCTTTGGTAGGGGTCACCACTGACAAAGGAAAAGCTCATGCCCTCTATTACCTTGCCTGACGGCAGTCAACGCTCTTATGACAATCCCATCAGTGTGCACGATGTTGCCGCCGATATCGGTCCTGGACTGGCGAAAGCCGCATTGGCCGGTGTTGTGGATGGAGCAGAGGTAGATACCTCTTTCCTCATCGAGACAGACGCATCGCTTGCGATTATCACCGAGCGTGATGAAGCCGGCCTCGAGGTGATACGCCACTCTACGGCCCACCTGATGGCCATGGCCACCCAGCAGCTGTTTCCCGGTGTTCAGGTGACGATTGGTCCGGTAATTGAGGATGGCTTCTTCTACGATTTTGCTACCGGCAATAACTTCGGACCTGAGGATCTCGAGAAGATCGAGAAGCGCATGGAAGAGATCGTTGCCGATGACCTGCCGGTTGAACGCATTGTTTGCTCCCGCGAAAAGGCCATTGAGATGTTTCGCAATATGGGCGAACGCTACAAGGTGCAGATAATTCAGGAGTTGCCCGAGGGCGAGGAAATTTCCGTGTATCGCCAAGGTGCATGGATGGATCTGTGTCGTGGTCCTCACGTGCCCAGCACTGGCAAACTCAAGGCCTTCAAGCTGACCAAAGTGGCCGGTGCATACTGGCGTGGCGACTCAAACAATAAGATGCTTCAACGCATCTACGGTACTGCCTGGGCGAACAAGAAGCAGCTCAAGCAGTATCTGAACCGGATTGCGGAAGCCGAAAAGCGCGATCATCGTAAAATCGGTAAGAAATTGGATTTGTTTCATACTCAGGAAGAAGCGCCGGGTATGGTGTTTTGGCATCCTGCGGGTTGGACTATCTATCAAGTGATCGAGCAGTACATGCGCAGGGCGCAAGTTGATCACGGTTATGAGGAAATCAAGACTCCACAGCTGGTTGATTTGTCACTGTGGAAGAAATCCGGTCACGCCGACAAGTTTGGTGATGACATGTTCATGCTCGAAACCGATGACCGTGAGTTTGCGATAAAGCCTATGAACTGCCCCTGCCACGTGCAGGTGTTCAACCAGGGCCTCAAATCTTACCGTGATCTGCCGTTGCGACTGGCCGAATTTGGCAGCTGTCATCGCAACGAGCCGTCGGGTTCATTGCACGGCATTATGCGAGTGCGAGGATTTACTCAGGACGATGCGCACATTTTCTGTACAGAAGATCAGATCCAACCCGAAGTATCCTCATTCATCGATTTTCTGCATGCGGTGTATGCAGATTTTGGCTTTGCCGACATCATCTACCGATTGTCTACCCGCCCCGAGCAGCGCGTGGGTTCAGACGAAGACTGGGATCGCTCTGAAAAAGCGCTGGCTGATGCTCTGGACGCCCAGAATTTACCCTGGGAAGAGCTACCGGGTGAGGGTGCCTTCTATGGCCCGAAGATTGAGTTTTCGCTGAAAGATTGTATTGGCCGGGTTTGGCAGCTGGGTACCATGCAGGTCGATTTTTCCACGCCTGGGCGGCTCGATGCCCAGTATGTGGCTGAAGACGGCTCGCGCCAGGTGCCAGTGATGTTACACCGGGCGATTCTGGGTTCTTTCGAGCGATTTATCGGTATTTTGATCGAGCATTATGAAGGTGTGTTTCCTACTTGGTTGGCTCCGCAGCAGGCCGTTGTGCTCAATATCACCGATAAGCACGCCGAATATGCCCGAAATGTGGAAGATTCCTTAAGAAACAAGGGGTTTCGGGTACTTTCGGACTTGAGAAATGAAAAAATCGGCTTTAAAATCCGCGAGCACACAATCCAGAAGGTTCCTTACCTGTTAGTGGTAGGGGACAAAGAAGTCGAAACACAGACTGTGGCCGTGCGCGCCCGTCGTGGTGAGGACCTGGGATCTATGGATCTCGCTGACTTTAGTCAGCACCTTACCGATGATGTAGCGCGTCGCGGTCGTATTGCATTGGAGAACCAGCATTAAGAGAGAAAGCGGCAAAGGCGCCTCAAAAAAGGCGGTTATAAACGACGAAATTACTGCAGATCCCGTTCGCTTAGTAGGCGCCGAGGGAGAGCAGGTAGGCATTGTGCCTTTGAGTGAGGCATTAGCTGCTGCAGAAGCCGCAACTATGGATCTGGTGCAAATAGCAGATTCTGATCCCGTGGTCTGTAAGGTCATGGATTACGGTAAGCACGTATTTGAAGCAAAGAAGCAGAAATCTGCGCAGAAGAAAAAGCAGAAGCGTACACAAGTTAAAGAAATGAAGTTTCGTCCAGGGACGGAGGATGGGGATTACCAGGTAAAACTACGCAACCTGGTACGTTTCCTTGAAAACGGCGATAAGGCCAAAGTTACGCTGCGATTTCGCGGACGTGAAATGGCTCACCAGGAAATCGGCATGGAGCTACTCAAGCGAGTAGAAGCTGATCTGGCAGAGTTGGGTGGTGTCGAGCAATTTCCAAAAATGGAAGGTCGACAGCTCACTATGGTTATCGCCCCTAAGAAGAAGAACTAGCGGCCTGTGAATGCCCTGGTTTCTCATTAATTAATCATGCAAATGCGGAGTATTTGATTATGCCTAAAGCAAAAATTCACAGTGGGGCTGCCAAGCGGTTTAAAAAGACTGCCGGTGGATACAAGCGCAAAAGCGCGCATAAAAGTCATATCCTGACCAAGATGACTACCAAGCGTAAGCGTCAGCTGCGCGGCACTTCAATGGTTGATCAGAGCGACAAAGTTCTTATCGATCGTATGATGCGTGCCAAGTAATCGGTCTATTGGATAACTAAGGAGAAGACTTATGCCTCGCGTAAAACGTGGTGTGGTGGCGCATCGTCGTCACAAGAAAATTCTGAAGCAGGCCAAGGGCTATTATGGTGCCCGCAGCCGAGTGTTTCGTGTTGCCAAGCAGGCCGTTACTAAAGCCGGTCAGTACGCTTATCGCGACCGTCGTCAGCGTAAGCGCCAGTTCCGCGCACTTTGGATCACGCGTATCAACGCGCAATCCCGTGCGAATGGTCTGAGCTACAGCCGTTTGATTAATGGTTTGAAGAAAGCTGAAATTGGTCTTGATCGTCGAGTTCTTGCGGACCTGGCGGTACATGATAAGCCAGCTTTTGCAGCGATCGTGGAGCAAGCGAAGGCGGCACTGGCCGCTTAAGCCCACCCTGACCGCCTCGGCGGTTCGCTGGCTGCACACCTGTAGTAACGTAGAAACAAGAAGGGAAAGGGCTTTGCTCTTTCCCTTTCTTTGTTTGTAGAGAACTGAAAAATATAACTCGAGAAGCTGAGTATGGAAAACCTCGAACCTCTTGCCGCACAAGCCCGCTCTGCGATTTCTGCAGCGCAAGATGTAGCCACATTGGAGCAGTTGCGCGTGGATTACCTGGGCAAGAAAGGCCAGATTACAGCGCTGTTAAAAGGCCTGGGTAAGCTCACGCCTGAAGAGCGCCCGCAGGCCGGTGCAAAGATAAACGTGGTGAAGCAAGAGCTACAAGAGCTGATTGGCCAGTGCAAGGAGACGCTTGAATCTGCGGCGGTAGCAGCACGGCTGGCGTCTGAGCAGATTGATGTCACTTTGCCGGGGCGCGGACAATCCACTGGTGGTATCCATCCGGTTACTCGAACCATTGAGCGCATAGAAGACTTTTTCAGCGCGATAGGTTTTGAAGTGGTAGAAGGGCCGGAGATAGAAGACGATTACCACAATTTTGAAGCCCTCAATATACCGGCGCACCACCCTGCGCGGGCGATGCACGATACGTTTTACGTAGACGAGAGCACAGTTTTACGCACCCACACCTCACCGGTGCAAGTACGGGTGATGGAGACAGAGCAGCCGCCATTACGCGTGATCTGCCCTGGTAGAGTGTACCGCTGTGATTCAGACCTAACGCATACGCCGATGTTTCATCAGGTGGAAGGGTTGTTGATAGATGAGCACTCCAGCTTTGCCGATCTTAAAGGTGTGGTAGAGGAATTCTTGCGGGTGTTTTTTGAAAAGGAGTTGGCGGTGCGTTTCAGGCCATCTTACTTTCCCTTTACCGAACCCTCCGCAGAGGTAGATATCCAGTGTGTGAACTGCGGTGGCGATGGTTGTCGCGTTTGTAGCCAGACCGGCTGGCTGGAAGTGATGGGCTGCGGCATGGTGCATCCCAAGGTATTTGAATACTCCAATATCGATACCGAGCGCTACTCTGGTTTTGCCTTCGGTATGGGTGTTGAGCGGCTGGCAATGTTGCGCTACGGCGTGAATGATCTCCGGTTGTATTTTGATAATGATTTACGGTTTCTTGAGCAGTTTTGAGCGGAGATAAAACACAGTGAATATCAGTGAACAATGGCTGCGCGAGTGGGTAAATCCCGATCTAACTACCGAGGATTTGGCTCATCAGATAACCATGGCAGGGCTCGAAGTTGATGCTATAGACCCGGTTGCCGGTGAATTCACCGGCGTGATTGTTGCCGAGATCATTAGCGCCGAGACCCACCCGGACGCCGATAAGCTGCGCGTTTGCCAGGTGAGTACCGGAAGCGAGACCGTGCAGATTGTCTGTGGTGCGCCCAATGCCAGAGTGGGCCTGAAAGCGCCATTGGCACAGATTGGCGCGGTATTGCCCGGTGATTTTAAGATCAAGAAGGCCAAGCTGCGCGGCGTTGAGTCGCAAGGCATGCTGTGCGCCGAGCAGGAGCTGGGCCTTTCAGAGGAATCTGATGGGTTGATGGAGTTGGCGTCCGATGCCCCCGTGGGCAGCGACATTCGTGAGTATTTGAAGCTCAATGACAAAGTGATCGAGATCGGCTTAACACCCAATCGCGCTGATTGCCTGGGTGTGATCGGTATAGCGCGTGAGGTTGGGCTGTTAAACAATGTAGTAGTAACGCCGCCAGAGTTTGCCCGAGCCGATGTCAGTACGCAGGAGACCTTCCCGGTCAGCCTTGCTAACCCGCAGGCGTGTCCGCGCTACGTTGGGCGCGTAATCCGTGGTGTAGATCTCTCTCGCCCTAGCCCGCTGTGGTTGCAGGAAAAACTGCGTCGTTGTGGCATACGTTCTATCGATGCGGTGGTTGATATAACCAACTACGTTCTGCTGGAGTTGGGTCAACCCATGCACGCATTCGATCTGGACAAGCTCCATGGTGGGATTACCGTTCGCAACACCAATGCCGGTGAGTCACTTGAATTGTTGGACGGTCAGACAGTAGAACTGACACCCGAAACGCTGGTGATCGCCGATGAGAGCGGGCCACTGGCAATGGCGGGCATCATGGGTGGGGAGCCTTCCTCGGTAACCGAGACTACCGATAGTCTGTTTCTGGAGGCGGCATTCTTCACACCCGAGCTGTTGGCGGGTAAGGCGCGTGCCTATGGTTTGCATACCGATTCATCTCATCGCTTTGAGCGCGGCGTGGACTTTACGCTGCAAGCAGAGGCCATGGAGCGAGCCACACAGTTGGTATTGGATATCGTGGGTGGCCAAGCCGGCCCGGTGATTGAGGTGGTTGAAGAGAGCTGCCTGCCTGTGCGCGGGGACGTGACATTGCGTGCCGCGCGGATCCAGAAAATGCTGGGCTTCGAATTGCCGGCAGACGAGGTAGTGCGCATTCTGTCCGGATTGGGTCTTGCGGTAACGTCCACCGACGAAGGTTGGACCTGCGGTGTGCCAAGCTGGCGTTTTGATATCTCGATTGAAGCTGATTTACTGGAGGAGCTGGCACGCGTTTACGGCTACAACAACCTGCCTGTTACTCATATTCGTGCCGATCTCGTGATCCCTTCGCAGCCCGAGACCACGCTGTCTGCACGGTACTTACGGCGCCATCTTAGTGCGCGAGGCTTTCGCGAGGCGATCACCTACAGCTTTGTTGATCCCAAGCTACAGGCACTATTTGATCCTTCGGTAACACCCGTGGCCTTGCAGAACCCAATTTCTGCTGACATGGCTGTGATGAGAACCAGCCTGATACCGGGCTTGATCAGTGCCATGACCCGTAATACCAAACGCCAGCAGCCGCGTGTGCGTTTGTTTGAAACCGGCCTGCGATTTGTACCCGGGGATAAGGGTTTGAGGCAGGTGCCTACACTGGCAATGGTAGTCACGGGCAATCGCGTTGCAGAGTCGTGGTCGAGCGTGAGCGAGTCCACCGATTTCTACGATATCAAAGGCGAGCTGGAAAGCCTGATAGCGTTGACGCGTCGCTCAGATGCTTTTGAATTTCGCAGTGCGCAGCGCGACGGATTGCATCCGGGTCAGACAGCTCAGGTAACCCTAAAGGGGCAAGCTGTTGGTTTTGTAGGCGCTCTTCACCCCACGGTTCAGGCTGAGCTGGGTGTGGCTTCCCCCGTGTATGCGTGTGAAGTAGACCTTGAGGCGCTACTGGAAACTCAACTGCCGGAATTCGCAGAACTCTCCAAGTTTCCGGAAGTTCGCCGTGATTTAGCCGTTGTTGTCGACAAATCAGTGCTTTCATCTGACCTAATGTCAAATGTTCGTTCTGTAGCTGGGACTTACCTCACAGATCTAAGGTTGTTTGATGTATATGAAGGCAAAGGTATTGATCCTAAAAGGAAAAGCCTTGCACTCGGTTTGACTTTCAGGGATCAATCACGCACTCTTAGCGACGAAGATGTGAACCTAGCAATGGATCAAGTCATTGATTCATTGGAAAAAAACTATAAGGCAGAGCTAAGGAACTAGCTGACGGGATCATGACCGCGCTGACCAAATCTGAAATGGCCGAACGCCTGTTTGAAGAGCTTGGACTCAACAAACGGGAGGCAAAGGAAATCGTCGAGTTGTTTTTCGAGGAGATCCGGGCGAGCCTCGAAGGCAACGAGCAGGTAAAACTCTCGGGCTTTGGTAATTTTGATTTGCGCGACAAAAGCCAGCGGCCAGGCCGCAACCCCAAAACAGGGGAAGAGATACCCATCTCAGCGCGCCGTGTTGTTACCTTCAGACCCGGACAAAAGCTCAAAGCCAGAGTAGAGGAATATGCTGGAACCGAGCCACAATAACGAATTACCGGCCATACCGGGCAAGCGCTACTTCACCATTGGTGAGGTGAGCGAACTGTGTGCGGTAAAGCCTCATGTACTGCGCTACTGGGAGCAGGAATTCCCTCAGCTCAAGCCGGTAAAGCGCCGCGGTAATCGACGCTATTATCAGCGCGATGATGTACTTACTATTCGCCAGATTCGCAGCCTGCTTTACGATCAGGGCTATACCATTGGCGGTGCGCGCCAGCGTATGACTGATGAAGACAATGGCTCATCAGCCATCGAAATGCAGGCGGTTATCCAGGAAACTATCAAGGAACTTGAAGACGTTCTGAAGGTTCTCGAGCCAGCCAAATAGGCGTTGTAACCTTGGCGGTATTGCGTATAATTCCGCCCTCGTCGAGGCACCAAAATCGACTTTTCGGGGCGTAGCGCAGCCTGGTAGCGCACCACACTGGGGGTGTGGTGGTCGCAGGTTCAAATCCTGCCGTCCCGACCAACAAACATAAAAAGGCATCCAACTCGGATGCCTTTTTTTATGGTGGGGTGATTGAGCCAGCGATGTGGTCGCATGCGGAAGGCCGCCCCGATCAAATCCTGCCGTCCCGACCAATTTTGTTAAAAAGGCATCCAATTTGGATGCCTTTTTTTATGGCTAATTATTAGCGCCGGTAGTGATCCACCCTGTCACGGTGCTTGTTGCGCTTTCTCTTCTTCTTGTTTCTGTTCTTGTTGCGGTTGCGATCATTGTCATCCAACGCTCCCGCTATAAGGCCTGCTCCAGCACCGATTGCGGCTCCTTTGGCTGCGCCGTCACCACCATCCACAACCGCGCCAATCAGCGCGCCAGCAGCTGCGCCTTTGAGCGTCTTCTTTAAAGTATCGCCTGCGAACGCGTTACTGGTGGCAAATCCAAACATCATCAGAGCGATGGCTAAAACACGGAAGCGTCGATTCTCGTTACGATAGCTCATTGCTGCTTCTCCCCATTCTTCCAGGTCTCAACAATTTGGGTACCGTCAGCTTTTGTAATCAGTACCATGCCTTCCGGCACGCCATCTTGAAAAATGCCTTGGTAGCTATCTCCATTGACTGCAATGTAAGTTGCCGCGCCTGTGGGCGCACCATTCTCGAACTCGCCGATGGTGGCATCACCATCAGCGCCTTCATATACGCCGTATCCTGACGCTACGCCATCTTCAAAATCGCCAATGTAGGTATCGTCGTTGGGGTGAATCAGGGTGCCTGTACCCTGCCTTTTCTGCTCCTCGATATCGCCAAAGTATATCTCCCCATTCTCCAGCTCATAGAATGCGAACGCGGGGCCGGTTAATTCGCCACCCTTAAAGCTACCTCGTATAACAGCGTCTTTCTGCGGACCGTCGCTTTTGACGTACAAGGTGCCCGATCCGGTTTCGAAACTGCCGGCAAACTCGCCTTCCAAGCGCCATCCTTCGCTCGACTCAAAAATTCCTCGACCTTGTGGCAGGCTGGTCTCGAATCGCCCGAGATAAGTGTCATAGCCTCCTGAGTCATCATTACGAAAGCGCAGTGAAGCGAAACCGTTCCCGTGGCCGCCGCTCATTTCTCCGTCGTACACTGCAAGAAGACCTGCTGGGTCGCTTACCACCAGAACACCGCGCCCGGCAGCTTTGCCCGCCTCGCAGCCTCCCGACCAGCTGACCGTTTCTTTGTCGGCAGCGTCGCCATAAGACCAAACCTGGCAGCCGCCAATCGGGTCTGTCACCCAATGGTCCGCTAATGCTATCGGCACGAAGCCGAGTAGCAACAAGATTTTTGTAATCAACTGTCCGTACTTTGTCATTGGTCTACCTCTTATATTTTACAACTGGGAACGGATGCTGGCGATGAAGCCCTGGTACCCCGTGTCAGCATGAGAGGGGATGCTAACAGGCCCCGAAATGTCTATCCGTATGAATACTTCAATCTTTCTTCGGTCGTAAAAACAGCACGGTCACACCGGCCAAAAATGAGCCTGCCGCCATTATGATGGCAATGTTTTCCAGTACCATGCCTGCTGCGAACAGAAAGCCCGGAATCATTGGTCCCAAAACCGCTCCACCACGCCCAACTCCCAACACAAGGCCAGAACCGGAGCCCAGTAGCGAAGACGGGTAAGAGACGGCAAATAGGCCGAAAAAGCCGGAGATAGCGGCAAAAATGAACAGGCCCGTTGCGAATCCTATCAGCTTCATACTCTGCAGCGTTTCGGTAAAGTGGGGGAACAGGGCAACGCCTACCGCCGCTGAGATCAAGCACAGCGCCATCAAAGGTCGAATTGGCAAAAATCGTGCAATGATGCCTAGTCCAATCGAGCCAATCACTCCGCCCAAACTAACAACACCTAGAACAGTGGTGGCCTCGGACGTGGAATATCCGAGATCCGACACAATGGTGGGAATCCATTTTACGAAGTAGTAGTAGGTTCCCACATTGCCGAAGTAGGCGAAAAGCAATATGCAGGTAATGGAAGCAAGTCCCGGCTTAAACAAACTGCTGATCCCCACGGGTTCAATTTTACGTGTCTCTCTGGAAGGTAGGCTTTTGGGCACCTGGTGACCCAGGCGCCTCATGATCGTTTGTATACGTTGCAGAGCATCATCTGGCCTTTTGCGTTCAAGATAGGTGACTGTCTCAGGTACGAAGAAATAGACCAGGGGAATGAATATCAGACTTAAAAATGCGCCCAGATAGAAAGTAACGCGCCAGTCGAAATCTCTGAGCAAGGGTGCGAGGAATGTCGCACCCAGATACACGCCAAAGGCAAAACCACCGGCCACAAGCACTACGGCGAGCGAGCGATTTTTGTCATTGCAGTAATCTGAAGACGTTGCTGTTGCCGCAGCCAGCAAACCACCAATGCCTATTCCTGTGAACACACGGGCAGCCCCTAGTATGTAGACATTTGGCGCGATGCCGGCAACCAGCATCCCCAAAGTTAGTATAATGAGGCCGAGCAATAACGTTGGTCTGCGTCCGCGGCTATCTGCCAGGGAGCCCATGATGATTGAGCCCAGAGCCATTCCCATCAGCTCAAGCGATAACACAACGCCTAAGGTGGCCTTGGATATACCCCATTCGGCAGTAATACCGGGCGCGGCAAAGGCGATGGATAGAACATCGTATCCATCTAGCGCCAGGATTCCGATACAGATAGCTACAACGTACCATTGCCCGGCGCTCATGGGCTCATGTTTTAGTATTTCTAGAGGTCCTGTTTCAGTATTCATATCACTTCTGAATAGTTTTTTAAGATAGATAGCCCCGTAATCTACACCATCTTGCATCAACTGGTGATGTCCATTTCGGTATAAAGGGGTTCAGAGAAGCGCCAATGAATTAGTGAACTGCAATAGGAGGAGTTTTGTCCTCCTCTGTTTGGACTTATGCTGTACTGTTTACGACAATCAAATTTTCTGTGTATGACCTTTCTGCTGAGGTCCTGGGACACATACTTAACCTATCGGTGGCGACAAAATGAAAAGGCATCTAACTGTAACTGCGATTGCGCTCTACTTCGTAACGACGATTTGCCAGGCATCTGAGCCTATTGGTTCAAAACTGATCAAGAATGTGAAGATTTTTGATGGCACTAACCCGACGTTGAGTTCCAATACTGATGTCCTGATCCACGCGAATTTGATTCAGAAGATTGGTAAAAATCTTTCTAGCGCTGATGCTATTGTCATAGATGGGCAGGGTATGACACTTTCTCCGGGGTTTGTTGACGCCCATACTCACATGTCACTGATCTCTCCGTTTGATTTGCTCGAGAATGAGTATACCGGCATTTATGTGGGTGCTGCCGCAGGGCAGATGGCAGAAGAGATGTTAATGCGCGGGTTCACGACTGTGCGTGATGCAGGAGGCGCCAGCATCGGCGTACAGCGAGCGATCGACGATGGATGGTTTCCCGGTCCGAGAGTTTTTTCTTCAGGGGCATTTATAACCCAGACTTCCGGCCATCTGGACATGCGCAATAGAACTAATCCACACCTCAATCTTGGCGGTGATCACAGCCATGCTCAGCGCATAGGTCACTTCACCGCAGTCGATGGTGACGACGAGATGCTTGCTGCCGCTCGGCAGAATTTCCGTACTGGAGCTACGCAGCTAAAGCTGGCTACAAATGGTGGAATCTCTGCTACTTATTCTCCATTAGATATCGACCAGTTTACAGACGCTGAGCTCAGTGCGGCAGCGCAAGTAGCTGAAAGCTTTGGTAGCTACTTTATGGTTCATGCGTACTACGATGATGCTGTGAACAGAGCTATCGACTTTGGCGCCAAGTCAATTGAACATGGGCATATGCTTACGGAAGACGTAGTGCGTAGAATGAGTGACGAAGGCGTCTACTTAGTAGTTGAAGCACTGATGTCTACCTCTGAGGCTCCTCCATCGTTTACCCCTGATCAGCGAATGAAGTACGAGCTGGCTAAAAATGGTTTTGCCGAACTTATCAGGTTGGCGAAGAAGCATAAGCTCAAAATAGCTTTCGGGTCTGATGTGTTTTTGTCCAAAGAGGCTTACGACTTGCAGCCTCTCGAATGGGTGGCGAGATCAGCGTTTTTTACCGCAGAAGAGATTATGATTCAGGCCACCAGTATAGGTGCTGAGCTAATCGAAATGTCGGGCCCGCGCAATCGATACCGTGAAGGCCCTTTGGGCGTAGTTCAGGAGGGAGCGTACGCCGATCTGGTTCTCATTGATGGTAATCCTCTGGAAGATGTCACTATTCTTTCGGAACCTCAAAAGTCGCTGCGACTAATCATGAAAGATGGTGTCGTATACAAGAACACGCTGTAGAGATTTGGTGCTGACTTCATACAGATTCTTTAGTGTAGCGGACTGCTCGGTAGCGCATTCTCTTGATCCACTAGCCTAGGTGCCAGTGAAGGCAGGTTTTCGCTTGTCGACAAATGCCGATAATGCTTCAACGGTGTCTTTGCTGACCAGCATGCATTCCTTCTCCTTTTGAATGCCGTAGTCCAATGTGGCTTCTACTGCCTGGCGAAGGAGCCGATTGATGGTTAGCTTTGTCCCCTCAATTGCCATGCGCGGCCCGTTGGCCATTCGTGTCGCAGTTTCTTGGGCACGTGTCATCAGTAGGTCAGCAGGTACAACGTGGCGTATCAGGCCAATATCCTTTGCTTCTGCGGCTGTTAGCCGGTCACCGGTGAGCAAAAACTCCTTTGCATTGTTGATGCCCAGAAGTAGTGGCCAGATAGCTGCTCCACCATCACCGGCGACATAGCCAGCCGTTACATGGGTATCAGCGAAAACGGCATTTTCAGATGCGATGACAAAATCGCAGAACAAAGCCAGCGTTGAACCAAGTCCCATCGCATACCCATTTACAGCTGCAATGATTGGCTGAGGGACTTCGAGGATGTCCATGATGATCTTATGGCCTTCTTCCGTCATGGCGTCTATCTGCTCTCGATTCATGCTGAGTCCATGCTTAAGATCACCTCCCGCACAAAAGGCAGTCCCAGCGCCGGTCAAGATCACAGCTCTGGTTAGTTTGTCTTGTGCGATGTCGGCAAAGACGCGCGAGAGCTCTTTGTGCAGATACTGATCTGTTGCATTGCGCGCGTCCGGCCTGTTCAGTGTTACCGTCAGGACGCCTTCACTGCGATCAAACTTTATGAATTCGTAGTCTGAGTAGGTCATGCTAAGTTACTCCTTGAGAATCATTGTGCTAGCCAAAAGCTAATTGCACTGCTCTATTGTTGATCAAGTATGGAAATACGGTGATTGCGCCTAAAACTCGAAGCGATAGTCTTGTGCTCACCACATGCGCAGCGGCGAGCTGTCGATCTACAGTGGCCAATAGCGGACAATAAAATTCCCCAGGGTGACCGGTTGGTCATTGCCTGCTACGAACCACTCAAAGTCATAGTAAACGGCAAATCCTTTCTCGCGCACGTCGACTTTTTGGGTCGTAAACCTCAGTGTCAGCTGGTCGCCTGCCTTTACTGGCCTTAAGATGCGAAATCGATCCGAGCCAAGAAAGAGAGCGCGTAGGCCTTGTAGCTCTACATTCTCAAAGTACACCGAATGTATGAGAGACAGTGTGAACATTCCGGGTGCCACAATGGTACCGAAATCCGACGCTGCGCAGCGCTCCTCGTCGAAGTGAAACCAATCCAATTGATTTACTGAGCGGCAAAACTGCTGAATCATCTCTTTCGATGCAGTGAGCGGCGGAGAAGTAAAAAGCGGTTGTCCCTCTCTGGCCAGAAAGTCGCTCAGGCCGGTAACAATAAGTTTGTCGCCCATTACTTAAAATAAACCTCAGCTTCAATCTCTACCGACATGCCCATAGGTAGAGAAACCATTCCGACCGCGCTGCGGGAATGAGCAGCTACATCTTCGGGAAAAACCTGATTTATCAGGTCGGAGAAGGCGTCGATGACTGGTGTTTGTTTCACGAAATCGTCAGTGCAGTTGACCATGCCAAATACGCGGCCCCAGGCAGTAATCCTATCGAGGGATCCAAGCTCCTTCTTGAGGCTGCTCAGAATGGCTAGCGCCGTAAGATGAGAGGCCTTGATAGCTTCCTCGAGGTCGAGGTCCTTGCCTACTTTGCCAAATAAGGGAAGAGCCAGAGTCCCATCACTGTTGATTGGCCCATGACCGGAGGTAAGTGCGCGATCCCCTATAGTTCTCACAAAGGGAAACTTGGCGACAATGTTTGGTGGTAACTGAAGAGGTGCCGGTAGTGCCATGCCTAGTGATTCAAGTTTCTCGACGACAGAATCATTGCTCATAGTGTTTTCCTTAGCTATTTGGGTTGTGGAGTATTGAGGCATTGTTAACCTGATCCAACGATGACGCCCCCATGAAAATCATACTTCTTTCTACCTCACTGCGTAGCAGTTGTAGTGCCCGCTCAACGCCTGGCTGTCCGCCTGCTGCGAGGCCATAGCAGTACAGGCGTGAGCCTGTGCACGCGGTAGCGCCTAACGCAATAGCTTTGAGGATATCGGTGCCTCTGCGTATTCCCGAGTCAAGAATAACTTCCACCTGTGATCCTACCTCATCGACAACAGCCGGCAGCATGTCCAAAGTAGCAGGTGCGGTGTCAAAGTGCCGAGCTCCCTGATTGGAAAGAATAACCGCTGACACACCCGCGTCGACCGCGGCGCGCATATCTGCAACAGCCACAAGCCCCTTTACTGCGAATGGGCCGTCCCACTGTTCTCGCATCCAGGCCAGATCGTCCCAGGTGATGTTGGTGATCAGCTGATTTGCCAGCCAGTTCATGTCTCGATCCGGTGATGTCATGTACTTGTCATATAGCCCAAAGCCGGGCGTGGGTACGGTACCAAAAGCCCATCGGGGTCTGCAGAGAATAGATGCCCAGGCTTTCATCGTGAAGGCTGGTGGGACCCCAAAGCCGCTGCGTGCATCGCGCTCTCGGTTACCATGTACGGGATTGTCTACAGTCACAATCAGTGCGTGGTAACCGGTATCCTTGGCCAATTGAATCATGTCAGCCATGACTTCGCGAGAACGGCATGGCTGAAGCTGAAAGAAGCGGGGCCCATTGCTGGCTTCGCTGATGGCCTCGGGTCGAGTGTTAGTCCAGCCAGACATTGAATAAGCAGTGCCGCAGCTGTGAGACGCTTTTGCTACTCCGATTTCTCCGTGGCGATGCAGGAACTTGAGGCCCCCAGCTGGGCCCGTAAAAAATGGCCATTCAATACGCTGGCCCAATACGGTAGTTGAGGCGTCAACACTTTCAACGCCGCTGCAGTAGCGTGGTTGCAAGCAATATTGGTTGAACGCGTGTGTATTGGCCGTGAGTGTAGTTTCATCATCTGAACCACCATCAACATGATCAAAAATTGGAAATGGCAACGCTTTCTTGGCGGCCTGACGCAGGTCACCGATGTTGTGACACTTGCGAAGCTTGCGCGAGAAGCGTGTGTCCGATGGTTGGCTCATACAGGATCTCTGATTGCATCTGTTTCTGGTAGCGATTGTCGCGCACGGCCCGGGTTGTGGCCTTGTCAAATCAAGTAGATTTGGTGTCGGCTGCCTGACTGAGCATATTCCTACTTTGATAATGCGGCGTGTTCCGCACCTGATATGCTTAACAGGCTAATAAAGTTGGTGCCATCTATGTTCGACACTTATCTCTTTCGCGTTTTCATTATTCCTTCTTCCGTTTTTCTGTCGGTCGTCTTCGGCGGCTCCTATGGCACTGGGCGCGAAGTCATGGAGTTCATCAGTCGGCACGGGCCTGTGGGCGGCCTTATCGCTGTAGCGGCGGTGGTTGTTACCTATAGTTTTCTGCTGTTTGCCACATTCGAACTGGCGCGCAAGTTTAACCAGTTTGAGTACCGCGGTTTTTTCCAGAAGTTGCTGGGGCGATTCTGGTTTTTGTATGAAGTTGTGATCCTGCTGGGTATGTTGATTACCCTTGCGGTTTGCACAACAGCATCTGGAGCGATTGCCGACTCAAGATTTGGCCTGCCAGCTTGGGTGGGTAGTGCGGCGCTATTGGCGATTGTGTTTGTGCTGACCTATCAAGGCAGGGCGCTGGTAGAGAAGACCATGATAGTCGCTGTACTCGGTCTGGGATTGCTTCTGGTGGCATTGCTTGTGCAGCTAGCGGGAGAGCCGGCGCAGCGAATACACGCATCATTTGTCAGCGAACCTGTTAACTGGGAGGCGTGGCAGGGTGGTGTTCAGTACGCATTGGTCAATGGTGGTTTCATCCCATTGCTATTGTATTGCGCCAGAGGAGTTCAAACTCGCTCACAGGCTGGTTTCGCGGCAGTGTGCGCGGCGTCGGTTGCGGTTGTGCCGGGGTTGATATTCCACTACGGGTTCATGAGCCAGTTCCCAGCGATTGTTGAGGCGGAGTTGCCCGCTTATCATATTATGAGTACGGTAGGCTCCAGCCTTTTGCTCGATATGTATGTTGTTGTTTTGTTTATGCTTATTGCGCAGACAGGGGTAGGGATGCTGCAAGGCTTTCTCGAACGAATTGATAGTTGGCATACAGGCCGATTCGGGAAGCCACTGAATCATTTGGGGCACGGTACTGTAGCCGTGGGCATGGTAGTCACCAGCATGGCATTGAGCAGTCTGGGTATCATTGCTCTCATCCTCACCGGTTATACGTTTTTGGCATTGAGCTTTATCCTGGTTTTCGCGGTGCCACTAATGACACGGGGGATGTGGCTTATCTATAAGCCTGCTCAATAATTCCGGTCGCTCAACTTCCATGGCGCGCATATTCTGGTCGTGCGAACGCCCCTTGTTATTTCATGCCGCAGTATGGTGAAATCTCTGTCGTTACCCCCCACAGATAGAGAGCTATGCGCGCGGTTGAACATTCCACAATCGGTAGCATCGGTACCGTTATTGCTCAGACCATCGAGGGCTCTGGCCAGAACCCTGTTGCCATGTTTGCTGAGGTAGGCTTGGACCTGGATAGCCTCCGAGATCCAAATGTACGCATTCCCTCTGCAACGATGCAGGCGTTGCTGCAGCTCGCTCAAGCGCGGTGCAACGATCCATTGTTTGGTCTCCATCTCGTCAAGTACATCCACCCGACTACGTTTTATTCTCTGGGCGTCTCAATGTACGCCAGTGAAACTCTGGGTGAATATTTGAATCGTTTCATTAAGTACTACCGCCTGATCACCACCAACGATTCGATATCAGCCAATCTTTCTAATGGCGTATTTGAGCTAAGAGAAACGCCTGAGCCCGACATGCAGCTTATCCCCATCCGGGTGGATGGCTTTATGGCGATGACTGTCCATACAGTGCGTTTAGCACTGCAGAGCGACTTTTATCCGCGCGCCATATCGCTCGCAAGGCCTCGTCCGGCGGGGTTGGAGTCGAAGTATGACGCTTTCTTTGGTTGCCCCGTTACCTTTGATGCCCCGGTGACAGCGCTGTCTATTGATGAAGCAGATTTGTCTAAAAGCCTGCCCAGCGCGAATCCGCAGTTGACTCAAATGTATGAGCAGCTGACGGTCGATTATCTTGAGAAAATTGATCGAGCCGACTTTCCTGAACGTGTCTACAAAGAACTGGTGCGGCTGCTGCCGTCGGGCGTATCCGGTAAAGAGCAGGTGGCTCAGGCGCTGAATATGAGTACGCGTACGCTGTACAACAAGTTGGAAGCAGCTGAAACCACATTTCGGGAAGTGCTGGATGAAACCAGAAGAACTCTCGCTGAAGCATACATTCTACAGGATCTTCCCATATTCGAGATTGCCTATCTTATCGGCTTTTCTGACACAGCAAACTTCTCACGGGCGTTCAAAAAATGGACCGGCAAGTCGCCGATGGAGTTTAAGGATGGCGGCGGCGTCTGACGGTTTGTCCTGACTAATCCCTTGCCCGTTTTAACATAGAGACGCCTCTATCACTGCTCTAGAGTGTTGGCCTGATGCTAAAACAGGGCTAGTACTTTATGGCGACAAGCAGTCTCTATCATGGCAGTGGCTACTTTGACTTAATTCTGCAAGGGCTGAGGCGTTGGCCCGCGCGGGATGCAATCGTAGACGCTCAGGGTTTGTCACTAACTTATGCCGAGCTTGAACAGCGCATATGGCGCACCGCGAAGGCGCTGCGTATCGCCGGCTTGAAAGCGGGTGACGGCGTTGCCCAGCTTGCTACCAATCGTGTCGACACTTTCGTGACCATGGCGGCAATACTTGCCAACGGCATGAGGTACACGCCCCTTCATCCCATGGGTTCTTTGGATGATCAGTTATTTATTCTTGATGATGCCCGTATCAGCGCGCTGGTCGTGGACGTCCCCTATTTTGAACAGCGTGGAATCGAGTTGGCAGCCAAGGCATCTGCGTCTTTGATGGTTTTCACCCTAGGTGAGGCAGATTTTGGCTCGAGCCTGCCGCGCCAGGCAGAGCAACTGGACGTCGAAGTTTTGACTGGTTTACCGGGCTATGACGACATAGCCTGGGTCAGCTACACGGGCGGCACCACGGGTACGCCCAAGGGTGTGGTAATGACCCATGGCTCCATGGCGGCAAAAAGCCTGATTTCCATGGCGGAATGGCAATGGCCTGATGATATCCGCTACCTCGCGTCATCTCCTATCAGCCATGCTGCGGGTTTTCTTTTGATTCCCACTTTTTTGAATGGTGGCAAGGTCTACCTCACGGCTGGCTTTGATCCAGAGCAAGTATTGGACCTGGTCGAGCGGGAGCGCGTTAACACGTTGTTTCTTGTGCCCACGATGATCTATGTGTTGATGGATCACCCTCGGGCGGCTCGTGCCGACCTGTCCAGTATTGAGTCGATAATCTACGCATCTGCCCCCATGTCTCCCGCGCGGCTAAAAGAGGCGTTGGAGTTGTTTGGGCCGGTAATGATGCAATGCTACGGACAGACGGAATGTATTCATCTAACGATGATGCGCAAGGAAGAGCACACACTGGATAAGCCCCACCGCTTGGCCTCATGCGGAAGGCCGCCGGCAGGGGTGCACATGGTCTTGCTGAACGAAGAAGGCTTTGAGGTTGCCCCCGGAGAGATCGGCGAGGTCTGTATAAGAAGTCAGGCTGTGATGGCGGGCTATTGGGAGCGACCGGAGGAGTCGGCGGAAACCTTGCGCGGCGATTGGCTGCACACGGGCGATCTGGCTTATCAGGATGACGAAGGGTTCTACTATCTCGTTGACAGAGCAAAAGACATGATAATCAGCGGTGGCTTCAATGTTTATCCACGTGAAATCGAGGATGTGCTGAGCGAGCATCCCGCCGTTGCACTGGCAGCGGTTTTTGGCGTGCCTGATGATAAGTGGGGGGAGAAGGTTGTCGCAGTCGTTACTCTGCGGCCAGGCGAAACGACAGATGCTGCCACTTTGATATCCCTCGTCAAAGACAAGAAAGGCGCCATCATGGCACCCAAGCGGGTGGATTTCGTGGAGTCACTCCCGCACACAGCGCTTGGCAAGACCGACAAGAAAGCACTGCGAAAACACTATTGGGGTGACCAGCGCAGAATGGTCAATTAGTAGAGCTGGCAGGACAAAAAGATGGATTGTTAAATAAAACATACTGTACAGTAGGTATGTTGAAATTTGGTATCACAGCGAAGGTAATAGGTATGAACACAGCACAGGCCGTAGAGATGACTCCGGAGCAGGCAGCGGAAGAGGCGCTTCTGGCTCGTATCCAGTCCGGGGAATTGATTGAAGATATGGATGAGCTTACGCCCAGATATAAGGCGATATTGGAACGCACGCTGGAAATTGCGGCGCAGAGTGAAGTTACCGTACTAACCTGGGCCTACACGGGTTTTCGTGTGGCACCTGATATCGGTGCAAAAGTCGCTATTTGTGGAACCATTCAGGATGAAGTAGGCCACGCGCATCAGCAGGGCATGTTGTATGAACGTTTTGGCGTTGATATGCAGAAACTCGCGTTTGAGGCCGATCCCAACAAGTATTGGTCGCTGCCCATCATGGAGTTTCCCATCCGCAACTACGCGGAGTTTGTTGTGTCGCAGGCCTTTCTGGATCGAGCAGGCCGCTTTACAACTTGGGACCTGGAGCTCAATTGCAGCTTTGCCCCTTACCGCAGAACTCTGAAAAAGGTCAATTTTGAAGAGGCGTTTCATTTTCGTCACGGGGCGCTATGGACCAAATATTACTTCGATCAAAACGAAGAGACCAAACAGCTGGTAGAAGACGCTGTGCGATGGATTTTTCCATGGGGTTACCACTGGTATGGGCGTCCCGATCATCTTAAGGGGCACCCGGATCAGTTGACCTACCAGGTCAGGCAGTGGAGTAACGACACTATGCGAGCCAAGTGGCTCAAATCAGCCACCGACTTTGCTGAGCGCGCAGGACTGGATGTGCCTGCCAGATTCGATGAAGAGACTCAGGACTACGTCATTGACGGTATGCCATATCCCATGACATTCGATTCGGAAAAAATGGATTGGGAGTGGGAGGAGACAACCTGGGATCGCGCGATTGATAACTTCAAGCATGGAGGTCCCATGCGTCCGGCTTGCTACGAACGCCTTCAACGAGAAGAGTGGGGCAATAAGTTGTGGTAAGTGAATCGGCCGTTCGGGCTGCGCTGGATACTGTGATGGATCCACATATGAACGTTAGCTTGCCAGCCATGGGTATGGTCAGGCGAGTGGATATTAGTGATAGCGGCCTGGTGGATGTTGGCCTGGTGTTTCCCTGTGTCGGTTGTCCTGCTTGGGATTTGATTCAGTCTGAGTTGAAGCAAACCGTGGGCACCGTCGCCGGCGTCACGCGGGTCAAGGTCAAGGTTGAGTGGCAGCACGAGTGGAATCGAAATGACATAGCGGATGATGCGCGAATCATAGCCCGCGAACACGGATACTGTATTTAGGAGAGAAAACCATGGGCCTAGTGAAAGCGAAAATACCGCTGCCTGTTACTACCTACGACTATTACGAAGTCTTTGCACGCGAAGAGAGCGATGGGCCTTTGGCTCACATTGGTTGTCTTAGTGCGCCCAACGCCGAACTTGCTTTATCTCAGGCGAGGCTTATGTACTCAGAGAAACCCTGGGTAGAAATGTGCATGGTACGAAGAGATGACGTAGTACCCATAATCGCTCCAAACAATATTCTCGGCGCTGCGTGAGCGATGACGTGAGTGACGAACCTGGAAAAGTGGGTTTTGGCCCACAGGAAGTGTTCGGGGATCTATACAACGAGCAGGTGGCTTGTCCTTGGTGTGAGTCGAAGCGTACTCAGGTAATCAGCCCATTTGGCGGCACCGTGTCGGAAATATCTATGAAGTGTGACGAATGCCATAGCACGTTTGGATGGATGAAATGGGAAGGCAAGTTGCCCGGTGACGAATAAAGAAACAAGCAGAGATTAGAGAGTGAGGTTATTCCGATGATGATGAGCGAACAGGCAAAGAAAGAATTCGTGGCGGACATGCTGTGTATTGCCGATACCGATTGGGTGTTGGGGCACTGGTATATCAAGGTGATGTTGAATGGTAGAAGTCTGACTGACTGCAGTGCGTTCGCGGGTATGGCTCAGGACACATTGGGTCATACGCGTGCGATCTTCCGATATCTGGAGGGTGAGCTTGACCTGCCTGAGCATCAGTTGGAGTTTGGTCGGGACAGAGAGAAACTGCATGACATGCAGATGTTGTCTCTGCCACCGGAGAACTGGGGTGATTTTCTGGTTTCTACTTTCCTGGCGGAAGTCGCAATTTGGAGCATGCTGAACACATTTAAAGACAGCTCTAACGGGGAAGTAAAAGGCTTGGTTAAGCACCTCGGGAAGGAACTCTACTTTCATCGGATCGGACTGGAGGGCTGGCTAAAGGCAGCGGACGAGTCTGATCACGAGGATATGCGTGAAGCGCTTAAGCGCAGAGCGCCTCAGGCGTTGGCATGGTTTGATAACAAAGAACGCTCTACGTCTGACCTTCTGCTGCAGGAGACTGTTCGCTCCACTTCGGTTTGGGATGCGCGCCTGAGCTTTATTCAGGATTCATTGGGCAAGTTCACGTCGGCACTGGGAATCAGTGACGAAGATCTCACAGCGATCATGGGCAGTGAACTTGACGGAGATTGGGATTCCAACCGCCGTCGGACAGTAGGCACAACTATTCCAGACACGCTGTGGGAGTTCATGATTCCAACAGACCCGGATACCGTTGCACTTCGACGTCCACTGGCAGTTAGCATCGATGACAATCTGGACTTGTTTCACCGTCCGGAGTACAGCGACGACGACTAGCGCAATAGTCACAGCATTCATTTTACATCCGCATCACTAGAGGTGGTGTTTAGGCATACAGCATTAAGGAACAAGCTATGAGTAAACGAGGGTTGGCGATTATTGGCGTTGGGGAAGTACCCACTCGCCGTGATCCTGAGCGTACCCGCTGGGACATTCTTCTGGATGTCTGCATGGAGGCAATACGAGATGCGGGCGTGGACAAGAATCGAATTGGCGCAGTGATATCAAACAATCCGATGGCTCAGCCGTCTATGCAAAACGATATGGCGCTAGGCAAGATTCCAGAGGTCATGGGACTTGAAGGCTGTCGAGATATCGCTATCTGCAATGCGGGTGGAGCATCTACCACCAACTGCCTTCGACTGGCGGAGCAGCATATTGAGAGTGGGCAGGCTGACTTTGTATTGATACCGCACACGACCGTGCAATCAGATATACCACCGCAAGATTTGATCAATTTCTTTGCAACTGCGCCTTTGGATAAGCAGTTTGAGTACCCCTATGGCGTAACCTTCAATGGATCAATGGGGCTGATAACACAGCGCTATATGTACGAGACAGGTGCGACTCAGGAGGAAATGGCGGCCATTACTGTGTCACTGCGTGCCTGGGGTGCACTAGACCCACTGTCTATTTTTCACGGTAAGCCTATAACCCTTGACGACGTCCTTAACTCACGCGTGATCAGCACGCCCCTGTTGGCAAAGGAGTGCAATCTGCTCGCCGATGGCGGTGGTGCCATGGTAGTAACCTCTCATGAGATAGCGAAGGAGATGGGCGACAAGGCGGTTTACAAGCTCGGTCATGGCACGCGATTTATGAGCGCAACGCCGTTTATGCGCAAAGATATATTTCATCGTCAGGCTTATCGCGAATCCAGCCAGGATGCACTAGCGCAGGCCGGTTTAAGCATTCATGACATGGATCTTCGCCAGATCTACGGCGCATATCCTTATACTCAGGCCAGTGCGTTGGAAGGATATGGCGTCTGTGAAGAAGGGCAGGGCGCCAAGCTGTGGGCGTCTGGCCGGTGTGGGCCGGGTGGAGACTTGCCCTGCACCACGATGGGAGATGCTACGGGGCGAGGCCATACCGGTAGTGGAGTGAGTATGGCGTTTTACATCGATACGATACGACAGCTGCGTGGTGAAGCGGGCGAACGGCAGGTCGACAACTGCGAGCATGCCATTCTCACGACGTCAGGAGGATCGGTGATGAATACGTGTACCACCGTATTTGGGAGGCAGGCACGATGAGTGAATACAATAAACCATTGCCAGAAATTCAGCCGTATAGCAAAGGGTACTGGGACGGTACCAAGCAACACAAACTGTTGATCCAGCATTGCAATAGTTGCGACAGTAACATTTTCTACCCACGCAGAGATTGCCCAAATTGCTGGAGCCAGGATCTGGGTTGGATAGAAGCCAGTGGTAAGGCCGAGGTGTATACCTACTCGGTAACCTATGAAGGTGTTGAGGAAGTGTTTGTAGAGGACTTGCCCATCATCCTTGCCTGGATCGACTTACCCGAGGGTATTCGTATGCACACCAACCTCGTGGAATGTGAGCCCGAAGATGTTCATATTGGCATGGAGGTAGAGGTGGTATTTCGAGATGTGACTGACGACATCACCTTGCCCTATTTCAGGCCGGTAAAAACGGGTGCCTGAGCCAAGTTGGGGCTTGTGGGGCAGTTGGGACGAAACAGAAGCCTTACTGGGTAAGCAGGTGGGTCAATCCTGGGGTCCAGACCCTGTGGAGAAAGGCTCCATTCGCCGTTGGCTGGAGCCTAAGGAATTTGCCTGCGATATCCACACCGATGTTAACGCCGCTTTGGCGGCCGGCTATGAGGATATCGTTGCCCCGGTGTCTATGGTGCTTACCTATGGAATAGCGCCTTACTGGCAGCCGGGTGATAAACCGGCGTTAATCGATGACGAACCGACTCAGATACAAATCCCGGTCATTTTTGACGTACCTGCGCCTTGCGACAAGAGCTTTGCGACCAGCATAGAGGTAGAGTTTTTTGAACCGTTGTACCCTGGCGACGTGGTGACCTGCACGAGCAAGCTCGTGGATATCAAACACAAAAAGCTGAAAGTAGGTGAGGGTGCATTCCTACGTCAGGAAGACACGTATACGAAGCAAACCGGTGAAGTCGTTGCAGTTTCCTACCTGGATATCTTTCGATTTGTAGCGTCCACAGCGGAGATTAGCGAATGAGCGTCACGCTTACACCGAGTATTACTGAGGTAGCGGTAAACGACGAATTACCCTCGATTGAAATCCCGATTACATTACAGCGATTGGTTATGGAGGCGGGAGCAAATCGAGACTTTTCTCTCATGCACCATGATGGCGGCGTGGCCCGAACAACAGGCGCACCAGATGCTTTTGCCAATACCTACTTTCTGATGGGAATGTTTGAGCGCTTGATTCGCCAATGGGCGGGTCCCGATGCGCGAATACGCAAGATCGGCCCGTTGCGCATGCTGCTGTTCAACGCCGTAGGCGACACAATACAGTTCAAGGGTGTGGTTGAGTCGTTCGACAAGAAAACAGGTACGGTGAGTTTGTCGATGTGGGTTGATAGTGAACGGGGTCAAACTGTTACCGCCAAAGCGCTGGTAGAATTAGGCCCCAAATAGAATGATGTAGCGACAGCCCTTTTCCAATCCTCCTGCAGCGCGCATAATGCTTCCATAATTATAAATGTGCGGACCGTGGTTGCATGACCGAATCGGCTGATAATCCATCGCTAACAAGTTACATCGGCAGTGCTCTGGGTGTTGCCAAAACTTTAGATTTCTATGGCATTGACGGAACTGCAGCGCTCGCCGACGTGGGAGTCGACGTGAATGCGGTGCCTGGCTTTGACACCCGTATCTCCATGCAACTGTTACATAAAGCCCTTAACAACTATGTTCCCCATGGCGTTGATCCCTTGTTTGGTCTCAATTTTGCCAGAAGTATCAATCCAATTAACTATCATGCATTTGGTGTCATGCTAACGGCATCTGTGACCCTCCGCGATTTTGGACAACGCCTGCAACGTTACTACGCATACCTTACGACGGGAGAGCGGGTTGAATTCAATGACGCCGGTGAATTGGTCTACAAGCAAGTGGTGCCAGCCGAGTTTGGGGACAGCCCGTTTGAACTGCTGCTGCACGGCTCAGCATGGGCAGCAACGATGCTCAAGATGATTCGTGCGGTAGTTTCGCCGGAATTTTCGCCCCGTCTGGTGACATTTTCTTTTGCGGCTCCCGAGGGTTACACCGCCGATTTTGAGCAGTATTTCCGCTGCGAAATTGAATATGATGCCCCCCGGACTTCGCTGCAATTTGTAGCCCAAGACCTTGATCAGTTGCTTCCAGGCGGTAATGCCCAACTGGCGCGGCATAGCGAGAAATTGGTGTATGACTATTTGCAGACCATTTCAACAGAGGTGGAAATAGTCAATGCGTCGCGCATGGCCTTTTTTGAACTGTTGCCGCGTGGCGACTTTGCGCTGGAGTCTTTAGCTGGCGCTCTGTCCATGACCAAAGAGGAGCTGGCAAGCGAGTTAAAGTCTAGTGGTACAAGCTATCAGCAATTACTGGGAGATACCCGCCGCGAGCTGGCAGAAGAGTACATAGTAAGAGCAGATCTGTCGGTGAACGAGATTGCCTATATGTTGGGCTTTTCCGATTGCAGCAATTTTGCACGCAGCTTTCGGCGTTGGACTGGTCAGTCCCCGAGCGACTTTCGTGAAAGCCTGCGTGGAGGCACCTGAGCGCCAATGGTGTCTACTAGCAGGCGTAGTAACCAGGAGCGACGGGAGCAAAGCACCGAGCTGGTACTGGCTTCCGCTCTCAAACTGTTCGTCTCCAGAGGCTATCGAGCGACCAGTATCGACGATATTGCCCGTCAGGCAGGGCTAACCAAAGGTGCGGTTTACTTCTATTTCAAGGGCAAGTCTGCGCTGTTGGTGGAGTTGATTGCACAGTCCTGCACCTTGTATCAGGGGATATTTACTCGTATGCAAACGTCTCGACTCAACGCCTCTGCTCAACTTGAGCTGTTCGTTGACTGGGCTGCAGAAGTGGGGGCGCTGAACAATGAGTTGCTGCTGTTGCCTATCCTGATGTCTACGGAGAGCGGCATCGGTGATGAAGAGGTTGAGCGGGCGCTAGAGCAACTTTATGATCGGTTCCATACAGAAATGGAACGGGTTGTTTGTCAGGGGCGCGACGAAGGAGAATTTATTCAGGACGTGTTCCCAACAGAGCAGGCCGCCGTTCTGGTGGCGTTTACCGATGGTATGTTGCTTGAGTGGTTTCGGCGGAGCGATCGACTCAGTGGTAGAAACCTGATCCAGAGTGCCAAGACGTTACTAATTGGCGGTTTGCGTGGTCGTTAATCCCGCTTTGTGGGATCTCAGCCTAGTGCCACTCTGTGTTGGGCCGAGCATTAGTGAGCTTGTATAGTCAGTTTAGTTTTCAGTAGTTGGGAGAAACTCACCCGGAGCGCAGCCAGCCCAGCGTTTGAAGGCTCGACTGAAACTACTGGAATCATTGAATCCTAGCATGTAGGTTATCTCTCCAAGGGTGTAGCGGCGACCTTCCAAGTAGGAAACAGCCAGAGTATAGCGGGTAGCATCTACCATTTCCCGCCACGTTGTATCGGCTCCCCTTAGTCTGTTCTGCAGTGTTCTAGAGCTCATGCTCAGCTCGTTCGCTGCGTGCTCCTTTGTGTAGTCTCCATTGGGTAAATTTTTTACCAGCAGGCGACTCACTTGTGAAACGATATCAGCTTTATCCAGTCTGGCTAGGTAGTTCCGGATAACCTCTTCGGATAACTGCGCTAACTCTGTGCTGGCTGTTGGAAGCTGCTTCTCAATTTCTTTGGTATCAAAGAAGAGTGCGAATTCCTCACAACCAAACGATAGAGGGCAGCGATAGAAATCACTGTAGGCCTTGCGCCTCTGTTGAGAGTCGAGCCCGGGAATGTCCACTCGCAAAGGGTTAAATTTTTCGCAGTCCAGGTGACGCATGAAGCGTAGTACGAATGCCCAGAACATATCGACGGCCTCTGTGCGTAATGGCACTGTCCTGTATGCACTAAACTTGGTTTCCCCGTCCGCTCTGTCAACGTAGAAGGACACTGTATTGCCAAGAAATGGCCCAAAGCGCTCTATGCGAACACAAAAATCCATCAGGGAGCTACTGGCTAGCAATGCCGTACCCAGCGCATGAATGTGTGAGGGCAGCATGTAGCGCGAGGCATAGAGTCCGAACTGGGCATCTCCGGTTTCCTCGGCTGCCAACCGAAACACTTCGCCCATGCGGGTATAGGCTACTCTAGCTGTTGGGTCGTTGGCCAAGTTGCCCGGAACGCCGGCTCGCGACAGCAGCGACTCGCTGTCGATACCTCGACTGTCCAGTGCCTTTACTATCGGCAGCAGATAGCTGGCTATCGTGTCAGGTGTGGTTGCAGCTCTTGATGCCTGTTTAGTCATCAACTGTTCTCATTGAACCCTGAAGTTCTTGCTGGCTCAGTTTACCCTGCCAGCTGTTAATGCCAACAGGAAAACCCTATGTATACCAAGATATGCAATCAACTGGGTATCGAGCTGCCCGTTTTTGCTTTTACCCATTGCCGGGATGTTGTGGTGGAAGTGAGCAAGGCCGGTGGTCTTGGTGTGCTAGGCGCCGGCTTCACGGATGCTGAGCAACTGCGTGAAGAGCTCAACTGGATCGATGAGCATATAGGAGATAAGCCCTATGGTGTGGACGTGGTGATTCCACAAAATTATGTAGGCAAAGGTGAGGCAGAGCTGACGGCCGATGAGCTGGAGGCTAGGTTGTGGGACCTGGTGCCACAGGGCCACCTTGATTTTGCTGACAAGCTGCTGGATGAACATGGCGTTCCAGCTTGGCCGGAGGAGGGGCGACCCAAAATTCTCGGCTGGACGCTGCAAACAGTAATGCCTTGTATCGAAGAGGCGCTAACTCGTCCCAACTGCAAGCTCATTGCAAACGCGCTGGGCACACCACCAGATCACGTTATCAAAATGGTAAAGGACAGCGGTCGCTTGATTGGAGCACTTTGTGGCAAGAGAAAGCAGGCTATCGCGCATAAAAATGCCGGACTGGATTTTGTGGTGGCACAAGGCACCGAGGGTGGTGGCCATACGGGAGAGATCGGTAGCATGGTGTTGTGGCCTGATATCATTGATGCTGTTTCACCGCTACCCGTTCTGGCAGCGGGTGGCATTGGAAATGGTCGTCAAATGCTGGCTGCTATGTCAATGGGAGCAGCCGGCGTATGGACGGGATCTCTTTGGTTGACCGTTGAGGAAGCGCATGCGCAGCCCGCGCAAAAGCAGAGTCTGCTGGATGCTGGTGTTGATGACACGGTACGCACGAAAGCGTGGACAGGTAAGGGAGCCCGGGTTCTCCGCAACAACTGGACGAACGCGTGGGATGATTCAGATGGTCCCGATCCGCTGGAGATGCCTCTGCATGGGCTGGTCACCGCTGATGCGATGCGAAGGACTGAGCAGTACGCTGCGGCGGGTGAGACTCAAAAAGTCGCAATGAATATCTGTGGGCAAGTTATTGGTCAGATCAATGAAGTGGAATCTTGTAAAGGTGTTGTGTATAGATTGATCAACGAGTACCTGGAAGCGCTTGATCACGTCAACGGGCTCATGCCTGATTGATCAATTCAAGTATCAGGTGCTGCTCGATAGTCCTTCGGTGATTTGCCGGTCCAGCGCTTGAATACGCGGCTGAAACTTGTGGCATCAGGGTAGCCCACCGCAATACCTACATCTGCAATGCTCAAGTCTGAATGTCTTAGTTTTCTACAGGCGTCAGCGTTGCGCCACTCATTGATGAGCTTGGCCAGGGTTGTTTTCAGGGGTTTCAGACCGTGATTGATATCCCTGAGTGTGCAATCTACCTGCCTGGCTGCCGTTTCACTGTTGAGGCTTTGGTCGCTGATATGCTCTTGCAGCGCTATTGCGAGAAACTCCTTCAGGCGCTCTGCACTTTCGTAGTCAGCGCTAGCGGTTGTCTCTTTAGCACGACCCTTTATGTGCGGTAGCAGCCATAGTGCGGGAAAACGGATAGTGCACTCCTTGGGTTGTTGAGTTTGTATCAACCGGCAGCCTGAGTTCGCCGGTACCAAGCTCAGGTCAGCCATCTCTATTGAGACTTGATTGGGCTGCCATGCGCCTTTAACAAAGCGCTTGATTAGAGAGGCTAAAGCGGCCACAGAAAAGGCGTCGCTATGAGGGGAAGACGCCAGTCTATAGCGCCTGAAACCAGAGAATCTCGCCCATGTGCCTTGAATTTGTAGTTCAAACCGGGAGGCCGATGCTAGATCTTCCGTCAAAACGGCAAGGCTGGTGAATATGTCGGCCAGGGAGTGTCCTCGGGACAGGAGAGCCGCGTACATAGGGTACTTGCTGTGGTCGAGCTCCCAGCCGGTTTGCCAGCAGAGATTCGGGTCTCCAGAAGCATCAGTGATATCAGCAAGGAGCCGGTGCACCTGTTTTGCCGTCAGCATGCCGGTATCATTGCGAATGATTTCTTTCGATAGACCATGTCTTGTGAGTAGCTCAGATACGTTCATATGTTTTCTCTCCATTGATCGAAGAAATGGAGACAGCAAAGCGGGCCGCATCAGCTGGATAGAGTCAGTAGTTGGTTTCATATATGCTTTCCCATTTTCTATGGCGAGAGCTAAATGCAGTCAGATAATGCAAACTAAATACCCTGAAGGCAAGCTATTGCTTTACTATCATGGAGGGTGCTGAACGCTACGTGTACTCCAAATGCGCGCGGTATTCAGGGCCGAAGAGCCCGGACGTCAAACGGTACCAAAGTAGGCTCGAGTAGTCGTTTGCTGAACTTTGCTGATAAGTCATCAGCCCAAATTTTACATCCAGTTGTTGTGGAGATTCAAAATGAGCATAAATTTTAAAGAAAAGGTCAGAAATTGCCTGACCGGACTGGCCGTGTCGGCTGCTGTTGGGTTGGTATCAGGCTTAGCGTTCGCGCAAGAGAGCCAGCCCCAGCAGATCCTGTTCAAAAATGTGAACGTTTTTGATGGCACCAGTGACAAGCTGGCGACGGGCATGGATGTGCTTGTGACTGGCGATTTGATTGATAAGGTGGGCAAAGGGCTGTCTGCTGGAGCCGGCTCCACCGTGATCGATGGCAATGGCCGCACCTTGATGCCAGGGCTTATCGATGGTCATGCCCACGTGATGATCAACCAGAATTTCAACGTTGTTGAGACCAATATGGATCTCACCGATATCTCTTACAACGCGACCATCGTAATGAAACGCTTCCTCATGGACGGTTTTACGACTGTTCGTGATATGGGAGGCCCTGCCTTTGGTTTGGCTAAAGCGCTCGATGATGGTCGGGTAGTTGGCCCACGGCTCTATCCGTCTGGAGGATTCATTTCGCAGACCTCGGGGCATGGTGATTTTCGAGACAGGGCTGATCCAGGCTTTAGTATCAATGACGCGGGAGACCTGTCTAACTTTGAGCGCATGGGAATCGGCATGGTTGCCGACGGCGTACCAGAAGTATTGAAGGCTACTCGTCTGAACCTACGCAACGGCGCCACTCAGATCAAAATTATGGGCGGTGGTGGCGGTTCTTCTCGTTTCGACCCTATCGATACCACTCAGTACTCAGAAGAAGAGATCTGCGCCATCGTGGAGGCCGCGAAAGACTGGGGTACCTACGTGGCTGCGCACACCTTCAATGAGCGCGCTATCAACCGCTTGCTAGATTGTGATGTTAAAACCTTTGAGCACGGTTTCTTCATGACAGAAAAGGTGATGAAGCGAATTTCCAAAAATGGAGGCTATGTGGTGCCGCAGATGTGGGGCCTTTCACCAGACCTCGCTAAAAACCCATTGATGCCAGCAGATAAGCTGCCCATGGTTGCCAAACTTCAGGAAGAGTACGGCGATTTCGGCATGAACCTGCTCAAGAACAACGTTAAGGTTGTATTTGCTTCCGACTATGTGGGCGCGTTTGCCGACGCTGAACGTGCGCGTCGCTATGAGATTTGGTGGCGTACACAGGCATTTGGTAGCAACTTTGAAGTGCTCAAGCAGCTAACGTCTACTGCGGGCGAAATGTTAGCGATGTCGGGGCCGCGTAATCCCTACAAGTCAGGCCCTCTTGGGTTAGTGAAAGAAGGCGCCTATGCGGATCTGATTCTGGTGGAGGGTAATCCATTAGAGGACATCACAGTCATTGGAGGAACCGATAAGTGGTGGACGGCCGAGCCAGAGTACAAGTTGATTCCCTCTATTCATCTGGTGATGAAGGGCGGCAACATCTACCGGAACGAGATCACAGGTGAGCTTTCCGAGGCAGCAATCAGCTTCCCGGAAATGAAGTACGAAGGCATTATTAGCGACTACATCCCAGCTAACTAACAGGCGTGCTTTGATTACTCTTTAGGCCCCCCGCGATCGGATCCCGGGGGGCTTTCTATTTGGCCTCGAGTGCGTCGCTCTCATCAGAAAAATGGCATAATTCCAGCAGCACTTTTGGATAATCCATCGGGCTGAGTGAAAACATCCGGCTTAATCCATTGTAGAGATTTTTCTGATAGATGAAGTGCTCCAATATAACCCTCTGTTTTTTTAGCGAGTTGAAATGATTGCAATGAAGTCAGGCGCCACTAAATTTGAAATTGTGCCTTTTGCGTTGTTAGCGGCGATTGCGCTGCCAGCTGCTAGTCCTGCAGTGCAAGCAGAAGATAATCCAACGTTTGGCGGCCCAGATTCTGTCGAAAACACAATAGAGGCAGACCGGGCTGACAAAGGCAGCTTTATAGATTTGGGTGTATTCGAGTCGTTCGAGCAGTGGCAGAGCTCAATGAAGGAGGATCACGGCTTCAGCTTGGGGATGGATTACTCTTCTGTCACTGTGAACGCCAGTGAGTCGTTGTCTGGCGCAGACGATTCCGCCAGCAGCGGGATGTTTCGTGTGTTTGGTAGTTGGAATCTCACGGGTGACGGCGTCTCCACATCCGGTGGGATCGTATACAAACTTGAGCATCGCCATAGCTACGGTGACCCTGCCCCTAGCGACCTTTACATTGGTGGAGTGGGCTACGCAGGTCTTACGGCGCCTCCGTTCAGTGATCAGGGTGGCCGCTTTACCAACTTGTATTGGCGCCAGAGCATGAACAGCGGTCGTACAGTGGTGCTTGGCGGTTTTCTCGATGCGACTGATTTCTTCGATGTGTATGGGTTAGCCAGCCCCTGGCTACACTTTATGAACCTGGCCTTCTCTACGGGGTCTGCTGCGACCGATTTACCCAACGATGCCGCACTAGGTGTTGGTGCGGGTCATCTGTTCGACAATAACGTATATATGATCGGCAGCGTCGTCGATCGCAACTCAGACCCTACCGATATTAGTGAAGGCTTTGATACGTTCTTTAACGACAATGAGTATTTTTCCAGTATTGAAATCGGGCGCACCAGCTCTCATTCGCGTATTGCGCTGGATAACGTTCACCTGTCGCTGTGGCATGTGGATTCCCGTGACGAGATCGGGGCACCCGACGGCTGGGGTGCGAATTTCTCCTGGTCACGCTATTACAACAATCAGTTCATGCCGTTCATCCGTGCTGGGTATACTGATGACAGTGGTTCCCTGCTCGAGAAAAGCGTCAGTGTGGGCTTTGGGTATCAGCCGGACTCTACCACTGAGGCACCGGGCAATTTATTTGGCGCGGCAGTGAACTGGGGTGAGGTGAACGACTTGTCTTTTGGTCCGGGATTGGATGACCAATACACAGCTGAAGTTTTCTATCGGTGGCAAACCTCCAAGAAGCTTGCGCTGACAGCGGATATTCAATACTTGAAAGACCCTGCATTGAACCCAGATGAAAGTAGTGTCTACGTGTGGTCGATGCGAGCGCGATTCGCACTGTAAGTGGTAACCCAAAATGGGGGAAAAAGAAGGTGAAGGTGCTGTTGTTTTTTACCGCAAGTATACTGCTTTCCGCGATATCTTCTTTAGTAACCTGGAATCTCTCAAAAAACATCAAGCCCGAGGACCCTGTGTATGTAGTTGGTTCAGTCAGTGTCCATGACGCTGCGCGGCTATCTGAGTATCAGTCAAGAGCGCAGCCTATTGCGCACGCTGCGGGGGGTTATGCTCCACTTGCAATGGGTTCTCCGACAGTGCTGGAGGGCAGTCTGCCAGCCCCCGGGCATTTTTTTGTAGAACGATTTGAGTCCGAAGCGGCATTGCGGAATTTCCTCGAAGCTTTTGAGAATAGCGGCGTAGCGACGTTGAGAGACGAGGTTGCAACGGTACATTTTATGCTTGCGTTACCTGCATATAGAGGATATCGCGAGTGAAGTGTTTTCTGGTTGGTGCTCTGTTGTTAGTGGTGGGCAATGCTTTCGCAGACTTGGCGCGCGTTAAGCAACCTGCCCCGGATTTAAATGTGTCGCGCATCGCCTTCGGTTCCTGCGCTTTTCAATCGATGGAGCAGCCTGTTTTTCGTGCTGTAGTAGAGGCGCAGCCTGACTTGTACCTGTCCCTGGGTGATGCAATCTACGGCGATTACGATATCGCCAACCAGACAGCTTTTGATGTAACCCCGCAGAGTTTACGCAGAGAGTGGCGAGTGCTCGCAGAAAACCCTGACTGGCAGACGCTTGTAGAGCATGTTCCAGTGATGGCAACTTGGGATAATCATGACTATGGCCACCACAGCGCCGGTGTAGATTTTCCATTGAAAGCCGAGTCGGAAGAGATTTTTCTGGATTTTTTTGCGGATCCGGTTGCGTCTGAGCGCAGAAAACGCCCCGGAGTTTATACTCAGCAACTGTTTAACTCCGAGGGGCGCAAGGTGCAGATTCTTCTGCTCGATACACGCAGTTTTAAGTCTTTGCCTCTGCTTGCAGCGCGACCAGACGGCGTGGGAGGAAGCCTGGGCAAGTATCTTCCAAATGATGCCCCGGGCGCTACACTTCTCGGCCAAGCACAATGGGATTGGGTGTCCCAACAGATGACTCAAGAAGTGGATTTGAGGATTATTGCGTCAAGCGGCCAAGTGATAGCGGATCAGAAAGGTATGGATGAGTGGGGCAACTATCCACTAGAGCGCATGCGCTTACTGGAATTGATTGCTGACAATCCTGCTCCCACTGTTTTACTTAGTGGAAACGTGCATTTCTCGGAAGTGTCGACGCTCATTGTGAGCGAGCGAAGGATAGTTGAGTTTACATCAAGCGGATTGACTCACACTAATAAGACCTATTCCGCGGTCGAAAATCCCTACCGAATAGCGGGTCCCTATGTGGATGAAAGCTTCGGACTCATTGAAATCGATTGGCAGGGCACAGATACTCCAGTAGTTACTCTAAGTGCTATGGCGCTCGATGGGAGTGCCGCGTTCGAACATTGGATGACATTCTAAGCAGATCGATACCGAGTGTGTTTGCTTGAATATGGTTTATAGGGCTTTACTTTGAAGCGCTGACTCGCCATTTTCCTTAAATAACAAGTTCCTTTTTTCTGTACTAGTTCAGACTCAAGATCTAATCAACGAAAGTTTAGGTCCGCTATGTACACGTCCCGCTATATTGTTCTTCTGTTACTGTTTATTTTTACCCCTTCCGCATTGGCTGATGATCGGTCGGTACTCTTTCGCAATGTTAATGTATTCGATGGAGTCCACGAAAAACTGCGCAGCAATGCCTATGTGCTAGTAGCCGGTAACAAGATAGTTCAGGTGAGCGATGAACCCATTGTCGCGCCGGAAGGAGCCCAGATAGTAGAGGGAGAGAGTCGCACTCTCATGCCTGGAATGATCGACGTGCACACACACTTGGCTATTACAACATCTTTAAGTGAGATTCACGGCTACATCACGCCAGAAGAAAATGCTATACGCACGACGGTGATAGCTCGGGACTTTTTGGCGGATGGATTTACAACAGTGCGCGATGTTGGTGGGAGTACATTTGCACTGAAGAAGAGTATCGATGAAGAGTTAATCCCCGGACCGCGTATATATCCTTCAGGAGCGTTCCTTTCCCAGACATCGGGCCATGGTGACTTTCGCACGCCGGCAGAACCTCATCCTGCGACAGGCCACATCGATGCCGGTCATCGATTGGGTATGGGCATTGTCGCGGACGGAAAGACAGAGGTGTATCGCGCAGTCCGGGAGAACCTGCGTAAAGGCGCAACCCAGATAAAGATGATGGGAAGTGGGGGCGCGGGTTCGGATTTTGACCCGATCGATTCTCTGCAATATCAACCAGAGGAACAGAAAGCAGCCGTAGCGGCAGCCAAAGATTGGGGTACTTATATAACTGCGCATCTGTTGGACGATCGTGCTATTGATCGAGCCCTTGATTCTGGTGTCATGTGTGTGGATCACGGCTTAATGATTCGCGAGGGGTCAGTCAAAAAGCTGGTAAAAAACGGAGCGTTCCTCGCTCCTCAGTTCAATGCTTTGTCGCCGCGTCTGCTTGAGTTCCCCGGCCTGAATCCATCCAATATTGAGAAGATAAGGATTGGTCAGCTTGAAATGGAACCCCTCGTCCCTCTGATCAAAAAGTACAAGCCGAAAGTGCCGTTTGCGGTCGATGCGTTTGGCCCCCCTGCGAATCATATTCGCCAGCGACGTTTCGAGTTGTATCACGTGGCAGAATTGTTTGGCAATTTTGAGACTTTACGGCGCGCCACGTCTGTATCTGCTGAGCTCGTGGCCTTGTCAGGGCCGCGCAATCCCTACGGCAAGCTTGGTGTCATTGAGGAGGGTGCCCTTGCGGACATTTTGTTGATTGATGGCAATCCATTGGAAGATATCAGTTTGGTTGGTGCGGACCCGCTCTGGTGGGATGCCGGTACAGCGGAGATCGAAACGATGCCGTTCGTCATGAAGGATGGCAAGATTTTCCGCAATACGCTCGACCCGTAGCTTGCACGGGAGCAGTGCTGAGCCCCCAGCCCGCTTGATATGGCGTTGGGGTGGCAGGCCACGAATTGACTGCTCTATCCCAAAATTAGCAATCCCCAACAAACCTGTAGATGACAAGCGAAGTGCCCTTAATGTCTTTTACAGGTCTGTTGTAGTGTCGCAATCTTGTGGCTACTGAAAACGATTGGACGGCGTGATGGCAGATCAAAGTTTTGGAGATTCACATTATGTTCCCACCTGCAGTCACTGGGGGAACTATAAAGTAGAGACGGATGGTGAAAAGCTGCTGTCCGTTGAAGCCTATGCCGTGGATAGGGAAGAGTCGCCTATCGGTCAGTCTTTACTTGATGCATTAGATGAAGGCGCTCGAGTGCCATGTCCCATGGTGCGTGCAGGCTATCTGGAAAAGGGCAGAGACAGTGACGGCGCAGGCCGTGGCTCGGAACCTTTTGTTCCTGTCTCTTGGGAGACGGCATTGAACCTTGCTGCCGATGCCTTTCGCGGTACCTACGCTGACTACGGCCCTGATGCGATATACGGCAGTTCGTATGGCTGGGCGAGTGCTGGTCGGTTTCACCATGCGCAGAGTCAGGTACATCGTTTTCTTAAGCTCGCTGGCGGCTATGTAGACTCGGTGAATACATACTCGAGCGCAGCGGCCGAGGTGATTATGGCGCGCATCGTGGGTATGCCATTCCTTAAGCTCGTCCGTGAGGCGCCGACGCCGTCGGAAGTGGCGAGTCATTCCAAGACTATGGTGCTTTTTGGCGGCGCAGCCATTAAGAACGCGCAGGTGAATGCAGGTGGTATTGGAAGCCATTCTGCTCGGGAACAGTTGCGCTTGCTTAAAGAGGCGGGTGTTCGTGTTGTCAATGTCAGTCCCGTGCGAGATGACGTACTGGATGAGCTAGACGCACACTGGTGGCCGTGTCGGCCGGGCTCCGATGTGGCGATCATGTTGGGGCTTGCGCACACGTTGGTTGTCGAAGGCCTGCACGATCAGGCGTTTTTGGACAAATACACCGTAGGCTTTGACAAATTCTTACCCTATCTTCTGGGTACGCAAGACGGTCAACCCAAGGATGCAGATTGGGCATCTTCGCTGAGCGAGATACCCGCTGCCGACATACGGGAACTGGCCCTGCGGCTGGGGCAGGACCGTAGCGTTCTCGGTATCAGTTGGTCGCTGCAGCGTCAGATTTTTGGCGAGCAGCCGTACTGGATGATCACCACCTTGGGTGCCATGCTTGGCCATATGGGGGTGCCCGGCGCAGGTATTGGTTATGGCTACGGCTGCATCCATAACATGGGGTTTGGAGGTAGGCGCATACCCAACTACAAAATGGGTGCGCTTGGTATGGAAATCGGTGAGCGCTCTACGCCGACCAATGCTTTCATCCCTGTAGCTCGACACGCAGACATGTTGAACCATCCTGGTGAAACGTTTCGCTATAACGGGCAGACGCTCACTTATCCCGATATCAAGCTAATCTATTGGGCGGGCGGAAATCCGTTTCATCATCACCAGGATCTGAACGCGCTGCGACAGGCTTGGAGTAAGCCAGAGACTATTATCGTTAATGAGGCTTTCTGGACAGCTTCGGCTCGGCATGCAGATATTGTGTTTCCATGCACTACTATGCTGGAACGCAATGATGTAGGCGGAAGTAGCTATGATGTTTACTTGTCTCCGATGCGACAGGTTGTGCCCCCGTTTAAACAAGCCCGCAGTGACTTTGATATATTTTCGGGGCTGTCAGTCCGGCTGGGCTTTGAGAGCGAATTTACTGAAGGTCGCAGTGAAATGCAGTGGGTGGAGAAAATCTACGACGACACGCGTGATAACGCGGCTGTTCAAGGTGTTGATCTGCCCGACTTCGACACTTTTTGG
Source organism: Halioglobus sp. (assembly GCA_039990395.1). GTDB lineage: Bacteria > Pseudomonadota > Gammaproteobacteria > Pseudomonadales > Halieaceae > CALINF01. The sequence goes on from JBDXFZ010000146.1 coordinate 245,905, forward strand.
CAGGGTGAGCAGGTTTCGGTTGCAAGCCAGTTGCCCGATGCGGAATATACTCTTGAACGATTTCGGCGAGATCCCGATGCGTATCCTCTCGACACACCCTCGGGCAAAATAGAGATCTATTCAGATGTTATAGCCAGTTTCGACTACGAGGACTGCAGTGGGCACCCCCGCTGGTATCCGCGAGCGGAGTGGTTGGGTAGTGATCGCGCTGAGATCTTTCCTCTGCATATGATCTCCAACCAGCCACGTACGCAGCTACACAGCCAGTTCGATCATGCGACCCTGAGTCGTAAGCGTAAGATCAAGGGACGAGAGCGAGCACGTTTGAATCCGGCAGACGCTATGGTCAGAGGGATTGCAGATGGCGATATTGTAAGGGTGTTCAATGATCGCGGTGCTTGTCTTGCTGGCGTAGAACTGTCTGATCACATTCGTTCGCAAGTAATAGAGCTACCTACAGGTGCCTGGTTTGACCCTCAACAGGTAGCGGATGAGGATCTGGAAGTACATGGAAACCCAAATGCAGTAACGCCAGACGTAGGGACATCATCACTTGCTCAGGGGTGCAGTGCGCATAGTTGCCTGGTACAGGTTGAGAAGTACACAGGCGAGTTACCTGCAGTTTCGGTCTTCAATCAGCCGGAGACGGTCCATGACACTGGCACGCACGTTCACGCAGGGGAGTGAGACACAAACTTGCTCCTTAACGTGTCGCTGTCGATGTGGCTGGTGGGTTGAATGGCGTCATTGATAGAGCTTCGCTGGTGAGAAATGTGAACAGAGGAGAAAACAGCCGCGACTGAATCTCCCCAATATCCTGCTAGCTATCAGGCCCTGCTTTCTATGCTAGGCCGCCATCTCTTGCTTGATCTGAGGCCATTGCGCCATCAACGCGTCCAGCGTTGCTTGCGCCTCTTCTACATTCTCATGCTTGATGTGTCCGTAGCCCCGAATGGTCATCGGTAATGCTGCAATTTTGACCGCCAGTTCGTAGTTGTCTGAATTCAGGTCTCGTAACAACAATTCGACCCTTTCAAAATAGGCCTCGATGAGAGCGCGCTCCATTTTTCGTTCGGCAAAATAGCCAAAGGGGTCGAACGCCGTTCCACGCAGGAACTTGAATTTCGCCAAGATACCGAAGGATTTTAGCATCCAGGGCCCGAACTGGATCTTAGTAGGCAACCCTGTCGTCTTGTCCTTAGGTGCAATGATGGGCGGTGCGAGATTGAACTCCAGCGTATAATCGCCCTCGAATTGCTCCTGCAGTTTCTGTAGGAACTCGGGTGCACTGTATAGCCGCGCAACTTCGTACTCGTCCTTGTATGCCATCAGCTTGTAGGCCGCTTTCGCCACCGCCGTAGAGAAAGCCTGGTTCTTGGATATGGCAGTTTTCTCTAGTGCGACCACCCGCTCCATGAGCGACAGGTAGCGTTTGGCATAGGCGTCATTTTGGTAGCTTCGCAGCTCCTTGCTGTACTTTTCAGTCCAGTCCCTGGTTGTAGTGGGGGTAAAAATAAGAGGCTGTACTGTCTGATCAAGGCCTAGGAACTGGTCAATCAGTTCTGGCTGATGCGCCAGCCGGCGACCCCACGCGAAGGCTGTCTTATTCCATTCGATGGCGACACCGTTGAGCTCGATCGCCTGCAGTAGCGATGATTCCTGAACTGGAATCATGCCACGCTGCCAGGCAAAACCCGTAAGCATCAGGTTGGCTCCGAGAGAGTCTCCCAGTAGCTTTACGGCCACTTTAGAGGCGTTGAAGAAGTCCGCGTCTTCCTTGCGGGTGCGGGATTTAAGGCGTGCGACAATGCTGTCAGCCGGGTATGCCAAGTCTTTGTCGCGTGTAAAATCGCCTGTGAAGTTCTGCTCGGTATTGATGATGGCACGCGTTTTTATGGGATCGAGCGCTTCCAGTACTTTTTCGCTGCCCGCCACTAGCATATCGCAAGCCAGTAACACCTGTGCTGCACCATTGTTCACACGGGAAGCGTGTATCTGGTCTTGCTCTCTGGCAAGGCGTACGTGAGTGACTACAGGACCACCTTTCTGGGCAAAGCCCAGTTGATCAACGATGGACACACCTAAATCATCGATGTGTGCGGCCATGCCCAGCAGCGCGCCGATCGTTACTACCCCTGTGCCGCCTACACCTGTAATCATCAGCGTATAGCTACCTGTCTCAGGTAGCTCGGGGAATACAGGTATGGGCAACTCTTCTGCGTTGGGCGATACATCGTCTGCGCTCATGCCGCTGAGCTTTCTCAGTTTGCCGCCCTTGACCGTGACGAAGCTGGGGCAAAACCCCTCGACACAGGAGTAGTCCTTATTACACGAGGACTGGTCGATTTTACGCTTGCGACCAAAGTCGGTTTCCAGAGGTTGGAGCGATGTGCAGTTTGATTGCTCGCCGCAGTCTCCACACCCTTCACATACTCTGTCGTTGATGAAGTATCGCTTGGCAGGATCAGGAAACTTCCCACGCTTACGACGACGGCGTTTCTCAGAGGCGCATGTCTGATCATAGACCATTACCGAAACACCCTTAACTTCGCGCAACTGGCGCTGAACGTCATCCAGTTCACGACGATGATGAACCGTAGTGCCGCTGGCAAAATTGGTTCCAGAGTTGTACTTCTCCGGTTCATCCGTTACCACGGCAATCCGTTGTATCCCCTCATTGCGCATCTGCCTGGTGATCTGGTCGACTGTAAGTGTGCCGTCGACAGCCTGACCGCCCGTCATGGCGACAGCATCGTTGTACAGAATTTTGTAGGTGATGTTGATGTTAGCGGTGACAGCGGCTCGCACAGCGGTAGAGCCGGAGTGGAAGTAGGTGCCATCTCCCAGGTTCTGAAATATGTGATCGGTTTCTACAAATGGCTGCTGACCGACCCACGTAATCCCTTCTCCGCCCATGTGGCAGAAAGTGTAGGTCTCCCGGTCCATCCAGGTAGCCATATAGTGACAGCCGACACCGCCGAGTGCACGGCTCCCTTGAGGGACCTTGGTTGAGCTATTGTGCGGACAGCCCGAGCAGAAATAGGGTAGCCGCTGCATGCTCATCGCGGGCAAGTTTGCAGTGCGTTCGCCAGCGCCGCTTAGCCGCTTGACTCTTGCCTCAATCCATTCGGTACTGTGAAAGTGTTGTATTCGCTGTGCGATCACTGCTGCGATTTCATCAGCGGTCACTGGCTTGGCGTTGTCTATTAGTGCCTTGCCGTGTTCATCGTGTCGACCAACGATGCGCGGACGATGCTCCGGCGACATGTCATAGCACGCTGTGCGCATCCCATTCTCTATCTGGTCACGTTTTTCCTCTACCACCAGCACCTCTTCCAGGCCCGAGGCGAAATCCCGGTACGTCTCGATGTCTGCAGGAAAAGGCATGCCGACTTTCAAAATGGTAATGCCCACCTCAGCCGCTTGCTGCTCGCTGATACCCAGATCAACCAATGCCTGGCGGACGTCGCGCCAGGTCTTGCCCATTGCGACAATCCCTATGCGCGGCGTGGAAGCTTCATGGCTGACATAGTTGAGTTTATTGGCGCGTGCAAAAGCAAGAGCGGCAGGCAGTCGATAGTTTCGAATTCTGGCTTCCTGTATGTAAACGGAGTCCTGTAAAAATGAGTTAACGCCCTCAGTTGGAAAGTCGAATTCAGGAGTAACAATCTGTACTCGATTGATATCACCGTCAACCGAAGAGGAGGTTTCGATGGTTTCGGGCAAAAGCTTGTAGCCTACCCACGCGCCACAAAAGCGCGACAGCGCAATGCCCTGTAAGCCCATATCCAGAACTTCCTGTATGTCGGCTGGGTACAATACCGGCATCAACAAATCTTCAAACAGTAACTCCGATGCATAGTTGTTGATCGTGGATGTCATGTTGGGGTCGTCGCCCACGCAAACAAGTACGCCGCCGTGTTGTGATGCTCCGTGCCAGTTTCCCTGCCGCGCAGCATCCATTGCCTGATCCAGACCGGGGCCTTTCCCATACCACATAGAAAACACGCCGTCGTATTTGCTGTCGTTGTAGTAGTTAGTTTGCTGCGAGCCCCACACCGCTGTCATGGCCAGGTTCTCGTTCGTGCCGGGCCAAAAATGAACGTGATGCTCCGTGAGCATATCTTCGACTCGCCAGAGTTCTTCGTCGATTGCAGTCATTGGGGAGCCGCGATAACCAGATACGAAACCGGCGGTGTCCAGCCCGGCAGCTTGATCACGCAGCCTCTGCACCATGTACAGTCTCACTAGTGCCTGGCTGCCACGCAGGTGAATTCGACCCTCGTGTTGCGTAAACCGATCTTTGAGTGTCACCTTGTGCTTAGCCATCGAAAAACCCATTCCGTACTATCATCAGAAGCACACAACCATAGCAATCAGCGTGCTGCCGACGATTATCAAATGGGGCAAACGACGGTTCATGGACAACTGCGGCTTCTTGATAGCAGGATTGCCGGGATCGACACAGCATCCAACCCCCAGGCTGCTAATCTAACTAGATCAGCAATTTGAGGAAATTAGGAATGGGGCCGCTAGCAGGAATTCGAGTGATAGAGATGGCTGGCATCGGGCCTGTGCCCTTGTGCGGCATGATGATGGCCGATATGGGGGCGGAGGTGTTCCTGATTGAACGCAAGAGCCCGGCCAGTGCCGAGTCAACATTGCATGTTTCGAAGCGGGATATGATGAAGCGAGGCAAGAAGGTAGTGGCGCTGGATATGAAAGATCCCGCGGCTATCAAGGTGCTACTCGGCATGGTGGAAAAAGCCAATGTGCTCATCGAGGGCTTCCGGCCCGGGGTAATGGAGCGGCTTGGTTTGGGGCCGGATGTTTGTCTGGAGAGAAATCCCGCACTGGTGTTCGGTCGTCTGACTGGTTGGGGTCAGGACGGGCCGCTTGCCCAAGTGGCAGGGCATGATCCCAACTATATTTCCCTGACCGGGGTGCTGTACCACAGTGGTGACACAGACAAGCCACCCCAAGCGCCTCCCACTTTGCTGGGAGACTGTGCGGGCGGCGCGGCGATGATGGCATGGGGTATCAGCAGTGCGCTTATACCCGCGCTGCGAGAGGGGAGGGGGCAGGTGGTCGATGCGGCTATCGTTGACGGAATTTCCTATCTCGCCACGTTTGCGCGAAGTTTTTATCAAGCTGGTCATATGAGCGATGACAGGGGAGGTAGCTGGATGGATGGCGCTGCTCCCTGGAATCGAAGCTATTCCTGCCAGGGCGGCGGGTACATCACATTGTGTTCGGTAGAACAGCGCTTTTATCAGATCTTGTTGGACAAGCTTAATCTGACTGAACATCCTCTGTTTGCCGATGTCACGCAGTTTGATCATTCGTTTTGGGAGGCTCAGGTGGAATTCCTGCAGGAGCTGTTTGGCAGCCAATCACGCCAGCACTGGGTCGATCTGCTCGAAGGAACTGATGCCTGTTTTGCACCTGTGCTGTCTTACGGTGAGGCGCATGAGCATCCTCACAATAGAGCCCGTAATGCCTATGTAGAAGTAGATGGCCAGTGGCAGCCCGCGCCTGCTCCGCGTTTCAGCGTGACCGGTGCTGAGCCGGCGTGGGAAGAAACACAGCCGCTACATGCGGCGGAGATCCTTGAGGATATGGGCGTGTCAGCTGAGTTAGTGCAGGCCGCGGGCATTACAAAATACTAGTGTTGGTGCACCCCGCTGTCATTAGCGGCAACTCACTCGTCGTATACGGCATGTTTGCAGACCATGTGGTTGATCTGACCTCCCAAGTGCATGAATTGACATTGTTACCGCGAATCAGAAAATTTAGATTGGCGATAACAGGCTTTGCGTGAGCTCGAGCATCAGTAAAGTCTCAAAGTCTAGGGTTGTAATAATAATGTTACGGAACTGCATTTGAGGAATTGAAATGAAAGGTACTAACAGATTTGCCAGAAAACTACTGGCAGCGGCCGTAGTTGTCGCCCTGCCTGGCACCGCCATGGCTCAGCTGGAAGAGGTTATCGTTACCGCAACCAAGCGCGCGGAGAGCGTGCAGGATATTCCAATGTCGGTGCAAGCTTTCTCAGGTGAGCGACTGGACGCGATGGGTATAAGTGAGTTGGGTGATTTGGCTACAACCGTGCCCAATTTTTCCATCGGAGATGGTGTTACCACCAACTTGATCACTATGCGTGGGATGGGGTCTGGTGAGGATCGGAGTTTCGAACAGTCGGTTAGCATGTTTGTAGATGGTATCTATATGCCCCGAAGCCGTCAGACGAGAACGCCTTTCTTTGACGCGGATCGGGTGGAAGTGTTGCGCGGACCGCAGGCGGTCTTGTTTGGACTGAACTCAACTGCCGGCGCGATCAGCGTACACAGTGCATCGAATCGTCCCGGAGATGAATTTGAGGCGCGCATTACTGGATCGTACGAATCTGAGTACGAAGGCGGAGTAGGGACTCTAGTGGTCGGTGGCTCCCCAATGGACACCCTGGGTCTGCGCTTGGCGGCACAGACCAGCGATAGCGGGGATGGCTACATAGACAATCCCACACTGGGAGATCAAGGCAGCGCTGAAACTACGTTGGCTCGTGCATCTGCGGTATGGGAGCCCACTGACAGCCTGAGTATCACTGCAAAGTACAATTACGCGGATTACGAATTAGATGGTCAGATGGCTGAAGCGGTTAATCGCTTCGCCGGGGTTGTTGAACCTGGAGATGGTAATCTCAACTGGAAAAACACCGGTATTGGTGAAAATTTGCCCCAGTTAGCAGATATATCTATAAGCAGCCTTAACAAGCCTGGCTCGGATCAAAACGTAAAGAACTTTTCGCTGAATGCGGATTATGCGCTGGGCGAGCATACGCTCACGGGCCTGTTCGGTTACTCCGACTATGACTACACACTGGCAACGGACCTGGACGGTGTTGCTTCAGCAGGTTTGGGTCTGCCGGGATTAGCTCTTGATGCCATGAGTTATGAAGAGTACGAGCAAACATCAATGGAGTTGCGCATAACCTCCCCGGGTGGAGAAACGATTGATTATGTTGCTGGTGTTTATTATCAGGACTCTGAGCTGACCTCTGATCAGCCCAATATCATAGTGGTACCGCTCGCCCCCGGATTGAATCTGAGCGAGCGTGGCAACAATGTATTTGATCAGGACGCCACGCTATGGTCTGCATTTGCTTCTGGTACTTGGAATGTCTCGGACAGCCTTCGTGTGATTGCTGGTGCGCGCTACTCCGACGACGATAAAGATTGGCAACGCAGCAGCATCTGCCAAAACTCGTTTGATGGTGGCGCTAACTGGGCAGATGGCAATCTTGGTGGTGGTGCGTGTGCGACCACCAGCGATCAGGGCGGCAATGTCAGCTCAGACAATTTCATGCCAGAGCTGGTGCTGCAATACGACTGGGGTGAAGACACCATGGTGTTTGCCAAGTATAGCGAGAGCGCCAAGTCCGGCGGTGCCGGCACAGGTGGCAGCATCCCGGATGGCGAAGTCGTTTATGACGACGAAAAGGCCAAGGGCTTCGAGATGGGCCTTAAAACTCGCTTCGCTGATGGTGCGGCTGAGTTTAACGCGGTTGCCTTTTATACAGAGTTTGATGACCTTCAGGTAAAGAGCAGTACAGTCAACGGTACTCGTGTGGTCACAAAGATTGGTAATGCCGGTGAAGCGACAACGCAGGGTATAGAAGTTGATGGTCGCTGGGCGGTAACCGATTGGCTGACTCTGGGTGGCGCGGCGGCTTGGCTGGATGCCGAGTATGACACTTTCCAGGGTATTTCGTGCAACAACTCTGGCTCAACACCACCGGCTAACGACGGGTTGGGTTGTGATGCGTCTGGAGAGAAATTGCCGTTTGCTCCAGAAGTTACAGGCTCCGTGTTTGCAGATGTCTTGTTCCCGCTTGGTAGTAACCTTAACCTGATAGGCGGCCTCACGGTCTCCTACAGCGACGACTACCTGACTGATGGCACGCTTGATCCGGCGCTTACGCAGGACAGCTACACCAAGGTGGATGCCAATGTCGGTATTGCTGCTGCAAGTAATAAGTGGGATATATCAGTGATTGGTAAGAACGTGACGGATGAAGAAATCAATATGTCGGGCCAGCCTCTTGGCGCGTATGACATTGCGTACCTTATGCCGCCTAGGCTGGTGATGGTGCAGGCAACGTGGCGCTTCGGTAGCTTCTAGCATTGACTTTCGCATCTGAGGCGACACGTTGGTAACGTGTCGCCTTTTTTCTGTCTGCTCTTGTCGCAATCTTTACTTGGCGGGGGAATGAGCAGACCCTCGAAGTGCCCTATTTGATATTTGAGTCGTGCAGCCGTAAGCCTACGATTACCCGTCTAGTCATCGCATATTCCCGTTCTCAATGAGGCAGCCATGGATTTTTCGCTCACCCAAGAGCAACAAATGATCGTCGACTCGCTGGGGAGGTATGCTCTCAATGAGCTGCAGCCCATCGCCAAGGCCCATCGTGATCAACTGATTCCCAAGGAAAAGATGCGAGAGATTCAGCGGCGTCTTGTCGACTTTGGTGTGGGCGTGGGTGTGGTCTCCCAGGACCTGGGTGGTATGGGTCTGGATGCCGTAACCAACGGATTGCTGCAGTTTGAAGTTGCTAAAGTATCCCCCGATATTGCCATCACCAGTTTGATTCAGATGACAGTGGGTAAGCTCTTGCCACTGCTGCCTGAACACCTTAGAGAGCAATACGTTGCTCCGGTCCTGGCCGGTACCAAGCTAGGTTGTGTTGGCATGTCTGAGCCTGGAGCTGGTTCTCAAGTTACGGCAGTAAACTGTCGCGCCAGATTGGACGGCGACGAGTATGTAATCAACGGAGAAAAGTTGTGGATATCCAACGGTGGCTACTCGGACTTCATTTTTCTCTTAGCGCGATTCAATGATGACCCCGTCGGCGGCCTGGGACTGATTCTGGTCGATCGGGAGCACGGCTATCAGACGACCGATATCGAGAAGATGGGTCTAAACAGCCAATCAACCGCGCAGGTGTTCTTTGAGGATGTGCGTGTTCCTGTGTCGAATCTGATGGTTGAGCCCGGCAAAGCCATGAAGGCTCTGCTGACGATGCTTGCAAGTTCCAGGCCTATAGTTGGTCTCATGGCACTTGCTATTGCCGAGGCAGCGCTTGAAGAGTCTGTGCAGTACGCTAAGGATCGTATTCAGTTTGGCAAGCCAATTGCCGGGCACCAGCTGATCTCCGCCAAGCTTGGAGAAATGGCAACCAAGATACAGGCGGGCAAATTGATGTCTTATCGGGCATTGAGCGCAATAGACAATAACGAGCGCTCGGATGTTTACAGCGCCATGTCAAAATGGTTTGGTGTCGAGCTGGCGTGTGAGGTGGTTGCAGAAGCTATGCAGATACATGGTGGCAACGGTGTGACCAGAGAGTTTCCAATCGAGTATATGTATCGCTCCGTACGCTTGTTTATGGTCACGGAAGGAACCAACGAAATTCAGAAACTGGCCATTGGTCGTTCGCTGACCGGTATTGACGCGTTCTAGGAGCGGGATAATGGATTTCGACTTATCACTTGAACAGCAGATGATGGCCGATACAGCGGCGCAGATATCCGCGCGCTTTGATCCGGAGTACTGGCGGGATAAGGATGAGTCGGGGGAGTATCCTGCCGAGTTTATTGCCGAGATTGGTGCCCAGGGGTTCTTCGGTTTGCCTGTGCCTGAAGCTCATGGTGGCATGGGACTCGGTCTGACCGAGTTGGCGGTAGCCATGGAAGCGCTTTGTCGCGGCGGTGGCGGTGGCGGGCCAGCACTGGGTTACCTGTTTGGACTACTGGGGAATCTATCGGTTCTGCATCATGGCAATGAAGAGCAAAAAAGCCGATACCTACCGGATATGGCAACAGGTAAAAAAATGTGTGCGTTTGGTTTGTCTGAGCCTGACGCGGGTACAAACTCTCTCAATATTTCGACGTTTGCCCGTCGTGAGGGTGATGAGTTCGTCATTAATGGCGGTAAATGGTTCATCACCAATATCGAGAATTCAGACGTACTGCTTCTGGTTGCTCGAACGCAGAAACCGTCAGAAGGGAAAAGTAAAGCAGGCGGGATATCGTTGTTCCTGATCGAACTTCCCGACGCAGCGATTACCTATACGCCTATTCCCAAGCATGGCTTCAACTATTACAAATCGAATCAGGTGTTTATCGAAGACTTGCGAGTGCATGAAAGTTGTCTTCTGGGGGAGGAGGGCCGTGGCTTTTACAGTCTGTTGGGCACTCTCAATCCAGAGCGCGTGCTGATTGCTGCAGGCGCAGTGGGCACTGCCCGACTCGCCCTGTCGCGGGCTGTTGAATATGCCGGAGAACGCAACGTGTTTGGGGTGCCGATAGGCGCCCATCAGGGTGTTCAGCACCCCTTGGCAGCTGCACATGCGAAGGTCGAGTCTGCCTGGTTGATGATCTTGAAAGCGGCGACGCTTAATGATGTGGATAACACTGATAAAACGGCGGGCGACCTGGCCAATATGGCGAAGTTTGTGGCTGTGGAAACTTGCATAGAAGCCTGCTATCACGCGATGCAAACCTATGGGGGGGCGGGCTACGCGCGTGAGTACCATCAGGAACGTTGGTGGCGCGAAGCGCAGTTGTTCAGGTTGGCGCCACTTACCCAGCAGATGACATTGAACTACATTGGTGAGCATGTGCTTGGCTTGCCCAAATCCTATTGAGGACCAGCGAATGACTGTTTCACTTTCTCGAGCGATGCAGGGCTATGGCTCTGATTTTATCCGGGATATGTTTGCGGCTGCCCGCAACCCCGATTTGATCTCATTTGCCGGTGGTGCGCCAGCGCCAGAGGTTTACCCCCTCGATGCGTTTCGCGCAGCATCTGATCGTGCATTTGAAGAACAGGGCCGCGCCATGATGGCCTACGATGGTGCCGAAGGCGTGCTCGCTCTTAGAGAGCTCATCGCCAGTCAAAGGATGGCGTCTATGGGCGTACAGTGCACAGCGGATGATATCCGAGTGGTCAGTGGCTCACAGCAGGGTATTGATTTTCTGGCGCGAACGTATCTGGATGAAGGCGACACAGTCATAGTCGAATCCCCAACGTATCTGGGTGCGCTGAATTCATTTAATATTTTTCGGCCTAACTATGTCTCTATACCTATGGATGAGCAGGGCATGCGCATGGATGAGCTGGAAAAAGCTTTGATAGCCAACCCGCAGGCAAAGTTTATCTACACCGTGCCGGAGTTCCAGAACCCCACCGGTATTACTCTGGCTGGAGATCGTCGCCAGCGTATGGTCGACCTGGCAGAGGAGCACAATGTTCTTATTATAGAAGACAGCCCCTACTATGAAGTCCGCTTTGAGGGTGAGAAACATCCACCGATCAAGGCATTTGATACCTATGGGCGTGTTGTCTATCTCGGATCATTCTCCAAAACGCTGTGTCCCGGTGTAAGAATTGGCTGGGCCTGCGCCGACTATGAAATTCTGGACCGCTTTCGCGTACTAAAAGAAGCCAGTGATTTTCAAGCCAGCACCGTGACGCAGTATCAGGTGGCGACTTACCTGAGAGACAATGACCTTGATGCGCACATGAAAGATATCTGCAAGGTTTACAAGAGCCGCAGAGATGCTGCACTCAGTGCGATCCAGGAGTTCTTTCCAGCCAGTGTGCAATACACTCGACCCGAGGGCGGCTACTTCATTTGGTTAACCGTTCCGGGTTTGAACGCCACAGAAATGTTGCCAAGAGCGATTAATGAAGTAGGTGTGGCCTATGTGCCGGGTGAGTCATTCTTTGCCGGGGCCGAGCAAAGTTGCAATATTCGGCTGAGCTATTCACAGATGAACGAAGCCAATATACGCGAAGGAATGTCGCGCTTGGCAAATCTGGTAAAGACCTGATTTTGGTAGTTGAAGGAGAGTCGCTATGCCTGTGCTGAATGGTGGTCTGATGCAGGACTTCCCACTGACAATACCCACGTTGCTGGAGCATGCGGCTACCAATCACGCAAATACGGAAGTTGTTGCCCGTCTTCTGGACGATAGTATCCACCGCTACACCTACGCAGAAATGGCAGGGCGCGCGCGCCAGGCAGCCAACGCATTGCAGCGTCTGGGGATTGGCTATGGTGATGTAGTGGGAACTCTGGCCTGGAATCATCATTGGCATATGGAGTGCTTCTACGCTATCCCGGGTATAGGGGCGGTGTGCCACACGGTTAATCCACGTCTTTTCCAAGAACAGATCGTGTACATCATCAATCATGCCAATGATCAAATACTCCTGATTGACCAGGATTTCATTGGTCTGGTGGAAGGCATTGTTGAGCAGCTACCGAATGTTAAGCAGTTTGTGATACTGGGAGAGAGGGGATGTGTTGAGCATCCCACCCATTTGGGCGATGTTCTCTATTATGAAGACCTGATTTCGCAGGAAGCTGCTGAGATTGATTGGCCTGACATTAATGAGCGAAGTGCGTCCGGCCTGTGTTACACCTCCGGGACCACGGGTAATCCGAAGGGCGTGCTGTATACGCATCGTTCAACTGTGCTGCATTCACTGGCGATTGCTCAACCGGATAATCTTTCTTTGTCTGCTTTGGATTGCGTTATGCCTGCTGCGCCGCTCTATCACGCGCAGAGCTGGGGGCTGCCTTACGGAGCGTGTATGGTCGGAAGCAAGTTCGTGCTGCCAGGCCGGCAGCTTGATGGGCCACACCTACTTGAGTTGATTCGCCAGGAGGGAGTGACTACCGGTTGTGGCGTGCCCACTATCTGGACCATGGTGTTGGAATATGCTGAAGACAATCAGCTGGATCTTGGTCTGTTACAACGTCTGCTCATTGGCGGCACTGCGCTACCCACCTCCATTCGTGATCGTCTGCGCAGTAAAGGTGTAGGCGCAGTGCAGATCTGGGGTATGACTGAAACCAGTCCGATGGGCACTATTGGTAAGCCGAACCGTAGGGTTGCCGCCATGGAGGAGTCTGAGCGAGACCGTCAGCTGTTAAAGCAGGGTCGCTTGCCGTATGGCGTGCAAATGAAGGTAGTGCTTGAGGACGGCTCGATCGCTCCAAGTGACGGAAAGGCTTCTGGCGATATATGGGTAAAAGGGCCGTGGATCGCATGTGGCTATTTGCACGGTGATGGTGGGGAGCTATTAGACGACGAAGGCTTCTTCCCAACGGGCGATGTTGGCAATATCGACGAATTTGGCTTTATGAAGATTACCGATCGATCCAAGGACGTGATCAAGTCGGGTGGTGAGTGGATCAGCTCGATCGATATTGAAGATGTCGCCAGCAGTCACCCGGCTGTAAGCATGGCGGCTGTGGTTGCCATCTTTCATGAAAAGTGGGATGAGAGGCCGCTGCTGGTTGTCACCCTTAAGGCAGGTGAGTCTTTAGATAGTCAGGCCATCCTCGCGCACCTCGAGGGTAAGATTGCCAAGTGGTGGATGCCTGATGATGTGATTGTCATTGATGACATGCCAATGACAGCGACCGGGAAAATCCGCAAGCTGGACTTGCGAGAGAAGTATTGGACCTACCTTGCTGACAGGTAGCGGCGCGGCATGTGCCGCGACGTTGAGATAGGCCGCAGACCGAATATTGCTGCGCCGCAGGCGTGTGCTAGACCCGCCAATTGCCGCGATTGACGAGGTGTTGCGTGCTGGTATAGATACACTGATTAGGCTTCCAGACACTTAGTGGGTAAGCGGTGAAGTGCGTTGCCCGTCTCTTGAGGCGGGCTTTTTTTTGTTCCGGGAAAATGGACCTCTGAGTATGATTAGACGACGGCGCTACAATCGAAGACTTTGGCTGGATCGAAGCCTTCGTAGCTACCTGCTTAATACAGCGCTACGCCTTTTCGTGAAGCCACAGTTCGGGTCTGATACCAAACCGGCTGCCGAAATGCGTGAGTTCATGCAAAAGTACATCGAAACGCGCGCCAAATTTCCGCCAGGCACGCATCACTGGGAGGATCCGCTTGCAGGTGTTCCTGCTCATTGGTTCCGCGCTGGCAGCGGTCAGGCAAGGGGCGTTTTGCTCTATCTGCACGGGGGTGCATTCGTCGTTGAAACCCCAAGAGCCCACGGCGCATTCGTGAGCGAACTGGCAGCAAGTTGTGGAATGATGGCGGTTATGCCGAGCTACAGACTCGCCCCGGAAGAGCCGTTCCCGGCAGCAGTAGATGATGTTATGGCTTGCTATCGTGGGCTGCTCGATCTGGGCTATGCGCCGCAAGATATCGTAGTAGCGGGCGACTCCGCTGGCGGCAACCTTACCCTTGTGTTGCTGCAACAACTGATCAAGGCAGACCTGCCACTGCCTGCAGCTGGCTTAATGCTGTCGCCAGGCATGGAGCTTAGTGGAAAGTTGCGTTCGCACAATATTAATACCTTCAGCGACCCCATGTTCAATCAGTATGCGCTACAGCAGGTTATCACTCATTATCTGCACGATGATCTGGAACTGCTCAAAGACGAGCGCGTATCGCCGCTGCGAGGTAGCTTCGAGGGACTGCCTCCCTTATGTTTTGTCGCTAGTGATATAGAAATTTTCAGAGACTGTTCTATTCAGGCCGCAGCCAAGGCCGAAAAGGCTGGCGTGGTGGTTGAGGCTCATATTTGGAAAGGAGTGCCACACTGCTTTCCAGTCATGTTTACCTCCATGCTGCCAGAAGCCAGAATTGCGCTTCAGGATATGATCGACTTCATCCTGAAGAATCTACATTCCACGACGACAGCGTCTATTGCAAAAAGCGCTTAGAACGCCTGGGGCGCCGTGAAATCGGCTCGCTACCGCCTTTTACAACTAGTACAGCTGTAGGGTAGGGGTCGAACTGCGGCTCGCGTTTGGGTGTTTACAGCACGCCAACTCTGCGAGCTGATGCCAGTGAGCGCAGCGTGCGCGCCCTTCGATTGATGGCCCTCATCTCATCGGCATGGGCCTGTCTCTTCTCCGCAAGCGCAACCTCACCGAGGCTGACATCCAGCAGACCTTTCGATTTCGCGACCTTGAGTCCGGTTTCAAATAGCGTTTTCGCGATAGACTCCGGGCTGACGACTTGCCTTTGTAACAACAACTGTTTACCGATGTTCAGGCAGTCGGCGATAAACTTTTGCTGATTGAAGTCTTCCACAACTCCGCTATTGAGCAGCTGTTCGCTGACTATGCGATAGGCTTCCAAATATGGTTCAAGTGCAAGGTGGCCAAGTATCGGCGACAGATCGAGAAACAGTTTGTGCAAACCAGTCTTTCCCCGACTGACGTGCTCACGCCAGCCTGGCTGGCGGATATCCAGATCGCTGTAGACATCGAGCAGGAAGGCATCTTTCTCTGGAAAGAAAAACTCCCACTGGAACAGCTTTCGAAGTAGCAGGATCTCTTGTTCAAGATGCTCTAATGGATTGTCGCCCGATCCCTCCAGGTACAGTTTGGCCAGAGCGAGATCCATCAACGCACCTGCAAAGAGCACATGGATGGCGTTGTTTCGATAGTAGGCGGCATCCAGGGCCTTGTCTTGTACGATGTTGTAGACCGGCTCAATGCCCGCGTCGAAGCAATGAACAACCGCGCTTCCCAGCAACTGGGGCAAACTATTTTGAAGGAGTTCGTCTGCAGTCATATCCAGCGCAAAGGTGGCTGTGCACTGCCTGTGTCGCAGATAAGAAAGCAACACGTCCAGATCGTCGTGCAGCTCTGTATGCGTTAGGGCCTGTGGGGCAGCGCCTGACAGTATGCCGCAAATTAGTGAGGCTTTGGTGACAGGCGTACTTCGATTGAGCTCCACACAGGTCTCGAAAGCGAGTCGCTCAACAGCAATGGGGTCTCTCGGTTGGCCCGAATCCACGCGTGCTTGTACGGGGTTTCCAAATCGTATGTGTATCTTTCCCATGGGTGTGTTGAAGCTTTGTAGGTACTGGTAGAACCAGGACAGATTCTCTGGCTTCTTTACACCACCCAACTGCTCATGAGCATACGCACCTACGTCTGCTACCTGCTCAAATACTACTGATAGAGGCACTATGTATAGTGGCTGTGTCTTGTCGAATCGTTCAGCCGCATTCAGCAGCCAGTGGAGTAGTCCGTAGCGGGGAGGAACAAGTTTGCCAGTTCTGGAGCGGCCCCCCTCGATGGCCCACAGCAAGGGAAATCGGCGGCTCACAAGATAGTCTATGTAGCGCTGCAGTACGGCCTTGTAAACGGCGTTGTTATTGAAGGCTCTGCGTATGAATATCATGCCCGACGATCGCTGAATGTTACCGATGATAGGCCACTTCATGTTGATTCCCCCAAACGTATGCGGGTGAGGAAGATCATTGTCATACAGCGCGGAATATATGGCGAAGGAGTCTACCTGCGATCGATGATTACACAGCAGTATCACCGGGTGTTCCTGCGCTAGTAGACGCAGTTTCTCTACCTGATCTGGTTCCACCACAATCTTTTTGTCATAGCCTCGAGTGTACACATAGCGACTCAAACGAATCAGCATGTCCAAACCTCTGGGTGTAGAGGTTGGAATCAGCTCGTCGATATAGGTTTTTGCTTCGCTTTGCAGATCTAAAACTGACTTGTTTTCCTTGCTACTGATCAACTCCAGGTCATTGCGGAACTCGGGATCTTTCAGTAGATCATTCTCAACAAAAGCTGGCTCCTTGTAACGGTGCCCCCGAAGTTGGCGCTCTACCTGTTTCAGTGCGAGCACGGCTCGTCGCAGAACCAGTTCACCCAGTTCGGGGATTTGCTCCTGGTTCTGTGCGTCTTTGCGCAATTGCCCCACTGCAGCGGCTTCTCCATATACAGGAGAGCATCGCTCAGGTGAAAAATGGAGTATCAGCTTCTGCTGAAGCCAACCCGGGTTGTGGGGATCCCCCAGAACCCAGTTCCATAGTCTGTTCACGCGATCCTGTTCAGGTAGCCAAAGAATTCTCAGCGGGATGATCTGTGTCTCATCCGGCAGCTCGGCCAATCGACTGTCGAGTTCAGACAGGCTGGTAGTGCCACCAGCCATATTGAGAATAATGAGATCTACTGCAAGATTGATGCTCGTTCCGCGAACATTTCCGGTGAGCCAGCGCTCCATTACTACTTGCTCAGTTTTGCCGCGACAGTCCGCCAGAAGAAAAATGGGCTGTTCAGTTTGCTCCAGCCTGGCGTGTAGATCATCCGACGGTGTAGGCAATGGGTCGGTCATTTCACGACACTGTCTAGCCACGAAGCGAGGTTTGCGATAACGTCTTCGCGATTGGTTTCGTTGAACATTTCGTGTCTGCCTTCGGGGTACTTCTTGAGTGTGAGCTCTTCTAGACCGCATTGTTGATAATTCTCAACAAGTCGATCAATGGCACTCCAGTTATTGTGTACTGGGTCATCACTACCGGACACGATATAAATTGGAAGGTCTTTGCGCAAGGTGGCCGCAATGGCTGGTCTTTCCGTCGTTACCAGCATGGACGAAATCAGGTCCTGCCACGCGCCGCTGCAGAGCGCGAAGCCACACAAGGGGTCGTTGGCATACAGCTCAACCTGTCTGGTGTCTCGCGTTAGCCAGTCGTAGGGGGTTTGCGCGTTCTCGATGGCTCCGGCAAAGCTTTCAACGGTGGCTGTGTCCAATACATCGCTCACCTGATCGCGCCCCACCCTGGCTACTTCCGCCTTCACCAGATCTGCGGCATTCGCGATACTGTAGATGTCGGGGGAACCGGAGAGAATCGCTGCCGCGTAGCGCTCTGAATGTAGAAGCAAAAGTCGCTGGGTAATTAGCGACCCCAGGCTGTGTCCCAGAATCACAAGTGGTATATCAGCGTTCTCACTCCGCCCTCTGGTTCCCAGTGCCAGGACGTCGTCACAGACACGTTCAAACGCATTTGCTTCACCCATGTCACCCAATTTTGTGTTGATCTCACCGGTGCGACCGTGTCCCCGGTGATCTTCGGCGTATACGCTGTACCCTTGCTTGTTGAGAGCCTGCGCTAATCCTGCGTATCGACTTGCGTGTTCGGCACCGCCGTGAACAATCTGAACGATAGCTCTCGGACTTTCTATGGACCATCGATGGCAAACAATCTGATGGTCGTCTGGTGCAGAGAAAATGAACGTTTGCTTTTCAGATTTTTCTGTCATTATTGTCTCATCTTAATTTGTAGATTTTCAGTCGGGCGTATCCAGAGCCTTCAAATATTTTTGGTGCAGCTCCAGTAAGTTTTTATCCAGTGATTCCCGGGTCCACTTGCTTGTATCGATAGGCTTCAGAATCTCTATGTAGAGTGTTCCGGGCCTGACGAAGTTTTGCCCCCGCGGCCATAGCTCGCTCGCGTTCTTGACGACGATCGGGACTATTGGCACCTTCGTTTGCAGTGCAATGTGAAAGACACCCTTCTTGAACGGTTCCATTCTCTTGCTATAGCTGCGAGTACCCTCGGGGGATATGCAAAGTGAATATCCCTGTTTGATACGCTCTGCGGCGTCATCGCAGGCTGCGATGGCCGCATCACGGTTGGTGCGGTCAAACAATATAAAGCCCGCATCCTTGAGCATTTGTCCGAGCACCGGTACGTTGCCCGCTTCAATCTTCCCCATCATGAAATAGTCACGTTTCACCAGAGCCGGGGTCAGGTAGCCATCCAGAACGCTCTGATGGTTAATCACGAAAATCGCAGGTCGCTGTTCCCACAGGTAGTTTTCGTTCTTCACTCGCAATTTCACGCCTGCCAGATCCAACGCGTTTTCTGCATAAGAGGTGAAACTCATCAATGCAGATTGCTGCTCATCAGCAGCCTTCAACCACTTGGCTGCTTTTCCTGTGAGGATGGCTGGTGCGACTGCACCAAACATAGCGCCGGTTCGCGCAACATCAAGTAGGCTCGCGCGTGATCGACTGCGAAACTTACAGATAGGCCAGTCCCTGGACAGTGCGCAGTCTTCCAGTGCCTGAGAAGGGTTAATGGCAACAGGGTGGCCCACTGCTTCCATTAATGGGAGATCCTCAGCTGCATCTGTGTAGAACCAGGCATTGCCCAGTTTGATGTTGTGCTCTTCGCTCCACTGGCTGGCCGCGTTCAGTTTGCCCTCTCCCCAGCAGGGTTCCCCCTTGACGACGCCGGTGAATCGGCCTTCTTGTATCTCCAGTTCTGTGCACAGAATGTATTCTATTTCTAGCGCTTCAGCGACTGGAGCTATCTGGTAGCGTGTTGCGGACGAGACAATGACAATTTCATGACCCAGTTGGCGATGAGTATCGACCAACTCCTGCGATTCCGCGTACAGCTTCTTTTGCAGATGCTTGTGGAAAAGGCGATCGCCGAGGCGGATCAGTTCCTGCTCTTCCAGGCCACTCAACATGCCGATGGCAGTCTCTAGTACCTCCTCGAATTCGTAGATTTCGCGGCTTTGACCCAGTGCCATGAAAAGCTGTTGAGCGGCGCCCAGAGCGCTGATTTGTTTCGCCCTGACCTGCTCCAGAAGTAGCGGTACGGCGCTATAAACGGCGATCAGAGTTCGATCAAGATCGAAGAAGGCTACTCGCTTTTTGCTGTGTTTGAGGGCGCGGAGTTCGCCCAGATGCTTGCGGTGGTCGGGCATTATTTCTGCTTCCCTGGCGGCTTCACAGTGGCTTTTTTCTGACGAGCACTCTTGCGCTTCGTGGTTCCATTGGATGTCTTCTTTTTGCTGGATGTGGCACGTGCTTTCGCGGCGAGAGAGTGGTTCAGCTCGCGAAAAGAAAGATCCATGCAGTCACCGAGTTTCTGCGGGTCGGGCACGATATTCGCGCACGATGTCATGGACATTCTAAGCTCGCCTGCACAGGTTGTTAGACCAATAAACAAGCCATAGCCATTCATTACCGGCATAGCAGCGCCAATGCTCTGCAACTTACCACCAAGGATGCGCAGCTCTTGCTGGGGGCCAGGCAGGTTGGATACTGACCCATTGAATGCGACTGCGCGATTAAGCACCCCCGTAACCTTACCGGCGACATGGCCTAGCAAAGCTTGAGCTTGCGCCGGAACCACAGAGGTAATATCAAGAATCTTACGGGATCCACGGGCGCTCGCCTTGTTCTTTGCTGTCGTAGATGAGCGGGTAATGGCTTGCAGGCGTTCAATGGGATCTTCGATATTGGTATGCATACTGATGATAATCGCTGAGATCTTGTTCCCGCCTGCACCGGCTTCAGACTCCGTGCGAATGTTCACAGGGCAGCCAGCTTTCATAGCTTGCTGTGGCAGTGCATCCAGGTCTGCAAGGTAGTGTCTCAGTCCGCCGGCCACGATGGTGAGTAGTACATCATTCACCGTTGCGCCATCTGCCAGCGCGCGTAGCGATTTAATGGACGCCAGGCTGAATCCTCGGCTATCCCAGCTGCTCTCGTTGGAAACCCCCTGATTAAACAGGGTTTGTGGAATGCCTGATGGGTCTTGCTCTAGGTCTAACGCCGGGGCGGGTGCTATCTCAGCTTCATTTGCCTCACCGGACTCCGCCGAGACGTTGCCCAGTCCAAGTAATTTCAGGCCACTATCGAGTGCTCCTATATTGCGTATGGCTGCGCGATAGAGGCTCTCACCTAGCGATGGGCTTCGTGCTTCTCGTGTAGCCTGTAAAGCTTTTGGCGACTTCTGAGCCGGCAGATCGTGAATACCCTCAATGATCTGCATTCCGGTGGCCCCATCAATCGCCACGTGATGAAATTTGCCCAGAATCGCAAAGCATTTGTCAGGCAGGCCGGGAATATTGTCCAGACCTTTCACTAGAGTCATCTCCCACAGAGGATGATTCTGATCCAGCGGCTGCGAGTGAGTTTCCGCAACCAGTTGACAGAAGTCGCTCCAGCTGCCGTTCTCGCCAATAGCGGCTTCGCGTACGTGATACAGCAACTCAAAGCCAGGATCATCCACCCAGTACGGGTAGTCGAAGTCATAGGGTAGACGCAGAACTTTACGAGTGAATATAGGCGAGACGTTTAAGCGTGCTCGCATGTGATCTAGCAGTGCTCTGCGGCTTATTGTATCTGCTGGGCAGTCGTTGGCGTCATAGAGCCACACCAGAGTGCCGTGGGCGTGGGTGGTCTCGTTCTCCAGGTAGAGAAAAGTCGCATCCATGGGCGAGAGTTGCTGCATCTGGCGGGCTCAGTTATTTGGCAGTATGAGCGCTCAGGGTAGTGCGTGGGGTATAGCTGCGGAATATCATTTGAGGCAAACGTGGGTGCTAAGTCGGCGCAAGTAAGCCTGTCGCTGCGCTAGGGAAGGCAGCCAGGCGTGCAGGAGTGATCTAGTGCGGCGTTGGCTGGGCTAACTAGCGCAAGATAAGAGGTGCAGCTGAAGTGATGATAGACGTTAGCTAAACAGTGGCGACAGCAGGTAGAGCGCGAATGCTCCTATCGCCGCTGCGCTGACAAAATCTATCTTGACGTTTCGGATACTCATGGGCGGTGATGATAGTGCGAAGGCAGGCGTGACTGAAGGAACCGATGCCTATATGCATATAACTAAAACTTAAGCCGGTTGAAGTGCTTGATAGTGGGTTATCAGACTAGACGCATGACCGCCAAGAGGGTTAGCGGCACAACCAGCGCCCACAACAAGACGCCCTGGAAGAGGAATTTACCTCGAAGCCTCGCCAGAATCTCCCGACTGATTTCGGTGCCGATACAGAACAGAGCGACGACCAGCAAGACCTGACTGGCAGTAGAGGCTCCAATAAGAAAAGTGGCAGGTAGGTCTATCAGCGACCCCGCGCACGCAGCCGCAATGAACAGCACGATAAATATTGGTACTCGCAGCTGGGCTGACCCTCGATGCTGCATGATGCTAAATACCAATAGCAATGGGATTAACCACAACGTGCGACCCAGCTTGACCGTGGTCGCAACCATCATGGCCTCTTCACCATAGAGTGCGCTTGTTGCGACGACAGACGACGTGTCGTGGATAGCGAGTGCGGCCCAAACACCGAACTGCTCCTGAGTCAGAGCCAGGTACTTCCCGATAGCGGGGAAAGTAAACAGCGCCACGGCATTGAGCAAGAAGACCAAGGTGAGTGCCACTCCAGTCTGTTCGGGGCGAGCTTGGATAACTGGCGACAAACTGGCAATGGTGGTGCCACCACAAATGGCCGTGCCCGAGGAAATTAACTGGCTCGACTTCAGCGGGCTACCTAGCAGCCTACCGATGCATAGGCCGACCGAGAGTGTGATAACCACATAGCCGGTAACGAGAATACTGTAGTCGGCACTGATTTTGATGAGCTCGCTGGTGTTGAGCTTGAAGCCAAGCAATACAATGGCGCACTGTAGCGCGTATTTTCCCATTGAATTGGCGTGGCTGAATACCGGTTTGTTGAATGTCAGAGACAGAAACGCGCCAGCCAATAGTCCTACTGCGGGGTTGCCGTAGTAAATCAGTAAAGGCAGGAGTGCAGTGCCCAACCCAGCCTGGGGGGTGCTATCGGCTCGTAGCTTGGTTAGATAAGACATAACTGGTCTTGTCGAGGCGCAGAATAGCTATTGTTGAGGATAGCCGTAATGCACACATCCTCTAATGCGGCAAACCTGTGGTCAGAGATCGACGGCGGCTTTGAGACGGGCTGCTTTTTTCGCAGTGCATAGCTTTATCTCTACAACTGCCGGAAATGACAACTGACTGTTATCTTACGCAGCATATAATTCCAAAGGAGCTTTCGAGTTGGCGAAAGCGGCTTTCAGGGATTGAGCGTAATGAATGACATCAAAAAGGGGCTTCACCAACTCTATAGGGATGACCCTTATCGTGCCGATTGGGAGTTGTTTGGCCGCAAGAGTGATCGGTTGACCCGCAGAGGTTTTCTCTCTGGACTGGGAGCAATGTCAGCAGTCCTGGGCGCGGAAGTGGTTTTTGGGCGCTTTATGCCTGCGGGCATGATTCCAGCGGCGCTCGCCGAGGAAGTCGAGTCCTTTACTATTCCTGGCAAGCATCCCGACCTTGTTGTGCTAAACGACCGACCCGTAAATGCTGAGACCCCGGCCTATCTACTTGACGATCCTGTCACTCCCGCAGACCGGTTGTTTGTGCGTAACAATGGTCTTCCGCCGAATCAGGTGGATATAGATAGCTGGTTGCTGGCCATCGATGGGGAGTCGGTTGATCAGCCGGTGAGTTTTTCGCTAGCGGAGCTCAAACAGCGCTTTAAGCATTATACGTATCAATTGACGCTCGAGTGTGGGGGCAATGGCCGAGCAGAGTTCAACCCACCTGCGCGTGGGAATCAGTGGTCTACTGGTGCCGTGGGTTGCCCGCGGTGGACGGGTGTGCGCTTGGCGGACGTGCTAAAGGCTGCAGGGGTGAAGCCGGACGCGGTTTATATCGGCTATTACGGGGTGGATACCCATATCAGTGGAGACCCCGGCAAGGTGCCAATCAGTCGGGGTATTCCAATGGCCAAGGCGATGGAAGATGAAACGCTGATCGCCTGGCAGATTAATGATGAGGCACTACCGCTAATGAATGGATATCCGCTGCGCTTGGTTGTGGGCGGATGGCCAGCCTCCACCTCGGGGAAGTGGCTCACGCGTATCAGCGTGCGCAATAAGGTGCATGATGGCACCAAGATGGGTGGATACTCGTACCGAGTTCCATGTTCACCGATCGCGCCCGGTGCAGAAATTGCTGAGGAAGATATGTGTATCATCGAGTCGATGCCGGTTAAGTCGCTGGTGACGTTCCCGCGGTCAGGTGTTGTGCAAGGATTGGACAAACCTCTGGCCGTGCGCGGGCAAGCATGGGCGGGAGACTTGTCGGTATCTCGTGTCGACGTATCGATTGATTTTGGTCAAACCTGGCAGCCTGCGCAGCTGGAGAAGCCGGTCAACAGATTGGCCTGGCAGCAATTTCGAGCAAGTATGGATTTCCCGCAACGCGGCTATTACGAGGTTTGGGCGCGGGCCACCGATAGTGCAGGTAACGCTCAGCCCATGCTAGTGCCAGGTTGGAACCCCAGAGGATATCTAAATAACGCGTGTCACCGTATTGCAGTGAAGGTCGTTTAGGCGTGGTTCTCGTGTCGATTCGGTCTGTTTGGTGCCTGTCTTTATGTCTACTTGCCGCTACCGTAAGTTCTGCCGAGCTTGATGCAAAAACGGGGCTGGCTATAGCGCCAGGCTTCGAAGTTGTGAGTGTGCAGTGTACCGTGTGTCATTCAGCCAAGCTCGTGACGCAAAATCGTGGGAGTAGGGACCATTGGCTAGCGATGATTCGCTGGATGCAGGAGACTCAGGGGTTGTGGCCGTTAGGCGACAGTGAAGAGACGATTCTTAATTACCTCGCCGCAAATTACGGCCCCGTTAATCTAGGTCGTCGCCAACTGCTATCGCCGCATCTCCTGCCTGAATAGCTCACTGTTTGTATAATCTGTTTGGGTAGTCGCGCCGGAATAACATTCTATGCAGGAAGCACCAGTAAAAATGAGAAGTCGCAGAGTTCTGTCAAACAGCATTGCCCTGGCTTTTTCAATAGCGTGTTCTGACCTGTATGCCGATACTGCAACTCCAGTGCCACTCGTCGCGCCGGCGGCTGTCGAGGCTTATCAATCCGGCTATGGTGATAGCGTTGAGTTTGGCGGCCCCAGCGCTGTATCTCAAGAGCTCGACACATTGAATGAAAACCGGGATTCCCTCTATCAGCTTGATCCCTTGCAACGCGGATTTGACCCCTGGTTCAAGTGGAAGGAGGGTTTAAACGACACGAGCAACATTAAGCTGGGTGTCAATGCACTGATGCTTGTTCAGCATAGCAGCGCTGATGCCAGTGCAGATAAGCAGAGAAACTCTGCGGGTGCAATCTATCGTTTTCAGGGCAGTTGGAAGGGCTATTCCTCTCCCTCTGGCAATGACGGCAAGCTTGAATGGAGACTGGAGAGCAGATCGGATATCGGTGGTGACCCATCACCTCAGCAATTTGGTGCTCGCTACGCCGCTGCGCTTAACACCGGTTTTCCCTATGGTAATAATTTCGATACCGATCTGGCTGTACTGAACTGGACTCAACTCTTGAATGATGGCCGGGCAGGCATAGCAGTCGGCAGGCTGGCGTTTGATGCGTATCTGGATGCCTTTGCTTTTCAATCACCCTATCGCGGATTCTTGAATCGCTCTTTCGTTTTTAATCCAACGCTTGCGACAACCGGAGCGGGCGCTCTTGGTGCCGTCGCGAAAGGGTTTGTTACAGACCAGGTCTGGCTGGGCGCACAAATCTATGATGGCAACGCGTCTAACGGGACATTCGATTTAGACACATTCAGGGCATACGAGTGGCTAAAGGCGATCGAAGTGGGTTGGACCCCCGATATCGGCTTGCGAGCAACGGACCGAATACAATTTACCTACTGGGAAAAGGATGCCCGGCACGCGCAAGGGGTTTCGGCGGGAGATGGAGTGGCAGTTAGTGCTAGTCGGCAGTGGACAGATACTCTGCTCACGTTTGTGCGACTAGGGCATTCGAATGGCGGCGCTGGTGTAGCTGCTGAAAACGCAGCAAGTCTGGGCTTTGAATACAGCCCTTGGTCAGACCGTAGTTGGACTGTAGGCGCGGGCTGGGCTGATCCATCCAGGGAAACCCATGGCGAGCGCCTCGACGATGAGTATGTTGTGGAAACGTCCTATAAGTTTCAGCTTACAAAGAATTTTTCTCTAACGCCGGATGTACAGCTTTTGCTGAAGCCCGCCAAAACCCCTGAAGAAGATCGAGTATGGATAGCTGGCGTGCGCGCTGTTCTTACCATGTAACGGCGGTGTGCTGTGCGGGTATTCGCACGGTGTTATGGCGAACAAAATGTGCGCTTTAGACGGCAAAAGCATCTCTGTGTAGAGGAATAGTAAATACTTGATGTCTCGATGTTAGCGCTCAGTTAGACTGCGACGTCCTAGGCTAATGGCTCAGAATTCAATGTGTTGGGCGGAAAGTGGAGTAGGTATGTTCAGGTTGGTTTGGCAATTTAAGTGCTTGATGGTGTGTGTGCTGGCAGGGTTTACCGGCTCTGCGCTTGCGCAAGAGTGGGAGCCTGTTACGGACGCGGAGGAGTTGAAGCAGCTCATGTCAGACACGGTAATGGTGTCTACTCTTGAGCCGGGTGTAGAAGCGAAAGCAGTTTACAATGCTGACGGAACAGGCACGCTAAATGCTTGGGGCGATACGTTCTCCCGAACATGGGAGGTTCGTGACAGCAGCGCCTGCGTTAACTCAAGGGGTGTGGACACTTGCTATGCGATAGAGCGCGATACCCAAGAGGTGTCGATGTATCGCGTTACAAACTTAACAACACAAGAAAGTGCAATTGTCAGTATTACGCGCGACGGAGAGCCGATCATCGTAGCGGGATCTGGCGTAGGGATGGGTAAACCTTCTGCTGATGAAATTGCCAAGTCATTAGCAAACCCCAATACGCCGCTGGCCAGCCTCACACTCAAAACGCAGTATCGAGCGTTTAAGGGTGATCTACCCAATGCGTCTGATCAGAACAGTACCACCTTGTTGTTCCAGCCTTCCTTCCCATTTTCGCTGGATAATGGCGCTACGGTATTCTTTCGCCCGGCTCTTCCAGTGCTGTTAGATCAACCCGTGTTTGAAGGTGACGAGCTCGATTTTGATTCGGTTTCCGGATTGGGTGACATAGGCTTTGACCTGGCTTATGGACGTACAACCGACACGGGTATCTTGTGGGCAGTGGGGATGATATCAACGCTACCGACGGCGACTAAGGATGAACTAGGCCCGGACCGGTGGAGCGCGGGCCCCGAGTTTATTCTTGGTAAGTTGTCCAAGAAGTACGTGGTTGGCGCTTTGACTAGCTATCAAACTGATATTGCGGGTTCTGGTGACGCCGATGTCAGTCTGACAACGATCAATGCCTTTTTTACGCTGCTACCCGGCGGGGGTTGGAACTGGGGAAGTGCGCCGATTATCAACTACGACCACGAAGACAGTCAGTGGACTTTGCCCGTAAACCTCTCAGTGGGAAAGACAGTACTTTTTGGAGGCAGACCCTGGAAAATGAGCGCCGAAATTAACTACTACACGGAGCAGGCTGATGCCTTTGGCCCTGAGTGGATGTTTGGAATAAATGTGGCGCCCGTAGTAGAAAATGTCTTCGCCAAGTATTTTTGAGTTAGAGACATGTTGTCTAACGTAAGCAAAGCAAAGCAAAGCAAATCAGTAGCCAGTATGCGTTTGCTCTTGCGCCGTATCCGGAGATGATTGATGAGGTGTGATAACCCCGTGCGCGGTGTAGTTCTATCGGCGGTTCTAGTGTGGGGTTTCTTGTCTGCGCTACCGGCCTTGGCACAAGCTACCGCCCAGTCAATTTTGCTGCGTAATGTCACGTTAATCGACAGGTCCGGAGAGAAAGAAACTGTTGTAGTAAATATTCTGGTCAAGGACTCCATACTCGACATTATTACTCAGGATCTGATTCCAATTGATGAGGCAGAGGAGTCCTACGACGCTGCCGGTGGAGTCGTGCTGGGCGAACTTACTCTCGGCGAAGCCGCGAACTTTTTGATTCTCTCCGGCGACCCGCGGCAGAACATCTCGCTGTTACTCGATACCAAAACCCACGCCCGCTTTGCGATCTATCAGGGTGAAGTTGTCAAGAACACGTTTGTTGGCATTCTTGAAGAGACACCCGAAGAGAAAGATCGCGCTCAACAGGGATGGCTTGCCTATGCACCGCCGCCTCTAGCCGTGCCTTTAAGCTACAACGATGCGGCGCGCTGGAATCACTTTGAAACTAAAGCTGTTTCTGGTGTGTTTACAGGTGGCTTGGTGGTCGATAGGCAAAACTGGGTGGGGCAAGATAAGCAAAGTGAATTTCAGGTGGGTGATCTCGATGAGTTTTCCGGCGGTGAAATTCGCGGTTTACGCTTTGGTGGCGTAGGCACTCTAAACTTTGAAAAGCCTTGGGTATGGACGATCTTTGGTGCTACTCATGCGTTTGACGAGGGCTTCGATTCGACCGAGTCAGACGACTACACATTGTTTGATCTCCGGTTGGACATTCCGATCTGGGAGAAGACCAGCTTTAGTATAGGCAAGCAAAAAGAGCCTATCTCGATGGAGCGTTTGATGGCGCTGGGTCATGGCCCTATGCAGGAGCGAGCGGCAGTTTCTGATGCATTGTTACCCTCCAGAAATGTCGGCCTGGTGATGGCTGGCACATTGGCAGATGATCGAATGACGCTCGCCGGTGGTGCGTTCAATAATTGGCTCGACAAGGATCAGCCGAATTCATTTAGTGATAATGCGACCCAGTATGTGGGCAGGGCCACCTGGGTACCTTACCTGTCGGACAATGAAAGCACGTTACTGCACTTAGGTGGGGGATTGCGTCACTCCAACGCGAAAGAGGGCGTAGTCGTTCAAGTAGGCCCCGAATTCAATCAGGCACCCGATTTCCTGGCGACAGATTCTCTACTACCCAAGGAGTCGATGACGTATCAGGCAGAGGCATCGTTGCGTAGTGGCCCGTTCTGGCTGCACGGTGAATATGCGCGTACGGATCTGGAGTCCCGTGAGTATAGCGATCCATCTCTTGATGGCTATCACATCACTGCCTCTTGGATACTCACCGGCGAAGTGCGTCCCTATAATTATCGTGTGGGAATATTCAAGCCTGTTCCGGTCGCCAGAACGGTGGAGCAAAATGGTTGGGGTGCCTGGGAGATCGGTGCTCGCTATAGCAACATGGATATGAGTGAGGCGCCTGGCTCAATCTTCGGCGCAGATGCCGGTGATATGGATATCTGGTCGTTGGGCCTAAATTGGTGGCTAAACCCTTACCTCAATGTAAACCTGAACTATCGGTTTATCACTCTCGATCGATTCGATGAAACGGGCGATAGCCATGGCTTTAACACACGACTTGTGTTGCTTCTGGAATAGAAGCTATCGGTATAAACACGCTGAGCATTGCAAAATGCCTAAGGCCAAATTCTTACAACTAGGGCCTTAGGCTTATTCTTACTAAATAGCGGTAGATGCTGCTAGCGCTTACCAGTTGCCGGGGATAGTCAGCGGCGTACGCAATGTGGTTTCCAGGATGGTTCCTGCCGGCACATTGATGCTTGAGCCGCTGGTGAGAATCGACGCACCAAGTCCAACCGCAGCCCCTGTTTTTGCACCACTCTTACCGCTTATCAAGCCGCCTATCACGGCAGCCCGTGCTGTGCGACCGGCCGTCTTGCCAGCCTCGTTGCCAGTTTTCGCTTGTAAGCCTGTGGTGGCTATTTCATAGAGCTGGTCGTCAATCATGATGTCTGTGAATTCGATAGCCATTTCAGAGGACCCCACAGCTCTGCCGCCGGTTGACGCCTGAATGATCCTGCCATGCACAAAGGTCCCTCTGGGCGCGACAGTCACGCTATTGATCACGATTGCGCCTTCCAATTGACCGCGAAAGCGGTGACCCGTCTTATGCCGCTTTGTATCGATGGAGTCGGCCATGCGAATCACCATCCGCGTACCGCTTGGCACAGTGATGTCTTTTGGCGGTGGGGGTGGGCTGGGCTTTGCCTTTGGTGCCGGTGCCGGCGCGGGAGCCGCAGCAGCTTTTGGAGATCTATCTACTTCATCTAGATAAATACCGGCGACCTCGGGTTCTGGGAACGCTTCAATGCGGGTGCCCGTATTGAACATTATGATGCCATTGCTGCTACCCATGAATTCACCTTCGAGCAACGTGCCATCGGTCAACTCTAGCGTATCAGCAATCGCTTGCGCCGCCATAAGACTGGCACAGGCCGCGATGGCCAAGAAAAGTGTTCGCATGTTGAAATCCTCCTTATTTCGATGTGGGCATTGTAAACGATTGTGGACGTCTGTAGCAGGTGCGACTATTGCGAGTTGTTTTGTGGCGATACCTGGGGTATCGATAAAGAGAGTGTTGTACTGCGAGGCGCGCATTCCAGTGTGCTTCGGCTTGAAAACGGCCTGATCGTTGAGGCTACCGACCTGGTCGGCTATGCAGAGGTGATGTTGCAGGTGCAAGCGCTCAAGCAAACGCATGGGGCCCACGACTCCTAAAAGGGAGGAAATGTCGAAAGGCAGACTCCAATGCGGTTAGTTTAGTGGGACGATTCTGATGTCTCGGAACTGCACAGGGTGGCTTTCGGATTGCAATGCGATGTACCCGCCATCAATCGCGATATGGGAGCCATTATCTGCAAATTGCTTGCCCGGTCCCATCCATGTGTCCAGATGGGGCTGGCTGTATTCAAATACCAGTTCGCCATTGATGAAGTGCCGCACAACATCGTCGCCTCTGACCTCAACCTCCAAAGTGACCCATTCGTCGCCAACAATGCTGGGTGACGTAGAGAGCATGCAATGCTGTGTATGGCGCTTTCCGCGCAGCTCCACATGCGTACCGGGTGTGCAGAGGTTTGCCGTGGGTCGATGCTCATCGGGGTGGGCGCCAAGTAGCTGCACCTCCAGCGATACCGGAAAGTCCTGAGCTAGCGTCATTGAATCCGGCGCCTGACTATGAATCATCACGCCGCTGTTTCGCCACGCCCAGGCCATCGCGGCACCTTCTGCGATCTGCTCCCCGTCGAAGCGATACTCAAGCTGTAGTACATAGTGTGTGAAGGGCAGATGGTAGAATAAGTGGCCAAATTCCCCCGACCATTGCGGATAGTCGTCGTAGGCCACGGTGATGCTGCCGTCTTGAACGCGAAATGTATTCCTATTGTCCTCGCCTAAAGGGCTACCCACCAGTTTGGGTATCCAGCCATCGAGTGTTTGGCCATCAAAAATAGTTACCCAGGCATTATCATCAATGCTTTCAGAAGGCGGGCTGGCTAGTGCGCCTTCGTGGACGTATTGACCGGTCTTGAAGTAAACCTGATAGAACACTGCCGCCACTGCGCCTACCAGTACCAGCAACACAATGATCAGCTTGAGTAGATTCCGCATGGATCTTTCCTTATTTTATTTATCGTGGTGTATCTTCACTGTTATCCTCTACGATCGCAGTGCAAGCGCATGTTCAGATCCACAGATCGTGGTGCGGAGAATAATAAGCACAATACGCAGGATAGTGATTTATGGCAAAGGTCCGTATGGGTATGGTCGGCGGCGGGGAGGGTGCCTTTATTGGTGCCATTCACCGAATGGCTGCAGCACTCGACGGCGAGATACAGCTGGTGTGCGGCGCCTTCAGTTCGAATGCCCAGCGATCGCAGAGCAGTGGACAGTCGTTACACCTGCCCGCTGATCGCTGCTATGGCGATTACCAGTCTATGTTTCGCGAAGAGGCACTATTACCTGCAGATAAACGCATGCAATTTGTTGCGATCGTTACGCCTAACCACCTTCATCTACCCGTAGCGCTTGAAGCAATTGCAGCAGGCTTTCATGTGCTTAGCGACAAACCGGCCACACTCAGCTTGGCAGAAGCGCTACAACTGCGAAGTACCTTGGCCTCGGGGGATAGCCTCTATGGGCTGACGCACACCTATTCGGGTTATCCCATGGTCAAAGAGGCGCGTAGTCGGATAGCCTCTGGCGAGCTCGGTGAGGTGCGTCGGGTGGTTGTACAGTATCCACAGGGCTGGCTGGCCACAGCAGTCGAGCATGATGAGAATAAACAGGCAGCCTGGAGGCTTGATCCGGCCAAGGCGGGTGTCAGTAGTTGTATGGGCGATATAGGTGTGCACGCAGCACACTTGCTCGAGTACATAACGCAGCAGCGTATCGCTTCGTTGTGCGCGGATCTTGGCAGTATTGTTGAAGAGCGATCTTTAGATGACGATGGTGCTGTACTTCTGCGGCTGCAAAACGGCGCACGCGGTGTGTTACTGGCCAGTCAAGTCGCGCTAGGTGAAGAGAATGCACTGTCGATTGCGGTCTATGGTGATAAGGCCTCGCTTACCTGGTCGCAGCAGGAGCCCAATACACTAACGTTCAAGTATGCCGAGCGGCCCGCGGAAGTTTTGCGCGCAGGCGCCTCGTATCTTGACCCTCATGCACTGAGGTTTTGCCGAACGCCGCCAGGCCATCCTGAGGGGTATATAGAGGCGTTTGCGAATCTGTACATTGCCTTTGCTGAACAGGTTCGCGCTGCAAGTGAAGGTCGTAGTCCTGCAGCATGGGCGATGGACTGCCCGGGAATAGAAGAAGCTGTACGCGGTATGGCGTTTATCGAAACGGCTGTCGCAGCCAGTAGTAGTGACATTAAATGGCATGATTTCCCTGATCTTTAGCCAAGAGATCCGCAACAGAGTGAGTGTGATATGAAGGGACCGGCGATTTTTCTGGCCCAGTTCGTGGGTGACGAACGGCCTTTTGACAGTCTGCCGAATATGGCGCGGTGGGCGGCCTCCATGGGCTACAAGGGCATCCAGATTCCAACATGGGAGAGCCGGCTAATCGATCTTGAGCTCGCGGCTCAGAGCGTAGACTACTGTCAGCAACTGCAAGGCGTATGCGCGGAGCACGGCGTAGAGATCAGCGAACTGTCCACCCATTTACAAGGTCAGTTGGTTGCAGTGCACCCTGCCTATGATGAGATGTTTGATGGTTTTGCCCCGGAGGCAGTGCGAGGCAAACCGGTAGAGCGGCAAGCCTGGGCACAACAGCAGTTACTACTGGCGGCCCGCGCGAGTGCCAATCTTGGGCTTACAGCGCACGCGACGTTTTCGGGCGCGTTGCTGTGGCACACGCTGTATCCCTGGCCACAGCGCCCAGAAGGGTTAGTAGAAACCGGCTTTCGCGAATTAGCGACGCGCTGGACGGGTATCCTGAATGCGTTTGATGAGGCGGGTGTAGATCTTTGCTATGAGATTCATCCCGGTGAGGATTTACATGATGGTGTGACGTTCGAGCGTTTTCTCGAGGCGACAGGTGATCATCCACGCTGCCACATTTTGTATGACCCTAGCCATTTTCTATTACAGCAGCTGGACTATGTGCAGTTCATCGATTTTTATCACGAACGTATCAAGATGTTCCACGTAAAGGATGCGGAATTTAACCCCAATGGCCGCTCGGGCATTTATGGCGGTTATCAGTCTTGGATGGATCGGCCAGGCCGCTTCAGATCATTGGGCGATGGCCAGATAGACTTCAATGCCATCTTCAGTCAATTTGCCAAGTATGGCTACGAGGGCTGGGCGGTTCTGGAGTGGGAATGCTGCTTGAAGCACCCCGAAGATGGTGCAGCCGAAGGCGCGCCGTTTATCGAGGCCCATCTGATCCGCACCACTGATCGAGCGTTCGATGACTTTGCCTCATCGGGAGCCGACGAGGCTGCTAATCGGCGTATCCTCGGCCTCGACTGACCTCACGGTAACTAGCTGCCAGCGCAGGAGACAATAATGAATACACAGACTATCGATCGACGACGCCTTTACTACGTAGGCAATCTGTCGATCTTTATGATTGGTCTGGGTTTTGCTGTGAGAGCCAATATCGCGCCTAACCTGCAAGCCGATATCTTCGATAAAATTGACCTGGCCAATTCTGCCGCATTAGTCGGCGAGGCATTGGGCGTAACGTTTACCGGTTTTGCCCTCACGCTGCTTTTTGGCAGCGCTTTGGTCGACTTGGTAGGTATGAAGCGCATGCTGCTACTTGCGGCGCTGGGTTACATTGCGGGCGCGGCGGGTCTTCTGGTGGCTGCCATAGCGCCAATCGGCGAGGGTGTGCATAGCCTGGTGCTATTGAGTTTGCTATTGACGGGGTTGGGATGGGGCGCGGTTGAAGCCGCGTCTAATCCTATGGTTGCGGCGTTGTATCCTGAGGAAAAAACCCATCGTCTGAATATTTTGCATGCGTGGTGGCCGGCGGGAATCGTGGTTGGGGGGTTATTGGGCGTGGCTATTTCCAGCTTTGGCCTGCCCTGGGAGCTGAACATGCTGGTATTGCTACTACCCGCGTTGGTGCTGACCTGGATGGTGGCTAGCTCAGCCTTTCCTGTGACCGAGCGGGTTGCCTCGGGTGCAAGTTACGCAGACATGCTCTCAGAGCTATTACGGCGCCCGCTGTTCTGGGTTTTCTGGGGCTGTATGTTTCTCACTGCTGCCTCTGAGCTTGCACCTGGTCAGTGGGTCAATATTACCCTGTCCAATATCGTTGGCATGCAGGGCATTTTGCTGCTGGTGTATGTGAGTGCACTGATGTTCGTGATGCGTCATTTTGCCGGGCCAATTGTTGAACGTATTTCATCTGTTGGCCTGATGTGTGTGAGCGCACTTGCCGCGGCTATTGGGCTGTATGCACTGAGCCTGGCTGATTCACCTATGCTTGCGTTTATCGCTGCAACTATCTGGGGAATGGGGGTGTGCTATTTGTGGCCTACCATGCTCGCAATAACGGCTGAACGATTCCCCCGTGGTGGGGCGTTGGCGTTGGGGCTGATGGGCTTTGCTGGCGGTATGGCAATTCAGTTTGTATTGCCGCGTATGGGAGCGATTTTCGATTCAGCCAAGGCAGAAGCTGCAGGCGGCTTGGATAAATTCTCGCAGCTCTCACCGGCACTGCAACAAGAGGCTGTGCGCTATGCCTCCGTGGAATCTTTTCAGTCTGTTGCCATAGCGCCACTGCTACTACTACCGGTGTTTGGCGCTATCTGGTTGTATGACGCACGCAAGCGCAGATAAGCTTGCCAAGTTAACTCACTAGCAACGAAACGAGCTGGTAGGTGATCACCGCCAGAATGTAGGCCGCAACGCCATAGGCTGCGAACATTTTGAGCGCCAGAGAGTGGGAGCGTGATTCGCGCGAAACCACCGCCATAGTCGATACGCACATCAGTGCAATGGCAAAAAATACGAGCAGCGCCACACCAGAGGCTATGCTCAGGCCACTGCTCTGAATGCTGTCTACCAGTGGCACCATGTTTTCTTCAGCACTTTGTATTCCAAACATTGTCCCCAGCGTGCCAACAAATACTTCGCGTGCGAGAAAGGACGTCATGATGGCAACGCCGTAGCGCCAGTCCAACCCCAGTGGCGCAAAGATCGGCTCAACCAAGTGGCCAATCGAACCCAGCCATGACTCGCCGAGGCTTGCGCCGTAGTTGGGGAAGTAGCCCAGAATCCAGATCACGATTGTAACGGCAAGAATAATCGCACCTGCTTTGGTCACGAAGTGCTTACTGCGATTCCACGCGTTGCGAAGTAGCGGCTTCCACGATGGCATGCGATAGGGCGGCATTTCCAGTACAAAAGGTACGTCCGTAAAGTTGTCTTCGCTCATCCGTGAGACCAGACCTGTTACGAGTAGCCCGCAGAACAGCCCGAAGAAGTAGGTAAGAAACATGGCTAGTCCCTGTACCCCTATCAGGCCGCCAAATGCAGTGGTATTTGGAATAAACGCTGCAATCAACAATGTGTACACCGGTAAGCGCGCAGAGCAGGGCATCAGTGGAATCGCGAGGTAGGTCAGTAGACGTTTGCGCGGCGAGTCGATAGAACGCGCGGCATAGATACCCGGTATGGCGCAGGCCACTCCCGACAGCATGGGGATAAAGCTCTTCCCAGTAAGGCCAAAAATTCGCAAAGGTCTGTGACAGATTAATGCCGCCCTGGCCATGTAGCCTGAATCTTCCAGAATGCCAATGATGACGGTAAGCACGAATATCTGTGGCACGAATACCAGAAAAGCACCGATGCCCGAGAAGATAGCGTCTGCGGTGAAGTCCTGCATGACTTGATAGGGGAGTGCGGGCACCACCCAATTCGATAGCGTGCCCAGGCCTGTTTCGATTGCATCCATTATTGGCGCTGACCAGGTAAAGATCGATTGAAACAACAAAAACATAATGGAGAAAAATACGATACCACCGCTGCCAGTATGCAGGAAAAAACTATCCAGCCGACTCTGAGTGCGCACCAGAATATCGCCCCTGGGACCATATTGACCAGCCAGTTGGTGGGCTGTTCCGCGCAGCAATACATCGGGTGTATCAGACCATTGAGTGCCGCTTGATGGCGTGTCATCCCTGTCTGTATTCGCCCGAAGCTTGTCCAGTAAAATGTCTAGCCCTTCTCCACTGCGACCCGAAATTGGTACCAGCGGTGCGCCCAAGGCGTCAGCAAGACCTGCCGCCTCCAGCTGGATATTGTGACGATGCAGTACGTCGATCATGTTGCCGGCAACGATCACGGGCTTGCCGTGGCGAGCACATTCTCGAATGACCTGCAGGGTAAAGTAGAGGCTCTTTTCCAACCGAGTGACATCAATAACACACACCACCTGACTGACATTTGGGTCATTCAGGCTAGCGGTGAACTGGGCAACTGCCACTTGCTCTTCACCTGAGATGGGCTGTAAAGAGTAGGTGCCCGGGTAGTCCACCAGTTCTAGATCTGGCGCGTCCGAGAGCTTTCCTGAGGCAATATCCACGGTGATGCCGGGAAAGTTGGCGACTTTTTGTTGTAGCCCCGTGAGCCTGTTGAACAGCAGACTCTTACCGGAGTTGGGGCTGCCCACGAGAATGATCTTGCTCATGTGGCTGGATCAACCATGATGTGCAACGCCACTTCATCATCAAGTGAAAACACAGTATTGCTGACGCGAAAAACTTTGGGAGCACCCAGAGAGGGAGACTGCACGCAGATCACATGTTCATTGACATGAAATCCAAGTTCCATCAGCCGAATCCGGTAGCTATCAGCGAGCGCGTCATCGTAACCTGTTATGCGAGCGCTCTCGCCAGCTTTTAACTCCCACAGGGAATGACTCACGCAGTGACGGCTCCAAGCACGCTGTCGCCTAGCTGACCAAACAACAAATACTCGGTATGAAAAATGTCATCGAGTTGCTCGGCGCATTGCGTCCACAAAGCACTATCTGCAGGTGCCGCTGCCAAAGACTGCAGCATTGGAGACAGCGCATTCCATTGCGCTGCGGTTGTGTTTGCAAGTGCAACGCAATCGTCACTCACAAGGTCAGGACGCTGCTCTCGGGACCATTCCATAAATCGGACATAGTGATCACGAAAAAAGCCACCGCCCGTGCCGAATTTAACAATGGCATTGTCCACGTATGTAATGCGATCGACTGCGTCCGGTAGCCCCTGCCATTGCGTAAAGTCCTGTCGCATAGCGCGTAGGCCATCCAGGCCCGTCGCGCAGCGTGTGTTACCCCCGGCCGAGCTTTGCATAAGGTCACGCTGCGACAGATCAATACCCTGCATTCTTTCAACAGACATTTTCAGCGCTAACCCGCAGGCTTCTGGCAAAGAGTTGCTGACATGAGAGGAGTGAAACTTTCCCCATAAGTTGTGGCTGCTAATGCCAATATCTGCGCTTCGGCTCAGTCGGAGTGCGCCCATTGAACAGGTTTCTGCATGCGTGTTTATACGGTCGGCAATGTATGCCTCTTGTGTGTCTTCGTTGAAGCCCAGCAATACGAAGCGATGCCCGGGAAAGTGTACTTTGAACTCCCGGTAGTCCAGGTAGAAAATATCGCCCGACAACATGGTTGGATTGCCGCTCAATACCTCGTTTTTTACGTTCTCCCAAGCGGTGTCGTCGTTTGAATCAGTTTGTTCGCGGTAGTCGATTCCCAGATTGCGGGTTACATCGGTTTCCATAGAAGAGCCGCGTCCGAAAAACATAAACGGGGGGCGCGCTTTCTCATACGTGAAATAGACGGTATCGATGCCTGCACCCAAGCCGAAAACGACGCCCTCTGGGAGGTCTAGATCGCAGTAGTGGTAGATAAGGTTGCGCATGGCGCCGCTGCCGCAGTGGCCGGCGGGAAGGATGCGAAATTCGTCTATCATGGCCTGCATAAGATTGCGGTCTCCGCCGGTGTTGGTCGCAATGGGAAAAAGGTCTGCTACTATTGAATTTCCACAGCAGAAGTACTTAAGCAGAAAGGATACCCCACATGCACAAGCCTACCCAAATACAAGATTGCATGCGTCGTAACCCGTTGACGATTGACGTTGATGCCAAACTCTCACAGGCGATCGAAACGATCATAGAGCATAAGCTAACAGGCATTACCGTAGTGGACGAGCAGGGCTGCGCGGTAGGCATCTTGTCGGAGCTTGACTGCTTACAGAGTGTACTGGCAGCGATTTACAACGATGGAGACCCCGATCATGCATTGGTACAAGATGCGATGACGGTGGAGGTTAATAGCTGTGGTCCAACCGATAACATTGTTGAGGTTGCGCAGTCCATGCTGCAGACGCGGCAGCGCAGGCGACCGGTTATCGAGTCTGGCAAACTGGTAGGCCAGGTAAGTTCCAGCAATATTCTTTGGGCCCTGATGGAGCATGCGCGTAGCAGGGTGCCAGATCCCAATCGTTAGGAATTGTGGTTGGCCAGCTAGGGCAGGGTACAGCGATACATTCAGGTACTGGTTGGAAATCTGGCAGCCACATAAATGCCAGCCAGCATGGCCGCTACAAAGATGAATGTATTGGGCTGCAGATAGACCAGCGCCGATAGGGCGGGTCCCGGGCAGTACCCATAGATTCCCCAGCCGATGCCAAACAGGGCTGAGCCAACGACCAAGCGTTTATCGATCAGAGTAATTGTAGGCACGTGAAAGCGATCGGTGAATACAGGGCGTGTGCGCTTGAGTATGAGCGGAAAGGTAATCAGCGTAACCAGCACAGCCCCTCCCATAACGAAAGCGAGATCCGGCACCCAGCTACCGGCAATGTCTAAAAACCCCAATACTTTGGAGGTATCGGTCATACCCGATGCCGCTAACCCAATACCGAAGATGGAGCCGCACAGTAGTGCCATGAGGTTTTTCATTTATGCGCCTCCCATTACGTGTCGGATTACAAATACAGTAACCACTCCAGTAGCCATAAATGTACAGGTGGCCGCCAGTGATCGAACCGATCGCCTGCCCAGCCCACAAACACCGTGTCCGCTCGTGCACCCGCTGCCGATGCGCGTACCTATCCCCACCAATAATCCACCGGCGATCGCATGCACCACCGACAAATCACTGGGGATGGGTAGCGGGAGCCCACTGACTGAGTGATACAAAACGGGGCCTAGCAACAGGCCTGCCAGAAAAAGCCATCGCCACAGGCTGTCTGCCTGCCCGGAGATAGCGCCGTAGAGTATCCCGGCGATGCCCGCTATTCGGCCCTGTGTTAACAGTAGCGCGGCTGCCGAGAGGCCGATGAGCAGGCCGCCGGCTAATGGAATCAGATAATCGCTCATAATGACTGTTCTCAGTGCGAAAAATGGAGTCTGTAGGCGGGTTAAAAGGCGCAAATGGGAAAAATACCCGGTTCAGATAGTAGCTAAAAAACCAATAAAAACAATACCCTATGAACTTTATTCAAACTATTTCATTTTTTTTGTCGTTGTGTGGAATAAATCTCACTCCAGACTCGTCATCTAATCAAAGCGGAGTGAAACAGCGCTTAAGGAACGGTGAAGAGTCCTGGGTGCGTAATTCTTGCCAAAGAGCAAAGAATACGCGGCTCTCACATGTTCCTTTATCTTATTTAGAGTTGTCAGATCATTGTTGTTAACACAGCAGCAAACGATTGCTATGTGGTGTCTGGCGACCGATCAACGGGGATGTGCCGCTTCGAAAGCAAACGGAAGCGAGCACTGGGGTAGAGAGCCCCTCGTTCCTTCGTTCTGACCGTCTTCAGGAACAAGTTAGCTAGCGCGCTTGTTCTGGACTTCAGGGCTTATTGTCTACATGGGGCAATAAGCCCTGCTTCTTTTTCTTTATTAAGCCTACTGCCGTTGTCTGAGCCTGCTTGCATCTTTGCCGCAGGTTATCCCGGGCATTAACGAGATCCCAACCTCCGCGAATTGGCATCCCGCTCAGGCTGCTTCTAATTTAGTGTGGTGTGGTGTGGTGTGGCAAAAAGCGGCCCCAGCAAACTACTGGGGCGCTGGGTTGCTGGATTGTAGCTTTAGGGGGGGCAGTGGCTATTGCCACTGAGTAGCAATAAGTTGCGCTTCTTCTTCTTTGCCAGCGGCAACTCCGACGGCCTTTTCTGCTATGTACTGCGATACAGACGCCTGGTTGCTGCTACCAGCGGGTCGGTATTCGTTCGCGCTGCCTGGTACTTCTGTTGCAGCTAGTACTTCAATATTCCATTCATTATTGCTTCTACAAGCAATACCCCGTTCTGCACTGCTATCTTGCTGCACAAGAAATTCGCGACACCAGGTGCCTGAGTCCGCCTTAAAGCTCAAAATGGGGCGAACCGTGCGGCCATCCTCCAACTGTGCCCAGCCTTCGCTCATAGAGGGTGTAGATTCAAGCGTTTGCGAAAGCTGCACATCGTACGCGCTATTAGAAATAGGGTTGAGGGGCGACTCTGCACCCCACTTTGGCACCATGACAACCCCGGCAGCTACAGCAATAGTTGCAGCGACGGCGTAAGACAAGAAAGGTCGGCGCTGAACCGCTGCCAGCTGTGGAGCGGCTGATATCGGTGCTTGCTCCAGCAGTGTGCGTGTATCTTGTGGAACACTGTCCAGGCCCGCTTGGCTAAAGGCGGTTTGTACACGCGTTGAAACCCGCTGCAAGCGATCGAACTGCGCTCTCAACTCCGGCTCGGCCAAAAGACGTCGCTTTAGCGCCAGGGATTGGCCTGAGTCCAATTCGCCATCCAAATATTGCGATAACAGTTCGTTGTTCTTGTCGCTGTCGTAGCTGTTGTCTGTCATGTCGTATCCCGATTCGTCATGTCTGGCAATTCATCGCCTAGCGATGCCACCAGATTTTTTCTGGCCCGGGCGATTCTGCTCATGATCGTCCCTATAGGCACTTCCAATATATCGGCAGCTTCTGCGTAGGTTTTGCCATCAATGGCCACCAGGCTGAGCGCCAAACGCTGTTCTGCAGGTAATTCGTCGAGCGCCTTGCTTACGGTGACGATCTCTCGCTCATCGTGAGCGACGGTCTCCGTAGAGAGCGATATGTCGCTCTCCGCCTCTACCTGCTGAGGGTATTTGAGCCGGACATCCCGTGATCGAATTTCATCAATCCACGTATTTTTGCAGACCCGATACGCCCATTTAGCCGGGTGAGCATCGTGTGGCATCCCCTTGTTCAGGATCTTTTCCACTGTCGTCTGCAGCAAATCGTCTGCGTCGGCGCCATTACCTGTCAGCGAGTAACAGAACTTACGTAATCCGCCTAATTCGGCTAGCAGTGCTTCGCGCTGAGATTCGCCGAGCGGTGGCATACGTTTCCTGTTAAAATGTTTGACGTTTGAGGCGGGGATTCTATTCCATCTGATGGAATTTATCCTCGGGAGAAACGTTAACTCTACACAGTAATCATGATGATTGCTGACTAATATTTATCAGGAAATACTCTTAACCCGATGATTATTAAGAAAAAAACAGGAATATGCTCTGTCGCGAACCTGTCCCTAAAGGCCGGTTTGTTGGCTGTGGGCGCGTTCATATTTGCTTTAGCCGTGGTCACCCGTCCAGTTTACGCTCAGCTGACGCTGGGGGGTTACACGGAGGTTACGATCGATGATGCCGTGGAAGACTCCGTTGAAGAGTCAGTAGAGGAGGCGTTGGAAGAAGCGCTGGAAGAAGAGATTAGTGAAAGCGTTCAAGATCAGGTGGTAGACGCGGTGGAGGAGCAGTTGGAGGAGCAGGCTGAGCTTACGCTGGGTGGGTATATCGAGATAAAGACCGAGGAACAGGTGGAAGATAGTATTGATGAGGCCATCGAAGATGAAGTCTCTGATGCTATAGAGAGTGACATTGCCGAGGTGGTCGAAGAGTCGCTGGAGGAATCGATTGCTCAGGACGTCGAAGAGGGCGTGGAAGCCGATATTGAAGCCACGATTGAAGAGAGCGTAGAGGAAAGTGTAGCCAGTAGCATAGAAGAGGGTGTGGAAGAGTCGGTTGAGGGATCATTGGAAGAGCAGGTCGCTGAGACCGTCGAAGAAACCGTCGAGCAAACTGTAGAAGCTTCCGTTGCCGAGGCAGTTTCTGACACGGTAGAGGATACCGTTGAGGAGAGTGTTGCTCAGGAGCTGAACGCCTCAGTGGAAGATTCCGTAGAGGCATCAACAGAATCACAGGTTGCAGCGAACATTGAAGATCGTTTCGACAATCAGGTCGACGATATAATCGACAAGATTGAAACCTCATTGGAAGTTGACGAGCGTCGAATTACTAAGGAGCAGTGGCTGGTGATGGCCGAACCCGAAGTGTTTGAACAGCTCGCGGATAAGGGGTACTTGTTTGATGCGGTTACAGACCTCCCTGGTTTGGGGCTGCGTCTTGCAGAGGTCGCGGCACCTTCAAGCTTTGATATCACCGAGATCCGTAAAGGCGTGATCGACATCGTGGGTAAAGAGCGCGCCGAAGTAGACCTTAACCATATTTATACCGCAGGAGATCCTGATACGGGCAATGGCACCACGGGCTTAACGCCTCGTGATGCGATTGATTTCCCTGACGATATTGCATCCTTACCTGTACGTATTGGCATGATAGACAGCACGGTAGATACCGCTCATTCTTCATTGGCCGATGCGTCGATTGAAGTGCGCTCGTTCACCGCGCCCGATAAGCAGCAGCCGGCATTCCACGGTACAGCGGTAGCATCTATCATCGCAGGCAATCATTCGGATTATCAGGGTCTGGCGCCGAGATCACAGCTGTATGCCGCTTCTGTGTTTGAGGTTGATGAAGAGCGCGGAGAAATTGCCAGCACGGTTAGCCTCGTGCGAGCACTCGACTGGCTGGTTTCGGCTAATGTTGATGTTGTTAATGTCAGCCTTGCGGGGCCACCCAACCGACTGCTCGAGGCTGCGTTGGGTCGTGCTACGCGCGATGGGATGATAGTGATGGCGGCTGCCGGAAATGGCGGTCCTGTGGCAAGTCCGATGTATCCGGCGGCCTATGAATCAGTCGTTGCCGTGACCGCTGTTGATGAGCGCGGAGAAGTGTTCAGGCTCGCAAATCGCGGTGATTATCTTGATCTAGCCGCACCAGGTGTCGGTTTGCTACACGCCAACGCAGGTGGTGGATTTGTGGCCTCGTCGGGTACGTCGTTCGCCGTACCCTTTGCAGCTATAGCCGCGGCCAGATTGCGGCACCTGCAACCCTATACTGATGCGCGAGCACAGTTGTTTGCCTCGGCAGTGGATTTGGGTCCCCCTGGCAGAGACAGCATCTATGGCTATGGCTTACTCACCCCTGAGCGCACCTTACTCCCAACGGTAAGTAAAGCGAGCCCCTAGCAAGCTTTGCGTGTAATCTGCCGAGGGTAGGTTGGAGTCGTAGTCAGAGTAGCCGTAGTAAAACAGCACCATGCCCTGCTCAAGGATGGGTACCTCATAGTCAATACGCCAGCGATTTCTGTCTTCATCGCGTTTCTCCCCAATACTTGGCGTCACACCGCTGTAGTCGCGATCCTCAAAGCGCCATGAGAGTTCCAGTTTTGTAGTCCGGTCCAGCAATTCGATACGCTGCACGTAGCGAAGCTTTGCGCTATTGGACTGGTAGTCGAACTGGTCGTCTTCAGCATTTTCATCCCTGTAACGATAGCCAATGTTGAAGTAGCTACGCAAACCTCTGCGGAAGTAGTAGAAGTCCAGCTCTCCTGCTTGTGTTGTCGCATCGCGCGCCGGTCGGTTCTCGATGGTTTTGTCTGAATACACATAGGCCCCCCGCGTGAACCAACGCTTGGAGATAAAACCTGATACGTAGGGAGATCCTCGATACAGCTCCAGGAATTTGTTGCCGTCCAGGCGAGAGTGAATGTAGAACGTTGAAAGTCCCGTGTCGACTTCGCCCAATTCAGTCGAGAGGTCAGCGCCCACCAGGTGGGTCTGGCGATCTACTTCTGAAAACTCCTTGTAGTTGGTTTGGCTGAAGTCATATGACAGTGACAACTCTGTCGAATTTGTAAGGGGCTTTTTTAGACCGATACTCGCATCCAATGTCAAACCGTAGTCGCTCTCGTTACTCGTAATATCCAACTCGTCGACTGTGACGTTGCTGTCGTACTCTGCACCAGCGCCTATCTCTGCGTAATAGCTGGTACTGAGTTCGGGCGTCTTGTCCTGACCCTGAACAGTTGCAGCGAAAGCGGCGATCAGCGCGCCAGCCGCGCCTGTCAATACGCCATTTCTAGATATGTGAGTCTGCCCGCGCAGAGACCTCAAAGCCATAACGTGTCGATCCGATGTCGGTTGCTGGTCAATCGCGAACTATAGCGCATAATAGAGCACTCCAGTGGAGCAATTGAATCATTGAACAGGGTTTTGGGTCGTATTTCATGCAGAAACTCCCCGCTACTATCAGCAGAGCACAAGACTTCGGTGATGCTTGCGCCATGCGTCAGGAGCTCGACACTTTTTCTTATCGAGAGATTTTTGACCGCTCGTCGATTGTTGCTGCACATCTGCTGAAAGACTGCGAGGACCTCGCGGAGGAGCCTATCGTATTCTTAGCCCCAGCGGGTGACAGTTATGTTGCCATACTTTGGGGTATCTGGCGGGCAGGGGGAATCGCAGTGCCGCTGAACGCACGCGCAACGCTGCCTGAGATGCAGTACTGCGCAGAGGCGTCTGGTGCTCGTGTTCTGCTCGTTGACGAGACCCTTGTTGAGCAGGCTCGAGCGCTGGTTAACGGTTGTGCCCTTGATGTCGTAGTAGCGAGTGATTTGTTTGTAGATGGCGATGAATCTGCAGCAAGCGCAAGCTACCCGGACATAGCATCAGTTCGCAGAGCGCTGATGATCTTTACCAGCGGAACGACCAGTAAACCTAAAGGCGTGATCACCACTCACGCAAATATTGAAGC
Organism: Halioglobus sp.; assembly: GCA_039990395.1. Taxonomy (GTDB): domain Bacteria; phylum Pseudomonadota; class Gammaproteobacteria; order Pseudomonadales; family Halieaceae; genus CALINF01. Next base: position 290,658 of record JBDXFZ010000146.1, read on the forward strand.
GCAGATTGGCGCCCTGGTTGATAGCTGGGGATGGCGCGCAGACGACAAAATACCCCTGTTCTTGCCTCTGCATCATGTACACGGCTTGATCAACGTTCTTTGCTGCGCACTCTGGGTGGGTGCCGAAGTGACAGTTTTCCCCGATGGCTTTAATCCGCAGAAGATTTTGGAAGGGGTGGCCGATAGGCGCTGGACGGTATTCATGGCTGTCCCCACTATCTACGTAAAGCTGATTGAGGCCATCGATGCCACCAGTGAGAAAGTAGCGCTTCACTACTGTCAGGGCTTTGCTTCAATGCGCTTGATGGTATCCGGTTCCGCTGCGCTGCCAGCGAGTGTGCATAAGCGTTGGGAGGCGTTAACCGGGCAGCGGCTGCTTGAACGTTATGGTATGACTGAAATCGGCATGGCGCTTTCCAATCCGCTTGAGGGTGAGAGACGGCCTGGATCTGTGGGTATGCCACTGCCTGGTGTAGATATTCGCCTAGTGAGTGAGGAACCTGCATCGCTCGAACACACTCAAGCTATGAAAGGCGTCCCGGGCGAGATTCAAGTAAAAGGCCCGGGTGTATTCCTGGAGTACTGGCGCAATCCGGCAGCGAGTGAGGCCGCCTTTACACCCGACGGTTGGTTTTGTACGGGTGATATGGCGGTGTTGGAAGAGGGCTACTATCGAATTATGGGGCGCCTATCCGTCGATATCATCAAGTCGGGTGGCTACAAACTGTCTGCTCTTGAGATCGAGAGTGTGTTGCTTGAGCATCCTGATATCCGCGAGTGCGCGGTGATGGGGCTTCCAGATGAAACATGGGGCGAATGTGTGGCTGCCGCAGTAGTGCTTGACGAAGGCTGTACGTTGACGCTGGAGCAATTGAACGACTGGGCGCAGCAGCGACTGTCGGCTTACAAATTACCTCGTTTGCTGCGGATTCTGGAGGCTCTGCCGCGCAATGCCATGGGGAAGGTGGTTAAGCCAGAAGTAATTTCGCTGCTGAGCACCAGTTGATTCAGAGACGCCGGCTCTCCCAACTGCTGTGCAATAAATGATAGACTTCTGCCGGTCATTTTTTCAGGGATAAAGGACATGTCAGAACAGAACCAGCTGAACGAAGGTATTAACCGTTTCATCGGTGTTGCCAATGAAATGAAAGACTCCGGGGTGCCAATTCATGTGGTGTCTACTGCGATGATGCGGGCGTTTTGCGTCTACGCAACCTACAGCGTCGCCGGCAACACGGGTGGTTTGACAGAGTCAGGCGTAGAGAAAATGGCGGAAGTATTTAAAGAAGAGCTTGCTGAAGTACAAGCGGCGCGCAAGGCGGAAGTCAATGCGGTAGAGCCTAAAGAAGGCTGATACGCAGACCTTATTCCTCCCAGTTGTTTTCCAATTCGAGGTTAATTTTTCTGATCTGTTCGTCAAAGTAGCTCGGATACAGTACGCGTTTAAGTTCATGAATGGGTAGCGGCTTGCTGAACAAATAGCCCTGAATCAGAGTGACGCCCTTGCTAGTGAGGAATTCGTATTGCGCGTGCGTCTCTACACCCTCGGCTACGATTTCTAGCTTCAGGCTTTTGCCCATGGCGATAATCGCTGTAACCAGAGCGGCATCGCTGTCGCTCTTCTCTAGTTCGATTACGAAACTGCGATCGATTTTAAGTTCGTCCAACGGAAATTTGCTCAAATAGCTTAGTGACGAATAGCCTGTTCCGAAGTCATCAATCGACAGTCGCACTCCCAGTTCTTTGAGCGCATGAAGCGCTGCCAGGATTGATTCGTTGTCGTCAATCATTATGCCTTCTGTTAGCTCCAGCTCGAGCGAATCGGGTGAGAGCTGGTACTCATCCAAAACAGCTTTCACTTGAGCAATAAATCGGCTGTTAAACTGCAGCGCAGACACATTCACAGATACCTTGTCCAGGTTTAGCCCCGCGTCACGAATCTCAACGAGCTGACGACAGGCTTCGCGCAGACCCCATGCCCCAATGTCGCCAATAAGCCCCATTTCCTCTGCCAGCGGTATGAACTTGAATGGCGGCACCATACCTTGCTCGGGGTGTTCCCATCGCAGTAGCGCTTCAACACCCAACACGCTACCTGTGCGCGTGTCCACTTGAGGTTGGTAGTGAAACAGCAGCTCGTTACGCTCAATTGCCTTGCGCAGATCAGACTCCAATTTGAGTCTGTCTACACTGGTTGCATCCATCTCAGAGTTGTAGAACAGGTAGCTATTTTTCCCGCTGCTTTTAGCGTGGTACATCGCAGTATCCGCAGCCTTTAGTAGACCATTAACATCCTCGGAGTCGGCTGGTGCTACGGCAATTCCAATACTGGGGGTCACTACTAGGTCATGACCCTCAATATTGATGGGCGCCACAAGCGACTGGATGATGCGGTCCGCTACGAGGCCGGCAGACTTGGCATCATCAATTTGGTTGAGTACAACGGTAAACTCATCGCCCCCAAGGCGTGAGACATTGATGCGTGGATCTTGTGAGGTGTTATGCGCCACGACATCACTTTCGCGGACACATTGGGATAAACGACGCGCAACTTCCTTAAGCAGCTGATCACCAGCACTGTGGCCTAGTGAATCATTGATACGCTTGAAGTTATCCAGGTCGAGAAACAGCAGTGCCAGAATTTGCTTGTTGCGCTTGGCGAGCTTGAGTAGAAGATCCAGTTGCTCAGTCAGCAGGCGGCGATTCGGCAGTGCGGTGAGGCTGTCGAAATAGGCCAGTCGGCGCAACCGATTTTTTGTTTCAGTAACTTCCTCCACAGCTTTGTTGAGCTCTTCATTGCGCCTTGATAGTTGAGCGGTGCGCTCATCAACTTTCATACTCAGCAGTTGATGGTCTACGTCCATTTTAGACTTGTATGTATTGACGCCGCCGATGACAGAGTTCAGTACTGATGCAATTTCCTTAAACTCGCCCGCGCCATCTACGTCGATTGCCTGATTGATTTGGCCCGATGCCAGATCATCAGCCACTTTGGCCAAGCGTGATATTGGGCCGGTAATTTTCCGCGCCACCCTGATTGATATAGCAACGCAAACAATGACGAAAATCATACTACCGAAAGCTACCCACATGACGGGCCGCAGGGCCTGAGCTCGCAGCAAGGTATTACTGATAGAGACGTTGATATAGCCAGTCACGAAGACGCTTTTGCTGCCTTCTGCGGAGGTAAGAGACTCAGCAAACTGTTGCCTGGTTGTGGTTTCCTCCAGTGGATTCACGCTGGATACCACGGGAATTGATAGATTGATTACGGACTCGCCAGCTGTCAGCACGACCAGCGCGCCGTAGCCGGGCGGATAAAGCTCAGATGGGAATGTAACCTGGCTGATTTCAGTGTCAGCTGTGTCTTTTCGTAGTGCTCCAGGCCGAGGATTCTCGCTAGCTGCCCAGAACACACTTCGACTTTTTAGCGCAGAGGCCTGAGCGTCAATGATGTTAACTCTTCTTACTGCCGGAGAGAGATCGAAAAGGTCATCAACAACAGTTTTCAGGTAACTTGCGTCGTTGAAGTACACAGCTACCTGCACATCGACTTGGTCTGTGATCTGATGACGAATATCTTTGAGCAGTTTCTCTCGCTCGTGCGCAACAGTCTGCTGCCCTATCAGAGCAGTCAGGGCAATCGATGCGGCTAGTGCGACGCACGAAACCAGAAGATTTATTTTTGACGACGCGTTCATTGCAGTAGCGCCATGCCTCCAAGACGGTTAGGGCTTGGTTGCATAGAAGTATGCCCTTTGTCTTTCATTGCCCCGTATGTATCAGTGAAGCTAGCATGACCGGCTAGCGACAGCAATAATCGTTCTCACGGGGAGGTCATTAGGACAATTTTCCCTCGCACTGCTCGTGTTTCAATCAATGTATGGGCTTGTGCTGCGTCCTCTAAAGGCATTCTGCGCCAGATTGCAGCCTTGAGTTTGCCTTCTTTTAGCAAATCGAACAGCGTAGTCAGGTCATGTTCAAACCAATCGGGGTGTTCGCCGCGCATGCCAGTTATTGAGTAGAAGCTAACTGTCTTATCTGCATCACCAAACCAACTCCACATCAGTTTTTGCCATTGAAACGACAGAAACTCTGAAATAATTCCCCATGAGTCCCCCGCGGCCGATGACATGGATGCGTTGTATAAACCATAGGTAATCAGTTTGCCCTGATCACCGAGAACCCGGTATGAGCGACGAAAGTTGTCCAGGCTAATTGCATCGAAGGCGGCATCAACTCCCCTGCCTTGGGTTGCCTTATCAACAACGGTAACGAAATCTTGCGTACTGTAGTCAATAGGCGTTGCGCCCAGCGCTGCTACATAGTCCTGTTTTTTAGTTGACGCGGTCCCGTAAACGGTAATGTCATTCAAAACGGCTAGTTGGGTCAGCGCGGCACCCACCGCGCCACTGGCGCCATGAACGAGTATGGTTTGCCCGGCTTTGAGGTCTGCCTCGCGATAGAGTAGCTGATATGCGGTGGTGTAAGACAGTATCAATGCAACCGCTTCTCCGGAATCAACACCCTCCGGCACAGCTACCAGGTGTGTCTCAGGTCGAATGGCGTAGTCCGTGTATGCACCCCAGACTGTAAGGTCGGCAACACGATCACCCGTGCGTACTCGCGTTACCCCCTCGCCGACTTTGTCCACGATGCCAACCAGGTCATAGCCAGGGACGAACGGTGGCTCTTCGCCCAACTCTGCATAGAGTCCTTTTCGAATCATAATATCGGTGAAGGAGGCAGAGGCTGCCAGAACGCGTATTCTGACCTCGCCTGCTGCTGGCTCTGGCAGTGTTTTGTGCTGGGTCCATTGCATTACTTGCGCGTCGCCAAACTCCGGCACTACCATGCTGTGCCAGGTTTCGGCGCCAGCGTGGGCAGCAAAAGTACTTAGCGTTATAGACAGAATAATGGCCAAAAACGTATTGTCTCGGCGAATCTCGCTAAGGGGAGGCTGCATTGGTTGTCCTTTTATTCAAAGATATTTCAAGGCCTGATATAGGCCTGTTCAGTCACTCACTATAGCCTATAGCTTTCACGCCCGTGGTGAGCGGGGCAGGCGGCGATTTTCAGCAGTGCTGATGAAGGATGCACCTTCCGCCGTCCGCGCCAGTACGGTCAGCTAGCACTAGCGCGATTAACTAAAGATAGGTACTGGAAGTTGGCAACAGTAATCCATTACCATACCTTTCCTTCAAAACCTGTTTGCGCCACTCGGAGTTCCTATTATGAACACTACCTTACGAGCCTTTCTGTGCCTCACTTTGATCCTGACACCAATTTCTGCGATGGCACTGTTTGACAAAAAAACAGCGGATGACGAGCGCAAAGAGTTGCAGGAAGCTCGCGCCGATGCAATGAAAAAGTTGTATCAGGAAAAACCGTCAGCCAAGCGTGAGATTGAGAGTGCGCGAGGCTACGCTGTGTTTTCCAATTTTGGTTTGAACCTGGGTTTCATTTCCAGCCAGCGCGGTGGTGGAATTCTGCGGGACAATCGGAATGGCAAAGACGTCTACATGAAAATGTTTTCAGCAGGAGGTGGTTGGGGATTGGGCGTCAAAAACTTTGCGGCGATCTTGATATTTGAAAACGATGAAGCGCTCAATCAGTTTAAAACCAGTGGATGGGACTTTTCTGCCCAGGCTGACGCCAATGCTGAATCTGGTTCAGAGGGTGATGGAGCCGAAACCGCAGTGACTGCTATGCCAGGCACCACGATTTACCAGCTCACTGAGTCCGGCGTGGCGTTGCAAGCGACGGTGCAGGGTACGAAATTTTGGGTAGATGAAGATCTGAACTAAGTAAGAATTAGACATCTTTGAGCGAGACACGTTATGAAAGATAGAATCACGATTGATATCAACAATGGTGTTGCAGATGTGCGACTGGTTCGCGCAGATAAGATGAACGCGCTCGACCCATTGATGTTTCAAGCGTTAGCTGAAGCGGGCGAAGCGCTTTCGAATGATAAAGCTGTAAGGGCCGTGGTACTGTCGGGAGAGGGTAGGGCATTTTGCGCTGGCCTTGATATGGCGAACTTTGCTGCGATGGCTGATACCGGTGATGCTGATGTGACGGGTGGTTCTTCGAAAGAAGAACGCAAGCCTCTGGCACACCGCTCCCATGGAATAGCCAACCTCGCTCAGCACGCGGCCTGGGTATGGCGCGAGTTGCCGGTTCCCGTTATCGCTGCTGTGCACGGCGTAGCATTTGGTGGCGGGTTTCAGGTGTGCCTGGGCGCAGATATTCGCTACGCAGCGCCGGGCACACGCATGTCGATAATGGAAATCAAGTGGGGTTTGGTGCCTGATATGGCGGGCACGCAGCTTATGCGCCACCTGGCGCGTGATGATGTGATTCGAGAGCTCACCTACACAGGACGAGTGTTTACAGCCGAAGAGGCCTTGAACTATGGCTTCGTCACTCAGGTTGTGGAAGACCCCAGAGCATTGGCGCTGGAAACTGCGGGTCAGATCGCCCTGCGTAATCCGCACGCGATGCGAGCCAACAAGCGGTTGTTTAACGAAGCGAACTATCTGAGCGCCGAGGCAGGTTTGATGATGGAATCCCAGGAGCAGGATCTGATTATTGGAAAGCCTAATCAGGTTGAGGCCGTGATGGCTGAGCTCGAAAAACGTGAACCTCGATTCGCTGACGCCTGATTAAACATGTAAGCGTCGCCTTGCTTGCGGGCAATATGGCGCTTACCACTCCCTTCGTATTATCCCTCAAATTCCGCCGCGCATAGCGTCAAGTGCACAGCCGTAGACCCTCTATCTGGGGATGCCCAGCCATAAGTTTGCAGTACAAATGATAGACGGAAGCGGGGATAAACATCCTCGGGACGACAACCGTAGCGGTTAGATTTTGTGCGACGGTAAAAGTTTGCTAGTGTGCGAGTTCGACTAAATCCGGAGAAGTGAAGATGCCTCAATTGCAGGGCAAGGTAGCAATAGTGACGGGTGCCGCTCGTGGTCTGGGTAGAGCATACGCAGAGGCTTTAGCGTCTGAGGGTGCTGCCGTAGTGGCTGGAGATATGAATGACTGCGCAGAAACCGTCTCGGTAATTAAGGAGGCAGGTGGACGAGCGGTCGCTGTGAATCTCGATATCACCGATATGGACAGCTGTACTGCGATGGCAGCTACGGCTGTGGACAGCTTCGGTAGTATTGATATTCTGATTAATAATGCCGCGCTGTATGGCGGTCTCAAGGGAGCCCGCTTCGAGCAGCTGGAGGAATCTCAATGGGATGCCGTCATGAATGTGAACGTTAAAGGCCTCTGGCAGGCAAGTAAGGCGGTGGTGGCAGCTATGCGCGAATCCGGCGGCGGTTCGATTATCAATATTGCGTCATTGGCAGCGGTTTATGGCTTACCTTATGGGCTCGACTATGTCGCATCCAAGGCTGCGGTTATCGGCATGACTCGCGGTATGGCCAGAGAGCTGGGCGGCGACAATATCCGGGTGAATGCAGTTGCCCCCTCAGCTGTCATGACGGAAGGCACCGCAGAATTTTTTGGAGAAAAGTTTGAGAAGGCAAAAAAGGTCATTGCATCAGGACAAGTGCTGCAGCGTAATCTGGAGACTGCAGATCTAACAGGTACCATCATCTACTTGTCTTGCGATCAAAGCGCCTTCGTGACGGGTCAAACCCACATGGTTGATGGCGGCTCGTGGTTTCTATAGGTCAGTTAACGTAAGCGTATTTTGAGGAATGTAGTCCGTGGCGATTGAACAAAGTTATCCCGAAATTCGAGAGGCAGTCAGCAAACTGTGCGCTCAGTTTTCCGGTGAGTACTGGCGCGATCTCGACAAGAATAGCGCCTATCCTACAGAATTTATCAACGCATTGACGCAAGCGGGTTACCTCTCAATTCTGATCCCCGAGGAATATGGCGGCAGCGGTTTACCCTTAGGCGCAGCCTGTGCGGTGTTGGAAGAGATACAGCGCAGCGGTGGCAACGGCGGTGCCTGCCATGCACAGATGTACACGATGGGCACCTTGCTGCGACATGGCAGCGAGCAGCAGAAGCGGCAGTATTTGCCTCAAATCGCAGATGGGTCACTTCGGTTGCAGGCATTTGGTGTGACCGAGCCCACAAGTGGTACAGATACATCGCGCATACGCACGCGTGCGGTACGTGACGGCGATGACTATATTGTAAACGGGCAGAAGGTATGGATTTCTCGTACCCAGCATTCTGACCTGATGGTTTTGTTAGTACGAACAACGCCGCGCGAAGAGTGTGAGAAGCACACCGATGGAATGTCGGTATTGCTGGTCGACCTTCGAGATGCTGTAGGTAATGGGCTTACAGTAAAGCCCATAGACACGTTGATGAATCACGCGACTACTGAGTTATTTTTTGATAACTTGCGCGTCCCTGTAGTCAACCGCATAGGTGAGGAAGGCAAGGGTTTCCGTTGTATTCTTGATGGTATGAACGCCGAGCGTATTCTCATCGCCGCCGAATGTATTGGTGATGCACGCTGGTTCACGGAGAAGTCTGCAGCCTATGCTTCTGATCGAGAAGTTTTTGGCAGGGCAATTGGGGTGAATCAAGGTGTCCAGTTCCCCATCGCGAGGGCGCATATACAAACGGAAGCCGCGGCGTTGATGGTGCAGCAGGCGTCCGACCTCTACGATGCAGGTAAAGCCTGTGGCGCAGAGGCGAATATGTCCAAGCTATTGGCATCGGAAGCATCTTGGGCGGCAGCGGATCAGTGCATTCAAACTCACGGGGGTTTTGGTTTTGCCGTGGAATATGACATTGAGCGAAAGTTTCGTGAGACGCGCCTCTATCAAGTAGCACCCATTTCCACCAACCTGATTCTGTCCTTCGTCGCCACTCAGGAGCTGGGTATGCCCAAGTCATTCTGATGGAGCAGCCGCTCTCTGGTCTACTGGTAGTTGCGCTGGAACAAGCGGTTGCTGCACCGTATTGCTCGTCGCGTCTGGCCGATGCGGGCGCGCGGGTTATCAAGATTGAGCGTGCTGAGGGAGATTTCGCGCGCGGCTACGACCACGTGGTGAACGGCGAAAGCGCCTATTTTGTATGGCTCAATCGCGGTAAAGAATCGATCTGCCTCGATATCAAAAAAGCCGAGGACAAAGAGTTGCTCGATAGCATACTGATGCAGGCGGATATATTTATCCAGAACCTCGCACCGGGTGCAGCCGCAAGGTCTGGCTTTGATTCGGCGACGTTGCGTAAAGAAAATCAGCGGCTGATCACAGTGGATATTTCTGGATATGGCGAAACCGGCCCCTACAGCGAAATGAAAGCGTACGATTTGCTGGTGCAGTGTGAGGCGGGATTGGCTTCGATAACGGGTAGTCCCAAACAGCCGGGTAGGGTGGGTGTATCGGTGTGCGATATCGCCTGCGGCATGTATGCTCACTCAGCTATTCTGCAAGCATTGTACGAGCGAGAGCGCAGTGGATTGGGCAAGGGACTCAGTGTGTCTCTATTTGATGCCATCGCAGACTGGATGACCGTACCGCTACTGCATCAGGATTATGGTGGCAAAGCGCCAGAGAGAGTAGGCTTGAACCATCCCTCTATTGCGCCCTATGGCGCTTACAATATTGCTGACAATGAGCAAGTGGTGTTCTCAATACAGAACGAGCGGGAGTGGCAAAACTTCTGTGAGCACGTTCTTGAGCGTCCGGAGTTGGCGTTGTCATCTCACTTTTGCACCAACGCCAAGCGATGTGAGAGCCGTTCTGAACTGGATGACGATATCGATTCGGTGCTCTCGCGCTGTGATCGCACTGAGATAGTGGCTCGGCTAAAACGAGGGCGTATTGCCTTTGGTTTTGTGAACTCGGTCGCCGGTTTATCTGCACATGAGCAACTCAGGCGAACGCAGGTCGACACGCCTTCAGGCCCCGTGAACGTAGTCGCACCTCCGGTGAAGATGGCAGACAGTGTTGTGCGGTTACAGCCGGTGCCAGCACTGGGGGAGCACTCAGCTTCATTGCGGCAGGAATTTACCAAGAGCGACTAGTGGGTTGGCGGAATGCCAGGCTTACTATCAGTTCTTACGAAACCCACAGGACTATCAGAATGAGCCTGACCAGAGACCTTGTTCGCCATATCAGGAATAAACCTGTTGATCAGGATGATCTGCATCGCGCTGCTCTGTTTACGCTCGACGCTTTAGCCAATGCGGTCGCGGGTCGTCACACCGCCGCGGGTAAAAAGCTAGCTGAGTGGGGGCGTGAACAAGGTGACGATGTAGGCAGGCGCGCGTTCGTGTTTGGTGGATTTACACATATTCTCGAAACTGACGATCTGCATCGGGCATCTGTGACACATCCGGGTTGCGTGGTCGTGCCCGCTGCGTTCTCCTTGGCTCAGCGTCATGGACACTCTGTTCATGACGTTCTGCAGAGCGTACTGGCGGGCTTTGAAGCCATGTGTCGTATCGGTATGGCGGTAGGTGGAGAGCATTATAAAGTCTGGCACAACACTGCTACATGTGGCCCTTTTGGCTCGGCTATGGCTGCTGCTCAGCTGCTCTCGCTGTCTGAAGATCAGGCCGTGTACGCCTTGGGCAATGCCGGCACTCAGTCTGCTGGGCTATGGGAGTTTCTCGACACCGGAGCGATGAGCAAGCATTTGCATGCCGGCCGCGCTGCCGAAGCGGGCATTGTCGCCGCACAGTTGGCGGCGCTCGACTTTACCGGGCCGCCTGCAATACTGGAGGGGGATAAAGGCTTCTTTAGAGCGCTATGTCCCAACCCTGAACCCAGTGCAGTGTTAAGTGCGCCGGAGTCCCCTTGGCAGCTTACCGTGACGTCAATAAAGCCATGGCCGTCATGTCGTCATACCCATCCAGCCATTGATGCTGCGCTAGAGCTGCGTGCATTGATTGATGGCCGAGAGATTGAGTCAGTGCGAGTTGAGGCATATCAGGCTGCATTGGATGTATGTAACCGGCCACTGCCCACCAGTGAGTACGAGGCCAAATTCTCGCTTCATCACTGCGTCGCTGCCGCTTTGGGTTTGCCTGCGGTGGATTTTTCCGCGTTCGATGATCGCGCGCGGCAAGGTCTTACCGATCTTCGCGCTAAAATCTCTATTGCTGCAACCGAGCCCTGGGTGTCAGCTTATCCCGATGCGTGGGGCTCGCGGGTATTTGTGACATTAACCGATGGAGATCAGCTGACCGCGCAGCGATCTTTCGCCAAAGGCGACCCAGAATTACCGCTTACCGACTCAGAAATGATTACCAAGGCCGAGATGTTGTTGGCTTACGCGGGGCTTGAAGAAAACGAAGTTGAGCAATTGATCGCGCAGATAATGGCAATGAGCGACAAGGAATCAAACTCAGCGGCCGTTCCAACAGTATTTAGTCATCTTGGGCTTGAGCAGTGAGCTTCGATAACGTTGATATCTCACACTTAAAGAGCTGGGTGGGTCGTCAGGAGACTCAAACCGATGTGATCACGCCTGCGCCTGTTGCTCGCCTGTCTGCGACGCTAGACCATTCTGAGCCCAGAGCTCGCCTGGGTGAACCTTTGCCAGAGTGTTGGCACTGGCTGTATTTCCAGCCGGATGCTTGTACGGCGGAGATTGCGGCCGACGGACACCCTCAACGTGGCAGGTTTCTTCCCCCTGTACCGCTGCCCCGGCGTATGTGGGCGGGCAGCGAGCTTGTCTTTCATGCGCCGCTATTGGTCGGCGATGCGGTGAGTCGCGTGTCGGTGATTGACGCCGTTGATTTCAAAAATGGTAGTACTGGCCCGCTGGTATTCGTGCAGCTAACACACAGGCTTTATGCCAGAGAGACACTTTGTATTGAGGAAAAGCAGACGCTGGTGTATCGATCAGGTGAGAAGACGGCAAACTCTAAACCAAGTGCAAAAGCCATCGCCCCTTTGGAATCGGATTGGAAGAGGGTGATCTCGCCCAGCCCGGTGTTGCTGTTTCGATATTCGGCACTAACCTTTAATGCCCATCGAATTCACTACGATAGAGACTATGCGACTAATACTGAGGGCTATGAAGGTCTGGTGGTGCAAGGGCCGCTAACGGCGACCCTGCTGCTTGACCTCGTTTATCGAGAGCTGCCGGGTGCATGTGTAAAAGCATTCAGCTTTCGTGGTTTACGAGCGCTGCATGATGCTTCGTCATTCACTCTTCTTGGCTCACTTTTAAAAGAGGAGGTAGAGCTTCGGGTCGTTGATGCCGACGGTGAGCTTGCGATGACAGCGGACGTAAGACTAATTCAGACTTAGCCCCTCACCGCTGCCGTTGCGGGCGGTAGATATGCCACGTAAGCCAGTGTTCATTTATTGCTCTCAACGTGCTAATTGCCTACTTGGGCGTGAAATGAGATAATTAGAGCACTTTATGAGCAGATTCGAGAGGGTGGGTCCAAATGGGATGCTCCCTCTGAGAAGATTCGAACCAACCCTTCTCAGTACGTTTTATATTTTGATACGTTTTTATGGGTCGGCTCGATTGGCTCTTGCGTTGAAACAGAAGAGAACCATATGGAAAGCTCACCCGCAAGGTGGGCTTTTTTTGCGCCCGGCGGAGGTGAAAAGGCTAGCAAAAAACCGAATTTTCGATGCCCTGTTCGGATGAGCGACTCTACAAAGTGATGATGAGATATGAGTAAGTATGGCTGCTATATTGAATGCATCTGTCCACAAACCAGACTCCGGTAGCAAAGTGCTATGACCAGATACAAGTATAAAGAGCGTTTTCCAAAATTGGCGGGCCAGTTCCTTGTAGCCTTGGCGGCTCTTGGCGGTTTTTCGAGTGCAGGTGCGTTGGCTCAGCCCGATGAGTGGAGCTGCTTTGTAGGCGCGAATGCAGGCTACGCAGCGCTTGATGATTCTTTTTCAACCAAAGAAGGTGAAGTAGCGCTGCTTTTTGACCCCAGTGATGATGGCGCAGCATTTGGCTTAGGTGCTGGCTGTTCTTTAACTAAACGTTGGTTTGTATCTGCAGAATATCAGCGAACGGATGCTGACGAAATCACTCTCGACAATTGGCTGGGCTCGATAAACTACGGCTGGTCTGTTGGCGCTGCTGGGCAGTTCTATTTAGGCGCGATTGCAGGTTGGAGCATACTGGAGTGGGGTAAAGAGCCTGTGGATACGCTCGAGAATGATTCAGAAAGTGAGCAGGCCGCATACGGCGCACAAATAGGATACACGCATCAACTGAGTGATGCGTGGCGTCTCAATTTCCGCTACATGTACCTCTCGCTGGACCATCGGACACGTCTGCAGCCCGTTAGTGGGACCGCTCGTTATAGCCATGATAGCCAGCAGGGGTTAACTCTGGGCATTGATTGGCAGTTTTAAACAGCAATTGGACAGGATGGAATCTGCACATGGTATTGCTTAAGAAAGCTTTCTTGCTCATTTGTCTGGCCACGCTAGCGGCTTGTGGAAGTTCTGATTCCAGCTTTGATAATGGTAATGCGCGGTTGTTGCGGTCCATCTCCATCGACCCCGCGCAGCTTGATATCGCTCAAGGCGAGGCAGCCGGTCTCTCGGCTACTGGTCGTTATAACGACGGAACGACAGAAGACATTTCATCTAGTGTTGTTTGGGCTAGTAGCGACCCAGCGGTGGCCACCATTGACATCGATGGGTTGGTTTTAGGTGTCGCGGCGGGGCAGTCAAGTTCAAGAGCAACTCTGGACGGTGTGACCGGTGAAGGGTCAATCACGGTATCAGGCCCCGTGGCAGTGCGCATGCAGATTCTGCCACCCGTTGCCGAGATACCGCTGAATTCAACACAAGATTACTCGGCCTTTGCCGTCTTGAGTGATGGCACCGTTGAAAACGTTACGCTGCGCTCTGTTTGGTCACTGGAGAATGAGAGTGGCATCATCCAGGCGTACGAGCCTGAGACCATTCCCTCAGCTCAAGATATAGACGATTTTGGTACCGCAGTGGGTGTCGAAGTAGGCAAAGATATACTGATTGCAACGTTCGAGGACCTCGAATCGCGCTCCCCCGTTGAAGTTGTTGCAGTGCAGCTAAAACAGATTCAGATTGACCCTGTTGATGAATCGGTTTTTGTTGGCGGTCAGGTCCCGTATCGGGTTACGGGTATCTATGCTGACGGTAGCAATGCAGACCTCACCAAGGTTGCCACTTTTAGCAGTAGTGACATTCTTGTTGCCAATGTTAGCAATGAAAGTTCAAGCCGCGGACTTGCGATTGGTTTAAGCACCGGCGTTACACAGATAAGCGCCTCAGTAGATGGCTTGCAAACGCAGACAAGGCTAACTGTTACTACCTCCCCTGGTGAAATAGTACGGTTGGATATCTTGGCAGCCACCGACAGGATCGCAGTTGGCGAGCGGCTGCAATACACCGCAATCGCAGTCAGTAGCACGGGAGAAAGCCGTGACGTAACCAGTAGTTCGGCTTGGGCCTCGAGTGAGCCATCGATCGCTACGATAGTCACAGGGCAACAAGGCGTGGTCGCCTTCAATGCGCAGGCGGGTGAGGCTCAGGGTGTGGCGCCAGGTGAAACATCAATCAGCGCTAGCTATTCGGGTATTACGAGCCTTTCGGCTCTAACAGTGACATCAACGGACATCCAGCTCGAACGAATCACGGTAGAACCGGTAGACCCGTCGCTACCCACTCTTGTGCAGCAGCAGTTTACGGCGACCGGCCTCTATTCAGACGGCAGCCGTCGAGACTTAACTGCCAGTGTGTTTTGGCAGACCAGCGATGCAGATATTGTAGTACTCAGCAATACGGTCGAGGTGGGAATAGGTTTGGCGTTCACCTTGGAGCCGGGCGTAGCTACGGTATCTGCCAGTTTCGATGATGTCACTGGTTCAACCAAGGTCACCGTAATTGATGAAGTGAATCCTGACGCACAGCTCGTTGTCAGCCCGCCAATTTCTGAGGTGGCGATCGGTACGGTTCAGGCCTACATCGCGGAGTTGATCATTCCGGGCTTGCCAGATTTCGATGTGACTTCATCGGTCACCTGGGAAAGTACAGACCCCGCTGTAGCATCCATTGATGCCTCAGGTAACGCGCGAGCCTTGTCAGCGGGAGAAACAAACATAAATGCAACTCTTAAGGGAAAGGGTTCGCAGATCCTGCGAGACAGCGCTGTTCTGCAGGTTAAAAGCAATCCAGTAGTGATTGAAGAGCTAACGATATCGCCCCCCGAAGCTAGCCTGGCTGTTAGTGAGGCTGCGCAGTTTGTTGCCACAGCAAGGCTAAGTGACGGTACCACTCAGGATGTTAGTGGGCAGGTAACGTGGCGCACAGACAATGCGGATATTGCACTTGTCGATACCAGTGGGTTACTAACAGCGGTTGGTGCTGGCGATACGCTACTGAGAGCGAAGTTGACGGCAGAGGGCGTTGTTTTTGATGCCAGTTCTCGCATTACGGTGCGTGGCCCCGCGCTGGTAGGCATCACTGTTAGTCCTCCGTCAGCCAATACATTGGTTGGCGGCAGTGTGAGCTATGTCGCAACGGCTAATTTCGACGACGGCACTACGCAAGATGTTACTGAGACTGCTGCCTGGGCGAGCGCAGACGAGACGATCGCACAGGTTGATGGCAGGGGAGTAGCGACCGGCAGGTCTCCGGGATTTGTGCAAATCAGTGCGAGTGTAGCAGGTACAAATGGCCCGGTAGTCGGTACTGCCGGTCTGAATGTTGAAGCCCCGTCTCCGGGTGTTGATCAATTGATTGTAGAGCCCGCGATAGCCGACGTGCTCGTGGGCTTGGAGCAGGCATTCACGGCCAAAGTCATATTGGCTGATGGCGCGGAGCAGGATGTCACGGAACGTGTTAGCTGGATGTCCAGTAATCGCGACATCGCCGAGATTAATGGCAGCGGTATTGCCACGGGTATAGCACCAGGCGTTGCGACCATAAGTGCGATTCTGGTTCTTGAAGATGGGAGCTATAGCGACACGGCTTCCTTTACCGTTTTAGCACCGGCCGTAGAGCCTTTAGAACTGATTGTTTCACCGCCACAGGCTAGTGTGGTCATCGATGGGTCGGCGCAGTTTACCGCCAGAATCAACTTCTCTGATGGCAGTAGCAAAGATGTTACCGACAGTGTTGGCTGGACGTCGAGCGATCTAGAAGTGGCGCAGGTTGCAGAAGGCGGTCTTGCCACCGGCCTGGCTGAAGGCGCGGCGTTGATCGTAGCAAGTTTAATCTATGAAGGGATAACCTACTCTGGCTCTGGGTCGTTAACGGTTGAAGCACTCCCGGTAGTCATAGAGGAGGTGCGCGTACTGCCAGCGACAGTCAGTCTCTATCCCGGGACTACACAGCAGTACACGGCTGAGGTTGTGCTTAGTGACGGTAGGGTGATCGATGTAACTCAAGATTCAGACTGGACTACAGCGCAGCCCGAAATTGCCAGTATCTCTCCTGCTGCACTACTCACGGCAAATCTCGCTGGCTCGACGGAAGTCATAGCAACTTTCCTGTATCAAGGTAACCCTGTATCAGGCAAGGCATTGGTTAGCGTTTTGTCTCCCGCGATTGTCATAGAAAGCCTGTTGGTTGAACCCAAGCAGGCGAGAGTCGTCTCAGGGCAGACCACGCAGTACACGGCTGTGGCGGTCTATAGCGATGGTACAGAAGCCGACGTTACGCAAGACGCGGCCTGGATAAGTAGCAATAAAGCTGTGGCTAGTATAGACAGCGCGGGTATTGCGCTGGGTATTGCTGGTGGCAAAGCGTCAATTGAGGCGCGCTATGAGGGGTTGAACGACACGGGCACACTGACAGTAGAGGACTCGTCGATATTTAAGGATTTGCGAATAGAACCCTCTTCGGCGGAGGTGCTTGTCGACACCACGCAGCAGTACCAGGCGATTGCAACCTTCAGCGATAATTCTGAGCTAAATGTCACTAACGATGTTAGCTGGTCTGTAGCACCTGACTTTGTCGCACATGTCACTGACGCAGGCCTTGCAACGGGTCTGTCCGCGGGCTCTGCGCAGATATCGGCTACGTTTATAGGTGATGGCATCGATGCAACTGCTACAGCGGTGTTGGATGTGCTACCCATACCGGTTGTCGTCGATCGATTGGAGATCAGCCCGCAAGAAACTTCCTTGCTTCCGGGTGAAAGTCAGCAGTACAGCGCAAAAGCGTTCTTGAGCAACGGCGAAATCGAGGATGTGACGCCTGACGTTGACTGGCAAAGCCTCACGGCAGAGGTGGCGCAGATTGGCAATACCGGCCTTGCGGTAGCGCTTGTTCCCGGTGAGGCCACCATCAGCGGGGTACTGAGGTATGGCGATGGCTTAACAGCCAGTGATGAAGCGATGCTCACGGTTGAACCTATTACACTTGTTCGTATTGAGGTGCAGCCCGCCAATGCCAGCTTGCCACTGGGTAGGGATCAGCAATACACGGCGATCGGAATCTTCAACAATGGCCAACAGTCCGAGCTGGTAGAAGGCGTTATCTGGTCGAGCTCTGACGGTAGCATTGCGGCAATAGATCCGGCAGGCGTGGTTACGACAAAGGCGGAGGGTACAGCTAAAATTTCTGCAACGTCACAAGGCGTGTCTGGTTCAACCAATGTGACGGTGACCGATAAGGTCATTGATGATCTACAAATCTACCCGGCGCTTGTTGACGACCCCAGTGGAACTATAGGGACGCTCGTAGCTGAAGCTCACTACAGCGACCAATCGAAAGACGATGTGACCAAGCTTGCTACGTGGTCCAGCGAAGACACAAGTGTGGTGACTGTGAGTGACGCTAGTCTCTTCAAGGGTGCGTATGTACTGTTTGCTCCGGGTGAAAGCACGGTAACTGCGAGCTTCGAAGGTCTTACAGACACCATCCCTGTTACCGTTGGCGATGCCGAACTTCGCAGAATTATCATCAGGCCATTGAATCCCACGGAACCAGCCGGCCTGACGGTGCAGTTTATTGCCACGGGCGTTTACTCGGATCTGCGCTTTGCAGATCTTACCGATGACGTGGTCTGGCGCTCTAGTCAGGA
Source organism: Halioglobus sp. (assembly GCA_039990395.1). GTDB lineage: Bacteria > Pseudomonadota > Gammaproteobacteria > Pseudomonadales > Halieaceae > CALINF01. Next base: position 308,655 of record JBDXFZ010000146.1, read on the forward strand.
GAGCGTGGTTATATTCAAGGATCAACCAGGGGAAGCCGTTGGCCTCAAAGCCGGTGCGTCTAATATTTCTGCATCTCTGTCGGGTATCAATGGTCAAACCACTTTCACCGTAACAGCGCCAGCTCCCACCGAGCTCACCGTGACACCTCCGATTATTGAGGGCCCAACAGGCACCAGCGCGCAACTGATGGCCACGATGACCTACACCGACGCAACCCAGCGTGATGTGACAGAGGATGCGCAATGGGTTAGCTCAAATGCGGGTATCGCGATTGTGGGTAATGGGGAGCCAGATGGCTCACCTAGTGGTCAGGTAACACTGGTTGGCGTCGGCTCTACCTCGGTCATGGCCAGTTTTGCCGGGCTAGACAGCAGCGCAGAGGTAATAGCCAATGCCCCAGTAGCAGTCGATCTGTTTGTAGAACCCTACGGTGAAACATACCCGGATGGTTTACTGGTTGAATTTTCTGCTATTGCGACGTTCGACAATGGCAGCTCTGAAGATGTGACCGCCGTTTCAACTTGGCACAGCCTTGATGGCGACGTGATTCAAGCCGTGCCTGGCCAGCCGGGGCAGTTTGACACAGTTGCAAAAGGTGATACCGAGGTAACAGCAACTTTTGAGTCTATAACGGAGAACGCACCAGTCACGGTTAGACCGGCCAGTGTTACCACGCTACAGATTACTCCGGGAAGTGTCAGCGCTCCAGCTGGCGCGTTGATTCAGCTGGAGGCGACGGCTTTTTACGACAACCTGACTTCAGAGTTCGTCACCGATCAGGCGATTTGGCAATCTGAAGACGAGACCGTTGCAGTCGTGGGTACGACGGGAGAGACAGGTGGCTTGCTGCTGCTTGAATCAACCGGCTCCACGTTTGTGTCAGCTGATTTCAGTGGGGTGAGTCAAAAAATTCCAGTAGAAGTACTCCCTGCCACCCTTGAGCAGGTTGTCGTTCAGCCTTTTGATACCGAGTTACCGCTGGGAGATACCCAGCAATATGAGGCGGTGGGTATTTACAGTGACGCATCCAGCGCACCACTACCCGATGCCACCTGGAGCAGCAGCAACGTTGCTGTTGCTACGATCAATGCATCTGGCGAAGCGTTCAGCGTTGCAACTGGGAGCACAGATGTCACCGCTGAATTCAAAGGCGTTGCGGGAACTGCCCCCTTAACTGTTGTGGAAGCAGAGCTGACCACCTTACGCATAGAACCTTCGATTAATACAGGTGCCGCTGGAACTTCTTCCACAATCACTGCTTCAGCGCTTTATAGCGACGGCCGTACTGTTGACGTCAGTGGGGATGTCACCTGGGGCAGCGAAAGTGGCTTTGTTGCAACTGTGAGCTACGACGATTTGACCGAGGCTGACCTGAGTTATAACAACGAAGGTATGACCCGAGTCAGCGCAACTCTCGGCAGTGGCGACGCTGCCACAATTGCCTATGCTGAAGTGACAACGACCAGCGCGATTCTGGAGACAATAGTGCTGGATCCGGACCCGCGTCAGGTAGCCACGGGCGGCTTTGGAATCATTGTTGCAACGGGCCTGTTCAGCGACGGCACCGCAGAGACGCTGAATGTTGAAGCGGACTGGACAGTTGCCGACCCAGCGGTCGCGACCGTTTCGCAAGATGGACTGGTGCAGGGGCTATTTTTCGGGGCATCAACGATGGTGACTGCCTCGGTCGACACGAATTCAGGCACTATTTCCGGTAACGGATTGATAGAGGTGGTTGATGCCGAACTGCTGGCCATCCAGGTTACGCCAGCAAACCTCGTGGAACCGGCAGGAACCAGCGGTAAACTGACTGCAACTGGTCTCTACTCTGACTTTTCCACTCCCGACATCACTAAAAACGTGACTTGGGTCTCCGCAGACCAGAATGTCGCGTCCGTCACCAGTGGAGGGTCTGATGCCGGTTTGCTTCAGCTCAATAACCCGGGTAGCACATTTGTTAAAGCCAGCCTCGACGGCATAGAAGACCAAATTTCGGTTGAGGTAACTTCAGCGGAACTGGTCTCGATTACAGTGACCCCTGGAATTGCTCAAATTCCTGCTGGTAAAACGGGGTCATTCTCGGCAACTGGTAGATTTTCTGATGGCACGTCCACACCCATTAACGAGGATGTGAGTTGGATCTCCAGCAATGTAGCAATAGCCGAGATTGACAGTAAGGGCTTTACTAACGCTATTACTCCTGGTTCGGTCGTAATTACCGCCGCGAGTGGCGATGTTTCAGGCACGGCAAGTCTCACGGTGACCCCAGCAGTTCTGGAAACCCTGCAGATCACCCCTGCAGGGTTGACCGAGCCCGCTGGTACGTCCGGGCAGTTTACAGCAACAGCAACCTTTTCGGACGGGTCTAACCAGGATTTCACGCAGGAGAGCAGTTGGAGTTCTTCTGACCCGAGTATTGTTTCAGTTGCTAATGAACCAACCCCTGGTCTTGCCAGCTTGAAAGAGCCTGGTGAGGCCCTGATTACGGCGCAGGTGGGCGAGGTGGCGGACAATGTCACGGTTATAGTGACGTCGGCTGTGTTGGAAGATATTCGCGTGACGCCTGCAACAAGCTCTGTCAGTGAAGGTATTGAAGTTCAGTACTCGGCTGAGGGTATCTATAGTGATGGTTCCGTTACACCTATTAATGAAGATGTTAGCTGGAGCTCAAGTTCCACAGCGATAGCTACTATTACGCAGACCGGTCTGGCGGACGCAATTTCCCAGGGTGCCGTGACCATTCAGGCCGTAGTGCCAGGTGTGGCAAGCGTTGTGGGTACTGCGTCATTAACTGTCACTGACGCGGCCATTGCGGAATTGCGAATTACACCGCAAGTGCCACAGAACCTGTTGGTTGGCCAGTCGCAGAGTTACGTTGCTACTGTTTTTTATACAGACGGCCAGTCTTTCGACGTTACCGCTCAGTCAAGCTGGAGCGTGCAGCCAGAAACTATCGCAGCGCCGACTCAGGATGCAGGGACCTTTAGGGCTGTGGCTCCTGGCCAGGGAACTGTAATAGCTGAATATACGGCTACCGCTGCTGGGCAAGGCGCCAGCATTCGAAGCATTACTAGTGACAGCGTGGCGTTGACGGTAGACCCAGCGGTAGTGGTCTCAGTCGAGATCAATACATTCCGCGAGTCGGGACAACCTGTATCCATCCCGGCGGGTAGGTCTGAAAACTGGCAGGCATTCGCCAACTTCTCTGACGGTAGTTTTACTGAAATTACAGCCGATGCTGGTTGGAGTACCTCAAGCACCTCCGTCGCGACTGTTGTATCCGGGAATGTAGCGGCTATCGCATCAGGCAATACAGACATTTCTATCGCGTACTGCCCGCCTACCAATGCGTTGGGCGGAAACAACTGTTCGACCCCGCTAACGGATTCGGTAGCCCTCACAGTTACGGATGCTGAGCTTGTCTCCTTAACGGTGAGTCCTTCATCAGCGACTATTTCGGTGGGCACGTCTGCAAGCTATACGGCGATTGGCGCGTACTCGGATGGCACTAGTGAAAATCTAACCAGAGATGCGAGCTGGTTGACTGGCGACCGTTCGATTGCCGATATAACTGGCACTGGTGACACCGTGCAGGTAAAGGGGTTTAGCGAGGGCCAGACTAACGTCACGGCGACCCTCTCTGGAATCTCAGCGTCGGGTACCGTAATCGTCGATGGCGCATTACCAACGTCCTTGCTGATTCAGCCGGTAGCTCCAGCATTGACCGTCGACTCCACCTGGCTTTACAGCGCGATAGCCACCTATGCAGATAATTCTACGCAGGATGTTACCGACGCTAGTAACTGGCAGTCTGATAATCCTGATGTCGCAGTCGTATCCAACGACGGCGCAGCGGAGACAATAGCTGTAGGTGCTTCCGAGATTCGCGCTACCTACGAAGCTCTGGTCGCTACAACGCTTCTAGAAGTTGTTGCCTGTGAGTCAACGGACCCCAATGGCAAGCCAGAGAGCGTGTTCCTCATACCCGAGAACCCCAGCCTTGCTGAGATTGGGGCAACCGTGCAGATGCAGGCCATCGGGGTATTTGTGTTTAACGATGTGGGTGATGAGTGCGAGACATCATTGACGATAGATCCGCAGACTCAATGGAAGGTCACAGGACAAAATGGCAGCAATAAGGTGATCGAAGTTAACGCTACGGGACTTGTCACAGGTATTACTTGTGGCGTCGCTGTAGTTGAGGCGGATTACCGCGGTGTGAAGGGGGAGACTGGGGTTACGGTTTGTCCCTGACTCCTTGGCCTGTAGACACTCCCTGAATCATAGCTAGTCTGCTCTGTGGTGAATTGCACTTCATCCCGGGCAGTGAACGCTGTAATGGGGTGGGGTGCTTGCTGTCCAATCCCTCCGTCTTTAGTATGATAAACGCTAATCATCCAAAGGTTTAGATATCAGTGACGCGAGTTATATCCAATATCTGCTTCATCGCATTAGCGGCTCTGACGCTACTCTCCAACAATTCGGTTGCCCAATCTTGCCCGCCAGACATCGGCAGCGGCCAGCTATGCACCGCAAGAGATTTCACCGTTAGCGGAGTTGTGATTAACGGACCGGACGAGTGCACGTCAGGCGACGTGATTTCACTTTCTGTGCGCGTCGGTTTGGAATCCACGGCTAAGCAGCGTTACGACGTTGGAATATTCTCAGGTGAAAACGGCGAACCGGTGATTGGAGGAGCCAGCTGTTCGTTTGATTCCCTGGCACCGCTTGAGCCTTTCCCGCCGTTTAACGCAAATTCCGGCTCTGGAGGTTACCGCAATTTAGATGGAGATCAGTGTGGCGATGTGGATACCACCGATGGCATTGTTTACAAGGATATACAGTTAGACTCGGTGTTGTGCGCCGATAATGATGGCAATGGCCAGCTCGATATCTCAGGCCTTGTCACCTGGAGTAGCAATGCCAATCAAGACGTATGTAATGACCCAGACAACCCCCAGAATTTTTTCCCCGTGCAAAAATCGAAATGCCAGCAAGATCCCGACCTGAACTTTCCCATCGTGGTTGAGCCTGCGCCATCGATGAGTCTTGACAAATTTGCCTTCCCAGCCAATCTTCCTGCTCCTGGTGGGCCTGTCGAGTTTTTCGTCGACATATTTAACACCTCGTCCGCAACAGATGTACTAACAGTGACCAGCCTGGTCGACGATATTCATGGTGATCTCAATGGCCGCGGTACGTGTTCGGTGCCGCAAACGATCGTTCCCGGAGGGTTCTATCTCTGCGCGTTCCAAGCCGAAGTAACTGGTAGCTCAGGTTATGTTGAAACAGATACCGTTGTCGCTAGTGCTGTTGATGATGACGGTGAGCGGCTTACTGCGTCCGATACAGCTACAGTTACAATAGATGATTTACCTGCCTCAATAACGGTAGAGAAAAATGCTTTGCCCGTGCAGGTACGTGAGCCAGGCGGCCCCGTTCTGTTTACCGTGACCATAGGGAATAACTCGGATACTGAGAGCGTCGTTATAACCAGCCTGATCGATGATGTTTATGGTGATCTGTCTGGCGTGGGTACCTGCCCGGATCTCTCGATGCAGATACGCCTTGACCCTCGAGACATTATACGATGTAAATTTGTGCGACCCGTTACGGGCCAGCCGAGTGATCCTCCCCATGAGAATACAGTCGTTGCAACTGCGCTGGGCCCTAGCGGCACGCCACTCAGTGATAGTGATTCGGCGATAGTGACCATCACTGATGTGGGGGCGGCAATCGAAGTCACCAAATACGCAGACCCTCATCAACTACCCGAGCCCGGGGGAACATTTGAGTTTACATTGAGGGTGCAAAACACTTCTCCCGTCGATGCTGTCACGCTTACCTCCCTCGCCGACGATGTGTACGGAGACTTAAATGGGCAAGGCGATTGTGCACTACCTCAACCTGATCTTGGCCCAGGTGCGGTGTATGAGTGTACCTTCCCTGGCGACTTCTTTGGGCCGCCTGGGGGGTTTCAGGTAGATGTGATTACCGTAGAAGCATCTGACGATGATGGGGGCATGGAGGTGGATTTCGACGCAGCGCAAGTCGATATTATAGACGTGCCTTCCAGTATCGCGGTTCTAAAGTCAGCAAGCCCAACACAGGCAGAGTCAGGTGATGTAATTACCTATGCACTGGCGATTACTAATACGTCTGCGGTAGATGACGTAACGATTTCCTCGATACAAGACGACATATATGGCGATGCCACAGTACAAGCCGGAGCAGTACTGGCCACTACATGCTCCGTCACTCAATTCCTGCAGCCCGATGAGACCTACTCGTGTGAGTTTCAAGCCAGGGTGATCGGGGCTGTGGGTACTATTGTTACCGACGTGGTGTTGGCTACGGGCGTCGATAATAACAGCCTTATTGCAGTTGCCTCTGACGATGCTTCTGTTGAGATCGTGTCGTCCGGCTTGCCCGACGCTACGATAAGCGTCACGAAGGTTGCTGTACCCAGAACCATCGCCGAAAAAGATGCTCCTGCCCCCGTGCTTTACTCTGTGCTGGTAAGAAACCTCTCGACCGGCGATCTGACTGTGGTCAGTTTTTTGGATGACATCTACGATATTCATGGTGATGATCCAAGCAAGATAGCAGTGAACAGCGCGGTTAACTGCCCTTCGACATTTGACCTGGATGCTGGTGACTCGCGCTTGTGCGTCTTTACTGGTCCTGTCGATGGATTGGTAGGAGATGTTGTTACCGACACGGTAACCGTGCAGGCGTGCCCGCGACTCGGTTGCTCAGGGAGTCCATTGGAGCTATCTGATAGTGCCAGTGTCAGTATTGTGGCCAATCCAGCATCAATCGTGGTGCTCAAAACTGCCGTACCCACGGCGGTTTTAGCGCCTGGTGAGCCAGTTACTTTCTCTGTGGACGTGATCAATAATTCTCAGATCGCAACTATCGATATCGATCAATTGCAGGATGATATCTATGGCGATGTGACGATCACCTCGGGTGATATTGATGCTACCAATTGTTCCCTACCACAGACGATAACTGCGGGTAACAGTTACTCCTGTGAATTTACAGCCACTGTGGAAGGCTTTGCCGGACAGCAGGTCACCAATATAGTGACGGCTACGGGAGACGACGGCGCGGGCGATCTTGTGGAAGGGTCCGATACGGCAACCGTGGAAGTGTTGGGTGCACCCCCGAGAGTAAGTTTGCGAAAAACAGCAAGTCCACGCCTCGTTGCTGCTCCCGGAGGCGACGTGACGTTCTCAGTGAGAGTGCAAAATACCTCAGCTAGCGAAAGCCTGACTTTAACCACCTTAACCGACGATATTTATGGCGACCTTAATGGCATGGGTACCTGCTCCCTGCCGCAAACACTTGCAGCTGCCGCTGTTTATAACTGTGAGTTTGTTGGCGATGTTAGTGCTACAGAAACGAGTCTGCATGCCGACACCATTATTTTGGAGGCGACAGATGAAAGTGGCGACTCGCTGTATGATCAAGATAGCGCATTCGTCGTTATACTAGTGAGAGACGTGGCCGAAGCGATGGATATCCCGGTAGCCTCAGTCTGGTGGTTGTTAGGGACCAGTGTGCTGTTGTCATTGCTGGGGATTGGAGCGTTGAGGCGGTCAAAGCAAATAAGTTGATGTGAGTTTGGACGCGCGGTAAATCTACGTGCGGGGTGGATCTTGTAAGCTGGGAGTAAACTAATGGAAGTAGCTGTCGGACTGATTATCGGAATTTTAATCGGAGCGCTGATCTCCGGCGCGGTGTTGTGGCTAGTGTCAAAACTAGGCCTTGGGTTGAGTGTTGCGAGCTTCGGGTCGGCGATGATCGCCGGTCTGCTGATAGGCTTTTTATCCCACGTCGTTGGCACGGCTTTGGCACTTGAAGGTATCTTTGGTGCCCTGGTCAATCTTATTGTCGCGGCAGGCGTAATATTTCTCTGTGGCAAGCTTCTTAAGGGGCTAACCGTGGACGGGTTTTCAGGCGCAGTCATAGCTGCGCTATCGATTGCTGTGATTAATTATCTTGTTGGGTTCGCCATTGTAGGAATCACCTAGTCCCGAACACCAAAAAGGGCGCGACTAAGGGTTGATTCTCTCTAAATCCCATCCGAGTCTAGGTGGCAGTGCCTGATCGTCAATGGGTTGTTGAAAATCGGGTCCCGTATAGGCGGTGATATGGCTAATGCCCGCTTCATCAAGTTCTAGCAAGGCAAAGCTGAACCCCGTTTTGATTGCAGTGCCCACAAGGCTGCGCTGATTTCCGCCGAGGTTACCAATGGAAATCATGGCGATATCGAGGCGTTCTCCTGGATACCAAGCGTGATGATGTCCGCTCAAGTATGCGGCCACGTTATGTGTGGCTAGCAACCTCTCAAGCTCGGGATCATTCACAATGTCCTGCTCGCGACCTGTTGCAACTGCTTGTAGCGGCAGATGGCCAAACACGATGATGGGATTACCGTCTTGTGCCGGTAGTGTTTCGGACAGCCAGGTGCGTTGCGCGAAATCCAGCGTTCCACTGCGAGTGGCATCCAGCGACACAAGCAATGTACCTTCATACTCGGTGGCAAAGTAATACGGGTAGTTTCCTCCGGGAAGGGGTTGTAGTCTCTGAGGATGGTTGAGGTGATACTCATTATAGATATCGCGTTCCAGTTCGTAGCCTGCGTAACCTGATGCATCGTGGTTACCCGGTGTCATTAACAAGGGGATGCCCGCTGTTTCCAGCGGCAAGCGAACTTCCTTATGAAAACTATTCCACATTTCTTCTAATTCAGTGCGAGTCAGTTTTGGCACCGGTCTTTGTCCAGCCACCATATCCCCGGTGCTGATAACAAGATTGGGTTTGAGTTCTATGATTTGGGCAATGGCCCTGGCTAGTCTGGGGTTGTATTCACTGCTACCGTAACGGCCGTTGATGTCGGAGATTACGGCAATGCGCAAGTTCTGAGCGTGAGTTATCTCTGGTTGGATCAAAAGTGTAAGCAGCAGGCCAACCAGGCAGGCGTGTATCGAACGAATCATCAGAGTGTGGTTTGATCGGTTTATTGAATAAAGAGTTTTCATGTAAGTGCGCTTACTGGCAGTCGAATTGAGTATGGCATTCATCGTGTGACTGCGAAACAGATTCAGTTCTACTATATTTAAGTAATTCAAGATGATTTCCAGCTCTGACTGGTAAAGGATGATAATGGTTTACAGACTGCGCTCTGTCCTAACGCTACTGGCATTACTCTGTTTAGGTTCTCAATTGGTTTTGGCGGAGGAGTCGGGCGAAAGCGACCGGGTCGTATGTCGTATAGTTCCTCCGTTAGCAAACAATACGACAGCAGAAGATCGCGCCGCCGAAGAGCAATTCTGTGGTATAGACTTCACCAGCTCTTCAGTTGCCCTCTGCCCAAAGACTTGGAGCACAAGCCCGGCGGCTCTTGTTTATGATCTTTCAGACACCCCATGGCAGGGTAAAGCGACGGCATTTGAGAAAGAGGTTTGCGCGATTGGAGGCCACGCGCGCGATCAAGCCCACAGTGAGTTGGCCATATTCAAGAACAGTCTTAATGGTAGGGAAACCAGTGGTACGTTCGCGCCATCGAGCTTGCTCTATTACCATTTCAGCCGATTACTGGAGACTCGCTTACAGGTGCCTGTCGCGGTACTAGCAGAGTTTCCAGCCGAGGCTTACCATCATCGAGTGGTCAAGCCCGGTCTGACCGATAGCCAAGGCAGCCGTGCGAAGATGCTGCATGCGGGCTGGTTGGAGATGGACAAGGCGCTGGCGGCCCCGGCAGCCTATCCTAACCGTCGTGAACTATTGACCGCTGACCATGAGAGCGTGTGGGGTGTTTTTCTACTGCAGGAAGGGCGCCGTTACGGACCTGAGGTTAACGGTACCAGGGCGTCAGGCTGGGGCGACGGGCAAAATCAAGATTTCCAGAAAACAGCGCCGTTTCTGGCTCTGCGTCAAAATCTTTCTTTAGAGCAAGCCGTTGCCTTTGGTGTAACACAGTCACGCAAAGACCCCAAAATCGCGGCTGAGCTGCCTGCGGAAATTAGTCCCATTCAGGTGGCGTGGTGGATGCATGAAATTACCGAGATCGTTATTCTGGATTCGATTTTGAAACAGCAGGACCGTATAGGAAATATCGACTATCTGTGGCGCTGGCTCTGGCTGCAGGGTGAAGAACTGCAAACCGCTGCCAAGAAACCAGAGGTCCCCGCGGCTATCAAGTTGCGAGTAACGGTGCTTAATGACAATGATGCGGGTGTGCGATCCGGATACGCCAATTATGCGTTGCGCACTGACATGCTCAGAGATTGGCACCATATAGACTACGGGCTATATAGACGCGTTCAGGCGCTTGGTGATGACTTTCGCGAATCGGGGCCAGTCGCAGAAGCTGTGCGTAGTAACTATCGGCTAGCCAAAAAAGAGGTAGAAGGCATCTTCAAGCGTGGTATCACAGTAGCCTCTATGCTGCGGGAGCGCTGCGATGCCGGAGAACTACGGTTCGATCTAGGGCCTTCAAGTATTTTTGCACTGGGCGGCGCTGCCAATCCTGCTGAGACTCGCGATTCCAGTAGTATTGAACATCAGGCAGGTAAAGCCTGCGGCTGAGCCCTGGGGATTCATCAGGTGAAAATGGTACCGGAGGCCGGACTTGAACCGGCACGCTATTGCTAGCACCGGATTTTGAATCCGGCGTGTCTACCAATTCCACCACTCCGGCATAGAAAGGGGGCTGTCGCAGAACGACCTTCGTAGAGCCGCGCGATTATAGCAACCGGCACCCAAAGTGCAATAATTTTACCCTTAACCTCTGTTGAATTTGCCTGTACACTTCGCGCCGATTCCAGCGACAGTTGGATATCCCACACGTGCCCTACAGGGGCTTTCTGAGTATCCAAGGAGAAAAGATCATGGCTATGAAACTGGTTAAGAAAACTGACGATTACAGCATCTATCAGCGCGGCGACAAGCGTTACGCTGTAGAAGATTCAAGCAAAAGCGCGGTGAACGGCGAAGAGAAAGTACGTATTCTCGTTGAAGAAGGGTTGATCACTGTATCTGTTGCTGCAGAACCCGAAGCAGCCGTTGAAGAAGTTGCTGAAGAAGCAGCTGCAGAGGAAGAGACTGTTGAAGAAGCGGCTGCTGAAGAAGCGGCAGAAGAAGCGCCAGAGAGCGAAGACAAGTAAGCTAGCGCTACTTGTAGAGAGAGCCGGCTTCGCGCCGGCTTTTTTTGCGCTATGAATCGCACAGATTTCTCCTATGACCTGCCAGATGAGCTGATAGCTCAGCATCCATTGCCCGAACGCAGTGCGAGCCGTCTATTGTCGTTAGATGGAGAAACTGGGTCGCTAGCACACGGTATTTTCACAGACCTACTCGAATTAGTGCGTCCAAACGACCTGTTGGTCTTCAACGATACGCGCGTGATACCTGCGCGATTGTGGGGGCAGAAAGAGACAGGTGGAAAGCTCGAGATTCTCATCGAGCGTGTCACAGGCGCCCATACTGCGCTCGCGCATATTCGCAGCAGTAAGTCCCCGAAGCCGGGTGCGCGTATTGCGCTTGCCCGTGAGGAGGGTCAAGCACCAACGGGTGAGCACGAGCTTGTAGTGACCGGGAGGGAGGGCGCTCTGTTTCTGCTCGAAGCTCCAGACAAGCAGTCGCTGCTAGAGATCCTTAATGATATCGGGCATATGCCACTGCCACCCTACATCGAACGCGAAGACTCAGTGCTGGATCGCGACCGCTATCAAACAGTGTTTGCTGCTAAGGATGGCGCGGTGGCAGCGCCCACGGCGGGCTTACATTTCAGTCAGGAGATGCTCGCCCAGTTAGAGAACCGCGGTGTATCACGGGCAACGGTAACCTTGCATGTTGGCGCTGGTACCTTCCAGCCAGTGCGGGTGGACGAGATCGAGGCGCACGAGATGCACGCCGAATTTGTACAGGTAGATGAAGCGCTCTGTCAGGCAGTACGCGAAACTCGTGCTCGAGGTGGCCGAGTGATAGCGGTGGGAACCACCGCAGTGCGTTCATTGGAGTCTGCAAGCCAAGGCGATGATGGTCTCCAGCCTTTTTACGGTGATACCCGCATTTTTATCTACCCCGGTTATCGATTTCGCTGCGTGGATGCCATGATCACCAACTTTCATCTCCCCGAATCCACACTCATTATGCTGGTCAGTGCGTTTGCTGAACGTACAGCTATACTGCGAGCCTATGCAGCGGCAATCGCCGAGCGATATCGTTTTTTCAGTTACGGAGATGCCATGTTTATCACTGTCAATCCAGCAAACCGGGAGCCATTGTGACCCACGAGTGCCGTATGCAGTTTACTCAGCTGGGAAACGATGGGGCGGCTCGTCGTGGGCGATTGACGTTTCCGCGTGGTTCGGTAGAAACACCCGCATTTATGCCGGTGGGTACTTATGGCACGGTGAAAGGCATGTTACCGCGGGATATCAGGGCGATTGGCGCTGAGATTGTTTTAGGTAATACGTTTCATCTGTGGCTACGTCCAGGTACCGATATCATTGAACAGCACGGCGATTTGCACGACTTTATGGGCTGGGATGGCCCTATTCTTACCGATTCCGGTGGCTTTCAGGTGTTCAGCCTGGGTGACATGCGCAAGATTACCGAAGAGGGGGTCAAGTTCCAGTCTCCTGTAGACGGCGCCCGCGTATTTCTTGATCCGGAAAAATCCATGGCGATACAACACAGCCTCGGCAGCGATATCGTCATGATCTTCGACGAGTGCACGCCGTATCCAGCAACGTTTGATGAGGCGCAGCGCTCTATGGAGTTATCCCTACGCTGGGCGTCGCGCAGCAAAGCAGCGCATGGCGATAATTCAGCAGCACTGTTCGGTATTATTCAGGGCGGCATGCACGAATCTCTGCGCAAGCTCTCCCTCGAGGGCCTGGTAGACATAGGTTTCGACGGCTATGCGATCGGTGGTCTGTCGGTGGGCGAGCCAAAGAATGAGATGATGGCCGTACTCGATGTGATGCAACCCATCATGCCCGAGGACAAGCCTCGTTATCTGATGGGTGTAGGCACGCCTGCAGATCTTCTGGAAGGAGTGCGGCGTGGTGTTGATATGTTTGATTGTGTGATGCCAACGCGCAATGCGCGCAACGGGAATATTTTTACCTCACGTGGGCAGCTTAAATTACGCAATGCCCGCCACAAAACCAGCACCCTTCCACTGGATGAAAACTGCGACTGCTACACGTGCACTAATTTCTCGCGGGCGTATCTTCATCATCTGGACAAATGTAACGAGATACTGGGGTCGCAGCTCAATACCATTCACAATTTGCATTTCTATCAGCAGCATATGGAAGGTATTCGGCAAGCGATCGAAAATGGCACCCTGGATAATTTTGCCGATTCGTTCTACGAAGCACAGGCCCAAGGGGTGTGATGTTTATAGGGGAGAGCAGTCAGTGCTGACACCGGCGGTGATTACGCGACTGGCAAACCGGCTGCCATTAGATGGCTTGGCTTGGGATGACTCCAGTGCGCCTCAGGCAGCGGTGTTGGTAGCCTTGACCGATGAAGAGCAGCCCAGGGTTGTATTGGGACGCAGAGCCGCTCATCTTCAACACCACCCGGGAGAGGTCGCATTTCCGGGGGGAAAGCGAGAGCCTGAGGATGGCTCTCCGTGGGTAACAGCGCGCAGAGAGGCGCACGAGGAAGTAGGCATTATTCATGAGGATGTGCACCCCTTGGGTGAACTAAGCCCTCTGATGACGCGTACAGGATTTGAGGTGCATCCTTGTGTGGCGATGGTGCCTGCGAGCCCAGAGCTAGTAGTCGATAGCGGTGAGTTCGACAGCGTGTTCCTGATGCACTTGGAAGCCTTCGCCGATCCAGACGTGTTTCGCCTGGAGACAATGAGCGATGGTCCGGTACAGCGCAAGGTAGCGCATTACACGATAGCCGGCGATACGATCTGGGGCGTGACCGCTGCGGTGCTGGCACAGCTCGCGAACGTGGCTTACGATGCAGAGCTAAAATTAGAGTAACAACGGAGTGATTGCGCATGAAATACAGCCTGGGTGACAAGCAGGTAAAACTGATAGGTGAGGGTCATTTCATCGCGCCTAACGCAGCGGTTATTGGCGACGTTACGATGTATGAGAACAGTAGCGTCTGGTTTAGCTGCGTACTGCGAGGCGACGCCGAGCGGCTGGAAATTGGTGCGGGTAGTAATATCCAGGACGGCGCGGTGATTCATGCCGATCCGGGCTTTCCTACCGTTGTGGGCAAGAACGTCACCGTTGGTCACAGCGCGATGCTGCACGGCTGTACGATAGGAGACGGTACTCTGGTAGGGATCAATGCGGTGGTGCTCAATGGCGCTAAAGTTGGTAAAGGCTGCCTTATCGGTGCCAATGCGTTGGTGACCGAGGGCATGGAAATCGCCGATGGCAGTCTCGTTCTGGGATCTCCCGCGAAAATCAAAACCACACTGAGCCCTGAACAACAGCTGGGTCTCATGCACAATGCTGATCACTATGTCAGCAATGCAGCGCGCTACACTCAGTTGCTGGAGCCTCAGGAGTGAGCGAAACCGAGCCGCGTTCGCCCTGTGTATCTATTTGCGCGCTGGACGTCGACGACATCTGCATAGGTTGTTATCGCAGCGCAGACGAAATCACGGACTGGTTTTTGGCAGATGAAAAAGAGAAAGAGGCGATTTTGGAGCGCGCGCGCGAGCGCATGCGTTTGGCTAATCCGATTCGTCTGGGGTAAGCCGGGGCAGGGCTTTCACTGCCTGCACAACATTGCCTTGCAGCTCCAGGATTTCAAGTAAGTACCCATCGATATCTATTCCGGCGTTAGCCTCTGGGAATAGCTCCAGTGTTTCCAGAATCAGGCCGCTGAGTGTTTTCGGTCCATCAGTGGGTAGCTCCCACTTGAGGTGGCGATTGATGTCGCGAATGTTCTCTGTTCCCGCAATGATGAAGCTGCCATCTCGCTGGGGGAAGATGTTGTCGGTAGAGTCCTGCAGATTAGATGTGAATTCCCCGACTATCTCTTCCAGTATGTCAGCCAGCGCGACTATACCGATTACCTCACCGTACTCATCCACTACGATCGCCACACGGGTTTTCTTTTTCTGGAAGTTGAGCAGCTGAGTATGCAGCGGAGTGCTTTCTGGGATGAAGTAGGGCTTGTCCATCTCACTCTCTAGAGCAGCGCGATCCAGGCCCTGATCAGAAATTACACGGCTTATATTGCGCAGATGGAGTACGCCGACAAGATCGTTGATGTCGTCGCGCCAAACAGGGAGCATTGTGTGTGAGCTGGTCTTCAGGCAATGCAGGATTTCATCGTCACTGTCGTCCAGGTCGATACCGTACACCTCGTTTCTAGGCACCATGATATCGTCGACGGAGACCTCCTCCAGGTCGAGAATGTTCACGAGCATGCCGCGGTGTCGGGTGGGAATCAGTTGGCCAGACTCTGTCACTATCGTGCGTAATTCTTCTGCAGATACACGCTCGTCATTTTGTTTGGAGGGGTCAAACCCCAACAGTTTTAACAATCCGTTGGTGATGCCATTTACGGCTATCACCAGTGGGAGCATGAGTTTCATCAGCAGCCACAATACGAAACTCGCGGGAAAGGCCACTTTTTCCGGGTAGAGAGCGGCGATGGTTTTTGGCGTGATCTCTGCAAAAATCAGGATAACCAGTGTCAGTAAGACGGTGGCGACCACGATGCCTGCATCGCCATATAGCCTGATTGCAATGACAGTGGCTAAAGCGGACGCTGCAATATTCACCAGGTTGTTCCCGATGAGTATTAACCCAATGAGTCGATCCGGCCTCTCCAGAAGTTTACTGGCACGGCGCGCCCCTCGATTCTTTTGCTTTTTAAGGTGTTTTAGCCGGTAGCGATTGAGCGACATCATGCCGGTCTCCGAGCTGGAGAAAAAACCGGACACAAGGATAAGAGCTGCTAAAACTGAGAAAAGAAGACCCAGCGGTGCTTCGTTCAAGAGAGGTGTGTACCTTCGGTAGTTACTGAGTCGGTATCTTGAAGAAAAATGATCAGTGGAGCAAGGGGCAAATCAGGTGCGCTGCAGCACCAGCTCGAGCACTAATTTGGACCCCAGAAAGCCGATCATCAGTAAGATGAATCCTGCCAATGTAAATTTGGCCGCTGTTTGTGCGCGCCAACCTAGCTGGTGACGACCCCATAACAGGATAGTGAGTAACACCCATGCCACGATGGATAGTACCGATTTGTGCACCAGGTGCTGGGCGAATATGTCATCCACAAATACCAGGCCGCTGCCAATGGCAATGCTCAGCAGAATAACTCCAACCCACACGAGCTCAAATAGCATTGCTTCCATCAGTTGCAGCGGCGGTAGCACCTGCACGATGCCGCGCGTATGTCGATTCTTCAGTTGGTGATCCTGTATCGCTACCAGCGCTGCCTGTACTGCAGCAAGTGTGAGCAAGGCGTAGGCGAGTATCGAGCTACTAATGTGCAGGCTCATACCAACGCCCAGGTCCTGTTGGCTTTCTCCTGTGGAAGGTCCAAAGGCCGCTAACAACACCGCCAGCGCTGATAATGGAAACAGTGCGATGAGCAAATTCTGCAAAGGTCTGCGTGTTTGTAGCATGAGGCAGGCGATATTGACGACCAGGAAGGTGAGTGAGGTCACCTTGTAAATACCGAAATCTGATCCCGGGCCGGCGAACACCGCGGCCCAAGTAGCCACGCCATGACAGGAGATGGCGATCAATGCCATCACAGCCATACTCCGGCTCAGGCCTTTTTTGCCCCTGGCAGTAGACAGCAATTGCACGCCGGCTGCGGTCAAGTACGCCAGTGCGGCGATAAGTGCTAGAAGGTTCGCAGACATGGGTTTTGGGAGGCGTCTCGCTGACGTATACTGCGTTCCTTTGTACCGACTTGTTCCTGCGGAATCAATAGCAGGGCCTCCTCTAGAGAGTGTTCAATGTTTCAGAGCCTTACAGATCGTCTGTCCCATAGCTTGCGCAGTGTCACAGGCAAAGCGCGTCTTACAGAAGACAATATTCAAGACACACTGCGCGAAGTGCGCATGGCGCTGCTGGAGGCCGATGTAGCCCTTCCGGTGGTCAAAGACTTCGTGGAGGCGGTCAAGCAGCGTGCTGTGGGTCAGGAGGTTGTTCAGAGCCTGAGTCCTGGGCAGGCATTTCTCAAAATAGTGCAGACTGAGTTGGAGTCTGTCATGGGCAGCTCCAATGAGGGATTGGATCTGGCGACGCAACCGCCGGCGATTATCCTCATGGCGGGCCTGCAGGGGGCGGGTAAAACCACCTCTGTAGCCAAGTTGGCGAAGCTGCTCAAAGAGCGCGACAAGAAATCAGTGACCGTGGTGAGTGCCGACGTCTATCGCCCGGCGGCGATCAAGCAGTTGGAAACGCTCGCCGCGGAAGTGGGCGCAGATTTTTTCCCTAGCGATGTCAGCCAGAAGCCACTGGAGATAGCCCAAGCGGCACTAGAGCACGCTCGAATACAGTTCAGTGATGTGTTGATTATCGATACCGCAGGTCGTCTTGCTATCGATGAAGAAATGATGGCGGAGATCGCGGAGTTACACCGTGAGGTGAAACCGGTAGAAACCCTGTTTGTGGTAGATGCAATGACCGGGCAGGATGCAGCCAATACCGCGCGCGCATTTGGCGAAGTATTGCCGCTGACTGGCGTGATCCTTACCAAGGTCGATGCTGATACCCGCGGAGGTGCAGCGCTGTCAGTTCGCTCCGTCACCGGAAAGCCTATCAAGTTTCTTGGCGTGGGTGAGAAAACAGCTGCGCTGGATCCATTTCACCCTGATCGCATCGCATCGCGAATTCTGGGGATGGGCGATGTCCTGTCGCTGATTGAGGAAGCCGAGCAGAAGGTCGATAAGGCAAAGGCAGAACGACTGGCCCGCAAGGTCAAGAAAGGAAAGAGGTTTGACCTTGAGGATTTTCGTGATCAGTTGCAGCAGATGAACAACATGGGCGGCATTACCGGCATGCTCGATAAGCTGCCCGGGATGGGCAATATGGCCCAGATGGCACAACAAAATCTGGATATGAAAATGTTTGCGCGGATGGAGGCCATGATTAACTCCATGACCCCCCGCGAGCGCCGCAATCCCGACTTAATCGTGGGTTCTCGCAAGCGCCGCATCACCAGGGGTTCAGGGACTCAGGTGCAAGACCTTAATCGTCTTCTTAAGCAACACAAGCAGATGGCGAAGATGATGAAGAAAATGAAGGGCGGCGGTATGGAAAAGATGATGCGCGGCCTGGGCGGTATGATGCCTCCCGGAGGCGGCGCGGGCGGCCCCGGCGGCGGGATGCCGTTTCGTTAGTAGAGCAACTGCCCACACCGAGATTCGATCCTAAGGTGCGGAATTTACTAAATAAATCTTTTGCTTGGGGTTTCAACGCAGGCGTATTTTCCGTATGATACGCCACCTTTCCGGCCTGCGTGTCGGTTTTTGTCGTGGAGAAGGTGCCCAGTTCGGCGCAGATCCCACCTAAATATTAGGAATTTACAGAAAATGGTAACAATTCGTCTTTCTCGTGGTGGTGCTAAGAAGCGCCCCTTCTACCACCTCACAGTCACTGACAGCCGTAAGTCTCGCGATGGTCGCTTCATTGAGCGAGTGGGATTCTTTAATCCTGTTGCGCGCGGCCAGGAAGAGCGTCTGCGTATCGATACTGACCGCATTGACTACTGGCAGGGCCAGGGTGCGCAGTTGTCAGAGCGCGTGGCCAAGCTGCTTAAGGACACGAAAGCAGCTGCCTGAGTAAGCGTGGGTGATGGGTGATCCCGATCCCGGTGAATGGCTGCTGGCAGGTAAGATTACCGGCTGCCACGGCATAAAGGGCTGGGTCAAAATTCACTCGTTCACGGAACCTATGGAAAATTTCCTGGGGTTCGGTGGCTGGATGTTGAATGACAGAGAGGGCTTCAGGCCCATCTGCTTTGACACTGGCAAGCGTCAGGGTAAGGGTCTTGTCGCCCATATTAAGGGAGTAGACGACAGAACGCTGGCGGAGTCATTCAAGGGACATAAGGTGTGGATAGCCAAAGCCAGCCTGCCTTCTCTTGATGATGGAGAATACTACTGGAGCCAACTACAAGGTTTACAGGTTTGGTGCGGCGAAGGTGAAAGTAAGGTGTTGTTGGGTGTGGTCGACTACCTGATTGATACCGGCGCCAATGATGTATTGGTGATTAAGGCCTGTGAAGGCAGTTTGGATGAACGCGAGCGGCTGATTCCTTACCTGGTGGACGATGTGGTTACCCGGGTCGATTTGGACGAGGCCGTTATTGAGGTTGACTGGTATCCCGACGAATAGGGAGCCTTAACAGCCAAACGGGAGCTGCACACGATGCAAATTGCCATGGTGAGCTTGTTTCCCGAGATGTTCGAAGCGGTGACAGCTCACGGAGTAACGGGTAGGGCGGTCGAGCTGGGACGGGTTGACGTCTCGCTGATCAACCCGCGCGAATTTACCGACGATAAACATCGAACGGTAGACGACAGACCTTATGGCGGTGGCCCGGGAATGTTGATGAAAATTGATCCTTTGCAACGAGCGATAGCCAAGGCGAAGGAAAACGTAGGCGATCACGCCAGGGTGCTGTATCTATCGCCCCAGGGTAAGCCGCTTAACCACGATAAGGTGGTGGAGTTGGCTGGTGAGCAAGCGCTGGTGTTAGTTGCCGGCCGCTACGAAGGGATAGACGAACGGCTCGTAGAGAGTGAAATCGACGAAGAAGTGTCGATTGGTGACTACGTGCTAAGCGGTGGTGAGTTGCCCGCCATGGTGCTTATCGATGCCATAGCACGGCAGCTACCCGGTGTGCTGGGACACGAGCGTTCTGCAGAGGAAGATTCGTTTGCAGATGGTTTGCTGGACTGCCCACACTATACGCGGCCCGAAGAGTTCGATGGGCAACGAGTGCCGGACGTATTATTGAGCGGCGATCATGAAAAGATTCGTCGCTGGCGGTTGCAACAGGCCCTGGGTAGAACGCTGGAGCGTAGACCCGACCTGCTGCAAGACAGGGAGTTATCTCCCGAAGAACAAGAACTGTTAGCGGCGTATCGCCGAGAACGCGAGTGAATTGACGTACTAAAGCTGTGAAGCTTTGATTGAAACATTTAAGGAGCGCACCATGAGCACCAACAAGATAATTTCCCAGATTGAAGCTGATCAAATGGGCAAAGAACTCCCCGAGTTCGGCCCCGGCGACACCGTCGTTGTTCAGGTTAAAGTAAAAGAGGGTACCCGTGAGCGTTTGCAGGCCTTCGAAGGTGTTGTGATTGGTAAGCGTAACCGCGCGCTTAACTCTGCCTTTACAGTGCGTAAAATTTCGCACGGCATCGGTGTAGAGCGTACCTTTCAGACTTACAGTCCTCTTGTAGACAGCATCGAAGTGAAGCGTCGCGGAGATGTACGTCAGGCGAAGCTTTACTACCTGCGCGAGCTGTCTGGTCGTGCGGCGCGAATCAAGGAAAAGCTGGGCTGAATTCTACCGGCTTAAGTATTTCGAAAAGCGGCTTTTTGAGCCGCTTTTTTTTGCCTGTAGCACCTGCACTGTTTGTCCGAAATAGCCCCGGAGATGATTGCGGACGTGGTATCTTTGCGTTGTGAATAGCACCTTAATAATACATCCAGAGATTGAGCGCTACGTCGACGCATTGTGGATGGAGAAGGGTCTTAGCGACAATACGCTCAGCGCCTATCGGCGTGATCTGCGTCAATATCACGAATGGCTGGGTGTACATAAAGGTACCAGTATCGTTGCCGCGACTCGCTCCGACTTGCAAGCCTACCTGGGTGCGAGGCTTGCGAATGGTCAGTCACCACGTTCAACGGCCCGCTTTATGTCTTGCGCTCGTGGCTTTTACCATTATTTGCTCCGAGAAAGCCGGCTCACCGTAGACCCTACGCTTGATGTTGATAGCCCCAAGTTGGGCAGGCCGTTACCCAAGTCTCTGTCTGAGCTCGATGTCGATAAGCTGCTGGCTGCTCCGGATATCGATATGCCGCTAGAGTTTCGCGATCGCGCGATGCTTGAACTGCTTTACGCCTGCGGACTGAGGGTAACCGAGCTCACCAGCCTGCAGATTTCTCAGGTCAGTCTGAATCAGGGTGTTGTAAGAGTGTTTGGTAAAGGTAGTAAGGAGCGCTTGGTGCCCATGGGGGAAGAAGCGCTGTCATGGCTGCAGCGCTTTATCAAAGGGCCAAGAAGTGAGCTCCTAAAGGGCATGCCTAGTGATGTGGTCTTTCCCAGCAAGCGCGGACGGGAAATGACTCGCCAGACGTTCTGGTATCGTATTAAAATCTATGCCAGTCGAGCCCAGATCAACAAGGCATTGTCTCCGCATACGCTGCGACACGCGTTTGCGACTCATCTGTTGAACCACGGGGCTGATCTGCGCGTTGTGCAGATGCTGCTGGGACACAGCGATCTTACAACCACCCAGATATACACGCACGTGGCCAAGCAGAGGATGCAGGAATTGCACGCTCAGCATCATCCGCGCGGTTAGGGAACTAAGCGCCGGTAAACGGCTCAAAGCAAGCACACAAAATGCACACACGGTGGTGTGACCACCCGGACTTGAGGATTTATCATGAAAGCCAGCACCCTACTACTCGCAGCCACTGCATTGACGGCTTCGGTTCTGACCTGGGCGGCTCCTGTAAATCAGGCGTTGGAAGAGCAGCTTCGCGTCGCCTTGGAAAACCCCAAGTTGGGGTTATCGGTAGAGACTGTCTCTGTCAGTGCTGTGCCTGGTCTGTTTGAAGTTCAGTTTGCCAATGGTCCTTTGGTCTATGCCACGGAGAAAGGCGACTTCTTCATTGTTGGGGATCTTTACAGCAATGGCCCCGATGGTTTCGTAAACCTAGCCGAGACCCGTCGTGATACCGAACGCCTGGCTCAAATGGAGCAGATAAGCGAAGACGACATGATCATCTTTGCCCCCGAGGGAGAGACTCTGGCGACGGTCACGGTGTTTACCGACGTGAGCTGTTTTTATTGTCAGAAGCTGCATCAGGAGGTTCCCGAATTGAATAAACGCGGTGTAGCGGTGCGCTATCTGGCCTTTCCTCGCGCAGGAGTCGGCTCCCCCGCGTACCGACAGCTGGCCACAGCCTGGTGCGCCGAAGACAAGCAGGCGTCTATTACAGCGCTGAAGAACCGCGAAGCGGTGGAGGACAATGTGTGTCCTGGCAACCCCGTAGCCGAGCAATATGTACTAGGTCAGCAGATGGGCGTGAATGGTACGCCGGCAATCATTACGGAATCCGGCAGTATGATTCCGGGTTACAAGGCGGCGGACGATCTGATTGCAACGTTGGGCATTAAATAACTCTCAATACTACCGGGGATCTGCGTTCTGCGGCTCCCCGCGTTGACACACTGCAGCTGACTCAGTACTGTCTTTCACCTTTTTGGCAATCCGCCCCGCAGGGGCACTGACTCGAGTCGTAAACTGTGGAAGATCAATTTCAGCGCATCCAGCGCCTCCCTCCTTATGTATTCAATATAATCGGCGAGCTGAAGCAGCAGGCCAGGGCGGCGGGTAAGGACATTATTGATTTTGGTATGGGTAACCCGGACCAGCCAACACCGCCTCATATCGTAGAAAAATTGGTTGAAACGGCCCAACGGGGTGATACCCACCGGTATTCGCAATCCAAAGGGATCCCTCGGCTGCGCAAAGCCATATGCGACTGGTATCAGCGCCGCTATGATGTGACGCTCGACCCCGAGTCAGAGGCCATCGTTACATTGGGGTCGAAAGAAGGTTTGGCGCATCTGGCGCTGGCTACTACGGGTCCGGGCGATGCTATTTTGGTGCCTAACCCCTCCTATCCTATTCATCCCTACGGCTTTGTAATCTCTGGCGCTGACATCCGCCACGTTCCAATGGCGGAAGATGGCAGGTTTTTCGATGAGCTTGAGAACGCTATTCGTAATAGCTGGCCAAGACCCAAAATGCTCGTTCTTAACTTTCCTTCCAATCCAACCGCGCACTGTGTGGATTTGGAGTTCTTTGAGAAAGTGGTCGCGATCGCCCGCGAGCATCAAATTTGGGTTGTGCAAGATCTGGCCTATGCGGACCTTTGCTACGACGGCTACGTAGCACCCTCCATCCTGCAGGTTGAGGGAGCACGAGAGGTAGCAGTCGAGTTTTTCAGCATGTCCAAGAGCTACAATATGCCGGGTTGGCGGGTTGGATTTTGCTGCGGCAATGAGCAGTTGATAGGCGCATTGGCCAGGATGAAGTCTTATCTGGACTACGGTATGTTTACGCCGATACAAGTCGCTGCGATTGCTGCGCTGGAGGGTGATCAGGACTGCGTTTCGGAGATCAATCTAATGTACAAAACCCGTCGGGATGTGTTGTGCAAAGGACTGAACGAAGCTGGCTGGCCGGTTGAGCCGCCAAAGGCGACGATGTTTGTGTGGGCTGAAATCCCTGCGCATTATCGAGCGATGGGGTCACTGGAGTTCAGCAAAAAACTTTTAGAAGACGCTAAAGTTGCCGTATCACCGGGTGTGGGGTTTGGTGAGTACGGTGAAGGCTTCGTTCGTTTTGGGCTGATCGAGAATGAACACCGTACTCGTCAGGCAATTCGCAATATAAAACGTATGTTTAAACTTGATGGCGCCATATAGACGTCGATCGGATAAAAAATGAGTATGGGTAAAGCTTTGAAACCAGTAAGAATTGGATTGTGTGGGTTGGGTACCGTCGGTAGCGGAACGTTTGACGTGCTAACCCGCAACGCTGCCTTGATTAATGGCCGGGCAGGTGCAGATGTGGCGCTTGTTCATATCGGTGCGCGTCGCGATAACCCGTCTTGTGACACCGGCAGTGTGCGGGTAAGTCGAGATATTTTTGAGGTTGCCCGCGACCCTGAGGTCGATATCCTGGTAGAAGCGATCGGTGGGACCGATGTAGCCAAAGAGCTGGTTGAGCAAGCCATTCGCTCTGGTAAGCATGTAGTGACAGCCAACAAAGCATTGATCGCCGAGTTTGGCAATGAACTGTTCCGGCTGGCTGCAGAACACAGCGTGAGCGTGCATTTTGAAGCCGCCGTAGCTGGCGGTATCCCGATTATCAAATCCTTGCGCGAGGGGCTGGCGGGGAATGATATTGACTGGCTCGCGGGAATAATCAACGGCACTGGCAATTTTATTCTCAGCGAAATGCGTGACAAAAAACGTGACTTTTCTGATGTTTTGGCAGAGGCGCAGGCGCTGGGCTATGCGGAGGCTGATCCCACTTTCGATGTGGAAGGCATCGACGCAGCTCACAAGTTGGTGATCCTGGCTGCACTTGCATTTGGCATGCCGCTTAAGTTTGAGTCAGTGTATACCGAAGGTATCAGTCAGTTGACGCCACAGGATGTGGATTACGCCGAGGAATTAGGCTATCGAATCAAGCATCTTGGTGTAGCAAAACAGTCGCCAGAAGGCGTAGAACTGCGGGTACACCCCACGCTGATACCGGAAACCCGCTTGCTGGCAAATGTGAACGGTGTGAAAAATGCTGTGCTGGTAGAAGGCGATGCAGTAGGCCCTACATTGTATTACGGCGCAGGCGCGGGCGCAGAACCTACTGCCTCGGCGATGGTTGCCGATATTGTCGATCTGGCGCGAGACCTCGGCGCAGATCAGTTACCGCAGGTCGCTGCATTGGGTTGCGCGTTGCACGATCTGGTCGATCGCCCAGTAGTGCCAATGAAGGCGGTAGAGACGCCCTGGTACCTGCGTATGGAGGCCGAAGACAAGCCCGGCGTAATGTCTCAGGTTGCCAGTCTGTTTAGCGAGCAGGGCATCAGTATTGAAGCGCTGATTCAAAAAGCGCCCGCAGCGGGGCAAACGCGTGTACCCGTGATTGTGTTAACAAATTGTGCGCCACAAGGCAGCCTTGAAATTGCGGTGGAAGCGATAGAATCGCTCGATTCTATAGCGGGTCGCATCACATGTATTCGGGTGGAATCGCTCGACGGATAATGGAAAGAAACCAGTGAGATATATCAGTACCCGAGGGCAGGCACCGGCGTTGAACTTTGAGGAAGTGCTGCTGACAGGTCTTGCAACTGACGGTGGCCTTTATGTGCCCGAGACCCTGCCAACCTTTAGTGCCCAGGAGATTGAGGGGATGGCGACGCTTAACTACTCGCAGCTCGCTCATAAAATTATTCTTCCTTTCGTTGGCGACTGTATTCCCAGTGATGATCTTGCCGGCATTATCGACGACACTTATGCTGAGTTTCGTCATGGTGCGATAGCACCATTGATTCAGGTTGACGCTAATCAGTGGGTGCTCGAGCTGTTTCATGGTCCAACGTTGGCGTTCAAGGACTTTGCCCTGCAACTGCTCGGGCGTCTGCTGGATTATGTTCTGGAGCGTGAACACAAAAAAGTTGCCATTATGGGTGCAACCTCGGGCGATACCGGCTCGGCAGCCATAGAAGGGTGTAAGCGTTGCAGTAATATCGATATCTTTATTCTGCATCCTCACAACCGGGTCTCTGATGTTCAGCGTCGGCAGATGACAACCGTACAAGGTGCTAATATCCACAACCTGGCTGTAGAGGGAAACTTCGATGACTGTCAGGCGATGGTTAAGGCAAGCTTCGCGGGGCAAAGTTTTCTTCCCTCAGGCCGCAATCTTGTCGCTGTGAACTCCATCAACTGGGCGCGCATCATGGCTCAGATTGTGTATTACTTTTATGCTGCAGTCGCGTTGGGTTCGCCTGCTCGGCCAATGGCGTTCTCGGTGCCTACTGGAAACTTTGGCGACATATTTGCGGGTTACCTTGCACGACAGATGGGACTGCCGATAGAGCGGTTAATCATTGCGACTAATCGCAATGATGTGCTCCACAGAATAATGACCACCCGCACCTATCATCGACAACCACTGGAGCACACGTTGTCTCCAAGTATGGACATTACAGTGTCGAGTAATTTTGAACGGCTGTTATTCGATCTGTACGGGCGTGATGGTGATGCGATCCGCGATCTCATGGCGCAATTCGAACATGGCGATATTACTTTGTCGGCTGAGGCTATGGACAAAGCCTCAACCTTGTTCAGCAGTCAGTGCGTGAGTGACGAGGAGACGAGTGAGCAGATAGCATCAACCTGGAATCAGTGTGAATATCTTCTGGATCCGCACAGCGCGATTGGCGTGAAGGCAGCACTGGATGCCAAGATTGCCGATGATATCCCCGTGATTACGTTGGCAACTGCTCATCCGGCGAAGTTTCCCGATGCTATCGCCCGGTCAGGCGTAGCCACTGAGGCGGCCTTACCCCAGCATTTGCGTGACTTGTTTGAACGTGAGGAGCGCATGGAGGTATTACCCAACTCACTAGAGGCCGTTCAGGCATTTATGGCATCTCACCTCAACGCATGAGGCCGCGCCTATGCAGCGGATAATCAGGCGGCGTGCCAGTGGCGATAGCCGCGCCTTGGAGTCGACCTCTCTGCATCCGTTGTTGGCGCGAGTTTACGCCGGTCGTGGCGTTGCCGACTCTGGGGATCTTGATCTTGGACTGAAGCACCTACTGCCACCTGCCACGTTGAGCCAGGCTCAGCAGGCAGCGCAGCTGCTCGCGCATGCGTTGCAGACACAGCAACGGTTATTGATTGTCGGTGACTTTGATGCCGATGGCGCGACCAGTACAGCTGTTGCAGTAGGCGCGTTGAAGTCCATGGGTGCCGCACACGTGGATTACCTTGTGCCTAATAGGTTCGAGTATGGCTACGGACTAACACCTGAGATTGTGGCGCTTGCCTGCGAGCGCAACCCCGACGTGATCATCACGGTGGACAATGGCATTTCCAGCATTGAGGGCGTGGCAGCAGCGACTGCGGCAGGCATAGCGACACTGGTGACAGACCACCATCTGGCAGGCAGGCAGCTGCCCGATGCACAGGTGATCGTAAATCCTAATCAGCCAGATTGTACTTTTGCCAGCAAAGCGCTCGCGGGTGTGGGTGTGATTTTCTACGTGATGTTAGCCCTGCGCGCATTGCTGCGCGAACAGCACTGGTTCGCTCATCAGGATATCCCCGAGCCCAACCTGGCCAACTATCTGGATCTTGTTGCACTGGGCACTGTCGCCGACGTTGTACCGCTCGACAGAAATAACCGTATTTTGGTGGAAGGGGGGTTGCAGCGCATTCGCTCTGGCTCCGCGCGCCCTGGCATACAGGCATTGCTGGAAGTGGCGGGACGCCAGCCACAGCGTATTGTGGCTTCCGATCTGGGGTTCGCGGTTGGGCCCAGACTCAACGCAGCCGGTAGATTGGATGATATGTCAGTAGGAATTGAGTGTCTGCTGGCCGAGGATATGAGTAGTGCGCGACCGATCGCTCAGCAGTTGCATCAACTTAACCTGGATCGCCGCGCAATAGAGCAGGACATGCAGAGCGAGGCGTTGAGTGTACTCGATGATTTACAGTTGGATGAAGATGCGTCACCAGACGCATACACACTGTATCAGCCCGGGTGGCATCAGGGCGTGATTGGTATTCTCGCGTCGCGTATTAAAGACAGAACGCACCGGCCAACTATCGCGTTTGCTAATGCCGACGAGTCTGGATTGCAGATCAAGGGGTCGGCACGCTCTATTCCCGGAATCCATATTCGTGACATTCTCGATGCCGTTGCTACGCGTCATCCGGGGCTGATCGATAAATTCGGCGGACATGCGATGGCCGCTGGCCTCAGCCTGGATCGAGAATCCTATGAGCTCTTTTCGCACGCTTTTCAGGAGGAGGTGAGTCGGCATGCCCGCGATCTGGATCTGCAGGCAGTAATAGAGTCCGACGGTGAGCTTGCGGTTGATAACTTTTCACTCGAGGTGGCTGCAGCGCTGCGCTTTGCCGGCCCCTGGGGACAACACTTTCCCGAGCCGGTTTTCGACGGACGCTTCGATGTAGCGCAGCAGCGGCTGGTTGGCGAGAGACACCTCAAGTTGGTGGTCGGTGTGCCCGGTACCGATGTCTGGATTGACGCGATTGCCTTCAATATTGATCCTGATATCTGGCCCAACCCGGAGGTAACCCAGCTCGACCTCGCGTATCGGCTGGATGTTAACGAATACCGAGGCAATCAAACCGTTCAGCTGATGATCGAGCACCTGGCGATTCCATGAATGCCGTTGCTGCGCTAGAATGCGCGGCTTTGCCAAGGATCTTTACCCCAATGCTCGAGATTAATCCGCTTGTTCAGTTGCTAAAAGATATAGAGGCGCGTACTGACGTGCTCAGGGGGTATCTTTGACTTTGCTAATCGCAAGGAACGTTTAGCGGAGGTAGAGCTTGAACTCGCCGAGCCAAGTGTCTGGGAAGATCAGGCGCGAGCACAGGAATTGGGGCGGGAGCGCGCCGCTCTCGAAACCATCGTACACACCATTGAAAAGCTTGAGGCTGGTGTCTCCGATAGCAGCGATCTGCTGGAAATGGCAGCTGCTGAAGACGACCAGGCGACGGTCGACGAACTGACCGGCGAGATTGACGCCCTGGTGCGTAGCCTGGAGCAGTTGGAGTTTCGCCGGATGTTTGATGGTGAGATGGATGCGAACAATGCGTTTCTGGATATTCAGGCTGGCTCGGGCGGTACAGAGGCTCAGGACTGGGCTGAGATGATGCTGAGGATGTATTTGCGCTGGGGAGAAGCAAAAGGCTTCAAGACAGACCTGATCGAAGTGTCAGGTGGAGATGTGGCAGGTATCAAAAGTGCCACGATACAGTTTCAGGGCGAGTATGCTTTTGGTTGGCTGCGCACCGAAACCGGTGTGCATCGATTGGTACGCAAATCCCCCTTCGATTCCGGTAGCAGGCGTCACACGTCTTTTGCCTCTGTGTTTGTTGCGCCTGAGATAGACGATGATATTGAGATCGACATTAATCCAGCGGACCTTCGAGTCGATACCTATCGTGCAAGTGGTGCGGGCGGACAGCACGTAAACAAGACTGATTCGGCAGTGCGGCTAACTCATAATCCGTCAGGTATTGTGGTGCAATGTCAGACTGAGCGATCGCAGCACCAAAATCGGGACAATGCGATGAAGCTCCTGCGTGCAAAGTTGTACGAGATGGAAATACTCAAACGTAATACCGAGAAGCAGGCCATGGAAGACAGCAAGGCGGATATCGGCTGGGGCAGTCAGATTCGATCCTATGTGCTGGATGCGTCGCGTATCAAGGATCTACGTACCGGTGTAGAAACCAGTAACACGCAGGCTGTGCTCGATGGGGACATCGATCAGTTTATTGAAGCGTCGCTCAAAAGCGGCCTCTAACAGGGACACGAAGATGGGTGATAAGGAAACAGCAGCGCCTGATAGTCAGGATGAGAACAAGCTGATTGCAGAGCGCCGCGGCAAGCTTAGCGCGCTACGCGAGAAGCGTAATGCTTTCCCCAATGACTTCAGGCGAACCGCGATGGCCGGTGACCTGCAGGAAAAGTACGGGGAGTCAGACAAGGAATCATTGGAAGCAGCCAGTGAGAATTTTGCAGTGGCTGGTCGACTGATCCGTAATCGTGGCTCATTCTTGCTGATTCAGGACGATGCCGGTGAAATCCAACTCTATATCAATCGCAAAGCGCTGAACGAAGAAACGCTAGAGGACATTAAGTCGTGGGATCTCGGCGATATCGTCGGGGCGAGCGGGCCATTGCATAAGTCGGGCAAGGGTGACTTGTATATCAATATTGAGAGTGCGCGTCTGTTAACGAAGTCGCTACGTCCACTCCCAGACAAGTACCATGGACTGGCTGATCAGGAGATGCGCTACCGGCAGCGCTACGTCGACCTGATTGTTAATCCCGATTCGCGAGAGGTGTTTCGTACCCGCTCACGCATAATCGGTTTTATTCGCGATTACATGAGTGAGCGAGGCTTCATGGAAGTAGAGACCCCCATGATGCACGTGATTCCTGGGGGCGCTGCTGCCAAGCCTTTTGTGACGCATCATAATTCTCTCGATATGGAAATGTATCTGCGGATTGCGCCCGAGCTCTATCTTAAGCGCTTGACGGTGGGCGGTTTTGAACGCGTGTTCGAAATCAATCGCTCCTTTCGCAATGAAGGATTGTCTACCCGTCACAATCCCGAATTTACGATGCTGGAGTACTACTGGGCCTATGCAGACCACGAAGACGCTATGGATCTTACTGAGGATATGATGCGCAAGCTCACAGGCTCGGTACTTGGCTCTACGGTAGTGGAATATCAGGGACAGCAGTACGACTTTTCCAAGCCCTTTGAACGGCTCACAGTGCTGGATGCGATTCTAAAGCACAATCCGGAGGTATCACGCGCTCAATTGGATGATGATGCTCAGGCCCGAGCGCTGGCAACCGAGTTGGGCATTGCACTCAAAGACAGTTGGGGGCTTGGCAAAGTGCAGTTGGAAATCTTCGAGAAGACGGCAGAGCACCTGCTGGATCAGCCAACGTTCATTACGGCCTATCCCACAGAGGTGTCGCCACTGGCCCGTCGCAACGATGAAGACCCGTTTATTACCGATCGCTTCGAGTTTTTCGTTGGTGGCCGGGAACTGGCCAATGGTTTCTCGGAACTCAATGATGCAGAGGATCAGGCCGAACGGTTCCATGCACAGGTGACGGAGAAAGATGCGGGAGATGAAGAGGCCATGCATTTTGATCACGATTACGTGCGTGCGCTTGAGTACGGTATGCCACCGACGGCTGGGGAAGGCATCGGTATCGACCGCTTGGTAATGCTGCTGACCGACTCTCCATCCATTCGCGATGTGCTGCTGTTCCCACATATGCGATCACAATAGCGCTATTCTATTGCTGCCGCTGCAACAATCTGGTGCTACACTCTCCGCCATTACTTCGATGGGAGTCTGAAGTGTTTCAGCAGTTCGGCAGATGGGTAGCGATAACTACCGTAGCAGTGATGCTTACGGCTTGCGTTGCCGTGCCGCAAGACAGCCCTGCGTCAACGGTTGCTGCTGACCCCAACGACGTTCCCGAAATCACGTTGAACTTGCCGGAAAGTACCGATTGTAACTGTGAGCAAATGCCGGAGCAGGATTACACCTTTCTCGAGAAAGGCTTTGAATCCGTTTCTACCAGTGACTACATAGAAGCCGTTCAGTACTTTCAGCGTTATCAACGCCTTGAAAAATCTGACAGCGCGCAGTGGGAATCTGCAGTAGCAATCGCGTATGTGAGTTACCTACCCAACAGTCCCTTCTATGATCCTGAGGCGGCTCGCAAGAGCTTTTCACAGCTGCGTCAGCAGAGAGCCGATTTTCCCCTGGCGCACCATCAGGTACTGGTGATGAGTGAGTCGATGGAGGCCTTTATGGCGCTTGAAGACCGCGTAGACGATTTGGAAGCCGCCAATGCGGTTCAGAAAGAGGAACTCGCGAAGCGCGAGGAAGCGCTCAAGCGGCTGCGTGAGCTAACTCTGGGTCAGTAGGCAGCACAATTGTAAAGGTCGACCCTTTCCCAGGCTCGCTTTCAACTTCGATGAGACCACCCATTAACGCGCTGTACTCTCGGCAAATTGCCAGCCCCAATCCTGTACCACCATAGTTGGCGCTGGTGGAGCTATCGGCCTGCACAAAGGCGTCAAATACGCGCTGCTGTTGCTCCGGGTCCATGCCAATCCCAGTATCCTGCACAGAGAATTGACACCATCCTTCGCGATCTTTAACGGGTTCGGCAGTTACGCTGATGTAGCCGTTCTCGGTAAATTTAACCGCATTGCTTAGTAAGTTGATAAAAATCTGGCGAAATTTCGCCTGATCGTTGTACATCGTTGGAAGAGACGTTAGATCGGGTAGTTGCAAGACGTTGTTGCGTTCCCGAAGCAGTGGCGTAATCGATTCACAGACCTGGGTGAGAAGCTCGCCCGGATCAAACGTTTCACAATGCAGCGACATCTTGCCTGTTTCGATCTTGGACAGATCGAGAATGTCATTGATCAGCGATAGCAGTTGGCGCCCGGACGTGATGATCTTGTCGAGGTCAGTTTGAAACTGCGGACGATCGATGGTGCTATCGTCATCGAGTTCATCGTGCAGCATTTCGCTGTAACCAATAATGGCGTTAAGCGGTGTGCGCAACTCATGGCTTACGTTCGCCAGGAAGATGCTTTTTGCTGCATTGGCTTCGTCGGCATCGTCCTTGGCGCTACTCACATCGTATATCGCATTGCGCAGTTTGTCTGACATCGTGTTGAAGGCATCGGCCAGGTCACCCAGTTCGCCGTCATCGTCAATGTTGTCGATGCGATAGTTGAGGTCGCCACTGCCGAAACGTTCGGTTCCTGTCTTAAGACGCTTCAAAGACGTGTTGGTATAGCGCACCAAGAAGAATCCCAGTATCGCTGTAAGAAATATAGAGGTAATGAAGCCGATGACCGTGATGCGATCGGTAAGCGCGATTGTTCTGTCGATGATGCTCGCCCGCTGTATCGCGATGAACGCCTGACGCTGCTCCAGCTCCTTCAGCCTCTGGCTGGCCTCGAGGTAAGGCAGTGGGTCTTCCATATCGGCATTGAAGTCAGGGTCATTGTAGTTCTCGTAGAAGGTGTACCAGTCGTCCAGAAGTTTGGTGCTGCTTTCGGACAATCGGTCGTAATGTAGTTGAGTGACGTCATGACTTAGGCCACCCAGTTGGCCAACCTTGCTGCGGATAGTATTGATTTGTGCCCCCGCCTGACTCAGCTCGTCTGGCTCCAACTGATCCTCGGTGGTCGCTCTCAGTGTTGCCAGCACCTGTGTTTGTTGTCGTTGGTCATTCAGCAACTGTTCTACTTCCGCTGATAATTGTGCAGCGGTAACAGAGTTGCGATAGGCCACCATGCTTTCGTTTCGCGCGTAGCTGCCCCAGAAGTGGGTGCCAACATTGATGGCGAACAGAATAAGGATGGTGAACAGCGAAAGTGTGAGTCTGCGTCTGAGGCTCATGAACGGGTCAGTTTTCCAATTTTGATCAGCAGGCCAGGAAAGTCGATTGGCTTGGTGGCGTAGTCATCACAACCCGCGGCCAGCGCATTGAGCCGATCTGCCTCCATAGCGTGAGCTGTGAGTGCGATGATAGGAATGTGTTTGATGCGCTCGTCTTGGCGGGCCTGCTTGCACGCCGTCCAGCCGTCCATAATCGGCAGATTCATGTCCATCAGAACAACCGGGGGCTTGTTTTCGAGCATCAACTCCAACGCTTGCTGACCATTCTCCGCAGGGATGACTTCGAGGCCGGCACGTTTGAGTCTCCGGATGAGCATGTCACGGTTGAGCTCGTTGTCTTCGACGAGTAACAGTGGCTTATTCAGCTTCATCGCTTAACCCCCAGTATCTGGTGAACGATGACCTTCTTCTTGATCCCCTTAACCTGCAGTTGGCGGGAGTCACCGACCGAATAGTCTGACTGCAGTTTGTCCAGCGTGCTTTGAGAGATCAGGATTTCTCCGCCCAAGCTCAGATCTTCTATGCGCGACGTGAGGTTCACCTCATGGCCGACAAAGCCATATTTGCTACGCCTTTCTGAGCCGATATTCCCAGCGATCACCTTGCCGGTGTTCAAACCGATGCCGGTTTGTACTACTGGCAGCCCCTCGGCTTCGTTGTCACGATTGATGGCCGCCATGGCTTCTTGCATCGCCAGGGCGCATTTGACCGCACGATCCACATCATCGTCGCGTGTCTGAGGCGCGCCAAACACCGAGAGGATGGCATCGCCGATAAATTCATCGATGGTTCCATTGTGTTCCATGATGATATCTGTCATCACCCCCAGATAGCGATTCAACATCTTGACTACCTGCGCCGGAGCCAGCTTTTCGCTGAGCGTGGAAAAACCCCGAATATCCGACATCATTATGGTGACTTCCCGTAAATCACCACCTAGCTCGAGCCCCTCTGGACGTTCCAGGATGTCAGTGACGATTTCGTCGGAGAGGTATCGGCCAAAGGTTGCGCGAATGAACTTTTCATTGCGCTCCAATTGTTGACGAAATTGCTGTTCGCGGTCATGCCAGCGTTTGCGCTCGATGCCCGCTTTGATTCGCGCTTGTAGCAAAACAGGATTAAACGGTTTGAATAGGTAGTCGTCTGCGCCAGCTTCGATGCAGTCAATAATGCCGTCCATATCCTGTCGGCCAGAAATAACGATTACAGGTGTAGCGCGCCATTCGGGGTGTTCTTTGATCTTGCGCAGCACTTCTCGCCCATCCATTCCCGGCATCATTAGATCCAGCAGGACTACATCAACATCCGAGTTGTCCAGTGTCACCAACGCTTCTTCGCCACTGGCAGCGGTGACTACAAAATGGCCGCTACGAGAGAGGTAGCGGGCAACCAGTTCCCGGTTCTCCTGTAAGTCATCTACTGCCAGAATAAAGCCAGGCTCTGAGGCAATGACCTTGACCTCCGCACTGCTTTGGACCTCGGTTTCGTCTGCGTGAACTGTATGCACTGTGCTGAGCAGCCTCGCCAGCACATCGTTCAGTTCGGGGTGGGATTCACCAATGTCCTCGCGCAGCATCTCCGCATAGCCTCGAATTGCAGAAAGCACGTTCATCAGGTCGTGATTGGTATCTTCGTTTTCAGGCTGGGCTATCAGCGCCTGCAAGCGCTGTGCCCCTTCGAAAAGGTGCGAAAAATCATCACGCTCGTTTTCGTTAAGAGAGGCTTTCTGGGTGTCAAACTGCTCCTGCAGTTCGACAACGGCGCGAATGACGATATCGGTCCAGGAGGCGGGCGTTGGTGTGTCGATTGTAGAGCTCATTCAGGGCGTGGATTCCAAGCCGGCAATAAGTAGTGGTAGGAGTATAGCGAGCGAATTGAGCGTGTGGAAACGCCTTGTTCAATCTCCATGATGAGTAGATGCCGTCAATTTCGCGCCAGCACGTGCGCAATCCGATAAGTTTGGGTTAGTATAAGAACCTGGAGTTCAGGCGAATGATGGAGTAGGAACAGACATGTTGCAGCAGGTAGAAATCTTTGAGGGTCTTACCTCGGAAGAACTCGATGCACTGGCGGCGAGCAGTACCAGTCGCTCATTCCCCAAAAATACCGTAGTCATTCACGAGAATGATCCAGCGGACTCGCTGTTTGTTATCGAAAGTGGCAAGGTCAAGGTTTACTGCAGCGACAAGAACGGCAAAGAATTCATCATGAATACCCAAGGTGAGGGTGATTATTTTGGTGAGTTGGCATTATTGGACGATTCCACACGCTCGGCCTCGGTGCGTACGGTTGAGAAGTCGAGCTTCTGTATTATTTACAAGGATGACTTCAATCGGGTGCTCGACGAGCATCCCAATATTGGTCGTCAGCTGATCCGCAACCTGGCACAGCGGGTACGTAAGCTAACCGCGGACGTGAAAAGTCTTGCACTGCAGGATGTCTATGGCCGTGTGGCAAATGTGTTGATGGATCTGTCTGAAGAACGTGGTGATGGCACGCTTTATATCCCTGAGAAGCTTACTCAGCAGGACATCGCAGATCGAGTGGGTGCATCCCGCGAAATGGTTGCACGAATCCTCAAGGATCTGACCATAGGTGAATACATTCGCTTTGAAGGCCGTCATATTATTATCAATACCCGCCTACCGGCGAAGTACTGAGCCTGCGATAGATCTACTGATTAACGTCTGGTTCGCTATCCTGCGAATCAGGCGAATTTGCGTGTATTGCTGTTACTTCCAGATCCAGACTACCGTTGGCAAGTCGAGCCCTGACGGAGTTTCCAGTTGTTTGACTCTGCGCGTCGGTCACAATATGTCCTTGTGAGTCTGTAACAATTGCGTACCCGCGCTTGAGCGTGGCGGTCGGGCTAAGTGACTCCAGCACCTGCGCCAGGTGCGAAACCTGCTGGCTGGCATCGGATAAGCGCTTTTTCATAGCACTATTCATACGTTGAGAAAGTCGTTCTAACTCAGATTGATGCTGCATAACCTGAGGCAGCGGCGAGCGCGCGTGTAGTCTGGATTCCAGCAGTGCTAATTGAGCATGTTTTTGCTGCAGGCTATTGCGCTGTGCCAATAGCAGGCGTTGTTCCAGCTCATCCAGGCGCTGTGCCTGTTCTCGCAGCTGCGCGCCTGGGTGTTTTAGCCGCTTGCGCAGATGGTCCAGTTCGCGTGCGGCATCGGCCAGCTTGCGTTTTATCTGACGATGCAGGGCGGCCTCTAGCACCCGTAGCCGCTCCTGCCACTCACGCTGGTCTGGGCTAAGTAGCTCTGCAGCGGCGGAGGGCGTGGGTGCACGGTGGTCAGCGGCCATGTCAGCGATACTGAAATCAATCTCATGACCTACAGCGCTCACGATCGGCAGGCTGCTGGCCACGATTGCCCGTGCGACAGGCTCTTCGTTAAATGCCCAGAGATCCTCCAATGAGCCACCGCCACGGCCCACAATTAGAGCATCCAGGTGGATTTTGCCGGCGTCTTGCAGATGATTCGCCTGCTCGATGGCAGCGCAGATCTCTGCAGCAGCGCTGTCCCCCTGGACGGCAACGGGCAGAATGTAGACTTCAATAGACGGGCAGCGCCTCTTTAACACCGTCAGTATGTCGTGGATAGCCGCTCCGGTTGGCGAGGTGATGACGCCAAGCCGGGACACTTGCTCGGGCAAGGGCTGTTTCAGCTTCTGGTCAAAAAGCCCCTCTGCGGCCAACCGGGTCTTGAGCTTCTCAAAGGCGGCCTGCAGTGCGCCAGCCCCTGCATGCTCCAGGTGCTCAACGATAAGCTGAAACTCGCCTCGGCCCTCATAGAGCGATACTCGCGCTCGCAGGCGAATAGCATCGCCGTTTGCGGGTGTGAACTTTATCCGCTGGTTGCGGTTGCGAAACATCGCGCAGCGAACCTGGGCGTTGCCGTCTTTTAATGAAAAGTACCAGTGGCCCGAAGATGGGGAGGCGAAATTAGATACCTCACCTTCCACCCAGACAAAGTCAAAATGGGTTTCGAGCAGGTTTTTCGCCTGCCGATTGAGTTGGCTGACAGTGAGTGCCGGTGGTGGAGGGCTGTCGCTGAAGGGGTTGGTCACGGTTGTTTCTGAGGGTTCGCAGTACATTAAGAGTGCGAACTCATGTTTACCTTGTATGGCACAAGGATTTATAATTACACGTTTAACTTTGACCTGCTAGCAGGAGAGGCCGTAATGCTGCGAATTGCCCAGGAAGCCCTGACGTTCGATGATGTTCTGCTATTGCCAGGCTATTCTGAGGTAATTGCAACGGATGTCTCCCTCAAAACCCAGCTGACCCGCGGGATATCGCTAAACCTTCCGCTGGTGTCTGCCGCTATGGATACAGTCACTGAGTCCCGCTTGGCAATTGCCATGGCGCAGGAAGGTGGCATTGGCATTATCCACAAGAGCATGACGGTGGCGGAGCAGGCTGAGCAGGTGCGCCGCGTCAAGAAATTTGAAAGCGGTGTGGTTAAGGACCCCATTACGATTCAGCAATCGGCGACCCTTGGAGAGCTAAAGGAGCTGACCGAGGCCAATGGTATCTCCGGCTTACCCGTGCTCGATGGTGAAGATCTGGTAGGCATAGTGACACGTCGCGATCTGCGCTTTGAAGCCGACCCCCTGAAATTGGTATCTGCCATCATGACGCCGCGTGAACAGTTGGTGACCGTGAAGGAGGGAGCGAGTTCCGAGGAGGTGCAGCAGTTATTGCACCAGCATCGTATCGAGAAAATTCTGGTGGTGAACGATAATTTCGACCTTACCGGCATGATCACGGTGAAGGACTTCGATAAAGCCGAGAGCTTTCCCCACGCTTGCAAGGACTCCCATGGACAGCTGCGGGTCGGTGCATCAGTAGGAACCAGTCCTGATACTGACGATCGAGTGGCAGCCCTCATCAAGGCCGGTGTTGATGTACTTGTAGTAGATACGGCGCACGGGCATTCCCGCAATGTGTTAGAGCGGGTACGGATGATCAAAGCGGACTATCCGTCAATTGAGGTTATTGGTGGAAATATAGCGACGGCAGCTGCTGCACAGGCGCTGGTTGATGCAGGTGCAGATGGCGTTAAAGTGGGCATCGGCCCCGGGTCTATATGCACCACGCGGATTGTTACCGGCATTGGCGTCCCGCAAATCAGCGCTATTGCTAATGTCAGTGAAGCGCTACGTAACCAGGGCATTCCGGTTATCGCAGATGGTGGTATCCGGTTTTCGGGTGACATCTCCAAGGCGTTGGTGGCGGGTGCTCACTCGATCATGATGGGCAGCATGTTTGCCGGTACTGAAGAGGCCCCCGGCGAAGTAGAGTTGTACCAAGGCAGAACCTATAAGGCCTACAGGGGTATGGGCTCGCTGGGTGCGATGTCCAAGACCCAGGGATCTTCTGATCGTTACTTCCAGGATGCCAGCAAAGGCTCGGAAAAGCTGGTTCCCGAGGGTATCGAAGGCCGGGTGCCATACAAAGGTCCTGTTTCAGCAATCGTGCATCAGCTGATGGGCGGTGTGCGTTCTGCGATGGGTTATACCGGCAGTGGCGATATAGAGACAATGCGCACACAGCCAGAGTTCGTCAGGGTGACTTCAGCTGGCATGCTGGAGAGCCACGTTCACGACGTGTCGATCACCAAAGAGGCCCCGAACTACCCGGTTCGGTAGCTTCAATGCTACAACCGCGGGGCCTTCGGGCCCCGTTTTAGTTTCGACGCGCACACCGAGTGCGCACTACAGACGCTACGGCAATCAGGTATCGAAATGAGCGCAGATATTCACGCCCAGAAAATTCTTATTCTCGACTTTGGCTCCCAATACACCCAGCTGATTGCGAGGCGCGTACGCGAAGTGGGCGTGTACAGCGAGATTCGCTCATGGGATATCTCGATTGAAGATATCCGGGAGTTTGCTCCCAGCGGCATTATTCTCTCCGGTGGTCCGGAATCTGTTGCAGCGGAGAATTCGCCGCGAGCGCCGGTAGAAATTTTCGATATGGACCTGCCTCTGCTGGGAATCTGTTACGGCATGCAGACGATGGCCGAGCAGTTTGGCGGCAAGGTTTCGCCATCGACGACCAGTGAGTTCGGCTATGCTCAGATTCGCTCGGTCGCGCAAGGAGGGTTGCTACACGATATCCGTGATCATATTGACTCAGAGGGCAACTCGTTGCTGGACGTGTGGATGAGTCATGGTGACAAGGTAATTGAGCTGCCCGACGATTTTGAGCTGACTGCAGAGACTGATAACTGCCCGATTGCGGGGATGGCCCACAAGGAGAAACCCTGGTTTGGCATACAGTTTCACCCTGAGGTGACGCACACGCTACAGGGTAAACGTATTTTTGAGCACTTCGCACTGGAAATCTGCGGCTGCGATATGCTGTGGACGGCGGCGAATATTGTTGAAGATGCAATTGCGCGAGTGCAAAAAACGGTGGGCACCGACAAGGTTCTTCTGGGCCTGTCTGGTGGCGTTGATTCATCTGTTGTGGCGGCGCTGTTGCATCGCGCGATTGGTGATCAGTTGACCTGTGTATTTGTCGACAACGGGTTGTTGCGCCTGCGCGAAGGCGATCAGGTGATGGAAATGTTTGCCAAGAACATGGGCGTGAAGGTCATCCGTGTGGATGCCGAAGACCTGTTTTTGGGCAAGTTGGCGGGTGTGTCTGACCCCGAGCAAAAGCGTAAGGTGATCGGAAACACGTTTATCGAGGTATTTGATGAAGAGGCCACTCGGCTGCGTGATGTGAACTGGTTGGCCCAAGGCACTATTTATCCCGATGTGATTGAGTCAGCTGGTGCCAAAACCGGGAAGGCTCATGTGATCAAGTCTCATCACAACGTGGGTGGCTTGCCGGATGATATGGCGCTAGAGCTGGTAGAACCATTGCGGGAATTGTTCAAGGACGAAGTACGTCAGATCGGCCTGGAATTGGGATTACCCTACGATATGGTCTACCGGCACCCGTTTCCCGGTCCGGGTCTAGGCGTCAGAATCCTCGGGGAAGTGAAAAAGGAGTATGCCGAGTTATTGCGCGAAGCCGACGCTATTTTCATCGAGGAGTTGCATCGGTCCGACTGGTATCACAAAACCAGTCAGGCATTTGCTGTGTTCCTGCCAGTAAAGTCAGTGGGTGTGGTAGGTGATGCACGGCGCTATGAGTATGTTATTGCGTTGCGAGCAGTGGAAACAGTCGACTTTATGACCGCTCGCTGGGCACATCTGCCTTATGAATTGCTCGAGCTCGTGTCCAATCGCATCATTAACGAGATCAGTGGTGTGTCGCGCGTTACCTACGACGTCAGCAGCAAGCCTCCCGCAACTATCGAGTGGGAATAATCAATGGCTGAACCTTCGCACGAGTATTGGATGGCGCGTGCGCTGATACTTGCTGACGAGGCGGAGAAGTTGGGTGAGGTACCTGTTGGTGCAGTAGTGGTGCGTGACGGGGAGTGTCTGGGTGAGGGTTTCAACCAGGTGATATCCGCCAGCGACCCTACTGCCCACGCTGAGGTTGTCGCTCTTAGAAGTGCAGCGGCAGCTGCGGGAAATTATCGTCTACCCGATGCTACGCTTTATGTCACGCTTGAACCCTGTTCCATGTGTGCTGGTGCACTTGTGCATGCGCGTATTGCCACGCTGGTGTTTGCAGCGCGTGAGCCACGCGCGGGCGCAGTCTGCAGTACCTGCAGTTTACTCGATGAACCCTTCTACAATCACAAGGTTAACTGGGAGGAGGGTGTGATGGCCGACGCCAGTGCAGAAAAGTTACGCACTTTTTTTCGGGCGCGTCGCTAGGCACAAATAGTCTACAGCGCCGATAATCTGCTTTTGGCGAGACTCTGAGGCAGATAGGTTTCCAATACAACCGGTGCAAGCGGTTGCTGATCGGGCAGTCCCTGCCAACTGAGTATGTTCTGATAATGGCGAATATTTTGTACGTAGTTCGCCGCCTCCAATCCTCTGGCATAGCCATATCGCGTGGTCTGGTACCAAGAGCTTTTCTGTAGCAATGGCAGGCTCTGCATCACGTCGCTCCAAAGATGGGGGTCTCCACCGCGACGCTCGGTGATCACACGAGCGTCCTCTAAATGCCCCAGTCCAATATTGTAGGCTGCCAGCGCGAGCCAGGTTCTGTCTGGCTCATAGATATCTTTAGGGAGTCTTCGCCTAACATTCTTAAGATAACGCGCGCCACCGCGCAGGCTTTGGAGGGGGTCCGTACGGTCTGTAACGCCCATTTCCCGTGCTGTTGGCAATGTTAGCATCATCATTCCCCGTACTCCGGTTGGCGATGTAGCCTTGGGGTCCCAATGTGATTCCTGATATGCGATGGCGGCGACAAGTGTCCAGTCTAGTTGGTACTCCTCAGCCACCTGCTGTATCAGCTCTCGATAGTCAGGTAGCTTCTTGCGCATGTTGCGTGCAAAGGTATGAGAGCCAATGCGTGACATCTGCCCCGCGTGACCAAAGTGAAGGTCTTTCAAGCGTTCCAGCGTGCCATCGGCAGTGAGTCGTACAATGAATTCGCTCAAATACGCCTGCAATGCGTTGTTTTCGTTGCCTTGTCGTAGATACCACACCATGTCCTGCTGCGAACCGAGGTTAAATGCCACTTCAAGACGTGGGTAAAGGCTCTGCTGGACTGCAAATTCGTTGGAGTCGATGATCACCAGTTCTGCTTGGCCCGCATCGAGCAATTCAAGTAGCTCCATCGAGTCAACGTCTGCCACCTCGTCCCACGTCAGCTCAGGCATGCCGTTAGCTTTTAGCGCTCGTAACGACTCTGAGTGGCTGCTCCCCTCGAGGATAAGTATTTTTTTGCCAACCAGATCTTGTGGCCGTCGGGGCTTAGCCTGCCCGGTTTTGTACACCACTTGTGGGGTTAGAGTGTAGTAGGCACGAGAGTGTTGGTATTGAGCATCGCGCTGACCTGTCAAGGTAAGACCTGCCGCGGCCAGATCTGCTTCTCTGCGGTGCAGCTGACTGAAGATATCATCAAGGCTGAAGGCCTCACGTACGGTAACGGTTACACCAAGATCCTCAGCAAGCAGAGTGACGAGATCATACTCGAACCCCGCAGGTCCATCGCTTCCAAGATAGTAAGTGGTGGGGCTATTGCGACTGACAACAGTTAACTCGCCGCTGCTGCGGATTCGTTCAAGGCTGTCCTCAGTCGAACAGCCCACTAACAGGCTTAACCCGCAAATAGCTGTGCAGTACCAAGCAATCAGAATTCGGCTCATTTGAGCAGTGTAGCGAGTCCGGTCACTGCCCTAACAGGGACAATTACCATGGTATTGAGCGTGAATTTCAGTTAACGAGGGCCGGACAAGTCGGTACAATGTTGCGCTTTCCGATCACGCCCGCCTGGAGCCTCGCTCAGCATGCTAATCCTGCCCGGTGCATCAGCACTGTCAGCGTTCCGATTGGACAAGTTGCATCAGAAACTGTCCACCATTCATCCTGACCTGAAGATCCTGCATGCCAGGTATATGCATTTTGCAGACCTGTCTCAGTCGCTAAGCGACGATGAGCGCGATGTGCTGAATAGCCTATTGGACTATGGCCCGGACGCCCATTCGGCTGAGGCCGATATGGCAGGATCAATAGGCAAACTCGCAATGGTGGTCCCACGCGCGGGAACCATCTCGCCGTGGTCGAGCAAGGCCAGTGATATTGCTCACAATTGCGGGTTGTTGGGTGTACGCAGACTAGAGCGAGGCGTTGCCTACCACTTTGACTGGCCCGATGCCCTCGATGATGCCG
This sequence comes from Halioglobus sp., assembly GCA_039990395.1. Taxonomy (GTDB): domain Bacteria; phylum Pseudomonadota; class Gammaproteobacteria; order Pseudomonadales; family Halieaceae; genus CALINF01. The sequence continues at coordinate 351,433 of JBDXFZ010000146.1, forward strand.
ATTTTGCGCGCGTATGCGCAGTGGTTCACGATCGCATGACCGAGTCAGTACTCGATTCAGTTGAGGCAGTAGAAGCGTTGTTTGAGCACGCCGACCCCGCCCCCATGACGTCGGTGGACGTGTTGGTGGGTGGCCGTGAAGCGTTGATTACTGCCAACAGAGAGTTGGGTCTGGCACTGGCTGATGATGAAATCGATTATCTAACGGATAGTTTTCGCGCATTAGGACGTAACCCTCACGATATCGAGCTGATGATGTTTGCTCAGGCCAATTCTGAGCATTGTCGTCACAAAATTTTCAATGCCAGCTGGACCATCGATGGAGAAGAGCAGCCCCATTCGCTGTTTAGCATGATTCGAAATACCAATACGGTTGGCGGTGATAACGTCCTCTCAGCCTACTCTGACAATGCCGCGGTAGTTGAGGGGCATCACGCAGGCCGCTTTTACCCCGACCCCGATACCGGTGAGTACGACTTCTCCCAAGAGAACATTCACTTGCTGATGAAAGTCGAGACGCACAACCACCCCACGGCGATAGCGCCTTTCTCAGGTGCCGGAACCGGGTCTGGTGGTGAAATACGTGATGAGGGCGCCGTGGGCAGGGGTTCCAAGCCCAAAGTGGGTATGACAGGGTTTTCCGTATCCAACCTCAATATTCCGGGATACGCCCAGCCTTGGGAATCGTACTATGGGAAGCCTTCACGCATTGTGTCGGCATTAGACATCATGACCGAAGGGCCGATAGGAGGCGCCGCGTTCAACAATGAGTTTGGCCGACCAAACCTGTGCGGCTACTTTAGAAGCTTTGAGCAGGAAGCCCCGGGTGTTAATGGGCTCGAGGTTCGTGGCTATCACAAACCTATCATGCTCGCAGGTGGCTTTGGCAATGTGCGTCAGGAGCATGTTGAGAAAGGCGATTTTAGTGCGGGAGCCAAGCTAATTGTACTGGGCGGTCCTGCCATGCTGATTGGTCTTGGGGGTGGCGCAGCGTCATCGATGGCCAGCGGTAGCAGTCATGAGGATCTCGATTTTGCTTCTGTACAGCGCCAGAACCCGGAAATGGAGCGACGCTGTCAGGAGGTAATAGATCGCTGCTGGCAACTGGGCGAGGAAAACCCCATCGCGTTTATTCATGACGTGGGAGCCGGAGGGCTGTCCAATGCGTTGCCGGAATTGGTGAAGGATGGTGGTCGTGGGGGTCGTTTTAACCTGCGCTCTGTGCCCAATGACGAGCCAGGGATGACGCCAATGGAGATCTGGTGTAATGAATCACAAGAACGTTATGTGATGGCGGTGGAGCCCGCAAATCTGGCGAGGTTTGAAGAAATCTGCGTGCGCGAACGCTGTCCCTACGCGGTTGTTGGTGAGGCTACCGATGAACTGCACCTGAGTGTCGACGACAAACAGTTCGACAATTATCCCGTTGATTTGCCCATGTCTATTTTGTTCGGCAAGCCACCCAAAATGCACAGATCCGTGGAGCGAAAAACGGTGGCACTTCCGGGGCTGAAGCTCGATGTGAGTGTCGCAGAGGCCGTTGATCGTGTACTCCAGCTACCCAGTGTCGCCAGCAAGCACTTTTTGATCACCATTGGTGATCGCACCGTGACAGGCATGGTTGCTCGTGACCAGATGGCGGGGCCCTGGCAGGTGCCCGTTGCCGATTGCGCAGTCACCACTGTCTCCTACGACAGTACCGCCGGTGAGGCGATGGCGATTGGTGAACGTACGCCATTGGCTTTAATTAGCGGGCCTGCGTCGGCTCGAATGGCGATCGTCGAGGCCATAACCAATATCAGTGCCACGTCAATTGCACAGCTAAGCGACATCAAACTATCTGCCAATTGGATGTGTGCAGCAGGCTATGGCAATGAAGACGAAGTACTGTATGACACCGTACGCACGGTGGGTATGGAGTTTTGTCCGGCACTGGGTATTACAGTCCCGGTGGGCAAGGACTCCATGTCCATGCGCACTACCTGGGAAGAGGGCGGGGAAGATCGATCGGTTACCGCACCGGTATCATTAGTGGTCACAGCCTTTGCGCCAGTAGTGGATGCGACGCTGTCGGTCACGCCTCAATTACAACCCGATGTGCCCTCTGAACTTGTGCTGCTGGATCTTGGTCGTGGCGCTAATCGTCTGGGTGCGTCGGCGCTGGCGCAAGTTTTCGGACAGACAGGGGATACTGCGCCAGATATAGAACGTGCGGAAGATGTGAAGGCATTCTTTAGCTTGGTACAGTCGATGCTCGCCACGCGCAGTCTGCTGGCCTATCACGACAGATCTGATGGCGGTTTGCTTACGACAATAGCCGAAATGGCCTTTGCAGGCCGCTGCGGGCTTGATATTGACCTTGCAACAGTGCCGGGTGAAATGCTCGGAAAGCTGTTTAACGAGGAGGCTGGTGCCGTCTTACAGGTGCCGAATGTCGTGCTCGATGAGGTCCTGGCGCAAGCTGAAAGCCTGGGTCTGTCTGACTGCCTCCATCGAATCGGTCGTGCGATACCCGGTGACGCTATTGCCATTCGAGACGGTGAGACGACGCTGCTGCAGGACTCCCGCGCCAGGTTACAAGCCCTTTGGTCGCGTACCAGCTTCGAGATTCAGTCACTTCGTGATAACCCCGACTGCGCCCGTGAGGAATTTGAACGCATTGGGCACAAGACCGATCCTGGATTGTCTGTTGCACTGACTTTCGACCCTCAGGATGACATTGCGATGCCATTCATTCAGACCGGTGTTCGCCCACGTGTGGCGGTGTTGCGAGAGCAGGGTGTGAACGGGCATGTTGAGATGGCGGCTGCGTTTCATCGCGCAGGATTCAACCCGGTGGACGTCCACATGAGCGATGTGCTGGCGGGACGTATCGCACTGACAGAATTTAAGGGGTTAGTGGCCTGCGGTGGGTTTTCCTACGGAGATGTTCTGGGAGCGGGAGAGGGTTGGGCCAAGAGCATTCGATTTAATAGTGCGGCGCGTGATGCCTTCAGTGAATTCTTTCACCGGTCCGACACGTTTACGTTGGGTGTGTGTAATGGATGCCAGATGGTGTCTACGCTCAAGGATCTGATCCCGGGCGCACAACACTGGCCGCGCTTTGTGCGCAATCGGTCCGAGCAGTTCGAGGCGCGCCTGACCCTGGTTCAAATACAGGATTCGGCGTCAGTATTGCTGCAGGGTATGGCAGGTTCGCACTTGCCCATCGCGGTAGCGCACGGCGAGGGCAGGGCGGAGTTCGCCAGCGCTGATGATCTGGCGGCCTGCGACACTTCCGGGGCTGTCGCTTTGCGCTATGTGGAAAACGACCTGACCCGTGCGACGCGCTATCCCGCTAATCCCAACGGGTCACCGGAGGGTATTAGTGGCCTGACTTCACTCGATGGCAGAGCCACAATAATGATGCCACACCCCGAGCGAGTGTTCAGGACAGTACAGCATTCGTGGGCACCACCGGAGTGGGGAGAAGACGCGGGTTGGCTGCGTTTGTTCCGTAACGCCCGGCAGTGGTTGGATTAGGGTTTTACAGCGCTTGTGACCCCCAACCGTTTCTTTATAATGGGCGCCTTTTTGGCGAGGTGTGAATCTCGCCCGGCCCTCCTGTAAGAGCAACACTATGTTAAATAAGTATCCGCTGTGGAAATACCTGCTAGTGCTAACAGTTGTGCTAGTAGGGCTGTTTTATGCGGCTCCCAATTTGTATGCCCCCGATCCCGCTTTGCAAATCACGGGCGAGAGCAGTTCGCAGCTTATTGATGACAAGGTGCTCGATAGAGCGCTGGCCGCTCTTGAGGAAGCCGACGTAGAGCATTTCGGCGAAGTTATAGAGCCTGACGGGCGCAATGCACTGGTGCGATTAGCTGATGCGGAAACGCAGCTGCTCGCGCAGGCGAGGGTGTCTCGTGCCCTTGGCGACGGATTCATCGTGGCGCTCAACCTGGCACCCACCACACCCTCGTGGCTCAGCGACTACGGTGCCCAGCCCATGAAACTGGGTCTGGATCTCAGCGGTGGTGTGCACTTCAAGCTCGAGGTTGATGTAGATGCAGCGATCGACCGCCGCATGGAGTATTACGTCAATGCGGTCAAGCGTGCGCTGCGTGAGGAGCGTATTCGAGGCCTGGTCACTCTGGACAATCAGGGCAAAGTTGCTGCTCGCTTTCGCTCTGAAGAACTGCGCGAGCGCGCCCGTGAGATAGTAGCGGAGAATCACCCGGAGCTGGTGCTGGACCGTGTGGACGAGGGCGAGGACTGGAGTTTGCTCGCTGTTATGACCGAACAAACTCGTAAAGAGATCGCGGATTACTCCGTAAGCCAAAACCTGACAACGCTGCGTAACCGGGTAAATGAACTGGGTGTTTCTGAGCCGCTGGTACAGCGTCAGGGGCAGAACAGGATCGTGGTGGAATTGCCGGGTATTCAGGACACCGCCGAGGCTAAACGAATTCTGGGTAAAGTCGCCAACCTGGAGTTTCGACTGGTGGCCAATATCGATGCGTCTGCCGCCGAGAAACAGCAATACGAGTATCGCAGTGAAGACCGTGCCGGCATGAGCGAATGGCTGGAACGCGATGTGATCATCACGGGTGAACGTGTTTCCAATGCTCAGGCCAGTTTCGATCAGAATGGTCGCCCCAATGTACAGATCAGTCTTGATAGTGAGGGGGGAACCCTGATGTCGCGCGCTACGCGCAACAATGTCAAGCGACGCATGGGTGTTCTGTTTATCGAACGTAAGTATCGAACCCGTTACGAGATGCAGGAAGACGGTACCGAAAAGATCATCAAGATTCCCTACGACGAAAAGAAATTGCTTACCGCGCCTATTATTCAGCAAGCGCTTGGTGCCCAGTTTCAGATTACAGGCCTCGATAGCCCGATCGAGTCCTCGGAACTCGCATTGATGTTACGTGCAGGTGCGCTTGCTGCCCCTATTTCATTCGTTGAAGAGCGCACTGTGGGCCCATCGTTGGGGGCCGAAAACATTCGGCTAGGTGTGAAGTCCGTGCAGTATGGCTTGGCACTCGTCGTTCTATTTATGATTTTGTATTACCGAGTGTTTGGTGTTGCGGCGGTAGTAGCGCTCAGTGCCAACCTGATGCTGCTGATAGCCATTATGTCGTTGATTGGTGCAACTTTAACGTTGCCGGGTATCGCGGGTATCGTGTTAACGGTCGGGATGGCCGTGGACGCCAATGTGCTTATATTTTCGCGGATACGTGAGGAGACTGCCGCTGGCTTGTCGCCTCAGATGGCTATCCACTCGGGTTTCGAGCGAGCGGTGGCCACTATTCTTGATGCCAACATTACTACACTGATCGTGGCGATTATTCTGTATGCCGTGGGTACCGGGCCGGTTAAAGGATTTGCCGTCACCCTGTCGGTAGGAATTGTGACCTCCATGTTCACTGCAATTATGGGCACACGCGCCTTGGTGAACTTGTTCTACGGGGGCCGCAAGGTGCGCACCCTGTCCATTGGTGGTCGAAAGCCAGCAGGAGATGCAGCATGAAAGTGATCAACTTTATGGGTCAGCGCAAGCTGGCGGTGTTGTTCTCCCTGACCTTGCTCATTGTCTCGATAGGCAGCTTGGCTACACGTCAATTGAACTGGGGGCTGGATTTCACCGGCGGCACGTTGGTGGAAGTACATTATAGCGAAACAGTGAGCCTGAATGCGCTTCGCGACACGCTGAATACCCAGGGCTATGCGGGTGCGATTGTAGTCAGTTTCGGTACTGATCGGGACGTGTTGATTCGCTTGCCGCAGGGCTATTCCGATCAGGAAGGCGCGGCCTTGCTGACACTGCTGCAAAGCAATTTTGAGGGTGAAGTTGTGTTGCGCCGAATTGAGTTTGTCGGTCCGCAGGTCGGTGATGAACTTCGCGAGCAGGGTGGATTGGCAATGCTGTTAGCGCTGGCTCTGGTCATGCTCTATATTGCGTTTCGATTCCAGCTAAAGTTTGCCATCGGCGCGGTCTTTGCGTTGGTTCACGACGTGATTATCACGCTCGGTTTTTTCTCAATCGTGGGTATGGAGTTTGATTTGACCGTATTGGCAGCACTGCTTGCGGTGATCGGGTATTCCTTGAATGACACCATCGTGGTGTCTGATCGCATTCGGGAAAACTTCCGCAAATTAAGGCGTTCGGACCCGGTAGAGGTGATCAACATTTCTCTCACAGAGACTCTGGGCAGAACATTGGTAACATCGCTGACCACGTTACTGGTGCTGCTGTCGCTTGCATTGTTCGGCGGTGAGATGATTAATGGCTTCGCGATTGCACTGATCGTCGGCGTGGCTATTGGTACCTATTCTTCTATCTATGTGGCCGCGAACGCGCTTCTTATGCTGGGCATAAGTAAAGAAGACCTGATGATCCCAGTGAAAGAGGGTGCTGAGCAGGAAGATTTGACGCCCTGAAGCCTGTGCCTGTCTTACAACGAGTCAGGCGAAACGCCGCTAATTGCCACATGCAGGGCTGTGCGTCAGCCGCAGTGGAGTGAAAATTGGGTGCTGTGTATTCGGTTCTAGCCGAGCAGGGGTTTGGTAACCTGTAGCACGGTTTTAAAGCACTTTGGGTTGCCGCACACTATGTTGCCAGATTCCAGAAAGGATTCTGAGCCGTTGATGTCTGCCACCAGTCCACCAGCCTCTCTAATCAACAGAGCTCCAGCGGCAATGTCCCATTTGGCTAAGCCTATTTCCCAGAACGCGTCGAGTCGACCTGCAGCAACGTACGCTAGATCAAGTGACGCTGCCCCCGCGCGACGTATGCCAGCGCATTGCCCCGCCAGTATTTCTATGGACTTGCTGTAGGGAGCAAGCTTGTCGTCGCAGTGATCTTTGAATGGGATTCCTGTACCTAGCAAAGCGCCATCCAGGCTGGGTCTTTTGCTAACCCTGATGCGGCGCCCGTTTAGTTGCGCGCCGCGACCGCGCGAGGCGGTAAACTCTTCTCGTCGTACGGGATCAACGATGATGGCGTGCTCCAGTTTGCCCTTGTGCAAGCAGGCGATGGAGACAGCGTAGTGAGGGATGCCACGAACGAAATTGGTCGTACCATCGAGCGGATCGATGATCCAGCAATAGTCTGCATCCTCTGCACCCGTTAACCCAGACTCTTCTCCCAGAACAGCATGATCCGGATACGCTTTCTGCAGTTGGTACTTGATCTCCTGCTCTGCAGTGAGATCCACTTCGGACACAAAGTCATTCAGGCTTTTGGATTTAACCTCGAGATGGTCAAGGTCATCCGATGCGCGCACGATCTGCTCACCAACCTTGCGGGCGGCACGAAGTGCGATATTGACCATCGGTTCCATAACTGTGTCCTGAGCATGCGATACGGGCGCGCGATTATAGCAGCACCCAGCGCTGCAGGGATACGTCTGTCACGCAGACATAAAGCGAAATCTGCTACACTATTGGGCTTTTCGCTATGGTAGTCATTAGTCTCTAGAGCGCTTTATGAACCTTGATTCAATTCGCATTGTTCTGGTCAACACCAGTCATCCTGGCAACATTGGTGGCGTGGCGCGCGCCATGAAAAATATGGGGCTGGGACGCCTTTTCCTGGTCGCACCAAGGCAGTTTCCTGACGAGCAGGCTCAGTGGCGTGCTGCCTCGGCGGGAGACGTGCTGGAAACCGCTGTTGTCTGCGAGACTCTGGAAGAGGCTATTGGAGATTGTCAGTTCGTGGTGGGCACGAGTGCCCGGGGACGACGAATTCCCTGGCCGCTGCTAGATCCGCGACGGTGTGCGCAGGAGATTGGGCAAGCCAGCGCCCGTGGCGAGCAGGTAGCTGTCTTGTTTGGGCGCGAGGACAGAGGGCTGACCAACGATGAGCTTAAAGTTTGCAACTTGCATCTTAATATCCCCACCTCTGAGGCCTACAGCTCGCTGAATTTGGCGATGGCAGTACAGATCGTGTGCTACGAACTGCGCATGCTGCTGGCGGAAGATGAGTTGCCTGCTTCGTCTGAGAGCGGCTGGGATACGCCTTTCAGCACGCGAGAAAATATGGAGCGTTTTTATGATCACCTTGAAGAAACGCTCGTCGATATAGACTTTCTTGACCCTGACGCGCCGCGACAGCTCATGGTGCGCTTGCGCAGGTTGTATAGTCGAGTGCGCCTGGACGAGATGGAGTTGAATATCTTGCGCGGTGTGCTGACGCAGACTCAGAAATGGGTGCGCAAAGCTCAGCGGGAAGACGACGCGTTGGGTCAGTGATTTTGGGAGTGACAGGACTGCAATGAAAACACCGGTTTATCTAGACTATTTGGCCACTACGCCGGTCGATCCGCGAGTAGCGCAAAAACTTTCCGAATGCCTGACCCTGGATGGAAATTTTGGCAATCCGGCCTCCCGCTCCCATCGCTTTGGCTGGCTCGCCGAACAGGCGGTGGAGATGGCGCGGCGTCAACTGGCAGACCTGATCGGAGCAGACCCTCGAGAGATCGTATACACATCTGGTGCGACCGAGGCCGACAATCTTGCCATTAAGGGTGTGGTAGAGGCATCGCCGCAGAGTTGCCCTCATATTGTGACGACTGCGATTGAGCATAAAGCCGTGTTGGATACATGCAAGCACCTAGAGGAGCAGGGCTGCGAAGTCACGTATCTGGTGCCCGACCGCACGGGTATTATCGATCCGGCTCAAGTGCAAGCTGCACTGCGTGATAACACGGTGCTGGTCAGCATAATGCACGCGAACAACGAGATAGGTACTGTCAATGATATTGCCGAAATCGGCGCCATTACAGCAGCTGCGCAAGTGCCTCTGCATGTTGATGCGGCGCAGAGCGTAGGCAAGATTAATATCGATGTAGAGGCTATGCAGATCGACCTGTTGTCAGCGTCCGGACACAAGTTCTATGGCCCCAAGGGAATCGGAATCCTATATGTCCGACGTAGTCCGCGTATCAAGATAGCGCAGCAGATACACGGCGGCGGCCACGAACGGGGAATGCGTTCGGGAACATTACCCACCCATCAAATTGTAGCCATTGGCGAGGCTGCGCGGCTTGCGGGCGATGAAATGGAGGAGGAGGCGCAGCGGCTTGTCGCATTGAGAGACGTATTTTGGCGGGGTATCGGGCAGCTGGAGGATGTTGGTATCAATGGTTCCATCGATAGTCGTCTGCCAGGTGCCTTGAATGTTCACTTTGGCTACGTTGAGGGTGAGTCACTGTTGATGGCGCTTAAGGATTTAGCGATCTCGAGTGGTTCAGCCTGCACGTCGGCAAGTCTGGAGCCTTCTTATGTACTCAAGGCACTTGGCCTATCAGATGAGTTGGCGCACAGCTCGCTGCGATTCAGCTTTGGACGATTCACATCAGAGGAAGAGGCGCGTTACGCTGCTGAACAGGTAGTCACGGCTGTCAACCGGCTGAGGGAAGGGTCGTCCCAGTGGGAAAACCGGGCCCTTAGCGAATCAGGTTGAGCGTGCTCCAGTTACACGGGTTACTCCTACGGCTTATCGTTTGACTGTGAAATTGTCGCTTTTCGGGCCCTGAAAACTAAGGTACTGATTTATATAGAAAAGAATCTTATCCCAGGCATCTGTTTAGGGTGAAAAGAAGGCCCAATATCCGTATAATTGCGCCGCTTCTGGCATGCCGCCCCTGTTACCTGTCTCGCTGAACGAGGCATGGCTTGGATAAGCACCTTAAATACATTTTTTTCTGGAGATTTTCTGATGGCCGTAGAGCGCACACTTTCAATTATCAAGCCCGATGCAGTGGGTAAAAACTTCATCGGCAAAATCTACTCGCGCTTTGAGAGCAATGGACTGCAGATAGTCGGCTCCAAAATGCTGCGCCTAAGTGATGAAGTGGCCGGTGGCTTTTATGCAGAGCATCGCGAACGCCCTTTCTTTCCTGCTTTGATCGAATTCATGACATCCGGACCTGTGGTTGTGCAGGTTCTCGAAGGAGAGGGAGCGGTTGCGAAAAATCGCGAGTTGATGGGAGCTACCAACCCGCAGGAAGCTGATGCTGGCACTATCCGTGCCGATTTTGCTGAGTCTATTGACGCTAATGCCGTACACGGTTCGGATTCTACTGAGTCGGCCGCACGCGAGATTGCGTACTTTTTTGCCGCCAGCGAGCTGTGTGGCCGCGGCTGATACAGACGCGAACCTGCAGCAGCCTCTCTGACGAATTATGTCTTCCTTAATCGCCAGTTCTTCTGAGCAACCCCGGGTCAATCTCCTGGGGTTAACGCTTGCCCAGATGGAAGTGTTTTTTGAGAGCCAGGGGGAGAAGAAGTTTCGCGCGCAGCAAGTGCTTAAATGGATTCATCATCAGGGTGAAACCGATATAGCTGCGATGACTAACCTGGGTAAGGCATTGCGAGAAAAGCTGCTGCAGATCGCCGAGGTACGACCACCTGAAATTGTTAGCCAGCATGATTCCACTGACGGCACCCGCAAGTGGGCAATACGTGTCGAAGGTGGTGGCCTGGTAGAGGCGGTGCTTATTCCAGAGGGTAACCGTGCCACTCTGTGTGTTTCTTCTCAAGTGGGCTGTAGTCTGGATTGCAGCTTTTGTTCGACGGGTAAGCAGGGTTTTCAGCGAGACCTGACCGCTGCGGAAATCATCGGCCAGGTGTGGTTGGCGATCAAGTCATACGACGCTTTCCAATCCGGTAACGGACGCATTGTGACCAATGTGGTGATGATGGGGATGGGCGAGCCGTTGCTGAATTTCGATAATGTGGTGTCTGCCATGAACCTCATGATGGAAGATTTGGCCTATGGCATCTCTAAACGCCGGGTGACTTTGAGTACCTCTGGTGTTGTCCCTGCTCTGGATAAGCTGGCGCTGGTTAGCGAGGTGTCCCTTGCCATCTCACTGCACGCACCCAATGATGCGCTGCGTTCGGAGTTGGTGCCTATCAACAAGAAGTATCCGATTGCGGTGTTGCTCGAGAGCGCCAGTCGCTACATCGATGCGCAAAAAGACAAGAAGAGGGTGGTTACTATAGAGTACACGCTGATCGCAGGAGTGAATGATCATCCTGATCAGGCGCGAGAATTGGCGCAGCTGTTACGTGACTTCCCCTGTAAAGTTAACCTCATTCCATTTAATCCGTTTGATCAGTCTGATTACCGCAGGCCCAGTGGTAATGCAGTGTCAAGATTCTGGCAAGTGTTAGTCGATGCGGGATATATTGTTACCGTAAGGACCACGCGCGGCGATGATATTGATGCGGCTTGTGGTCAGCTGGTCGGTCAGGTTGTCGATAAAACCGGGCGTAGTGAACGTTACCGCAATGCCAGCGCATCATCAGCCAGTGAAGTGAGGTAAGAGCGTGTCGCAATGTAAGCAAACACTGTTCCTAATGATGGCTGCACTTCTACTGGTGAGCGCGACAGGTTGCGTGACAACCAATGAAACGGTGTTCACCGGTGAAGCCTCGCCCCAGAAAGTGATGGAGCAGCGTGTAGCGCTGGCACGGCAATACATCGGCGAAGGTAACTGGGCCGACGCTGAGCGGAACCTTTCGATTGCATACGAGATAGACCCCAAGGCGCCGGAAGTGCATGAGGCGTTTGCGCTGGTCTATCAAAGCACCGGTGAAACCGAGTTGGCTGAAGAAAGTTTCAAGCGTGCGATCAGTCTCGATAAAAGTTTCTCCCGGGCTCGCAACAATTACGCCGCCTTCCTGGCCAGCCAGGAGCGGTATGGGGAAGCCGAGAAGCAGTTGGAATACGTGGTTAAAGATTCGCTCTATACCGGTCGACCACAGGCGTTCATCAATCTAGGTTTGTGTAGAGTGCAGTTGTTTGACCCACAGGGAGCAGAAGAAGCCTTTGTGCGCGCGCTGTCAATGGACCGTCGCAGCCCCATTGCGTTATTGGAACTTGCTCAGTTGCGCTTTGATGCCAAGGATTATGCGAACGCCGAGCGCTATTACGGTACATATCGCACGGTTGTGAGGCAGCAATCATCACGCGGTCTTTGGTTAGGTATTCGCATTGCGCGTGCCACCGGCGACCGTGACGCCGAGGGCAGCTATGCGCTGGCACTGGCAAATCGTTACCCGGATTCCCCTGAGTTCGAAGCCTACTCTCGGACACCGCGGAGTGAGTGATAGCGAGCAACTCGATCAGGTGGCAGCGTCCCCGGGTGTGTTGCTAAAAACTGCCAGAGAGGCGCGCAACCTGCCAGAGCGTGAAGTTGCGGATCGTCTTAACTGGCTGCCTCGTTACGTACAGACAATCGAGGCGGACGATTACAGTGTGTGGCGCAGTACCACATTTGCCCGCGGCTACGTGAAAGCTTACGGCAGATTGCTGGGTGTTGATGAGAATGTACTGATGCAGTCATTTGATGGACTTGAGAACACAAGCAGTAGCGGCAATGCGCGGCGAGTAACAACTCAGCCGTTGCAGCTGCAGCGTACCGGGGGCGGTATGATCATTGGTCTGGTTGCTCTGGGCCTGCTGGCCGCCGGTCTTTGGTGGTGGCAAACGGGGTTTACAGGAGGCTAGCGATGAAAACAGAATCTCCGATAAAGCGTCGTAAGAGCCGGCAGATAATGGTTGGTGATGTCCCCGTAGGTGGTGATGCCCCCATCAGTGTGCAGAGTATGACTAACACTGAGACATGTGATGTCGCAGCGACTGTTGCTCAGGTAAATGCTATTGCAGAAGCGGGTGCGGACATCGTGCGGGTGTCGGTACCCAGCATGGAAGCGGCAGAGGCGTTTAAGTCGATTCGGGAGCAGGTATCAGTTCCGCTTGTCGCCGATATTCACTTTGATCATAAGATTGCGCTGAAAGTTGCAGAGTATGGCGTTGACTGCCTGCGGATAAACCCCGGTAACATCGGGCGCGATGACAAGGTTCGTGAGGTAATTGACAGTGCGCGCGACAAGGGTATCCCTATTCGCATTGGTGTGAATGCCGGGTCATTAGGCAAGGATCTGCAACGTAAATATGGAGAACCCACCGCAGAGGCACTCGTCGAATCTGCGCTGAGGCATGTCGATATACTCGACAAATTTAACTATCCAGACTTCAAGGTGAGCGTGAAGGCGTCAGAGGTGTTCATGGCCGTAGAAGCCTACCGTCTGTTAGCCCAGCAGATCGAGCAGCCGCTTCACCTTGGTATAACCGAAGCGGGTGGTCTGAGAGGCGGCACTGTGAAGTCGTCAGTGGGGCTGGGTATGCTCCTGATGGACGGTATTGGCGATACGATTCGTATTTCACTCGCGGCCGATCCGGTTGAGGAAGTGAAAGTCGGTTTTGAGATTCTCAAAAGCCTCAAAATTCGAGCTAACGGTATCAATTTTATAGCCTGTCCCAGCTGTTCTCGCCAGAACTTCGATGTCATCGGCACAATGAATTCGCTGGAGCAGAGACTGGAAGACATTCGCACCCCCATGGATGTGGCAGTGATTGGATGTATCGTGAATGGCCCCGGGGAGGCGCGCGAAGCAGATGTTGGGTTAACAGGCGCCAGCCCCGACAATTTGATTTATGTGAGCGGCTCGCCCGATCACAAAGTGAGCAATCAGGATTTTGTCGATCATCTTGAGCAAGTGATCAGGGAGCGCGCCCTCGCGCTGGAAAAAGAGCGCGCAGAGCAGGATGCAAAACTGATTCTGAAATCGAGCGCCTGACACTGTTCTGATTATCTGGAGACAACGTGAATAACATCAGAGCCATTCGTGGGATGAACGATATCCTGCCGAATGAGACCCCCGCATGGCAGCAAATGGAAGCTGTTATAGCCGCAACTGCGCGCAGTTACGGATACGGAGAGATTCGTCTGCCCGTGGTAGAGCATACTGAGCTATTCACTCGCTCTATCGGCGAGGTAACCGATATCGTCGAGAAGGAGATGTACACCTTCAACGACCGCAATGACGAAAGCCTGACGTTGCGACCAGAGGGTACTGCAGGCTGCGTACGCGCTGCTATCCAACAGGGATTGTTAAATGTTCCTCAACGCCTTTGGTATACAGGCCCCATGTTTCGGTACGAACGGCCTCAAAAAGGCAGGCAGCGACAGTTTCATCAGTTTGGTGTTGAAGCATTCGGCATTCCAACACCAGACATAGATGCTGAACTGATATTGCTCAGTGCGCGCCTCTGGCAACAGTTGGGCCTTGGCGACAGCGTAACATTGCAACTCAACTCGATAGGCTCCAACGAAAGTCGCGCGGCATACCGCGACGCATTAGTTGCCTACCTTGAGCAACACGTGGACGCACTGGACGAGGATAGCCAGCGGCGACTGGCGTCTAATCCATTACGCATTCTCGACAGCAAGAATGCAGACACGCAGGCGTTGCTCGACGACGCACCTGATCTTAGCGAGTATATCGATGAGGAATCGCGAGCGGATTTCCAGAGGTTGTGTGAACTGCTTACTGAGGTCGGGGTAGCGTTTGAGGTGAACACGCGGTTGGTACGCGGTCTGGACTATTATAATAAGACCGTGTTTGAGTGGGTGACCGATCGCTTGGGTGCACAGGGCACGGTTTGCGCCGGTGGACGCTATGATGGGTTGGTCGAGCAGCTGGGAGGCAAGGCAACGCCCGGCATTGGCTTTGCGATGGGGCTCGAGCGGCTGGTTCTGCTGATGGAAGAGGTGGGGGCAGTCACTCACGATAGCGCTCGTGCCGACGTGTATGTAGTCGCTGGTGGTGATCTTGCTTACCAGCGTGCGCTCGCCCAGATTGAACGCTTAAGACAGGATCATACCGGTCTTCGTATTGTTCAGCATGTGGGCGGTGGCAGCATAAAGAGCCAGATTAAAAAGGCCGACAAGAGCGGAGCCCTGGTGGCGCTAATCTGGGGCGAAACCGAGGTGTCCGAGGGCACCGTGACGCTCAAGCCCCTGCGTGGTCAGGGAGAGCAGATAACACTACCTTTGGCTGCACTGCCAGAGGCACTGAATACCGTATTGTCGGTAGTATCTTAACAGGAAGCAGGAATCTCCGTGGAATCATATCGTACAGAAGAAGAGCAGGTTGAAGAGTTAAAGCGCTGGTGGGAAGAAAACGGCAAATCCACCATCGCCGCCATTGTTGTAGCATTGCTGGCCGGGTTTGGTTGGCAGGGTTGGCAGGGTCATCAGGAAACACAAGCTGAGAAAGCATCCGATCTCTATCAGTCCATGCTGCAATCATTGAGCGTTGCTGAGCCAGCGGGTGGCTCCGCCATGG
Organism: Halioglobus sp.; assembly: GCA_039990395.1. Classification (GTDB taxonomy): domain Bacteria; phylum Pseudomonadota; class Gammaproteobacteria; order Pseudomonadales; family Halieaceae; genus CALINF01. The sequence goes on from JBDXFZ010000146.1 coordinate 366,621, forward strand.
AAGTCACAGATCTGGCGCAGCGTTTGAAAACAGAACATGCAGGCAGCACCTACGCCCAGTTCGCAGCGTTGCACCTCGCGCGTTTGGCAGTTGGCAATGGTGAGCTCCAGATTGCCGAAGAACAGTTGCGATGGGTGTTAACAACCGCCGACTCTGGCAGCGACGTGGCATTGATTGCACAGCAACGTCTAGCGCGAGTCCTCGCTGCCCAGGGTGACACCGATCAGGCGCTTAGTATCCTTGCGCAGGGAACCGGCACTGCTTATGCGGCATCCTATGCGGCTGCTCGCGGAGACATTCTGCTGGCAGCAGGCAGAGATGAGGAGGCTAGAGTCGCCTACCTGGAAGCACGTAGCCTCGCTGCTGCCAATCCCGCTCAGCCTAACTTGCCTATGCTCGAGCAGAAGCTTCAAAGCCTGACACCCGTTGCACCGCGCGAAGTTACCCTCACTCAAGGTAGTAACGATCCAGTGCCAACTGCGGCTGAAGAGGGGTGAGCATGAACATTCTGCGCTGGCTGCTACCTGTCTTACTGTCGCTATCTTTGGGCGCTTGCAGCACTGTCTCGGGTTGGTTTGATATTGATGATGACGACCCTACCGATCCAGTGCCTCTGGTCGATATCGAACAGACCGTCAAAATCAAGAAACTCTGGTCGGCTGGAGTAGGCGATGGCCAGGGCAAGGGCTTGTACAGATTACAGCCCGTTATTGATGGCGACAGAATCTACGTCGCAAGTGCCGAAGGTGAAATAAAAGCGATTGAGCGCGGTCGTGGCAAAACCTTGTGGGATACAGAGCTAGAGGTTGAGCTGTCCGGCGGAGTAGGTGTCTATGAGCAGGCTCTGTTTGTGGGGAGTGCAGATGGCAATGTCATCAAGCTAAGCGCCAACGGTGGCGCCGTAGAATGGCAGACACAGTTAAGCGGAGAAATTCTCGCGCCTCCGCAGGCCGATGGCCGGGTGGTTGTGGTGCAGACCTATGATGGTCGCTTGCAGGGGCTGGATTTCTCGAATGGCGAGAAATTATGGACTTACGACAGTAACGTACCCGTGCTCACCATACGTGGCACCAGCACGCCAATTCTGCGCAACGGTGTAGCGTACGCCGGTTTTGCCAACGGCAGAGTATCTGCCTTCAACGCAATGACAGGGTCTATACTCTGGGAGAGCCGGGTAGCTATTTCGCAGGGTCGGTCAGAGATCGAACGTATTGTTGATGTTGATGGCACTATGGTATTTATCGGTAACGAACTCTACGCCGCCAGCTATCAGGGGCGTGTTGTCTCGATGGATGCTACTAACGGCCGTAAGTTGTGGCAGCAAAACGTATCGTCTTTTTCTGGAGTGTCTCAGGGCTTTGGTAATATCTATGTTGCCGACGAAGACGGCACGGTAACGGCTTATCTGCGCAACGGTCAGGGCGTTCGCTGGCAGCAGGAAGCGCTGGGCTATCGCGAACTGTCCCGCCCCACGCCGGTTAACAGTTATGTGGCTGTGGCCGATTTCGAAGGCTACGTACACCTGATGTCTCAGGTGGATGGTAGTTTTGTAGGCCGCATGAAGGTCGACGGAGACGGTGCCAGGGCCAATATGCTGACTGATGGCAATATCCTGTATGTGTTTGGTAACAGCGGTAAACTGATCGCCTACGAAATTACAGCGAAGAGCTAAGTACTATGCTGCCCGTCATCGCGCTTGTCGGACGACCTAACGTAGGGAAGTCGACGCTGTTTAATCAGCTCACGCGCAGTCGGGATGCCTTGGTAGCGAACTTTTCAGGCCTGACTCGCGACCGAAAATACGGAGAAGGACGGATAGGAACGCGTCCCTTTGTAGTAATCGATACCGGCGGCATCAGCGGCGATGAATCGGGAATAGACTCCCGTATGGCTGGCCAATCACTTGCGGCAATCGAAGAAGCCGACGCGGTGCTAATGCTGGTTGATGCCCGCGCGGGGCTCAATCCCGCTGATGTGTCTCTTGCCAGGCACTTGCGTCAACGCAACAAGGCGTTTCATGTTGTTGTTAATAAGATCGACGGCGTCAACGAGGATGTTGCAACCAGTGATTTCTATTCACTGGGTATAGAGTCGATGTACGCAATCGCTGCATCCCATGGTCGTGGCATCAAGGCAATGGTCGATGATCTGCTGCTGGCGTTTCCTGAAGAGGAGGCGCCCGACGAAGACGAGGGTCCGCGAAGCACGCGCGTGGCCGTGGTGGGGCGGCCCAACGTAGGCAAGTCCACATTGGTCAACCGGCTGCTGGGAGAGGAGAGGGTTGTTGTCTTTGATCAACCTGGTACCACGCGAGACAGTATTTATATCGATTACGAGCGCAATGAAACGCGCTATACGTTGATCGATACAGCGGGTGTTCGACGACGAAAGAATGTAAGGGAAACAGTTGAGAAGTTTTCTATCGTCAAAACGCTGAAGGCAATCGATGACGCCCACGTTGTCGTTCTGGTGATGGATGCCCGGGAAGGGTTGGTTGATCAGGATATGCATTTGCTTGGGCATTGTATTGAGGCTGGTCGGGGTTTGGTGCTCGCGGTTAACAAGTGGGACGGCATTGAAGCCGAGCAGCGTAGCCACATCAAAACCGAGTTGAAGCGTCGACTTCAATTTGCGGAATTTGCCGATACTCACTTTATCTCAGCTCTACACGGTACAGGTGTCGGCCACCTGTACAAGTCAATCGATGCAGCTTACCAATCGGCCACCCGCAAACTCAGTACGAACGCACTCACTCGTATTCTAGAGGGGGCTGTTCACGATCATCAGCCTCCGATGATCAATGGTCGTCGCATAAAGATGCGGTATGCGCATGCAGGCGGACAAAATCCGCCCTTGATCGTGATCCATGGCAACCAGACAGGTAAGGTCTCTGCCAGTTACCAGCGGTATCTGGAGAAGGTTTTCCGTCGTGAGTTGAAACTCGAAGGTACGCCATTGCGCATAGAGTTTCGCACTGGAGATAACCCGTATTCTGAGAAACGGGATAACATGACGCAAAGGCAGATCGTTAGGAAGCGACAACTTGCAGCGCATAGCAGCAAGGACAAAGACAAAGGCAATCGCAGGAACAAATGAACCTGGCGTCATTACGTCCCGATCTGACTAGCCCCTCACAGATAGAGTACCTCGTCGATCAATTTTATGCCCGACTGTTGCTAGATCCGCAGCTTGCGCCGATTTTTATCGACGTAGCGCAGATCGATTTGAACACCCATCTTCCACTCATAAAATCTTACTGGTGCAAGTTGTTGCTAGGCGACCCCGGTTACCGGCGCCATACTATGAATATTCACCGTGCATTACATCTAAGAAGATCGCTGCAGCAGGCTGATTTCCAGCGATGGCTGGACACGTTTGTGGCGACGGTGGATGAATACTTCGAAGGTTCTCAGGCTGACAAGGCGAAGCGGATTGCACAAACGATCGCCGCGAACATGCAGAAAAGTCTGGTCGAGCGCTTGGATATGCCCCAATATTAGATCTAACTAGCTGAAATATATAGATAAATAATTTCTTCTAGGAAAAGCTTGTCATCGCAAATCTAGGTGTTATAGTTATGTATAACACCATATCAATGAGGTTTGGAGAGATGGCCATATCATTGCGTAGAAAAACGAGTAGCTCGGGTTCGGACAGGATCCTAATTGTTGCGGGCCTATTTTTTGTGTGCGCATTGCTGAGCGCCTTGGGTGGCGCCATGCTGGGCATATTGTGTTTTGTGCCCGCCGTGATTGCCATGGAAGCTGGTCAGTCGCTATCTCTTGGTAAGCGTAATTTATTCGAATGTAACGAGCGGTAAGGAGGCAGTGATGATACGGCGATGTTTTCTGATGGTATTAGCCCTGGTGGCGGTACCTGTGATGGCAGAAACCCAGCGGGTAGAAGGCTTGGAGTTTGAGCGCGTGTTGGTACACGGTTCTGTCGAGGTAGAGATATCCCAGGGCGATGAAGTTGAATTGCTTCTGCGCGGTGATGAGGATCTGCTGGAGAAGCAGCCGTTCTTTATTAAGGGAGATACATTGGTGCTGGGCAAGAGCCCTAGCCACAAGCGAGAGAATTTTAATGACGTGAAGTACAAGCTCACCGTCTTAGATCTCAAGCATCTGCAGCTCAACGGCTCCGGAGAAGTCTATGTAAAGCCACTTCAGACCCTCGACCTTTACGTCTCACTCGAAGGATCTGGTGACATTAAGCTTTTTGATTTGCGAGGACGTGATATTACGCTGAAGGCGAGTGGCTCTGGAGATATCCAGGCAGCGAAGCTGCATGGGGAGGAGCTCGATGCGATGTTATCTGGCTCCGGCGATATTCATATTGGTGAGCTCTCCGTAAAGACTATGACGGTCACGCTGAACGGCTCGGGTGATATCAGTGTAGAGGATGAAGGTGTGGCCGAGACGCTCGATACCAATGTCGTCGGTTCCGGTGATATTGACTTGAAGCACGTAGATGCGATGGATGTTCAGATCAACATCGTAGGGTCTGGCACCGTCAGCACTGGTCTCATTGAGAGAGAGCTAAACGTAAACGTAATGGGAAGTGGTGACGTGTATTACAGTGGAGACCCTGAGATCAGTCAATCGACTCTAGGGTCTGGTGACCTGCATCGCAGGGATCGATGAGCACAGCAGGGAGAGATTTCCGTGTCTGTAGAATGGAACGATAATCAACCGATCTATAAGCAACTGCGTGATATGGTTGTCGACAGGATCATGGACGGGACCTTTCCCGAAGGCGAGGCCGTGCCGTCTGTACGACAAGTCGCCACTGACTATCAAATTAACCATTTGACGGTTGGTAAGGCCTACCAGGAACTTGTAGACACCGGCTTGTTGGAGAAACGTAGAGGCCTGGGCATGTTTGTCACCTCGGGTGCTCGCAGTACCTCCACAGATGATGAGCAGAGTCGCTTTCTAGAGGACGACGTACCGGCATTTGCTGAGCGTGTCAGGGTGTTGGGGCTGGATATGCAGAAGGTCGTTGAGTTATTGATCAATACCGGGGGTAAGGAATAATGGAACAGATCATCGAAGCAAAAGGTCTAACAAGGACTTTCGGTGATATCAATGCGGTCGAGAATATCGACTTCACTGTTAACACAGGGAGTGTCATCGGATTGATAGGGCCCAATGGTGCCGGTAAGACCACGTTACTGCGTGCATTGCTGGGTTTGACGAATTGCGACGGGCATATCAGCGTTTTAGGCAGTGACCCGCGTAAGCAACGCGCACACATTATGGAACAGGTGTGCTTCATTGCTGATACTGCAGTGCTGCCGCGTTGGATGCGCGTGGCACAAGTGCTCGATTACGTTACCGGGGTACACCCCCGTTTTGACCGGGCACAGGCAGAAGACTTTCTTCGCACCACTGAAGTCACACTCGACAGGCGTATACGCGATCTATCCAAGGGTATGAACGTGCAACTGCACCTGGCTCTGGTAATGGCGATTGATGCCAAGTTGCTTATATTGGATGAGCCAACACTGGGCCTGGATATACTGTTCAGAAAACGCTTTTTCGAACAATTACTGAATGACTACTTCGATGGCGAGAGGACGATTATTATTTCCACTCATCAGGTTGAGGAAGTCCAGAATATCCTGACTGATGTGATGTTTATGAATCATGGCCAGCTTGTTCTGCAAAAGCATATGTCGACGATTGATGAGGAGTTTGTGGAGGTGCACGCGGTTGGCGAGGCTGCCTCTAGAGCGCAGGAGATACCTCATATTGGCAAGCGCAGTATTCTAGGTGGTAAAGCCTTTATATATGAAGGGATTGATCGTGACGTTTTAGCGCCACTGGGTGAAATGCGTACGCCGTCTGTCTCCGACCTGTTCGTGGCCAAGGTAGGGGGAGCTTAATCATGTCAGAAACAGCGACTTCTCGTACATTCACGCTGATTCAGCGCGAATTTCAGGAATACAAAAATTCGTTTGTATGGACGCCGGCAGGAATGGCAATCCTGCTGTCATTGGTAATGTTGGTCAGCGTCATGATGGCCGGACGAATTACCATTGTTGGTGATGCCATGATGCAGGTGGTTATGAACGAGGATTCTACCAGCGGCATGAATATAACTATTCAGATCGACGATGACGATGTTGCGATTGTCACAGAGCAAGAGGTCGAGGTTTCTGATTGGGTTATAGAAACAGAAGAAACAACCTCAGAGGAAGACTGGAATTTCTCTAAAGAGTGGAAGTTTAATCCAACCACCAATCCCAAGGGTGCTGACAACATAGACTCAGGAATGAGTAACTTGAATCTTATTCCCACAGTCATTCATTTTGTCTTTTTGCTAGCCCTGTTCTTCGTTACGTCCAACTACTTGTTGGGTACTCTCTACGATGATCGCAAGGATAGAAGTATCCTTTTTTGGCGCTCGATGCCCGTCTCTGCATGGGAAGAAGTACTAGCCAAGCTGGGTGTTGCGCTATTTATCGCTCCCTGGATATTCATAGCGCTGAGCATGATTGTTCAGCTTGCGATGGTTGTGTTAATGATGCTCGGCATGTGGCGAATGGGTAAGGACCCATTTGAACTGGTGCTGGGAAATATTGAGTTTGGCACGCTATTCTTTAATCAGATTAGCGGATGGATCCTGACCGCACTCTGGATAGCGCCGGTATATGCTTGGCTCTTGTTGGCCTCTGCGTTTGCCAAGCGCTCACCGTTTATGGTGTCTGTTGCTCCCTTGATAGCACTCGTGCTGGTAGAGGAACTCTTTTTGGGTACGGCTTTCGTGCGTACGGCGGTTGCAAACCATATGCCTCATATTTCTGATTCTGGTAGTGCCGTGGGGTTCTATATTCATACGCCCAATTGGGGTTCGACCGACTACCTCAGTCTGCTGCTGGGTCTTGTGTTTGCTGCTGCCGCGGTATGGCTGGCGATCTGGTTGCGCAAATATCGCTGGGATATCTAGTCCCCCGGCATCGCATTGCGGCTATCAGAACACCATATCCATCGGGTGGGCTAGCCTGCTAAAGTAAACCCTCTTGGATGAGGGGAAGTGTATGCAGCACGAAAATTGGTCCTGCTTAAAATGTGGCCATCAGCACTATGATGTGGGCGAGATGCGGGTATCCGGAGGATTCTGGTCCCGCATCTTTGATATGCAGAATAAAAAATACAGTGCAGTCACCTGCCAGCAATGTGCTTACACCGAGTTTTACAAACGACAAGCGTCGTCGCTAGGCAATGTGTTTGATTTCTTCACAAGGTGAATGAATCCGTGGATGAATCATCGGAGGTTGTCGGCCAGATAGCTCCCTGTCTTCTGCACGATGACAGTTTTGATACGCAAATACTGTCTTCTCTTACTCCGGTTCCAACTCTGGTGCCTTGGTCGCTGCGCGATACTATAAAGCCAGAGGCGGTAGTTCTACTGTGCTTGTCAGATGACGCCATTCGCGAGGCTATACCCCTATCGCTAGAGGGTGGCTGGAAAATAGGCCTCTTACCTCATGCGCAAGCTCATGAGTCGATGTCGGCTCTAGGGGTTACTGGTACTCTGCAAGAGGTATATGCCAGCATTGTCTCAGCTGATCCTATAGAGGTTGATGTACTCACCTGTAACGGCGAGGTGGTTTTTACCTCGGTAGTGGTTGGTCGCGTATTGGCGTTGAGGCCACTTGATCTCAATCGACGTCAAACCCCCTGGAGTATGTTCAAGGGTGCCTTGAAAGGCATAGGCAAACTTCGCTTGCACGGCTATGGCATTACGACTGGCAAGGAGCGCAAAGTGCATGTTGCTGCACTCGGGCTTATTGCGCTTACGCATACACAAAGTCGTCTTCTGGGGCGCGTATTTGCCGACAAGCTCAGTGCCCGCGACGGCCGGCTAACGTTGCTCGCCTTTGCGCCCCGCAGTGTGGTCAGTTATCTGTGGTTTCTTCTTCGCCTGGTGCTCCCGGGTAAGCTCTCGCTCTCTCCACTGCCTGCGTCTTTGGCCTCCATAGAAAGCGATCGAGTGGTTCTTGATGCACCAAAAGGGATGGAGTACTTGATCGATGGTAAGCCGGCAAGTGCCAAGGAGATCGAGTTTACGATTCTCGAAAAGCGCTTGCGATTACTGCCTGGTCCGGCGTTGGGCGCTGTTGCGGACGCGCCGACTCAGAGGGGTAAGGATTCAGTGCGCCTGAATCACACGCCGGTAGATGCGGCCGCGCGACCACTGGTCGATGTACCACTACCGATGTTTACCCATGCAAGTGAAGAGGATTACCGCGATCTGTTTGTGTCACTTCGCGAGAGCGCGAAAGCCTCTTCATCGTATCAAGTGTTAACCGTATTGAGCGTGCTACTGGCTCTGGTTGGTCTTTATGCGAATTCAGCGCCAGTGATCATTGGTGCCATGATACTGGCGCCACTGATGGCGCCCATCGTCTCATTGGCCATGGGTCTGGCACGTACCGAGTCTGGCTTGATTAAGAGCTCAATTTCAACACTATCGGTGGGAATTGCGTGGGGCTTGGGCGTTGGGATGTTATTGGCGCTGGCAATGCCGCTGGAGATTCCTACCGCCGAGATGAAAGCGCGCATGTCACCCACACTATTGGACCTGCTTGTTGCGGTGGTGTCTGGCGTGGCTGGTGCTTATGCCTTCGCAAAAGAAGAGGTGGCAAAAAGTTTAGCTGGCGTGGCAATCGCAGTTGCACTGGTACCACCATTGAGTGTTGCGGGCATCGGATTGGGCTGGGGTGATTGGGCTATGGCCGGCGGCGCATTGTTGCTCCTCAGTACGAACCTCGTAGGTATTGCATTAGCTGCTAGTGCCACTTTTTTGGTCATGGGTTTTGCGCCATTCAGTCGTGCGCGAAAAGGGCTTGGAGCGGCGATGGTCGTTTTGCTACTGATCAGTATTCCGTTGTACGTATCTTTCCAGCACTTGGTAGAGCGAGATCATATTCTCGAAACTGTTCCCACGGGGGCGGTTCAACTGAGCGGAGTACAGGTAGAGGTCTCGGGTGTGCGCGTGAGACTCGGTCCACCCCATGTGATCTATGTGGTGCTTAGTTCCCCTATATCGCTGGCAGGGCATCATGTCGATGAGCTAAAACGCATCATCGGGGAGCGCCTCGATGAGCCCATCGTTTTAGAAGCGCAGCTGAACGTTCGGCGCTAATTTTCCTCTGACTTCAAGGAGCAAGCCATGTCACACGACGGTGTTTCGTTTCGTTTCAATAATGCGATAGCACGGCTTCCAGGTAAGAGTATTGTGGAGGGTATTAGAGCTGAGGATCGAGGTGCTCCAGATCTGAATACTTTTATGGAGCAGCACCGTCGCTATGTTGAGGCACTTGAGGCGGCAGGTGTAACCGTAACTGTGTTGCCTGCACTCGAAGATTTCCCCGATTCTGTTTTTGTTGAAGATGCGGCGTTTTGTCTGCCTGAGCGCTCGGTGGCATTGCGGCCTGGCGCGCTAGCGCGAAGAGGTGAGGCTGCAATAATGGCGGCAGATTTGATGGACCTCGGGCACTCGGTAGCAGGGCTCGCAGGCGCTGGCTGTATTGACGGCGGTGATATTCTGCTAACTGACAAGACGATCATGGTAGGCGCATCAGAGCGTACTGATGAGGCTGGCATTGAAGCACTGGCAACATTGGTCGCAGATTGGGGTTATACCGTGACACCCGTGGAGACGCCTTCGGGTGTTCTGCACTTTAAGTCAGACTGCTGTGTTCTCGATAGTGATACTGTGCTGGCGACCTCTCGTCTCTACGCTTCCGGCTGCTTTGACGCATTTGACGTATTGCAGGTGCCCGAAGGCGAGGAGGCCGCCGCAAACGCGATTAGAGTGAATGACAAAGTACTGATGCCCGAGGGTTTTCCTGCGACCGCGCAATTACTGCGACACAAGGGCTATTCGCTGGTAGAGTTGCCCGTTACCCAAGCTGCGCTGCTAGACGGTGGATTGTCCTGCATGTCGCTACGTTTTAATCATTGAGGACGTTACTGTGATTTTCTGTTCCTATCGTTGGGCTCGGCACACGCTGTTGTGTACGTTGGCTGTCTTTCTAATGGGTTGTAGCAATAACTCAACCATTACGCGTTCTTATGTAGATCCGGTCCTGAAGAAAATGGACTTGGAGGGCGTATTGATTATTGGTGTTGCCCAGCAGCGCTCATCTCGCATCAAGTTCGAAGACGAATTCGCTAAAGCATTGTCGCGCCACAACGTGAGAGCGATAGCCAGTCACACATTGTTACCCCAGGAAAAAGCCACGGCCGATGAGGTTGTCGCCATCGCGCAAGCCAATAACCTGGATACCATTATGGTGACCCGATACATGGGAGCGATGTCTGAGGACGTCTACCATCCGGGTACGATCTATTACGGCGTAGCGCCGGCGTACGGCGCTGGGTATTACAATGGTTTCCCAGGCTACTACGGACACGCCTACGAAGTAGCGTACCAACAGCCTGTGTGGACTACGAATACCACCCATACGCTGGTTTCTGACCTCTATGTTGTCGAGTCGCGGGAACACCTGTGGCAGGCGGTGTCTGATACTATCCAGGCCGGTTCCACTGATAAGCTGCGCCATGATGCTATTGCGTCCCTTATCGGCAACTTGAAAGACGAGGGTCTGCTGGATTGAATTCGTCATTTGTTCGCTTAGCTACCTACGCATTGATTTGGAGGGTTCAAAAAGCGTGCTAATACACGATCTAAATCAATGTCAGAGCGAGCGCTGACCCCCACCATTGCGCTATGGGACTCGAGATAGACAGAACCGCCTTCGACGCAGAAGACTTTGCTCTTTTTCGTGAACGCCTGAGCGACAATCTCGCAGTACTGGCCGGTATGCTCGACTCGCCAGGTTTCGGGCAAACAGCGGGTTCTTTAGGTGCTGAGCTTGAGATGTACGTGGTGGATGCTAGCGGGCAACCTTTGTACAAGAACGAGGAGATTCTGGCTGCCGCTGGCGATCCTCAACTCACGCTGGAGATTAATCGCTACAATCTGGAATACAACCTGTCACCCTATGCTCTTTCTGAGCAACCTTTTGCCGCAACTGAACGCGAAATACTGCAGAAGCTATCTGAACTGCGAGCAGTATCCGGTGAGGTGGGTGGACGGGTAGTTCCGATTGGGATTCTTCCCACCCTGCAAATATCGGATTTCGGACCGCATTGCGTGACAGACAGGCGTCGCTACCATGCATTGGTTCAGCAGTTGATAGCCCGCCGTGGCAGTGCATTCAAGGTTGATATCAATGGGGCAGACCCGCTGCAGCTAGAGATGGAAGATATCACCCTCGAAGGCGCGAACACCTCCTTTCAGGTTCATTATCGCGTAAACCCGGCAGAATACGCCGATACCTTCAATGCCATTCAACTGATGACGCCGCTGGCAATGGCGATCGGTGCCAATTCACCAACTTTGTTTGGACACAGTCTGTGGCAGGAGACGCGGGTGCCGTTATTCAAGCAGTCGATTGATACGCGTCATGTTGACCGCTACAGCTGGAATGAACCCGCTCGTGTCAACTTTGGGCATGGTTGGGTGCGTGGTGGTGCGCTGGAGTTATTTCAGGAGGTCGTCCGGCTGTATCCGCCGTTGCTTCCTGTTTGCGGCGATGATTCAGCCTCCACCCAACAATCACAAGGTATAACACCCGACCTGGCAGAACTCCGTTTGCACCAGAGTACAGTGTGGTTGTGGAACAGACCGATCTTTGACCACGCAGATGGAGGCCAGGTTCGTATCGAGATGCGCGGTTTGCCGGCTGGACCAACGGCCGTGGATATGGTCGCTAACGCCGCTTTTCTCATTGGGCTAGCCGAGGGAGTGAAGCCGTATATCAATGAGCTGCTGCCAGCGCTGCCTTTCTCGACAGCGGAGTATAATTTCTACCGAGCAGCTCAGTACGGGCTTTCCGCAAAGTTAATCTGGCCTGATCGCCAGCAGTCTGGCTGCGCGGAGCGATCTGCAGGACAAGTCATTGAGGAGTCGCTACCTATCGCTCAGGCCGGCCTTGATGCTATTGGCATTGATACCGCTGAGAGCCAGCGGTATCTAAACGTTATACAGGCTCGATTGGAAACAGGTACCAATGGTGCCACGTGGCAGCTGCAATCGCTTGCCCGGCACAACGCCGGTAATGATACGAGGCAGGCTTCGCGGTTAATGCTTGAGGAATATATGGTTAACAGTGAGGCTAATGTGCCTGTTGCGCAGTGGCCACTATGAGACGCTTCCGGTTCTTGCGTGATCCTGATCCCAGCCTGCTGGGTGCCAATATCGAGGACTTTCTAACCTTTTTAGGGGGCCCCGCGTGTATTCTGTTAAAGGGCAGGGACACCACCAAAACCCGGGCGTTTGTTACATTGTTGCATGGCAATGAGCCCTCAGGTGCAATGGCGCTCTATCAGTGGTTACGCAGTGCTCAGCAGCCCGCGGTGAACGTAGTGTGTATTGTAGCGTCTGTCGTTGCCGCGTTGACGACGCCTCCTTTTAGTCATCGAATGCTTCCTGCCGCGCGTGACCTCAATAGATGTTTCAGGCCACCCTTTGAGGACGAGCAGGGCCGGTTGGCGGAGGAAATTCTGGAAATTCTCCGGTTACACCATCCTGAAGCTGTGGTTGATATGCACAATACGTCTGGCTCGGGTCCGGCCTTCGGTGTGTGCACACACATGGACAGACACCATGATGCGTTGGTTTCCCTGTTCACGCAGCGCCTGATCGTGTCCAATCTGGGTCTGGGTGCGCTTATGGACATTAGTGAAAGCAGCTATCCAACGGTCACTGTAGAGGTGGGTGGTCGGTTAGATTCCCAGGCGCATGAGCTTGCCTATGAAGGACTTTGCCGATATCTCAGTGCAGAGCAGGTGCTGGATCCAGGGGCAACCGACTGGGGGCTCGAGCTACTACATGATCCATTACGGCTCGAGCTGAACGCTGGCGTAACTCTGACTTATGCTGAGAAGTCGGCCCAGGGCTACGATGTGACTTTGCGCACGGATATAGAGCATCACAACTTTGGCACTGTGCACACTGATACGCCATTGGGCTGGGTTACCGGTGAACCGCGCCAGTTGTTTTCTGCGATGGATGCCAGCGGCCATTGCGCGGTGGATCGGCTGGTCCGCTTGGACGCAGGTATACTGTATCCGGCGCAACCATTAAAACTGTTCATGATCACTACTAACGCGTTGATCGCAGAGACTGACTGCCTGTTTTACGCAGTGGCAGACGACGGCCAGACGATCAGCTAGCGCGTAGCGTTGCCATCTGTCGCCTAATCAGGCGGGTTTTTTGAAACAACTGAAATTGCCCAAATTTCTTCGCAATTGGGGGTTGCAATCTGTTTTCAAAGCACTGAGTATATATACAGTAGTTTTACTGTATGACTTCGGCGTCAGCAAAGAGCATTCAGTGCGACAGGCACCATGTAACGAGACAGAACAACAAGCGGAGAGTAATTATGGACCCCAATAAGATGAAGGCACTGGATGCCGCACTCAGCCAAATTGATCGGCAGTTCGGCAAGGGTACGGTTATGCGCATGGGCGATAAAGAGCATGTGGCAATACCCGCAATCTCAACAGGATCGTTGGGCTTGGATATAGCCCTCGGCATTGGTGGCCTGCCAAAGGGGCGCATCTGTGAGATTTACGGTCCTGAGTCTTCGGGTAAAACCACATTAACCCTGCAGGTGATTGCCGAGGCTCAGAAGGCCGGTGGTACAGCGGCCTTTATAGACGCCGAGCATGCACTGGATCCACTGTACGCCGAGAAATTGGGCGTGCAAATGGACGATCTAATTGTCTCTCAGCCCGATACCGGGGAGCAGGCGCTAGAGGTCACAGAAATGCTGGTGCGCTCAGGAGCCGTCGATGTATTGGTAGTCGATTCAGTCGCAGCGTTGACGCCCAAGGCAGAAATCGAAGGCGACATGGGCGACTCACACGTGGGCCTGCAAGCACGCTTGCTGAGCCAGGCGATGCGTAAGTTGACCGGCGCTATAAAGCAGACCAACTGTCTGGTTATTTTTATCAACCAGATCCGAATGAAGATCGGCGTTATGTTTGGCTCACCCGAGACGACGACCGGCGGCAACGCGTTGAAGTTTTACTCCTCAGTACGGCTGGACATCAGACGTATTGGCGCCGTGAAGGACGGCGACGAAGTGGTTGGCAATGAAACCCGGGTGAAGGTGGTTAAGAACAAGGTTTCGCCGCCGTTCAAACAGGCCGAGTTCCAGATTATGTATGGTAAGGGTATCTACCATCTGGGAGAGGTTGTCGATTGGGGTGTGAAACTCAATCTGGTCGACAAGTCGGGCGCCTGGTATGCCTACAAGGGCGACAAAATCGGCCAGGGTAAGGCGAATGCCGCCAAGTTTTTGGGAGAGAATCCAGCCGTAGCCAGTGAAATCGAAGGTTTGATTCGTGAGCATATGATGCCTGGCCCGGTGGAGAAAGGTGAAGAGGCTCAAGTAGACTCGGAAGAGCCTGCGGAATAGGGCTGTCGTGTGCAGGCTTGAGAAAGGGTTCGTAGGGCTGCACGCCCGGATTCGATAGCTCTGAGGCCCGTTACCCAATGAGCATTCTCAGTTCTTTTCAGGCGCCGGGAACCCACTTCCCACTCTCACACCCGGCGCCTCTTTTCTATTATCGTCATAATGACTGAATCATCCGAACGTGTTGTTGCCGACCAAGAGGCGGTGAACCCAGCCGATGTCCGTCTGGCGGCGATGAACCTGCTTGCAAGGCGGGAACATTCTCTCAAGGAGTTACGGCGCAAATTATTGCGCCGTTTTGACGATCCAGAAATAGTTGATTTTCAGGTCCGTCGACTCGCGGATGAAAATCTGCAATGTGACAAGCGCTTTGCAGAAAGTTTTGTCCGACAGGGAATCTTCAAGGGTCATGGGCCTGCTCGAGTCCGCCAGGATTTGCGGCAGCGAGGGATCATTGACACTGAATGCGACTCAGCAATCGAGGTTTGTGAGGTTGACTGGACGGCTCTGGCAGAGGCGGTGTTTGCAAAAAAGTTTGGAGCGAAAGCACCCGGAGATGCAAAGGAGAAGGCGCGTCGTATCCGTTTCATGCAGTATCGAGGTTTTTTTCAGGATCACTTTCAGCATTTGCTGAGCTGACTGGCGCGCGCCTCTAATCGAACTGTAACTACGTTGACGCTTGGCTGCCTGGCAAGAGCTCATATCCCCAGTAGTTGAGGGTCTCTTTCCCTTCGCTCAACACGCTATTGATATCTCGAATCTGGTCGTTGGACAATGCAGCGATTTTCTTTGGGTTCAGATCCACAATTGGGCGACTAAGCGTCCCGTCGATAGAGTGAATTTCGAAACTAGCCTGAATGTCCAATGATTTAAGACTAGGTAGGAAGTCTATGATTCTCTGGCTCTCGACCGCTGGATTATTAGTGAGAGATTCGTAGGTGATTTTTAGTGACTCGGGAAACCGTTGGAGGTTGTGCTGCTGAGCGATTAGGCAGCGAAGCGCGTGTTTTGCTGCTACCTCGGCAGTCCACTGATTCCGCCTGATTAGACCTTCGCATAACGCGTAAGGGTTGCGAGCCATGACGATAAAGCTCACAGGATGAAAATGATCCGCTATTTGCTGCGCACGAATAAGGTGAGGTGGGCTTTTCTCCACAAGAACCGGTTTTGTCGTATCCCAGTAAGATAGCCAGACAGACTTAATGTGCGGCCAGGGTAGGATCAATTCATCGCGCCATGGTCTATCCCTCATGACGTGTTCGAGTTCAGGTAAAAACTGGCCCTCAGAAGGCAGCGCCGATACGTTTGCTGACGTTGCTAGTAGCTTCCACAGCAGGGTCGACCCAGAGTAAGGAGGGCATAAGACAAACAGGTAGCGGGAACGATTGTCAGTTGTCACGCGATCTTAGATTGCTCTTCTTAGTTTCGCACACAAAAGCAGTTGGCTTTTTTCGAGGTCAGACGTATACCGACGATGCAGAGACAGTATCAAAGCCTCAGTCTATCTTCCATCTATCAATGCACGCAATCACGCGAAGGCAAAGCAGCACATCTGACGTTGAGTATGTTTGTCGCTTCAAAACTTTGTAACTACCAGTAGACTATGGTGTGATGGTTTAGAGAGTTTTCTAAAGCGAGTGTAGAAGTTATGGCCAAAAGCCTAGGGTTCTGGCGCTGTTGGGCGTTGGTGGTCGGCAGCATGATAGGTAACGGCATTTTTATGTTACCAGCTGTTCTGGCGCCCTATGGCAGTTTGAGCCTATTGGGCTGGGTGTGTTCCGGAGCAGGAACGCTTCTTATTGCGTTCACATTCGGTCGGTTGGCTCGACGGCTGCCTAAACTGGGCGGCCCCTATGCCTATGTGCAATCAACTTTCGGTGATGCGCCTGGCTTCATAGTGGGGTGGGGGCATTGGATTTCCTATTTTGTGGCATCGGCCGCAGCCGCCGTGGCATTTGTAGGTTACTTGGGTTTCTTTTTTCCAGCGCTATCGGATTCTGCGATGCTCTCTGCGCTCATTGGCGTTGGAGTTATTTGGCTGATGACCGGTATCAATATTTCGGGTGTGCAGTCTGCAGGTGTTATTCAGCTGGTCACTACATTGCTCAAACTTCTGCCTTTGTTTGCGGTCGCAGGTGGCGGTTTCCTCCTTGCTGATGTCACCGATGTGCCGGCCACTAACCCCGACAACGAGTCATTCCCAACCCTGATAGCTGGTTTAGTGATGATCACAATGTGGGCCTACGTGGGTATTGAGAACGTGACTATCCCCGCGGATGATGTGATTGAGCCGCGCAAGACGATACCGCGTGCGCTAGTGGTTGGTGCTATCTCAGCGACTGTGGTCTATGTGATTGCTACGATGGGTGTGATGGCGCTCGTACCCCAGGCGCAATTAGTGGAGTCTACGTCACCCTTTGCGGACGCAGCCGTCCGCGTTGTAGGGGATTGGGGCGCAAGTGTTGTTGCTGTGGGCGCGCTGATATCCATTGTCGGAGCGCTTAACGGCAATATTCTGGCTACCGGCATGCTGGGTCGTGCGATAGCGTTGGATGCACTGTTCCCTAAACGGTTTGAGAAACTGAACTCTGCTGGCGCGCCGGTCAGCAGTCTGATTGTGTCTTCCATCCTGGCATCCTTGTTCATCGGTATGAACTACACGCGTGGCCTGGTTGCTGCATTTGAAATGCTGATTCTGTTGTCTACGCTTACTACGCTGCTGCCCTATGCACTTGCCGCGCTCGCTGAGATAGTGCTGCAGTACAGAGATAAGTCGCAGGGGATTGATGTGTCACGACTGGGTTTTGCTGTTGCGATAGGTGCATTGCTGTTCTCATTATTTGCTATCGTGGGTAGCGGTCTTGAGATTGCTGCGTATGGCTGCCTGCTTCTTCTGGCGGGCATACCCGTGTACCTTCTTACCGCGAAACGACGCCGTACTTTACGGGCGGCTCAACGGCCATAAGGGGAGAGACTGGTGAATACGGTTTACCTGTATCAATGTAAAGCCTTGGCGTATCTGCTAACTGTGCTCACACTATTCGTTGGGTCCGCGACTGCAGACGAAAGCGCACTGTTCTCTACGGTGCTGGTCTGGCAGGGTTCTGGTAGAGTTATCGTTTCGGAAAATAGCCTTGAGCCTAGATCTATCGGTAGTTTCAGCATACGGTTTTACGGTGGCCGGAATTCAGATTTTCCATTTGATGATTTTCAGGTAGGCGCCATCTTTGAACGTGATGGTGTCATCGAATCGGTGCAGGTAGTGGATATAGATGGCGATAATCAAGATGACCTGGTGGTTGTGCTGCGAACCGTAGGATCAGGTGCTTACCGCAATGTGGACGCTTTCTCCATTGGTTTGTCGGAGATAGTTCGCATGGGTAGTGTCTCCGGAGTTGCACCTGACGCTGACCCGATCGAGCTTTTGAAGCAACCCTTTGAGTGATGCGATAAGAGTAAGAATGACAATGAAAACTCTCAGTGTAAGTCCAGCTCAGCCGAGTGCAAAAATCAATGCTCAGGTTGTGCGTAGGCGCATCAAGATGCGAGCGCTCCTGTTTTTTTCGCTGCTAGGTGTAGCCTCTGCCGCAATTGCTCAGACAAGCGAGCAGTCGGCCGGTCAGGCAGATAAATCTTCAGCCAGTAGTCTTTCCGACCTGATTACTCAGGGTAAGGTGAGCCTTAATTTTCGCTATCGATATGAATACGTGGATCAAGGTGGTTTTGATCGGGATGCCAAAGCGTCGACATTGCGATCAAGGCTCACAGCGGAATCTGGAAGTTGGAGAGGGATTAGTCTGCTCGGCGAGGTAGACAATGTAACTTACCTTGGAAGTGAAAAATTCAATAACACTGACAACGGCAAGACTAACTATCCAGTGGTTGCAGACCCTGAAGGTACCGATCTAAACCAGTTATTGATAGCTTATACCGGCGCTGAAGCAACTGGTACCTACGGAAGGCAGCGTATACTTCACGGGAATCAGCGCTTTATAGGTGGCGTGGCGTGGCGACAGAATGAACAAACCTTCGATGGCTTGAGGGCATTGTGGACACCGGATGCTTCGGGCTTGAGTATCGACTACGCCTATGTGTATAACGTCAATCGTCTGTTCGGACCTGATGATACTAACGTTCAGCCTGCAGACCTTTCAGGGGATAACCATTTTCTGCGCCTGGACTATCAGTTTTCCGCGCCTCATACCGTTACTGCATTTGCCTATCTATTTGATGTAGAAGATCGCGAGCGTTTCGGTTCGGACAAGTCGGTAGATAACTCAACGGATACGTACGGATTAGAATATGCGGGCTCATGGGGTCCGGTGAAGATAGACGCAGCATACGCTTGGCAAACAGACGCAGGCGATAGTGAGCTGGATTACTCGGCCTCATACTACAGGGCAGAGTTGAAGTCGACGTTTAGCGGCGTTACGGGGCGCCTAGGCTACGAGGTTCTGGGTAGCGACAACAGTGTGGGCTTCAAGACGCCTTATGCCACATTGCATAAGTTTCAAGGCTGGGCCGACCTGTTTTTGACAACACCAGAGGATGGTATAGAAGACTTGTACGTGGGGGTATCTGGTAACTGGGGCCGTCTCGCACTCGAAGCTGTATACCATGATTTTCAGGCAGAGAGTGGTAGCGCGGACTTCGGCAACGAGATCGACTTGATGGCAGGTTGGCGGTTCAGTGACGTTATCGCTGTTCAACTGCACTACGCCGATTTCTCAACCGACAGCCCATCGCGCTTTGCAGATACGCGCAAAGCCTGGTTCACTTTGGCACTCGCGTTCTGATAGTCACTGCATTCTTCCTCGTAACCACCACTTATAAATCTGTTCTTGCCTTGATCCAGAACATTAGTCGATGGGTAGTTTTTGCTAAACTACTGATGTCTCGATAACTGCTTATCATTTGAGGGGACTTTGCGATGGCGGCGTTAACCTTCTTCGGTGCTGCCCAGGAAGTAACAGGATCCTGTCATCAATTGTGC
Organism: Halioglobus sp.; assembly: GCA_039990395.1. Lineage (GTDB taxonomy): Bacteria > Pseudomonadota > Gammaproteobacteria > Pseudomonadales > Halieaceae > CALINF01. The sequence goes on from JBDXFZ010000146.1 coordinate 386,114, forward strand.
AGTGAAAGCACGGGCACTCTGTTGCTGGACTGTGGAATGCATCAGGGTGGCGATGCGGTAGATCGAGTGCGCGACGAGCAGTTTGAGTTTGACCCTGCCGCAATCGATGCCGTCGTATTGTCCCACGCTCACCTGGATCATTCAGGACTCTTGCCCAAATTGATTCACGAGGGCTTTGGCGGCCCTATCTTGTGTACGCACGCTACTTTAGAACTTCTGGACATTATGCTGCGAGACTCCGTCGGTCTTTATATGCGTGATCTAGAGCGTGCAAACTTGCGCAATGCTCGTCGCGGCAAGCCTGAAGAACCGGCCGACTTCACGATGGAGGATGTCGATCAGGTTCTGGCACAATGCGAGGGTTACGCTTATGGCGAGTCCGCGTCGTTGGGTGAGGAAGCAGAGGTTCTCTTCCATGATGCTGGCCACATTCTAGGCTCTTCGATTGTAGAAGTGCGATTTCAGGATATGGGTGAGGCTAAGCGTCTGGTGTTCTCGGGAGATCTCGGTAAGTCTGATTCTGTCCTGATGAATGAGCCTGCGAAACTACAGGATGCTGATATGGTGCTTCTGGAAAGTACCTATGGGGATCGCGAGCACAAGGATGAGGACAACTCGGTAGAAGAGTTGCGCGGTATTCTCAGCGACACTTGGAAGCTGGGTGGCAGTGTGATGATCCCGTCCTTCGCCGTGGGACGTACGCAGGAGTTGCTGTTTCATCTGGGGTGTTTGCACTATCGCGGGGAACTGGATAACTGGGAAATATTTCTCGACAGCCCAATGGCTATCGCTGTCACGCGCGTCTACGACCGGTGGCTAAAGTTGTTGGACGATGGCGATGTGAAGGCTCTGAGTGATGTTCACAAAACATCACTTGAGACTTTTTTGCCGCGCTTGAATATGACCCAGTCTACGGAAGACTCCATGGCAATCAATCGGCTCAAGGGTGGGGCGATTATCATTGCTGGTAGCGGTATGTGCACGGGTGGGCGCATACGCCATCACATCAAGCAGCGGATCTGGGATAATCGAAATACACTGATTTTTGTCGGATATCAGGCGCAAGGCACACTTGGACGTATTCTCGTGGATGGCGCAAGTCATATCAAAATGTTCAACGAAAACTTCATCGTAAAAGCACGCATCGAAACCCTCGGAGGCTTGTCGGCTCATGCAGGTCAAAGCGGGTTGATTGATTGGTTATCAGCCTTCAATGACACAGCACGTACTATGCTGGTTCACGGTGAACCTCGAGCTCAGGACGCTCTTGCGGCACGGATCTGGACAGATCTTGGCAGGCAAGTAGAGATTCCAAAGCGGGGGGAGTCGGTAATTATCTGACCCTAGCCTTGGTAACCCCCAGAGCGGCTGTGATATTTGTAGCCGGTGCTATCTCGCGGGATCGAGCAATGCGGCACGCAAAGCGGCGGCTTGTCGCTTTATCTTGTTGATATTGTCCGGTCCCATGCGCAGTAGTTGCTTTTGTAAGTCGGTGAGCTCTTCCAGCTCCGGGTCTGCGTACTGATAAATAGCCTCTTTGCGCGTTAGCTCTATTGGCTCAGTGATTTCGGGCGTCAGCAGAACTCTATCAAGAGCTCTGATCAACGCGTTGTCGAAGTCTTCTTTGGGGTAGCCCAGAGTTCCGTAGGCTTCTTCAAGCAGAGGCCGGAAGCGGTGGAAAGTACTGGCTAATGTGTCGGTATCCAGTGCCTCAATCGACTGGGCGTAGCTGTCGTAGCGCTCGTAGCCAGCTGGATCCATGTACTCGTTGCCTTGCTCTGTAACGGTTGAAAATTTGCCCTTTGGCGGAGCTACAGGCAGAACCTTCCCGAGCAATATGCCTCTGCTCATTCCGTCAATCATGCTGGCGCTGCGCTGCACAAGGTCATTGTTTTTAAGCACCGAATCTAAAAGGTCAGATTCTCCTGCGTCGCCCAGATCCAACCGTAGTTCTTCATCGCTGGTTTCCAGAGTAAGTGTGGGTTCTGGCTCTGGCTCTGGTTCATTGGGCTCAACCTGAATCGCCGGCATGGGTTCCGGAATATCCAGCGCCGGTGGTTGCTCTGGCGCAGGTGCTGGCGTCACTATCGGTGGTGGTGCTGGCGGGGGGGCTTGCGTCACTTCTTCGGGCTGGTCCAGATAAAAATAGACAACGGCTGCAATCGCGATTATCACCGCTACACCAATCAGCATGGTTTTACTTGAAGAAGATTGGCTGGGTTCCTGATCCGTCAGTCGATCTTCGGGGTCTATTTGCATCTGGGTTTTCCTTTAGCGCTCTAGTAAGCGATCTCGAAGTTATGAGAAGTATAGAACAAAGACGAAGCTGCAGTGGTATAGATTCTTCATGAGTCGTTCGACTCTCTTATGCGCTGCGTAGCCGTTCTTCTACGAAGTCCAGTCGATCCTGTCCAAAAAACATCTCGTCACCAATGTACATGGTAGGCGCACCGAATGCGCCTCGGCTCACGGCCTCTTCTGTCGCTGCGATGAGGGCTTGCTTGATTTCGGGCTCTTGCGTGGCTGCCAGTAGCGCCTCGGCATCGAGGCCAGCAGAGCGGAGCACCTCGGCTACGACGTCTAAGTCGCCCATATTCTGCTTTGTCACCCACATCGCTTGGAATACAGCGTCCAGATAGGTGGGCAGGCAGTTCAACTTACGGGCCGCAAAGACGCCACGCATGAGATACAGAGTATTGATGGGGAAAAAGGGATTGAAAGCGAGTTCTACGCCATACCGCTGCGCGAATCGCGGCATGTCATGCTCCGACATATATTGTCCTTTAGCGGGAATGGTAACGGGGCTGGCGTTGCTTGTTGCTTTGAAGACGCCTCCCAAAAGCATGGGTTTGTATACCAACTCCAGATCGTATTGTTGCTCCAGTTGTTGTAGCCGCTTATATGCCAGATAGGTCGTCGGGCTGCCAAAGTCAAAATAGAAATCCAGTTGCGTACTCATAAAATTGTTATCCTAAAAAGAGTTTCGATTTACCACTTTTCTATCCAGGGGCGGATATCAAGTTCGAAGGACCACGCATTGCGAGGCTGCTCGTGCAATTGTAGATAGGCGGTGGCCAGGTCATCGGGGTTAACAATGCCATCGCGTGTTTTGAGCTCCTTACTGTCTGGGAAATTTTCCAATATCCAAGCAGTATCCACCGCGGCGTCGATCACAACGTGTCCAACATGTATGTTTTTTGGCCCTAGCTCGCGCGCCATGCTCTGTGCGAGCGCTCTTAAGCCATGCTTTGCACTGGCAAACGCGGCGAATCCAGCTCCACCGCGAACACTGGCTGTTGCTCCTGTAAACAGAATTGTACCCCTGCTCCTTTCTATCATATACCGGGTTGCTTCGCGCCCTGTGAGAAAGCCCCCAAGACATGCCATCTCCCAGATCTTGCGAAACTTGCGAGTGGATGTATCCAGAATGCTCATGGGCACATTGGCTCCCACATTAAAGATCACGGCAGCCAATGGGCCAATGTCATGCTCAATGTGTTTGAACAGCGCTTCAACGGCTAGTTCCTCACGTGCGTCACAGCTGAATGCGTGAATCGGGTGCCCTGCGCTCGCCATCTCCGCTACCAGCGGCTCAAGCTTGTCTACATTGCGCCTCGCCGCGCACACGGTATAGCCTGCTTCGGCGAACTTGCGGACAATTGCACTGCCAATAGCATCGCCAGCTCCCATTACCAGTACCGTTTCACTGAGTTGTGACATGTCAGCTTTCTCGTCTTGGAAACGTTTTAATGTAGAGCCCAAGTCAGAAGGTGGCAAGTAGCCAGTCTATTGTTCTCAGGTTTGTGCGCGGCATGAGTCAATGGCCACATGACATTCTGCGTATTGTGTCATGGGTAGCTGTAGCTCGATTGCAGGCCGAGAGGGATGCCTATTTGCCAGTAAACCAATAAAAACGCTGTCCAGCAGATGATGAAAGTCACGGAGTAGGGCAACATCAAGGCTGTGACGGTACCGATGCCGGTTGTCTTTATGTATCGCTGGCAGTAAACAACAACCAGCGGAAAGTAGGGCATAAGCGGTGTAATGATATTGGTCGTAGAGTCGCCTACTCGATAGGCCGCCTGTGTCAGGTCGGGAGAGATGCCCAGCTCCATGAGCATAGGTACAAAGATGGGGGCTAGTAGCGCCCACTTGGCGGAGGCGGAACCCACAAATAGGTTTAGTAAACCGGTTAGCGCAACTATGCCGGCTATAGTCATCGCAGCCGGCAATCCCAGAGCCTTCAGCGCTGCAGCGCCTTCAAGGGCAAGTAGCACGCCAAGGTTTGATTGCGAAAAAGCAAAAATGAATTGCGCTATGAAGAACATGATGACCAGATAGTAGGCCATGCTGTGCATTGCTTTGGTCATACCTTCAATGATGTCTCGGGAGCTTTTCACGGTACCGGCCTTGATGCCGTAGACGACTCCAGGTAATAGAAACAGGACGAAGATCAGTGGCACGATAGAACCCATTAGAGGCGCTCCCAGCTCGGTCAGTGAACCCGTGGGACCACGCCAAGCCGACTCGGCGGGTGAAGCGCTTACCACCAATGCAATGATGCCGGCGACCATGGCTAGCAGGGCTACTCTCAGAGCGCTGCGCTCAAGTGGCTGTAGCGGCTCCATCGTCGGCAGGTCCTCGAGGTCATTGTCGAGTTCACTCGAGATCAGACGTGGCTCAACAACTCTGTCAGTGATAAACCAGCCCAACACCACAATGAGTAACGACGAAGATGCGGTGAAGAAGAAATTATTGAGAGGGTTTAGGGTGATGTCACCATCTATTATCTGTGCGCCCGATTGCGAGATGCCCTGTAGCATGGGATCGATCGCAGAGGGGATAAAATTGGCGGAAAAGCCGCCTGAAACCCCGGCGAATGCTGCAGCTATACCCGCCAGGGGGTGGCGGCCGGCGGCATAAAAAATGACTCCGCCCAAGGGGATGACTAGCACGTAACCCGCGTCCGCCGCAGTATGACTGACGATACCTACAAGGATGATCATAGGGGTTAAGAGCCAGCGCGCCGTAACGCTCATCATGGCGCGCAGGCCGGTGTTGATAAAGCCGGTGTGCTCGGCAACACCAATGCCCAACATCGCGACGAGCACTACACCAATCGGGTGAAAGTGAGCAAAGTTTTTCACCATGGACGCAAAGAAAAACGTCATGGAAGTGCCCGACAGCTGATTCACTATTTGCAGTGGCTCGCCGGTTCGGGGGTCGGCAACGCCGTAATCGAAATAGGATAACAGCCACGACAGAACCCAGACGGCAACAAGCAGGGCAATGAACAAGACTGCCGGGTCGGGTAATTTATTGCCGATGCGCTCGACTGCCGCCAGACTACGCTGGGTAAAACTTTGAGAATTTGTATCTGTCATGACGTCGCCGCTCCTCCAATCATTGAAGGAGTCTACGATGCCATAACCCGAGAGACAATCTCCGCGGGCGGAAGTTAGTCTTGATTTAGTTCTCGGGGAGGTAGATCAGGCTTGGCGTACGCCATTCGTTTGACACGGCGGGTCTCATGATAGCTATCGAGACCACTCAGGGCTACGGAGCCGGCAGCTTCTATATCGATAGAGCCGTCTTCTGCAAAACAATCCTGTGGTGCGTGCGCGTGTACGATTTCTCCGATCACCAGATGGGTCTGGTTCAACGCAATGGTTTGTTGGTCTCGCAACTTTAGACCGATGCGAATAGCCGCCTGCTGTACAAAAGGTGCGTCAAAGCCCTCAATCCAGAGTTCGCTGAGTCCTGTGGCCGCAAACTCCGAAGTGTCTCGTGGGTAGCGAGCAGCTGTCTGGTGCGCTGCCTCCACAATGTTGGCGCTGACGTGATTGATGGTGTAAACACCGGTCTCCAGAATGTTTTCCAGCGTGTGTCTTTCGACCGGATTGGGACGTATCACCAGCGCCAGCAGTGGTGGGTGCGAGCCCAAGTGCACGACAGAGCTCATGATCGCCAGATTCGAGTGTCCGGCTGCGTCTGCTGTGCCAACCAAATTAGCGGGCTTGAAACCTGTGATGGAGTTGATAAATGCAGCGCGTTCCTTTTTATCCATTAACGCTATGGACTCTGTGTCATGATACAGGGTCATGAGGAGATCCTCCCGGAACCATAAAGGCGATTGTAGCGCCACAAGGCCCAGCGCTCGTAACACCAGCTCGCGACAGGTTTAATCAGTGGCCATTGCATCCAGCTGAAGAGCGCGCCGTACCGTGTATGCTGCCAGGCCGCCACGTTTGCATCCACTCCTGTCAGCAGCTTGTCGTCTGCTGTTCGCAGGTGCAGATTTTTTAGTAGCTCATCCCTGTTTGGCAGGGTGTCGTCATTTACGGAGTGGATATCGCACAGCGCGAGGTCGTCTCCGCCAAGTTTCTCGAGCCGGGCAATTTCGCGCATGCACAGGTCGCAGCGGCCATCGTAGTAGAGAGTATCAGTCATGAGCCTTCAGCAAAGCGTGGGTAAGGTGTTGATTGTACGGCTATCTGGGTAACATAGATGTGCCACTTCTTGACACCTGACTGCTGGTTTGCAACTTTCAGCTGTGGTATTGATAGCGGTGTGGAAAGCTTGATGCCCTGGTCGGGCAGGAGGTGGTCATGAATGTTTCGCTTGCTTTCAGATATTGTCTTTCACGAGCGCTATTGGTCGCATTATCTGCCGGCCTGTTAGCGTGTGCTAATACCGAGCAATATCCTGACATTGCCGAGGTTGAACCGGTTCATTTCACCGACTACGCAGAGTTTGGTGCCCGGCCCCCGATTCCCGGTAGAGAAGACATTTTTTATCTCACTGATGAGCAGCAAGTTGAGTTTCTAGCGTACTTCGAATCGCATGAACAGGCTCATGTAGATCCACACAAGCGGGTCACCAACTATCTGCAGCGTTTCGGCAAGGTATTTAACTACGATGGAGATACCTTTAATGCGCAAACAACGCTCGCTGAAAAAAGTGGCAACTGTATGTCGATGGCAGTGCTGACGACTGCGCTATCTCAGGTCGCTGGCGTTGAGGTTGGCTATCAACTGGTTGACTCTATCCCGGTCTATGAACTGGACGACAATTTGGCATTTAAAGGCCAGCATGTGCGTAGCTACTTGTATGACCCAAGCTACGTACCCGACAACGCGTTCATGATCATTCGCCGCCCCGGCATTATCGTTGACTATTTTCCGTCGGGAAGAGAGCACTTTATCGGCAATGTTAGCGAGGATGAGTACGTGGCCATGTTTTATCGCAACAAGGCTGCCGGTGCGATGTCAGACGGGAATCTGAACGAGGCCTACTGGATGATTCAGGAGTCATTTCTACACGCCCCGGATCACCCTGACGGTATAAATATGATGGCCGTTCTTCACCGTCGAGCGGGTGACGCAGTCCGAGCTGAGAGTCTTTATCAGTACGGGATTGGTATTACGGAAGAGAACGTGACGCTACTCAAAAACTATCGCAATATGCTGCGTTCTCAAGGCAGGGAGCAAGAAGCGCAAGCTATTGAGGCAACCCTGCATACCATGGAAGACCCTAGCCCCTTTAACTGGCTGAGCTTGGCGCAGGAAGCCTACAGCGAGCAAAACTATGCCTTATCTCTAAAAATGTATGACAAGGCGCTCGAGGTCGCTCCCTACCTCAAAGATGCTCACATGGGCAAAGTGCGGTCTCAGGTGATGCTTGGCCGGATTGATGAAGCGGCGGACTCACTCGATACCCTGACGGAGTATGTGTATGAACCCGAGGAAAAATCCATGTACGTCGCCAAGATGACTACGCTGCGAAACTATGTTGTGGAAAACTGACAGGTGATCAACACCAATCTGGATCTCGATGCGATCACCGAGAGCTATAGGCTGGACAGCCGCGTGCGCATCGACAATTTTCTGACGGACGATGCGGCCAGTCGAATACTTGACAGTCTCACAGGCGAAGTAAAATTTGAGCGAATCTTTTTCTACCTTGGCCGATTCCATGTTTTTTCAGATGAGCAGTTGGCCCAGCTTTCAGAGGCAGAACGTGCGGATATGGAGCAGGGTTTGCTGGATCAGGCAGCTCAGGGCGTTGGTTTTGACTATCGCGCTTTGCGTATGGATGAGGCCCATCGCTCTCAAGCTCCACAAGTCCTGCAGGATCTTTTCGGTGCGATGCAAAGCGCTGAGCAGCTTGCACGGGTTCACCGACTTAGCGATATACCGGTGATATCTGCCGATGGACAATTTACCCGTTACGGTCCGGGCAATTTCCTGACTCGGCATTCTGACCGGGTCGTACAGGAGCGACGCCGAATAGCCTATGTGCTAAATCTTACACCCCGCTGGCATCCTGACTGGGGTGGCATGTTGCAGTTTTTTGAGCAAAGCGGTGTGCCCCGTGACGCTTGGGAGCCTCGCTTCAACAGTCTTTCTTTATTTGATGTATCGCATATACATTCAGTGACTTACGTCACGCCGTTCGCAGCTGGTTCTCGCTTTGCCTTAACCGGCTGGTATCGCGACTAGTTCTTGACCTGATCTTATTGGAAGCCTTGGGCCCAATCTCGGGCCCAAGGTCTGATTCAACGGTGATGCAGGGCCTAGTCCGCCAGGTATTGTGACGCCAGACTCCCGATGGTGTCGAAAAACTCTTCTTTAATCTCGCTGAGAATCTGCGCGGCAGGTTTGATGGTATCGATGCGACCACAAACTTGCCCCGTCAAGGGTATGGCAGCCTCCATGTCACCACCAAAATAGAGATCCTGTGGCTTGCCGAATTCAGCCATAGCATTGACCTCAGGATTTTTCTCAAGCGCAGAGGTTTTCTCAGTACGCAAGGCACGTAGGCCGGGCGACTGGAAGCGATTGAGAAACACGGTGTCTGTTTCTTGCGCATCCACAATCGCATTCTTCCAGTTCTCGTGTACCGGGGACTCTGCCGCCGAAACCATGCGCGTGCCCAGTTGAATACCCTCTGCGCCTAACGAGAATGCGGCGGCCATAGATTTGCCATCAACAAGTCCGCCAGCGGCGATAATGGGTACGTCCACCCGTGAACGTACCAATGGCAACAGAACCATCGAGGCAACGTCACGTGGGTTTTTGAACCCTCCGCCTTCTCCGCCCTCTACAATCAATCCATCTACCCCATACTCAACGGCTTTGAGCGCTGCACCCAAATTTGGTACGACGTGAAACACTGTCAGCCCCGCCTTTTTTAGCTGCTCAGTGTATCGCTCGGGAGAGCCTGCCGACGTAGAGACGAAGCGTACACCCTGATCGATTATAAATTGCGCGATATCCGGGTCGCGCACAAATGCTTGGGCAATGTTCACGCCAAAAGGTTTGTCAGTTAATGTCCGCATCTTCTCGATTTCGCTGCGGATATTGTCCAGCTCCCCTGAAGACGTTTCGATAATGCCTAGGCCGCCGGCATTGGATACAGCCGACGCCAGTTGTGAACGCGCTATCCATCCCATTGGCGCTTGTACGATTGGCAGTTCAACGCCGGTCATTCTTGTTACCCGGTTATCAAATTTCATGCGCTTCCTTCTTGCTGTTGTTTTGTGTGTTGAGAGGGTGGCTATGTTAGCAGTTTATTTTACTGAAACATGATCTATGACTTGCGTCATGGAGAATGTGTTTCTGCTTTGCCAAGTGGAGGGTTATGGGTAATCACGCTGAACCGGCCGAAATCGTATTCCCGAGCGCCATCTGTCTCTACATACTTAACGTCTCCCGCAAGGATGCTTTGCATTGCGTCATCCAGTCGGCCGAGGTAGCTAGCTTCTGCAGTAGGTACATTGTGGGAAGTCACTAGAGTGTCTACCAAGGGTTGGAAGCTGCGCAGCTTAGCCGCACTGGTCACGTAGTCTTGAAAGTTACTGCCCTGAAGGTGGCTGTACAGCGGAGCAAGATAAAAGGTATCTCCGGTGAACAGCATGCGATTGTGCCGGTCAAGCAAGCTGATGCCATCGGGTGCGTGGCCGGGGGTAAAAATGACTTCCAGGCTGACGCCACCTAAGTCGATTTGCATACCTTCTTGCACGTAGCCTTCAAACTCCCAGGCCTTGCTTGTGTAGCTATTTGCATCGAAACCCGGTGGCGTAGGTTTCCATATCCAACCAGCTTGCACAGCTTCCGACACCACGTCGTGACTTAAGCCGTTCATGCGCTCACGACCAAATGCCGTATCGCGAGCCCAGCGCTGATCGAACTGATAGTTACCCCCCACATGATCATAGTGGGTGTGTGAATTTAGAACCATGACATCGAGCGTCGTCAGTTGCTTCACTTCAGCTTGTATGTTGCCGATGCCAAGTCCTGTGTCGAACAGCAGTGCCCGCTCGGAACCCACAATCAGGAATGAGATGACTTCTTCAAACTGTCCTGGTTCGTAGAGAGCATATATGTGCGGACTTATCCGATAAATTTCAAACCAATTACCTACGGCTTTTAGACGCTCAAATTCTGTCCATTGAGGGTGCGGTTGCTTATCCCACCAGTTCTGCGTATCGGCGCCCCGGTTCTCAACCTCCTCATTGGCCAGCCCCTTTGTGGCAACAAGAAGGCACAGAGTCGCTATGGCGATAAGGCTAGCGACAAAGCGAACTTTCGCGTAAACGGTGGTTGAAGTCATCTTTTCGAGCCTCGCACAGACAGTCAGTGCTTCATGGTATATTTGCGTAGTGTTCAAGTCGATTGGAGATTGTTATGGCCGCCAGACGGGGAGGGTTCCTGCGTTTTATACGACGCCTTACCTTCGCGATTGCACTGTTGCTGGTAGCAGCGGGCGCGTACATTTACTCCATAGGCGCGTGGAATTTGGTGTTTCCAAGTACCGCGCACGACGAACGTCCACCCTATCTACCCGGCGATCTGCGCTCACCTGCAGTATTGGTTTTTAGCAAAACCAACGGCTTCAGGCACGAAGAGGGTATTGCTGCGGGTACGGTTACGCTAGATTCAATCGGTATTGGCCGCGGCTGGGACATGTTCTTCACCGAAAATGGGGCTGTGTTCAACGATGAGCAGTTGTCCAACTTTGCTGCTGTAGTGTTTCTCAATGCTAGCGGGGATATGCTCAGTGTAAGCCAGGAGCAGTCGTTTGAGCGCTGGCTGGAGAATGGTGGTGGCTGGTTGGGTATACATGCGGCCGGCGATGGCTCGCAGCAGGACTGGCGCTGGTATATGGATACCTTGATCGGTGCCAACTTTACGGCACACATTCTTGATCCACAGTTTCAAATAGCATCGGTTGTGACCGAAAACGTTGATCACCCTGCAGTGCAGGCATTACCGAGCGTTTGGGATCATGAAGATGAGTGGTATTCATTCGATCGCTCTCCGCGCGTGAGTGGTTTTACCATACTGGCAACCGTCGATGAGGATTCCTACTCGCCGATTCAGAAGCTACCCTGGAAAGAGACGGATCTGCGCATGGGCGATCATCCTATAGCCTGGAGCACGTGCGTGGGCTCGGGGCGCGCCATGTATACCGCGCTGGGCCACAGTAAGAAGGCGTTTGATAACCCTGTTTTCAAGACCTTGCTTGGTGATGCGCTTGCCTGGCTGTTGGGCGAGCCAGCAGCAGGCTGTTAGTCCGGAGCAGATTGTCATGCCTGAAGTTTTGGTTCTGGGTCCCCAGGCGGATCAGTTTCGATCTTTGTTGGAGCCGCGAGGACTACCTGGCTTTAATGCCCGCTACTGTGAGCACGCTGAACCTGCCGCCGCTCTGGTCGGCGATATCGAAGTAATCTTTGGCCCGCCTGCGATGGTCGCCGGTTTGATCGATCAATGCTCTCATCTGCGTTGGGTACAGTCGACATGGGCCGGTGTACGTCCCCTCGTTGAACAGCCTAATCGCGACTTCCAGCTGACCGGTGTTAAGGGCATTTTCGGCGAACTCATGAGTGAGTATGTGCTGGCTTGGTTACTGGGAATAGAGCGCAAGGTAATCGAGCGAGCTGCAGCCACGTCTTGGGACCCTCGTCCGGATAACACGCTCTCTGGCCGGCGGATTGGCATACTGGGCACAGGATCTATTGGTCAACAGGTAGCTGCCAGTTGTCGGATGTTCGGCTTACACGTTGTCGGTTTGAACACCAGTGGCGAGTCGGTACCGGGGTTCGATCACTGTTACGCATTGCATGAGCGCCTCGCGTTCGCCCAAGACCTGCATTACCTTGTGAGTCTGTTGCCAGACACCCCGAAAACTAGCAACATCGTTGACGCTTCGCTACTGCAGTGTCTGCGTCGCGGTGCTGTTGTGATCAATGCGGGGCGCGCCAATGTAATCGTGAGCCAGGATCTGATTGCAGCGTTGCGCGCGGGCCAATTGCGTGGGGCAATACTTGACGTGCTACCTGCCGAGCCGCCGGAGGATAGCAACCCCCTTTGGCGCGAGCCAAATCTCTATATTACATCGCACACAGCCGCGCCCACTTTGGCAGAGCGCGTTGCCGATGTGTTTGCTGAAAATTACGTAGCCTTTATCGAGAGTAGGCCGCTAACTGGTAGAGTGGATTTCAGTCGCGGCTATTAAGAGACTCTAGTCCAGCCAGTGACGAGTATTGGCATTGCGGCCGATAATAATCAGGGCCACCGCAACGACAGTGATCAAAATAGGCATCACAGCAGCACCAGGTCCAGACACCTTCAGAACATCGCTTAGCAACAGCACATGGGTCATCTGAGTCAGTATGCCTAGTAGTGATAGCCACAATACTATAAGCCCCCATTGTTTTCGTAAGAGCAGGCCAATGCACCCCAGCGTACCGCCCAGTACTGCCACCCCGAATGCGACGGTGGACCAGATCGGTATGTTTGCATATAGCTCGCGCTCGGCAGGGGGTAAATTTGCCATCGCTTCAGGCGTCATCATGATCTGCATGACAAATGCACTGACTCCCAGCAAATTCCAGAGCAGTGCTATCGACAGGATTATGTAATACCAACGTTCGACTTTTTTCCTTTTTCGTACGACCATGAACGAAACAGCTCCGTGTATTGGATATAGGGAGAAGTGTAGGCAACGGCGCGCAGATTCGATAGTGCCGAAGGTCATAAAGTAGTTTACAAATGTGATATGGTGTTATAGCTTAGTATAACACGCAATTTATTTGATGAGGGATTCTGATGAGACACTGGTTGCTGGCCGCCGTTGCGGCACTTTTGGCAATGCCCGTATGGGCCGCAGATGAGTGCAACATTAACATTCAACACGATATCACCGTTACCAATCAGTCTCTTTTGGTAAGTCAGAAGAATAAGGAGCTTTACCAGATTGTTCAGAAAGGCTACCTGTCCGTGGGCGGGAAGGATGTTGAGCTGACTGATGAGCAGCGTGCGCTCACCGAGCATTACGCCGGAGAAGTCGCCTCCCTCGTGCCGCAGATCATAGAATTGGTGAATGAGGCATTGACGGTGGCGGGTAAATCGCTCGATGTTGCGCTTACCGGCGTATTTGGCGAGGGGAGTGAGTTATCCAGTAAACCGGCTAAGGCGATGGAAGAGGCCAGAGTGGCCTTCAATGCTACCGCCAAACCAGAAGAGGGCGTCTATCGTCTGGTGTCTGAAGATTATGAGAGCTTTGGTGAAAACCTGGAGGCTGAGCTGGAAGGGGCGGTTGGCGACGCAATGGGCGCCATGATGAGCCAAATGGGTTCTGCGATGACGAGCGGGGAAGGCTCGTTTATTGAGAAGATGGAGGCATTTGGTGAGCGGATGGAGCTTGTTGGCGAAGAGATCGAGGCGTCAGCATCAGTGCTGGAGGAAACAGGCGATGCGCTCTGCCAGGACATGCGCGAGGTACGCACACTGGAGCGCGAGCTGACCAGTGCAGTGCCAGAGTTAAAGGGCTACTCGCTGTTTGAGTGAGGGGGCTAAATCCACGGTAGGTAGCGCGCTAGTGGTCCTCTACACGCCCGCGTAGCTTTTTTGTTCTGCTGTGGCGGGTTTTGCCGTCCAGCCGTTTGCGTTGCGATGAACGGGTAGGCTTTGTCGCGACGCGTTTGCGCTGCACATGAGACACGGAGCGCACCAACTCTTGCAGCCTAAGCAAGGCATCTTCACGATTTTTTTCTTGCGTCCGATAACGCTGCGCCTTAATGATGATTACGCCGTCGCGGGTTATCCGTTTGTCTCGCAGGAGCATCAGCCGCTGTTTGTAGAAATCAGGCAGCGAGGACTGCACAATATCGAAACGTAGGTGAATTGCAGACGAAACCTTGTTCACGTTCTGCCCGCCGGCGCCTTGTGCACGCACGCCCTGCATATCTATGTCACTGTCAGCTATAGATACGTTGCTAGAAATAGTCAGCATGTTCGCACCGCTCCAAACATTGCAGTTTATCCATCATGGGAATCAGAGTTAGCGGTTTCGCCCCAGTTGCTCGTGAGCGTCTACCCACTCATTTTTGCGTGTCTTGCGATCCACGCGGGTGGCTGCGCTTAATGAAAGTTCTCCCGCCACCACAAGCGCGGCAGCTATTTCTGCCAATTTCAGTGCCTTACCTGCGCCATAACAGTCCATTATCTGTAGGCACTCGCGCTGTGTAGGTAAACTCGTGCCACCACCGTACGTCGCGAGAATCAATGCGGGCAGGGTAATGGAATAATACAGACTACCGTCGCGATTGAGTTTGTTGTACACCGTGCACTGATTGGATTCGCCAATGTTGGCAATATCCTGTCCTGTCGCCAGATACAGCGCAGCCAAACCATTGGCCGGGTGTGCAGCATTGTTGGATGAGCTGCTGAGAAATGCACTCATGGTGCTAATACCTTGTCCGTAGTGCATTTGCTGTGGTGACATTCGCAGATTGCGTAGCATCACATCTTCAGGAATCGTGATCTCCGCGGTGACACGCCGCCCGCGCCCTTTAAGCATATTGACAGAGGAGGTTTTCTTTTCTGTATCGAAGTTGCCAGATAGTAGATAGTGCTGCATTTGAGGCTGTTGTTTGGTTATCCATTCGCAGGCAACAAACGTGGCCCGGCTGGTCATGTTCTGGCCAGCAGCGTCGCCAGTAGAGTAGTCGAAACGGGTGAAGATCATATTGTGGGCATGGTAATGCTCAATCTCATTGAGCTTGCCTACCGACGTTGTGGATTCGGCAATCGCCTTGATCTCTTCATAGTTATCGTCCAGCCAGCGGCCAAAGTCCCGCGCTTGCCGTGCGTCTTTAAAGACGAACACAGGCGCGCGCTGCATGACTTCGCCAGAGACGGTCGTTTTAACCCCGCCACATTCTCGAATCACTCGCATTCCTCGGTTGTAGCTTGCCAGCATGGTGCCTTCTACCGTAGCCATGGGAACGTAAAACTCGCCTTGGGCATGTTCGCCATCCACGAGTAATGGCCCCGCAAGTCCGATAGGAACTTGCGCTACGCCAAAGATATTCTCGATGTTTCCCGACATATCAGCTGGGTCGAATGAGTATTGTTTCGTGTGATTTAGCTTTACGGGCGTATGTGTTTCGATAAAATCCTGACGCGCCTTTACCATGTCTGAGGAGTAGTCGTTATCACTGTCACGTGGAATCTTGGGACTCACAGTTGTCTTCCTTATCTCGTACGCGAAATTGGGGCATAAAGCTACGCGTGTGGAGGGTTTGGGTCAACGGCGGCGGGGCATTGGTATCAGGCAGTCGGAAGACTGCTAGACATAACTGACAGCGCCACCATCGATGCGAACGTTTTGTCCGTTGATAAAATCTGCTTTGGGGCTGCATAAGAAAGCTATTAAATCGGCTACCTCGTCTCGCCTCGCGATACGTCCGCAAGGGTTAGGGAAGTCACTCTCTACGAGTTTTTGTTCGATGGTCTGCCAGTCTTCACCCCAACCCTCTCTCAGTGCTTTCTTGCGGTATCCCGCCTCTAACTCCGGCGTCAGGATCAATCCCGGTGAGACCGTGTTAACAGTAACACCGGTACCGCTCAGCTCTTTCGCCAGACTGACTCCCATTGTGGCGAGTGCACCTTTGGCGGCGTAATACGCAGGCATAATATTGTTTGGCTGGTGTGAACCTATCGTGCCCACATTTAGAATTCGGCCCCAACCCTTTTCACGCATCGGTTGCATTAGTGCCTGGGCCAGTCGTGCAGCGCTTAACACGTTTATTTGATACATCTGTAGCCATTTATCGGTGTCGCTATCGCGCCAGCTGTGACGATCAGTCGTGCCGTAGTTGTTCACGAGAATGTCAATCGCTGCGCCGTGGTCTTTGAGCTGTTTCAGCAAGGAGTGAGTTCCTTCATCGGATCTAATATCACCTTGCACGCAGCCAACCTGTGGCGCGATGCTATGACGAATAACGGTGGCCCCCTCACGCGCCAGGGTTTCAGCGATTATCTGCCCGGTACCCCGGTTTGCGCCGGTTACCAGTACTGTCTTACCTGTGAGTTCAAGATCCATGCGTATTTTCCCTTGCTATGCTGGGCCGGCGATGAGGCGGTGGCGGCTGTACGGATACCACTGAGTGTAGCAAATCGATGCCGGTAAAATTGTCGTGCATTGCGGATGCTGCTAGGCTTGCCGCTTTCTTTGTTTGGATCTTTCTATGAATTACATGACTGTCAGCGCCTGCACGGCTGCGATCGCGCTATCTACGTTTTTTTCACCCGTTGTGTCGGCGCAAGAACACGGCTTGTCCAAAGCAACAATAGAGCAAGCCCGGGCGCTGCGCGATGCGGCTATGGATGGAACTGATGCGTATGCCATTGTGGAATCACTCACCACCGAAGTCGGGCCACGGTTGGCCGGTTCTCAAGCTGAAGCCAGAGCAAGGGATTGGGGTAAAGTCAAACTGGAATCACTGGGTTTTGAGAATGTGCTCATAGAAACGTTTGAGATGGAAACTTGGGAGCGCGGTGAGGAGGTTGCAAGTTTGATCTCACCCTTCCCCCAGCCGTTGATGATTACTGCCTTGGGTGGTTCAGTTGCAACGCCACCTGAAGGGTTGGAAGCAGAAGTGGCGGTTTTCGAAAGTCTGGATGCCCTCGAAGCCGCCGCACCGGGTAGCCTGAAGGGCAAAATCGCGTACGTAGGTCATGCCATGCAGGCCACTCAGGACGGTAGCTCCTACGGTTTTTATGGCCGACTTCGACGTGAAGGCGCGAGTATCGCTGGTGCCCGTGGCGCCCTTGCTATCATGATTAGATCAATAGGAACCGATAGTCATCGTATGCCGCACACTGGCCAGATGCGTTATAGCGAAGATGCGCCACGTATTCCAGCCGCGGCACTATCCAATCCGGATGCTGATCAGATAGAGCGGATAGCGCTGCGAGGCAAACCGATTCGCGTGCAACTTACGTTAACGCCGCGCGCAGTAGGTACTCGCCAAAGTGGCAACGTCATCGGCGATATCGTTGGCTCGGAGCACCCCGAAGAAATAGTCATCATCGGCGGGCATCTCGATAGCTGGGATCAAGGAACAGGGGCCGTTGATGATGGCGCTGGTATCGGTGTTGCAACCGCGGCAGCCAAGGCCATCCTCGATAGTGGCAAACGTCCTCGACGTACCATACGCGTGATCTATTGGGGCGCCGAGGAGGTGGGTTTGCTCGGTGGCGCGGCCTATCTTGAGGCACATCGTAGCGAGCTTGAAAATCATATTATTGGTACTGAAAGTGATTTCGGCGCGGGCAAGGCATGGCAAATGACTGCTCAGGTTTCGAAGGAGGGGCAGGCGGTTGTTGACCTGATTGGTCAGTTAGTGGCGCCCATCGGAATTGCCCGAGGGAGCATGGATAAACCTGGCGCAGGCCCTGATTTGACGCCCATGGTGCGAGCAGGTCTGCCGTCATTCCGCTTCGTGCAGGATGGAATGGACTATTTTGACCTGCACCACACACCTGATGACACGCTGGATAAGATCGACCCTGCTGCTTTGGATCAGAACGTTGCCGCGTTTGCTGTATTTGCCTGGCTGACGGCCAATAGTACAGCGGACTTTCGTCGCCCGGTCTCGCAAGAGGCAGTGAAGTAGCTTCGCAGAGGATCAATCGATACCGTGTATAGCAAAGAAGGAGAGGGTGAATGAGATTACTGGTGTGGCTGATGGTGAGTTTGCTGGTGTCGTCGATCAATGCTGTCGCCGGGAATCCGTTCACGGAAGATCCCGTCGCGGACGGGGCGCATCCATCAGGCATTGAAGAACTCGTGGTGGTTAGTGATGGATCCAGAATGCCTGGGCTGATTTACATGGCCAACGGCGCGGGACCTCATCCCACGGTGGTACTGCTGCATGGATTTCCAGGCAATGAAAAGAACCTCGATATTGCGCAGTTAGCGCGGCGTGCGGGCTTTAACGTAGTGTTTTTCCACTATCGCGGAGCATGGGGAGCCGATGGCAGCTATTCAATCCGTACTTTGGACGACGATACTCTCGCCGTACTTGCGTATTTGCGCGAGCCAGACAACGCGCGTCGCTTGCGTGTTGATTCAGCCAAATTAACAGTACTTGGACATTCTCTGGGTGGGTATACCGCGCTCGCCGCCGGTCGTCAGGATGCCGACCTGGTGTGTGTGGGTGCCATGTCACCTGCAAACATGGGGTTGTGGAAAACGGGATTCGATGCGGGTGATCTTACCGGAGACCGATTAACGGCTTATGCCGATAGTCTCTTTATGCTCGCGGACTTTTCGGGCGAAGTGATGTCTGATCAGCTTCAGCGCAGTTCAATGGATGAGCTCGATATTCGTGGCTTTGGACCGGGTCTGGCGGGTAAGTCTGTCTTCATGGTGGTAGGAGACAAGGACTCGGTAACACCTGTAGATTCCATGTTTACACCAACGACGCAGGCCTATTCCAAGGTCGAAGGGTTGTCACTGCAGCAGCACATCATCTCCGGCGATCATTCTTTTTCCTGGAGCCGGGTGCAGCTTTCAGGTCTTATCCTGAACTGGCTAGCGGCGGATTGCCGCTAGCGACAAAGTAGACTGTTATTGCGCCCAGCCGCCTGCGAAGGGAATTGACTGGCCAACGAAGAAGTCGCTGTCGGATGACGCTAGAAATAGCGCAAAAAGCGCATCCTCCCGCCCGGTCGCCAGTCGCCCAATCGGCACTTGCTGTGCCAAATGCGCCTTGAATTTGTCTCTGCTTGTGAGTTCTGGTGGATAGTAGACCGGGTTCTCTACCCAGTTCTGGGCTATCAGGTTAACCTGTACATTGTGCTTCGCAGCTTCCAGGCCAACTGTCCGCACGTACCCCATCTGTGCAGTTCTTGCCGTACTGTAGGCCGCGAACCTTTCCAGCGCTTTGAGTCCTGTTGCGCTACCGTAGACGATTACTTTTCCCGCTTTACGCTCGTACATCTGGGGCAGAACAGCGCGGCACAAGCGATGCAACGGATGTACCATCGCATTGAACATGTTCTCCCAGTGATCGTCGGTGATAGCTTCAGCCAACATCGGTATGCCTGCATTTGTAGCAAGATTAGCTACCAGTATGTCAATATGTCCTGATTCGGCTACCAGCGACTCTACAGCGCCAGGTACTGTTAGATCCCTGCTGTCTGCAATGATCTCGGCTCCGTGCTCGGTGAACAAAGCAATGGTATCGGGCCCCATGTAATCATCGGCCTGAGTGATAAGCACACGCTTTCCATCCAATCGCTTTTCCATAATGCGTCCCTTGGTTCTCTTTACTAGAGCCCTATTTTTGTGTGGTTTTGCCCTAGGAGCTTACATGAGTTTTAAGAACATGGAGAAATTGCTCACCGTATTTTTCTAGCTTTCTCGCGCCAACGCCAGATAGTCGGGCAAATTCGGCAGTGGAGCCGGGCATGGCATAGCACATCTCCTGCAGTGTTTTGTCATGGAATATCACATAGGGCGGGATACCCTGTTCCTCGGCCAACTGACGTCGACAATCACGCAGAGACTCCCACAGTGCAATATCGATATCATCGGGAAGTGGGGTTCGTGTTGTCTTCCCGCTGCCTTTGGTGGCGGAGCTGCGTTGATCAAGTCGGAACGCAATGGATTGCTCACCCTTAAGAATAGGACGACAGCTTTCCTCCAGGCGCAAAGCGCCAAAACCCTCCACATCGACGCTTAGATATCCTCGGCCAACCAACTGACGAAACACCGAGCGCCACTGGTTGGCATCCCAGTTGGTGCCTACCCCGAAAGTGGACAAGTGATGATGGTCGTTCTGAAAGACTTTGTCGTTCTCCGCGCCGCGAAGCACATCGATGAGGTGGTTCACACCAAAGCGCTGGCCGGTGCGATAGACCACACTTAATGCCATCTGCGCTGCTTCACTACCGTCCCATGTCGCTGCAGGTTCGAGGCATGTATCACAGTTTCCACAGGGTTCTGTCAGCGTGTCGCCAAAATAGGCCAGCAATGCCTCGCGCCTGCAGCTAGTGATTTCACAGAGACCCAGCATGGCATTGAGTCGCTGCTGCTCGCTGCGCTTGTGTAACTCACTGCCCTGGGAGCCAGCCATCATCTGTCGCAGCTTGATCACATCTTGTAGCCCATAGATCATCCATGCATTTGCTGGAGCGCCATCGCGGCCTGCACGGCCAGTCTCTTGATAGTAGGCCTCGATGGTCTTTGGCATATCAAGGTGTGCGACAAAGCGTACATCGGGTTTATCGATTCCCATGCCAAAAGCGATCGTTGCCACTATCACCACGCCTTCATCCCGCAAGAAACGTGCTTGGGTGTTTGCCCGTAGCTCGCTGTCCAAACCTGCGTGATAGGGCAGGGCATTGAAGCCCTGTTGCTGCAACCACTGCGCTGTGTCGTCGACTTTTTTGCGAGACAGGCAGTAGACAATACCCGCATCTCGAGGGTGCTCAGTACGCAGAAATTGTAACAACTGGGTTCTCGCTGTTTGCTTTAGCGCAATCCGGTAGCGAATGTTTGGACGATCGAAGCCTGCGA
Organism: Halioglobus sp.; assembly: GCA_039990395.1. Taxonomy (GTDB): domain Bacteria; phylum Pseudomonadota; class Gammaproteobacteria; order Pseudomonadales; family Halieaceae; genus CALINF01. The sequence goes on from JBDXFZ010000146.1 coordinate 406,991, forward strand.
TAAACTGTTGACTGTCTTCCAGGCTCAGGCGCGTGATTATTTCCTGCTGTGTTCTAGCATCTGCCGTGGCAGTTAAAGCGATGCGGGGTACTTTTGGAAAGCGTGTACTCAACACACGCAGTTCCAGATAGTCGGCGCGAAAATCATGACCCCATTGCGATACGCAATGGGCTTCGTCTATCGCGAACAGGTTAATCTCGGTTGACTCCAGCAACTGCAGCGTACGCTCCTGAATCAGTCTCTCCGGCGCGATATACAGCAAGTCAATCTCGCCCTTAATCAGTGCCTCCTCGATACGAAGGGCTTGCTCGGGCGCTAATGTTGAATTGAGGAAGGCGGCTCTTACACCGGCCTGTTTCAGGGCTGCCACCTGGTCTTGCATCAGAGCGATCAGGGGAGAAACAACGACACCACAGCCCGGCATTGCCAGGGCGGGAATTTGATAGCACAGCGACTTGCCACCACCTGTGGGCATCAGTACCAAGGCATGACCCCTACCCATAACGGTGTCGATCACTGCTTGCTGAGGCTCTCTGAATGCATCGTACCCGAAGGTATTTTGTAAAATGTCGAGAGCAGATAGCATCGTTAGTCAGTATACCGGAGGCGGAGTGCTGGGGGTGAAGTGCGCCTCAGTACTTTTCCAGTAGAGGCCGATACGGGGCAGGGCGCTCCGCGACTTGAGCGGAGCGGGGTCAAAGCGGATGTTGTCAGATGCCTACCTGTGCAAAAAATTGCAAGCCTTGCGCACCAGGTGTATGATTGCTGGCCATTTCGAGATGACAAGGATAAATAATGGCTGCTACACCAAAACGCGCCCCTGCCAAGAAGAAGCAACCTGCCGCAGTAGAAACTTCCGATTCCATCGCAGAGCAAACTGCCAAGTTCCTGAAGGAAGGTAACAAGATCGACCAGATTCAATCCGGAATCAGTGGTATGCCAACCATGGCAAAGCCGCGATCAAACGGCGCTGTCCGCGCCGCCAAGTAAGCTCTAGCCGAACTGGAAGAATGCAATTTTGTTGCCGTCCAGATCCCGAATATAGGCACCATAGAAAACGTCTGGAATTCGTTGCCCGGGCTCGCCATCGCAAGTCGCACCTAGCGCAATGGCTTTTTCATAGAGCGCGTCTACCGCTTCCTTAGACCCTGGGTTAATGGCAACCATGTTGCCATTGCCTGGCTGTGGGTCACTCTCGTCATAGGGAACGCATACAGCAATCATGGGTTGATCCATAGATTTACCAATCATGGCAATGCGACCCATATCGGCCTGCATAGTAGCGCCAAGGTCTGCGAGTAGTTCTGTGTAAAACGTTTTGGCGCGATCCATATCCGCCACACCCAGAGTCACGTATCCAATCATATTCTTCTCCATTAAGTCATATTGTTAAGTTCGAAAAGCTTTCCGCGTGATCAGTTGCCCGCTTTGAAATCGCGGCGGAACTGGTGTAGCAATGGTTCAGTGTAGCCACTTGGCTGGCTCTTACCTTCGAAGATAAGAGCCAGGGCAGCGCGAAACGCGAAGCCATCGTAGCCAGGTGCCATCGGCTGATAGAGCGGGTCGCTGGCATTCTGCTGATCAACAACCAGCGCCATGCGCTGCATGGTTTCGTTAACTTGATCCGCAGTACAGATGCCATGCTCAAGCCAGTTGGTGATATGTTGGCTTGAGATCCGCAGAGTTGCCCGATCCTCCATCAGCCCAACATGATTGATATCGGGTACTTTTGAGCACCCCACGCCCTGATCTATCCAGCGAACAACATAGCCCAGAATTCCCTGAGCGTTATTGTCCAGCTCTGCCTGAATTTCATCCGCAGACATCGACGCGTCCGCTGCCATGACGGGCACTGTAAGGATGTCGTTGAGAGATGCCGGCGTCCGTTCTGCAATCACAGCCTGTTGCTCAGCTACATTAACTTGATGATAGTGGATACTGTGAAGGGTAGCGCCATTGGGAGACGGCACCCAGGCCGTAGTAGCGCCGGAACGGGGGTGGCCGATTTTTTGCGCTAACATTGCCGCCATTTCGTCCGGCATCGCCCACATCCCTTTGCCGATCTGTGCGCGACCAGCCAGTCCGCACGCAAGCCCGGTATCAACGTTCCAGTCCTCGTACGCGCTTATCCAGGGTTGCGACTTCATCTGTGTTTTGGGCACCATGGGGCCGGCCAGCATGCTGGTATGAATCTCGTCGCCTGTGCGATCAAGGAAGCCCGTATTGATGAAAACGACGCGCTCTCGTGCTTCGTGAATGCAATTTTTGAGATTGATTGTGGTGCGTCGCTCCTCATCCATGATGCCAATTTTGAGTGTGTTTGCATCCAGGCCGAGAATGCCTTCGACGGCGGCGAATAGTTCAACAGCAAACCGGACCTCTTCCGGGCCATGCATCTTGGGCTTCACAATATATACAGACCCGGTCCTTGAGTTGCCGTGCGACTGGCCGCGCTTCAGGTCGTGCATGGCTGCCAGGCTGGTGAGTAGGGTGTCCAGAATGCCCTCAGGGATCTCATTGCCCTTGCTATCTAGCACCGCTGGCGTTGTCATCAGATGCCCAACATTGCGTACGAACAGTAAGCTGCGTCCGTGTAGTGAAATTTCACCACCGGTGGAGCTGGTATAGCCGCGGTCTGCCTGTAGGTTACGAGTCACCGTGCGACCTGACTTCTCAAATGAGTCTTGCAGGTCGCCTTTCATCAAGCCGAGCCAGTTTCGATACACTTCTGTTTTGTCTTGAGCATCGACTGCCGCTACCGAATCTTCGCAGTCCATAATGGTAGTAACTGCCGCTTCAACCAATAGGTCTTTGACCCCGGCCAGATCATCCTTGCCAATATTGTGCTCACGATCGATCTGAATCTCGATGTGAAGATTATTGTTGCGCAGCAGAATGGCCGTGGGTGCTGCGGTATCCCCCCGGTAGCCAATGAATTGGTCTGGATTACCAAGCATCGCCGTGCTGCCATCTTTTAGATTCACCTGCAGAGTCCCATCAACGACCGTGTAGGCGATGGAATCATGGTGGCTGGCCCCAGCCAACGGCGTTGCCTGATCCAGATGATTGCGGGCGAAATCTATGACTTTCCTACCCCGGACCGGGTTGTAGCCGGGTCCTTTATCCGCGCCATTTTCCTCAGAGATCGCATCTGTGCCATACAGTGCATCGTAGAGACTCCCCCAGCGCGCATTGGCTGCATTCAGCGCAAATCGGGCGTTCTTCACAGGCACCACCAATTGAGGGCCTGCCTGATGTGCAATTTCAGTATCCACATTCTCTGTGCTTATAGAGAAATCATTGACTACCGGTAACAGGTAGCCTATTTCCTGTAAGAAAGTGCGATAGCTTGCGAGCTGCGTATCGTGCCAAACATTGTCGCGATGCCACTGATCAATTTGACTCTGTAGCTCTTCACGACGGTTTAGCAGGCTGGCATTAGCCGGGCCATATTCCTTTACTAGCGCAGCAAGTCCGGACCAAACTTGGTCAGCTTCCAGGCCCGTTCCCGGCACCATCTCATCGTTTACCAGTGCGTACAGGTCTGCGCTGATCTGGAGTTCGCTGTCGGTAATGTAGTGAGTCATGATGCTTTATTCCTGCAGTAACAATGTGTGGACACGCGCGCTAGGTTACGCCAGTGGCATACCAATGGTCGTTCTGGCGCAAAACCGGGATGCGAAGATTACCGCATGGGCAATAGCAGCGCTAATCGCCGCTCTTATGCTGGAAATACGCCCTGCTTATGGGTGCTCCAATCTTGGGTAACCCGGTGCCGGGCAACACGATGCTTCTGCTACCCGGCACCAGATACGTTCTCGGCATAAAAGCAAAGCAAGCTGCGACGCTTTTCTACGACTACTGTTCTTCAAGCCCGAGTGCTTGACTGGCAAAGGCGAGTGCTGCGGCGGAATCCACGCGAGCGCTGTACGCCTCAAGGAACAATTTGCCGACTATCTGGCCCTGTGGATTAATAACAATCATGCCGGGGTGGGGAATGCCATATTGCCGGTCACCGGGTACATAGTCAGTATTAAGCAAGCCCAGCGTTTTGAACGTTAGTGCGTCCACGTCTGACAGTATCGGAATTGTGATGCCGAATTTGTCGATGAACTGCTGTTGTAGCTCTGGTTTGTCATACGTAATACCCACCAGGGCGATGCCTGCCGCGTCGAAGTCTTGTTTGTACGCTTGTAATTGCACCATCTGCTTCATGCAATAGGGGCACCATTCCAGCGATCGACTTGCAACAAACGCAATGCCGTTTGGACCAGCAAATTCGCTGAGTACAGAGATCTCCCGGCCTTGATAAACAGCCCTGACACCCGGAAAGTTGGACCCTAGTGCTGGCCCTGGATCGAAGCTATCGGTATCTGCTGGTACAAACATATTCTCTGTGAGCTTCTCAAACGCCGCTTCCTTGACGTCAACTCGATACATATAGACAAGAGCTGTTGCTGTCGCCAGAGCGACTGCCGCCGCAACCAGAACCTTTTTCATTACTGATGTTCCCTTAGAGTGAATGAGTTGATGTGAGTTTAACTGATAGGCAAGCGCAGAGCAGAGTGTCTTGTTCGTTGCTCCCATAACCGCGTATGCTTGTGTTTTGGAGTTCGGACACATGAAAACGTTCAATGTTTGATCAACTGATCATTTTCTGCCTGTTTCTGTGGCTGCTCGGCAGCCTCATCTTTACAGATTGGCCGGCGTCCTGGATATTTGTGAGCGCAATGTTGGCCAGTTACTTTCTCGGCCTGGTCGACACCGCGGAAGTGCTCTCCAAGGCAAGTAATACTGGGCTCATTACGCTGCTACTATTGTTGCTAGTCTCCATAGGGCTCGAGAAGCTGTCGTGGCTTACGCGCCTGTCGGGTCGCCTGATCTCCCCCAACTACACTCTGTCCCTATTGCGGCTGGGCGCGGTGACTGCCGTATTCTCTGCGTTTGTTAACAACACCGCTGTTGTGGCAACGCTGGCTCATACGGTGCGCAGTAATCGCCACCATCCTGCCTCGAGACTACTAATCCCGCTTTCGTATGCAGCCATATTGGGCGGCACCATGACGCTGATCGGTACGTCTACCAATCTGATCGTGAGCAGTTTTCTCGAAGATGCCACGGGCCAGGGGCTAGCCTTCTTTGATTTCTTTGCCATCGGAGCCACTGCCACGGTACTGGGTCTTGGCGTACTGTTGCTTGCTGCGCGCTTACTTCCCTCCGAAGGTACGGAGCAGCTGGATGTTAATGAATACCTGATAGAAGCTGACGTTGCTGATGACTCTCGTTTGATCGGTAAATCGATTGCGGCCAACGGACTGCGTGAGTTGGAAGATCTGTTTCTTGTTGAAATTGTGCGAGGAAGAAACCTGCTGTCTCCAGTGGCTCCCCACGAAATACTGGAAGCTGGTGACAAGCTCATTTTTAGCGGTGATATCAAGCAAGTAGCCGCGCTTGAAGCCTATGACGGTCTGAAGCTGTTTGCCATAGAGGAGGGGTTGCTAAGCGAAAATATGACCGAAGTCATCGTTATGCCCAATGCTGCTATCGAGGGAAAGACGATCAAGGCAGCTGGCTTTCGGTCGCTCTTTGATGCTGCGGTGGTTGGGTTGCGCCGCGGCGGTAAGCGTCTGTCCGGCAAGCTTGGCAGTATCACTATTCAAGCCGGCGATAATCTCATGCTGGCAGTGGGTCCTGATTTTAACGATCGCAAGAACCTGGATAAGAACTTTGTCGTTGTCGATGAAGCGGTAGCAGGTGCTCAGGCTAGCCCCTTGCAAAATTGGCTTGTTTCGCTGGGGTTGTTTGGCGTTGTTTCGCTTGCCGCGCTGGAGATATTACCGCTGATTAAAGGGTTGGCGTTTCTCCTGGCCTGTATGCTGGCACTGCAGATCGTCAAAGGTTCCGAACTGCGGCGCCGCTTTCCGTTTGAATTATGGTTGATTATCGCGTCTGCACTTACGCTGACTCAGGCATTAACCAACTCGGGCCTGGTAGTTTTGTTAACCGACAGTATTCACAGCCAGTTAACCGGGTTTGGTCCGTATGTGGCGCTCGCTGGAGTGTACTTCGGCACGCTTTTACTGACTGAGTTAATGACTAATAACGCTGCGGCCGCCCTGGTTTTTCCTATCGCATTTGGGTTGGCAGAAAGTTATGGCCTTAGTCCTATGCCCTTCGTGATGTGCGTTGCGTATGGCGCCAGCGCCAGTTTCTTGACGCCCTATGGCTATACAACAAACTTGATAGTGCAGAACCTCGGAGGGTACGGCTTGCGCGATTATTTCCGGTCCGGCCTGCCCATGTCGATTGCCTATTCTACCGTCGTGCTAGTACTGGTGCCGATCTTGTTTCCATTTCAGTAGGAGAACTCCATGATTTCCATGCCACAGATGATCGAACGCGCGGCCAGGCTAAACCCGAAGGGTTTGGCAACGCGCTGCAATGGTCGCCAACACAACTGGCAGGAAACGGGTAATCGTATCAGTCGTCTGGGTAGTGCGCTCAATCACCTGCCGTTTGGAGAGGGTGACAGGGTTGGTATCCTCAGTCTGAATAGCGATCGCTACTATGAAGCATTGTTTGCGATTGTTTGGGCTGGCTATTGTGTCGTGCCTCTAAACACTCGATGGGCGGTTCCGGAAAACGACTACGCCCTTACCGACTCAGGTACTCGAGCGCTGTTTTTCGATGATAGCTTCGAGGCACAAGCGCATGAGCTGCTTGATTCGGTCGCATCACTCACAACTGCTATCTACATGGGGGAGGGGGATTGTCCGCCCTGGGCGCAATCATTAGAGTCGATGATTGATCAGGCTAAACCTTGCACTGCATCGCCGCGATCGGGTGAGGATATGGCGGGAATTTTTTATACGGGCGGCACCACGGGTTTTCCCAAAGGCGTGATGCAAAGTCATCGTGCTATCTGGGCCAGTGCCATGGGGTCTGTGCCCTATTTCAAAATGGCCCGAGACAGCATTTATCTACACGCTGCACCGATGTTTCATATGGCCGACCTGGCAGGCTCAATGGGGGCCACGCTGAACTGCGCGGGTAACGTTATGTTGACGAGTTTTGAGCCGGGGCAGGCCCTAAAGACAATTGCCAATGAAGGCATCACTCATACTTTGTGGGTACCCGCTATGATTAAGATGGCGCTTAATCACCCAGAGGCCGGTATCGTGGATGGTTCTGCAATGGAGTGCATCCTCTATGGCGCCTCGCCCATGCCCGCTGCCACTTTGGAACAGTGCATGTCTATCTGGCCAGACGTAGGTTTGGTGCAGGCTTATGGTCAAACGGAGCTTGCGCCCGTTGTCACCATGCTATCAGCGGAAGATCACCGTACCGGTGGGGAGCGCTTGAAGTCAGCAGGTAGGCCCACCCCGGTAAATGATGTCCGAATTGTTGGCGCCGACGGCGAAGACTGCGCTACCGGCGTTTCGGGCGAGGTGGTGGTAAGGGGGCCTCACACTATGTTGGGTTACTGGAATAAACCTGATGAAACCGCCAAGGCACTGCAAAACGGATGGGTTTTCACTGGTGATGCGGGTTTGTTTGACGACGAGGGGTTTCTCTACATCGTCGATCGCGTGAAAGATATGGTGGTGACGGGTGGTGAGAACGTGTTCACAACAGAGGTGGAAAATGCGGTGATCAGCCACCCTGCCGTACAGGATGTTGCGGTGATCGGAATACCCCATGATGACTGGGGGGAGGCGGTGCACGCCATTGTAATATTGCATGAAGATCAGTCTGTATCTGAGGATGAGCTTGTCGAGCACTGCAGAGCTAAAATTGCGGGATATAAGCTGCCCAAGGGTTTTACGTATAGGGAAGAGCCACTGCCATTGTCAGGCGCGGGGAAGGTGCTTAAGACCGAGCTGCGTAAGCCCTGGTGGGAAGGTAGAGACCGGCAGGTAGGCTAGTAGTCGATGGAGCTGCTATAGCAGGTCCAGATATTTAAGATGAGCCGTGGAGACGTCCGCATCAGGGCCTTTCCCCCCCACCTTGCCATCCGCCCCTAACGTGTACAAAGAGTAGGAGGGTTTAACACCGCCAAATGGCTCAGTCTCAAGGATGTATACCCTGCCCCAAGGGTCGAGAGGGTCTTTATCCAGATAGCCACCTTCGGGAAACACCTTGGGGCTATGGTTCCCTGTAGCGCGTATGCGCAACGCCGTCAGCCCTTGCTCTGTTGTTGGGTAATTCGAATTGTCTTCGTAGTACTGTTGGAGAGCATTCTGTAAGTATTGCAAATCTGTGCGAATTTGTAGGAGAGCTTTATTGTTTGCCTTCATAGGCGCAATCCCGAATGTCTCCTCCACCCGTTCTGCTGCGACATCGCTGCAGAATATGTAGATATCATCTTCTGTGGGATAGGGGTAGGCAGCATTGTCGCGATAGATGAAAACCCTCCATCCGGCAGGGTTGCCCATTGCGTCCATTGCTGTGTACTCACCACAGACAATGTCCCCCGGGTAGCTTTCGATATCGCGATAACTCACATAACGAGGGTCTGGCAGAGTGCCGGCCAACGCCTCTTGTGCCTTTTTGGGGCTGGTGCCACACGCAGTCAGCAGAAGTGCAATGACGATCAATGAAAGTTGTTTCAATTTGTTGCTCTCAATATAGCCAAAAAGTTTGCCATGGCTGGGTAAATTTGCAGATTCTTAGGCTGGGATTGTAGCGCTTTGAATGGCGATCGACCATTTTCTTGCTCTGCGTTCTATGATTATCTGAAAGTTCTTTACCTGACGTCTCGTTCCGTCCGAGAATGCCGGACTACAAGTATTGGAGGTTGGCATGAAAGTATACTCGTTGATCCTGCTGGCATGCGTTTGGCTGCTTGCGCATCATGCGCAGGCCGCTTCGGAGGACCCTGCCTCAAATCAGGCGGCGCAGGGATTTCTGCTTGCGGTGATCCCAGACACCCAGAACATGATTGACTATGAAAATCAGCGAGACGAGGGATTTGCGCTTGATGGCGCCATGCAGTTTCAGCAACAGATGGACACGCTCGCCAATTGGCAGCAGAGAACGGGTCGCGCCCTTGCTTTTGTTGTAGGCGTCGGTGATGTCTGGCAGCACCAGTCGAAATTGATTGATGACGCACATGTCCAGCGCGGGGTAGGCGCGGTAGAAAATCCCATCTTCAATTTTCCCGATAGAGTCAGTCAGCGAGTGATCGATGAAGAAATACCCACAGCTATCGAGGGCTATCGCAAGTTGGCAGCTGTGGGCATTCCCTTTGGTGTGCTGCCGGGGAATCATGACTACGATGCCATGTGGAGCGCTGCGGGGTTTCCACCCGATCTGACTATTCCTCGGGCCGAACTTGAGCGAGTACCAGAACAGTTGGGAATGATACATGTTGGGGGGTTGGACAATTTTCGTTCCGCGTTTGGTTCAGGCGGTGAGTTTTTCGGAGGCAAGCCCTGGTATGTGAGCAGCTTCGCGGGCGGTTCCAGCAGCGCACAAGTCTTTTCCGCGGCAGGCTACCGGTTCCTGCATCTCGCGCTTGAAATGCAGCCCTCTGACGCGGTTGTGGCGTGGGCTTTAGGGGTTATTGACCAATACCCGGGCATCCCCACGATTGTTAGCACACACGATTATCTCAACACTGATGGTGATCGTTTGCCCAACCCGATACTGGACCTGGCGCTGGCTGACCCAGAGGGGCACAACAGTGCGGAGGATCTCTGGAGAAAATTGATCAGCCAGCGAGATGAGATATTTCTCGTATTGTGTGGCCATCAGCACGGTCAGGGACGCAGGGTAGATCTCAATGTGAATGGGTATGAGGTTCATCAGGTATTGGCCAACTACCAAAGCAGAGGGCAATCGACTCTTGATGCGGGTGCGACTCGCAGCGCTAGCTCCGGTCGCCCACCAGGAGTGGGGGATGGCTGGTTCCGCCTGATGGATTTTAACCTTGCAGTAGAACAGCCTTATATCGACGTAAAAACCTATTCCAGTCATTACGAAGCTTACGCCAGCGAACTGGAAGATTATGCGCGCTGGTACCAGCCACAAGAGCAGCCACAACTTTCTGAAACTGCTTATCGTGGACGAGATACGTTTCGGCTGGCGTTGCCAGATTTCCGAGAGCGTTTTGGCCCTCCAGCGCCTTTGCGAAGCAGTGAATGACGCGGTAAGCTTTGCCGATGAAAATTTCTGACTATCTCACCAAAGACGATATCAATCGGTTTACCGCCAAGAGCGACCTGCATGCATGGCGCCTGGTGCTGGGGAACTGGATGCTCATTGCGCTGGTATTTGCGCTGGTTGCTGCATATCCCAATCCACTGACGATTTTAGTAGCCATGGTGCTGTTGGCCGGCCGGCAGTTGGGCTTGTCTGTGCTGATGCATGAGGCGGGGCATCGTACGCTGTTTCGAACCCCTAGGCTCAATGATGTGGTGGGACAATGGTTGTGTGCAGCACCAGTGTTCAGCAATCTGCCGTCTTACGCCAAGGGCCATCTTGAGCATCATCGCAAGGCTGGTACTCATGACGATCCCGATCTGCCTAACTATGCTGCTTACCCTATCTCTTCAGAGAGCTTTCGCAGGAAAGTGGTTCGCGACCTGACAGGCCAGACTGGTTTCAAACTCCTGTCTGCGATAGCCCGGGGTGCCTCGGGGATTATAAGTACACAAAAGCGGGATTCTGCGTGGCCGTTTATCCAGGAGTTGATCGCTCAGGTGTTTTTGTTCGCGGTGCTGTATGCCTTTGGTATTGGTTGGGCATACCTTGTTTGGTTGGGCGCATTCCTCACCTTTTTTATGTTGATTATTCGGGTTCGCCAAATCGCGGAGCACGCTGCCGTACCTGACCTTTATGACCGAGACCCGAGAAAGAACACCCGTACCGTTGATGCCCCTTGGTGGCAGAAGCTGGTGTTTGCACCTAACGGCGTAAACTATCATATGGAACATCACTTCATGGCCAGCGTGCCGTGTTATCGATTGCGAGCGCTGCGAGAGCACCTCAGGGCCCAACATGCGTTAGATGATGTGCCGGCTTTTTCCGGTTATGGGCAGTTATTGAAACACGCGGTTGCTGTGTGAGACATGTATGCTCCGCGTCGCCTGGGCGGCGTATTCTTTTAGCGTCTTCTGCGCTACTTACTTACTTTATAGCCTCTGCAGCCTATGCACAGGGGTTTGATCAGCAGGTAGAGTCGGTTATTCGGCCTCTGGCGAATGGTTTAGCCAGCGTCGTGTTCTATAAGGTCAGCCTATTTGGCCAGCCGTTTCCGCTGATCGTTTTGTGGCTTGCTGTTGCAGCAATATTCTTCACCTTCTATATGGGCTTTATTAACATTCGCGGCTTCGGATTGGCTGTGCGGCATGTTCGTGGTCAGTTTCATAACCCCGGCGCTCGAGGTGAAATATCGCATTTTCAGGCAGTCGCAACTGCCGTGTCTGGCACGGTCGGAATTGGCAACATTGGCGGGGTGGCTGTTGCAATCGTCATTGGAGGGCCTGGGGCAGCATTCTGGTTGATTGTGGCCGGCTTCCTCTCGATGTCTACCAAGCTGGTGGAATGTACGCTGGGCGTGAAGTATCGCAAGCACAATCCGGATGGCTCAGTGTCGGGTGGTCCAATGTATTACCTCGAACGCTATTTAAGCGACCGAGGTGCGCCTGGGCTCGGCAAATGGCTTGGGAGCTTCTATGCACTATCGCTGGTAATCGGCTGCCTGGGTATTGGCAACATGTTTCAATCCAATCAGGCATACGTTCAGTTTGTTGTCATTACAGGTGGTGAGCAGTCTTTTTTTGCTGACAAGGGTTGGCTGTTTGGCCTTGTAATCGCAGCTACAGTAGGCGTGGTTATTATTGGTGGTATTAAATCTATCGCGCGAGTTGCTGCACACGTGGTGCCGTTTATGGCGGTTCTCTACGTCATCTCGGCGCTTATCATCATTGGTATGAGTTATGAGCACATTCCAGCAGCAATTGCGCTAATAGTAGGCAACGCCTTTACCTTGGAGAGTGCGACGGGCGGTATGGTTGGCGCCATTATTGTTGGATTCCAGCGCGCGTTGTTCTCTAACGAGGCCGGTATTGGCTCTGCGTCTATCGCTCACTCGGCGGTGCAGACCGATGAACCGGCTTCCGAGGGGTTGGTATCGCTGTTGGAGCCTTTCATCGACACGGTCGTTATCTGCACCCTGACCTCATTGGTTATTGTCACCACTGCCTACCCCAATGGTCTAATGGACAGTGGTCTTGAAGGGATCGCGCTTACGTCGGCTTCCTTTGAGCATCACGTGAGTTGGGCTCCATACCCACTGGCTGTCGCGGCGCTACTGTTTGCATTTTCTACCAGCATCTCGTGGTCTTACTATGGGCTCAAAGGGTGGACTTATCTGTTTGGAGAGGGGGCATTGACCCAGGCCGTATTCAAAACGGTTTTCTGCGGCTTCATCGCCTTGGGCTGTATGATCCAGCTCACGGCAGTTCTCGACTTTTCCGACGCGATGGTATTTCTAATTGCGATCCCGAATATACTGGGGCTGTACTTCTTTGCGCCTGAGGTTAAGCGCGACGTCAACGATTACATGCGCCGTATTCGGGCGGGCGAGGTGCATATCAATAGTGATTGATGAGCTTGCCCTCGTGATTATCAAGCTTTCTCAGTAGGGTTTGTCGCCGTCGATCGTAATGCGCTCCATACGTCTGTGCGCAGGGAAATAGTCATTCACCGGTTTGTGCTGCGTGCTGCGATTGTCCCAGATAGCGATGCTGTGTGGTTGCCAGCTGAAGCGGCAGGTAAACTCCGCGGTTTGAATGTGTTGGAATAAGAACGCTAGTATCGCTTGGCTTTCGTCTTTCCTTAAACCCTCAATATGGGTGGTGAAAAGTGAGTTGACGAAAACGACCTTTTTGCTCGTTTCAGGGTGTGTGCGAATGATAGGGTGCTTTACGGGAGGATTCGTCGCCACAGCCTCCGCCAATCGCTCCCTTCCGCCCGGTTCGGCCAGGCTTTCCCGGAATCCATGGGCGAAATCGTGCACGGCATCGAGGCCCTCTAGCATTTGCTGCATAGGAAATGACAAACCTTCGTAGGCTGCCGTCATACTCGACCATAGCGTATCGCCGCCCTTTGGTGGGGTAATGACTGCTTTCAAGACGGTGCCCAGTGGCGGGTGTTGACGAAACGTCATGTCCGAATGCCAGGTTTCAATCTTGGTGGGTTTCTCCGGAGTACTCTCCAGTATTGTGATCTCGTCAAAGCCGTCGACGGTTGCATAGGCCGGATGGGTCTGTAGCGGCCCAAAGCACAGTGCCAAGGCTTTCTGGCTTGCAGGAGAGATATCCTGTTCCCGAAAGAAAATCACTTCGTATTCGTTAAGCAGTTTCCGCAATTTGAGCACGTCATCGCTCGATAGCGTTTCGCCCAAATCCATTCCTCTAACTTCAGCGCCAAGCGCGCCGGCAATTGGAGTGATGTCCAGCATTCCATTTTCCTTTGATCAGTCTTGAACCAATTTTATCTACCGTCGGAGTCTATCAGAGCAAACTGACTGATTGCGATGGCAAAGGGCCTCAATCGACGTGTCATCTTTACCGGGTCTGCCAGATGATAAGTACCAAAGTAAGCCGATAAAGTTTGGAAGCGCATGAGTAGTCGTCAAAAAAGTGGATATTTGTACACGTATTCTGCCAATCGCGCCGGTCAGTGTCTGATGACAATGCTATTGATCGGTCTTGCTCATTCAGCGAAGTCTTTCGCTCAAGCCCCGCTGGATATTGATGCGCTGATGGCGACTCGGGCGGAGCTTAAATTGCAGATGGGATACAGCTTTCTGGCTGCCAGCGACAACCAATTGGTACCTTTACAGCTAGCGGGACAGGAGTCGACCGCTGATCTGCCTCAGCTTCAGGCCATCGTCGAGCGGGACATTGAGGCTGGCCAGTGGGTCTCTGCATTGCGCTATGGAGTGGACAGCAATCTAGAGCTACGCAGCTCGATCCTTCAACGAGACAGTCGTACCAGATCGCCTTATCGACCCTCGGTCACGCGTCAGAGTACTGCACTCACTGTTGGAGGTACCTGGCAAGTGAGTGCAGATCGACGAACGCCGGCTTTGCTTCTTTCACTAGACGTGGATATCGCAAGCAGTTCGCCGCTTCAGGAGTCTGAGGTGGGCTATGGTAAATCAGTACGCGTTAATGCGCTGACTTATCGAACATTCGACCCCGTTGTGCTATCTGTGCAGCTTGGATACGAATATTCCTCGAGCTGGCGGCAGGGCAATATAGAGTATCTGCCCGGAAATAATGCCACTGCTAAAACTCAGATTAGCTTTGCCCTTAACCCAGAGGTGACTCTGATCGGCGGACTTGGCGTGCAGCGCTCGGAGGCACCTAAGGTCTCGGGAATAGAGCTATATGAAAGCGCTACCCAGATTAACCTGACACTGGCTGGTGGGCTGGCACTAAGCCGCCGCTCTTCACTATTTCTGGGCGCAGATGTGTACGCCAGCGGGTTAAGTGCTGCTAGCGTGAACGTTGAATGGCTTTATCAGTTTGAACTGTGAGAGGGGCGGTGCTACCAGGTTGATGCGCAGGGTAGCACTGCTATAGAGGCTTATCTGTTGGTGATGAGTCATTGCATCAAATAAGGAGTCTTACTATGAATTCAATGAAGAGATTTTTATGTGTTCTTGGAATAGCTACCGCGGTCAGTCAGCCCTTGCATGCTGAAACCCTGCAAGGGGCTGAACAGGCCCAGCTGATAGCAGCATTCGGCCACGACATTGCGACGACACATGATGTTGCCGTACTGGAAGAGGATGTTCTGCAGGAAACCGATGGCCGACTGGCGCCGTTGGCGTTGGCACTTGCCATAACGGGCGTCGATCTGGCGTTGGCCGGATTTTACTGGGGAGTCTATGTGCCGCACTACTACAGCGGTGTGTACTATCAGTCTCCTTAGTGACTAGCATGGTGCCTGATGCGAAACAAAAGTAGCACGAACAAGGCTTATGAGGCACCAAAGGCAAGAAGTTCGTGTTTTTCTATCCTATATTCATAATAGGGCGGGGCGCATTGGAATGTCGGCGAGCATATGCTGACTTTCACTACGCCCTAGTTTGCCCAAATAAAGAGGCAGGCATCGGCTGGTACGAGATTACCATCGACTAAAAGAGGCAGTGGCTGAGGTGGAGAGATGAGGCATCCTGAGTTGGAGCGAAAACTGAACGATGAACGCTTTAGGCGCCGCTTCACTAAACACTGGCTGCGGTTTCTGATTCAGACATGGCTTCCACTGCTAATGGTTACGATGCTGCTGTTTTGGGTGAGTGA
The DNA here is from genome assembly GCA_039990395.1 of Halioglobus sp. Classification (GTDB taxonomy): domain Bacteria; phylum Pseudomonadota; class Gammaproteobacteria; order Pseudomonadales; family Halieaceae; genus CALINF01. Next base: position 422,311 of record JBDXFZ010000146.1, read on the forward strand.
GGCCAGCTGGACACTGGAGGTGATTGCCTTACTGCTTATTGCTGAGTTTTTGGTATGCAATGCGGTTGCCTGGTACTGGGGTGTGCAGCGTGCATGTAAGGACGTGAGAACACTTCAGAAAAATTATCGCCCGCCGGCAGCTTTTCCGTTCGACTGACCGATGCTGCGGTTTGCTGCGCAACTTGACGAGCTACTCGTTCGAGAGGTTTCTGAAAAACTGTCAGCGCTGCCTGTTGCATTGGTGTGTGCAATAGCTCTGGCAGCAAGTATTGAGGCGAAGGGTGCAAGCCGACTGGTTACTGACCGAGCCGGCGCTTCAGTTTCTTCAAGTCGAACGGATACGCCGTCTCGACCTATGTTTACGACATGGATAGAGCGACGCGATAGAGGCGTTGTAAAGCAGTCACTGGATTACAGCTGCGGTATCGCCGCTCTGGCAACGCTGCTGCAGTTGAGTTTTGATATCGAAGCATCCGAATCTTCGCTCCTTGAGCTGCTGGCAAGCAGGGCGAAAGAGTGGGAACTGGCAGCCGATTGGAAAGAGCGCGGGGTTTCTTTGGCCATTCTTCGCAAAGTAGCGAATCACTACGGCGTTCATGCAATGGGCGTTGTTGTATCCCCCGCGGTTTTTATGAAGCTGCAGGAGCCTGCCATTGCCTTTATTGATTATCGAGGCTCGCCCCACTTCACAGTGATCAAGCCGCCACTGACTGACGGCAGAATCGATTTAGCGGACCCAAGTTGGGGTAATCGAATTCTCACGCGTTGGCAATTCATGCCGATGTTTCTCAATGGCGGTCGTGGCACGCTTCTGCTTTTGAGCAAATCTTAGTGTGTGGTTGTGAGGCTGCTCATGAAAGCTAGGATGAAGCCTCGCTCGGCAAAGAAACGGTTATTTGCAGACCACGCGCAATGTTTGTGGCCACAATGCTGCCGCCATGCTGAGCGATAGCCTGCTTGCTAATCGCCAGTCCCAATCCGTAGCCGCCTGAATCACGTCCCCTGGCTTGGTCGATGCGGTAAAACGCCTCGAAGATATTATCCAGATCCTGCGCTGGTACACCCGGGCCTTCGTCCGTCACAGTCACGATGTAATCAGAATCTCGGCGTTGGAGCGAGACGATCACAGCGGTGTCCGGTTGGGTGTACTTTATTGCATTTCTAACGATGTTCTCGAAGCCTTTTTGCAGCAGGTCGCCTGCTGTGGCGACAATGGCTTCCTCCAGATCACATTGAAAAAGTACCTGCACAGATTGTTTCTCTGTGTTGGCCTCAAACTGGGCATCGGAGGTCACCATCGTAAGCAGGGTAACCAGATCAATATGTCTGTCTAGTACTACTGCCGCACCCTGTATGGTTAACAGCTGACCAATGAGGTCGTTGAGTCGATCAGTCTCTTTCTCCATTCGACTCAGGTACTGTGCGGCGGCATCGGGGTGATCCTGTGCCATAGCAAGCGCGATTTTTAGTCGCGCTAAGGGGGAGCGTAGCTCATGAGATACATCCTGTAGAAGCCGCCGCTGTGCCTGTATTCGCTGCTTCAGCTGATCGGCCATCTCGTTGAAATCTCGTGCCAGATCATCTGTTTCATCCCCGCCGCGTTCTCTAACGGGAATTCTAGCTTCAAGGTCGCCCCGAGCCAGTTGGCGCGATACTCGGCTCATCGTGGCCAATCTGCGAGTCATTAATAACGTGGCGAGATAGCATAAAGTTCCGCTTAGCAGAACTGCGATCGCAATGCGTAACCAGGAATTGCCTAATAGTAATTCCTGGAGAGTACCCTGCGATTTGAAGTGGGCAACCACTTTGAGAGGTCCTTGCTCTCGTCTATACAGAGCGTGAGCGAGAAAACGCCCCTGTGGAGATTCAACAGATGCCCGTCGCTTGCGTCCCTTCAGTTGATCCGCTGCGCGTCGCGCCTCGCGCGGCGTATCTTTCCCCAGAATTTCTTCGCCTTGTCGGTTTAGCAAATAGAGCGTGACGTTACCGCGTGCTTCGGTTTTGTCGACGAGCGCGGGCAGCTCTTCGTCGGATGCATTCTGCAAACTGTACATCAACCGTACCAGGTACTCAGGTGGAGGTCCGGGTCGACCTTGTCTGTTGCCGCCGTCCGTCGGCAAAAGATCAAAGTAGCGAGTCGCAGCGATTCCAGCTAGCAGAATGCAGATGCTAACTAGCCAAAAGCCCAGGAATGCTTTGAAGAAAAGTCGATTGCGCACGGGGGTCAGTTGTCCTGCTGATTTCTGGCGAACTGGTAGCCGGCCCCGCGCACGCTAACAATAAGGTCGGTACCCCCGCATAGGGCCAGCTTCTTGCGGATCTTGCTGATGTGCACATCAACGCTGCGGTCGTAGGCGGACTGGTGCCGACCCAGTGCCTCAAGGCTGATTGTATCTTTGTTGACAACGGTCCCGGCTAGACTCATCAGTACAAACAAAACATTGAACTCCGCACTGGTTAACTGTAGATCTACGCCGCGGTGTGTCCCGCTACGATTGGCCTGGTTTAGGTGTGTACCATCAACTGTAAGATCGCCGGTATTGTCTGAAGCGGGCCTTGCGCGGCGCAAAATCGCACGCAGTCTTGCAGCTAGTTCCCGAGGATTACAAGGTTTGGGTAGATAATCATCTGCGCCTAGTTCCAGGCCCACAATCCTATCGGTATCTTCTCCACGTGCCGTGAGCATAAGCACTGGCGTAGCGCTGAAAGCACGCAATTGGCGCAACACGTCCAGCCCTTGCAATCCGGGTAACATGATATCAAGCACAATCGAGTCGTAACTGGTATCTCGTAGATGCTCAATCGCTTCCGATCCATTGTGAACAGCATGAACGACAAAACCCTCGAGAGATAAAAAGTCTGCCAGCAGACTGCACAGCTCGATGTCGTCATCGATGAGTAATACGCTGAACGTCACGGTGAAATTTTTCCTCGCGCTGGTTAGACACAATAGTGTAGATCGTTAGTGTGGAGAATCCCCGCCACTGTGTCACCTACCTTTACTTCATAAATAGGTTTCTTAACATTTCTTTACCCGCTGCGCGCACTCGTTTACAGGCGCGGTCGGTAGGATCTGTCACCTTCAGAAACGTGATAATCAAGGAAGGGGCGTATGCAATTACGACTGAGCGAATCGCAAGTGAGGCGTAGCAGATTATACGAACGGCCGGGGCAGCTGTTTGCCCCGGTGTAGTATCTGGGCGTCGATATGCTACAGCTCAATGGTGTTCATATTCAGCGCTTCTCGCAACTCTGCCGAGTCTGCGAGTTGCTCGCTGTTTGAAACAACTGCAGTGCTGGCGAGTTCCGGTCGTAGATAGGTTTCGGTGACGTGCCTGAGATCATCCAGCGTGACGGCAAGAATGCCAGCCCGTAATGCTTCTCGCTGCGCATGTGTTCTACCAAACAGACGGTTGTGGAAATGATGCTTCGCCTCACCTGCTGGTGAGCTGGGTTTGTCCATCGAGCCAATAACACCCAAGACGGCCTCCTCTAGCGCACGGTAGTCGTGTTTTGACTCGAGCATCCACTGTATAGACGAATCGAAATCATCCAGCGTTTCGGTGAGGCGGGGATCTCGATAGGAGTAGAAGCGGAAAGCGGCAATGCCTGCGTCCTGGCTCGCACCTCCTCCATACGCGCCACCTTGTTCGCGAATGGTTCGGTGCAAGAAGCCGTTTCTAAGAAAGCCACCCAGTACGATAAGTGCTGCTGCGTCATCGTGACCCACAGGTACTGTGGGGTAGGCTCTCGCGCAGAAGTTGACAGCCGTGTTGGCCACCCAAAACTCGGAACGCCGTTCGCGGATTGGATCTAGTGCTAAAGTGCCTGTTTGCTCCGATGCAGATTGCTGCCAGACATCGCGAATTGCTGTCTCGACGCTGTTTAACTGATGGGCTTCAGAAATCGCGAGAATCTGAATAGGCGCCTGCAACTGTTGCTCATGAATGCTCCCCAAAGACGCAGCGAACGCAGCGAGCGACGCATCCTCTTTAAGTGAATCATCCAGTCGCTTGATCGACTGTATACCTGCCAGACCAGACAGCTCATGATTAAGTTTTGCTAATGGGCTCATGCCGGCGCTGGCAGCGGACATTGCAAGTCCATGGCCATTTCCAGTAACAGACTGCTCGCGCCGAGCACGTTGCTGATTCACCAAGTCGCGGATGCGGCCTAATTCTCCAAATTTTACTTTGTGCAAAGTGTCATGCAGTAACTGTGCTTGCGCTGCACGGTTGCGTATGAGTGCCTTGGACGACAATACAATGTTGGCGGTGAGTTGCTGTTCGTCATCCACGTTGCCTCTTATCGAGGTAAATGCATTAATAGCGCCCACCGTCGAGGACTGACGGTTCTGAGTGGCGAGATAATCGTCGCTACCCAGCCCCAGCTCGGTCAGCATGTTGGTGTAGTAGGGCAAGTGAGTTAATTGTTCGTCAGTTAGTGCGGCTACTGGTGCCACTACCTGCTGATACACCAGCCCATTCGTGCCCTGGCCATACCCGGTCACTGCTACGCCATTGTGGCGAGAAGTCTGGCACGTAAGTTCGGGGAGACCTGACCGCACATCACTCAATTCAACTTTAGGCAGTATGCTCTCGTCGTCTTCCTGCGTCTGTCTCTCTGCCAGTTTCTGTGCGAGGTCAATCACTCCCTGTTGCTGCTGTGGGTCCATAGTGGATTTCATGGCATCCAATCGTGAGCGTTCCGCCTGTCTGCGTTGCTCCGATAATGTCTGATCGGGGCTCATAACCAATGTTACGCGATGCGGGTTGTCCAGTAGCAGTTTGCTCGCAAGGCTGCGGATATAGTCTGGATCAGTGATTCGCTCTCTCAATGAATCGATCACCGGATCAAGGTTTAACACTGCAATCGGATCGCTGTAATGGGTTGCACAACCCAGCGCTTGCAAAATTAATTGCAAACCATAGGGATAGCTGTCTCCGCTAATTTCTCGTTGATGGAGTTCCAACTGATGCAGGACTGCCTCAAGGCGCTCCAGTGGCACCCCGTCTTCAGCCACTTGAGTGATAACACGAGTGACCATCTGCTCAAGTGCCTCTGTGTGTTCTGCCTCGCTGCCCTCTATGCCACAAACAAACACCAGCTCACGCATGCTGTCTTCAAGTCCGCATAAGGGGGAGGGCGCCAGACCGAGTTCAGTGGTTTCCAGTGCGTGTTGCAGTGGCGAGGCGCTATTGTCTAGTAACACGCTCGACAGGAGTTGAGCTTCCAGCATTTCCTCAAGATTGGTGCTCTCGCCGAGCATCCAGCCTACGACGATATGGGTTTTTCCAGTTGTGTCGCCAGATTCATCAAGCGCATAAACTTCCTGAACGCGCTGTGGTGAGGTGAGTCGCTTTTCCGCTTGCACAGCAATACGATCGTCCAGTTTCTGGAAGCGATGCAAAGCTTTATCTTCAAAAGCCAGCTGGTGCTCTGAAGCAGGAATGTCACCGAAGGTCATGAAAATCGCATTGGTGGGGTGATAGTGGCTTTTATAGAATGCCTTAAGGTCTTCGTAACTGAGGTCCGGAATATGAGCCGGATCGCCGCCACTGTTGTAATGATAGGTAGTGGTCGGAAACAGGTGGTGACAGAGCGTTTGCCACAGTGTACTGCTGACGGAGCTCATCGCTCCTTTCATTTCATTGAACACGACACCCTTGTACACCAGATTACTATCTGCATTTTTGGGATCTTCAAATTCGATACGGTGACCTTCCTGAGCAAAGTCCAGCGGGTCGAGTCGTGAGAAAAATACAGCATCCAAGTAGACATCGAGCAGATTGCCGAAGTCCTTGCGATTCTGGCTGGCGAAAGGATAGGCAGTCCAGTCGGAGCTGGTGAACGCATTCATAAACGTGTTCAGGGAACGGCGCAACATCATGAAGAAAGGGTCGCGTACTGGAAAACGTTCGCTGCCACACAAGGCGGTATGCTCGAGTATGTGAGCCACACCTGTTGAGTCGTGCGGTACCGTGCGCAATGCGACTAGAAATACATTCTCACTGCTATCAGCGGCTAAGTGATAGTGCATTGCACCCGTTTTTACGTGCTCGTACTGTTCTACCCTAACATTCAGCGATGGAATAGTTTCGCTGCGAAGTTCACGAAAAGCGGAGTGTTCCGTTCTGGTTGATGGCACGTGGGTCATATCAGTCTCTGTGTCCGGAGTAAGGCGATGTGGGTTGTGTCTACGTACCCGCCTTGGCAGGTAAATTGTCGGTGTAGCTAGCCGTGCAGCATTCTAACGTGTTTTAGCGTCTATGCGAGTCTCGTCCGCGTTCGCTAGGGGTATCAATTTGATCTGGTAGAGATATGGCCAACGCTTTCCCGTTACCCAGACCTTCCCACTGTCTTGTTCATAAGCGATACCATTGAGCACATCAGTATCTGGAAGGCGCTCTATCGTGGGTAATAAACCCATCAGGTCAATGCTTCCGGTGATGTTGCCATTGTCGGGGTCAATGATGACGATGCGATCGGTTTGATAAACGTTGGCCCATATCTTTCCTTCTATCCATTCCAGCTCGTTGAGCCTGGTGACGGGTAGACCCTCTTGAGTCACGGACAACGAGCGCGTTAGTCGCTGTTCTTTGGGATCAACAAAATATAAGCGGTTACTGCCGTCGCTCAATATCAGGTTCTGTCCATCGTGGGTGAGCCCCCAGCCCTGCGTGGGTATCCGCGATACTTCCAGCATTTCAAGTGTGTCGCGCTGATAAGTAAACAACAGGCCGCTGCGCCAGGTGAGTTGGTAAACGCGATCATCCAGCACCGTCACGCCTTCACCAAATAGTCTGGGATCCAGCGGGTGCTCATGGTTGACTGTCATGTTGGGCCAATCGTAGCGCAGAAGTCGGGACTCGCCATACTGCCCCGTGCCTACATAAAGTTGACCATCGATAATCTGCAGCCCTTGTGTAAATAACGATCGATCCTGGGGTTTGGTGGTCACGACCTCATACGTAAAAAGTTCAACCGAGATGGCTGGAACGCTATTGACTAACAGAGCCAGCAGGCAGGCGATTACAGGAGTAGTGCGCATAACTCTGGGTAATTACCTCTTCTGGCGAATGAGATCGCGTATCAGGAATCGTGCCGGCGCCACAGCGCGAGACAGTTCACGGCTGAGCGGTGATAGTTCGCCGCAAATAGTACTGGCCAACAGTTCTGCACACAATGGCGTGGAAGTAAGACCGCGAGAGCCATGGCCTACCGTAAGATAGAGTCCGGGCTGGTAGTGGCCGCATTGATCGATATGTCGGCGAGCGTTATCGCGTAAATCCGAAAAGGCGGCGAGGAAAGGGGTTAGCTCGGGTACCGGCCCTGCCAACGGCAAATAGTCCGGGCTGGCACAGCGAAAGCCGGTTCGTCCAGTGAGCTGCGCAGCGTTGATATCACCCAGAGATTTTTCCCATAGGGGCGTAGCGCGTCCGAGCGCATCGAGATTTCGCTGATGGTCCTCGATCTGAACGTGTGAATCATCGCTGTGCAGATCGAACGTGGCACCGATGCAGTGATTCTCGCCTTGGGCAGGTGCGATATAACCCTCGTGACAGAATGCCGCCTTGAGCCTATGTGTTGCGTTGCTGGCGGGTAGCCGAGTGGTCTGGCCGCGGATTGCCCGGGTTGGTAGCCAGCTTAGGCCATGGAGTTCCCCTGCCTCACAGCCGGTTGCGATAATGGCGCAATGTGCTGCAAATGTGTGCGATTCACTGCTGGCAAACCACTGTTTTTGCTTGTAAGACAGTTCCAACTCACCGCAGTTCTCATGTAGTGAGATCAATGGGTGTGAGACCAGTGTGCGACACAGAGCGGCTGGATTGATCCAGCCTGAATCTGGCAGCCAGAGACCATCGTGTGCAGGCTTTACTCCCAATAGCGTTTCTGCCTCATCGGCAGAGGTAAAAGAAGCCAGTTCCGGTATGGTTGCGAGTGTGTTGGATAATTTGGCGAGATTCTCGGCATTTGGCATCTGTTGAAAACAGCCACACAAAGCGCCATCTTCACCGTCTCTTAGTTGCCCTGCTTCTAGCTGAGTGTGATACCAGCGGTGCGCGAACGAGTAGCTTTGCAAAGCAAAGTCGGTAAGCGAAGAGTGTTTATTTGAGAATCGCGTGTACAGGACACCCTGCTCGTTACCCGAGGCAGCACTGGCAACCTGATAGCGGTCCAATAGTTTTACTGAAATACCTCTTGTGGCCAGAGCATAGGCAGCCGTGCAGCCAGCGAGGCCGGCGCCCAGCACGATTACGCTTTCGGGCTGCTGCTGCGCTGCTTGAGGAAGGTCCCATGGCGTGAAGGCGGCAGTTTGCTGTCGTCGACGGCGTCGTGACAAAGGCGCCTCTGATTTTTCGCCGGTATCGGCTGAGCCTGCAAATACGCCCCGCGAGCATTCTCTTTTGCGACCAAAGCCGGCTGCCTTGCTCATTGTAAAACCCGCAGCCTCCAGATCGCGCCTAACCTGCCCCGCGGCAGTAAATGTGGCAAGTGTCGTCGATGGATGACTCAGTCTGGCAACAGCGTTCAATACCGCTGCCGACCACAGAGACTCGTTTCTCGCCGGGGTGAAGCCGTCGAGAAACCACGCATCCACGATCCTGCTTTTACGCGAGGCCAGATCCTCCAGCCATTCGTGTCCATCTTCAAACCATAGGTCCAGAACCACCCGGCCATCGTCAAATAGAAGCCTATGATTGCCACGAATCGGCAGCGGATACTGGGCCAGTAAAGCCTCTGCGTATTGTGACAACTCAAGCCATGGAGCGAGCGCCCGGGCGAGATCATCAGGTGATAGCGGGTATTTCTCGACCGAAATAAAGTGCAGCCGGGGTCGGGGGGCAGCGGAGGCTTCAAGCGCCTGCCAGGCCAACAGAAAATTGAGCCCAGCGCCAAAGCCGGTCTCCGCAATTGTAAAAACAGACCTGTGATGGCTATCCCAACGTTCGGGTAGCGAGTTGCCATCAAGAAAGACATAACGACTTTCAGCTAGGCCATTGTCACTTGAAAAATAGACATCTTCGAATGCTGTGGACTTGGGGGTATCCCCTAAAGACCAGTCAACACTGGCATAGGGCAGCACCGTCCAGGGTGTATTATCGCGATTCATTCGCCCTGATCAGATAGAGCGATTTCGCTGGGCAGCCAGGCAGGAATATGGGCATCTTCAATTGCAATGAGTTCTTGAACGCTGACCACGTGTAACTCTGCTTGGGTCCCTGGTGGTGCGTAAAGCGTGACTAGAAAGTCCTCTGCGCTTGCATCGTCCCGAAGTCTCAATTGCCAGCTATTGTCCCTAATTCGCAATGTGGTATCTCCGGGTTGAAGGCGCACTCGCGCAACATAATGATGCTTGCCAACCGGGCGCAGACTCCGCTTTTCACTGGCAATCAGTGATCCGAACAAGCGTGTCTTAAAGGTACAGATGGGTGCCATATCCCGTCGACTTTCAGGTATGGATGGATCGCTCAGGCGTTGAGTGAATTGTGTGAGCACGGCACTACCCTCCGCACCGTTCAAATGCAGCTTGTTTACGCTAAAAGGTATCAGATCAGTAGCGCTGGCTGTATTTGCCGCTGCTTCTCTTTGTGCAAGCTCTTCCTGAGTGGGCATTACTTGAAGTGCTTCTTGTTGCTCAACGTAGTAAGCGGTTAGAAGCTGTCGCAATCGCTCTACTTCATCGATTTCTCTGGCGATTGTTTCTGCACTACCGGGTATGTCTGAAGACATGCGTAGCGGCCTACCTTCAGTGACTGCCGGTACGCCCTGCGCAGCGCCAGTTTCGTCGCCTGCCGTTGTACTGGTATCTGGCACTTCGTTCACAATAATGGATGACTTTGATTGTAGGATCTCTTCCTGCAGTAACGTCACTTCCTTTTCGGTGATACTGATCAGGCGAGTACGAATACCAATCATTTCCTGGGCGAGCGTGCGCACTGCCGGGTTCGAGCTAGTTCCCGGTGGGGTGCCATCGGTGTGGAGCATAGTGAGTGTTTTGCGATACTGCTCAAGCTCAGACGTCAACATTTCCCGCTCACGTGTGAGCATGGTCAGGGTGTCCGGGCGATTCGCTCCCCACGCTACAGACATAGTCAACAGGCACAGGCAGGCCACAGCCAATTGTCGTGTGGCCACGTGGAAAAGGGCGGATCGCGCTGGTTGTTGGTGCGTGCTGTGATACATCAGGTTGCGTGTTAGTTCTGATAGCCAGGGGTTTGAATGGTAACAAAAAAAGCAGAATATTGATTCTGCTGCGGACGAGTTGCTCGCTGGCAATCGTTAGGCGCAAGCATTAGAATTGCGGCCCTTTGTTGCTCGAGGTTTGCATGGCTGAATACCAGACCCAGTCGATTTCCAGAGAGAAGTTTCTGATTATCGCGATTAACCTGCTTCATAAGTCCTTGGTGGAGGCTAGTCGGACTGACGCAAAGAATGCATTTAAAGTGCTCTCAGAAGGCAAAGCGCTGGCATTGTCGAATGTGCGAATGGAAGACCAGTCGATTGTACGCTTCGACGTTCAACTCGACGGGTCTGAGTTTGTTGGCAATTTGAATTTCGGCGCGTTTAAAACCAGTCTTGCCTTGCTGATTTCCAATCTTTCACAAGCGCTTCAAGCTGAAAAAAATATTCCAGCATTTACCGCTCAGGACGGCCCAGAGATGCTGATGTTTGGCGTAACGGCAGTGACGTACGAGGACAGCCAGCCCAATGTGATGGTTCTGGGGTCCGATTCTGGATCCGAGCAGGCGTCAGTTAAGTTGAAGCTAATGTATCTAGATCCCGCGCAATTTGCTGATGAAGGTCCCGCTGGCGCGTCAGCCTGAGAGCAAGATGATCAACTTAGGGTGACGCTAGGTAGAGATGGAGCTTCTATCGCCAGCTTCTGCGTTGGAGCCATAACGTCGGCAAGCCCGCTGGCAACCAGTTTTTCATCCTGATTAGTAACCTTGCAGTCCAGCGCAACTTGATGGCGCTTTTCCTTGAGCTCCGTCACCTCAAGCGTCACTGTGAGGGTGTCGCCGGGGCGAACTGGTAGTCGGAAGCGTAGATTCTGCCCCAGATAAATAGTGCCGGGTCCGGGTAGTTGCAGTGCGATAGCGGCGGATATAACAGCGCCGGTCAACATGCCGTGAGCAATAGGCCCTTTGAATGGCGTGGTAGCTGCATAGTCACTGTCGAGATGGACTGGATTGATGTCACCTGAAACAACTGCGAATAGCTGTATATCCTGTTCAGTCACTGTTTTGGTGTAACTTGCAGTCTGCCCCAGAGCGAGTTCTTCAAAGGTAAAGTTGGTAAGCTGTGCCATCGACCGGAATATCCTCTATGTTGGATTGAGTGTGCGGTGATATTAACCCACATTGGCTTCGACGTTTTACGCATCATCGTAGAAAAAGTAATAGGTAATCATTAGATCCACGTGACTGAAGCAACATCACATCCCAGAGTGATACCCGCGATTCGCTTTCCCGAGGAGTTGCCTGTCGTTGAACGCAGGGCGGATATCGCGCGTGCCATCAGTGAGCATCAAGTTGTGATAGTCGCGGGGGAAACGGGTTCAGGAAAGACCACTCAGATACCCAAAATCTGCCTTGAGCTGGGCCGCGGCAGGGAGCAAAGAATAGGGCACACGCAACCTCGGCGGTTGGCGGCGCGTACAGTTGCCGCGCGAATAGCGCAGGAATTGGATACCCCATTAGGCGACGTGGTTGGCTATCAGGTTCGGTTTACTGATCAGGTATCTGACGCGACTGCAGTCAAATTGATGACTGATGGCATTCTGTTGAACGAAATGCAGCGCGACAGGATGCTACGAGCATATGACACTTTGATCATCGACGAGGCTCATGAGCGCAGCCTGAATATCGATTTTATTTTGGGCTATCTCAAGCAGCTGTTGCCTCGGCGTCCCGATCTAAAAGTTATCGTGACCTCTGCCACTATCGATGTAGACAGTTTCTCAAAACACTTTGACGATGCACCTGTAATCGAGGTTTCCGGGCGAACCTACCCTGTAGAGACCCATTACTTTGATCCGCTTGATGAGAGCGATGAGGGTGTCGTTGAGCAGATCGGACAACTGGTGGCGGATATCAGCTCGGGGCGTTTCGGGCCTCGCGGAGATGTGCTGGTATTTCAATCAGGTGAGCGTGAAATCCGGGAGCTATCAAAGCATCTGCGTCATCAGCAGGATATCAATGTTCTACCGCTCTATGCACGCCTGAGTCAGGCCGAGCAAACACGAGTATTCGATACCAATAGCCGACGGGGTATGCGCGTGATACTTGCGACCAACGTGGCAGAGACTTCGCTTACAGTGCCGGGTATACGCTATGTGATCGATCCGGGTGAAGCTCGTATCAGTCGTTACAGTTTTCGAACAAAAGTACAGCGACTGCCGATTGAGCCTATATCGCAAGCTAGTGCCAATCAACGCAAAGGGCGATGCGGTCGTGTAGCGTCGGGTGTGTGTCTACGTTTATATAGTGAAGAGGATTTTTCGGGCCGGCCAGAATTTACAGACCCTGAGATAAAGCGTACCAATCTTGCCGCCGTAATTTTGCAGATGCTGCAACTGCGCCTGGGCGATGTCACCCGGTTTCCTTTCATCAATCCGCCAGATCCTCGCATGGTACGCGACGGTTATAAGTTGTTGGAAGAATTAGGCGCGGTAACCACTGGAGGTAAGCTCACACCGTTAGGCAAACGTATGGCGCGTCTGCCGACTGATCCAAGACTCGCGCGAATGGTACTTGCTGCGCAGTCACAGAATTGTCTTGAAGAGGTTCTGGTGATCGCCAGTGCTCTGGCTATTGCAGACCCTCGTGAACGGCCGGCAGACAAGCAGCAACAGTCTGACCAGCTACATGCTCGTTTTAAGCATCCGCGCTCAGACTTTATGGCATGGCTCAATCTTTGGCGGTACTTTGAGGAGCAGCGTCAGGCGCTAAGCCAGAATCAGTTGCGCAAGCTGTGCAAAAAAGAATTTTTGTCGTTTCTTCGTCTTAGAGAATGGCGTGAGGTTCATTCACAGCTCACGATTGCGTGTAGAGCGCAGGGTGTTCGCGCTAAAAAAATTCTGTCTGAGGATGAAAACTATCAAGGCATTCATGTCGCTCTGCTATCTGGATTGCTCAGCAACATAGCCCAGCAACATGAAGGCAGAGATTTTCTCGGTGCGCGCAACCGCAAGCTGCAGATTTTTCCCGGATCATCACAATCCAAAAAGCCGCCGAAATGGCTGGTTGCCGCGGAGCTGGTAGAAACATCTCGCGTGTTTGCAAGAACGGTGGGCGCCATAGATCCTGAATGGATACTGGATATAAACCCTACGCTGCTTAAGCACCATTACTACGAACCTCGCTGGCAGGGTCGTAGTGGGCGCGTAGCTGCCTACGAGCGCATCAGTCTCTATGGACTGACGTTGGTGGACAAGCGCACCGTACACTATGGCAATATCAATCCTCACGAAGCCCGCGAGCTGCTGATTCGAGAAGGCTTGATGGCAGGAGGCTATCGCCAGTTTCCCGCGTTCCTGAAGCACAATATGAAGGTTCTTCGTGAGCTGGAGGAATTAGAGTCGCGTGTACGCAGGCGCGATATTGTTGCTGACGAGCAGGTGCTGTTTGAATTCTACAATGAGCGACTGCCGGAAGACGCGTTCACTGCAGGACGCTTGCAGTCATGGCTAAAGAAGAACCCGGAGGCTGATCAGAGCTTGCGAATTTCGCGTGAGCTATTAATGGCACGGGATCCGGGGAGTGCACTGACAGAGCAGTTTCCAGGCGTACTCGATTATGAGGATATGCAGTTTCGTCTTGCTTACCAGTTTGAGCCGGGTAAGGACACCGACGGTGTGTCTGTTACGGTTCCAATCGGATTACTGAATCGCGTGCCTCAGCAGCTTTTCGAGTGGGTTGTACCGGGCATGCTCCGAGACAAGTGTATCGCGCTGGCGAAGAGTTTACCCAAAGTGCAACGCAAGCACCTGGTGCCAGTACCTGACTATGTTGATCGCGCATTGGATACTTTAGTGCCAGCTAATGTGGCGCTCGATCAGGCACTGGCCAAGGTATTTACTCAGCTGGCAGGCGTGCGGATCAGCGCGAGTGATTTCAGCGTAGAAGCGCTGGATGACTACTACCGCATGAATATGCGTGTAGTTGACGCCAAAGGTAAGCTGATTGCTCAGGGTAGGGATATTGCGGGCCTGGTACAGGGGCTGCGGGGCAGCGCTGAAAAGCCCGCGGGGCACGCGGTATCGGAAGGGCCCGCTCGGGAGGGACTTGTCCGCTGGGATATGGATGAGTTGCCCAGTGAGTGGCGCTTCAAGCAGGCCGGTGTGTCGATTCTGTCCTATCCTGCGCTGGTCGATCGTGGCGAAAGCGCCGCGATAGAGCTGTTTGACTACCCTTCGGAGGCGGCTGTTGCTCATCGACACGGACTGATGAGGCTGGCATTACTGCAAAACGCCCAAGGCGTAAAATACCTGCGCAAGAACCTGTTGCGGGGGAATCACTTTAATCTTGCTTTGGCTGGCGCGGGTCTTGAGCGCGCGGCGCTGATAGAAGATGTCATTTGTGGGGCGCTGCGCGACGCCATGGAGCTTGACGCTCAGGAAGTTCGCACAGAGCAAATTTTTACATCAGCGCTAGAGTCAGCCAAGCCTCGTTTGGTGGAGTCTGCCACAGCACTCGAAGCTACATTGCTCAATACATTGCAGGTGATCGTCGAAGTCAGAACATTGCTCTCAGCAATGCCGAAAGGCAAGTTCAGAGAGAATAGGGCGGATATTGAGCAACAGCTCATTGAGTTGCTGGGCGCAAACTTTGTTAGGGATACGCCGTCTGATTGGTTTTCACAATACCCGCGCTATGCCAAAGCCATGCGTCATCGGCTGGAGCGCTTCTCGGGACAAACGGCAAAAGATAGTCAGTATGTCGCGCTTCTGACTAATCTATCAGACCCATTAAAGAGATTACTCAAAGATCGCCCGGGATTGCTGCAACTGTGCGAGGACGCATGTCAGTACCGCTGGTTGTTGGAGGAGTTTCGAGTATCACTATTTGCGCAAAATCTGGGCACGCGCAGGGCTGTGTCCGAAAAACGGCTGAAGCAGCAGTGGCAGCGGGTTGAAGACTGGCTGCAAAACAACCCTCACTGAGCCACAGAACACCGGCCCAGCGGCGCTTGGTACTCATAAAAAGCAGATAAGCGTGCAAAAATGTGAAAAATTACCATTTCTGCGCCAGATTGGTGGAAACTTCCTTCACGATGCTGTGTCCTAGTTAGCAAGAAAGCTGTCATGGGTATGTCCCTGAAGCATTTCGAATGTTGAACATACTTATTAGAACGAAAACTACAGGGAAAATATTATGGCTCAATCTAAAAAACCACTGGCTGCCGCATTAGGCGCAGCGTTCTTGGCTACCTCTATCGCTCCTCTGGTATCTGCGGAAGTTAACCCTTTTTCTGCCCAGCAGCTAAGCGGTGGGTACGATCTGGCCAACTTCGCTCACCATGGCGAGAAGGCCGACAAAGAAGGTAAGTGTGGCGAAGGCAAATGTGGCGACGCCAAGAAAGGTGAAGGCGAAGGCAAATGCGGTGAAGGCAAATGTGGCGACGCCAAAAAAGGTGAAGGCGAAGGCAAGTGCGGCGAAGGCAAATGTGGCGACGCCAAGAAAGGTGAAGGCGAAGGCAAATGCGGCGAAGGTAAGTGCGGCGGCTAATGCCTGATTCACAGCGAGACCTGCATGGCGCAGGTCTCGGATTAAGGCGGGCCCTCTTGGGTCCGCTTTTGTCTATGGCTCCTGAAGGTGTCGATTTCATGGAGATCGCCCCCGAGAACTGGATTGGCGTGGGTGGGCGATTGGGTAAGCAATTCAGAGCCCTGGCTGAGCGCTACACGATTGCTCTGCATGGCTTGTCACTGGATATAGGCGGCCCTGATCCCATTGATACGGATCTGGTGAAAGCGGTTAGAGTCCTTATGGACGACATTAATGCACCGTTTTACAGCGAGCACCTCACCTATTGTGCCGCCGAAGGCCATCTGTACGATCTGCTGCCAATTCCTTTCACTGAGGAAGCAGTGCACCACGTAGCTCAACGCGTTCGAGAAGTGCAAGATATTATTGGTCGCCCGCTAGTGCTGGAGAATGCATCCTATTACGCCCAACCTCTTGCGGAGCTGACTGAAGCTGAGTTTATTCGGGCCGTAATGGACGAATCGGGTGCGCAAATGCTGCTTGATGTGAATAACATCTATGTCAACAGCATCAATCACAGTTATGACCCAATAGAGTTCCTCACGAGCCTGCCGTTAGAGAAGGCGGTCTACATTCACGTGGCAGGCCACTACGATGAGGCCGACGACCTGAAGGTGGATACGCACGGCGCAGATGTCATCGACCCTGTGTGGGCAATACTTGAACAGGCATATCAATACGTAGGGCCGTTGCCGACGCTGCTGGAAAGGGATTTTAACCTGCCACCTTTGGAGAAATTGTTAGCAGAGGTGAGTCGGATTAGGGAGCTGCAGGGAGCCGCCTCGCAGACGTCACTCAGCCGGGCAGGAAATATATGACGCAGGGGGAATCAGTACTGCGAAACAGCCAGATGAATATGGCTCGCTTCTTGCGCAACCCTGAGGCTGAAGCTCCGCCAGAAGGTGTAGAGACGCGACGATTACAGGTATACCTTGACCTGGTGTACAACAATATCGAGGGATTCATTCGCGGAGGGTTTCCCGTACTGCACAGCCTCTATGAGGAAGAAGACTGGCATGGGCTTGTCCGCCAGTTCATCGACGTTCATCGCTGCCATACCCCTTACTTTCTTGAGATTAGTCAGGAGTTTCTGCGCTTCTTGATGGAGGACTTCGCGCCCAGAGAATGTGACCCGCCGTTTATCGCAGAACTAGCCCACTATGAGTGGGTAGAACTGGCCTTGGATGTGTCTGAGGATAGCTTTCCCATCTCGGTACCGATGACCGATAGTGCCTCTACGGTTGTGGCGCTGTCACCGCTGGCATGGGTATTGGGTTATAAGTGGCCCGTTCATGAGATCGGCCCCGGATTCAGGCCCCAAGTGCCGGGTGAACCCTGTTATCTCGTGGTCTACCGTGATGCCTCTGACGCCGTACAGTTTATGGCAACAAACGCCGCCACAGCCCGCTTGCTGGAGCTGGTGCGTGAGAGTAGTCGTACTATAGAAGACGTGGTTATTCTGCTGGCAAAAGAGCTGAACGTGCCAGCTAAAAACCTTCGGGGGTTCATCGAGCAGCAATTGAACCAGCTCTGTGAGCAAGGCGTAGTCTATTATGAGGCAGTGTGACCTGCCTTATTAGGGGGTCAAAGAAACGCTGCAATCACATTGAAAAAAGTTGCCGCACACACGGTCGCGGCGTAAAATTTCCCGCTGGAATTATGGATCCGTCTGCATGCGCGCTGTATTTACAACAATTCTGCTGGGGTGGCTGTGCTTTGTAGGCTCGGCCTCTGCAGAAGGCGAGGGCGTAATTGAAGTACTGGAATCCCCTGGAGCGGGGGCCGTACTTGTAAGCTCTGGAAAAAACGTCGATCCACTTGAGTCCATAAACCGACCACTTTTTGCGTTCAATAACCAGCTCGACAAATGGATCCTGAGGCCGGTTGCCAAGGGTTATGACTTTGTTATGCCAGACCCAGCTCAGCGTGGTGTTGGCAACTTCTTTGCCAATCTGTACGACTTTAACTCTGCGCTGAACGCGCTGTTTCAGGCTCGCTTTGAAGGTGCTGCCCAGGGGGGCGGTCGCTTTTTAGTGAATTCCACCCTTGGTGTGTTCGGGTTGTTCGATGTGGCCACGCGGTTTGGTATTCGTCCGTATCGTACCGACTTTGGTCACACCCTTGCGCTTTGGGGTGTTCCCACTGGCCCTTACGTCATGGTGCCCTTGTTGGGCCCTCGCACGTTCCGAAGTGGCACGGGGACGTTAGTAGACACCTACTCTTCCATACCTATGTTTATTGATGATAATACGGTTCGAAACTCCATTTGGGCACTGGAACTGGTTGATGGTCGATCCCGCTTACTTGCCGCTGATGAGTTACTTTCAGGTGATCGCTATATTTTCATCCGTGATGCCTATCTTCAGCAGAGAGAGTTTTTTGTTAATGATGGCAAGGTTGAAGACAATTTCTCGGACTACGATGACGAGTGGGAAGAGGAGTTCTAGTGTGCCCTGCTCCGTTTTCTTCAGCTATTCGTTATTTTAGCAAGCGAGTTTTCAGCAAAACTGTGAAATCCTGCGCAAAGCGCGTCAAATCCAATTGCGCGGCCGGTTACAGGGGCGTAGTGTCTTGGCATCGTTTGAAAAATAGCGCCTCCAAATGTCTTCACCCGGCAACGTATTAGTCATTGATCACGATGCCTCGCGTGCCCAGCAGCTAGCAAAGCTAGTTGCCGACGCGGGGTTCCACACGGAAGTTGTCACTGACGTTGTAAATTATGATTACGCCCTGAATGAGAATAGCGATCTCGATGTGATTTTGTGCGATCTCGATCTCAAAGATATATCCTGGAAAGAGGCTAGAAAGGCGTTGCGCGAGATGGATGTGCAGGTGCCCGCAATCATGTTTAGCGACGAAGCCAATGTAGAGCGGATGATGACCGCCCTGCGTCTGGGGGCAAACGATTTTTTTACCCGGCCTGTGGAAGATAAGGAGGCATTGGTCAAGTCAATCGAGCGATGCGTTAGACAGCGGCAGATGCGGCGTGAACTATTGGAAAACCGCAAGCGTCTGGAAGCGGCCAACACAGAGTTGCGTGGAACAGTTAAGGTTCTGGAGCAGGATCAGCAGGCTGGTCGGCAAGTGCAGATGCGCATGCTGCCGTCTACGCCTTTAGTGCTAGATGACTTTGTCTTCAGCCATACCGTTATTCCCTCGCTTTTCCTGAGCGGCGACTTTACTGACTACTTTACAGTGGGAAAGACCCACGTAACCTTTTTCATGGCGGATGTATCGGGTCACGGTAGCTCATCAGCATTCGCTACGGTTCTGCTCAAGAACCTGTTTGCGCGCAAGCGCTCGGACTACCTGCGCAAGAACGACGATACGGTGCTCAGCCCCATCGGTATGCTCAAACTCGCCAATCAGGAGTTGCTTGACCTAGAGGTCGGTAAGTTTGCCACTATGGTCGTTGGTCTGCTGGACATGCAGAACAACACGCTGAGCTACAGCGTAGCGGGTCATTTGCCGCAACCTGTGCTGGTTTCGCGTGAGGGTGCTCGGTACCTGCGAGGCGAAGGCCCGGCAGTAGGAATTATGGAAGATGCTCACTACGAGGAGCACCTGATTGAATTGCCAGAGAGCTTTATGCTGGCGCTGTTTTCAGATGGCATATTGGAAATCCTCCCGCCGAAAAACCTCATCGAGAAGGAGAAGTACTTTCTTCAGGTGTTTGAACAGACAGTAGATTCCCCCGACGATCTGATAACAGGATTGGGCTTGGATACTGTAGAAACAGCGCCAGACGATATAGCTGCTCTCTTTCTCAGTAAGAGAGGCCCGCAGTGAGTGAGGGCAGGATACAGGCGGCGCATCACGATGGCGCGTACGTTGTCCGCCTTGAGGGAGATGTGCGCCTGACACTATGCACCACTATCGACGATTACTTCGAAAATATGTTTAGTGATCCCGACTTCGTTAGTGTGTGGGTTGATCTGTGCGATGCAGAGGGTATTGATAGCACCACTCTTGGGCTACTGGCCAAGCTGGCACTGAATGTTAAGTCCCGTTTCGGCTTTCAGCCAGCAATCTACTCCTGCGACCCAGGCATTAATCGCCTCATTAAAAGTATGGGATTCCAGCGCCTGTTCGAACTGCACGAAGAGCTATGCTGCAACCCTGAAGATGTGAGCGAGATTCCCACAATCGAAGGCTCTGAGGATATCGTCAAAGATAAAGTCATTGAGGCCCATCGCGTTCTGATGGGCTTGAGCGAAGACAACCGAGCGCGCTTCAAGGATCTGATGTCCGCTCTTGAGAGTAGCTGATTTAGCTGTCGGGCTTCGCTTTGAGTTTGCTGCGAATGTAATCCTCATGTGCAACGTAGGTTAGGTCGGCGACCTGCCGTATTAGCGCTTCTTCATATTTGTCCAGATCACCGTCTGCGTACGCCACGGTCCACATGCCCGAGATGAGCTGCATTTTTTGCTGCGGCGTGTAGTGATCGTTAATGACGCGGGTAAACTCATACAGGGAAGTGGATTCATCTACCTGTGCAGATGCCTGCTTGATGAGCTCATGCACTTCATGCTGATCAAGCTTGAGTGATCGGGCGAGTAGCTTTTCTAGCGCCTGCTGTTCCACTTGATCTTCGGAAAAATCCGAGCGTGCTGTTTCGATCAAAAGAGCAGCCGCCGCGAGATTTAGGCGATGTTTTCGTTCCTGTGCAGTCTCCGCAGGCGGAACCTCAAAAAGGGCTTTCAGAGAACGAATCATCGGCTACTGATCAGTTGCTCAAGTTTGATCTGGTCGGCAACAAAGTTGCGGATACCTTCTGCCAGCTTTTCAGTTGCCATGGCGTCGTCGTTCAGCGAGTAGCGAAAATCTGCCTCATTTGGCGGTTGCCTTTCGTCCGCAGAGTCTACGTTATCGGGCGACAGCTCGCGGGGCAACTCGCCTGTATCCGCTTGCAGTTCCTCCATGAGTGCGGGGCTGATTGTGAGACGATCACAACCTGCCAGTGCCTCGATTTCCCCTGTGTTTCGAAAGCTGGCACCCATGACGACCGTTCTATAGCCATTGCTTTTATAGTAGTTATAAATACGATTTACGGACTGCACGCCTGGATCATCGTGTGACGAGGTCATCTCTAAATCTGTATTTGCCTTATACCAATCTAAAATGCGCCCGACGAAGGGTGATATTAGGAAAACACCGGCATCGGCGCAGGCGGCTGCCTGACTAAAACCGAACAGCAGTGTCAGATTACAGTTTATATTTTCCTTTTCTAGCTGCTTGGCGGCCTGAATACCCTCCCAGGTCGATGCTGTCTTGATAAGAATACGATCTCTGGCCAAACCTGCATGCTCGTACATGCTGATCAGCTTGCGTGCCCGTTCTATGGTGCCAGTCGTGTTGAAAGACAGGCGGGCATCGACTTCAGTGGAAATGCGACCGGGGATGATAGCCAGAATCTCCTTGCCGACATCCACTGCAAAATGGTCGCAGCAGTTCGCGAGTTGCTCCGCGTTGGAACCGCCCTGGTTTGTGGCCCATTGCCTTGCTTGATCTAGCAGGTCGGCATAGTGGGGTAGAGCGGCTGCTTTAAGCAGCAATGATGGATTGGTAGTTGCATCCATTGGCGCGAAGCGCCTGATCGCCTCTATGTCGCCTGTATCGGCCACGACGTCAGTCATTGCCTTGAGTTGTTCCAGTTTGTTGGTCATGTTAATAATCCATCGTACGTGTTTAACAATTACGCAGCGGAAATCGATTCCGATTTCATGCGGCTGTTGGCAGCTCTAACCAGCTCACGTGCGTCAATAAGTACATCAACACCTGCCCCGGCCTTGTGTGCATTTTCACTGATGTGACGTCTGAATTTTCTGGCACCAGGAACACCCTGGTAGAGCCCCAATATGTGGCGTGTAATGTGGTTGAGGTGGACACCGCAAGACAACTGCTGCTCCACGTAAGGTAGTAGAGCGGTAATAATGTCATCGCGACTGAAGCCGGTGTCATCGATATCAAATATCTGTCGATCAACCTCGGCAAGTAGCCAGGGGTTCTGGTAGGCCTCTCTGCCAAGCATTACGCCATCTACTTGCGTAAGGTGGGCTTTACATTCCTCCAGACTCTGTATGCCACCGTTAATGATGATTTCAAGGTCTGGGTGATCTCTCTTTAGCTGGTATACCCAATCGTAGTTGAGCGGAGGCACCTCCCGATTTTCCTTAGGGGACAAACCCTTAAGCCACGCTTTACGTGCATGCACAATGAACACGCTGCAGCCGGCTTGCGCAATAGGGTTTATAAAGTCAACCAATTCGCTATAGGACTCCATGTCGTCGATACCGATGCGATGCTTTACCGTCACGGGAATGCCGCAGGCATTGCGCATTGCATTTATGCCCTCGGCAACAAGTTCAGGCTGCGCCATAAGACAGGCGCCAAACATCCCGGACTGAACGCGATCAGAAGGGCAACCGCAGTTTAGATTGACCTCATCATAACCCCATTCCTGCGCCCAGCGTGCACACTGGGCGAGCTCATTGGCATCGCTACCGCCCAGCTGCAAGGCTACCGGATGCTCTTCAGCATTAAACTCAAGAAAGCGCTCGCGATCGCCATGGATAAGTGCTCCCGTTGTGACCATCTCGGTATACAGCAGGGCCTTGCCCGTTAGCAGGCGCCAGAAGTATCGGCAGTGACGATCACTCCAGTCCATCATCGGTGCAATTGTGAATCTTCTATCCATCTAACTTTCTGTGCTACTTATCCCATAATTGTCGGTGAGCTCGGGTGCGTGTGCTCTCGCGCATATTCTACGCGTTTTTGCGTGTATTGGGTGCTATTGCCAGCAATCCCATGCGCCGTGATCTCGCCATGGTATCGCCCCAAGGCGTCACAATTCAGGCTGAATCGAAAGTGCGGTTTGGTTTATGCCCTGAGTACCTACAGTGCGTTGCAGTCTCGGAGCGAAACCGCTCATTTTAGTTATACTGACTTGGGTGCCTGGTAGGGTATTCTCATAAGCTCTAGAGGGCCATCGATGGGCTGGGCCTGCACCAGGGCCGCGGCAGCGTTATTACAGTTCGACTAAGGGGCGATGAGTATAGTAAATGATATATGACTGGCTAGGGATTCCCGCCGCCTTCGTGGCATGGGGTTTTGCGCTGTATGTTTTTTTAGTAGCGCCCCCTACGCGTTCTTCACGTTTTTTAGTTGCAATGCTGTTGGTGGATGGCGTTGCTGTCATTACAAGCTACAACAATTTGACGTACTTGAACCCACTGCTCTCGCATCTGGGTTTGCCGAATGTTCCACTAGTACTGCACCAGATGTCAGATTGGGCATTGGTCGCGGTGTACTTACCATTTATTGGAATGACCCTCAATTCACCGTTGGTCAAGCCACTGAAAAACCCCGTTGTTGCTCGCCTTATCTTAATGGGCGGTCTTGGGATAGCCATCGTAGTTCCCTTTTTGCCTGAAGAGCTCCTAGGGAGATCAGGCTGGTCCATTTATATTTTAATCTGCATTGTCCTCGCATGGGGATTTATCGCTGCTATGCATAGTTGGTACATCGCATCGAGTGAGGTTGAGCGTGGGAGAGCAAAGGCATTCACGATAGCCTTTGGCGTTCGCGATGTACTTTGGACAATTACCTTTGCCTACTATACGGCTGTTTATCATGGCCTGACGGCTATAACAGTTGAAGATTTGATAGATAACTCTACCAGGTTTGGATTTTTACTACCGTTGACCTACCAGCTCGCCGTAATCTTATACGTGCCACTGGTGGCTTATGGAGTGCTGCGGGTTCAGCTATTTGATATTGACCTACGTGTGAAGCGTATGCTCCGACGCGGTACGGTAACTGCTGCTTTCGTGGCCACGTTTTTTGTGGTCTCAGAACTTGCAGCGAATTACCTGTCCACTCAGCTCGGCACGGTGTTGGGTGTACTCTGCACTGGTGCTTTGGTATTTTTTCTTGACCCGATTCAACGTGCCGCAGAAAGCTTCTCGAATTCTGCTATGCCCAATACAGTGAATACCCCCGAATATGAGTCATTCCGCAAATTGCAGGTATACGACTCTGCACTCAGAGCTACGCTAGAGGACGGAAAAATTGGCGAGCGAGAACGACTTATTCTGAACAGTATGGTTGCATCTATGGGTATCGATCCGAGCATAGCGCGCCGTATGGAAGAAGACCTGAATTTATAGTTACAAGGCTCGCCTTGAATAGTCAGGCTATTGGCGTATTGTATGCAACGCGAGGCTCAAAGTTGGGCTGTCGTTAAGCTCTAATTGGATATCTACGTAATTTATGATCTACACGCTGCTGCGCCTTACCGTGCCGTTTGTACTGTGCTTTGTCGGCTTTATCTCGTCACTAGCAGCTGAGCCAACCGAAGATACTTCACTAGCTACTGCGGATCTATCTGAGATAGACCGCAAGTTAAACAATCCTCTAACCAGTATCTGGTCACTTACTTTTCAGAACAACTCTTCAGCCAACACGGGTGACGCGGTTAGTGGCACCGAGTACTCAAACACGCTTTTTTTCCAGCCGTTCCTGCCTTTTGAAGTAGGCGCTGATAAAGAAACCATGTTCACCCTACGTCCTGTGTTCCCAGTCGTTACTCAACCAGAGATCGATCTTTCCACAGGAAAATTCTCTTCGCATATGACTGGATACGGTGATACCCAGTTGTTGACACTTGCCGGTCCAAATTCGGGTGAAGGTTTCGTGTTAGGGGGTGGTGCGTCGTTCATATTCCCTACCGCATCTGATGATATCTTAGGGCAGGGTAAGTACCAGGTAGGTCCGGCACTCATGGCCTTTAATATTGGAAAGCCGTGGGTCTACGGCGTACTCGCCCAGCATTGGAACTCGGTTGGAGGTGACAGTGATCGGCCCGATACTAGCCGCACAGATGTTCAATACACTATCCGCTACTCGCTCCCCAATGCCATGTCGATTGGCCTGGGGCCAACGATTAGCTTCGACTGGGAGGCGGATTCTGACAATGCACTTACATTCCCTATTGGGTTGGGGCTTACCAAGACAACTCGCTGGGGTAAGACGCCGGTTAAGCTCCGAGCGGAGTTACATTATTCGGTGGTTAAGCCCGATGACTACGGGACGGAATGGAATTTTCGCTTTCAGGTAACGCCGGTCATCAACAACCCGTTCAAGTAGGCAGGTATACCGTTTTTTTTTGGGGTACATAAAGGTGGAAGCTCGCGCGCTCACATCTTCAGATGCGAGCAGTTTTCAAACTTTGCGTTTGCGCAGCCTTCTCGAGTTTCCTGAAGAATGGCCTGGAGCGTGGCTATCGGCTTGTTGATGGCGTGCTCCAGGGCGGATATTTAATGACCCTAACCGCTGAAACAGTATCTACTGACTCATAACGTAACCACCATTGGGTGATATCACCTGCCCAGTCATGAACTTCGCCTCGTCGCTGGCAAGATACACGGCAGGCCAAGCGATATCGTCGCAGTCCCCAAAACTCCCCATGGGGGTCTGTGCTTCGATTAGTGGGCGAACAGTGGCTAGTGGCTCAGTGAGCCCTGTGTCTATGAACCCCGGCGCCAGTGCATTAACGCGAATACCTCTGGTGACAACTTCCCGCGCTAGCGAACGCGTAAAGCCAAGTATTCCAGCCTTGGCGGCGCAGTAGTTAGTGCCGGTGCCGCCGCTCGTTCCCATAATCGAGCCCATGTTAATGATGCACCCTGAAAGTTGTGGGTTCATGATCTTAAGCGCCTCTCTCGAACAAAAGAATGTGCCATCGAGATGCACCGAAATCATTCGGTGCCAATCTTCATCCGTCATTGCAACCGTGACGTCCATGTGTGTCTGTATAGGCCCGCCAGCCATCAACTCCTCTTGTTGTTTAAAAGGAACCTCATTAACCCGGGTAACCAACTCAT
This sequence comes from Halioglobus sp., assembly GCA_039990395.1. Taxonomy (GTDB): domain Bacteria; phylum Pseudomonadota; class Gammaproteobacteria; order Pseudomonadales; family Halieaceae; genus CALINF01. The sequence continues at coordinate 447,968 of JBDXFZ010000146.1, forward strand.
CGTCTCCCGGCTTGAATGCGAAGCCGGCGTTGTTCACGAGTATGTCCAGGTGCCCATAATCGGACTGAACCTGTTCAAACATTGCTCGCACCGCACTCGAGTCCGAGACATCAGCAGCGATTCCAGTGCCGTCCACTTCTTCAGCAAGTGTCTGCGCAGCTTCATTACTAATATCATTGACTATCAGCCGAGCGCCTTCTTCGTTAAATCTGCGAGCAATCTGCGCCCCGAGGCCTGCTCCTGCTCCAGTGATGAGCGCAATCTTTCCGTCCAAACGAGCCATTCCAAATCTCCCGGTAATGTATCGTTCTAGAATAGATCAATTGTCAGATTTAGCTAAGCCAATTCGCTACAAACCGCTGCAGGTGAATCGAACTGACTGATCTGAAATCGTGTGGGGTTGAGAGCAGGGAGCTTTCATCAAGAGTCTACTTGGGATGAAGGAGGGTAGATCCAATTTCGATTCAGTGTCTGAGCGCCGCTAGCTATCGGGGTAACAGATGAGGGATGGGGCTAGGTATGCAATGTTGATAGGGCGATCTACCTTTTCAGCTCGGCGATAACGCCTTGAGCCTGCGCTGAGCATCTGCAGCTAGTTGGCGCGTGAGCTCGCCGGAGCCAGTTTCGCGGGCAAGGCTGGCTGACTGCCCTGACCAGAGTGAAGTGAAATCTGCTGCTCCTGCAGCTTCCGCTTTCTGCCTCAGCGGCGCTAGGCTGCTACCGGCCGCTGGATACGCAGAAACCCGATCCGACATCGGTCCAACTTCTCGCATGATTCGGTTCACTATTCCGCGTGCCGGTTTGCCGGTAAATATGTTGGTCAGTGCAGTTTGATCGTCTCTCGCTTCACGCAATGCAGCACGGTACAAGTCTGAAATCAACGACTCGGGTGTAAAGAGATACGCGGTGCCAATTTGTACTCCCGCTGCGCCAAGGGCGAAAGCCGCAGCGATGCCTCGCCCATCTGCTATGCCTCCTGCAGCGACAACAGGTACATCTACAGCATCGACAACCTGTGGAACTAGGGCGAGCGTGCCCGGCTGTCCAGCAATATCCTTGGCCAAGAACATCCCTCGATGGCCGCCAGCTTCATAGCCCTGCGCGATAATGACGTCGCAGCCATGAGCTTCTAGCCAACGTGCCTCCTCTACAGTGGTCGCAGAGCTCAGCACAACGCAGCCAGTGGCCTTCACCCGACTGAGTAGTTCCGGGCTGGGCAACCCGAAGTGGAAGCTCACTACTTTGGGCCGGTGCTGCTCTACGATTTCACACATCGCATGGCTAAAGGGCGCGCGAGAATTGTTCGGAGACTCTACGGATGCATCTAGCTCCAGCTCCGTATAGTAGGCAGCGAGTTCATCCTTCCAGAGAGCACTTTCCTCCGGCGTAGACTCTTGCGGTGAATGGCAGAAAAAGTTGGTGTTTATTGGCTTGGCAGTAGTTTGCCTGAATAATTCGAGCTCGTTACTCGTCTTGCTTGCATCGAGCATTGCGCATGGCAAGGAACCAAGGCCGCCAGCTTCACTAACGGCGATTGCCATGGCCGCGCCATTTGCGCCCGCCATGGGCGCCTGAATGATCGGTAGTTCAATGCCGACTATGTCGAGCAACCTGCTATCTGGCCACATATTCTTCACCTCTGGCTGGATTTGTTCCACGGTGATGGCTTTGCGAATGTTGTTAAATACAGGCTCTCGATCTTATCTCTTGCCCAGGGCGTTTTGCGCAAAAACGTGAGAGAGGATTTGATAGATGGGTCCTTTTTAAAGCAATTGATATCAATCCGCTGAGCCAGACCATCCCATCCGTAGTGCTCCACGAGTTTAGTCACAACTTCCTTGAGCGTAATACCGTGCAAGGGGTTATTGGGTTGGACATTGCTCATGTGCTGTTAACCATGACGAAGATGTCTCTTAGTCCTCTTCAAAAAATGACGCCATTAGATAGCGTTGATGGCGCCATTCTAGCTCACATTCTCAGCACTCACCTGAAAATTTGGCAGCCTGGCTGTCATAGAGGCTATTTCCGCCTGGGGTAGGTCTACGTTCAACTATTAGAGGAATCCTGGTCTACACTAAGCTAATCATTTGGTGCACATTTTAGTCGTGCCAATTTTCTAGCCAGAGGCCCCCGTCACGAATGCTAAGCGCTTCCTGCCATTGTGGTGCAGTAGTTATTGAAGTTCACGAACAGCCAGAAAGGCTGATCGATTGTAACTGTTCGATCTGTAGAAGGTACTCAGCACTCTGGGGGCACCTGACTCGTGCCCAGGCAACTATTCACTGCGATCCCGATGCGCAGTCTTCCTATCTTTGTAATGACAGGGTCATTAAATTTTTCCACTGCAATTCATGTGGATGTGTAACTCACTACGATTCTGTAGATGCGGGCCCTGATCAGCCTCTCGCGATCAATTTCAGAATGTTCTCTGTTAAAGAGATAGAGGCCCTGGAGATACGATATTTTGATGGTGCAGATACCTGGACAGTAATTGACAAGTAGCGAGCGCCGTAGTCTAGCAATAAGGAAAATCAACCATGTCGAATCACAGTTTACGAGGTCACTGCCTGTGTAAGGCAATTCAGTATACCGTCGATGGCACACCTCTTTGGTGTGCTCACTGCCATTGCGCCGAATGCCGTCGCCATACCGGAAGTGCAGTAGCGACTTTTGTTGGTGTAGAGAAAGCGCTGCTTACATTGGTTAGGGGTGAGCTCGGGCAAATTGAGTCTTCCCCGGGAGTGTACCGTTCTTTCTGCGCGACCTGCGGTACGCCAATGGCCTATGAGAGGGACGAACTACCCGGCGAGATTCACCTCTATTTGGGAACGCTCGAACACCCCGAAGACATTCCTCCAACGCTGGAGGTTTATTGCGGCGAGCGCTTGCCGTGGCTTAAGCTCAAGGTGGATGGACAGAGCTTCGATAGCCTACCTGAGCAAGATGTTCAGTGAAGTTCCCAGCGAAAAAACCATCAAAAGCTTTCAGAGGTGGATGTCTCCTATCCGGATTAAGGAAATGGAGTGAGGTGGTGGATCAGTTTGTGTCTAAAATTTTAGGGAGTGGAAAAATTCTAATGTTAAAGCCTTCATGCATGCCAGCTCTGTGCGCCTTCGTCATCTACATCGTAGCCTCTGTAAGCGCAGCTCCGCTGGCAGAAGCAAAAGATGACAACAGAGTAAAACTTGTTGTTCAGATTACGGTTGATCAGTTACGCGGTGATGCCGTCACCCGCTTTGATGACAATTTTACTTCGAGCGGCTTTCGGTACTTCAGTGATCGCGGGCTTCACTACGTCAACGCGCACTATCCTTACTCTGATACAGAGACTGCGCCGGGGCATGCTTCACTGGCTACTGGTGCCATGCCATCCATTCACGGCATTGTATCCAACGATTGGTTAAACCCGGCAACGGGTGAATTTGTTTATAACACTGAAGACGATCGCCACTCGTATGTTGGTATGGAGCCAAGGCGAAACCAGGGTGTGTCGCCAAAAAATATGTTGTCTTCAACATTCGGCGATGAATTGGTGTTTGATTCGGCAGGGCGGTCGAGGTCTTTCAGCGTATCTTCCAAGGACCGCGGTGCAATCCTTCCCGGCGGGCACGCCGGTAAAGCGTTTTGGTTCAGCAATCGGTCAGCGACGATGGTAAGCAGCACCTACTATTACGACGCCTATCCTGAGTGGGTGGTCAACTGGAACGGTTCAAAACCTGCCAGCAAATTCAGTGAAAAAGCCTGGTCGCTGCTTTATCCCAAGGAGCGCTATCTTGCCCGCGATCGCGATGATCGCCCTTTTGAAGTAGATGCTCTCGGTCTGGGTCGTGTGTTTCCACATTCCTTTCCTGCTATGAGCTCAAAAACATTTCCGATTGCGCTATACCTGACGCCGATGGCCGACATTATTACGCTTGGGTTTGCGAAAACTCTGATAGATGAGGAGCAGGTGGGGCAGAGAGGGTTTGTCGATTACCTTGCGGTGAGCTTCTCTGCGCCTGATGTAGCAGGACATCTCTTTGGGCAGGCGAGCTTGGAATACGAAGACGCTGTTCTACGGACAGATCAAAATATTGCTGATTTGTTGCAGCATTTGGATGATCGGGTGGGTCTGGAAAACGTTCTCATCGTGCTTTCGGCAGATCACGGTGGCGCAGAAGCGCCAGAGTATGTCGCATCAAAGGGGTTTCCAGCTGGCCGGCTGCCGCTAGACTGGATTCGCAGTGGAGCGCTGCTCAACGAAACCCTGAAGGAACGCTTTGGTCGAGACGATCTGATTGCCGGCCATAGTCATCCATACGTCTACCTCAACGTCGCAGCGCTTGCTGAAGCAGAGCTGGAACCTTCGGAAGTTGAGCAATTTATTGCCAACGAATTGGTAAAGGTAGAGGGCATCCGTGCAGCGTATACGAAAAGTCAGATACAAGCGGGCAATTTGCCGGATACGCCGCTGGCACAGCAGGTGATTCGCAACTTTCATCCCGAGCGGTCTGGCAATGTTCACTATATTCAGGATCAATACTGGTTTGTACATTCCTCGGAAGAGGCAGAGAAGCTAGGCGTATCCTCTCTCGCATCGATTCATGGTTCGCCCTGGAGCTATGACACGTATGTGCCTGTAATGTTCGTAGGCCCGGGCGTGCCCAATAAACGGGTTGGCCGACGTATCTCCCCCCTCGATATTGCGCCTACGTTGTCCAGTTATTTAGGCATCAAGGCTCCTTCGGGAACTACCGCTAATGTATTGCTCGAAGTTGTAGAGCCCTGAGCCTTGGCTCGATACAGCTAGTGCCTATATATGCCAAAGTGGGGTAGAACGTGGCGCAGTATTGCGTTTGAGGCTGGATATTAGTTCATACGCTATGCTGGGCTAGTGCTCCTCGAATCTATGAGGTTCTGCCTGATAACATTAGGCGTAGCGTGAAGACACGCGTAGCAGCTTGTCAGTATTCCGGGAGGGTCTGTTGTGAAATATCTAGCGATCGTAGTGTTTAGCCTATTGGGTATTGCCGTTCTGTATATAGGCACTCAGTTGGGGCCAGCGCATTTGCAGATTCGCTCGATTGAAGTAGACATTCCCGCGCTACAAGAGGTAGTCGATCTGCCTACCGAAGACCAGGACATACCTCAGCGCGTTTCTTTTGTTACGACTGCGGAGCAGTCGGGTGAGGCTGGAACCATTGGTCATGTCGGTGTGCTGGTGACTTGGCCAGGCGGTAAACAGCTGTTGATTGATGCAGGAATGGACCGCGAGGCGGCGTTTGAGTTCGGAGAGTTGATTGAATCGTTGATGGACGCAGATCCTGTGAAGGCCTTTGGTCCGATTGAAGAGCAGCTTGAGGATGGCGTAGACAAGATAGATGGCATCATTTTTACCCACCTTCATATCGATCATAGCCAGGGAATTACCTCCCTTTGTAAAGCTATGACTGAGCCCGCGAGTATTTATCAGACAGTGGACCAGGCGAGGGAACACAATCTGCACACGGAAGCAGGGCAGTCGCTTGTTGAAGAGGCTAGCTGCCAGCAGGTGCTATTGAACGACGAGACTATCAAATCGATTCAGGGTTTTCCCGGCGCGTATGCCATAGAAGCTGGTGGTCATACGCCTGGTAGCACCATTATTTTGGTAGCGACCAAAGAGCAAACCTGGATATTTTCCGGTGACCTCACAAATGACTTTGCCAGTATCCGAACCAATACCGGTAAGGGATGGTTATACAGCACCCTGTTTGTGCCTGAAAACTCGGGTTTACTGGAGGAGTGGCGACTCTGGCTGAGGGATGCTGATGAACTGGAGAGGGTTACCGTGCTTCCTGCCCACGATATTAAGCGTATGCGCACAAAGCTTGAGGAGCATTAAGCAGTTATCACGCACTTCTTATCAACTTGGTTGATTTCACATTTTTCGACAGAGGGGACGCTACGGCGTTCGCTTAGTTTCATTAGCAAGACTCTCAATCTATACTCAAGCATAAAGAATTTACCAAGGATTTACTGATGACAACCTTTCGAACCCTATGTGTTGCAGCGCTACTCGTTCTCTTGTCCGCGTGTGGTACAACCGATGCCACGTTGCAGCAGCAGGGGCATAGCCAGTCGTATATCACAGGGTTTCATGATGGCCGCCACAGTGGCATGAAGGAAGAGGGAAACAACTACGAAACCTATATCAAAGACACGGCGCGTTTTGAGTCCGATACTGACTATCGTGAGGGTTGGCTCGCCGGTGAGGCTGAGGGTAGAGTTCTACAGGATCAAGCAGTTGCTGCAGGCAATGCGGCGGCTGGCGCTTATAGCGCACATCAGATCGGCAAGGAGATTGATAAGAACGACCCTGATAAAATTGCTAAGGATGCCGTTAAAGGCATTGATACTGATTCGCTAAAATCCCTTGAAAAGTAGGATGTGAAGGCCTGTCTGCGCGACGCCTCAATTTGTCAACTGCCTATAGGCTAGTTGAGTCTAGTGGGCTGCAAACCCCTTAGTTTGGACTCTAGCGAGATGGTGCAAAGGTGAGCGCGTGAGTGAAAATATCGAGGCCATCATAGTCGAGTTTTTTGAAGAGCTTGAATTGCTCGGCCCCGCAGACCCTGCATCCACTAGTAGAGCGTTGGCGTCAATAGCGCTTTCATCGGACTCAGTAGTGGTTGACGTGGGCAGTGGCACCGGTCGACAGACACTACAGTTACTGCAAGAGACGCCGGCGACTGTTGTCGCTACGGACTTACATCAGTCAATGCTCGCCCAGCTGCAGCAGCTGGCTAGTGAGCAGGGTGTGTCTGACCGTTTGCGTATTAAACAGGCAGATATGGCTGCGTTGCCTTTTAAACCCGAAGGTATCGATTTGATTTGGTGTGAGGCAGCAGTCTATAACATTGGCTTTGAGAAAGGTCTTAAGACTTGGTTGCCGTTGTTAAGTGCCGACGGATATCTCTGCGTGTCAGAAGTTGCTTACTTCGTTGACAATCCTCCCGAGCCTGTAAAGGAATTCTGGCAGGCCGAGTACCCTGCAATTAAAGCGCAAAGCCAACTGGAGCGGGTGGCGAAAGAGAGTGGCTATATTCTGCGTGACAGCTTTCGCTTACCCCAGAGCGCCTGGGAATCTTACTACGGGCCTGTTGAAGATCGCATAGCGAGTCTTGAAGCAGTCTGGAATGCAGATCTCGAGCGGCAGAAGGTGCTTGCAGCGTTGCGTAAAGAAGTCGAGGTTTTTCGTCGATATGGTGACACCTACGGCTATGTCTTTTTTGTTCTTCAGAAGCGTGCGCGATAGCGCTTTCTACCTTTGGAAGCTACTTATTGACTTCTGTTTCTAGACTATTACGTTTTACCGCAAAGGAAAATACAGAGAGGGCATGGAATATGAAGTTGGGAGCATTTTCGATAAGTCTCGCGGTAAAGGACCTTGCACAATCTAAGGCATTCTACGAGAAGCTGGGCTTTGAGCCTCACGGTGGCATCGAAGAGCAGGGCTGGCTCATCATGAAGAACGAGGAAACGGTTATCGGCCTATTTCAGGGTATGTTCGACACCAATATTTTAACGCTGAACCCCGGTTGGGATTCAAGCGCCAATGAGCTGGAGAGCTTTACCGATATTCGAGAGCTGCAAAAACAGATGAAGGCGGCTGGTTTAGTACTTGACTCAGAAGTGGATGAAAACTCAACTGGGCCGGGTAGCATCATGCTAAGCGATCCGGATGGAAACACCCTGTTGATTGATCAACACCGATAAGGCGCTCGAAAGGGAGTCGCAGTTGGTAGGCGCACGGTTCTCAGAGGCGCTCTATTCCCTTCGCTCGCAGAATGTAACGATTGGTCTAGGCTTGTAATGCATGTAAGTTAGACGATCACAGCGTGTTGGATTCACTAAGGTTAGCGCTTTCAGGAGAAAACCATGAATTATTTTGTTACCGGTGGTACAGGCTTTATCGGTCGCTTTCTTGTCCCCAAGCTCCTGGATCGAGGTGGTGTCGTCTACTTGCTCGTACGTGAAGAGTCGCAGGGAAAGCTCGACGCGCTGCGCAACTTTTGGGGCGCTTCTGCCGAGCAGGTTGTTGCTGTTACGGGTGACCTGTCCAAGAAGCGTCTAGGCGTTAAGCCTGCCTGGATTCGCAAGCATGCGGGCAGCATAGACCATTTCTTTCACCTGGCTGCGATCTATGACATGAAGGCCGATGCTGCCAGTCAGCGCGTCAGCAATGTAAACGGTACTGCTCAGTCTATATCTCTGGCCAGGGGTCTAAAGGCAGGCTGTTTTCATCAGGTATCGTCGATAGCGGCCGCCGGCCTCTACGAGGGGACTTTTACGGAAGATATGTTTGAAGAAGCAGGGGCAATGGAGCATCCCTATTTTCTCACCAAGCATGAATCAGAGGGCCTGGTTCGCAAGGCAAAAGACCTGAATTGGCGGATCTATCGACCTGGTATGGTTGTGGGAAATTCCAAGACTGGAGAGATGGACAAGATTGACGGGCCTTACTATTTCTTCGAGGCGATTCAGAACCTCAGTAGGGTCACGCCGGAGGGCTTTCCGCTGGTGATGAACAAGGCGGGGCTACTGAATATTGTTCCCGTTGATTACGTTGTGGATGCCATGGACTATCTGGCTCACCTTCCTGGTCAGGATCAACAGTGTTTTTTCCTGACAGACCCGGATGGCATTCGTGTAGGTGACCTGTTGCGGGCCATTATGGACGCAGCTCATGGCCCTAAACTTAGAGCCATGAATCTCAAGTTTCTTGATAAGGCCACGGCGCTCGCGGGAGAGGGCATTGGGCGCGTTAAACCGCTAAAGAAGCTGGGAGAAAGAGCAGTAAAACGACTTGGGATTCCTCCACAGGTTATGGGCTACATAAACTATCCCACCTATTTTGATTCAACCAAGACGCAGGCGCTGCTCGAGCCTGCGGGTATTAGTTGCCCACCGCTGGAGGAATATGCGCCTGTCATCTGGGACTACTGGCGACACTTTCTGCGTCCGGATAAAGACAATCTTGTTCGCCAGATGGACGCTGTATTCAACAGGACGATAGGCCGTCCCTCGTTAGCCGTGTTGCGTCGTAAAGTTCGAGATCAGGTTGTGGTAGTCACCGGTGCAACAAGTGGCATTGGTCATGAGTGCGCTCTGCGGCTGGGCAGGGCAGGTGCCCAAGTGGTGTTGGTTGCCAGGACCCCGGAGAAACTCGAGGAGACGCTGAAGGAAATCTCCAGCAAAGGGGGCAAGGCTCGGGCTTATTCCTGTGATGTCTCCAAGCCAGAAGAGTGCGAAAAACTAGTACGCAACGTGGTGAAGGATCACGGCCGCGTGGATATTCTAGTCAATAATGCGGGTCGCTCTATTCGCCGCTCGGTTCGTCACAGTTACGATCGTTTTCATGATTTCGAACGAACCATGGAACTCAATTATTTCGGTGCTTTACGTTTGATTCTTGGATTTCTGCCATTTATGGAAGAACAACAGCACGGGCACATTATTAACATCTCGTCCATTGGCGTACTGGCTAATCCCCCACGATTTTCCGCATATGTCGCATCAAAATCAGCGCTTGATGCGTTCAGTGATTGTGCGGCGCCTGAGTATGCGGCTCAAAATATTCACTTTACTACCATTCATATGCCATTGGTGCGAACGCCCATGATCGCACCTACTGGTCTATACAAAGCCTTCCCAACCCTTTCGCCTGTGCAGGCGCGCGACCTGGTGATCAAGGCGATTATTTCCAAGCCAAAACGCGTTTCAACAAAGCTGGGTATAACAGGAGCAATGGCTCATGCCACGCTGCCTAGTGTTACAGACTCTTTCTTGAGTCAGGCATATGCATTGTTCCCGGATTCGGCTGCGGCTCGTGGCCTCACTGAAGAGCAGGCCGCGGCTGAGCGGGCAGATCTACCCACGACTAAATTAGGGCTTGCGCAGAAAATGTTTAAGCAGGTGATGCGCGGAGAACATTGACGAACATGCTGCAGCTAGCTTGCCGCCGGGCCAGTTAGTGTTTTTTACCGTGGCTGTGGTGCGCGATATATTTATTCAGGTAATTAGATTGAAGTGAATCAATATGAGTGAAGCTGAAATTTGGCAGATAATTCAATCGGGGAATGAGATATCTGTGATGAGGATTGAGGTGTTCATCACCATCACCGTGGGAGTTCTTATAATATCCTCTATCCAGCTCATTCGACTGAACGTGGCGCTTCTGTCTATCTTGCTGGGTAGTTATCTTGTGTATGGCTACCTCAACTTTTCTATGACGGTGAGCGAGATGCATATCCTTATCGCTGGTATATCTCAGCTTCATTCGATGGGCCAAAGCGGAGAAGAACTTAGCCTGATGGGTCTGTGGTTAGCAGAGCAAGCCAACGGCCCCTTGGTAACCTTGATGATTCCGGCGATGCACGGAACGTACTGGGTGGTTACGCTATCAACTATTCTGTATGCGATCTGGCGCTACAAGCGCCAGCAATCCCAGTTGGCGTCTTCAGAAGCCGGTGCTTAGAATGCTTGTGAGTAAAGGGTTGCAAAGCGGCAACCTCGGGATTGCAGTATTGCTTACGCCAATTCGACTTTTTGCCGTGTGTGTTGTCCCGCTACTGCTGATGATGTTTATGGCTCACGCTGTGGCTGATGACAATCCAGATCGGGACCAAGAGGTCATGTCTGTGCTGGACCAATTCATGAAATCCTTGAATCAACTCGATATCGTCGCCCACACAGATACCATGCACTTTCCGCATTTTAGGCATACCAAAGGCGATGTAGTCGTTTTGGAGTCTCCCGAGGACTACTTCCCTTATTTGGATCTACCCCAGGCGCAGAGGCGGGAAAAACTGCGTAATGTTCTAGGCGCACAATGGGACCATAGTGAGTGGGCGAGTAGAGAGATAGTTCAAACCAGCCCAGCAAAGGTTCATGTGGCTACTACTTTTGTCAGATTTAGAAAGGATGGAAGTGAAATAGGCGCATTCGATTCCCTCTATATCTTAACGTTCGAAGGGGGGCGGTGGGCCATAAAAGGGCGATCGACCTTTGCGCCCCGATAGTGCCGGGCTATCCGGACTTAACCTAAGCTTCTTTCCTTCACATTCAATCCGATCGTGTTCCGCATGGCGGTGGGCTAATCTACGGTCAATACCAGCTTGCCGCGCACGCGACCTTTTTCAGACTGACGGATAGCAGCTGCAGCTTCGTCAAGCGCGTAGCTTTGCTCAATCACTGCAGACACATGGCCATCACGCATCATGGCAGCCAATGTCGATAGGTCATCACCATCCATCTGCGCCGTCATAGAAATTAGTTTTTGGTCGATAAAGGGCTGCAGCACCAGTGCGCTGATCGGCCCGGCCAGCGGCCCAATCCAGTCGCCCTTAGCGCCACCCACTATTACCAGCCTGCCGTCGGGTTTCAGGACTCGGCGGTTAGCCAAGAGGGAATGGTTGCCCACCATGTCGATAATCAAGTCATATTGTAGCCCGCTCTCGATGTAACTTTCCTGCTTGTAGTCAACAACGTGATCAGCACCTAGTGATTTCACCATCTCGACATTGCGAGTGCTGCAAACACCGGTCACTTCAGCCCCCATAGACTTGGCAATCTGCACGGCGAAAGTCCCGACGCCACCAGAAGCACCATTGATAAGCACCTTTTGGCCTGGCAGTAGTTGTCCTTTATCACGTAGCGCCTGTAATGCGGTTATTCCTGCCACGGGTAATGTGGCGGCGTGCACTGAACTCACATTGTCGGGGATCTTGGCCACGGAGCCGGTAGCGCCTCTAGTGAGGTATTGAGCAAAGGCACCGTTGGCACCGCCATATACCCGGTCTCCAACTTTATACTCGGTAACCTGCTCACCAATAGCGTGTACTGTGCCGGCAAAGTCTCGTCCAAAACGCGGGTCGCTGGGCGCACCAAAACCGGTCATCAGCCGCATTATGTAGGGTGAACCCCGCATATAGTGCCAGTCCAGCGGGTTCACTGAGGCGGCCTCTACCTTAACCAGTATCTCCCTGGGTCCCGCTACAGGAATATCAACCTCTACCACCTCTAAGACATCAGGGTTGCCGTAGCAGTATTGGACAACGGCCTTCATGGAATCAGCTCCACTAGCCAAATTCGAAGGCGTAGCACAGGACTCACTATGGCTCAGTAGCAGGGCAAAAATCAGCAGCACCGATGATAAGAGTAGCAGTGGGATCGTGAGCAGCTTATGACGAAGCTTCATAGATTTGGCCCTTGAGGTACGGTTCGTTTGACTTCAAATAAGTGTAACGAATTATCGATCAACGGGCTTGGATTTGAGATCAAGCGTTCTCAGTATGAGATAGTTAGATAATGTCCGGTAAACTACGGGCCTCTCTCAACCCAGCTCTCGAAGCGCCTACAGGCGGGTTAATGTTCCGTTAAGGCCTGAGAGACATAACTTGGCGTAATAGTCGGAACAATGAACGATACGTTATTCGTAACCGAGAATCTTAACGTGCGGCGCTGGCGCGATTCAGATCTATCCGTGCTGATGTCCGTTTACGGAGACGCAGATGCAATGAAGTGGGTGGGCGATGGTCAGCCTATCAGCCAAAGCGAATGCGAAGAGTGGTTAGTTGTTACGCGTAAAAATTATGAAACGCGAGGCTACGGCATGTTCGCTGTAGAGCAAAGGTCTAACTCGCTCACGATTGGCTTCTGCGGCATTGTTCATCCAGATGGTCAGGAGGAAGCCGAGGTTAAATATGCGTACCTTCGTCGGTTTTGGGGCAAGGGAATCGCCAGCGAGGCGTTACGAGGGTTAATCATCTACGGTGTGAATACGCTCGCTATTGGTCACTTGATCGCAACCACGGACCCACAAAATCATGCCTCTCACCGCGTGCTCAGCAACGCAGGGTTTAGTCGCAAGGAGCTAAGGCGAAACGACGATGGCACTGACACGCAGGTCTTCGAGTATGGATCGGATGTCGGTGCAAACTGAGCCTTAGAAACACGGGGTGTTTCCACCGGGCTAGAACACATATTTGTAACGCGGCAAAAAACGGCCAGGAAAAATGCTAGATGCAATCTTGCCGTCACTTAAACAACCCATGCGCTCGTAAAATGCTGCAGCGCCTGGGTCAGCGTCTATAAGTAGTTCATTGGCCCCCAAGGCTTTTGCGGCTATCAACGCCCATTCAAAGAGGGCTCTTCCCGTGCCAGTTCCCATAGAGTTTGGATCTACAAACAGTTTGTCCAGATGGTGGTGCGCATCTTCTTGTATGACATGGGCTATTCCCACCAGATTGCCAGCATTTTCTGCGGCTACAATAGCGTCATTTTTGAGATCCGCCTCCGTCAGGGTAAGTTCAGGAATGCACTTGCGCAGAAACGCCTCGTCATACCCCCAATGTGCTTTGGATCTAAGGCAGAGCGCTGATGCGGCCGCTAATTCTGGCTCCTGTAACTGACGTAATTTTGTCGACATGATTAAACTATACGGCCACAATCCTCAGCACCTCAAGTCAAAAGGGCAAGGTCAGGCTTTGGGGGTTTTTGTGGTAGCACAATGCGACGTGTTGTTTACTGGGGAATGCGTTGTTAAAAAGCGCCAGGTTCGTTAGTGAGGAGTTGATTTTGAGACATTTAGCGATCGTGATATTTGCGATGGGAGCTCTAATTGGCTGTGGTTCAGATAGTCAGACTGAGGCTATTGATAGAGCCAAGCCGGGGTCAGATAGGGATGAACGTGGCTGCATAGGGTCGGCTGGGTATCAATGGTGCGAACGCACTAATCAATGTGAACGCCCTTGGGAACTGGCCGGGAGGGAAGGTTTTGAAAAATCACAGGAGCAGTTTGACTCGTACTGTTCATAAGTCGTGATAAGCAGGTAAGTACGTCCCGGGACTGCCAGAGCAGCCCCATATCCTCGCAGCTTAGCTGTTGTTGCTTTCTGGATGTGATAGCGAGAGAGGTTCGCCGCTATCACCTACATTAACGAAGGTGATTTTGGTGACGAACAATGGTTCTTTCGTACCCGCCAATTTCTCGCCTAGCACATCGATCTTGTAGCTAACAGACGTGTTGCCCTGGCGTATAAGCTGAACATCAAAACACAATAGTTCACCGGGCTGAATTGGGTGTTTAAACACCACCTCGCTCAGCGACACTGTCACCAATCGGTTTCCCGGGTATTCCAGGCTGGCGGTGATATAGGCAGACTCATCTACCCATTTCAATAGGTTGCCGCCAAACAGGAAGCCTTGATCATTGAGAAATTCCGGAAGCACTATCTTTCGATGCTGCACGCTGAACGCCTTTAGTCATTAGATGTGGTGTGGGAGTGTATCAGCTAGCGCCCGGGTCGTTGATAGGTCATGTCGCATCCAGTTTTTCCGCATATCCGGCTGCAATCATATTGGCCATTGCGTCAAACAGCGCATTGGGGTCGGAGCGTCGAAGCTGCACAATGTCGGCTTCCATACCCTCTGCGAGAACGAGCTCACGCGCACCGGTAGAGATTGCATCAAGTATTCGAGCAGCCGCGATAGCTGGATCCATTCCCGCATCAATCACTGCGTCGCTTTTGCCTCGCGCTGTGGCCTTTGCATCGAGCGAATTGCGTGACACATTCGTGCGTACCGAGCCTGGGGCTACAACCAGTACGTTCATTCCCTGATGAGAAGTCTCTGCACGTAATACATCGTGGTAGCCAACCAGCCCGTGTTTTGCCGCACAATACGCGCTACGAAGTGGGACGCCTACCAGGCCTGCCACGCTGGATATTGCTACAACATTGCCCCCACCAGCGGCCACCATGCGCGGTAGCAGTGCCTGTGTCAGCGCTATAGGCGCTAGTAGGTCGATGTCTATCAGCTTCTGATACACCTCAAAAACAGTGTCAGTGGCTAAGGAGCGCTGAGAAATGCCCGCGTTGTTCACCAACCCGTCTATGCCGCCACCTTTTTGGTCTGCCCACTCCCAAGCCTCGTTCACCAGAGCTGGAATACGCTCAAAATCAGTGACTTCAAAAGGCAGGATTAGCACGTCATCGCCGCAGTCCTTGGCCACGTCTTCCAATGCATCCACGTTGCGCCCAGACAGAATCAGACGGGCACCCGCGCTTGCCAGTGCCTGTGCCAAGGCGGCACCAATACCCGATGACGCGCCCGTTATCCACCATGTTTTATCGTTTAGCATACGTATTCTCCGTGTGGGTTGTGTTCATTGTAGATGAGTTCCTAGCGCCGTACGCCCGGTGATTCGATCGGTAGGTTCGCAGAGCGCCAAGCCAGATACAGTTCCAGCTCCAGGTATTCGGGTGAGCCTGACGCGAACGGCGCAGCTCTAACGCCAACGTCGCAGTCGGCGATACGACGATGCAGCGACCCCATCGATTGCCATTCAAGTCTGTACGCGGGGTAGGCGTTACTATGCCCCTGACTGATTCTATCGCCTCGTAGCATGCGCCCCCAGTTGTCGTCATGGCATTGCGTACACGCCAGATTGAGCTGGCCTCGACGCGTAAAAAAGTACTCCCGGCCCCGATCAAAGTATTCCTTAACTCCGCCATCAACCGAAACGTTATACGGCACGTCTCTGGACTGTGAGGCAATATAGGCAGTGAGCGATAGTAACGCAGTAGATTCATACTTTAGTGGCTGAAGTGCCTGGTGTTGGGTTCTACACTGATTGATCTGGCCTTCAATATTTGTCAGCTTGTTGAGCTTTTCATCGTGCGTGGGAAACCGTGCGAACACGCCGGTAAGCCTGTCCTCATGGCATGATTCGCAGCTCACAGTGCTGGTATCGTCCTCAAAGAGTGCTTTACCTCGATCTACCCACAGAAGACCTGGATTACCAAAGCTGTCTTGCTGCATCTGGCGAGTCGATTCCGTGAGAAAGTCAGTGCCAGAGCGAACCAGGCCGCGGTCGAGGTCAGGTTTGTCATAAAATTGGCTTTGAACCTGCCCAAGCGCAGATAGGCTGCTGCTCAAGACTATCAACGCTGTAAGTAATTTCGTTGCGTTAGCTTTAGCGCTGGAAACCTCGAGCCTGCTGAGCATCAGGACACCTCCAGCAGTACCTGCTCTTCCCATGTCTGACCATTTTGATCAATCCAGCGGAACAACAGTGTGCCGGATTCGGTGGCAGTGGTGTAAAAACTCAGGAACGGGTTGGCGGCAATACCTGGAAATAGTTCTGCGCGAAACACAATCTCGCCGTTGTAATGGCATTCAAAGTACTTGAGGATGTCGCGGGTTATCGGCCGGCCATACTGATCTCGACGATAGCCACTTTCCATATCGTGTTGAATCATGGCTTTCAGTTCTATCACATCGCCGCGATTGGCCGAGGAAGGTGCTGAGATTCGAATCGTCATGCGAAATACTTACACCACGCAAGCCGCAAGTGTGACGATGCTAAATGCATAACCCGACCAAAGACTCCCGTCTGACATTTCAGCGACTGCTCTAATACGCTGTGACCCTCCCATTCGAATGCGTGACTGGATGCTGGCTTTGCCTGCCCGTTGGCCCAGTTCAAAATTGGCGACGAGAGCGATCGGATTTTCCTCTGCAAAAACAGCTATACGTACAACATGATTTTGCGCCGTCATAGGGGAGTCCACCTTAACTGAAAGCGGTACTGAATAGCCGTTCTCTGAAATGGGTGGGATCTTTACTGTCACTTTGCCCGGTTGGGGTGTTCGACTCCCAAACAGTTCAGCAACTGCTGCGTCAACATCTTCAGGCGCGGCAATAGAAACAGGCAGGTAAGCCGCCCCTGTTACTGCCAAAGCACCCTTTAGCAATGCCCGGCGTCGTAGCCCTGGCAGTTTTGACGCATGCTGTTTACCACTCATAGCGTTAGCCCTTAAGTGAACTTAGGTAGATAACGAGCTGCTCAATTTGGGAAGCATCCAGTATGGTCTTTTCTTTGTATTGTTCTGGCAATTGATGCAGAGAACCAGTTTTGAAATATGAGGGCATTATTGTATTGGGGTTTAACCTCGAAGGATCCACTAGCCGAAAACGGATCTGAGCCGGCGAGAGCTTTGAACCTACCCCCGTCAGTGCTGGTCCCAAGTCGCCTTGAAAGGGCGCGCTCAGACTGTCAATCCGATGACAGAGCACACAGTGCCCTGCATCTCGTTCGACAAATACAGCCTGCCCAGCTGTGGCGGTTGCCTGTTCAGCGGTGAGCGTAGTAAGTGGAGTCTCTAGTGAATCGCTTACACCCTCAGACATTGGGTTTGGGAGTGTGTCTGCGTTGCCGATATTTGACATCAGCAACAGTAATCCAACCCAGATCGCCCTCACAAAAATGTCTCGGAGGTTATGGCTTGGAACCAGTCACTCGCTTGCCTGGCTTCGTTCTTCCTCAGCTGGTTGCTGTCTTGTGCCGGGCTAATGCCGCCCGCATTCGGTACATTGGTAAACGTGCCCGCGCCACTGTTGTAAACGCCGGCAACCGAGATAGCTTCACTGGGGGTCACATAGGAATAGCAGGTATTGGCAAGTGTAGTGGCTTCAACTTCAAGTTGGTTTAACAGTCTGACGATCGCGATTGCGCAAACCTTGCCTTGAGCATTGGCAGAAAAAGCAGACTTGGGCATGGGCGCAGCTATGGTGGCATCACCAATAACATGAATATTGCGCTGCAGTAACGATTCAAAGCTCGTGGCATTAATTGGACACCAGCCGGAGCCGTCCGTAGTACCAGCCCGTTGGGCTATAAAACCGGCCTGCTGCGGGGGCACAATATTAATCACGTCGGCGTTGATGTCTTCAAAATCTGTTTGAATACGCATCGAGGAAGAGTCGACGCGCGTGACCCGCCCATCATTGGACGCAGCTCGCCACTCTACCATGCCAGGATATTTGTCTTGCCAGGCATCGAGGAATAATGGCTGTTTGGAAAATCGCTCGTTGCTGTCCAGAATAATTATCTTTGAGCGCGGCTTGTGCTGCGACAGGTACGACGCGATCAGGCTGGCTCTCTCGTAAGGTCCGGGCGGGCAGCGATAGGGCGCCGCGGTAACCGATAGTGCGACTACGCCGCCATTGTCAATGGCACGCAGCTGATCGCGCAGCAACATTGTCTGCGGACCGGCTTTCCACGCGTGGGGCATGCGTGTGGTCGCCGCTTCATCGTAGCCTTCCAGCGCGTTCCAACGAAAATCTATACCCGGCGCAAGAATCAGTCTGTCATAGGATAGTGAAGCACCGCCAGCGAGCTGAACGGTTCTTTGTTCGTTATCGACTTCTACAGCAGTATCTTGCGCGACTGTTATCCCTTCCCGTGATAGCGCCGCATAGGTAAATCGTTGCTGCTGCAGGTCGCGCACTCCGGCTACGACCAGGTTGCTGAACGGGCAGGCTACATATTCTGGGTTGGGTTCTACCAGGGTGACTGAGAGGGAGGGAAGCAGACGTTTGGCAAAGCGCGCCGCTGTCGCACCGCCAAATCCACCGCCGATAACAACCAGTTTGGCTGAGCTCGTTTTCGCAACGAGTTGCGACGGTATCAAACCTGCGAGCCCAACGGCTGTGATAGCGGATGTAAAACGCCTGCGAGACAACTGGGTCATGGCTGCCCCAGGTAATCTGAAATCAGTTGAACCTGTTGCGTGCTATAACCTCGCGCCATTCGATGCATGGCAGTAGCGCCATTAGGATCCTGACGATAACGCTGAAACCCAGTATAGATTTGCTCACTGGTATAGCCATCGAGCGATACAATAGCATCGCCATTGCTTCCTGGCGCGTGGCACCCGCTGCATGTGGCGGCCAGCGTAGCTGCCGTGCTGGTGCCTTCGCGCAGGTTGATCGATTCAGAAGTTGCAGCAGGTGGAGTGGGCGCAGAGGTACAAGATGCCAGCAGCAGAACGGCTGGCATCAGTAACAACGATGAACGCTGTCCACTCATCACGCTCTCAGATTGGTGTCCTTCAGGGGAAGCGTTCTCACGCGTTTGCCCGTCGCTGCAAAAATTGCGTTCAGCACCGCTGGTGCGGCAACACCAATCGTAGGCTCTCCTACACCTCCGTAGAAACCGCCAGACGGCATCACGATGGATTCCACTACCGGCATATCCTTGATCGTCATCGACGGGTAAGTGTGGAAGTTGTCCTGCTGTACCTGGCCATTTTCGAAGGTAATCTCTCCATAGAGCGCTGCAGATAATCCGTAGACAAATGAGCCTTCGATCTGCGCAGCAATCTGTTGAGGGTTCACGGCAGTACCGCAGTCTGTCGCCGCCACAATGCGATCAATTTTGAGTTTACCGGCACTGTCTACCGTCACTTCTGCACAGGCCGCCACGTAGCTGCCAAAGGCGTAAAGTGTCGCCAGCCCTCTGGACTTGCCATCATCATTGCCCCAGCCTGACCTTTCGGCAACGGCTTTCAGTACGGCTGCATTCTTAGGCTTTTCCTTCATATGTGCGAGCCTGAATTCCAATGCATCGCGGCCTGCCGCATGGGCGAGTTCGTCCATGAAGCACTCGAGGTAGATTGCATTTTGATTAACGTTCACGCCGCGCCAGAATCCCGGTCGAATAGGGGGGTTACGCATCGCATGATCAACCAGCAGGTTGGGGAAGTCGTAGCTGATCTGGTGATCATCCATACGGGGGTTCAATCCACCTTTTACCACGCCCTGAAAAGTAGCGAAGTCGGCACCGTCGGCGAGTAGATGGGGTAGCAGGGCAGCCAGAATCGATTGCCCGGAAATTCGCATGTGCAGTCCGGTCAGATTGCCCTGCGCGTCGAGACTCCCGCGCATATTTGCCATCGTCGTGGGATGATAAAAGCCGTGGCGTTGATCTTCCTCTCGCGACCACTGCAGCTTTATTGGTGTACCAGGATAAGCCTTGGCGATTGCGATAACCTGATGAACATAGTCTGGTGCTCCACGCCTTCCAAAACCACCGCCGAGTATTGTTTTGTGGACGTCACATTTCTCGATGTCCAGTCCCGCCGCTTCTGAAGCTGCCGCCAGCGCAGATTCGCCATTTTGCGTGGGACACCACACCTCGCACTTGTCCTCCTGCCATACTGCAGTAGCATTCATTGGCTCCATGGGGGCATGGTTTTGAGATGGGCACTTGTAGATACCCTCAACCATCTTGTCGGCCTCGCTGAACGCAACGTCGATATCGCCCTCCCAGTTACCTCTGTACGCTTCATCCGCATCCAGGCCGCTGACAAGCAGCTCGTTGAGCTGCTCATCATTGAAGTCTGCATTGGGCCCCAGCTCCCATTTGATGGGCAGTTTTTCCAGTGCAGTATTGGCCTGCCACCAGGTATCCGCCACAACCGCTACGCCGCTAGTACCGACGGCGGTTTCCACTTTAACTACGCCGCGAACGCCAGGTAAGTCTTTGATCGCTGACTCGTCGTAGCTGACAAGCTTGCCGCCCAACACTGGACAATCCTTGATACTGGCCAACAACATTCCCGGTAGTGTGATATCGGCGCCATAGACTAATTTACCGGTCAACTTATCTGCCGTGTCCAGTCGCTTAAGCGGCTTACCTGCTATGGTCCATTCGCTGGGATCTTTCAGTGCAACTTTGTCTGGAATGGGAAGCTTGGAGGCTGCAGCAGCAACCATACCGAATGTTGTGTTTCTGCCCGTGGGTTCATGCGTTATCACGCTGTTTAGCGCGGAGCACTCAGACTCTTTTACACCCCATTTCTCAGCGGCTGCCTGAATAAGCATCATTCGCGCTGCTGCACCACCTTCGCGCACGTATTGTTGGCTGGCACGAAGACCCTGGCTGCCGCCAGTAGAGAAGTCCTTCCAGACACGCTCTCTCGCCAGGTTCTCCCCAGGCGTAGGGAACTCCCAGGTTACCTTGTTCCAATCGCACTGAAGCTCCTCAGCGACCAGTTGCGCGAGGCCGGTTAGCGTGCCCTGTCCCATTTCTGAGCGGGCAATACGTATGGTTACCGTGTCGTCCGGTGCAATTTGAGCCCAGGCGGTTACCTCATCCAGATCGGGTTTACCGTCACTGCTTGAGGCAGTAGAGGGAAAAAATCCGATAGACATACCGATACCGGCGGCAGTAGTTCCAATCAGAAAGCCGCGGCGCGAGATACTGTGTTTTTCGATCATCTTCTGTTCTCCCTAAGCTTTCGTCTTGGCCAGATGTATACCCTTGCGAACACGCCCAAACGTGCCGCATCGACAGATATTGGTAATCTGGTTATCTATGTCCGCATCGGTAGCGTCGGGGTTGCTATCAAGCAGGCTGGCTGCTGCCATCATCATGCCAGGCTGACAATAGCCGCACTGTGGAATGTCCAGCTCGGCCCAGGCTTGTTGCACGGGGTGATCACCTTTGTCGGATAGGCCTTCGATGGTTGTGATTTCACTACCCTCATTGACCGCTGCCAGTGGCATGACGCAGGCTCGCACCGGGTTGCCGTCGATATGAATGGTGCAAGCCCCGCAAACCGCGATGCCACACCCAAATTTGGTGCCTGTCATACCCAACTGCTCTCGTATAACCCACAGCAGGGGGGTAGATTCATCAGCGTCTACGTTAAATGACGCGCCATTAACTTTCAGTGTTTTCATACGCGGTGGCTCCCGGCCGGACCTTGTGGAATCTGTACTGTTTTACAGGAATGAGCGCTAACTTTAAACACTCAGGCGTGACCTCGTTATACAAAGTTGCGCGATAAGCCTGATGATCGGTCTGTTCGTTATGCGGGCTCGATATTGGTATTGAGCCGGAACAGGTTCTCAGGGTCAAAGCGGCCTTTGAGTGCGGCGAGTTTTAGATAGTTGCTGCCGTAATTACTATTGATCATATTCTGGTCTTCGGTGAAAACATCATTGCTGTAGAAGCCGGCGGTGAAGGGTTCTACTGCGTTCCAGTACTGTTTGATATAGGCAATATGCTTGCCGGCGTCACTGCCGTACGGCCAGCCCACAAATGACAGGATATTGTGCCCGACATCGCGATGAGCAAAGGCAGTTGCGTCGGGAGCGACGCGGTTGATCGCACCGCCTGACTGCTGTGTAGCCACCCAGGTCGCGCGGGTTGGGTCGGGTTTAAAGTTGTCGATCATTGCGCGCGCAAGCGTGGGCGTAACCTCGGGCACGAACCCGGACTTCATATAGGACCCATTGGCGCGCGGATCATCCTGATCGCCAGATTTTTGCAAGGCAAGATAGTCCCATTGTTTTACCGAACTCTTGACTAAGCTACCGGCTTTTTCGATAGGCGCAATGACGCGCTGGGCCTCCGCAGGGTCACCGGCGTAGACAACGTTGATAGAAACCATGGGGTCGCGCCCAGGAAATGCAGAGATACCGGCGCCCACGTGCAGCTCATCAGGAGCCTGCGCCGAATACTCGCCAAAGAACTCCAGCACCTGTGTTGCCTGGTTGAATGGGAATACATAGCTACCCGCGACAACGTCGGGCTGCATGTCATGCAGCTGAAACTTAAAGGCTGTTACCACACCGAAATTTCCGCCGCCACCGCGAACGGCCCAGAACAAGTCGGTATTCTGTTCTTCACTTGCATGCCGAATTTTGCCATCGGCCGTTACCACTTCCACCGCCAATAGGTTGTCAATGGTGAGCCCAAACTTCCTGGCCAATCGACCAAATCCGCCACCCAGCGTTAGCCCGCCTACGCCAGTGTGCGATACGGTTCCAGCAGTCGTGATCAGGCCGTGGGCCATTGCTTCATGATCCAGCTCAGCCAGCAGGCTGCCGCCGGCGACAAGCGCGGTTTTTTGCACAGGGTCGATGTACACACCCCGGTGATCGGACAGGTCTATCTGCATACCACTGTTGCAGGTCGACTTGCCGGAGGCGCTGTGGCCACCGCACTTCACTGCCAGTAGCAGTGACCGGTCTGCTGCGTACTGCACTGCCATGCTTACATCGGCGGCACCGCTGGCTTTTACCACCAGTGCGGGGTGCTTGTTGAAAGAGGGATTAAGTAGTTGTCTGGAGGTCTCGTACGAGGCGCTTCCAGGAAGCAGAACATCGCCGCGCAGCCCAGTGGCTAGTTCACGCACTGAGGCGGCGGGCAGAGTGATTTCTTTTCCTGCCAGCGTAATCCCTTCCAGGTCGCGATCCGACGAATTACTGCCGGATTTTATGGCCGCATACAGCGGTGTATTAATGAGCGATAGTGGCCCAAGCGCGAGCGCGCCGCGTGCAAGTAATTGTCGTCTGAGCATCACTATTGTCTCCTGCATCTATACGCCTGCCGGCCTTGGTGTAGTGTAGTCGATACTCTTGATTTTGCCCGTCCTATCGGTGCGCTAAGCCCGTCGATAGTGACCTGGGGTACTGCCGATTAAACCTGCGCGAACGATACAAAGGATGTGCAGGCTATGAAATTGTGTACGTGAACGGGCTTAAAGTCGCTATCATGCCCGCTGGCTGTCACTCTCGGAGCGCAACACTGAAACATCTTATCTTTCTGCTGACCTGCCTGTGTCTTTCCGCATCCCTGCCTGCTTCAACGCTTGCTGCGGGAGCGGCCTGGCAGCAGTCCTATACCGACGTTACCGCACTCGACTATCGAAATGCAGATAGGCGTATTTCTTACGGTGATGGGCAACAGCAATTTGTCGACCTGTGGTTACCTCAAGCCGCCGATCGGCCTGCGCCGGTGGCGGTACTCATACATGGCGGTTGTTGGTTAGCTGACTACGACATAGCGCACGTGCGGCCCCTTGCAACGGCGCTTGCGGACGCTGGGTTTGCCGTGTGGGGAGTTGAATATCGAAGAGTCGGTAATCCCGGTGGCGGGTGGACAGGCACCTTTGATGATGTCGCCAATGCACTCGAGACTTTACACAGCATGGAGGATGAGCGTCTGGATGTGTCCAGAGTTGCAGTGGTGGGCCATTCCGCCGGCGGTCATCTGGCGCTGTGGCTGGCAGCTCGCTCGTCGTTTGCGCACGGGCATCCCATGTATGCGCCCCTTGCAACCCCTGTTCGCGGAGCAATTGGGCTGGCGGCCATTACCAACCTTGTGGCGTACGCGCGCGGAGATAACAGCTGCGAGCGAGTTACCCCCCGATTGCTGGGAGGTGCTTCTGAGACCTGGCCACAGCGATATCTATATGCATCACCTGTTTCTCTACCTGCTGGTGCGCCAGTGACATTGCTGCAGGGCACGGCCGATACCATTGTCTCGCAGGACCAAGCCGCTGCAATGCCCCATGGTCGGGTGCTTTATCTGGAAGGCGCTGGACACTTTGACCTTGTTCATCCAGGTACCCCAGCGTTCCCGCTACTAGTGCAAACCCTGCAGGAGATGCTCACACCATGACACAAGATCAGCTGGAAAAGCTGGATCGAGAGGATACGCTTGCACACAAGCGCGGACTCTTCGCGCTGCCGGCCAAAACGATCTATCTCGATGGCAATTCGCTGGGTGCTTTACCAACAGCGGTAGAGGCTGCCGTCGATGACGTGGTAACCCAACAATGGGGGCAGGACCTTATCGCAAGTTGGAACAAGCACAGCTGGATTGATCTGCCCGTTAGTGTAGGAGAGAAGATCGCACCACTGATAGGTGCGGCATCCGGACAGGTTGTGTGCACCGATAGTATCTCGGTTAACCTTTTCAAGTTGCTCAGCACAGCGCTTTCATTGCAACCGGGGCGGCACACCATTGTGTCGCAGATGGATAACTTCCCGACCGATCTGTATATGGTTGAAGGGCTCGCACAGATGTTGGGGCCCGAGCGATGCCAGCTGCGCGCTGTTGATAGCGCTGCATTACTCGATGCGTTGGATGACGATGTTGCCGTACTGCTGCTCACGCATGTGAATTTTCGCAGCGGCCACATGCATGATATGCAGGCATTGACTGCAGCAGCACATGAACAGGGTGTACTAGTACTTTGGGATCTTGCGCATAGCGCCGGTGTGACAGCGCTGGAACTCGACCACTGGAACGTCGATATGGCGGTAGGGTGCGGCTACAAGTTTCTCAATGGAGGTCCCGGTGCGCCGGCATTTCTTTATCTGGCGGAGCGACATCAGAACAAGGTACCGCAACCGCTTAGCGGGTGGATGGGTCATCGCAGGTCCTTTGATTTTGCACCGGATTACGAACCTGCTAGCGGCGTGCAACGTTATCTTGGTGGTACGCCGTGTATTATCAGTATGACTGCTCTGAATGCTGCGCTGGATGTTTTTGCCAACGTTTCCATGGACGATGTGAGAGCCAAATCTTCGTTGCTTACCCAGTGTTTTATTGAACGGGTACAAGCGAATGCATTGGATGGTTTACGCATTGTTTCACCGCTTGATTCGGCACAACGTGGTAGTCAGGTATCGTTGTCACACGACAGCGCCTACGCCATAGCACAAGCATTAATCGAGGGGGGTGTTGTGGTAGATTTTCGGGCGCCCGATATAGTTAGATTCGGCTTTTCACCGCTGTACAATAGTTTCAGGGAGGTGGGTATTGCGGCTGAGAGATTAGCAGTGATCGTGCGCGAACAGCGTTTTCTAGAGCCACGATTTCAGGTGCGCTCACGCGTTACCTGATTTAACTACTCTGGAGGCAGGGTTCGCAATTGCTTCAGTATCGCTAGCCCCTTCTTGCGCTGTGCGTGGCACACGGCGATTTTTCGCTCCAGCGTGTTCTTTTCTTCGGCTTCCAGGGCCTGTGCCAGTTCATCTTGTAGTTTTTTTTCCTTTCCTTTGAGCTTCTCCAGCACTTCGCTGATTGAATCCATTTGCTGTTGTTGGGAGCGGCTGTCGGCGTCCAGAAAATCTTGTACCTTTTGCAAAATTTTGCGCATCTTCATGATTTCTCTCCACTTGGCTTAGACTGCGCTATTTTTATTGCAGCGTTGCGGGATGCGGTGCCGTTTTCTGAATTGACCTGTTGCTCATCCAATGTTTCATCTATCAGATTAGTAAGATCGTCGCTCTCCAATGCAATTTGCTGCTCGGCATGCATGATGGGTTCCGAGCGTGTGCCAAATACAATTTGTGCCATCTTGACTAAATGCTTGCCCAAGCTGAACGCATAGCCGTTGTCATTCATCAGCGAGGTTGCCGCTGCTGCTGGCAGCTGTCTCGATCTTATGAGTTGGTCGAGTACTCGATCGAGCTCGCGGTCGTTTTCCGCTAACTCTAGCAGCGCAGCGTCGAAGGATAACGCATCGTTCTCGCCTTGCGTTTCAATCACACTGATTTCGCGCAACAGAGTAGCGAGCTCAATTCGAATACTGTCGTAGCGCTGGCGCACAATCGGGTTTGCGCTTTGAATACCCTTCGACATGTTCTTGTGCAGATGCTTCATATCTTTGGCGGCTTCAGCCAGACTGCGCCCGGCGACACGCAGCGCGCTAAGCTGCTCCGTATCTTCACGGGCTACTGCTCGCGACTGGGCCATTGCAATGTAGTGTACGATTTCGCTCAGCAGGTGCTTGATGTGGTGATCGTAGTACTCGTCGATATTGAGTTCGCGAGCGCGCTTGGTGTCCGCCACAGCCGCAATGAGATCGCTTTCTGACTTGATAACGCCTCGGGGCAGGCTCAGCCCATGTGCGATCAACCTAAACGTATTTTGGTAAAGCCTTATCAGCTCTTGTCTTATAGCCTCGCTCGCAGCACCGGGTACCTCAAGCGACGCCTCATTCAGGTAAACAGGCAGTGTAAGAGCCTCGGAAGGTGCTTGCATGATCCGCGTGAGAAACGAGGCCAGACGATTGATCATGGGCGTCATCAGTATCACGCCAATCAGATTAAACACGGTATGAAAAACCGCGAGCTTTAATGTGTAGTCAGTAGCGTTGATGCCAACCCCCGCGCAGATCCAGTCAACAAGTGTCGTAAGTTGATTGATCAGAGTGAGGGCGATCACGCCAGTCGTCACGTTGAAGATCAGGTGCGCTGCTGCTAGCCGTCTGCCGTCGATGCCCGCGCCTAGCGAGCCAATGATTGCTGTGATTGTGGTACCTACATTGGCACCGATGGCAAGGGCCAACGCGTTCTCATAGGTTACTTGCTGTGCGGCTAAAGCCGTAATGATGAGCACCATTGAGGCGTGACTGGACTGCAGAATCACGGTGGCGGAAATGCCTATGGCAGTAAATAGCAGTAGGCCTTTGATTCCGGGCAGGGCGAAGGAGGCCAGGTTCAAAGAACTGCCAAATGCATCGAACCCCTCCTTCATGTAGTGGATACCCAGGAATAAGAGCCCCAAACCCGCCAACCCACTGCCGATACCACGCCATAGCCGACTCGACTGGAGCATGAATAGCACGCCCAGTGTCAGCAGCGGCATGGCATAGGCAGAGATACTGACTTTCAGCCCCAACCCGGCTATCAGCCATGCGCCGGTGGTGGTGCCCAGATTCGCACCAAATACGATTCCGATTCCAGCAGCCAGGTCCATAAGGCCCGCGCCCAGAAACGAGATGGTGATGAGTGAAACCAAAGAACTTGACTGCATAATGGTCGTACTCGCCATACCAAGGAACAAGCTCTGTCCTGTCGTACGAGTAGAGCGCCGCAAAATTCGTTCGAGAGTTCCGCCGCTGAATTGTTTAAAACCCTCCTCAAGCAGCAACATGCCAAGCAGGAACAGGGAGAGACCGGCGGCAATAACCTTGAAGTCCGGGCTGGCCCAAAACCCGTAGAGCAGAAGTAGAGCGACAACCGGTAGCAGAAGGGCTTTGAGCAATTCTTGGTCCTCGTGTTTGCGCCAAGCGCGGACGCAGCGGCTCGTGGCGGCTTTGTTTTTCTGTGGCCGCTAGCCGAAGCGGTTGACCTGCAGAGTGTTCAGGCCTGTAACTGTAGCCCAGATTACCCCGGCGTTAGACTCGAATAGATCAACAAAATCAAATCTGCCCCAAACGATTTAGTACGTAAAGGGCAACCCATTACAACGCATTTTTCGTGTTCGATTGAAACCCGGCTACCGTGCGCAGGAGTATGCGCAAGCGTGGGTCACCCAACCGCGTTACGTGGGGCTAACCACATCGTCAATTCGCTGCTCTACAATACCTACGGGATCCTGATGAATCACTATGTCGGCGGTAGGAAAGCGCTTTAGCAATGCTTCCTCAACTTCGTCTGAAATTTTGTGCGACTGTATTAAGGGCATGTGATCTTCCAGTTCAATATGCACCTGTATATAAACCGTGCGCCCGGACAGTCGAGTGCGCAAGTCATGAGCGCCCTCTACCTCTGGGTGTTCATTAATGAGATCAAGTATTTCCTGACGGCGCTCATCGGGTAACTCCTTGTCCAGCAAATCGTTAAAGGCCTCGTAGCCGATATGCCAAGCGCTGTAAATAATGTAAACCGCTACACCCAGGGCAAAGATCGGATCCATACCAGACCATCCCCACTGAGTGAGAACCAGGGCCAGGATAATGGCGGTATTGGTAAACAGATCGGTCTTGTAGTGCAGCGAGTCCGCGCGGATCGCAACTGACCCGGTACGCTCGATGACATGGTGCTGAATGGCCAACAAAATCAGCGTGGCTAAAATCGCGAATGCCATCACGGCAAGTCCGATGCCAAGATCCTGAAGCTGCGGTGGATTCACCAAACGCTCGATAGATTCAACAATAAGATAAATACCGGAGCCGCAGATGAGTGTAGCTTGAGCAAGTCCAGCAACAGATTCTGCTTTGCCGTGTCCAAACCGATGCTGCTCATCGGGTGGCGACAGGGAGTAATTGACGGCAAATAGATTAACAAGTGAAGCACCCGCATCCAGAACAGAATCGATCAGCGAGGCAAGAATACTGACTGACCCCGTCATAACGTAGGCACCGAGCTTGGCGGCAATCAACAGAGTAGCTGTTGTAACCGATGACACGGTAGCCAAACGCAATAAACGCGCGCTTTGAACTGGGTCAGCCAGAGCTTTTTGTTGTTTGGTGGGCATTATGCAATGATCTCACAGTCCCCGGCTCTGAACTACGCCTTATCTATCAGAGGCTCGTCGTCTTGCCCGGGTCGCAGAATAAGAAGGACATAGAATGAAAGATCAGGCAGAAATCTCAGTCTGGACCAAGACCGCGTATGGCATCGGGTCTGTGGCTTACGGGGTTAAGAATAACGGCTTCGACTACTTTTTCCTGATCTTTTATAGTCAGGTGCTGGGAGTAGATGCTGGGTTGGTCGGGCTAGCTTTGATGCTGGCGCTCGCATTCGACGCCATAAGTGATCCACTGGTGGGTTATCTCTCCGATAACACACATACGCGCTGGGGTCGTCGGCACCCATTCATGTACGCGGCCGCTCTGCCGGTAGCTTTAGGGTATGCCTTTATCTGGAACCCACCGGGTTCGATACAAGGCAACGATCTTTTTTGGTATATCACCTTGCTGGCCATCTTCGTGCGTACCACGATCACTCTGTACGAGATACCCAGTGCAGCTTTGGCAGCCGAGCTAAGTACAGACTACGATCAGCGCACGAGTCTGCTTAGCTATCGCTATTTCTTTGGTTGGACGGGCGGCACGCTAATGGCAACGCTAGCTCTGGCGGTATTACTCGTGCCGACAGAGTCTGTTGCCAACGGATTATTTAATATTGAAGGCTACGCCATGATGGGGTTGGTGGCTTCTGTAGCTATTTTTGTCTCTATCATTGTATCTGCCGTTGGCACCCACCATCGCATCCCTTATCTCGCAGCCCCGTCTGAGCAACGTAAGCTGTCGCTCTCTCGCATCTACAAAGAGCTGTTTGAAACACTAGCGAACCGCTCTTTCATGTCGTTATTTTTGGCGGCGTTGTTCGGTGCCATAGCCACCGGGTTAGGCGCGGGTTTGAACTACTATTTCATGACATTCTTTTGGGAATTCGATAATCAACAGATCAGTGTTCTGTCTGTATCAGTGGTATTGTCTGCCGTTATCGGCTTCGTGATTTCGCCAATCGTCTCTCGGAAGCTGGGAAAGAAACGTGGGGCGATTATTATCGGTGTTCTGGCTTTCACAACCGCGCCGCTACCCATATTGCTGAAACTTCTAGGCCTGATGCCCGACGTTGGCAGTTCGCTGCTTTTCCCGGTGATCCTCGCCACTACAATATTTGATGTTGGATTGATCATCTGTTTTCAAACCTTGATGTCGGCGATGATTGCCGACCTGGTAGAAGAGAGCCAACTCAAAACGCAGCGTCGGTCAGAGGGGGTGTTCTTCGCAGCCATTACATTTACCCGCAAGTTTGTTCAGGGATTTGGGGTCGTTAGTGCCACCCTCATGCTGTCAATCGCACAGTTTCCAGAAGGAGCGGTGCCCGGAAGTGTGACTAACGAGGTGTTACATCGTCTTGGCTGGATGTATGTGCCTTCGATATTTTGCGTATGGATGATGATGATTGCCTGTCTGAAGTTTTACAACATAGATCGAGCGCGGCATGAAGAAAACCTGGAGCGACTGAGCGACATGCAAGCCTGAAATGCGCGCCAGTGCTAATAGTCTGGAGGTCGTTCATCACGACAGCCATCTTGTCGTGATCAACAAGCCGCCGGGGTTGTTGGTGCACCGCAGCAAAATAGACCGGCACGAAACCCGGTTCGCATTGCAGATGCTACGCGACCAAATTGGTCAGCATGTTTTTCCGGTACACCGACTCGACAAGCCTACCTCTGGCTTGCTTGTTTTTGCGTTGACGCCTGAGGTGGCAGCGGCCTTGTCTGCTCAGTTTTCCCAGCGTGAAATAGCAAAGCAATATCTTGCAGTTGTGCGTGGCTACTGCCCACTGCAGGGTGAGATCGATCATGCGCTAACGCACAAGCATGATCGTATTGCCGATAGTCGCGCGAGTGCAGATAAGCCTCCTCAGGACGCGCTAACACACTATCGACGGCTGGCGCAGGTAGAGTGGCCAGAGGCGGTGGATCGGTATCCTCACGCGCGATACTCTTTGGTGGAATTGCGTCCGCGCACAGGTCGTAAGCATCAGCTAAGACGCCACATGAAGCATATAGGCTACCCCATCATTGGTGATGCCAAGCACGGCAAGGGTGTGCATAACCGATTTTTTGCAGAGCGACTTGATTGCTCACGCCTGCTTCTGGCGTGTACAGGGCTTGGTTTTGATCACCCCGCAACGGGTAAACCGGTACAGCTGCGCGCCAAGCCCGGCGAAGAATTTGAGCGATTGCTGGTCACGTTCGGTTGGCTAGCTGCCGCGAATGCTAGTGCGACGGAGAGCCTGTACTCGTGAAAAAGATGAGTTGCTCTGTGGTGAGCCGTACGGGTAATGACGCTCCCGGGTTGAGTTCAATGCAAAGCTCGACCACGCACTTCAATTGCTGACCATCATCCAACGCCAGTTCATACAAGTAGTGTGAGCCTCGATAGTGACGCTGAACGATCGGCAGTGGTATTCCCGAGCGGTCATACACCAGGTGCTCCGGCCTGAGTAATACCTGAAATTCCGTTGATGTCGGCAAGTCTGTTGCACCTGTCAGCAGTAATTGCAAAGCGTTGTCAGCTGCCGGGTCGACAGAGATTAAACTGCCTTCACCGATGAATCCGGCGGCAAAAGGTGACGCGGGGGACTGGTATAAGGTTTCTCCCGAGCCGGATTGAATCAGTCGACCTTCGTTCATCAGTGCTGTCTGGTCGGCCATGGCGAATGCTTCATGCTGATCGTGTGTCACGAGTAGCGCTGTAACGCCCTGGGCTTTCAATAGCTGCCGTATCTCAGCTGCCAGGCTGGTGCGTAGCTCTTCGTCCAACCCTGAAAAGGGTTCATCAAGCAACAATAATTGGGGCTCGGGGGCGAGTGCTCTTGCCAGTGCAATGCGCTGTTGCTGCCCACCAGAAATCTCGTGTGGAAACTTGTCCCCTACCTTTGGTAGTCCTACCAGGTCCAGCAAGTCGCGAATGCGGTCTCGCTTTTTGAGTGGTGTTAAGTGCCGCAAGCCGAATGCAATATTGGCATCTATGGTGAGATGTGGAAACAGCGCGAAGTCCTGAAACACCATGCCAATCTTGCGATACTCGGCTGGCGTGCTGAATGTCTCGCTGGCTAATAGCTGGTCATCGACCGTGATATTGCCTGCCGCTATCGGTTCGAATCCCGCGATAGCCCGCAACAGGCTGGTCTTACCACAACCGGAGGGACCCAGCAGGCAGCCAATTTCTCCGCGTTGCAGCGATAGCGACACATCATGCACAGCAACCAGTTCACCGTAGTGCACTTGCACCATGTCCAGTTTCAGCTGGTCAGACATTGTTAGCACTGCCTTTATCGAGGTTACGCATTAGCAAAATTACCGGGAGCAGGCCGATTATAACAATAGCAAGTGCAGGCAATGCAGCATCGGCAAGACGTTCATCAGACGCCAGTTCATAGGTTCTGACGGCAAGTGTATTGAAGTTGAATGGTCTCAGAATCAATGTTGTGGGGAGCTCCTTCAACACATCAACAAACACCAACAGCAACGCGGTGAGCAAACTACCGCGCAGTAGGGGCAGATGAATGTCCCGTAGCACTCGCCCATTTGAGCTGCCCAATGAGCGGGCAGCTTCGTCCAGACTCGGTTTGATTCGATTCAGGCCCGACTCTACGGTTTGCAGAGAAACGCTGAGAAACCGTACGACGTAAGCAAATACAAGCGCAGCCACGGTGCCGCTCAAGAGAAGCCCGGTGGAGACACCAAACAGCGTTTGCGCGAGTGCGTCCACACGGTTATCAATTGCACCGAAAGGGATCAATACGCCAACCGCGATCACTGTGCCGGGAACGGCGTAGCCCATTGCTGCAACGCGTACACTGCCAGTTTGTGTGGCACCCGGATAGCGCCGTTTACCGTAGCCAAGAAATAGCGCCAGTAACAGACAGACCAGCGATGCTATCGACGCCAACGTAAAACTGTTTAAGAGCAGATGCAGAAACTGGCTATCCAGTGCAGTTCTCCAGCTGGAGGTAGCCCAGCTCAATAGTTGCATTGCCGGAACCAAAAAGCCCAGCGCTACGATGAGTATGCAAAATCCAGTCGCCAGCATGGCATTGGCGCCGCGCAGTGTTGATCGTTTGGTGCTGCTGCGGCCTGAAGTGGTATGAAACTGCATGCGACGACGTGACGCGCGTTCGACTGCCATCAATACGAAAACGAAAAGCAACAGGAATGCTGCGAGCTGAGCGGCAGTGTTGAGTTCGCCCAGACCATACCAGGTGCGAAAAATACCCGTGGTGAAAGTGCTTACCCCGAAGTAGTCAACTGTGCCGTAGTCTGCCAATGTCTCCATCAACGCCAAGCTGAGCCCGGCGACGATGGCGGGGCGCGCCATGGGTAATGCGACGCGAAAAAATGTTGTCCATCGTCCAGCGCCAAGGCTGCGCGCGGCTTCCAGTGCCGCCCCGGATTGATTGGCGAACGCAACGCGGGAAATCAGGTAGACATACGGGTAAAGCACCAGCGATAGCATACAGATAGCGCCGCCGAGCGAGCGAATCTCAGGAAAAACATAGTCGCCATAGCTCCAGTCGAACCAACTGCGCAGGCTCGACTGCACGGGTCCGGAGAAATCCAATAAGCCGGTATACGTATAGGCGATGATATAGGCTGGCATCGCCATCGGCAGAAGTAGCGCCCATCCCAGAACCTTGCGCCCGGCAAAGTCACAGGTAGCGCAGAGCCAGGCTGTGACAACACCCAGCAGTAGTGTTCCCGCTCCCACGCCCAGCATCAATATCAGTGAGTTCAGCAAATAGTCGACAAGTACGGTATCGAGGATGTGTCCCCACGTGGCGGAATAGGGCGTAAACAAACTCGAGCCGATTACGATAACCGGTAATGCAACAATCAGCGCGGTAAGTAGGAGGCCCGCGCGCCAGATGAGTCCATTCGCGCGGGGCTGCTGCAAACCGATTGTGGCGGGTGTTATTTCCAACCCGCCCGATCCATCGCCATCACCGCCTGAGCATTCAGCTTGCCTAGCTCAGATACATCCACAGAGTCAGCTTTGAATGTGCCCCACGTGGCCAGTACTTCACTCACGGCGACGTCATCTCGTACCGGGTACTCGTTATTAGTTTCGGCATACCACTGCTGACTGGAGTCGCGAGTCAGGAATGCAATTAGCTGTACTGCCAGTTCGGGCTGATCCGAGGCGGCGGTCACCCCAGCGCCAGAAACATTAACATGCGTACCGCGATCATCTTGATTTGGCCAAAAGATGCCGACTTTGGCAGCTGCGGCACGCTGCGCCTCATCCTGTGATGAGATCATGCCGCCCAGATAGTAGCTATTCACCACAGCGACATCGCATTGGCCTGCCGCTACCGCTTTAATCTGGTCTCTGTCGCCACCTTGTGGAGGTCGAGCGAAGTTGGCGACAAAGCCTTCGAGCCATGCTGCGGTTTTCGCGTCTCCCTGTGTCGCCAACATGCCAGCAACCAGCGATTGATTATAAATATTTGACGAAGAACGTACGCAGATTCGCCCGCGCCATTGTGGCTCCGCTAGCGCCTCGTAGGTACTGAGCGTATCAGGGTTCACTTTGCTGCTGTTGTAGACGATCGCTCGTGCTCTTACGCTCAGGCCATACCAATATCCCTCTTGGCTACGCAAGTGAGCGGGAACCGCAGTTTCTAACTCGGGCGAGGTTTGGGCTAGCAATACGCCCGCCTGCTCAGCGCGCACCAGTCTGCCTGCGTCGCTGGTGATGAGTATGTCTGCTGGGGAGTTGCGACCTTCGGCTTTCAATCGGGTCAGTAGCGCGTCACCTTTACCTGTGACGAGGTTAACTTTGATACCTGTCTCTGCACTGAACTCATCCAGTAGGGGCTTGATCAGCGCCTCTTGTCGGGCTGAATAGACGTTGAGTTCTTGGGCGATTACAGAGGTAGTAGCGGCCATGAGTAGCGCGCATATCAACGTTCGCATGGCAGTGCGCAATGCGGAGTAGGGAAGCATCATAGTAGTATCCGGTACGGCGTTAATGAGAACGCTAATTATTCTCATTTGGCCCAACAAAGCAACCCTGAATCTTTGCAGTTGGAAAATAGCGATAGGCTGTCCAGGAGCTGGTCATCGGTTGTGTACGGTATTTGTCTTGAGTCATAGACTGTTGTTATGGTCGGTGTAGTGGCGCCCTGGTTCGGAATACTCCTCCATTGCGCGCTACTTGGCCAGCTCGGTACGATAGCTTATCGCTAAGGAATAGCTTCTATGCAAAAAATTGCAATACTCCTGCTTTCTCTGCTTCTGGCAGCCTGTACACCCGACCCGGTGATTGATGCGTCTGAATGTGGCAATGGCCTGACTGAGTCGGAGCAGGTGGCTGGCTGGCGTCTGCTGTTTGATGGCCACAGCTTGGCACAGTGGCGCACCTACGGCGAGGAAACCGTTAACGAAGGCTGGGGAATTGAGAATGGTTGCCTCACCCGATTGGGGTGGGGCGGTGATCTGATTTCACGCGAGCAGTTCGATGACTTTGAGTTAAAACTGGAATGGCGCATTTCTGACTCAGGTAACAGTGGCATCTTTATTCGCGCGGATGAATCGGGTGACGCTGTCCATGACACGGGAATGGAGATGCAGGTACTGGACAATGCAGGGCACTGGGATCGTTTCGAACCGACGCATCGAGCCGGCGCATTTTATGACATGCTCGAACCCGATCATGATACATCCCAAGCGGTGGGCTACTGGAATCGCGTACATATCATCGCGCGTGGCCCGCATGTGGAATTTTGGCTCAATGATCGCAAAACCGCTGAGTTTGAGCAGGGCAGCCCTGCGTGGCGGGCACTAAAGGCTGAGAGTAAGTTTGCCGAGCGTGCCGATTGGGGTGAGCGGTACACCGGTTTTATTGGGTTGCAGGATCATTGGGACAAGGTGTGGTATCGCAATATTCGGGTACTAACAGCATCAGATCCTGCGGCTGCAGATGAACCTTAGCGTGCGCGGGTGCTACAGCAACCAGCCGGTGCTGCGGGTAATCACGTCCTCCAGCATTTCTATCTCCCGTGACAACTCTCGCGATAGATTGATCATAAGAACGCCAAACCACTCAGGGTGCTCCGCCTGTAAAGTTTGAAACTGGTTGATGCTGACGTCGAGGATCAAACTGTCTTCTACGGCAACATCGGTGCCGTTGTGCGTAATCAAGCCGATCATAAGATCGAAGCCCGATTGTTCTCCTGCGCTGAAATACCGAGTGAGTACATCGTAATCTGTGCCTCGCTTATAAAATGCGATCTTGCCTTTTAGGATGATCTGAAAATCCACTGCGCGCTCACCATACCGTGCTATGAATTCCCCCTGCTTAATCTGGGTAATGACGCCATTGCGAAGGAGGCTGGAAATGAGCTCATCTGGCAAAGCGCCAAATGTTGCCAGCTCCCTGAAATAGGGGTGGCCAAGCGCGGCGATTGTTGCATCTGCATCAACGGTTTTCATTTTGCCTCCATGCTGACGGAGATTTACCTGTCCATTTTGAAAAAGCCCGTGTGAACGCTGCTGGCTCAGAGTAGCCAAGCCTATACCCTACCTCGCCTATGGTTAGGGCGGGGTTGCGTAAGAACGCGGTGGCGCGTTGAACCTGCACGTCGGCGAGCAATTGAGCAAATGTCGTCTGTTCTTGCGCCAATTGGCGAGATAGGTTTCGTTCAGACATGTTCAGCAACTTTGCGACTTCGCGACGACCCGGTGGCGGCGATGCTGTCCACAGCCATCGGGTAACCCGCTCCGACACGCTGATGTTGTCGCTAAGCAGTTGCGACAGCTTTTCGACGATAGCTACGTAAGACTTGTGCATAACAGGGTTTGCTTTGGGCAAGGGTGTGTCGTCGAAGGCCGCGGGAAGCACGAATTCGGAGCTCTCACTGTTAAATGAAACTTTGCACGGAAGCTGTGCTGGCAGGAGTGTCCAATCATCAGGCTTGGGAAAGGCCAGGTTCAGAGCTACCGGCGGCGTGTCCACGCCCAGCAAGTCCTGTACGTTTCTCAGCGATGACAACAAATCGATCACGATGCAGTATGAAATTAGCTGGTCTATGTCTTGCGGGCTTGCGTTTCGCAGGGTAGGTCGTTCCATCGCAAACGAGAATACCGAGAATTCTTCACTTCGCTGCACCATCATTCTTGAATGCCCCCAACTAAGCTGAGGATAGGTCAGGATTGTGTTTAGCGCTTCTGCCGCTGTTGCGGCATGACGCATTGCCATGCCAATCACACCTAAATCATCCAGGCTCAGTACTTGCCAGAGCGTAAACAGCGCAGAGATCGGTGATTGCCGGGGTGCAAGGAATCGTACTATCCCCAGAGCGATGGTTAGTTCCTGCTCCATTGAAATGGGGAAATCGGGTTGCTCCAGCGCCTGTTCGGATAACCCTGCGCCTGTGATCAACGCTCTCCCGTTGGGCAGGGGTATGTCAAATAGCGAGAATTGGCTGAGAACCCCGGCCACAGTTCTTCTCGCAGTGGCCAGATTGCCACTTGCGATAACCGGATGTCTTTCGGTTCGAGGTAAAGGCATGTTTGTTCTATTGAGCAATATTGGCCCAATATATCAAATAATCGGCGCAAATTGCCATGTTGGCCTAGAGCTGTACTCGATACTGTGTGCCCACAGT
Organism: Halioglobus sp.; assembly: GCA_039990395.1. Taxonomy (GTDB): domain Bacteria; phylum Pseudomonadota; class Gammaproteobacteria; order Pseudomonadales; family Halieaceae; genus CALINF01. The sequence continues at coordinate 485,498 of JBDXFZ010000146.1, forward strand.
AGAGATGCGTATGACAGAGGAATGAAGCAATGAGCGAAGTGACCAACCTAAACCAGGACAGACAGCGAAGCCACGAGCATGTTGATGTATTGATCGTGGGTGCTGGAATATCGGGTATCGGTGCGGCGCACCATCTGGGCGAAAAGTGCCCGGACAAGTCCTACCTGATTCTGGAGACCAAGCCTTCTTTCGGTGGCACCTGGGCTCAGCACACCTACCCGGGTATTCGCTCAGATAGCGACCTGCATACCTTTGGCTATGGATTCAAACCTTGGACTGGGCGACCCATTGCCGAGGGCGGCGCAATTCTTGAGTATCTGGAGGAGGCGATTGCGGACGATCAGATCGATCAGCACATTCGTTATCAATCTCAGGTGCTTAGCGCATCGTGGAGCAGTGAATCGCAGTGTTGGTTGGTAGAGGTTCGAAACGCAGACTCAGGCGCTGTAACGCATCTTAGTTGTACGTTCCTGTGGATGTGTCAGGGGTACTATCGGCATGCTCAGGGTTACACGCCGCAGTGGACGGGAATGGATACTTTCAAGGGCCCTATCGTGCACCCGCAAACGTGGCCAGAAGACCTGGACTATAAGGGTAAGCGCGTGCTGGTGATAGGCTCTGGCGCGACAGCGGCGACCTTGATTCCCAATATGGCTGACGAGTGTGAGCACATCACCATGTTACAGCGCTCGCCCACCTATTTCTGGACGGGTGAAAATCGCAACGAACTCGCAGAGCAGCTGCGGGAACTCGATGTGCCAGAGGAGTGGGTACATGAGATTGTGCGACGCAGTATTCTCAAGCAGGCAAAGGATGTTCAGTATCTGTCTGCGTCTGCCCCCGAGCTCGTTAAGGAAGAATTGTTCAATGTGATCAAACAATACTTGGGTGAAGATTTTGATATGCGCCACTTCACACCCAGCTATCGACCGTGGCAGCAACGCCTCGCCTACGTGCCCGATGGTGATCTATTTGAAAGCATCAAGGCCGGCAAGGTGTCGGTGGTGACAGACCATATCGACCGTTTCACGGAGCAGGGTGTATTAACAACCTCGGGAGAGTTAATCGAAGCAGACATCATTATTACGGCAACCGGTTTCAACCTGTCAGTAATGGGTGATATTGCCTTCGACGTTGATGGTGAATCAGTAGACTTCAGTGAGACCTATACTTACCGGGGTCTAATGAACTCTGGCGTGCCCAATATGTCATTTATGTTCGGTTACTTGCGTACCAGCTGGACCATGCGTGTTGATCTGGTGTGCGATTTTATCTGCAAGCTGCTCAACCATATGGATGATCTGGGCGCCAGTGTGGTAACGCCCACCCTGAGAGAGCAAGACAGGAACATGTCCAAACTCTCCTGGATTGACGAAGAAGAGTTCAATCCGGGCTATATGCAGCGCGGCAAGCAGTTGATGCCTAAGCGGGGTGACCACGAACCCTGGACGTTCAGCGCAGACTACTACACAGAGAAAGAGCAACTGCCGGTCGTTAGCCTCGACGAAGATGTCCTGGTCTACGAGCAGTCTAAAGAACCGTCGGTGGCATCCGCGTCTTAATCGATGTAAATCACACCCGATGGACGTAAATGCGCTATAAGTATCTGGGTAAATTCCTAAACCCGGTACGAATGTATGGCTCTATCTAATGAAACGGTTCTTATCAGCGGCGCATCGTCTGGTATAGGCGAAGCGCTTGCCTGGTTGTTCGCAGAGCAAGGCTATGACTTGGTGCTGGTGGCGCGGAGCGAAGACAAGCTGACTGATCTGGCGCATGCGCTTGCGAGTGAGCATGGTGTTGAAACGCAGTGTTATCCCGCAGACCTGTCTAAAACTGGTGCAGCCCGACGCCTCTTCAATGCCATAGACGGCGATGGCGTGGAAATAGACATTCTCATCAACAACGCCGGCGTGTTGGAGCATGGTGCCTTTGTCGAAATGGCCGCCGCACAACACCAGCGCATGATCCAGTTGAACGTGGCCGGTCTCACCGACCTGCTGTCCCATTTTCTACCACCGATGGCCGAGCGGGGCTACGGCCGTGTCTGTAATGTGGCTTCTATTGCGGGCTTTATGCCGGTGGCAAGTCTCGCAACTTATGCGGCAACCAAGGCCTATGTTCTATCGCTATCTGAGGCGTTGGCTGAGGAGATGAGGCCTCACGGCGTGAGCGTGACGGCTCTGTGCCCGGGTGTTACCGCAACCAATATGGTTGCGCAGGTACAGGAAGACAACGACACAGTGGCGAAAATGCCCGGCATGTTGATCAGTGACGTGCAGGACGTGGCACGCGAGGCATTCAAGGCCTGTATGAAAGGCACTCCTATCGTTGTGCCCGGTAATCTTAACCTGGCCACCACGTTGGCGGCCCGTTCTACTCCCAAGTGGCTAGTTCGCCGTCTCTCTGGTTTGCTGGGTAGGTCGTCGATATGAGCCATCGTACTTTCGAAAATGGTGTTTAGGCGTTTGTGCCTGCGATGCTGGAATATGAATTGCGCAACACAGAAAATTGTCAGCTAGGTGCTCATCTGCTGGTGCCTGGCTTGACGTATACCGGTATGATTCGTCGCTTCGTTGCCCCACAGCCTCCCGGAGAGTGGAAGGCTGAGCACGGTCACGGTCTGTTTTTCGATTGAATATTGCCTACGGGCATTAATGGAGTGGTATGAATACTGCAGTAACTGCGACACCGGATCTTGCAAGCGAATTGGCACCCGATGCGGTGGATGTTCCCACCTGGTTAGAGGATGCGCTGCTGGTGCCGCGCGAAGAGGGCTGGGTGGAGTCAGGTGGCTGCAAACTCCATTATTTCCGCTGGGGTAATCCTGAGAATCCAGGGTTGTTACTGATGCATGGGTTTCTGGCTCACGCGCGCTGTTTTGGGTTTATCGCACCCTATCTGGCCCAGCACTACCACGTGGTGGCATTTGATTTGTCGGGCATGGGTGATTCTGGCGCACGTGAACATTACCCTGACGCAGTGCGAGCCGCTGAAGTTGAAGATGTTGCGCGTGCTACGGGGTTGCTAGATCACGTGGTTAAGCCTGTGGTGATAGCACATTCTTATGGAGGTCACGTGGCGCTTACTGCGATGCAGGACCGTCATGAACTGTTTGGTGGGCTAATCATCTGCGATCTTATGGTGTTGCGCCCGGAGCGGCTAAAGGCGCATTTTGGTGACCACAAGCCACTGCGCTCTGATCCGAATCGGCCCAATCGTATCTACCCCGATTACGAGACTGCCAAGGGACGATTCGTACTATCGCCCCCACAGCCAGTGAACGTACCCAGTCTGTTCGACTACATGGCCTATCATTCTCTGAAGCAGGTGGAGGGAGGTTGGTCTTGGAAGTTCGATACGAGTGTATTCCAGAGTGATTTTGGTCGCGAGGAACGCATGTTTCGCCAGGGTGAGATCATTGCTGAAACGCCTGGGCGCAAAGCGATCGTGTATGGTCAAGACAGCGTGCTGTTTGATGATGACTCCGCGGCTTATGTTCATGAGTGCGGTGCGACAGACACGCCAATGATTGGCATTCCCGGTGCCCGTCATCATCTGATGTTGGATGAGCCTATTGCATTTGTCAGCGTGCTGCGCACGATTCTCGCGCAGTGGGAGGCTCAGTCAGCCTAGTGACCTGTGAGGGTGCGTCTGGCCCGGGGCTAGGCACAACCTCATTTGTTTGGGTCGAGTCTCGCGCTTGTCAGTGGCAGGTGTTGCCTGCCAATAAAAAGTTCTTCATCCAACATAACCGCTATACCCGGAAGCGCAGGGCGCGCTAGCTGCTCTGGTCCATCGCTCTGTAATTCAATATTCATGCGCTTTAGAGTCTCGTCGATGGCGCTTTGGTAGTGGCCAGCACTTAGGGATTCGGGGGTGTAGCGCGCCAGATCTGCTTGCCGGTTACCTGTGCGCAGGCGCTTGTGGCTTGCGCTACGAGAAAGATCATCGGTAGGAGGTGGGCTGCCAGGCTTGCGTGCAGCTATGCGGAACCAGTCTGCGACTACCCCATGCCGTTCAAACAGCTTTTCCAGCTGTGGCAACGCAAGCAGGCTATCCAGCGAGTCGTCGACCCCCACACAGATGTGTTGGGGCGTTAGCCCCTGTGAAGGCAGCGAAGAGGGTAGTGAATAGGCGATGTCGGGCGTAGACCCTTTTTGCCCAGTGACGTGCCATCCTACGCGGGGCAGGTGCTCGCGCCCAAACAGCCGTTCGCCTCCAACCACATAAGTGGGCACACCATAGACGCCCGCGTCGAAGGCATCTGTCTGCAGTTTGGCGTTCTGAGCAAGCCCTTCTGCATGTGCCCACACAATGAAGCCAGGGCCATCAGCATTCACGCCATCCAAAATACTCTCTATTACCTGCTCATTTTCAACGTCCAATTCGCGCTTCCAGAACGGCACGTAGACGGCGTCGATAAAAGCATGCAAGGATTGTGGGTGATATTGGCGTACCCAGAGCATCGCCGTTGCCACAAGATTGGTATCCCAGATCTTTACTGTGCCGCGAATTGTTTTACCGCTAAGACTCGCGTAGCGCCTGCAATCAAAATACGCATACTTCACCCCCGACCATTGCTCAGCGCTTCTGTTTTGCTCGGCGACCTTGCCTGACTTATCAAGTTTGGCACTGCCAAGATAGCTCGGTATATCCAGCACAAAGGGGCGCCAGTCGAACTCGACTCCCAGCTCTCGTTCCAGTGCTCTAGTAGGTTCTACAGCCAGATAGGCGTAAGGACTCTTGAAATCAATGTACACGATGACAGGGCGATCGGATTGCAAGGGGTGCAGGGGCATGCTCTGTGCTCCATTGGGAATGAGTAAATCGCACGAAACCGTAGCCTAACAGCATATAGCAACGAATTTGCCTGCTATGTGCATCAAACTTTACCGTGATCGGTGGTATATTGCCGTGCTGCACAGTTCAACTCAATCTTCCACTTTATTGCAAAGACTAGTCGACCCTATGCTAAATCAGTTACTAGACGTACTCGATCCTACTCCAGCATCCGATGGCACCTACCGTGCAAACAATATGCATCCTGAGGCGTTTCGCGTTTTCGGCGGACAGGTGTTGGGCCAAGCGATTAGCGCTGGTCAGAAAACGGTTCCGGAGGACAGAATTCTGCACTCGCAACATGCTTACTTCCTGCGGCCTGGCGACCCGGCTAAGCCAATTGTTTATACCGTTGAGAAGGCGCTTGATGGCGGGAGTTTTTCGTCTCGCAGAGTCGTAGCGCTGCAGGACGATAAACCCATCCTCGTGAGTACGCTGTCGTTTCAACGACCGGGTCTCGGCGATGAATTTCAAACAACTGCTCCCGCTATGCCCGATCCGGAGGAGTTGGTTAGCGAGCGTGAGCTTGCGCTGGCTGCGGGCAATCTCAATGAATCTTTCATGATTACCACCGGTGAAGATATCGAGATGCGGATGGAGGAGACGATGGACTGGGACAACCCTACGGTTCGCCCACCTGTGATGCGCTGTTGGATTAGAGCCACCGGTCCGGTTCCCGGTGGGCTGCCAAAGCAACAGGTGGTATTGGCCTATATGTCTGACTGTATTTTGCTGGACGTCTGTATGGCTATTCACGGCCGTACGTTCCGGGATGACAATATTCAGACTGCCAGCCTCGATCACGCACTGTGGTTTCACAACCCTTTTCAGGCTGATGAGTGGTTACTGCATGAAGTGCATGCCGAGGCCATGAGCGGGGGCAGGGGGCTAGCCCGCGGCAGCTTCTTTACGCGTGAAGGTGTTTTAGTGGCCACTACCATGCAGCAAGGCTTGATGCGATTTCGTTCCTGAATCTTGTGTATTGCCCAACTTGAGCTACGTTGAAGACACTGGCTGGCGCTTTGAGTCAGCTAACTCGTGTTTAAACATCAAGGAATGAGGCAATAACAATGAAGCAGCTAATGATAGCAATACTGTGTTTAATCCCTGCAATGGCGATGGCACAGGAGCACTACAAAGCAGGTAGTTACTGGGCAGTAACATCCGTTGATACTCACGATGGTCAATTTGAGGCGTATGTAGAAGACCTTGACGGTCTTTGGCGCAAGCAGATGGACATGCTCATGAAAGAGGGCAAGGTGTTGAGCTACAAGATGTTCTCCAATGTTAACGCCAGAAAGGGCGAACCGGATCTTTGGCTCATGGTTGAGTGGAAGTCAGCTGGAGATATGATGGATACTCCTTATGAGTGGTGGGAAGATAAGACGAAGGAGCTCAGCGGTTCGATGGAAGCTAGTCGTAAAAAGAGCATGAAGCGCGGCGAAATTCGCACCATCATGAGCGACACATTACTAAGAGAAATTTCTTTTAAGTAAACCTGGTCAGTTTCCGCTTTGTGCCTCTTAAGAGGCACAAAGTTTTTTGCGCTTAGTGGATGGGCTCAGGCAATGGCTTGAGTAATAGCTTCACACCTGCAAGGGTTACGGAATCCCCCTCACATTTCAGGCCTAGTGCCTCTGCCCGCGCCAGCACACGTTCTACTGAATCGGGTGCAGCAATTCCAATCTCAAACCCTGTCAATCTATCCTGCGCACCTTCAACAAACTTGAGCGTCGATGACGCCAAACTTATGCTCTGCCCAGCAGAGGGGTGTCCCAGAACACTGCTCCAGCGAGAGGCTATTGATGTTGGCTTGGGACTTTCCACAATCGCGCCTGTCAGAGCGCCCGGTCGCGATTGTTTGTGCCAGTTCGGTCCGCCCCAGCGCCACGACCCTGTGGGTCGGGTTTCATCAATAGATACGATTGCAGCACCCACATCGGCCGGGTGGAGGTGACTGGCAGCGATATCTTCGAGATCAATATTCCAAACGCGACGAAATCCGGCGCTATCGCATGAGGCCCTGCTCTGTTGTATATCGTCGATTTCAAAAATTGCCATGTAGCCACCGGGGCCCTGCCTGTTCAGGAAACGTTGCGCGGGTGCGGTAGGCGTGTGCGGTACAACAATTTCCAGGAACTGGTCGCCGATGGCAAACACCGCATTGTCTAATCCAAATTCAGCTACGCCTGGATCGGCAAAGGGTTCACCTAGCGCGAGGAGTTGCCGCAGTTGATCGGCGGCATTGAGTGTGTCGCTTGCTATCACCAACTGTCGAAGTCTGGGGAGGGAAGTGGTTGGCATACGATAATCCCGAATGAGTCACGCGCTTCGGCTAGCGAAGCGCGTGCGAACTGCAGCGGTGTTCAGACGCCGTCGTAATATTCCACACTAGGGGCAGCAGAGAGACAGCCACCCATCTTGGCACCCAGTTCACGAAAGTAATCAGTTCCCCCATGGTGCTCCAATGCGGCTTGGTCTGCATACTCTTCCAGTACAACATACACTTGCCCATCCTTACGCGACTTGTGCAGCTGATAGAAGTTACAGCCGTCTTCATTCTGGTTTACTTTTGCAACCAGCTCGGCAAAGACGGTCTCAAATTCTTCGTTCTTGCCTTCTGCGATAGTGAGTGTTGCAACGACGCCAATAGTCATAGAGTGCTCCGGTTCGGTTTTTAGAAAGTGTCTGCCTTCCCGTGCCAAAACTGATTTCTCCGGCCGGGTCAAAGATAGTGCCATACAAGGCGCGCAGCGGCTACCACGTGTTGTCCGTGAGATGCTTGACAGAGCGGAGCAAGAGGCAGACAGTATTGGGCATACGTCCGTGAGAGTAGTGTGTCATGATAATAAGAGCGTACGGTTTACTCAGTTACCTTTTCGCAATGACGGTTTTCGTCGTGTTCATTCTCTTCACTAACAACCACCTGGGCGTGTTTGGCATACCAGAGCTGTTGCCACTCAATATTGACCAATTGAATGGGTCGCCATCGAATTTTCCCCTGGTTATCAATCTGGTACTACTGCTGTTGTTTGGCTTGCAGCACAGCGTGATGGCTCGAGGTCCTTTCAAGGACTGGCTTACCAGACTCCTGCCCGAAAGTGCTGAGCGCAGCACCTACGTATTGATGACAGGCGTTGTAATGTTGTTGATCGTGCTGTTTTGGCAACCAATGACAACTGTAATCTGGCGCGCAGAAAGCGATGCATTGCGTGTTGCTTTGACTGTGCTATTTTTTGTTGGCTGGACAATCACATTCATGGCAACGTTCATGCTCAACCACTTCCACCTGTTCGGTCTGCAGCAATCTTTTAATCATGAAGACCCCGACGCAGGCGCCAAGGTGTTTAAAACCCCTCTATTTTATCGTCTGGTGCGGCATCCGATACAAACCGGTATCGTGGTGGCCATGGTGGCAACACCAGATTTGACGGTGGGTCGCGCTTTACTGGGAGGCGGCATGCTGGTGTATGTGGCCATAGGCTTGTATTTTGAGGAGAAAGACTTGTTGGCTTTCTTTGGCGACACCTATCGCGACTACAAGTCTAGGGTGCCCGGTGTTATACCGGGACTGAAGGGCAAACGTTAACCCTATGCGTCTGTGATAGTCAGCAGACGCTCATAGGCTTGCAAATACCCTTCTTTGAACTCCTGCACTACCTGCCCAGCGGAGAGCGACTGATTCATGAGCCCCACGCCCTGTCCAACCCAGTAGGTTGCCAATTGTTTTGCCCCCTCGTGTCCACCCTCACTCAGTTTGTCGATGTAACGCAACGCAGGTTCTGATACGAACGACTGCAGTGGCATGGGTAGTGGAGTCGGTGCGTCCTCGCGTTCCCAGGCGTCAGTCCAGGGTGAGCGCAGTTGTCTAGAGTGTTTACCTGTTCTTGAGCGAGACCGTACGGTGTCGCGCGATGAGGCGTGTAGCATTTTCTCTTTTACCACGGGGTTAGTTTCCGCCTCGGTTGTGGTAAGCCACACAGATCCGCACCAGGCACCATCGGCTCCCATGGACATGGCGGCGGCCATCTGCTCGCCGGTGGTGATGCCACCGGCCGCCAATATTGGCGTTGATGCCCCCATACCTTTTACGGCAGCATAAACCTCGGGAATCAGTACCATGGTGGATACGTCCCCGCAATGCCCGCCAGCTTCGCCCCCGGCAACGATAAGCATATCCACGCCAGCTCGCACTTGATTCACTGCGTGTTCTTTGGCACCAACGAGCGCCCCTGTATATACACTGTGAGCTTTGGCCATCTCGAGCATATTCTGGGGTGGAACACCCAGCGCGTTGACGATCAGTTTGATGGGGTACTGGAAGGCGACCTCCATGGAAGAGGCAGCACCTTCAGCGCGTAAGTTTTTTGCAAACGTCGCCGACTCAACCCGTTGCTCTTCCAGATCGACAGCCTCCATATCGAACTTGTCCATAAGCCCGGAAGCAAATGTCTTATGTTCCTGGGGCACCGCATCCAATAATTGCTGGGGATCAAAGGCTTCGTTCTTGCCCTCAATATTGCTTGGCACAATCATGTCTACGCCAAACGGTTTGCCATCGATATTGGCCACAATCCAGTCCAATTCCTCCCGCAGACGATCGGGCGGTAGATTGACTGCGCCGAACACACCCATGCCGCCAGCCTTGGAAACCGCTACAACAACATCTCTGCAATGTGTGAAGGCAAGGAGGGGAAATTCGATGTCCAGCATCTCGCAGATGGGTGATTTCATTGATGACTCCAGTCGACAAGTAAGGTTTGAGAATTAGTAAGCCGGATTGGAGCGGCGGTCTGTAAACCGCTCTGAACTGCCACGCGGGTGCCAGTTGTCGGTCAATCCGGTTAGAGTTGTCACTTTAGTGTAGACGGATGTGAGTTGAAGGCAATGGAGGCGATAGATGTTATCAAGGCCGAGCTTGAGCCTAAGTTCAATGTACTACTGATGTATCTTGAGGCGGTGCAGGATACGCAGGCCCACCAGTTTTTCGCTTCTATTGCCAACAACCTGCATGCGCTGCAGCAGGAAGAACAGGTACTTGAGTTGTTTATTCAGCTATCGATGACCGCTTTTCAGCCGTTTGTACTCGACCCATTTGCGGTGCATTTAACTGACGACATTCTTGCGTATGCGCAGCAGGTTTCAGAAGCGTATTCCGCTGATACGGGTATCTCGCATTAGCGCTGGCGCTCCGTGAGGTGATAAACGCATCTTCCGATGCGCTCGGCGCGCTAAGCTAAAAGCACACTATGGCCCTGTGTTGTTCTGCGCTTCGGCGCGTTCAGCCATATCGGTGTGTGCCTGCCTGAGGACATACGCTCTAACGTCCTCAGCATCTTCAGAGCTTAAATGCTCAGCAAACGAAACCATGCCATTTGAAGCGAGAGTGCCGTTGAGGACCACGCTGGCCCAGGAATCTGCATTAGAGGTGATTGCGGACCAACGCAGGTCTGGCAGCACACCGGAGCTGATGGCAAGAGGTCCATGGCATACAGCACAGTTTCGCGCGTAGGCGACTGTTCCTCGCGCTATCATATCGTCATCACCAAACGAGTCTGCCTTTGCAGTGCGGTCTACCGTGGGCATTTCTGGCTTAGAGATGGTGCCGGTCGCACCGAGTTTGAACGTGACCACCTTACCAACTGTCGACTGAACTTTCTGGTCATAGGCGAGACCACTGCTAAGACCATACGCGCTGCCCCAGCCGGTGGTGATGGTAACGTACTGTTCGCCATCTATGGCAAACGTACCAGGGCCGGAGGCGGCACCCGAGCGTACATCATGTGACCAGAGTGCTTCACCGGTGCCCGCTTCATAAGCTACAAAATCTCCATTGAGTTTACCCTGAAAGACGAGGTTTCCAGCTGTGGACAAAACTCCACCATTCCAGGCATTACCGTGTTCGACTGACCAGCGCGCGCTTTGTGTTTGTGGGTCCCACGCAATGAGCCGTCCTTTGAGGGTTGCCCGCATAGCCTTGATATCCGCCTGACTGACAATGGGTGGTACATCGGTGGAGAAGTCCATGCCGGTGTTCCAGCCAACAGGGTTGGTGACAAACTGCGGATCCTCTTTGTAAGCTTGTGGAATCTCTTGCGCCGGAATGTATGCGAGCTGCAAGTCTGGGTTGTACGCCATGGGGTGCCAGTTGTGCGCGCCCAATGGACCTGGATTCAAGACAATAGACTTGGTGCCATAACGCGCACCTTCTGCCTCTATTGGCCGGCCATTCTCATCAAGCCCGGTTGCCCAGTTCACAGGCCCGAACGCCTCTCCAGAGATAAACTTGCCGGTAGCAGCGTTGATGACATAGAAAAAGCCGTTTTTGGGTGCCTGCATTGCCACGCGCACCGATTCCCCATCTTTACCTGCTGGCATGTCTGCCAGAATGATGGATTGTGTGGCGGTGTAATCCCAGTTGTCTCCGGGTGTTGTCTGGAAGTGCCAGCGATACTTGCCAGTGGCTGCGTCAACCGCAACGATAGACGACAGGAACAGGTTGTCGCCGCCAGCAGGGTCGCGGAAATTACGGTTCCAGGGCGAGCCATTGCCAACGCCGAAAATGATCTGGTCGTTAACCTCATCGTAGACGATAGAATCCCACACTGTGCCACCGCCACCATCGGTAACCCAGTGACCTTCGTCACCCCAGGTTACATTGCCGATGTCAACAAACGCAGAGTCTGAAACTTCGTTATCCGGTTGCTTGTTAGGATTGGGTACAGTGTAAAAGCGCCATATCTTGTCACCTGAATTGGCGTCGTAGGCGGTAAGGTAGCCGCGCACGCCTAACTCGGCGCCGCCGTTGCCGATCATTACTCGTCCGTCGACAACTCGCGGCGCGCCTGTAATGGTGTAAGGCTTGGATTGGTCAACGGTGACCACACTCCATTGTTTCTCACCCGTTTTGGCGTCCAATGCTTCCAGTCGGCCATCGATGATACCCACGAAGACTTTGCCGTCGTAGACAGCGACGCCGCGATTGACGACATCACAGCAGGCTTTTACACCCACAGCTTTGTCAACCTCGGGGTCGTAGGTCCACAGTTCCTTGCCGGTTTTTGCATCGAGCGCGTACACCAGCGACCAAGCTGAGGTGACGTACATCACCCCATCGACCACGATAGGCGTAGACTCAACACCGCGATTGGTTTTGAGATCGTATGTCCAAGCTACGCCCAAGTTGTTTACGTTATCAGTATTGATACTGGCGAGCTTGGAGTGGCGTTGCTCGTCATACGTGCCGCCGTGGGTCAGCCACTCTTCTTGTGCGCTGGCGCTCTTGATACGGTCTGTAGTTACAGCGGCAAATGCTGCCGGAGCTGCGCTCTTCGGGGCTGGCTCAACCGACTCTTCAGCGCTTGCTGTAGGTGTTTGCGGAGACTCACCTTGGCTGCACCCGGCCAACAGAGTGAAGGCTGCTACTGTGCCAATGGCTAATGTCCGACCGGAAAATTTGGAGTAGATGGAACGCTTGCTCATTTTGATCTTCCTCATTCATTATTCTTTTATGGGGCTTATTATGCCTGTAACGAACCTTCGGTGTAAGACGTTTAGTGTTTGGTAGTACCTGAGCCAGATAGTGCTTTGGACTAACCTATGCTGAGGTTTGCCGGTTTGTTTTGGGCACGTTTACATCGGCTAAACAATCGCCACAATGAGTTCATCGTCCTGTTCAAGAATTCTTGGTGGCTGTCCCAGTGAGCAGCGCGAATCCGCAGGGCTAACACACTTGCCGGTTTGCCGGTCGAAGACGTATCCATGCCACGGGCAACGCAGCTGTCCCGGCTGCTCCGATAACTCCAGTGGCCCGAGAAGGTGAGGGCAGATAGTGGGTGTGGCTACCCAGCCATCGGGTGTTTCGCTCAACCTATATTCCTTGCGCCCCAGCTCAAAACTCACGGGTACACTTTCACGCAACTGGGCGATTGAGCCCAGGTTGATTTCGGCTCGTGGGTCGCGCGACTGCTCAAGTCGCTGTTGTCGCTCACACATCATGGCTTCGTCTTCGTCCCACAGTGTTTCATATAGACCCAGATAGACTTGGCCCATATTGTCACGATTGTTCTCTGTGACGCCGATTGAATAGAATTCCACGCGAATAGCGGTACTGTCGCCTGAAGGTTCAAGGTGTGTCCAAATTTCGGAAAACTGCTCACCATCCTTATAACTGCGTGCTACGTAGCAGTCGTTATCGACGCACAGCTCGATGTGACTGTCGTGGTCTTTATCGGACCAAACACGCCAACCCCAAGCGCCGACCTCATCCAGCTCACAGTAGTTGAATGATGCATCGTGCAGATGAGGCAGATGCTCCCAGTCCAAAACATTTTCCCAAACGCGCGAGAGGCTTGCCTTCACCCGACGTCTATAAGTGGCGACGCGCTCTAGATTCAGAGCGTTGGGGTCTATCGTGAGAGCATCACGCTGATTGGCAGGCATTACGCTATCCAGTGGCTTTCAAAGCAGTCAGTTTGGTCTACGCTTGGTGTGTGTTTCAAGTCATAGGAGAGAATAAATGTTATCGGCTCGTTCATTGGTTCGTTTTATTGCAGCAACTGCGCTCTGCGCAGCTTTTACCGCGTCCACCGTGCTGGCAGATGATGCTGACTGGTACCCCTCGAAATATGGCGCTACCGATACCATCGGTGCGCTCAATAACTTAAGTGCTGAAAGCGTGGTAAAGGCAGCCCGCTTGGTAACAACGGGTAAAACCTATGAATTGGGAGGGGTAACAGGGCGTGATACTCCCGCCTATGGGCATCGTAATTTCAATTTGATCATGTACCCACACGGCGATGAGATCATGCCACCGCTGGGTAAGTCGCAGGGCACTTCCCACGATGATTATCTGGCTACGTGGTTGGGCATAGGTACTCAGATTGATGGCTTTGCTCATTTTGGTATTGGCCATCGCTATTACAATGGCGCGACTGCGGCCGACGTCTTTTCACCGGCCGGAGCAAAGAAATACGGTACGCATGAGATTCCACCAATTGTGACCCGCGGCGTACTGCTGGATATGCTCAAGTTCTTGGGTGGCACTGATATGTTACCAGCGGGCACTGCTTTTGATGCAGCACAAATCCGCGGTGCAGCAAAGGCGCAGGGCGTGTCTGTTGGCAAAGGTGATGTCGTGATTTTACACACGGGCTGGCAGGCTATGGCTACCCAAGACCCGGCAGCGTTTCTGGCCGGAGAACCAGGTCTGGATATTGGTGGTGCCGAATACCTGGCGAGTTTAGGGGTGGTGGCGGTTGGAGCCGATACATGGGCGCTGGATGCAATTCCCAACCCAGATCCTCAGCAACTGTTTCCCTCGCATAGTATCTTGCTGGCAAAACATGGCGTGCACATTCTCGAGAACATTCAGACCGCGCAGCTGATTGCTGACGACGTATCTGAGTTTCTGTTTGTACTGGGCATCCCAAAGTTCGAAGGCGCCGTGCAAATGGTGATAAACCCTATCGCTATTAGGTGACGCCGCCTGTTGGGTTTTGTAGCCTCTAGTCCGTATAATCGCTGCTCATTTTGCAGCACGCTGGATAATCATGACCGTTCGGACACGAATAGCCCCATCTCCCACTGGCGATCCCCACGTTGGCACGGCCTATATAGCTCTATTTAACCTGTGTTTTGCTCGCGCGCACGGAGGACAATTTGTCCTGCGCATTGAAGATACCGATCAGGCACGATCCACCCCCGAATCAGAGCAGGCCATATTGGATAGTCTGCGCTGGCTTGGCCTGGACTGGGACGAGGGCCCTGACGTTGGCGGGGAGTATGGTCCCTACCGTCAAAGCGAGCGCATGGAACTGTACGGTGAATATGCACAGCAGTTAGTGGACGCCGGCAAAGCCTTCGTGTGTTACCGCACACCGCAAGAGCTGGACGAGTTGCGTGCCGCACGTCGCGAGGCAGGCAACAGCACAGCGTTGAAACCTGCAGATCTTATGCTGCCTGATGACGAAGTAGCCAGGCGCAAAGCCGCCGGAGACTCCTATGTCATACGTATGATGGTGCCGGACGAAGAGGGCGCCTGCGAGATTGATGACCTATTGCGCGGCACCATCGAGCTCGACTGGAGCATGATAGATGCGCAGATACTGCTAAAGTCCGATGGTATGCCCACATACCACTTGGCCAATGTGGTGGATGATCACCTGATGGGAATTACCCATGTGCTGCGTGGTGAAGAGTGGATCAACTCCGCGCCCAAGCACAAGCTATTGTATGAGTATTTTGGCTGGGAAATGCCAGTGCTTTGTCACTTGCCGTTATTGCGTAACCCAGACAAGTCCAAGCTAAGCAAGCGCAAAAACCCTACCAGTATTCTTTACTATCAACGCATGGGGTTTCTACCCGAGGCCTTGCTCAATTATCTGGGCAGAATGGGTTGGTCTATGCCCGATGAAAGCGAAAAGTTTTCTCTGCAAACCATGCTGGATCACTTCGACATTCAGCGGGTGTCATTGGGCGGACCCATTTTCGATGTAGAGAAGCTGCGTTGGCTCAATGGTATGTGGATACGTGAAGACCTGTCTGAGCAGGAGCTCGCCGACAGGTTGGTGCAGTGGGCTTTCAACGAAAGTAATTTGCTCAAAGTGCTCCCCCATGCCCAGAAGCGCATGGAAACCTTGAGTGACTTTGCGCCTCTGAGCAGTTTTCTTGTATCTGGCACGCTGCCGATAACAGAGGCCAGCTTCGAGGGTATCAAGGGAGAGCGGGAGCTCGTAGTGAAAGGCTTGCAGTTTGCACTATGGCGCATGGAGTCCTTGCAGCAGTGGCATCGTGATCAAATTTGGGCTGAACTTAAAGCCGTAGCAGACGCCCTGGAGATAAAGGTAAAGGACTTTCTTGCCCCCGTGTTTGTTGCGATAGCGGGATCAAGCGCGTCTTTCTCGGTGGTGGATTCTATGGAGTTATTAGGCCCCGACATGAGCCGGGCTCGTTTGCGTCACGCGATAGATGTGCTGGGTGGTGTGTCTAAAAAGGCGACTAAACGGTTTGAGAAAGAGTATCAGCAGTTGCCAACAGGCAGCTGAGCACTCTAACGCCCAAGATACGCGTAATCGCTGGAGCACGGCATGGCAGAAAATATAGCAACATCCATGGTCACCACCTTTCTGCGTGGCACCAGCGGTATTCAATGCGAACCTGCTGCTGCCAGTCCTAGCCTGCTACTGCAGTTATACGACATGGAGAACTGCCCGTACTGCCGTATTGTGCGTGAGGTAATTACTGAGCTGGGGCTTGATGCAGAGATTTACCCGTGCCCCAAAGGTGGAACAAGGTTTAGACCCTTTGTACAGACGCAGGGCGGCAAGTCGCAGTTTCCATTTCTGATTGATCCCAACAATGGCGCCGAACTTTACGAGTCAATGGCGATAATCGAGTACCTATTTGAGTCCTATGCGCTGCGTCCGGTTCCACTTAAATGGAAGTTGGGTCCGCTACAAAAGTTGAGTTCAACGCTCGCAGGTGCACCACGCGCGCGCCGTGGCATGCGCGCCCATACCGGCCAACTCCCGCAGCAGATGCTGGAGCTCTACAGCTTCGAAGGTAGCCCTTACGCCAGGCCGGTACGCGAACTTCTGTGTGAGATGGAGATTCCATACGTGCTGCGCAGTGTTGGGCGAACCGAGCTAGAGGAGTGGCTGCTGCCGCCGCTGCGTAAAGCGCTTAACATTACGCCAGACAGCAAGCTGGAGAATCGTCAAAATTTGCGGGCGGCGGAGGGTCAGATCTCAGTGCCGTATTTGTATGACCCCAACACCGATACCGGCATGTTCGAGTCCGCCGAGATCCTCGCCTATTTGGAGTCTCAGTATCGTACCTAATCAACGCACTAGTTTTATGAACTACTACGCACTCGCCATTACTTTAACTCACGAGAGTAACGCCCTATGAAAAGCAATCTGGATATCAACAGTCTTTTTAATCTTGAAGGCAAGGTCGCTCTGGTTACCGGCGGCTCCAGGGGTATCGGCTATATGATCAGCCAGGGTCTGCTGCAGGCCGGCGCACGGGTCTATATTTCGGCGCGCAAGGCAGAGGCGTGCGAGTTGGCTGCGCAAGAGCTGAGTGAATTCGGTGAATGCATCGCCGTACCTGCCGATGTATCGAGTGCTGACGGCCGCTTGCAACTGGTTCAGGAATTGGAGAGTAGGGAAGGTTGCCTTAACATCCTCGTGAATAATGCGGGCACTGCATGGGGAGAGGATTATGCGACTTTTCCCGAGGCGGCTTTTGACAAGGTGTTGCATCTGAACGTGAGTACTATTTTTACGCTCACACGAGATTTGACGCCTTTACTGGAGAAAGCAGCGAGCAAGGATGATCCCGCGCGGGTGATCAATATCGGCTCTATGGAGGGGCTGCACGTGCCTACTGTTCATGGCACTGGCAACTATGCCTATACGGCTTCAAAGGCTGCCGTTCATCATCTTACTCGACACCTGGCAGTGGAACTGGGACGACGCCAGATCACTGTGAATGCGATCGCTCCCGGCTTCTTCCCCAGCCGCATGACAGATTATGTGTTTGAGCACCGCAAGGCCGAGATCGAGCACAACAGCTTGTTGGGCAGGGTGGGCTGCGATGCTGAGATGGCTGGCGTAGCGGTTTATCTGTGTTCACGCGCAGGCGCATATACGCAGGGCGCGGTGATACCGGTGGATGGTGGCACGTCAATCAACCACGCGCATGCGGCTATCGACTAGTTAGTCGCAGCAGAGGATTTTAGGCTGCAACAGCCGTGGGTTGGCCGAGTTTTTTGAGAATCCAGTACCAGACGCCTGGGTTCATATTGAGCCCGATATGACTGCCTAGTACTTCGATATTATGTACGTGGTCAAAATTGCCTCGTTGGATAGAGGTCTTCCAGTTCACTACGCCGTCTGCCTTGGTATAAATTGCTGTAGTTGGCACTGATGGTGGCGTCGACAGCTGCGTTGCATCCGGCTGTCTTTCCTCTTTTTCTCGATTGGGGTTTAACTGCTGATAGAGACGGCTGGCATGGGACCCAGTATCTCGCCCCTCTTCAAAAGGGCTGCCTAGCGTTATCACTTGTGCAATTACATCGGGCTGTTCCTTAGCGATCTCGCGCGCATACAAACCGCCTAGAGAGTGCCCCACCAGCGTGATTTTACCGTTGCTCTCTTTCATCATCCGCGTCATGCGCGTGCGCAGACGTTCTTCTGAAAAATTTTGCTGACCCCGGTTTTGGCCCTGCCCCCAGCCCATTGCGTTGTAACCCATGGAATTCAAAAACCGGATGAGCGGTTGATTGCCGCGATCCGACCCCATGAATCCGGGCAATACCATCACCGCTTGCCCTGTGCCTCTTGGCAACTTTCGGAGCAGGGGAATAGCCGGCTGCAACAGCGTGGCATCGGCCAGCGCTCTGGGAAGCTCACTTAGCGCGAGTAAAACATGGGGTGGCTTCATGCGGCTAGATCCATGGAGGCGGCCTTCAGGTCGTCGTAGCTCTCTTCAATGCATTGTTTATAGAATTCGGGGTCCGGCATCATATCGCGGCAGGCAGTTGCTGATACTGAGAATTCCCCGCAATAACTGCTGATGACATGAAACAGGCCCAGGCCGTCAAAAACAGGGCCTGTGCCGAAGTTGTGAACCATCTGGGCACCCATTGTATACAGCGGAATCTGAGGCCCGGGTACATTGGTAATGACACAGTTAAAGCTGGGTCGCATACGACTCATGAGCCCCCATTGGCTGGCCAATCGAGCAGCCTGAGCTGTGAGCATCGAGGGAATAAACTGCGAGTAATCGGTCATGGATTTTGCGCCCACGGCCTGGGTCAATTCCTTCGCCTCTCGGGTACCCTCATGCACCGCTAGTAAACGCTCCATGGGGTCGCCTATATCGCTGCGCACCATGACCGTCATCGTGGATACTACGTTACCGGCAGTATTTTTCTGGTCTTCAGAGCGCACATTGACAGGCGCCATAGCGGCCAGTGAACTATCGGGTAGTTCTCCGTGATGTTCCAGGTACTTGCGCAACGCGCCACCCACAATGGTGATGGCGACGTCGTTGACGGTAGCGCCGGGAATGACATTCTTGATGGCTTTAACCTCGGCCAACGAGAAAGTAGCGGCATTAAAGACGCGGTGTGGAGATACTTTTTCGTTGAACCGCGTTCTTGGGATATCTGTAACGCGGTGCAGTTTCCCCTTGCGTACTTGATTCCAGGCCTTGGCCATTCCAGGCACGGTGTTACGCGCTACGCTGATAAAGTTAAAGGGTTTGCGTATACCATTAACCTGCGCACGCAGGACAAGCTGAGCACGAGAGGGCTCTGATTCCACTTTGATGACCGCCGGCTCTCTAGGAGCTGAGTAATCCGGTGTGATGTCATGAGTGGCTGCGGTAATTTCCATGCCGGAACTGCCATCAATCGCCGCGTGATGCGTTTTGGAGAAAATCGCGAAGCCGCCCTTGGGAACGCCCTCAACGTTGTCCAGTCCTTCAATGATGTAGACCTCCCACAAGGGTCGTGCTCGATCCAGCGGGCGCGCGTGTAGTCTTGAGATCAAAATACACAGCTGGCGCCAGTCACCCGGCTTGGGTAGTGCGATATGACGTACATGAAACTCCGGATCGAAATAGCCATCAGAAACCCAATAGGGGTGATCCATAGAGAACGGTACTTCCACCAGTCGTTGTGTCATGGTGGGTATTGGCCGGACACGCTCATTGAAGTGCGCGATGATGTCTTTGAATCGCACTTTTCCGCCTGGCGCCGTGGATTGGTCGTATATGGCCAGTCCCGAAATATGCATGGGCGCGTTGGGAGTTTCCAGGTACAAAAACGAGGCGTCTAGGCCGGTGAGTTGTCGCATGTTGACTCTCAAGTGTAGATAGGTAGTAGGGGGGTCTTGTTAATCTGCCTGAGAGTCGCTGTTGTCGTCTCGAGTGTCAAGTACCCCAATGCATTGGCGTAGATGCGTATCGACATGCCGATGCCACGTGCCTGATAATCCCAATTCATCTTCAGTAGGTATATGTTGTGTCCATTAGCGCATTCGATCTCTTCAAAATTGGCATCGGCCCCTCCAGTTCACACACGGTAGGGCCTATGAATGCAGCTCGTCAGTTTGCGATGGGGCTGGAATCAACAGGCGTGATCGATCGATGTGAGCGTGTGACGGTGGAGTTGTATGGCTCTCTTGGCGCGACAGGTGCGGGTCATGGGTCACCTAAAGCCATAATATTGGGGCTGGAGGGGGAGGCGCCCGAAACGGTGGATGTGCAGTCCATCGCAGACCGCGTTGCCTTTGCCCGAGAACATAGCGAGCTCAGTCTGCTAGGTAAGAAAAAACTCGCTTTTAGCTATCGCAACGATCTGACAATGCACCGCACGGAGTCATTGCCTTTTCACTCTAATGGCATGCGTTTCACTGCCTACAACGATGCCGACGACGTACTGAATGAACGTATTTTCTATTCTGTTGGCGGCGGGTTTATTGTAGATGACACGGCGACAGCAGCAGATGTGATCGTAGATGACCCAACCGTTTTACCTTACCCGTTCACAACGGCGGCGGAACTCCTTGCCCAGTGTCGGGAGCATGGTTTATCTATCAGCGCCTTGATGATGGAGAATGAAAAGGCCTGGCGTAGTGAGGGTGAGATTCGAAAAGAGCTACTGAATCTTTGGTCTGTGATGAGCGCCTGTATTGACCATGGTTGTAGAACCGAAGGCATCATGCCTGGCGGCCTTAAAGTAAAGCGTAGAGCTGCGCAACTACATAGACAGTTAAAGAGCCAAACGGACTCCCTGGGCGATGAGTCGTTGATCACAATGGACTGGGTCACTTTATATGCATTAGCGGTGAATGAGGAAAATGCGGCAGGTGGGCGAGTCGTCACTGCACCGACCAATGGCGCGGCGGGGATAATTCCAGCGGTGCTTAAGTACTACCTGGATCACTGTAAAGGCTCGGGTGAAGACGACATATGCCGCTACTTGCTAACAGCCGCGGCGATTGGAATTTTGTACAAAATCAACGCGTCTATTTCGGGTGCAGAAGTGGGTTGCCAGGGGGAGGTCGGTTCGGCCTGCTCTATGGCCGCGGGCGCTTTAGCTGATGCGCTTGGGGGCACCCCCGGGCAGGTGGAAAACGCCGCAGAAATCGCGATGGAGCACAATCTGGGCCTAACCTGTGACCCTATCGGAGGGCTTGTTCAGGTGCCGTGTATCGAACGCAATGCCATGGGTGCGATCAAGGCTATTAGCGCATCTAGAATGGCACTGCGAGGCAGCGGTGAGCACTATGTGTCGCTCGATCAGGTGATTAAAACCATGCGTGACACCGGGCGCGATATGCAGGACAAATACAAGGAAACCGCACGCGGTGGACTGGCGGTGAATGTGCTGGAAGTGCCGGTCAGTATTATTGAGTGCTAGGCACAGATTTCCGGCCTAAGCCCGTCGTCACAGTTATTAGTTTCATTAATCGCTTACCTTATTCAAGTACTTTCCCAGCTCGCGTACGGGGCCGGCTTCAGAAGTGAGTTGAGACTGGCAGTCGAGCATTGATTCTATCCATCACCAGGTTCAATTCTTGCAAGTAGCTCTTTCCCGCTAACGGGTTTTTGCAAGAATGAAATGTCTTCATCGGCCAAATTCATGTTGGGGTCAAGGGCGTCAAGGTGTCCTGACATTAGAATGAAGCGGACTCCTGCTTTTCCTGAAAAAAATTTCTTGCGCGCGAACCGGATGAAATCCAAGCCAGACATGCCGGGCATCTTCATATCGCTGGCAACTACATCAAAGTCATCTGAGTCAGTCAGTGTTTGTAGTGCCTGCTCAGCACTAGACGTAACGGTTACAGAGTAGCCAAAGCTACTGAGCAACTCTGAGATTTCGCTAGCCAGTAAAGGTTCGTCTTCAACTAAAAGAATATTCATATTTTTACCTCCACATACGTCAGTGTGACCTGTTCCCCAAAAATGGGGTTCTAACTTGACTAATTTTTTTTAATTAGTCATCGTTAGCATTAGAGGCGGTGACTATGTCGGTTTAGCAACTGCGTAAACTGCAATTCAAACACAGCTAACATTGGTTAATCTGGCCGCGAGTTAATGGAAAACTGGCAAGCAAACATACTCATTATAGAGGACGACCCAGAGGCCGCCGAAGAGCTGCGGGATTGTCTGCAAGGCGAGGCGATCGCGTTGTCCTTCGCGCGTTCAAAGAGGCAGTTTGCGAGGCTAGTTGAGCAGCATGAGTTCCAACTCCTGGTTGTGGATATTGGTCTGCCAGATGGTAGTGGGCTAGATATCATCCGTGAGGTTCGCAAAGAGTCTTCAGTAGGCATCATTGTTATCTCCGGGCATACGCAAGAAATCGATGTAGTAACGGCTATTGAAATCGGCGCCGATGACTATCTCAGAAAGCCAATTAGTATTCATGAGTTTCGCGCCAAGGTAAGGCGTATGCTCCAAAGGTCTGTCGGTCAAGGCTATTCCAAAAACCTTGTACGCTCAGATAATCACGAATACAAAACCTTCGGTGACTGGAGCCTGGATGTGGACAATCACCGTCTGCTGTACCAACAAACTCAAGAGCTGGATCTGACCACCGCAGAATACCGGGTACTGTTGGCGTTGGTGAGTAACTCAAACCGAATACTAAGCCGGCATGCACTTTTGCATCATCTGCATGGAGAATCAGGCGCATATGATGAGCGCGCAATCGATGGGGTTGTTAGCAGGCTGAGACGAAAGCTTGCTCACACTGACAATTTTAAACCTATAAAGACGATTCGAAACTCCGGGTACATGTTCAGTGAAACGGTACGAACTGAGCGTCATAGTCCGGAGAGCCCCGAGGATACTTGAGTCTCTCCAATCGCCGGAAATGTAACAACAAATAGCGCACCACCTTCTTCATTGGACGCGTCAATAGAACCGCCCATGTCAGAAACTATGCTGTGTGTAACAGACAGCCCTAGCCCTGTTCCGGAATCGGCAGGCTTGGTTGTGAAAAAGGGTTCAAACAGATTTTTTAGTGCGTGCTCAGGTATTCCCCCTCCATTGTCTCTAACTTTGAGAACAGCATGCCCGTCTCCTTGTACAACCTCCACGGATACCTCGCCGTTGAGAATAGAGTTTTCGTTGATGGCGTCACGAGCATTACTGATCAGATTGATTAGTATCTGTTCAAGCTGAATCTTGTCTCCCAACGCCACGCAGCTTCCCAACTCATCAAGATGCGTGACGTTGATGCCGTCTAGCATTAGCTGCTCTTTCATGAGAGCTACGATGGCAGATGTACATTCTGAAACATTTACCGGGACCCTCTCCCTCAATGACTTTCTACCAAAGGAGCGGATGTGGTTTACAATTCCGCCAGCGCGATCAATTTGCGAGGTTACTCTGGCAATTTTCTCCTCGAGTAATTCGTCAGTCAGCACTCCACGTTGGTGAGCCAGCTCTACATTTTCAACAGCCATGCGAATGATGTTTAGAGGTTGATTGATCTCATGTGCTATTCCGGTCGCCATTTCTCCCAGCGTTGCAAGTTTTGAGGCGTGTACTAGTGCGTTGTATGACTCAATCTTCTCCGTAATATCTTGTGCAACAACGATCACGCCATCGATCGAGTCGAGATTGCGTAGAGGTGACCAAGACATTAGTAATGCTCTTCGCTTTCCGGTGGTGAGTGTGACAAAAACTTCTTTTCCTTCCGTGCTTTTACCCGCTAACGCATCCAGAAATGCTTTTCGTGCTGTTTCGAACTGCCATTCTAGAATCATGCCAGCCACTATCGACTCACTAGTAGCCTCTACTTTAACTGTGTGGCTAAGTGATTTAGCTGTTTCATTGTGCATCTTCAGAATGCCATTTTTATCAAAAACTAATATGTGGCCGCTAAATGATCCAAAGATGGAGTCTAGCCAGTTAGAGTGAGTACGAAGATCCTGTTGAGCCTCAGAGGTCCTCTCCTGCTCATCAACAAAGCTCTCTACAAGCTTTTCGAGTGATATGGTCAGGGCGTTAAATTCCATAACGCTAGACCCATGCTGGATATCAAGAAGACCAGCTTTCTTGGCAGACCAGGCGTTGGTAGCGCGCGAAAGATCTGTAAAGCGCAGAATGGCCTTTCTCGTAGTTAACCGTAGAATGTAGTAGGCACACAAAATGTAGATCAGCCCCCAAAGGCAGGTAAGAAGCTGGGCTTGGACAGTGGCGTCTACCATCTCTCGTAGTGATATTGAATTCACAACTTCATAGTGCTTAAAACCCGTTAGCTGCTTGGAGTAGTGCGCAGTTGTTCTTAGCCTGCTATCTAAATGTGATACGAGTGGAATCGAGCTTTCACTCCGGGTTTCCCAGTATCCTAGCGGTCTGATGAGAGGACTGTTTACACCAGGTGTGGGTTCTTGTTCGTAGTGATCGACCGAAGACCTCCGCAGTGCGATTGATCGCTCGTTTGGTGTAACGTAATCACTGATTACCGCAAACTTCGTTATATCCAGCAGGGTATGCGACTCAAGGGACAGTTCTGGCCAGCTTTGTTTCAGTACCGCAAGTGAGTCGTTATGGATAGCGATGAACTGGTTGCCAGCAGATCCTTTGTAAGTATCCAGAATTATGTTTTCCTGAAGCTCTGGAAACAGCTCTGTGGAACCAAAATTAGCAGTGACTGAGTTTTCATGATCTTCAATCTGTATCGCAATAATCTCAGGATGATCGGGCACTACGGCATTTGCTACATCCTTAAAAAAACTTGACCCGCCGCCGATGTACTGTTCCTGAAGAAAGTGGGTTAGGTTGAAAGATAGCTCAGTTTCACGAGTTATTGATGCGTCTATTCTATCTATTGTGAAAGAAATTTCATTTTTCAGATACCTCTCCATCGCGTTATCGGCGACAACCATTGAGTACTGGAGCCATATAAGAAGCGGTATCACAATCAGACTAACTAGATACATGTCGAATATGATAGCGACAGGCCATTCGCGCTGGCTATCTTTGCGATAGCCAAAAAAATCTAAAGCGCTCGAAAATTTTGGGGAGAAGCAAATGAGTTGCACAATTAGCGCTGAGCAAACACCGCTGCCAGCGAAGCGCAGAGTATCCAGCACGTATGCCATTGCGCTGCTTTCTAGTACTGGACTGAACAGTAGCATGTAGCCAGGGGTGCCTATGAGAAACCAATACAGCACAGTACTTTGAACGGGTCTTAACGGTTTTTTCTGGTATCTCAATGCGCCGACAAAGAAGCCCTCAGCCATAAATAGAAGCACATGCGTCCAGCCAATGTAGTCAATATTATGCAGATCAAAGATGAAGAGTAATCCCAGAGTCAGGCCAGTGCAGGCAGCGCTGATAGGGCCAAGGAATACGGCTGAAAAGAGAATAAAGAAGTCCCAAAAATGTATGGATACGCCATACAGAGGGTTTTGTCGCGCAAGGTCAAAGAAGAATGCAAGTAGTCCAACTAGAACCGCTATCGTGAGTTTCGTAAGCGCCAGGCCTAGGCGCCCACTAAATTCATCTTGAACTTGAAAAGAGTATCCAGATAATAGTTTGGTAACTGAAACCATAAGCTTGTCTTCCCTATTAGATAGAGGAAACCTGATTCTTCACTTCATTACGCCCCTCATCACGCATAGATTGATAGACTTCATTGAACATTTCGTGATGTACCTCAAACAAATGAAGTAAATGAGGCGGGAAATGGCTCGGTTCCGTACGACCGTCTCCCCATAACAAAATATCGCGTACGGTTGCGTGATCCATGCCGTCTTTATAGGGGCGAGGAGACCGCAGAGCATCGTACACGTCTGCTAACGCTGTTATCATTGCTTCCAGAGGAATGTTTTGCCCAGAGAGACCTTCTGGGTAGCCAGAGCCGTCCCATTTTTCGTGGTGGTGTAGCGCGATGCTAGCTGCCATCTTGAGTACGGCACTGTTG
Source organism: Halioglobus sp. (assembly GCA_039990395.1). Classification (GTDB taxonomy): domain Bacteria; phylum Pseudomonadota; class Gammaproteobacteria; order Pseudomonadales; family Halieaceae; genus CALINF01. The sequence continues at coordinate 511,293 of JBDXFZ010000146.1, forward strand.
CTGCGCGAGAGTATCTTGTGGCCTACAACTGTGTGTAATCCCATCACTCTCATTTCAAGCTCAGTCAGTTTTCCCGGCTTTAGTAGCACAGAGTCTGGCGTACCTATTTTACCGACATCATGCAGTGGAGCAGCAAGGCGAATCATTTCTACTTTGCGCTCTGACCACCCCAGCAGATCTCCCATTAATGCAGCATACTCGCCTATTCTAACAATGTGCCGGCCTGTCTCAGGATCCTTATGCTCTGACGCAGTAGCCAGGCAGTAAGTTAACTCAGCGTAGGCGCTATCAAGACTGCCCAGTAAACTGTCAATTCGCTTGCCATCTGCCACAACACGTTGGGTCAGATTGTCCGTCTGCTCTTGCTCTTTCTTGCGCTTAACAATGGTACGCTCAGCCCGCTTAACCGCTTCGAGGAGTTCAGCTTGTCTCAGTGGTTTCTCCAGAAACTCGCATGCTCCACTTCTCAATGCACTTATTGCTTCTTCAGTACCTGTATAGCCGGTTACTACTATGAATTCGAGACAGCGGTCACCAAACTGCGCTAGGTCACGTGCCGCCTCAATAAGTTCAATGCCGTTGCTGCCTGGCATGCGTAAGTCGGTAACTACGAGCGTGATATCTCGATCCGTCTGTAGATGCATCAACGCCTCTTCAGCGTCGCAGCAATGGAGACACCTATAGCCGTGAAGGGATAGGTATTCAGAAATTTCAAGACCTACCAATGGTTCATCATCAACAATAAGTATCTTCATAGTATTCGCCCAAGGTAACAGTTCAATTCAAATTGATAGCAGCCTTGCTTATCCATGATTGATATCTCTGCCTACAATGGGCCGATCCACAAAGTGTAATCCAAACCCATGGCTCAATTCGTGGGCCATACTGTCTGGGCAACTATTGCCCGGTGCGACATAGATATCAACGTTGTTGATGATGCATGCCCTTGCAATATTTCCGTCGTGAGCGATGCCACAAATTTTCGGTATGTCGAGATGGTCTACTAAGTGAATCGAGAACTCCTTGGTATTACCCTGATGCGTAAATGCATAGGTACCCGGTTGTTCACACATCTGGCTTATGTCTTCATGTCCTAGCCAGATAGGGTATTGAATTGTGCATCCGGACAGAATAAAGATTGGAAATAGTAGCTTTGCAAAAACGAGTATTCGATTAGTTGCTGAAGGTCTATCAGGAGGAGAAACTGATTTGAGACAGTGCTCAAGTTTCTTTTTGAAAAATTTCAACGTTCCCATGACGGCGGCAATGATTCTTGTGTTCTTCATCGAATATTCCTCGCTTTTCTTGAGTACTTGGCAAGGAGCTTACAATGTGCGTATGCATTGCTTGTCGTAGATTTGTGTCAGTTTGTGTAAAGGCAAGTTGGAGGTTAGGATCTACCGAATGTGGCTAGCACACAGTAGCTATAGCACCAAAAGAAGTACTACTTCGGATGAACATAGAATCCAATATACATAGAGGACTAGAGCCGTCTTTAGTGGAAGGGTTCAATTTGAGTTATTCGGGGGCCAGAAAACCGCCTGACTGGTAGTCCCATAACCGCTTGTACAAGCCACCTTGCTGGATCAACTGCGCGTGTGTGCCTGTTTCTACAATACGACCTTCTTCCAGAACCACTAGCCTGTCCATTGTGGCAATAGTGGATAGCCGATGGGCGATGGCGATCACTGTTTTGTCCTTCATCAACTGGTATAGGCTGTCTTGAATTGCAAGCTCTACCTCTGAATCTAGCGCTGATGTAGCCTCATCGAGAATAAGAATCGGGGCATCCTTGAGCATCACTCGCGCAATCGCAATACGCTGGCGCTGGCCACCACTGAGTTTCACGCCCCGCTCGCCGACTTGTGCATCGAGTCCGCTGCGCCCTGACTGGTCTTCCAGAGCGTCAATGAATTCCGTCGCGCGCGACTGTTCTATAGCAACCTGCAACTCCGCTTCGCTGGCGTCCTGACGTCCGTACAGGATGTTTTCTCGCACGGTTCTGTGCAGCAGCGATGTGTCCTGGGTGACCATGCCGATATTGGCACGCAGAGATTCCTGGCTGGCTTTCTGGATATCTTGCCCGTCAATCAGAATCTGGCCGCCATTGAGATCGTAAAAACGCAGTAGTAGGTTCACCAGGGTAGACTTGCCTGCGCCTGATCGTCCTATCAGGCCTACCTTCTCACCTGCAGCAATCTGCAGGTTCAAACCGTTAAACACGGGCTTGCGTTCACCGTAGCCAAATTGCAGTTGGCTAAATTCAATACGGCCAGTACTTACATTGATTGGAGGTGCATCCGTTTCGTCTTCTACTGCAATGGGTAGTGACAGTGTTGAGATACCGTCTCGCACCGTGCCGACATTTTCAAACAGATCAGACACCTCCCACATTATCCACTCGCTGATACCGTTGATGCGCAGGCACAGTCCTATGGCAACGGCGATTGCGCCGGGAGTTATAGCGTCGCCAAACCATAAAAATAACGAGGTGCCTCCAACTGCCATGAGCAGCAGCGTGTTGTTGACAGCGACTGCGGTCTCCATCCATGTCACCAGACGCATCTGGGGATGTACCGTGCCTAAAAACTCCTCCATACCTTCGCGAGCATAGGCAGACTCGCGCTTGGCGTGAGAAAACAACTTTACGGTGGCAATGTTCGTGTAGCTGTCTGCGATTCGTCCTGTCATCAGCGCCCTGGCACCTGCCTGACGCTCTGAGATCGACTGCAGTCGGGGCAGTACGATGTACAAGATGACGATGTAGAGCCCGAGCCAACCTAGCAGTGGCAGCGCCAGCCTTGGATCGATGGCGGCGAACAGGAACAAGACTGAAAGGAAATACACTGCCACGTAGACCATGATGTCGAGTAGCTTGATAACAGTGCTGCGTACGGCCAATGCCGTTTGCATAAGTCGAGTGGCGATTCGTCCTGCAAACTCATCGTGAAAAAAACTGAGGCTTTGCCGCAGCAGGTAACGATGCGCCAACCAGCGCACGATCATGGGGAAGTTGCCCATGAGCGTCTGGTGGAGTAAAAGCGATTGAATACCAACCAAAAGTGGATAGGCAGCGACAACGCCTAGCGCCATCCATAGCAGGCTGGTGCCGCGGCCATCTGCAATCGTTTCAGGCGTATTGAACGCGAGAAAATCTACTGCGCGCCCCATAATATCGAACAGGGCCACCTCTACAATGGCAATGCCGGTGCTGAGTAGCGCCATGCATAGCAGGTAACCCTCTAGCCCGCGCGAGTAGTGCCGACAGAACTCGTAGACGGAGCGGGGGGACCGCCCCGGCTGTTTGTGCGGGAACGGATCAACGAGCTGTTCGAAGAAGCGAAATGGCATGGTCGTCGGTGCTTACCGTGATGTACTCAACCGATAGTACGACACCCGCAATTAGCAGGCTAGGCCGCAATGTTCAGCGCCTTGGGATTCTGGTTAAGGTAAACCTTTGTGCTTCAGAAGCGGTGCTGCTGTTTGACGGTTTGGGTTGAGAGAGCAGCTGGATGTTCCCAGCTGCTCTAAAGTGCGATTATCGAATTGACGCTAGCACGTCATCTCCCCAGCCTATTAAAGAGTCATCCTTGAAGATGAGTGGTGTGGTTTCATCTGGCGTTGTATCACCGTCCGATTGGCGATGGCGGGTACGAAAGCGTAGAACCCGATACTCCACATTGTCTTTGGTGAAGGCTTCAGAGTAGTTGGGTGTACCCAGGCGTTCTACCACTTCGCTGCGCTGCATCCCTAAGTCGAGATCGGCGATTGCTGCGCGATTATCTTGTTGTTCTTCCTTCCAATCACTGCTGCTGGCCCAGCCGTGCTCGCCGTTCACGACGATACAGCCGGATAAACTGGCAGCCATGAGTGCGGCGGCGATTATTTTTGAGGCAGTGTGCATTGGTAGTCTCCCTAATTGTGTGTCTGCAGAATGCTTGTCCCTGCGATGCTGTGAATAGCTCGAGGAAGTATGGTGTTATAGTGCACCATAACACGTAGGCATGCAAGAGGTGTGCAAAAGATAATTTGCTGCCGCGTGAGAGCCCCTTGTTTTGTAACGGCGAGTAAGGTTTTAGGCAGGGTATTGGCGCATCATGCCGCCAGTGTGCTTACTTTATTTCAATTGGCGCAGCGCGATTGTAGCTATTACTGCAGTGAAGAATTCGTAGCCTAAAGCGCCCCAGGTGTAGGTTGTTACTGCATCTTCTGCGGTCAGTGCTGAGTACAATCGACCAAAAGTCAGCAGGCCAATCACCATCGCCAGTAGTGTAAGTGCAGATCGCGTGTGTTGTGGCAGCAGTAGACCCATCAAACAGAACAGCCCCACACCGGTTTGCAAACCGCCATACATCGCACCGATCTCTGCATAGGCATCGCCGTTGGTCATCTCCAGTCCTGCATAACCAGCGGCTACTTCGGGCGCATACAGGCACACGACCCCGTAAACGGTGAAAACAAGCGCAGATAAGAGCAGGATAAATTTGCCCAACATAATGTGTCCTCTGGTAGCGATAGATTCGAAGGCGTGCCCAGAATATAGCGGATTCTTGACAGCATCGCAGGCTACCCATAGAATGCTCTCCTCTTGACGACCGGCATGGGCGAAAATAGTCCAACTAATCAAGAGGTTACGTCCAAATTTGGGGCTATAGCTCAGCTGGGAGAGCGCAACACTGGCAGTGTTGAGGTCAGCGGTTCGATCCCGCTTAGCTCCACCAATTCGATATGTCCCTGCGAACCACCTGTTGGGGGTTCACAGGGGACCAATCTGAAGCAGCAACGGCGATCATCGGATCTTCTCCGCTGACCCTCACCGAACTTTCAAGAATGACTACTTTACTGACAGTGCTCAGTATTAGTTGTTTTCTGATTGGTGATGCTTTGTCTTTAAGTTCTTTCTCCATGTGCTTACAGAATGCAGTTAGGTGCTTTATGCCCACCCTTTTTATCGGCAAACTCAGCTTTTGCTTAGCACTCTCAAGCTCGCGGAGAACTACTTTATGGCGGAGTTTCTTCTTACTCATGTGGCGCAAGAAGTATGCGTCGCGATCACCGTCACTAATGGAGTCGTACAACGCTTCAATTTTGGACTCAAGCTCGGCAGATTCACGCTGAAGGCTAAGCAGAGATGTTTTGTCGCCTTTCACTGAGTCGTTGAAGTTTGAGCGTAGCTGGCTAAGGGAGCAAAGCATCCTGCGCGGGTTTAGCACCCGCATTACCACTAGGTTGATGATTGCCTCTTCAAGTTTTTCTTTGTTGACGTATTTACTAGAACAGCTACTTACCCTCCCGTTCTTCTTCCCAGAACACGCGTAATAGGCATACTGCTTCTTTTTTGAGGACCCGCTGGTGCCAGTGCGAACAGTGTAAGCAGCATTACATAAGCCGCACACGGCTATACCCGATAGCAGCTGAGACGAGCGTACTGCTCTCTTTTTGTGCATTCTTTCCGGCAATCGAGATCGGATGATCTTCCTTGCTTGTTTGAATTGAGTGTCCGATATTATTTGAAGAACTTTTGTTATAACCCATTCCTCGCGTGGGCGAATCCTTTTTCGTACGCTGTCAAATTTGAAGGTAGCACGCTCTCCAATACATACAGAGTCGCTAAGTATTGCCGACACCATTGTGCTAGACCATCGCCTTGATCGTTTGGTTGACCCAATCTTGTCGAGCTCTCGAACGATCTGGCCGAGTGTAAGTGGATAACCGTGTATTCCCTTGGTAGCTAGAGTGAATATTAGTTGTACTACCTCATTTTCATCCGGGTCGACAAATAGTTTTGAGCGGGGCTTACCTCCTGTGGCACTTTCAACTTTCCTAACTTTGTATCCATATGGTGGCCTGGAGCCATTGAAATAGCCATTTTCTGCATTTGCCCGCTGGCAACGAGTTACGTGTTTACTAGTTCGAATGCTGGAGCTCTCGTTAAGTCCACCAACCATTGCTAGATAGACAGGTGTCATCTCATTATTAGGGAGGTTCTCGCTAATAGAGATGATTCTTACGTCATGGTCATCCAGTCTTTCGTAATCATCGAGTAGGACTTTTGTCTTTCGTGAGAAGCGAGAAAAGTCGTAAAAAGCTATAGCGTCGAAAGGCTGTTCTTCCGAAAGTGCCAGGAACATCATGTGCTGATACGTTGGGCGATTCCCCTTAAAAGCAGAGTGGCCTCGCTCTTCAAAAGTATCGACGATTTCGTGTCCTTCTGAATTCGCCCAGGCTATGAGTTGAGCTAGTTGATCGGCCAGTGAAACCTCATTTTTGGCCTGCTGTGGGGTTGATACTCGAACATAAATTGCGACTCTCATTTTTCAATTCCTCGAAGTGGCCTGTTTCTACCTCGTTGAGAATAAAGTCCCAAAATCCCTTGCCGAGCAGATCAATTTCTTTGTCAGAGGGGGAGTCAGCATGGAACATAGGTGAGAACACGACTTCAACAGTTTTCCCATCTACCGTAAGTAAGTCAGATGATGACTGCAGTGGGGTGGAGGCCACATTTTTGCCGATGAAGTGGTTCATATTGAAAATGGCTAGTTGCCGTTCATAAGAAACACGTTCGAATATAGGTACAGGAAAAAATTCAGTCAAATTCTATAAAAAATTCCTAATTTATTGATATATAATGAAAATAATGTCAGGAGTGGACGAATAATTTGGGTTTTGCGCACATTGCATTGCAATCTTGCTAGAGGAAAATTCGCTCGAAATGTGTCCGAACGAACCGATCATAGATTGTGTCTTATTCTCATGCATTATGATCCGGGCCTACTGTTAAAGGGGGCGTTGCTAGGAAAAGTTATGAGAATGTATTCAAAAGCTGAGAACTATGTAGATTTCGTGATTAACCTATTTGGTGATGAGGTATCTATAGGCCCAAAGCCGATCCCGAAAAGATGCAGGGATACGTCAATTTTATGGGCGAGTTGAAGGTATAGTTGTACTCTTTGATGAAGTAAAAACAAGTAAACATATAGCAAAATGATCTTGGGTTGAGCGTGGCAGCAGGTGTTTCTATATCCGAAATACGAACATTCGACTGTCCGCTGGGCTCTAATTAGCTGGGTACGGCCATAATCCACATGAACGGGTGGATTTATAATCCGCTACAGCCAGCCAGGCCTTTCTCCGTCGGGTGACAACTCTTGAGTCGGCGAAAAACCGGGTTTCCCATTCAATCGATCAACAATGCCACCCGCTCGTCAATCAGCCTGAGTCGATCACTGGCTTTCAGGGTGGTGCTGACAGCGGACTCCATTGAATGGATGACTACAAAGGCATGGACTCTCATAAGCAATTCATCGCCCCGGTAACCCACTGCCTCGAACAGGCCTTTGATCAAATTGGTTCTGAAGTCATCCATATCCCGGATTTTTCCTGCCAGGTGCGGATAGGAGATAGCCAGGGCTCGAAAATGGACATCCCTACCGCCAAGTCCCGCGGTAACTATTAGCCGCATCGCCTTGATCAGTCGGTCACGCGCCGGCAGTTCCAGGGTCTTGAGGTGTTCGTCTACTACTACGGTGTAGTCCTGAATGTACTTGTCGGTAAGTTCCTCAAGGAACTTACCGTGGCTCTTGAAGTGATGGTAAAAACTACCGGTGGTTACATCCATGCTCGAAGTCAGGGCGTCGATATTCATCAGTGCCGGACCGTGCTCTTCCAGCAGGCTCATTGCCTGTTCTAGCCATTTTTCCTTGCTGAGTCGCCGGCGGGCGGGGGGGGCGCCGTCGTGGTTGGCTGTTTTTGCTGGAGGCATCCTTATGGGCCGCTTTGATGAGGTGTTCGCATAGTTAGAGAAGGTTACCCGAGTAAGTTGACTTTAGGCAATATGCGCGATTTTTAGCCGCAGCGCATATTGGCAGCCAGTGCTGCATATACTAATATCATATTAGCATAACATAACATAATATATGTTATGGTTATATTTGCTGGCCTGGGCGAGGTAATCAAGGCTGGTTTAGAACCGACCATAGAGCAAAAGGTGCAAAACATGAGAGCTAGTTTAGGAAATAGGGCTTACTGTACTTTAGCCGCGGTGGCACTTTCGTCACTTGCCTGGCCTATGAAAAGCGTTGCTGGTGAATGGGAATTCAAACTTGCGCCATTGTTCCTCTGGGGTATCAGCCTGGACGCTGACGCCACGATAGGCACGGAAACTGTCCCCCTTGACCTCAGCTTTGAGGACGACGTAATCGAGAATATGGATACGGTTTTCACTTTTCATTTTGAGGCCAAAAACGATGATTTGATTTTGTTTGCGGAGTATCAATACGTGAAGCTCGATCCTTCATTATCCATAGGCCCAGTGGATGCAGATGTTGAATTTGAGAACACCGCGATTGAACTGGGTGCCGGTTGGGAGTTTTCTCGCAGCGAGCGGATAGGCTGGGAAATGCTGCTGGGCCTGCGTTACCTGGATCAGGATGTGGACGTTGATGGCACGCTGAATCTCCCCGAACCGCCTAACGGTCCCGGGGCACTTCCCCTCGCAGTGGCTGGTGGGGATGATTGGTATCATCCGTTCCTGGGTCTCAGAGGGGATTATAAATTTGGTTCTCGCTGGAGCCTGCTGGGGCGTGGCGATTACGGCTATTCCGATAGCGATAATAGTCTCCTGAACCTCAGCCTGATGTTCGATTACCGATTTAAACAATGGGGTTCAGCTTTCATCGGTTGGCGCTACCAGGATGTCAATTATGACAGCGGTAGTGGAGATGACCAGTATGGCTTCGATGGTGTACAGCAGGGACCACTGGTCGGCCTAACCCTTTATTGGTAGGAAGACCGTTTGTTATCGCGACACAGGTAAACCGTTTATATGCAGGCTGCACGGTTTCGTCTACTGTTATACAACCTGCCTTTTAAAAATGTAATTGTAATTGGGGAAATCTGATGAAAACCACAATAAGTTACCTGTCGGGTATTCTGGCAGCAGTATTCAGTTTGAATGTATTTGCCGCAGGCGGAATGGTAACTTCGCCCACCGGAGTGGCTCCTGACCGATACGTTTACTACCCCGGAACCGAGGCCCTCGAGAAAAAGGAAATTCGTGTAACCGCTTGCGGTACTGGTATGCCAGCGGCCCGCCATAAACAAGCGGCCACCTGTTTCCTGATGGAGTTCGGTAACGGCGACAAAATTATTTTCGATATCGGGACTGGCTCGGCCACCAACCTCGCCGCCTATATGATCCCCTACCAGTATCTGAATAAAATATTCCTTAGCCACTTACATACCGACCATATGGGCGATCTGGACGCGCTGTGGGCCGGGGGCTGGACGGCGGGGCGACCGGAAGGGCTCAAAATATGGGGGCCCAAGGGTCTGCATCCTGAGTTGGGCACGAAGGCTGCGATGGCAGGTTTTCTCGATTTCGTGGCCTGGGACAAGGAGACCCGTTCTTTCGCGATAACCCCCAAACCGGGTGAAATTGAGGTACACGAATTTGACTACCGGGTCGAGAACCAGAAAATTTACGATGAAGATGGCGTGGTCGTGAGGAGCTTTCCAGCGATTCACACGGGTGATGGCCCGGTAAGTTTCATCGTTGAGTACGAGGGTATGAAGGTGGTATTCGGTGGTGACACCGCGCCCAACAAATGGTTTATCAAACACGGGAAGAATTCTGACCTGGTAATCCATGAGGCATTCATGGTGCCGAATGACTTCGTTGAATGGTATAACCAGCCCCCCCAGCTGGCCTGGCGTGCCTGCTGTGCCTTCCACACTTCCGGCCAGGCTTTTGGCAAGATCATGAGCACTATCCAACCCGGGCATGCTGTCGCATACCATTTCCTCAATGAAGAGGCCACGCGCTACAACCTCTACGAGGCCATTCGCGAAACGTACAGCGGACCCGTTTCCATGGCGGCCGACAACATGGTGTGGAATGTCACCCCGGAAGGGGTCAAGGAGCGCATGGCGGTGATTACCGAAGAGGCCTGGTCAGTGCCCGGCCCAGACCGGCAAGATGATCCGGAACAGGGGCGCCGGCCTGTGTTCAGCGAATTCACCGAATCTGGCTACTGGCTGCCAGCTTACGAGGCGCAGAACGAGGCCATGGACCGGCACATGGAGAAGTACAATTTGCAGGACCAGGACTGGCGTCCGGGCATGTTCGAGATGATCAAGCAGAGGCAGGCTCCTTAAGCCCGGTAAAATGGTGCTTTGCGGAATAGACAAACCAGGCTTAGCTAGCTCATGTAATTACTAACTTAAGGAGTTTCCTATGAAGAACATTGTGTTAGCAACGCTATCGCTTATTTGTTGTTCTGCATTCGCTCAGGATAAAGCAGATGCCTGGTATCCCAGAACGGAGAGCCTGGCTCCCGATGAGATGTTTGTGGTTGCGCTGGGTACAGGTATGCCCACCCCGATCACCCGGGCGCAGAAATCCACAGCCTGGTATGTAGAGCTCGGTAATGGCGATATCTTCCTCTTTGACGTTGGAAGTGGTTCCATGGAGAGCCTGTTCGCACTGCGCCCGGATTTTCAGCAGGTAGACAAGGTGTTTGCCAGTCATCTACATACTGATCACGTGGGCGATGCGGCAGCACTGTGGGTTGGCGGCTGGCTGAGTGGGCGCTATACACCGTTACACATCTATGGGCCCAGCGGCGCCAATGCTGAACTTGGTACCGCCGCTTTCGTGGACGGTCTCAAAAAAGCTTACGCGTGGGATATCTCTGGCCGCGCAGGCATCCTTCCTGATGACGGCGGCAAGCTGATCGCTCACGAATTCGACTTCAAACAAATCGGCGGCGTGGTCTACGAGAGAAACGGTGTCAGGATTACTTCCTTCCCCGCTGTGCACGTACTTGATGGGTCGGTCAGCTACAGGCTTGACTGGAATGGTTTGAGTTTCGTTTTTGGCGGCGACTCAGCACCGAACAAGTGGTTTATTGAGCATTCAAGGGGCGCTGATTTCGTCATCCATGAGCTGTTTTATACGCCGGAGGGTCTTGCCAAGGTGCTGGGATGGGGCGCCAGACAGGCCACCTTCGTATCGTCGTATATTCATACGCCGCCAAGCGGATTTGGCAAGATTATGGCAGCAGTGAAGCCGCGGCTCGCGGTGGGTTACCACACTATCCGCCAACCGGAGCTGGATATGATGATGATCGAAGAAATCCGCGAGGTGTATGATGGCCCGCTGGTTATCGCTGACGACCTTATGGCCTGGCATATTTCGAAGGATTCCATTGTGCAGCGAGAAGTGGTCACTTCCGAGAGGGTACAGGCGCCCCCCACCACGCCAGAGTATGCCAAGGCAAAGCGCAGCGGTGAAGCCAAATACTCGGATTTTGTGAAAGGTGGAAAATGGGAAGGTTACACGCCGCCCCCGTTGCCGGAGAGATGAAGTTCCATTGACCAGGCTCCTGCCGTTGTGGCTACGTGACGCCGCCAAATTTTGGCGTCACACGATGCGAGGTTAGGTTAAGTGCGGCGAGGGGAGCAATGCTACGAAGCTCAGGTGGCCTGAAGTGCCTCGTCTGTGGGTAGAGTAATTGTTCAAGCTTCTCTATAGTAATTCCCTTTCACGTTTAAAAGGCCGCGTCTTTCGAATGGCATCTCTAACTCGGTTCCTTTCACTGCTGTTCTGCATTTTTCCCGCCTCACTTGCGCTCGCCGATGCGTTGATGGTCAATCGTTCGGTGGAGGCGTCAAGTATCGCCCAGTACTATATTGACGAGCGGGGAGTGCAGGTAGAACTGGAGATCGGGCTAAGCTCCCTGGAAGATTTCCGCAACATTATGCCGGACGCGATCTACCGGAAGCTGGGCTATGATGCCGCGCCGCTCGAGCAGCGCCTGAGCACATTCTTCTCCAAGGATCTGGGTATTCTTGTGGAGGGCGAATCACTTCCCGGCTATGTTCGCGACATTGGGCCGGGCAACAGGGTTTTGAGAGACCCTATTACCGGCACACCGCTACCCATCCAGGATGATGCGCCTCAGGTGATAAGGGCGCAATTGGTGTATCCATTCCCCATGGGCAGTCTGCCTGCCGAGGTGGTGTTTACTGCACCCAGGGCTGACCTGGGCTTCGTGGCTTACCATAAAGGTGTCGCAGTCAATGACTATCGTTACCTCGCCTCGGGCTATAAGCTCACCCTGGACTGGGAAGACCCCTGGTACTCAAGCTTCAATACCCGCAACCTGGCGCGACAGTATTCGGCACCGATGAGCGCATTTATCTATGTGGAAAATTTCGAGGTGCGCAAAGAGGTCATAATCCGGCCCAAGGACCTGCAGCGCTGGGTAGACTTGGGACTGGCCGGGCGCAGTGATATCCCAGTTGCAATGCAGCCGGGGATCAGGGAAACAGTGGGTGAGTTTCTGTCGCGGCACCAGCCCGTGAATATCGACGGCAAGCCAGTGGAGGGGGTTCTTGAGAGCGTTAACTTCCTGGAACGCACACTCACCAGCTCACGGGTCATCGACCCGCCCGAACTACTGCAGCTGGATTCGGCCATTATCGGCGCCATCTTTGTCTATCCCCGCAGCGAATTACCACAGCAGGTAACAATGGATTGGAACCTCTGGGATGAGCGAATTCAACGTATACCGGTTTCCGCGGTGGACCAGGCAGGCCCTCTGCCGAGTTTCCTGGAGCCCGACTGGCGTACCCTGAAGTGGAGTAACTACCTGAAGAACCCCGAGGTTCCCACCCTTGCCGTTGTCGAATCACCAGTGCAAGCCTGGCGACTGCTGCTGGGCCAACTGCTACCCCTGTTTGCCGTGCTCGCGGTCATTGGCATTGCCTGGTTTCTGTATAACCTGGGCAAGCGCAAATCATTAGCACTGGCCGCAGCCACCGCGACGCTGTTCACCACTGCCAGCGTCGCTGCCATCCAACTGGGAGGGAATAACTCGCCACAGCAGGAGCGCGCCAGTGCTATCGTCGGTGACCTGCTGCACAATGTTTATCGTTCTTTCGACTACCGGGAAGAGGCGGACATTTACGATGTACTGGCCCAGTCTGTCTCCGGTGAATTACTCACCGACATCTTTCTGGAGACCAAGCGCAGCCTGGTACTTGCCAATCAGGGGGGAGCCGAGGCCAAGGTGAAAGATGTGCAGGTTAATGGGGTGGAAGTCCTGCCAGAAGAGGCAGCCGACAGCTTCAGCGTTGAAGTTGACTGGACCGTGCATGGCTCTGTAGGCCACTGGGGTCATATCCACCAGCGCAGTAATCGCTACCTGGCTCGGCTGCGCGTTGCCGTCGATGGTGCTCTTTGGAAGTTGCAGGAAATGTCGGTGCTGCAGGAGGAGCGGCTCTAGATCATGTCACTGGAAATCGAAGGCGTACGCTTTGCCTATGATAATGGCGGCTTCGTGCTTAGTGTGCCCCACCTCAAACTCCTCCCGGGGGAGAGTGTCGCCCTGGTAGGACCCAGTGGGTCGGGCAAGACGACCTTGCTCAATCTTGTGGCGGGTATTCTCTCGCCGGAGCAGGGGACCATCAGTCTCGACGGGCAGGTCATCACAGGCCTGGGTGTACGCCAGCACCGCCGGCACCGGCTGTGCCGCATGGGCATGATCTTTCAGTCCTTTGAGCTTCTGGAATACCTGGATCTGCGCGACAACGTGCTGCTTCAGGCTCGACTGGCACCCGGGGTCAGGATTACACCACAGCTGGAACAACAGGCGCAGGATATCGTTGCCGAATTGGGCTTGCTGGATAAGTGGCGACGACCGGTTACCGAACTCTCCCAGGGGGAGCGCCAGCGGGTGGCAGTGAGCCGGGCCCTGCTGCTGGACCCGCCCCTGGTGCTGGCGGATGAACCCACTGGCAATCTTGATCCCGACAACAAGCGCGCTGTACTGGATCAACTGATAGCGCTGTGTGCCGGAGGCAACCGAATACTACTCACCGTCACCCACGACCATTCCCTACTGCCCGCATTCGACCGGGTAGTGGATATGAGTGAGTTGTTGGTGCAGGAGGTGGCCCGGGATGGGTGACCTGTTCTATCTGGGCGCTCGCTATATCAGCCATCACCGGGTAAAACTGCTGGTACTGACCTTTGCCATAACACTGGTTAGCTGGTTGCCCGTCGCTATCCAGATCATCGTGGACCAGACCGCGGAGCAGTTGCTGAAGAGGGCAGAGGATACGCCACTGGTTATCGGGGCACCGGGCAGCCCCCTGGAGCTATCACTTGGTAGCCTGTACTTCAGGGCAAAGACACCGGCCCGCCTGGAATACAGTGAGCTAAAGAAAGTAGAGGCCACCGGTTATGCGCGGGCGATTCCTCTCTATTACCGATTTCGTGCACAGGACTATCCCATTGTTGGCACCAGTCCCGACTATTTCAGCTATCGTGGCCTGCAACTGGCCAATGGTCGTCCCGCAGCCCTGCTGGGCGAGGCGGTGATCGGCAATAAAGTGGCTGAAGCCATGTCGTTAGGGGTAGGCGACCATATCATCTCATCCCCGGAATCAGTGTTTGACCTGGCCGGCGTATATCCGCTGAAAATGCCGGTAGTGGGGGTGCTGGCACCGAGCCTCAGTCCTGACGATGAGGCGGTATTTGTTGATGTCAAAACAACCTGGGTGATCCAGGGCCTGGGCCATGGCCACCAGGACCTGAACAAGCGGGAGGCGATAGGCCAGGTGATCAAGCGTGAAGGGGATAACCTTGTAGCCAATGCGTCTGTGCGCCAGTTCAATACCATCACCAGCGACAACCTGGATAGTTTTCACTTTCACGGGGAGAGTGCGGGTTTCCCCATTTCCGCCATCATTCCGGTTGCACCCGACGACAAGTCTGCTGCGCTTCTTCTGGGCCATTTCCAGGAGGAGCGGGAAGACGTGCAGATAGTGCGCAGCCAGCGAGTAATAAGCCAATTGCTCGATACGGTATTTACCGTGCGAGACTATATCGTGGTTGGTATAGCGGTGGTGGCGATTGCCACCGCGACCGTAGCCTTGCTGGTATTCTACCTGTCGCTGCGGTTGCGCAGCGGTGAACGTTTCACTCTGGCGCGAATCGGCGCCAGCCGCCTGCAAGTGCAAGTACTGATGGCCACTGAGGTGATCTGCGTGCTGCTGATCAGTGCGGTACTCGCAACCGTTTTGATCTTCCTTACTCGGCAGTACGGTATTTCAATGATGCAGCAACTACTATTGACTTGAGGAACCCATGTCGAGTTTTAGGCCTTGTCTTTTCGTTTTAATCTACTGCTGCCTCGCGCTGGTGGGCTGCGGTCAGGACCAGTCTTCGCAGCAGCGCACGGAAGCTCCTGAAGTGTATATCGCCGCAGTGAACAACCCGTTGTATTACTTCGCTAACCGCCTGATAGGCGATCAGGTCCAGGTGCGCCTGTCCGTGCCTGCTGATATTGACCCGGCCCAGTGGCAACCCTCGGTCGAAGACCTGCTCCAACTCCAGGGAGCTGAACTTTTTTTGTTGAATGGTGCTGGCTATTCCCCCTGGATAGCGAACGTGTCACTTGCGAGCGGGCGAGTGGTAACAACGGCGGAAGCTGTGAGGAATCACTGGGTGGAACTGGAGGGCCAGGTGACGCACAGTCACGGCCCCCAGGGGGATCACGCACATGGGGGCTACGCTTTCACTACCTGGATGGATATGTCATTGGCAAAAGCGCAGGCAAAGGCGGTAGCGTCGGCCATTTCTGCTCGCTGGCCGCAGTGGTCTGACGATGTGTCCGAAAGGCTAAGCGCTTTGCTTGCAGATATCGACGAACTGAACCGGGGTTATCAGGAGTTTGCCGCTATTTCAGGAGACAGACAATTCATCTATTCCCATCCGGTATACCAGTACTTCGAGCGGGCTTACGGGTTACCGGGTCACTCGTTGCACTGGGAGCCCGAAGTCATGCCATCGGAGGTAGAGTGGCGGGAACTCAGCGAAAAGCTGCAGCCGGATGCTCTGTTCATCTGGGAGGCAGAACCCGCTGTTGATATCGCCGCTAAGATGAATGCCCTTGGTCTGCCGTTTGTCGTCATCGCTCCTGGGGCCAACCGCTCGGAAACCGATTGGCTGTCACTGCAGAGAGCGAACGTTTCCCGCCTTCAACTGCAAGGTATGGTAGAGGAGTAGGTCAGGCTGGTCTTAACCTGACATGGCGGATAATCTGAAAAGGGTGGGTTGACTAGTCTGGTCTATGTAAGTCTCCCGAAGATTATAAGTGGTCCCAACACTCCTAATACCTCGGTCATAGCGGAGCCTTGGTCACTTCCAGCATCCGAGAGGACAGCGCAATCTGGTAGAGGTGGTCAGCGAAAAACAGTACCCCGGTCAAAACGTCGCATCGCCCACAAGTGTGAGTCGGCGATAAGTCGGAGTTATGCAAACCCTGCGAGAAAAGTGCAGGATTCGCGATATGCGCGTAACTGATTGAATACTATAAATTTATAGTGGCAGGGGGATCTCAACTTGCCAGTTCGCAGTATCGTCCGATATGGACCACCAAATTGATATTTCCCTGCGAATTACCCTTCGGGTGTTCGCAGTGGACCAATTGGCCGCGATCGCGGCTGGCTCAAAGTCGCTCCCTTCGACTGCGACTTTTTTCAGGGTTGAGGACTACCTCCTCGATTATCATCTGAACCATTTGCTTTCTGAAAGGCGATTTGTCGTGATGCAATTGGTTTCTCATGTGATCACAAAATGCTGGTATGTGGTGTATCCCTATTTTTTTCAAAGGGAGCTTAAGCCTGTGTTCTAGTATTTCTATTTCTTTTGAAACAATACGATGTCGCGCCTTTTTCTTATCCAGGTGTTTTAAACAGTACTCATCACGACCGTCCTCTCCGATCCTGTCAAACAGGACATCGATTCTTTATTTCGTAAATCCGCTCCAAGTACTTCGTCTAATAAAAATGATCATCTGAATAGAGCAAATCTGCCCTGTCATGACTATCGACGTGTCTTCATAGTAATAAGCCTCACTTAGCGGAAGGAGCTCATAGCGTGAGCAATGAAATAAGGTTTGATGATCGGGTTGTTGTCATTACCGGCGCAGGCGCTGGCTTGGGCAGGTCTCATGCACTGGATTTTGCTCGCAGAGGAGCAAAAGTCGTTGTGAACGACCTCGGTGGGGGCGGTCATGGAGAGGGTAAAAGCAGCGAGGCTGCAGACCAAGTAGTACAAGAAATTCTCGATGCCGGCGGGGAAGCAGTGGCGAACTATGACTCGGTAGAGAACGGTGAGTCCATCATTCGCACCGCGTTGGACAACTTCGATCGGGTAGATGTGGTCGTCAATAATGCCGGTATTCTTCGCGACGCAAGCTTTGCAAAGATGACCCAGGAAGACTGGGACATGATATACAAAGTGCATGTTCTAGGCGCTTACCGGGTGACAAAGGCAGCTTGGCCACTCATGTTGGAGCAAGGATATGGCCGAATCGTAAATACAGCATCTGCCGCCGGCATCTACGGCAACTTTGGCCAGGCCAATTACTCCTGCGCCAAACGTGGCCTAATCGGTCTGACCAATACGCTGGCCATCGAGGGTGCTAGAAAGGGCATCAAGGCCAATGTTATTGCCCCGGTGGCAGGTTCTCGCCTTACAGAGACAATTCTTCCCAAGGAAGTTATAGAAGCGCTTAAGCCTGAATTTGTCACACCGCTCGTCGTAAACCTGTGCGCTGAAGAAAGCGAAGAAAATGGTTCATTGTTTGAAGTTGGCGCGGGTTGGATATCCAAGCTGCGATGGGAGCGCAGTAAGGGCGTGTGCTTCCCTCCAAGTGAGGAGATGACTGCCGAGCAGGTCAAGGGTGCGTGGGATCAGATTGGCGACTTCACTGATGCCGACCATCCCCAGAGTATCCAGGACACGTTCGGGCCTGTATTCGGCAATCTCGGAATCAAGATGTAATCAGGGAGTACCCTATGAGTAATGCATATGTAGCTGGCGTCGACATGGTCAAGTTCGTCAAGCCAGGCCAACAGAAGTCTTACCGGGAGATGGCGTCAGCCGCGATCCTGGGTGCAATCCAAGAGGCGGGTATTAACTCGTCCTTGATCGAGCAGGCCTATGGTGGCTATATCTATGGCGATTCCACCTGCGCGCAGCATGCGGTCTACGATGCTTTCATGACCGGCATACCTGTGATCAATGTTAATAACAACTGCTCTTCAGGCTCAACAGCGTTATTCCTCGCGAGACAGGCCGTAGAGAGTGGGGCAATCGAATGCGCCCTGGCCTTCGGCTTCGAGGAGATGCAGCCTGGCGCTCTCGGTTCGCACTGGGATGACCGGGAATCCCCCTTCAATAACTTCATGCAGGCCCTTGATGACTCAGAGTATCCCGATGCACCGCTCGCGCTTCGTTGCTTTGGTGCCGCCGGTCACCACTACATGAAGACATACGGCGCTGAAGCTGACCTGTTCGCCAAGGTTGCGGTCAAGACCAGGAACCACGCGATTGTTAACCCATTTGCACTGTTCTCCAAACCACTATCGGTTGAAGAAGTGATGGCAGCGCCGGCTCTCTATCTCGGCTATCTCACCAGGCTTATGTGCTGCCCACCGACGTGTGGCGCAGGAGCCGCTGTTATATGCAGTGAGGCCTTTGCCAAGCGGCATAACGTTCAGGGCAAAGTTGAGATAGTGGCACAGGCGATGGCTACCGATACGCCCGTTACCTGGGATGATCCTATGACGTTAGTGGGAGCCGACATGACGCGCCGAGCCGCCGAGTCCGTTTTTGAGCACTCTGGTATCGGGGTGAATGAAGTGGATGTCGTTGAGCTGCATGATTGCTTCACCACCAACGAGGTCATTACCTACGAAGGCCTTGGCTTGTGTGGGGAAGGTGAGGCAACCGCTTTCGTTGATGCAGGTGATAACACCTATGGCGGAAAATTCGTGGTCAACCCCTCTGGCGGGCTGATGTCCAAGGGGCATCCCATTGGCGCGACGGGCCTTGCCCAGTGCTATGAGCTGGTCAATCAGTTGCGCGGCACTGCTGAGCAACGGCAGGTGCCGAACGCAAGAATTGGTCTGCAACACAATCTTGGTCTGGGTGGTGCGGCGGTAGTTACGATGTACAGGAGTGCATAATGTTAGACAGAAGCAAAATTGGTCACCAGTTTCCCTCGTTTGCTGTGGAGATAGAGAGGGGGCGCCTGCGCTTTTTCGCCAAGGCGATTGGTGAGACGAATCCCATCTACTCTGACGAAGCTGCCGCAAAGGCGGCGGGTCACCGGGCTATACCCGCGCCCCCGACGTATATGTTTTCCGTAGATCTCGACGGGCCCAAACTCCTGCCGATTCTTGGGCTGCTAGATCTCGACATAGGCAGGGTACTGCACGGTTCACAGGAATTTGATTACCTCGGGCAAATTTACGCGGGCGACAGCATCACACAGCAGTGCAAGATCGTTGATATATACGACAAGAAGGGCGGCGCGCTCGAATTTGTTGTGCAGGAGAGCAGCTACAAAAATCAGGAAGGCGAGCTAGTGGGCGGGGCCCGGCAGACGCTTGTTTACCGCAACTGAACACAGGGAGATTTGAAATGTCAGATATTAACGTAGGCGATGAAATACCAGCCTTAGAGCTTCCGCCTATCACCAGGACGACACTGGCTCTGTATGCAGGCGCCTCAGGTGATCATAACCCCGCTCATATCGATATCGATTTCGCCAAGATGGCTGGCATGCCGGATGTCTTTGCTCATGGCATGCTTTCAATGGCCTATCTGGGCCGGATGTTAACCAACTGGCAACCACAGGCAAAATTGAGGAGATTCAGCAATCGCTTTGCAGCGATCACCCATCTGCAGGATGTAATCACCTGTCAGGGTCGGGTCGTCGAACTCATCGAGCAGGATGGAGAACCACTCGCTCGTTGTGAGATACAGGCTGCTAAAGCAACAGGCGAGCAGACGCTGATCGGCGAGGCGTTGGTGGCACTCTAGCGGTTTCGTATCTGGATTGATGAATAGCGTTGACTGCCTGCAAGGCAGGCTTGATGACCTGGAGAATTGGGAGAGAAAATTGAGCGAAGAATTAGAGCTTTTTAGGGAAAATGTACAGCGCTTCGTCGACAACGAAGTAGTACCGAATTATGAAGCTTGGGAAAAGGCAGAGATATTTCCGCGCGAACTATGGAATACACTTGGCGAACAGGGTCTGCTGTGTGTTGACTTGCCTGAAGCCTACGGCGGATTTGGCGTTGATTTCCTGTTCTCGATGGTTATCCAGGAGGTGTTTTCGCGTGCCAACTGCGGTGCCGTAGGAGGCCCAATGGCTGTTCATTCAGATATTGTTGCACATTACGTTCTCAATTTTGGTACCGAGGAGCAGAAGCAATCCTATCTTCCAAAAATGGTTAGCGGTGAATGTATTGGTGCCGTTGCCATGACCGAACCAGGCGCAGGAAGCGACCTTCAGGGGGTGCGTACCACCGCCAAGCAGGATGGCGATGATTACATCATCAATGGTTCCAAAACGTTTATAACCAATGGCCAGCACTGTGATGTGGTCATTGTGGTAGCACGTACCAACCTTGAGGTATCTGGATCCAAAGGCACAACACTGTTCATGGTCGACACGTCTACACCAGGCTTTCAGCGCGGCCGTAACCTCGAGAAAATCGGCTTACACGCCAGCGATACCTCAGAGCTATTCTTTGAGGATGTCAGAGTGCCTGCCAGTGCGATTCTCGGTGAGTTGGACCGAGGCTTCGCGGTGCTCATGGGTGAACTACAGCGGGAGCGATTGGCGCTTGCAATCGGCGCTGTTGCAGCAGCAGAAGGAGTCCTCGAGGAAACCATAAACTACGTCAAGGAGCGCAAAGCGTTTGGTGCGCCGCTCGCTGAGTTGCAAAACACTCGCTTCAAAATTGCCGAAGCCGCCACAGACGCGCGAATTCATCGTTCATTTATCGAGGAGTGCAAGCAACTGTTCATGGCCGGCGAGCTCGACGTCGCTACAGTAAGCATGGCCAAGGCATCGGCGACTGAAATGCAGGGTAGGGTGGCGGATACCTGTCTCCAGTTACACGGTGGTTACGGCTTTATGCGAGAGTATGGAGTGTCGAGGGCTTACGTAGATGCCCGCGTACAGCGCATTTATGGTGGCACCAGCGAAATCATGAGAGAGCTTATCAGCCGGAGTCTTCTTTCATAGCGCGGACTGCATTCAATTCACGAGTGCAAATCAACTAGCTCTCACGTGTACTCTAAGTCCTGTATTGGGCTGGCGTTAAGCCAGTCCACTTCTTGAAGGCCCGACTAAACGCAGCCGTCTCACTAAAACCCGTTTGCTCGGCTACGGTTGCAACGGAAATCTCCGGATTGTGCAGGAGCCGTTTGGCCGTGTCGCAGCGAATGACATCTTTGATTCTCTGGTAGGAGGTGTCCTCTTCAGAGAGGCGCCTCCGCACTACCTGTGTGCTCATATTGAGCTGCTCGCAAATGGTTTCAAACGCGGGAAATTTTGCAGAGCTTTTCAGTCCCTTTCGCAGCTCCCCTTTCAAATGTGCCTGAACACTGGACTCTCGGCCGGGCAGGTACAACAGGTCTGCAGGTGAGTCGCGTAACCAGGCCTCCAACTCTGCGTGAGTGCGCACAACAGGTTTCTCGAGATAACGGCGATGGAAGTTAAAGCCACAGCTGTCCTGGTCGAACGCAACATCACATTGGAACAACTCATCGTAAAAGCGTGCATGAACTGGTGTGCTGTAGGAGAAAAAAGCGCTGTTGAGTTGGATCGTTTCATCAATCAACCAACTTGGAAAACGGTGCCAAACAACGGTTAAAAACTCGACGAGGAAGTGTTCGGGGTCGGCGTTCCCTATATAGGCTCGAGGTCGCAATGAGGCTGAGTGCTCGTCTACGATCAATTCCAGGCCGATCGAACCCGGCGCCAGGTAAGACAATATTCGCTTACCTCGGCGAAGCACCTCACCGAGCGTGTCTCCAGCGAGCATGAATTCACAGGCGATGGCCCAAGTGCCGATCCGCAATGGTGTTGGCTCGAAACCCATTGTTTCGTTTTCTGTTTCCAGCCATATCTTTTTCACGAGAGCAGCGAGTAAGTCGTTATCTATCCACTTATCTTCCGCCTCAGCTAGGTCGGTGGAGATGCCAGTTTCAGAAAGAATACGGTCTACGTCTAGCCCGAGGGACCTGATCTGTCTGACGAGCACTGCAACATAGTGAGTGGAGCTTTTTCTAAATGCGTTTGTCATATCAGGTGTTAGCTATAACCCTATGCTTTAATTGGAATATTAGGATCTTCGTTGACTGGTTAATTACTCTCGATCAATAGAAATGATCAAGTAGATCGGGTATTCACATCATATCAGTAGTTTGGTCAAACACTTAGGCTAAACCTTGAGTTCATCGAAGGTACTTTCGAGTCGTAACAGTTATTACAACCGTAACCTAAATGGCGGCTCGCTTCGTTTTTCGAACTAAAACAATGGGTCAGAGGCGGACTTCACGATGGCGAATTTTACAGATTCCACAACCCTGCTAGGTATGTTCTATCACTGGGAGAACCAAAAACCTGGCGCGACCTACCTACGGCAACCGGTAGAGCAAAATTGGTCCGAATATACTTGGGCTGAGGTTGGAGAGCAGGCACGTCGAGTTGCTTCGGCATTGCGGTCCATCGGCCTAATGGAAGGTCAGAGGGTTTCTATTTTGTCCAAGAACTGTGCCCATTGGGTAATTGCCGACCTCGCTACCATGATGAGTGGTTGCGCTAGCGCCCCTGTCTTTACCACGATGACTGGGGATGATATTCAGTATTGCTTGGAGCACAGCGATGCCAGAGTTCTGTTTGTTGGTCAGACCGACAATTGGGAACATGTGAGGACCACTCTACCCGCCGATGTGAAAGTGATCGCTCTGCCGTTCGCCGATGTGCCGGGAGCGGATTACGACTGGGACACCCTTCTCGAAGAATATGAGCCCCTACCAGGAAATCCAGACAGGGATCTGGCTGATGAAATAACGACTATCTATACCTCCGGCTCAACCGGCAAGCCCAAGGGCGTGGTCTACGATTTCGAAGGGGCAGGTCATATTGTAAAGAACCTTGGTCAGACTTTCCAAATGAGCGAAAGTGACCGCCTCATATCTTATTTGCCACTGGCTCATGGCTTTGAGCGTGCCGCCGTGGACTTCATGAGCCTTTACGCCGGCTGCACTATTGGCTTCAATGAAAACCAGGCGACATTCGGCGCTGACATGCAGGAGGTTCGCCCTACATTTTTCCAGTGTGTTCCCCGTTTGTGGACCAAGTTCCAAGAGGCCGTTCTCGCAGGGTTAGGTGGGCAGGGTGCTCTCGACGGGCTTCTTGCAGACCCATCAACGGCGGAACCAACTAAAACACGCATCAAGCAGAATTTGGGCCTCGATGAGGCGCGAATTCTTACTACTGGCTCTGCGCCAACACCGCTACCACTGCATGCTTGGTACGAAGTGTTGGATATGCCACTGTGCGAGTTGTATGGGCAGTCGGAAGTACTCTCGGGCACTTCAAATCTGCCATGGGACCGGAAGCCGGGTACCCTCGGAAAGCCAACAGTTAATACCGAGATTAAGATAGCCGATAACGGCGAAATTTTGATCAAGGCCGAAGCGGTAATGAAGGGGTACCTGCATGAGCCAGAGAAAACTGCGGAGACCCTGGTAGACGGCTGGATACACACCGGTGATAAAGGCGAAATCGACGATGATGGCTTCTTGAAAATTACCGGCCGTGTAAAAGAGATCTTCAAAACTACCAAGGGCAAGTATGTAGCGCCACTCCCCATTGAAAGCGAGTTTTCTTCCAATCCAAATATAGAGCAGATGTGCCTGATCGGTGCGGGAATGCCTCAGACGGTGATGCTGATCCAACTGTCTGCCCAGGGCCAGGCCGCTGAGCCTGAGTGTTTGGAGAACGAGTTGCGAGATTTGATTGTTGAAATCAACGGTACGCTGGATGGGTATGCCAGAATTGTCGCCCTGATAATCTCGAGTGAAGATTGGAGCGCAGAAAATGGTCTTGCCACGCACACACTAAAAATAAAACGCGCTGCTCTGGAGGAACGCTATTCATTACTGGCAGAGAAAGCGTTTGAAAGCAAAGCTTCTACGGATAACCCGCTTGTACTGAGAGAAGCATTTTGTGAAGCCTAGGGCGATCTGCTTTCGGAACGTAAGCCGATAATGAAACGAAGAGTCTGAAGCTCGACGCCTTGCTGCATAGTGATTACTAGCCAAGGGCTTTTGGATGCATTAAGATTTTGCACTAAGAAATACACGTCGTAGGAGTTGAAATGAAATTGAATATAACCAAGTGGGTGCTGTTTACTGTGGTTGTTCATCTGGCCAATCATGCAGTTGCGGCGGAGAAGCCAAACATTCTGGTCATTTGGGGCGATGACATTGGCCCTTACAATATCAGTGCCTACAACATGGGACGAATGGGATATAAAACACCCAATATCGACAGGATAGCTAGAGAAGGCATAATTTTTACAGACTCTTACGGCGACCAGAGTTGTACTGCAGGTAGAGCAGGTTTTATTACCGGCCAGCACCCATTGCGAACGGGGCTGACCAAAGTTGGCCTCCCGGGAGCAGAGGAGGGGCTTCAGGCGGAAGATCCCACGATAGCTGAGCTGCTAAAGCCCTTGGGTTACGCCACGGGTCAATTTGGCAAGAACCACCTCGGTGATCGAGATGAACACCTGCCCACCAATCACGGCTTTGATGAGTTTTTTGGTAACTTGTACCACTTGAATGCAGAAGAAGAACCCGAGCATCCAAACTATCCCAAAGACCCTGAATTTCGTAAGCGCTGGGGACCTCGCGGAGTCATTCATAGCTTCGCTGACGGCGAGATTCAGGATACGGGGCCTCTGACCAAGAAGCGAATGGAGACTGCAGACGAAGAGTTCCTGGCGGCGGGCCTTAAGTTTATTGATAAGGCCCACCGGGATAAAAAACCCTTCTTTGTATGGTTTAACTCAACAAGGATGCACGTATGGACCAGGCTAAAGCCGGAATCGCAGGGAGTGACTGGCCAGGGACTGTACGCGGATGGCATGGTGGAGCACGATGGGCATGTCGGCCAATTACTAGCCAAGTTGGATGAACTCGGAATTGCCGACAATACGATCGTGATGTATTCCACAGACAACGGCGCAGAGTTGGCCCTTTGGCCCGACGGTGGCTACACCCCGTACCGTGGAGAAAAAAATTCCAACTGGGAAGGCGGGTACCGGGTGCCGATGATGGTGCGCTGGCCTGAGAGGGTCGAGGCAGGACAAGTTTCGAATGAGATAATCGCAATGATGGACTGGATGCCCACCCTTTTGGCGGCTGCCGGAAACGACAGCATCAAAGCGAAATTGAAAGCAGGAACCCGGGTTGGAGGCAAGTCCTACAAGGTGCATCTGGACGGATATAACTTTCTTCCATATTTCACGGGTGAAGCAGAACAAGGGCCAAGGAAGGAGTTTATCTATACATCCGATACGGGTGATATCGTCGGGTATCGCATGGGTGACTATAAATTGGTTTTCAAGGAGCAACGGGCCCACGGATTGCAGGTCTGGCAGGATCCGTATGTAACCTTGCGCATGCCCAAGGTGTTCAATCTGAGAATGGATCCATTCGAGCGAATGGATCACGAGGGCTCCGGTTACGACCAGTGGATGGGCGAGCATATGTTTCTCTTTGCCCCGGCTATGGCCGAGGTGATGAAGTTCAAGGCTACCTTTAAGGAATTTCCGCAGAGGCAGAAGCCGGGTTCTTTCGTGCCCTAGTCTGCCGTTAGCGGGCGCATGCTCGTCCGATATGGTCCACAAAATAGAAAAAGGGGTTACGTGAAAGCGTAACCCCTTTTTTAGTGTTGAAAATAGCAGTCGCCGGTTATTGCTCTGTAGCAGGTGAGATCGCGTCGGCGTTGCAGGCCCTCAGATTATGAGCCTGGCAACTTCAGTCAACCTAGCTGCTTGGCTCTGTGTTTAAGAATTTTTTTCATGGTTGAAACGCTGGCAATACTTCCGTCTTTGTGAAGCGCTTCTGCCAGCACGCCCTCACCGTCAGGCGCATAGATGCTGAATAGCACCAGTGCGCCATTCGGACCTCCACGTTCCATGTGTACATCGCCAGGCTCCTTGTGGGCGAAATCACCTGCCAGTCGGGTGCGCGTACCCACCTCAGCGCCGGTGTCCAGATCAATATCTATTACCTGTAGTTCACCCTCCAATACTATTGAGCTTGTTTCAGCCGTATGCCGATGCAAGTGGCAATAACAATTGGGTTCCCACTTCACCAGGATCTCGAGGCGGCCGTCATCTCTCGCATCCAGAACAGCATCAGCGTAATTTATGGGGTAACCGAACGCGCCATCATCGGAGTAGCGTTTCCACTCCAGTTCCTGATTATCGAATAGGTTCACGATTATTTATCCATTCTACAATTTGTCCAAGATAATAGTATTGCAGCATGGATTAGGACGCCATAGATCTACAGAAATTTTGATGCATCAAGTCGCTTTTCCCCAAACGGCTCTGTGCAGCTAACAAAGCAGGCATCCCGTGTAATAGAAAAGGTCGTATGAATGGAGAAAATCTACCCTTCCCTGGTTTAGTTGCGACTGGGGGTTAATTTCCAGATCGTAGCGCGATAAATATCGCCGAATTACCCAAGGTATGGGGTGCAGCCTTGTGATTGACATGAGTCTGTCAGACTTGGTCTAATAGCGCCGCTCAACGGGACTCGGTTTCTCTCCAACTAGCGAGTCTCAATCGCACAGGCTATTCGCTTCTTCCAATGCAGAGCCAGCTAACCAAGGGTCACATATCAACCCATTTCTAATGCCACCGGACCTAATACGCGGCTCGTCCACGCCGTAGCTTGATATGACCCAATCCACTAGTAGCAATACAGCCCAAGGTAACTCCACCACCGGTACCAGGTACAGCAGTAGCCGTCTGGTAGGCCTCCTTGCAGAACTGTCGCAGCAGAGTTCTACTGCCCCGCGCAGTGATATCGCCCAAGGACTGGGCAGCATGATCGATCTGTCTGAGTCCATTGTTATCTCAGATACGCTGGCGGGTCTTGGGAAAATGTCTGCGGACCCCGTATCCACGGTGGGTGTTGAACCCATGGAGCGTCTGCAGCTTGGGCATGCTGCCATGGTGAAGTCCGTTATGGGTAGCGTAGCCCGCGACAGCACGTCGGCCAAGATTACCCTGGGTATGTTCCTTGATGATCAGCAGCAGGACGAGGCACGCAGCCAGATGGAGGGCCCGGTAGACTTCCAGCCCTACCTTAAGCTGCATGCAGCATTGCAACGTGACTTGGAGTTTAAGGCCCGCAAAATTCAGGCGGACATCCGCAGTGTGCTCGCGGCAAGATCAGCCGACGGCGCCCGTTTGGCTGCTCTGGATGCAGCGCTGGCAGACCCGGTCGCTAAACATTCACGCGCTATGTTTGCCAAGATACCTGTGCTGCTTGCAAACCGATTTAATGCCATCGCAAGCCAGAAAGACACGCCTGCTTTGGATGTTCAAGAACAACTCAGCAAATTGCTGCAAACCATTTTACTGGCGGAGATCGAGGCGCGGCTAATGCCAGCGGTTGGCTTGATTGAAGCGCTTGAGGAAGAGTTAGAACCCAATGTTGATAAATAGAATAACTTTCTATGTGATTTTTCTGCTTGGCGTGTGCGCAATCATTTGGATGGGCTTGAGCTTCATCGGGACTGATCTGCTTGCGCTCACCGTAACGGGCGCTATCGCAGCAGTCTATGTTCTGGGCTTTGTCGAACTTTTCAAATATCGGCAGGCTACCGCTACATTGACCGATGCACTTGCTGAATTACCGTCGAGTCGTATAGACGGCGATGTAGCTTTGGCTGACTGGATTGCCTCATTACATTCTTCTTTGCGTAATTCTGTGAGTTTACGTATTCAGGGCGAGAGAGCCGGTTTACCTTCTCCAATTTTCACTCCGTACCTGGTGGGTCTACTGGTGATGCTTGGGTTGCTGGGTACCTTTGTCGGTATGGTGGAAACATTGGGAGGTGCGGTTGCCGCACTTGAGGGGACTACAGAGCTGGAGGCAATTCGCAATGGGCTGGCTGCACCCATACGCGGTTTGGGACTGGCATTTGGCACCTCGGTAGCAGGTGTGGCAACGTCTGCGATGCTGGGTCTTAATTCTACCTTGTGCCGCCGCGACCGGATGTTGGCGACAAGAGAACTAGACAGCGTTGTTGCGACAGTGTTCCGCGAATTTACTCTTAACCACAACCGGCAAGAAGCCTACAATGCTTTGGAAGCGCAAGCGCAGGCTTTGCCTGATGTAGCCCAACGTCTGGAGCAATTGGCCACTGGCCTGGAGCAGATGGGTGATCGACTCAGCGCCGCCCTGGTAGACAATCAGAAGCAGTTCCACGCATCAGCCACTACTGTGTTTAGCGAGTTGGCCGGCTCAGTGCAAAATTCGCTGCAGCAAAGCCTGGAAGCTGGCGGTCGCTTAGCGGGAGAGAGCATCACCCCCGTTGTTGCCGGCGCAATGGCAACGATCAACGAGCGCTTTGAAGCCTCGAATTCGGCGATGATGGATAACTTCGATAAAGCGTCGCAAGAATGGATAGATCGTCAGGAAAGCGGCGATCAGCAACGTCTGGCGCAGTGGACGGATACGCTGCGCGATAATCAACAAAAAACGACAGACGACCTAAGTGCAGCCGCGGAGGCATTCAGTCGCCTGCTTGGTAGCAGTGAAGAGTTGGTGCAGGCTCGTATTGCCTCTGAGTCGGGGTGGCTTGATAACCAAAGTCGCCTGATGACCGACCTCACTACCGCGTTGCGCAGCGAGCTTGATGGTATCAGACAGGCTGAGTCGCAGCGTGAAGCGGCCGTGGTTGAGCGGATGGCTAATCTTGAAGGCACTGTGGCCAAGCACGTCGCCTCGCTGGGTAGGGAGCTCGAAGAGCCTATGACGCGCCTGATCGCAACGGCATCGGAAACTCCGCGGGCAGCAGCCGAAGTGATTGGTGAGTTACGCAAGGAGATATCTAGCAATATTGAACGCGATAACAAAATGCTCGCCGAGCGACAGCAGATTATGTCCGACCTTGGCACACTTTTTAGCGCTCAGGACCTTGCTCTAAAAGCACAGCAAGACAGCATGAATACGCTGGTCAGCTCTTCCTCAGACATGCTGCAGGAAATCGGCGCACGCTTTAGTGAGAAGGTCACGCAGGAGGTTGGCAATATCTCGGGCGCGACCGCCGAGTTCGCAGGGAGCGCTACCGAAATGGCGAGCTTGAGTGAGGCGTTTAGCTTGGCCGTGGAGTTGTTCAACGACTCCAACCGCTCCCTTGTTGATCAGCTTGCCAGTATTGAGGCATCACTGGATAAATCTGGGTCACGCAGCGATGAGCAGATGGGTTACTACGTGGCCCAAGCTCGCGAGATCATTGACCACAGTATGCAGTCGCAGCGCGAGATTATTGAACAGATGCGAAAGCTAGGGCAGCAAAAAGATCTCTTTACGGCTGAGGCTAGCTGATGGAGCAATTAGACCAAGAGCTCGCGCATGACACGCCGGTGTGGGCTATTTTCGGCGACCTTATGGCCGGGCTGGTTGGCGTGTTTGTGCTTATTCTTGTGTGGGTAATAGGCTACCAGTTGCAGTTGAGCCAGTCTTTGGAAGATGAGGTAAACAAGCGCCAGGTAGAGGAGCAGCGACGTATGGCGCTCGAGAGCGCCCTGGCGGGTCCGCTGGCAAGCGGCAGAGTTACCCTAAGAGATGGAAAAATCGGTATCAGCGGGAGTGTTTTATTCTCCCTCAACTCCGCTGCTCTTCAAAGCGAGGGGCGCGAGCTGCTTGGCAGCCTGGTGGCACCATTGCAAGTTTACCTGGGTGAGCGCGAGGAGTTGCTAATGGTTAGCGGCTTCACCGATGATCTTCCTATACAGCCCGGCAACAATCGATTCGATGATAACTGGGAACTCTCTGCCCAGCGGGCGCTAACGGTTACCCGCGCACTAATAGAAGAGGGCATGGATCCGGCCATTGTCTTTGCGGCAGCCTTTGGCGCACAGCAACCGGTAGCGAGTAATTTGGAAGAAGAAGGGCGCTCGCGTAATCGGCGGGTAGAAATGGCCCCTGTTAGTGCACAGAACGAAAATGAGTGACGCCAGCGCCACCGAGCTGAAGCTTGAACTTGATCATGCGCTTAGCGCCGTGCGAGACGCAGGTGCGGAGCATTTTGACCCGACGCGTTTCCAGATAATCACCTCAATGGCAGACAAGGCGCTTTACCAGCGGCCGCAAACAGCACGGCTTGTGCGCAAACGCGCGCTGGCACGTTTGAGTGCATACCAACTTAAACTGCAATGCGAGCAAGAAAGAGCTGAGCCGTTGGCAGCGGAGATTGGTCAGCTCTACCCAGAGCAAAGTGAGCTGGCCAGCCAGCTGCTTGCCTCACACCAATTCGCAGAGCTGCGACAGCTGTCTCGTAATCTACGCCGTCATGCCACTGCTCGACAGTTGGCGCAACTAAGCATTCAACTAACTTCTGCGCAGGTAATGGCGATACCCGAGCAAACAGCAAAGCAGAAGCCGCGAGACTTTCTACGACAGCAGGAATTCGAATTAACCCAGCCCGCACCATCAAGTGATTCATCAGCAGAGTTTCCGCAGCTAATGCAGCAGGCGCAACTGAGGTCCGCTCAGCAGTGTCGCGAAGCGCTAGCTCAGCTGGAGGCGGAGCATCTGGTATTGCAGGCCTCGCGTGCAGCACCGGAAGACTCGGGTCCATTGAACCCCAAAAAACTTGCAATACGTTCACTGCTCACGCTTCAAGAGTTGTCTCCAGACTACGCCGGCCGATTAGTCTCTTATCTGGATACTCTGGCATGGCTGGAGCAGATAGATTAGGGGCAGGATATCCATCGAAGAAGCTAATACAATGCTTCCGCAGGTAATTAACACCACAGGAATATGCTCTTGAACCAAGATCTTCTTACCGTCGGACTGGCTCAGATTTCCCCGGTCTGGCTAAACCGCGAAGCCAGTCTGGCCAAAGTAGTGGGTATGATTGCCGAGGCCAAATCACATGCGGTAGATCTGATTGCCTTTGGCGAAGCGCTTGTCCCGGGCTACCCCTTTTGGCCAGAGCTCACAGATGGCGCTCGCTTTAATGCGCCTGACCAGAAGGCGTTGTATGCACTTTACGTGGATCAGGCGATAGACATAGCCGCAGGTCATCTGGACGAAGTGTGCCTGGCAGCCAAAGAAAGTGGCGTGGCCCTTTACCTTGGCATCATTGAAAAATCGCTCGACCGTGGCCAAAGCCTGTATTGCTCTATGGTGTACATCGACGCCGAAGGCCAAATAGGTTCCGTTCACCGCAAGTTGACGCCCACCTACGAGGAGCGGCTGAACTGGTCACCCGGCGATGGGCACGGCCTGCGCGTGCATTCACTAGGAGCATTTACGGTTGGTGGGCTGAATTGCTGGGAGAACTGGATGCCTCTTCCCCGCGCTGCATTGTATGGTCAGGGCGAAGATTTACATGTGGCCATCTGGCCAGGTGGTCATAGAAACACCCATGACATCACGCGCTATCTTGCCAAGGAGGGTCGCTCGTTCGTGATGTCGGTCGGCGGTTTGATGCGATCAGAAGACTTCCCTTCAGATACCCCTTACTACGATGAGATCATGGCGGGTTGCAGTGAAGATTTTCTCGCCGACGGGGGCTCCTGCCTCAGTGGGCCTGATGGTGAATGGCTAATCGAGCCGCAGTGTGGGCAGGAAGGTTTGTACGTCGCCACGATCGACCATGCCAACGTGCGGGAAGAGCGACAAAACTTTAGTCCGGCGGGTCATTATTCCAGGCCGGATGTAACCAAATTGATCGTGAATCGCGAGCGTCAGTCTACCGTTAAATTCACGGGTGATTGAGCGGGAAACAGAGTGCTCACCGAGTACCACTGCGACGAACGAGGAATCTCAGTGGCAGGCTTTGACACACGAACCCGGCGCAGCTGTTTACAGCGCTAGAACTGAGCGGAACCAGCAAATATGACTCAACACGAATATGTATTCATTGCGGTGTCTGTCATCCTTGGCTTGGCAATCACTCGCCTGCTGAGCTGTGTTGCCGCACTGGTTCGTGCTCATCGGCGCGTTACCTTCCACTGGGCAACGGCACTGTGGGGCGCTTCTGTGATGCTCTTTATCTTGCAGCTTTGGTGGGTCGGCTGGGAGCTGCGCACCTTCTCCAGCTGGACAATTCTCGACTTCTTCACGCTGGTGATTGGAGCGATATTCGTCTATGGCGCCGCGGAACTTTCGCTGCCAACGGAGGACTATGATATATCGGATGATTCAGAGCTGGATTTTATGGTGCATAGCCATTCGCTCGGGCGAGTATCGGCCGCATCAATGCTGGGCTACTTTTGCGTCGGCCCTTACGTCAATATATCCCTGTTCGGCAATCCCGTGCTGCCGTCGATAGCCATTCCGCTGATTGGCGGTTTGCTGGTGCTGTTGATTGTGTTGAAACCCGCTTGGTTCAAGGCGCTGTCTGTCGCTTTTGCCGCTTACGCAATTGCTATTTTGTATCTGACGTCCTGATTTCAGCGCGCTCTTGGCTGGCGCGTCGCACTATCTCCCGAGTCATGGCCTTGAATATCCACAAGTGAAATGGCACAAGCGGATACCAGTACAACAAGCCCCAAACCCCTGCGGGGTGAAAGTAAGCGGTAGCGCGAACTTCACAGGTGTCTGGGCCGGGAATAATCTCGAACTCTAGCACGCCCGCTCCAGGCATCTTCATTTCCAGCAACAGGGTAAGTTTGCGCTCGGGTTGGATAGCAATGACGCGCCAGGCATCGACTACATCACCCATTCTCAAACTGTCTGGATCGCGGCGCTTTCGCCTCAAGCTTGGCCCTCCAAGTAGCCAGTCTCCCGCTCGGCGTATCCACCACAAGATATTGAGTGCAAAAAAGTCGCCATCGTTACCCACGCGGCAGATCTCGCGCCACAGCGCATCAGGACTGGAGGAACTTAGGCAGCTCCCACTGGCCTGCTTGGCATAGTACGCATAGCTCGGTTCAAAGTTGCGACACCGAATAGAGCCCTCTACCCAGTGGGCAGGTATG
This sequence comes from Halioglobus sp., assembly GCA_039990395.1. Classification (GTDB taxonomy): domain Bacteria; phylum Pseudomonadota; class Gammaproteobacteria; order Pseudomonadales; family Halieaceae; genus CALINF01. The sequence goes on from JBDXFZ010000146.1 coordinate 544,416, forward strand.
TCGTGATTAGCGTCAGCGGTGAGCGCTTCTGAGATGGCCTCATCTACGTTGTGAAGGGGTATCGGAGTAAGAGCTCGCAACGCGGTGTCGTCTGCTAGTACATCGTGCTTCAATCCATCGATTAGTGCCCGCGCGATATTGACAGGCACTGACGTCACAAAACGTAACCAGTAGGAAGATAGTTTGGGGGTCAGCACAGGCACTGGAATAATCCAGAGTCTGCGTTTCAGGTGATGCGCGAGTTTACGCATTATTGCTGCATAGCTCAGAAGCTCGGGTCCTGCAGCGTCGTAGACTTTTCCAGCAGCCGACGGCAGATCGGCGACCGCAGCTAAGTAAGTCAGCAAATCTGGAAGAGCGATAGGGGGTGATAGAGAAAAAACCCAGCGAGGTGTAATCATTACTGGGAGGTTGTTTACCAGGTCGCGCATGACTTCAAAAGCCGCCGACCCTGGCCCTATGATCATACCCGCGCGAATCTCCGTCACAGGCACGCGGCCCTCGCGTAATACTTCTCCTGTTTCATATCGTGACTGTAGATGTATCGACTCTGGGTTCTCAGGGATTAACCCGCCGAGATAGATGATCCGCTTTACTTGAGCTTCAGCGGCTGCGTCTCGAAAGTTTGCCGCTGCTTGTAAATCCAGCTCGCCGAAACTGTCACCCGCAGCCATAGAGTGAACCAGGTAGTACGCTGTATGCACACCGTCAAGAACCGAGGCAAGTGAGTCTGGATCCAGCGCATCGGCAGCGACGCAATCCACGTTGGGCCACTCGCGTCCTTCCAGTACAGCACGGTTACGAGAAACTGCCCGAACGTGCTTACCGCGCTCGTTCAGAAAAGGCACAAGATTTGAGCCAATATAGCCACTGGCACCAAATACCAGCGTTACATTGGGATTACGATCATTCGACATTGCTACACAATACCATCTGAAGGCTCTCTGGCGCAGCGAATAGCCTCTGGTTACGCACTTCAATAGGCTCAACTTGATGAACAGCCCAGATGGCCATGCGCTGTGGTGCTAATGGTCTAAACTTCTGTGAAGATCAGCAATACTCCTCATCATGCCATCGGTTCGTGAGCGCTTTTAGATCGAATCCATTACTTATGCGTGACAGCCCAACCCTGAGAGTGGTCTCAGTGTTCTGGCTACTTACGCTACCGCACTTATGACTCGTGATTTACAGGAAAAAAACTATGAGCACTTATCCAAGAACATTCTCTCATATCGGTATATCGGTTCCAGATGTAGAGAAAGCTGTTGAGTTCTACAGCAAGGTAATGGGTTGGTACCAGATAATGGAGCCAACAGTGATTACCGAAGAATCGGAAACGCCCATAGGGCAGATGTGTACTGATGTATTTGGGACGGGTTGGGGTTCGTTCAAGATTGCACATATGTCTACGGGCGACAAAATCGGCGTTGAAATGTTTGAGTTCCAGAATAATGAAAGCCCTAAAGAATTTGAATACTGGAAGACGAGTACGTTTCACTTCTGTGTTCAAGATCCCAGCCTCGAGGAACTGGTAGCCAAAATCGTGGAGCACGGCGGCAAGCAGCGTATGCCTGTTCGAGAATATTACCCCGGCGAAAAGCCTTACAGGATGTGCTACGTGGAGGACCCCTTTGGATTGATTTTTGAAGTGTACTCTCACAGCTACGAGCTTACTTACTCTCAGGGTGCGTACTAGATAGTAACTGGAGCAGGTGAATTGACTAGTGATAGACCGGAAGGCGAGTATCACTGGATGCAAGTACTGCGGTCTCTAAAAGACCCCATCTTCTACGACCATAGCGGACCTTTCGCTATGGTCGAGTGCCCTGCGTCATCGAGAGCCAAACGTGAAATCCATTGATTTAGGTTGCAACGCTGGAAGGATGGTCGCCCGTTGCAATGACGGACTATTTATCCTCGACGCTTTCGTGTGCCACTCACGTAGAGGTAATGAACGGGTTGTCACATTATTCCTGCTTAGAAGAGGCCGCGCCGCTTATTTGCGCTAGCCTGGCAAAAGATGAATAAGTCTGAATAGTATGCGTTCCTTTTAGCTGCTCAGTGTTGGTGGTATTGGGGAGCGAGGCCTGTGCTATGCTCCTCAATATGATGTGTTTGGGGAGCTACGTACCTTCACTACACTACGCCAGTAGCTCCCATTTCTTCACAAAAAACAGAGAGTATATGCAATGACCACAAACTACTCGTCGATTAAGGTGCTCGTCTGTGGAGTTCTTTTGACCCTCAGTAGTTTGGCGACAGCGCAAACCTCTGATCCGCTGCCGTCTTGGAATGAAGGTAAAGCTAAGCAGTCAATTATCCAGTTTGTAACCAAGGTGACTGAGCAAGATTCTCCTAATTATGTGCCTGTCGGCGAGCGCATCGCCACGTTTGATAATGATGGAAATCTCTGGGCCGAGCAGCCTATGTATTTTCAGCTGTTCTTTGCGATTGACCGTGTGAAGGAGTTGGCGCCTCAACACCCTGAGTGGCGCACGCAGGAACCATTTGCCTCGCTACTCAAGGGTGACGTAAAAGCCGCAATGGCAGGCGGGATGAAATCAGTTGGTGAAATTGTTATGGCAACTCACGCAGGTATGACCACCGACGAATTTGAAATGATCGTTAAGAACTGGGTAGCGACCGCAAAGCACCCAGAGACTAATCGGCGCTACATCGAAATGGTTTACCAGCCTATGCTCGAACTGCTCGCCTATCTGCGTGCGAATGATTTCAAGACATTTATTGTTTCAGGGGGCGGCATAGAGTTCATGCGTCCGTGGACTGAGGCCGTTTACGGGATACCCCCAGAGCAGATAGTTGGAAGTAGTATCAAGACGAAATTTGAGCTGCGAGATGGAAAGGCCGTGCTTGTGCGTCTACCCGAGCTCAACTTTAACGACGATAAGGAAGGAAAACCTGTAGGTATTAACTTGCACATCGGACATCGCCCAATCGCTGCTTTTGGCAATTCAGACGGCGACCTCCAGATGTTGCAATATGCTACTAGTGGGGGCAGGCCAGGTTTTGCAATGATTGTTCACCATACAGATGACGAGCGGGAGTGGGCGTACGATCGAGACTCACACATCGGTCGTCTCGATAAGGCGCTAGAGGCGGCGCAAGAAAATAGCTGGACGGTTGTTGACATGAAAAAGGATTGGAGGGTTATCTACCCTTATCAAGTGAAGTAGATTGCTCTTTGAGTATCTCGATGCTAGTACACCTGTATTCGTTGATTAGCTTGAGCCTGGTCTGTTTAACGTCTAACGGAGCAGAGTGAGAGTGAGATTCGTGTGGAAAGATAAATTTTTTGTTTGGAAATAGGAGCATTGTTTTAAAGCTATGTACCGAATAATTTATAAGAGTCGAAGTATTGAGCCAATCAACTGGGACGTTGTCCGCGGCATAACGTCCGTTAGCGAGAATAGCAACGACGCGTGCGGTGTAACGGGTGTTTTACTGGCGAGCAGGACACATTTTTTGCAGGCTCTTGAAGGTAGGTTTGAGGATGTGAATGCTGTTTTCAGGCGAATTGCGAGAGACGAACGCCACGGGGAGATAAGCATAATCGCGTTTAGCCTGATTGACGCAAGGCTGTTCGGTAGTTGGGGTATGCGAGGCATCGGCGCTTTCGACTTCAATCTGAAAATTGAGGCGGAATTGAAGCAGAAATATGGCGAGGAAGAGGGCGGAATACACTTTCCGCTGGAAGAGTGGCAGGCGTTGGCGATGATCAACGATATCAAGATGATTCGAGAGCTACCCGATTGGAAGAAGTAGTGCGCTTCGTCAGTCTTGCTCGCTTGCAGCTTCAGTGAGTAAGGCGTGGAGAAAGCTCGAATATTGAGGCGCAAGTTAGTTGATGAGCAGGAGGCCGTTATGTCTAACAACAAAACGCTACCGACCGCAGTCTCAGTAGAGGCATTTCTATCGGATGTTCAGCCTGATCGAAAGCGGGCTGAGGCGCTTGAGCTAGACCGACTATTTCGAAAGATAACAGGCTGGAACCCTGTTATGTGGGGCCCCACTATGATTGGCTACGGCTCCTATCACTATCGGTATGATAGTGGTCGTGAAGGTGAAATGCTCGCCACGGGCTTTAGTCCCAGAAAAGCCAAACATTCTATTTACGTACTGCCCGGTTATTCTGATTACGGCAAAATTCTGGAGCGATTGGGTAAGCACACCAAAGGCAAGAGCTGTCTCTACATCAATAAGCTTGAAGACATTGATCTTGACGTGCTCGCCGAATTGATCGCTGTTGGACTCCGGGACTTGTCCAAGACGTGGAATGTGCAGCCGAGTTGATGCCATTGAATTCTCCCGGCCTGATTTTGCGAAACATGGCTTCTCGTCATGTAGTGTTAATCTGAGTAATATGACTCGATGATGTATACTAGGTCACTTACTCACCAAGGAGTATCTTGTCGTGCAGGATAAAGTCACCACTGTTGTGGATTACTTAAACGAAGTAACAACGCGCTGCACATTCAACGCAGCTGCTGAAGCGGTTGGGATTACGCCCCATGCGTTGAAGAAGGAACTCGGTGAGCCGCGTCCGGAAGTCTCATGGTTTGTAAGCCCCACATCAGGTGAGCCCATGCGATACACAGACGAGCAGAAGCATCCGCAGCTCTATCGCACCTCACGCATTATTACGTCTTCAAAGGTCTTGAAACGTAATCTCGACCTGTAAAAGCGTTAGAGCTGTCTCGCCCGAGACAATGCTCCCTGGTGCGCCGGCTTAAGGCTCACCCAGGTTGTCTTTCCATTCTCTCCTGCTGTCTCGACGTTCCCAATTCCTGATTAAGGCAAGGGCGGTGCCATGCCTTTATTTCATACGACGACGCTCCGCTGACTAGCTGCGCCTATCAATAGACGCTCGATGAACTGTTTACTCAGGCTTTTGCTTAACTAGCGTATTTCTATAACAGCCAGGTGAATCGCCGGTCCACTTTTTAAAGGCGCGTCGAAAGTTACTGGCATCGTCGTAACCCAATGCTGTTGCGATGGCTTCAACACTCACATCGGATTCGCTTAGATAGCGTATAGCCCACTCACACAGCACGTTGTTGCGCAATTCTCGAAAGCTGGTGTCTTCATCTTTCAGGCGGCGATTGAGCGTACGAGCGGATACATTCAGGCGCTGCGCTATCAATGCGAGATTGGGCAAAGGCAGCTCGCTGGCGCGCAGACATGAGAGTACATAGCCATTGAACCCGTGCCCTGACAGACCCCCGTATTCTCGCAGTCTTGCCTCAAGCGCAAGCTGAGACTGCTGCCAGACTTCCTGCTGGTAATAGGGAGAGGGCCTATCAAGCCAGTGCTTGGGTAACTCAATTGAACTTGTTGACCAACCGAAACTGACAGGGCTATGAAAATAGCGTGAATACTTTTCTGCATAGGCAGGGCGTGCAAAATGCATTCGGTACTCTGCATCGTGAATCTGCTCACCGCTGACCATTTCCGCATAGGACTGCAATAGCAGGGCGCCACTTTCAGCGTGAAACCGGGCTACTTCGCCAAGCTCTTTTACAAAGTGCATCAGCCCATTGACGCCTTGTAGGTTTGAGCGTATCTCGACAGCAATCTGCGCGGCATGCAGTCTTGAAAAACTCTCGATCGCGTGCAGTCCGTCGCGCAGGGTGGGAGCGCTGGCCGCCGCGACACCCACTGAGCCCAGCGTCATTACGTTTACTTGCCTGCCGATTATCAGGCCGAGTTCGTCATTCAGGGGACTACGGCCGTTTTCGAGTAGCTGGTTAAAGTCGCTCAATGTTATGAAATCGCTACTTTGTAACGAATCTTCGCAGAGCGCTGTACCCTCAAAAAAGGTCTTGGTGTTCAGTTCTCTGCGCTGTAGTTCTCGCAAAACGTAGCGCGCATAAATTGGGCTAATAGTTAGCATATGGCCATTATTGGCTATTTTGGCGATAAATGACACCCTGTTGGCGCTTCCCGCACTCCCTGAATGGGTGACGCTTGCGTAAGCTGGCCTTCAAATTGAGTGATGAGAGGCGCAGTGATGACAGAGCAAGAAATGGATGTAGAAGCCCTTAAAGAGGCCCAACAGTATATGGGCTCATTTGCCTGGCCCACGATGATTCTGGGACTGGCTGCAAGCACACTCTACTTTGCCATGCCGTTTCTTGTGTATTCCGGTCTCGTGCCTTTTCTTCTCGCAGCTCCTCTTATGGTTGTGCTGACGTATGCGTCTTACACAGCGCTCCATGAGGCTGCACATGTGTCGATCAGTGGTTCGCACCAGCGTTGGCGATGGATTAATGAGTGGGTGGGTTATCTCAGCGGTTTGGTGATGGGTATTCCTCTGACCGCGCATCGTTTTGAGCATCTAACGCACCATCGCCATACGAACGATGCAGAGCTGGATCCGGATTTTGCGCTGTCAGGACTCACTCAATCGCCGGCTAGCGCGGTGAGGTCGGCGGGCAGGGCGATTTTTGAGAACTATCGCCACTATATGAATAAGCAGTGGGCGCAGGGGCGAGAAAAGCAAAACAGGACGTTTTGTTTGGAAATAGCCGCCTCGATCGCTATTCGTGTGGCTGTAGTGTTACTCACAGACCCCGGCGTCACTATTGCACTGTTTCTGATTGCGGGTATCGGAGGCACGATTTTGTTAGGTTTCTTGTTTGCTTATCTAGTTCACTACCCTTACGAAGACGTAGGCCGATATGTAGACACTGCGACTATAGTGGCTGGTGGCAGAATGAATACAGTCATTACGTGGTTGTGGCTATTCCAGAATTATCACTCTATTCATCACCTGTTTCCGCGGGTACCATTCTATCAATACCGCAAGGTCTTCGAATCCATCGAACCGATCATGCTTGCCCGCGGCGCGCCGGTATACCGGCTAAGTGCGTCAGGTCTGCAGCAGCAGCACGCATACTCCTAGGGCAGGATATTTTTTGGAGAGCACAAGATAGAGGTGCAGTGCATGCAGGTTTCTTTGCGTGAGGTGACTAAAGACAATATCAACCCAGTATTGCGGTTGAAGGTGCATAAGAGCCAGGAGCAATTTGTCGCTAATAATGCGTGGTCTATTGCGCAGGGAACCTACAGCGAACTGGCCTGGCTTCGCGCTATTTATGCAGATGATGCACCCATAGGGTTTGTGATGCTCGAACTGAACCCGGCGAAAGAAGAATATTGGGTTTGGCGTTTTATGATCGATGCGCAACATCAGGGCAATGGCTATGGTCGCAAAGCACTGCAGCTGATCGTTGAATTTGTGCGCAATACGACGGTGGCGAAAGAACTCCTTCTAAGTTATGTACCTGCAGATGGCTCAGCCGGTCCCTTTTATGAAAAGTTGGGTTTTACGGAGACCGGTAAAGTTGAAGAGGGTGAAAACATTATGAAGCTCGAGCTCTAGCCACTTTGTAGTGTAGAAACATTGTGGATAGCGTGTGCTAGTCTGATGGCTATGCGTTCCAACGAGTCTGAATCCAGCGATACCCGCTGCTACTGTGGCGCCGAGAACGACTATGACACATGCTGTGGTCGTTATCTCGATAATGGGGAGGTTCCAGAAACTGCTGAACAGCTAATGCGCTCACGCTACACAGCGTTTGTGCTAGGCAATGAGCCTTATTTGCTTTCCACCTGGCATCCCTCTACACGACCCAGTCGGGTGCGACACGACGACAATCAGCGCTGGCTTGGCCTGAAGATAAAAGACGCAGAACACGGTGGTGCTACGGATACCACAGGTAGCGTGGAGTATGTCGCACGATTCAAGATCGCTGGGAAGGGCCACAGGCTTCATGAGATTAGCCAGTTTAAAAAAATCACAGGTCGCTGGTTCTATGTCGATGGTGAGCACCTTTAGCGTGACAACTGGAGCTCGGCAAAGCTGTAGCGTGATTGCCAACCTTTAGAGTCAGGCTATTGGCTCGGAATAACGATCAGCTCGGTCTGGCGCCCGTCGATATAGGTCACGCCTTCTTCGCCAAAGAATGCGTCCTCTTCCAGCATGATGCGTATTTCCTTACTCCACTCCTGTATATAACTGGCCGCATTTAGCTCTATGGAGAACACGGTATTTTCGTACAGCGGATAGTCGCCACTACCAGGCACACCGTCCTGACTATCCCACATGCCCAGTGTGGCCCCTGCGGCATGGCCGTGATAACCCAGAGGATGGGTATAGATGGTTGGCTTAATACCTTCGGCTATCGCGTCAGCGCGGGACTTGGCTAGCACCTCATTGCCTGTGGCACCTGCACGGAAGTTGCCGGTGAATATATCCTGAAGCCTGTTTGCTTTGGTGAACGCGTGTTTGAGGTAGGCAGGCGCATCAGTTTCATTCTGGCGCAGAACATAGGCGTGTTGTTGAGTGTCGGTATTTAAGCGCAGATAGGTAATGCCAAAGTCAACGTGCAGCAGGTCCCCTGGTAGAATAACGTTGTCAGACTTACGCTGTGAGAAAGCCTTTATTTGGTCGAAAGCCTCGGTGTCTTGTCGTTGAATCGAGACAGTGGGGTGAAACCAGACGGACAGTTTGAGTTCTCTCACTTTTTCACGCAGCCACCATGCCACGTCATCTGTGGTAGTAACGCCTGCTTCTATCACAGTATTGGAAAAGGCTTGCGCAATCAGCTCGTGAGCGACTCGACATAGGTGTGGGTATAGCTCCATCTCGCTCGCAGTGCGTGTTTCCAGCCAAGCCACTGCCAGCGACTCCGCAGAAACCAACCTGTCGACATAGCCCTGAGGCAGACTCTCTTTGAGCAGTTGAAGTTCCGTAGCGACCAAACCATCGGCCAGGCCCCAGTGCAGTGACTGGTTGATGCCAATTTTTCGGGGTTGGCGCTCAGCAATGATTTCAGCGAGTCTGGCCCATTGATCAGGTTGCTTCTCTTTGTCCCAGGCTTGTTCGAACTGCTCACCCACAGCATAGCGGGCAACAGCCAGTTTTTGTAAAGGCGCATCACCGCCTGGATCGTACATGACGAGAATAGTGCGTCGCCGCGCCGCCATCCATGTAGCTGGCAACAGGGTTTCAATGACGGGGTCTTCGTTGTACTCACGAGAAATAACCAGCCACATGTCGATGCCTTCACGACGCATCAGTGCGGGTAGGGTGTTGATCAGTTTGTCATTTAACAGCCTATCTATTACTTGTGCGCGCTCGCGCATTGGCAGTATGTGTGCATATTCAGAAGCCTGAATGGGGGTTGCCAGCACGATAAATAGCAAAAATAGAGAGGTGCGACGCATGAAGAAATTTGACTCAAGTTGCAGGGGTAGCATTAGAGTGTCAGGTTACGTGAATTTGTCAGTCAGTAGAACTACTGAGGCGTCAAAGCTGCGATTCGCTCCTGTTCGTTGTCTACAAAGTTTAGCCACTGGCGCGCCCACTTCTCAGTTTGTTCGTGGTTGGCCGCTTCGATGAAAGCGGAGCGAGCGCCAGCCAGTTTATCGCCTCTGGCTAGCGCCATTCCCACAACCAGCCAGGCATTTCCTTCACTGCGCAGACTGCCCTTTTCAATTGCCTTTCGTGCCGCCAACTCGGCGGGTTGCCACTGATAGTTGTCCATATACAAACGCGCTACTCGAAGGTATAGCTCGCCGTCGTCAGACATCGCCGCTGCTGCAGCCAATGGTGGGATTGCCTTTTCTTCCTCCCCCGCCATATACCAAGCCTGAGATTGCATCTCCAAGTGTGCTCGCGTGGTCTCAATTCTGCCATTCTGCATTTCGGTTTGTAGAAGATTCGCGGCTTTGTAAGGTAGGCCCTTTGCCAGAAATAGGTTAACCAGGCTCATCAAGTGATAGCTTTTTTCCAGTTTCTGATCGTCCAGAAGTGCTTCGATGAGCGCCATTTGCTTGTCGGTGTCGCCAAGCTGTCCGTGCAGCGCGGCAAGATTAATGAGGTATCTCTCCTTTGGGTAGAGCGCAACCATTTCATATAGCAGTTCGCGCATGCCGGCGAAGTCTTCGAGGGAGTAATAGACGGAAGACAGTAATAGCATCCAGTTCTCCCGCGGTTTTGCGCCCGAGTCGCGTTGCATCTGCAATGCTTTACGTAGTGGCGGGGCGGCTTTGGCATAGTCTTCCAGGCCGATGTACGCTTGCGCCAGTATCACCTGACTCTGCGGTTGCGGTGCTTCGTCTTCGGCCGCCAGTAGCCGCAGGGCAAACTTTTCAGCTTCCTGATATCTACCCGATGCCAAGGCAACCTGACTAGCGGTTGTGAGCAGGGATCGCATTTGAGATGCAGGAAGATTTTCCTGCTGTAGAGCTTCTAGGTAGCTGTCTAAGGCCTTGTCGTAGTCGTTGTCTTGGAAATAGGCGTAGCCGAGCATGTTGAGTACGTGGGCTCTCTCGTAGCCGTTCATCTCACGTTCCAATAAAATTACCAGATCATTGCGTACTTGCTGCCATTGCTCAGCTTCAATCTGAGTTTGTATCTCTGTGATTGCGTCGTAGATTTGTTTGCTTATTCCTGGCACGGACTCTTTGGCCGTCATGCCTGAATCGGAACACAGCAGAGCTGCGAGGAATAGAATTGTATGTAGTCTCGTCATTGTTGAGCCGGTGTTTCTTCGCGATAGTAAAATCTGTTCATAACGCCCTCAACTTCGATAGCAACGCCGTCGATCACGCGAGGTTTGTACTTGAATCGCTGGGCCGCCTCTATTGAAGGGCGGTGGAAAACAGCATCGGTGCATCGATCTTTATCCACTTTCACATCTTTTACCGAGCCGACAGTCGTAACGGTGTAAATGACCAGACAGTCACCGAAGATACCTGACATCAGAGCACGGCGAGGATAAATGGGTGCGACCTTTACTATTGGAAGGTAATCACCCTCACCAGCGCCGAAACCAATACCGCCTTGAGTGATATCTACACCGCTATCCGCGGGCATCATGGTGACGGCAAGCTGCTGGCCATTGGCGTCGGCATTTTGCTGCATGGGCGGTACTTCTGGGGTTTCCTCCAGCTTGGGTTTGGGTGGTTTGCGATCCTTGCGCTCAATATTTTCATCGCGTTTGACTCGCACAAAATCCAGCATTTGCACACGCGAGGCGTCCTCCAGAGATAGATCAGATGAGCTGATCAGGTACTGCATAAACCACGCAAGAAATAGCGCAGCGCTCGCGCCTATAATGACCGCTCCGAGCAAGCGCACGTAATGCGCAGGATCGTGGGGCCTTGCCAGCGCTCTATCTATCCCACTGAGGCTGTTGGTTTCAATTGTCATTGGCTGCCAGGGCTATGTCATAGACGCCAGCGCGACGCGAAGCATCCATTACCTGAACCAGAGCGTCATTCTTGGACTCGCGATCGGCCTGAATGACGACAGTCCCCTTGGGGTTCTCTGCATGAAGTCGCTCAATGATGGATCGTACAGAGCGAATATCAACCTGACGTCTGTTGATCCAGATATTGTTGGTAGCATCAATAGCAATCAGGATGCTGGCTTTTTCTTGTACGACCGCTGTGGCAGCGGCGGGTTTATCTACATCGATGCCTGCCTCTTTGATAAATGTGGCTGTGACGATGAAGAAAATCAGCATGATAAAAACCACATCGAGCATAGGAGTGATATCTATTGTGCTCTCGTCCTCTTCAGGCTGAGTGATCAGTATATTGCGCATTAGTCATCTCCAATATTGATGAAGCGTGCCTGTAGTGCATCGCGCTCGGCAATTGCACGACGCTCTGCAAACTTACCGACCAACATGCCGAAGATGGCAACCACCATGCCGGCAAGAGTAGATACGGTAGCCTTGGACACCCCTGCTGCCATCGAACGCGGATTGTTAGAACCGGTTGCAGCCAGCGCATCGAAAATTTCGAGCATTCCTACCACGGTGCCAAGTAGGCCCAGCAATGGGCAGATTTTGATGATGATGCCAATCAGCGGGTAGTTTTGCTTAAGCTCCGCCGAGATCCGAAACCTCAAATGATTTTTATACTGCTGCGCATACCAGGAGGTCTTGTCGGCCCGCTCGTACCAAAGTTGAATCGCACGCTTGGCATGCTGCGGATAGAGAATGTATAGGTAGTACAAACGCTCACACAATAGTGTCCACATAACAAAGGCCATAAACAGAATAAGCGCCAAAATGTTGCCGCCGAGTGTTAGCAAATCGCCAAGCCACGGTAGCCAAGCGTCGATAAACACCATCATGTGGATTGGGCCTGCCGCCCCTGTTCCGCTTGAGCAGCAACAACAGCTACAGCCTCCTGCTGAAGAACATCGGTCATCATTCTGGCGCGGCTATTCACCACGTTGTGTAGCAGTAGAACAGGAATGGCCACGCTGAGACCGAGTACAGTGGTAATGAGGGCTTGTGAGATACCACCTGCCATGAGGCGTGGATCCCCTGCTCCAAATAGGGTTATTGCCTGAAAAGTCACAATCATTCCCGTCACCGTGCCCAGTAAACCCATTAGTGGCGCTACGGCTGCGATAATCTTTAGCAGCGGCAAGTGGCGGTTGATCTTTGGGACTTCCCTCAGTACTGATTCCCCCAGCTTGAGCTCCAGCGCCTCTATATCCAGGTTTTCATCCTCTTGGTAGGACATCAAGATTCGGCCGAGCGCATTGTCACCGCTTGGGTTGCCGATATCCTTAAGCTGCTTGCGCATACGTCTGGATTCAGCAGTTAAGCTTCCAAAGCGCCAGAGGGCGAGAAGCACTCCCAGAGCGCCAATCGCAATGATTAGATAGCCGATAACACCACCTTGATCGATACGCTCTCGCAGATTGGGCGCCTGCGTAAGAATGCTCAGCAATTGCCCCCTGACTGGATCAATTGCAAAGGGAAAGTGGCCCTCGTCGCCATCGGCAACGGCGCGTGGCCCCTGGAGAAAGCGGGCATCGGGTTGGCGAGAGAACTCGACGAGGCGGCCCGTCTCCGGTACATACTGCAGGAACTTTCCTTGAGCCACCACGTTGAATAAGCCTACCCGAGTGACATCCTGAGCTACTTCAACTCCGTTAGCGTCCACTACTGGCAGACTGCGCGTTACTACACGACCTGATTCAACCATTTCGCGCTGTAACTCAAACCAGAGTGCCTCAATCTCCGACACTTCTGGCAGTCGATTTGCGTTACCCATGCGGCCTGCAAAGTCGAGTAGGAAGTCATTTCGATCAGGATATTCTAGCTGGGTCAGAGACACGTGAAACTGGGCCTGCGCGTCACTGGCAACTTGCTGCAGAACGCCGAAGAGTTCTTTGAGCGATCCCATGCGTTCCTTTAAGCGGTCTTCAAGCTCGACAATTCGCACTTCATTGTCTTCAAATTTGGCTTCTTGTTGTTTGCTAATCGATTCCTGGCGCTCTTCTTCTACTATGATGTCTTTGAGTAGGCTTTGTTGATTGGCTTGCTCATTGCGAAAGCGCTGCATGCGTAACTCATTCGCTTTATCCTCTGCAATCCGCCCACTGCGCACGGCGTCGAGTAATTCATCTAAAGACAACGCATCCGAGACAGTTTCCGGAGCTTGCTCAGAGTCGGATACCGCCTCCGCTTGAGAAGCCGCTGAGGTTTCTTGTGTTACGCCTGAATCCTCTTGAGCGCTAGAAATGAGAGGAAAAAGGAGTAAAGTCCAAACAATGATTGCCCTCCAGATATTCATCGGCGAACCTCCTGATTAGAATCCAGCGCGATGGAGATAAGCTCTGGAGCAACTTCCTGTCTTGCTACCTTGAGCCCCTGGTTGATGTAGCGCCGCCAGCGGCCGGAAGACAGAGACTTCCATTGCTGATTGGCGTTGTCCCAGTAGCCGACGTCTTCACTGCCTACTATCCGGTACATCAGGGCTACTCGGCCAACACGAAGAAAATCGGCGTCAAAACTAGCATCTGGCAGTTGCAGTTTGGCCTTATAGGCCTCTATTGTGCGCCCATAGTCGTTTTCAATCTGATAGGCCTCCATGACTCGGCGAGTCTTTTCAGCCACGGTTACATCTGCACGAGGAAGTAGACTGCGTAAGCCACTAACGCGTTTGTGGCGCTCTTCTACCAGAAACGGCACATCAAGTGTTACGAACTGATCAAGCCCGTCGATCATGCGAGACATCAGCGGCAGGATCTGTCTTTCTATAGTAGCCACATCAGCAATGGAGGTTTGCAAGAGATTGATCTCCTCATCCTGGCCATCCAGCTGCTGCTTCAACATACTGTTGTACATGCGCAGACCTTGCACCAGCTTCAAGTGCGCGTAATAGTCGTCCACGATGTCGCGGGTGTTGGCATGTATGTTGTCAACTTTCTGTTGCACGGTTTGGCCCGCAGCTGTGCGCTGCGCGCCTTCTTGTTCTATTTCTTCAATCTGTGCCTGTGCAACGGTCGTTGCCAGTACCATCATAGTTAGTATTATTGTGTACCAACGAGCCATGTAGCCTCCAGAACGCGGCCTGAGAATCACTGCCGCGAGTCACGCATTAAGGATTCAGGGTTCAAGCATACTTAGGAGCACGTAGGGGAGGGTTGATTCAGGTCAAGTCGATGTCAACCTGATGCAGCTGCTTCGCAGCAGCACACCCAGTCTGTCAATCAGGCAAAAAGGGAAGCAACTATTAAAAGTGCCATCGGTAATGGCGATATTCATCGCGCGGAAAAGGGGCAATAGCATTGCTCAGCCAACTCGAATTCGCAGATTTGTGACGGTAGAGTTTTTAGTACGAGGTGCTGCTTCTCTACTCGTACCGCCCTAAAAGCCATCATTGAGCTTAACGTTGGTGGTGGAGTAGTTGTCTGTAAAAATTCGATTTCATAGACTACATTTGACTTAGATCACGAAAGGGCTGCCGAACTCTCTGGCAGACTGTTATAACTTTCCATCGGGAGAAAATACAGTGACCACGGATTCTGTTGCTTCAGGTGAAGCTGTTACTTCATCTGGCCACATTGACATTCTTATCGTTGGAGCGGGCATCTCCGGAATTGATGCGGCGTATCACATCAAACACAGCTTGCCCGGGCGCAGTTTTCTGATGCTTGAAACTCAGGCGTCCTTCGGGGGTACCTGGGAGACACACACCTACCCCGGTATTCGTTCCGACAGTGATCTGTATACGTTTGGCTATCGGTGGAAACCGTGGATTGGTGCGCCGATAGCAACGCGGGAAGAAATCCTCAGCTACCTTAACGAAACGCTGGACGAGCAAGGGCTGCGTGAGTCTATCCGCTACCGACACAAAGTTCGTAGCGCGAGTTGGTCTAGCGAAAAGCAAATTTGGCGCGTGATTGTGGACAACCTGGAAACAGGAGACTGCTGCGAATTTACCACCAACTTTCTGTGGATGTGCCAAGGCTACTATGATCACGATAGGCCCTATACCCCAGAATGGCCAGGTATGGAGAACTATAAGGGCAGGGTAGTTCACCCCCAGCTCTGGCCGGACGATCTGGACTATAGCGACATGGAAGTACTCGTGATCGGATCGGGCGCAACGGCAGCCACCATTGTCCCGGCGATGGCTGGTAAGTGTAAACACATCTCAATGCTACAGCGCTCGCCAACCTATTTTTTGCCCAACCCAAACGCTAATGAACTTGCCGATATTCTCAATACATTGGACATACCCGATGAATGGACCCATGAGATTGTAAGAAAGAAGATTCTTCTTGATCAGGAGGAGCTGACTCGCCGGTCAGTAGAGGAGCCCGAAGCGGTTAAAGCGGAGCTGTTGGAGGCCGCACGCGAAATACTCGGCGATGACTTCGATATCGATAAGCACTTTACACCCAGCTACCGGCCCTGGCAGCAGCGCCTGGCATTTATCCCCGATGGAGATTTGTTTCAGGGTATCCGCGATGGACTCGCTACAGTGGTAACAGACGAGATAGATACGTTTACTGAGAAAGGAGTGCGGGTAAAGTCTGGAGAAGAAATCGAAGCCGATCTGATCGTCACCGCCACTGGGTTCAACCTGCATGTATTGGGCGGTATCGCGTTCGATGTCGACGGCAAGTCCTTGGATCTGGCTGATACGGTCACCTGGCATGGGATCATGTTTACGGGCGTACCAAACCTGGCTTGGGTGTTTGGCTATTTTCGCGCAAGTTGGACGTTGAGAGCTGACCTGATAGCGGATCTATTGATGCGGATGTTCCAGCATATGGAAACTTCCGGGACCACAGAGGTCATGCCGGCTCTGCGCCCACAGGATAAAAATATGAGACTTGGGCCTTGGATAGAAGCGGATAACTTCAATCCTGGCTATCTGCAACGTGGTTTACACATGATGCCTCAACAGGGCGACCAGGAACCCTGGCTATTCACGCAAGACTATTGGTACGAAAAAGATGCATTACCGGCTGCCGATCTGGAGGATGGTTCTTTGAACTACAGTTGATGAGCGAGCGCGTGATTTCATCAACAGCGCTGTTTATCTCACGTAGCCTAGCACGGCGATAAAATGGCAAGTACTGCCAGCCAATACGAACATATGCCATGCCCCATGAGCGTGGGGTAGACGGTTCAGTTTATCGACTACGTAGAATAATACGCCGCTGGTATACGCAACTCCTCCGACAGTTAACCAATGAAAGCCCGCCGGTGGTAGTGCCGATCTCAGGCTGTCTAAGTCATACGCGCACGCCCAGCCCATGCCAAGATAGATAATGAGTTGCCCTACTTTTACCGCGCGTCCTGTTAGAAAAATTTCACTCAAGATTCCCACGAGTGCTAAAGCCCATACGATAGACAAAATAACCCAACCCTGACCGTCTTGAAGCGTGACGAGCATAAATGGCGTATAGGTGCCCGCAATCAACAGGTAGATTGAGACGTGATCGAGTACTTTGAAAAGTTTTTTAAGACCCGGCGGATGAAAGCTGTGGTAGAGCGTGGACATGGTGTAAAGCAGCACCAAAGTAAGCCCAAAGACAGTGAAGCTCCCAATCAACAACCAGCCGCCAGTCTGGATAGCCACCGTGAGCAGTGCTCCTAGACCTATCAGGGAAAAAACAGCCCCAATCAGGTGACTGATGCTGTTAAGCCGTTCGCCGTAATACATGAAGAGCCCTGTAAAAAGTGTGAATCGCAGTTAGCAAATTTTTTCTTACGCCTCTGGACGCATGCTCGGTTCGCGCAGCGTGAACAGCGTTTCGTTTCCAGGTGTGGGGTCTTTGGGTATCAGGTTAGATAGCAGTAGCGACATGAAGGCAATGGCAGAGCCCACAAGAAAAACTGTAGTTGGAGAAGATAGCCAAACAATGCCTAGCGCGGCAGGAATAAAAACAGCAGCGATATGGTTGATTGTAAAGCTTACGCTTGAGGTTGCAGCGATATCCTTGGGATCGGAAATTTTCTGGAAGTAGGTATTGATTGCAATTGAAAGCGCAAAAAATAGATGATCAATGATGTACAAGCCTGCGGCGACAGTAGCATTTTCTACAAAAGCATAGCTGGCAAAGACGATGATTAATCCGCTGTACTCCAATTGCAATGCCGTGCGTTCCCCCGCGCGTCCTACCCAAGCCCCTATACGGGCAGCAAAAAACAGATTGAACACGTAGTTGGCGAGATACAACAGGCTGATGTCGGCTGCAGAATAGCCAAACTTTTCCACCATCATAAAGCCAGCGAAGACCATGAAAATCTGGCGACGGGCACCACTGAGAAATGTTAAAGCGTAGTAGAGCCAGTAACGACTGCGCACTATCAGCTTTTTGTGCTGCACAGCACCGTCAGGAAAATGAGGGAACGACAGCCATAGACCCACTGTAATAACTATTCCGATGGAGCCAGCAAGAAGGTACATGCCACTGAACCCCACATCAAACCATTCCATCAGAACCCAGATACTACTGTATGCCAGTAGTGCGCCAGCGGCCTTCACGGCCATTGCTCTGCCCATAAAATGCGGCGCTTCCCGCTTATCCACCCACTGCAGGGTCAATGACTTGTTGATAGTTTCGAAATAGTGAAAGCCAAGTGACATTAAGACCGTAGTTGCATACAAGCCGTACGCGGTGGGAAAGAAGGGCGTCAAGGCAACGCCAATGGACATAACCAGTAAGGATGCCAGAGCAAAACGTTGCTCGCGAATAACCAGTAGCATGAAAACAGCGGTAAAGGCGAGGAAGCCAGGGACCTCACGCAGGCTCTGCAGCACGCCTATTTCCGCGCCAGTGAATGCGGCTCGTTCTATCGCAAAATTATTGAGCAGTGCCTGCCATACAGAAAATGTGAGCGGCATGATAAATGCCGCTGCAAGCAAAAAGTTTTGCTGTGAGCGCCAGGACAAATTTGGATGAGGCGGCGCTTGGCCGGCGTGATTCTGCAAGGATATTTGACCCGTCGATGTCTGTTCTATGATGTATTACAGGGTCTTGAGCGTATCAGAGATGCTCTCTGCAAGCCCACTCAGCAACTTTCCTTCGGCTCTAGCTAGAGCGGCATAGCCGTCCTGAGCGAGAGCTAGGGTCTTGGTATATTGGTAAGTGGACTGAATCTCGCCATCGCGTAAAGTCCACCAATACGCCAGTAGCATAGCGTTGCCATCATTGGTGCCATGGAGTTGATCGATATGTATCTCGACCACGACTGGCGCGGCAGAAAAGTTCGCTGGGAATAGGTCGGCTCCTAATTGCAACGATATTTGCCGTTGCAGGAGTATGCGCACGCTAGTATGCATTGGTTCAGCCCACTCGTGATACTGTGCGGGGCGAACTTGTCCGGGAGCCACTTCCAGGACAAGGCCTGGCTGGTCGATATACGGCGCGATATCCACTTTACCCAGAGAGAAGTCTGGCGATGGTTTCAGTTCGCGAGACTCAAATGCTTGATGCTGTCGCAGCAAATAAAACTGCGTCTCTACCGGGGTGCTTGAGCAGCCAACTACTAGTAGCGTTATTAACAGTGCGGCGAATTTCATTAGCGTCTGGCCTCTGGTATTGGGTCAGGGGATGGCGTTGAGGGCATGATTGCAGCATTGGGTTGATTAGCCAGGGTGCGAGTCAGGGATTCCACATTCCCCATCGTTCGATTCAGCTGCTGTAGAGTGTTGTTAAGACTTTGATACATCTGCGAGCCAGGCGAGAAACCATCCAACGTCTTTCGCAGCTCCTTTAGTGTCGCATCGAGTTCACCCGGCAATGCCTTGGTACTATCTTCTTCCAGGATCACTCTCAAGCCAGCGAGAGTTCTGTCTAGCTGCTCGATTGCCGAGTTGGTATTCTCTACCGTTACATCGAGCGGCAAAGCGTTGAACTTATCCAGTAGTGTATTGACTTTAACAAGTACTTGCTCAATGCCTCCCGATACCGTTGGAATAGTCAAATAGCCTGCAAAGGAACCTATTTCTGCCGCTGGTTCACCGTCAAATCTGTCGAGGTAGACGTACTTGGCGCCTGTAAGCAAGTTGCCCGTTTCTAATGTCGCCCGTAAACCCTTGCCAACGGAATCACTCAATGACTTTCTAAACGCTTCTACAGATTCCGCAGTATCGGGAAGCTCTATGCGTCCAGGCTCAACATGAATCAGAACCGGTATAGCCTCGCCTTTTCCTTCGAAACCATCTTTAGAATTCTCTGCGACAATCTCTCTTATCATGAGTCGATCAACTTTGCCGATGGTTATGCCACGGTACTCTACGGGAGCACCAGGCTTCAGTCCCTTAAGAGAGTCAGCGAATCTGACTACAAGTGAAAGTCTGTGCTTAAAAGGCTGGCTCTCTGCCAGGTCTTTAGATGCGTAGAGTTTAAATTCAGTATTGTTCTGAACAGGCTCTCCAGCTGGCATCCCTTTGGGGGTACCAAAAGTTACACCACCCAGTAAAATTGTATCCATGGATCCAGTCGATAGCTGCAGTCCATCTGCGCCCGCCTTTACAGAAATGCCGCTGACATTGTAAAACCGTACAGAGCTATCAATCATTTCGTGATAGGGCGCATCGATAAATATGTCATAGCCTACCTGCCGTCTATCGGGATCAAAGCGTGTGCTCTCTACACGGCCCACTTTGTAGCCCTTGTAGATTACAGAGTCACCAGTGCTGACTGAGCCGGCTTTGTCAGTATATAGCTGTAGCCGCAAGCCCGGAGCGTCGAGCGGAGTGAGTGGTGGCATTTCCAGAGCGGTAAATGCGCGCTTACCTTTTTCGCCTTGGCCAGGCGCTAGTTGTAAGTAAGCACCCGATAACAAAGTATCTAGTCCCGAAATATTGCCTATACCAATGCGCGCGGTGACTAGCCAGAATCGCGTATCTTCGCGCAGGAGAGCACGCGTTTGTGGCTGAAGCTTTATCTTTGCGATGACGCCCTTAAAGTCGTCTGTGAGCACTACCTCGTCTACGATACCCATATCGACATTGCGGTACTTCACCTTGGTTTTTCCGGCGGTAAGACCTTCTGCCGTGTCAAACGCCACCGTAATTTCGGGGCCCTTGGTCATCCAGGTATGCACTATCATGTACGCACCCAGCACTAAGGCCAGAAGCGGGATAATCCAGATGGGGTTAAATGTCTTGCCTTTACGAATGTCAGGTTTCGCTGTTGTCATCATTCTTTTCCATCAGATCCCACATTAAGCGAGAGTCAAAACTTTCTGCGGCAACCATAGTGACCATGACCACGCCGGCAAATGCTAGCGCAGCAATACCCGGTCGAATAACCAGTATCCCGCCCAGATGAACCAGCGCAACTAGTATAGCCACAACGAATACATCTACCATAGACCACTTGCCGATGAACTCGGTAATGCGATACATCGCACTGCGCTGCCGCGGGCTTATTCTCGACCCCTTGTGTGCTGTCCACACCAGATAGAACATAGCCATCAGTTTTCCCGAAGGCACCATGACACTGAAAATAAAGATGACAGCAGCAATAGGCGCTGACCCCAGCTCGATTAGCAAGATCACACCGCCCATAATGGTGCTTGGTTCAGTTGAGCCTAGTTGGTCGGTTAGCATGATGGGGTATAGGTTTGCAGGAACATACAAAATACAGGCAGTCACTAGCAGCGCCAGCGTGCGCTGCAGGCTATCAGTTTTGCGAGCATGCATAACCGAGCCGCAGCGAGGGCAGTGATGCTGATCCAGAGGGGCTAGCTTGCAACAAAGGTGGCAAGCGGCCAAACCTTGCGAAAGAGCAGTTTCCTGCGTCTGATTCATGCGTTTTCCAACTTCTCGATCAGCTCCCAGCATTGAAAGCGATCGAGGCTTGCCACAGCAAAAGTAAACAAAACGGCGAATGCGGCATACGCCCAGAAGGAAATACCCAGTATTACAGTGGCCATGGCGGCTATCTTTACCAGGCTTACGATCACGCCGATGATAAATACCTCAACCATCGCCCAGCCCTGAATTAGAAACAATGTATGAGCTGCCGGCCGCAACCACCAGCGGTACTTACCGTGCGCTAATGGAAAAGCTATCAAGGCCAGAAGTACGAGTACGGCAGCCGGAATAATAATGATAAATGCGGCTACCAGCACTGCGACCTCAGGCATGCCGTTCTGCCATAGGGACAGTGGCGTTGACCGCAAAGTCATTACGCTCTCGAGGCCTTTGGCTGCGAATGACAGAAACGGGAAGCTCCCGGCAAGCACGAGGCAGATTAGCGCAGCCACTGTACTTGCAGCCACGCGCTCATAGGCATCGGCGCGATATCGAGTGAGGAAACCACCGCAGCGTGGGCAATCTGCTGTATTGCCGTCGGTCAAGTTGCTAACATCGACGAGCAGGTCGCATCCGTGGCAGGCAATGTTTGAGCTCATCAATACAGTTTACGTTATTGTGCTTTGACTAATCTACGTTACGGCGTATTTCTTGCACAAGGTGTACGGCACTTGACCAATGTTAAATGCAAGCACTGCGCGTTGTTCCGCGGTTGTGACTCAGCGTCCGGCGGTTAGCGCCTAAATATGGATATAGGTGTGCCACTGCGCCGTAGAATTGAGTATCCTTCGGAGTCCCAAAACAACAGTATCGGAACTCTCTATGAGCAGACCACAAAGTACACGTATTACCTTGGCTCGACGCCCCGACGGTATGCCCGTCGACGAAGATTTTTCTATTGAAACCGTTGAGGCTCCCGAGTTGAAGGACGGTCAGGTTCTGGTGAAAGCACTTTGGCTATCATTGGACCCTTACATGCGTGGCCGAATGAATGATGCAAAATCCTATGCCCCACCTATTGAAATCGGTGCAGTGATAGTCGGTGAATCCGCAGGTGTAGTGGTAGAAAGCCGGCACGAAGGGTATGCAGTAGGGGAGCATGTATGTTGCCCGGGTGGCTGGCAGGATCACGCCATCATCGATGGGGACGAACCTATGCTATACAAGGTTGATGCCTCCGCCTTGCCGTTGTCTGCCTATTTGGGCGTGGCAGGAATGCCCGGTCGAACAGCCTATTACGGATTGTTAGAGAAGGGGCGGCCTCAGTCTGGCGAAACGCTAGTAGTATCAGCAGCCTCAGGAGCAGTTGGATCGGTCGTCGGACAGATAGGAAAGTTGAAGGGCTGTCGCGTAGTAGGTGTGGCCGGTGGTTCCGACAAATGTCAGTATGTTGTCGACGAGCTGGGTTTTGACGCCTGCGTTGACTATAAAGCAGGGAATCTCGAAGCAGACCTCGCGGCAGCGTGTCCCAATGGCATCGACGTGTATTTTGAAAACGTGGGCGGGGATGTAGCACGCGCTGTGGCGCCACTTCTCAACGAAGGTGCCAGAGTACCAATTTGTGGTTACATATCTAATTACAACGATTCTCGCTCTAATCGTACTGAAACACCTTTCGATATTTTTGGCGCACTCACGCCTCCTCCTGAGCATGGCTTCTTCCTGGTTTACGATTCAAGCATGACGCCCATGGAGATGACGGATGCGTTGTCTGTTTGGATTAAGGAGGGGAGCTTGAAATACAAGGAGTCGATCGTAGAGGGTCTCCAGAATGCTCCGGAAGCATTCCGTGGACTCCTGACGGGTAAGAACTTCGGCAAGCAGCTGATTCTCGTTGCCGGCGAATAGATTCTGAACTAATCGGCCGCCATCTTCCGGCTTCGTGAAGATGGTGGCCGACTGACTATTGTTAAACGCGCTATTTGGCGCGCATCTCCCGAGCCTTAAAGTGTTGGTATAGCTGACGGTCGTGTCGGCTAGTCGCGCTTATCGTGCCGTCCTGTAAGAACCAGGGTTGCCAAGAGGAGGGTTGGGCGGCATGCACATCGTCGCCCATCACCGTTACGCGCTGTATGATTCGCTCGCCCACGAAATCGTTGAGTACAAAGTGCTGTGTAGCACGGTTGTCCCACATGGCTATTGTGCCCGGCGACCAATGGTACCGAACAGTAAAGCGGGGGTTGGCGACCCAGCGAGTTAGCATAGGCA
This sequence comes from Halioglobus sp., assembly GCA_039990395.1. Taxonomy (GTDB): domain Bacteria; phylum Pseudomonadota; class Gammaproteobacteria; order Pseudomonadales; family Halieaceae; genus CALINF01. Next base: position 567,747 of record JBDXFZ010000146.1, read on the forward strand.
ACAGCGCATCACTCTCAGTCGCATTCATCTCAACTATACGCCGAGTGAAGTGCTCGTTGACGTACAACGCTTTACGCCCGGTTTCAGGGTGAACTCTCACTACGGGATGTATTGCAGTTTGCTCTGCATGATCATGGGCGTGTGCGTCATGTAATGCGCTCAATCCATCGCAAAGAGATTTCATCGGGTCGGAGAGCTCGTCGTAGGCGGCACAAAGATTCGTCCACATGGTATCTCCGCCATTGTCCGGGCAGGTTACCATGTGAAGAATTGACATCAGCGCTGGATTCTCTTGAAACGTGAGGTCAGTGTGCCACTCGTCCGCGATGCCGCCAGCACTGGCCTTGAGTTCAAAAATTTCTGGCGGCAGTTCTGAGTTCTCACTCAGGTTTGGATGTCCCTCCAATTTGCCAAAGTTACGACCAAACTCAACGTGCTCCTCTACGCTGGGAGATTGCGCCGGGAAGAACAGCACCATGTGCTCTACCAGAAGCTTCTTTATCTGTTCGATCTCGGATTCGTTGGCGTCCACAAGTTTTAGCCCTGTAATTTCAGCGCCGAGACTGCCGGAGAGTTTTCTGAGTTCCCAGGGTGTAGAGGTTGCATTCATAGTTGGCCCGCGTGCGTGGAGATGTGAATGAATATCAATTGAGTTAGGTTAGACGATGTCTATCATGATGCAAGTCAGGAAAACTTTTGAGTAGCAGAAACTTCGTCTCCGAGAGACTATGTGGCTAGCGTTTGTAGCAAAAAATACCCTGTTTTAGACTCGATTTTGCAGGCTAAGGAATGAATTCAACATAATTGATTATTGCACCGAAACATTGTTTATCTGGAGAGCCATTGACTTCATTTGGTGAGATCAAACGCCCGCATGCGACGCTGATAGTGATTTCTTTGGTACATTCAGCGTGTAAGCAGCACAAGATGGCATGGACACCCGGCTCGTCTGCGTGTAGAGCGAAGCTTTCACCATTTACGCTGACATCAAACGCGTTGGCCCCTATAAATTCAGGGACTCGAAGATGAATTTTTATGGCAGAGACGGAACCTAAAGGTCTGAATACAGCCTGTAGCGTGTCGAGCAATTTGCCATCAGCGGATATGCCTTTTGCTCCACCAACTTGAATCGCTTGCCCCACTGTTCGAAGAACCAAGTGGCTCTCATACTGTCGAATTTTTCTCTTATAACCTTCTATCTGCATCAGCAAGTTTTCTCTGAATCCGTAGATTCCGCGAATATGCTTTACGTTCCTGGTTAGCATATCTTCAAGCTCTAGAAACTGCTCATTAGTAATAAGCTCGCCAGGCTTGATGGATGGTGGCATTAGCCTTGGTGCGAAAATTGATGAGTGCTTTGGGGCAACCTCGTTTTCAGGGCGCTCCTTGGTATAGTAGTAGACAGTTAGAGATTTTCGGCTCAGATTCTTTTTTCCCTCAGGGAGCCTGATAATGTTAAAACCGTGCCAGGAAACTTCATTCGTTTCGAACAATACTGCGTTATTTATTATTGGCGGATAGGAAACATGCCAATCATTCTCCGGGTCCCAGGGATCTTTGTGAAGCTCCAGATGCCCGCCCCAGCTTTCGTCCCACTCGTCGTTCAAGTAAATAATTAGGTTCAATCGCCGATGATAGCCGGTAGAGGGATGATGATTGAAGTCGATATGTGTCAGCATACCCTGGCCATCAAAATTGTTATGTGTGCCAGCGCCATGGTATTCGGGATCATGAATGAGACTGCGAATGCCCGATACCTCTTCGAGATATTGGATGAAGTCTTTTGATTTCAAGAACGCATCCCATGCTTGGAACGCGGGACCAATTTTGCATATATTCTCTACTACATGCTTTCGAGAGGACTGTCCCAGCCGGTTCCTTAAATTTTCCGTTGAGTGTGGAGTTGGAAACTCCATCAATATTCTAGACAGGAATTGACTTGTAAAAAATTCATTTAGGGCCACATGACGAAATGGCTTGGCATCTCGAAAGCATGACTTGGCTTCGTCTGTTCTTACTAGCGTAGCTGAGCTGAGTATGCTCCTGATTGTACTATCACTCATAACGTTTCGCTTCGATCTATGGATGTGTTAACAGTCTTCTTCATATTCTGCAAGACATACGACAATGCGTAAACCCATCTCAGCTTTTCGTGATCTTTTAGTTTCGGAATGCATGGCTGATCGGTCGGAGGGCTCATCGTAAATTGGAGGTACGATGAGTCTAGTGTAACTTGGAGAATACGAAAATCTTGCACTAGCGCCATATTGCACCTTATTCTTTGGTCATAAGCTGGCTGGCTATCATGGCCGAAGCCGTTTAAGTATTCAATACAGAGATTGTTAGGATGAAGTTGTGACACCGGAAAACAGAAAGAAAGTACCACTCTCCTTTTTGCTGGCGAGCCATAGATCGGGGACAACTCTGTTAAGGGAGTGTTTGGGTAGTCACTCGAAAATTGAGAGCCTTGATGAGGTTTTCGTCGGATATCGGCAACAACCGAAAAATTTTTTCAAATTTCATAAAGTGTTAGTGAAGAAGGATGCAAACTGGGCTATACCTGAAGATGAATCCCAGAAGAGACTTTATCACGAGTACACGAGCTATTTGCGAGGACTTTACAACCCGGGCTCCAATCTGATAGTTGATGTTAAGTACTCACACGCTCATAGGTTGAACAAGATCAATCATCGCCCGTTCGATGTTCCAAATCTTCTCTCTATGGTGATGAATTCGGAGGCATTGATTATTCATCTTGTAAGAAAGAATATTTTGGAAGCCCACATATCGTCATTAGTGGCGAAGAAGAATGGATCGTTTCGCGCAAAAAATCGATCAGAGGTTGCAGATCCTGTAGTTTCGGTAGATTGCACGGTGCTTCTGGCAGACTTGGAGCGAAGACAGAAAGAGATCGAGTTTTTCGACGATATCTTGAGAGATTATCCACGCACTCTTCGCTACGAGTATGGCGACTTGATTGGCCCTGACGGCGATATTGATATTAGCATTGTCACTGAAATTTCAAGCAGCCTGGGGCTAGATGTTGAGTTTGATCGCACCCCAGCCCGGCAAAAGCTTGCTTTGCCGCTTGAGGACTCGATAACTAATTATGACGCAGTACGTACTACGCTACTAGGTACCCAATACGCCTGGATGCTCTAGGTAACATCACTAATCTATCGATGAAGCCTGTGTTCAATAGGCTAGCTGCGTCCTACGAGCCAAACACCGCTGCATATAATTAGTGTGCCTAGCGGTCGCTCTGTAGTAATGGTTTCTTTCAAAAGAATGCTTCCAAATTCCAGTGTCACAATAAATCCCACGCCTACGAATGGGTAGGTGCGAGTGACATCGGTTCTCGAAAGAACGAAAAGCCATAACATGGCGACAGCGTCGTAAAGGGTTAGTCCCAAAATAAAGGAGGGGGACAGTAGCATCTGGAGGAGGCTTGCAAACTGCGGCATGCAGTCGAGTGAAGTCGCGGGTGTCCATTCACGCCTAGCTTCAACAGAATTTGCGCAGCCACAGACATAAACACGCTGCAATTATCCAGTCCATCCACTCGTGTACAAAGCGGGGTCCTGCGTACGCATTTCAGCATGGTCACTCGTTTTTGCGTCCTCGGCGCATTTGCTATTGATTCTGCTTCTTTAGCGAACTTCCCGGCTGAAAAGATCTTTCATATACATAGCAGCTTACTTTGTGTTCCTGATTCCGGTGCTTACAATTGATATAGAGGGCTCACATTATCTTTATGCATCTGCAGTTTCGCTTAGCATCGTTATTGCTGCACTATGGGAAAGTAGAAAGACCTAGTTCACTTCAGTATCAATTGCCGCGCTCAGCTTACCTTTAGTCGCGCATTCCGCGTTGTTTCAGCTAAAGAGTTATAAAACTGGAATGTGTCTGAGTCGAATAATGTACTCAACGGAAGGTGTGTATTTTTCGGTTGATTCACCAACTCGTCTCGAGTTCAGGTCGGAGTCCAGGTCGCCTTCTTAAGTTCTTCGGCGCTTCGTAGCTAATAGAAACCAGGTTGGTGATTATCAACAGTAGAACTAGAGTTCATTCAGCGGAAAAAGCCGTTAAGCAAATCTTTACCCAATCTGGCTATGAACGAAAGCTGCGTAGTGTCGTTGATGCCCTAGCACTTAAAGTCTCATCTGCAGTTCGTGCTCGAATACTCGGCGCAGCTGCGCTACCGGCATATTTCCCGACTCCAGATAGATGCGGTGGAAGTTGCGATCGAGTTCATCGGGTGACATCTGCTTCCCTACGGCCTGCTGGTAATCCCCCTTCAGCTGCCAGACCAGATGATTGCCCACGAGATAGCTCAGCGGGTAGGCGCGCGCTTGTGAATACCAGTTCAGCTCTCCCTGTGCTCGTCCGGGAGTAAAGCCAGTGGCAGCAATCAGTAGCGCTGCGGCGTTTACAAAGGGATCGTCGTCTTCAAACGCTAAATCATATCCTATGTTCAGGTAGGCGGCGTCTCCGGTCATGAAATACAGGTCAATAGCCACTCTTGCGCCTATGCGGCTAAGATCGAGTTTGGTGGCAAAACGCGCTTCATCGGTTAGGTCACCCATCAGGTTCTGGTCGAGCATGTAGTCCTCGAGCATCGTCGTCCATCCCTCTGCATGCTCATTGGCCGAGAAGGTTCTGCGTACAGGCGAGGGGTGCATGGCTGCAGTGGCGAGTTGCAGGTGGTGTCCAGGGATACCCTCGTGCACCATCATGAGGGGTATGCCGAGCTCTGTATGCTCGGCTAGCAATTCAGCGCTCAGTGTCAGGTAAACCATGCTGGTTCGAATGCCGCCTCGCATGGCTGGCGGGGGCATCATGGCACCTGCGGGTATCATTGGCGCCATAAAGGCTGGTGTTTGCATGATCTTCATGGCCTGCTGCTGCGGCACAGGAAACAGCGATCGTTCCGCAACAAAGTCCTCAAGTTCTTTCGCTACACTTTGATAGCGCGCAATAACCTGTTGAAAATCATTGTTAGTCACCTTGACTGCATGCTCGCGTGCCAGATGTTCTTGTAGTTCACTCGTTGTCGTTGACTCAGGCAGGTCATATTTTGCGACCAGTGAGCTGCGCAGTGCCTCTATCTGCCCGCGTGTCTGCTGTACGAAGTCACAGGCGATTTGATGTATCTGGTCGAGCGACAATTCAATACCATTGCTGTCGACCAGTGCCTGTGCTTTGTCGTGACCGATACTGAAGCTGTTTGTTGTAGGCAGACTGCCCAGTTGCTCGCTATAGTTCGTAAAGGCAGCGCAGGCAGCGTCTACGGCTTTTTGGAGTTGCTGAAGTTGCGGGTAGTGCTCTTCTTCTGCCCAGCTAACTATCGTAGAGAAAAAATCAGGCAAGCCCTCGATGGTTTCCAGATCGATCGACACCCACCGGGCTACGGGTGTGTCCAGGCGGGTGAGCATTTTTTGGAGAAAATCAGGCACTTGTTCTAGCCGGGCCATAATATTGTCGAGCCGTTCGGCTGCAGGGCGAGGGTCGGTAGTAACCAGATTGAAGATTCCCCCACTGATTGTTTCTCCTGCATCGGGCAGTTGCTGGGTCTCCAGTCGTCCGTTAAAAGTCAGACCAATGCTCAGCTCGATCTGGCTGGCCATCAGTGCAATGAGCTTTGCATCCAGTTGCTGATGAAAATCAGTGAGTGTTTTGCTCAGTGACTCTGCCTGCTCTCGCAAGTTGGCGGCTTGTTGTCGCTGTCGCTCCAGATTCTCCAGCGAAGGGTCTGGTAACTTATCCAGATTCTCGTTCAGGCCGATTGCTACACAGGTGTTTGGATCAGATGCGAGTAGCCGAATGTAGGCGTCAGATAGCTCTTGTAACTGGCTCATTCTCTGTATCTCTTGTTGATAGTTTTTCTGAGTGGTTTTGGAAGCATATTTGTCTATCTTGGTGAGATTATAGGCCAAATGGTATCGTTCAACTGCGGTAAACTTGCGGTTTGAGTTTGATTGGACCGTCGCAGCCGACCTCAGGTATTGAAAAAATCGCGCTGTGTGGCTCCCTTTTGGGATTTTCGACTATGAAACCGCAAGACATCGGTAAGGCGTACGACCAGATTACGGCGCGTTGGACAGACGACCGATTTGATAGACGCAACGGTATGAGTGCGCATGAGCGAGCGATATCGTTTGTTGATGGCAGGGGGAGTGCTCTAGATGTAGGCTGCGGCTGCACGGGTCGCTTCATTGATCTTCTTCTGAGGGAGGGCTTTGCTCCCGAGGGAGTAGATGTGTCGGGTGAAATGATCGCGTTGGCGAGGCAAAAACATCCACAGGTGCCGTTTTATCACCAAGATATTTGTGAGTCGGCTCCAGCAGGCAAGTATGACTTTATCACCGCTTGGGATAGCATTTGGCATGTGCCGCTTGCTCAGCAAAAAAGCGTGATAACTCGGCTCGTCTCCTGTTTAAACACGGGAGGTGTATTCATCTTCTCTATCGGTGGCACTGAGCAGGCTGGAGAACACAGGAACAAAATTATGGGTCCTGAGGTCTATTACTCGTCTCTGGGAACCAACGCTTTTCTCAAGCTGATTGTGGATCTTGGTTGTATTTGTAGGCACCTTGAATATGATCAATACCCCGAGCTGCACACCTATCTCATTGTACAAAAAATGTAGGCCAGCACCCGCAGTCTGCTAGCGTATTAGTGCCAGTGCAGTTTTAGCCTAGTGGCCGCCTTATTCATCGATTACGAGGATTCTCACAATGAATATCAAATATTCTCTAGTAACAATATTGACAGCATTACTCATGTCGGCCTCTGTTGGCTACGCAGCTGCACCAGAGCGTGCAACCGTATCTGTATCCGGCCAGGGGCTGGTGAGTGCGCCACCGGATATGGCCACAGTCAGCACTGGTGTCATCACCGAGTCGGAGCGCTCTGAAGATGCACTTAGAGAAAATAACGCCATCGTGTCTGCCCTGATGGACACATTAGATGATAGTGGCGTAGACGCCAAAGACCGACAAACCAGCAATTTTTCTGTGTCGCCACGATACAGCCGAGAGCGAAGCGACTCTGGCAGCCCCAAAATTGACGGTTATCGTGTATCCAATCAAGTGACAATTACTGTTCGTGATCTGGAGAAGCTTGGTAGCCTGTTGGATGCGCTCGTGAAATCCGGTAGTAATAAATTGGGTAGTATCGGGTTTGGATTGAGTAATCAGAAGGCTTTAACGGATGAGGCGAGACTATTGGCAGTAAAAAATGCACGCAAGCGCGCTGAGCTCTATGCCAATGCCGCGGGGAGAAAGGTGGGTGAAGTGCTCTCGATCAGTGAATCTGCGATAGCGGTGCCAAGGCCTATGATGCGAAATTCTATGATGATGGCTGAGGCCGCTGACGTACCGATAGCGGTTGGTGAGAACGAGATCAAAGCAACCGTGCATATGGTGTTCGAGCTCAAGTAGCGAGGCTGGGCAGCGTTTATGAAAGATATGCCAATGCGATGAATGAGAAATTAAACAGCAAATCAAACTATTAAAGGAGTAGTAGGGCATGGAGTACGATGACGTTGTTATGGGCAGAAGAAGCATCAGGGGCTATCTTCCCAAGGCAGTACCAAAATCAGTGATCAAGGAGGTGATGGAGCTGGCTATCCGCGCGCCATCTTCTCTCAACACGCAGCCATGGAACTTTCATGTTGTTTCGGGTGAACCGCTGGATCGAATACGTGCAGGAAATACGGAACGAACCCTTGCCGGCGTGGAGGATTCTCGAGAGTTTCGCGGACATGGTGCTTACGAAGGCGCGCATAGAGAGCGGCAGATTGAGATTGCCATACAACTGTTTGGGGCGATGGGGATTGAGAGAGACGATAAGGAGAAGCGACAGGATTGGGTGCTGCGAGGCTTTCGTCAGTTCGATGCACCGGTTTCGATCGTAGTGACCTATGATCGATCGATTCACGGCGGCGACATAGGGCCATTTGATTGTGGCGCGGTGACCAATGCGTTGGTTAATGCTGCTTGGTCTCGTGGCCTGGGATGTGTCATCAACAGTCAGGGAATAATGCAATCACCTGTTGTGCGCGAGCATGCGGATATACCTGATGACGAGGTGATTATGATTTGCGTAGCGATGGGATATCCCGATGATAGCTTTCCTGCGAATGCAGTGGTATCGCGCAGAAAATCGGTTGATGAGGCTGTCAGGTTCGTCGGATTTCCTGAGTAAGTCATGCGTATTTGCAATATGCCGGTAAGACGAGAAATAGGTCTCATGTATTTAATGAATTCAGTCAGTTCAAAAGTTTAAGACGGGAGAAATATGAGCTTTCAACCATTTGATTTAACCGGCCGCGTGGTGTTGATTACTGGCGGAAACAGCGGTATCGGCCTGGGTATGGCCGAGGGATTGGCGCAAGCTGGAGCGGAGATCTGTATTTGGGGAACAAGCGCGGATAAGAATGCGCTGGCTCTCGAAAAACTATCTGCTATTGGCCCCAAGGTAACTGCGCAGATCTGCGATGTGGCTAGTGAAAGCGCCGTAGACGCAGCCTTTGCGAAAGCTTTAACCGATCATGGGCGTGTGGATGGTTGCTTTGCTAATGCTGGCATTGGTAGTCGCGGCACCGGCTTTGACGATATGACCAAGGAAGAATGGGATCGCATTATTGGAGTGAATCAAACCGGGGTTTTTTATACGTTTCGAGCTGCGTCCAGGCATATGCGCGAGCGTGCCGAAAATGGCGATGCCTTTGGCCGCCTGGTGGGTACAGCCAGCCTAGCCGCCATCTCCGGTCAGGCTCGTGGTGAGCACTATGCCGCGGCGAAGGGTGGTGTGATATCCATGATGAAGGCGTTGGCGGTGGAATACGCACGCTACGGCGTCACCGCTCATACATTACTACCTGGCTGGATTGAAACCGGAATGACTGAAGGTGCGTTCAATAATCCCAAGTTTGTAGAGAACGTGTCAAAGCGAATACCTGTCAGGCGTTGGGGTAAGCCGGAAGATTTTGCTGCTATTGCAGTTTATATTATGAGCACTGCGAGTTCTTATCATACTGCAGAAACGTTCCTGATAGATGGCGGCTACTTTGTATTTTAGGAACATGATCATACTTCGGTGAACTGGCTATCGCCGCGTACAAATGTTGATACCTACAATCTCTTGTCGCAGGCAGCGAAGTTTGCTTCGCCAGGGCTTATGCCAGCAAACTGCTTTCGACATTCAGTACTTCCGCCAGCTTCCGTTTCGTTACATACTCAAGCAGCCTCATCTTTTGTGAGGCAGAGACTGGACGCATAACAAGGAGAAAAATATGTCTGTTGAACTCACAATGCTGACATACAGCGCTGTACTATTTTTATTTGTCATCCTCGCACAAGCGGGGCTTGCCATTGCTCAAAACGGGCTGGTCGCACAGGCTGGAAGCAGGGACAGTTTGCCCGATCCATCCGTGCTACGTCAGCGCATGCAGCGGCTTACAGCCAACTTGCAGGAAAATCTGGTGATGTTTGCCATTGTTGTGCTTGTTGCCAATGCGATGGGAATAGCGAACGAAACCACCGCTGTGGCTGCTAGCATATTTTTCTATGCGCGGGTTGCTCATGCAATAGTTTATGCATTTGGCTGGCCGATGATCAGGCCGCTTTTCTACTTCATCAGCCTATACGGCATAGTGCGCATTTTGCTGGAAATACTCACGGCATAGAGAGAGTTACCTGGTGCAATGTGCAGTACAAAGTGTCGCGTCCCGGGTGAGATGTGTAGGGCCGAGATGCAATTCAGTTAGGGCTTTATCGCAATGAATCTGAATCAGGTAACCTTACCTGTGCGGAACATGGATGAAGCCACTGAATTTTACAGGCGACTCGGGTTCTTGCAGATAGTCGATACGCCTCACTACGCGAGGTTTGAATCGCAGGATGGCGCCGCTACGTTTTCGCTGGATCTAGACACGTCGGGGCAGATCAATTCCGCTGTCATCTACTTCGAACATGAAGCATTGGATGAATTGGTGGCAACACTTAAGTCTCACGGATTGGTTTTTGCGCAAGATCCCAAAGACATGGATTGGCTCTGGCGTGAAGCCGTTCTTTATGACCCCTCGGGTAATAAGATCAAGCTGTACTGGGCGGGGGAGAATCGCTTGAATCCTCCATGGCGGGTGGAGCGAGGCTTTGAGCCTTCTGGAGGAGCTGGCGACTGATGTCTACCAGAGCGAGGCGCTTTTGGCATAGCACCTGCGCCGCAATGGCCTTATCGGTCGCCTCGCCCTAGCAATTCAAAGTCTTTCTGACGTAGCAGTGCACTCGGTGACATAATGGTGGGCCACAACAGCTTGCGTGACGCACGCTTCCCACGTCTTATTAGTTGCGACACTTTCTCGGGCGCACTCTGACTGTCAAGCTGCGCCATCGCCACCTCGAATATAACTTCTTTCCCTGCTGATAAAGCGGGTGCAGCAGCAGCCAATTTTCCTGCCACCATGATGCAGCCAATACCTCCGAATGAAATCAACTGGGGTTTCGGTGAAGGCCGGTAGCGCATCATCTTACTGCCTCGCGCGAGTGCCTGAAGATTGTGTGCCACGGCCTCGCCCATATCGATGGCGTGATAGGCTTGTTTGGCTAGACTGCCGGGCACATCAGCTGAGTCACCAGCAATGAATATATCGTCGGCGTGTGTGCTATGCAGGAAATCGTCTACCGGTGCCCAAGCGGAGGGTTCTGCGAGCCCTGCTTGTGCTAGTAGCGGCGACGGGGCAGGTCCTCCCGTCCAAATGGTGAGGTCGCTGGATATCGACTCGCCTGTGCTCAAAAGCACTGATTTCTTGCGGATTCGTTTAACTGTTTCATTGCAGCGAAACTCAACCGGGTATTCTTCACATAATTGTCTGATGTACGTGTCCAGTGAGTCTGAATTTTGAGGTAACAGCCGGTCACGCGCCTCTACTAGTGTGATCGTCGTGTTTAAGACTTTACCTTTGCGCAGTATCTCTCCCAGGCCTTCTATTCCGGTTATTCCAGCGCCAATGATGGTTGCGCGCGCCGTTTTCGAAGAGCGCTCCAGTTCGCTAAGTCGGTCAAAAATAGCCTCACACTGCTGGGCTGTTTTGAATGAGATCGCATTCGCGTCGATTCCTTCAACGCCATACTGTGCGTCCACGGCACCCAGGGCGATAACCAGGTAGTCATACTCCAACACTGTCCCATTGTGGAGGTGTACCTCTTTTGTATCTGGTGCAATGCCTTGGATTGATCCCTGCACAAAATTGTGACCAAGCGCCGACATTTGCAGATCCAGATCCAGCCGTACGTTGTCGGCTGTTTTAACACCTGAGAGAATCTCGTGAATATTGGGCAGAAACTCAAAGTACGGTTTTTGATCGACAAGGCAAACGTCGAAGCGCCTGCTGGACAGCCGGCTTGCGCTGCTCAGACCTGCAAAGCCACCTCCGAGAATCAGTATGCTGGGGCGAGTATTGGAATCAGGCACTTGCTGTTTGCTCGTTAGTGTTGAAGTATCTTAGTGTATCATTTCGTATTTGGTTGCTGCGCGCTATGTGCGTCAGTAATTCCTGAAGAAAGTTGAGCGAAGGTAGTCGATGACGTCCCCCGACATCAGCAGCGGTAATAGTTTCACTGGCGCCCGATATGACACCATTGGAAAGGGCTACAACGCACGTCGACGTGCTGACCCGCGTATCGCTGCCAGAGTAACTTCTGCGCTGGGAGTCGGTGATAGCGTTCTCAATATAGGCGCAGGTACAGGATCATACGAACCGTCCGACAGGCAGGTCTTCGCATTAGAGCCCTCGGCAGTCATGATTTCTCAACGGGATGCGGCCGCGGCGCCTGTAGTTCAAGGTGTGGCCGAGCAACTGCCATTCCCCGACAACAGTTTTGATGCGGCGATGGGTTTGCTCACACTGCATCACTGGGCAGATTGGCAGTCGGGGCTGACTGAGGCGATGCGCGTAGCGCGTCAGCGAGTGGTTATTTTCACCTGGGTCGGATACACCAATGACTTCTGGCTCACAGACTATTTTCCTGAGATTGGCCCCATCAGCAGCGAGGGTTTTCCTGCGCAGCAAGACCTGGAAGCTATGATGGGAGAGTTTGAGTGCGAGAAGGTCTCCGTGCCATACGATTGCCAAGATGGATTTTTGTGCTCTTACTGGCGACGTCCTGCTGCATACCTTGATCCTCAAGTACGGCAGGCTATTTCTACTTTTGCTCGAATCGACGATCAGAAATCGCGGCTGGCTAGCCTGAAGAGTGATTTGGAGACCGGCGCATGGGCGCAAAAATATGCCTACTTATTGGACGCAGAGACCATGGACTACGGTTATCGCCTCATGATATTCGAAAAAGCGGGGTGGAGAGCGTGACCCATCGAGCACAGGTTTCTCCTAGAGCAGGCAGGGGCGCTTTCAAGTGAGTGGCAGACGTAAGCGCAATCGCGGCATGCGAAACCTTAAGGTAGCAGCATTATTCCTGGTAGGGGTGTCCGCATTTCAGTTTATCTCCACAGGCACGATAACCTGGCCACAATCGGTTTTTGACGAGTTACAGTCATACGTCACACGCCCCGGTGCAGGCTGGCGACAGGCCTCTGATGCGCTTAATGATGCGGTGCCCGGTAAGTCGCAGGCTCAGGATTTTGCGCTTAATGGACGCGTCGTACGAATAGCTGACGGCGACACACTGAGTTTGCTCGACGCCAATAACGACCAACATAAGATACGACTGTTTGGCATCGATGCGCCAGAGCGTGATCAACCCTATGGTAAGGCGTCAGGCCGCGCGCTTAGTAAACTAGTTGCGGATCGCTTGGTGGGCATTGAAGAAAAGGATATCGATAACTATGGGCGTGTTGTGGGTGTTGTGTATCTGGACGGCGTCAACATCAATGCGCGTATGGTCGAGATGGGCTATGCCTGGCGCTTCGGACGCTACGCAGGATATGACGCCGACCTCGCATCGATAGAAGAACAGGCCCTTTCGGAAAAGCGAGGTCTTTGGCAAGACAAATCACCCGAGCCTCCCTGGGAGTGGCGCCGCCGCAATCGGCGTTAACGAGCTTCCCTAACGCTTGCTAAGAAGTTGCTTTGTCGCCCAGTACGCGCATGCACTGAGCACAACAATAATGATGATTTGTATGATCAGCGCTGAGTCCCCCGTTAACCGAGACTGGCGCATGCTCATTTGAAAGCTCGCATTGAGCCATTCGTGGGTAAAGTCCATCACCCGCCATACAGTGGCGCACAAGCTAACCACTAGGGTGGCCTGTAGAGCGATGACCCGCAATAGTCTATCTTTCACGTCCATGCGGTGATTTAGTTTATCTATAGGGGTAAAAGTAATGCGGCACATTATCAGTTTCATATCAGGTCTGCTTGTTTTGTTCACCCAGATGGCGTGGGCAGGCGACGTAACCTTTACCGAATCAGCGCCCGGACGCCCATTTTCCGCCGCGGTCACGGTAGGAGATACCGTTTATTTGGCAGGGCAGCTCGGCGTAAAGCCGGGTGAATCGCAGGTAGTGTCGGGCGGAATTGAGGCAGAGACTCATCAGATGATGAAAAATATCAAATCAACCCTGACCTCGTTGGGGCTGGATACGCAAAACGTAGTGAAATGCACAGTCATGCTGGCTGATATTGCTGAGTGGTCTACGTTCAACGGCGTGTATACACAGTATTTTAAACCGCCTTATCCGGCTCGGAGCGCCTTTGGCGCGAGTGGGCTCGCATTGGATGCGCGGGTAGAGATGGAGTGCATCGCGGTTACACCAGGCTAGGTGTCGTCTTTTGCCCAACCAATAGAATCTGATCGGTTTATCCGCCGTCATTTTCTGCTATGGTTATCCGCCTGTTTCGCAACGTAGAAAAGAGAAAAGTGCATGACTAATACCAATCCAGAGTTATTCAACCTCGCCATGTCAGAAGAGGCTCAGCCGCTGTTTCTTGCCGTCAAACAGCATATACAGGACAACGTCGACCCGATCGTTGATGAGTACTTTGCGCTAGACAAAGAGAAAGAAGACCGTTGGAGCTGGCATCCACGTCAGTTGGAGTTGCTCGAGGGAGCCAAACAAAAAGCGCGTGACTCGGGTCTTTGGAACTTCTTTTTACCCGATTCGGAGATAGGTCAGGGCCTGACCAATCTGGACTACGCCTACATTGCTGCAGAGTTGGGTAAGAACCCACTGGCCTCACAAAGCCTGAATTGCAGCGCGCCTGACACCGGTAATATGGAAGTGCTGGAGCGAGTCGGAACGGAAGAGCAAAAAGCTCAATGGCTGCAGCCTCTGCTTGATGGTGAGATCCGCTCAGCTTATGCGATGACCGAGCCGGCACATCCGTCGTCGGATGCCACCAATATCAGTACGTCAGCGGTTCTGGACGGCGACGACTGGTTGATTAATGGCGAAAAGTTTTATATTTCAGGCGCTGGTGATCCGCGCTGCAAAATTATGATTGTTATGGTCAAGACCAGCCCCGATGCGCCCTCGCATAAACAGCAATCGCAGATTCTGGTGCCTAAGGATACAGAAGGCGTAGAGATTCTGGGCGGCATGGAAGTATTTGGTGAGGATCACGCGCCACACGGCCATATGCATATCAAATTCAATAATGTGCGTGTACCTAAAGAGAATATTCTGCTGGGAGAGGGTCGTGGTTTTGAAATTTCCCAACTGCGTTTAGGACCTGGCCGTATTCACCACTGCATGCGATCCATTGGACAAGCAGAGCAAGCGCTGGAGCTCATGGTTAAGCGAGCCAGTACACGGGTCGCGTTTGGTAAGCCCATCGTTAAATTGGGTAAAAATCTCGAAATCGTGTCACGAGCACGCATCGAGATCGACGCTTGTCGGTTGATGGTCCTACAGGCTGCCAAAGCTATGGATGTACTAGGCAACAAAGAAGCGCGTATCTACGTGAGTGCTGTCAAGGCCATGGTTCCCGAGAAAGTCTGTACGATTATTGATCAGGCGATCCAGATGCACGGTGCTGCGGGAATGTCACAGTGGACACCTCTGTCCTCCATGTATGCCAACCAACGCCACTTGCGCTTTGCTGATGGCCCGGACGAGGTTCACCACATGGTTGTGGGTCGCAACGAAGTCAAAAAATACGACCTCTGGTAGCGGCTGATGACCGAGCAGATGGCCGAAGGCTACGACATTCCTGCGGTAGAGGCGTGGGTTGCTGAGAACGTGCAGGGGTTGAGCCCACCGTTCAAATGGCACCGCCTTGAGGGTGGGCATTCAAACCTTACCTACCATCTCGTTGATTCTCAGGGACGAGAAGCGGTCATTCGGCGACCTCCACAGGGTCAGTTACTTCCCAAGGCTCATGATATGAGTCGTGAGTGGTCGTTGATTTCCGCGCTTGCCAATACCCCCGTGCCGGTACCAGCAGCGCTGGGTTTTTGTGAGTCGCCTGATATCACGGGAGCCTGGTTTTATGTCATGGAGCGGGTTACCGGTAAGCCAATGTATACCCGCGCCGATACGGAAGCTTGGGTGCCACTGGAACGCAGAACCGTGCTGGCACATTCGTTTTTCGATACGCTCGCCGATCTGCATGCTCAGGATCCCGATGCAATAGGCCTGGGAGAATTGGGCCGAAAGGAAGACTATGTGTTGCGGCAACTGAAGACCTGGTATCGCTCTTGGACGTCCTCAATCGAGGATGCGCAGTATGACGATGAGCGTGCCCACCGGTTGCAGCAGTTCTTTGTCGACAACGTACCAGAGCAGGGGCCAGCGCGCGTCGTGCATGGTGATTATGGCTTGCACAACTGTTTGATTGGTGCGGATAGTCGTGTGGCCGCTGTGCTGGATTGGGAAATCGCCACGCTTGGCGATCCGTTGGCAGATCTTGCCTATGCATTATTGGCGTGGCCTGAGTCACCGGGCAGTGTGAAGGACAAACCCGATGCGGCAACCTCCGCACCGGGTATGCCCCTGCGAGCAGAGTTAGCGGAGCGTTACGCGAGTAAGACAGGCCGCGATCTATCGATGCTTAATTATTATCTGGGGTTTAATAGCTGGAAGACTGCCGCGATTATTCATGGCGTTTACGCACGCTATATAGCGGGTAAGAAGAGCACGGAAGGTGTCGATCTGGATGGGCTCAAGATGGCCGTAGACGGCTCTCTAGCGGCTGCACAGGGTTTTGTGGACCAACTGTAGCGTCATTAAGGCCTAGATTTTCGAAGTGGCTACGCCTACGTAGTCGCTTCGATGACCGCTTGCCACTGATCGTTCGTCTTCGTTGCCAGATTGAGCTTAAGCAATTTATCCAGCGCATCATCGATCTCGAAATCAATCCTGCACTGCAGGGTCTGGGCGAACCACGTCTCAATGCTCTCATCCAGCTCCTGCGCACTTACAGGGCCGTCTTTCACTAGAAGAAAGTGGTATGCCAGAAGGCTTTCTTTGCATTCAGACTCCTCTGCATCATCCAGAATACGAAAGAGCGCGCCGGCGTTGTTGTCCAGCAGTTTGAAATACAGGTTCTCCGTTAAGGCTTGTGTGTACTTGAGCTTGCGGTTGCGAAAATTGGAGTACTGTTTCCACAGGTAACCCACCAGAGCCACAGTCCCTGCCGAGAGTACAATAAATGCAGCCTTATCCAGCTGCACGGGTTCGCTGGAAAGGCCCAGCCAAAAACCTAGTAGAGACCCCAGTAATAATAGCGTTGTTCCCATCTTGGTTGTGAGCACCAGGCCGCCACTCACCAGCGCTGGCACGCCAACCATGAGCTTATCCAGCGTGCGCATGCCCACCCGGATGTTTGGAAACAGCATTTCCAGATCGGCCTCCGGTACATTTTGAAAGAGTCTCAGCACTGTACTGCCAGGTTGGCAGTCACCGAGAGTGCTGTCGGCGTCCACATCATCTTTGAGGCGTATGTACAGCAGCACACGATCATAGTTGGTGAAGCGAACCTTTCTTCGCCATAACCCAAATAGTTCCCTTAGCGTTTCCTCGCGCTCAGTTGCGCCGCGGGTGTACAGAAGCACTTCTTCAAAATCGTCCAGATCAACGAAAAGACGCACCTGAAAAAGCGAAGAGGACTTTAAGGCCCTCTGAAGCCCTTTGTCTGTTACCCGCTCATAGTTCGCCCGCTCCAGCACGTCGGCAAGCATGCCTTGAAGATCGGAGGAGGGTGTTTGCGTGTTCAATTTGGTGATAGCGCGAGTATCGGCATCAGGGTCCAACGGCGCATACACATCTTTCAATGTTTGCTTGATATCGTGGAATTCGTCTCGAAAGTGTCGCTCCAGCTTTTCTCTAGCTAATAGAAACTGCTGATGACGATGTTCCTCTAGAGCGCCTTGTTCGCTGCAGAGCTGAACAAGGTCGCTGCGTCTGAAGGGAATAAATCGAAGTAATGGTAGTTCGCTCATAGGGTGGGTCTTTTTTGCCAAAGTCTCGTTTGCAAGGCTATCAGTTTTAGCAATAGCTTATTTCCGGAATCTTGCGAAGTATCACTCCATAACTATGTAGGCTACAGCGCATACCAGTGCTTATCAATTGAAGTGCGGGTGTCTTCGCGCTATCTTCAGCGTTGGTTTGCGAGAATCCCATTATGCAATGCTTCCAATACGATAATAGCGAATATCCCGTGCGCTCTGGCCTCGCCACAGCTCATCAAGCCTATTGGCAAACACTCGCGCGTCCAGGCACATGGTTTTCCGGTGCCCAGCGCGTGGCTATCGCAGCAGAAGTGCGCAATGCAGTTAACTGTCCGCTATGTGCCGAGCGAAAGCTCGCGCTATCACCCAACGCAATCACTGGCGAACATCTCTGTGGCAGCTCACTGATGCCCGCTGCGGTCGATGCAGTGCACCGAGTCATCACAGATCAGGCGCGTATTACACAAGCGTATGTTGATGAGAACGCAGCACTGGGTTTGAGCGAAGAACACTATGTGGAACTGGTGGGTATCGCGGTAACGGTATTCAGTATTGATGAGTTTCACCGCGCTCTAGGTTTGCCATTGGAACCATTTCCCGAGCCCGAAGCGGGCGAGCAAACCCAATATCGACCCGCTCTGGCAGAGCGCGGCACGGGCTTTGTGTCGATGCTGCCACCGAATGGGGCGGTGGGTGAAGAGGCAGATCTGTGGAAACTCGATAGAACGGCAAACGTTTTGCGGGCATTAACGCTAGTGCCCAACGCAATGCGTGAGTGGATGATGGTAGGCGACGAACAGTATTTATCGATGCAGGGCATGTCGCAATTTTCAGACTTTGCCGATCGCGCGCTCAATCGGATGCAAATCGAATTGGTGGCAGGGAGGGTCTCGTCTTATAACGAGTGTTTTTACTGAACCAGCTCACATGCCTCGATGCTCAGTTTGAGTGCCGATATTAACGAATCAACTGTCAATTTGCAGATGATAAATGGTGACGAACCCGCCGCCAGTTGCGACATTGTCCACGGCAGCGCCTTGATGAAATTTGCCGAGGCACTGGCAAGCAGAAATGAGGATGATTTGGCCAATGCTCGTTTGGGATTGCTAGAAGAAGCGGGCGCGGACGTGCTGGTAGATGCTGCTGCAGTAGCGGCTAATTTTCAACGGATGGTCAGAATTGCAGACTCAACTGGCATACCGCTGGATGAGAGGAGTGCGGCGCTGGCAGATAGCACGATAAAGGAACTCGATCTCACGCGTTTCGAAAGCGCTCGCAATACACCGCCAGGTGGCTTGAAGAGAAAGCTCATGCGTCTGATTGCCAGACCAATGGCTATACGGATGTTCCGCAAACTTTCCTAGGCTCACAAGCGCAGTGGAGTCTCAGATTCGATGCCTTCATACTAGTTACTCTGCGCCGGTTATTCCTGAAACACTCAGTTCGCGTCTTCACCATTAATCCGACTCGTTATAGCCTCCATACCCAGTTGTCGAAGATAGCGGATATTCCGGGCGGGTATTTCAGCGGTATCAGGATGCAGTGCAATCGCCTTGCTGAGACTGGCTTCGCGAAGCAGATGTAACATGGGTAGCGGTGAGCGATTGCTGCAATTGGCTGGATCAGTGTCGTCGCTATCGGCGAATACATAGTCCGGATGAAACGTCGCGAGTTGGAACACACCCACATAGCCAAGGCTCTCCAGTAGGGCATCGGCGAGATCGAGAAACTGATTGAAGTCCCCAAAGTCCTCAAATGTCTCTGTTAGTACCAGTAGCGTGGTTTCGATCGAGTCGTCACTTTCAAGTAGTTGCATTTCACTGGCCAAAGCCAACAGTACACTCTCTGCATCATGTTCATTGCAGACGGTAGAACGTACCCGCCCTTGATCCCAGTCGCGAGACGCAAACGGACACAGGTTCATGCCGATAACTACTTTCTCTACCCAGTTTTTGGTGAGAGCCAGTGCCTGGTCTGGTTGACCTGTATTCATTGCCTATCGCCTTTCTCGATAGTGTCTGAGGCAGATTTCTCACCCAGAGAACGGCTAATGTAATAAAAAATGGCACCCGAAATAATTATTCCCAGACACATAAATGCTTCCACAGGACGTTGTAGCACTATGTAAATTAGCGTCCAGGCTGTAAGAGCGAGAAAAATTAGTGGCGGAAGAGGGTATAGCCAGGTGCGATACGGACGCGGGAGATCAGGTTCGCGCCAGCGCAGCACAAAGACGCCCAGTACAGTGAATAGGGTGTTGAGTCCCATAGTGGCGCCAGCGAAAACTAGAATGCTCTCGAAGGATGAAGTCCATAGAAACACCAGTGCAACCAGGGATTGCAGTACGATAGCGCGAACGGGAATGCCGTCTTCGTTCACAAAAGACAATGGCTTGAACAGGGGGAAATCCTCGCCGATAGCATGCAGCACTCGTGGCCCTGCCAGAATCATCGCGCTGACGGTGGAAATCAATAGCAGTGCTAGCAATACACCCATAATGGTAGCGCCGCGTTCACCCAAAATATAGCCGGCCGCAATGAAGCCTACCTCTACCTTGCCGGCCATTGCATCCATGGGGGTGGTATAGAGAAAAACGAAGTTGAGCAGTAGATACGACAGCGCCACAACCGCCGTGCTTGCAACCAAGATCACCGGCAGTGAACGTTGAGGTGATTCCAGTTCACCGGTGATGTAAGTTGCCGCGTTCCAACCGGAATAGGCGTAGTTTACGTAGATTAATGCCACGGCGAACGCCCCGCTCAATGCGATAGAAGCGTCTCCGGGCTGAGGTGAAAAGATAACGGGTTCTTCATTGTGTGCCAGCGACAATGCCAGCGCAGAGAAGCCCAATATCAGTACCAATTTAAGCACGGTCAAAAGGCTCTGAGCGCCGCCACTACTCTTGTGGCTTCTGCAGTGCACCGCAGTCAATGTAATGATTAGCGCAGTGGCCAGCCACGTGGGTGACAAAACGGGAAAAACTGAACCCAAATAGCTGCCAAATGTGAGTGCAGCCAGTGCCGTGGGTGCTGCAAACCCAACGGTGGCGGATACCCACCCGGAAACAAAGCCCGCTCCTGGGTGGTAGATGCGCGACAGAAAATTGTACTCACCGCCCGAGCGGGGCAAGGCGGACCCAAGTTCGGCATAGCTCAAGGCACCACAGAGCGCGGTTAGCCCACCTACGCCCCACAGCAGCAGAAGGACAAAGGGTGAGCGGATTTCCAGCAGTTGGAATCCCAGGCTGGTGAAGACGCCAGTGCCTACCATATTGGCAATCACGACGGCGGCAGCTACGGATGGTTTAAATTTTGTCACACGATAGTTTTTCAGTTTATCGCCATGGACACAACTGCCACGGCGTCTTTTGACAGAAAGCGGGCCGGCGATTAGCCTGCGTTTTCACATATCGCTTTGACGCGCGTTCAAGCAGACTTGGAGTCGGCTTCAATTGTGCGCACACAACTCAAACACAGGCGGCAACTATGTTAGTAGAAAATAAGGTGCATCCAAGCAACGAGCAAATGGAAGGGTTTCTAGAGCCGGGTCAGGAAGGCCCAATCTACATGGTAAACCTGCTTAAATTTCGCAAATTGCCAGTATACGAGGATGGCCGTGAAAGTGACCTCACAGGTGCTCAAGCTTATGCGATTTACGGGCGCGCTGTCGCTAAACTGGTACACGATTTAGGTGGTGAGATGGTCTTTGCAGGGACAGTTTCGCGCTTGATGCTAGGTGAAGTAGAAGAACTATGGGATCAGGTGGCCATCGTAATGTATCCCTCACGTGAGGCGATGCTGGGAATGGTGATGTCCGATGCGTACCGTGACATTTCTGTGCATCGTGACGCCGGGCTGCAAGGGCAGCTCAATATCGAGACCAGTAAGGCGATGGCTAGCGCAGTAAGCGCATGAGCGTGTGTCGTTGATCGATCACACAGAGTGACTATCAAGGCACACGAAACACCTGAGCAACGCCACGGCCGCGATTGTCTGATGCGGCCTGCAATCCGTCTGATGTGCGCTGTATAGCCTGAATGTCGCCTAGATTGCCCCAACTGTTAGGCTCAACGCGATAGCCCATGGCCTCTAGCGCTTGCTGCGTTTCGACAGAAATATCGCGCTGGTCATGTCTAATCAAAAACTGTGCAGGTAGCTGGTGGTGATAGCGCGTTGCGTCCACGGCAGCCTGCAGTGGCATCTGATAATCGTATAAGTTAAGTATGACCTGAAACACCGATGTGAAAATGGTGCTACCGCCTGGTGTACCGATCACCAGGTTGGTGCTGTCGCCTTGCAATAGCAACGTGGGGGTCATCGACGAAAGCATTCGCTTGTTGGGTGCTATCGCGTTGTTGTCTCTGCCAATAACCCCAAACTTGTTGGGTACTCCTGGCTTAGCGGAGAAATCATCCATTTCGTTGTTCATCAGGAATCCCGCTCCCTCAACGACTACACCTGAGCCAAAATCCCAGTTCAACGTATAGGTAAGTGAAACCGCGTTGCCTTTCGCGTCGACAATAGAGAAGTGCGTGGTTTCTGGTGGCTCGAGTCCGGCGGTTACTGACGGTGCTTTGGAAATGCCTGTAGGCTGAATATCAGCTGCCCTGGTTTTGAGATAGGCACTGTCGAGTAGGGCGGAGATGGGTACATCGATATAGTCTGGATCACCCAGATATTCGGCGCGATCGGCATAAACGCGCTTTTCTATCTCGGCTAGCAGGTGAATATAGGCAGGCGAATTTTGCCATATGTCTTTGAAGTGCTCGTCGGCAAAGTCGCGCATCGTGAGTAGCTGGATGAGGGCGAAGCCCCCAGAGCTGGGTGGTGGGGCCGAAACAATCGTAAACTCTCGCCACTGCCCTACCAGGGGTTCTCGCCAGATAGCCTTGTAGTCCGCCAGATCCTGTGCCGATATTAAACCGTCGCTAGTTTTCATTTGCGCAACAATCTGGCGTGCGATAGCGCCGCTATAGAACGACTCTGGATCTTCGGCGATCAGGCTCAAGGTCCGGGCAAGCTCAGGCTGACGAAATGTGGCCCCGGCCTCAAGATCCCCAAAAAAACGGGCAAAGTTGGTTTTGCCAGCCTCAAATTCGAGCATGTTCCGTGCGGCGAGTGCCAGGTCCTCGTGAACTGTGAAACCATCCCGAGCCAGGTCAATGGCGGGTTGCAGTAATTGTTTCCAGCTTAGGCTGCCATAGCGCTCGTGCGCCGCATGCATGCCGCGCACGGTGCCTGGAACACCTGATGCCTTGCCGCCAATAAGAGATAGAGACTGCACGAAGTTGCCGCCTTCATCGAGATACATATCGCGCTCAGCCGAGCCCGGGGCACGTTCTCGAAAGTCCAGGAACGTGTTTTCGCCGTTCATTCGGCTGAGCATGAATCCACCACCGCCTATGTTGCCTGCCTCGGGGTAGGTGACGGCGAGTGTAAATGTGGCCGCTATCGCGGCGTCGACAGCGTTGCCACCTTCTTGGAGAATCTCTCTTGCGACCTCTGCGCCATATTGGTCAGGCATGGCAACCGCTGAGGTACCTGCCTGCGCGGCATGCACCAGATTCAGAGTGAGGATGCAAAAGAGTGCGAGTCGGTACATGGTGTGGTCCATAGTGTTGGTGTTGTCCGGCGTATCGATAGTAGGCGCTATGCACGGAGACGATAGCAAATCGTGTGATCTGAGGCTACGCATGGTCTTGGCGTTGCCCTGTGATCACCGCATAATAACCCTTTGGTTTTTTAGAAGAGTCCATGATGAGTGATCTAGCTGTTCAGTTTGATGAAGTCGTTGCCCGCCGTCGCTCGTTGCGAGCCTTTCTCGAGAAGCCTGTACCCCAAGCGCTGCTCGAACAGGTGTTTGGTACAGCGCTGCGTGCGCCCAGCAACTGCAACACGCAACCCTGGTTCGTTCACGTGGCATCGGGTGCTGTGATAGAGGATATGCGCAAACATATGCCAGCACGCTTTGCCTCTGGCGATATTAGCCTGGATTTTCCCTATGACGGTAAGTACGACGGTGTCTACAAAGAGCGCCAATATGCCGCAGCTCAGGCGCTTTATGATTCAATGGGCATTGGTCGTGATGAAAAAGACAAGCGCCAGGTTGCATTCATGCGCAACTTTACGTTTTTCGACGCACCTCACGTAGCCTTTTTCTTTTTGCCGGAGCCGTTTGGATTACGTGAGGCCTGCGACCTGGGGATGTTTGCTCAGACAGTGATGTTAGGGATGACTGCTCACGGGCTTGGTTCGTGTCCGCAGACGGCTTTGGGTTTTCAGGCTAATTATGTGCGTGAGGCGTTGGGTGTGGATGAGAGTAATAAACTGATGTTCGGATTGTCATTCGGTTTCCCTGATCCAGCCGCTGTTGTTAATGACTGCGTAACCGATCGTGCGAGCGTCGAGCAGGTAGTTTCATTCCACGAGTAGCGAATTTTCAGTGCAGAGCTTGGGGTTAAAGGGTTTAGGGCTGAATAAAATCAGTGACTTCCAGATTGAATCCAGACAATGCATTGAAACGAGTTGGCGCTGACATCAGCCGCATCTTCCCTACGTTGAGGCGTCGCAGGATCTGCGCGCCGGTACCAATGAATCGGTAGTTTGGTGTGGCGTTCTCAGCAGCGGCCTCAGCAGAGTCGGGGAACCGACTGACATTTGCCAACTGTTGCTCTGCGCTCTGGTTTCCACCAATGAGTACGACTACCCCGCAAGGCTGCTGCGCAATGTATTCCATCGCTCTACGGTAGGACCAGCCGGGCTTGCTTGCATCAATACGCGTACCGAGCACATCACGCAGCATATCCACAGACTGTACGCGTACGGGAACATCCCGATCTTCGCTGAGTTCGCCCTTGCTCAATGCGTAGTGAATGGTGTTATCGATCAAGTCGATGAAGGTGTGCAAGTCGAAATCACCAAATTCGGTAGTAATAGATTTACTATCGCTCAAGTCGATAGACTGCTCGTGGAGAGAGCGATATTCGATCAAGTCGGCGATGGTTCCCATCTTCAGGTTGTGCTTCTGTGCATATACCTCAAGTTGAGGGCGGCGTGCCATGGTGCCATCTTCATTCATGATTTCAACGATCAGTGCAGCTGGGGCAAAGCCTGCCATGCGTGCGAGGTCAACGCCGGCTTCTGTGTGTCCTGCGCGGCGCAATACGCCACCGGGTTTAGCCACGAGAGGAAAAATGTGGCCTGGCTGGCTGATGTCGCTAGCCTTGGCGTCTGCTTTTGCCGCTTGCTGTACTGTGTGGGCTCGCTGAATAGAGCTGATGCCCGGGCCCTTGCGGTCCGCCGCATCGATAGAAACTGTAAAATTAGTTTCGTGCTGGGAGCGGTTGTCGCGCACCATCAGTGGTAGCTGCAGCTGGCGTGCGCGGTCCTCGGTGATTGGCATACAGATCAGACCGCAGGCTTCAGCAGAGAAAAACGTAATAACTTCCGGAGTTACGGCTTCAGCAGCTATGATCAGATCACCCTCATTTTCCCGGTCCTCGTCATCCATCAGGATGACCATCTTTCCTGCGCGAATGTCATCGAGAATATCGGGAATGCTGCTAAGTGCCATGCGGCGGGCTCCTGGTGGGATGTTTTTGGTTAGTAGGTGTTAGAGCAATTCAATGCCGACAGCAGTCGCTTCGCCACCGCCGATACACAAAGCGGCAACCCCTCGCTGCTTTTCCTGCCGCTGCAGTGCATACATAAGACTCACGAGAATGCGTGATCCGGTTGAGCCTATCGGATGACCCTGCGCACAGGCGCCGCCATGCACATTGACCTTTTCGTGATCAAGCCCAAGATCCTCTATGGCCAGCATGGTCACCATGGCAAAGGCTTCGTTAATTTCGAATAGGTCGACGTCGTCCTTGGTCCAGCCTGTTTTTGCAAAGAGCTTATTTATAGCGCCGATGGGGGCAGTGGTGAACTCTGAAGGAGCCTGGCTGTGTCTGGCATGGGCAACGATGCGTGCCATGGGTTTGAGGCCTCGAGACTGCGCTTCACTCTCACTCATCAGTAACAGTGCACTTGCGCCGTCAGAGATGGAACTGGAGTTGGCAGCGGTGATGGTGCCTTCTTTTGCAAACGCTGGCTTTAAGTGAGGTATCCGCTCGATGGCCGCCTTATGTGGTTGCTCATCGTCAGTGACGACCGTCTCACCTTTGCGGGTAGTAACAGTGACCGATGCAGTTTCGGCGCTCAACGCGCCTTCATCGATGGCACGTTTGGCGCGAGTCAGAGACTCGATCGCAAAGGCATCCATCTGCTCGCGTTCAATACCTCGGGCGTTGGCGGTTTCTTGAGCAAAACTACCCATTGCGCGACCGGTGTAGGCATCCTCCAGGCCGTCGATGAACATATGGTCGTAAACGGTGTTGTGTCCGGTACGTAGTCCTGAGCGAGAGTTGGGTACCAGGTGCGGAGCATTACTCATGCTTTCCATGCCTCCGGCAACGACCACCGAATTTGTGCCAGCAACGATACTGTCGTAGCCATAGATGGTAGCCTGCATTCCGCTACCGCAGGCTTTGTTAACGGTCACAGCACCAGCGTCATCGGGTATGCCTGCACCGATTGCAGCCTGACGGGCAGGGCACTGTTTCAGCCCTGCAGGCAGTACACAGCCCATAAACACTTCATCGATCGCATCGACAGAAACACCACTTTTCTCAATGGTGGCAGCGATGGCTGTAGCGGCCAGATCGGGTGCCCGTACGGGGGATAGTGCGCCTTGCAGCCCCCCCATGGGTGTGCGTGCGCCATCGACAATTACTACGGATACATTGCTCATGTCATCAGTCCGGTATAGGGGTTGCGAGGTAGTCCATGGCGCGGTATTCAATGTTCGCCATGACGCCTGAAAAGGCCGGCTATTTAGCCATACTCGTGTGGCATTCTCAAGTTGCCGCTGGAGTCTTCTACGGCAAACAGTTTGCCTCTAACAGCTTCTCGATAGCGCAGCGGTGTAACGCCACATACACGCTTAAAGAGCTGGGAGAAGTAGCTCACATCCTGTAAGCCTACCTGCCAGGCGATATCACTGACGGGCAAGTTGCTGTGTCTCAGTAAATCCTTGGCCAAGTTTACCCGCAGGCTTTGTAAGTAGTCATTGGGCGTGAACCCCGTGGCGTCCTTGAATCGACGGTTTAAACTTCGAACGCTGATCTGTAGAACTTCTGCCAGGGTCTGCATGCGTACGCTGGTGACCAAATGTTCTTGCAGCCACTGCTGCGCCTCCAGGATCAGCTCATCATGATGGGAAGAATCAGGCAAATTCTGGTAGGACGCCGACCAGAAAGGTTGGCGAATCTCTGGCGAGAACTGACTCTCCACAGCGCGGGAAATTCTGCTGCCAAACCAGCCCTCTACGATGTGCACCATGAGGTCGGCAATCGAGTTCACACTGCCCACGCAATAGATGTTGTCGCTCTGCGTGATCAGGTGACGCGTTTTGAGGTTTACTCCGGGATACCGCTGGGCGAATCGATCGAAATAATTCCAATGGGTTGTGGCGGGGCGTTTATCCAATAGACCTGCCTCGGCCAGCAGGGTGCTGGCAGTGCCAACGCTGCAGATCAGACTGCCTGTAGCGGCGGTAGCGTTAAGCAATGGTAGCCACGGTCGACTGAACGCAATGGTGCTGGCTGGATTACGCCAAATAGCCGGCAGGATTAGCAGGTCGATATCAGGCAAATTGTCGATCGTGATATCTGGCTTGAGCACAATGCCTGTAGCGAGCGTCACGGCTTTGCGGTCAGTTGATGCCAGCAAATAGCGGACCTGTTGGAGTCCCTTTTGCCGGACGCTCGCCATCTGGCTCGCGGCATGCAGAATCTCCATAGGCAATGTCACACTGGTGGCCAGCGCGTCCGGGTACAGCATCGCAGCTACGGTATACATAGGCTTGCCTTGAAAGGTGACTGAGGAGAAAGGGTTTCACTAAGTGGCCAAATTACCACATTATTAGTCCGTTATGGCATATCTAATCCCGGCAAGACTACCTAAAATTCTACAACGATCATTAGTTCTAGAGTGTGTGCATGAGTAAACAGCCTCTCCCCGTTGTTGTTGGCTTCGGTGGTATCAATGGCGCGGGACGGGCGTCGATGCATCATGCGTTTAAACGCATGACGTACAGTGCTCTGCCTCAGGATCAGCAGTCACGTACACTGGCCTCTTTGGCGCAGCTAATGGGTTTGGCCTCTAGCGAGGGTCAGGAGCAATACATACTCAACCACACGCTGATCAGGCGCATTGAGAGTAACCACTTCGATGTAGATAATGTCGAATGGAATCGTAAACTGCCCACCCAAAGTAATGGTCAGCCTGTTAATTTCGATGTTAAACGCTCCAATCTTCCCGAAACAATTCCTATGGACTGGGTTGTCACCGACAAAGCCGATGACCATGTGAATGTGCAGATTGTGGGAGAGCAGGATTTTTTGCTGCCAACCCACAGAGAGTTTGAAGTGAAGGCTGCCGGTCAGCTGCCTACAGGCTTCGACCCGAGCGCGTTGTACGCATCCAGAAACCATCCGCGCGGGCTGCAAATGACTGTTTATGCGGCATCCGATGCGCTGGGTAGTCTGGGTGTCTCGTGGGAGCGGATTCTCGATGCGGTATCTGCAGACCAGGTAAGCGTGTATGCCGGCAGTGCCATGGGTCAACTCGACGGCGCGGGCGCCGGAGGGATGCTCAAAGCGCGCTATAACGGTCAGCGTGTCACGTCTAAGTATTGTCCGCTTGGATTGGCCGAGATGCCGGCTGATTTTGTGAACGCGTATGTACTGGGCGCAATGGGCTCTACAGGAGCAAGTCTGGGCGCCTGTGCCTCTTTTTTATACAACATGAAACACGGGATACACGATATACGCAGTGGTCGTGCACGTATTGCCTTTATTGGCAGTTCAGAAGCCCCCATCAACCCAGAGGTGATGGAAGGTTACGCGGCAATGGGAGCGCTTGCCACTGACAAAGGGTTGCGACAACTAGATGGCCTGGACGCGGACCAGGAGCCCGATCATCGGCGCGCTTGTCGTCCGTTTGCCGACAATTGCGGCTTCACCATCGCAGAGTCAGCTCAGATGGTTGTCCTGATGGATGACGCGTTGGCGATGCAGCTGGGCGCCACGATTTACGGCGCTGGAACCGATGTGTTCGTTAATGCAGACGGACACAAAAAGTCGATTGCGGGGCCAGGTGTTGGCAATTACATCACCATGGCCAAGGCGGTTGCTGCGGCGCGCGCAGTTGTTGGTGCAAAAGGTTTGCGCAGTGGTGGACTGGTGCAGGCCCATGGAACTGGCACGCCACAGAATCGGGTGACTGAGTCGGAAATCTTCAACCGCGTGGCAGATGCTTTTGGCATAGACAATTGGCCTGTGGCGGCGCTCAAAAGTTATCTTGGACATTCATTAGGGTCTGCCTCCGGCGACCAGATAACAGCTACGCTGGGCAGTTGGGCGTGCGGATTGATTCCGGGTATCACCACCATCGACGGTCTGGCTGACGATGTAAAAGCACAGCATCTGGCTTTTAGCCGCGAGCATCGGGAAATCGACCCCGAGCAACAACGCTATGCAATTATCAATGCTAAGGGCTTTGGCGGTAACAACGCCACCGCAACCATGCTTAGCCCCTCAATAGTGAATCGCATGTTACAGGCCCGTTATTCGCGCAGCGAGTGGACGGCCTGGGAGCGCGCGAATGAGACAGTGCGCGAGGCACAGGAGACCTATGATAATGAAGTTATAGCCGGCGATATGGGGCCTGTTTACAAGTTTGATCATGGGGTTTTAGGCGACAATGATGTGGAGCTGAATGAACATGAGGTCATCGTTGACGGTCGCTCGGTTTCCCTCGATCTGGAGTCGCCTTTCGACGACATGCACGTAGACTAAGGCGCGTTAACTGATCATTGATTGTGTGCGATGATGCGCTGCTGTGATGACACCAATCCCCATTCCACTGAAAATCCCAGAGCTGACAAGCGAATTGGCTTTGTTTGTCCACGGTCCCAGAGATCGTGTTATCTCGCCGCGTTTGCGCGAAGAAGGTATCTGGGAGCCCTTTGAAACCCAATTGATTATGTCCATGCTCGAGCCCGAACAGGTATTCGTAGATGTGGGGGCTAATCTCGGTTATTTCTCCGTGCTCGCGGCAGCATGCGTTGGACCTTCTGGAAAGGTGTTTGCGTTCGAACCCGACGTCGAAAACTACAACCTTCTACGCCAAAATATTGAGCACAATAATTTCTCCAGTGTGATCTTTGCGGAGATGGCGGGCTTGTCTGAAAAAGACGAGGTAGGGCAGTTGTTCCTTAGTGATGACAATCTAGGTGACCATCAGGTCTTTAATGTCGGGGGTGCACGTAACAGTACGGATATCAGCTTGCTGTGTGGCAGCAAGTTTCTGCGTCAGCGAACTCCACACGTACACTTTTTCAAGATAGATACTCAGGGCAGTGAATGGGCTGTGTTGCAGGGACTAATGCCGTTACTGCACAGCCAGTTGCAACCGGCGCGTATCTTGGTGGAATTGACCCCACTAAGTTTACGGCAGGCTGGTGCTTCTGGTCGGCAGCTGATAGAAACATTGGCGCAATTGAATCAGCCTTTCTGGATCGTTGATCATATCGAGCATCAGCTGGTGCGCAGTTCAGCTCAGGCGCTCGCAACCTGGTGCGATAATGTCGATGCGTGTGCGGGTGATGCGGGCTTTATGAATATTCTGGTGGGCCCTGGCTTCAGCAATTGACCATGTTGCGATCAGACGGCTTTTTTGTGGGTAAAATATTGCTATCATCTGCAGCTCGTTTACCACTGTGACAGACATGCCAGAGACTCTCGATTTACTCACCTTGCTCCAGAGCCGAAACTCCTCGCCTAAACTGACTACGCCAGCGCCAACAACGCGGGAACTGGAAGAGATGGTTAATGCAGCCCTGCGTTCACCGGATCACGCTTGGCTGCGCCCAACCCGATTCATCGTGATCGAAGGTGAACAGCGCGAAGCACTGGGTCGTCTATTTGAGACCAGTTTGTTGGGGCGCAATCCCGATGCCGACGAAAATGCGCGAGCCAAGGCTCTTGGCTCGCCACTGCGCGCGCCGCTGATGGTCGTGGTAACAGTACAGCTGACAGAACATCCTAAAGTACCGCATAGCGAACAACGTCTGTCTGCAGGCTGCTCAGCGTATGGGCTGTTACTGGCGGCCGAGGCCTTGGGTTATGCTGGTATTTGGCGAACGGGTGATAACGCCTTCGATCCAGAGGTTGCCAGCGGGCTGGGCTTGGGGGCGGATCAGGAGATTGTGGGATTCATCTACCTGGGTACCCGCACTGGCAAGTCCAAGAGCCTGCCCACCATTAATCCTAGAGAGTTTATCTCACACTGGACCCCCTAAGTGGTGTTCGGCACCTGGTAGCCGACCTGATAGCACAAGGAGAAAATAGAGCGATGACCCCAAACTTTGAAACCCTGGCATTGGAAGTTGATAACCACGTAGCGACGGTGTTTCTAGATCGTCCCGACAAGGCCAACTCAATGAATGCGGCCATGTGGCGCGAGCTGCAGGCGTGCTTCGAGTGGTTGGATGCAGAGGCGTCCATTCGTGCAGTCGTACTGGCAGCCAATGGTAAACACTTCTGTGCCGGGCTGGATCTGACTATGTTCTCTGGCCTTGAAGGCGAGTCCTCTGACCCGGCTCGACGTGCAGAGCATTTCCGGTTGAACGTGCTGCGTATGCAAGACAATCTGGGCGCAATAGAAAAGTGTCGCAAGCCCGTTCTAGCGGCGATCCACAAAACATGCATAGGTGGTGGAGTAGATCTCACCTGCTGCTGCGATATGCGCTATGCCACCGAAGATGCCTATTTCTCTATTCGTGAAATCGACATTGGTATGACGGCCGATGTAGGTACCTTACAACGCTTGCCAAAAATTATCCCTGATGGCGTGGTGCGTGAACTGGCCTATACCGGTAGGAATATGGATGCCGACGAGGCGCGTGAGACAGGGTACATAAATCGTGTGTTTGAGAACCGTGAAGTTATGTTGCGTGAGGTACAATCAATAGCGCACCAGATAGCCAGCAAGTCGCCACTTGCAATTCGCGGTACGAAGGAAATGATACTCTACAGTCGCGACCATTCTGTTCACGAAGGGCTAAACTACATCGCCACCTGGAATGCCGCGATGATGAGTCAGCGGGATTTGGCGGCAGGCCTTGAGGCCCAGGCGCACAAGAAAACTGCAAACTATGACGACTGATCACAGCCCACCAGTACTCTTAAACGGATAACACTAGATGACTTTTTTGGCGTGGTTTAATCGCCCATGGTTGCACTTTCTTGTGCTCGGCATACTACTTTTTCTGCTTCAGGGCGCCTTGTTTCCTGAACCCAAACCGGTTGTCGGACCATTGGCACCTGAACGACTGGAGAACATGTTGCAGCAGTGGGTTGCCACCACCGGCCGCCCACCAACAACTGAGCAACGACAGCGATTGGTCCAATCAGAGCTCGACCGCGATATGCTTTTTCAACGTGCGCTGGAATTTGAGCTCCACTTGCACGACACGGTGGTGTATCAGCGTTTGCTGCGCAATATGCGCTTTCTGGGTCTTGGCGAAGGCGAGTCTGATCAAGCGTTGTATGAGCAGGCGCTGGAGATGCGTTTGCATCTTGGCGATGAGGTGGTTAAGCGCAGAATGGTACAGGTAATGGAGCAGTTACTTTTGGCGAGTTATCCGCCTGCATCGGTCACACAAGAGCAGGTTCGTGCGGAGTTCGAATCTCGTACGCAGGATCTACGCAGGCCGCAGCGATTGTCTATTGAACATATCTATTTTGCCAGGCCCCGCGAGGCCGAGGCGGAGAATGTAATTGCGTCGATTGAGCAGGAACAATTAACACCACGTCAAGCTCGGGAGCTCAGCTCGCCTTTCCTTCCTGGCTACCAGTTCGATTACCAATCACCGGATCAGCTGGCCAGGCATTTTGGTGCGGCTTTTGTCAAGAACCTGCTGGAAGCGGAACCACAGCCAAGGCAGTGGGTGGGGCCCATTCGATCAACTTATGGTTTGCACTACGTTTGGGTGGAGGCTATTGAACCGGCGCGTGATGCCACCTTTGACGAGGTGCGGGGGCCACTGCGCCGCGATCTGGAGTCCGAGGCACGCGCAGACGCACTGGCGGCTGCCATAGAGAACATGCGTGAGCTCTACGAGGTGCGTTTATGAGTGCTTTCAAGTTCGGTTTTGTGCTGTTGGCGGCCTTGTTTCTGTCAACGTCAGCGCATGCTCACCGTTTCGCTCCCTCGCTATTGAAAGTAACAGAAGTCGGCGATGGTCAGTTTCACATGGTGTTCAAAACGCCCGCCCAGGCAACAACGTCAATTCCGATAGCGCCCGTTTGGCCAGAAGTCTGTGACGTTGCATCTGTCAGTCCACCTCAGCTCGAAGGTACTGGGAAGGTGTCCAGCCTGAAGTTGGACTGCAAATTAGATGACGAGGGTTTGGTTGGCCAGACACTGGGGCTCACCGGTCTGGGGCCCAACCAATCTTCGGCGATGATGATGATCGCACTGAGAGATGGGCGCCAGTATCAGGCGGTGCTCAATGCCGAGCAATCCACCTATGTTGTGCCGCAAGAGCCGGGTGCAAATCAGGTCATGACCGATTATTCCTTGTTGGGCATGGAGCATATCTGGGGCGGGATCGATCATCTATTGTTTGTGTTTGGGCTGCTGTTGCTAGTAGGTGGGGGCAAACGCTTGTTGTGGACTATCACGGCGTTCACCCTTGGGCACAGTATTACATTGTCTCTAGTGACGCTGGGGTACTTTGATTATCCCGTTGCTCTTGTGGAGTTCACCATTGCGTTGAGTATCTTTATCCTCGCTGTGGAACTAACGCGCAAAAGTCGTCATGACATGCTTTGGCGTAACCCCTGGTGGCTGGCCGGTGGTTTCGGTCTGTTACACGGAATGGGTTTCGCGGGTGCGCTGGCTGAGACTGGCTTGCCGCAGGACAACGTTCCTTTGGCTCTGCTGTTCTTCAATGTGGGTATAGAAATCGGACAGATAGCGTTTATTTTCGTCGTTTGGGGAGTTTGGCTGATACTTCGCAAACCACT
The DNA here is from genome assembly GCA_039990395.1 of Halioglobus sp. Lineage (GTDB taxonomy): Bacteria > Pseudomonadota > Gammaproteobacteria > Pseudomonadales > Halieaceae > CALINF01. Next base: position 601,299 of record JBDXFZ010000146.1, read on the forward strand.
GGCGCCCTGGCAGGATCGTTTATTACCTGTCCCGGTGTATATATTAGGTTCGCTCTCAGCGATGTGGTGCATAGAGCGAGGGTTGGAAGCGCTGGCTTGAGGTTTTTCGCTTTGCGCAAGTTGCACTCTTGAACTAGGCTCGGCTGTAACCCCGCTTTGCAGATGTGTGTCTGCGCGAAGGAGTACAGTCATGAAACGCGTATCGCTAGTCATCCTGATAATGTTCTCTGGCCTGATGGCCTGCAGCTCTGATAATTCCCCTAAACAAACTGCAGAGAGTAAATCCGCTGGCGAAGCGTCTGCACCATTGGCCACCACAGCTGATAGCGCTGAGTTGGATAAGGCTGCATTGATCGCAAAAGCCGGTGCGCCAATGCTTGATGGATTGGGTGACTTCTCTCATCCGATCACAACGTCGATAGACGGAGTTCAGCGCTATTTCGATCAGGGCATGATTATGGCTGCTGGATTTAATCATGCAGAATCGATACGCGCGTTCAAAGCGGCGCAGCGGCTCGATCCCAGTTGTGCCATGTGTTACTGGGGAGAAGCGCTGGCGAGCGGTCCAAATATCAATGTAACCAGTAAGGGCAGGGCGATCATGATGCCTGATGCCCGTCAGTCAGCTTTTTCGGCGATTCAAAAAGCACAAGCTAACAGCCAGGGTGTGACCCAGGTAGAGAAAGACTATATTGCGGCGCAGGCAACGCGTTACAACGGCGACCCTGATACAGAGCGGCAGCCATTAGATCTTGCCTATGCGCAGGCGATGCGAGAGCTGGCGGCAAAGTATCCGAATGACGATGATGCGCAGGCCATGTTTGCAGAGGCAATGATGAATACCATGCCCTGGAACTATTGGCTGGACGGCAGCAATCCTAAGCCGGAAACGAAGGAAGTCATCAATGCGCTGGAAACCGTTATGGCGCGCAACCCACGGCACCCGCTCGCGCTGCATTTGTATATACATGCGGTAGAAGCATCGTCTAACCCTGCGCGCGCAGAGGTTGCGGCAGATACGCTGGCCAATCTGGTACCCGGTTCTGGGCACCTTGTACACATGCCCTCACATATTTATTGGCGCATTGGCCGTTATTATGATGCTTCAGAGGCTAATGTTAGAGCCGCTAAAGTCGATGAAGATTATATCGCGCAATGTAATGCGCAAGGCTTCTATCCCGCGCTGTACTACCCCCACAATATTCATTTCCTATGGGCTTCAGCAAGTATGGAAGGCCGTAGTGCTGTAGCAATAGAAGCGGGACGCAAGGTAGCTGCGAATGTCCGGCTAGAGCAAATACAGCAGTTTCCTACGATCGAATTCTTTCAGACCGTACCGATATTGTCGCTAGTACGCTTTGCTCAGTGGGATGCAATCATGGCTGAGCCCAAGCCCCCGGAAGAGCTTCCGTTCTCGCGGGCAATATGGCACTACGCTCGTGCTGTTGCTCTAGTGCGAATGGAGCAGCTCGAGCAGGCGCAGGAAGAAATAGTGGCCATGGCTCCGCTTATGGATAACGAATCAATCTGGTTTTTAGATGGAAACGATTATCCGGCGAGCCAAGTTCTGGCAATAGCCAGCGCATTGGCTCAAGGAGAGCTAGCGTTAGCGCAGCGGCAGATGGATGAGGCTATTGCGAACTTTACTGCCGCCGTGGTGGCGCAAGATGAACTGCCCTATACCGAACCGCCTTTCTGGTACTACCCAAGCCGTCAGTCTTTGGGACACGCTCTTCTGTTGGCCAAGGACTTTGCCGCAGCCGAAGAGGTCTATCGAAAAGATCTTGCTCAGTACCCCCGCAACGGCTGGTCTCTCTTTGGTCTGGCTCTCAGCCTAGAGGGGCAGGACAAGCAAGAGGAAGCCGCCGTGGTAAGAGCCCGGTTTGCAAATATCTGGGAGCGCTCTGACGTGACGCTAACCTCGTCAATTTTGTAGTGAACCCTCGATGCTCGCAACGGTTGAACGTTAGACGATAGCGGCGCGATCAGGGGTTGCCCGGCCAGTCTTCCATCTCGATCAGAGGGTGAAGCGCAAGACGAACACCCTCTTTGATGTGGTCTTCGTTCTCGAGCATATTCCGGCGCCGCACGTACCTGCCCTGTGAAGAACGAGTGTCGATGGCATCGGTCGCATCCAGACCGCCGCGGCTAGTAAAGAGACGCTGTAGTTCCATGTCGTAAATGCTGATTTGTAATGAAGCCGCGGATACGGGTGCACTCCAGTTAAAATCTGCACTCACACCGTTGCCAGTACCTTGCAATGCAGGCTTGCGCGTCACGCCATCCCAGCGCGCCAGGTGTTTCAGGCCTCCATTGAACGCGGTTTCAATCTCTACCAGGTCAGTAAACACAAATGCATCGAGCTTGGACTCTTCCTGTAACCGATCACGCACACTGATCATGATCTGAGAGAAAGTACGTACGTTCATCTTGCCGGTTGTTGGATCAACAGGGTCCCCGAAGGCGCGCACGGCTGTATTCCAGGCTTGCGTGAACTGTCTTTGGGGCAAAACTTTAATGCCGTTGTCTTTTAGGTAAACACTGACATAGCCGTCAATGCGCGCCTCTTCTTTAGCGAGGTAATTGCGAGAGGGCGCTCCCAGATTGACGTTGGCGAGAATCACTGTTTTTACCGGGTTGGCTGCCAATCGCTCTTCATTGATCTCCCATGCAACGACGGTCGGATTGTAGGTGACACCGCCAGCGCAGCCGGAAATAAGGGTAATAAATCCAGCTGCAATGGCGAATCGGCTTAGGAGGCAAAGTGGACGCATGACAGATTCCGTTACATTATAGTGCGTCGCATGGTAGCAAAAACTGGGAGAGGAGGCAGCGATTATGACCGTAAAACTGCATGACAGCGTGTTGGGCGAGGGTCCTGATGTTGTTTTGCTGCATGGGTTATTTGGCATGGGAAGTAATCTGGGCTCTCTCGCCCGGGCGCTGCAGGGGCGATATCGTGTACACAGCGTAGATCTACCCAACCACGGGCATTCCGGCTGGCTGGACGAGGCGTCGCTGGTGGCTCAGGCGCAATGCGTTGCGCAATGGCTGGATGAACGCCACCTTCATTCTGCTACCTTCGTCGGCCATTCTCTAGGGGGTAAGGTTGCGATGCAGCTGGCACTGCAACAGCCGCTGAAAGTAGATGCCTTGGTGGTAGCAGACATCGCACCGGTGAGTTATGAGAGTAGTCACGATGATGTATTCGCGGCACTCGATGCAGTAGCTGGGCGACCTGTGAGCTCACGAGCAGACGCCGCTGCAATAATGGCGCAGTTCATAGAGGAGGATATGGTCACCCAGTTTCTATTACTCAGCCTTCAGCGCGATAATGACGGTACCTATCACTGGCGCTTCAATTTGCAGGGGCTCAAGGACAATTACGCAGCGGTTCGAGAAGCGCCGGAGCTTGATATTCCCTACGATGGCCCCACACTGTTCATCGCAGGGGGAGACTCGCCTTACATCACTCCTAAATATCACGCGGCTATCGAGACCTGCTTTCCATCATCGTCGATTAGGGTGATGCCTGGCTGTGGTCACTGGCTGCATGCGCAGGATCCCAACACATTCAATGCCCTGGTGGGCGACTTTTTGGACAGCATCTAATGACAGATATTCAAACCCCTGATGGTTTCAAGCAACTGAAGGGTATCAGCCCGGCGGAAGATGATATTGGCCCATTTTTCTATCGCAAAGAAGGCGAGGGTAAATTGCGCATGGGGTTTCGTGTTAAGGCAAAGAACTGCAATGGAATAGGTTCGGCCCACGGTGGTGTCATGATGGCCTTTGCAGATTATGTCGCAACAATGGTTGCGCTAAGCGGCGTTAAGGAAAACTGCGCGACGATCAGCTGTACGACCGACTTTATGGGAGCTGCGCTAGAAGGAGACTGGGTAGAAGGCACCGCCGAAGTTATGCGAAGAACAAAGTCACTCACTTTCGTGCGCGGTGACCTACGCGTAGCGGAGGATTGCAAAATGACCTTTCAGGTCGTGATGCGACGCTTGTCCAAGCCGGGAAGCAGCTAAATGTATTTCAGCCTCGGCGAGGTAATGCTGGTGATTCTGCTGGGCGCGGCGGGAATCTTCTTTCTGTCTGCCACACGGGTTCGCGAACTGGCTTTGCAGGCAGTGACGAGGGCTGGGCGCAAGGACGATTTTCAGCTACTTGATCAGACTGTCCAGATTCAGCGAATATCGTTAAGCCGCGATTCTGCTGGTCGCTGGCGCATCTGGCGGCAGTACCGTTTTGACTACAGCTACGATGGTGCAGAGCGGCGCCAGGGCAACGTGATTATGCTGGGCAAGTTGCTACAAGCGGTTGTCGTTGCAGAACCCCAAAGAGTGCTGCACTAACATTTTTAGGCCGCTGTCTTTGTGCAAGATCGACTCACTTTCCAATTACGCATGTTGTCCACAGAATCTGTGCATAACTTTGTGAGTAAAGTGTTCAATGTGGCTGCCAGACGCGTACTACCCCCAATCCTTTCGATTGATCAAAAATCGAACAAAAGCAATTAATTCATTAAAAACAGATAGTTATAGCTGAAAATTAAACCCAGCAGTCTAAAGAAGTTGCTAAGTTGTAGCGTTGACCGGTCTGGCTCTGGATGTGTATAACCTTTGTAGATTCGCTACTCAAGGTAACTTAATCGCGGTAACAGGGAACACTTCTACAGGTGCTGCCAACCATTGTAAATTTCAGATGTTAGCGCGTACCTGTATCTGTAGTGCGACGAGAGATGTCAAGCAAATTTCCGGGTGTTACCGTTTTGCGCGGAGCGCCCGCACGTCAGGCCGCTGGCCCTCGGTAGACGCAGCCTGATGTACAGGTTTCTCGGATTTCGATGGCACTGAGTTCCGGTAGTGTTGGCTTTAGCTTCTCCCAAATCCACTCACACACTCTTTCGCTGGTGGGATTTTCCAAGCCAGGTATATCGTTAAGGTAGTAGTGATCAAGTTGCGCCAGAATCGGTTTGAAGGCAACTTTAAGATCGCCAAAGTCCATGATCCAGCCTGTTGACTCACCCGGCGTACCGGAGACGAAAATTTTTACTTCGAAGGAATGGCCGTGCAAGCGGGCGCATTTGTGTCCGGTGGGAACATTAGGTAGTCGGTGGGCTGCTTCGAAGTGAAATTCTTTGTAAATTTCCATGCTGTTTTCCCGCTTCAGTGCTTGCTGCATCTGTGAAATATTTGAGTGGCGCTGGGGTCAATGGGGCGGCGATTTTACTACTAAAATCAATGGCTTTTCACCCTGGAAAAATACTCCTGCAATTTGTCCTCGAACGTTTGACACCCTAAATATTATCTCTATAATGCGCGTTCTCGGTTTGGGGGTGATTAGCTCAGCTGGGAGAGCATCTGCCTTACAAGCAGAGGGTCGGCGGTTCGATCCCGTCATCACCCACCACTTTATTACCGAGAAAGTAACTACCACGGACCGGTAGTTCAGTTGGTTAGAATGCCGGCCTGTCACGCCGGAGGTCGCGGGTTCGAGTCCCGTCCGGTCCGCCATATACAAAAAAGCCTCGCCCAAACGGGTGGGGCTTTTTTGTATATGGGTAGACGACGAAAGCGCTGCGAGTCCCCACTTTCTTACCGACAACTTCTAAAACGGATTGCGTTATACTAACGCAATCAATTTTCCTTAAGACACCGCCCCTATGTCCGATGACCTGATACCTGCAGTTCAAGTATCCAGCGGCGAGAAATTCGTCAACGATAAAGGTATTACCGCAATAAAAGACGGCATCAAGTCCTCCGCTCGTCAGGGCGAGCGCTTGCCTAAGCCGGATTGGCTCAGGATAAAAGTGCGCGGCGGTGCGACCTTCGAAAATGTGAAAAACATTGTGCATGAGCATCGCCTGGCGACCGTTTGCGAGGAGGCCAAATGCCCCAACATGAGCGAATGTTGGAGTGCCGGCACGGCAACTATTATGCTCATGGGCGATGTCTGCACACGTGCATGTCGATTCTGTGCGGTCAATACGGGTAACCCAAACGGCTGGCTGGATACTGACGAACCCGCCAACACAGCCCGCTCGGTGGCGCTGATGAAGCTCAAGTATGTGGTACTCACCTCGGTTAATCGCGACGATCTGCCCGATGGGGGGGCGGGGCACTATGCTGCGTGTGTTAAACGCGTGAAGGACGAAAACCCCGGCACGGCCGTAGAGGCATTAACGCCGGACTTTCTCGGTGTCCTGGCGGATGTGGAAACGGTTGTCGATTCAGGCATTGAGGTGTTTGCGCAGAATGTGGAAACAGTGGAGCGCCTTACGCACCCGGTGCGCGATCCTAGAGCGACCTATCAGCAAACACTTGATGTGCTAGCGCATGCCAAGGCTCACCGTCCGTCCGTACTCACTAAGACCAGTCTGATGTTGGGTCTGGGTGAGAGTGAGGATGAAATCCTCCAGGCAATGGATGACCTCCGTGCTGCCAACGTGGACATCCTCACGCTGGGTCAGTATTTACAACCTACACAGAATCACTACCCTATTGATCGCTACGTCACGCCGGAACAGTTTGAACTATATCGCCAATGGGGGCTGGAGAAAGGGTTCCTTGAGGTGGTGTCTGGCGTTCTTGTTAGATCCAGTTATAGAGCCGAGCAGGTGTTGGAGAAAAATAATGTGGGTCTCATTGACTGACTGATCTTTGATGATTTTCCTCGTCCCATTGATGCTGCACGCTACCATCAGATGCGCCTTTTCAGGTGATAGACTAAACTGCCAGCTGGCATAAGATTGTCTTGTCTTCAAAAGAGGGGAAAAAACATGCTTCAAAAGGACGCCATTGTAATCGGCGCGGGCTTCGCCGGGATGTACATGTTGCATCGTCTGCGGCAGATAGGACTGTCGGCAACGGTCTTTGAGGCAGGTACAGATGTGGGCGGAACCTGGTACTGGAATCGTTATCCTGGTGCTCGCTGTGATGTCGAGAGCCTGGAGTACTCCTATCAATTTGATGAGGATCTACAGCAGGAGTGGGAGTGGAGTGAACGCTATTCTGCCCAGCCTGAGATTCTTGATTATGCCCGACATGTGGCCGATCGTTTCGCGTTGCGTGACGATATCCAGTTTGAAACGCGTGTGCAGTCGGCTGTCTACAACGAGCAGACAGGTCTTTGGGCGGTAACAACAGGTAATGGACAGCGCTGCGAGGCACGATTTGTTATCGCGGCGACCGGTTGTCTCTCAGTGCCCAACGAACCCGAGTTGCCCGGCAAAGACCGTTTTACGGGTGAGGTCTACCATACCGGCCGTTGGCCGCACCAAGCGGTAGATTTTACTGGCAAGCGCGTCGGGGTAATCGGCACGGGGTCCTCGGCGATTCAATCTATTCCGCTGATTGCAGAGCAGGCCAGTCAGCTTACTGTGTTTCAAAGAACACCAAACTATTCGGTTCCCGCGCAGAATGAGCCGCTGTCACCCGAATTGGTTAAGCGCATAAAGGCCCGTTATGAAGACTTGCGTGAGCGCAATAAGCTGCAAGTGATAGGTTTCGGCGCTCGCCATCCGCGCAATGATGGGTTTGCGATGGAGATGACTGATGAGCAGCGTGAAACGCAATTCGAGCGTCACTGGCAGCAAGGTGGGCTGCTCTTTGGGGCGGCTTTTGGCGACCTGTTTCTAGACGAAGAGGCCAATTCTCTGGCCGCCGATTTCGTGCGCAGGAAGATACGCGACAAGGTGAATGATCCTGACGTGGCTGAGAAACTCTCGCCCGACTCAACGATATTTTGCAAGCGCCTGTGTGCCGACACTGGCTATTTTGAAACCTACAACCGCAATAATGTTTCTCTGGTTGATGTTAACGAAACACCAGTCGAGTCGATTACTGAGAGGGGCTTGCGTACCAGCGACGCAGAATACGAGTTTGATTGTCTTGTCTATGCGACAGGTTTTGACGCCATGACAGGTGCACTGGCACGCATTGATATTCGTGGCAGGGAAGGGCGTGCACTCAAAGAAAAATGGCAGGAGGGACCCAAAACGTATTTGGGCCTGGAAACGGTAGGCTTTCCCAACTTCTTCATGGTGACTGGACCGGGCAGCCCATCAGTATTAACCAATATGCTGCCCAGCATAGAGCAACATGTAGAGTTTATCGCTGATGCCATTGCCTACCTGAGAGAAAACGATCTGTGCGCGATTGAGCCGGAACAAGCTGCAGAAGACGCCTGGGTCGAGCATGTGAACGAGGTCGCAGAAGGAACCTTATATCCAACCTGTAATTCTTGGTACCTAGGGGCCAACATTCCCGGCAAACCTCGGGTATTTCTGCCGCTATTGGGCTTTCCCGACTACGTGGCAAAGTGTGAGGAGGTCGTCGCTCAGGGTTACGAGGGCTTCAAGCTAAGCTGAGTGTAGGGCGAGCTAGCGCAGGAAGCCGGTTGGCTTGCTGCGCTTGGTGCTGCAGACTATTGCTTGCCGTGAACGCGGTCCAGGCCCACGCGAATATTGGAGGCCCATGAGGACAGCATGCGACGCACATCAGAGCGATTAGTAACACTATTATTGACGCCGAAGTTGGTGGTATTGCTGGCTCTGCTGTCTTTCGCCAGGCCCAGCACTTCGCCGGTTTCAGAGTCGCCATAGGCAACCGCAATTGCCATGCTGCCAGCACCCTCAGTATAGACCTGCGTGCGTCCAGCGCCGCGAGAGGTGTTGTCATCTTTGGGGGCAGACGGCGCAATGGTGGTGATCATTGCTGAAATTTCCAGTACATCGTCAGCAGGTTCATTGGTCAGCGCATAGCCGCCCTTGGTCTCCAGTTGCTCCTTCATGGCTTCCATGTAAGCCTCCGAAAGCATGGCCTTGTCTTTGTCTGTGAGTACCCAATCTTTCCTGCCTACAATCGCCGAGGAGCTGCTGGGTTGGATGATTTCAACGTTATCTAACCCCAGTGGCGTAACCAGGACTCTCTTGTATTTGGTGAAGTCAGCATCCGGGTCGACGTAAGAGACCTTGAAGCTAGCGTTGTTCACCCGGTGAAGATTACCGTCGATAACCTCTGCATTGGCGCCGGTTTGTATCTCGGGTGTTTTGGCGCAGGCGGCTAGCATCGCGATACTGCCTAATAAGAGTAGAATACGTCCCGTCATGAGTATGTTCCTTGCTGTTGAGATCAAACGTTGATTAGTCAAGCCGCCAGCTTAACCAGTACAGCTGACATTGCCAAGTTGTGGCAACGATTGGACAACGATCGACTGCGAGAGTTTCTTCAGGCCGATGTAATGTGTTTGCGATTGGATCTTCTGAATCAGCAAGCGCCCGGTAACAAACTATTTAAGCTAAACGGGTATCTTAGGCTGGCTGCGCTGCAGGGTGTCCGCCGTATCGTGTCTTTTGGCGGAGCCTGGTCGAACCACCTGCACGCACTGGCTGCGATAGGCAGGCTACACAATATTGAGACAGTGGGTCTGGTGCGCGGAGAGCTCCAACAGCAGCTTACGCCGACGTTGACCGATGCACAGGCCATGGGAATGCGCCTTGTGCCAGTCAGTCGCGCTGACTATCGGCGCAAAGACCAGCCTGACTATTTGGCGACAGTAATGGCTGCCTACGGCCCCTGTCTTATTGTGCCAGAAGGAGGTGCGGGTTCAGCGGGTGTAACTGGTTGTTTGGCACTTGCAGACCTTGTGCGATCGGGGCCTATAGCAGAGGGGCCGATTGTTTTGGGCGTGGGCACAGGAACAACACTGGCTGGCCTGGTTGCTGGTTTGGATAACAATCGCGATGTGATTGGCATTAGCGCATTAAAAGGTGCAGCCGATCTGCCCCACCGGGTACGCTCGCTGCTATGCGAGCCTGGATACTCAGACCCTGGTCGTTGGTGTATTGAGCATGATTTCCATTGCGGAGGCTTCGCTCGGGCTAACGCTGGTCTAAAGGCGTTTATGCTTGAATTTGAAGCATCCGAGGGGCCGCCCCTGGAACCCGTCTATACGGGTAAAGCGATGTATGCTTTGCGTCAGCTGGTGGCCAATGGCGGGCTGTCTGCTGCACAGCCGATAACCTTTATACATACTGGCGGTCTTCAGGGTAGGAGAGGCTACTCTTGGCTCAAGCCCATTAACTCGACGGAGAGCTAGGCTCTGGCTCTGGCCAACCGTCTGGTACGATGAAAAATCGTTCCGTTTCCCATCCATTTTCGTCCATAGCAGCCAGTAGTTGCGGTCTCGTACTAGTATTAAAGTGAGCATCCAGAGCTGTGATCATGTCTTGGCCACTCAGGCACGGGTTGTCGGTTGCCCGGGCTGCCGACAACCAGTGCAGGCGGGGCAGTGTAGTAAAACGAGCGGATTGGGATGTCGCAATAAACGCACTGGCGTCGCCGTGAAAGAGCCATTTTGCCAGTGGTTGTTGTGAGTTGTAGCCTACCGGCGACGGCAAGGCGCTACCATTCTTGCGGAATAGATAACCGCGGATTTCCACTTCCAATATCGGGTCGATGATCCCCAGGTCGGCGAGAGCGGCTTTAGCCTCCGGTTGTTGTCCCAGTTGGATTTGCCTGTTCATAAGATGATTGATTTTGAGGTCCAGTCGGTCGACGCTGTTGGGGCCCCACCATTGTTGCCACTGGCTTTGCCCAGAGATCGTTTCGCCATCAATACCCAGAAAGTATTTCACCGCTAACTCAAGGTGCACATGCCTTTTACGCTCATGGCAGAAGTACAGGCAGTCAAACTCCCCCAGTGTCCGACCGTTGGCTCTTACCGCCAGGTTGTGAGCCACGAGATCAACCATCGGGTCAGTTTCAAGGAGATACTGCCACAGCGCCTCGAAGTACAAGCCAAGCCGACGCGTGGGTGAACGCTCCAGCCATTCATGCAGCGCAGTGGGGTTCTGATCCAATTTATTTAGCCAGTCACGCCTGGCATCAGTTAGGTCCAGAGCGCAATTCTCGATACTCAATTCGCCTGAATTGAGGCTGCGAGTATGCATCATTCGGGGGCCGAAACAGGCCCATGCCAGGTCGCGCACGTGTTGATTGCTGAAGTTGATAAGGGTACCTGCGCGTCATCTTGATAGTGTGGTTATAATAACAATCCTTAATGCATCGTGGGTGTTTGAACTATGCCAGCGTCTTTTGCTTGTGTAGGACTGGTCGGCCGATCTCAACGGGAGGGGCTAGAGCCTGTTCTGGAAGAGTTGATTACTCTTTTACACCTACGGGGTCACGAAGTATTGCTAGAAGAGCGACTCGCCGAGTTGGTCCCCAGTTCTGAAGATCCGAGGCTGCCCATCGCAGAGATAGGCGAGCGCGCAGACCTGGTGATTGTTATTGGTGGCGACGGCAGCTTGCTTGGCGCTGCGAGGACTCTGGCGCGATTCGATTTGCCCGTGCTGGGGGTAAACCGTGGCCGTTTGGGCTTCCTGACTGATATCACGCCTGACGAGCTCTCCGAGCAAGTGAGTGCTGTGCTGGATGGTCATTATGATCAGGAGAGTCGGTTCCTGCTGGACGCCACAGTTCTGCGCGATGGCAAGGTCATAGGCTCTGCAGATGCGTTAAATGATGTGGTGGTGAACTCTGGCACTTCTGCACAAATGATTGAGTTCGAGCTCTATGTAAACGATGTGTTTGTCTATCGCCAGCGGGCAGATGGGTTAATCGTCTCTACGCCGACAGGGTCAACCGCTTATTCACTGTCAGGTGGCGGCCCCATTATGCATCCCACTCTCGATGCAATCGTACTGGTGCCGATGTTCCCACATGCGCTCAGCAGTCGGCCGATCGTATTGGACGGCAACAGTGAGGTCCGTATCGATATATTGGACAGAAATCGAACGCACCCACCGGTGACTTGCGATGGCCAGGTCAATCTCACAGCGCGTCCTGGTGACTCAGTCGCCATTGTAAAAAAGCCTCATCGCCTGCTTTTGCTACATCCTAAAGGCCACAGCTTTTATGCCAGTTGCCGCGATAAGCTGCGCTGGGGCGATGCGCTGGTCACTTAGATGACGTTCGCTCATACCGCCCTCAGTGTTGGCGTTGAGGAAAACCTATTACCTTTAAGCGCTGTGCTTAAGCAGCACGGCGTCGCACACCGTGTGTTTGAAGAGCGCGGGCAGCAGGTGCTCAAAGTAACCAGCCCCGAGGCCGTTCCGCAGGTTCAGAGCTTGTATAAGGCCTGGCGATCCGGTGACGTGAAGATCGAGGTAACACAGTCTCCGCGTGTGCCGACTCCGTCTCTGGTGCAGCGGTTACATGTTGCACCTGTTACTGCCGTGTTAATCTTGCTCTCGATTGCAGGCTTCTTGCTGATCTACCTTCAACTGCCACTCACTATTTTGAGTTATTTCACGTTCTCGCCGTTCGAGGTCATGGGTGACTCGATCAGCTTTGGCGAAATGGGTGGACAATATTGGCGTCTTATTACCCCGGCGTTTCTTCACTTTGGCTGGTTGCACATCGTGTTCAACAGCTTGTGGCTGTGGGAACTAGGGGCCCGGGTGGAGCGTGTCATGGGTGGGCTCAATATGTTGGGATTATTCTTGGTAATCGCTATGGTCTCCAATGCCTGCCAGTATTTGTTTGGGGGTCCCAGTTTGTTTGGCGGGATGTCAGGGGTTGTCTACGGGCTCCTTGGCTTTAGCTGGGCAGGCGCTAAAGTGCAGCCAGCCTGGCAGATTGCCCCTCCCACAGGGGTTATGGTGTTTATGGTGGGTTGGCTGGTTGTCTGTATGCTGGGTGTCGTTGAAGTGCTGGGGTTTGGCGCTATTGCCAACGCGGCACATGTCGGCGGGCTTGTCAGTGGCACAATTCTGGGAGTGGTTTTCGCGTTTTCTTCCCGTTCAAGTACCTCCTAAGCGTAGCTACACACGTTATAATCTCGTTTTTTTCAGGCACCGGCTTATGGATTATCAGCAGGCGATCGACAAAATGTCGCCAGAAATTTATGAGAATCTGAAGAAGGCTCTAGAGCAGGGGCGTTGGCCGGATGGCCGGCCTATGACGTCGCAGCAGCGCGAACACGCGCTTGCGGCCGTTATCGCGTGGGGCGAGCTTCACCTCCCAGAGCACGAGCGTGTTGGATTCATTGATCGCGGCAAGAAGACCGGCGCGTTTGAGGCTCAAACACGGGAAACACCCCTAACCTGGAAAGACCGGGACGAACACTAAGGAGCAATCTGTGGCAGCTAACCTGGCAAATGGAATGGTGCGCAAGATGCGTACGGAGCTGGCGGAAACCGTGCAATACCATTTGATATTCGGCGACAGCGAAGTCTCCGCCAATGCGCTGTTAGGGCAAGCCATCAGCCTTGAGTACACCGGAGTGATCAACTGCGTCCACTGTAATCGCAAGACTAACAAGAGTTTTAGTCAGGGCTACTGCTATCCGTGTTTCAAGCGCCTTGCTCAGTGCGATACGTGCATCGTTAAGCCCGAGCTGTGTCATTACCATCTCGGTACCTGTCGCGAACCTCAATGGGGCGAGCAAAACTGTATGATTGATCATATTGTGTACCTGTCCAATACCTCCGGTGTGAAGGTTGGGATTACTCGGGGTAGCCAGGTTCCCACGCGGTGGATGGATCAGGGCGCAACACAAGCACAACCCATTTTTCGTGTCAGCAACCGCCTGCAGTCTGGAGAGGTTGAGACGACTTTCGCGAAACATATAGCAGACAAGACTAACTGGCAGGCGATGCTTAAAGGCAACAATGACGATCGCGATCTTGAGGCTGAGCGACAGCGCCTCATGAGCGAGTGTGCCGCTGAAATTGAATTGCTGCGTGAACGCAATGGTTTGCAGGCGATTACCGTTCTGGAGAGCGAGGCGGTAACGCAGATACGCTATCCGGTGCTGGAATTTCCAACCAAAGTAAAGTCATTCAATCTAGACAAGACACCTGCGATCTCAGGGACGTTGATGGGAATCAAAGGCCAGTACCTGATATTTGACACCGGCGTAATCAACATGCGCAAATACGGCGGCTACCACGTCGCCCTCAATACTCTGTGAGATGAATTATGCGTGATGCCAGCCCCAGCACTATTTTCTTGAAGGACTACCAGGTTCCTGCATTTTTAATTGATACAACCGACCTGGCTTTTGAATTGCACGAGACAGAAACCATTGTTACGGCCACCTTGTCGATGCGGCGAAACCCGGATGGCGAATCGGCAGACTCGCTGCAATTGGATGGACAGGATCTAGAGCTGCTGGCGATTTCCATCGATGGAACTGAATTGCCCGCCAGTCGTTACAGTGTGAACGATCAGGGTCTGATCTTACATGCGTTACCCGAGGCATTTGAGTTAACAACCCGAGTACGTATACACCCTCAAGACAATACCTCACTGGAGGGGCTCTATAAGTCGCGTACGATGTTTTGCACGCAGTGTGAGGCTGAGGGGTTCCGCAAGATTACCTACTACCTGGACCGACCAGACATTATGTCTGTGTTTACAGTGAGTATTGACGCCGACACCGGACGTTACCCTGTGTTGTTGAGTAATGGGAACCCAGTGAGTCGTGAGGATGGTAAGGGCGGCAGAGCGATTGCTGTTTGGCACGACCCCTTTCCCAAGCCCGCCTACCTATTTGCACTGGTTGCAGGGGAGTTGTCGCGAATTGAAGACCAGTTCACAACCTCAAGTGGCCGGGTAGTCGATTTGCACATTTACGTAGAAGAGAAGGACATCGCCAAGTGCGGACACGCGATGCAGGCGTTGCAAAAGTCTATGCGCTGGGATGAGGAGGTTTACGGACGCGAATATGACCTTGACCTGTTCAATATTGTGGCAGTGGATGACTTCAATATGGGGGCGATGGAGAATAAGAGCCTCAATATTTTCAATACATCTTGTGTCTTGTGCAGCCCGCAGACAACAACGGATGTCGGCTTTCAAACTGTCGAAGCAATTGTTGCCCACGAGTATTTTCACAACTGGTCTGGTAACAGGGTAACGTGCCGTGACTGGTTTCAGCTGAGCCTCAAAGAGGGTTTTACGGTATTTCGCGATGCCGAGTTTTCTGCTGACATGGGTTCTCGCACGGTTAAACGGATCGAAGACGTTACGGTGCTGCGTACGCTGCAGTTTGCCGAAGATGGCGGTCCCATGGCGCATCCGATACGTCCGGATTCGTTTATAGAAATTTCCAATTTTTACACTGTCACCGTCTATGAGAAGGGGGCAGAGGTTGTGCGGATGATCCACACCTTGCTCGGTCCTGATGCGTTCCGGCGCGGTTCCGACCTGTATTTCGAGCGTCATGATGGGTGTGCGGTAACCTGCGAAGATTTCGTCCAGGCAATGGAAGAAGCGTCTGGTGTCGACCTCGCTCAGTTTAGGCGTTGGTATTCACAGGCTGGTACGCCAACCGTATCGGCGCGCGGTTCATATGATGAGTCTGCGCGCACATACACGCTCACACTGTCACAGGATTGTCCTGCGACGCCGGGGCAATCTGAAAAACAGCCCTTTGTGATACCCGTGGCAATGGGGTTGCTTGGCGATGCTGGCAACTTGCGACTGAATCTTGCTGACGCGGCGCCCAACCTTGAGGCAGGCGACAACACGCAGCATGTGCTGATGCTCACTGAACCGGAGCAGACGTTTGTGTTTACTGATGTGCCCGAGTGTCCGGTGCCATCACTTTTACGCAGCTTTTCAGCGCCGGTGCGCCTGGATTATCCCTATGCACGCAATGACCTGCGCGCGCTTATGAGCCGTGACGCAGACGGCTTTGTGCGCTGGGATGCTGGTCAGCAGTTGATGGTCGCTGTACTCGGTGATCTACAGACTGACCCTGCTGCGCAAGTCGATCCGCTGCTATTGCAAGCCTGTGCCGACTTATTGAGCGACAGTTCGCTGGATGCAGCCATGGTCGCTGACATGCTTCGCTTGCCCACTGAAAACTATCTCGCTGAGCTGGCAGCGCATAAAGATGGAGCAGACGTCGATGCGATACACGTGGCGCGACAAACCGTACGCAAAGCCATTGGGTTGGCGCACGCACCTCTGCTGCTAGAGCGTTATCACGAGCTGGCAACCGATCAGGAGTACGCTCCCGATGCGCAGCAGATCGCGGCGCGCAGTCTCCGAAACGTGTGCCTGGATTATTTAGCGGCTGGTGGCGCTGAAGGAATAACCCTGGCGGTGGCGCAGTTTAAGGAGGCTGACAATATGACGGATCGCCTGGCCGCTTTGCGGGTGATCGCCTGGGAAGGCGATGATGCGCAGCGCGCCTCAGCATTGCAAGATTTCTATAGCGACTGGCGCAGTGAAGCGCTGGTAGTTAATCAATGGTTTTTAGTGCAGGCGTGCATTCCAGATGCAGGCGGCTTGGAGCGTGTACGGTCTCTAATGAGCCATGAAGATTTCGACTTACGTAATCCCAATAAAGTGCGTTCGCTGATTGGTGGCTTTGCATCAAACAATCCGGTGAATTTCCATCGCAAAGATGGCTCAGGCTATGAGTTTTTAGCCGATTCAGTGATAGAGCTTGATACGCGCAATCCACAACTTGCATCGCGGTTGCTGGCCCCGTTAACGAAGTGGCGTAACTATCCGAACAGAGCTGAGCTTATGTGCAAGGCGCTTGAGCGCATTGCAGCGCAAACAGATTTGTCTCCTGATGTCTTCGAGGTTGTGACCAAGGCACTAAAGAACTAGGTGCAGTGCTAAAGACTGCTTAGTTAGCGGGGTAGAGTTCCAGCGTTTCGCTGTCGAGACCTGAATCACTTGCGCCGCGTTGCTTTCTCAGCCGGTTGACTACACCGGCAAGCGACTGACCAGACCAGTTGTCGTCCATCTCACCGTAGAGTGCGACATCTAGCGCCTGTAGCTCGCGGTCAAATTCGTCGTCCGCAAAGTGGCACTTAGCCTCTTCCAGTGAGGTAACAGCTCGACCCTCTAAGAATGCTTGAGCCCAGGCGATGAGAGCAGGGCGTACATGCGCAGCGCCATTGCTACTGCAAGCGGCTATCAATCGTTTATAAGCTGATTTTTCTCCCGCGGTGAACCTGGTGTCGGTCGGCTTTGCCGGTTTTGGGCTGCGGCGGGAATACAGCACGTATGCCAACGTCAGTAGCCAGCCGCCCGCGCTGATTGCCGCGACAATTTTCCACATTACATTGCCCTGTCGCACGATCGCGATCTCGCCTGTAGTAGTGGGGGAGCTGATTGTGGCTGGCGCATCGACCGGTGCGTTAAACGTGTTGGCGCCGGGTGTCGCACTGACGTTGATGGTGCGCGCCGGCAATGTGGCGACACGCATTTGCTTGGCCTGGGTATCCCACCAGGGAACGCGCAGTTCTGGCAACTCCCAACTACCTGCGCGTGTGGGTACCAAGGCAGCACTATCGGAGCGCGTGCCGGAAAGACCGCTGCTTACTTCCGCGTCCTCTATCACCGGTTGGTCCGGGTAGTATTTCAGTCCCTGCGTCGCGGGAAATAACACTGGCGGCAATTGCGCACCCTGTAGACCTTCACCGGTAATAACGATGGTACGGGTGGCTGATTCACCGGCTGCGAGTTGCTCCGGTGGGGTAGACCAGACTTCCTGCACTGTCAGGTTGCGGGCAGCCAGCCAATTATCGCCAATGAAATCGGTAGGGCGGGGTAGCACGATGAGTTTGATGGGGTCGGTAGTCCGCCTGATCTGCTTGCCATTGCTGCCAAGGTCAAACAGGCTGCGTCTGGGCAAGCTCTCGCGAGCGGAGAAAGTCTGGCCGGGGATCTCCAGAGAACCACTCTGTTCAGGGAATATCGCGTAACGGATTTCATGTACCAGCCAGGGTTTGCCGTCAATAGTTCGCTGAAAAGACTTCTGTTCAAGCGGTTTCACGAACGCATCATCTAACTGCAGTTCGGTGACGCTGCGGGCATCGAGGTTGATTGCTTGCTGAATGCGGAGCGTGAGTATTACCTGCCCCTGCACATAGACTTCCTGCTGATCAACGACGGCTTCAAACACCACCGTGTCATTTCCGGGCGCAACGGCAGCGGGTGCGGTAACCGCAATCAGCAAACTATTAGTTTCGGAGCGATCCACTCGCAGAGGAGGTATGCGCAGGGTTCCCTGTCTTTTGGGCGTGATGTCCAATAGCACCTGCCGGATACGCGTTGTTTTACCGTTGACCACGCGAGTGCTACTGGTGGTTGATCGTTTCAGGATATCAAAATCGTTCAGCAGAGGGCGTAAGTCGATATTGTTAGTGTTTTCGCCTGCATCAGACGCAATGGTCAGGCTGAGCACATCGCCCAGTGATACGCGGTCACGATCGACGCTGGCCGTGACCTCGGCCAGCGCGCTATTGCTTACCAGCGCCAGGCAAATCGCCAGACTGATTGCGACAAGGTTACCAATAGGTCTCATCTTGCGGTTGTGCTCCTTGTTGTTGCCGCAGGCGGCTTTCATAACGAAATTTCTCACGTAGCAGGCCGGACGGATCGTCAGGTACACGCCTTAGCCACTGCTCCATAGCTTGCTCGCGTTCCTGTTCCTCCGGGGACAGCGGTGCTGACTCTGCCTGCTGTTCCTGTTCAGATGATTGCTCTTGTTCGGACGGCTCTTGCTGTTGATCCTGTTCCTGCTCCTGCTCCTGCTCTGACTCCTGTTGCTGTTCTTGACTCTGGTCATCTTCAGGCTGCGACTCATCTTCTGGTGGGGGCTGGGAAGGCTCCTGCTGTTGATCAGAGTCTGAATCTTGTTGCTGATTTTCTCCACTGGATTGCTCTTGTTGCTGATCTTGCTGTTGCTCGTTCTGATCGTCGCTGTTGTCGTCCTGATTTTCCTGTTCTTGATTTTGTTGTTGCTGTTTAAGCTGCTCCAGCAGTGCCAGGTTCTCCCGCGCATCTACTCGGTCCGGCGCTTGTTCCAGCGACTTCCTATAGGCCTCGATTGCTTCATCTATCTTGCCTGCCCGTGCCAGGGAATTCCCCAGGTTGTAAGCGTAGTCGGCATCTTCACTCGTGCTGAATTGCTCCACTGCGCGATCGTACGCGCCACCGCGATAGGCAGCAGTTCCTGCCCAGGCTGGATCGCTGAACACCTCGCTCGCGGCCTCTGCATCTCCCGCCTCGAGTGCCCGTTGTCCCTGTTGGTCGCGCGTGAGCCACAGGTCGTCCCAGACGTCAGCCTGAGCGGGTTGGCTTTCGCCTAAAAGCATCAACGGCAGCAGGCACACTAGCCAGCCCCGTCGAAACAGCGATAACGCCACGGGTAACAGCAGAAGTATGAAGTAGTACCCTTTGTCGTCCCACGCATCAGCGGTGCGATCCAGAGCCAGCGTATCGTTGTCACCTGGAATATCGCTCGTAGTCAGAAGGCTTTGCAGATCGCTGTCGGCTATGGTCATCGATTCGTAGCGCCCGCCGCTGCGTTGAGCCAGAGCCCCTAAACCGCCCGCATCCAGCTGTGGAATAACAATAGTGCCTGCACTGTCCTTGAGGAAGCCTCCATTGGTTAATGGGATAGGCGCGCCAACGTTTGTTCCTACCCCCAGTACGGCCAGGGTAGCGCCACTGCCGTCGATCAAGTCTGCAATACGGCTGTGCTTCGACTGCGAGACACCATCAGTAATCAGCAGTATTTGACCGCGACGAATACCCGCTGACTGCAGAAGCTCCAGCGCCAGCACAACGGCGCTTTGAGCATCACTGCCCGGGACAGGCATCATATCGGGGTGAAGTGCCGGCAGTAGGTTGGCTATTGTCGGATTGTCGTCTGTCAGGGGTGTCACGATGTGTGCGTCGCCAGCAAAGGCGATTAGGCCAGTCTGTCCTTCAGTGCGCTGAGCGAGTAAATCCAATAGTTTTTGTCGTGCGCGTTCAATACGCGAGGGGGCTAAGTCAGCGGCCTTCATCGAATAACTGAGATCCAAAACCAGTACCAGCGCATCCTGCTTCTGGTGTATCGGTTGTGGGATACGTTCCCAGCTAGGTCCGGCGGCAGCTACTACGGCGATACTCCACGCAGCCAATATGGCCGGCAGCAGGTTGGTTCGCTTACTGCCACTTTGCTCTCCCAGTAAATAGGGAAGTAACTGTGGCGCGATAACATCACTCCAGCTGCCGCTGCGCGTGTGTTGTCGCCATAGCAATAGTGCGAGAAGTGCCGCCGGTACAAGGAACCAAAGCCACTCCGGCCGCATCAGATGAAACTGTTGCAGGGTCTCTATCATGCCTTGGCTTCCCTGCTGGGCCGTGCCGTTGCAGGCCTGCCGCTGCGAAAGAGTTGAGCACGATAAACCGCGATGACAAAGCTGATTAATAGAGCCAGTGTGAGCGGCAGGTAACCCAAGGCCTGACGTGGACGATAGGTAGCACTGGACTGCTCTACTGGCTCCAATTGGTCCAGCAAGATGTAGATGTTGGCCAGTTCCTGCGGGTCACGGGCGCGGAAGTAGCGACCACCCGTAAGCCGGGCTATCTCCTCCAGCCCTTGTTCATCGAGATCGGCAGACGGATTCACCTGTCGACTGCCAAAACTGGAACCGAATAGGCCAGGTAGGGTGAGTTCATCTGCACCGATTCCAATGGTGTAAATTTTGATGCCCAGGTTTTGAGCTAATCGCGCCGCATCCAGCGGGGTTACAGTACTGGCAGTGTCTGCGCCGTCAGTTAGCAGTACCAGCACGCGGCTATCGGCGGGTCGTTCCTTGAGTCGCTTTACGGCAAGACCGATAGCATCGCCTATCGCGGTCTCCTGACCGGCGAAGCCTATCTGCGCTTCCAGGAGGAATCGCTGTACCGTGCCTGTATCGAAACTAAGAGGGGATTGTACGTACGCATTGCTGCCAAATAGTATTAGCCCCAGTCGGTCGCCCACACGCCGCTGGATAAAATCTGCCCCTACTTGCTTCACCGCATCAATGCGTCGCGCCACAGCTTGTCCAACCTGCATGTCCTCGATGCGCATGCTGCCGGAGATATCAACGGCTAGCATCAGGTCGCGACCGCTGTTGGGTAGCTCAATGGGTTCGCCAATCCAGACAGGCCTGGCGGCGCTGATCAACAAACATAGCCACAGCAACCAGGTTAGC
Source organism: Halioglobus sp. (assembly GCA_039990395.1). Taxonomy (GTDB): domain Bacteria; phylum Pseudomonadota; class Gammaproteobacteria; order Pseudomonadales; family Halieaceae; genus CALINF01. The sequence continues at coordinate 622,315 of JBDXFZ010000146.1, forward strand.
AGTATGGGCAGACGGCTCCCGCTATCTGAGTGTTTGCCCTGACCGGCACTCAAAGACTCCCATTGCGCGAAGAACGGCGCGCGCAGCGCAGCCTCGCGCGTTCGAACAGGAGGTGCAAAGCGCCTCACCAGCCACGGTAATGGCAGCAGTACAGCAACCCAGGGCCATAACCACTCAATCATGTGTGCGCCCCGTGCCGCGCAATCCAGCTGCGACTGGCTGTTAGCAGCTTTTCTATCTCGTCGGCGTCGCAGTGCGCGCGATAGACCAGCTGTTCAAAATCCTGATGAAACAGAGGCGTGCTGTTATTACCTGCAGTCTCATTTAGAAACTCGCGCCAGCGCTCGCCACTCAGTGCCGCGATGTCCTGACGTGGGTAGCAACGCAATGCGGTACTTTTCAGTAGAGCGTTTAGCTGACTTGCAGCGCTGATGCTATCGCCATCTTGCTCATACAGCGACTCGATTTGGCTCAGCTGCTGTTGTGCCATCCGTCGATAGGCATTTCTGCGGTAGCGTTGCCACAGCAGATAAGTGCCTACGAGCAAAAGCAGCAGTAGGGTTAGGGCTAATAACCACCAGCCGGGAGCAAGCGGCCACCAGCCGATAGACATCGGTTCGCGCAGAGGATGAAGGCTAGCCAATGGATCCTGTGGGTTCATCGGCGGCTCTCACCATAATATTGCTGCAGCGTGGAAAAAGCGCTTTGGTTCGTTTTTGCCTGAATGAGCGGAATGCCCAGGCGTTGGAGGTCATGCGCCAGTAACTCGTCGCGCTCGAGTCGGTGGGTACTGTAGCGCTGCCTGACTGCTCGATCTGCCGTAGAAAGCTCGCTGCGATTGCTACCATCAGTTACAGCGTAGCGACCAGCGCGGGGCAGCTCGTGCTCCATCGGGTCACTACAGGCAACTGCGGTTATCTCGGTGTGTTGTGCCAGCTGGAACAGGTGCTCACGCGCTAACGGCGATTCTGCACCCGTGAAGTCGCTGATCACAAAGACACTGGAACCGGGCCTGGCGATTCGGCGCAGGTTGCTCAATATGTCGGCGAAGCTCATGGCATCCTGTGCAGGCTCAAGAGGCAACATGTGGTTGTAGCGATCTGTTTCAGACAGCAGAGCCAGCACATTTTTGCGGCTGCGCCGGGGACGAAGCTCACGATGCTGCTCCTCGTTAAATATCAGGCCGCCCACTCGCTCGCCATTGTCGAGAGCGCTCCACGCGAGCAGCGCGGTCATCTGGGCAGCGACTACGGATTTAAAGCAGTGGCTGCTGCCAAAGAACATACCCATTCGCTGATCAACAACGATCAGCACGGGTCGCTCGCGCTCTTCTCTGAATAGTTTGGTGTGTGCTTGACCGGTGCGCGCGGTTACTCGCCAGTCGATAGTACGAATATCGTCACCGGGTTGGTAGTTTCGCACTTCCTCAAAATCGATCCCACGCGCGCGAAAATTAGACTTGTTGGGGCCAGCCAACACGCTCAGCGCGCGACTTTTGCGAGTGATACTCAACTGCTTGGCCGGAAACCTCAGCGCCATGAGGTCTGCCAGTGTTGAATACGCGCCCTGAGCAGGCTGTGTGATGTCATGCAGGTGCATGCCGAAACCGCCTTTTCTAACCGACCGGCACGAGGCTCAACAGTTCGTCAATCACCTGGTCAGGGGTGACACCATTGGCCTCCGCTTCAAAACTGAGTAACAGCCGATGACGCAGAACATCGCCAGCTACTGCTTGTACATCATCTGGGCTGACATAGTCTCGACCGTGTAACCAGGCGTGAGCGCGTGAACATCGATCCAGCGCAATCGTAGCGCGTGGGCTGCCGCCAAACTCTATCCAACTCGCGATCTTCTCGCTGTAGTGGCCTGCTGATCGCGTAGCCATAACCAACTGCACGATATACTGCTCAACCGCCTCGGCCATATGCATGTTCAGTAGTTCTTCCCTTGCCGCGAAGATTACATCCTGACGCAGTGGTGTAGGTGGCGTAGTGGAATGATCGCCAGCTTCTTCGCGCGTTAATCTCAGGATGCGCGTTTCAGCGTCCGCGTCGGGATACCCTACATTGACATGTAACAAGAACCGGTCGAGCTGGGCTTCTGGCAGAGGATAGGTGCCTTCCTGCTCGATTGGATTTTGGGTGGCCATTACCAGGAAGAGTCTGGGTAATTCGTAGGTTTCACGTCCTACCGATACCTGGCGTTCTGCCATGGCTTCCAGTAGTGCCGACTGAACTTTAGCTGGCGCGCGGTTCACTTCATCTGCCAGCACCAGGTTGTGGAAAATCGGGCCCTGCTGGAAATGGAAACTGGCTTCCTGAGGTCGGTATATCTCTGTGCCGGTGACGTCCCCCGGCAATAAGTCCGGCGTAAACTGGATACGGTGGAAGCTTCCTTCCAACCCGTCTGCCAATGATTTGATAGCGCGAGTTTTAGCCAAGCCAGGCGCACCTTCAACCAGCAAGTGCCCGTCTGCCAGTAACGCGATAAGCAGGCGCTGAACCAAGTGTGCCTGACCAATAATCTGCTCACTGAGCCAGGTTTCCAATGCCCTTACATCTGAGCTTGCCACGAGGCCTCCTGTTGTTTTTCCAGTTGTAGTGTCTGAGCACCGCCTGCTGCTGTCTGGCGGGCTACGGAAGGCTCGCAGTGTATAGTATGCGTCTCACGGTTCCAATCAGAACCCGTGCGGGTTGCAAGCCTCGGTTATGTGACTTTTGTGTAGTGTAAAAGTTCCCAGGAACGCCGCCGCCAACCCCGTGTTTGAGCTAAACTACACGTCAACACTGCAGTTAGATGCTAGAACTATAAAAAGAGTGGCGTTTAGGCGCCCGATGCTAGGAGCTCGACATTCGATATGGCTTGGGAATCGTTCAAGCAGAATCTTTTGACGGAAGTCGCACAACGGATAGAGAAACGCGGTGATGAGCAGCATCAGGCCGCACTGCATAATCTGTCGGCAGCTTTCTATGGGCATTTCCCTCCCGAAGACATGCGCGGGCGCTCTGCTGAAAACCTCTATGGCTGTCTTTACGGCTGGCTGCGTTTTATGCATCGCTGGCCGGATCAAGCACCTAAGGTGCGCATTTTTAATCCTCAGATAAAGAGACATGGCTGGGAGTGTAAGTACACCGTTGTCTCGATACTTTGTCGTGACATGCCATTTTGTACCGCTTCAGTGCGAGGTGAATTGAACCGGCGTGGGCTGGAGGTGCACACGATCGCCAGTTGTAATGTTGCCACCAGGCGTGATGGAGAGGGCAATCTCGATGAGGTGCTCGCGAGCAATCACAGTATGGATGCAGCAGTATCTCACGAGAGCTTGCTCTACTTTGAGATCAGTCGTCACGCGAATCCTCAAGAGCTGGATGAGTTGCGAGAGACACTTACTACCATTCTCACTGACGTTGCATTGGTGGTGGATGATTTCAAAGCAATGCGGCATGCGTTGAAAGTCGCCACAGAACAAGTGCGTGGTAGTGAATGTGTTCCGCAGGACTTTCGCGATGAAGCTATCGCTTTCCTGGATTGGCTAGAGCGCAATCACATTACGTTTTTGGGCTATGAATATCTGGCTGTCTCGTACTCGGGCGGTAAGCCACAGGTTACGATGGATCGGTCGGGCAGCCTCGGTATGCTGCGCAAGCGTCAAACCCGTGGAGAGCAGGATCTGCTGGGCGACCTGCACAGTATGCCGCCGGATGAACTGCAACACCGCCAGCTCAGTTTTTCAAAGTCTCGACAGCGCTCCTCGGTACATCGATTGGCTTACCCCGACTATGTTGAGGTCAAAGTGTTTGACGATGCGGGGCACGTGGTAGGGCAGCACCGCTTTATAGGCTTGTACACCGCCGAGGTGTATAGCCTCAACCCTGCAGCGATACCCATTCTCCGGCGCAAGGTGCAGCGAGTCGTAGAGCGTTCAGGGTTGGATCGCGATGAACACGATGGTCGCGAGCTAGCGCGAGTGCTAGAACTCTATCCCCGCGAAGAGTTGTTTCAATCCAGTGTGCAAGAATTGTTTGAAACCACATCGGCTATCAATCGCATTCAGGAACGACGGCAGACCCGCGTATTTGTGCGCAAAGATCCGCATGGGAAGTTTTTCAATTGTTTGGTGTATATACCGCGCGATCGTTACACCACTGCGCAGCGCGAGCGCATACAGGACATTCTAAGCGTTGCATTCGGCGCAGAAGAGTCCGAATTTACGACACAATTCTCTGAGTCGATTCTGGTTCGAGTGCATTTTGTTATGCGGGTGGATCCGACACGAGCAGTAAGCTATGACGTTAATGAAATTGAGGAGCAGATAGTGCACGCGACACTAGCCTGGGAAGACCGCCTGCGTTTACGCCTGATAGAGGAATTTGGCGAAGAGAGTGGTGAACATTATGCGCGTGAATTGGGAGTGGGTTTCCCTCCCGGTTATCGGGATGATTTTGATCCGCGTGTAGCAGTAATGGATGTGGGCAAGATTCAGGAACTCATGGACGGCAAAACGCTGACGATGAATCTGTATCGACTGCTTGAGGAGGGCGGCGAGCAACTCAAGTTGCGTATTTATCACAAGGGTTCGTCGCTGCCTTTGTCGGATATTTTGCCCATCCTGGAGAATCTGGGATTGCGAGTTGTGTCCGAGCGACCTTATGGCGTGCGCAGTGAAAGTGGCGAGCGCTACTATATTCAGGAATTCAGCCTGATCTACTCCCTTGCTCACGATATCAATCTGGACGACGTAAAGGACGAGTTCGAGGACGCGTTCGCTCGAATCTGGTTTGGTGAAGCCGAAAGCGATTTGTTCAATCGGCTGCTGCTCGGCACTCGGCTCAGCTGGCGCGAAATATCCCTGCTGCGCGCGTACTCCCGCTATTTGCGCCAGGTACAGTTTCCTTACAGTGTGCGATATATCGCTGAGACCATGGCGAATCATTTGCATATCACCACCTGCACCATGGAGCTGTTTTTAACGCGCTTTTCGCCGGTGTTTGATGGTGACGAAGATTGGCGTGGCCAGCGAGAACTCGCTGTTGAGGAGAAAATCCTTGATCTGCTCGATGAAGTCGAGAACCTTGGCGAAGACCGCATTTTCAGGCAGTTCGTGACCTTAATCAAAGCCACGGTGCGTACCAACTTTTTCCAGGAGGCCAGAGATGGCGGCATCAAACCGTATATCTCGCTTAAACTTCGTCCTGGTTCAATTCCCGATATACCGCGCCCTGTACCCATGTTCGAGATTTTTGTGTATTCGCCTCGGGTGGAGGGCGTTCATCTGCGCGGCGGCAAAGTAGCCCGCGGTGGATTGCGTTGGTCGGATCGACTTGAGGACTTTCGTACGGAAGTGCTTGGCCTGGTGAAAGCTCAGCAGGTTAAGAATGCGGTTATTGTGCCTGTAGGTGCCAAGGGCGGATTCGTACCGCGTCATCTGACGGCAGAAATGACCCGTGATGAGGTGCAAGCTGAAGGCGTGGCGTGTTACGAAATATTCATACGCGGCCTGCTCGATATTACCGATAATCGGGTCGGTGCTGAGATTGTCCGACCACCACATGTCGTAGCGAAGGATGAAGAAGATCCCTATCTGGTGGTAGCGGCAGACAAAGGTACAGCGACATTTTCTGACATCGCCAATGGTATCTCACAAGAATACGGCTTCTGGCTGGGTGATGCTTTCGCTTCTGGCGGCAGCGTGGGTTATGACCATAAGAAGATGGGTATCACCGCGCGAGGTGCGTGGGTTTCCGTGCAGCGTCACTTCCGCGAGATGAGTGTAGACGTGCAAGCCACTGATTTTAGTGTGGTAGGCATAGGTGATATGGCCGGGGATGTATTCGGAAATGGTATGTTGCTTTCCGAGCATATCAGGTTAGTGGCAGCATTTAATCATCTGCATATCTTCGTAGATCCTAGTCCGAGCGCTGCTACCAGCTTCGTCGAGCGCCAGCGCCTGTTTAAGCTACCGCGTTCTGGCTGGGCCGATTACAACAAAGAGCTTATGTCAGAAGGCGGCGGCATTTTCGAACGCTCAGCCAAGTCTATTCCCATCTCATCACAGATGAAGGAGCGATTTGGAATCGAGGCGAACCAGTTAAACCCAATGGAGCTCATAGCCTATTTACTGAAAGCGGAGGTAGATTTGCTATGGAACGGAGGTATTGGTACTTACGTTAAATCAACCCTTGAGTCGCATACAGATGTCGGCGACAAAGCTAACGACGCACTTCGTGTCAACGCGGCAGATCTTCGCTGCAAAGTGATAGGCGAGGGTGGCAATCTTGGTATGACGCAGTTAGGCCGTATGGAGTATTGCCTGCGAGGTGGTCGCTCTAATACCGACTTCATTGATAACGCGGGTGGCGTCGATTGCTCAGACCACGAAGTCAATATCAAAATTCTGTTGAATGAGGTTGTCGCACGTGGAGATCTAACTGATAAGCATCGTGCGAGTTTGCTCGAAGAGATGACAGACAGTGTGTCTGAGCTGGTACTCAAGAACAATTATCGACAAGTGCAGGCTATCAGTCTTGCAGAGTTTCAGTCCCTGGAAAGATCGGGGGAATATCGGCGTTTCATTACTAATCTGGAAGCCAGCGGACGTCTCGATCGAGACCTTGAGTTTCTCCCTAATGATGATGAGTTAGCGGATCGACGGGTACATGGCAAAGGTTTGACCCGGCCAGAGTTGGCGGTGCTGGTGTCTTACAGCAAAGCGATCCTTAAGGAAGAGTTGATCGATTCCGACCTAGGTAAGGATCCGCATCTGGCAGCTGCCGTTGAAACGGCATTTCCTCAGCGTCTGGTAAGTGAGTATCCGGTGGAAGTGAGGCAGCATAGGCTGCATCGTGAAATCATGTGCACACAGTTGGCCAACGACATGGTTAATCGCATGGGTCTGAACTTTGTCCTGCGCCAGCGCAAGGCCACTGGTGCGCCGGTGGCTGACGTGGCAAGGGCCTACACGTCGGTAATGCAGATTTTTGGTATCGCCGATATTTGGGACGCCATAGAAGCGCTCGATCATAGAGTTGAGTCATCCACCCAAGCGGAAATGATGCTAAATCTGATTCGGCTGGTGAAGCGAGCAGTGCGATGGCTGCTACGCAATCGTCGCCATGAAATGGCACCCACGAGCACGATTGCGGAATTCGAAGATGGTGTTACTCAACTACGAGCAGCATTGCCACATAGGATGCGTGGTCGAGCCACGGATCGCTTTAAGGAGAGAGTTCAGCGCTACATCGAAGCGGGTGTCGACGAACCATTGGCAGCAACGGTTGCCGGAGCGGTAGAGGGATATACAGCATTGGGCATAATCCAAGCTGCTACAGAAACCAGTTCGCCACTGTTGGACGTTGCAGAGCTGTACTTCTTCATGGGTGAACGTCTTGAATTGGACTGGTTCAGTGCCCAGATTCTAGCGTCGAAGGTCGACAATGAATGGCAGGCGATGGCCAGAGATACATACCTGGAAGATCTCGAATGGCAGCAGCGCACACTGGCCGTGGGTGCGTTACGTTATGTGGGCGAGGACCGCAATCTGGTGAGATGCCTGCAGACCTGGGAGCGGGAAGAGAAAACATTACTGGAACGCTGGCGCGAGATGCTGACTGAATTGCACGGCACAACCGCTCCGGATTTTGCCATGTTTGCTGTGGCAAACCGAGAGCTGCTGGATCTTGCGCAAAGCAGCGTCAGGGAGTAGCCGCAGGCACACGGGTGAGTGCAGCGCAGTACTCGCTAATATGCGCGGGCCTGTTCGCCAGACCCTTGTTTGAAAAAGCTCTAGGAGAAGGTTATAGCGCTCGCATCTTGTGAACGCCAGAGACACCCGTCAGCCCATCCCATTGGTCGCTACGACCTTCACGCCAGCCCGAAAGCCAATACTGCCTCGGTTCATCATGTTCGTGGGGACAGAACTCGCTACTGCGGCCACCTACGCCCGCTTGATAGCCCTTATCGAATGCTCTTTCGTTCTTATTGCGCTTCTGTCTTCTCATAGATGTTGCCTCCGTTATGAGAGCCTTGCACCGTAAACGCCGTCGAGTAGTTCGCGACGCACCCGAGGGTGCGGTGCCGTTGTATGGTGTTGTAAATGCGCGTATTGAGCTTGAAACCGCGAAGCAATACTGCGAAGAATGCCCGAAGGCACAACCCAATAAAACCAGAGCTTATCTCCCAAGTCGACTATCGTTTCGTTCTCAGCAGAGATGCCAATATAACGATAAGTAGCAAGGACAGTTGTCGCCGCTTCAAACTCAAATTATTACAGTAACTTATGCGGCAAAACTCGAATCTTTACTACGCTGGTCTAGGCTCAGGTAATGGCAAACTAGCTGAAATGGAGAGCCCAGAATGTCCAGTATAGAGCGCAAGCGTATCGTAATCTGCGCCGATGGCACGTGGAATGATCCCCATGACGAGACGCCGACGAATGTACTTCGCATTGCCAGAGCGATACGGCCGGTTGATCGACAGGGCATTAAGCAAGTGGTGTTCTACGACTGGGGAGTGGGTTCCTACTATGCCCAGGTTACTGGCGGCACGTCCGGCCTGGGTATGCAGAAAAATATTCAGGATGGTTATCGATTTATCGTCCAAAACTATCGCCGTGGCGATGAGATATTTTTGATCGGCTTTAGTCGGGGAGCGTACACGGTGCGCTGTCTTGCTGGATTGCTGAACAACTGTGGTGTGCTCAAGCGTGATCAGGCAGACAGAGTGCCCGACGCATTCAACCTGTATAAGACGCGCGCGGTCAAGCCCGGATCCAAGCGCGCGGAACAGTGGCGGCGTTCGCACACCGGCAGTGGTGCCCGTGGTCCCGTTCACTTCATTGGTGTTTGGGATACGGTAGGCGCGCTGGGCATCCCTGCGCGTGCGCTCGCTTTTGCGCAAGAGAAGGATCTTTTCTACGACCCAGTGCTGGGTAGCAATATTCGAATGGCTCGTCACGCCGTGTCTATTGATGAGCAACGTGCGGACTTTACACCGACGCTCTGGGAGAATCAGGAGGGCGTGGATGTTGAGCAGGTTTGGTTTGCGGGAGTGCACGCGGATGTCGGCGGGGGTTATGCGCCAACCGATAGCAGTGTGTTGAGTGACATTCCACTTGCGTGGATGGCGCAGGAGGCAACCAAAGCTGGGCTGCAGTTTGAGCCGCACCTGTATCAAAGAGCGCGGCTAAACCCGCTGGCCCAATTGCATCGCTCTCACAGGCGCTTTTGGCGTGTTCTGGGAAAGTCCGCACGATCGTTGCCTGCCGACGCTGTCGTACACCAATCGGTGCGGCAGCGCTTTGAAACAGGCGATTACACCCCCAAGCCCCTTGTGCGCTGGTTGGCTCAACGCGAGGGAGACTGGGGCTCGCCGGCCCGTTAGCGACCGCCGTTGTTTCTGGTAAGGTATAGCGCTAACAAAACAGGTGACTGGAGCATTCTGCTGTGCTGGAAAATTTCGAACGCTACCCGCTGACTTTCGGCCCGACACCGATAGAGCACTTACCACGCCTGACCGAGGCGTTGGGCGGTAGCGTGCAGATCTATGCCAAGCGTGAAGATTGTAACTCCGGACTTGCAATGGGCGGGAACAAGCTACGCAAGCTCGAGTATATCGTGCCCGACGCGATTGCCTCGGGTGCCGATACCCTCGTCTCGATCGGCGGTGTGCAGTCCAACCATACTCGTATGGTGGCAGCCACAGCAGCCAAGATCGGAATGAAGTGCCGATTAGTGCAGGAAAAATGGGTGCCACACTACGATGCGGTTTATGACCGTGTCGGTAACATCCTGATGACGCGATTGATGGGAGCAGATTCACGGCTGGTCGACGAAGGGTTTGATATTGGTATTCGCCAGAGCTGGGAGGAGGCGATGCAATCAGTGCGCGATGAGGGCGGCGTGCCTTATGGCATACCCGCGGGAGCCTCAGTTCACAAATTTGGTGGGCTGGGCTTTGTGGGCTTTGCTGAGGAAGTGCGAGCTCAGGAGGCAGAGCTCGGCTTTGCTTTTGATTATGTTGTAGTTTGCGTTGTGACCGGCTCTACACAGGCGGGCATGATTGTTGGTTTTAAACCAGATGGACGTGCCAGTCGAGTGATCGGAATAGACGCCTCCGGAACGCTCGAGCAAACCCGTACCCAAGTGATGGAGATCGCTCGAAGTACCGCTAAACTCATAGAGTTGGGTGAGGATATAACGGAAGAGGATGTGCATATTAATCCCGACTACGCATATCCGGCTTATGGTGTGCCCAGCGAGGGAACTAATGCTGCAATTCGTCTCGCCGCCAGTACCGAGGCGATGATTACTGATCCCGTGTATGAGGGGAAGTCGATGCAAGGTATGATCGATTTAGTGGCCAAAGGCTTTTTCCCAGCGGGCTCCCGCGTACTCTATGCTCATCTGGGTGGAGCCCCCGCACTCAACGGCTATAGCTACTACTACAAAGATGGTTAACGTGTATTAATCGACTATTTTCGATCAGGAATCTTGTATGGAATATTCTGGTAGTTGTCACTGCGAGGCTGTCACCTTTACGGTTGAGGCTCCAGAGTCGGTGGAGGTAGAAAACTGCAACTGTTCAATCTGCAGGAAGTCTGGCTTCTTGCACCTCATTGTTCCCAAGGCAGATTTCAAACTACTGACTGGTGCGGATGAACTCGTGCAATACACGTTCAACACGGGTGTGGCAAAGCACTTTTTTTGCAGCATTTGCGGCATCAAACCGTTCTATGTACCCCGGTCTAACCCAGATGGTATTGATGTCAATCTAAACTGTCTCGATACACTTCCAGCACAGGTGACAGTGCAGGATTTCGATGGTCAGAATTGGGAGCAAAATGCACACACATTAGCCCACAAAAGTGCACCTCCGGCATAATCTATAAGAGCGCACCAGTCTAGCTGGATATTTTTAAGGTAATAAGGAACACACATGTCTACACAGAACAATGATCAGGCCATTGATAAGGACGTTATTCGCGCGAAGTACAGGCAGGAGCGCGACAAACGTTTGCGTCCTGAGGGCAACGAACAGTACCTCGAGCTAAAGGATCAGTTGGCGCATTATCTCGATGATCCGTACGTGGCAGTTGCTGAGCGCGAGCCACGCACAGACCATGTGCTGTTTGCCATGATCGGTGGTGGCTTCGCTGGCCTGGTGACAGGCGCTCGCCTGAAAGAGGCAGGCATAGGGGATGTTCGTATTATCGAAAAGGGAGGGGATTTCGGAGGCACGTGGTACTGGAATCGCTATCCTGGCGCGCAGTGTGACACCGCATCAATGGTGTATATGCCACTGCTTGAAGAGACGGGGCATATGCCTACCGAGAAGTACGCGCATGGGCCGGAGATACTCAGCCATAGCCAGGCTATTGGTAAGCAGTATGAACTTTACGATAACGCGCTTTTTCATACTCAGGTAAAAGCACTGGAATGGGACGACGCGCGTAAGGTGTGGCGAATTCAGACCGATCGTGGAGACGACTTCACCGCCAAGTATGTGGCGATGGGGACGGGGCCCTTACATGTTCCAAAATTGCCGGGTATTGAAGGCATCGAGTCGTTTCAAGGACACTCTTTTCACACCAGCCGTTGGGACTACGACTATACCGGTGGCGATCCTAAGGGTGCACCGCTCGAAAATTTGGCTGACAAGCGAGTGGCCATCATCGGCACCGGCGCGACCGCTGTGCAATGTGTGCCGCACCTGGCACGAGCCTGCAAAGCGCTATATGTCTGCCAGCGCACCCCCTCATCAGTTGATGTACGCGACAATGCCCCTATCGACCCCGACTGGTTCAAGGAGATAGCAACGCCGGGTTGGCAGGAACGGTGGTTGGAAAATTTCGCCACCAACCAGACCGGTGGTCTTGCGGCCGAAGATTTGGTGCAAGATGGCTGGACTGATCTATCGCGGCGGGTGCGCGAACGTATCATGACACTGCCACCAGAGCAGATGACACCCGATAACATGTTGGCCGCGTTCGAAGATGCCGACCATGAGAAGATGGAAGAAATCCGTGCGCGCGTCGATACGATTGTCGCCGATAAAGACGCGGCGCAGAAACTGAAAGCCTGGTATCGGCAGTTGTGTAAACGCCCGTGCTTTCACGATGAGTACCTGCAGTCCTTCAATGAGCCCGGTGCTCAGCTGATCGACACAGATGGCAAAGGCGTCGAGCGTATCACGCCAACTGGCGTTGTAGTGGGAGGCAAAGAGTACGAGGTAGATTGCATTATCTACGCATCAGGCTTCGAGGTCGGTACGCCGCATGAACGTCGTTCAGGGTTTGATATGGTGGGCCGCGACGGAGTGAAGTTGTCTGAGTACTGGGCAGAGGGTATGCGCAGTAGACACGGTATCCACGTGCATGGCTTTCCTAATGCGTTTCTCGTTCAAATGACTCAGGGCGCTAATCTACTGTCGAACTTTCCGCATAATTTATCTGAGTCGGCTAAAACGGTGGCGTCGGTAGTTAAGCATGCACAAGATACCGGTGCCGCAGAGGTAGATGTACCGCGCGAAGTGGAAGAGGAATGGCTCGAGCTATTGCGTCAGGGAATCGGGATGATTCTGGGTTCAAACGAGTGCACGCCGGGGTATTACAATAACGAGGGTCAGGATCGCGGAGTAGAGGCCGAGCTTGCTGTCGGCCACCCAGAGGGTGCTGTGGCGTACTTCAACTATATCAGGCAGTGGCGAGACTCCGGAGAGTTTGAAGGCCTGCAGTTTCGCTAACACGCCATTGTTGTTTTTGTTTCAGCTAAGACGCCGTAGACTCGGCGTCTTAGCTTGGTACGGTTCACGCCAGCTGAAAGTAAAGCGCGCCATCTTGCTGGGGCTCAACCTTGATATCACGACCGACCACGTTGTCCCCTAGCATTGCAGCGGGGGTTGCCACATCATCAGGCGCGCTTTTGCACACAAAGCGCTCACCCTCTAGTGTTTCGCCTATCACCATCGCTTGCGCAGGTACGTCCTTGGCGTAGTTCACTGTGTAAGTCACAATTTTCCCAGCGCTGGGTGCCGGCGCGATTGTCCGACGTACAAAATCTTCGTTACTTAACGTCGTTTCAGCCACAGACCAGTCTGTAGCGTTGGGTGTACGGGAGTACAGTCCGCTGGCATGCTTGGAGAGCATACCTCCATTGCAGGTGACAAGCGCTCGCTCGCCAGCTCCGCTCTGTAACTGGTTTATAGCTTCGGCGATACCATGCATCGCATAGTTGTTACCCGGGCCACCAAAGAAAGGCAGGCCGCCAGTGAGGGTTAACGGCCGTGAGCCATCGTTAGGCAGGTTCAGGTGCTCGGCCACAACGGTAACGGCGCAGGGAAAGCAGCTGTAGATTTCGATTAGATCAAGATCCTCAACGGCCCACTGCGACTGGTCGAAGATTCGGTCTAGTACTGCTTCAGCCATCAGCGACCGACTCAGATCGTCGCGTTCTGTCATCACCAGTTCCACGCCTTCGGCCTGGCCGTGAATGAATACCCATTGATCCTCGTTAATCCCAAGTTCTTTTGCCTTGCCCACGCTCGTTAGCAGTACAGCTGCGCCAAGATTTACGCCATCTTGCGCGATCATGCGGCGGGTATACAAATGGTTCAAAGGCCCTGCAGACAGAATCTCGTCTGCAGACATTGCACTGGGAAACTGTGCATAAGGATTATTGGCGGCAACATCACTCATGCTGGTCATTTGCGCAGCCATAAACGCCTTCTGCGCAGCCGTGTCTCGGCCCGCGCGTGTGGCTTGAGCCTGTTCGAACATGGTGTAGTAGAACATAGGCGCAAACAGCTGATTGGCAATCTCCTGATCCGATACAAATATCTTGCCAAACCCTCTGTCTTCCAATTCCTGGCTGTGAGTCTCCTCCCAATCCAGCTTCTCGCCTGCTCGCGCAGCAGTGCGCATGTTGCGTAGAGCTTCGCCGCCCGCCAGCAGAACCAATGAGCGCTCTCCCTTAGCAATATCAGCAGAAAACTCAATAATTCTCGACTGCGGTTCGTTGCCGCCGATATTAGAGTAGATGCGATCCTTTGGTGTGGCGCCAATAGCTTGCGCGACCGATTGCGGCGGATTATCGCTGCGACCAAATGGAGACTCCCATTGCCCTGGAGAGTCGGTGAAGGTGCGTATGACACAGATGGTATCGATGTGTTGCGCGATATCATCAACGCCTGTATTGGCCAATGCAGCTTGTGCAGCTTGGCCAGCGATATGCATATGCGAATGGTCTGTGGCTTGTCGTTCTACGCATTGGCCGGCAGCAACCAGTATCGGGGTATTGTCTGGCAGATTATTCATGTCGCTCAATGGAGTGGTCTCTCTGTTTGATTAGTGATGCCGGCACTGATCAGTTCGATCCAATGCACGACCGGCACATCCGCGATTTCATCCAGATGTAATTGACAGCCAACGTTGGCGGATACGATTACATCGGGGGCGTCTGATTGCAACGCACGGAGCTTATTTTCCCGAAGACGTGCGCTAATGTCTCTCTGCAGAATGGAGTAGGTGCCCGCGGATCCGCAACATAGATGATCGTCGAACGTATTGGTAAGAGTGAACCCCAGTCCCTGCAAAATAGTGTGTAGCGTATCGGCTCGCTTAAGCCCGTGTTGCAACGAGCACGGTGTCTGGATAGCAATACGTTTGTGGGGGGAGTCTATCCGCAGCGCAGACAGGTCTTCGTTCTCCAGTATCTCGCTGATATCACGCACGGCTGCAGAAACCTGTGCGGCTTTGTCGGCATAGTCCGGGTCGTGAGCGAGTAGTTCGCCGTAATCGGCTAGCTGGGTGCCACAGCCTGACGCACTTGAAATTATGGCTTCTGCCCCTGCCTGAAGCTGGGGCCACCAGGCATCGATGTTGCGTCTTGCGTTTTCCAAAGCGGCATCGTGTGCTGCCAGATGGTAGTTGACTGCCCCGCAACAGCCAGCGGAGGGCGCGGCGATAGCTTCTATCTTTAGTTGTTCCAGCACCTTCCGCACCGAAGCACTGGTAGCAGGCGTGGCCGCTGCTTGCACACAACCCTCGGCGACCAGCATGCGGCGAGCGTGATGCCCCGCAGTAGAGACTGGCAGATCTTGCCGGCGTGGGACTTTACGCGCCAGTTTGGGGGGTAATATAGGCTGTAGCCACTGGCCGGCAACGACTAAGGGTTTTAGCAGACCAGGCCTGCTCAGCACGCCT
Source organism: Halioglobus sp. (assembly GCA_039990395.1). GTDB lineage: Bacteria > Pseudomonadota > Gammaproteobacteria > Pseudomonadales > Halieaceae > CALINF01. The sequence goes on from JBDXFZ010000146.1 coordinate 637,511, forward strand.
CGCAGCACTGCCCGTAGACTGCGCTGTGCGATGGAGCGAGGGACGGCGGATTCCAGAAGAAAGCGGCCGCGATCTGACAAAGCGCCGTACTGAACGCCAGACGGGCAAGTGGTTTCGCAGCTGCGGCAAGTCAGACAGCGATCGAGGTGTTGCTGTGACTCTGTGGAGGCTTCGCCGGTTTCCAGGAACTCTTTTATCAGGTAGATACGACCGCGTGGGCTGTCACGTTCATCGCGATTGTCCACATAGGTAGGGCAGGTTGCCAGGCAAAAACCACAATGTACGCAAGCCTCCAGCAGATCAGCCGCCTCGCTGGCGCACCGGTCTTCTTTGAAACTGTCGTGTAGCGTTATTTTCATTGGCTATAACCAACTGTACAGACGGCCGGGATTAAGAATACCGTCTGGGTCCATCGCGGCCTTCACTCGCCTGTGCAGTGTCTGTTGAGTACTGTCCAGCGCTGGCGCCATTTCCTGCGAGCGGTTGCCGCCGCTAAAGCATTGCAGATGACCACCCCCAGTGGCCGTATTGGTCCGTAGTGCAGAACAATCGCCTTCGTACCAGCGTTGAGCGCCGGCCCAGTTCAGCATCAGGGGGGGCATATCAGCCAGTGGCGCGGTTGGCGCGACTGATTGCCTAAAAACAGGCGCGCATTGGGTGTCCGCTGATGTATCGTCTGTATAGGTAGAGAGGAAACTGAGTTCCTGCAGGTCTAGCCAGATGCTATGTTCGTCGTCGCGTTCGCCTCCCCACAGTTTTTCTGTATGACGTACTGCAGCTTCAGCGCCGGACAAACGAAGAAACATGACGCCGTTTAGCCATGCTGCACCTGATAGAGGCCGCGGCTCCATCGCCCGCATTTGCATCTGCTGCAGCGCGTCTGCGGCATTCAATTCGAAGCATAAGGTGGTTGTGGCCTCGGGCTTTGGTAGTACTTTCATGCTTACCTGGGTGATTAACCCCAGTGTACCCAGAGCACCGGCTTGCAGTCGTGAGACGTCATAACCGGCAACGTTTTTCATTACCTGACCACCGAAGTTCAAGCATTCAGCCTTGCCATTGATGAGTTGCACTCCCAGCACATGGTCGCGCAGTGCGCCTGCCCAGGGGCGGCCAGGCCCCGACAAGTTACAGGCCAGTGATCCACCCAAAGTCGCCCGGTCCGACAGGCGCGGTGGCTCGCATGCCAAGTACTGGTTTTCTTTTGCTGTGGCGGCATCAATTTCTGCGATGGTTGTACCGGCTCTGGCCGTAATCACGAGTTCGGATGGCTGGTAGTCAACAATGCCTGTGTGTGAGGACACATCCAGTGTTTCCCCCTCGGGTGTGCGCCCCAGCCATAGCCGCTTACTGTTGCCGGCTTGAATATACAATGGCTTGCCCGCGGCCCGCGCATCAGCGATTCGTTCTGCGAATGCTTGGGTGCAGTCAGTCATGCTGATGTCGGTCGGGTAGCGCACGGTATTCCTGGCAGCGCTTGAGAATTGGAACACCTTTGCCCGGGTTGAGATTCAGCGCAGGATCGAATGCATGTTTAATATCTTCGAGTTGCTCGAGTTCCTTCGTGCTGAACTGTGCCGGCATCTGGCGCAGCTTTTCGAGCCCTACGCCGTGCTCTCCGGTGATACAGCCGCCCACGGCAACACTGAGTTCAAGTATCTCAGCGCCAAATAACTCGGCGCGATGCACTGAGTCGGGATCTTTGCCGTTAAACAGGATTAGTGGGTGCAGATTACCGTCTCCCGCATGAAAAACATTCGCTACCAGCAGATCATATTTTTGGGACAGCCGTGAAATTTCACGCAGCACGTGCGATACGTGGCGGCGGGGGATGGTGCCGTCCATACAGTAATAGTCGGGTGATAACCGGCCCACCGCCGGGAATGCCGATTTACGACCCTGCCATAGCAATGCGCGATGAGCTTCATCTCTCGACACCGTCACCGAACTAGCCCCGTGGTCGCGCAGCAGAGCTTCCACCCTGGCAGTGTGGGCATCTACCTCTTCAACGGTACCGTCCACTTCGCATAGCAGCAGTGCCTGCGCGTTACGAGGGTATCCTGCATTGGCAAAATCTTCAGCCGCCTGGATGGCCAGCTTGTCCATCATCTCCAACCCGGCAGGGATGATGCCAGCGGCTATGATGCCTGCTACCGCATTACCGGCTTCATCAACACTGTCAAATCCAGCCATTACCACGCGCGCGAGCTCTGGTGTTGGCAACAGTTTGACGGTGACTTCAGTCACGATGCCCAGCAAACCCTCTGAGCCTGTCATTAACGCCAATAGGTCATAGCCCGGTGCATCCAGGGACTGATTGCCGATGCGGGTAATGTCGCCCTCTGCGGTCACGATCTCCAGCTCCAGAATGTTGTGCACTGTAAGGCCGTATTTGAGGCAATGTACACCGCCGGAGTTTTCGGCCACGTTGCCGCCGATACTGCAGGCAATCTGTGAAGACGGGTCAGGCGCATAGTAGAGTTGATGCTTGGAAGCCGCTTGCGAAATACTCAGGTTGGTAGCCCCAGGTTGAACGCGAGCCGAGCGTGCCAGCGGATCGATCGTCAGGATCTGATCGAGTTTGCTTAGAACCAACAGCACGCCTTCGGGGTGTGGCATAGCGCCAGCGCACAGTCCTGTTCCAGCCCCCCTGGCCACAACAGGCACGCTCTGTGCGTAGCATAGCTGTACGATCCGTTGTACCTGATCTGTGTTCTGCGGGAGAAGCACTATCCAGGGCATCTCTTTGTATAGCGTGAGCCCATCGCACTCGAACGGGCGCAGTGATTCTTCCTCGGTAATGATGCAGTCACTGGGCAGAATCTGCGAGAACTGTTGCAGTAGACCGTGCTTATCTATGATAGGAAGCGAGAGCGACTCTTCTTGTGATTTGACGGAAGTTGTCATCCGGAAACGTGGGCAATCACGGTGCGGGCATTACTGTGATGGCGATGCTCCCAGAGGTAGATGCCTTGCCAGGTACCCAGCAGGAGCTTTCCGTTCTCGAACGGTACGCTGAGATGGGACGCCGTTAGTGTGCTCTTGATGTGCGCCGGCATGTCGTCGGGGCCCTCCAGCGTGTGTGTATACAGCGGGTCGTTTTCAGGCACGAGCCGATTTAGCCAGTTTTCCAGATCAATACGCGCGCTTTCGTCATAGTTTTCTTGCACCAGCAAGCTAGCCGATGTGTGCTGTATAAAAAGTGAGCAGAGCCCCTCGGCGTGGCCGGCATCGCGCACCACATCACTGACCGCAGGCGTTATAGGGTGTAGACCCTGCCTGGCAATGGGAATTGTCAGATGTGTAATCACGCTGGATATCCTTGCCGCTGTTGTTTGAGCGGATAAGAGTGTAGTCGGTTGCACTCCATATCGTAAGCTATCAGACGGGCCATTCAAATACCCCCTGCGGACGATTGACTCAGTGCATTGTGACACTTACTGTTGTGCGCCTGGGCTGAAAGTAGAATAGGCAGTAACCCGCTTGAAAAAATACGATGCAATCGTGATTGGCGCTGGCCACAATGGCCTGACCAACGCAGCTTATCTCGCCAAGGCTGGCTTGAAAGTCCTGGTTTTAGAGCGAAATTCCTATATCGGTGGAGCGACGGTCAGCCGGGAACTGCACGAGGGCTGGACTTACTCCAACTGCTCCTATGTCTGTAGTTTGCTCCGACCTGAGATAGCCCGCGACCTGGAGTTGCCGCGTCATGGCTTGCAGGTTGTCCCATATGGCGGCGGCATCACTTTCATGCGCAATGGCGATCACTTTGGCAAGTATCCCGACGCCCAGCGCCGTCACCGCGAAATGGCAAGGCATTCACAGCGCGACGCTGACGCCTACGAGCGTTTCTCTGCCGATACCATGAAGCAGACGCGGCTTATACGTCCTTTCCTGATGAAGCGGCCCCCTGACCCTACTTCTCTGCATCCGCGCGACCTGAAGGAGCTGGCAAGCTATGCAGCCGGCTTTATGGAGATGGGCGAGGAGGGGTTTGCCGATACTCTACGGTTCTGGACCAAGAGCGTTGCTGACTACCTCGAGGAATATTTCGAGTCGGATGTAATCAAGGCGCATATGGCAGGTAGTGGGATTATTGGCACTGCTCTGGGCGTGTATTCTCCGGGAACAGCCTACGTGTTATTGCATCACTATATGGGCGATGTAGACGGAAATGTGGGTTCATGGGGCTTTGCTCGAGGTGGTATGGGGGCAGTATCTGGCGCGTTGGCTTCCGCACTGAAATCCTACGATGGCGAGGTTATCAGCGATGCCAATGTTGATCGTATTATCGTGCGCAACGGGCAGACGCGAGGTGTCGCCCTAAAAGATGGGCGCGAATTTCATGCAGACGTGGTTGTGTCCAACCTGGATCCCAAGCGAACCTTTCTGGATATCATGGATGCGTCGGATTTACCCTCTGCGGTCGTCAAGCGTACGGAGCAATTTAAGATTCGCGGTTCCTCGGGCAAGCTGAACATCGCACTGGATGGTCTGCCTACCTTCACCGGGCTGGATAAAGACAGTCGCCTGATGGTCGGTGATTTGCACTTCCACGATTCCTTGGGGCGGCTCGAGCGCGCCTATGATGACTGGAAAGACGGTACCTGGTCCAAGGATCCCTACCTGGACGTGCTAATACCCAGCCAATTTGACCCTACGGTTGCTCCGCCTGGAAAACACATGATGAGCGTTTTCGTTCAGTACGCGCCGCGCAAAGTGCAAGGTCGGGAGTGGACCGATGAAGACAAAGCCGGTTTTGAAAAGTCCGTCCTGGACCAGATTGCAAACTACAGCCCAGACTTTCGCGATCTCATCATGCATGTGGAAACACGTACACCGCGTGAGATAGAAAATGAGGTAGGGCTTACAGAAGGCAATATTTTCCAGGGGGAGCTTACGTTTGATCAGTTGCTGTTTAATCGACCCTTCCCGGGTTATGCGCAATATCGGGGTCCGGTTCGTGGCATGTATATGTGTGGTTCCGGTACACACCCCGGTGGTGGTGTGATGGCCGCTCCGGGCGCGAATGCGGCGCGGGAGATTCTACGTGATCTGCGGCGAACGAATACCGTGCCGGAGGGCTACGCTGATGACTAGCTACGATGTAATCGTTATTGGTGCGGGCCACAATGGTCTAGTGTGCGCTATCAAACTGGCGCAAGCGGGCCTTAAGGTGCATGTAGTGGAGGCCAACGAGACAGCGGGTGGGGCAGCCAACAATCGTGAGTTTGCCCCAGGCTTTACGACGCCCGGCTGCGCGCAATGGCTGACGCAGATGTCACCCGAGCTCAGCAGAGAATTGAAGCTGGAGCAGCACGGCCTTGAGTTTGTGGGCAGCAACCTACCTACCGTAGCGCTGGCTGCAGATGGCAATGCGCTGATCATCGATGGCGAATCTGTTAGCGGCGCTAACGTGAGTGCAAAGGATCAGCAAGCGCTGAAGGATTTTCGTCGCCTTACGGGAAAGTTTAATCGATTGCTTTATAAGGCGTTTTCGCATCGTCCACCTCGGCTGATAGAGGCTGATTTTGCCGATAGGTGGCAGCTGCTGCAGCTAGGCCTTCGAATGCGGCTCATGGGCAAAGACGACATGAACGAGTTGTTGCGCCTAGGCTTGAATAATATCTACGATTTATTGAACGAGTGGTTCGAGCACCCCGGTTTACGCGGTGCGCTCAGTCTCGATGCCGTCTTGGGTACGCATTTGGGCCCGCGCTCGCCCAACACCGTATTTACCTACTTGCAACGTAGGCTGGCTGAGGCATGGGGTGAGGGCGGCGTGTATCAGGTTAAGGGTGGTTTGGGTTCCTTTGGCGATGCGTTAGCCGCGGCTGCGAATGCTGCAGGTGTTTCTATCCAGTATGGCAATGCCGTAAGTCAGATCACGATGACACAAGACAGGGTCAGTGGGGTTACCTTATCTGATGGTCAGAGCCTCACATCGCGCTATGTGGTTTCTAACGCCGACCCTGTGACGACTTTCTCTACGTTGCTGGGTTATCAGAATGTGGAGACAGATACCGCCAGGCGGGTATCACAGATTCGCTGCAAAAGCGGCGCTTCCAAGTTGCATCTGGCGCTGGATGGTTTGCCCGAATTTACCGGACTCAGTCTTGAAGACTTGGGACATCGATTGGTGGTTGCGCCGGATATGGATTACGTGGAGCGCGCATTCAATAGCGTAAAATACGACGAGTACTCACCGCGACCGATGATGGATATTAGCATTCCTACTGTACGCGATCCCGAGCTGGCGCCGGCAGGTAAACATGTACTCTCTGCCATTGTTCAGCATGCGCCCTTTAGTCTGGAAGGCGGATGGGCCGCACACAGAGATCAGGTCATCAGCGACTGGGTTGAGTGTATTGCGCAGTATGCACCCGGACTGCGCGAACAGATTATAAGTGCCGAGCTGCTTACACCAGAAGATTTGCAGGACCAGTACCATATGACCGGGGGTCATTGGGATCACGGAGAAATTAGCTTTGATCAGGTGCTGATGATGCGACCTTTTCCCGCGGCGGCGCAGTATGAAACACCTGTGGCTGGACTGTTTCTATGCGGTGCCGGGTCGCATCCAGGTGGCGGTCTCATGGGGCTGGCCGGAAGCAACGCAGCCAGGCAGGTTAATGAGACGGAGAAAAACGGATGAGCAAAACTGCACCAGACAGAACAGTGGAGCCGGTCCTGTTGCCCACGCCGTTCTATCCCTGCCAACTTGCCGCCAACGAACTGCATGATTGGGGCGATTGGAATGGCTACATTAAAGCGGGCTCTTACTCCGATGTAGAGCTGGAGTATTTTGCCATTCGAAGTAGCTGCGGCGTATTCGACTTGTCACCGATGAACAAATACCGCATATCCGGACCTGACGCGCTGCCTTATCTAAACCGTTTGCTGACACGCGACGTGAGCAAGGTACGTCAGGGCAGGGTGGGTTACTCGGTATGGTGTGACGAGCAGGGGCAGGTGATGGACGATGGCACCTTGTTTCATCTGGGTGAAAACGACTATCGACTGTGTGCTTATTCTCGCGCACTGGATTGGCTGAGTTGGTCGGCGCTGGGCTTTGATGTGACGATCGTAGATGAGACGGAGCAAGTCGCAGCCCTTGCGCTGCAGGGCCCCACTTCGTGTAGCGCACTTAAAACCCTTGGCCTGGATGACTTGCAGACCATGAAGCCTTTTGATCTGCGCCAATATCAGTTCGAGGGTGAGCCCATGTTAGTCAGTCGGACTGGCTTCACGGGCGACCTGGGATATGAAGTCTGGGTGGCGCCCGACAAGGCAGAAGCACTGTGGCATGCCTTTTTCAGCCAGGCCAAAGACTATATGCCTAAGCCCATTGGTACGGATGCACTCGATATAGCGCGTATAGAGACAGGCTTCTTGCAGGCGGGAGATGATTTCGTGCCCGCAGAACACGCTGTTCGCCAAGGGTGTACCCGTTCGCCGTTTGAGTTGGGCCTGGATTGGCTGGTTGATTTTTCCAAGCCTGTTTTTAACGGGCGTCGAGCACTGATGCGAGAACGTGAACAGGGGTCTCGATATCGCTTTGCGATATTGGACGTAGAAGGTAATAAGCCAGCTCATCACAGTTACATTTTGCATAACGGTAAGCCGGTAGGCACGGTCACTTCAGCAGGCTGGTGTCCCACTGCCAAAACCAATATAGCCTTTGCGCAGTTAGAGATGCCGCACGGGGCGGTGGGTGAACAATTGGTCGCCGAAATCTATTACCAGCGAGAACTTCGCTGGAATAAAGTGATGGCGCCTTGCACCGTCGTTAAAGGCGCACCGTTTAACCCCGAGCGTCGCCGACAGACGCCAGCACCGGCGCTATAGAGCAAGTGTTACTAAGTAGCGAGCTTCGGTTGCGCTGGCATTCACTGTGTTAGCCGTGTGTACTGCACGAGATACTGGGCTGTAGACTATGTTGCCTCCTCAAGACGATTCTGCAGAACGCTTGGCGCGCGAGATACAGCTACAACAAGCGCGCAGAGGCAGTGCTCTGCCGAGCTATTTCTATCAATCAAATCAAGTGTACCGCTCGGAGCTGGAAAACCTGCTGCTGCGCAGCTGGATTTACGCTGCTCATATCAGTCAGCTGGCCACGGCGGGTGACTATCTGTTGCTGGATGTGGGTGCAGATTCCATCATTCTGGTGCGCGCTGCAAACGATGAAATTCACGCGTTGGTGAATAGCTGTAGACATCGTGGGGCTCGAGTCTGCGAGGCCGCTCAGGGGAATCGTAAGACGTTCGTCTGTCCTTACCACGGATGGGTTTACGATCTCGATGGCAGCCTGCGGGCAGCGCGCGAAATGTCGATACGCCCTGATTTTGACGCGTCCAGTTTGGGTCTGAAAGCACTGTCGATTAGTATCTTTCACGGCCTGATATTTGTTAATGCAGATCCTGATTGTGAACCTTTTTCTCAGGCGTTGGCGCCGTTGGAGGCGTCACTGGGAGCCTATGATCTGGCCAATGCAAAGATCGCACACCAACAGACCTACACAGTTGATGCCAACTGGAAGCTCTGCCTGGAAAATTATCTCGAGTGCTATCACTGTGCCACCTCACACAGGGCGTACGCGCGTATGCATACGTTAAAGGATGTGCCCGAGGCATCTAAGCCTGTCGTGGACGCTATGCTGGCGCGTTGTGAATCCGTTACGGGTGTTGAAGGTATTGGCGATGAAATATATCAGGTGTACGAGGGCGCCAGCGCGTTCGGCGCGTGTGTATCCCATCAGCGCTATGGCCTCTACGAGGGATATCTAACCGGTAGTGAAGATGGCCAGCCCGTGGCGCCACTGATGGGCCAGATGCAGGGTTATGATGGTGGTGTGGGTGACTTTCAGATGGGCCCGGTCTCATTCATGCTGAACTACCCAGATCATTGTGTACTGTATCGGTTCCTGCCATTAGCTATTGATCGAACTGCCATGGAGGTAGTGTGGTTTGTAGCCGGTGAAGCCCGTGAAGGAGTGGACTACTCGCGCGATAAAGTAAGCTGGCTTTGGCACAATACGACGCTGGAAGATGAGTACATCATCTCGCGCAACAGCGCCGGTGTGCACTCGCTATTATTTGAGCCCGGGCCACTGCAGCCAGAGTTTGAGCAGATGCTCGTAGCCTTTCACGAGTGGTATTTGGCTCATCTCACAGGACGGGCGACACCATGAAACGTATATCCGCTTCTACTTTGTTGATGTTCGCACTGTTAGCGCTGCCGTACACTATAGTGAGCGCTGCCAACTTGCCCGCAGCGCTTGATCAGCAGGAACAAGCTATCGCAGCAGCCGTTGTTGCCAGAGAGGCTGAGGCACTGGCGTTGCTGGAGCAAGCCGTCAATATCAACAGTGGTACAAAAAATTTCGCCGGTGTGCAGGCTGTCGGTCGTGTCTTTAGCTCGGCGTTTACCCAGTTGGGCTTTGCAACACAGTGGGTAGAAGGGGCGGAGTTTGAGCGCGCCGGACACCTTGTTGCGAGCTACGGTAGCAGCGGTCCGCGCTTGCTGCTGATCGGGCATCTCGATACAGTTTTCGCCACAGATAGCCCCTTCCAAACCTGGGAACGTCTGGACGAGCACCATGTGCGTGGCCCGGGCATTACGGATATGAAAGGCGGCAACGTGGTGATGATACTCGCGTTAACTGCATTGAAAGATGCAGGCTTGCTCGACTCTGTGCAGGTTCGCGTTGTGTTAACGGGTGATGAGGAGAGCCGTGGTAGGCCCATGGATATCGCAAATCGCGCGCTCATAGATGCCGCGGTTTGGGCCGATTATGCGATTGGCTTTGAAGATGGCGATGGAGATCCCACTACGGCAGTAGTCTCGCGCCGTAGTGCTGGCAATTGGGCACTTGAGGTAAGCGGTAAACCTGCGCACTCATCGCAAATTTTCCGTGACGACGTCGGATTTGGCGCCATTTTTGAGTCAGCACGTATTCTGGATAGCTGGCGTGTCTCGTTGGCAACCGTCCCCAATCTCACGTTCAACCCCGGTAAAATTATTGGCGGCACACAGATAACTTCTGATGCGTCTGGCGATCGCGGCACAGCGTTTGGCAAGAATAATGTAATTGCACAAACGGGACTGGTCAGTGGCGGTATTCGGGCGGATTCTCCGGAGCAACTCGATATGGCAATTAATCAGATGGCAGCCATTGTCAGTGAGAGTCTTCCGCACACACAAGCGAGTTTTAGCTTCACTCCCGGTTATCCGCCAATGGCACGAACTCAAGGCAATCTGGATTTACTGGCGCGATATACGGCTATAAGTGAATCGCTGGGTTATGGTGAGGTGCTGCCAGTTGATCCCCGTAGAGCTGGCGCGGCGGATATTTCTTTCGCGGCTGAGCATGTGCGTGGGGCGATTGACGGTTTGGGCCTCATGGGAACCGGTGGTCATACCATCGAGGAAATTGCGGATATTAGAACGCTCAAGCAGCAGGCGCAGCGAGCGGCTGTGTTGTTTTATCAGCTGGGACAGGTTTACGGTCAGGCATCACCCCAGTGATAGGGCGACTCTAAAGACTTTTTTTCACCTCTCGATTGAGACTTGGCGCAGAGACGGGAAAGCTGAAACAATCACACTCCAATTCGATGACCTTATTGGAAACTAGCAAAGGAACGGTGTTATGAGTGACAGTGAACAATGCACAACGCTTGAAGTGGGCAAAGAAAACTGGTCAAAAAGCAGAATCGTCCATGAACCTGTGCCATCTGATCTCGCAGAGGATGAAGTGCTTCTTCATGTCAATCGCTTCGCACTTACGGCTAATAATATTTCCTATTGTTTAAGCGGAGAAACGCTGGGCTATTGGGGTTTCTTTCCAGCCGCAGAGGGCTGGGGCCGCATTCCTGTGATGGGCTATGCCGATGTCGTTTCGTCAAACCATGCGGATATTGCCGTGGGTGAACGCGTTTGGGGCTGGTTTCCCATGTCCACGCACCTGAAGGTCAAGGCGGGTAAAGTTCATCCCAATCAATTTGTTGATGTGTCATCTCACCGAGCTGAATACGCGCCGATTTATGCGCAATTTCAGCGCGTCAGCACCAACCCCATCTATGACGTCCAACGCGAAGATCAAGATAGCCTTCTACGCGGACTTTTCTTAACGTCCTGGTTGTGTGAAGACTTTGTACAAGACAACGATCACTTCGGTGGCGATCATTTTGTGATTACCAGTGCGTCCAGCAAAACGAGCATCGCACTGGCCTATGTGGTTAGCCAGCGGGGCGAAGCACAGGCTGTCGGTTTAACCTCAAAAGGTAATGTGGCTTTCTGTGAATCACTTGGATGCTATGACCGTGTTCTGTCCTATGATGATATCGATCAGCTTGATGCGAACCGCGGTGCGGTGTTGGTGGATATGGCAGGCAATGCAGATGTCGTGGCGCGCACACATAATCACTACGGCAACAATCTACGTTTTTCGATCAAGATTGGGGCAACCCATCATGAAGACTTGGGTCCCACCGATAACTTGCCTGGCGCCGTGCCTGAGTTCTTCTTTGCACCTACGCAAGCGCAGAAACGCACAGGTGACTGGGGTCCGGGCGAAATCGAGAAACGCATGGGTGCTAGTTTTGTGGCCTACCGGAAGTTTTGCGACGGATGGCTTAACGTTGCGCGCAATTACGGAGAAGACGCTGCCACAAGCGCCTATCAGCGTGTTTTACAGGGGCAAGTCGCCCCAGCGGAAGGTTGCATAGTCTCCCTGTGGCCCGATGAGCAATGATAGGCAGGGTGGTTTTAGAGCACACCACATTGTGATGATGGAGCAGTGCAATGGCTGACGAATTCAGAGAGCAGGGCGGTGCCGCCACGATGGACCCATCAGGTTTTCGTCGCTGGATTACCTCCAAAGTCATTCGTGGCGTGGTTAGTCCCAAGCGACTGGCCAGCGTAGAGAGTAAAGCCGAACGTGTTCGTAGCCAATCCGGTTCACCTCATCAGATAGAGTACTTTCATCAGGTTGACGATGCCTATAGCCACCTGGCAGTGCAAACTTTGCGGCAGCTTGGCGATCGCTATCAGGTTGAACTTATAGTGCATCTCGTAGAAGGCCCCGGTGGAGCTAACTTACCTGAGCCCGATCTGCTAATGCCGTTGGCTCGTTATGATGCTGCGTTGATAGCGCCGCACTACGGGTTGGAATTTCCTGCTAATGCAGTGGCCCCAACTGAAGATAATTGCGCTATTGCACAGCGAATACTGACCCATGCTGCGGGTACAGGTTTTGCAGATACTGCGTTGGCAGTGGGGCAGGCGTTATTTACTGGTGATGCTGATGCGTTGCAGAAGATAGCTGTGCAAGCTGGGATGGCTTCAGCCGAAGAGGCTGTCGCACATGTGCGAGCAGGTACAGAGCGCAGAGCTCAGTTAAAACATTATTCGGGCGCCATGTTCCATTACGGCGGCGTTTGGTACTGGGGAGTTGATAGGCTGTATCACCTTGAGCAACGCCTGAGTCAGCTAGACCTCTCTTTACAGCCTCAAGATCCGTCTTTGTATCCTCGACCAGCCATTGATTCGGGCTCCTACCGAGCTAATGGCAGCCTAACGCTCGAGTTTTATGCGTCTCTGCGCAGCCCCTATACAGCTGTTATCTTCGATGAGGCCGTTGAACTGGCTGAGCGCAGCGGAGTGCGGCTTGCGTTGAAACCGGTTTTACCTATGGTGATGCGCGGTGTATCGCTGAGTCGCAATAAAGGCCTCTATATATTCCGCGATGCCGCACGCGAAGCGCGTGCGTTGGGGCAAACGTTTGGTAACTTCTATGACCCAATAGGAGGGCCCGCGCGCCGCTGCTACGCGCTGTACCCGTGGGCGCAGCGACAGGGTAAACACATTGCACTTGTGAGTGCATTTTTAAAAGCAGCATTCCGAGAAGGCACAAATACCAACTCAGAGCACGGGTTCCGCTCTGTCGTTGAAGACGCAGGTCTGTCCTGGGAAGAGTCCTTGCGAGAGCAAGAAAGCGACGAGTGGCAGCAGTTGCTAGAGCAAAATCGAGCGTCGATGTATCAGTTTGGTTCTTGGGGTGTGCCGACGTTCAGGTTGCTTGATAGCGAAGGCAAGCAAGTGATGTGGGCTTGGGGGCAAGATCGGCTTTGGCTGGTGGCACGTGAAATTCAACGGCTGTTGGTGCAGGCATGAAGCACCCATTGTCATTGCAACCTACATAGCGTGTTAACCATCACGCAGTAGCGGCCACTTGCATCTTAAAAATTTTCGTCGACAACAGACCACACCATTTTGATGGAGAGAGATCATGACGCAGTACACGCTTTACGGCGGCGAACTATCGCTATACACAGGTAAGGCGCGTGCCTATATGCGCTATAAGAATCTTGATTGGCACGAAGAGCTTGCTACGCGGGAGATATACAAATCAATCATTATCCCTCAGGTTGGCGCGCCGATTGTGCCAGTGCTGGCGACGGATGACGGCCAGTATGTTCAGGACACCACAGACATTATCGATTTTCTGGAGGCACGTCACCCTGACAGCTCGGTCTATCCTGATGCACCCTTGCAGAAGCTGGTGGCACTGCTACTTGAGTGTTATGGCGATGAATGGCTGGTGATTCCCGCTATGCACTACCGGTGGAGCGTGCTTGAACAGCAAAGCGATTTCATTCTCTCTGAGTTCGGTCGATTAAGCGCTCCGGAGGCTTCGTACGAGCAGCAGATTGAAATAGGGCGTAAAACCTCTAAACCATTTCGAAGCTCTATCGTAGGCCTGGGTGTAACCCCGGAAACAATTCCTGGGATCGAAAGTGCCTATGCCACTTTGCTGGAACAACTCAATAACCACTTTACCCAATATGATTTTCTGTTGGGTTCACGCCCGAGCATTGGTGATTATGGTCTGTTGGGGCCACTTTATGCCCATCTGGGAAGAGACCCTGTGCCTAAAAAAATCATGCAGGAGACAGCGCCGGCGGTGTATGAATGGGTGCAACGTATGAATGCGCCTAATCCTTTGTCTGGCGAGTTTCTTGCCGATGATGAGGTCCCCGAATCACTCTATGGGGTACTCGAAATATTGTGCGCTGATTTTCTACCCGACGTGCTTAATGTGATTGAGCACAACGAAAAGTGGATGGCCGATCATCCAGGGGAAAATATCCCCAGAGCATTGGGTATGCATTCATTTCATACGGGGGGCGTTACCGGCCAGCGTTTTATGCACAGCTATGCGCAGTGGATGTATCAGCGTCCCTGGCAGCATTATCAGTCGCTTACAGGTCACGACCGCGAGCGTGCAGATACTCTGCTTCAAAAAGTGGGCGGATTAACTTCGCTACAAACACCGATTAACAAGTTTGTTGCGCGCAAGGCAGGTCAGCTGGAGTTAGTCGAGCAGCAAGAGGCAAGCTGACATTCTGGCTGCTGGGATTTATAGCTGGCCTTCGATGGGTACGAGCTTGTACAGGTTCGTCATTATACGCCTGGCTACGCTCGCCTGTGGCTCAGAGGTGTACATTTCGTGTTCATCGTCCTCAGGTTCCCAATACCACCGGGTTTTCCCATCGGCATTAAGCGCCACTCGATAGGCAGTTTTGTGCAGTTCTGTGTTTAGGGAATTCGAAAACTGGCGCCCGAGTATGGGTGATTCCACGAACAGGCCCATCTCGGTATTGAGCAGAAGCGACCTTGGATCGAAGTTGAGCGAACCAACAAAAATCGTTTCTTTATCGATCATGCTGGCTTTTGAGTGCAGCGTGATGCGCTCGGGGTTAAATCCCCACTCGCTTTCCTGCTCTGCGCGATCAACACGGATTTCGTAGAACTCTACACCTTTGCCAAGCAGTTGCCGGCGATATTTTGTATAGCGCGAGTGCACAGGAATATGATTAGTCGAAGCCAACGAGTTGGTGACAACAACAACGCGCACACCTTTGGCAACGATATCAGCGAGCAGTTGCGCTCCAGTCTCTTGTGGGATGAAGTAGGGTGTAATGATGACAATCTCACTCTGTGCCTGCCTGAACCGCTTACCCACATCCACGGCCAGTGTCGCCAATGTTGCGTCACCCACGGCTCCCGTTAGCTTAGCTGGCGTGTCGATAACAACGGTTGCATTGGCGGCGACAAACTCTTCTTCCTCGTCGGTCACTGCCTTGATCTTCCTGCTGTTTACCGCAGGGCCATAAATGCCGTTTTCCGCTGACGCTACATCCCTCAGCACAAGTTCGCGCCAATCGTTAAGCTCCTGCGGTTTCACCTTGCGTCCAAAGGCCTCTATTGGTACCGCTAACTCACTATTCCAGTAGGCGTCAAACCCAGCAGAGATCTCAGTGACCGCAGGACCAACCGTCAGTATTTCATAATCATCAAACTTCACGGATTGCTTTAGCTCAAAGTATTCCTCGCCGATATTTCGGCCGCCAACGATGCTCATGCTGCCGTCTACAGTGAATGATTTGTTGTGCATGCGTCGGTTGGCACGTTTGAAGTCCAGCAGCATGCCCCAGTAGCGCAGGCTGTTGCGGGAGACGGGATTAAACAGTCTTACTTCGATTTGTGGGTGAGTGTTCAACAACGTCAGGGGAGAATCGAGCCCCGGTGAAAAAATATCGTCAATCAGCAGTCGAACCCGTACGCCCCGATCAGCTGCGCGCAACAGTTTTCCGGTGAAAAGTGCCCCGACGCGGTCTTTTTTGAGAATGAAGTACTGTGCGTCGATAGACTGCTGTGCCGCTTCAATGAGTTTTAGCCTGGCACCAAGCGCGCCAATACCATCGGGCAAGCTCAAAAACCCGGATTGTTGTCCATTTTGGACAGACCAGGAGTTTGCAAATGCTCCTATTCGTGTGTCGGTTGTGGCCGCCAGAGATGTTGATGGCTCTCGTGGATAATCAAACGGTACGCTTGTGCAGGCTTGTACCAGCAAGAGGGCCGCCAACAGCGAGATCGAGCGATAGAGAGCTAGGAAAGGATGTTGAGTGGATGTCATCCTACCGAGGATAGGTCAGCATAGCCCCCTCTGTCGAGGCTCATCATGGCGTAACGGTCGTGTTTATGCGCTGCACGTTGCTGCTTTCATTACGAGCGTCTGATTTGCTGCTTCCAATCTTCGCGTAACGCTTCCCAGATCGGCCCGCTCTTGCGGCTCACCTCGGTCTCGAAGTAGTGATTCATACGCTTTAGGTCGTTCACGTTGTCTTTGATCGCAGCCCCTATGAGGAAATTGGCGAGATCGTGTACATCCATTGCGCCATCGCGATAATAGAAAGCGTAAACGCCCATCGCGTGAGTCACTGAGACAGCTTCAGCTGTAGACATATTTGCTGCTGCCAGTCGGTCAGTGCTGCGACCATCCAGTGTCTGACCATTGCGCAGTTCGTGAAACAACGTAACGAGTACTCGTACAATCTCGCTATCTGGCTGGTAGTTTACACCTGCGCTCTCCAGTAAGCGGCCACCTTCACCCATCACGACCCTTATCTCATCCTCCAAATCACGAATAGGATGAATGGTTTCAAAGTTCATACGGCGCTTGAGCGCGGCACTCATGCTATTCACGCCCTCGTCGGTCGTATTTGAGGTACCAATAAGGTTGAAGCCTTCACGCGCGTACAGAATCCGATTGTCATCTTCCAACTCTGGTATAGCGATACTGCGCTCGGACAATATCGAGAGCAGGGCATCCTGCAGTGCTGTAGATGTTCGCGCGATTTCTTCAAAACGCACCATTTTGCCTTCGTTCATACCGCGATACACAGGGCCCGGTATCAGAGCATCAAGGCAGGGACCGGAGCGTTCCAGTACCGGCGTATTCCAGCTGTATAGAAGCTGCTGCACAGTCTCAATAGCGCCACCCTGTACGACTATGGTTGAATCATCACAAATGGCCGCGCACAGCAGCTCGGAGAGCCAGCTTTTGGCTGTGCCTGGTTCACCAATCAGCATCGCGCCACGTTGCGTTGCAAGAGAGGTGATGATGCGCGTAACCACTTGGCGAGGCGCGACGAACTTCGGCGTGATTCCGAGTGTTTTCTCGCCCAGTACAAACTGCTCTACGGATCGTGGCGACAGCAACCAACCCGGTGGCTTTGTTCTGGAATCCTGCTCGCGTAGACGCAGCAACTCATCACTGTAGGTAAGCTCGGCGGGTAGGCGCTGAATTCCTGAGCTCTGCACGTCTTACCAGCCCCCTCGTTTTTCCGGAGCCATACGATCTGCCGGTAAGACTCTGGTTAACTCACTCAATGGAATGTTTCCGGAGATGACATGGTCAAGCGCGCTATCGCGAAGCGTGGCTAGACCGGAGTCGAGCGCAATAGCGCGCAGAGTACTAATGGCGACTTGCTGTGAAATTGCGTCACGTATCTCACTGTTGACGAGCATAAATTCCACGACAGCGACGCGGCCATGTGTGCCGCGCCCCGAACAGGCGTCGCAACCCGTGCCCTCGTAGCAGCGAAAATCGGCGGGCGTACCGTCGGGAAACAGTTCAGACGCAATCGCAGGATCTACAACAGACTCCCTCTTACAGGCGCTACAGATTCGCTTGGCAAGCTTTTGCGCGATGACGCCCATCAGTTCGCTGGCGATAGAATTGGGATGTACATTCAAATCATAGATCCGCTGCAACGCATCGACCGCGTCATTGCAGTGTAGGGTTGAAAGCACCACATGGCCGGTTTGAGAAGCGCGTATGGCTTCTAAAGCGGTTTCCTGATCACGAATCTCTCCAACCAAAATAACGTCAGGGTCCTGGCGCACAAAAGATCGCATACCATCGGCAAAGTTAAAGCCAATATCTGGTCTGGCCCAGGTTTGCTGAATATCATCCATGGAGTACTCGATAGGGTCTTCTATGGTGATAACTTTGCGACGTCCGTCGCGTGCAAGTTCCGACAGGCCAGCATACAGCGTTGTGGTTTTACCCGATCCGGTAGGGCCTACCACAAGCACCAAACCCGACGGGTTATCCAGTAGCCGCCGATAGTGTTTGATGATGGGCGCTTGCATGCCCAGATCCTCGATGGCCACGATATTGCCGCTTTGTGGCAGCAGTCGAATCACAATGGCCTCATCGTGCAAGGTAGGCTGTACTTGAATACGCAGGTCGTAGCTCACTCCACCGGCGATCAGTTTTGAGCGCCCACCCTGGGGAAGGCGTTTCTCCGCAATATCCATGTCTCCGCGTATCTTGATCACGTTGATCAAGCCACGGGTCTCCTGTGCAGATAGCCGATAGTATTGTAAGTCGTGCAAATCACCATCGACGCGCAGGCGGATACGCGTGCGATCCTCGTAGCGCTCGATGTGGATATCACTGGCATCCTCGCTTACGGCATCGAGCAAGAGTGCGTCCAGTAGCGTGATCAAATGTGCTTCGATGCGCGATCGCTTCGGGTTGAGTAAGTCTTCACCTGCGCGCAGTGGCGTTTTGGCAGTTGCGGATTGGCGCAGTTGCTTGATTTCACCTTGTAGCGACAGCTCGACCGTCGTCCATAGGCGCTTAAAGTCGTTTGGTGTGACCAAAACTTTCTGCACGCGTTCGTAGGGATACATCTGGTAGATGTCTTCAATGGCACTGTCAGGGTCGTCTGTGGCCATCTGTAGGCAACGGTCCCGCACTTCTAGAGGCACCAGGTGGTGGCTATCCAGAAAACTGCGAGAAAATGTTTCCATAAGCTGTGGCTCAACGGTGGGCAGCAAGTCGTCAATCGAAGCAAAGGGCATACCGTTTTCTTCGGCCAAGCGGCGGTAGAGCGTTGTGTCTTCCATGTTGAGGGTGTCGCGCAGCACTTTGATCACCGGCAACTTCTTGCGCCGCGCTGTGACCCTTGCTTGCTCCAGCATCGCCTTGTCGACCATACCCATATCCAGCAAGGTCATACCCGAGTCTTTCGAGAAATCTACCAGCGCCAATTCCGAGCGAATGGGGTTTCCCAGCTCACTTAAGTGATACCGGGTTAAAAGGTGAGTCTCGTGCTCACCTTCTTCCAATGCTATCAGCAGGCCATCGGGCGCGAGTTCTTCTAGCAGAAGCTCAATTTTCTTAACGCGAGGACTGGACACGAGAATACGATCGAAGGGACCCAGATCGGCAGCGCCATCCTCGCCATCCTGTATCCGCAGTATCAGGTTGGATAACTCGAGCAAATTGAAGCGTTCCTGCGCACAGTGCGCAATATCCGGGTGCTTCTCAAGCGAGACCACCTGGGTAGCGAGCCGGCAGAGTAGGGCGGCCAGATAACCCGCCCCTGTGCCAACCTGCAATACGGTGTGGTCTGAATGAATATCTGCGTGCTTGAGAATTTCTGAAACTGCGTTGGTGGGCGGTATGCTTCGACCGACGACCACCGATGGCTCACTCATCTCGATGAAGTGATCACGAGGCAACGCTCGCATCGCTTCAACGATACGAGCATCAGGTCGTGAGCTGACAGGATTTGAAAGCGCTGTAGAGTTAACCGACTCGTTCATCTGTTAAGCCTACCCGCGAATCGACCTACCGACAAATGCGGTAGATCAATAAAGCGCGCTAGTGGTATCGGTCGGGGCAGACCCCGCCGATAGTTACTTTTTGGCGTGGAGCACAACCGGAAGAGATGCGTAACCCCGGACGAAGGAAGAGGGAATACGTTCTGCCTCGCCTACCACTTCGATTCGATCAAAGCGTTCGAGGATTTCTTCCCAAAGAATACGCAGTTGCATTTCGCCAACACTGTTACCCATACAGCGATGTATGCCAAAGCCAAACGAGAGGTGGCTGCGCACATTGCGCCTGTCGATGATGTAGTCATCAGGGTTCTCAAAGTGAGAGTCATCGCGGTTGCCCGAGACATACCACATCAGGACTTTGTCACCCTTCTTAATCTGCTTGCCGCCCAAAATGGTGTCTTCGGTGGCTGTGCGGCGCATGTACGCCAGAGGCGTCTGCCAGCGGATGGTCTCGGCGACCATGCTTGGGATCAACTCTGGATTTGCTTTGAGCTTGTCGAACTGGTCTGGGTAAAGGTTTTGGCACAGTACGCTGGCAGTCATAGAATTGCGACTGGTGTCATTGCCACCAACGATTAGCAGAATGATGTTGCCCAGGTACTCGAATGGGTCCATTTCCTGCGTTGCTGAACCGTGTGCCAACATCGAGATAAAGTCGCCTTTTGGCGCTTCTTTCACACGCTCGTTCCAGAGTTCGGTGAATGCAGCGAGACACTCGAGCAATTCCTCACGTCGCTGATCTTCGTCTTCAATGATGCCCATTCCAGGTATTGCCGTGGCAACGTCTGACCAACGGGTAAGTTTCGCACGATCTTCAAATGGGAAGTCAAACAGGGTTGCCAGCATGCGGGTGGTCAATTCAATCGAGACCTTATCGACCCAGTTGAACTCTTCACCAATGGGCAGCGAGTCGAGTACCTCTCGCGTGCGCTCTCGAATCAAAGGTTCGAAATTACGCAACTGGTCGCCGCGTACTACGGGGTTAACCACAGCGCGCTGTTCATCATGCTTGGGGCGATCCATGGCGATGAACATCGACAGCTGAAAATCTTCCTGCATATCGCCAACGGTAATCATCGGCTCCGATGAATAGATGTCGTGCGACGTGTCGACCTTCATAATGTCGTCATAACGTGTTACAGACCAATAGGGGCCAAACATGCTGTCGCGGCAGTAGTGAACAGGGTCTTCTTCGCGCAAACGTTTAAACCATGGCCACAGAGTGTCACTAGAGAACAGGTGTGGATTGGCCAGATTGAAATCTGCAATGTCGACTTCGTAGGGATCTTTATCAATTACAGTTGCGTCGTGATTCTCAATCCGGTCTTCGATCAGATCATCCTGAGACGTGTCGTGTGCGGCTTCAGACATGGTTCTCTTCTTTTTTGGGTTCTAGGTTGAGTTAGTGTAAGAGAACAGGCCAGTCACTATAAGGGTTAAATGTGGCCAAAAATCGGTCGATTAGGGTTTATCTTCCAGCAGGGCAAACTCAATTGCTCCGCGAGGCCAAAGCACGTAGCGTTAGCGTAACAGAGCGCCTGGAGAACATTGAACATGACAGAGACTGCGATTTGGCGCGAGGCAGCGCAACATGTGCACTGGTTTCAGTCACCAGAGAAAGTCCTTGAGCGAAATGAGGCAGGAGACGATCGCTGGTTTCCTGATGGCATTACCAATGCGTGTTACAACGCGCTGGATGTGCATGTTGCGGCGGGACGCGGTGAACAAACAGCCCTGATCTACGACAGCCCGCTGGCAGGTGCTAAGCAGCGGTACACCTACGCACAGCTGCTTGCTGCGGTAGCGCAATTTGCGGGTTCTCTAGCACAGCTAGGCGTAGCACACGGCGACCGGGTCATTATCTATATGCCTATGATTCCAGAGGCGGTGATAGCGATGCTCGCCTGCGCGCGGCTGGGTGCTGTGCACAGCGTTGTGTTTGGTGGATTTGCCAGTAATGAGCTGGCAGTGCGTATCGACGACGCGCAGCCGCGGGTGATAGTGTCGGCCAGTTGTGGCATCGAGCCTGGCAGGGTAGTGCCTTACAAGCCACTGCTGGATGTTGCCATCGCGCTCGCACAGCACAAGCCATCAAGTTGCGTCATCGTGCAACGGCAGCAACAGCTTGCTGAACTTATAGACGGGCGCGACATCGCTTGGGAGGACGCGGTAGCAAACGCTCCTCTCGTGGACTGCGTTCCGGTGCCCTCTAATGACCCGCTTTACATTTTGTATACCTCCGGGACCACCGGACAACCCAAGGGGGTGGTGCGCGATACTGGCGGTAGCATCGTAGTCCTTAAGTGGAGTATGGGTGCCATTTACAATGTGCAACCCGGCGATGTGTACTGGGCGGCTTCCGACGTAGGTTGGGTGGTTGGTCACTCGTATATCGTTTATGGACCATTGTTTAATGGCAATACCACCGTGCTGTACGAGGGTAAGCCTGTTGGCACACCCGATCCAGGAGCGTTCTGGCGGGTTATTGAAGAGTATAAGGTTAGTGTTCTGTTTACAGCTCCAACAGCTTTTCGGGCGATCAAGAAAGAAGACCCCCAAGGGTTGCTGGCGGGGCAATATGATTTAGGGAGTTTGCAATCGCTGTTTCTCGCGGGGGAGCGCTGTGATCCAGACACGTTGATATGGGCGGGCGACATTCTTCAGGTGCCTGTGATCGACCACTGGTGGCAGACCGAAACGGGCTGGCCCATTTGTGCCAACTGTCTGGGTATAGAACAATTACCTATTGTCCCAGGTTCACCGACCCGCCCGGTGCCCGGGTACGACGTGCAGGTGGTGGATGAGGGTGGCCATAATGTTTCCCCGGGTGTTATCGGCGCGTTAGTCATTAAAACGCCACTGCCACCGGGTACTTTTACCACCTTATGGAATGCTCCCCAGCGGTATAAGAGCGCTTACTTTGAACACTTCCCTGGTTACTACGAGACGGGCGATGCAGGGTATATAGATGATGACGGCTACGTGTTTGTGATGGCGCGTACCGACGATGTAATCAATGTCGCAGGGCACCGATTGTCCACGGGTGCTTTGGAGGAAGTGCTGGCGGCTCATAGTGATGTAGCTGAGTGTGCAGTTATCGGTGTGGCGGATGCGCTGAAGGGGCAATTACCACTTGGACTCGTAGTATTGAATTCAGGTGTGACGAATAGTCATGATGGGGTCGTGAGCGACGTGATCGCGGCAGTGCGAGATCAGATAGGCCCGGTTGCCGCATTCAAGCTATGCGCTGTCGTAGATCGCTTGCCTAAAACCCGATCGGGAAAAATATTGCGGGCCACCATGCGCGCTATCGCAGATAGCGAGCCCTGGAAAATGCCCGCTACCATTGATGACCCCGAAATTCTGGGAGAAGTAAGCATTGCGCTTAAGACACTGGGGTATGCAAAAGACTGATTTCACAGGCTGATACCCCCCAAACACCAATCGCATCATTCGATCTCGCGGGTCTCCATCCGTTGCTCATAGATTGTCTCGAGTTTGTAGAGAGCTTGCTGTAACTCAAAGAATCCATGCCAGTGAGCATAGTCCGCCGCTCCCATCATTGCCCCCTGGCGGGCTCTCCGGCCTTCGTGATGCCACAAGTGATAGTAAGTGATCTGGAATTCGTCAGCCCAGGGGTTTGCACCGAGCAAGTTCTCGCTGCGCAGTGACTCCAGCATCTCGGTTGCGGGTTTGTAGTAGGCAACGTTGTAGAGATTTACAGCCTTATCGCCCTGAGCAAAAAATCCGTCGGTGTGCAGAGAGCTGTGGCAATTGCGGCAAACGCTTTTCATTTTTTCGCGTCCAGCTGGGCCATCGCCCAGTAATGGGCTGAGGACATCATCTGAGCCTCTCACCTTGGATTCCTTGGCCCATAGGTTCCAATAGAGTCGATCGCTGACGTTGTGGGTGACTGACAATTCACCGATACCGCTCATATGGCAAGTGCTGCAGGTGGGAGCTCGATAATCGCCGGGCTCCCATGCGTCAGGCGCGGTTTCCCACTCCCAGTTGTCACCATCGGTGTTGTAGATATGGCCATGCTTGGAGTTATTGTAGATTTCAATGTTGGGATGATCTGGCCCAAGGTGGCATGAAGCGCAGGCCTCGGGCTTGCGTGATTCCGCAATGCTGAACGTATGGCGGCTGTGGCATGCAGTGCAGCTACCGGTAGCGCCGTCTGGGTAGATATTCCCCATACCGTTGTTGGGCCACGTTTCAGGTGTTGGTCTGTTATTGGCATCCAATTCAATCTTAGTACCATGGCATTGCATACATCCGGTTTCGTTAGGCGCATCCTGAAATTCCGGGTGATTGCGGCCTTCATGGACGTTGGTTAGCGCATGGAGATTATCTTTCGGAATGATCTGATGATAGGCGCGAAAGTGCCCGGACTGATTGAACTGTTCTACAGCAGCTGTGTGGCAGTTGCCACAAACAGCAGGTGATACCAAAACGGAAACAAAGATGTCGGTGCCGTTGAGCGTTTCATGCTGCGTAGCCATTGGTGAGTCTGCGGCGACTTGATGGCAATCGATGCACGAGACGCCAACGTGAGCGTGACGACTGTTCTTCCAGTCAGCCACCTGTCCGGGCGATACTTGTTTGTGGCAGTCTATACAGCTCTTCCCAGCTTCTGTGAGGCGACGATCAATTTGTAGTGTCTTGACCTGAGCCAGGCTACCCGGTGAGGTAGACGATTCGGCGATTGCCGTTATCGGTAGAGCCGCACACATTATCAATGCCAGTATCAGTTTCATTCTTTGAGCTCCCAGCCCATGGCTTGTAAGTGATTTCCCAATTGGTCATGCCCTACGTGTTTATGGCAAGAGACGCACTTGTATTGATCAGGGTCTGCAAAGTAATCCCTGTGTGGCAGAAACGCCTTGCTGCTGGCCAACGACCGGGTCTCGAGCTTCTTGTGACACGACAGACATGCAGAGTCATACACATAGCGCTCACGTTTCTCCCGATGTCCGTGCCAATCAATATCATATGGGTCCTTGATAAGTTCCATAGTCGGATCAACGACTCCGTGAATACCCTTTACCCATAAATAATGCAGGGAATTGTCATGTGGGATATGGCATTGGCTGCAACTGGCAGTCCAGCCCGTTGGGTTGTTGCCACCGTGAAGGGAGTCACGATAGGAGCTGCCGATGGGGGCATGCGAGTGACAGCCAGAGCAGAACTCGTCGTCGCTAGTAAGGTGAATCCCAGTGTCAACAATGGCCCAGCTTGCCGCTACGGCTATGCCCAACCCCGCGGCTATCAGGCCAAATTTGAATAGAGTCTTTAGCACTTATTATTGCTCTTCGTTGCTTATTCGGTGACCTGTATCAATAGTAGTCCATTCCCTGATTCGCACAATAGCACTGAGTGAGTTCTTCAAAGGGCATGCGGCTAGATGTTGGGCGATGCCGATGGCGATATTTAAAGGCAGTAAGCTATTCCTGTATTAAGTGAACCGATATGGAAAACGTGTCGTATCACCAACAAGACCATCTCTTCCCCCCGATGGTTTTTCTTCCCCGGTCCGTTTGGCTCGGGGTTTTTTTATGTACTCACTAACTAGCTAGAAAGGTCGGCTACCAACTCGCAGGGCTTAAAACCGACGAGTCTCCCCAATGTTCAGCACCCAGGCATCCGTGTCTCCCAGTTCGGTCTCTACCGCTGCTGCCTTGAACCGCTTAGGTGGCTCGTCTAGCGGTTCGTCAGACAGATCGAAGGTACCAAAGTGCATGGCGATTGCTCTCTTGGCCTGTAGATCTTGCGCGGCCACTACGGCTTCTTCAGGATTCATGTGTGATTCGCGCATCATTGCTCTGGGTTCATATGCACCGATGGGCACTGCTGCTAAATCAAATGGGCCGAGTAAATTGCCGATGTCTTCAAAGCCAGAGAAATAGCCGGAGTCTCCAGAGAAGTAAAACCGTCTCTGCTGGCCGGTAACTGCCCAGGATGACCAAAGTGCTTTGTGGTCATCCGTAAGGCTGCGCTTACTCCAATGCTGGGATGGCAAGCAATGTATAGTGGCGCCCTCGTATGTCGCCGCTTGTCCCCAGTCCAACTCCTTTACGTTCTCAATGCCTTTCTTACGCAATAGGTCAGCATTGCCCAGTGGCACAAAAAATGTTGTGTCTGGACTGCGTTTGGCGAGTGTAATCAGTGTGGGTAAATCCAGGTGGTCATAGTGATTGTGAGAGATCAGTACGAAATCGATGGGTGGCAGATCATCGATAGCCAGCCCAGGCGCAACGAATCGACTCGGGCCCATAACGGGCACGGGGCTGGGGCGGTTGGACCAGATAGGGTCGGTAAGAAACGTCACATGTTCCATCTGCATTAGCAGTGTGGCATGGCCTATCCAGGTTACTGTGGGTTCGCTGTGGCGCGCATTCTCGCGCAGAAAAGCGCCATCATTGTCGACGCGCTCCGGTGCGCTTTTACCACTGCGAAAATAGGTGCCGAACCGACGCAGAAAAAACGGGATACGAACGCCAAGGGATCCGTGGCTTAGATCGCCACTGAGATTGGTGAACCGTCCATCCTCGCCGCGGGGTGCCCCATTGAAAGACATGTCTGATTCTCCGTGTAATACACCGATAGGTACCAGTGTCAGTGACACTAGCACGGCAATCATGTAGCGGCGCATAGGGCAGCCTCACTCGATACGCGATCATTAGTTGGGGCGCAGTATGGCAGAAATCGATGGTGGCTGGGGTAGGGAGTTGGCCGGATTGCTGCCCGGGGGCAGCGCTTCTTCTTAGCGCTGCTCTTTTTGGGGGCTCTACTATTCCCTAACGCTCTACTTTGCAAGAATTCTCCTAACCCATCTCAATGGACAATGCCTGCAGCTCCGCAGGTGTCAGCAGTCTGCTTTGCCCGGGCGCGAGATCAGCATCCAGCAGCAGTGAACCGACCGCAAACCGGTGAATACCCAATACCTTGTTATCGAACTGACCAAACATACGCTTAATCTGATGATAGCGGCCCTCTACCAGACCAACTTCGGCTTCAAACTCGCCTAGTATCATCAGCTCGGCGGGCAGGGTGGTAACATCCTCGTACTCAAAGTAGAAACCCTGCTGGAATGCATCGATATAGTCTTGGGATAACGGCTGCTCCAGCTGTACACGGTACCGTTTTATCAGCTTTGATTCTGGTAGTGAGAGCCGACGCGACCAGCGCCCATCATTGGTCAATAGCACCAATCCGGTTGTATTGAAATCCAGCCGTCCCACGATATGCAGTTGATCCTTCCAGGGTTGCTCCACTAGATCGATAACCGTGCGGTGCTTGTCATCTTCTGTGGCACTAACTACGCCTGCGGGTTTGTGCAGCATGAGGTAGCGGGCAGTATTCGCGAGCGTTTTTTTGCCATCACATACCACCAAACTGAACTGGTTGATCGTCTGGCTTATATCTGTGGCAGGCTTGCCATCAACCAGAACGCGCCCCTGAGCCAGTAGTTGGCGTACGTCGCTACGCTTGATGTTAAGTTGTTTGCTGAGATGGCGATCAAGGCGTGGCACAGGTTTGCTCCTGATTGCTTTTGTCTAGTTGGCCTGTCGGTATCCATCCGCGCGCTGAACACTCGACGCAGGCAATTGTAAATCCAAAGAGACCTGCTATAAACAATAGGCAGTTTATATCATCTCTTGCCGACGGCAGAGGCTTTAACTAACTGGAGAAATACTCATGACAGACAGGACCCGTGTGGCAGTCCTGGGCGGTGGCGTTGGCGCAATGACAGCTGCTTTCGCTCTCTCAGAGCTGGATCCCAATGGCGAAGAGTTCGACATTACTGTTTATCAATTGGGCTGGAGACTCGGTGGAAAGACGGCGAGTGGTCGTAATGCTGAATTTGGAGAGAGGATCGAGGAGCATGGGCTCCACATCTGGGCAGGCTTCTACGACAATGCTTTTACTGTTCTTAGGGCGGCGCTTATCGCTCTAGACAGGCCAGCGGGAACACCACAGGCCACTATTGAGACCACATTTGAGAGGCAGAATCAGATTTTCCTCACTGAACATCATGACGACCAGTGGCTACCTTGGCCAGTATGGTTGGAGCCCGATCTAGACGAACACATTTACCCCGGCAGAGACAGTCTGTTCACTCCGCCAGGGCCGATTGCTCCACCTCTAAGCCAAATAATCCGACGTATGATTGATGACATGGAAGGCGCTCATGCTGAGGTACTTCAACACTGGCCCGGCAACCCAGTCAAGGAATCGAGAGGGCCGATCGCTAAGCTGGAAGATTCACTCAATCATCTCATACGTGCTCAGCCGACGAAACGGAAACGATCCAAGGGTCATCCTTTGCTCGGTTTGGCGGGTCATTTGATTGAAAGTATTGAGAATGATCTTGGCTCCCTACACGACGCAATATCAAACGGTGCCCATCAGTTATTAAGTGAATACCATGATCTAATCCACGGAAAGCTCTTCGAACGAGGCGTTGCCACTGATTTCAGGCGGTTCCTAATTACAGCTGATCTCGGACTGAGCCTGATTAAGGGTTTGCTTAGACACGACTGTATTCGCAAAGGGTTAAAGGTACTGGATCCAATAGAATTCCGTGATTTTCTTAATGGTGACAAGCCCATTTCTCCCAAAACAGACTCTGCTTATGTGCGCGCAATGTATGACTATGCATTCGCCTATAAGGATGGATCAACACCAAGCTTGTCGGCTTGCGCCGCTGTGGAGGGCATGATTAGGTTAACGCAAACCTATAAAGGTGCATTTTTCTACAAGGCCACTGCAGGGATGGGTGACACCATATTTACGCCTATTTACCAGGTGCTACGAAACCGCGGCGTGAAGTTTAAGTTTTTCCATGAGGTGACCAAACTTGAGTTAACGAAAGATAAAGACCTGATCGGGAAGATACACCTTAACAAACAGGTAGAGTTAACCGATCCAGAAGCAGAGTACCAACCGCTCAGAAACGTAAAAGGGTTGGACAGTTGGCCGTCCGAGCCGCTTTGGGCGCAGCTAGTTGATGGCGAAAAATTACAGGCCGACGGTGTGGATTTTGAAGATTTAGCAGATCCATTACCTACTGGCGTACCTACCACTAAAGTCTTGGGAGAAGATTTCGACGAGGTGGTGTTGGGTATTTCGGTGGCGGCACTCAAAAATATCTGCGGTGAACTGATAGATGTCGATAATGCCTGGTCGAACATGGTTAATAATCTGGGTACTAACCGCACTCAGGCATTTCAGATCTGGCTCGATTGCAGTCTGGCAGATTTGGGCGGTAGATATGTGGAACCTCCGATCCCACCGAATCATGAAAAGCTGGCTCCACAGCTAGGCCCGATACTCACATCTTACACTAAGCCATTCGATACCTATTGCGATATGTCGCAATTGTTACCTGCGGAAGATTGGACGCAACCTGAACCGCAGAGTGTCGCCTACTTCTGTAGCTCTATGCCAGAGTCTGATTCTCCCGATCACCAAGAAGCAGCTAACGAGGCAGTAAAAGGCAATGCAATGGCTTGGATGAAGTCTGAGCTATTTAGGCTGTGGCCGAATATCAAGTCAGGCGATGATTTCGATTGGAATCTTTTGTACTCGCCAGGCGAACTGGAGGGAGAGAAGAGATTTGATGAACAGTTTTGGCAGGCGAATATCAACTTAACCGAACGCTACGTACTGGCTCTACCTGACACACTCAAATATCGATTAGAGCCGGGTCAGTCTGGCTTTGACAACCTCTATCTTGCGGGCGACTGGACGCGGGTCCCAGAGATCAATGCAGGTTGCGTGGAGGTGGCAACGATGTCAGGTCTAGCGGCCGCCTCTGCGTTGGCCGACGTGGATATTCCTGTTGCTAGCTGGGACCACTTAGGTAAGAAGCACACCGCACCTCAGGCTCATGTTGAAGAGAACGGCCCCCAGTTTGCCAACTACGGAGGCTGGGTCTCATTGCCGCCACCGCCCTCTGTTTGTGATGATGCAGAATTCTATGCGTGGGGGCTGAGAGCTGATAAAGAGAAGTTGCAGACATTTCTCGATGGGTCTATTAACAAGCCCTTGCAGAGCAAAAGATTCAAGCCATTGCTCTCGAAAGTGTTTTTTATGATTGTCAAAGCAAATAGACTTTACCCCGAACCGCCCCCCTACTGTAGCGAAGGCACGATGTCTGAAACCGACATGGGGTTTTGGATACTAGCTGGATGTTCTAATGACCACGACCTGCTTCCTGAAAAGATAGGCTGGGTACCAGCCTATCTCTTTGTTGACAATGCCTTTGCTACGGCCTCAGGGCGGGAGATATGGGGTTTTCCAAAATTTGTATCTCAAATATCTACGCCAGATGGGCCGCGATCTCAAGGGCCATTCTCTGCATCTGCTACAGTGATAAAGAATTTTGATGCCTCAGAATCTGCCGAGCTTCATAGTCTGTTGACAGTCGTGGGGCATGATGTGACGTTCACAGGGAAGGATGAGTCTGGAATTGAGCTATTCAAGCACCTGTTGGAAGATAACCAGAGCGGCGATGAATTGGATCAGCACAGTCGGCGGCACAGCATTTTCCCTAGCGTTGACGGCACGGAGGTTCCTGTATTCTTTCTAAAGCAGTTTCGCTCTGCCTGTAGTGAATCTCTAGCTTGCTATCAGGAGGTGCTAGCAGGTGGGTTGGAGCTTAAGACGCTGAATGACATAGGATTGATGGAGGGTGAGTGGTCCCTAACGTTCGGAGATTCCGACTCGCTGCCGTTTATCAAGGAGCTTGGTCTAGGTGTGCCCACAAATGGGGAGCTGAAGCTTCAGAGCAGCCTCGCAATTTGGGGAGCAATGGATTTCCTCGTTAGCAAGGCAAAAAATCTTTAGTCCTTCAGTTCGTCAAGGGTAGCTCTGGCGTTCTGAGCGAAGCCTATAGCATTCTGTGAATCGGCGATTTCTATTGCGGTATTCACAGATGCTATAGCATGCTCCTTTTGTGGCGGCTGTTGAGATAAATACACGCTTGCAATACTCAGGTGTATTCGCGGCAACCAGAACTGTTCGCCTTGCTCCGTCACCGAGGTAAGTGCTTCGTCCAGCAATTTATACGCTGCTTCTGGATTGCCAGCATTAAGGTAAATCTCTGCAAGTATCGCTAAGTTGATCCCATAAAAGTGGAGGTGACCGGCTGCGCGAGCTTGGTCGAGAATAGCTTCCGCCTGTGCCATATCCTCCTCTGGGTCGAGGCAGCCTGATGCGAGGTTCATCGTTAAGATAGCAGGGCCAAGAAAAGCTACATATCCATTTTCCTCGCACAGCGTAGCGGCCTTTCTAGAGAAGTCCAATGCGGTTTGGTAGTTTCGTGACAACAACATTGAGAATGCGTACCAGGTTAGTGCGGAGGCAAGATCAAAGCCCGCTTCTAGCCCGTCGATAGTCTCAAGAAATAGCTCGTGAACACTATTGACGGATGTATCATCGCCTAAAGCGTAGTTCACGAGATACAGAGGTCCAAGAGACTGCACAAGGGGGTCTTGTGCGGTAAGTAGTGACAGGCTCATGCCATTGTTTGACTGATATAGTTCGATGCAAGCTAGAAGATGCTCCTTGGCCTCGGGCAAGTTGCTCGCAGTGAGCCAAAGTATATAACCCAGCGGCGTATGCCCTTCGATAAGTAAGTCTACTCCCTCAGTTCGCTCGCCGATATCGAGGCACTCCCTTGCCAGCACTTCTGCATTCTCCAGATCTCCGGAAATAATTGATGAAGCACACAGTCCCCTGATGACGCGGAACAATTGCAATTGATTGCCAATCTCCTCAGCGACACGTCGTGCCGCTTGAAGAACCTCGTTTACTTCACGACTTGCGTACCCCTTGGTTGCTGCAAAACTAATGGCAAGCCCTGCGAGCGCCGCTGCCTCAGCGTTTCGCAGGCTGGCGTCCTCTCCAAACTTTCTGATTAGCGCCAGTGCCGATTCATAGTTCAATGCTGCTTCACCATGATGCGCTCTAGCCGCTTCGCTTTCGGCTGCCAATATCCAGAGCGGAATTGCCTCTTGTGCACGATCACCGGTTTCTGCCAGATGATAGGCCACTAACTGTGGTGCAGTGGATGCTGCATCAGGAGTCAATTCCATAATTGCATCTACGACTTGTGAATGGGCCTGACGACGACCGCGTTTCGGTATTAAATCTAGCGCTGCTTGGCGCAGTAGCGCGTGTCGAAATCGATAGGTGCTATCGGGTGGCACCCCATCGCGCTCTAGAATTTCTTCGTTAACGAGAGAGCGTAACGATTTTCGTAGATCAGAGGCAGTTAGGTTGAGTACCGATGCCAGAAGCTTGTAGCTGAAGCTTCTCCCGATCACGGCACCGGTGATAAGCGCTTGCTTTGCGGTGCCAAGTCGATCAAGCCTGGCGGTAAGAGTATCTTGAAGGTTGCTGGGTATAGAAATAGTACTATTGTCTAGGGGAGAATGTTCCGCTCCAGACGTTACAGATTTGGTAATCTCTCGAAGAAATAGCGGATTTCCGTCGCTCCGCTCGAGAATTATATCGATGGTTTCACGCGGGAGAGCCACGTCTCCCGCAATTTCATGAATGATACGTCGTGAGACATCTTCAGAGAGCGCCTCTATGGGCACCAAAGTCAAATCGACTGTGTCTGGCCATGGCTGCGCGAACTCTTTTCGGATCGTGCCAATGATCATCAAGTGAGCATCGGGTGCAACCTCGATCACCCTGTTTAACAACTCAAGAGTAGATGGGTCGATCCAGTGCAGATCTTCGATCACCAGTACAGAAATCTGGTCGCTGGTTTTTGCCATCAGCAGTTGATATAGCGTATCGACCAGAAGTACTCGCTTGTGCTCGGGCGTCCAGTGACGCGTGGCGGGTTCCTTTGCTAAAACCTCTAGACCGATTAGCTCAGCTGTTACCTCGATCTGTTCAGCACTCGCGCCAATATTGGCGCGCAGTGTTTCTTCTAGTTTCTCAATACGAGCGTATCGGTCATCTGCAGAAGAAAACTGTGTGAGCTGACCAATCCAGTTGACAATAGGTTGAAATGCTTTTGCCGAATCTCTGAAACCGCACTTAAGCATGGTTAGTCGATTTATGCTCTCTCTATGAGCGTTGATGAAGTTCGCGAGTAATGTAGATTTTCCCATGCCGCTCTCTCCCTTGAGCAGCAGTATCTGGCCGAAGCCCTGCCTCGCGGCGTCCCAGCTATTATTGAAAATCTCGAGTTCGGGCTCTCGGCCGAGGC
This sequence comes from Halioglobus sp., assembly GCA_039990395.1. Classification (GTDB taxonomy): domain Bacteria; phylum Pseudomonadota; class Gammaproteobacteria; order Pseudomonadales; family Halieaceae; genus CALINF01. Next base: position 670,227 of record JBDXFZ010000146.1, read on the forward strand.
TGTCGATATTGGTAGTGAGAAATCCCGCTTGAGACCCTTCAATGACGTCTGATATACGCTCAACGCAGCGGGCTTCAGCTTCTTTAGGTTCTTCAGGTGGCGCCCGGAAAGTTACTTTGGTGTCTGTCAGGGCGATGGTTGACTGTGCGGCGACTATGTCCCCGCTCACCGCGCCGGAGGATAGTCGTTGAGCTACTTCAAGTGGCTCTCCCACCACGTCATTTTCGGCGCCGAGCTCAAAATTTTGCCCTCGCTGCGTGATTGCGACTCCGGTAGCGATGCCAATTCTCACATCTGGACGACATTCGGGAGGGTAGTCGAGCGCCGTGAGCTGCCTCTTACAAGCGAGTCCAGCGAGAATAGCCGAGAACGCTTCGTCCTCGTGGGTAACTGGATAGCCAAAGATGATAAGGGCACTACGTTGATCTATTTGCAGCAAGTACCCGCCTTCCTCACGCGCTATCCGTGCGACCACCTTAGGGAACTCGCTTGTGATATCGAGCTTGTCCTCTGGGTCAATTTCAGTGCCGGGTGCAGCCAAAAGATTAAAGTCGCAGTGCATAGCAGTGATTTGCCGCTTCTCTCGTTCAGGCTGAATACTGCTGGTTTCTATAGCTGAAGACTGAGTGTGAGGGTCCGGCGACAATTGGCGGTCAGTTGCTTTTTTAGGCTGCGGTTGAAGGTGCTCCGGAGATCCCTGAGTCAGCGATACTGTACGCAGGGTCTCAAGAACGGATTGCCAGGCAGATGATGACTCAAAGCCGGAAACCACAGGAAGCGCGATAGCGTGAATTTGATCAAATGGCATAGGCAGCCGGCATTGATCCAGTGTGACCTGTACAAGCTTACGGTCTTCTCTTGCTCGATTTGCCTCAGATCGAACCCATTCTGATCGCGTGGCGGCCTCGGACCAGAGAACCAATGCGGCATCGGAGGAAGAGAGCGCTTCTTCTATCAAATCTGTATATGATCGATGTGAAAGTAGCGACTGATCAAACCAGACCTCGTATCCATTATTTTCAACCGCAGTAGCTACTAGCTGGGCTTCAGCAAGTGTCTCGCGCGCATACGAAATAAATACTTTCATCTGGAACAAATTGCTCGATTCGACTAGTTGGAAAGGACAGATTACTTTCTACTTTGCTTATAGTTTAGACTCAGTACACCAACTGGTCGAATATTCTGAGACTACGTCTACTGAGGCAGACTACAAGTTGTTGGTATGATAGCGTTTGCAGACGACATTAACAGTGGAAGGGGCAAATCTTGTTCGAATCATGAGTCACTCACAAAGGGCCAGACTCGATATCGAATGACAGCCATGTGAGGGGTAATACGCTCCAGAAGTGGTGTGATCGCGCAGAGCCAATCGCTTAGGAAAGCGGACATGGCCCAATCCCGGGTTTAGTCATTCGCTATATTTATCTCTCCATTGATCTCCAATGACAGGGTCTTCATCTGCGTCGTCTATTTCGCCGGATCGCCTTTCCCAGGCGTACCGCTTGCGAATAGGTCGGGGGTCCATGTTCTTGAAGGCATAGGCTAGAACCCCACCCGATAGTGCGCCGAAAAAATGGGATTCAAAGGACACGGTAGGATCGAGTGGAAGCACAGTGAGTAGCATGCCGCCGTACATATAGAATGCGATCATCAATAATGCAGCAGACCGCCGGTCGCGGCGAAGAATTCCACCGACAAACAAGTAGAAGAAAACCCCATGAGTGAGGCCGCTTGCTCCGAAGTGATAGCTGCTCCTGCCAAAGAGCCAAACGCCAGCCCCCGATAGAAGCCAGATTCCCGCTAGCGCCCAGTAGCGAGACCGTGGATAGCCATAGAACAGCATGCTGCCCAATAGAACCAGTGGTAATGTATTGCCGATCAGGTGTTCCCATGAACCGTGCTTCAATGGCGCCGTAATAACTCCCAGCAGGCCATTCTCACTACGCGGGTAAACGCCCAGCGTATAGAAGTCTGCGTTCAGCACAAATTCACTCAATTTGATCGCCCATAGCAGCGCGGCGATGGATGCGGCAATGAGTATGCTGTTGCGCAGAGAGTGATTGTTGGGCATAGCACATGAGTTTGGGGCGCAATCGGTGTTTTAAAGGGTGGTGGTTTCTTAAGTGAAAGAGGAGGAAGCGTCTTGAGTTTGGGCCCCTGTTTGGTGAGTGGAACGTCTGTTTACGCAGACTTGACGCATTTCGCCAAATTTAGTGCAGAGGTGTCGATATTATTGGGTTACCATGTCCGGCTGCCTGATTCACGAATTTAGGCCTAGGTAAGCGTTTGCCGTAGTGGTCAGAAAGTGCCCAGCCACCGCAAACTGCTTTGAAAGCCCCCAGTTTTAGTTACTCACCGGGAAATCTCACTCATCACCATTTAGAGTATTGTTCAGGACGTCATTATGAAAACCTTATCCATTGTTTCAGTTTTAGCGGTTCTGCTAAGCGCTCCCAGTTTAGTTGTCGCGCAAAATGCCTCTGGCTCTGCTGCGCAAGCGTCAGCGTCCACATACAACTATGTCGAGCTCAATAAAGTCGGCGATCCGGCGGAGGTGCTTGAAGTGAAAGTAGGCACACGAGCGCCGCTGAAGGATGGAGAGGTGAGAGTCAGCGTTTTGGCGACGCCTATTCATCCAGCCACCTTGTTACAAATCGCAGGAAAATATGGTGTAGACCCCGTGCTGCCTTCGACGCCTGGAAATGAAGGCGTTGGTCGGGTTCTGGAAGTGTCCCCACAAATTACGCACCTGAAGACGGGCCAGCTCGTGCTTCTCACAGGTGGTAGTACCTGGAGTGAAGAGTTGGTAGCGCCGGCAACCAGTTTTATTCCTCTGCCTGATCTTGGCGACCCCAGCGCCGAGGTTATCGAGCAACTCTCCATGACCGTGGTAAATCCACTCACAGCGTTGCTGATGCTCAACTCATATACTGAGCTTAAAGAGGGCGATTGGATCGTACAGAGTGCTGCCAATTCTGCTGTGGGGAGTTATGTCATTCAGTTGGCCAAACAACGGGGCATTAAGACCATTAACGTTGTTCGCCGTGAAGGCTTAGACGATGAGTTAATGGCATTGGGCGCTGATGCCGTGTTGATCGACGGGCCAGACCTCACAGAGCAGATAGCAGCAGCGGCTGGCAATGCGCCCGTCGTGCTTGCTATCGATGCGGTAGGTGGTGACACCTTTACTCGCCTGGTGAATAGCTTGGGCGATGGTGGCACAGTAGTCGCCTACGGGGCGTTGTCAGGAAAGGCCGGCAGCTTGTATACCCCGATAACCATTTTTAAGGATATTCGAGTACGTGGTTTTTGGTTATCCAAGTGGTTTGAGATCGCGACTATGGAAGAAAAGCAGCTAGCTCTGGGAGAGATTATTCCTTTGGTGGCTAGCGGGGCGATAAAAGCCGGTGTTGATTCACGCTTCTCTATCAGCGAAGTTAAATCAGCCGTATCCCGCGCTGCGCAGGGTGGGCGCAATGGCAAGGTACTGATAGTGCCAAATAAAAACTGAGTTAGTGTTGGATCGATCAGGCTTGCTAACTACTTTTTCTCACCCAGTAAGCCTGAGAGAGCCTGCGCATGCCCTAGCGCTTCTATACCTGAGTCAGTGAGATACCCTCCATCACGCTGGCTCACCAATCCTTTTTCAAACAAGCTTTCACATGCTGCAATCACTTCGGGGCGAGTAGTGGAGTGAACTTTTATTCCGGTACTGGATGTCGCAACGCTAAACTGCAGTAGCAGGTTTAGTTCTTCGAATGTAGTGGAGGTAAATCGCAAGGTTATGTCCTTTTTATCAGGTCGCATTCCAGCGACATATCACTAGTACTCTAGCATGCCCTATTCAGCGCAGGGTAGAAATCAATCGCGCTTTGCGCTGCGTTCATTGCCATGCTTGAAATGTCCTGTCGCTTTAGCCATGAGAAGCTGCCGTTCCCGAGGGTCGCAGTTCGCGATTTTGTTGAGGAATCGATGCGCCAACTTGCCGCTTAGGCGTGTCACGGTTTTGCCGTGAAAGGCGATCTGAATGAGTCCGTCTTTCGTTTCCTGAAACGTAAACCGTTCTTCATCGAGTGGGTTGTCAGAGTCTGACAATGAGATTTACCGCGTTTTCTACCGACATTCCATGAAAGCATAGAAACGACCTGACTGGCCACCCATCACTGCAGCCATGTATTGTGTCGGCTACTGTAGAGGAGAAGTAGTATGACCCCAGAGTACTATTTGGCGCACATTGATTTGAAAGCCATGGCAAAACCTGACTTCTCAACAATGTTTATAGATCCCGAAGTCTTCAAAAATCTCGCGCTCGACCTATCCAGGCCTTTTCTCAAAGATGAAATAGACAAAGTAGCTTGCCCAGAGTCGATGGGATTCATATTTGGAGCCGCCGTAGCCCGCAGGCTAAATAAGGGCCTAGTGCCGATACGTAAGGCAGGTAAATTGCCCACGATCAAAAGTCGGGTTACTCGCCAGAGTTTCCTAGACTACACCAAAGAGAGAAACAGTTTTGAGATGAACAAATCGTTGATACAGCCGGGTGACAGAGTACTGTTAGTTGATGACTGGGCGGAGACTGGCGGTCAGCTAAAGGGTTTGATCAAACTGATAGAGAAAAGGGGCGGTGTTATCGCAGGGATATCTCTGCTTGGGTTTAATCGGGTAAAGAAAACTCGCGCTTTGGCAGATAATTACAAGCTACGGGCAATTATCGAACACACGCTTGAGGGTGAGCGGGATCTGACAAAACCGCTAGCATGAAGTCCGCTTTGATTTAGAGCCTTGGAAGCGTTCAGAATTGAGTATGAGCAAGCTATTAGTTACAGGACAAGTAGTTGTTCGGCAGTCGGGTGAACCATCTCTACATTTTCAAGTGCCTAAGTCTCTCAGGTGAGTCGCAGAAACTGGCTTTCGTATTCCAGCTGAAATTTACAATTGGGATTCTATTGGCAGCAGTTCTATCATATTGGATTCAAAGCGTTGGCCGAAAGTGGTCTCAGGTTCCTCATCGTAGCGGACCGTTTCACCATCAATGCTGGTTTCCCAGTATAGATCTCCATCTGCATTTAGTTTTACTTGATAGCTATTCTCGGGGAGAACACCTTCATCCATATACTCCAGCACCTGCTCAGCCAGCTCGAGGCTTTCAACATATAGGCCTGCCTCGGTATTAATGTTGGCTGATCTCGGGTCAAGATTGAAGCTCCCGATAAAGACAGATTCACGGTCAAAAACCAGTGCTTTCGTATGGAGCCCAGCTCTCGACTCACCCGTCCACTGTTTGTGAATAACGCCGGCATCTGGCCTGACTTCGTAGATTTGTGTGCATGTTTGAAGTAGATCCTCACGAAATTTCGCATGACCCGCATGTGCCGCTATTACGTCATTTGATGCGAGTGAATTGGTAAGTACGCGCACCTTTACGCCACGATCGCACAATTTTTTTACTGCTTCTACGCCACGATCTGCCGCAACAAAATAGGCCGATTCGATAGTGAGTTCGTGCTGCAACTTATTGAGTTTTCTGTGCAGCGCTTCAGCCATGGCACCTTGCTCCTCTGGCCGGCTTTCTGCTGCAATTGATGCTGGATCATCCCAGATGATTTTTCCAGGACCCCAAATGAGGTTTTCTCTAACGGTTGTCAGTTGCCCGGTCAGAGTTTCGATATCGTCATCTATTGAGTACGGGTAATCACCGTCGGCTATCTTCTGACGCATTAAAGCCACAGTCTGTTGAAGGTCGTTCTGCGTAAATTTTCGGTCAGCTAGCGCCGCTATAGGCACTGACCATTCGCCGTTCCAGAATCGATCAAATACTTGGGAGACATCACGCACTACGGGTCCGGCAGCGGCAATATCGAGATCGCGGAAGTTGGTTTCTGTATTTACTGAAAAATAGTGGTCGCCTATATTGCGGCCACCCACAATCACTAGTGTGTTATCCATCACCATGATCTTGTTATGCATTCGATGATTGACACGATCGAAGTCGAGTAGAAAATCAAACATTGCACTGCTTCGATTGGCAAACGGATTGAATATACGAATCTCAATGTTTGGATGTGCATCCAGTGAAGCTATTGCGGCATCGCGGCCAGCAACATTCATATCGTCGACCAATAGTCTTACTCTAACACCTCGGTCTGCAGCACGAACCAGATGTTCTGCCAGTATTCTCCCCGTTTCATCTGGCTCCCATATATAGTACTGGACATCAAGGGATACTTCCGCCAGGCGAGTCATTGCAATTCGGTCAGTGAAGGCGTACCTCCCTTTACGAATGATGCTAAAGCCTGACTTCCCGGGATAGTTGGCGGCTTCTTCGGCGAAGCTGGCGCCTATCGTCGTTGATTCATGGTCTTCAAAGGCGTTGGATACCGTTCTAGGGTAGTCTTTGGGTACGCTGGCACAGCCGCAAGCCAAGGCGAGAAAGAGACAAATGGTTGTGCCGGGCCATGCTTTTCGTAGAATTGGCATAGAGCGATTCTGTTGATATTCGGATCAGGTAGTCTATCCAATTAGTGGTGGTAAGTTAAAGCCCATGTATTGCGCGAATCGCCGGCGCTTTGCCTTGTTTGAGACCTTGGAACTTGCGGTGAGAACGGCCGGTATCCTAGCTCACTAATTAGTCTAAAAAGCTGGTAACTTTAGCGTCCACGCTTTTAGATCACTACACAGTAAATCCTATTTAGGGCAGGCTAGAACGTTTGAGAGTTTGGGGAGACTATTTGATCATGCAGCGCAATTGGGTGTTGGCAATGGCACGCAAAGGTAACGATCGAGTATGTCGGCACAGTCCTCGCCTGCATCTGAGCCTGCTTCTCCGTGTCATGCTTTTTCTCGCTACTTTGTTGGGCTCCGGGTGTATCAGCGTGCCAGCTTATACAGAGCTTCGTGCATCTAACGCGGTGCTGCCAACAGCTACAGCGGACATTGACGTCGACGGCCGCTCCCGATTTCGAGATATTTTTTGTACGCTTGCGAAAAATTATGAAGAGTCCGTACAGCGGCTGACTAACAATTGTGAGCCGCTGCTCTGGCGCTTGCAGGATGAGTCTCCTGCCGGAGCAGAAATAGCATTGCCGGCACTCGATGCGGCGCTGCAGATATTTGTGGTAGGTGGCGTCTTTTCAGACTGCTTCGGAGCCGCATCCAGGGTCTTTCCCCATGTGATCGAACGATTAGTGGATGAAGGCTATCCTGTTAGTACATTGGCCATTAGCAGTCGCTCTAGCGCAGACTATAACGCTCGGATGATTGCTGCAGATTTAGTAAGCGCACCCAACGCGCCCATTGTTCTGGTTGGCTATTCAAAGGGGGCGGTGGATATCGCTCATTTTCTGGTGAACTACCCCAAGATAGCTAAGCGAGTCGCTGCAGTAGTCAGTTTAGCCGGGCCGATAATGGGTAGCGAAATCGCAGCGTACGGCGACTGGACTTACAATACATTCTTTACTGATTCTTTTGCGGATCGGTGCCCCCCCGGTGATGGGGGTGTATTGGATAGCCTGCAGCCGCAGGTTCGACGCGCCTGGCTTTCGAGCCACAAGTTACCTGGTACGGTTCGCTACTACACTTTGCTGGCGTTTGCCGATAGGGATCATATAGCTCGTGCGCTGCTACCTACCTGGGATATTCTCGCGTCGAAGGATCCACGTAATGACGGTCAAGTGACTCTATCGGAGGGGACTTGGCCTAATTCAACTCTTCTTGGGTACGCTAATGCTGATCATTGGAGTATTGCTACTGAAATTGAGACAGAGTTTGAATTTTTGGCGAGTAGGCACGATGTCACGCCATATCCGCGCGGCGTGCTGTTTGAGGCAGCGCTTCGCTATGTGAGTGAAGACCTGCGCAATCACGAAACTCCAAAAGCGAGTCAGGACATAGCGCTATGACTGTTCACTGCCTTTCGAGTCGCATGACGCTCCGTTTGGCACTGCTGTGTCTTGTACTCGTGTCCGGCTGCACAACTTATGCTCCTCAAGCATTGAGCCCCTGCGTAGGTGACTGCAACGTGTATACGAAAGAGCAGCACGACTTGACGGTTTCCGTACGCATCCTCGCGGACACAGAGGCAGAGCACCTATACGGTGTAGACCTGTCCAGCGTTGGCCTGCAGGCTATCTGGGTGAAGATTGATAATAGATCAGATCATAGCCACTGGCTTCTGGTATCAGCATTGGACCCCAATTATTTCGCACCACATGAAGCGGCCGCGCTATTTGATTTTTGGTTATCGGACGAAGACGAGGCGCGAGCAAGCGAGCGATTTCGGGACCTTACTATGCCTTTAAAAAGTCCGGCGGTGCAGGTGACCGAGGGATACGTTCTTGCTCCCCGTCATGAGGGAGGGCGGTATATCTCTGTTCTGTTGACGGGTGATAAGCACGCGGTGGATTTTGGCTACGCGGTACCCCTACCTGATGGTGAGTTCGACTATGAGGAACTATTTCCTGAGCAAATTTATCCTGATTTAGTGCGGCCTGAGATCTCTCTCGAGCAATTGCGAACCCGTCTGCGCGGCCTTCCGTGCTGTGTATCCGATGAACTGAGCGAGGGGGAGGGTGACCCTATCAACCTTATTCTGCTTGGAAACCTTGATGAAATGCTTTCGGCACTTTCTCGCGGAGGCTGGTCTTTTACACATCGTGTTGATCTTGAGACAGTAAAGCGGCTTGCGGGTGCTGCTATTTCAGGAGCAGCCTACCCTGTTGCACCTGTGAGTCCTCTCTACCTGTATGGCCGATCTCAGGATATTGCGATGCAGCGCGCGCGGAACACTATTTTACAACGCAATCACCTTCGGCTGTGGCTAGCGCCGTTTCGGTTTCAGGGTCAATCAGTCTGGATAGGTCAGATAAGCAGAGATATAAATATCAAGCCTACAATGCTCTCACCTAATTTGGTGACTCATGTCATTGACCCCAACATAGATGAAGCACGAGAACATGTTTTGCAAAGTCTTCTGGTAGCAGGTGTGGTTAAGCGCTTTGGCTTTGTGAGTGGCGTTCCGCCAACTACACCGGAATCTCCGCAAACAAACCTTACCGATGACCCCTATTTCACCGATGGGCTACGGTTGGTGATGCAATTGAGCGGTACCAGTACGATTTCACCAGAGGAGGTGATCTTTATGGAGTGGCAGAATAGTGTCGATCCAGCCAGAGTTCGCGACGGCGATTCACACGCGCAAGGCATAGGAGAGTCACAGTAAGGATAGTCGCTTATTGCTATGCATTGATACTATCGGCGATAGTAGGGTTCAAACCCTGTGTAACTCACTAAGCGAGTGCAAACCAAGAGAGAAAATAAATGCCTGAAGTGATTTTGCTAGGATGGATACATACCATCATTGCGATAGCTGCTTTGATCGCAGGTTTCTACACATTAGCTGTGTACAGAGTGATTGAACCGAATCAAAAGATGGGAAAGCTCTATTTGATTTGTACCTTTCTGGCGGCGGCCACAGCGTTGATGATCTACCAGCGTGGTACTTTTGGTCCCGCTCATGGTTTGGCTGTGCTCACCTTACTGGCCCTGGCAGGCGGGTTGCTCGTTACGAGGATTTCTGTGCTCTCACAGATTGCGCCATACTTTCAGGCATTCTGTTTCTCCGGCACTCTATTGTTTCATATGATTCCTGCCATTACTGACGGTCTACTGCGGCTGCCCGTGGGTGATCCGGTTCTCACAGATATTGAAGCCCCATTGTTAAAGATGTTCTATTTGGTTTTTGTTGTCGTATTTATTGTCGGCTGGGTTCTTCAATGTTTCTGGTTGAAGAAGAACAGGGCCTGATGCGTGCGGCATTAAGCCGCATCTTCTGGTACTAAAGCGGTTGGTTGACCAAGCCGGATTTTTACAGGATCCCTGTACCGTGGCCGGCCCAGTACTGATCCTTTATTAATCGCTTGTAGAGTTTACCCGTAGGCAGTCGCGGTAATTGCGGATGAAAGTCAATTGACCGTGGGCATTTTTGATGGGATAGGTGAGAAGCGCAGAAATTCATCAACTCCTCAACGAGCGCAGCGTCGGCTTCGATCCCCTCCGCAACTTGAACTACGGCTTTCACTTCTTCACCCAAGTCTTCATTTGGTACACCAAAAACAGCAGCATCAGCAATTTTAGGGTGCGTGATGAGTAAGTTTTCGGTTTCCTGAGGGTAGATGTTCACACCACCAGAAATAATCATGAAGGTAGATCTGTCAGTGAGATAAAGGAATCCATCTTTGACAAAGCCTACGTCGCCAACAGTACTCATCGTGCCGTCAGCTGATTGAGAAGATCGGGTTTTCTCCTCATTGTTGAAGTAGGAAAACTCAGATGCTGTTTTGAACCACAGCTCACCCGGAACGCCGGGAGGAGACTCCTTACCGTCTTCATCAAGGATATGCAGCTCGCCAAGCATGACCTTTCCGACTGTGCCTTTGTGTGCAAGCCACTCTTCGCTGTTACATGCTGTGAATCCCAGACCCTCGGTCGCACCGTAATACTCGTGAATAATGGGGCCCCACCATTCGATCATGGCTTCTTTCACTTGCGGTGGACAGGGCGCTGCTGCATGTATTGCGATTTCAAGGGATGACAAATCTGCGCTTGCTCGAATATCTTCAGGTAGCTTTAGCATTCGGCTGAACATGGTGGGCACCAGCTGGCTATGGCTAACGTTGTACTGCGCCACGAGATCCAAATAAGTTGCTGGGTCAAACTTCTCCATGATGATGACGGTACCGCCGATGGCGATGGTTAGATTAACGGCTGTCAGCGGCGCGGAGTGGTATAGCGGGGCAGGGGAGAGATAGATCATATCTTCGCGGTAATGCCAAAGATCGTTCAAAAAATCGAACATAGGCAAGCGCTCATTGGGCGATAGATGAGGTAAGGGTCTGAGAATGCCTTTTGGCTGCCCCGTGGTGCCAGAAGAATAAAGCATGGCGGTTCCAAGTGATTCATCCTCAATGGGTGTTACCGGACAATTGGCAATTGCCTGCTCATAACTGATGCAGCTTCCGTCCGACTCTCCCCCAACCACAAGGCAGTGTGTGATATTGGGCGAGTGCTCCAGTGCTTCCAGAACAACAGGAACCTTTTCGGCCGAGGTGATAACCACCTTGGACTCACTGTTATTTAATATGTAGGCCAGTTCATCTGCTTTCAGATAAGAATTGACACAGGTGTAGTAGAGCCCCGATCGCTCACCTGCGCCGCAGGCTTCCAAATAGCGCTGATTGTTCTCCATGAATATGGCGTAGTGATCCAGTCGGTTAAGGCCATACTCGCGCAGCAGGTGAGCGAGTTGATTGGTGCGATTATCATATTCGCGATAAGACACAGACTCACCCGTGCTCGCCATGATAAAGGCAGGTCTTTCCGGATTTATATCAGCGTATTTTCCAGCGTACATATTGGCTGTCCTCAATCACTTTCGTGTTTAGCACGTCTTTGTTAGGGGAAAGTAACGTGAGACTGTAGTTAGACGCAACCTGTTTGCGCGCAAGCTTGGCGCAATAGGTGGTAGCGATAGATTGCTCCCTGAGATGTCGCACCTTTCAATCTAGTCGCGCACCAACAGAACGAGCATGCGGTATTGGAGTGTGCAGTGAGCCAGACGCTTAGCGTTGCGATGTACGAATCGGCGGAAACCGTGTCAATCAGCTCCCGGCTGAGATTAGTGAAAAGCTCTCGCGACTGCGCCCGCGTGCAGTGGTGGCAGCCGCTCGAACCAGGGAGCGGTATCTTCAAGCTGCCTGGCTAGCTTTAACAACAATGCTTCGTTGCCATAGGCTGCGGTAAACATCATCCCGATTGGCAGGTTGTCTTCACTCCAGTGCAGTGGCAGTGAAATAGAAGGCTGCCCAGTCTGATTGTAGAGGCCGGTATCACCCATAAAGCCAAACAATCGATCTGCAAACTCTTCTGGGGGTGCTTCGCCAATATGTCCTATAGGGACAGGTGTGCTGGACAAAGTCGGTGCTAACAGCACATCGTATTGTTGTTGAAACTCCCCTAACAATCTGCCTACGCGCTGATTCATCTGTATAGCTTCGGCGTAGTCGGTGGCGCTAACCGCGTTACCGAGCTCCATGTATAAACGCGTACCGTCCTCCATGTTCAACTCATCAACGGTGCAATTTAGCTCAGCAGCGCGTTGTCGGGCCGCCAGAGCAGTATTAACAGAGACGATAGTGAAGAGCTTCGAGCCAGCGGCTTCTCCGTCAAAATCCGGTCGAGCTTCTTCTACGGTATGACCAAGGCTTTCCAGTAGGCTTATTGTCTTTGTTAGTCCGGCAATTACTTCCGGCTGATAGTTTCCCCGCCCCCATTTTTCAAAGCTTACCGCGATCTTCAATGCTCGAGGTGCTGAGTGAATCGCGTCCAGGAAGGTGCCTGCGGCATGTGGTGCAGAGTACGCTTCACCTGGTTCTGATCCGGCCGTGGCATCCAGCATAGCGGCGGTATCACGCACACTTCGGCTCACGACATGGCTAGTTGATTGTCCGGCCCAACCCTCGGCCTTGTCGGGGCCAAATGGCACACGACCACGGCTGGGTTTAAGTCCCACAAGTCCACAGCAGGATGCGGGTATACGTATTGAGCCGCCGCCGTCCGAGGCATGGGCTAAGGGGAGTATGCCTGCAGCCACAGCGGCTCCCGCGCCACCGCTCGAACCGCCTGGAGTTCTGCTGGTATCCCATGGGTTGCGACTGGGGCCGAATTCCTGGGGTTCGGTAACAGGGTTTAATCCGAGTTCGGGAGAGTTGGTCTTTCCAAAAGTAACGAGGCCTGCCAACCGATAGCGTTTTACCAGCGTGCTATCGTGGTCAGCAACTTGCCCACGCCACATTGCACTGCCGTTGGATGTCACAGTCCCTTTCATGAAGAGGTGCAAGTCTTTTAGCAGGAACGGTACACCTCTGAACGGCCCGTCTGGCAAGCCCGAGTCAATTTCAGCTCGAGCCTCATCGTAGTACTTGTGCACCACGGCATTGAGCTCTCCATTTACACGCTCGACCCTAGCTATTGCCTCATCCAGCAGATCAGAAGCACTGATCTCTCTATCGCGCACCAATTTGGCCAAGCCGAGACCATCATAGCTGTCGTATTCCGAAAATCCTGCCACCATCAACTCCGCTCTACTCGTGATTGTTAACCCTACTAGGCATCTAGTGATATCGCCAGTGGAGCCCTCAAAGTCGGTGCTGTCACCTCTCGTGGTGGCGGCGCAGATATTCGTCCAGTGATCTTACGCCCCATCCAGAATACCCTGCGGGAATTGTCGGTCGATCTTTCTCGAGAAGATCAACGCCCGCAATATCGAAATGCGCCCACTGCTGGTCTTCATCCACAAACGATCCGATAAATGCTGCCCCGACGCTGGCGCCAGGGCTTCCTGCACCGCTATTAATAATATCGCCGTACTTTGACTCGATCTGTTTGAAGTGAGACTCGTCTAGTGGCAGTCGCCAGATGGGTTCGCCCGCTGCTTTTGACGCGACGGTCAGCTGGTCGATAAGCTCATCGTGGCGACCGAATATACCAGCATAATCATCGCCTAACGCGCGGCCCACTGATCCGGTAAGAGTGGCGACGTCAATCAGCACGTCCGGCTGGTATTCAACCTGTCCATAATGCACTGCATCAGACAGGACCAAACGGCCTTCTGCATCAGTAGACCGGATCTCGATGGTTTTACCGGACATCGATGTCAGGACATCCCCGGGTCTTATGGCGGTACCCGAGGGCATATTTTCCGCGAGAGCAGCCAGTGCAACGACGTTGATCGGTGCACCACGACGGGCTGCGGCCAATACGGTACCTGTAACTACGCCAGCGCCACCAAGGTCGCCTTTCATCTTCCACATGCCGTCATTTTTCTTAAGAGAAATACCCCCGGTATCAAAAGTGATTCCCTTGCCAGCCAGCACCACGGGAGCGCTATCGCCACCCGCCATATATTCAATAATCAATAGCCTTGGTGGCCTGCTGGAACCTTTACCGACGCCCCAATGTGCACCCATTCCTAGGCGCTGTAAGTCTTTCTCATCCAGAACCTTGATATCAACGTTTTTGATGCCCTTGAACTGTGCCTTGATCTCTTCCACGAACGACTGTGGGTAAAGAAAGTTGGCGGGTTCTGAACTCATGTCGCGCGCCAAATATACGCCGTCTGCAAGAAATGCCAGATCATCAATGTAAGTCGCGCCAGATTTGTCCTCGCTCAATATGCGAACGAGTGGAGTAGTGCCTGGATCGGCCTTTTTGGCTTGGTGCCGATCAAAGCGATAACTGCGTAAACGATAGCCAAAGGCCACCCTGGCAGCCGAAGCCTCGGCATTGGCAATATCGGCCGGCCACAGAATGTTTACGGTTCCACCTGTTGTACCTTTGAGTAATGCCGACGCGTTGCCCCCAAAGTTCTCCGCAGCAACGCGATCAAGTGGGTCTGCCCCGATGCCAATTAGATCAATACGAGAGTACGGAGCGACGCCGTAAAGCGTGATCGTTGAATTGCTCTTGCCGGTAAACGTGGCTTCTTTTACCGCGACACTAAGCGAACCATTTGTTCGGCCGTCAATCTCTGCAGCGGAGCCACTTAATGCTTCGCCTTCGGCAACAGGGATTACGATTCGTCCACTCTGTGGATAATCGAAAGAGGCAAATTCAAAACGCTGGTCGGCCGCAGCCGAAGCAGCGAAGCCGATCAAGACGCACAGTGCAGCGATAATTTTCAAGACAAAAATCTCCCTAAAGAATGTGATCAACAGATTCAGATGCCGTGACAGCGCCGGTAATTTGGTGCCTCGCAGCAAGAATAGCAGCAAAGAGTATACGGCAGCGGGAGTCACAAGCTAAAGTGCTGGTTACACTTGAGCCGGAAAATAAGCGATGGTCTCAACAAAAGGGCTAGAGCTCGTATTGCACTCAAGAATAAAGGACTGACTCCAAACGATTGTAGTCAGCCCAAGGTTCAAGACTTTGGACAGTTGCTAGGTCTTGAGTCGAATCGGGAGGTCCCGCACACGCTGTCCGGTAGCGGCGAACAGGGCGTTCCCAATCGCTGGTGCGATAGCGATTAGTGGTGGTTCTCCTAGCCCGGTAGGAAACTCTTCACTATCCATAAATGCGATATCGAGTTCCGGAACATCGGCCATCCGCAACGGCGTGTAACTATCCAAATTGCGGTCTTTAACCTGGCCTTTCTCAATCTCAGTCCCCTCGTGCAGCGCAATACTCAGCCCCCACAATGTAGCGCCTTCGGCCTGGGCCAAAGCGCCATCGGGGTGCACGACTGTTCCACAATCCAGGGTTTGCCAGATCTTCTTCACCTTCACGTTATTGTCTTCGACGGCAACGTGTACTACGCAGGCGCTCCAGGTAGGCATTGCGCGTTCTTGTCCGTGCGCCACTGCTACTCCCAGCGCTTCGCCGGCGGGCATAGTTCGACCCCAACCAGATCGATCGCGCACGTCCTTCAGCACTTCAGCGAGCCGTTTTGCACCGCCCACTTGCATGGGTGAACTGCCTGCTTGCCGACCTTCACCGTCCAGTAAGGACAAACGATATTCAATGGGATCCTTATCGAGCTTTGCAGCGATTTCATCCATAAAACATTCAACGCCCCAAGCGATCCAGCCAGGCCCTACAGCACGCAGCCAGCCCGGAAGAAAGGTTTTCTGCGCCAGGGTATTGTTGATCGCACGCACGCGATGGTTCGCAAGCGAATACCAATGATCTGCCCCATTGATTGAAAACCCATCAAACTTGCCGTTACCGTCAACGCCCTCACCGAGAAACCCTGGCGCCATAGATTGCGTTGGCCATCCAGCAGCTGCAGCGTGCTCGATAGCCTCTAGTGTCCCGGTCTCGCTGAATGCTGCGTCAAAGCGTGCGACGGATGGGGAGCGAACGCAGTCAAACAGACTGTCGACTGGTCTTGTCATCACTAACTTCACTGGCTTGCCAAGTTGCCTCGCAGCATGCGCCGCAGGAATCATTTGGTCGCCAAAAAGTCGACGGCCGAAGCCCCCACCGAGATAATAGGTGTGAAGAATGATATCGGTCTCCTCCATACCCAATGATTTGGCAAGTGATGGAATAATCAGCGATTGCCACTGATTTCCTGCGTGCACATGACATTGACCATCGCGGAACTCTACCAACGCGTTCTGCGGCTCTAATGTAAAGTGCAGAACGGTACCCGTACGGTAGGTGGCTGAAAGCGTGTCTTGGGCCGCCTGCATCGCGTTCGCAGTATCACCGGTGTCAACAAACAGGGTGCCGCTGGCAGGGTCATCTACCAGGCTCTTGCCCTCTGCCAGAATATCAGCCTCGCTCACTGCGGTTGTTGCACCTGCACTCCACTTAACGTTTACAGCGTTGCTGGCTTTAATGGCAGCTGGAAAGTTGTCGGCTATAACCAGCGCCATGCCTTCAACATAGCCTGAAGGGTCAGTAATCTTGAGGGTCTGCTGATAGCCCGGCACAGACTTGGCAGCGCTATCATCGATTGCCGTTATGGTGCTGCCATAGCGAGTAGGCGCAACAATTGGGTGGGCGTAGACCATGCCTGGTAACTCGACATCCAATCCGTATTCTGCATTGCCATCAGATTTTGCCGGTACGTCCAGCGCCATGGCGGGTTTACCGATGAAGTCCCGAGCTTTTGCCGATTTGATGGGCATCGCTGCCAGTTCGTCCTCGCTAAAGCTACGGCTAATGTCTCCACGCGTAACAATCTCTGCGAAAGTCATCGTTTTACCCGCGCCTGACACCGTGCCGTTTTTGACTGAGAGCTCCGAGGCATCCACGCTCATTAACGCAGCCGCAGCATCCACTAGTACCGTTCTTCCAGCCGCACCAGCTTTGGAGAGCATTTCAAAGCTTGTTACGACAGACCAGGAGCCGCCGGTTACCATAAGCCCCCATTTCGGGTCGCTATCAACGTGATTGATACTCACGTTGGTCCAATCAGCGCCGAGCTCATCGGCGACAATTCGTGCGAGAGCCGTGCCCACGTGCTGCCCCATCTCTGCCTTGGTGATATTCACCTGAACTTTGCCGGATTCATCTATCTCAAACCAGATCGTGGGAGAAAACGAGCGGCTGGCACCTACGGTGCCGATGTCTTCCATTGCGGCCTCGGCAGAGTAGCCGGGTAGCACAGCACCTAGCCCCATGAAGAGCCCCGTGCTGATACTGCCGGCCAAAAAATTGCGCCTGTTGATACCGTCCCCTAATCGTTTCATGACTCACCTCCTTCTCTTGCGACCGACTTGATCGCGGAGTGGATTCGCGTGTATGACATGCAGCGACAGAGATTACCTGTCATAAAGTCTGTGATTTCCTGATCGCTGGGCGCGGGATTGAATTTGAGTAAGGCCTCCGCCGTTACAATTTGCCCAGACTGACAATAGCCGCACTGCGGTACCTGAGCATCCACCCAGGCAACCTTGAGCGCTTCACCCTGCGCGCTATCGAGACCTTCTATGGTGGTTATGCCCGCGTTCGCTACAGCACTCAAGGGTGTGGAGCAAGAACGTATAGGGGCGCCATTTAGCTGGACTGTGCAAGCCCCGCATTGCCCTATACCGCAACCAAACTTGGTACCTTTGAGCTTTTGCTCGTCGCGAATAACCCACAAAAGCGGGGTGTCTTCGGGTGCGTCCGAGGACACGCGGGTTCCATTGAGCTCAAATTCGATCACGGCTTTGCTCCTTCGGCGCGAATACAGCGCTCAGTTGGTGGCTATCCCAATAGAATACCTGACTGAGCAAAAATGCACAGGCTTTAGGCAGCGTGACTGCCCGGCCAGCAGTACTTTGAGGCCATAATCTCAATCAGCCGACAATGCCATTTGGCATCAGCGTCTGTCTGAGCGAGAATCCTGCAACGCATCCGAAACTTCTTCGCAGCGCATCGCATTAAAGGCTGACCCACAATGAGAGTTCCTCGTATCAAAACCCTGCTTTTTGCTCTGGCAGTCCTGTTTGCTCTGTTTTATGCCGTTGGTGCGTTTTTTGTAGCGACCGATGATCGCTCAGTTGATGTGCTTACTTCTGTAGAGAGGAAACACGAGGTTGTCGCACTGTTTGGTGCCAGTGGCACAACGGGTGATGGGATCCTGAAGGCCGCTCTTGCCGATCCGGACATCCACAAAGTTTATGTGATTACGCGCCGTTCTACCCCACGAATTGAGGAAGGCATAGCCATGGGCAAAGTGCAGATGACCCAGCACATGGACTATTTGGATTATGCGGCTATTCGTGGTCTTCTTAAAAATGTGGACACGGTCTACTGGGCAATAGGCATTAGCGCTCTGGGTGTAGACGAGGAAACCTATGGCAAAATTCATGTGGACTTTCCCATGAGCTTTGTTCAGGAATGGACTGAGGTCAATCATGCCGCAGACCTGTCTTTCCATTTTATCAGCTCCAGTGATATCTCTCCCGAGTCAGAGACGATGTGGGTACGAGAAAAAATACGCGCTGAAAATACGTTGTTTGGATTGGCTGACGGTTCTAGCCTTCGTGTGATTGCCTACCGGCCAGATTACATCGGGCCAACAAAGGAAGAGGCACATCTAGGTCAGAACCTGGTTTATTGGTTTTTTAGGCCTGTAGGCGCGGCGGTAAAGGCCAGCGAGATCGGTCGTGCAATGCTAGAGGTAACGGCGCGCGGTGCGAGCATGGAGAATGGCAAGAAAATCACTACATCGGGCATCATCCGATACAGCGAGGCTTATGAACGGCGCCAGTCACTGGATAATTAGGTGAACCGCAGGACCATGTTCTTTCTGGTGGTGTAACGTCTCTAACTGCTGCTCGCTAGCTAGCTTCTGTACGGTATGACGTCGTTGGCTCTATAGCAGTAGTCGAGAGGCGGCTATAAAAATTGGAAGCACGATGAGTGTTCGCAGTAGAAAGATCAGGAAAAGCCTCGGTAGTGATAACGGTAGTCCAGAGCGCAAAATCAGTGCGCCGAGATCCGACATGTATATGATCTGTGATACAGCCACGCCCGCAACAATGAAGCGAGTGGCTTCCGCCTCGACAGACCTTATCAATAAGGCGGGCGCAAATACATCCAGGAAACCCACAAGTACTGCAACGGAGGCCAGTTTTGCCTGTGCAATGCCCGCAGCTTCCATGAAGAGGAAAATCGGGTAGCTCAGCCAGTTAAATACTGGTGTGTGATGTACCAATACCAATGTCACGGTGGCGATTAGCATGGAAGCGCCGAGCACATTGGAGACCAACCCCAGCGCAGAATGCCAGGCACGTCGAGCGATTAGGCTGGGCGCGTCTGCTGCCTCCGCTCTCGTTACCGCCGCGGTAAGAGCCCGCGCAAGAACAGGGTCGCTGGTGGGCACCTTGGCTTCAGCTCTGTCCAATTCAGTAAAGTAGGTGTCGGGGATGCGAGCTAGTGGTGGTATTCGACACAAGATAAGTGCGCAAGTCAGGCAAGCAAGCACTACTACGGCGTACCAGCTAAAGAAGTGTTCCTCCACGCCTGCGACAGTGGCCATTACGAGACAAAATGGCAGTGAGACGATCGAGAAATTGGTGGCAATGACGGATGCTTCTCGAGCGCTGTAAAACCCCGAGCGGTACTGATTGATACTGATCATCATGCCTACCATGCTGGCGGAAACGAAAGAGGCCGTAGCGTCGATAGCAGCGCGTCCAGGTAAACGGAACAGGCGGCTAAAGGGCCGCTCCACGACAGTGCCTACGAACTCCATGAAGCCAAATTCAGTGAGGAAAGGCATCAAAAAACAAGCGGCGAACAGGATATAAAGAATCGTTGGGCCACTAGCCTCGAAAGCAAGGCGACCGGTGTCGGCACCCCAAATGGCTTCGGGCCCTAATCCAAATAGGACAAGTACGGCTAGTAGTGCAGCCACCATGCGCGCCCAGAACCAGCCACGTGTGACTCCACTGAACGCGTAGAGAGCTGGATGTGAATGTTCCCAGTGTTTGCCCCATCGCGAGTAGCAGATTGCGCTCAGGGCACTGAGCAAGATGACACCGCTGATAATTTCTAGCGCGTAAGGCTGTAGTGGTACCTTCACCAGGTCAGTGATGACACCGAGGAGTATGGTGGACTTGCCATCCATTGTTATGGGCAGCAGGAACAATAGAATTCCAATTGAAGAAGGTAGTAAAAATCGAAAAAGTGGAGGCAAACGCTTGATAGTGTGTTTTTTCCGCAGCGATGGGGATGTGCTGAGCTTACAGTATTTTCGCAAGACTCGTCATAAGCCCATGGCTGCGGGCAGGGAGCTACACTGGTGCGCTATGCCTTCGCGGTGAGTGGAGTAACGTTTGAGGACTCCTTCGCAGACAGATCGCCGATATCCAATAACAGTTCGGGTTTGCCTTTACATGCGGCGACAAGAACATCCTTATTCTTTGATAACAGGAGCCCAATATTTTCAGCATCTTGTTCGCTGATGTCGTTAATATGCTTTTCTAAAAAGCCGCCAAAACTCTCGGCTAACTCAAGCATCCTGTCATGGGCATCAGCGTCCCTTTTACTGTCAAACATCGCTTCATCCCTGTCACATTTCCACATTGCCACTACGGCCATGAATCACCTCAGGTTCTATTGATTTACATATACTGTATATACATACAGTATTAATGACAAGAGATTATTTGCCGGTAACAGGCGAGGATCTACTATGGCCCGCTTTACGTCTGGCAAAGACTGGAAGCTCGCTAGTGTGCTGTGCAATACATGGCAGTCGCCAGCAAGTTTCTATTAATGAACGCCCACTCTTGACGCGAAAATAGGTTAACGTAATGCAATCGGGGGCGAATCTAATGAGCCAGCCACACATCTATAAGGCGTGAGTACAAACTATGACCGTAATAAGTAACGATACTGATGCTAGTAGCGTACTACTGACCAACGAAGCGCTGTTTAAGGACTGGGCGTACAACGCTGAACGACCAGGCGCAGTGCGATGGTCGGAGGAGGGTGCCACCTATACCGCATTGGAAACGGCAGCGGACTATGAAGGCGCAGAGCTGGAAAAGGACCAGTATGGCGATGACATTAAGATTTATCAGGAAGTGGTTCAATATGACCCTGCAACGGGCGCGCGTGAAACACTGATTTCACTGCAGCAGCTAACGCCTGAGGGCAGGGACACGGCATTGGTGGTGGATGACTATCGCTGGTCTGACAACGGCGTGCTCCTGCTGATTTACACCAATGCAGAGTACGTTTGGCGTGAGAAAAGTCGCGGCGACTACTGGGTGCTCAATCGGGACGATGGAGATTTGTGGCAACTCGGTGGTGATCATGCAGGAGACGGCCAGATGATGTTTGGCAAGTTTTCTCCCGATGCCAGCCAGTTCGCCTATGTGTGGAAAAACAACATCTACCTGCAAGACTTGTCTACCCGCAGTATTACCGCGCTCACGATTGATGCATCGGAGACGGTTATCAACGGGTTGTTTGACTGGGCCTACGAAGAAGAATTCAGCATCCGCGATGGTTTTCGCTGGAGTCCGGATAGTCGCCGCATCGCATACTGGCAGCTGGATACCCATGCTGCACGAGATTTCTTCATCATTAACAATACCGATACGCTATATCCGACTGTAGCGGCTATTCCTTACCCAAAAGTAGGGCAAGAAAATGCTGCTGCGCGAATAGGCGTAGTTGCCATTGATACTGCCGCGGGTGATCCTCAGACCCTCTGGATCAAGTTGCCGGGCGTATCTAAGGATATGTATGTTCCGCGCATGGACTGGGCTGACAATAGCGAACAACTATTGATTCAACAGCTAAACCGTAAACAGAGTATCAATACGGTCTTTTATGCCGACGCTTTCAATGGTCAAGTAGAAACAGTGTTGATTGAGACTGAAGAAACGTTTCTCGATCTGCTGGAAGATCCACGCTGGCTAAAGGATTCTCAAACTTTTATCTGGCAGAGTGAGCGCGATGGGTGGAAACATATCTATCGGGTTTCACGCGATGGCCAAAGTGTCATTGATCTCACCCCCGGGGAGTTCGATGTCACTGAGCTGGTATCAGTCGATGAAGTGAACGGCTGGCTCTATTTCATCGCCTCGCCTCACAACGTATCCCAGCGCTATCTCCAGCGCACTTACCTCGATGGCAGCGGGCAGATGGAGCAGATAACGCCCACCGCATTTGCTGGCAGCAATCACTATCAAATTGCAGCAGACTCAAGCTGGGCAATACATACGCACTCCAGTTTTTTGCAGCCCCCTGTTCACAATCTGATTTCCCTGCCAGATCACACCGTTCACAGAGTACTTGAGGACAACGCAGATCTGCGCGCCAAGATCGCCAATCTTAAACTGGGTGAGCTGGAATTTTATTCCGTAGAGGCGCGAGATGGTTTGCGGTTGGATGGCTACATGCTGCGACCACCGAATATGGACGCCACTAAGAAGTACCCTCTAATTAACTATGTGTACGGGGAGCCCGCTGGTCAAACTGTACGCGATATCTGGCAAGGCTCGCTCACGATGTGGCACATCCTAATGTCGCAGCGTGGGTTCATCATTTCATCTATAGACAGTCGCGGTACCGCAGCTCCGCGCGGACACGACTGGCGGCGCAGTGTCTATGGTGCCGTTGGCATACTCGCTGCGCGTGACCAGTGTGATTCGCTACAGGCCATCTGTGAGCGCTGGAACTATATCGATAGCTCTCGCGTTGGCGTTTGGGGTCATTCGGGGGGTGGTTCAATGACGCTCAACTTACTATTTCGCTACCCCCAGCAATACCACGTCGGCGTTTCAATGGCGCCGGTGCCAGATCAACGCTTGTATGACTCCATCTACCAAGAGCGCTATTCTGGTTTGCTGGAAGATTTTGAGGAAAACTATCGCGAGGCATCACCCATTACACATGCTGCGAACCTGCAGGGAAAGTTGCTATTGATTCATGGTACCGGGGACGACAATGTTCACTATCAGGGAAGCGAGCTGCTGGTGGATGAATTAGTCAAACATAACCGGCAGTTCGACTTTATGGCCTATCCTAATCGGCGCCATGGGATTGTGGAAGGTGAGGGCACCTCTTTGCATTTGCGCACGTTGCAGAGCAGGTACTTTGAAGACAACTTGTAGTTAGGCAATAACATTGTTGATGCTTTAGGTGTCGTATTGCGACTGTCGATATCGTAGTTGGCTCGCCGATAGCTTTCTGCCGAGCGGGTACTAATTTTGATTTGGTACTGAAGGTCATTGGCTATTTCGATGTCTTGTTCGTCGGTTTCTTGCTTTTATTGCCTATGGCCTGTGTATAGCTGCGAACCGTTGCCTGATATTCGTCCTCCGTAAACGCCCATTGTTGCAAATCGGCATCTGCCCAACCCATTGCCATCCCCGAGGCCGAACGCCCGAGGGCAGAGGTCATTGATCGCGTCATGGCCAGAGAAGCAGCGGGTATCGCTATCAACTCATCAATGAGTTTTTCGGTAGCACTGTGTAGCTCAGTATTTGGCACAAGACGCTGCGCCCAGCCGCTCTGCTTGAGTTCTGTGGCGTCTACTTTTCTCGCGGTCATTATCCAATCACGTGACGTTGGGAACCCTACCTCCCGGACTAGTAAGGGGTTGCCGTTCCAAACATTGGGAATGCCGAGAGCGAGTTCAGGAATTCGGAACACCACATTCTCTGATACCACTCTAAAATCGCAGGCGGTTGCAATCAATGCGCCTCCGCCGATGACATTGCCTTGAATGGATGCAATGGTTACTTGGGGAATTCGGTCTAGCTGCTCAAGCACGCGTTGCCAGGTGGCTGTTCGGTTTCGTCTTGTGGACCAATCGCCCTCTACCTTCGGGTAAGAAGTAGTTTTCAGGTCAGCCCCCGAGCAGAACGATTTCCCTTCACCGCTAATTACGAGCACTCGGATGTCTGGTCGTTCCATTAGCTCGTTCAACGTTGAGGTCATGACTTTTCGGATATCATCATTGAGTGCATTCAACTGTTTTGGCCGATTCAGGATCAGCCTAACGATCGCACCTTCGTAAATGACTTTTATTCCTGTCGCATCTGGCATTAGTTTTCTCTACTTGAAGTGGGTGCCTGATGTTACAAGGCGCTGTGATTTGTGGATTACCGAAAATGAGAGCCCGGTACCAACGTCCGAAGTGTACCCAGACGCCCCCGCCGCTATTTCCTCATTGGGATCAGCAGGCTAGGGCAAGAAAGGTAAGAGAATCGCATCGCGCTCGGGAGTGCCGTTGCGGCACTCCAGAACGCAGTATTTCATCCTGCACTTGCCCGGTTAGGGCGCGTACCAGATGGGTGAAGTGTAGGCGCGCTCTTGCTGAATCTTGTTGGCTTCATCAGGTATTTTTGCGCCATAGCGAACTGCGTCGTACACGATCCAGCGAGGTGTTGGGATTTCAATTACGCGTGCGTAGTAAAATGCTTGGTCCTTGCGATTAAAATCCGGGTCTTTCCACACAGTCGCGAGCTCAGCAGCGCCTATTGTGTTGGTCCAGTTGGCAGCCTCCAGGTCGACTGTGTTGCCTACTGGTGGCAGCTTTCCATTCGCGTCCGGAGTACGATTGTCCGACCATGCAACGTCATAGACTTTTTCGTGCGTCTTACCGTTTGAATCCATCCAGCCCTTTACGATTTGGATGCGATCGAGGTTTGCACCCACAGGATCTCTCAGCGCGTAGACCATAAACGTAGGCGCATCACCTTTACCCTCTGGAAGATCTGAGCCCATCGGTACCCCTTTTTCATATCCTCGGAACGCCGGTGCTCTGCTTCGTAGATCTTCTTCGGTGAAATTCCAGCCTCCAAAGAAACGCACAGGAATTCGAGGCCCGGTGGTAGCGTAAGTTTCTTTACGCTCCATGGCATCGAAGATAGCTTCGCGTGTGTTTTCACTGGCCCAAACGCCCTGGTAGCCGGATGCCGCTAACTCATAGCCCTCAATTGTTGCGAGCTCTGATTTGATGAATGGGTGCCCAATGCGTGTGGGGGAGGGTTCCACACTGGTAGATTTGCCAAAATAATTATCTTCTTCAGCTGTGGAAAGCCCAGTGTGGCTATCAGTAGCACCCACCATGCCAAACTTATATGGGTTGGTCCCCAGCTTCTTTTCAAGCACCATGCCATTTTTGAGCGCTTCTCGGGCGTACTCACGTTGGAGCATGTCGTCCTGTTTAAGTTGGGTCAGATCGAGGTTTCCCTTTGCGAGGGTTTCATAATCGGCGAATTCGTCGTTTGGTGACAGAAATGGGTGTGCTTCCCCATCGCCCTTGATTTGGGTCACTTCATAGAGAGGCTCCCATTTGGCTCGCAACTCCACATAGTTTTTATCGACTTTGCCACCGGCATAGGTGTCGGTTAGTGGGAACATCCAGCCGTTCGAGAGGTTTCCATTGTGGGAAATAGCCAGAGCTTGACCGCCGGTTTTGTCTTCATAATCTTGTAGCCACTGATAAAGGTCCAGCGGGTCAGTGGTGCCAAGAGGAGGTTGTGTAGTCAATGGAATAACCTGTCTAGCCTGCTCGCCGCCATCACGCAGAATCACGTTCCGGTGTAGGTTGAATCCCTTTGGTACAGAGGTCCATTCGAATCCGATAAGGGCAGTAAAGTGTCCTGGGTCATTGTAGGCATCTGCGGTTTTTGTAATGTCGCTCCAGAGGTTGTCATAGACTTCTGAGCCAGGTGAATACTGGTCTACCAATTCCTTAGGCACCTTCATTTGGGCGAAATGGGTGATCAGATCAAATGCGGCTTCACCTGCTGCAGCGCCACCTTTTTGGAACCCTTCTGCCCACTCTTTACCTTTGGCGTTAGCTAGAATGTTGGGCGCTCCACTTTGTATATCGGTAGCAATACCCATCATGTCGGAATGATCTGTAATCACCAGCCAGTCCAGAGGGCGGCCAAGTTTAACCTGAAGGCCACCTGACGAGGTGATTTGTTCACCGCGGGCAAAGCGATAGGCATCCTCATGGCCCAGGATATTGCCGAAGAGCCCCGCATCCAGCGATAAGCCCGTATGGAGGTGGGTTTCACCCCAAAACACATTATTAGGGAACGTTCGTTCAGCATAGGGAGAGTAAGCCTTGCCGGGGTAAATTCTGGTCAACAGGTTAGGGTCTGGGCTGCCGATATCCTGAGCGTGCGTGAGGACGCTAGACAAAAGGAGCGGGGTTGCAAGAGCAATGAGGGCGCTGGCCTTATTATTCGATTTCATTTGCGTAGTCTCGTCAATGTCGCCGGCGCTACTGTATAGCGCTGTACGTGAAAGTGTTTCCGTCTAGAGAAAGAATAGCACAATCGTGAGGATCTACAGGCAGCAGAGCGAATCAGTCCGGATGCTTCCTGGCAGAAAAAAGCCCGGAGTGATGATTCAGCCCGGGCTTTGCTTAGTTAGTTCCCTGTTTAGCTTTGAATGGATAGTATGGAATAGTTTCAAAGAACCGCTGTGCGAAGCCCTGTGCTCGGACCATTAACCACATGTTGTCAGCGTACCAACGCAACTGCATGCCTGAGTTGCGAGAGGTGCTTTCAAATGGCCAATCTTCCTCTTCTGAACAGACTTATCTCCGAAAGGTAGAGGGGTTCGTGAAGCCCCATATCTGGATAATTTTTTGGATATGGCAAAGCCAGTGCGAGAGTTTACCCAACCTCGGAGGGCTTGTATTGTCCATGCTTCAAGCTTCCAAGACTAACTGTCTCAGAACTGTTCACTACCGAAATTTTCGTCGCGACTCGCCGAGTGTCGCGCCATAACGATATCGTTTTGACGGTCGTTTCCCAAGCGGAACACCTGAGTCCCGACTTCCCGAAAGTCGAATTTCTTATAGTACGAAACTGCTCTGGTGTTGTTTTCCCAGACTGCCAGCCACATACACTCAGTATTTCGACGATCAAACTCCGCAAGGCAGGCGATCATCAACTCCTTTGCGAGGCCCTGTCCATGCCACGCTCTAGCGACGTAGAGTCTGTGAATCTCTCCCGCACGCGCACTGACAATGCACTGGGGGCCTTCTCCCCATCTAAGCTGTGCGTAAGCGACTAGTTCATTGCCCGACTGGGCCACCAAAACGGTATAGTCGGGGTCGGCAAGTTCCTGCGCTTGTTTGCTTTCACCAAAGGCCGAGAGGCAATACGCCTCAATGTCTTCAGGCGTTGTATGTTCAGCAGATGAGTCCCTAAACGTACTTTCCGCAAATACAGCGAGTTGTCTGGCATCTGATGGAGTAGCTTGTCTGATTTTGATCATAGCTTACCGACGTGTTGTTTGACGGCCTTGGAGCGTAGAATTCCGCGCAACTGAGACGGCAGGTATGGCGGGTAGCCAGTAGCGCATGGACCGGCTGATACCCCCCTGCCACACGTAGGACTCAAGTGAAGAAGGCTGGTTAAGTGTAGCCGAATCGCATACCTTTGACCTGTTACCCACTTATTCGAGCGAGGATTAATGCGGATATTATGAGCATTCAAGACATAGCCGTATCCCACAACACCAGAAAGAAGCTATTGCGGGCAGTGAAAGACGAGGCCGTACTGTTCCAAGATGACGATGGAGCGGTTGTGGTGGATGTTGCGAGATATGAAGACTTAAAAGCAGATACAGGCACTGAACCCCTGGAAGATTTACTGGGTGATGTCGAGCTGGACATTGGCGCAGAGTTTTTTGTTTTTGAGTGAGCGGCATAGGATTCGATAGCTGCAACCCACGTCTTGCCTGAATTTCACGACGCTCTTCAGAAACGACGCCCTCCGAGTCATAGATAATGAACCTTAACAGCATCCGCGACACCTTATTGGATGAGACCACCTCGCGCGAACAGTTGTACAGTGCTTTAGACTCGTTCTCGGCGATATGTAGCCAGGCAACCGGCGTTCGAGCTGATCCCAGCTTTGACGCCTGGGCGGATGACGCATTTCTGGAGAACGGCGTCGCGATCAATCCACAGGCTGCCGCCCATTGCGTAGTGGACTATGCACGCAGCGTGGCGTTTATCAGAGGTGTATCTGCTGCAATAGAAACGCTGCAGCTACGCTTTCCGGATACCCCGTTGGAGATTTTGTATGCAGGCAGCGGTCCGTTCGCCACCTTATTGTTACCCCTACTAGGTAGATTTTCTCCCGGCGACCTCTCGCTAAATTTACTGGACGTGCATCAACGCTCGCTGGACAGCGTAAGTCTGTTGATAGTGGAATTCGGGCTTGGCGCACACGACATTCAGTTGATCAAAGCTGATGCCTGCGATTACGACCATCCGCGAGCGTTGCACCTGGTTGTCGCCGAGACAATGCAGAAGTCCCTTGAGCAGGAACCGCAGTTTGCAGTTACAGCCAATCTGGCACCTCAACTGCATACGGGAGGCGTATTTATCCCGCAGCGTATTGAGGTACGCCTGTGCCTTGCGGATATTGAGCACGAGCAGGCGCTAACTGCGCAAGCACAGAAAGAAAGTTGCGTCGAAATAGACAATCCGACTCGTGACGCTACGCGTTACTCGCTAGGTACCCTATGTAATTTGTCAGCTGAGCATGCATTTGATCAGCTGCAGGCTGCGAGAGTGAATGCGAATGGGGCGGCGGCCGGGTTGAAGCCAACGATAGTTGATATTCCACGCTTGAAGGATATTGCTGAACTAGACGCTGCATTGTTTACCCGTATCGATGTCTTCGAACAGTATCGGCTAGAGGACTATGAGTCGCAGATTACCTTGCCACTAAGGTGTACTGAGCTTTCACCACTGGTAGGTGGGGAGCGCTATCGCGCTACTTACCAGCTAGGTAGCTACCCGAAATTCAATTTTGAGCGAATACCCAGCGCGTCAACGTAGCCACAGGGTTGCTGAGGTTACGCCTGCTTGCCTCCAAATCGAAATTTCATATCAAGGTTGGAGCGCGAGTCGGCATATTCCAGAGCAGTCTCCTCACTAATCTGCCCGTCCAGGTATAGGTTGTAAAGACTCTGGTCGAAAGTCTGCATACCATCAGGTGCACCTTTTTCAATCGCATCTTTTAGCGAGTCGATGTCACCTCGACTGATCAGTTCAGAAATGTAGGGTGTTTTGAGCATTATTTCGACGGCTGGCACCCGTCCACCGTCAATTGCCGGTACGAGGCGCATTGAAACAATCGCCAGGACGTTCAATTCCAGATCTTTATAAAGATGGTGATGCGCGGTTTCTGGAAAGAAATTGACGATACGGTCGATCGCTTGATTTGCATTGTTCGAATGCATTGTAGAAATGCACAAATGCCCAGTCTCAGCATAGGCCATCGCGTGTTTCATTGTATCTTTGTCACGTATCTCGCCGATCATGATCACATCCGGCGCTTGTCGCATTGCGTTCTTTAATGCGCCGCTGTAGCTCAGCGTGTCGAATCCAATTTCCCGCTGATCCACTATCGACTTTTGATGACCGTGGATGAACTCTATGGGTTCTTCCACGGTAAGGATGTGGCCGTGGCGATTACGATTGCGGTAGTCAATCATTGAAGCAAGCGTGGTCGATTTCCCACTCCCTGTTGAGCCTACGACGAGAATTAGGCCTCGTTTTTCCAACATGAGGTCATTGAGGATTGCGGGTAGTTTCAATTCATCAATGGTGGGTATATCGGTTTTTACGTAGCGCACTACCATCGCAAGCGCACCTCGCTGGCGATACAGGTTTACTCTGAAACGACCGACGCCACTTAATGAGATGGCAAAATTTAGCTCCATCGATGTTTCGAATGTTGTTCGCTGCTCATCTGATATAACGCTGTACGCCATTGCCTCTATGTCAGCGGCCGACAATGGTGCACTTTCGATGGGGGTAGTTTCGCCAGACACTTTCATATTGACAGGTGCTCCAGCGCTGAAAAACAGGTCTGAAGCATTTTCCTTTCTCATCGAAATCAGATATGGCTTTACGTCCATGCTATTGATACCTGCCTGGTAATAGTTGGATGGGGCAACACGGGTAGCTGCTGGTGAGGTTCAAACCTACTAAAACAGCATTTGGAGGCTTAATTGCAGCGCATAATGGTAATCCTGCTAGCTCAATTTGTCGATTGCAAATGGTATGATTCCGCACAAGCGTTCCCATATTAAAGGCCCCCGGTGAGCACAAACAGTTCTATCAGGCTGAACAAGTTTATCAGCGACTCGGGTCATTGTTCCCGTAGAGAGGCCGATAAGCTCATCGACAGCAACCGGGTTAAGGTGAATGGCAAGCGACCGGAGCTAGGAACGCGCGTTGAATCAGGGGATGTAGTCACGATTGACGGACAAGAGGTGCTTGGGAGTATTCCCGATAAGTCTGACCGTGTTTATCTGGCCTACAACAAACCTGTAGGCGTAACTTGCACCACAGAACGTAGCGTGAAGGGTAATATCGTGGATGCAATAGACCACGATGAGCGTATTTTTCCGATAGGCCGATTAGACAAACCATCAGAAGGACTAATCCTGCTCACCAGCGATGGTGATATCGTCAACAAGATTTTGCGCGCTGAGAACGCTCACGAGAAAGAGTACCTTGTGACGGTTAACAAGAGTATTGGCTCTGATTTTGCCGGAAAAATGTCCCGAGGCATCCCGATTCTCGACACGATCACCAAGCCCTGCAAAGTAAGCGTAGTGGGGCGCTCGGCCTTCAAAATTACCCTCACTCAGGGGCTAAATCGACAAATTCGACGTATGTGTGAGTACCTGGGTTACGAGGTTATCCAGCTCGTGCGCCTGCGTATCATGAGCGTAGAGTTGGGCAAACTAAAATCTGGTCAGTGGCGAAATCTAAACCAACATGAGATGGAGCAGCTGAATTCGGCGATTGCTGGTTCTAAAGGTGAATCCAGTCGTCAATCTCGGCAATCTCCTAAGAAAAAGAGGAAGCCTCATCGTCACGGGAAACCCGCCAATAGCGATTCGGCTCCGGCTCGCAAATCATCCAGAAAATCGAAGTCGGGTAAGTCGGGACGGGCAGGAGAGAGTAAGAACGAGGGCAGGCGCGCCCAGTCGAAATCAAAGCACTCAGGAAAGCCAGCAAGACCTGGAAAGCCGGGCAGAGGTGGTGCAAAAAAGCCGGCTACCGGGCCGAGGCGCCGCAAGTGATTACAGATTGACCGCCGATGTCTGATGAGTATTCCCACTACGACGTGATCGTGCTGGGCGCGGGTGCGTCTGGTTTACTCTGCGCCTCTGTCGCTGCGCGCCGCGGTCTCTCAGTGTTGGTTCTGGAGAAGGCCAATAAGGTTGGCAAGAAGATTCTTATGTCCGGGGGAGGCCGGTGCAACTTCACTAACTACGTCGTGGAGGCCGAGAACTTCATTTCCCGCAATCCGCACTTCTGTAAATCCGCGCTAAGCCAATACACCCAGTGGGACTTCATTGCCATGGTGGAGCGCTACAGCATTGACTTCGAGGAGCGCAAGCACGGTCAGCTTTTCTGCGTTAACTCCGCTAAAGAGATTCTCGAAATGCTAATCAATGAGTGTGAATCGGGTGGGGTGTTGATTCGGTCCAAGTGCACGGTAGAGCGTGTGAAGGTAGACGAGGGGGCTGGCGGTAAAAAAGTGTATTCATTAGAAGCAACGCTGCCACAGGAAGCACTGAGCTTGACGTGTCAGTCACTTGTAGTGGCAACGGGCGCGCTCTCAATCCCTACTTTGGGTGGCAGTGGTTTTGGCTATGAGCTTGCCAGCCAATTCTCCATCCCCATGACGGATCGTCGGGCCGGGCTTGTCCCCTTTATGTTCACTGATGCCATGAAGCCGGTATGCGAGCAATTGTCCGGGCTGGCGGTTGAGGTGGCGATAACCTGTGGCAATCAGTCATTCCATGAAAATATCCTATTCACCCATCGAGGCATTAGTGGGCCAGCCGCATTGCAGATATCCAATTATTGGTACCCGGGTCAAGCGTTAAGGATTGATTTACTGCCTGGGCTTGATGCTACTTCCTGGTTATTCGAACAGAAGCAATCCCATGGCAAAAGCCGGCTAAAAAGTCGTCTGCACGAACTGCTGCCAAAGCCACTGGTGGCGCAGTTGCAAGACCTGTGGAAACTGGGTGTCGCAGAGATACCTCTGGCTGAATGTAGCGACCAGCGACTTGAGGAAATCGGTCAGCAACTTAACAGCTGGACTGTTAAGCCGTCTGCAACAGAGGGTTACAGAACAGCTGAGGTTACTCTGGGCGGTGTTGATACCGGCGCACTAAGCTCAAAGACTATGGAGGTCAAGAGTCAGCCGGGATTATTCTTCATAGGAGAAGTTGTAGACGTCACCGGGCATCTCGGCGGCTTCAACTTCCAATGGGCATGGTCGTCGGGGTATGTAGCTGGGATGAATTGCTAGCTCTCGCGCGGGGTGGTGGTGTGTGCAGTTGATAGAAACAACTGCATTTCCCGCATCGTGTTCAGCAACCTGGTGTCGGCTCAAGCTCCTGTGTGCGTGGCCCTATCGGCAGAGAGCAAACATCGTTGCCATCCTTTGGTAGTTCCTTCTGGAAAAGTCGCTTGAAAGGGGTGGTGACAGGGCTGATTGCAAAACTCACGGCGGTGGTGCCCAGCGTTAATGCGCCTCCTTTCATGCTCACGCGAAAGTCATCAAATTCGCCTTTTACCTTCAAGGGAGTGGCGAGACCGAAAAATTCAGCCTTTTTGGCCTTGGGTGTTGCGACCAGGTTGAAACTTCCGTCGGCGAAGCTCACCTTACCTGCACCGCAGATCCGAATTCTGGAGGTATCCACGGCAATTTGCTCTGCGGTCATAACACCCTCGTTAAGTCGAAAGCGGCTGATCATGCAGTTCACTTCGGAGCCATGCTTACCCTTGCTAGCCGAAGAGACTACAGATGAGAGTAGATTGACAGCCCACAGGTCAACGAGTCCTGATTGCAGTCCCGTTGGCTTTGCCGAAACATCGAAATAGCCATCTGCACCGGCCAATAGGTTGGCATTGCTTGCTGTCGAGCTAACATCGAGGTCGACGTTAATTATACCGCCCACTTCACTGGCCGGATCGGACAAACGGCTCAGTACGCCGAAGTCGAAGTTGTCGATTTTCACCTTCAATGAGGCGTGTGACGCCACTTTCCCCGGCTTCAGCGAGGCTTGCACGAGCAAAGATGCCTGGGGTAGCTGCAACTGCAGTGGAGCCAACTCGATTCTGCCGCTTTTCAGGGTGGCACTAAGGTTAGCACTGCCTAAGAAGTCTTCACCTGATCTAACTTCACCCACTTTTACGGAAAGTTCGACATCAGCCCTTTGTAGTGCTTGCGCACTTAACAATTTTTCAGGCCTTGCAGCTTGCTCTTCGGGCAGATCAGTGGCCGCACTTTGTGACGCATCATCGGTTGCTACAGAATCTGTCGCTCCATTCTCAGCTGTCCAGTCGCCTGTGTCGAAATCGCGGAGCTGAATATTTTCTGCCGCGAGTTCGATTCGCGCTACTGGATGTGTGCCAGTCCGATCCAGTACCGCGCTACCCGACAGTTTACTGTCCTTAACGATCGCCTCTAGCGTGGTGAGCTCTAGCTTGCCTGGCGTTACGTGTAAGTTAGCGGTGAATTGGTAGTCCTGGATAGGGGGTAAGTCCAGGCGTAACAAGTTATTCAGGCTGCTGAGGTCTGCGCCTTGTGTAGCTAGCCTTAGTCTCGAGCTTCGACTGCCACGAAGTGCGTCACTACGGCCCGTAAACACCAGTTTTGTCTTCGCGATTTCGAACTCAGCCTCAAGTTCGGCACGCGTCATGGCCAGGAACCCGGCCAGCGAGCTCGCATTTAAGTTAAGTGTGAACGTTTCTTCCAGTAGCTTACCGTTCAACTCAAGCTGCATGGGTTCGCCCAGAGGCGCGCTGCCTTGAGCGCGCTCCAATGCAAACGTCAGTGGCGGCTCCATAGCATCTGTAAAGTGAATTTGAATGTCCTCTAGCACGATTTCGTCTACTGACAGGCTGGTGAGTCGAGCCGCCTCTTTTACCTCTGGATCAGTTTCAGTCTCGTTGTCTGCAACAATCACGTCGTTGGATTCCGCTTCATCGAACACCCAATTCGTTCGACCATTGTTGTTTCGGACAAGATTAAGCTCTATCCCATTCACGCGAAATTCACGGATAGATATTCTGCGCTGTAGCAGAGGTACTAAACCAACGGTGACACGTGCAAGATTCATGGTGGCCATGTCGGCAGACCCAGAACCGTCGTCGGAAAAGCCGGTTGGATTACTGATACGCAGTCCCTGAATTTCAAAATAGGGCCACAGTGACGTGGTGACTGTAATGTTGCCATCAACCTTTACATCGCGCCCCAATGACTGGCTGGCAGTCGATTCAATCATTCCCTTGTAAGTAGAAACGTCTATCGGGATCCGCAATAGTGATACTGCCAAAATGGCCACCAACGCCAGACCTAATGCGACGCTGATTAGGGTAAACAGTATTCTTAGCATGGCGGGCTGCCTGTTTGGTCTATGCTCATTATTTTGATTGGAGTAGCTCTGCGACAGTTTAAGACGTTTGGACTGTATGTTGAAGCGCTTGTCGCGGCTGCCGCTCGATACGGCTTTAGAAGCAGCGCATTGACGCTGTTTAGAAGGATAGTACTCGACAACTGCGCTTTGGTTAGGGCAATCAATCGACGCGGGAATGGGCGAGTTGGCTACTATGGCCTATACTGCCCGGCCGACGTTTTATTGTCATCGCTTTGTAACCCTAGGATCAGATTGAAAGCCACCAGCCGAGAATCCAATGCTCGTTTTTTCTTCCGCTATGTCCTGCATCACAAACGGGCGTATGGGTGGGGCATTGTGTTTATTTTCCTCACCAACTGGCTGGCTGTTTCAATCCCATTGTATTTGGGTGAAAGCATTGACCTGCTCAGTAGCGACACACTCGGACAACAGCAAGATGCGTTGATGTACAGCATCGGCGCGGTGGTGGTATTTGCCTTGCTGATGGTGGTTACGCGAACGGTATCGCGGATACTGTTTTTCAACCCGGGACGCGCGATTGAGAGAGAGCTCAAAGACGATGCCTTTGCCAAGCTTACAAAGATGCGACCAGCGTTTTACCGCGAGCACGAAACGGGTGCACTAATTTCCATCGTTAACAACGACATCAATGGGGTTCGGGCGCTGGCGGGTATAGTGATGTTGCAGGTGTTCAACATTCTCTTCGCGCTATCTCTGACGCCGCTAAAGATGTACCAGATCTCGCCCAGCCTTACGCTTTACTGCATCCTGCCTGTTGTGATCACGTTTGCCATCGCGCACAAGGGTATCGCGTTCATGCGTAGGATGATGCGGATACGTATGGTGGAGTTACAAGAGATGTCGTCTACCACTGTAGGTTTTTTGTCTGGCATCGAGGTGATTAAGTCCAACCATATTCAGGACTGGGCTGAGGCGACGTTCGACAAGGAGAATGGCAAGATACTCGACCGTTCTCTGCGTCTCTCCTTAGTGCGTACAGTGGTAATACCCGTTATTGCCTATACCGACCGTCTGCTGAAGGTGTTGATACTGGCAGTGGGGGGCGGCTATTTGATTCAGGCTGAGCTGTCGCTGGGCGATCTTACGGCACTCCTTTCTTACGCAGCACTATTAGCGATGCCTTTCATCTCTCTAGGCATGGTTTTGTCAGCATTGCAGACGGGGGTCGTGTCTTTAGAGAGCATGCGTCGCATATTGGATCAACCCGAACATCAACAGGATAAGCAGCATCTACAACCTGCCAAGCGCGAGGCACTGTTTTCACATCATCTTCGTGTTAAAAACCTCAGTTACACTTATCCCGGGAGTGATACACCAGCACTGAGTAATGTCAGTTTTGAGATCAAGCCAGGGCAAATGGTGGGCATACTGGGTAAAGTGGGATCGGGTAAGACAACCTTGGTGAACTGCCTCAATAGCCATCTTGAAGTTGCGCCAGAGTCCATTTTTATTGACGATATCGACATTACTTCGTTGTCGCGGCAAGATTTACGCAGTGCCGTACGAACCATCACGCAGGACCCTTTTCTCTTTTCCGATACGGTCACACAGAATATTCAATTTGGCGGCGGTGATCCGGCTGATCCATTGCCAATGGAGCGGGCGCTGTACCAAAGCGATATGCTGGATGAAGTGCAGCAGTTTCCCGAGCAGGAGGAAACTCTTGTGGGAGAGAAGGGCATACTGTTGTCAGGTGGGCAGAAACAGCGTCTGAGTCTTGCCCGTGGGTTATATACCCCATGCAAGCTTATGGTTTTGGATAATGTACTGTCTGCAGTCGACAACGAAACAGAGCGTTTTCTGCTAGACCAGATATTCAATCAGGCTCGCAGTTCTGCAACGTTGATTGTCTCTCATCGTGCTACCGTGCTGGAAAAGGTCGATACGATCCTGGTATTGAACAGCGGTCGGATAGTGGCGCAAGGTACGCATGCGCAATTGCTGCAGAGCTCGCAGGAATACCGACACACATGGCAGCTGCAACAGCACGCCAGTGAGGTTGTCGCATGAGGGCCGATTCAGCAACACAAGACGCAGAAACAAAACCAACCCCATTGCGTCAGCAGCTGCGATGGGGGTTGGTGCAGCGCTTTCTAGGCCACTTCAGGCCATACCGCAAGCAGGTAATTCTGGGGCTCAGTCT
This sequence comes from Halioglobus sp., assembly GCA_039990395.1. Classification (GTDB taxonomy): domain Bacteria; phylum Pseudomonadota; class Gammaproteobacteria; order Pseudomonadales; family Halieaceae; genus CALINF01. The sequence goes on from JBDXFZ010000146.1 coordinate 706,840, forward strand.
AATTCCAGTTTCAGTCACCTTCGCCATATTGTTTCCGTGGTTGATCATGCGCATCATCGACAACCAGTTAGTACCAATGCAGGCAGAGGGGCTTGTGCTGTCGTGTTTGGCATTAGCCGGAGTTTTGTTGGGTAATTTTCTGGCGGATGCGGTATTTAATTATTCGCTTCAGTCGGCGGCACAGTATGCGATTCGTGATATTCGTGCGGAAATGTTCAATCGCGTGCTGCATTTTCCGCGACGTTACTTCGATAAAACCCCTATGGGCGTTACGCTCACGCGCCTAACTAGTGATCTGGAAGCGATCAGCGAATCCTTTACGCAAGGCTTGTTGAGCATGATTCGCGATGTGTTAATCACCTTGGCGCTGTTGGTCTTTTTGATGTTCATCAGTTGGCAGCTCACCCTGGTGCTACTGCTGATTGGTCCTCTGATTTACTACATCACCGAAATGCTCAGGCGGCGCCTGCGTGATACCTACCTGCGTGCCCGTGTGGTGTTATCCCAGGGTACAGGCTATCTGCAGGAGTGTCTTAGCGGCATTAAGACGGTGCAGCTTTATAACGCCGAAGCCGAGGTGCACAAGCGGTATGCCACGTATACCGAGGAGTTTCGTGAAGCCCAATCGAAATCAAACCTATATGACTCCGCTCTGTATTCCATTATTGAGGGTATTACTACTGTCAGTATGGGGCTCATTATCTGGTATGGCTCTAAGGAGATTTTGGCCGCGACGATCACGCTTGGCGTATTGGTCGGCTTTATTAATACGCTCGATAAGATATTTGTACCCATTCGCGACTTTACGTCGCAAATGGCATCTATTCAGCGTGCATTCGCGGCCTTCGATCATATTGAAGAAATTTACGAGGAAGAAACAGAGCTGGAAGATAGCGCCGGCGTGCAGCCGCTCAGCGCGGTGCAGCGAGCGCAGTTGGATGCGTTCAAGTCACTTGAGTTTATCGATGTCAGGTTTCGCTATAGCGACGATGGCCCCTGGGTATTGCAAGGTGTTTCCTTCAGCCTGACCAAGGGTAGCAAAATTGCACTTGTGGGGAGTACGGGATCGGGAAAATCGACAATACTGCGCCTGCTCACAAAGACTTATGGTAACTATGAGGGCTCAATCAAGCTCAACGGCATTGAGTTAAAGCAGATTCCAAAAGCGGAGGTGGGTCAGTTCTTTTCTCTGATGCAGCAAGAGGTTTTCCTGTTCAACGAGAGTATTGCATTTAATATCGGGCTGGAGCGCCAGTCTTCAAACCCTGACTTTATTACGGATGCTGCTAAATATGTATACGCCGATGAATTTATCGAGCGTTTACCCGGGCGATACCAATTCGAACTGCAGAGCAATGGTGGCAACTTATCTGCAGGGCAGGCTCAGCTGGTTGCGTTTGCCCGAGCTATTGCCAGTGGCAGCGAAGTCGTGATGTTGGATGAGGCCACCAGCTCCGTAGATTCAGTGACCGAGCAGCTGATTCAGAAGGCGATTGATCATGTGTTTGAAGAAAAGACAGTGATTGCGATAGCGCATCGGCTAAGCACCATTCAACATTCGGATGAAATTCTGGTGCTTGACGGTGGCACCATTGTCGAGCGCGGTACCCACAGTGACTTAATGGCAGAGGCAGGCTTCTACGCGAACCTTGTGAGTCAACTTGATGCTGAGTCGGGGCTTACCTGAGTCCATTGTTTGGCGAGTAACTGAGCCAACTGCAGCAACCAACCGTAAGTAACTGGAGAGACACGTAATAGCGAACAGCGCAGCGTGGTGAGGGAGTATGTCCCGTGAACGCATTGCTTGCCAAAGCAATTGGCTGGGTGCGCCTGCGCGCTTACGGAGTCCGTCTGCAGGCTTGGTTGAAGCCTGAGATTTTTGCGTCCGATAGATCAAGTATGAGAGGGCTGTGGCTGTGATTGGTTATTTCTTTAGGTTGCTAGGTTTTGCGCTGTTGCTGCCAGCACTCACTGCTTGCACATCAGTTACGGTGCAGGATTACGCGGGTAATACACCGCAGCTTGTGCCTGAGGAGTTCTTTGATGGCAGGCTGACAGCCCACGGTGTGCTCAAAAATCGCAGTGGAAAAGTTATTCGCAGTTTTAATGTCGAAATCAAAGCCTATTGGCAAGACGGTGTGGGAACCTTGGAAGAGGATTTTCTGTTTGATGATGGCGAGATCGATCGCCGCGTGTGGACGCTAACGCCCAACGGTCCGGGTCGCTACACGGGTACCGCAGGCGATGTGGTTGGAGGCGGAGCTGTTACCGTCGCCGGCAACAGTATGTTTCTCGACTATGTACTCAGAATTCCCTACAAGGGCGATACGCTGGACATACGCGTTGATGATCGCATGTATCTGGTTAACCCTAATGTGCTGATGAACGAGTCACGCATGATTAAATTTGGTTTCGAGGTAGGCGAAATATTATTGGTTATTGAGCGGCGATCGCAGGACAGCTGAGGTGAACACGCGCAGGACAATGCAGTGGCTTGGCTATGCAGGTACGCTGCCCTTTGCCGGCTTTGCCTTTGGGACCTTACTGGCTGAGGGCTATCTACAGGCATTATCCCAGCAGGGCTTTGTTATTTATTCGCTAGCGATATTGTGCTTTCTGGCAGGAACGCTCTGGGGTTCAGCTTCATCTTATTCCGATACCGCCTCGATGCTTCGCGTGCTGGTGAGCAATGGGTTGGTACTTTTCGCCGCTCTTAGTGTTCTCACAGCGCAAGCACTTCTGGCCGCCGCTCTATTGATGCTCGGGTATCTGGCTGTTCTGTGGTTCGAGCGCAACTCCTCTGACAACCCGGCTTGGTACGTTAGCTTGCGCACCCGTTTGACCCTTATCGTTGTACTTATCCACCTATGCTATCTATTAGCTATGATTTTTCGGAACGGGCATTAGCAGCAGTATTGCGGGCCAATACAAATGTGTGTCGACATCCTATACTAGGCGTCCATTTTTTCACCCGTCTCAGGTAGGGTCAATTGCAAAAGTTCGCGAACTCGGCATTAGAAGCAATATCAGCGATTCAGTCTGGCGAAAATATCTGGTGTCATTCAATGGCCGCCACACCAACAGTGTTGCTAGATGCATTGTCCAAGCACGCGCTGACGCTCGATGGTGTGACCATGATGCAGTTGCACCTGGAACATGCAGAGGCTGTTACGGTACCTGCACTAGATGGCCACTTGCGCCATCGCTGCTTTTTTGCAGGCAAGGCCACACGGCAGCTTATTAATGAGGGCAGGGCGGATTATGTGCCCATTTTTCTATCAGAGATTCCCAAACTGCTGCGCCGTGGTGATCAGCGAGTGGACACAGCCCTGGTGCAGGTATCCAGTCCAGATCAGCACGGTAACTGTTCCCTAGGTATATCCGTTGAAGCAACGGCCGCGGCGTGTCAGATGGCCGGCAAAATCATTGCCCATGTCAACCCTCTCATGCCACGTACGCATGGAGACAGCTTTATTAACCTCAAGGATATCGATCACGCTTTTGTAGATGAGGTGCCGCTCATCGCTTTCGAATCCAGAGCCCTGTCTGATGTAGAGCAGCGTATAGGTCAGCAAGTCGCTAGCCTTATTAATGATGGCGATTGCCTGCAGATGGGTATTGGTGCTATTCCCGATGCCGCGCTCGCTTGCCTGTATGATCGCCAGCACCTAGGTATCCACACAGAGATGTTTTCCGACGGTGTTCTGGCTCTGCTGGAAAGTGGCGTGATCGATAACTCTCGCAAAAAAATTGCTCGTGGCAGATGCGTCACAAGTTTTACGATGGGAACACAGGCGCTTTACGATACGGTTGACGACAATCCGGAGATCGCATTTCTGGATGCTGAGTTTGTGAATAACCCTGTAGTAATAGCCAAAAACCCGCAAGCGACATCAATCAACAGCGCTATCCAGATCGATCTGTCGGGGCAGGTATGCGCTGACTCACTCGGACATAAAATATACTCAGGTGTTGGTGGACAGGTGGATTTTGTTCTGGGAGCCACATCATCTGAGCACGGAAAGTCAATAATTGCGCTACCATCAACAGCGCGTGACGGGTCTTTGTCACGCCTGGTGTCAACACTGGCTAGTGGGTCAGGAGTGGTCACAACGCGTGCCCATGTTGATTACGTGGTCACCGAATATGGTGTTGCGCAGTTGCGCGGGCGATCTATCGCCGAGCGTGCTCGGGACCTCATTAAGATAGCTCACCCGGATTTTCAGGAGAGCTTGGCTAAAGACGCAAGGGAGCTTCTGCGTCTGCGCGTTTGACGGCTGCGCATCACTGACATTAACCATCTTAGTTAACCGACGTAAAAGAGGAAGAGTATCCATGCAAGCGATAACGTTGAAAAAACCCGGAGGTCTGGATCATCTGGTTCTAAGCGATATAGAGCCGGTCGCACCCGGCCCCGGTGAGATACAAGTAGATATCAAGGCAAGTTCGCTTAACTTTCACGATTACGCTGTGGTATCAGGGATGATTCCAGTGGATGAAGGTCGAATCCCTATGTCTGATGGTGCTGGCGTTGTCGCGGCGGTAGGCGATGGCGTGACAGAATTCGCACCCGGTGATCGGGTGCTGAGCTGCTTCTTTCCGAACTGGCACGATGGAGGCCCCGCGCTATCGAAGCTATTGGGTGTGCCTGGCGACCATATTAATGGCTTCGCCGCACAGACTGTTACCTTGGGTGCCAATGCATTTACCCGCATGCCAGCCAATCTCGACTTCGATGCTGCTTCCACGTTGACGTGCGCAGGTCTCACTGCCTGGCGCGCGCTGATGGTTGAAACACAGTTAAGGCCCGGTGATTGGGTGTTAGTGCAGGGCAGCGGCGGAGTGTCTATATTTGCGCTGCAACTTGCCAAAATGATGGGGTGTAATGTTATTGCAACATCGTCTTCGGATGAGAAGCTCGAAAGGTTGCAGAAGTTGGGTGCAGATCATCTGATCAACTACCGATCTACGCCTGAGTGGGGGAATCGGGTGCTTGAGCTCACCGGTGGTCGTGGAGTGGATCTGGTTGTTGAAGTGGGTGGTTCCGGCACCGTGCCGCAGTCTATTCGAGCCGTTGCCTTTGGCGGATGCATCAGCATGATTGGTGTCTTGACCGGCATGACAGGTGAGGTGCCCACTGCCGAGTTGTTTCAGAAAAATGCGGTCATCAGTGGCATCACCGTCGGCAGTCGCGCTCACCAGCAGCAGCTAATCTCGGCCGTAGAGACCAATGGGCTGGAGCCGGTCATAGATTCGCGCTTTGCCCTGGCTGATCTGGCTGATGCGTTTCGTCATCAGGAATCTCAGCAGCACTTTGGCAAAATCTGCGTACAGATCTGATAATCCCGTGCGGGTCCGGTAAAACGCCGGACCCGTTCATGCTGGGCGGATGTTTAGCCCTGTGTAAGGCGCTTGATAACCATCTTTCCCAGAGCCATCTGATGTACTTGGTCGGGACCATCAGCCTGGCGGCACCAGCGCGCGTAGTTGAATGCTTCGGCCATGCAGTAGTCTTCGGTTAACCCCCCCGCACCGTGAATTTGCATGCAGCGATCGATGATGGTCTGCGCCATGATCGGCACGCTGATTTTGCTCGCCGCTATCAAGTCCATAGCCCCTTTGGCGCCGACTTCATCCATGCGCTGGCAGGTTTTTAACACCAGCAGTCGCATCATTTCTATCTCGGCAAAGCTTTTGGCGATGTCCTCGCGCACACTTTGATGTTGGCTTAGCGTCTTGCCAAATGTAGAGCGTGATTCTGCTCGCGCACACGCAAGTTCCAGCGAGCGCTGCGATGCACCAATCAAGCGCATGCAGTGGTGAATCCGCCCTGGCCCCAACCGACCCTGAGCGATCTCGAAACCTCTGCCTGGGCCTAATAGAATGTTGTCCTGTGGCACACGTACATCATTGAATACCAGCTCAGCGTGACCTATAGGAGCGTCGTCATAGCCCAATGTAGTGAGCGGACGCACGATCTCCAGGCCCGGCGTCCCTTTGGGCACGAGAACCTGGCTTTGCTGCAGGTGTCTGTTGGCATGGTCAGGGTCTGACTTACCCATCACGATGAAAATTTTGCAACGTTCGTACAGTGCGCCTGTGATAAACCATTTGCGGCCGTTGAGCACCCACTCGTCGCCGTCTTGGCGGATACTCAGTTCCACATTGGTGGCGTCAGAGGATGCAACCTGCGGTTCGGTCATTGCATAGGAGGAGCGGATGTCTCCATTGAGCAGGGGCGTCAGCCAGGCGCTCTGCTGCGCCTCACTGCCGTATTTCATGAACACTTCCATATTGCCAGTGTCGGGCGCATTGCAATTAAAGACCTCTGGCGACCACAGTACTCGCCCCATGATCTCTGCCAGCGGCGCGTAGTCGAGATTAGACAGCCCGTCGTGATCGCAAAATTGGTTGAGCGACGGTGGAACAAACAGATTCCAAAGACCTTCGGAGCGTGCTTTCTGCTTTAAGTCGTCCATCAATGGCAGGTAGCTATAGCGATCGCTCGCCGCATGCAGCTGCTGTGCGTAGGCCAACTCATTGGGATAGATGTGGTTATCCATAAATGCGTTCAGGCGCGCCTGAAGTTCCACGGATTGCTGGCTAAAGTTGAACATTGAAGCTTCCTTTGATGGCCCGCCCTTCAGGATTCGAACCTGAGACCTTCCCCTTAGGAGGGGGACGCTCTATCCAGCTGAGCTAAGGGCGGGAGACATGGCGCGTGAATTATTCCGTGCTGTCGCCACGATAGCAAGTCTTGGAGAGCGATCGCGTGGCACGGCAGAATCGACGAGCTCTCCTGTGGCACTCTAGGTGAGTGAATTTTTTGCTGGACTGCTTGCATTCGCGTGCGACACCTATCACTCTGACCTTTCTGGATAGAGCATGCGCCCATTGGGGTGTAGCAACACGGTAATCTTAAAACTTAGGTAGTAGAGGGTGTGTCGGTGCGGTTCCAAGTGGCATTACGTGGGCTTTGTGCGGCAGTTGTTCTGGCGGTTGGAGTGGATGGTGCGGCAGCGCCTGCACAGTTATTGCCTGATCGCGAGAAGTATGATGATGCCACCGTAGCGATCGATCGTGGTCAGTGGACGGAATATGAACGTTTACGCAGTGACCTAGATGATTATCCGCTGGCAATTTATCTCGATTACTCAAGATATAGTCGCAGTCCCGCCAAAGTGCGACCTGCCGAGGCTCGTCAGTTTCTGAGCCAGAGCGAAGATTCGCCATTACCCAATCGATTTCTATCTGTTTATCTCACCAGGGCAGGCAAGGAAAAGCGCTGGAATGATTTTCTGGCCGTGATGCCGCGCGAGCCCAACAGTATTGTATTGAAGTGTTATTACTTTAGAGCACTGCGCGCCAGCGGTGACGAGCTGGCTGCATGGGAAGGCGCCGAAAGGCTGTGGAATCATGGTGAGTCCAGGCCCAAGGAGTGTGATCCGCTGTTTGCCAGTTGGTTGAAGGCTGGGCAGCTGGATGATGATGTGATCTGGTCGCGGATGCTCAAAGCGTTTGATGCACGCCAGCGATCGTTGCTGGGCTATGTCGCAAGAAAGGGTTCTCCAGAGCTTGCTCCTTGGTCAGAAAAACTCCTGGCGGTGTATCGCAAACCCCAGCAGATGCGGCAGCAAACGCTTCCGTCTGATTCCTCCTATTCTGCTGATATAGCGTCCCACGGATTGGCCTACTTGGCGCGCTACAGCCCCGAGAAGGCGCTGGACAACTGGCTGCACTATCAAGGCTCCATCGACTTCTCCAAGGAGCAGCGGCACACGGTAGAATATGCCATTGCTCTGCGCAGCCTGTTTGCTAAATCCAGCACTAACCTTCCTTGGGTTGAATCTGCATTTAGCCGTCTTGGGGAAGATAAGCTGGTAGAGATTCGACTGCGCTGGGCGCTGCAGGAAACTGCCTGGAACGATGTCCTGACTACAATAGAAAAGCTCACCACAGAACAACAAGAGGAGCCGGTATGGCGCTACTGGCGGGCGATAGCGTTGGGTCAAAAGGGCGATGCGCAGGCCAGTAAAAAGCTACTAGCCTCGGTAGCCAAGGAGAGAGGCTACTACGGCTTTTTGGCTGCAGATCGGTTGGGGCAGTCTTATAATTTTGAGCACCGCACGGTGGTGGTTGATGTAGGCGACAAGGAGCCGCTGAAGAATCTGCCGGCCGTGCAACGCATCGAGGAACTGTATTTTCACGATGAAGAACAGCTCGCCCATTCTGAGTGGTACAAGGTGGTGGGCGATCGTGAGAGTGAGCAGCAAGCTTTGGCTGTCGTGGCCTACGAGCGGGGTTGGCATCGCATGGCGATTGACGCCGCCAACAAGGCCAAAGCCTGGGACGCATTGGATCTGCGTTTTCCAATGCCGTATCAAGACACGTTTACTCATTTTGGGGGGGTGCAGCGTGTACCTGCCACGGAGCTCATGGCGATTGCCCGGCGTGAAAGTGCGTTTTTCCCTTTGGCCCGCTCGCCGGTCGGCGCTAGGGGGCTTATGCAAATTATGCCTGCAACGGGTAAGCAAGTGGCGTCGCAAATAGGTCGCAGCCATAGCACTGGTGCGCTATACGACGTGGAGCACAATGTGTTACTAGGTAGTGCATATTATCGTCAGCTGCTCGACCGCTTTGATGGAAATCGCATATTTGCGCTGGCTGCTTATAACGCGGGGCCGCATCGTGTAAAGCGCTGGCGCAATAGTGGAGATGAACGATTGTCTGCCGAGATATGGGTAGAGACCATTCCGTTTCGTGAAACACGCAACTATGTGCAAGCCGTATTGTCCTATAACGTAGTGTTTGCCTATTTACAGGGGCAACAAGCGCCATTGCTAACAGAAGCTGAGCTTACAGGCTTGTACTAGAGCATAAGGTAGGTTTGCCGTTCCCTTGATAACCCGTCGGATCTGATTTTCTATGCAAGATACCCGTCCCCTGTTGCTGGCTACCGATTTCCCAGCGATATTTCGCAACAAGCTTGAGACTGTACAAGTCAATTTGGGCTACTTGTGCAACTTAAGTTGTGTGCATTGCCACGTTAATGCAGGCCCTTCTCGTACCGAGTTAATGGACCTGGCAACCATAGAACAGGTGCTAACCCTGCTGGACACCTCGGGCGCAGGTGTTCTGGATCTCACCGGCGGCGCACCTGAGATGAACCCGCATTTTCGCTATTTGGTAGCACAGGCGCGAGCGCGAAACATTCAGGTTATTGATCGCTGCAACCTCACTGTTATGTTTGAGCCGGGGCAAGAGTCGCTGGCAGAGTTTTTGGCGGAGCATCAAGTAGAGGTTAGCGCGTCACTGCCATGCTATTCGCAGGACAACGTGGAAGAGCAGCGGGGTAAGGGCGTTTATCACGATAGCATCCGCGCACTGCAGCGATTGAATAGTTTAGGCTATGGTAAGGATCCGGCGCTGCAACTTAATCTGGTTTACAACCCGGTGGGCGCGGTGCTGCCGCCCCCTCAAGAGGCGTTGCAGGCCGACTATAAGCGAGAGCTGTATGACCAACACGCCATCGTATTCAATGAGCTCTTTACTATCACCAATATGCCAATCAGCCGTTTCGGAGCGGTATTGCTTGCACAGGGTCAGTACCACGATTACATGACATTGCTCCGGAACAGCTTCAGTGAGCAAAATCTGGATACCGTGATGTGCAAGTCGATGCTCAGCATTGACTGGCAGGGGTATTTATTCGACTGTGACTTCAATCAGATGCTGGATCTTTCTCTCGCCGGCCCCTCGGCTGCTATTGGCAAGCCAGGATCGCGGAGGCATCTGTCACAATTGCTGCAGGACCGTGAACTGACGGGTACCCCTATCACTACAGGCGAACATTGCTACGGCTGCACAGCAGGGCAGGGTAGTAGCTGTGGCGGTGCCTTGGAAGCTGGATGAGCGCGTCCGTAGCGTTTGTCATTCCGGTACTGAATGAAGCCAAGAGTATTGCGGGTTTACTAGAGACACTCGAGTACCGGTTTCCCGGTGCGGGTATCTGCGTGGTAGATGGCGGTAGCAGCGACGACACTGCAAAACAAGTATTGCGCGGCAATGCCCAGTTGCTGCTTGCTGAGCCGGGTAGGTCGAGCCAGATGAATCTGGGTGGCTTTTCTTGCGCCGCCGATTATCTGGTTTTTCTGCACGCGGATACCGTACCCGGTTGTACGTGGGACGAGTTTCAGAATGTTCTGGCAACAGGGCCTGAATGGGGGTTTTGTCGGATTCAGCTGAGCGGCGCTAGCGCGTCTTTTCGCGTGATCGAATGGTTCATGAACCAGCGCTCAACGCTGACGCGCGTCGCAACGGGCGATCAGATGTTGTTTGTACGTTCTGATGTCTTTAGCCTACTTGATGGCTTTGCACCTCTACCACTCATGGAAGATATTGAACTCAGCAAACGTCTACGCAAGCGCTGCGCTCCAGCTATTGTCAACACGCCTGCCGTTACCTCCAGTCGGCGCTGGGAGCAGCGCGGCATTGTGCGTACGATTCTGACAATGTGGGCTATCCGACTGGCCTATGTGTGCGGAGTCTCTACTCAAACCCTGGCTAGGTACTATCGTGGCCACTGACCGTCTCGATACTGTGTTCATACAGTTTGCGAAAGCACCTGTACCCGGCAAGGTGAAGACGCGTTTGCTGTCAGCACTGACTGCGCAGGCTGCCTGTGACTTGCATTGCGACCTTGTGCGTCACACTGCGAGCATACTGCTGGACTCGAGCCTGGGAGATGTGCAGATATGGGCCGATGATGACTTAGAGAACGGTCTCTTTCAGGACCTGCTGGGACTCGGCGTCTCGGCTGGCTTCATTCAGCAGGGTGAAGACCTGGGCGAACGTATGCAGACTGCGCTGGCAGTGAGTCTGGATGAGTATGATGCGGCAGTGCTGGTAGGTTCAGACTGTCCCGGCTTGTCGCCTCAGTATTTGCAGCATGCGTTATTGGCATTGGGCGAGGCCGATTTGGTTGTGGGGCCAGCACTCGATGGCGGGTATGTGTTACTGGCGATGCGCAGAGAATTTCCCTGGCTGTTTACACAGATGAATTGGGGGGGAGACGATGTACTAGCCCAGACGCTAAGTCGCGCCGAGATGCACGGGATCAACGTGAGGTTGCTAGAGCCGCTAGCCGATATAGATCGACCAGAGGACCTCCAGCATTGGCACGCCGTGCAGCGAAATAGGTGAGCGTCAGCAATGACGCGACCCTAAACTCTACACTCAGGCAGTTGCCCACTCGCTGTTGCCGGATGCCTCTACTTGCCCATTTGAGCGCTGATACAGCAACCAGGCTATTGCAGTGCAATAGCTCAGATTTGTCTGCAGCTCGCTGTCGGGGTCGCTGAGAAAGGCTCGCTGGCTGGCGAGTCCCCTGACCCGGCTGGCGATCTCTGGTTTGAAGGCGAGGTATCGATCCCAGATATCACGGTGTTGCGCTGTGGTGATATGGAATAAACCCAAACCTTCATTCCTGGCTGAAAACAAGCCCAGATCGGGTGCGTCTACTGCCGCCTCAAGAAGAAGGGACTCCGTATCGGGAGTCCAGACTCCAAGGTATTTCAGGGTAGGCCCAATGACCTGGTCCCTGAGGTGCTCTGCGGTGACATACATGGTCCACTTCCTCGCAGGATACTAATTCCGTCAGATACTGCTTCACTTTTTATGGTTATTACTGTGGCTCGGTTATTTTTATGGCCGTGAGATCGAATCCCAATGGCCATTACTCCTTGCTCACGAGTTATGTTGTAACACATGAAAAAAATAAATCCAATAAAAATAACGGTTTGCGAGACTTATTTTACTTTTTTTTCGGGAAGGAGCTGTAACTAGGGGCCTAAGGCCTTCAATTGAACTCTGGAAAGACTTATTTTCGAAGAAAAGATCGCTAATAATGCCGCTAAATATACATAAATATAGCCTATGTTCGCCTAAATTCATCCCCCGGCGCGTTTTACCGAATACCCAAGTTTTGTTAGCTCATCGTGCAGAATGTCTCTCTTGTCCCCCTGAATCTCGATTTCTCCATCCTTGACGCTACCGCCGACCCCACATTTTTGTTTTAACCGTTTGGCCAGTGCTTTTAGCTCCGGCTGCGCCAGCGGAATACCGCTTATGAGCGTCACGGCTTTGCCGCCACGACCTTTGGTCTCACGGCGCAGGCGCACGATGCCGTCGCCTGTTGCCGCTGGTCGGTCCTTGCCACACACACAATCTGCAACAGCTCGATGGCATTGTGGGCAGCGACGCCCCACATCGGTTGAGTAAACTAGCGCGCTGCCGGATTTGTCCCGTTTGCTCATTGCGTTTTACCCTGTAGTGATTAAGTAGGAAAAATGTATCAGCTTGCGTATATTAACGCGCTCATCATATTCAGTAATCAATGGGAGCCAGGGGATTGAACCCAAGTGAGGATATCGAGACCCAGCTGGAGGCATTGCAGACGCAGTTGTCCTATCAGGAGCACACCATCTCAACCCTTAACGACGCGATTAGCGCGCAGCAGCAGGAAATACTTCTGCTACGGCGCCAGTTAGAGCTTGTAAAGCAGCGGCTGGATGAGCAGGGTCAAGCGCCCGCGGGTGACGGGGCCGATGGCCACGATGAAAAGCCCCCCCATTACTGAATCGAGATAACCCCAAAAGCGGATAAAGATAACGTTCGTTCAACTGCGAGAGCATGAGGAGCAACCAATGAGTGAAAGCGCACGCAAAGACACCCAGGAGCAGGCGGAGTTTCGCAGCTACTGTAGAGACTGGCTCGCAGACAATCGACCTGCCGACCCAACCGTACGGTTGCCGTTGTCACCGCTGGAGATTATGACCGAGGAGCAGCTTGGCTATTTGCAGGCTTGGCAAAAGTCCGCTTACGACGCCGGATTGGTGGGATGTGATTATCCCGTGGAAGTGGGTGGCGGGGGACGTAATGATTGTCAGCGCGTAGCCAATGAAGAAATGATTCGAGCGCGTACGCCGTTTTTCCCCAATGTAATCGGATTGGGTATGGCTGCTCCAACTGTGCTGCATCACGGTCAGGAAGGCGTAAAGCGGGATCTGCTGCCGCGCTTGCTCTCGGGAGAGGATATCTGGTGTCAGGGCTTCAGTGAGCCAGGCGCTGGGTCTGATTTGGCGAACGTACAAACCTTCGCCGAGCGCAAGGGCGACAAGTGGGTAATCAATGGCCACAAGGTCTGGACGTCACTTGCGCATTTTGCAGAGTGGATGATTCTTTTGTTGCGCACCGATAAGAGTCACAAGTATGACGGTCTGTCTTATTTTGTTGTGCCAATTCGTTCCGCGCTCGGCAAGGGAGTTACGGTACGCCCGTTGATCAAAATCACAGGCGAAACTGGCTTCAACGAGGTCTTGTTTGAAGACCTGGAAGTTGATGACTGCTATCGCTTGGATGAGTTGGGCAAAGGCTGGCAGGTAGCCATGACCACGTTGTTACACGAACGCGGTGCGGGCGAGTTGCAAACACCCCGCGCGGGTGGGCTTAAGAGCAAATCCACCCACGCGACTAACACGTCGAACCTTCTGGACCTGGCGCGCAACACGCAGCGAGACGGCAAGACCGCAGCCGACGATCCAGTAATACGCGATCGCATGATGCAGATGGTCATTCGCGAAGAAGCGCTTAAACACAATCAACGTCGCTCGCGTGTCCCTGCGCTGCTGGACCACCCCATGCGGCTGCAATTGCAGAACAAACTGCTGTCGAGTGAGAACTCACAGGATATCGCTTCTTTAGCGGTAGATATCCAGGGCGCAGCTTCGTCACTGTATTTGGGCGATGAAAATGCCCCCTCGGGCGGTCAGTGGCCGATGGCTTACATGAATTCCTACGGGATGACGATTGCGGCTGGCACTAGCGAAGTGCAGAGAAACATACTCGGCGAGCGTGTGCTCGGCATGCCGAAGTCGAAATAGGGAGAAAATCATGGCACAACCAAATAATTTTGGCTTTGGTGAAGAAGCTGCATTGCTTAAAGAGTCGGCGCGCAAATTCTTCGCAGAGAACCTGCCTACTGACGCTTTGCACGCCTTGGTAGCGACCGACCCAAACCCGGAACGTATGACGCAAAGCTTGTGGAACCGTGACGCATGGCAGCAGATGGTAGATCTGGGCTGGACGATGCTGGCCGTACCCGAATCAGCCGGCGGCATCGGCATGCCCCTGGTTGCAGTGGCTGGCCTGGCGGAGGAGCTGGGCCGCGCGGCATTCCCGTGTCCATTGCTGCCTACGCTCAATGCCACCTATGTGCTGGCGGCTTGCGGTACGCAGGCGGAGGCGCCACTGGGTGAAATAGTAGAAGGACTTAGCGCTACGCTGGCGATCACGAACGCGCAGGGTAGTTGGCATACAGGATCCTCAGATGTGCGTTGTGCCGATGGCAAGCTTAACGGCACTGCCTGCTTTGTTCAGGATGCGCGCAAAGTCGACAGGCTGCTGGTCAGTGCGAGTACAGACCAGGGTGTCTCGCTGTATTGGGTAGCTGCAGATGCGCCGGGTGTAACGATTGAGCCGGATGCTATTGTCGATCTCACCCGTGATCAGGCGCACGTTAACTTTGTCGACGTGGCAGCAACACCTGTGGCTGATGATGGTGTAGCTGCGCTGGATGCAGCAATGCCTGCAATCTGGACTTTGGCGGCTGCCGACATGGTGGGTGCTGGTGAATGGCAATTGCAAACGTCGGTGGAATACGTCTCCGCAAGAAAACAGTTCGACCACGCGCTGGGCTTTTTTCAGGCGGTCAAGCACCCCCTGGTCAACGTAATGATCAAGGTTGATGAAGCCAAATCTCTGGTCTACAACGCTGCATGTGCTTTAGACAGTGAACCCGAAAAGGCTCGAAAGTATGCGCATATGGCCAAGGCATCCGCGAGTGATATGGCGGGTTTCGCATCGGGCCGCTCCGTACAATCGCATGGGGGTATAGGGTTTACCTGGGAGTGTTTTGTACATCTGTATTTTAAGCGACAGAAGCACAGCCAAGTGCTGTGGGGTGATGGAGCGTGGCATCGAGCGCAGTTGGCCGATACCTTGTTGGGTGCCGCTGCCTAGCGCGGTCTTCGCTGCGCTGATCGTTGTTCTTTATTTGAGGAGTTCAAGATGACCTGGAAAACTGCGCTACTGGTTCTTGTTGCTTTGCTGGCGGGTATTGCCGTTGTGTTTAACATTGCTACGCGCACGCCTGCGCCACCGCAGCATCAGGTGTACATCAATGGCGATGTGCTGACGATGGATGAAGGCAATCGGATTGCCGAAGCAATATCAGTACGAGCAGGCCTGATTGAGGCGGTGGGCAGCACAGATGAGATTATGGCGGGCGTTACCGACTCCACAGAGGTGGTCGATCTGCACGGGCGCACGCTGCTGCCGGGATTTATCGATGCCCATGGGCATTTTCCAGGCTCCGGTCTTACCAGTATCTCGGCAGACTTGAACAGTCCACCCATCGGCGACAAAGCCAATATGGCAGAGGTGCTTGATAGCTTGAGAGAAGAAGCTGCCAAGCGAGCGCCGGGTGAATGGGTGGCGGGCTGGGGCTACGACGATACGCTGCTGGCTGAGATGCGGCACCCCACTCGAGAGGAACTTGACTCTGTATCCACTGAGCATCCAGTCGCTGCCGTTCACGTGTCAGGACACATGCTCGTCGCTAACAGTCTTGCGCTGGAAATGGCTGGCATTGATGAAAGTACGCCCAACCCCGAGGGAGGCGTCATCGTAAAAGACCCCGCCAGTGGCAAGTTGACTGGCCTGCTTGAAGAAACCGCGACCTATCCGGTACGGACTCCCATGATGGACTTTGGCTTTTCCGACATCTTCACCATGATGAAGTCGGCGGCTCAAGAATATGCACAGGTGGGTGTTACCACTGCGCAGTCTGGGGGAATTTCTCCGGCGCTGGGCAAAGGTTTGGTGTTGTTCAGCCGCTTTGGAATCGTACCCATGCGCGTACTGGTTTTTCCATTTGAGACTGAGTTCGGAGAAACCCTACTTAATGGCGAGTTTGATCCGTCGAGCTACTCAGGCGATCGTGTAGAAGTGGGGCCTGTCAAACTGGTTGCGGATGGCAGTATTCAGGGTTACACGGGTTATTTGGGCCACCCTTACCACGAGCCGTTTAAAGGGGATGAGACCTATCGTGGCTATCCGGCTATTCCCAGAGATGTACTGTTTGACAAGGTCGAGAAGCTGCATAAAGCGGGCTACCACCTTGCGATTCACGGCAATGGTGATGAATCGATAGAAGACATCCTGGATGCCTTCGAGGCAGCACAGCAGGTGTATCCCGTTGAAGATCCCCGGATGATACTGATTCATTCCCAGATGGCGCGTGAGGATCAAGTGGCGCGTATGAAAGCGCTAGGCGTAACGCCCAGTTTCTTTACGGCGCATACCTGGTACTGGGGTGATCGACACCGCGACATTTTTATGGGACCCGAGCGTGCTGCGGTGATGAGCCCCTCGCGGTGGGCACAGGACTACGACGTGCGGTTCAGTTCTCATCTGGATACCCCCGTAACGCCCATGCTGCCGCTGCAGGCCGTGTGGAGTTCCGTTCACCGTATCACCTACGGCGGTGATACTCTGGGTGAAGATCAGCGTATTGACGTGATGGATGCATTGCGTGCTGTGACCATTGATGCGGCTTATCAGATATTTCAAGATGATAATCGCGGTTCGCTGGAACCAGGCAAGTACGCCGATCTGGTGGTGTTGTCGGGCAACCCGCTCAGTGACCCAATGGCCATGCGTGACTTGAAGGTAGAGCGCACGGTTGTGGGTGGCGTCACGATCTATCGCCGGCAATAGGCGCGAGGTCGGAGTGCCCACATTGGCCTGATTGGGCAGCATTGCAGCACGGCATTGCCTCATTCTGAGGCATCGAAAATGCGACAGTTGTCACGAAACTTTCAGCTTCTAGACGCTGGGCGCAATGAGTGGTTGAAAGCCACAAGCAAAGTGGATATAAATAGAAAAACGGCAAGCGTGACTTTCGATTTGTGCTGTTTACAACGTCGAGGAAAACAAACAGTCATCCATGTATCGCTATAGTGTCGATAACGCCATAACGTACTCCTCCGAGGATTTGGTCCTCTTCAAGGAGTCCCCATTCGCTTCGTTCATGGAGCGTCTGACGCTCGAAAACCCCAGCCACGGCATACCTGCGGATATTGATTCATCTGCTCCACTGGATTCAGTGCTGCGCCAGGATGATATTGCAGACACGCTGCGGCTTGAGGGTAGAAATGTCGCCTTGATTGATTGGGATGCCCCGGAGCAACAACGCCGCGCTGATACGTTGGCTGCCATGCGCAAAGGGGTAGATTTCGTCGTCAATGGTCAACTGGCGCTCGGACCGTTGTCAGGCTCGGCGAATCTGCTGATGCGAACCAGCGGTTTTTCCGAACTAGGTGATTTTCTCTTTGTGCCTTGTAGTACGCAGGAAAAAACAACATTACAGGCCGCGTTTCGTCTGTGCTTTTTGGCTGACCTTCTTCATAGCCTGCAAGGGCAGTTGCCGCCTCAGATGCTGATTATTCGTGGTGGTTCTAATGTTGTGCCACTGCAAACAGAAGACCACATATTCCACTTTCGCGCAGTTAAACAACGTTTCATGAACGCGCAAAGAGCGTTCCGTAAACATCGTATGCCCGATCCCGCCGAGTCTTCCCATTTCGGGCGTTGGTCGGATTGTGCGAACGAATTGCTTAAGCAACGAGCGCTGGCAGGGGACAGTGAGGCGCTGCCACCTGTGCTGGAATCTGAAGAGCACACGTTACCCGTCGTGCAGGCCGCAAACGCTGGCGGTGCTCCAACGTCCATTAGTGATGTGAACCCACAAGAGCAAGTAGATCCCGTTGTCCAATCCGAAATGGCAACGCCGCCGCAAGGTTTTTCCGCAGAGCCTGGTCGTCGATTTAATAAGGGTATAACGGTTAGCGGAACACTTGCTGATCAGGCTCAGGGTATGAGTAGTGCAACGCCCGCACCGACTAGTGGTTTGCCTCGGACAGAGTCTTTAGAGCCAACAGTCACGGTTTCGTCGGTCGAGCCAGGATTGACTACAGCAGCGCGGGACAGCGCGTTGCTGACAGATCTTCAGTTCATCGGCAAAGCCAGTGACTTCGGCCGCAACCCTCCGGGCGGCGTGGAGCGGCGCCAACCTAGGATAAGGACAGCGCCTGAATCACGATTGGGCGTTGACGAGCCTGCCGCAGTCAACGCTAAGGCGAAAACGTCGGGAGTCGCGCTGGGCGCTGAGGAAGAAGCGCACGGTAATTCAGCGCCCCCGGTGATGACCGAGCGCCCGGATTCTCTGCCCAGCCCAACATTGCATGGCGCCTCGGACTGGGACGTTGCTCGCACAGATAGAGCGTTTGCAGAGACCAGCCGCGCCGAGCCCACTGTAGCGAAGTCCCTAGCGGAGTCAGAAAGTCAGGAAGCCGCACCACACCCTTTGGACAGCGGCGAATTCAATATCAATCATCGATCATTGGTGGATCGAGACGATGCGCCTATCCCGTCAAAAATAGCTGCGCCGCCGCCTGCTCTGGGTCCGCAAAGAGGCGTGTCAGAGGATTCAGCGTTCGGAGACGTTGAGGATGAATTGCTGCTCGCCGCTATGCAATCTCGAGACCAGAAAGAACCAAGAGAACGTAGAGAGCAAAGAGAGCCCAGAGAACCAAGCGCTGGCTGGGACGACGAGGACCCGTTAGCAGTCAGGCCCTTTAGCAGTCATTTAATTACGAATCGCGATCCAGAGGACGAGAGTTAGCTCACGCATTCACTCTCTAAGCATGCCGCCTTTAGGCCGGATAAACAGACCTTCCCCCTCCGCAGTTACTTTGCCGTCGAGGAGCATGCGACCTATCACCCGCACTTTCCGCTCACTCAAAATCGTTGTTTCGGCCTCTAGTGTTAAGTCCGTATTGAGTGGCGTTGGCCTGTGATAGCTGATCTTGAGAGACCCGGTCATACCGGATTGCTTGGTGGTTATCTGCGCCATACCTAGAAACTGATCAAGTACTGCTGCGATATAACCTCCGTGCGCGTGGCCAGGTGGGCCCTCATACGCCCAGCCGAAGCGCACTGTGCCATGGGCTTTATGGTCATCCAGCCAGAGGTTTAAGCCCGGATTCAAAGGATTACTCCAGCCACCCACGCCATTCATTTCGTGGTTCACTTGCCCGTAGCTGCCATGACTGCCATCTCTACAGAACTCGATTAGCCCGAAGAGCCTGTCGGTGTTGGCAAAGTCCTGAGTTTCCTCCTCCAGGCGCTGTGCGATCCGGTTGAGGTCCTGTGTTGGCGGCGTGCTGGTCATCAACACATTCGTCAGTTCTCGCAGTGCCTGCGCCACGCGGCGCTTTGCTTCCCAATGCTCGGAGTAGGGTGGGGTGATCTCTTCCGAGGCGAACGCGTCGTACATCGGATGGTCATCATTGCACATAGTCTTGGAATGGTCCCTTATGGTGGCTGTCAGCTAACGAATTTCACGGAAACAGGCTCTCACCTCATTGATAAACAGCTCTGGCTTCTCCAGCGCTGCAAAGTGCCCGCCCTCACTGGGCTCACTCCAATACACGATATTCTTGAGTCTCAGTTCTGCCCAGCGCCTCGAGGCCAAGAAAATATCTTTAGGAAACACGGAGCAGCCAATAGGGGTATTTAGTGGCCCCAAGTGCGTATCGTGGAAACTCTCCCAATAGATGCGCGCGCTACTGGCTGCGGAGTTGGTGAGCCAGTACAGCATCACATTGTCTAATAACTCATCTTTGCTAAGGACATTCAGGGGGTTTTTTACGCCATTCTCCTCTGAGTCAGTCCATGACTGAAACTTCTCCACTATCCAGGCCATCTGCCCCACGGGTGAGTCAGCCAGACCGTAGCTCAGGGTTTGGGGGCGCGAAGCCTGTTGGTTTGAATACCCTGAATCCCATCGGTTGTAATACTGAGCGCCTGCCAACGCCTGCTGCTCCTGTGGAGTGAGATCATCAAGGTCTTCCGGCGCTGCGAATACCATATTGATGTGCACCCCTATGCAGTGCTCAGGGTCAGCCATGGCAACAGTCTGGCTGACCGCGCTGCCCCAGTCGCCGCCCTGACTAACGTACCGGCTATAGCCGAGCCGTTGCATTAGTGTTGCCCACATTTCCCCAATGCGCTCGATGCCCGTGCCGGTGGCAGATGGCTTGTCAGAAAACGCGAAGCCGGGAAGCGACGGTGCAATGATATGAAAGGCATCGTCGGGAGAGCCACCCTTTAATGTGGGATCAAGCAGATCGGCGATTACGTGGCGAAATTCCAGCACAGAGCCAGGCCAACCATGTGTGATAAGTAAAGGCATTGCATTCGGGTGAGGGCTGCGACAATGCAGGAAATGGATATCCAAACCATCGATAGAGGTTTTGAACTGCGGCCAACTATTCAGTAATTCTTCGCAGCGCCGCCAGTCGTATTGCTCTTGCCAGTACTTGGCAAGAGGTCGTACAAATGACAGTGGAACCCCCTGATCCCAGTTCTCGACGGTTTCTTTCTCAGGCCAGCGTGTCTGGGCGATGCGCTGGCGCAACTGGTGGAGCTCATCGTCGGGAATGTCGACGGTAAACGGTCGGATAGTGTCACTCATCGATTATGCTCTGTCAGTCAACGGTGCAATTACCCTAGCGATGCAAAAGGCTTATTGCAAGAGTGTGTCTGATCGCTTACTTGCAGTGGTGTGCGAAGACTGGGTCAAGAGGCTTTGCGAGGTGTTTCCTGCGTTTGCTCCAGCGTGAAGTTGGCCAAAAACTCTCTCAGCTTGTCGCGTTCGGCGTCGTTTTCTACTGTAGAGGACATCAGGTGAGTCGTTCGTGGTTCTCTGTCCAGGAATAATTTGCCGCTGATTTTGCCTGCCTCAGTAGCGACCGCGAGCCAGTTAATCGTGTCAGCGCCCTCGGCGGGAGATCGCAGCACAAGGCGGGTAAGTTTGTGGAAGCCGGGTAGGGCGTTTTCGACTCCCGGTGTATTTGCCCAACCAGGATGCATTGCATTAACGACGATGTTATCGCCGGCCCATTCCTCGGCCCACTCCTCAGTGGTTACCATGAGCGCTCGCTTGGCTTTCGCGTAGGCCACACTGCCCGAATAGCCTTGCTCCGGGCAAATCAGCTCATCAACGTTTAATTTCTGGCTGTACATGCCGCCTGACACCACATTGATAACACGCGCCCCGCCGGCTCGCGTAAGCAGAGGTTTGAGTCCAAGCGTGAGCCGAACGGGACTGAGCAGCAAGAGCGCAAAGCTTTGCTCCAGTCCTTCAGCAGTCACGGCACGAGGGTTGAACAGCGCACCTGCATTGTTGATCAACACATCGATGGGTTTGTCGTGGCGGACCATTCGCTGAACAAGGCGGTCTACTTCCGACATAAGGCTCAAGTCGGCGATTTCAACATGGATTTGTGAGTTGCCAGTGTCTCTGCGCAGTTCGTCAATTAGCGACGCCGCGCGATCCTCGTTGCGTATCACTAAGGTTAGCTCAGCTCCAAGCTCGGCGAGCCGGTGAGCTGCGGACAGACCCAAGCCAGAGTTGGCACCCGTTATGACCACGTGTTTGTCGCCCATCCAGGCCGACATGGGTTGCCAGCGGCGTCTCCCACGGCGAAAACCAGCTTTAGTAAATAATGCAAGGCCAGGCACAACCATGCTGTCTGCCCGTCGGTTGCCGGAAGAAATCTCTGGTACGGGGAAATCGTCCTCCAAAGCGCGTTTCAAGCCGAGCAATGATGCCTTGCCCATGCGCTCCATTCCTGACTGAGCCAGCTTCTCTGCAGAGCTAAATGCTTTATGGAATATGAACGTGGCGCGATAGTCGATGTGTGTGCCGGTCTGCGTTTCGCTGAAGTGGATCACATCGTCCACATCAAACAGCGCGCATGTGCCGTGTAACTCGATGGTTTGATTGGGTACGAGCCGTGTGATCGTGTAGCATAATGTGACAGCGCCCACGGGCAGCTCGCACTTCACGTCAAAGCGTGTGCCGACGTCAATCGCGCCAGCCGTTAGCTTGCTCGCTGCACTGGCGGTTGCATCCCACTCGGTGGTAGATCGAAAATCTGCGACGTAGTCGAAAGCCTCATGCACAGGCCGTGGGACGTCAATTTTTTCATGCAGCTCTATCATTGCTTTAGGGTCACCGTTGCTCATAGTTGCCTTTTTTACGACGGACTTCGTCTGTCAGTTCACTACTCACTTTGAGTAAATTATAGTCAAGGTGGTGAAAAAGTGTTCAATTTAGATTGTTGATCTGACACTTAAAGGTTATTGCAACGTATTGACAAATCAGAGAAAAACTAGCATTTTCGCTCAAGTGCTTTACACTTCTATGCTAATTTTTGCAGCGTCGACGTTTTACACGCTCGGAAACTGAAGTCACAGGGGAAAATAAGAAGAGCAATGCCGAGGCAAGTTGGCAAACAATTGATGCGTGCCGTCGAGTACATGAGTTACCTCGCGGGCGTTGTGCTATCTGTGTTTTTTGTTGTGCAGTTGGCGCAGGGCGAAGTCGATCGACAGGGCGACATCGAGCAGTTTGAACAAATGGCGAGTCTCGATTTTTCTGAACCTGCTGCCCAAGTTATCGACACAGGGCTATCGGACGAAGTGGGCCAACCTGATATGACGCTTTGGGCGCCGGGTCGTATTGCGGACTACGAGGCTAGTTTGCAAGCGGAGCTGCCGCCGGTACTGGGCGTGTTACAAGTTGATTCGGTTGGCTTGAAAGTGCCGGTATACTCGACAGACACTGATTTGACAATGGATCGCGGTGCGGGTGTGATTGATGGCATGGCCTATCCACACGAACTTGGGAACATTGGAATAGCCGGTCATCGCGATGGATACTTTCGCGTGCTGAAAGATGTTAAGGTAGGCGACAAAATAGAATTGCAAACCCTGAAGGGGCCTAAGCAATTCATAATAAATAACGTGCAGATCGTTGAGATAAGCGACACGCATCTGCTGCAGGACACAGAAGAACAAACCGTGACCTTGGTCACTTGTTACCCATTTTATTTTGTCGGGCATGCGCCGCAGCGATATATCGTTACTGCGTCACTCGACACAACTAATGTCGATCAACAATAGGAGGAATTGACATGCAAAAGAAACTGGTACTAGCAATGGGAATGGCGCTTTCCCTGTCCGCAGGACAGGCGTTCGCGCAGAATACAAGCTCAGAAGGAATGGATATTGGCACACCAACATCTTGTGCAGACCTGAACTGGTCAGCAGAAGTTCTGGCAGCTAATCCTGACATCGCGATGACTTGTCAGGCAGTGTATGAGAAAGATGGTCAATTGTTCGCGAAAGCGTCTATTGAAATCATTCGCGTACGTGGCAACCGCATGACCTTCCGTACTATGCACACAGACGGAAGCAAAGGCGACAGCCGCAGCATTACTCTGCCTGCAACTTGGCGCGCTGAAATTGGTGGCCGATCATATCGCGCCAGCGATTTGATGCGTGGTCAGCAGTTGAATGTTTATATCCCTGAAGATCGCTTCGCTTTGGCGGTAGAAGATTCTGATGGAGTAGACGCAGCTGACGTGGTAGTGATTGAGGAGGCAGCAGTTGAAATGCCTTCTACAGCTAGCCCACTGTTCCTGATCGGTCTGGCCGGCGGTGCTTTCATCGCTTTGGGTGGTCTGCTGAGCGGCGTTCGTCGTCGTCTGTCCTAAGACACACTCTGCTTAACAAAGGGGCTTCGGCCCCTTTTTTGTGCCTGCATTTTGAGCGGTGTTGCAGTGAACCGGTTTTGGGTTGCGAAATCTAAACCAATTTACTCTTCAACCCAGATCTTGCGTACAGGTTCTCCAAAATCATCGTAGATAACCTTTT
Source organism: Halioglobus sp. (assembly GCA_039990395.1). GTDB lineage: Bacteria > Pseudomonadota > Gammaproteobacteria > Pseudomonadales > Halieaceae > CALINF01. The sequence goes on from JBDXFZ010000146.1 coordinate 730,744, forward strand.
TTCGCGGAGTAGGTAGGCGTGTCCTTTTGCGCGCAGGAGTACGCTTTAGCATGTCCTTGCGTCGCGCTTCGATCGTGGCAACCACTTCAGGTACAAGCGTGCGTGTGCCACTGGGCTCTAGAAACAGGCGCTTACTAGTGAAGGGAGAGCTTGTCATTGCGTCGTGCCCGCTCAACCCTGTGGGAATAGCATCGACCTCTCCGCCATTGAGCAGAAACTGCTCAACTTCTTGCGTCATTGCCTTGCGGATGTCTTCCTTGGAAACCGGTTTTTTCACAGCGCTAGTGCTCTAGGTGAAACATTCAATTTTTAGATACAAACGCGCCAGTATACGCTGCTACCCCGGCAATTACAGGTGCAAGCCTATTGTAGAAATGTGCGCCTGAGCTTTGCGCCGGGACCGGCGTCTTGTAGTACTACCTCGCCGTTAACGACGTCTACGCCGAGGCTGCCTAGCAGAGGATCAAACTCAGGCATCGCGGTTGTATTGCGCACCTGTTTGTACAGTGGTGCGAAGAGAACTATCTCGTTTATCTCATCGAGCTTAGCGACCATGTGTGGAACCGAGAACGGCGTGTTGGCGCAGCAGCTATTCAATATCGCCAGGGCGTTGTCCAGGGAGAGTTCACCACCCGACTGCTGACGGAGGCGTAGATCAGCCGATAGAAAGTACCAGGCACCACTCCAGTAAACGCGCATATACGCTTTATTTTGACGTAGCGAGCTGCTTACGGAGTGCAGGCTTGAGCCATTGAATTGGCTATTGGCTTGCGCGCGCATAAACCCGTCGTAGAGCTTTTGCCACATCTGTTGTTCAGAGATAACACCCGAACGCGCCTGCAGAAGGCATTGGTAGTAGCTTGCCAGTCCTTCACTAAACCATTTGTCACCCCAGCCGCGATAGGGGATCAGCAGATGAGCGAGTTCGTGGTAGCCGGTCCAGTTTTCTATAAGTTGTGCTGCTGTGGGTTCGGCGAGAGTATAAAAGCTAACCTGGTCTATTTTATCTCGATTAACCTGCGCCCAAGGGATCGGATCTGATGCGCCGCCTGAGGCAGGTTTTACCACTGTACGCCAGTAATCGCGAGGCCACTTACCATATACGTTGAAAAGAGCGTCGCTGATATGCTCCATCCATTGTTCAATTTGCCTCGCTGAATTCTGGCTGTACTGGGTCGATATATTCAGCTCTAAGGTTTGCGAATCTCTAGTGATAAGGTGGGTCTGGCTATTGTCCTGCGCGGCGCTGGCCGCTGCGATTAGCAGCGTCGACAGAATAATGACTAGCGGCCGAAGCATAGTGTCAGAGTTAACTGTCAACCCGCGGTTTGAAGCCGGCCAGTTCGCCCATCCGCCTGAACAGCTCTACGACATCTGTACGAGTATCGTCATTGGCAAATTCTCGATAGAGGCTGTCTACATTAACGGCAATTCGCTCTGGTTCCGACCATGCGCTGTACTCAGACAAGGCGATATCCTGAGCTGCCTCCCAGGCACTCATGCCACCGTCGTAGCGCATTTTTGCTTGGTCCCTCACGTACTCCAAGTACTGGCGAACCTTGCGTACACCTGACTTGTCAGTGATGGGGCCGTGCCCGGGCACGATATGATCGACATCCATGCTTTCGATTCTGCGGCAGGCGCTGATCCAGTTAGCGACAGGGCCCTCCCAGATAAGAGGCGTACCGTCGATAAATAGTATGTCCCCGGTGAAGACTGTTTTGTCTGCCGGAGAGTGCACCAGTATATCGCCGCGTGTGTGTGCGGGGCCTACCTCTACCATGTGAATGGGCTTGTCGCCCACGTGCATATGTAGCTCACCGTCAAAGGTTTTTGTTGGCGGTGTGTAGTTAATGCCATGAAAATTGAACGCGCCAAAACAGTGGATAAAATACTCACCAACTGGCCCCATCGTCTTGGCGGCATCCATGATAGCGGCCAGTCCCTCTGGCGGCAGTTCATCCATCTCTGCAGCCGATGCGCTCGAAGCAATAATGTCGGCTCCCGTTACCAGCTCATTACCGTGACAGTGATCGCCATTAGCATGTGTGTTGACCAATGTGTTGATGTTGGCTGTGCAGGGCTGTACATCGCGCATAGCCTTGAGCATGGTTTGGGTGAGATCCAGATCAAACAGTGTATCAACCAGGATCGACTCCTCGCCATCCACTACCAATCCGGCGTTACTCCAACCCCAGGTGCCTTGAGGAGCCAGCCATGCATAGGCACCATTGGATAGGTCAATAAGACCAGCGACTGGGTTCTTTTGCATGTTTAGTCCCTCTTAATCAGAAAGTCATGGTACCCAAATCTGTATGGATCTGCTGCCCCGATTTTGTCTGGCCCGCGTTGTCTGTTTTAATGCAACAAATTCTGTCAGTAAGGACATTGCATGATCTGGTTTCTCATACTACTCGCTGCGCTCGTCGTGTTCAGCTATGTCTATCTGCGCGGTGAGGATCTGAGCTATCTGGATGCCCCTAATCCACCCATGCCTGCCGGTGAACCCAGCGCCGAGCACCATGAGGTCGTTGCTTCGCTTGGCGAGTTCTCCAGCGCGGCCAATTCTGGGCCTCGCAAGGATCGTGTCAGGACAATGCGCGAACTGATGGACGCCATGAGTGACGACCGCGAGTTTGTGAGTGAATTCAGAGCAGTAGACCATGGTGGCGTTAGGGGCGAATGGGTATTGGCCCCCGGGGTCGATGCCAGGCGTCGGGTCCTGTACATTCACGGTGGAGCCTGGATTGCGGGTAGCCCCAAGAGTCACCGAGCGATAACTAATCGCCTCTCGGTTGATTTGAACGCGGCCGTTTTCTCGTTGGATTATCGCTTGATGCCTGAGTATCGGCGCATGGCTGGCATCTTTGATTGTCAAAATGCCTATCGCTGGATCCTCGACAACGGGCCCGATGGCAAGGAAGAGCTCGACTTCCTGCTGGTTGGTGGAGACTCTGCTGGGGGTAGTCTGACGCTGGTCACGCTGGCCTGGGCTAGAGATCAAAATTTACGTCTAGCCGATGCCAGTATAGCGTTCTCACCATCTACAGACGTCACCATGACTTCTCCAAGCCTGTTTGCGAATATTCCCACTGATCCCATGTTGGGGCCGGCCTTTGGATCGCTCTCGAAGGTACCCAAGTTGGTGCTGTGGTGGAGCACCTGGGTCACTTCCCGCATGCGCCCATCCGACCCCTTGGTATCACCACTGCGCGGAGATCTATCAGGGTTGCCTCCCATTCTGGTTCTGGTGAGTGAGCAAGAAATGTTGTTCGACGATGCCTATCGTTATGTAACGAAAGCACAGGCCGCTGGTTCACCGGTAGAACTCCAGAGTTGGCCTTACATGGTCCACGTGTGGCCTATCTTCAATCCCGAGTTACCCGAGGCAGAAGAAGCATTTGCCAATATAGCGGAGTTTGTCGACAGTGCGAGTGGGACTCTACCGGGAGAGAACGCAGCGTGAACGCAATCCGTTCAATTTTGGTGTTCACGTGGATTGCGATATCGATTATTCCGTTCGGGCTATTGTTGGTTTTTTGCTCCTTATTCTTGCGGGACGATAAGCTGTGGTGGTGGTTTGCCGCGCCCTGGCTGCGGCTTTCAATCGGTGCCACTCGTATTATTGGTGGTGTTAAGTATCGCGTGCAAGGCGAAGAAAACCTGCCTTCTCGTTCGGATATGCAGCGCGTCATTCTCTGCCCCAAGCATCAGTCGACCTGGGAAACCTTCTACTTCCCCAGTATGACCCCGCATGCGCTGGCCTATGTTTTTAAGCAGGAGTTGCTGCGCATTCCCGTGTTTGGTTGGTCGATTGGTAGACTGGGCATGATTCACATCGATCGTAGCAAGCGCTCTGAGGCTTGGGCCAAAGTGGCGGAGCAGGGCAAAATACTGATGGATCGCGGAAAGTGGGTAATTATGTTCCCCGAGGGCACACGGATAGAACGTGGCAAAAAGGGCGCTTACAAGGTTGGTGCTACCCGTTTGGCGGTAGCGACTGATGCGCAGGTGATCCCCATAGCGGTTACCTCGGCGCGGTGTTGGCCGAGACGCTCTTTTCGATTCATCCCCGGTACCATTGACGTGTCTATCGGCAAGCCGATAAGCGCGACCGGACGTGAACCGCAAGAGATGATGGAAGAGATAGAGGCCTGGATCGAGTCTGAAATGCACCGTTTGGATCCAGACGCATACGCCTGAGACTATCGGCTTAATTTTGTGGATAGCACAATGGATGTCGTGGTTTTCTCGACGCCCTGCAGTTGTCCTATTTCATCCAGTACCTGGTCCATCGTTTCTGTTGTGGGTGTCTCCAACGTAGTGACCAGATCATAAACCCCGCTAACGGTTTGCAGTGTGCGCACAGCTGGGATTTCCGATAGCGCATCCACTATTTTGGGTCCATGTTTGGGATTGACCTGAATCATTACATGCGCGCTGATCTGCCGCCCGCTAAAGCCCGGGCTGTAACGAATCGTGTAGCCCTCAATGATATTGCGCCTCTCAAGGCGGCGTAGCCGATCCTGAACAGTGCTGCGAGAGATATCCAGTTCGCGAGCTAAAGCGCTGGTGGGTGATCGGCTGTTTTGGCGCAGTAGCGCCAGCAGGCGAGTATCTGTTCCGTCGAGGTTGTCCATAGTGACGACTTATCCGTTAAAATGATGTTTATATTACTCCAATCCGTCAGATTATCCATTCAGATTGCCGCTCGACGGCTGTACACTAGCGGCTAGAACACCGCACCCGGCAAACGCCGCAGTAGGCGGGATAGTGAGCGGGTGGGGTCGATGTCTAAAATAGTGAGTCACATTGCCGTTGTGGCTGGTGATGAAGCAGTGTGCAAGCGTTGGGTGAATGCGCTCAACGACGCTGTAGCGAAACAACCAGGTGACCAGGCAGTGTCGATACTGCACTTCTATGGGGCTGCATCAGAAGAGCAGGTTCTACAGCAAGTTGCCTCCGACGGCTTGCTGCAGGCAGTGATACTCGATGGTGTCACCATAGACAACACCAGTGACCTGGTACTCACAATTAAGAGTTTGCGCAGCGAACTCGATCTATTTCTCGCTGTTCCTCGCGATACAGTGGTGCCCGAGTTGCCTGTTGAATTGCTCGACCGAGACGACGAAAAGGCCAGCCATCTGCTGCGTCAGGTTCAGACTGCCATCGAGCGCAGGGCTCGCACGCCTTTTGCAGACACATTGCGTGACTATGTGTTCAGTGCCAAGGACGCGTGGCATACGCCGGGACACTCTGGCGGAGACAGCCTGCGCGATAGCCCCTGGGTGGCTGATTTCTACGAACTGATGGGCGAACACATCTTTAATACAGATCTTTCAGTGTCTGTGCAGGTGCTTGACTCGCTACTGGAGCCGCACAGTGTGATTCAGGAGTCTCAAGATCTCGCTGCTCGCGCATTTGGTGCAAATAATACTTTTTTCGTAACCAATGGTACCTCCACGGCCAACAAGGTGATCATCCAACATCTGCTGGGTGCGGGTGGCAAGATGATTCTCGATCAGGCCTGTCACAAGTCGATTCATCACGCGGTGATTCTGTTTGGCGTTGAACCGATCTATCTGGAAGCTAGCCTGAAAGCAGATTACGGGTTCTACGGCCCTGTGCCCAAGGACCGAATCATTGCGGCCATTGATGCCAACCCCGACGCGAAACTGCTAACGCTGACATCTTGCACCTACGACGGTTTTTACTACGACTTAGAACCCATCATTGCATACGCTCATGAACGAGGACTCAAGGTGTTAATCGATGAGGCCTGGTACGCGCACGGTCGTTTTCATCCTGCGCTGCGGCCCAACGCACTCGAGAGCGGCGCCGATTACGTGACCCAGAGTACGCATAAAATGCTGTCGGCGTTTTCACAAGCCAGCATGATCCACGTTAACGACCCGGACTTTGACGAACATCGTTTTCGTGAGCATTTGAACATGCATACATCAACGAGCCCGCAGTACGCCATGATTGCCAGCCTGGATGTGGCGCGTAAACAGATGAGTATGGAGGGCTTTGCTCAACTCGAACGCTGCATCGATATAGCCGGCAGGGTGCGCGCGGCGATTGATGCAACTGGTGTATTTCGGGTGCTGTCGCTGGCCGATATGCTGCCCAAGGAGCTTGCAGAGGACAACATTCGGATAGATCCAACCAAGCTCAGCATCGACGTCTCAGCCTCAGGCTACAGTGCGAGGCAGCTGCAGCTCGACCTGTTTGAGGACTATGGTATTCAGGTAGAGAAAGTGACACACAATACTTTATCGGTGTTGGTCACGCTGGGCACCACTGAGAGTAAAGTCATGCGCTTTATCAGCGCAATGCAGAAGCTGGCTGCCAGTGCGCCGGGTGTGCGCGATAACGCCCGACGACGCGTGTCGTCATTGCCAGCACTTAGCGACATAGCGATGCTGCCTCGCAAGGCGTATTTCGGCCCCGCCCAAAATGTGCCATTGACGGGTGCGCAGCACGAATTGAATCAGACACTCATCGGTGCATTGAGTGCCGATCAAGTTGTGCCATACCCACCTGGCATTCCAGTGCTGGTACCCGGCCAAGTGATTTCAGAGAACATTGCTCGCTTTTTACTCGACCTATATCGCAGCAATAGCGGTATTGAGATCCATGGAATGGTACATCAGGGTGACGAGCCCTGTTTGCGTATCGTTCATAGCGATACTAGTCAGGCCTGACTTTCAAACTGATTTCTCTTACACAGGGGGTTCTACAACCCCCTCACTTTGTAATAGTCTAGTTGCCCGCTGCCGGTACACCGTCAGCGCTCATTCATGCTGGACGGAGAAATTACCCAATGACAGACGCATACATTGTCGGAGCAGTACGTAGCGCCGGTGGGCGCAAGAACGGTCGCCTTTCAAACATTCACCCCATAGACCTGGGCGCCGCAGTGGTTGATGCTTTGGTTGAGCGCACAGGTGTTGCTGTAGAAGAAATTGACGACCTGATATTCGGCTGCGTTTCGCAGGTGGGCGCACAGTCTGGCAATATTGGCCGCAATGTGTGCCTATCCTCGGTACTAGGGGAAGTCGTACCGGGCACTTCGGTTGACCGTCAGTGCGGCTCTGGCCAACAGGCTATCCATTTTGCGGCTCAGGGTGTGCTATCGGGCACCCAAGACCTGGTGATCGCAGGTGGTGTGGAAAGCATGAGTCAGGTGCCGATTGGGGCGAGCATAATTGACGGTATGAAGGCGGACCACGGTGTTCCCTACGGTAAGAAAATCGGAGAGCGCTATCCCGGTGTGCAGTTTAATCAGTTCGCCGGTGCCGAGATGCTCGTTAAGAAGTATGAGTTGACCTCAGATGAACTGAACGAATTCGCGTTGGCTAGTCATCTGAAAGCTAAGCAGGCTATCGATGAAGGTCGCTTCGACCGCGAGATCACACCCATAGAGATCGAGCTGGAAGACGGCACGCAGGAGCAACACACACAGGACGAGGGCGTTCGATTGGATGCCACACTCGGTGCAATTTCAGGCCTGCAGCCTATGGCAGAAGGCGGCGTTCTGACCGCGGCCAATGCCTCGCAGATTTGCGATGGTGCATCGGCAGTGATGATCGCGAACGGTGCTACCTGCAAGCGGCTGGGGCTCAAGCCCATGGCACGCATTGTTGCCATGAGTGTTATTGGCTCAGACCCTGTGATTATGCTGGAAGGTCCGATACCGGCTACGCGCAAGGTTCTGGAAAAAGCGGGTATGAGCCTGGACGATATCGATTTGTTTGAGGTGAATGAGGCGTTTGGTTCGGTGCCGCTGTCGTGGGCTAAGGCACTTGGCGCTGATATCGAAAAGCTCAATGTAAATGGTGGTGCGCAGGCTTTGGGTCACCCGCTGGGCGGCACTGGCGCCAAGCTTATGACAACGTTAGTCCACGAGTTAGAGCGCACCGGCAAGCGTTATGGCCTGCTGGCTATCTGCGAAGGCGGAGGTACTGCCAACGGTACTATCGTTGAGCGTGTCGACGCAGTAGTGGAGTAACACGATGGCTATTCACTCACGCCTGATCGAATACCTGTGTGGTGACACGCTTTTGGAGGGTCGTCTTTTTTGGGACGACACCTCGGTGGGCCCGCAACCGGCCGTAGCCGTTGCCCATACCTGGGCGGGACGCGGTGCATTCGAGGAGGGCAGGGCCCAGTCCCTGGCCGAGGCTGGTTACGTGGGTTTTGCGGTAGACCTCTATGGCAAAGGAGTACGCGGAACAACGCCCGAAGAGAACACCGCATTGATGACCCCGTTGCTGGAAGATCGAGCGACATTGCAGGCTCGTATCGCTGCAGCCATCGTCGCGCTTCGTGAACAAGATGAGGTTGCGGCAAGTAAAGTGGCTGCGATTGGATTTTGCTTTGGCGGGCTTACTGTGCTCGACCTCGCGCGCGCTGGCAGCGATGTGCTGGGTGTGGCCAGTTTTCATGGGCTGTTTATGCCGGCCGATAACCTACCTGCGCCTAGCATCACGGCAAAAGTGCTTTGTCTTCACGGCTATGATGATCCCATGGCTGCGCCAGAGGCAATGACAGCACTGGGCAGCGAGCTGTCCGAGTCTGGCGCAGACTGGCAGATTCATGCGTATGGCAACACTTTGCATGCATTCACCAACCCGGAGGCGAATGCCCCCGAGATGGGAATGGGTTATAGCGAGGCAGCCGATCGGCGCTCTGCACAGGCACTGCAAAACTTTCTAGACGAAATCTTTAGTTAGTTCTTTCTCAGGAGTTATCGAGATGATCGAATCCCTTACACAGCCATTGACGCTTCCCTGCGGTGCTGTCATTTCAAACCGGCTTTCGAAAGCCGCAATGACAGAGGGCCTGGCCTCGCCGGCAGGCCTTCCCACAGCAGCGTTGGAAACACTCTATGGTTTGTGGAGCGATGGTGGCGCTGGAATGCTGCTATCAGGAAATATTCAAGTAGATGCCGATCATCTGGAGCGCCCGGGCAATGTGATTGTAGATAGTGTACCCAATGACGATATGCGAGCCGCGTTAGCCAGTTGGGCCACTGCGGCCACGCGCAACGGCAACCACTTCTGGGGGCAGATCAGCCACGCCGGACGACAGACGCAAACCAACGTGAACAAGCACCCCAAGGCGCCCAGTGCAGTGAAACTTGGCTTGCCAGGCGGTCAGTTTGGTGTGCCTGTACCGTTGACTGCACAGGAGATCGAGGAGATTGTTAAGCGTTTCGGCGTGTGTGCGGCGGCTTGTAAAGACGCGGGTTTTACCGGGGTACAAATACACGCGGCCCACGGCTACTTGCTGTCGCAGTTTTTGAGCCCCCGCAGCAACCAACGAACGGACGAATACGGAGGTTCACTTGAGAACCGGGCCAGAGCCCTCTTAGAGTGTGTTGCCTCCGTGCGCGCTGCCGTGGGTCCGGAATTTCCGGTCGCCGTAAAGTTAAACAGCGCTGACTTCCAAAAGGGCGGATTTGCCTTTGAAGATAGCCTGCAGGTGGCGAAATGGTTGGAGGAGGCCAGTGTTGATTTGATCGAGATTTCAGGTGGCACCTACGAGCAACCCAAGCTGTTGGGCGTTGAGGGTATGGAAGAAGTTGAAGAACAAGAGGTGCGCCATTCGACCAAAATGCGTGAGGCCTATTTTGTCGATTTCGCGTTAGCCATGCAGGAGAAGGTGTCGATTCCCTTGATGGTGACTGGGGGTTTCCGCCAACGTGAGGTGATGGAGCAAGCTGTTGAAAGTGGCGGGGCTGACCTGATTGGCCTGGGGCGGCCGATGTGTGTGATGACGGACGCGCCGAAGCAATTGCTCGGCGGGCTAGATGAATTACCGCGCTACGAAAACGAGCTCGCGTTCTTCCCGCCTTGGCTGGGTTGGCTAAATGCGATCAAGCCTCTGCGCGCGATGGCGACTTTCGGTGTGCAGTTTTGGTTCTACACACAGCTTGATGAACTTGGGACGCAGGGCAGGGCGATACCCGCAATCACTCCGTTTGCGGCCACTCGTCGCATTATGGGTCTGCAAAAAGCGTGGCTAGCCGAGCGCTGAATCGCAAAACACCCTTTAATTAGCAGAGTTTGCGAAATGCCAGTGGCGTAAATCCAGTCCAGGATTTAAACGCCCGAATGAACGCGCTTGTTTCCGAGAAGTCGAGTGTCTGCGCAATAGTCTCGATGCTGTCTGAGCGCGTGTTCAAATAGTCTACTGCCAAATCTCTTCGAATCTGCATCTTGAGCGCTTGAAATGTTAACCCTTCCTTTTTCAGTGAGCGTCTGAAGGTCTGTGGATGCAAGTCAAACTGTGCAGCTGCTTCATCGATGGATGGCATAGTCTGCGTTTCGCGCAGACGTCGTTCCAGCCAGGCGCGTAGTTGAGCAGACAATGTGCGCGCAGCGATAGTTTGCGACAGTAGCGTCAATGGCATGGCTTGCAGAAATTGATTGAGCTGTTTGAGGTTTTTGACCACAGGCAGGTTCATCGAAGCCTCGGCGAACGTGAGGGCGACATATTTCTGCCCGAAGTGTACGGGCGCGTTGTAGAACATTGCGCGATAGGCTCCGGCATACTCCGGGGCCGGGTAGTCCAGATCTACCCGCAGAACGGGTATGGGTTCATCCGCCATCCAGCACAGTGTGCGGTGATTGTTGAGCAGGATGTGTTCGATCGCATAGCTGTTGCGAATCCGTGCGCCCGGTCTGCGGATCAAACGGTACTGTCGGGTGTCGCGCCCGGCGACTACCTGAAACACCAGGCCCAGGTCCATTAGGTTGGAAAACTCCGCCAATAAACCCATCGCACGCTCTACGGTGGAGCCGTTCAATGCGCTATAACACGCGTGCTTGAACGAACCGCAGCGAGAGGGCCGATCAAGTAGGCCGTAGTTTTCGTCGTCCATTAATTCCATCAATGCCAGACTCAGATCGGACAACTGACGAAACGTGATGCGAGAGCGCTTCTCCTCAAGCACCGATGGCGCGATGCCACAATCCTGAAGAATACGGTCCAGGTTGTAGCCCTGGCCGCGAGCGCCTTCGAGCATCTTGACGACGAAAGGACTGGGAATGGTTGATGATTCCATGAGGCTGCTAAACCGTTCCAAAGGGGCTGTATTCTAATGTCAATTTTTGCCGGATGCACTGTCATTGTGCGGTTCCGTGCAAAACCCCAACATTCTCATGGTCCGGGCTTTGGAGTCTGGTGAGTATTAATTAGCGCTAGCGCAGCGCATTCAATCGATATGAGGAAACCTTATGGGCCCTTTGGCAGGTGTAAAAGTTCTTGAACTGGCAGGCATTGGACCGGGTCCACTGGCAGGTATGCTGTTGGCCGATCTCGGGGCCGAGGTCATCTCTATCGAACGCGGTGCAGCCCCTGGCGGCAAGCCGTTGCCCGATTGTAGCCGCCGAGGAAAGCGCTCAATTGCGCTTAACCTGAAGAGCGAAGAGGGCGTGGAGACGCTACTCAAGATGGTCGAGAAAGCCGATATCTTATTCGAAGGTTTCAGGCCGGGCGTTGCCGAAAAACTAGGCATTGGCCCCGACGATTGCCTGGCACGTAATCCTAAGATTATTTACGGTCGCATGACCGGCTGGGGTCAAACGGGCCCGTTGTCGCAGGCTGCTGGTCACGACATCAATTACATATCACTGTCGGGTGCGCTTCACGCGATGGGCCGCGCCGATGAAAAACCCGTGCCACCGCTCAACCTTGTGGGAGACTACGGCGGCGGCACCATGTTTTTGGTGATGGGGTTGCTTGCAGCATTGTATGAAGTGCGAGACTCCGGGCAGGGACAGGTAGTGGATGCCGCAATGACAGATGGCTCTGCCATTTTGATGGCGATGTTCAATTCACTGCATGCTATGGGCATGTGGAGCACCAAGCGTGGAGTCAACTTGCTGGACTCGGGAGCGCATTTCTACGATACGTACGAAACAAGCGATGGCAAATATGTCTCTATTGGCTCTATCGAACCGCAGTTCTACGCGTTGCTTATGGAAAAGGCTCAGCTAGACCCCGCAATTTTTGGCGAACAGAACAATCAGTCGCTGTGGCCAGAGCTGACTGACAAGCTGACGATCATCTTTAAGTCCAAAACCCAGGCGCAGTGGTGTGAACTGATGGAAGGTACAGACGTTTGCTTTGCTCCGGTACTGGATTTTATCGAAGCGCAGCAGCATCCACATAATGTAGCGAGAGAGACCTATATAGAGGTGGATGGCATGGTGCAGCCAGCACCCGCTCCGCGCTTTAGCCGCACTGCCTCCGAAGTACAGCATGGCTCGCGCGTTGCGGGTACCGATACAGAGCAAGTGCTCGCAGATTGGGGTATAGGCTAGCTCGCCATCGTCATGAGTGAGGCGTTGCCGCCAGCGGCCGTGGTATCGACGCTCACCGTTTTTTCCAGCAGCGTTTGACGCAGCAGGGTGTGCGGCGAGACGCAAGTGATCAGTGGTATCAGAGGCCCCTTGCGCTGGGCGAGTAGCCTCGCTGCGTCGTGTAGGTAAGCGCTGCGGGCATGTATCATCGCGCCATCTACATAAGGTGATGACAATGCCTCACGCGCAGCCGACAGTGATGCCACGCTGGCACAGTGCTCAGGCAATCCTGCTTGTATCAGTGCTGAAACTATTTCCTGCCACTCGGCTAATAGCTTCTCTTCCGCAAGTGCTGTCACAACGTTGCCGCCTGCTAGCGCAGACAACATCGCCAGCAGATACTCCCCGGTGTGTTCGCGGTTGTCTATGACGAGCAGTAAATGACCACGAGCTTCCAGTAATAATTGATTGCTCTCACCCGTAGGCCCGGGAAGTTCAAGCGGATGTTCCAGCACATCGCGAGCGTAGAGTAACTGACTGCGCGCAGCGGCCAGGGTTTCCTCCAGTATTGCGGAGTGCTCATCGGCTGGACGCTGGGAGTAACGCGCGATGAATTGGCGTAGTGTCGATAGTCGGTCGTTGAGCGAAAGTTGATTCCACTCCTTCTGAGCAGCGGGCGCAATTTGCAATGCTTCCACGGCACAACCGGTATCGGCGGCAGGCAATGGTAGCTGGCCGTCGGCATTTTCCGCTTCAGCCCCTGTGGTTACGAGCCGGCCCAAATATTGTGGACCACCCGCTTTTGGACCGGTGCCCGACAAGCCACGCCCGCCGAAGGGCTGGACGCCGACGATCGCACCGATCATGTTTCGGTTGATGTATATGTTGCCTGCCTGAATCCGCTTGGCAACGTACGATGTGATGTCCTCGATACGGCTATGGATGCCGAATGTAAGTCCATAGCCGGTTTCGTTGATCTGGTCTATTACGTCATTGAGTGCGTCGGCGCGGTAGCGAACAACGTGCACGACGGGTCCGAAGACCTCACGCTCCAGCAATGATAGATTGCTGATCTCGTAAAGCCTCGGTGCAAAAAATGTAGTTCCCTGCTCAGAAGGAGCATCACACTGGTAGAGCAGACGCCCGCTGTTACTCATGAAATGCGCATGAGCTTGCAGTCTTGATAGCGCCTGCGCATCGATGACTGGCCCGATGTCAGTACTCAGCAGAGCGGGATCCCCAATGGTGAGTTCCTTCATTGCGCCGATGATCATATCGATGACTTTGTCGGCAATATCTTCCTGTAGAAACAGTACCCGCAATGCGCTGCACCGTTGTCCTGCACTCTGAAATCCCGACATGATCACATCGTCGACTACCTGTTCAGGCAGCGCGGTTGAGTCCACCAGCATACAGTTTTGGCCGCCGGTCTCTGCGATCAATGGGATGGGAGCGTCAGCGCGCTCGGCCAATGTTTTGGCAATCACTGCTCCGGTTTCGGTAGAGCCTGTGAACATCACGGCCTTGATGCGCGCGTCTGGTACAAGGTACTGACCCACGTCGGGGCCTCTGGCGATTACGGCCACTACGGCATCGTCGGGGAAACCACAGCTCCGGATAATATCGAGCGTGCGTAGCGCGATTAAGCTGGTCTGTTCTGCAGGTTTGGCAATCACGGTGTTGCCAACTGCTAGCGCAGCGGCGATCTGCCCTAGGAATATCGCAAGCGGGAAGTTCCACGGGCTAATACAAAGAATAAGACCGCGCGCTCGCAATCCTTGCCCAGTGAAGTTTTGCTCGACCGCCTGCTGTGCGTAGTAGCGGCAAAAGTCTACCGCTTCGCGGATTTCTGCGACACTGTCTGGAATCGTCTTGCCTGCCTCCTTACAGCACAATGTAATGAGCTCGTCTCGATGAGTCTCTAACGCATCGGCCAGCGCAAAGAGCAATCGTGCGCGTTCTTTAACATCTGTTGCCTGCCATGCATCGAAAGCGCCGCTCGTACGCTCCAATGCGGTTGTCATAGAGCTTGCATCGTCCAGGTTCACAGTACCCACCAACTCGGCATGATCTGCGGGGTTGCGAATGTCCAGCTGTGCGTCGCTGGTTGCAAAGTTAAGCGGTAGGGACGCAAGAGTGGTTTGCATCGCAGAGCGAGCCTGTTCAAGTGCTATGCAATCAGTAAGATCAAAGCCAGCGGCATTGGGTCTTTCGCTTCCGTACAGTTCAGCTGGGCTGGCAATTTGTGGATTTGAGGCGTTGGTCCAGCTGCGCGCCAATTCGACAGGATCTTCCAGCAATGACTCTACGGGTATGTTTTCGTCGACGATATTGTTAACAAAGGAGCTATTGGCGCCATTTTCCAACAGACGTCGAACCAGATACGCCAGTAAATCTGCGTGAATTCCCACAGGCGCGTAGATACGACAGGGAACAGATTCACCCTGTACAACCTGGTCATACAGCGCATCACCCATACCGTGGAGGCGCTGAAATTCGTAGCCGGTTCGAGACTCGTCCATCTCGAGTACGGTTGCCACGGTATAAGCGTTATGCGTGGCGAACTGCGGATAGAGTGTGTCGCGATATTCCAACAGCTTGCGTGCGCAGGCTTGATAGGACACATCGGTAGCTGCCTTGCGCGTAAATACGGGGAAGTCTTCAAACCCTTCCACTTGAGAGAGTTTAATTTCAGTATCCCAGTAGGCGCCCTTAACGAGACGAACCATCATGCGTCGACCCACTCGCTGGGTTAGCTCGCGCACCCACTCAATCACCCAGATGCTACGCTTTTGGTAAGCCTGAATGGCGATACCAAATCCATCCCAATCAGCCAACGCCGGGCTCGAGAACACTTTCTCGATGATATCCAATGACATCTCCAAACGGTCCGCTTCCTCGGCGTCCACTGTAAAACCAATATTATGACGTTTGGCAGCCTCAGCGAGGTTCTGCAGACGCGGAACCAGTTCGGTGACAACACGCTGATGGTGGGAGAATTCATAGCGTGGGTGAATGGCTGACAATTTGACGGAGATACCCGGGCTATCGTAGGGGCCGCGACCAGCAGCAGCCTGACCGATAACTTCAATCGCATTCATATAGCTATCGTAGTAGCGATCGGCATCAGCCATTGTGCGTGCGCCTTCACCGAGCATATCGTAGGAGTAGCGATAACCCCGGGCTTCTTCCTCTCGCGCTCGCTGGACGGCGCTGTTAATGGAAGTGCCCATGACAAATTGCGTGCCCATAATCTGCATTGCATAGCGTACTGATGCGCGAATCACGGGCTCGCCAACGCGGCCCATTGTTTTCTTCAGCAGGCCAAACTGCTCTTCACTGTGTTCGTCGTTGTAAGTGACAACCTTGCCGGTCAGCAATAAGCCCCACGCAGACGCGTTAACGAAAAGGGAGTCGCTATTGCCTAGATGCGCACTCCAATTGCCGCTGGCGAGTTTGTCACGGATAAGGCGATCCATAGTCAGACTGTCTGGAATACGCAGAAGCGCTTCTGCGAGGCACATGAGTACGACGCCTTCTTCTGTCGATAATGCGAACTCGTTGAGTAACGCATCAACGCCGCCTTTGCCTACCTGCCGGCGACGGATCTCAACCACAAGCTGTCGAGCCCTTTCCCAGGCACGACTTCTCGCAGCGCTGCTAATGTCGGCAATGGGTAGCAAGTGCTCGAGCACACATTCTTCACGCTCGCGATAAAAGCGGCGCAGTGATTGCATCGTTGCGCTAGTGGTTGCAAGGTTTTCCTCTAAAAGCATGGTGAGGTCTCAACTAGGTCTAAAGTAGGGCGATTGTGGTCTTTTAAGTGTCAGCGCAGTACGCTTTTAAAGCTGCCAAGTACTGAAGCAGGCAGCTGGTTGCGCAGTATACGAATTTTCATCTGGTTTTAAACGATCAAGGCATGCGGAATGTGCGCCAATTGTGGTCTACTATTGGGTGATGGTTCATTGGCACTTGTCGTGGACACCCGACGAAATATTGATTGAGGACAATTCCTTACTCAGATAAATCATCCACACTCCGCTTATCAATACTAAAACTAGTCAGGCCAGAGCCTGGGAGAGCGCCCGTGAAGACCCAATTTGGACCAACAACAACACTAAAACCAATGGCCGCCGCTGTAGTGGCTGCACTGCTTGCTGCGCCTACCAGCGCTGCAACTTTCGATCTGGGGCCTTTTGAAGGCAACTTTTCATCAACGTTGTCTGTGGGCGCCAGCTGGCGTACCGAGGACCCCTCCAACAGGGTTGTTTCGCCCGGTAATACGCAGGGGAAAGGCCGCGCCTCGTCTAGTACTGCCGATGATGGCAATCTGAACTACGAAAGCGGCGACATGTTTTCAATGCTGTTCAAGGGTGTGCACGATCTGGAGCTTAATGCGGGTAGCTGGGGCATGTTTACTCGCGTTAAGTACTGGTACGACTATGAGCTGGATCAGAACAATGTACCTCATGGTCATGCGGCCAATGGCTATAGCCGGAATGATGAACTCGACATGTCGGACTTTGAGGATCTTGCTCAGGAGAAGGGCTTTGAGTTTCTAGACTACTATGCCTTTGCTGGATTCGATCTTGGCGAGCGGCCGCTGGAGGTTCGCGGCGGCAATATGGTGCTTAGCTGGGGTGAGAGTACTTTTATTCAAAATGGCATTAATGTGATCAGCCCCTTTGATGTCACTGCGCTACGTCAGCCCGGTTCAGAGATCAAAGAGGCTTTGCTGCCCACCGGAATGGTCTACGCTAACCTTGGATTGACCTATGATTTGAGTATTGAGGCGTTCTACCAATACGAGTGGCAGCGCACTATCCTCGACGAGTGTGGCACCTACTGGAGCTCAGCGGATCCCTACGGTGGTGGTTGTGACTACCTGACGCTAACCAATGCAGCCCCGGACGCGGTTCAGCAACCATTAGGGTTGACCATGCCCAGACTTAGCGATGAAGAGGCATCTGATAGCGGGCAGTGGGGTGTGGCGGCGCGTTACTTTGTGGAGTCGCTGAACTCGACGGAGTTTGGCTTGTACTACCTGAACTATCACAGTCGAACCCCTATTCTGAGCGTACAGAACGCGACCAATAATTTCGGCGCACCAATCAATCAGGGCGCAGATCCCGCTTTCTTCTTTGAGTTCCCCGAGGATATCGAGCTGTATGGCGTGACATTTTCCACCAATGTCGGTGACTGGGCAGTGTCGGGTGAGTTGAGCTATCGACCAGATTTCCCGCTGCAGATTAATACGACAGAGATACTGCAATCCGTTGCGTTGGGCGCGGTGGCCGACTGGTCACGCATGCTTCCGCGCGCTCTGGCCGCAGGTCCCGGCGGGACAGTTCACGGCTATGACGACGTAGAGTACACTCAGTACCAGATGACGTTCATCAAGTTTTTCGAACAAGTGTTGGGTGCGGACCGACTTTCTTTCGCCGCGGAGGCTGGTGGTGTTTGGCTCGATGGTATGGACTCTGACCAGAACTATGGTCGCTCGCCCGCATACGGTATAGGTTCGTTTGAACCTTTCCAGAGCGAATTTCCGCTTTGGCCCGGTGCGCCGGTTGCCTGCGATTCTCACCCGGTGGCTGAAGGTGCAGTGGGCGTGGTTCCCAATACCAACAGCAGCTACTGTAACAGAGATGGCTTTACCGATGATTTCTCGTGGGGATACCGCACAAGAGTCAGCTTGGATTACTCGGATGCATTTGCCGGGATCAACCTGACACCAAGCCTGGCATTCTCACATGATGTAAAGGGCTACTCGCCTGCACCAAACTTCATCGAGGATCGTATGGCTCTGAGTGCGGGTCTGCGTGCGGACTATCTGAATACCTACCGTGCTGACCTGTCTTATACTAGCTTTTTCAATGCAGATTATAATGAGCAGCAAGACCGCGACTTCGTTTCGCTGAGTTTTTCTGTCGCCTTTTGAGTGCTCTGGAGATATTACTTATGAAATTTGAGAAAACGTTATTGGCTTTGTCCCTCGCTACAACCCTGGTATTCGGTCACTCGGCGGTTGCCAAGGTCACTCCGGAGCAGGCCGCTCAGTTAGGAGGCGACGAGCTAACACCGATGGGTGCAGAGCGCGCCTCAAATGCCGACGGTACCATTCCTGAGTGGACCGGCGGTATTTCGGAGTTTCCCGCGGGCTATACTGTTGGAGATCGATTGGTTGACCCTTTTGCGGGCGATGAACCGCTGTTTGTAATCACTGCAGACAACCTTGCAGAGCATCAAGATAAGCTATCGCCGTCGCAGATTGCTATGTTCAAGCGCTATCCCAAGACGTACAAAATGCCGGTATACCCTTCGCGCCGCAGTGCCCGATTGCCCGATAGCGAATACACAAGAATTAAGGAGGGTGCGCCAGGAACCGACTTGGTGGACGGCGGCAACGGTATCGTCAATTTTGATGCAAGCGTGCCTTTCCCTATTCCCGGTAATGGCGTAGAAGTGATCTGGAATCACATCACGCGCTACCGTACTGCGCTGGGATTCAAGCGTCGCTATATTCAAGCGCCTGTGCAGACCAACGGCAACTTTGCACCCGTTTTGTTTGAGGAAGAGGCGTTGTTCGCCAACCGTTTTCCCGACAACCCCGATCCTAATCGACTGTTCGTGTTCTTACAGCGAATTCTTGCGCCTGCAAGACTAGAGGGAGATGTCCTGCTGGTACATGAGAATATAGATCAGATAAAAGAGCCTCGGTCGGCCTGGGTGTACAACGCGGGTCAGCGCCGAGTGCGTCGCGCCCCCAATATCGCCTATGACGGTCCCGGAACAGCGTCTGATGGTCTGCGCACGGCAGATGATCTCGATTTGTATAACGGTGCACCGGATCGCTATGACTGGGAGTTGGTAGGCAAGCAGGAAATGTACATACCGTACAATACATACGACCTTCGCCGTGGAGATTTGAAATACTCCGACATTATGAAGGCAGGTCATATGAATCCAGACTATCTGCGCTATGAGCTGCATCGTGTGTGGGTTGTCGACGCCAAGCTCAAGGAAGGCGCTCGCCACATTTATGCGCGCCGCACGTTCTATGTAGATGAAGACACTTGGCAAATTGCGGTAGTGGATCACTACGATGGACGAGGCGATCTTTGGAAGATGAAAGAGGGCCATATGGTTCAGCACTACCAAGTGAACGTCCCATGGATATCAGCGGAATCTCTGCACGACCTCATCTCTGGTCGCTACGTAGTGATTGGGTTGGATAATGAGGAAAAAGGCTATCAGTACGATTTCGGGTACAAGGGCCGATTTGAAGATTTTACTCCTGCCGCGTTGCGTAGAGCCGGTCGGCGCTGATCGGTGCTAACAATGCGTTCTGGCGCAGGGTCATTGACCGCTGCGTCATTATCTCTGGCTTTTCTGCTTAGCGCCGCCTCTGCGACGTTTGCAGTTGACGCCCCCGTTGCTACGGCCTCGGACGATCTTGTGTTTCGATCGCCTGGGGCGTTTGCCTCTCCACAGGATATGCAACTTAACGATGTGGCGCGAGCCGATGTGCGGCTGGTGGCGGTAGGGGAGCGAGGTGTCATCGTGCTCAGTGATGACAATGGCTCGAGTTGGTCGCAGGCACAGGTACCTGTAAGCGCAACCCTAACGGCGGTAACGTTCGTAGATGACAGGCTAGGCTGGGCGGTTGGGCATGCTGGTGTCATCCTTCATTCGGAGGATGCGGGTTCGACCTGGCAATTGCAGTTTGATGGCAATCGCGCTAACGCTGCCTACCTTGAGTATGCGCAGGCCAAGCAACAACAGTTGGAAGTCGATGTCGCTGCTTTGGAGGCGCAAGGCAGGCCAGAGGATGCAGAGCTCTTGGATGATATGGCCTACGCGCTGGAAGATGCGGTCTTTGCTTCCGAGGATGCACAAGATGCGTTGGCGACCGGTCCCGTTGATCCGTTTCTGGATGTGCTATTTGTAAACGAATCTGTGGGTTACGCCGTCGGTGCTTACGGCATGTTGTACTCCACAGATGATGGTGGTGCCCAGTGGCAGTTAGCGATAGATGGCATCGACAATGTTGATCGCTTCCACTATTACAGCATCGCTGCCAGCAATGCGACTACGCTTTTTCTCAGTGGCGAAGCGGGTTTGCTCTACGTATCCAACGACAGTGGCACAACCTGGCAGCGCATACCTGATTTGTACGAGGGTAGTCTTTTTGGCGTTGTTGTTGCCGCAGATGACGTGATGACATTCGGATTGCGCGGAAATAACTTTGTGACCAGCGATGTAGGCGCATCCTGGCAGAGGCGGGAGACCAATCAGAGTTACAGCTTGTACGGAGGCAGCCTGCTCGGTGATGGCAGGACTGCTCTGGTAGGGGCAGGAGGGTCGGTTCTTTTGCTTGATGAGTCTGGCCAGATAGAAAAATATAGCCATCCATCACGCAGTACCTTTTCCTCAGTCGTGCAAGCGAGTGACGGTAGCGTAGTGCTGGTAGGAATGGATGGCGTTGGACGATTGGATGAAGCGGAGCAACTGCAATGAGTGTTTCATTCGAAGATGCAATGCAAGCCGAGGACTGGCCATTACCCAAATCGTGGGCACACATGCTGTTTCGTGTGCGGATGCCACTAATAGGATTGTTTGCGGTAGCGACACTCTTTTTTGGCTGGCACATGATCCAACTCAAGCCCGATGCGAGCTTCGAGAAAATGATTCCTGTGTCGCATCCCTTTATTCAGAATTTTCTGGCTAGTCGGGATGACCTGAAAGGCCTCGGTAACTCTGTTCGTATTATCGTCGAAACAACCGAGGGCGATATTTTTACGCCGGAGTTTCAGGATACCCTCAAGCAAATTACCGACGAGGTGTTCTACATCAATGGTGTGGACCGCTCGGCACTGCAATCTCTCTGGACGCCTAATGTGCGATGGCAAGAGGTAACAGAAGAGGGGTTTGTGGGTGGTGCTGTTATTCCCGATGACTACGACGGTTCTGAGCGTACTTTGCTCAAGCTGCGGGAGAACACACTTAAGTCTGGCCAGATTGGTCGCATAGTTGCGAACAATTTCAAATCAACGACGATTGTTGCGCCGCTGGTTGAAATCGATCCAACCACTGGTGAGAGACTGGATTACAGTTCATTCTCGGATGACCTTGAAGCACTTATCCGGGATAAGTATCAGACCGATACCGTGCGTATTCATATTACCGGTTTTGCCAAGCTCATCGGTGATCTAATCGAAGGCGCCACACTGGTGGGATTGTTTTTTCTGGTGGCATTTTCAATCTCCGCTGTCATGTTATTTTTGTACTCCCGTTGCGGTTGGCTCACGTTTGCGTCCCTGTTTTGTTCCACTATCGCAGTGGTATGGCAGATGGGTTTGCTCAAACTATTGGGGCTGGGTCTGGATCCCTATTCGATGCTGGTTCCCTTTCTGGTGTTCGCGGTTGGGATTAGCCACTCTGTACAGATTATCAACCGATTTGCCCACCTCATTTATGAAGGCATCTCCAGAACAGACGCAGCCAAGCTGACGTTTGTGCGGCTTTCCAAACCCGGCTTTGTGGCGCTATTGAGTGACGGGGTTGGTTTTCTCACGCTGCGTGTGATCGACATTCCGGTTATTCAGGAGTTGGCAATCGTTGCCAGTACGGGCATCGCGGTATTGGTGCTAACTAACCTCATTTTACTACCGCTGGTTCTGTCGCTAACCGGCATTACCGATCGGTGTTTAGCCTATCGGGCAGTTAAGGAAGAGAGTCGCTTTGAACACTGGCGTTTTCTCGCTCGTATTCCGCGTAAGCGCCCCGCGCTGATTATCCTCGGATTCGGTTTTGTCCTTCTGTGTGGTGGACTGTATTTAGGCCAGTTTCAGAAGATAGGCGATTTGGACCCCGGCGCTCCCGAGCTTCGACCTACCTCTCGGTATAATCTGGATAACGCATTTCTGACAGAAAACTACTCCACCAGTACCGATGTGTTTGTTGTCATGGCACGTACCGGTGAGCAACAGTGCGGTAGTTTCCCCTTCATATCTTCCGTGGACTATTTTCAAGGCGCTATGGAGTCTGTCGAGGGAGTGCAATCAGCACTTTCATTGGTAGATATTTCGAAGCTGGTGATTATGGGTATGAACGAGGGCAGTCCCAAGTGGCATGCAACCAGTCGTAACCAATACATTCTGAATAATTCCTTGAGTCGTGCCCCCAGCAGCCTGCGGAATACTGATTGCTCGATGGCGCCGATTATTCTTTTCCTTGACGATCACAAAGCGGCTACGCTCGAAGGGGTTGTCGCTGCAGCAGACGATTTAGCTGAAGAGTTAAAAGCGCCTGACCTGGAGTTTCAGCTTGCGGCAGGCAATGCGGGCGTAGAGGCGGCCACGAATATTGTAATCGCCGACGCTCAGGTCAAAATGCTGATGTGGGTTTATGGCGTTGTGATCGTGTTGTGCCTGATCAACTTCTTGTCCCTGCGAATAACCGCGTGCATTATCTTGCCGCTGATGCTGACATCAGTGCTTGGGCAGGCGCTGATGGCGGGGCTGGGCATCGGTGTAAAGGTAGCAACGTTGCCTGTTATTGCGCTGGGTGTAGGAATTGGTGTCGACTACGGCATCTACATATATTCCTCGCTGCAGTCGTATCTGAAGCAGGGACAGAAACTTGAAGAGGCCTACTTCCATGCGCTCAAAGCCAGCGGCACCGCAGTGGCGTTTACGGGTTTCACATTGGCTGTGGGTGTTGGAACGTGGGTATTCTCGCCAATCAAATTTCAGGCTGACATGGGGCTCATGCTGATGTTCATGTTCTTCTGGAATATGGTTGGTGCGTTATTGTTCCTGCCCGCATTGGCCTGGTTGCTCAGTAAAAAGGCAGTGAGTTAGAGCGCTTCGAAGCGGTTTCGCTCGAGGTTTTTCATAACCTTGTCTGCGTCAAAAACCTCGCCATTCATGGCGATGTATACGCCAGGGGGTTTGCTCTGAAGCGCCCCAATGGCGCAACCGATGTTGAATATCGCATCGCTTTGGGCGAACGCGGCGGGCTGTAATGCGCCGGTGAGGACAATGCGTTTGCCTTCTATGCCCTGCAGCGCCTGCCCTGTGGCGACCATGCCATCAGTGCCGTGGGTGACCAATACGCACTCTTCGGCGCAATTCTGGGCTAATGTGCGTATCTGTTCACGATCGTCCTCTGTCATATCGAGGCTATCCTTGCGCATCGCCGATTCAACAGTAAACGGAAAACCCACCGCCATACGTTGCAGCAACTCACCAATGACGGGATCGCCCACCTGGTAATCGCTCTTGGCATCGAAGTAGATCTTGTCGATCGTGCCGCCTGTGGTAATGATATGCAGTTTCATGGCGTGGGCTAAATGGAACAAGGTAGGCCAGTATAATGGGGGCTACTACGTTAGCTACCCCTTTAGTTCCTTTTTTATTGCGTTGCACAAGGTCTTTAGAATGTCTATGCGAGCCCACAGTTTGCTGTTGCCGGCCACGAGTGTCCACGGGGCATGTTGCGTACTGGTATGCGCCACCATATCTTCTACGGCGAGCGCGTAGTCTTCCCATTTCTCCCTGTTGCGCCAGTCCTCTTCGGTAATTTTGTAGTGCTTGTGAGGTTGGCTTTCTCGGGCCTGGAAGCGGGCTAGCTGTTCATCTGGACTAATATGAATCCAGAATTTCACCACGATATTGCCATGAGCTACGAGCTGTTTTTCAAACATATTGATTTCATTGTAAGCGCGTTTCCACTCGTTGGGTTGCGCAAATCCTTCGACTCGCTCCACCAATACTCTGCCGTACCAGGATCGATCAAATAAGGTAGAGCGGCCGTCGCGCTGCAGGTTGCGCCAAAAACGCCACAAATAGTGCTGTGCTCGCTCTTCATCGCTGGGGGCTGCGTATTGAACCAATTTGTACAGCCGAGGATCTATCGCCTGTGTAACACGTCTGATGGCAGAGCCTTTGCCTGCGGCGTCCCAACCTTCAAACACAGCAATCACAGAACGCTGCTGGGCATTAAGTTCCCAGGCAAGATCCTGTAGTTTGTCCTGCTGCTTTCGCAGTTTGGCCTTGTAGTCGTCACGATCGAGGGTCAATTTGAGGTCTAGGGTGTCCAGCACAGTCGGCTGCCCTTTACGATGATCAGCAAGTAGGGGTGCTTTGGCGGGCGGCGCGGCTGCGATTTTGGCAGCGTGCTCTGTCATAGCGTCTACAATTATCTGGGCTGATGTGATATCGCGGTAATTGGGGTTATTGGCCTCCACCAAGTGCCAGGGACTGTGACTGGAATCAGTTGCCGTAACGAGTTGCTCAGAAACCTCAAGTGCTTTGGGATACGTGTCCCACCATGCATCAGCGTCTGCCGGAACTCTGGGATTTTGAATTTTCCAAGGCGCTTCTTCCCGTAGTTGCATATTTTGTCTGTCTCGGCTTACGTGCAGCCAGATCTTGATTAATAGCGTTCCATCGTCGGTGAGCATTCGTTCGAACGCTTCAATCTCCTGTAGTTCTAGTGCAAGTTCCTTTCCTGATAGCTTGTTGGACATCCCGTCGTAGCCACAGGCTTGGTACCACGACCCCATCATTATCCCAATTTGCCCCTTGGGAGGCATGTGACGCCAGTACCGCCAATAACGGGGGCGAGATTCTTCCTCGTCAGATTGCTGCCAGAATGCGGTCGTGTCGATGCTACGGGGATCCATCCACTCGTTAATACGGTGGACCAATGCTCCTTTGCCTGCTCCGTCGAACCCCGCGATTATCATTACAACGGAGTAGTTGGCCTTGGCCAGGGCAAGCTGTGCCTCGATCAGCTTTGGCCGCAGCCCATCACGAAGTCTATCGAACTCACTGCCTTTGACGGATTTGCCTGTTTCCAGCGCCTCAAACATAACTCATGTTTCCACCCATCTCGTGCGCCACAGCATATTACAGCGTGCTGCATACCGCTATACTAGGCGCTCCTTCAATGGAGAGCAGACCATGGGTTTCTACGATCGTTACATAGTTCCTCGTTTTATTAACTGCGCTTGTGGTGCGGCCCCCATCATGAAGCAACGAGAGAAACTGGTACCTAAAGCACATGGCACGGTGCTTGAGATTGGTATTGGTACGGGCCTGAATCTGCCATATTACGATCCCGGCAAGGTTGAGAAACTGATAGGACTTGACCCATCAGAAGAGTCCTGGACGCTTGCGGCCAACAGGGCAGAAGGACTGCCTTTTGAGGTGGAGTTTATTGGGCTGCCCGGGGAGCAGATACCGCTTGATGACAACAGCGTAGATACGGTTCTGGTCACATTCAGCTTGTGCACGATCCCCGATCCGGTTACCGCGCTACGGGGCATGGCGAGAGTGTTGAAGCCTGGTGGTCGCTTACTGTTCTGTGAGCATGGTAAAGCGCCCGATGCCTCTGTGCTCAAGTGGCAGAATCGAGTCAATCCCGTCTGGCGGGCGATAGCCGGTGGTTGTAACCTCAATCGTGATATCCCGGCATTACTTGAAGAGGCTGATTTCGCGATCTCTAATCTGGAGTCTATGTATCTGCCTAGTACACCGCGAATCGCTGGATTCAATTACTGGGGAACTGCCACGCAAGAAAACTCCTCATCGGCTGCTGTCGCGTAGGTCCACTTTTGAGAGTCTCAGTTGTCCTACTGGCGCTGCTCGTATTTTTGGTGTGCGCTCCGCATGCTAGCGCCTCAAATGCATTGAGTTATAGCGTTACCGGTGTTGGTGGGAAGATACTCGACAACGTTAAAGCATGGCTGGGCCCGCAGCCGGAAACTGTGCAGGAACGCGTCAGCTTTGTACTGAGTGCAAATGAGCGCGCGGAGAATAGTCTCAAGGCATTAGGTTACTACGATGCTGTGATTCTTCTTGATGTTGATGAGACGTCGCCAGAGTGGGCAATGACTGTGCAGATCGAGCTCAACGATCCGGTCAGGCTACGTAGTGTAGGTGTGACTCTGGTTGGTGATGTGCTTAATGACGAGGCGTTTATCACCTTATTGCAGAATAACCCACTAATTGAGGGTGACATTCTCAATCATGGAAAATATGACCGATTCAAGCGTCAGTTGCAGAACCTCGCGCAGCGACGTGGTTACTTCGACGCCAGATTTATTGAACAGCAGTTGGCGGTTTATGCATCGGGTTATGCCGCAGACGTAACGCTGGTGTTTGATGGCGGTAGCCGTTACCAATTTGGATCGATTGAATATCAGGATGATCTACTTAATCAGGAGCAGCTGGATGCCTTGCTGACATTCAGAGAGGGAGAGCCGTACGAGGCGATCAAGCTGCAGCGATTTCAGTCTCAGCTGCAATCCACGGGCTATTTTTCGTCTGTGGTCGTGAGCCCATTATCCGCTGAGCCAGCTTCTCATGAGATGCCCATCGAGCTTCGCACCTTGGCTGCCAGAAGCCACAATATCGAACTCGGCGTTGGCTATAGTACTGATACCGAACAACGAATCTCCACGACTTGGCGCACGCCCCGAATCAATCGCAAAGGCCACAGCCAGGAGACTCGTGTGCAGTGGTCACCGATAAATCCGAGTGGGCGATTCATCTATAACATTCCGTTGTCACATCCATTGAAGGACATTCTGCAATTGAGTGCCCGTCTCGAAGAAAATGAGTATGGAGACCTCGACAGCTTACAACGGGAGGTTCGCATACGGCGTGAGATAAAGGCAGATAGCTGGATCTACAGCTACTCGCTCAGACACTTGAGTGAGAGCTGGCAAATAACAGGTGAAGACCAGGATAATGAATATTTGCTCCCTGGCATGACGTTCTCGCACAAGTGGCGCGAGGGGTCTCTGGTCGATCCCAGTAAGGGTTTTTCACAGTATTACGAGATTGAAGTCGGCAACTCTACCGTTGCCTCAAATGCCAATATTCTGCGCGGATACAGCAATTTCGTGTATGTAAAGTCGTTGAGCGAAAAGCAACGATTGGTGTTGCGCTCCGAGTTGGGCGCAGTGGATGTGCCTGACAGTGATCGCATCAAACTCCCGCCTTCGTTGAACTTCTTTGCCGGCGGTGCGCAGAGTATACGAGGGTACGCTTATCAATCGTTGGGAAATGAAGTAGAGGTAACCAAGAGTGACGGTAGTCCGCGCAAATTAGTGGTGGGCGGTACACGTCTCGTGGTTGGCAGTGTTGAGTATCAGTACTATATAAATGAGACTTGGCGTGCCTCGCTCTTCCTTGATGGAGGTGACGCATTTGATCCTGGCGAATACGATGTTAACTACGGTGCAGGTGTTGGCGTTCATTATTTGACGCCTGTAGGCGCGATCAAAATCGAATTTGCCAATCCTTTTAGCGAAGACAATCCGGACTGGCGCTTTCATATCAACATAGGAGCGGAGTTTTGACTGCGCGTTCGTTTCTGCGGGCTGTTGTTGCATCCGCTGTCGCGCTTGCAGGCATTCTGGCGATCGTGCTGGTGAGCGCGCTGTTTTCCGAGACTGGAACACGTTGGTTGCTGTCGCAGTTGGGCGACTACACCCCCGTCGTGATTGAGTACGACAATGGCACCTTGTCGAGTGGGCTATATCTGCACAACGCCATGATATCTCTAGATGGATTAGACGTGCGGATGGAAGAAGTTGCCCTAGCGCTTAGTCCAAGCTGTTTATGGAACAGTCGTATCTGCCTTAGCAATTTGTCAGCCCGGCATGTAGAAGTGCGTGTTCGAGACACTGAGCAGGAGCAGTCCGCCGAAGAGCCCGATGTCTCATCTGAACCCTTTAAGTTTCCCTTTGCGATATCTGCACCATCTATTGCCTTGGATAGTCTGCTGGTGACATGGCCTGGTGGTACCTGGCGCAATCAGCGTTTGATCGGTGCTGTGAACATCATCGATGAAGAGTTACGGGTGGACCAGTTAGAGGTTGATCAAGGTGGCCTTGAGCTTCAAGCGGCCGCAAAAGATGACGCTGCTAGTTACCCGTTCGCACCTCCAGATATCGAGTTACCTTTCACGCTGATAGTCGATAACGTAACGCTGACGCAAGGCAGCTACGACTTTTACGGTCAGTCAGGAACGCTGTCGTCACTGACTCTAGCTGGAGAATGGTCAGGCCATACAGTGTCACTGGAAACTCTGGCATTGACTGCAGAGAAGGCAGAGCTTGATCTATCGGGTAGCTTACGTATGCGTGACGCCTGGTGGCTACAGGCTAGTGCGGAGGCAACATTACCAAAGCCGCTACCCTCAGATCCGTTAGGTCTTGACCGGCTCAACGTCGATCTGGAAGGCGCTCTGGCGCAGCTGGGCTGGGATGCGGTACTGGAATCTACTGAGCCAGCCTCCAATCTACCCGCCATGATAGTACAGCTTGCAGGGGAAGTAGATCTTACTCAGGATCAGCTACCCCTTAGCATCGATGTACTGGCTGAGTGGCAGGGTGATCTTTCTGTAAAGACGCTACTACCTGATGTCGCTTTGATGGAGGAGGTCACCCTGCGATCGCCACTTCAGGGTAGCGTGACAGGTGATCTACAACAGCAGCGAGTGTTGCTTGAATTAGGTGCATCGGGCATGGGCTACGATGCATTGACGTTCTCTCTGCAGTCGGTGTTTGCGCAGTCGCAGCTGACACTAGAATCACTGTCTGTGGTAGATGAGGGTAGCAATACAGCCATTCAAACCTCTGGAACTATAAATTTCGATGAAGGCGTCGATGTTGTGCTGGCGGTTGAGTCTGGCGGTTTACAGCTACCAACTATCTCTGAGGAGATGTCTGGACGAATAGACGGCTCAGCAACTCTGGCCGGATTTTTTCAATCTGATCAATGGCGCCTGTCATTATCTGATATTGCTCTGCAGGGCACTGTCAATCAACTGCCTGCGCAAATTGCAGGGGCTGTGTCGATGTCCAGTGAACGATTGTTAGAGTCTGCAAATCTCGATGGCAAGCTCAAGGGAGCCGTTGTACGGATACGCTCGGCCGGCGATTCAAAAAGTTTGGGGACGCTTGAGCTGCAAATAGATGACGTCGGTATGTGGATTCCGGATGCTACAGGAAAAGTTAGAATTGCCGCCACGACCGATCCGCAGACAACGCGCCTGACACTATCGGGAGACGGTGAACAGCTAAGCTACGGTTCGACACAGCTGCGCGCTATGCAATTTGACGGCTCGTTGGCATTGGAGCGGCGGTGGTTTGAAAGTTTCTCTATTAAAGGCACCGAGCTTGACATCGCAGGTCAAGAAATAGTGGGCTGGCAAGCTAATCTGCAGCATCACGAGGCAACAGGAATTGACAGGCTCCTAGTCACAACACAGGGAGATATCGGTTTGGCAGTAACGCTCGAGGGGCAGGGAGGTCTCGATGATTGGAAGGGCGCATTACAGCCGACTGAGGTGGCATTTTCACAAAGCGCGTTAAGCCTGCAACAGGCGGTTGAGCTTCACTGGATCGGTGCGCAGGACCAATTGACGGTAGACGCTCATTGTTGGCGTATTGGGGAAACCCAAGCCTGTTTCGAGAACGCGGTGCTTGGCCCCAGCGGGTTGGTGAACGGCCGTGTGAATGGTGACTTACGTTTTCTCGCTGACTTGTTTCCGCACCAGGTGGCAGTAGAAGGATTGCTAAGTGGTAGCCTGGCCGGTCGTTGGTCGCCTGGCACTGCGCCTGCGCTGCAACTAAATATCACAGGACGTGATGTGGCGATTACGCAAAGTCTCGGAGCCGGCCAGCAGGCGCGCCTCGACTGGAACTTGATTCAGGTTGACCTCACCACAGGGCTCGACGCGTCTTCTGCGCAAGTGAGGATTCAGCGCGCGGGACAAGACAAACTTAATATGGATGCCAATCTGTCCGGCTGGGGTGAGGACGCTCTGCTTAGTGGCAGCATCAAGGCAAGCAACTTGCTGCTTCATAACATACGGCCATTCCTACCGAGGATGGCGGAGTTGATGGGTGAGGTGAGTGGGCGCGGACAGTTAAGTGGGACGCTGGGTAGGCCTGAAATGGTCGGCTCATTTGCCTTGGAGCAGGGTAGGTTCGCCGTTGTTGGCAATCCCACTACGCTCTCAGACGTGTCTTTGGCAGTTGAGCTAGAGGGTCGACAGGCTCAGTTAAATGGCAATGGATCGGTGGGAGAGGGAGCGCTGGTTCTGTCTGGTATGGCAGCACTCGATCCACAGCCGCGTTTGGCGCTGAATGTGAAGGGCGATCGCAAAAACTTGATGTTACCGCCTAGCGGGCAAGCGCTGGTGTCTCAGGACCTTAATCTTGTGGCAACGGCCTCTGGTGTCGAAGTTAGAGGCCAGATCATTGTGCATGAGGGACGATTGGAGCATGAACAATTACCCGAGGGCAGTGTAGATATTTCCGCAGACGCTGTTGAGGTGGATTACGCAGGCAACTTGGTGAGCGAAGAAAAGCCTTTCGATGTGAAGATGGATGTAGGTATCAAGATCGAGGATCGCTTCCATGTGGTTGGTACCAACATTGATGCCACGGTAGGCGGTGAACTGAGACTTCTGCAACCGTCGAATGAACCACTGCAATTGTTTGGGAATCTCAATGTCATTGGCGGTGAGCTGAGAGCCTATGGCCAGAGTCTGAAGATAAAGCGCGGTACCGTGAGTTTTGCAGGTGTAACAGACAACCCGCAGTTGGATCTTCGAGCAGAAAGAATAATCATACTCGAAGATATTGAAGTGGGTATTCATGTGATCGGACCATTGGAAGAACCTGAACTGGAGATCTACTCGAACCCGGCAATGTCTAAAACCGAGTCGCTTTCCTATCTGTTGCGAGGGCGAGGGCTGGATGCTGGTGCAGGTGGTGATGGCACTGCAGTGGCCTTGTCGCTGGGGACCAGTATTGTTAATCAATCAGGCGTCACAGATAGTCTTAATAAAATTCCTGGATTGAACAATATTGGTTTTGGTGCCGAGGGTACTGCCGATGAAACAGCCGCAACAGTCAGTGGTTACATCGGTGAACGTATCTATGTTTCTTATGGCGTAGGCCTGTATGAACCCATCAATATTCTGACGGCGCGCCTGTATTTACAGACGCGGCTCTGGTTGGAGGTTGTGAGTCGATTAGAAAACTCTGTTGATCTCTACTACAGTTTCGACATCGATTAGAGATTCGATTATTTCCTATTCGAAATCAGGCTCTTCCCACCAGGGGAAAAACTCCGGCATATCCTGACTCACTGTGTTGGTGAATTGGGCTGGCCGCTTTTCGATGAAAGACATAACGCCTTCTTTTGCGTCGGCCTGTTTGCCGCGGTGGTATACGCCTCGAGAATCGATCTTATGCGCTTCCATGGGATGATTGGCTCCGAGCATGCGCCACATCATCTGCCGCGTAAGCGCTACCGAAACAGGTGCCGCATTCTCGGCGATGTCGCGCGCAATGGTGTATGCAGCATCCAATAGCTCGTCTTCGGGGTGCACTGATTTCACCAGCCCGCCCGCCAGCGCTTCTTCAGCGCCAAACACATGTCCCTTCATGCACCACTCCATAGCCTGGCTAATGCCTACAATTCTTGGCAAAAACCAACTCGATGCTGCTTCAGGCACGATGCCTCGACGCGCGAAAACAAAGCCAAAACGCGCCTTTTCAGAGGCCAGTCGAATATCCATGGGCAGTGTCATGGTAGCCCCAATGCCAACGGCAGCACCATTGATGGCACCAATAATCGGCTTCTTGCAATTGTACATAGCGAGGGTGACTAGGCCGCCTGTATCTCGAATGTCTACCGCCTCACTGGCCTCGCCATAGTCGAAGGTCTTGGATCCGCTACCCAGATCAGCACCTGCGCAGTAAGCGCGGCCAGCGCCTGTGAACACGATTACTCTCACATCGTCATTGTCGTCCGCGGCCGTTAATGCGTCGATGACCTCGTGCGCCATAGGCGTAGTGAATGCGTTCATTCGATCCGGGCGGTTCAGTGTGATTGTTAATATATGGTCACGAACTTCGCACAGTAATGTTTCGTAGGTCATAGTAGATACTCGACTTAATTCTTGGGAAGGATGTAGAGCTCAACGCGGCGATTCTGTGCTCGACCAGCGGCGGAGGTATTGTCGGCGATCGGCTGATCAAACGCCACGCCTTGTACCAGCATGCGCGAACGAACAACCTCGCGAGTCACCAGGTAATCTGCCACGCTGCTAGCCCTGCGTTCAGATAAAGTTTGATTGTACTGACGAGACCCGGTGCTATCAGTGTGGCCAGTCAGACGAATGGTGGTGTCTGCATACTTTGACAGCACCTCGCCTACGGAGTTGAGCACCGGGTAAAAGTCACCACGCAAATTGTAGGAGTCACTCATGAACGTGATATTGCCCGGCATGATCAGACGAATGTTGTCGCCTTCGCGAACCACTGAAACGCCCGTGCCTTGCAATTCCTCGCGCAGCTTAGCTTCTTGCACATCCATATAAGCGCCGACTCCAGCGCCGACAATGCCGCAGCCTAATGCTGCGTTGCGCGCGTGCTTCGAGGAGTCTATAGCGCCAACGAGTCCACAGACGGCCGCAGCCCCGGCGCCGTATGTCGCCGCTTTGCTTGCTTGCTGCTCGCCCGTGTAGGGGTTGGTGGTACACGCACTCAGCAATATTGTGCCGGCTAGTAAAAGGGAGGGTACTGTTCGCATGGCAATCTCCAAGATCTTTGTGTGGCGGGACTGTTCCCGCGTTAATAGTTTGGACAACAGGTTGCGGCGGGTGTTCTGTTATCCGCACAATACAAGTATCTTGCCTTGTCAGGTACCAGTGCAAGGGTTTCGATAGGTTTGTCCGCGCAGGTTTTATTTCGAACCGTTGGGCTGGCCCAGCCGTAACTAACACTAAATTATAGACTAGGAGTCCCGATGGACCCTCTCACACAGGGCGTACTTGGCGCATCGCTACCTCAGGCCACACAGCCTGCGCGCTATGCACTCAGTGCTGGCGTATTAGGGTGGCTTGCGGGTATGGCGCCTGACCTCGATGTGTTGATTCGATCTTCTGACGACCCCCTGTTGTTCCTGGAGTACCACCGGCACTTTACCCACGCTCTCATTTTTATTCCTCTGGGCGGTTTCATTTGCGCGCTCGTTCTGCACGCTCTGATAGGTCGCCGTTTTGGCTTGTCGTTTAAGCGTAGCTGGCTGTTCTGTACTCTAGGCTATGCCACTCACGCGGTGCTGGATGCCTGCACAACGTATGGAACCTTGCTGCTCTGGCCATTTAGCGATGTTCGGATCGCCTGGAATACCGTGTCGGTTATTGACCCATTGTTTACCCTGCCGATGCTTGTACTCGTGATCATGGCTGCGCTGAAACGACGGCCTCTATTTGCCTGCATAGCATTGGTTTGGGGCGCAAGCTACCTTGGGCTGGGCGTAATGCAGCGCGATGCTGCTACAGCCTTGGGTTTGGATCTTGCTCGCCAGAGAGGCCACGAACCCGTGCGGTTGGAAGCTAAGCCCAGCTTTGCCAATATATTGGTGTGGAAGGTAGTTTACGAAGCGCAGGGACGTTTTTATGTGGATGCGATACGCACGGGCTTTTCACCCAAAGTGTTCGCTGGCGATTCAGTGCTTAAGCTGGATGTGAATCGAGATCTACCTTGGCTGGACCCAGCGTCACAGCAGGCGCGAGACATCGAGCGTTTTCGCTGGTTCAGTAATGACTATTTGGCCATTGATCCGCGTAACCCCCTTCAAATAGGCGATATTCGCTATTCGCTGATTCCCAGCGAGGTTGCCCCGCTATGGAGTATCTCGCTCTCACCAACAGCAACGCCTGATCAACACGTGGGCTATGTCACGACCCGCAATCCCGATTCAGGCCAGACAGATTTGCTGTTGGCGATGTTGCGCGGGGAGGGTGGTTCAACCCCCCAGCGCTTTCTTGGCGGCGGCTAACCCCGCGCCAGACTTAAGAGGGTAGGACTGACTGGTCAGCACAGCTTCGAGAGCATTGATGCAGGCCATCACATTACCCGGATTGCTGCTGTGACCCATGAGCCCGATACGCCAGGTCTTGCCCGCCAATGCACCCAGTCCAGCGCCGATCTCCAGATTGAATTCGTTCAACAAAGCCGCACGTACGATAGCGTCATCCACTCCGTCGGGAATGACCACACTGTTGAGTTGCGGCAATCGGTAGGCTTCCTCTACCGCCATGTTAAGACCCATCGCCTCTAATCCTGCGACAAGCGCTAGGTGATTGCGCTGATGGCGTGCATGAGCAGCCTCCAGACCTTCTTCTTGCAGCATCACGAGGGATTCGTGCAGGGCGTATAAGTCATTAACCGGTGCAGTGTGATGATAAGCCCGCTTGCTTTCACCGCCCCAATAGCCCATCACCAATTGCATATCGAGAAACCAACTCTGAACAGGCACTGTACGCGCCTGTATGCGCTCGACCGCGCGCGGACCAAAGGTGATGGGAGAGATACCAGGTACGCAGGACAGACACTTCTGAGTGCCTGAGTAGACGGCGTCAGCGCCCCATTCGTCTACCTTGAGCGGGATGCCCGCCAAACCGGTGACGCTGTCGACAATGGATAAAGCGTTGAACTCTTGCGCGAGTGAGCACAGTGTTTTGACATCGCTGCAGACGCCGGTTGAAGTCTCTGCATGCACAAAAGCCAGTAGATTCGCCTCCGGATTGGCTTCAAAGGCAGAGCGCACCTTGTCGGGATCTACGGGTTCACCCCAGGTATCTTGCACCATGATCGCAGTAGCACCGCAGCGCTCAACGTTCTCCTTCATACGTCCGCCAAATACGCCGTTTTGGCACACAATAACCGTGTCTCCCGGAGAGACGAGATTGACAAAGCAAGCTTCCATTCCGGCAGAGCCTGGGGCAGAAATTGGCAGTGTGAGCTCGTTGCTCGTTTCAAAGGCATATTGCAGCAAGGCCTTGATTTCATCCATAAGCTGCACGAACAAGGGATCCAAATGACCGATTGTCGGCCGCGATAGAGCGCCCAACACGCGTGAGGGTACATCTGAGGGGCCAGGACCCATGAGTGTTCGATGAGGGGGAAAAAAGCTGCTGGTCACTGTAGTCTCCAAAGTCATTGGCAAAAACGAGGCGGCAACGTTAGCAGGTTTACGCTGGAAGCTTAAGAGGCTGTCACTTATAGTCTCTATTTCCCCGAGAGCGTGTGGCGACCGGGGCTAAATTTACCAAGGATTCTTATGTCACTGATTGCTCCCGACAACGCGATGGGCGTAATGGCGGCGCTGTTCACTATTTCAGCCGCGGCCTTTCTGTTAGAGAAAACCCGGATCGGTTCGCAATTTACAGGTGCGGTAATCGCTATTTTGGGGGCAATAGTGGCTGCTAATTTGGGGTTGATTCCACATAGCGCGCCGGCCTACAGCTTCGTTTTTTCCTATATCGTTCCGGTTTTGATTCCCTTGTTCCTATTCAAAGCTGATCTGCGCAAGATCCTGTTTGAAGCAACGCGTACCACGGCGGCCTTTTTACTCGCCACGGTAGGCACCGTCGCCGGTGTTACGGTGGCAGCGCTGGCGCTGGATCTGAGCGCGCTTGGTGCAAATGCGCCAGTGGAGGCGGCGCAGCGAGAAGCGGCGGTCGCAGGATTGTTTGCGTCAACCTACATCGGCGGGTCCGTCAATTATGCGGCGTTGGGTGAACTCACAGGATTGAATGCCGATTCGTCATTTTTCTCGGCGGCTACAGCGGCTGACAACTTGTTTAGTGCTGTCTATTTAGGCCTGCTCGCCCTAATGCCGGGGTGGGCGTGGCTGTCAAAACGGTTCGTTACTCATAACGAAGATGAAGTCATGCAGACAGATACCACCGATTCACCACCCATTACGTCGATGTCATTGTGCCTGTCAGTGGCCACAGCGATGGTGGTGGTGGTACTTGGTGATGCTCTGGTGCAATGGTTGGGGTTGTCGGGTTGGCGTTACGTCACGATCACGCTGCTCGCATTGGGCGTTGCCACATTTTTACCAGGTCTGGCTCGCTCGCTGGCGGGTGCGTTTGAACTAGGGGTGGCGTTGTCTTTCGTTTTCTTCGCTGCGATAGCGGCTGGGGCGGACGTTGTAGCGATGGTGGAGGTCGCGCCACTGTTGATTGCGCTGGTGTTTATCTTGCTCACCATCCATGCGGTCGTACTCTTTACGCTGGGCAGCTTTTTCAAATTGAGTCTGCCGGAGTTGATAACCGCGTCCAACGCAGCGGTATTGGGAGCAACCACAGC
This sequence comes from Halioglobus sp., assembly GCA_039990395.1. GTDB lineage: Bacteria > Pseudomonadota > Gammaproteobacteria > Pseudomonadales > Halieaceae > CALINF01. Next base: position 767,263 of record JBDXFZ010000146.1, read on the forward strand.
GCCCGCGCTGGCTGCAACTAAAGGCTGGAATAATCTGGTGACCCCAGGCGTACTGGTCGGCGTACTGGGTTATGCACTGGGTACCTTTACGGGAACGATGATTTACCGTTACTGGGGCCTGTTCCTTTAGGGCAAGCCTCAGAGTGAGCGGTTTGCCGTGAGTGCCGAGGCGAAAAACACCAGTAAAGTCATGTCCTCTTCTATCTCGAAGAATGAATGGTCGGTGGCAGCTCCCACGTACAGTAGTGAGCCGGGTCCAACACTGCGCTCCTCAGCGCCCAGCCGCATACGCGCTTTGCCTTTAAGTACCACATAGACCTCATCTTCATCGTGAGGAGACTGCATATCCTTGCTGCCAGCGGCCAGCGAATACAGGCCACAGCTTAGAGTCGGTACCCTCAGAAACTCCAGATATTCCACTGTTTCGCCTTTGAATTCCTTTTTGATCTCCTCAAGGTCGATTACTTGCCATTGACCATCTGTCATCGTCGCTACCCCACTGTTTTGGTTTTGGCATTATTAGTGGGTAATGGGTAGCCAGCAACGATCTGGATCAACGTTGATCTACTTAAAGAGCGCTGGTTTTTTTGATTCATCTGCGGGTTAGGAACGACCCTGCGGGTCCAGGTTGCAGCCGAACTGCCGCGCTATTTAGACGGCAGGGGTGAGGTTAGCCTTGGAACACGTGCGTGGTTTAGTCCTGCAGCTCTTCACCTACGTTAGCCTGAGCAGCTGCGATACGTGCTACTGGCACTCGATATGGGCTGCATGAAACGTAGTCCAGACCCAGCTCATGGCAGAATCGTATGGAGCGGGGATCGCCACCGTGCTCGCCACAAATACCGTACTTGATGCCTTTCTTGCGTGATCGAGATTCGGTGATTGCCAATTCCATCAGCCTGCCAACCGCACGCTGGTCGAGGGATACAAATGGGTCGTTCTCTATGAGTTTCTTTTCGAGATACTGCGGGATGAACTTCCCGGCGTCATCGCGCGAGAAGCCATAGGTCATCTGTGTGAGATCGTTGGTACCAAAGCTCATAAATTCCACGGCAGAGGCGAGACGATCTGCGCCCAAGCACGCACGAGGCGTCTCCATCATCGTGCCAATTTTGTAGGGGAAAGAGATGGACCTTTCCTTCAGTACCTTGTGTATACCCTTTTCGATTATTTCGCTGACCAGGCGAATCTCACGCACATTCACAACCAAAGGAATCATGATTTCAGGTGCGGGCTTCAGGCCAAGGTCCACAGCCTCTGCGGCGGCTCCGATGATAGCCTCTACCTGCATCTTGGTGATTTCCGGATAGACTACCGAAAGTCTGCAGCCGCGAAAGCCCAACATTGGGTTTACCTCGGCCAAGCTTACGGCCGCCTCTCGAATTTCCTCAACTGGCTTGTCGATGCGTTTGGCCAGAGCCAACATGTCTTCTTCTGAGTGCGGCAAAAACTCATGTAGTGGAGGATCCAGCAGGCGAATGGTGACGGGAAGGCCGTTCATCACCTTGAACAGTTCCAGCATGTCGTCATGCTGGAATTTTTGCAGTTGCACCAGATATTTTTTACGTTCTTTCTTGCTGCTGGCCAAAATCATGCCGCGCATTATGTCGATCCGGTCGGCCTCGAAAAACATATGCTCTGTGCGGCACAGACCGATGCCCTCGGCGCCGAGTTCACGTGCTTTTCGTGCATCCTCTGGTGTCTCTGCATTCGCACGCACCTTGAGGCGACGATGTTTGTCTGCCCAAGACAATAGAGTCTGAAAGTCATCACTGGAGCTGGCTTCGGTTTTAGGTATGTCGCCCAGCATTACTTCGCCTGCGGTACCATCCAGCGTAATCACATCACCGCGGGAGATCACCACACCGTCGGCGGTGGTGGCGGTCCCCGCTGCGTAGTCGATCGACAACCCGTTACACGCGGTAATCGCGCAAACTCCCATGCCTCTGGCCACCACAGCCGCATGGGAGGTCATGCCACCCAGTTCGGTCAGAATACCCTCAGCGACCTTCATGCCGTGAATGTCCTCGGGCGTCGTCTCGCGCCGCACCAAAACGACTGAATTGCCTTTCTGGGATTCCACTACTGCTTCGTCCGAAGAAAATACAACCTGTCCAGTAGCGCCACCCGGGCTGGCCGGTAAGCCTGAAGCCACGATGTCGGTTTTCGCAGTGGGATCAACCATAGGATGCAAAAATGCCTCAACATGTTCTGGGGACACTCGCATCAACGCTTCTTTCTCGTTGATTAAACCCTCGCTGACCATATCGACCGCGATCTTGATTGAGGCGCGTCCTGTCCGTTTGCCGCTGCGCGTTTGCAGCATGTAGAACTTGCCTTCCTGAATCGTGAACTCTATGTCCTGCATATCCCGATAGTGCTTCTCCAGCAGCTCCTGAGTGGCGTATAGCTCTTCGTACACGGCGGGTAGTTCAGTATTGAGTGCCTCAATCGGTTCTGGGGTTCTAATTCCGGCTACTACGTCTTCACCTGCTGCATTGAAGAGAAACTCGCCAAAGAAAGCTCGCTCGCCGGTAGACGGATTGCGGGTGAATGCTACGCCGGAACCCGAGTCGTCGCCAAAATTGCCGAACACCATCGCCTGAACATTGACAGCTGTACCCAGAGATTCGGGGATATTGTTCATCTCTCTATACACATTGGCGCGGGGCGTGTGCCAGGATAAAAACACGGCCTCCACAGCCAGTTTTAGCTGCGCGAAGGGATCCTGTGGGAACTCGGTAAGCGTTTTAAAGATGGCAACGACGGCTTGCCAATCCTCTGCGGTCATTTCCACATCCAGCGTTTTGCCATGTTCAGTTTTGTAGCGAGAAATTTCGTGCTCAAACTTTTCGCCGTCTACTCCCAAAACCACATCGGCAAACATCTGTATGAAACGCCGGTAGGAATCATAGGCAAAACGGGGGTTGTTGGTTTTGCGTGCTAACCCCTCAGCAATCTCATCGTTCATGCCTAGATTCAAGATTGTGTTCATCATGCCTGGCATGGACACGGGGGCACCGGAGCGCACCGAGAATAAGAGAGGGTTCTCAGGGTCACCAAAGCGGGCTCCCATCTTCTTCTCCACGATGTCCAATGCAACGCGATATTCCTGCTCTAATAAGTTAGGCAGTCGATTGCCTAGCTCGAAAAATTCTCGGCAGGTGGGTGTGGTTATCACGAATCCGAATGGTACGGGCAGCCCCAGGTTGGTCATTTCACAGAGGTTGGCTCCCTTGCCACCGAGCAGTTCACGATCGTCTTTGCTGCCTTCCGTAAACAGATAAACACGCTTTGCCATGAGTTCTCCTCGATTGATGAGCCGTCTGGGTTTTGGACTGCGCGCGAGTATACCGAGTGTGGAGAAGTCGCGGGCGAGAATTTCCGGCAAAAATACTATCACGCCATGCGCTCTTATTGGGAGCGCAGTCAGATTTCTCTCGCGCGCTAAGACTTCCTTCTCTTATTTTGGGGCAAGAGAGTTTATGCCCCCGGGCGCTTATCGTTTGCTTTGCTGCACACATCTCGACCCGGTTTGTATCGCATGCTTGAGCTGATTTTTTGTCATGGGAGTTGTGATCATTGATCACAATTGCCGGTCGGTGAGGTACACTACGCGCCGTTATGCGATTTCCCTTTTTACAATTTGTGCTGGGTGCTCTTATCACCTGTCTCTTGGTGGCTTGCGCCAGTGAACGCCGCCCCCTGGAGGCCTCCAATGCCGCGCAGGTGGATTACAGTGGCGACTGGGAGCTCAATTATGGTCAGAGTGACAACATTCAGGCGCGCCTGAACACGCTCGTTCGCGAACTGCAGCGACAGGCTCAGCAGCGTGCCCAGCGTGGTGGCAACCAGGGTGCGGTATCAATCGGCGGCGGCAGTAATAGCGGGGCGTCGATTATAGGTCTCGCGCAAATGGCAGACATGATCACGCAAGCACAGCTGCTGGAGATTGCCCAGACGCCAAACACCGTGAAGATCAAGCGTGAGGGTAACTTCACGCTTAGCTGTGAATTTTTTGGTGGTGATTCACCCTCAGTAGAAGGGCCACTTGGCACAGAGATCTGTGGCTGGGACAGTCATCAGCTGGTTTATCGACTGTACCTGCCGGAAGGGTTGAGTATTCAGCACCGATTTAGCCTGGGCCCGGATGGCGAGCGCCTCAATGTGGCAACAACCGTTGTCTCAGATCAGGTCTCATCACCTTTTGTGCTCAACCGGGTCTACAACCGCTATGTCCCTGGGGAGTCCGGGTTTCGCTGTGAGCAAACATTGACCAGAGGCAAGGTATGCACCACGGAATCCCGCTGATACAAAGGCTTCTGATTACGCTGGGTGCAGCACTCTTGGTTGCTTGTTCAAGTAGCCCGAAAAAAGTCGCGGTTGAGTCTACGTTGCCCGAGCAAGCAGTGGCATGGCCAGCTCCTGTACGTAGCGTGCCTTTGCTGGTTACCAATAGTCCGCCACAGCCTTTGCTGGATGTAGGTGTTGCGATATTTGATGCGGGTGTGCCCGCAGATGAATCAACTCACAGCAAACTCGGTATCTTCCCGAAAATTCGCGCTGCTGAAGCCAAGTATATTCCTGTGTTCCTGCGCCAGGTGTTAGTGGAGTCTGGCGCGTGGGGCGCTGTGCGTGTATTGCCAGAACCCGGTAGCGCCTCCAATCTACAAATCACAGGAACGATTGTTCACAGCGATGGCTTGCGGTTGGTGTTGGATATTGAGGCGATCGATGCCTCTGGTAGAACTTGGTTGTCTAAAACGTATCACGATGAGGCAGCTGCGTCGGATTACCCGGTAGGGCAGGACGGTGATCCCTACCTGGATCTCTATCACGCTATTGCCAATGATCTGGTGAAGGTCCGCGTGGCAATTGACGAGAGGGTTCTTGTCACCTTACCTGCGGTGACAGAGATGCGCTACGCGGCCACGTTATCGCCGGACGCCTTTGCCGGATATCTGCAAACTGCACCGGATGGCACGCTGACGGCAGCGCGTCTGCCCGCCTCAAATGACCCTATGCTGATGAGGGTTAAGCGAATTCAAAATCAGGAGTACCTGTTCATAGATACTGTTGATGAACAATACCTCAACCTATACGAGGCTATGGGGCCAACCTACGATTTGTGGCGACAGTATGGGCGCGAACAAGCCATATATAAGCAAGAGTATCAGCAGCGTGTTGCTGGTCGCGATAAGTATGGGCGCCGCGGCACCTTTATCCAGATGGAGCAGACTTACAACGCGTTCAAACTGACCAAAATCCAAGAGCAGGATCTCGATGAGCTGGCCAGCGGCTTTAGCAACGAGGTCGCGCCTACGATTATGGAGTCCAGCGGTAAGGTGTTTAGGTTAAGCGGGACGCTGGATACCCAGTACACCGAGTGGCAATCCATTCTCAAGCAGATATTCGCACTGGAGACTGGACTGCCTCCCACCGAATAGCGCTTATCAAAGATAACAAAGTTGCCGGTCTGTGCACGGATTGGGCTATGCTAGAGTCATGGCGAAATCAACTGACAATACTCCTGAAGACAGTAGCTCCGAGTCGCTGCTTGAATCCCTCGTCAAATTGAGCGGGCAGGTTGCGGGCGGAACTCTGGAGCTGGCACGTAACACGGCCACTATGACTGCGATGTTTGGGGAGACCTGGCTGCGCAATTCACTCGTTAGCGCTATGGAGCCCGAGCGGCTTGAGGCGATGGCCGAGGCGGGGCATTTTCTGCGCGATGCGAGAGAAACTGCGGGCATGTCGCTGAAGGACCTCGCCGACTCATTGGGTCTTGCTGATAAGTCTGTACTGGAAAACGTAGAGAGTGGTGAGTCGATCCTGCCATTGGAGGTAATGCTGCGCGCAGCCTCGCTGCTGGCCAGACACGACCCCATTCCCTTTCTGCTCAAGTTTATGCGCACGTACAACCCACAGCTGGAGAAGACACTAGAGCAGTGGGGTGTGATGGCGCTACCGAAGCAGTATGAGCGAGAGCGTCGCTTCGCTAATCTTTACCGCCAACACGATTACCTGCGAAGCCTGTCTGATGAAGAGCACGACCGCTTTATTGACTACATGCGCAGCTCCACCAACCTGGTTGTTGAGGTGATGGAAAAGGAAAAGCAAGCGAATACTCCCAAGCGCGCCGCGAAGTCTTCGAGCGTCGTTAAGAAAGCCAAGCGTAAACCAGCTGTTAAGCGTACGCCACGGCGTAAGACCCCATCTGGGGCGACCAAGAAATAGGTCGATATTGCTTTAATAAAGAGTGACATCCTATTGATTATAAACAAATTATTTAATCGCCTGCTTTGCCATGGCGGGCGGAAAGTATGAGCGATGTACAGGCAAGCCAGTGGTACGCAGCGTGCCCAAGGGGTATCGAGGGCCTGCTCTTTGCCGAGCTAGATACCCTCGGGGCGACAGCTGTGCGAGAGACCGTGGGGGGGGTGTATTTTGACGGTCCGCTGGCCATCGCCTATCGAGCGTGCCTGTGGTCACGGCTGGCGAATCGCGTGATATTGCCGCTCGCGAGTTTTGACGTATCGGATGCCGCCAGCCTCTATCAGGGTGTTTATAGTATCAACTGGGGCGAGGTATTCTCTGCGAAAGAGACGCTGGCAGTAGATTTCTCCGGTGAGAACAAAGAGATTCGTAATACCCAGTTTGGCGCACAGAAAAGCAAAGACGCGATCGTAGATTGGTTTCAGGCTCATGTCGGTGAGAGGCCCTCCGTTGCTCGCAAAGACCCGGACATTCGCCTGAATATCAGACTATCCAAAGGTAAAACCCATGTAGGCCTAGATTTCTCAGGGGGGTCTCTGCATCGCAGAAACTACAGGCTTCAGGCGGGCGAGGCGCCGTTGAAGGAAAACCTGGCCGCTGCGCTGTTGTTGCGCGCCGATTGGCCCGGCATGGCAGCGCGTGGCGGCGCATTACTCGACCCGATGTGTGGTGCGGCAACGTTGTTGCTGGAGGCCGCGATGATGGCTGCAGACATAGCGCCGGGGCTGCAGCGAGAGCAGTTTGGTTTCGAGCGCTGGCGTGGGCACAACCCGCAGCAATGGCACGCACTATTGGCAGATGCGCGCACTCGTGCAGCGCAGGGAAGGGCGCGTCAGTTACCTGAAATGCGTGGCTACGATGCCAACCCGGAAGTCATTCGTCGAGCGCAGGAGAATATAGCGAAGGCCGGGCTGGGTAAATCTGTGCGTGTGAGCGTAAAGCCGCTGGCCGAGCTCACGCGTCCAACGCATATGTCGATGCCTACGGGGCTGATCATTTGTAACCCGCCTTATGGAGAGCGCTTGGGTGAGAAACGCAGTTTGGTGTATCTCTATCAGCAACTTGGCGAGCTTATGTCGCGAGAATTTAGTGGCTGGCATGCCGCGATCTTCACCTCCGAGAAAGAATTGGGCAGGGCGATTGGCTTGCGCAGCCACAAACAATACTCGCTCTATAACGGCACACTACCTGCAACGCTGTATCTTTTTGAGCTCAATAATAATGTGTTCAAGGCGCGATATGCAGCGCCAGATGTGGGTGCCGTTGGCAAGGGCCAGTCGCCCGACTTAGCCGCTAATCCTGACGCTTCTCTACTGGACCCCAAAGAGTTGTCACCAGGCGCGCAGATGTTCGCCAACCGATTGCGCAAAAACCGCCGTCGACTGGCGTCCTGGGTCAAGCGCGAAGCGATACAGTGCTACCGTCTTTATGACGCAGATATGCCCGAATATGCCGTTGCTGTTGATCTCTACGGTGATCAGGTACACGTCGCCGAGTATCAAGCCCCACGAGATGTGCCGGAGGAGTCAGCAGCACGACGATTGCAGGAAGTCATGCAGGCTATCCCTGTCGCATTGGATGTTGCCCCTGCAGCAATTGTGCTCAAACAGCGTAAGCGCCAGCGCGGCAATGCTCAGTACGAACGTCAGGGTGAGCATGGTGAGTTGATGTCTGTAAGCGAAGGCGCTGCCAGGCTGTTGGTGAACCTACGCGACTACTTAGATACAGGCTTGTTTTTAGATCACCGTCCATTGCGTCTGCGTCTGGCTGCCGAGGCGCGTGACAAAGACTTTCTCAATCTCTTTTGCTATACCGGCAGTGCCACCATCCACGCTGCGCTCGCGGGTGCACGCTCAACTACCAGTGTTGACCTTTCCAATACCTACCTGGGCTGGCTGCGAAAGAACTTAGCCCATAATGGTCTGGATGAGAGCAAAAACGAGGTGGTAAAGGCAGACTGCCTGCAGTGGCTGACGTCGAGTGACAGGCAGTTCGACCTGATCATGCTTGACCCACCGTCGTTCTCCAACAGCGCAGCTATGAGCGATAGCTTTGATGTGCAGCGCGACCATGAGAGTCTGGTGACTGGCGCGATGTTGCGACTACGTCCAGACGGTATGCTGTACTTCTCCACTAACAAGCGGGGCTTCAAGTTGGCCAATACGGTGCAGTCAAAATATCACTGTAAGGACATTACCTCCGCAACGTTAGATCCTGATTTTCAGCGCAATCAAAAAATACATACTTGCTGGCAGATCAGTGCGTTGGATAGCCAGTAGTTGGTGTTTGGAATCACCTGCGATACATGGAATAGGCCTGCATTGCATTAGGAAACCAGAGAGAATATGTCTACTGTAAGGTTAGCGACCGCAAACCTGGTCGGCCTAACTCTATCCACACACGCACACGAGGCGCTGTAATAGCAGCGTTTCGTCAATCCGACGTCAACAATATGCTATAAAAAACTCGTAAGTACTTGATTTTTATTTGTTAAACGTATGTTAGAAACCACATTAAGAGTGTGAGTGCGACGCTTGGCAGCGGAGAGGGCTGTTAGAGGTGGATCGGTTATGCCCAGAGTTATCCACAGTCTGGCCTGTGGATAACTCGTGAGTAACTGCGCTGAAACTACTGCGGGTCGGCCAACTTGAGCATTTGCTTGCCCTGATTCTGACCTTTGAACAAACGCTGAAGGGTCGCGGGCACGTTTTCAAAGCCCTCCTGGACGTCTTCACGCCAAACCAGCTCACCTGCTTCAATCCATTGCGCTAGCTGTGCGGCGGCCTCTGGGAAGCGGTCCATGTAGTCGATGACGATGAAACCTTGCATCCGTACACGGAACTTAACCAGCTCCATCAGGTTGCTGGGGCCAGCCTTTGGTTCGGTGTCGTTGTAGCCCGAGATGCCACCACACAATGCGATACGGCCAAAATCTCGCATGTGTCCAATCGCAGCTTCCAGCGTGGAGCCGCCCACGTTGTCAAAGAAGACATCGATTCCGTCGGGACACAGCTCCGACAGGCGGGCGTCAATATCTTCTGATTTGTAATCGATGGTGTGATCGATATGGCATGCCTTTTTAAGCCACTGACATTTTTCAGGGCCGCCAGCGATGCCGACAACTTTGCAGCCCTTTATGCGGGCAATTTGCGCCACAAAAGAACCCGTAGCGCCAGCAGCACCACTTACTAATACAGTTTCGCCCGGCTTGGGCTCGCCTACGTCCAGTAACCCGAAGTAGGCAGTGAAGGCGGTGGTACCAAAGGCAGCGAGAGCCGTACCCGGGGGGGTGCCCGGTGGCAATGGCTGCATTGGCATCACTGAATTGCCGCCGCCAAGGCAATACTCCTGCCAGTTGGTGAGCCCCTGTACGATAGTGCCAACGGGCATTGCGTCGTTCTTGGACTCGACAACCTGACCAACCCCACTTCCTCGCATGGGTGTTCCCAGCTCCACGGGTGGTAGGTAGCTTGGGAGATCTTCTACCCAGCCGCGCATGGCGGGGTCGAAGCCCAGCATCAGAACTTTAATCAATACTTCGCCGTTATCGAGGTCTGGCTCTGGCATCGGTGTTTCAACCAGTTCAAAGTGTTCGGGACCAATCATGCCATTGGGTCTGGCGGTTAATAGCCACTGGCGGTTGAGTTGCGACATACGTTGGAACTCCTTTCTTGTGGACAGCTTATTCGCTGAGATTGGGCGGGTGTGGATACCCATTGGATACAGGGACACGCATTACAGCAGACCTCCGTATAATTCGCCACTGGCTGCGCGCCCCGACTGTCGGCATGACAGCAGAGCCGGTGTGTGTTCCAATTCCTCGCGATAAAAGAGGGCACAATGAAACGCTTGATCATTGCTTACCACAGCCAAAGCGGCACCTGCACCCAGTTATCACTTGCAGCCCTGCGCGGCGCGCAACGTGAAGTGGGAATACAGGTAGAGCGTCATCGTGCCTGGGACATTGGCGCGGCCGACTTGCGCGCGGGTGATGGGTTGTTGTGCATTGCGGCGGAAAATTCCGGAACATTGAGCGGTGGTATGAAAGACTTTCTGGACAGGATTTTTTACCCTGCGATCGACCGTGGGTTGGTGCTGCCCTATGGCGTGCTCATCAGCGCTGGCAATGATGGCCGAGGAGCCCTTGCGCAATTGCAGCGCGTTTTGTCTGGTGTACCGTTTACGCCTGCGGCCGAACCTCTGATTCTGCGCGGTGAGGTGTGCGAGGAGCATACAAGCAAGGCGCAAGAACTGGGTGAGGGCCTTGCGACCGGGTTGGTCATGGGGATTTTCTAGCCACTACTTGCCGCCCAATTCTGCGAACATTTAAGAGAACTGCTAATGACGAATACTACAGAATTAACCGTACCTGAAGGCTTTGAACTCATGCAGAAAGGTATGGGTTTTTCCGACAACCTACAGCCTTGGTACCGTCGTTTGCAGGGCGACGAGTTACATTTTGGACTGATAGTGCAGGAGCAACATTGCAATCTCATGGGCATTTGCCACGGCGGCATGTTGATGACGATGGCCGATGTGGCTGCGGCGGCCAACCTCAATCTAGCTCGGGGTGGCAAAGGTGGTAGTCCCACGATCAATCTGTCGGTTGATTTTATCTCTGCTGGTCGATTGGGAGACTGGGTTCAATCGGAGATACAACTGGTGTCCCCCAAGCGACGATTCGGCTTCTGCCAGGGCCTGATTGTCGGCAGCGAAGGGCCGGTCGTACGTTTCAGCGGTTCGTTTTATTTTCCCGATCATAAGGGTATGTGGAAAAACAAGCCTAGCGATGAGGGCGGTGCTCTCGCCGGATTGAAGACAGGGCCGAAGTCCTAGGTCCGGTTCCTAGTGGCGCGATCGCCAAAATCCTCGAGCGTTGCGAGAAAGGCTCGCGCTGCGCGCGAGAGACTGCGACCGCGGTGATAGGCCACACCCAGATTACGCTCCATTGCTATCCCCGGAACCTCCAGCGTGCGTAATGAGCTGTCGAGCATGCTGGCCGGAAGAGCAGTCCAGCCTAATCCAACTGATGCCATCATGCGGATAGTTTCGAGGTAATTGGTTGCCATCGAGACATTCAGTGCGAGATGGTGCTCATCAAAAAGGCTTTTGACGATCTGGCCGGTGTAGGTATTCAACCCCGGCAGGACTGAAGCATGCTCTGCCAGTTGCTGTAGTGATGCCTTTGTGACTTTTGCCAATGGGTGGTCGGTGGATACCATGAATTGCAACGGGTCTTTCCACAGCGTTGTCGAAATAATATTAGCAGCACGCGTGGGGGCAAGGGTTACAACGGCAAGCTCAACCTCACCGTGATGGATTTGCTCAAATGCCTGCTCTGAATCCATGAACTCGATATCAACTTGCACCGACTCATACGCTTGCTTGAAGTGACCCAGCACTGGAGGCAGTCGATGCAGTCCAATGTGATGACTGGTCGCCAGCCGCAGTTCCCCGGAGACACCGCCTGCCAGATCACGCACGCTGCGTTCAGCCACAAGCATCTGCTGAGCCATTGAGCGCGCGTGGGGTAGAAGCGCCTGTCCAGCTTCGGTCAGGCTGACATGGCGCCCGATCCGGTCAAATAGCTCGGTACCCAAATATTGCTCAAGCAATGCAATGCGCTTGCTGATAGCCGGTTGCGTTAAGTTCAGGTGTTGGGCGGCACCAGAGAAAGAGCGTGCTTGTGCTACCTCCAGGAAAGCGCGCAGTTGCTGAGTATCCATCTCAATATTCCAATTGGTAATTCAATATATAAAAATAATAAATTTGAGTTATGCTGAAGTCAAACCTAGAATGCTTTCCTTTCTCATGCAGACCGTACCGCGGTGGAGGGCACAATGGCCGGCAAAACACTCTATGACAAACTCTGGGACAACCACCTTGTAGAGCAGCGTGACGACGGTACCGCTATCATCTACATCGATCGTCACCTGATACACGAGGTGACCTCGCCGCAGGCATTCGAAGGGCTGAGACTGGCGGGGCGTCAGCCCTGGCGGCTGGATGCCAATCTTGCGGTGCCAGATCACAATGTGCCAACGGAGAGCGAGGAGCGCAAGGGTGGAGTGGCAGGTATCGTCGATCCTGTCTCGCGGTTGCAGGTTCAGACACTCGATGACAATTGCGATGCGTTCAACATAGTGGAAATTCCGATCAACGATATCCGTCAAGGCATCGTGCACGTGGTAGGCCCGGAGCAGGGTGCAACGCTGCCGGGTATGACGGTAGTGTGCGGAGACTCGCATACCTCCACTCACGGTGCGCTGGGCGCACTCGCGCATGGGATTGGCACATCCGAAGTAGAGCATGTGCTTGCCACCCAGTGCCTCATCCAGAAAAAGATGAAGAACCTTTTGATTCGTATAGACGGCACATTGCAAGAAGGCGTTGGCGCGAAAGACGTCGCCTTGGCTGTGATTGGTGAGATCGGCACAGCCGGTGGCACCGGTTATGCGATTGAGTTTGGCGGCGAAGTCCTTCGAGCCATGTCGATGGAGGGCCGTATGACCATGTGCAATATGTCGATAGAGGCGGGCGCGCGAATGGGCATGGTGGCAGTGGATGACACGACGCTTGAGTATGTCAAAGGCCGCCCGTATGCCCCCAATGCTGAACAGTGGGAGCAGGCTGTCGCCGCATGGCGTGATCTTCACTCTGATGATGATGCAGAGTTTGACCGGGTTGTGACACTCCGCGCTGAGGATATCAAGCCGCAGGTAACGTGGGGAACCTCCCCCGAAATGGTATTGCCCGTGGACGGTGTGATACCCGATCCAGAGCAGATTGAAGAAGAGAGTCGCGCACAAGCGACTCGTCGAGCACTTGAATACATGGGCCTGAAGCCAGGCATGGCGATTACCGACATTAGACCTGATCGCGTGTTTATCGGTTCCTGCACCAACTCGCGAATTGAGGACCTGCGCCAGGCTGCGGAGCAGATTCGTGGGCGCAAGGTGGCACAGAGTATAAAGCAGGTACTCGTGGTGCCGGGATCAGGCCAAGTGAAAGCGCAAGCCGAGGCAGAGGGTCTCGACAAAATCTTTATCGACGCGGGAATGGAGTGGCGCGAGCCCGGTTGTTCCATGTGCCTTGCTATGAACGCCGACAAATTGGGGCCGGGTGAGCATTGTGCCTCTACCTCTAACCGCAATTTTGAGGGACGTCAGGGCTTTGGGGGGCGCACGCACCTCGTGAGTCCGGCTATGGCGGCCGCTGCAGCGATTGCTGGCCACTTTACTGATATAGGCCAACAAGGGGAGGGGCGCTCATGAAAGCATTTACTCAATTGAAGGGACTGGTAGCGCCGATGGACCGCGCGAATGTAGATACCGACCTCATTATTCCCAAACAGTTTCTTAAGTCGATCAAGCGCAGCGGCTTCGGCCCTAATCTGTTCGACGAGTTGAGATACCTCGATGAGGGTCAACCTGGTGAAGATAGCAGCAAGAGACCTGTAAACCCCGACTTCCCTCTAAACTTTGAGCGCTATCAAGGTGCGTCGGTTTTACTGGCGAAAGAAAATTTCGGTTGTGGCTCATCGCGTGAGCACGCGCCATGGGCGCTGGAGGATTACGGTTTCAGGTGCATTATCGCGCCGAGCTACGCCGATATATTTTTTAACAACTGTTTCAAGAATGGTGTGCTGCCAGTTGCACTGGACGCGTCTGTTGTAGACGGGTTGTTCGATGAAATGTACGCGACAGAAGGCTATAGCCTGGACGTTGATTTACAGGCTCAAACGATCACCACGCCTACAGGCCGGGTCATAGATTTTGAGGTTGATGGGTTTCGCAAGAATTGCTTGCTCAACGGTTTGGATGACATAGGCATCACACTTCAAAGTGCAGATGCTATTCGACGCTATCAGGAGCGGTTGCGCGAGTCTTCGCCGTGGCTGTTCGACGTGGTTCAGTAAGAGGTTGCTATGACACGTAAAGTATTAGTACTGCCGGGAGACTACATTGGCCCGGAAATTATTACAGAGGCGGAAAAAGTGCTCGCCCAGGTAAACACGCAATTTGATTTGGGTGTTGAGGTCGAGCACGGTTTGCTGGGAGGTGCGGCGATTGATGTGCACGGCGAGCCGATGCCCGAGCAAACGCTACGAGATGCCCGTGCGGCAGACGCCATCTTGTTAGGGGCCGTGGGTGGTCCCAAGTGGGATAGCGTGGCGCGAGAATTGCGGCCCGAGCGAGGGCTGCTGGGTATTCGCTCCGAGCTCGAACTATTTGGAAACTTAAGGCCCGCTATTCTCTATCCCCAGTTAGCGTCGGCGTCCAGCCTGAAACCAGAAATCGTGGCAGGGTTGGATATTCTTATCGTACGGGAACTTACCGGGGGTATTTATTTCGGTGAGCCACGCGGCATACGCACGCTGGAAAATGGCGAACGCGAGGGGTTCAATACTTATGTTTATCGCGAATCCGAAGTGGAGCGTATTGCCCATCTGGCATTCTCACTCGCCCGCAAACGCGATAAGCGTGTGTGCTCGGTCGATAAGTCCAATGTTCTGGAAGCCACGGTGCTTTGGCGCGAGGTGATGGAAAGTATTGCTCCGCAGTACCCTGATGTAGAGCTGAGTCATCTGTATGTGGATAACGCAGCGATGCAGCTGGTTATGGCTCCCAAGCAGTTTGATGTGATCGTTACCGGCAATATGTTTGGAGACATTCTGTCTGATGCGGCCGCCATGCTCACAGGGTCTATCGGTATGCTGCCATCAGCCTCACTCGACAAGAATGGCCGGGGGATGTACGAGCCCTGTCACGGGTCTGCTCCGGATATCGCAGGGCAGGGCAAAGCCAACCCATTGGCGACGATTCTTTCGTTGGCGATGATGCTGCGCTACACGTTGGCGGCACCAGAGGCCGCAACCGCAATCGAGGATGCCGTCAGTGTGGTGTTGGATGCGGGGCTACGTACGCCCGATATTTACACGCAGGATGATCGCCTCATTGGAACGGTAGAAATGGGCGAGGCTGTAGTGGCCCAGTTGCGTTCCCTCTAAAGTTACCACGCTGTAATAAGCAGCCTACGAATCGGAGAAGAAAGAACATGAGCGAGACATATGACATAGCAGTTGTTGGTGCAACTGGGGCAGTGGGCGAGGCGATGATCTCGATTCTAGAAGAGCGTAACTTTCCGGTTGGCACATTGTATCCATTGGCGAGTAGTCGCTCGGCAGGTAAATCTATTCAGTTCTGCGGCAACAGCGTTCGTGTCACCGATCTGGCGGAATTTGATTTTTCCCAAGTTCAGATTGGTCTGTTCTCTGCAGGTGGCGATATTTCTGAACAGTATGCGCCTAAGGCAGCCGCTGCGGGGTGCGTCGTTGTGGACAATACCTCGCACTTTCGCCAGGAGCCCGATATCCCACTGGTAATCCCTGAGGTTAACCCCGAGGCTCTTGCTGACTATTCGATACGCAATATTATTGCTAATCCCAACTGCTCCACCATCCAGATGCTGGTTGCCTTGAAGCCGATTTACGACGCTGTGGGAATAGAGCGGATTAACGTGGCTACGTATCAGGCGGTTTCTGGTACGGGTAAAGAAGCGGTTGAGGAGCTGGCGGGGCAAACTGCACGACTACTTAACGGGCAGGAAATTGAGTGTAAGGTCTATCCCAAGCAGATAGCCTTCAACGTCATACCGCACATCGATACTTTTCAGGACAATGGCTATACCCGTGAGGAAATGAAAATGGTGTGGGAGACCCAGAAAATATTTGATGATCCGTCGTTGATGGTGAACCCGACCTGCGTTCGCGTGCCAGTGTTTTATGGACATTCCGAAGCAGTGCATATCGAGACTGTGGACAAGATTTCTGCGGCTCAGGCGCGGGCATTGCTGGATGCCTCGCCGGGTGTCACTGTGATGGACGAGCCGGTAGACGGTGGCTATCCCACTCCGATTGGAGATTCGGCAGGGCAGGACCCCGTGTTCGTAGGGCGAATTCGTGAGGATATCTCCCACTCCCGAGGCCTCGACTTGTGGATTGTGTCTGACAATGTGCGCAAAGGTGCTGCTCTAAATAGTGTGCAAATTGCCGAGAGCTTGATACAGACCTATCTTGATTAATGCCAGCCTATAAAACATACTTGAGAGAAGTCCGACGCTGACTTAAGTGCATGGATGTACTTGTAGCAATACTTTTAACATCCTGTGCAAGTGCTTGTGGGGGCAAGATATTTTAGCAAGCATTTTGCGGCAGCTCGGTAAGTGGCACCACCCGGGGATGTGTGTCAGGTGGTTCAGGGAAAAAATAATAAGGCTATAGCTATGGCTACGAAGAACAAGTTGGCAGCAGCGCTTTTTTCACTGGGCTGTATGCATGCGGGCTCTGTCTGGGCGTTAGGACTTGGTGACATCACGCTGGAGTCGTTTCTTAACGAGCCACTTAAAGCGCAAGTAGACTTACTTAACACCGATGGTCTGCATTCAGACGAGATTCGAATTCGCCTGGCAACGTCGGACGATTTCGAACGGCTCGGTGTCGATCGCGCCTATTTCCTTACTGGCATCAAGTTCGATGTAACCGTAGATGCGAGCGGTCGGGGGATGATTGTCGTCACCTCCGAAGAGCCAGTGCTTGAGCCCTATCTGGATTTTATTATCGAGGCGCGTTGGCCATCTGGCCGCTTGCTGCGTGAATATACCGTATTGATAGACCCCCCCGTGTTTGATGAGTCGACTCAGGTAATTTCAGCATCTGAGCGTGTTGCGGAGGTGGAGGGCGTGCCAGCGCCGACACCAAAAAAGCAGGGAGCCGCAGCGACTAGCGGCACTCGGGTCGATGTAAAGCAGTCAGACCTCGCGCCGGGAGAAATGCCTCAGCGCGATTTCAGTTCAGGAACTTCGGGCGTTCCCACGCCCGGCGCCCGCTATATGATTCGACGCGATGAAACGTTGTGGAACATAGCGCTGGCGGGCAAGCCTGAGGGTGTTTCCGTGCATCAGGCCATGCTGGATATCCAGCGGATGAATCCGAATGCCTTCATCGACGGCAATATCAACCGCATCAAGGCGGGCTATATCGTCTACATGCCCGATACCGGAGACATCAGCTCCGATAACCTCGCTCAGGCGTTGGCTGAGGTCAATCAGCAGAACGAGGACTGGCGTGCGGGCCGTGCCTCTGAGCCGTCCTATGGTGGCGGCCCCTCATTACGAATCTCCGCAGATGCAGGCGATGACACAGGCGATGCAGATGCCGCGCAAGGCACAACACAGAGTGCCACTGCAGACAGTGGTGGCTCGATGTCTTCGAGCGGCGCCGCTGAAGAATCGGATCTTACTGCACGTGCCAATGCCGAGCTGTCAGCTGATATGGCGCAGTTGTCTGAGCAGGTCGAGACTCTCGAGCGCATAGTCAGCGTTAAGGATGAGCAGATAGCCGCCTTGCAGGCAGCGCTTGAAGAAGCCCGAACAGCGCCCGCGGAAGCGATGATGGGAGGAGGCTCCGGTCCAGGCGACGTCGATGATGCCTCTGACGGCATGGTTGCCGATAGCATTGTAGAAGTAGAGCCCGCGGAGGAGAGGGTCACTCAGCCTGTTCAGCCGCAAGTCCAGCAACCACAGCCCAGACCAACCCCTGTAGCACCGCCTCCTGAAGAGGGCGGATTGATGAGCTATTTGCCCTATTTGGTTGGCCTCATTCTCGCCGCTCTAGCAGGCTTGTTTTTTTGGCGCCGCAAGAACGCGAATGATGATTCAGAAGACGCAACGCCCCGGGCGGAGGCTAGTGATGATGCGTTCGCCGGTGTGCAGCTGCAGTCGACTGCTCTGGAAGTAGAAGCGCCGCAGGAGGTTGAGTCTGCTGCTCCAGTTGAAGCGCTGGTTGAATCTGCTCCAGAAGAAGAAAACGACTCCCTCGAAGAGTTGTTGGGCGCAGAGGGCGATCGCGGTTACGGCCAGGAGAAGCATGATGACTACTCCTCCGACGAGGAGGCCGGCGATGCGCTGGCTGAGGCTGATATTTATGTCGCTTACGGCCGACTGCCGCAAGCTGTAGACCTGTTGAATGGCGCAGTAAAGAGTGATCCCGATAACGCCTCATACCGACTCAAGCTGATAGAGCTTGGTCAGGAGCTAGGTGATGCCGAATTGGTTGCGGAGCACTATGGGCAACTGCAGCGAATAAACGATCCCGATGCGTTGGCAGGAGCCAGGGTACTTATGGATGCCGCCACGCCCGCGCAAGGCGCAGCTCCTGCGACCACTGATCTGGAGCTTTCGCCAGAGGAGCCGCTGGAAGATACATTCAGTGGGTTAGAGATTGAGGGTGCTGATAGCGACGATCTGGATCTTTCTTCAGACTTTGCCGAGGTCATGAACGATGCACCCGACGAAGAAGATCTGGTGTTTGCTACCGAGGGTAACCCCATGTCGACCAAGCTTGATCTGGCCAGGGCGTACTTGGATATGGGTGATGAAGATGGTGCCAAGTTGATTCTCGACGAAGTCATAGCCGAGGGTAACGACGAGCAACAACAGGAAGCGCGCGCTCTCATCGAACGCATTGGCTGAACAGCTATTTTCTCCAGACCCGCTACCCCCGGGTAGCAGGGTTGCCTGCTGCATCGAATACAATGGCCGAGAATTCTCCGGCTGGCAGTCACAACCTCATCTGAATGTTTCCACTGTTCAGGAAGTGCTTGAGCAAGCGCTGTCTGCGATAGCGGCTCAACCCATTCGTGTGCATTGCGCCGGTAGGACTGACGCTGGTGTTCACGGTCTTGGGCAGGTAGCGCACTTTGACGATCCAGTTGGACGCAGCTGTAAAGCCTGGGTTATGGGCACCAACGCATCATTACCGCGTAGCGTAAGAGTGCACTGGGCACGAGCGGTGCCAGAGGAATTTCATGCGCGTTTCTCTGCTCATGCGCGTCATTATCGCTATATCATCAGCAACACCGTTATACGCCCTGCGCTGATGGAGGGCATGGTTACTTGGTATCGCGCGCCGCTCGATGCGGCAAAGATGCATGAAGCGGCGCAGGTGCTGTTGGGTGAGCAGGACTTTAGCGCCTTTCGAGCCGCCAGTTGCCAGTCTTCGACGCCTATGCGCAACATGCAGTCGATCGCAGTGCATCGCAAGGAACATTGCGTGGTGATAGACCTTACCGCGAATGCGTTTTTGCACCATATGGTACGAAATATTGTAGGGTCGTTAATGGTGGTGGGCTGCGGGAAGAAGCCTGTGCAGTGGCTTGGTGAACTATTGGCGGGTAGAAATCGGACCGTGGCTGCCGATACCGCGGCCGCCGATGGTTTGTATTTGGCTGGCGTGGATTATCCAGCTGAGTTTGGTCTACCCCGAAGCAAGCCCGGACCCATGATTTTGACGCCGTAAGCACCCATATGGGCGCGCATCTGCTATGATTGCGCCTCTTTTTTCGCAACCCGATAGTCCTGTGTTACACACGCGCATCAAAATTTGCGGTATCACCCGTGTCGAAGACGCCTTGACAGCAGCGCAGGCCGGCGCAGACGCCATCGGGTTGGTATTCTATCCATCCAGCCCCCGTGCGGTAAGCGTGGAAGCTGCGCGTGAGATTGTCGCGAATCTGCCCCCTTTTGTTGCTGCCGTGGGCTTGTTTGTTAATGAGACAGCTCCGGAAATCGACCGTATATATAAGCGCGTAGGTCTGGACTTGCTGCAACTGCATGGCGACGAGACGCCGCAATTTTGCACGAGTCTTGGAGTTCCCTTTCTAAAAGCGCTTCGAGTGAAGCCCGGGGATGACGTGTCGCAATTGATGAGCTCCTGGTGTGACGCCCGCTCAATTCTGCTGGACGCATTCAAGCAGGGTGTGCCCGGCGGTACAGGTGAGGTGTTCGACTGGTCGCAGGTGCCGCGTTCGCAGGCGGGAAGAATAGTGCTCGCTGGTGGTTTGACGCCTGACAACGTTGGCAGCGCCATTAAAGCGACTCAAGTTGCGGCCGTTGACGTGAGCGGTGGCGTGGAATCATCGCCAGGCCTGAAGAGTTCCGAGAAAATTGCCGCCTTTGTGTCGGCAGTAAGATCGGTTGATCAAACCCCGAAAGGTGAGTGAAAAATGACGAGTAAGATGACGCAAGAACTGTTTAATACGGTTCCCGATCGTGACGGACGCTTTGGTGTTTATGGTGGCAAATTTGTCGCAGAAACCCTGATGTCCGCCCTGGCTGAACTGGAAGCGCTGTATCGCAGGCTATCGGATGATGCAGATTTTCAACGCGAGCTGGATGAAGATCTTGCCCATTATGTTGGCCGTCCTTCACCATTGTATGAGGCCAAGCGCTGGTCAAGCCAGGTAGGTGGCGCCCGTATTTTTCTTAAGCGCGAAGATCTCAATCACACCGGTGCGCATAAGGTAAACAATACGGTTGGACAAGCGCTCCTTGCAAAGCATATGGGTAAGCGACGTGTGATCGCCGAAACCGGGGCGGGCCAGCACGGTGTGGCCACCGCTACTATTGCTGCGCGACTGGGCTTGGAATGTCATGTCTTCATGGGTGAAGAGGATGTGCGCAGACAAGCGCTGAATGTGTACCGCATGAAACTATTAGGTGCCACGGTTATACCTGTGACGTCCGGATCGCGAACACTTAAGGACGCCATGAATGAGGCCATGCGCGATTGGGTAACCAATGTTGATGATACGTTTTATATCATCGGAACAGTGGCTGGGCCGCACCCTTACCCCATGTTAGTGCGTGACTTTCAGGCAGTTATTGGCCGCGAGACACGAATACAATCACTCGCCCAGTTTGGCAAACTGCCCGACGCGTTAGTGGCTTGTGTGGGTGGCGGTTCCAATGCCATTGGTTTATTTCACCCGTTTCTCGCAGACGAAGAAGTTGCAATGTACGGTGTGGAGGCCGGCGGACACGGTGTATCGACCAATCAGCACGCAGCGCCGCTGACTGCGGGTACGCCAGGAATATTGCACGGCAACCGCACGTACCTGATGCAGGACGCCGATGGGCAGATAATGCATACGCATTCAGTGTCGGCTGGGCTTGATTATCCAGGTGTAGGTCCAGAGCACTCGTGGCTCAAGGATATTGGCCGGGTAAATTACGTCGCTGCAAATGACGATGAGGCTTTGGCGGCGTTTCATAGCCTGACTCGCATCGAAGGTATTATGCCGGCGCTAGAGACAGCACATGCGCTGGCTTATGCAGAGAAACTGGCAGCAACAATGACGCCGCAGCAGACAATTGTTGTTAATTTGTCAGGCCGCGGTGATAAGGATATTCATACCGTCGCTCAGATCGACGGTCTTGAGATGTAAGGAGTTCAACTGGTGAGTCGAATTGCGGGGCGTTTTCAGGCGCTTGCAGAGCAGGGTCGTAAGGCATTAATTCCCTACATAGTGGCGGGTGATCCAACACGTGAGACAACAGTGCAGCTCATGCATCGATTGGTTGACTCAGGCGCCGATATTATCGAGGTTGGTGTGCCTTTTTCAGACCCGATGTCCGAAGGGCCGGTGATCCAGCTCGGTCATGAGCGTGCTCTTGCCGATGGAACCTCACTGCGCCATGTGATTGAGATGGTCACTGAATTTCGTCAGCAGGATAGTGAAACACCAGTTCTGTTAATGGGCTATGCCAATCCCGTAGAGCATATGGGGTATGCGGCATTCTGTGATGCGGCCGCCGCCGCAGGCATCGACGCCTTGCTAACAGTCGACATCCCCCCCGAAGAAGTAGAGGCGGTGAACGCGGAACTGCAGCGGGTTGGTATGGACAATATATTTCTTATTGCCCCAACCACGCCAGATGATCGAATTGAGATTATCGCCCGCCAAGCTCGCGGCTTCGTTTATTACGTGTCACTCAAAGGCGTGACAGGCGCAGGGCATCTGGATGTCGATGATGTCACATTGCACGTCAACAAAATTCGCAGTCATTCATCTCTCCCTGTGGCCGTCGGTTTTGGCATCAAAGACGCGGAATCAGCGATGACAGTGGCGCGCGTAGCCGACGGCGTGGTGGTTGGAAGCGCTCTCGTCAATGCGATGGCACAGGCGATGGAAGAGGGTGGTGATACAGAAGCAGCGATCACGGCTGCAACGAGCCTGCTTTCAGGTATTCGACAGGGTATTGATTCGATAGCTTCCTAGAACACCCGCTGCACGTTTATAATGGCGCAATAATCGCAGGGGACTCGCAATGAGCTGGATAGACAAGATCCTACCTTCTGGCGTTCGTAAGGACGAATCCAGTCGGCGTGGCGGAGTGCCAGAGGGACTCTGGAAGAAGTGCGTCAAGTGCGATGCGGTTCTGTATCGACCAGATGTGGAGCGCAATGATGACGTGTGTCCTAAATGCGATCATCACATGCGCATTGGTGCCCGTCGCCGTCTCGATATCTTCCTCGATGCCGAAGCTCGAGAGGAAATCGCGACAGATGTAGAGCCGGTAGACCGTCTCAAGTTTAAGGACAAGAAGCGCTACCGAGACCGTGTAACAGCCGCTCAAAAAACTACTGGTGAGAAAGATGCGCTGATCGCCATGCGCGGGCAATTGCAGGGTATGCCCGTGGTGACTGTAGCATTTGAGTTTGCATTTTTGGGTGGCTCGATGGGATACGCGGTGGGAGAGAAATTCACACGCGCGGCTCAGCTGGCATTGGAGGAGAAAATTCCGCTTGTCTGTTTCTCCGCCTCAGGTGGCGCTCGCATGCAGGAGGCGTTGATTTCGCTCATGCAAATGGCCAAGACCAGTGCCGTAATCGAGCGCATGAAACTCGCCGGCGTTCCCTATATCTCAGTGATGACCGACCCCATTTACGGTGGTGTATCAGCGTCGCTGGCACTATTGGGAGATATCAATGTGGCAGAACCAGACGCGCGAGCGGGATTTGCCGGACCTAACATTATTGAACAGACCATTCGGCAGAAATTACCCGAAGGCTTTCAGCGCTCGGAGTTTCTGCTGGATCATGGCGCTATCGATATGATCGTACATCGTACCGAGATGCGGGATACGCTCGGCCGGCTCCTTGCCAAGCTTACGCACCAGCACTCTGATGCCGATGACAAGATTGCCGATCCTGAGCCAGTTGAGCTGGAGGCTGAACCGGTTCCTCTACCGGACAGCGATGACTGAACGGTCACTGGCGCAGTGGCTTGTGCACTTAGAAGCCATCCACCCCGCCGAAATTGAACTAGGCCTGGATCGGATACGTACTGTTGCCCATGCTCTGAATCTGCTGCCTTACTCTCTGCCCGTTGTGACCATTGCCGGTACCAACGGCAAGGGGAGCACAGCTGCGGTGCTTGAGCGGCTCTTAACCGCCCATGGCATGACAACCGGACTGAGCACTTCCCCTCACTTCTTGTGCTTCAACGAGCGTATACGTGTAAACGGTGTGGCCGTTAGTGATACCGACATCGCGGCCAGTTTCGCCCGGATTGAAGAGGCGCGTGGCGATACCACACTCACCTATTTCGAGTTTGCTACCTTGGCATCGCTATTGATCTTTCTGCAGCACAGTGCAGATATAGCGATCCTAGAAGTGGGCCTGGGTGGGCGTCTGGATGCTATGAATCTCGTCGATGCTGATGTAGCGGTGATTACCAGTATCGCGCTGGATCATCAGGACTGGCTTGGCGATAGCCGTGAAGCGATTGGCAGGGAAAAAGCCGGCGTGGCCCGGGTCGGTAAACCTGTTGTTGTGGCAGATACGCAACCACCCGATGGTTTGATTGAGTTCTTGCAAGACCTGGGCGCAGCGTCTCTGTGCATCGGTACCGATTTTGGTGCTACCGCTGACTCTGCGTATGTCAGCGTAGGCCATGACACTATCACTTTACCTTGTATCGTCCCGCCTGCATTGAGAGCGGAAAATGTCGCCGCTGCGCTGCAAGTGGCTGCGCTACTGGGCGTTAATCTAGCCGCTCTCGACTTGGCTAAACTGGTACAGGCGGCAGCGCCCATTGGTCGCTTACAGCGGGTTATTCGTGATGACCGGGAATACATACTGGACGTTGCACACAATCCGGCTGCGGTTGAAAACCTAGTGAAGTACCTCAGAGAAAATCCCACCGCGGGTAAGACTTTTGCGCTATTTTCGGTCATGGCAGACAAGGACATTCATGCTATGATGCGCCGGTGCAAAAATTGCTTCGATACATGGCTGTTGGCAGACTTGGCCCATGTGCCCAGAGCCGCTGGTTCTAGCCAAGTAGCTTCAATATTGATCGACGAAGAAGAGCGCAATATAGTCTGCTTCGACGCGCTCGATTCAGCATTTGCTGACGCACAATTTAAGCTGCAGGCTCACGATAGGCTGGTAGTTTTTGGATCTTTCCACACAGTGGCGGGGGTTCTGCCTTTGTTAGGTAGTGACCGTAGGGAAACAGGTAATTGAACAACATCCTCAAGCAACGCCTGGTAGGTGCCTTGATTCTGGTCGCACTGGGTGTTGTGTTCTGGCCTATTATTTTTGTTGAGCCCGACGATCGCTCCCGCGACGTGAGCCAGCGCATGCCACCTCCGCCAGTTGTTGACACCACACCGATTGCTCCGCCCGATAAGGCAGGGCTTCGTGAAGCGCCGCTCACGGACGCGCAGATCGAATCCCGTGAACTTGAGCAGCAAGGCGACGATGTTGATGTAGCGATTGCTGCAAATGAAGAGGTTGTGGAGGATGATCTTGAGGAAGCACAGTCCGACTCGACCTCCGTAAATACAGACCCTGCCTCTGAAGTCGTTATCCAAACCACTCCACCGGCCGATCCTCAGCGAGGGGCTCGCAGCGAAGCACCTGTAAAACCCCAACTCGACGCTCAGGGTGTGCCCGTCGCCTGGATACTGCAGGTAGCGAGCGTGAGCGATCGCACAAAGGCGAATCGCTTGCGCGATGAGTTACTCTCTCTAGATGAAAAAGCCTACATCAAGCAGGTCAAACGTGGCGATGAGACATTGTATCGAATCTATGTAGGTCCCAAGTTCGAGCAAGCTAAACTTGATGCGTTGAAACCGAAAGTTGATGCACAGTTTAAAGTCAAATCAATGGTAGTACGGTATGTGCCGTAAGCGCCTGGCGGCATCGGGCAATCTGAACATCTCATTTGGCAGCACTTGCCCGCCCAGTGGTGGTCACAATGCCTAGCATGCCGCAAATCGATCTATTCAATGGTCTGGATTGGTTTATTGTAGTTGTCGTAACGCTTTCAGTAGGCCTTAGCCTTTGGCGTGGATTTACGCGGGAGGCTTTGTCACTCGCCGGTTGGGTGTTGGCATTTGTTGGCGCAAACCTGTTTGCAGGGTCAGTTGCCTCACTGTTAGTTGGTCTTATTGAAAATGTGACCGGTCGCTACATCGTCTCCTGGTCGCTGATTTTTGTCGGGATCCTGATTGTGTCTGGATTAACCGCCAAGCTTGTTTCGCGTGCGATGAAAGCGTCAGGGTTAGGATTGCTCGACCGACTGCTGGGTACTGTATTTGGTTTTGCCCGGGGCGTGTTGATAGTCCTGGCACTGGTGTTTGTAGTACGTGAGCTGGTACCGCCGCGAGATCAACAATGGCTTCATCAGTCACAGTTGATGCCGCATCTGGATATGCTAATGAGTTGGACGCAAGCGACGTTTGAGAAGGCGCGTAGCAGTGAGCTGCCGTCGTTGACAACATGATCCGCTGCGACGTGTAGTGGAATAACCCGCAATGAGGAATCGCTGAATGTGTGGTCTGGTTGGATTGGTAGGTAAGGGCAACGTGGCCCCTGAAATCTACGATGCGCTGACAGTACTACAGCATCGGGGGCAGGATGCTGCTGGCATCATGACCTGCGCTGGCGGCAAGTTTAGCCAACGTAAGAGTGAGGGTCTGGTGCGCGACGTATTCAGGCAGCATCATATGCAGCGACTGCAAGGCGGAATCGGTATCGGCCACGTCCGTTATCCCACGGCAGGTAGCTCTGGTCCGGCACTGGCCCAGCCTTTCTACGTTAATTCTCCCTATGGCATAGCACTCGCACACAACGGCAACCTAACAAATGCCGAGACGCTAAAGCGAGAGCTGTTTCAGGACGATCTGCGACATCTGAATACGGATTCAGATTCAGAAGTGTTGCTCAACATCTTTGCCCACGAACTTCAAACGCTGGGCAAGCTCAGCCCTCAGGCGGATGATATTTTTACGGCAGTAAAAGCGGTACATAAGCGCTGTCGAGGTGGTTATGCCGCTGTTGCTATGCTGGTTAATTACGGCGTAGTGGCGTTTCGGGACCCCTATGGTATTCGCCCACTCGTGGTGGGCGTCAGGGAAACGGAGGCGGGGCAGCAGCACATGGTGGCATCCGAGAGTGTTGCACTGGATGTACTCGGATTTACCATGCTCGGCGATGTCGAGCCGGGGGAAGCCATCTTTATCGATATGGAAGGGGGCTTACACCGCCAGCAGTGTGCTACCGATCCGCAATTGCGCCCCTGTATATTTGAGCACGTGTATTTCGCGCGACCCGACTCGTTGATGGATGGGATATCCGTGTACAAGACCCGGATGCGCCAAGGCGAGGCATTAGCCAAAAAAATCCGCAAGCTACGACCCGAGCTGGAAATCGATGTAATTATTCCCATACCCGATACCAGCCGTATTGCCGCACAATCGATGGCGACCGAACTCGGTATCAAGTTCCGGGAAGGGTTCATGAAGAATCGCTATATAGGGCGCACATTTATCATGCCCGGTCAGAATCAGCGCAAAAAATCTGTGCGGCAAAAATTGAACCCCGTACCCCTTGAGTTTGAGGGCAAGAACGTGATGCTGGTAGATGATTCTATTGTGCGTGGTACAACGTGTAAGCAAATTATCCAGATGGCGCGCGACGCTGGTGCGGCGAACGTGTATTTCGCCTCTGCGGCACCTGCAGTACGGTTTCCCAATGTCTATGGCATCGACATGCCATCGGCATCAGAGCTGATTGCCCACGGCCGCAGTGATGAAGAAGTTGGCGAGCTGATTGGCGCAGACTGGCTGGTGTATCAGGATATGGATGCCCTGATCCAATGCTCGCAGGAAGGCAACCCGAAGGCGGATGGTTTCGACTGCTCCGTGTTCAGTGGTGAATACATTACCGGCGACATTGATCAGAATTACCTGGATCACGTTGAATCACTTCGCAATGACGATGCGCAAACCGAGCGCCGTGAGGTACTCGAGGCAGAGGGTGCGGTAGTCGGTCTGCATAACGATAGCTAGAACGGAGCGGTGCTACCGCGGTAATCATGAGTAAAGAGAACGACAATGCCTTAGATGGCGCCCATTTGGATACTTTGGCAGTTCGTGCCGGCGTCCATCGTACTGCTGAAGGCGAACACGCAGAGCCTATCTTTGTGACGTCGAGCTATGTCTTTGACTCTGCAGAGGACGCTGCCGCGCGCTTTAATGGCGACAAGCCGGGTAATGTCTATTCCCGCTACACCAACCCTACGGTGCGCACGTTTGAAGAGCGTATTGCTGCACTGGAAGGCGCAGAGCAGGGTGTTGGTACTGCATCAGGTATGTCCGCGATTCTCAGTACCTGTATGGCATTACTCAAGGCAGGTGATCACGTTGTGTGTTCACGCAATGTATTTGGCACAACAACTAACTTGTTTGGTAAGTACCTCGCCCGCTTTGGTGTTGAGGTCTCCTTCGTACCGTTACTTGATCTTTCATTGTGGCGTAAAGCAATACGACCCAATACAGCGATGCTGTTTATGGAGACTCCCTCCAATCCGTTATGTGAAGTGGCCGATCTTGCCGGCATGTCTGCCATTGCCAAAGAGCAGGGTTGTCTGCTGGTTGTCGATAACTGTTTCTGCACGCCGGCGCTACAGACACCGTTGAGCTATGGCGCGGATATAGTGATTCATTCTGCGACCAAGTACCTAGATGGTCAGGGCCGTTGCGTGGGTGGCGCTGTGGTGGGGCGGCACGAACACATGAGCGAGGTCGTCACCTTTTTGCGTACCTGCGGACCAACGATGAGTCCGTTTAATGCCTGGGTCTTTTTGAAGGGGCTTGAGACATTGCGTCTGCGCATGGAGGCTCACAGTGCATCAGCAATGGCACTTGCGCGATGGTTACATGAGCACGACGCCGTAGAACGTGTGTATTACGCCGGTCTGGAAGACCATGTGGGGCATGACTTAGCCGCGCGCCAGCAAAGTGGTTTTGGAGGGGTGCTGTCTTTTGAAGTGAAGGGCGGTCA
This sequence comes from Halioglobus sp., assembly GCA_039990395.1. Lineage (GTDB taxonomy): Bacteria > Pseudomonadota > Gammaproteobacteria > Pseudomonadales > Halieaceae > CALINF01. Next base: position 795,734 of record JBDXFZ010000146.1, read on the forward strand.
AGCCGAAGCGTGGCGATGTATTGACGCCACGCAGATAATGTCACTCACAGCGAATCTCGGTGATGCCAAGACGACAATCGTCCATCCGGCAACAACCACGCACGGCAGGCTCTCAGCTGAGGACCGCGCCGTGGCAGGTATCACAGACAATCTTATTCGTGTCGCTGTGGGCCTTGAGCATATAGAAGATCTCAAGGCTGATTTGCAGCGCGGGCTATCACTATTGGGATAGCCCTCGATGTATGAGTGCAGCGCAAAATTCAGGTGTCGCTGCCACTACATTAACCACTAACTGATAAACAGAGAGGGCACGCATGCACCTTCAGGCACTCGTCGATAGTGCGGTAAAAGAGGTTAGTAGTGTGTTACTGGGTAAGGAGGCGCAGGTTCGCCTAGCGCTTTGCTGCTTGTTTTCACGTGGCCATCTCCTGATTGAAGATTTACCAGGCATGGGTAAAACCACGTTGTCTCACGCGCTTGCTGATGTGCTGGGGCTTAGTTATCAGCGCGTACAGTTCACCAGTGACTTGCTGCCTGCCGACATATTGGGCGTGTCGGTTTACGATCGTAACGACGGCAGCTTTACCTTTCATCCCGGCCCCGTCTTTACCCAGGTTTTGCTGGCGGATGAAATTAACCGTACAACACCTCGTACTCAGAGCGCGCTCTTAGAGGCGATGGCGGAAGGGCAGGTCACAGTGGAGGGGGAAACCCGACCGTTACCTGAGCCCTTTTTCGTGATTGCTACTCAAAACCCTATTCATCAGAGCGGGACCTATCCTCTCCCGGAGTCGCAGTTGGATCGATTCCTGATGCGGCTTGAGCTGGGTTACCCCGACCCGCGAGCCGAGCGGCAATTGTTTGAAAAACGCAGTAGCGCCGATGCACAGCCAGCACTACAGACGCGTATTTCAGGCGAACAACTTGAGCAGATACGCCAGTCTGCTGCACAGGTTCAAACGTCAGATAACCTGCTCGATTATCTTCAACGCATTGTCGCTTACTCTCGCCAATCAGCAGAATTCGCCGTGGGATTGTCTCCGCGCGGCGCACTCGCATTGCTAGACTGTGCTAAAACCTGGGCATTGATGAACAACCGGGGGCATGTGGTACCCGAGGATGTTCAGATGGTTATGTCTGCAGTGGCAGCGCATAGACTGATCCCCAGCGGGGAATACGCCGGCGATGGCTCGGCACTGGTCGCATTACTGGCGCGTAACGTTGATGTCATAGGCCCCTGAGGGGTAATCGGGATGTCCACGACATCTGCATCGGTTGAAGCCTCGGGGTTGAAAGCGCGCTGGCAAGCTCGCTTTCGCAAGTGGGTTAATCGACGAATCCCGCCGTCCAGATCGGTAACGCTTGATCAAAAGCGTATTTTCATTTTTCCCTCACGCGTGGGATTCTTCTTCGGGTTCTGCCTATTGTTGATGTTGATGACCTCTATCAACTACGAAAACAATATGGGCTTTGCACTGACCTTTTTGCTGGCCACGTTGTTTGTCGTAGCGGTGCTGCATACCTACGCCAACCTGTCGGGACTGACCATTCGGGCGATTCGTGCTCAGTCGGCGTTTCCCGGGCAACAGGCTGAGTTCGAGATTCAGATAGAGCGGGGTAAGCGGCGTGATCACTATGGATTGCTGATCAAGTGGCCCGACAGCACCGATGAGCTGATATCGCTAGAGGAAGCCGATGCACAGAGTGTACACCTACACGCACCAGTGGGTCAGCGCGGCTGGTATAACCCCGGTAGGTTGCTTATTGAGAGTACTTATCCTCTGGGGTGCTTGCGCTGCTGGACCTGGATAGACCTAGATCTGCATGCGCTGGTTTACCCTGCGCCGCTGGCCTCGGCGGAGTTACCTGGCTTGGCGAGTGATCAGCCCGATGGCGCTGCGTTGCCAGTAGTGGGGAGTGACGACTTTTATGGCTTTCGCGAATATCGCGAGGGTGATTCATTACGGCAGGTGTACTGGAAGGGACTCGCGCGCGGCCAAAGTCTGCAGAGTAAATACTATGCAGCCTATGCTGATCGCAGTGTTTGGCTCGACTGGGATTTGTTTCCGGGACTAGGTATAGAGCAGCGTCTTTCGCATCTGTGCTACTGGGCACTTGAGTTTGATCGCAGTGGGGACGAATTTGGTTTGCGTTTGCCGGGCGTGACGCTTGCCCCTGGCTGGGGAGAGAAACATCGCGAGGCAGTGCTTAAAGCGCTCGCGCTGCATGGACTTGAGGGCAGCGTATGACTCTCGAGCAGCAAATACCGCGTAATGCCTTGGCCTGGATAATTATCTCCCTGTTTACGCTGGTCGCCCCTCACATAGAGCGAATACCGGTTTGGGTGCTGTTGGTATACGTGTTGGCCTCTGCTTGGCGAATTCAGGTGTTTCGAGGTCGTTGGTCGTTTCCCGGACGTTGGATCAAATTCTCGCTGATCATCAGCTGCTTTGTTGGAATTTATCTCAGCTTCGGCTCATTGATCGGGTTGGAGCCGACAGTCGCATTACTGTTGTCGGCGTTTGCGTTGAAACTAATCGAGTTGGTGCATCGCAAAGATGCTTATGTACTCATTTTTTTGGGTTACTTTGTTTGCCTCACAGAGTTCCTGTTCTCGCAGGATATCTTGCTGGTTCTCTACTCCCTTATGAATGTACTGCTGGTTACAACAGCATTGATAGCCCTGCATCATCCGGGTGAACAGCGGTTCAACTGGAAGAGCTTTCGCCTTGGCTCAATCATGCTGATGCAAGCGTTTCCGATGATGGTGGTGTTGTTCTTCTTGTTTCCTCGGATTGGGCCCTTGTGGACAGTGCCCATCAAGAGTCATTCCGCAAAGACGGGTATGAGCGACTTTATGCGGCCTGGCGACGTATCTAATCTGAGCCAGTCATCGGCCGTAGCCTTTAGAGCTCAGTTCGACGGCGACATCCCACCGTCGTCCCAGTTGTATTGGCGTGGGTTGGTAATGAGTCGCTTGAATGATGGCGCGTGGTCGAGCCTTGGCTACTATGATGTTCCCGCCCCGGAGCGCAGATTGCGCCGCCCCGAGCAGACTGGTGAGCCACAGGAATACAGCGTTATTCTTGAACCAACCCAGCAAAACTGGCTATTTGCCCTGCGCTATTCGCAGTCGCTCACCAGTGGCGTAATGGAAGCGCCGGACTTTCGTTTGTTCTCTCCGGTGATAGTAGAGAACGACCACGTCTACAGGGCCAGATTGTGGCGGGATACGGAGTTGGAGCCGGAGCTAAGCGAGTGGCGGCGCGATACAGAGCTCAAACTGCCTGTGGGCGAAAACCCCCGCACAGTTGCACTTGCGCAGCGCTTACGAAGTGAAGCAGGTAGCGACAGAGAGTTCGCACAAACCGTAATGCGCCGATTTTCGCAGGCACCGTACAGCTACACGTTACAGCCACCACTTCTGGGTGAGAATCCCATGGACGCATTTCTGTTTGAGACTCGCAGTGGCTTTTGTGAGCACTATGCCTACGCCTTCGCGGTTATGATGCGCGCCGGTGGTGTTCCTGCCAGAGTGATTGGAGGTTATCTGGGCGGGGAAGTGAACCCGGTGAACCAAACAGTTATTGTCCATCAGTTTGACGCACATGCCTGGACAGAAATCTGGTTGGAAGGTGAAGGCTGGGTGCGTTTCGATCCAACCTCCGCCGTGGCGCCAGATCGCATAGAGTGGGGTCTTGAGCGTGCTGTAGCAGGCGAGGGGACCTTCCTCTCATCCTCGCCGCTCTCACCATTGCGTTACCGTAACATCGACTTTATTAATGCCGTTCGCCTTCGGTACGAAGCGTTAACTTACCGTTGGCAGAGTTGGGTTGTTAATTTCAACAGCGATCAGCAATATCAAATACTGCAGGATTTTTTTGGTGACATCAGTGCGCGCAAATTTATCGTAGCGCTGATGGGTACCTGGGCTTTGGTGTTGATTCCCGTGGCACTTTCGCTACTACTAAAGCGTAGAACTCATTCCCTTAAACCCTGGGATAAGTTGTATCTCAGATTCTGCGCCAGGTTGGCGCGACAGGGAATCGTGCGAGATGCCGGGGAAGCGCCGGGCGATTTTGCAGAGCGCGTAAAGCGCCAAAGGCCATCGGTTGCGAATGAGGTAGACACGATTACAGGGCTCTATATTGCGCTGGCTTATCAGGCGGACAGTGATAACTCTACCGACAAGGCAAAAGAGTTACAGCGCACGCTGAGCCGGTCGGTCAGGCGTTTTCAGCTGCAGCCATTACGTTAGGCTGATAGCAGAAATGGGTGTTGCTGCTTAAGAGTAGGGTAGGGGAGAGGAGCAGAGAGAAGATAGGAAAGAGGAAAGTGCAATCTCCACCGCAGGGCAGAGATTGCACACTTATTGCTTTACTCAGGCGCTTAGCTCGGTGATTTCGACAGCCGCGATGCGCTTGCCTTCTTCTGCACCTTGCTGAAACTCTACTATCTGGTCGAAGTTCATATAGCGGTAAATTTCGTCAGACATCGAGTCCAGGTTCTGCGCGTACTCCATGTACTCCTCTGGCGTAGGCAGTTTACCCAATACTGCGCCCACGGCTGCTAGTTCCGCAGAGGTAAGGTAAACGTTAGCGCCATCGCCCAATCGATTGGGAAAGTTACGGGTCGACGTCGATAGCACAGTTGAATTTGCCGCTACCCGTGCCTGGTTACCCATGCACAAAGAACAACCTGGCATCTCCGTGCGAGCACCGGCCGCGCCAAAGATGTTGTAGTAGCCTTCTTCCATCAACAAGTGCTCGTCCATGCGCGTTGGGGGCACGATCCACATACGGGTTGAAATCGTGCCCTTGTGTTGCTCCAACAGTTTGCCGGCCGCTCTGAAGTGACCGATGTTGGTCATGCAGCTACCGATGAATACTTCATCAACCTTATCTCCGGCCACCGATGACAACAGGCGTGCATCGTCAGGGTCGTTGGGGCAGCAAACAACAGGTTCTGTCACGTCAGCCAGGTCTATTTCAATGACTGCCGTGTACTCGGCGTCGGCATCTGCTTTCAGTAGGGAAGGGCTTGCCAGCCATTCTTCCATTTTGACTGCGCGTCGCTCGAGTGTGCGCGCGTCGCCATAACCTTCTGCCACCATAGACCTTAATAGTACGACGTTGGAGCGCAGGTACTCGGCAATAGTGTCTTCGTCCAGCGCAATGGTGCAGCCAGCAGCCGAACGTTCTGCGGAGGCATCAGACAGCTCAAAGGCTTGCTCTACTGTGAGCCCTTTCAGTCCCTCAATCTCAAGGATGCGACCAGAGAAGATATTCTTTTTACCTTTCTTGTCGACGGTCAGTAGGCCTTCCTGAATAGCGTAATAGGGAATGGCATGCACAAGATCTCGCAGTGTAATGCCGGGCTGCATTTCACCCTTAAAGCGTACCAATACCGATTCAGGCATATCCAATGGCATAACACCGGTAGCAGCAGCGAAAGCCACCAGCCCCGATCCTGCCGGGAACGATATACCCATGGGGAAGCGGGTGTGTGAGTCTCCGCCGGTACCCACTGTGTCTGGCAGTAGCATGCGGTTGAGCCAAGAGTGGATAATGCCATCTCCTGGTCGCAGTGAGACACCGCCACGCGTCATAATAAAATCTGGCAGACTGTGCTGAGTGTCAATATCAACGGGCTTGGGGTAGGCCGCAGTGTGGCAGAACGACTGCATGGTCAGATCGGCAGAAAAGCCCAGGCAGGCAAGATCTTTGAGTTCATCGCGCGTCATCGGCCCTGTTGTATCCTGAGAGCCAACAGTAGTCATGCGTGGCTCGCAGTACGTGCCGGGTCGAATGCCGTCAGTACCACAGGCTCTGCCGACCATTTTCTGGCCAAGTGTGAAGCCTTTGCCCGTGTCTTCGGGTTGGTCTGGTGTGCGAAACAGGTCGCCGGTGCCTAGACCTAGCGCTTCGCGAGCGCGTGTGGTGAGGCCGCGTCCAATAATCAAGTTGATACGCCCACCTGCGCGCACTTCGTCCAGTAACACCTGCGACTTGAGTTCAAACTCCGACAGAACATCGCCCGACTCAGATAGGATCTTGCCGTCGTAGGGGCGGATTTCGATGATGTCGCCCATGCCCAGGTTATCGACTGGCGCTTCGAATACCAGTGCACCGGCATCTTCCATCGTATTGTAGAAAATGGGTGCGACCTTGCCGCCGATACAAATACCACCGCCTTTCTTGTTCGGTACGCCGCTAATATCGTCGCCGAAGAACCACAAGACAGAATTGGTGGCGGACTTACGTGATGAGCCAGTACCCACGACATCACCGACGAAGGCCACGGGAACGCCTTTGGCCTGAATGTCTGCAACTTGCTGCATGGGGCCTGTCACACCATGCTCAGCTGGCTCTAGACCGTCTCGTGTCATTTTGTACATTGCCAGCGCGTGCAGTGGTATATCAGGGCGCGACCATGCATCCGGGGCCGGTGAAAGATCGTCAGTATTGGTTTCGCCGGTGACTTTAAATACGGCAACCTTGATCGACTCTGGCACGCTGTCTCGTGAAGTAAACCACTCGCCGTCTGCCCAGGATTGCATCACTGCTTTGGCATTCTCATTGCCATTGCTCGCCAGCTCTGCCACATCGTGAAAAGCATCGAACATGAGCAAAGTGTGCTTTAGCTCTGTAGCCGCCAGCGCACCCAGGGCGTCGTCTGTCAGCAGCTCTACCAACGTAGAGATGTTGTAACCGCCGTGCATATCACCCAGTAGCTTCACCGCTGCTGCGGGGTCGATCAGTTCGCAGGGCGCTTCACTTTTGGCTATAGCAGAGAGGAAGCCCGCTTTTACGTAGGCTGCTTCATCTACGCCGGGAGGCACGCGTGTAGACAGTAGTTCCAGCAGAAAATCGCCTTCTCCCGCAGGAGGATTTTTAATGAGCTCAATCAGCCCTGCGGTTTGCTCGGCGCTCAAAGGCTTGGGTGGAATGTTTTGTTGCGCGCGTTCGGCGACGTGTTGGCGATAGGCTTCGAGCACTGTGAAACTCCTGTCAAAGTGAGAGAGCGGTCAATCCAATTAAGGACGACCTGCCGGTATAAAATCGGGTGCAGAGTATAGCTCAGCGGGCTTTTAAGTTAAATGAATCGACGCGGATACTGTGCATTCACGTGGCTGATCCATTAGAATTCGACGGTAACGCCGTGCCCGCCCTCAGAAAGCCGTGTTTATGCTAGATCGCCCAGTCAAAACGCCTTGTATCGGCGTGTGTTCCACCGGAATCGGTGATTCCGTCTGTCGCGGTTGCAAGCGGTTTGCGCACGAGGTGATTGACTGGAACAGCTACACTCCTGCGCAGAAACGCGTGGTTGATGGAAGGCTGTCTGGCTTCCTGTCTCAGTGCGTCAGTAACAAACTCCTGGTTACAGACCTGTCATTGCTGAAATGGCAGCTATCAGTTCAGCAAATACATCACACCGCTGAGCATGATGAGTATTGCTGGGTGTACAGTTTACTCAAAGCAGGTGCCGGCCAGATTGAGGATACCTCTAGTTTCGGTTTTGAGGTTCACCACGAGTATCGCCACTTGGCGCTGAAAGCGCTGCGTGATTTGATCGATCAGGAGTTCTTTATTCTCTCTCAGGCGCATTACGATCGTTATATCAGTGCTCCGGACCTGTTCGTTGCCGAATAGAGCAGAATAGGGCGCCCATGACCGACATTTCACATATTCAGGCTTTTCTGTCATGTGCAACGCCCCCTGCTTGGATAGATGCCGCGCTGGCAAACCAGGCGATATTGCTGGTTGATCATGCAAATTGTGAGAAAAAAGCTGCATCCACTGCATTGAACCTGATGTATCGCTACGTGGAATACCCTGTTCTGTTGAACAAGCTGTCGCGACTGGCCAGGGAAGAGCTGAGGCATTTTGAGCAAGTGATAGCCATCATGGCAAAGCGGAAGATCGATTACCCGCAGCTGAGCGCCTCACGCTATGCCGGTGAAATGCGAAAATTGGTACGAGGGAACGAACCTGGCCGTATGGTTGATACCCTGCTGGTGGGTGCCATTATTGAGGCGCGTTCCTGCGAGCGTTTTGCTGCACTGGTACCGGTACTGGATGCGGATTTGAGTGAATTTTATGCGTCACTGTTGAAGTCCGAGGCGCGCCATTACACCGATTACCTTGCGCTGGCGCGCAAACAGGCACCTGAGGCGGATATTGAGTCGCGGCTGGAAGAGTTGCTGGCACGCGAGGGCGAGCTAATAGAGGCGCCCGATCCGGAGTTTCGATTTCACAGTGGAGTGCCAGCTTAGCCACGGGGTGGATCCTTCAAGTGTGGATCTAAGCAGGCTCAGAGCGGCTATAAGTTTCTAGAATAAAGGTTAGGTTAATTTTTTAACCTATTGTTTTATATCAAAATAATAAAGTTTTTCTTCGGCTTCGCCGATCTTCAATGCCCAGCCGCGCGTGTCCCAGTCGCCTAGAACCCAGCGAGTGCCAGAGCCGGTGTCGTGGCGCTGGGGTCTGTGCGTGTGGCCGTGGATGAGTCTATCGACACCGAAGTTGCGCATCTGCTGCGTAACCTCGTTAGGTGTTACATCCATAATGTCCTGTGCTTTGTTACTTCCGCTTTCCTTACTGACTGTGCGCAGATGCGTTGCGATCGCCTGACGTTCTTCCAATGACTTTGCCAATAGCTCGGCCTGCCAGGCGGGATCATGCGCCATTTTGCGAAAGGCCTGATATTCAGTGTCTTCGGTGCACATGCTGTCGCCGTGCATAAGCAGGGTGGGGGTTCCGTAAAGGTCGATCACGGTGGGGTCGGCCAGCATGCTTGCGCCAACGCGCCGGGCAAAATCGTCGCCAAGCAGGAAGTCGCGATTGCCTCTCATAAGATAGAGCGCTGTACCGCGCTTGGTAAAGTCCGTAAACAACTCTGTAATCTGCGTCGCTAGAGCGCTATTGTCGTCGTCACCCAGCCAGGCTTCGAAGATATCGCCCAACACATAAAGAGCGTCGCAGTCGCGGTGTGTATCCAAGAATTGCGCAAGTGCCGCTATAACGTGCGGCCTTGCGCTATCGAGGTGAAGGTCGGAGATGAAGAGGGTGTATGACACCGTCCTGGAGGAGACTCAGGCCTCTACTATTTCCACGGTTTCGATAATCACCGGATCCTGTGGCACATCCTGATGGCCACCACGGCTGGTGGTGGGTACGGCGCGAATCTTGTCGAGCACTTCTTCGCCTTGGCTCACCTTGCCAAACACCGTATAGCCCCAGCCCTGCATGTTTTTGCCAGTGTGATTCAGAAAGTCGTTATCTTTGACGTTAATGAAAAACTGCGCGGTAGCAGAGTGAGGGTCCATGGTTCGGGCCATCGCTACAGTGCCAAAGTCATTCTTCAGGCCGTTATCAGCCTCGTTCTCGATAGGCTCGCCTGAGTCTTTTTGGCTCATATCAGCATCAAAGCCACCACCTTGAATCATAAAGTTATCGATAACTCGATGGAACACGGTGCCGTCATAGAAGCCTTCCCGTGCATAGTTTAGAAAGTTCTCAACTGTTTTAGGGGCCTTGTCGGCGTCCAGCTCGAGCGTGATGTCGCCGAATGTTGTGCGAATAATGACCATGATGTCTTCCCTGCGGTGTGATTCCGTGAGTTCTGGTTATTTAGCTGCGGTGAGCGGACAGCAATGATACGGGCTTTTGCCAGTCAGTTAAACGTTGGTTGGCCATTCTATGCCCGTTTGTGTGTATAAAGTCCCACTCGTTGCATCACGCCTATTAGCCGCGCGTATCTGTGGCTATAATATCGGCCCTTTTTTGACCTCAGTAAGCCAAATCTCATGGAAAAACCAGCCAGCAACAATTTTCTCGAGTCTATCGTTCGCGAGGACCTCGACAGTGGCCGGGTCACGGAAGTTGTTACCCGCTTTCCGCCTGAGCCAAATGGTTATCTGCATGTGGGGCATGCCAAGTCGATCAGCGTGAATTTTGGTTTAGCGGAAACCTTCGGCGGGCGCTGCAACCTCCGTTTTGATGACACGAACCCTGAGAAGGAAAGCCAGGAGTTTATTGAATCAATCATGGAGGACGTGCGCTGGCTTGGTTATCAGTGGGATGGCGAAGTGCGTTTTGCCTCCAGTTACTTTGATCAACTCTATGACTGGGCGGTAAAGCTTGTAGAACATGGCGACGCCTACGTCTGCGATCTGTCTGCTGATGAGGCGAGAGAGTACCGGGGCACTTTAACGGAGCCCGGAAGAAACAGCCCTCACCGCGAGCGTTCAGCGGAAGAGAACCTGCTATTGCTGGCGGGCATGAAGTCGGGTGATTTTGACGAAGGTAGCAAAGTGCTTCGTGCCAAGATTGATATGAGCTCACCCAACATGAATATGCGTGATCCGATTCTCTATCGAATTCGCAAGGTGCCGCATCATCAAACGGGTGATACCTGGTCTATTTATCCTACCTACGACTTTGCTCATGGTCAGGAAGACGCCATAGAAGGTATCACTCACTCGGTTTGCACGTTGGAGTTTGAGGACCACCGACCTCTTTATAACTGGTTTATCGAACACCTACCTGTGCAGTCAAAGCCGCACCAATACGAGTTTGGGCGGCTCAATACAAGTTATACGGTTACCAGCAAGCGCAAGCTAAAGTCGCTGGTAGAGGAAGGGGTGGTTTCCGGGTGGGATGATCCGCGTATGCCCACGATAGCGGGTATGCGAAGACGCGGCTTTACGCCAGCTTCCATTCGTCGCTTCTGTGAAATGGTGGGTACAACCCGCAGTGATGGAGTTGTGGATGTTGCGATGCTGGAGCACGCGATTCGCGATGATCTGAATGAGAATGCACCTCGCGCCATGTGTGTACTCAACCCGCTCACCGTTGTACTTACCGACCTTGCTGAGGATCATGTTGAGCTGATCGAGGCTCCGGCGCATCCATCGCGTGAGGACCTGGGAACGCGATCGCTACCACTGACCCGAGAAATCGTGATTGACGTAGATGATTTTCGGGAAGAGGCCAACAAGAAATACAAACGGTTGGTGCTGGGCAAACGAGTACGGCTTCGCAATGCCTATGTTATCGAAGCTGACAGCGTAGAACATGATGACGCTGGGAACATTGTAGCGGTGCATGCCCATACAGTACCTGGCACTCTGGGTGAAAACCCGCAGGATGGTATTAAACCCAAGGGTGTTATCCAGTGGGTGTCGGCTACGCAGGGCGCTCGCGCCGAGGTGCGGATTTACGACCGATTGTTTAATGACGAAGCACCCGACAAGGGCGGCAGTGATTTTTTGGACAAGATAAATCCGGACTCTCTAAAGGTGGTTGCGGATGCGCATATCGAGCCATCGCTCATGCAGGCTCAGCCTGAGCAAGGGTTTCAGTTTGAGCGTGAGGGCTATTTTGTAGCCGACCGCTATGACCACTCTGCCGAACGTCCGGTGTTTAATCGTACAATAAGTTTGCGCGATACCTGGTCGGCCAGTAATCAAGGCTGACAGACAACCAAGGAAGCGATTGGCCATGAGCCTGAAACTCTACAATACAATGGCACGCGAGAAGCAGCTCTTTGAGCCGCTGGTTCCCGATGCGGTAACCATGTACGTCTGTGGCCCCACGGTCTATAACCTGGCGCATATTGGTAATGCACGCCCCGTGGTGGTGTTTGACACCCTGTACCGATTGTTACAAACGCAGTACGACACGGTGACCTACGCGCGCAACATTACCGATATCGATGACAAGATCATTGCCGCCGCTGTGCACGATAAGCGCAGTATCGATGACGTGAGCAACGAGTTTACGCAAAAGTATCGAGAGGATATGGCGCAGCTCAACGCTTTGCCGCCTACTCTTGAGCCGCATGCCACTCACAATATTGAACCCATGATCGAGCTCACCCGCACGCTGATCGAAAAGGAGCATGCCTACGAGTCACAGGGTCATGTCCTCTTTGCTGTTGAGTCCATGCCGGACTATGGCAAGCTGTCGAATCGCTCGCTGGATGACATGTTGGCGGGTGCGCGGGTTAAAGTAGCCGACTACAAGCGCCATCCCGGCGACTTTGTGCTCTGGAAGCCCTCTAGCAATGAAGAGCCCGGATGGGAAAGCCCATGGGGCAGGGGTCGTCCAGGTTGGCACCTGGAGTGCTCTGCAATGATTCGCGCCCACCTGGGCGACACTATCGATATTCACGGCGGTGGTCGTGATCTGATTTTTCCTCACCACGAGAATGAGATCGCGCAAAGTCGCTGCGCCCACGGCGGGGATTACGTGCGTTACTGGATGCATAACGCCTATCTTGATATCGACGGCGAGAAAATGTCGAAGTCGCTGGGCAATGTGCATACTGTTCGAGACCTGCTGCAGCGCTATCGCGGAGAAGTGCTGCGCTTTGCATTACTGTCTGCCCACTATCGTTCGCCCCTGAGTTTTTCGGCAGACTTGCTGGATCAGGCAGAGGCTACGCTGGGATCGTTTTATAGCACCTTGCGCGATGTTGCTGACGTGTCGGTGGTGGCTGATGTGGAGCTTAGTCAGGAGCCGTTTTACCTAGCGCTGAGCGACGATCTGAATACGCCCGGTGCGATCGCAGAAGTTCACGCATTGGCCAAGCAGTTACACAAGGCGCCGTCAGCTGATAAGCCGGCGTTGAAGGCCAGGATCCTGGCCGCTGGTAAGATACTGGGTATTCTGGAGTTCGATCCGGAGGCTTGGCTGCAAGGTGGAATTACAGAGGCCAGCTTGAGCGCGCAAGAGATTGAATCACTGATCGTCCAGCGCAGTGAGGCAAAGCAAAGCAAAGACTATGCGCGCGCCGATGAGATTCGTCAGGCGCTCACCGATGCGGGTATCGTGTTGGAGGATTCACCCGACGGCACGCAGTGGCGCCGGGAGCGTTAGCGCTGCCAGGTAGCAGGCCTGGACTTAGCCCAGGCTCTTTTCGCCTGACTGAACAGTTTGCAGAATGAGAGTATTGATTGTCATCGGCCCCACACCGCCGGGTACTGGCGTATAAGCGGCGACTCTATCTACGAGTGGGGCTAGTTCAACGTCACCAACGCCCCCGGGATGATAACCTGCGTCTACCACAACGGCGCCGTCCTTAATCCATTGCGCCTGAATAAACTCCGGTTTGCCGACTGCGCCAACGAGGATATCGGCTTGGGCAACCAGGTCGGGTAAATTCTGCGTGCGTGAATGACAAATGGTAACCGTGGCATTCTTCCCAAGCAGCATCATCGCCATGGGCTTGCCTAGAATGGGGCTACGACCCACAACCACCGCGTGTTTGCCTTCGATGTCTATATCGTAAGCCTCGAGCATCCGCATGATGCCTTGGGGCGTGGCGCAGCCATAGGCTGGCTCACCCATTGCCATGCGGCCAAAGCCGAGACAGGTGACGCCATCAACGTCTTTACTAAGATCGATTGCGTCAAAGCAGGCACGTTCATCGATTTGGGATGGCACAGGGTGCTGTAGCAATATGCCGTGCACATCCGGGTTTTGATTGAGCTCGTCTATTGTGGCCAATAACTCTTCTGTAGTCGTGGAAGAGGGCATCTCTACCGCAACTGACTCCATGCCAACACGCCGGCAAGCGTTGCCCTTCATTTTGACGTAAGTTGCCGAGGCGGGATCGTCGCCCACTAAAATGGTAGCCAGGATTGGAGTTTTACCCCCCGATCCCACTTTTAGCTGTTCTACTCGCTTTAGCATTTCCGCTTCGGTTTGCGCGGCGAGCGCTTTGCCGTCAAGCACCAGTGCAGACATACTCATTATTCCTCTGACAATCGATTGGGGGTATAGTTTGTGCCGTACAAGACTCAGGCGGGTGGCATTGTCCCATGACAGCCGCTGCCCGGGGAAGGGCACACCATAATTATCTGTTGTATAATGCTGTTTTTGGCGTTGACGCTAACAGGGTTGGTGAGTATTATTCGCCCTCCTGAAAACGGGGTCAGCAGTCGCTTACGCGACTGACGAAATAATCGGGGTATAGCGCAGTCTGGTAGCGCGCCTGCTTTGGGAGCAGGATGTCGGGAGTTCGAATCTCTCTACCCCGACCAACTTTCCAGCCACTTTTCGGGATGTTGGTCACCGGTTTCAGTTTTCTCAGTGGTGGCCGTAGCTCATCAGGTAGAGCACCGGATTGTGACTCCGGAGGTGGCGGGTTCAAGACCCGTCGGCCACCCCATTTAGTCTTTCTTGTATTTCCTCTCGCTTTCAGCCGCATTCATTGCGCGTCGGCACGCGCTCAGCATTCGATATACGCTTAAACAAGCATAGTCCTATCAATGGACATATTCGCTGAGACCAGCTTGCTTTGAGTCTCGGATTAACATCGACTATGCTCCTCAGAAAGCGCTAGGAAGAGACTTATGATTGGGTACGTAATTCTGGGCACCAACGAACTGTCGCGGGCAGCGTCGTTCTACGACGCACTTCTCGCGGAAATCGGCCTGACACGACAAATGGATTTCGGGGAGCGTGGCTATGGCTGGGGCGCAAACATGGATGCTGTGATGCTTTGTGTTATGACGCCGCTAAATGGCGAGCGCGCCACAATAGGCAACGGGACAATGACTGCAATTAGCGTCGACTCACGAGATGACGTAAATCTGATACATGCCAAGGCCCTTGAGCTTGGCGCTGAGGATGAAGGCGCTCCTGGTCTGAGACCAGTGGGTGGAGACGGCTTTTACGCTGCGTACTTCCGGGACCTCGACGGACACAAGCTCGATGTATTCACCTACGCTGAGCAGGAATATCGTTAGTTCAAGTAAAAGCTGTATAGGCCATTCTGAAATGACTAGATTATGTTTTCAGGACTGGCGGCTAATATGGGCGAAGGCGGTCGTTATTCCTTATCTGGATGTCGGACCTGCCACATGAATATAAGGCTCACCAATATTCCTGTAACCATGAGTAAAGTCATTCCCACAGCCCAGACGGTGCCACTCGCCAGGGGGGCGGCACTACCAATAGTGGATACGGTCATTGCATCACCGTAAACCGTAATATTCGTTATTAGAGCGAGCATAGGCGCTGCTGAAGACACCAAGTAGAGACCACTTACCGCACTCGATTGAAATGCGGTGAGGCGATTGCCCACATAGTAAGCCGCTACGAGATAGGCAATCGTAAAAGTGATGTAGATAGAAAACGAGGTCAATGCATTTCCCGCAAAGATTCCCGCTATTTCAAGTGCTTCTGCCTCTGTCATCGGTTAACTCCTCATTCTTGGTTTTGAAATAAGGATAGACGCAGGTCTGCTTTTAGGCGAAAGCGGACATTACCCGCCCAAGGCCGGATCAGGCCCTCTAACGTCCGCTTTCGCCTATTAGCGGACTATCTGCTAGGGTATATCCAATGTGCGCTGTCAAAACAACCGTGCGCTAATGATTTCAACTTCCTTCTTTCTCAGGAATGATTCTGTATCCCCCGACTTACATATTTTCCGATCGCTACTTATGAACCTACGCCAAACCCTCGTAGAAACAGCCCTGGCATGGCAAAAACGCTACGGAGTGGCACCCGCGATAACTTCAACCATATCTGAACTCGATGCTGCAAGATTGGTTGGCATGAGCGACGAGGAGTACTCTGAATACATGCAGGACAAGACTGCGGTCTCCAGAGGCCATGATTTTATACACGATGGCTTGCGATATCAGATAAAGGCCCATAGACCAAGTGGAAAGCCGGGAAGCCGAATAACCAATGCTGGAAAGGCTCGTAATTACGACTGGGATATTCTTATCTGGATTCGCTACAACGTGAATTACGAGATTGAAGAAGCATGGGAGTGGGAGCGCGAGAGCTACATTTATTCTTTCGAGGAAAAGAATCGCGTGTCGCCCGATGATATGAGGCGAGGCAAAAACGTTCTTGAATAGTCAAAGGAAAATGCCCAGGTTCGCCTTTAACGGCTGTCATTATGGAAGATCAAGATTAGTTTTGGCAGTGATATCTGACTATGTCTCCAGCCACCCAACAATCACTTTCAATGAGTTGACACTCTTGTTCCCAGCCAGGCTTCAAGGTGGTTCAGTAGGTGTGTTTTTACGAATAGGGGAAGCCGAAGAATTTGCGGAATGCACGGGCAGAGATATCCATCATTTTCTGAGGGAGGACGAGTTGATAGATTTAGTCGACTCTACAATTGCCGTGGTTACACATTGGGGGATCTCCAATACAGACATTTTTATAAAGCATGCTGCAAGGTTAGGCTACTGTATCACTGAAGAATAAGTAGTCCGTTCTGAGGTGATAGCGGACATTACCCCCAAAGCCGAATCAGGCCCCTAGCGTCCGCTTTCGCCTTAATGCGGACTGCATTTCTGCCTGAACTGGATGAGCAGATGGAGTGGAAACCGGTTTGGTGTCGTCATACTACAGACCTGTGGCATTCGCAGCCTCAGGCTAAATTCGTTAACTTGGAACGCACGGGTCGATTGGCCAGTTGTCTAAGTGGCGATTGGCTTGCACTGCAGACTCCAATATAGTCTAAGTCAATAATGCTTTGGGAGAACTAGATGACCTACTCAGGTAAATGGAAAAGCATTCTGGTGATTCTCTTCGCCATTTTGCTACCGCCACACTCGAGCGCAGAGCCTGTCGACTGGGTAATCAAGAATGCAAGGATATGGACGGGCAATCCAGATTCACCTTGGGCGACGGCGATGGTGGGGAAAGGTGAAAAAATTCTAGCCGTCGGTGATGATACATCGATCTCCAAATATCTATTGCCCGACACGAGAATCTTTCGAGAGAGTGGTGAGTTGATTGTTCCCGGATTCATAGATAGCCATGTGCACTTGATGCCCAGTGGTTTTGAGTTATCACAAGTTCAGCTGCGTGACGCGACGACTCCTGCCGAGTTTAGCGGGCGGATCAAGTCATTTTCGGGGTCATTACCTGCTAATGAATGGATTCTGGGTGGAACCTGGGACCACCAGAATTGGGGGGGTGAGCTTCCTCACCGCGACTGGATCGACGCGGTTACGCCATACCATCCCGTAATGGTAGTGCGCTTGGATGGCCATATGGCACTGGCAAACAGTATTGCCCTACAGCTGGCCGGTATTGATGAATCTACAGCAGATGTCGCCGGGGGAGAGATCGTTCGCGATGCAGATGGACGTCCAACTGGAGTGTTAAAGGACAATGCCATGGAACTCGTGTCAAGGGTGATACCCAAGCCGAGTCCATCTGCGGAAGATGCCGCTCTACAATCTGCAATGGCGTATCTTGCAGCCAACGGCGTAACCACGGTGCATGACATGAGCTATGACTGGCAGGGTCTTTTTGCTTATCGCCGGGCACGTGAGCAAGCGTCAATGAGCGTACGCATTCATGCCAACGTACCTATCGCGGACTGGAAAAGACTGGCACACCACGTTGATACGAATGGTTTTGGCGACCATTGGCTTGTTGTCGGGGGCGTGAAAGGTTTCATGGACGGTTCTTTAGGATCACATACAGCTGCTATGTATAAGCCGTTCTCGGATACTCCAGATGACAGTGGTTTTATGATTACACCTGTTGAGACCATGCGCGAGTTGGCTATCGCGGCAGACGCTGCTGGACTTCGCCTCAATATTCACGCGATTGGTACGCTTGCTAATGCGGAAATACTGAACATCTTCCAAGCAGTTCGAAAGGTCAATGGTGATAGGGGGCAACGCTTTCGTATCGAGCATGCACAGCACTTGCGTCCCCAGGAGATTGCCCGAATCGGTGAGGAGAACATCATCCCAAGTATGCAGCCGTTTCATACAATTGACGACGGGCGCTGGGCAGAGTCTGTTATTGGTCCTGAGCGGGCACGGTACACCTATGCCTTCAAATCCATATTAGACGCGGGTGCCCGCCTGGTGTTTGGTAGCGACTGGTCAGTGGCACCTGCTGATCCTTTGTATGGAATTTACGCGGCCGTATCCAGAGAGACGCTTGACGGGGATCATCCTGGCGGATGGGTGCCAGAGGAAAAAATCACGGTAGAGCAGGCGATGGTGGCCTACACACGAGACGCCGCCTACGCAGGCTACGACGAGGGTGACCGTGGCATGTTGGCACCGGGCTTGCTGGCAGATTTTGTAGTTTTGGATACCGACATTTTCGACGCAACGCCGGAGGAAATACGCGATGCCAGCGTACTGCAAACCGTAGTAGGTGGCAGAACAGTGTACAAAGCACAGTAGGCTCCAACGGTGTTGCCACAGCACGATGTTCGTTAGGAGGTGGAGGCGGAAGATTTCACCTCTCACATTTGATATCGGAAAAGGGCCGCTTTCGCCTAATAGCTGACATAAGTCTATGCTTGTTGAAAACGTAATAGCGAGACGCATAAAAATGACACTTCAAGATTGGGGCGCAATAGGAGAACTTATCGGCGGCTTTGCGGTTGTGGCTTCGCTGGTTTACGTTGGGTTACAAATGAAAGCAGGCAATCTGGCTTCTCGAGTTGAGTCCAAGTTGAAACTCACAGGTATGCAGGCGGACTTTGGGGACTTGCTTATTTCAAACCCGGATTTGAATGAAATTATGATGACAGGGCGTCGAAGTGTGGAGTCACTGTCCAAGGAAGATTACTTGCGATACACAAACCTCGCTCAGAAGGCGAGTTGGTTCATATCAGCGGGCTACTTCATATATCGCAACAAGGCTATATCTGAGGAGGATTGGCACGAAATTGAGATGATTGCCGACTATTGGGCGAGCAGCAAGGGTTATCAGGAGTGGTGGGGCAGGCAAGGTGGTGCCAGTTTTGCGGGAGAGTTTAAGCAGTATATGCAGAACAAAATAGTTTCGGTCGGCAGAGAAAAGACATCCGCTTTGAGGTGAAAGCGGACGTTAGGCATCGCCCGCGATAGCAAGATTCGGACGGGCTTTGTTGTATCTTAGATGGATGCAGAGGGAGGGTGGGGTGCCCGCTTTGCACCCAAAAGGTCTGGCGACAGCGGATGCCGACCACAACCACAACCACAGACGCTGCACCGGTACCCACTACAACGCCTATTACTGAGATCCAACTCGGTTTAGCACGTCATCAATTCAGTTGGCTGCGTCTTGCATCGTCTCGGTGTTCATATCGGTATATGAGTGGGAAACGCGAGGGTCTGTATGTCCAAGCACCTGTTGTACCTCAAAGAGCTTACGACCAGAGTTCACCAGCATACTGGTGGCTTGGTGCCGCAGGTCATGGAGGCGATACGCCGGTAAGCCAGCTTGCCAGGCGCAGCGATTTGTCATCGCACAAGCCGCAGGCATTAATCTTTTCGATCTCTTTAGGTACCTTACACGTGCTTAGCAGTACCGGATTTTTAGGGCAAGTGCGCTCAACGAGTGGAGCAGGGAGGTTGCTTGAGACCAGAAACTATATTTCTGTGACCCAAAAAAGTTGATTTCTCGATACCGTATTTTCTCAAGTGCGGGTAAATAATGAGTACCATTACATTTGTATTTTGCGGGTGATAAAAGAGAGTTGGCGATGCAATATAGAAAATTCGAGCCTTTTGGAAAGATCAGTGCTCTCAGCTTAGGCGGGGGAGGTCTCGGTCAAGTCTGGGGCGAAACTTCGAGAGAGCAAGCTCTGGAGACTGTAGCAGTCGCCTTGGATCACGGTATTAATCATTTAGATGTCGCGCCAATGTATGGCCGGGGAGAAGCGGAAAGTGTGGTTGGTGAGGCATTGCGCGGTAGGAACACAGACGATCTCAATGTAACCACGAAATGCCAGATAGGTACGCCGACAGATCAGAAGGTTTATGAAAGACTCAACGCTTCGCTAACCACTAGCTTGAAACTGCTAGGTATGGAGCGAGTCAGCTTGTTTCTCATGCACTCGCAGTTGATCGTAGATGACTATAGGTTGTTTAAACATGATCATCTCAGAGAAAAAAATACAACGACGCTGAGCTGCTACTTCAACGAGGTTGTTCCTGCCTTCGAGCGATTGAAACAGGAAGGTAAGATCGGTGCTTGGGGAATTGGCGGCATCGGTCAAAAGGAGGCAATGTTGGCTGCACTTGATCACGAAAAAGCGCCAGCCGCGGTTCAGTGTGTTGTCAATCCTCTAAATTCAGCAGGCGCTATAAGCTACGTATCAGAAACCTTCGACCCAAAAGTTATTCTACAGAGATGTGAGGAAAATGGGATTCCGATCCTGGCGATCAGGGCGGTACAAGCCGGTGCGCTAACTTCTTCGATGGATAGAGAGCCTCACTCGTCAGGTCTTGATGCAAAGGATTTCGAAGACTATGCAAAGGCTGCCCCTTTTCGTCAGTTGGCCAGTGACTGGGGCGAATCACCAGCAAGCCTTGCTCATCGATATGCATTGAGCATTCCAAAAGTGGCCTCGGTCATACTGGGGGTCAAAAATAAAATTGAAGTTCAAGAATGTTTGCAGGCCGAGCAGCTGGGGCGATTGAGCACTGATCAAATGGCAACACTGGAAAGCTTGTTTGCTACACCATAGTATAAGTTTACTGAGAGCCAGAATGTTCTAGCGAGGTTTTTCAAACGCTAGCGCGAAGGCCTGCTGTCACTGCGACTTCGCCATTGACTGCTCCTGCGTGTTTTGGACGAGCGGCGTTCAACATGGCGATCTAAGATCCGTTCTGCCTCTTGTTTCACTGTCTCTCGATGTTGTAAGTCCCACAGCCGATCTCTCGCAAGACGGTAATTGTTTGAACAATCCACTATTGGTTCAGGGTAGTCATTGGAGTGAAGGATTTGTTCCATGGGGTTGGCAGTCCATGGCTGATGAATAAGGTGATCTGGCATATCACGCAGCTCAGGAACCCATTCCCGAATAAACTGGCCGTTTTGATCATGTTCCATCGACTGCTTGATCGGGTTGTAGATTCTAACGGTATTGATTCCGGTGACTCCCGCTTGCATTTGTAGCTGCGGATAGTGAATACCTGGCTCGAAGTCCAGAAATACACTGGCTAGATGCGCCGATGCGTCACGCCAGGGTTGCCAGAGAAGATGGCAGAAAAAGCTCACTAACATTGCACGGCATCGAAAATTCACGTAGCCCGTAGCATTCAAGCAACGCATTGCCGCATCGATTAAGGGGTACCCAGTCCGACCCTCGCGCCAAGCCAGCTGTGCTTCCAGATCAACGACACGCTCCACGTTATGGTAACCACGATTGATATCTCTCCTTTCCATAGCACACTCCATTTCAAACTTTTGGATGAAATGGCAGTGCCAGTGCAGGCGCGACTCAAATGCGTCCATCGGGCGTCCCCAGCCAAAGTGGAGTCTACGCTTGTCTATAGACTGATAAACCTGCCTTATAGACAAGTTTCCCCAGGCTAAGTGGGGTGACAATCGCGAACAATGTTGACGACTTCTACCGGGCTTGGAAATGTCACGCTCATAGTGCAGGCCACGTTCTGCAAGAAAGCTTTCGAGGCACTGTTGAGCCGCTGTTTCTCCACCCCGCTGAAAACTGAGAGCTGACTGAAGCCACGATGCGGGAGGCTCACGTAGTAACTTATTGGACAAAGCACCACCTGCAGCTGGCGGTGAGGCTGACTGAGCCTGCCAGACGGGCTGCTCCTGCGGTGCCGTCATGATGTCGTTCCAACGAAGATTCCATCCGCGGCGGTCGGTGCGACCCCGTTGCACACCGTTAGTAGGAGATTCATTCCAAGATATACCTTTGCTCTGTAGCCATTTTGCGGTTTTGATATCTCTTTGGAAAGTAAGGTCTAATCCAGTCTCCTCGTGGCTGTAGACAGCTGAAATAGGCGTTTCTGCGTGCATAAGTTCAAGTAACGCCAGTAGTTCGCTTTGAAAGACTAATACACGAAACCCTTTTCTTCGGAGTTGCCGATTCATATCTCTAAGAGATTCGCTTACGAAACGCCAGTGGCGTTCTGAGTAATGTGAATCGCTCAACAGCATGGGTTCAAAGCAGTAAAAAATCAGCACGGGCCGTCCACTGGCTAACGCCCGGCAGAGCGGTTGATGATCACTCAGCCGAAGGTCGCGCTTAAGCCACACGACAGACAGACTCACTCTGCAGTTGCCTGATCGAGCCATTCTATAGGCTCCAGCGTATCGGCGTGCAGCAAAGGGAGTCGATGGTGAATCAAAGTCCTTCGCAAGATCTGGTAAGTATCTTTATCAAACATAAACCCTGGAAGCTGCGTTGCTGAACGCGCTAGTTCGGCGCTGTCGAAGGTGCCCAAATAGGCCCAATTGTGCAACAAGTGCCATTCTTCCGCTGGCTGAACCGTTGGGTCATCGGCCACTTCATGCAGCAAAACAGGTTCAGCGATGGGCCAGGCACTAAAGCCGTTCCGGCATAGCGCGGCACTTAGTCGCTGGTTGTGAGAGTGTGGGCTCTCAAGACCGTTGCAGGCGCCTCTGCAGCGGCCAATTTGAAAGTTGAAGCACGTCCCTTTACCCGCTTCAAGACTTAGAACCTGAGGGCAAAGCTCAAATTCGTGAGCAGTACGCACTAGCGCCTTTTTAGCGCTCGACCTGCTCGAATAAGCGCCATAGGTCGAAAGGATCTCCGGCTTGTTTACCGAATAAGACTGCAGGTGTGGTACCGCAAAGCCATCGACATTATTGTTCAAATTAAACGACCACATTCTTCGAATGCTACGCTGTCGCCGATTGAACACAGGCGTCTGTTGCTTGATCGCTTCATTTTCGAGTAACAATGCTCCAACCTCCCCAGCGGTAGGGCGGACATCAATACTGTGGGTTCCCGTAACCATTCTGTGCTGACGCGATGATAGTCGGGCGTTAGCCAAATGGGTTTTAACGCGAGTGCGGACATTGATGCTCTTGCCTATGTAAAGTGCATGACCCTCCTCATCAAGGAATCGATATACCCCGGGGCAGTTCGGCAGATCGCCGATGTGACAGCCTGCTTGTGTTAGGCGGGGGAGGTCGGCCTGCGCCATCGAATTGTCTCTGTGTTTGTCTAGGCAAAGATATACGTCCGGAAGCTTCTGCTGGGTTTAACGTGACCAGGGTTTGTACAGGCTGCGATTGTCGCCTTACAGGCTGCAGCCGCGTAGTATTAACTGATGAAAAGAGTGCCAGAATATTCAGGCATGAGGAGCAATCAACTGATACCCAGTCCTAGCGATCTTTGGTTTGTCCCACTTGGCGGCTGTGGTGAGATTGGCCTCAACCTGAACGTTTATGGTCACAATGGTCAGTGGATAGTTGTTGACTGCGGTATAGGGTTCGACAGAGCTCCCGGCTCTGAGGCCGTAATTGCTCCCGATCCTGATTTTATAAGTACGCGGCGCGAGTCATTGGTCGCGATCGTAATCACTCATGCCCATGAAGACCATGTAGGCGCCGTGCCTTACCTGTGGGCCGAACTGCAATGCCCCGTTTATTGCACACCATTCACGGCAGTCATCTTACGGCGCAAGTTAAGCGAGGCCGGTCTTCTCGACAAAGTACCGTTGTATGTTTTGCCCGTAAGCGCGTCCCACCAGCTTGGCCATTTCAAATTAACCTGGATGGGTGTCACTCATTCTACACCCGAGGCTCAGTGTTTACTGATAGAAACCCCGGCTGGACGCGTGCTGCATACTGGCGACTGGAAGTGGGACGCCGACCCGCAGGTAGGTCCAAGTTATGATGAGGCCGATTTTAGGGCGTTGGCGGCGCTGAAAATCGACGCTTTGGTTGGTGATTCGACCTGCGCAACGGTTGAAGGTCGCTCGCCAAGCGAAGGCGAGTTGCTGCCGGGCATAAACAAAGTTGTACGCGAAGCGCCGGGCCGCGTGGTGGCAACTTGCTTCGGCAGCAATATAGCCCGGATGCAAACCTTGGCCAGGGCGGCCGCCGACAGCGGACGTCATCTCGCGCTATTTGGTAGGTCGCTGGTCAATAATTATCGTGCGGCCCTGGAGACCGGTTTCTGGGATCCGGCGCTGACGTTCATCGACCCAATGCATGCGGGTTACCTGCCGCCAGATGAAGTAATGGTCATTGCAGCCGGCAGCCAGGGAGATCCCCGAGCCGCCTTGACTCGATTGGCTGGGCGAACGCATTCTTATATGGAATTGGAAGCGGGCGACACTGTTATCTTCAGTTCTCGTGATATTCCGGGGAATGAGTTGGCAATTGAACGCGTGAGGTTGGATCTTGCCGCACAAAATGTACAGATCATTGAGCAGGAAGCGGAAGGGCCATTGATTCATACGTCAGGACACCCCGGTAGGGACGACTTGAAAGACATGTATGACTGGGTCAAACCTCAAACTGCAGTGCCTGTGCATGGCGAACCCCATCATCTTAAGGCTCATGCAGAGCTGGCCGCCGACTGCGGAGTGCCAAAGCAGTTGTTAGGCAGCAATGGTGATTTATTTGTGTTGGCGCCGACAGTCGAAGTGCGCCGCGGCGTCATCGCCGTGGGCCGTCGTATAATCCGTCAAACTTAGTCTGGATGGGTACTGAAAAGTCTAATAGCGGGTAATGCTCGATTTTACCTTAAAGTCTATCAATCGAGGTATTAGTCTCTTGTGGAAATACCGTGAGTGGAAATGGTCGATGCCTAATTGGTAGTGCCTTGCTGAGCAAAAATTTCGTCCACTTCTTCAGCAAAAGATACTGTAAAATCGACTCTCTTCGAGCCCCACCACTCGAGCACACCAGGCTTCTTTGCCAGTACCGTTATGGCTCTTTTCGATGCTTCCCACTGTTCAGCTGACAAAAGACCTAGTTCATACTGGAAGTGATTGTTTTCGTAATATGTCATCCAGGGTGAGCTCTCGACATAAACGATTAAGCTTTTGTCGGCATCTGAAAGAGATTCACCAGCCTTTTGTCTTTTCCAGGCCGATTCATACGCCTCGGTCGAATAGCTGCTAGTTTGTATCTGGACCATAAGTGCAGCTCGTTGTTGGTAGACGTCTGCGATAGCTATGTCCCTGGACTGCTTAATTTCATAGCCTACAAATAGTAGAGAAGCAGCCACACTTAGCATCCCAAGCAGCTGGACAAGAATTGGGTGTCGGCCTGGTTTCATTATCCGTTACTCGTTTGTGAACCTCATCATCGGGATAATCCGATGTACGCTTCCCCCTCAGAGAGGGCACATGGCTGATTACTTGTATTGATAATCACCCATGCTTAGTGACTCTACATATTCTCTAAAACTGCGACGAAATGCTTTCTTGCGAATCTTCCAAACAGAGCTAATCGCCTCTAATGCCATGAAGTCCATGAACTGTGCGTTCATTGCCTCCCAGCTTTCTTGCTCAAGTCGCCCCTCTGTATGTTGATAATGGGCTTGCTCCCAAACGCGAAGGTATTGTTGGGCGATAGAGTTAATCTGAAGCTTCTCCGGCGGTGACAGAGAGTTCATATCCTGCATTGCCTTCCAGACTACCTTTGCGCGTTGCTCGTCCTGCATTGAACTCACTGACTCTCTAAACGCTTCGGTCATTTCCCGAGACGCAGCTATTCTCGACTCTCTGTTCTGCCCACGGATTTGGGTGGCAAGGTAGATTAGAGAAGCAATTACCCCCGCTGCGCCCAGAGTTTCAGCCATTGCACCTAACGCATCCCAATTCATCGACTTTCCTCTGTTTTGGTTTTCGACTTAGGAAGAGCCGCTGTTAGGCAACCTGGGAACCTTCCCCAGAGCTCACGATAGCTATAGCAATTCCGGCTTTCTAGGATTCGAAGCATAGACGCATATTCGCTAATAGGCGAAAGCGGACGTAAGAGGGCCTGATTCGCCTCGACTCGAGCCTGTAGCTCAGCAGCAACCTAAGTCTCGTTTGATTCTCCGGAGACAACGAGAGAGGTATACTGAACATCTTAACGTTGCGTCATCGGTGAGCCCTGCTAGTGAAAAATCCGAAAGCCATAAAAACTATTCTTATTGAAGTCTTTTCTATCGTACTTGGCGTCATGCTGGCGCTAGGTGTCAGCGAGTGGCAACAAGAACGAGAGTATGCCCAACTAGCGGATACTGCGTTGGCCAATGTTGCTTGGGAGTTAAGGTCCAACTTGGAAGTCCTAACCAGGATTCACGAAAACAATGTAGAAACGATTGAGCTCTCCGAAGCAGAAACCAACGATCAAAGCGCGCCCCCTGAAGACCGTCAGTTTATTCCCGGGGTGCAGGTTCGCTCTACTGCATGGGATACCTTGCTATCTTCTGGTCTCGCAAACCATATCGACTACAAATTACTTTTGTCTTTGTCGGAAATCTATTCGAGTCAGGGAATCTACCGACAAATGGGGCTTCAGATTGTGGAAGCCTCAATGTCGATGGCGGCTATGGCAACCGTCAACCGAACTGAGCTCGACAACGAAATTTTCCAGGAACAGTTCAGCTCTTCCTTCAATATGCTGCTGCAAATGGAAGAGGTTTTACTGGAGGGCTACGAAGAGACAATTGCTAGCCTCGCGAAATACTAATACGACCACTGGATCATCGAACGTCTGCTACCACCTCGAAACAGTCGGTTACCTACACCATAAAAACCGGCACTCTATGGCAGTAGGAGCCTAGGCCATTTCCAGTGTAACGACTTGCCGCACCTAGTTTGCTACGCTGACCGTGACCGCCCCAAGTTCGTCGACTTCGATTTGAATCACCCGTCCATATTCTGGCGAGCCGCTATACGGCAGTGCACCGGTTTGGGGTATGCCGTTGACTCGCATCGAATATTTCAGTTGCCCGCTCTGCTTCTGAGGAGAGTAGTAAATCGTTGACTTTTCTCCAGGCTTAACGGGATCAAAGGACAGTTGGCTGCCCGGTAGATAAACGATCACCTCATGAACCGGAACGCTCGATCGATTTTCAATGACCACTTTGGGCGATGTGCAGTAGTAGGCAGCGATGCCTATTAGAATAAGTGCTGTGATGGATAAAACGGCGACGGCAAGTTTTTTCAAGATTTTAGGCGCTTCATGGTTGTCATCAGGGTAAAGAGTATCGCACAGAGCGGCTATCGGTAACTGATAACGTGCGGCTCTGGTCCGGAGTCAAACGTGGGCTGGGTTGGCTATGTGAGCGCCGGGGCGATGACACTTTCCCACACAATGCTCTGGGCTTATGAATGCCGACGCGTATAATTCAGCAATGACTGCATCCCAGACCCTGCCGTGGAAACGCCTGCTTGCCGAGGCCGTAGCGATTGTGCTGAGTATTCTGCTGGCTTTTGCAATTGATGCATGGTGGGACAATCGTAGTGACAGTCATGCCGAGCAACTTCTCCTCCAGCGCCTACAGGCCGATTTTACCGACATTCAGTCTGCGGTCCTGATGGTCGAAGCCGAGCATCGTGAAACAAGCGCTGCGTGCCGCGCCCTCATGAGCATTCCGGAAGGCTCACAGGTTCCGCCCACTCCTGAATACGATCGCATGGTCGCTTTGGTATTTCTGACCTCCCGCACATTCAATCCCGGGATGGGTGCAGCCGCTGCCTTTTTGAGCAGCGACGGTTCTAATCTGGCGGATAATGAAGCGCTGGCCGATCTACTTCTCTCCTGGTCCGGCCTGGTTGAGGAGCTTCAGGAAGAAGATGTATTCCTGCAAGAAGGCCTATCGCTCCGCTGGATACCCTTCCTGAAGTCTAGGGTAAATATTGGACCGTATCTCGCCGTTTACCCAGAGACTAACGCGGGTTTACCGGCGCACATAGCACAACCTCAACCTAGAGCGCCGTTGATAGTTGACGATGAGCTAGTTAACAACGTGCTTGATCGCTACAAACTGCAACAGATCGCCCTGCGGGATATTGGTTCGGTCATTAATGCAGTAGACGAAATTCTGAGACTGCTTGAAGGCGCTATCGACGCACGCCTTTAGGATATTTCCGCGATCGAAAAGTAGGTAGCCTCGCCCGAGCTCTTGTCCTACTTTGATAGCTATCACTTTGCATTGTAGCTTCGAAAAATTTCCAAAGTCCGAGATCTGCTTGCTACCCGGCTATCAGTAGTCGTCTGTCGCGCCTATCAGGATTCCTAGGAGTGCCATGACGCCACCATATCGATAGGCGCCGCTGAGCACCGAGCCGCCAATGTCGGCTGATCTCCACAACTCGAAGAAGTTTTCGGCGATACCAATGAACCCGGCGAACAACATGATCACCGCTATGCCACATCCGGCCAGACCAATTTGACGTGCTTCAACAAAAGTATCTCTGTCTGCAGCACGGGCCTTCCACATACGCCAGGTCCCTATGCTGCACATGGTCGCTGCGGCGATCTTTCCTCCGAAGATGAACAAGAGCCCGGCCCAGATGATGATAGGGCTGGAGGTCGCCTGCCAGCTATCAGCACCATCCTCGAATAAGGACATGGATGTGACCGCCTCGACGAAGCTCAGGGATTCCGACCAATTAGTCACGTTATATAGACCGGAGCTGACGGCCCACCAAGCAGCGGTAGCCATCAGGCCTACTTTTACATGTCTATACATATTTTCACCTCCAGTTGTTCACCTGCAAAGGTAAGCACCTTTTGAGTAACCACTCACGGCGGCGAGGATCCTGAGGCGAGCTGTTTCTGAACGTTCCCCTACGGTAAAGAATAAGTCTCGATACTCCTATTCGGTCCTCACCAACTCCTTGTTGCCTGAATCTGTTTAAAGATAGACCAATTAGTCGAAAGTGGACCTTTCAAACCCAAATATGGCACTGGAGGTTGGGATATCTACAATCACCTCCAAATCGCCATTTTTTGGATGAGTTACGACAAGTCGTGCCTAGGTCGAAATATTCGGAATCAGGTATGCTCCTAGGATGAACAATCCTAATTGTATTCAAACATCAGATCAGACATTGAATGGGCTTTCAAATGACAATACCTAACCTAAGTTGGGGGCATATCAACATAAATGTAAGCGATCTTGACACTTCTATCGCTTTCTATGAAAAACTTGGATTCACCCTGCTGATCCCTGGGATTCCTTATCTGGGTATTGAGAAAGACGCTAATTTGGAGATCCCTGCCCAGCAGGCGGCGGCATTGGATATAGCAACGGGCACCTCTGCTCGCGCCTGCATAATGCAACTTGATGATGGCTTTCCCAAAATAGACTTAACCGAGTTTTCAAAGGGTGCTCCACAAGGTGCGGGTGTCAACGATGATCTGGGAATAGTTCGCTTTTGCCTCGCTACACAAAATCTTGTAGAAGACCACGCATCGCTAACAGAGGCCGGGGTGGAGTTCCTGTCGGAGCCGACTAAAGGCGTTGGGGGCTTGGCGGACGTTGCCATCTGCCGTGACCCCGATGGCACCTTGATTGAACTAGTCGAAGTACACCTTGAAAAGTGGGGCGTTTGATTTAGCAGACTCATGTACGCTATTGGGCGAAAGCGGACATCAAAAGCCCAGAACCAGGCTGGATAGGAGAGATTTCTACGTTCACCTCACAGGCCGCTTGAAATTTGCTAAATAATCCAGATGCTTCAAGACGTCGTACACACTCTAAACTCCCATTCGAGAGAGATGATATGAAGAAATTAGGGCTTAGGGTTTACGATGCGTACCAGTATATATTTGACTCCTCAAAAAACCCCTTGAGGCACATCCCCGACCCGGTGAGCAGAATGTTCATCATGAATATTCTCGCTCTAATGTGGAGTGGTGCCTTCGCACTATATATCGGCAGCATTGTCTATTTCGGGATAAGCTTAGCAGCGCACGTGGTACTCATTGCGATGTTCTTCTTTACGATCGCGATTTTCTACGACGCCGAAAAAAGCCAGAGTTCTTGGTTATTGAAATTGCGCGGTCAACACAGATAGTGCGCCGACGGGGGTGAATGATGTTCAATCACACCCCTCGCGTCTAGAACAAGGCGGTTATGGCCTGTTACGGCCCTGCAACAGCAACGTGCGCTTTAATTTCTAGGCACTGATACCGCCGTGCAATTTAGGTTGCTCCAACCCCTGAAAAGTCGGGTCGATCAGCCCTTGAGAGTGGTGGGTCACCGTGATTAGGAATGTTCGTAGCTTTTCGTGAGTTGATAGGGGTTCCGTTCGATCGATCCTTTGGTCTAGGACCTTGCAATCACGAAATGTTCGAGCTTAAAAATTTGATCCGCTGAAAGGGCTCTACCAACAGGTGCAAAGTACACCGAGTTAAGATCCGCTAAAGTCACATTTTCTTCCAATGAAAAACCATTTTGTGAAAGCAGGTCTTGTATTTCTTCAGCAGTGTAGAATGATATCCAAGGTTCACCCACTTTAGCGGATAAGCGCATTATCGTTTCTGCTCGTGTTGCGGCCTTTGGGTAGCCCTTGCCGAAACAGGCCTCTGGATCTGTCTTTAGAAGTTGATCGACGTAAGATATGAAAAAAGTTGAACTCGCCTTTTGAGTGATTGCAGCCAACTCTTTCAACGTTGAAGCGGTAGCCTCCTTGGTAATGTACTGCGAAATGCCTTCAAGGGTGAAAACAGTGGACTTTGTTTGATCAAAACCCGCAGCCAAAAGTTGCTCGGTTAGCGACTGCTGATTGAAATCAATGCTCAGATAAGTGACATTTTCAGCATTAGATATACCTTTGGGAAGTTTAGAGCGTTTTCTAGCCTGTACTTCAGGTTGATCAATTTCAAAGATTTTTAGTGAAGACGGAAGTGCAAGCCTATGAGCCCGCAGGTCATATCCTGCACCCAGAATGACGTATTGCTCTACGCCGCTAGCAGCACTCTCTTCAATTAGGTCATCAATGAAGCGCGTGCGGGATATTAGGTGTTCATGAAACCCAGGTGCCAACTTTTCAGATAGCGAGACGCATAGCTTATGTCCCATTAGCTTGACCAGGCTAGCACCGATTACAAACTTACCTGCATAAGGATCATCTACGATACGCTGATTAGGTTTAGCGAGTGATTCAATCATTCGCTGTTTGGCTACACCCTGGGCTGTCCCGTCTTTCCTAAAAATTGAATTACTCATAAGAATCCTTCTACTAAATCAACGCCAATGCAGGTGCGATACATAAGGACGATCTATATATTTCTCTTACTATGTATGGGGCTGGTGTTCTTTGGAAAAGTGT
This sequence comes from Halioglobus sp., assembly GCA_039990395.1. Lineage (GTDB taxonomy): Bacteria > Pseudomonadota > Gammaproteobacteria > Pseudomonadales > Halieaceae > CALINF01. Next base: position 826,737 of record JBDXFZ010000146.1, read on the forward strand.
CTTCAAGTCAACCTTCTGTAAAAACTGTACAGTGCATACTACAGCATGCCTAGCTGTATACATTTCTCTGGAGAATGGCCGGTATGACCATACTAAATTATTTCCAAGCCACAGATCATATTGCATCTTCTGGGCAGCCAACGAAGGAGCAGTTCAATGACATCGCTTCTGAAGCCTACGACGTAGTAATTAATCTGGCGATGCCCGACCACAAGAACTCTATCGACAACGAGGGAAGCTTAGTCACTGCACTAGGCATGACGTATATACATATACCAGTGCCATTCGACGCACCCAGTGAAGCAGACTTTGCGACTTTTTCAGGGTACATGGATGCATTAGAAAGCAAGAAGGTTTGGGTCCACTGCATCGTTAACGCGCGCGTCTCAGCGTTTCTATTTCGCTATTTACAAGCCAGCCGACGCTTTTCGGCTACCGAAGCTAAAACACCAGTTCTGGAGCAGTGGTTACCTCACATGGACAATGTATGGAAGGAGTTCATTAGCCGCGCTCCAGAACAGTTACAAAAAACCACTTGAATAGTAAGCCTGTGGTAACGCCATTAGGGCGTTAGCGCGACGCCGAGATAACCGCATAGCGCGGTAGCACCCATCAAATAAGCACCTGGCATCTTTTTAAGGTGTTTGTGACTACCAAAAGCCAGCAACAGGAACATCAAGGCCCCCATAGCATTTATTATAATCAGTGGATAACTGACTATCTCTGATACTTGGTTGAAAGCAACCAACGTGAAGGCAGCTGCCCCGATAAACAGAAAAATGGTGAACATATGCCAACTCACCAAGCTCAGTGACTTGCCTAGCGTATCCAAGTTGGAGTTATTGATGTTACTGATATAAATTTTTCCACCAATTACCCCATGGAAGAACGTCCCGAATAAAGACAGGAGTGCCGCCACTATCAATAACCAAAACTCCACCAGAAATACCTCCTCCCAAACTCAAGTCTCAAAATAAACTGCTGCCTGCAATAGTTCAAGCCATCTGCTATGCAATAGGTGGAGGCGGGGATCCAACTCGGTGTCTTACCCGCAGCGGGCGATGAAAATTTAACCAAGGATTTAGACACTGTAGCTGGGGTCGAACTTCGCAACATGCATGTCGTCATCCTTACTGGCAATGCTTTGGCAAATGGGTAGATCGAAGAACAAATATGGCCGTGTTAGTCAGATTGGTCGAAAGGGGGGTGGCGTAGGCCATTTGGAATCTTCACGCCCCCGTAGAAACCCGAGAGTCTTTTAGTTAAGATGCGGCGACGCGCCAGTAGCTCAGCTGGATAGAGCACGGCCCTTCTAAGGCTGCGGTCGAGGGTTCGAATCCTTCCTGGCGCGCCAAATACCCACTAAAATGGCCACGAATATTGAAAGAAGGCGGTAAGTGGTGTGGAAATTGCCTTCTAAGCCGTGGGTCGTGGGTTAGAAGTATTCCTCCGCCTCTAGAAAAATTCACAGTAGTGCAGCGTAAACGGAGTGAAAGGTGCAGTTGCTAACCGCTCGAACTCGAATTTTGCTGATGGCGTTCGTCTGGTTGATCGCCGTGGGAGCGCTAGCCCTGTATCTGGGTTCCAGTCGCGCCGAGAGGCTCACTATCGCTGGCGGGCCTGCCGGCAGCGAGTCGTTGGCACTAACCTCCGCTATCGCGCAAGTTATCAATGAGGCTGATATAGGCCTGCGGATTTCCGTATTTGAAACCGGTGGCAGCTATGAGAATCTTCGCTTACTAGAAAATAGTCGCGTTGATCTGGCTGAGATTCAAGCTGACACGAATACGTCCGACAACGTTCTGGGGCTTATGACGCTCTACAGTGATGCATATCACCTGATTGCTAGAGATGACGCGGCAATTCGCAGTTTTCCACAGCTTCGCGGTCGACGGATAGCTATCCCGCCAGGTACCAGTGGACAATTCAAGTCGTTTTGGTTTCTGGCATTCCATTACGGCATTAGCCCTGCCGATTTTACCGCTTTGCCAATGGCAGGAGAGGCGGCTAATTTTGCCATGGAAGAAGGGCAGGTTGATGCTGTTTTTAGGGTAAGAGCGCCCGGCAACAGGACGATTCGAGATTTAATTGGCGACAAGGAATTGGTGCTGGTACCGATAGCGCAATCTGAGGCGCTTTCGCTCAAACAGCCGGCCATCCAGCCCGGGGTGATACCGCTAGGCTCATATCGTGGTTCCCCGGCGCTACCTGAAACCGACCTCCCAACGGCTGTTCTCGATAGACTATTGGTAGGCAGGGCCGATCTCGACGAAAATCTGGTCTACAAATTCACTCGGGCGGTGTATGAGCGCCGCTCTGATATTTCAGAAATAACCCGATTGGCTGGTTTCATTGGCCCTTTACCCGAAGACTCCCTGAGCGTGATTCCAGCTCATCCTGGCTCTAGAAGTTACTACGACAGAGAGAAGCCTAGCTTTATGCAGCAAAATGCACGATTGGTGTCGGCATTACTGTATGTTGTTGCCATCGTGATATCGGCTCTACTCGCGCTGCGCGCCCAGTGGGTACGGTCGCGTAGGTTGCGAATGAGCGGGTTCAATCAGCGATTGATGACAATAGCCGGTCAGGCTCGGCTCGAAGAGAACCCTGATGCGTTAATGGAGAACAAGCACCAGCTTGTGGATATCCTGACCGAAGTGGTGAATGACCTGGAGCGTGAGCGTGTGAGTCAGGAAGAGTTCGAGCACTTTTCTTTCACCTGGCAGGCTGTGGATGCTTTATTGCGCGACCGGTTAGCTCTGTCGCAAGGCTATGTAGGCCGATCAGGGGAGGTGGCTTCATGATGTCTGGGGTGCGATTCTGGATAAGCTGGTGCGCTATTATATTACTGACAGTAGCTGCCGTTGGTTGGGGCTTGAGTCAGTGGAATTTGAGTAACTACAAGGCACAAGTTGCAGATCGTTTGCAGCTGTTGAATGAATTGCGCCGAGGAGCGCTAGAGCAGTATTTTGCGACCGCGGAAGCAGAGCTAACATTTTGGGGTACAAGCAACGATATTGTGGACGCACAGATCCGATTAAATGAAGTGTGGGCTCAGACGAGTTCCAATGCAGTGTCATCGGCTGTGCGTACTGACTACATCACCAACAATCCAAACCCCGTTGGTAAGTATCGCGAGTTGATGCAAGCGGGCGAGAGCGACTACGACCTGATCCATGCGGCGCTGCACCCAATCGCCACCAAGTTTGTTACACAGCGTGGGTACTACGACTTTTTCTTGATAAGTCCCGATGGCGTCATCACCTATTCTGTGGAGAAAGAGCTCGATTACGCCAGCAACCTTATGGACGGTCCCTATCGTGATTCCGGGTTAGCGCACAGTTTCCGTCAGGCACTAGCTTCACCGGATCAGCCGGCTTTAAGCGATATGGAGTCTTACGCTCCCAGCCAGGGTGCCCCAGCGATTTTTCTGGCCAGAGCGCTGCGTGACGACTCTGGTGTAGTGATAGGTGTTATCGCATTCCAGCTACCCACAACTAAAATTCTCGAGATTATGAACTATGACAGTGGCATGGGAGAAACGGGCGAAACTTACCTGGTAGGCCCAGACCGTGTCATGCGCAGTAACTCCCGTTTCAGCAGCGAATCCACAGTGTTAACACAGGTGGTTGATACCAAAACCGTTAGACTGGCTCTGGAGGGCGAAGAGGGGGTTCAGTTTGTATATGATTATCGGGACGTGGAGGTGCTGTCGTCCTATAGTTCGATTAATCTTGGTGGTACTGTCTGGGCAGTCATGGCTGAAATAGACAGAACGGAAATGATACAAAATGCGGCCACCGAGCGCCCAGCGCTAGCGGGTGTCCTTATGTTCTTCTACGCGCTATCTCTATGGACTCTCTGGTATTGGCAGGGCAGACCCGAGGTCAACCCTGACGCAGATCTATCGCAGATCGACATCAAGGGGGCAGATTTTGGTGATGATGGCGGTAATTTGATGGGCTGATCGCGCAACCGCGCGAGTTATACAGCTGGATTGCGCAGCCCATTGAGGAACGTCTCAGTCGTGCTGCGCAGCATATCCTTAACGTTAGCATCAGGTATGAAGCGCTCAATGTGATTGTGCAGCGTAAGCGATACCAGGCCGTGCACCATTGCCCACAAGTAAGTCGCAACCTGTACCGGGTCTTCAATGGCGACTTTCTCAACCTCGCCCCAGGCGCTAACGGCTTCCACTAAAACATAGAAACCACTGCTTCTGAGTTCGGCATCATTGAGTGCGTCATTTCCAGTGCTGACATTACCCCACATAAGCTCGTAAAACTGCGGCCTGCTCGTGACGTATTCCACATAGGTGTCTCCAAGCGCAATGATTGTGTCAATGCTGCCTAGCCCTTGTTCTAGCGCCACCTTCGAGGTCTGTTCGGTTAACCCCAGAAATCCCAAGTCTATGACTGCTTGCAGCAGCTCGTCTTTGTCCTTGAAGTGGCGGTAGGGGGCTGCATTACTAACGCCAGCACAGCGCGCCGCATCAACCATGCTGAATTGGTCAGAGCCATGCTCCTCAATCAATTCAACTGCCGCAATAAGCAGAGCATTGCGTAAGTCACCGTGATGGTAACTCTGGTGCTTGTTCTGTTCAGCTAAAGACATGATCACCCATTGTAAGAACTAGAGCCTATCTTAAGCGCATTATAAGGCGTTTCCGTATGAGATCGACCCGATTTGTAGCGGATTTTTCTGCCGCCGGCGATCTTGCCGCAGAATCTGCATGGATTGCTTGCAGCAATAGCAAGATTTCGGGACAATGCACGCCGTTCGGAGCTCCTCCGAACCGCTATGGTAGTCCGGGCGGTCCCCCCGCAACGATAGATAGTGAACTCCGCCAGGCCCGGAAGGGAGCAACGGTAATTATCGACTCGTGTGCCGGGGTGTGGCTGTTCGGGCTGCCTCCAATTATCATCAATACATCTTGTACCTGTATTTACCTAGCTCATCTTTGAGGGTGAGGGCGCGTGGTGTATCCTTGGTGACCGTTTCCAGTAGTAGGCAATATTAGCTATGTCGTATCAGGTTCTGGCCCGTAAATGGCGACCCAAACGGTTCCGGGAGATGGTCGGGCAAGAGCACGTGTTACAGGCCTTGATCAACGCTCTGGACCACGATCGGCTTCATCATGCCTATTTGTTTACCGGTACGCGCGGTGTAGGCAAAACAACCATTGCCCGTATTCTCGCTAAGTGCTTGAACTGCGAAGCCGGCGTCAGTTCCGAGCCTTGTGGCACCTGCAGCTCCTGCCTGGAGATCGCAGAAGGTCGAAGTGTCGACCTCATCGAAGTGGATGCCGCGTCGCGAACCAAGGTCGAAGATACTCGAGAGCTACTCGAGAACGTGCAATACGCACCCACTAGGTCACGCTACAAGGTGTACCTGATAGACGAAGTACATATGTTGTCGGGGCACAGCTTCAACGCCCTGTTGAAGACACTTGAAGAACCCCCTCCGCATGTAAAATTTCTATTAGCCACCACCGATCCGCAAAAACTGCCAGCCACCATTTTGTCTCGCTGCTTGCAGTTCAATCTCAAGAATATGCCGCCACAGCAGATAGTGTCGCACTTGACACATGTATTGACCGATGAATCCATTAGTTTCGAAGAGCCCGCTCTGTGGCTACTGGGACGCGCGGCAGCTGGCAGCATGCGTGATGCGCTCAGTCTCACCGATCAGGCGATATCCTTTGGCTCCGGTAAACTGGGTGAGACCGATGTGCGAAGCATGCTTGGCACAGTTGATCTTAATTTCGTGTATCAAATGTTGGAGCAGGTGGCAGCCGGCCAGGGCAGTGAATTACTTGCCACCGTAGCGAAGATGTCTGAGCATGCGCCGGATTTTGATAGTGGCCTTGATGAACTCATTGCACTGCTTCACCGTTTGGCAGTTGCGCAGGTGGTGCCGGATGCGATTGATAACAGCTGGGGTGATGCACAGCGTATCGCTGATCTGGCAGCCTCGATAACCGCGGAGGATGTGCAGCTGTTTTATCAGATGGCTCTGAATGGCAAACGCGACGTTGCTCTGGCGAGTGACCCTCGTAGTGGCCTTGAAATGGTGCTGCTGCGTATGTTGGCGTTCCGTCCGCAAGTTGTTTTTGAGCCACAAGCGGGTGGCGGCGATGGCCCAGCAGTGGGGTCGTTACCAGATGCAGCTACCGTGGGGGCCGGAAGAACAGCAAAAAAGCAAACTGAGCCGCTGCCGGCGGCGGGCGCATCATTAGCACGACCAGAGGCGACCAAGCCCGACACAGCTCCGAAACTTGGCGCAGAGGTACCATCCAAGCTAGCGTCTACAGAGCGACCCTCCACTGTAGGGCCGGCCACAGAGGTACCTCACTCAGTGGCCCCTGTACGCCAATCCCAAGGGGTTGAACCCCCGGAGCGAGCAACGCCGCAGAAGCCAGAGCCCCGACTAATACCGGAAGGGGAAGATGCGTCATTGCAGGGGCAGGCTGCACAGCTAGGTAGTCTCAGCCCGGAGACTTGGGCAGATTCATTGCAAGCAGCAGGATTAGTGGGAATTGTTTATACCATCGCCTCGAACTGTGAGTTGAGAGCCCGCGATGGTGACGAATTGACGATGATCCTGGATCCAGACAACGCCGCGCTGTTCAATGATAGCCATATCACTAAAATTCGGCTGGCATTGGAAAACTACTACGGACAGTCGCTACAAGTATCCATCACACCAGGAGAGCTGCAGCGAGAGACGCCTGCGATGATAGAGCTAAGGCGCAAGGGCGAGCGGCAGCAGGAGGCAGAGCAGTCCATCTACAGCGACGCCATGCTGCAGCAATTAATAGACCGATTCGATGGCACTGTGGATCCAGCCTCGATAACACCGACCGATACATGAGGGCAGCAGTATGAAAGGTAATCTGAGTGACCTGATGCAACAGGCGCAAAAGATGCAGGCAGAAATGCAGAAGCAACAGGAGACACTCGCTGCAGCAGAGGTCACTGGGGAAGCGGGCGCAGGCATGGTGAGTGTCGTGATGACCGGGCGTCACGATGTAAGGCGTGTGCACATTGATGACAGCGTAATGAGCGAAGACAAAGAAGTGCTGGAAGATTTGTTGGCGGCAGCGGTTAATGATGCGGTCCGCAAAGTTGAGGCGCAGACCAAGGATTCAATGTCTGGTCTGGCAGCCGGGCTGAACCTGCCCGACGGCTTCAAGATGCCGTTCTAGCGCAGGGAACCGATACCCATGAAATTCAGCCCATCGCTGGAAAACCTGATTGAAGCCCTGCGCTGCTTACCTGGAGTGGGCCCAAAGTCTGCTCAGCGTATGACACTACACCTGCTGGAACGTGATCGCGAGGGCGCAGCGGCTCTGGCGCAGGCGTTGCAAGTAGCGATCGACAAGGTGGGGCACTGTGCGCGCTGCCGCAACCTCACCGAATTAGAGGTCTGCGAAATCTGTGGTGACCCACGTCGCGACCATACATTGATCTGTGTGGTAGAAACGCCGGCAGATGTGCTTGCCATTGAGCAAAGTGGTTCGTTTCGCGGCCTGTATTACGTATTGATGGGGCATCTATCACCCATCGACGGGATTGGCCCCGAGGAGTTGGGGTTGGATCGATTGCATCAGCAGATGGTTGAAGATGGCGTACAGGAAGTGATTCTGGCCACAAACTCTACCGTCGAGGGTGAAGCCACGGCCTATTACCTTACCGACCTTCTGACGCCCGCAGGGATTCGGCTCACGCGACTAGCTCAAGGTGTGCCATTAGGCGGTGAATTGGAATACGTGGATGGTTCAACCCTCGCTCATGCACTGTCAGGCCGCAGGCCTATGGAATGAGTGTGAACTGGCAGTGGGTGGCCGACGATGCGCAACTCGCCGACGTTATGGCGGCTGCAAATCAGCAGCAAAGCGTTGCCATAGACACGGAGTTTATGCGCACCAACACGTTTTATCCGGAAGTAGCCCTGTTGCAGGTATGCTTTGATGACGTGGCCTGGTTGATTGACCCGCTGGCGATATCTGATACTTCGCCGATACTCGCGCTGTTTCAGAACGACAATGTCCTTAAAGTGCTGCATTCTGCCAGCGAAGACCTTGAGGTGTTCGACCGATGGCTGGGTGTACTACCTGAGCCATTGTGCGACAGCCAGAAGGCGGCAGCACTACTTGGCAAGGGTTTTGGCCTGGGCTATCGCGCATTGGTCGCAATGGAGTGTGATATCGATCTGCCGAAAGGCGAAACCCGCTCAAACTGGCTGCAACGGCCCCTAACCGATTCCCAGTGCGACTACGCGGCCCTAGATGTGATTCATCTGTTTGCCCTGTGGCACAAACTGGAACAAGACCTGCGAGCGGCTGGGCGCTTGGAATGGCTTATTGATGAAGGGCGGGTAGCCACTGGGCATCGAGTGACCGATGGCAGCGAATATTACAAGCGCATCAAGTCAGCCTGGAAACTGGATCGCAGGCAACTGGCGTGCCTGATGAGGCTCAGTCGCTGGCGCGAGACACAAGCGAGGGCGCGCAATAAGCCGCGCAGTTGGATCGTTGATGACCAGGCGGTATTGCAGATCGCTCAGTTGCTTCCGCAATCTCTAACGTCGCTTGGCAGTAGTGAATTCACGCTGCAGCCTCAGGCTTTACGGCGCTACGGCGAAGACCTCATACAGGTGGTAGCAGAGGCCGTCGCTCTAGATGAATCTGCGCTGCCGCAACGGATGCCCGCACCGCTGCCAGCGGAGTTCCGCGGTCGCGCCAAAGCATTAAAGTCACGGGCGCGCGTCATAGCAGAGTCACTGAACCTTGCGCCAGAACTGCTGTTACAGTCCAAAGACTATGACATTTTGCTGCGCGAATCGATTGGCCAGGATGTAGCCGTGCCGCCTCACTGGAACGGATGGCGTGCACCTACGGTTATTGAGCCCTTGCGCGACTATCTCTCAGGAGGCGACACGTGAAGCTGGTTTGCCAGATCTACCGCAGTCCGCGCAAGGCAGGTATGTACCTATACGTAGACAAGCAAGAAGGCACAGAACGCGTGCCGGATGCGCTACTAACGCAGTTTGGCGTGCCAGAAGAGGCCTTTACGCTGCTTCTGAGCCCTGAGCGCACATTGGCCCGAGCAAATGCAGAAGAGGTGCTTAGTGCAATCAGTGACCAGGGTTTCTATCTGCAAATGCCGCCCAGCGAATCCGAGATGGCGGCGGCGCGATTAGCCCCCGCGAAAAGTAATGACTGAATCGGCTGGTCGCTGGTGGGACAAACTGCCGCTGGATGCGTTGGATGAGAAGCAGTGGGAGGCTTTGTGCGATGGCTGTGCGAAGTGCTGCCTGCACAAATTAGAAGACGAGGACACCGGCGATGTGGTGTACACCAAGGTACGTTGTCGCTATCTCGATGAGTCTATCTGCCGCTGCACCGTCTATCCGCAACGATCTGAACTCGTGCCTGCCTGTATCCATCTAGACCAGAATAATGCGGGTGAGCTCGATTGGCTGCCCAGTACTTGCGCCTATCGGCTGCGAGCCAACGGAGAATTGTTGCGCGAATGGCATCCATTGAATAGTGGTTCAGCAGATTCAGTTCATGAGGCTGGTATATCGATTCGTGGGAGAGCAGTATCAGATGAATACGTGCATCCGGACGGGTATGATGAGCATATCGTGAGTTGGGTGGAATAGGGTGACCTGTGTTAACTGAAGAGTCATATCTTGCAGCTATATATGTGTATTGTGGCGCGGCATTTGTAGCGCTATTACTGCTGGTCTGGTGGTTGCGTAAAAGCTGGCGTCCAGCCTGGCTTGTGTTTGGCTTTTTATCTGGCGCGGCCTTATTGCTGACACCGGCTTATCCCCAAAGTGGAACAGACACGCTTGCGCCAGCGGCGATCGTGGCAGGTTTTCAGTTGCTTACCGATGGTCTTGAATCCGCCGAGCACGCACTACGCCCCTTGCTATTTATGCTTGCACTGGCAGCCGGGATATCGCTGTTTTTGCGATTTACACTCCTACGTAATCGCCCAAGTTCAGCAACATCGACCAGCGCAACGAACGCCACAGCGGTTGTGCAGGATGTTGTTCCGCCATCTTCGCCCGATACGTTTCCTGAGAAGGGCTAACGTTTGACACGCGCCTCGCTGGTTGTGTTGCAACATTGTCCCGCCAGTGTCCTCTCGCTCTTGCTTGCTATCCATCTGCTGTACACTCCGGTTGCTATCGCTGCGGACGCTCTTGAGAATCCCCGGCTGCCGGATGTTAGATTGCTGATTGATGTGTCAGCGGAGTCGGTGTCGCAGCACGAGTCGCTATTTTTACGCCAATGGCTGGAAGCTTACCTGCAATTGTTGCCTGTCGGCGCGCGTGTTGGCGTGTGGCGCTATGCGGGTACTGTTGACGAAGCTATGCCTTACAGCACTACAGAGGCACGGGTCTGGCATGATCTGCCTCTAGTTAACACGCAGGGGCGTAGCGATTTGCCCGCAGCGCTGGCTGTAGCGAGTGCCGATCCCGCCGCGGCAGATTCCGAATTTGAGACCACGATCGTCGTTGTGACAGATAACGGGATCAAGGTAAGCGCCTCTCCGATTTCCAATGCCCATGCCACTCGCGATCTGTTGACGGAACTAGTGCCCGCAATGGTTGATGCCGGCATCACCGTGCATACCGTAGCACTTGGCGACACGTCAGATAGTTTTCTATTGCGTGCGCTGGCCCACGGTACTAACGGTCTGGATTTTGAAGCTAAATCACTCGAGGACCTACCTAGAGTAATACTGCAACTTCTGGATATCACGTCTCCAGCCAGCGCGGTCGTTGTTCACGATCAAGGTTTTACGCTTGCTGACCACGACCGCGAGTTGCGTATGCTGCTGACGCACCCGTCTGGCACAACTGTGTCTCTCGTCGATTCCGCCCAGGCTATTTGGTCTCACGATAGTGTCCCGCCGGGAACCACTTGGCTTGCCGGCAGCACGCTCGATGTGGTTACTTTGCCAACGCCGACTCCCGGGCGCTGGGAGTGGCGCGACGTAGCGCAGAACCACAGTGTCATTAGAGTCTCAGAAGGTGCCGGTATTCTTGCCGATGAGCTGCCATTTGTTTTGTCCGCGGGTTCACAGCAGAGCTGGCGCCTCGCATTACCGACCGAAGGTGGAGCGCTCATCCAGGATGGCTTTGCCCTGAACGTAGAGGTAATCGACCCCCAGGGTGGCCTGCAAGTCGTTCCTTTGGCAGTCGCGGGCAGTGGAGTAGCAGGCGAGCAGTATGTCGCCAAGCTCCCAAAATTCGACCTTCCGGGGCGTTATCGCGTGCAGGCTAGTGTGGAGCACCAGGATATAACCAGGCGAATCACCACTTGGGTTGAAGTGCTGCCAACTGTGTTAAACAGGTCAATCACTACTCGCGCCAAGGTTGCGTCTGAACAAAATTTCCAGCAGCCAGTACTTGGCCTCGCCGCATTGAGTACGATAGCTCTGGTCGTCCTGATGTGGGTGTTACGGCAGCGCCGGCTGCGAAAGCTTGAACTCTGGCACCGCCGCTTTCAAGACTCGGATTAGTCGCGCTTGATTCACTATCAGGCAATGGGTACTCTTGTGCGCTTTCGCTTCCAACAAGAGTAGATGCCAGAGTATGAAATTTAAGGGAACAGAACGTTACGTCGCCACCGATGACCTGCGAATGGCCGTCAACGCTGCAGTCACACTTGAGCGCCCGCTGCTTATCAAGGGTGAGCCAGGTACCGGAAAAACCATGCTGGCCGAAGAGGTTGCTCTGGGTTTGGACAAGCGGCTCATTCAATGGCATATCAAGTCCACCACCAAAGCACAGCAGGGTCTGTATGAATACGATGCTGTATCACGCTTGCGCGATTCACAGCTGGGTGATGGCAAAGTTCACGACATTGCAAACTACATCAAGCGTGGCAAGCTGTGGGAGGCTTTCGCCGCCGACGAGCAGGTCGTTCTGCTCATTGATGAGGTTGATAAAGCTGATATTGAGTTCCCCAATGACTTGCTGGTGGAATTGGATCGGATGGAGTTCTTCGTTTACGAAACTGGCGAGACAGTGAAGGCGAAGCATCGTCCCATCATCATCATTACCAGTAACAACGAAAAGGAACTGCCTGACGCGTTTTTGCGCCGCTGCTTCTTCCACTTCATCAACTTCCCCGATCGCGACACCATGCGCGAGATTATCGATGTGCATTATCCAAACATCACGCAGGAGTTGGTGCAGGAAGCACTGGAAGTCTTTTTCGATGTTCGAGGCATTCCTGGTCTCAAGAAAAAACCATCTACTTCGGAGCTGATCGACTGGTTGAAGTTACTGATGGCAGACGACATTCCTGATGAAATTCTCAAAGAGCGTGACCCCAGCAAAGCGATTCCGCCCCTGTATGGTGCGTTGCTCAAGAATGAGCAGGATGTGCATCTGCTGGAGCGACTGGCCTTTATGCATCGCAGGGAGACCCGCTAATCCATGTTGGTTAACTTTTTCCAAGGTTTGCGTGACGCCGGTGTTCCCGTGACCACCAGGGAATTGCTCGACCTGATGGAAGGGCTCAAACGCAACGTCACCTTTGCAGATATGGACGAGTTTTATTTTTTCAGTCGCACCTGCATGGTGAAGGATGAAAAATATTTCGACCGTTTCGACCAGGCTTTCGGCGCGCACTTTAAGGAGCTGGAAGCGTTGGACGATATCATCGAGGCGCTGATTCCAGATGATTGGCTGCGCAGCGAGTTCATGAAGAATCTGACGGACGAGGAGAAAGCGAAGATAGAGTCGCTGGGTGGCCTCGAGAAGCTGATTGAGGAGTTTAAAAAGCGCCTCGAGGAGCAGAAGAAACGTCATGAAGGTGGTAGCAAATGGGTAGGAACCGGTGGTACTTCGCCCTTTGGTCAGGAGGGGTATCATCCCGAAGGTATAAGGGTAGGGCCCAACGGTAAGAACAAACGTGCCGTTAAAGTCTGGGAAAAGCGCGACTTTAAGAACCTTGATGACTCTGTAGAACTGGGTACGCGCAATATAAAAATGGCTATGCGCCGCTTGCGTAAGTTCGCACGCACTGGAGCAGCCGACGAACTGGATCTCGACGACACCATCTCATCGACTGCCAGGAATGCAGGCCTGCTTGATATTAAGATGGTGCCCGAGCGTCATAACGCCGTAAAAGTCCTGTTGTTTTTCGATGTCGGTGGTTCGATGGACCCACACGTTAAGGTGTGTGAAGAGTTATTCTCCGCTGCGCGCACCGAGTTCAAGCATATGGAGTATTTTTACTTCCATAATTTTATCTATGAAAGCGTGTGGAAAAACAATGTTCGTCGGCATAATGAGCGCACAGCACTTCTCGATGTAATGCATAAATATGCGCATGACTACAAGATTATCTTTATCGGAGACGCGTCTATGTCGCCGTATGAGATCGCGCAGCCGGGTGGCTCGGTAGAACACTGGAACGACGAGTCTGGCGAGCAGTGGATGACTCGACTCATGGACACCTACGAGAAAGTTATCTGGATTAATCCGATACCAGAGGACGAGTGGGAGTACACCCAGTCAATCGCCATGACTAATCAGCTCATGGAGGGGAAAATGTACCCACTGACCCTCAAAGGTCTTGAAGAAGGTATGGGCTACCTGTCCAAATAGTTACTGCGGTGCTTGCCCGCCGAGTTGCCCAGCGAAGGCGATCAGGCTGGCAGTCACTGCAACATTCAACGATTCCACTTCATTGCGCATGGCGATTGAGAGCGGGTGGGTGCCTAGTGCCTGTACCTCTTTCGACACGCCGTCAGACTCACTGCCCAAGACGTAGATACATGGCTGATCTGGCCGGAACGAGAACAGCGATTGCTCGGCGTCTGCGGCCATAATAGCAACGGGGTAGTTTCTGGTACGCCATGTCTCAATGAACGTGTGAAGGCTTTCACAGCGCAGGATAGGGGCCTTGTAGAGCGTACCTGCACTTGCTTTTAATACCAGCGGACCCAAGCTGGCGCATCCACGCGCTGGATAGATGATGCCGTCGACCTCGCCCGCAGCCGCTGAGCGAATGATCATCCCCATATTCTGCGGGTTGGTAATTCCATCCAAAGCCAGTAGCTTCACCGGCTTGCTATCGCTCAGATCAGCCAGATAACTGTCGGCTGAGTTAAACGTGGGGCAGACAATATCCGCTGCTACGCCCTGATCCTGTTTGCCATTGCGTGATATGCGTGAGAGCTCGCTGCGGCTGTGATACTTAATCGGAATGTCACGCTGCTGTGCCAAGCGCTCTAAGTCTCTGATAATGCCGTCTGGTCTGTTGCTGTCAGCTAAGTGTAGCGCGTAGCATTGCAGACTATGATCGGCGATCGCTTCCTTTACGGTATTGCGACCATAGATAGTAAGCATCTGGCGAAAAAAGGCCTTTTTGCTTTCGTATGATTCGGGCTGCGGCACGAGCTGACTCCGGTAAAGACGTGATGGCTGTTTGATAATAGCCGCTGAGGCCTGTTGCCTAGCGATACTGGAAACGGAAAATGTTATATACAAACGGGAATTGTAGCGCAGGATGTGATGCCTATGTGTTCGAGTCCTTTCAAAATAGGGAGGTAAGTAGATGAGCGAGGAGGGTGTAAACGAGAGCCAAATGCTGGTTCTCTATGGCACCGAGGCCTGCCACCTGTGCGATCAGGCCGAGGCATTACTGGTAGCAAGTTTGTCCACTCGCAGTGACAGCCCTTATCGCAAAGTTGATATCAGTACAGATGATGCGTTATTCGAACGCTACGGGTGGATTATTCCAGTAATAGTGCGGCCAGATGGCAAAGAGCTCAACTGGCCGTTCGATAGCGCAGTTCTTGACGAATTTCTTGGCTAGCTCTTACCGACTCGCACTGCCAGCACATCGCATGAGGCACCGTGCAGTACGCCGTTGGCTGTAGAACCCATTAGCAGGGCTAGCCCGTAGCGGCCATGGCTGCCTACGACAATGAGGTCTGCGCCAACTTCCTCTGCGGTACTATGAATTTCAACCTCGGGACGACCCAGAACGATGTGCTGACGTTCAGTGGGAATCTCATGAGTTTCTCCAAAACGTTTGAGCTGCGCAGAGGCCTGCTGATGGATCTCGTCCTGTATGCCCGAGAAATCCATCGGAATATCACCACCATAAGCAAAACTTAGCGGTTCGATTACGTGTATTACGTGCAACTCTGCATTAATACCTGCAGCAACTGAGTGGGCTCTTTTGGCCACCATGGCGGAATCTTCACTCAAGTCGACCGCGACCAGAATTTTGCTGTAATCGGACATAACACCCCTCCCGGGCTTTTTATCATCTCAAAGTACTTTATAGCATAGAATACGCCTGAGTCAGCCAGCAGTGGGCGGGTTGATTGATTTGGATCAGTACCGCAGTTATGACCTACCTATTGATAGCCGTGATTATCGCCGTGGCACTAGCGCCGCTGCTGCACTTTGTACCCAGTAAGCGGCAGCGGGAGCAGGCGGATTTTCGTGAGGCAGCCGCGGTGGCTGGCTTGTTCGTTGAGTTTCGAGACCTACCCTGGAGTCAGCGGGAGCGCGCGGCTCCGGGTCATCGCCCCGAACAAACTATTTACTATGGCAAACGGTTACCGGCATCTCGAGGAGAGGCTCGCACTCAGTGCGCCTGGCGACGTGTGGGAGATGAATGGGAAGGAGTTGAATTGCGCAACACACCGCCAGCATTGCTGGAGGAGCTGCCTCTTGGCGTACTCGCAGCGAGCGTCGATGAAGGTAGCTGTGGCGTGTACTGGCGTGAGCAGGGTGACCTCGATTCTGTTGCCTCGATTATCGCGGTTTTACACCGTTGGCAGAAAAAATTGTAAGGCATCATTTCGCGTTTTTCCTTGACCCCGACTCGATAGCAACATATATATGCGACTTTTTCGCGGCTCCTGTGGCCGCAATTTTGATTTTACCTGAGGAGCCAAGCGGCTTAATTATGGGCAAAACACTGGTAATAGTGGAGTCTCCGGCTAAGGCCAAGACGATCAACAAGTACCTTGGGCCGGAGTTCGTGGTGAAATCCAGCGTTGGACACATCCGTGACTTGCCGACAGCTGGTAGTAGCACCGGTAAGGTCGACCCCAAGAAACGCGCTGCCCAGGCTGCAAAGACTCGCAAAATGGCACCCGCTAAAAAGGCGCAGTATCAGAAAAAGAAGGCACGAGAGCAGTTGATCCGTCGCATGGGTATTGATCCGGAGAAGGGCTGGAAGGCCGAGTACCAGATATTGCCGGGGAAGGAAAAAGTGGTCAGCGAGTTACGCAAGCTGGCAGCTAAAAGCGACGCAATTTATCTCGCGACTGACCTTGATCGCGAAGGAGAGGCGATAGCCTGGCATTTAAAAGAAGCGATTGGCGGTGATGATTCACGCTATCAACGGGTGGTGTTTAACGAAATTACCAAAAAGGCGATTACCGAGGCATTCGAAAGTCCATCGGAGCTCGATACCAACCGGGTAAATGCGCAACAAGCGCGACGTTTCCTTGATCGCGTGGTCGGCTATATGGTGTCGCCACTGCTGTGGGCTAAAGTCGCCCGCGGATTGTCAGCTGGACGAGTGCAATCGGTTGCTGTGCGCCTGATCGTAGAGAGAGAGCGAGAGATTCGCGCATTTGTACCCGAGGAATACTGGGAGGTTCACGCTGACTTGGCAACGATGGCCGGCGAAGACCTTCGTTTCCAGGTTGTTAAGTATGAGGGCAATGCGTTCAGGCCCGGTAGCGAGCAAGAGACTCTTGCAGCAACGCAGCGATTGGAAGCCGCTTCCTATGCCGTCAGTGCGCGAGACGAAAAGCCCCGCAGTTCCAAAGCACCAGCGCCGTTTATTACCTCCACCTTGCAGCAGGCGGCGAGTACCCGACTGGGTTTTAGCGTGAAGAAGACCATGATGCTGGCGCAGCGTCTGTATGAAGCAGGCTACATTACTTATATGCGTACCGACTCGACCAACCTCAGCGCAGATGCGGTGAACGCGTGTCGAGACTACATCAGTGATAACTTCGGTGCCCGCTACCTGCCTGAGAAGGCGATAAGCTACTCGTCGAAAGAGGGCGCGCAGGAAGCACACGAAGCAATTCGTCCATCGAATGTTAACGTGCCCCAAACATCGCTTAGTGGCCTCAAGCAAGACGACCTGCGGCGGGATGCGGAGCGTCTGTACGAGCTGATTTGGCGCCGGTTTGTTGCCTGCCAGATGCCCGCTATGCAATATACCTCCACCAGCCTGACCGTTGCTGCCGATGGCTATGAACTGACAGCGAAGGGTCGCATCATTCGATTCGATGGCTTTACGCGTGTTCAACCTATGCCGAGCAAATCTGCCGAAGATACGGTGTTACCCGACGTCAAGCCTGGGGACAGCATCACAATGAAGGCATTGGATCCGGTGCAACACTTTACCAAGCCAACTCCGCGTTTCGGTGAGGCTAGTCTGGTGCGTGAACTGGAAAAGCGCGGCATTGGCCGGCCTTCCACTTACGCCTCGATTATTTCGACCATTCAGGATCGTGGTTACGTGCGGCTTGAAAATAAGCGCTTCTATGCCGAAAAAATGGGCGATATCGTGACAGAGCGTTTGCAGAAGAGTTTTTCAGAGCTGCTGGACTACGGGTTTACCGCGTCTATGGAAGAGCACCTTGATGAGGTTGCCGACGGCAAGTTGGAATGGCGTGAGCTACTCGACGAGTTCTACTCGGAGTTCAGTGGCCTTCTAGAGCAGGCCAACGAGCCGCAGCCCCAGGGCATGCAACCCAACGAACCTACGATGACGGATATTCCGTGCAGTAATTGTGGGCGTGAGATGCAGATACGAACAGCCAGCACAGGCGTCTTTTTAGGGTGTTCGGGTTACGCGTTACCGCCCAAGGAGCGTTGCAAGAACACGATTAACCTGATCTCTGGCGACGAGGCGATAAGCGAGGACGCGGATGATGAGGCTGAGTCGCGCCTGCTGCGTACCAAGCATCGCTGCAAGGTCTGTGATACTGCGATGGACAGTTATCTGATTGACGAAGAGCGTAAGCTGCATGT
Source organism: Halioglobus sp. (assembly GCA_039990395.1). Lineage (GTDB taxonomy): Bacteria > Pseudomonadota > Gammaproteobacteria > Pseudomonadales > Halieaceae > CALINF01. Next base: position 844,791 of record JBDXFZ010000146.1, read on the forward strand.
GTGCGGCAATAACCCAGATTGCGCTGGATTCGAAGTGGAGCAGGGTAAGTTTAAGATCAAGGGCTATGACGGTCCTGTGCTGGACTGTGATAAGTGCGGTGAGCAAATGCAGTTGAAGAGCGGCCGCTTTGGTAAGTACTTTGGCTGCACTGCAGAAGATTGCAAGAACACACGCAAGCTTCTGCGCAACGGAGAGGCGGCTCCACCCAAGATGGACCCTGTGCCTATGCCCGAGCTTGAGTGTGTGAAGGTTGAAGACCACTACATTTTGCGCGATGGCGCGGCAGGCTTGTTTCTGGCTGCGAGCCAGTTTCCACGTAACCGCGAAACCCGCGCACCGTTTGTGGATGAGCTGCTGCCTCACAAGAGCGAGATCGACCCCAAGTATAAGTTCCTGTTCTCTGCGCCAGTGGAAGATGGAGACGGAAATCGTGCGCAAGTGCGGTTCAGTCGTAAATCCAAGGAGCAATACGTCATGACCGAGAGCGATGGTAAAGCGACAGGCTGGAAGGCGTTCTATCAGGGCGGTAAGTGGGTCCAGGAGCAAGGCAAAGCAGGCGGGGCGCGCAGGAAGGCGTCTTGAGTTCTCCCCGGGGACGCTCGAATCACGCGTTATACCTGGCGCGTCTCCAACTGGCAGCCTGGAACGCAGAGCTAGCACGCGAAGTAGTCCCTGCGGCCAGGCTTGATGAGGCGTTTGCACCAGCGGCATGCGCCCACCTTAAGCAGGCTTACGGCTGGTTTTTACTCACCCTTGTGGGGCATTCAGATACGACAGTCACACCGCCCGAGTGTTGCAGCGAGTTACCCGACGTTGCGGTAGGCAAAGCGGTTCCGGCCGAAATAACAGAGTTTGCACAGCTGGAGCAGGATGGTTGGCTAGCGGATCTATTGTCGGTCCAATTCACGACACAAACACGACAGCGCCCATTGATAGGCCGCATGAACAATCTTGCAGTGGGAGCGTCCGATACGCCATCAGCAAATGCCGTTACCGCGTATGCTGATCAGTTGGATGCGCACATGGCGCGAATGAGTAACTCGTTGGACGAGTACTAGAGGTCTGAAAACGTGTCCGCGCTGGTGGCATCACCAACCCCCTGATATGATGTTTAGGCAATGAAGTCATTAGAGAGGTTGAGTGAGTGTCCACATCTTTGTTAGAGATTGTAGACTTGGGCGATGGCGAGATCGTTTTACAGCGCGCCGATGACGATTCAGAGCCGCTGGTTCGAATCAATTTTTCCGGTGAATCCCAGTTGTACCTTATGGACAATGGTTTGGAAGTTGCCAAGGCAATGATTCAGGCTGGTCTGCAGGCAGCGGCTGTGATGGCAGAACAGGCAGAGGTGGAAATCGAGTCAGATGCTGACTCTGCGCCACGCGTTCTGCACTGATCGTTACGCTACATGCTCGTGTGGCTAAACTTTGCACACGAGACCGATAGGCAGGCATTCGTCTGCTTTGAGAGATAAATTCCCTTCAGAAAAGCCAACGACAACCAAATGTTGGGGCTATGTGGTGTGTATTTAACTGAGCGCGCTAATTGCCGCGACGTAAAACCCCTACGCTTAAACCTTCAATTGCAAATTCCTGCTCTCGCAGATCTACCGAGATGGGTTCAAAGTCAGGATTCTCCGGCAGCAATTCAACCCGATGTTTTTCACGTGTGTGATGAAGCCGCTTGACGGTGACTTCGTCTTCAATGCGAGCCACGACGATATCGCCATTGCTGGCCACAGGCGTGCTGTGCACGGCTAGCAGATCGCCATCAAAGATACCCACATCGATCATGCTATCACCATGGACTGTGAGGAAGTAATCAGCAGAAGGTTTGAAAAAGCTATGGGGGAGGTCGCAATAATCCTCGATATGGGCCTCTGCCAGGATCGGGTTACCGGCGGCGACCCGGCCGATAATGGGGATACCCTGCGTATCAGGTAGTCTGATGCCTCGAGAGGCGCCCGGTATGATTTCTATGGCGCCTTTGCGTGCGAGCGCCTTGAGATGCTCCTCTGCGGCGTTGGCTGACTTAAAGCCAAGCTCTTTGGCTATGTCAGCACGTGTTGGCGGATAGCCAGTCTGATCGATATGCTGCCGGACAATATCCAGTACCTGTTGTTGGCGGTTAGTCAGCTTTTCCATGGGCGCCCTATCTGTTTGCATATACAGTTGCTGTGATTATATACAGTATTGGGCTAGATAGGCAACGCCTTGTGTGGAGGCCTGCGATAATGCGGAACCAAGGGTCAACCAAGACCGAAAGCAGGCAGCGTTTTGTGGGCGCGGATGTTTCTTAATGTGGTGAGCGCGTGTCTTTAGTACTCTTCCACGCCATACATCGTATCGGGCTCTATTGTATTCAGGGGGTTGCTCCAGTCGTCAGGGTGCATCGGCAGATCTGGGTCCAGCAAAATCTCGCCATCCAATTCGAATGCTGCGCGCCAGTCTTCCGGTGCTTCGGCGCGCTCCAGGTAAAGTTCCCGCCAGGCGTCCAGGTCATATTCTGTGACCTCGCCGTCGAGATATTGGGTTTCTATGGTCAGTGCGCCTGGGTCCCATGCGACCACTTCAAACAAGGCCCCAGTCTGCAGGTCCTTGTACCACCAACCCACCACAGGGCTCAGCATTTTCATCCACACCTCCTTTTTATCTCTGTAATGATCGTTACGTCGCACCAAAATATCACTCTGATTTGCCGTGTCCATTATGTGAAAAGTATCTAAGAATGCCGGCGGAAATTCCGTTTATTTGCTTGGAAAAACTTTACGAGTTACATCAGTGAGTTGCATGAGGTTTCCAGAGTTGACTTAAGTCGGAGGAGGCCGTTATATATCTGATCTCTCCAGCGGCAGTATTCGCATCATGAAAAAATCGTCTAAAAACCAGTCTAAATTTCTCTTGTGGAGTAGCCTGCCGTGAATCTCGTAGATCGTGTTCAACACGCGTTGAACGGTTTGGCTGGACGACTCGATACTGAGGTAGAGGTTGTTATCCTGGCGCTTCTGCTAGCGGTGGGTGTGTTTGTCCATCTTGGCCTTGGTGTCCTGGTTAGGCGCTTGCACCGTTTGGCGAAGATCAGTGAGCAACGCTGGGACGATGTCTTAATCACGGCGTTTGAGCCACCCGTACGGATGTTGTGGTGGATTGTCATCGTTTACTTTGCCATGGGAGTTTTTCCGGCTACGGACTCTCTGCAGAGCGTTGTCTTGCGCGCGTACGATACTGCGCTAGTCGCTATACTTGCCTGGTTTCTACACCGGCTCATCGCCGGGATAGAGGAGGAGCTGTTATCTGAGCGGCGAGGTCCTCGCCAATCCACTGACAAGGCCACTGTGCGCGCCATGGCCAAGTTGGTTCGTATCACTCTGTGGGTTGTGGCGGGGTTAATGGCACTGCAGTCGGTTGGTGTCTCTATCTCTGGGTTGCTGGCCTTCGGTGGTATCGGAGGCATAGCGGTTGGTTTTGCCGCCAAAGACTTGCTGGCTAACTTCTTCGGTGGCCTGAGTGTTTATCTCGACAGACCCTTTACGGTAGGCGACTGGATACGTTCTCCAGACAAAGAAATAGAAGGGACAGTGGAGGATATTGGTTGGCGAATTACTCGTATCCGTACCTTTGATCAGCGCCCCCTGTACGTCCCGAATGCGATCTTCAGTCAGATCTCCATTCAGAATCCGAGCCGCATGCTCAATCGTCGAATCTATGAAACGATCGGTATCCGCTACGAGGACGCCGGCAAGATGAGTGCTATCGTTAGTGATGTTCGCTCAATGCTGGAGCAGCATGATGAGATCGACCCCAGTCGAACATTGATCGTTAACTTTGTTTCATTTGGTGCGTCATCGCTGGACTTTTTTGTGTACGCGTTTACCAAGAGTACCGACTGGGTAAAGTTTCACAGCATCAAGCAGGATGTTCTGTTGAAGGTCCTGGATATCGTTTATAAACACGAGGCCGATGTGGCATTTCCTACACAGACGCTGCATTTGGAGCAATCCGTCGAGGAACCCTCTCCGTGAGAAGCCTCGCTGTCATTGGTGGTACGGGCATTGATCAGTGGGATGGTTTGGCCATCGTACAAGAACATGTGATGGAGACACCCTTTGGCGCCACTTCTCGCCCTGTACAAGAAGGGCTGTTGCATGGAAGAAAAGTGTTTTTCTTGCAACGACATGGCAGCCCGAAAGCGATTCCTCCTCACGCTATCAACTATCGCGCCAATGTGTGGGCATTAAATGCCTTGTGCGTCACCGACGTGATCGCCATTAACGCGGTGGGTGGCATTGCCGAGAACGCTAGCGCGGGGACGCTGGTTATTCCCGACCAACTTATTGACTACACGTGGGGCAGGGAGCATACCTTCGATACAGGTGAAAGCGGCAGTTTGGCGCACATTGATTTTACTCAGCCTTTTGACACGTCTCTTCGCTCCCTGTTGTGCGATTTTGCCGCAATCACACAAAGTGACTGCATCACCCAAGGTGTTTACGGTGTTACACAGGGTCCGCGATTGGAAACGGCGGCGGAAATCCGTCGTATGGCCAACGATGGCTGTACGGTAGTGGGTATGACCGCCATGCCGGAGGCGGCGCTGGCGAGGGAGTTGAGCATAAACTATGCATCGCTGTGTATCGTGGTTAATGCTGCTGCCGGGCTTAGTGATCAGCCACTCACACTGACTGCAATGCGCTCAACTCTGGAATGCACCGCAATTGCGGTGCGCGACCTTCTTGCGGAGTTGGTCCAGTCCGGACAGCTGGACTGAAACGAGCAGCAAGAGCCGTTCGGCGGCCGCTACAGGGCCGCTGCCGAAGCAGCTAGATCAGCTTCGGCGATAGCCTGCAGTTCCTCTTGCGGCACTGGGGTGAACTTTACGACCACGCCCAGCATTGGATGATCGAGATAGTGAACTTCATTGCTGCGCATGCGCCGTTTCTCGGTAAAGCGCACCGCATGGCGCCAGGGGTAGGCCGGCTCAAGAGTAGTATCAGTCTCTGATACAAGTTCATTGTCATTGGTAACGCTCAGCGGTTCCGGCTGACTAATCTCGGGCTCTATCACAATCAACGAGGCTGGTCCTAATGGTGCCGGCGGCATCGCCCACTGGCCTGGGAGATAGTTGCCAGTGGTGTTAAGCCACAAGTTGGTTTCAATATGCAGATAGCGCGACAGATAGATCTTCACACTCCCTTGTAAAGCGGGCCAGTCACGAGTGTCTCCAGAGCGGTCGAGCACAATGGGCAGTGCGCTGCTTTCGTCGCGCATCGGGTGCAGCCAGGTGTGGTGATAAAGCGTCCGATAGTTACCTGTACGCTGCATGTAGGCCGCTTTCCCGCGAAACTCCCGCTCTGCTGCCGGGCGCTGCACGAAGGGTGCCGGCAGTAGAGTGCTGTCTCCGCCCTGTGCGCCGATTGCTGTAGCGGCGTCAGTGGCGGAAGCCTGATCTCCGGCTGCTGAATTCTGGCGGGGAATATCTGTGCTCTGCCGCGAGGTGCTGGAGCGAGAATTTAACGCTGAGTCGGGCAAGGGTAACTTGATGGTTTGAACGCCGCGGGCATCCAGAAGACTGTCTTGTCCAATAGTTTGGATGTTGTGCTTGACCTGTGCATCGTCAACCAGAAAGCGTACCGAATCTGGATAGCGAAGGTTAGGTGTCGGCTCCCAGCTCTCGGCGCGGTCTGCACTGCCTGTCTCGTGGCTAAACACAAGCAGTTCTACGCGGAACCAGCGATCGCCTTGAGCGTGAGCGGGCAGGGTAAGTAGGACTGTGGCGAATAGGGCAGCCAAACTTGGTGGCAGGGTAGGGAGTATTTTCATTAGGCTGCGGGTTCCGCTATGTCGCTGTGGAAGTTATCCAGTAAGTTATCAATAAATTGTTGTCTATCGCTCAGTTCGGGTAGCTCGCACACAAACTTGAATCGTGTTGCTCCTGCCAGCTTGTAAGAGTGCGGGTCAGACTGCACCAATTTTACCAGCGACATTGGATTGACGCGTGTCGTGTCCTTGAATTCGATGGTACCACCGCTGCCACCAACCTCAATGGCACGAATACCCAGATCCTCTGCGCGCAGCCGCAGTCGGCTCAGCTCCACCAGATTGCTCACCTGTGCCGGCAGCAGTCCAAAGCGATCGATCATCTCCACTTGGATTTCGCGCAGCGCGTCATTACTGCTTGCCCCGGCAATGCGTTTATAAAGCACCAAGCGGGCATTGATGTCGGGTAGATAGTCGTCAGGTATTAGCGCGGGTACATGCAGGTTAATCTCTGTGCCCTGTTCCAGTGGGGCATCCACGTCGGGTATCTCGCCTCGTCTGAGGGCCTCTACCGCACGCTGAAGCATGTCCATATAAAGCGAAAAGCCTACGCTGTGGATTTGCCCGCTCTGTTCATCGCCTAGCAGCTCACCTGCGCCCCTTATCTCGAGATCATGAGTAGCCAGCATGTAGCCGGCGCCGAGATCGCCGGCAGCCTCAATGGCCTCCAATCGCTTACCCGCATCTTTAGTGATGGCGGAGCGCGGTGGGCATAGCAGATAGGCGTAGGCCTGGTGATGGGAGCGGCCAACCCGGCCTCGCAATTGATGCAGCTGGGCCAGTCCAAACTTATCCGCGCGCTCGATGATGATGGTGTTGGCGTTGGGGATGTCGATACCAGTCTCGATAATCGTGGTGCACAGCAGAATGTGGTGCCGCTGATGGTAAAACGATGACATGACCTGTTCGAGCTCATTCTCTCGCATCTGGCCGTGTGCAACCGCAATGGACAGATCCGGCAGCAGTTCACGGAGCTTGCGAGCCGTCTCCTCTATGCTTTTGACTTCGTTGTGCAGGTAGTACACCTGACCACCGCGTAAGGTCTCGCGCAGAACGGCCTCTTTGACCAGCGCGATATTATGCTCGCGGACAAAGGTTTTGATGGAAAGCCGACGTGCTGGTGGTGTTGCAATGATAGAGAGGTCTCGCATGCCGCCAAGCGCCATATTGAGTGTACGAGGAATCGGCGTGGCGGTGAGCGTGAGTATGTCGACTTCGGCGCGCAGGGCCTTTATGGCTTCTTTCTGTTTTACGCCAAAGCGATGCTCTTCATCGATAATCAGCAGGCCCAGGTCCTTAAAGTTGAAATTGGTCTGCAGCAGTTTGTGCGTACCCACCAAAATGTCGACTTTGCCTGCTGCAACCCGCCGCGTAACGTCCTCGAGTTGCTTGGCTGTTTTGAATCTGGAAACGACTTCCACGGCAACAGGCCAGTCTGCAAAGCGATCGCTAAATGAGCCAAAATGCTGCTGGGCTAAGAGCGTTGTCGGTACCAGTACGGCCACCTGTTTTTTATTCTGTGTTGCAATAAAGGCTGCACGCATTGCGACTTCAGTCTTGCCAAAGCCAACGTCACCACAAACCAGTCGATCCATAACGCCGGGGCTGGCCATGTCATCTACCACAGCTTTGATCGTCATTTCCTGGTCGGGCGTCTCCTCAAACGGGAAGGCTGCAGAGAAGAGCTTGTAGTTGTCTTGTGGAACAGAAAAACGATAACCCTCGCGTGCCTCACGTCGGGCGTAGACTTCCAATAGCTGTGCCGCAACGTCGCTGGCGCGTTCACTGGCTTTACGACGCGCTTTGTCCCATTGCTCAGATCCTAGGCGGTGCAGAGGAGCGAGTTCAGGATCGCTGCCTGCATAGCGACTGATTAGATGCAGCGACGCTACAGGAACATATAGAGTCGACCCCTCGGCGTAGCTTAGCGTCAGGAACTCCGTTTCCTGCTCGTTGATAGTGAGTGTTTGCAGGCCTACATAACGGCCCACGCCGTGCTCCAGATGCACCACAGGTACACCCTCGCGCAGTTCAGTGAGGTCGCGATAGATATTAACGCTGTCGGTTTCTTTCTCAACGCGACGTCGGCGGCGCTGCGCAACCCGGTTGCCATACAACTGTGCCTCGCATACCAGAGCCGGTTGATCGTGTCCCAGATAGAGGCCGCGGTCGATTGGCGCAGTAGCGATAGCGAAGGGCTCGGCAGACCGTATAAAGCTCTGCCAGTTTTCAGTTTGGACGGGTATCAATCCGTGCGCAGCCAGAGACTCCATCAGAATTTCGCGGCGCCCTGCCGATTCGGCGCATAGTAGTAGCGGGCCGCTACGCGCTTCGAGCAGAGATTTGAGAGCTTCTACGGGGCTGCCGGAACGATCGATACTGAGTTCGGGTGACGCAATCGAAGGTGAAGTAATGTGCACCGGGGAGTCGGGGTTGCGCCGTAATTCGAGAGTCGCGTGCAGGCCGAGCTCGTGGTAGAGCTCCTCAACGGGAATGAAACCCCGTTTGGGCGGCAAGAGAGGGCGTCGGGGGTCTATGCCATATTCTTCAAAGCGCTCGCCGACATCCTTCCAGAAGCGTTGGGCAGCCGAATGATGGTCTCCGCAGGTGATCAATGCGGCGTTCTCCGGCAGATAATCAAACAAATTGCCGCAACGCTCAAAAAACAAGGGCAGGTAGTATTCAGCGCCGCCTGGCACTCTGCCCGCACTGATCTCGGTGAAGGTAGGGCAGGCATCCGGGTCGACATCAAATGCCTCATACCAGTTCAGTTGAAAGGTACTAATCGCGGCTTTGTTCAGCGGGAATTCTCGAGCGGGCAACAGATTGATTGACTCTACCCGATCTACCGTTCGCTGAGTTTCAGGGTCGAACGTACGCAAGCTGTCGACTTCGTCATCCAACAGATCGATTCGATAGGGCAGGCTGCTGCCCATCGGAAAGATATCCAGAAGCGATCCACGCAGTGCAAACTCACCATGCTCAAACACAGTTTCAACGTTGTGATATCCGTTGCGTTCCAAATTTCGTCGAAAACTCGCTACTTCCAGCTTCTGACCTGGCTCGAGCACCAAGCTGGAGCCGGCGATGTAGTGTGCCGGAGGCAGTCGGTGCATCAGGGTAGGAACAGGTACCACTAATATGCCACCAGTGAGCGCGGGTAGCCTGTAAAGTGTGTTCAGGCGTTCGGAGATGATGTCCTGGTGTGGAGAGAAGTTGTCGTAGGGTAATGTTTCCCAGTCTGGCAATGCCAGCACATCCAATGGCTCAGGCAGGAAGAACGGCAGCTCTCGCTCGAGAGTGAGCGCGCTGCTTGTGTCGGCTGTGATCACAACCAGCAGTCGATCGGGGCTGGCCAACTCCGCTATGCACCGGGTTTCAGCACTACCGTGAAAAGGGCCGATCGCTGTGCGAGTCCCGGTCTTTTGTGGCCAGGGTGAGGCAGAGATCAGAGTGGCAAAGGGAGTGTCTGGCAAGTCGGGCCTCGGGCCGGCAATTAGCGGGCGGACATTGTAAAGGCAGAATGGCTGGCTCTCCAGCAGCTTGGTTGAATTGCGAACTAATTTTGTTTACTTCAGCTTGCGAGCGCGTAAGTCACATAAGATAATGCGCACCCCTTATCGCCACTAGAGAGCGGTTACTGTTGTGAATGAGCGTAAAAGAGAGCGTCCCGCAGATTATTTCAAAGACTGGAAAGAGCGCGAAGCCCTGGCAGAGAGCATGATCCCCATTGTGGGGCGTCTGTCTCGCGAGAAAAACGTCAAGTGCTACATCTATGGCCGTTCACTAGTGAACCGTTCAGTGCTGCAGATTATGAAAGACCACCGCTATGTGCGCCAGGTAGAAGAGAACGAGTTATCTGAGTTCGAGACATCGCCGATCCTGAACGAGCTGTCACAACTGGACCTTGGGCCGGCGCATATTGATGTTGGCCGTATTGCGGTAGCCTATTTCGATAAAGGGATGGGTGAAGGGCTGAGCGTAGAAGATTATGTCCGCCGAGAAGTGGCGGACCTGATTGGCGCCGAGGAAACTCCTCACGAGCCGGTTGACGTAGTGCTGTACGGTTTTGGCCGTATCGGTCGGTTGATGGCCAGAATTCTGATCGACAAGACAGATGGCGGCGCTAATTTGCGCCTGCGGGCAATCGTTGTTCGTAAAGGTAAAGCCGAGAACGACATCCTTAAGCGAGCCAGTCTGTTACGCCGCGATTCTGTACACGGGGCTTTTAGCGGCACAATCCGGGTTGATGAAGAGCGTCAGTCTTTTGTTGCCAATGGTAACGAAGTTCGGGTTATTTATGCGGATTCACCCGATTCGATTGATTACACCGCGTACGGCATCAACAACGCTATCATTATTGACAATACCGGTGTTTGGCGTGACGAAGAAGCACTCTCGCAGCACCTCAAGTCTAAGGGTGCAAATAAGGTTATTCTCACGGCACCTGGCAAGGGCGACATGAAAAATGTTGTCGCAGGCATTAACAGCGACATTATTACTGCGCAAGATACGATTGTGTCTGCGGCATCGTGCACAACTAATGCCATCGTGCCACCACTGAAGGCACTTGATGACGAGTTTGGCATTGTGTCAGGGCACGTGGAAACGGTACATGCCTACACCAATGATCAAAACCTGATCGACAACTATCACAAGGCAGATCGTCGTGGTCGCAGTGCGCCACTGAATATGGTGCTAACCGAAACCGGGGCGGCCAAGGCTGTTGCCAAGGTGTTGCCGCAATTGGCAGGCAAGCTCACCGGAAATGCGATCAGAGTGCCTACGCCCAATGTGTCGATGGCGATACTGAATCTGACCTTGAGCCGGGCAACCAGCAAGGAAGAGGTTAACGAGTTCATGCGGGACACCGCGCTGCACTCATATATGCGCAAGCAGATTGATTACTCCAACTCACCAGAAGTGGTATCCAGCGACTTCGTTGGCTCTCGTACAGCTTGCGTTTACGATGCTCAGGCGACAATTGTGAATGGTACACAAGCCGTTGTGTATTTGTGGTACGACAACGAATTCGGTTATAGCTGCCAGGTGCATCGCATCCTGGAGCAGATGGCAGGTATCCAGTACGCCGTCTACCCCCGATAGATAGGGGTTGCTTGAGTGGGTCTGGTTGTAATGGCCCGCTCAAAAGTTGTTCAAAATCAACTAATTGTTGTCTGCTGGGAGTGGCATCCACCGGCGGCATTCCGCTATAATGCGCGCGGTTTTAAGTCGGGGCTGTCGGTTTTTTCGCCGTTGGGTTCGTTGATGCGAAATTTTGTTAACGAGCCAGGTGTCAGCCATGCTACAGGTTGGCGTCTAGCGTTCCCGAGGGCTCACTTACTTTGTTTAAGGCGTAGGCAGATCGTATGATCAAAATCAAGCGGGGCTTGGATATTCCCATCCAGGGTGCGCCCCAGCAGTCTATCGAAGATGCACCGACAGCGCGTGCTGCGGCATTGGTTGGCTTTGACTATGTTGGTATGAAGCCAACGATGGAAGTGCGCGAAGGCGACCGCGTTAAGCTTGGCCAGTTACTGTTCTCCGACAAGAAGAACCCTGGCGTGCTCTTTACAGCCCCTGCCGCAGGCACAGTGGCGGCGATCAATCGCGGTGCAAAGCGGGTGCTACAGTCAGTAGTTATCGAGATTGATGGCGATGATGCCGTAGAGTTTCCCGCCTATGACGCGGCTGCAATCGAGACGCTGGACGCGGCAACGATTCGCAAGCAATTGATAGAGAGTGGCCAGTGGGTAGCCTTGCGCACTCGACCCTTCAGCAAAGTGCCAGCCGTAGACAGCGAGGCAACGGCCATCTTCGTTACGGCGATGGATTCGCATCCATTAGCGCCGGAACCCGCACTCGTGCTGGGTGAGCAAGCCGAGGCGTTCAAGCTGGGTCAGACGATACTGGCCAAGTTGACTGCAGGCAAAGTTCACGTTTGCGCTGCAGCGGGAAGCAATGTGCCAGTAGCATCGGGCGCCAATATTGAGCTAAGCGAGTTTGCCGGCCCGCATCCGGCTGGCTTACCCGGCACTCACATTCATTATCTGGAGGGCTGTAGTGCCTCCAAACCCGTATGGCAGATTGGCTATCAAGATACGATTGCCATAGGCCGTCTGTTTCTTGACGGCAAGTTGTACACCGAGCGAGTTATTGCACTGGCAGGCCCTCAGGTGGAACAACCCCGAGTCTTGCGGACCCGCCTGGGCGCAGACTTACAAGCACTCTGTGCCGGGCAGCTCAAAGACGGCGACAACAGAGTCGTTTCGGGGTCCGTACTGGGTGGACGCCAGGTGCACGCGGCGACCAGCTATTTGGGTCGCTATCACAATCAGGTGTCGGTCTTGGTTGAAGGTAGGGAGCGCGAACTCATGGGGTGGCTATCTCCCGGCGCCAAAAAGCATTCCAACATGGGTATCTACCTCACCAGCTTTTTTGGCACCAAGCCGCTGGCGATGACCACCAGCACCAATGGCAGCGAAAGGGCGATGGTGCCGGTAGGTTCTTACGAGACCATCATGCCTTTGGACATTCTGCCCACTCAGTTACTGCGATCCCTTATTGTTGGTGATACCGAGATGGCGCAGTCATTAGGCTGCCTAGAGCTCGAAGAAGAAGATCTTGCCCTGTGCACGTACGTGTGCCCGGGAAAGTATGAGTATGGCCCGATTCTGCGGGACAATCTCACACGCATCGAAAAGGAGGGTTAAGACGTGGCATTGAGAAAACTCCTCGACGGAATCGAGCACCATTTTCATGAAGGTGGGCGTTTCCAGAAATGGTATGCGCTGTTTGAGGCGGTAGATACGATCTTCTATTCACCTTCGCATGTCACACACTCGACCGCCCATGTCCGTGACGGTATTGATCTGAAACGAGTCATGATCACCGTTTGGTTCGCGGCGTTTCCGGCGATGTTCTACGGTATGTATAACCTCGGCTTCCAAGCCAACGATATTCTGGCGGCGAGCGGTGGGGCAGTGGAAGGCTGGCGGGGCTCGCTCATTGAAACATTTGGCGGCTACGATGCGACCAGTATCTGGGATTGCTTCTGGTTTGGTGCACTGTATTTTCTGCCAATCTATGCGGTGACCTTCATAGTAGGCGGATTCTGGGAAGTGTTGTTCGCCATGAAGCGTGGCCATGAGATTAACGAGGGTTTCTTTGTAACCTCAATCCTGTTTGCGCTGATCTGTCCTCCAGACCTGCCATTGTGGCAAGCAGCGATGGGCATCAGTTTTGGTATTGTGATCGGCAAGGAAGTGTTTGGTGGAACGGGCAAGAATTTCCTTAATCCCGCGCTCACCGGTCGTGCATTTCTGTACTTTGCCTATCCGGCGCAGTTGTCTGGTGATGCGGTTTGGACGGCTGTTGATGGTTACACCGGCGCCACAGCGCTGTCGGTAGTCGCAGCCGAGGGCATGGAAGGGCTGCAAGCCCAGTTCACCTGGATGCAGGCGTTCATTGGTGCAGTTCCCGGCTCTATTGGAGAAACATCGACACTCGCTATTCTGATTGGCATGGTGGTGTTGTTGCTCACGCGCATCGCGTCTTGGCGCATCATGCTGGGCGTGTTTCTGGGAATGATGTTGTTCTCAAGCTTGTTGAATGCAGTGGGCTCTGAGTCCAATCTGGCGTTTGCCATGCCCTGGTACTGGCACTTGGTAACAGGCGGATTTGCGTTTGGCATGGTGTTCATGGCGACTGATCCTGTTTCTGCGGCCATGACGAATGGCGGAAAATGGGCGTTTGGTATTTTGATCGGTGTGATGACTGTGCTGATCCGCGTGGTTAACCCGGCATTTCCGGAAGGCATCATGCTGGCCATTCTGTTCGCTAACCTGTTTGCACCATTAATGGATCATTTTGTAGTGCAGGCCAATATCAAGCGGAGGCTCGCCCGTGTCTAGTCACGATAGTATCAACAAGATTCTTCTGGTGGCTCTGTCGCTGTGCCTTGTGTGCTCGATTATTGTGTCCACAGCGGCGGTGGTATTAAAGCCCGCGCAAGAGGCGAACAAGAGCCTCGATAAGAAGCGTAATATTCTTGAAGCAGCAGGCATGTTAGATGAGAGCCGTGGCGTGGAGGAGCAGTTTGCGCAAGTTGCTACACGCGTTGTGGACCTGCGCACTGGCAAGTATGTCGATGATGTCGACCCGGCCAGCTACGATCAGCGCAAGGCTGCAAAGGATCCCGGTCAGTCAGAAGCACTGACATCTGAGCAGGATATCGCCAAAATCGCTCGCAGAGAGAATTATGCTGTTGTGTACCTCGTGCAGAGTGACGGCGGTGAGCTCGAGAAAATCATTCTTCCCATTCACGGTTATGGCTTGTGGTCGACTCTATACGGCTTTATGGCTCTGGAAGCCGATGGTAATACCATTGCCGGTCTGGGGTTCTATGAGCACGGTGAAACACCGGGTCTGGGTGGCGAGGTGGATAATCCGCGCTGGAAAGCGTTGTGGCCTGGGAAAGAGGTTTACAAGGGCGACGATGTCAGCATCGCACTGGTCAAAGGCAGCGTCGATCCGGCCAACGCTAACGCTAACTGGCAGATAGACGGCTTGTCGGGCGCGACGCTCACGGCTCGCGGCGTCACGAATTTGGTGCAATTCTGGCTGGGAGAGAACGGCTTTGAACCGTTCCTCAAAAACTTGAAGACGGGGGACGTCTGAGATGGATAGTGTGAAGGAGACCCTCACCGGTCCAATTTTCAAAAACAATCCTATTGCATTGCAAATTCTCGGAATATGCAGTGCGCTGGCGGTCACGTCCTCTTTGCAGGTCACGCTGGTTATGTGTGTAGCGTTAACGCTAGTGACAGCATTCTCCAATCTGTCGATTTCGGCGATTCGCAACTATATCCCGGGCAGTATTCGAATCATCGTGCAGATGATCATTATTGCATCGCTGGTAATAGTGGTTGACCAGGTGCTCAAGGCGGTGGCTTACGGTATCAGCAAGCAGCTGTCGGTTTTTGTGGGACTGATCATCACCAACTGTATTGTGATGGGACGGGCTGAAGCGTTTGCGATGAAAAACCCGCCTCTGGCGAGCTTCATGGACGGTATAGGTAATGGCCTGGGCTACTCAGTGGTGCTAATTTGTGTCGCGGTCGTCCGAGAGTTGTTTGGCGCGGGCAAATTGATGGGTATGGAGATTCTGCCGTTAGTTACTGAGGGTGGCTGGTATAACCCTAATGGTCTGTTGTTGCTACCACCTTCTGCCTTCTTCCTGATTGGCTTGTTTATCTGGGCGCTGCGCAGTTTCAATACTGAGCAGGTCGAGGAATCCGATTTCAAGATGGCCAAGCACAAACCAATCGAGGAGGGCGTTTAAATGGAACATTATCTGAGTCTTTTTGTTCGCTCTATTTTTATAGAGAACATGGCACTGTCGTTCTTCCTGGGTATGTGTACTTTCCTTGCCGTGTCCAAGAAAGTTCAGGCTGCCTTTGGCTTGGGTGTCGCAGTCATTGTGGTGCTCATGATCACTGTGCCTGTCAACAATCTGATCTACACGTATCTGCTTGCAGATGGCGCACTATCCTGGGCGGGTTTGCCAGATCTTGATCTGAGCTTCCTTGGCTTGTTGTCCTACATAGGTGTGATCGCAGCACTGGTTCAAATTCTTGAGATGTTTCTCGATAAGTATGTCCCGGCTTTGTACAACGCGCTTGGTGTGTTTCTGCCACTGATTACGGTGAATTGCGCTATCCTTGGCGCGTCGTTGTTTATGGTCGAGCGCGACTATAACTTCGGAGAGAGCGTTGTGTATGGTGCTGGCGCAGGTGTCGGCTGGGCTCTTGCGATCGTTGCTTTGGCGGGTATCCGCGAGAAGCTCAAGTACAGCGATGTACCCGATGGCCTTGAGGGTCTCGGCATTACCTTTATTACCGTAGGACTGATGTCGCTTGGCTTCATGTCGTTCGGTGGCATAGATATTTAAGCAGGACTGAGTCAACTATGGATATGACAATCGTTTTTGGTGTCGGCATGTTTACAGCGATCGTGCTGGCGCTGGTATTGGTCATTCTTTTTGCGCGTGCGCAGCTTGTGAGCACAGGCGATGTCTCGATAGAGATTAACGGTGAGCGCACGATCACGGTGCCTGCCGGCGGCAAATTGCTGCAGACATTGTCTGACGAGAATATATTCCTTGCTTCAGCCTGCGGTGGCGGCGGTACGTGTGCCCAGTGCAAGTGTATTGTGACCGAGGGCGGTGGTTCGTTACTGCCTACTGAAGAGTCCCACTTCACTCGCCGCGATGCTGACGAAGGCTGGCGCCTCAGTTGCCAGACCGCGGTCAAGCAGGATATGAAGATCGAAGTCCCTGAAGAAGTGTTCGGTGTTAAGCAGTGGGAATGTACCGTAGAGTCGAACCCCAACGTCGCAACATTTATCAAGGAACTGACTCTGCGTTTGCCCGAAGGCGAGAGTGTGGATTTTCGCGCTGGCGGTTATGTTCAGCTCGAGTGTCCGCCGCACGTGGTTAAGTACGCCGATTTTGATGTAGAGGAAGAGTATCGCGGTGACTGGGAGCGCTTTGGCTTCTTTAAACTCGAATCGGCAGTCAAAGATACCGTTATCCGAGCCTACTCCATGGCGAATTATCCCGAAGAGCAAGGCATTGTTAAGTTCAATATACGTATTGCAACGCCGCCCCCCGGTAGCACCGGGATACCCTGCGGCGAAATGTCATCTTGGGTGTTTAACTTAAAGCCCGGTGACAAAGTGAAGGTATATGGCCCCTTCGGCGAGTTCTTTGCCAAAGACACCGAGGCAGAGATGGTGTTCATTGGCGGTGGAGCGGGGATGGCGCCGATGCGTTCTCATTTGTTTGATCAATTGAAACGACTGCATTCAAACCGCAAGATCTCATTCTGGTACGGAGCGCGCTCGATGCGCGAGATGTTCTATCAGGACGAATACGACAAGTTGGCCGAAGAGAACGACAACTTCGATTGGCATGTGGCGCTTTCCGATCCTCAGCCTGAAGATAACTGGGATGGATTGACCGGCTTTATTCACAATGTGCTGTATGAGGAGTATCTGAAAGATCATCCAGCCCCGGAAGACTGTGAGTTCTATATGTGTGGTCCACCCATGATGAACGCAGCGGTTGTTCAAATGCTCACTGATCTGGGCGTAGAGCCAGAGAATATTCTACTAGATGACTTCGGCGGATAAACACAGAAGCTCCAGACCATTAAGCCACTCAATCGAGTGGCTTTTTTGTGCTGCTGTATTTTTATTTCTGTCTGCTTGCTCGAGTGATGATCAGTATCAAAAGTTGTCTGGACCAACCATGGGGACGAGTTGGAGCGTAACCTATGGTCAAGCAGGTAGCGAACTCGGGCCACAGGAGCTCAGTCGGTTGATTTCAGAGCGGCTGGAAGCGGTCAATGCAAGCATGTCTACCTATCGAGATGACTCGGAGCTGATGCAGTTTAATCTGGCCGGCGTCGGTCAATCGGTTTTGTTGTCGGGCGATCTACGAACTGTGCTCGGTACGGCGCTACTTGTTGGTGAATCGTCCGGAGGCGCCTACGATGTTACGGTCGCACCGCTGGTAGACCTGTGGGGGTTTGGACCTGATGGGCCGGCGCAGGGTGTGCCTTCTGATGATCAAATAGAGGCGAGAATGTCTTCGGTAGGGCAGCAGTATTTGCAGTTGGGTGATGCTGGGACAATCTCGAAAAGCCAAGCTGTACAGGTTGATTTGTCCTCCATTGCCAAGGGCTTTGGTGTGGATGCTGTAGCAGACGTCCTCGAAAACGTGGGTATTAGCGACTATCTGGCTGAAGTAGGCGGTGAGATGCGCCTTGCTGGACGCAGCCCGCGAGGCGATGACTGGCGCGTTGCCATTGAATCACCCGAGTCAGGCCAGCGTGGTGTTGCGCTGGCGTTTAGCGCGACAAATATTGCCGTTGCCACGTCGGGCGACTACAGAAATTTTTATGAGGTCGATGGCGTTCGCTATTCCCACTCCATAGATGCGCGCAGCGGACGGCCTGTGCGGCATGATCTTGTCTCCGTAACGGTACTGCATGAAAGCGCCATGTGGGCCGATGCGTGGGCTACAGCGCTTACGATACTCGGCCATGATGCCGCATTGTCGATAGCCAATCAGCGTGGTTTGGCCGTGTATTTAATACGCCGCGATCAAGACGCACTAGTGGTAGAATACAGTGGTGGGTTTGTGCCATATCTGCCGGACGACCAGCGTGCGTCTCTGTAAAAATCGCCGCGAATGACCTAGGAGCAACGATGACCATTTTTATTATTACCTTGTTTGTCTTTGCACTGGTGCTGGCCATTATGGCTGTGGGCGTGATCATGGGGGGCGAGCCCATCAAGGGTTCTTGTGGCGGTATGGGTGCGCTTGGTATTGATCAGGCGTGCGATATCTGCGGTGGCGATCCACAACGTTGCGATGAGGAAACGCGCGATGGTGATGTGGGCAAGTCGAACCCCGGCCAGTTCTATCCCGCTGATAAGTCCTGAAGACACTCCACAGTGATATCCGCTGACGCCAACGTTGCCGACAAGGAGTTGGCTCCCGCAGGCTCAATCTTCAACTATGCAGGCTTTATTGGGGTGCGCTACAGCTTTAGCGCAAAACGTAATCGCTTTACCTCCGTCATTGCCCTGGTGTCCATGCTGGGCATGGTGCTCGGTGTAGCAACACTCATTACAGTTCTCTCTGTTATGAATGGGTTTGCAGGTGAGCTGCGTGGACGCATTCTGTCTTTGGTACCCCACGGCTATGTTAGTAGCGCAGGTGATGGCATCGATGGTTGGCAAGCGTTGGCTGCACAGCTGTCCGCCCGGCAGGATGTGGTGGCAGTGTCGCCCTATATTTCTGAAAAAGTCATTCTGGGTAGTGCCCGATTATTGCGTGGGGCAGTACTCACTGCCATTGACCCGGCTGCTGAAGCTGGTGTGTCAGATATCCCCAATGCGATGGTGAATGGCTCGCTCAATGCGCTCAACGAAACGCGTTACAGCGTAGTGCTCGGCGCAGCGCTTGCGCGCATATTGGGCGTTGTTCCCGGCGATACGATACAGGTGACTGTGCCGCGGCTCACTGTTACCCCGCTAGGTATATTCCCTCGATCCAAGCGACTGACGGTGGTTGGCCTCTTCGAAGTTGGCGCTCAGCCGGACTCTCTACAGGCTTACGTCTCTTTAGCGACCGGCCAAAAGTTGTTAGGCCGTAAAGGAGCCGTTGATGGTTTGCAGGTGGAAACCACTGGTTTAATGGAGGCGCCGGAGATTATGGCTTCATTAGCTGCGGATTTGGCTCCGGGTCTGCGGTCACAGGATTGGAGCCAGACTCAGGGTTCGTTGTTTCAAGCGGTAAAAATGGAGAAGATCATGGTAAGTCTGCTCCTGCTGAGCGTAGTGGTGGTGGCGGCATTTAATATTGTTTCAACGCTGGTTATGTCAGTGGCCGAGAAACGACGTGATATTGCAGTACTTCGTACAATGGGAGCGCAGGCTCACGGTATTATGGTTATCTTTGTCTCCCATGGGCTGGCTCTTGCTGCAGTGGGAATTGGCGTGGGTGCAACGCTGGGCATTCTATTATCAACCTATGTCGCGCAGATTACGGCAACCATTGAGCGGCTACTTAACGTTAAGCTGTTCGACCCTTCGGTCTACTTTATCAGCCAGCTACCCGCAGATTTACACTGGATGGACGTGATTATGGTGGTTGTTGTGTCGTTGTTGCTGAGCCTGTTGGCTATGGTGTATCCGGCCTGGCGAGCCGCACAGATCGCTCCCGCCGAGGTGTTGCGCTATGAATAAATCGGTACTGGAATGCCGCTCGCTCTCCAAAACATACAAGGACGGCGAGCACACCGTCACGGTATTGCAATCGCTAGACCTCAATCTTATCGCAGGTGAGAAAATCGCTGTTATCGGTGCCAGTGGCTCGGGCAAGTCTACGTTACTGAATCTTTTGGGCGGGTTGGATGCTCCATCCTCGGGCAGCGTTAGAGTAGCGGGGGAGGATCTGTCCAGGCTCTCGGAGCGGCAGCTATGTCACTGGCGCAACCAGCGGCTGGGCTTTGTTTACCAGTTCCACCATTTGCTTCCCGAGTTTGATGCCCGGGAAAACGTTGCGATGCCACTGTTGATCGCGGGGGTAAAGCGAGCGCAGGCTTTGGTAGCTGCCGGAGAGCTCTTGACCCGCGTCGGACTTTCTCACCGATTACAGCACCGCCCGGGTCAGCTATCTGGAGGAGAGCGTCAACGTGTAGCCATCGCAAGGGCACTAGTGGGGTCGCCCGACTGTGTGTTGATGGATGAACCTACCGGCAATCTGGACCCACACTCAGCCGAGCAGGTGCTGGCCTTGATTGATGAGCTGGGGCAAGAACAAGCATCATTTGTTGTGGTCACACACGATCCGGAAATTGCGGGGCACATGAACCGTACGCTGGAATTGGTTGATGGCACGCTGCGTGAGGTTACCGCTTGAAGCTTCAGGAGGCCTTCCGGATTGCTTTGCGCTATACCTTCGCACTTGGTCGCGGTCACCTGTCGACTTTTCTGTCATCGTTATCGATGCTCGGGCTGGTTCTTGCTATTGGTTTGCTGATAACTGTCTTGTCAGTGATGAATGGTTTCGACAAAGAAATGCGTGAGCGCATCCTTGCGCTGGTGCCACACATTACACTGTATTCACAGCGCGAGAACCCTGATTGGGCTTTCGTAACAGACCAGGTTCTCGCGCATCCTCAGATCAGCGGCGTTACCCCGTTCGTCCAGTTTGACGGTTTGTTCATGCACAGTGGTCTGATCGAGACTACACGAGGAATAGGATTGGAACCTGGCGCGATCGCTACTAATCAGCGGCTTTTAGAAAGTATGACCGCAGAGCAGGCACAGCAATTTGGTGACGACCCAGAGGGTCTGTTGCTGGGAGCGGGCATTGCAGAGCGGCTCAGTGTGCGCGTTGGAGACAGGCTCACCCTGGTTGTGCCCTCGTTGGCTCAGGTTTCGGGGCAAGGTGGCACGCGCTTCAGTGCGGTGACGCTGACTGGCATCTTGACGACTGGTACCGAGTTAGACGAATCGGCAGCCTTTGTTCACCTTCCTCTGGCATCTCAGGCGGCAGGACTTAACGGGGGCGTGTCGGGCCTACGCTTAACTACTGACGACCTGTTCTCGGTGACCCGTATTGGCTGGGAATTAGTGTCTAGTCTTCCGCCGGGTTTTTACAGTGTTCATTGGATGATGACGCATGGAAATCTGTATGCGGCTATCCAGTTGTCACGCGATCTTATCAGTATTTTGTTGTTTTCAATTATTGGTGTGGCGGCGTTCAACGTAGTGTCATCTTTAGTACTCGTTGTCTTTGACAAGCGTGGTGATGTTGCAATCTTGCGTACTCTCGGTGCTTCGCCGGTTAAAGTGGCATCTGTATTTTTGATGCAAGGTGGAATGATAGGCATGGTAGGTGTAGTGCTGGGTGGCTTGCTTGGCGTGGTACTGAGTTTGGCAGTGCCCTCACTGGTGACTGGGCTAGAGGCGTTACTGAATGTACGTTTTCTGAGTACCGACGTCTATCCGGTCTCATTTTTGC
This sequence comes from Halioglobus sp., assembly GCA_039990395.1. Classification (GTDB taxonomy): domain Bacteria; phylum Pseudomonadota; class Gammaproteobacteria; order Pseudomonadales; family Halieaceae; genus CALINF01. Next base: position 866,209 of record JBDXFZ010000146.1, read on the forward strand.
CCGTAGACATTCGGGCGGCGGACGTTCTTTCAGTTGGGCTTGTAGCATTTATGATGTGCGTGCTTTCGGCACTTTACCCGGCTTGGCGCGCGGCGCGTCTTGCTCCTGCGACGGTACTGCACCAAGACGCGTGATTCGCTCGTCAAAAACAGCCTAAAGCGTATGGTCGTCCGCTTGTCTTGCCGCGCGACGCTGCTTTCGCGCGCGCCAGTGCACGGATACTCGCCAGCGCCACATCATGCTGATCACGAAGTAGCCCAAGCTGCCGCAGAAAAGACCGCAAATCACGCAGCCCAACAGGAACGGCTGCCATATCGCCCCCAGGCTCTGTGAAAGCCAGTTCAGGCTTAATTCAAACTCTACTGCCTGCAACGGAATATCGATAATCATAGCGCCCACGCGATAGGCCAGATAGAAGATGGCGGGCATTGTTAGAGGATTGGTGATCCATACCAGTCCAATTGACAATGGTAGGTTGCAACGCAGTTTTACGGCCATGAAAGCCGCCAGCACCATCTGTCCGGGAATCGGCATAAAGGCAACAAACAGCCCAACGAAGAAGGCCATAGACGCGGAATAGCGGTTTACGTGCCACAAGTTGGGTTGATACAACCAGTCACCAAAAACATGCAGCGATCTGATCTTTTTCAGAGCGGCGGGGCTTGGAGCCAACTGTTTTAATGTGTGTTTAGGCATCTATTGACCGGATCGGGTGTTTGGTTGCGCCAGATTATCTGGTTTAGTGAGACGTAGATCTACTCCGTCGTGCGCGCGCTTCTAGCGGCAAGCTGACGCAAGAGTTGGTCCTAGTGACTCTTCCATGGGCGCATATGTCGTGCCCACTTGATGTTTAACTGGCCAGCACATTATGCACCGTATCGAACAGGTACTCTAGCCATGCAAGCCTTGCGATCATGGATGATCGCGCTTTCGTGCGGCCTAATGATAGCCGGTTTTCTACCGGTGTTGCCGCCAATTATTGCAGCACTGTCGCTAGGCTTTGTGGGCGCCTACGCAGCCGTGCTGGGCAAACGATGGCATATCCTCTTTGGCGGTAGCTGCGTGGGATTGTGCCTAGGATGTCTATATGGCAGTGCACTGCTAAGTAGACAACCTGCTGCCGCCTGTTTGGTTGATGAAGCGGTAGTAACAGGGTCGGTGGTGGGCTTGGTTGATCGGCGTGAGATTAGACCTGAACAAAACCGTCAGCGTTTCCAGTTCAAGGTTATCCGTTGGCAGCCACTGGAATGCTCGGGTCCGAAGCAACTGTTGCTGTCCTATTATGGCGATGAGCCCATCGCCGCTGGTCAGCAACTAGAGTTACTCATTGCAGCTCGGCGTAATTGGGGACAGGTGAATCCGGGTTCTGTCTCTTTTCAGTCCTGGTATGCGTTTGCTGGTATAGACGTCACGGGTACCGTGAAATCTGTAATTGAGGGGCAGGCGCTAACGCCGTCAGTTGAATTGGGCATATTGGCGCAGCTGCGTACAGATTTGATCACTCGCATCAGAACGGCTGATCTGCCAGGTGAATCCAAGGCGCTTCTCAAAGCATTGGTTGCCGGCGACAAATCCGGGATCACGTCGGTGATGTGGCAACGCTTTCAGCTGATGGGTATTAACCATCTCTTTGTTATCTCTGGACTACACATAGGCCTGGTAGCGGCGCTAGGTTACGGCCTGGGAGGCGGTTTGTGTCGTGTTATTCAGCTTCTGCGCGGTCCGCATCTACTGGCAGTCGCACCTATTTGCTCCCTTGTATGCGCGTATGCCTATGCGGGTCTAGCCGGTTTTAGTCTGTCCACACAGCGAGCGTTGCTAATGACGGGCTGCTTTCTACTGGCCAGTATGCTGTCGCGCGCGTCCCAATCATGGCAAGGGCTGCTGATAGCTGCCAGCGGCGTTCTATTAGTTAATCCATTGTCCATGCTGTCTGCGGGATTCTGGCTAAGCTTTGTGGCGGTCGCTTGGCTGCTGTGGATTGGTCCGTTTTTAGGGGGAGGGTATCAGCCCGTTAGGCCTCACGTTCGCATTGTCCGGCTTGTTGGGCTGCATGGCTCGCTGTGTTTGTTAATGTTTCCGCTGACGCTGTGGTGGTTTGGCGGCGCGAGCGTGCTTTCACCGGTTGTAAACTTCGTTTTTGTACCACTGGTGTCACTTTATGTTGTGCCCTTGGTGCTGGTTGGCACTGTGATGGCAGCCTTGGATCTACCACTGTGGGCGTTAGTATGGGAGGGTGCATTGTGGCCTCTGACGACATTACTGACTCTGCTGGAGCAGGTTACGCCTGCGTTGAGTCAGCTTTACTGGACTGGTGCTACACAGGTGCTGGATGTGGCATTGGCGCTGGCAGGGTTGGTGCTGTGGCCCCTCTGTGTGAATTTCCGATCACGCATTCTGACTCTTGTATTGTTTGTACCCGTCCTGCTCCCAGGAGCGATTGGTGAAGGCTCAGTTAGCGCCTCTTTTCTTGACGTGGGCCAGGGGACGGCCGTGGTGATTCAATCCGGGGACCGCGTGCTGGTTTACGATACGGGTGGCGGCGACCCGCGGGGCCACAATAGAGCTCGTTCTGTGATCGTGCCATTTCTTCGTAGTCGAGGCGTCACGCAGATTGATACTTTGGTTGTCAGTCACCCCGATCTGGACCATAGCGCCGGCGTAACGACGCTTCTTGCCCAGTTTCCTGTGCGACATGCATACGCGAGCCAGCCGGTACAGGGGCTGGACAACGCATCACTGTGTAGAACCGGCTTGGCATTTGCCTGGCCTGAGGGCGTGCTTTTCCAGTTTTTGGCGCCGAGTGAACCAGCCAATCACTCCAGCAACGATGCATCGTGCGTTCTGCGTATAACGTTGTCTAATCAGGAGGTAGTATTGTTGCCCGGTGATATAGGTGTGGCGCGAGAGCTCGATATTGTCCGTTTTTGGGGCAATCAATTGAACAGTGATTACCTGTTGGCAGCTCACCACGGTAGTCGCACCTCAACTTCGCCTGCATGGCTGAAGTGGGTGTCACCGCGAGTTGTTATTCTGACACACGGGCAAGCTAACCCTTTTGGACATCCTCATGATGACGTGGTGCGACGCATACGACGAGAGGGTCTGATGCTGGAATCAACAGCGGAGCGAGGTGCGTTACTGTTCGAGCAAGTCGATTCGGGCCACGTCGCCCTGCATGGCTGGCGCCAGCGCCAGAGATTCTACTGGTTGTAATATTGCTATCAGGCTATTGCTTGCTTTCGCGTTCTTCTCTGGCGCGTATAATGCAAGCAACGAGTTAACCCGGGTTGGAGTAAAACTGTGCTTGAATTGCTAGTCGCCGGTGGTTGGCTGATGGTGTTGATCATGCTGTGCTCAGTAGTCGCCGTCGCTATCTGTATCGAACGGTTGTATGTGCTTAATCCAAAAAAAATCGCTCCCCCGCATTTGTTGGCCACGGTTTGGAAGCAGCTTAAGGCAGGGGAGTTGGACGCAAATAAGCTGCGCACACTAAAGCAGTCTTCTCCGTTGGGACGGATTCTCGCTGCCGGTTTAGGCAACGCCTATCATGGTCGTGATGTAATGAAAGAAAGTATTCAGGAAGCCGCGGCTCATGTGATTCATGACCTTGAACGCTATCTTAATACGCTCGGCACCATTGCCGCTGTAGCGCCCCTGCTAGGACTGTTAGGTACTGTGGTCGGTATGATTCGGGTGTTTGCGGAAATTATGGCGCAGGGTACAGGCAATGCCAGCGCGTTGGCAGGCGGCATTTCCGAGGCTTTGATCACGACGGCAGCCGGTCTAAGTGTCGCTATCCCGGCACTGGTGATGCACCGGTATTTCACAGGTCGTATTGATGGCATCGTAGTGGAATTGGAGCAGGAAACTATCAAGCTGGTAGATGCATTGCACAGCGAAGAAAATACAGGATCCGAGGCTTGAAATTCAGAAGACAGCGGCGTGAGGAGGTAGGCGTAAACCTGACGCCACTGATCGATGTGGTATTTCTACTACTGATATTTTTTATGGTGTCCACCACTTTCACCCGAGAAACGCAGCTCAACATCGATTTACCAGAAGCGACAGGTAAGCTGGCCGAAGCCGTTGAACTGCAGATAGAGATTCTAATCGGCGAAGACGGCACCTATCGAGTCAATGGTCAGCGCCTTGTTGATACCCAGATGCGCACCTTGCAAGCGGCTATCTATAAAATATCATCCGGTGATACGACGCTGCCATTGGTGATAACAGCTGATGCACAAGCTGCGCATCAATCCGTTGTGCGCGCAATGGATGCAGCCGGTCAGATGGGCTTTGTTCATCTGAGTATTACTACTCGTCAGCCAAGCTCTCAAAGCAATGGGTAAGCACACAGCGCTCGGGCAAGTGCCTGCCAAAGAACAGTCGGGCCACACAGGCGATTTGCGTCTCTATAGCCGCTTGCTTGGCTATGCGATTCCTTACTGGTACATCTTCGTTCTGAGTATGCTGGGATACATTGTGTACTCACTGGGCAATGTATTGCTGGCTGATCTTATGCGTTTCCTACTGGATGCGTTGAATGATTCAGACTCAGTGCAGCAGGGCCTGGTGGCGGGCGTCGCCTACAGCTTGCTCGATTCTGCCGGCATGACGCGACTGGAGTTTGCGCGAGTGGCGGTGCCATTGGCTATCGTGCTGTTGGCTTCTACAAGGGCGATTGGTTTTTTTGTTGGCACCTATTTCATTAATTATGTTGCCCGCACGCTGATTCACCAGTTGCGCTGTCAATTATTCAACAAGATGTTGGTGCTGCCCTCCAGCTACTACGAGCGTCACAGTCAGGGCGTACTTATCTCCAAGATCACCTACAACGTTGAACAGGTGAGTGGGGCAGTTAGCAGGGCGCTCAAGATTATTCTGCGTGAGGGCCTGACCGTTATTGCGCTGTTATCGTACATGCTGTACCTCAATTGGCGCCTATGTTTGGTTTTTATTGCAGTCGCGCCGCTGATAGCGCTCGTTGTCTCAATAGTGGGCAAGCGGTTCAGACGCTACAGTCGACGCATCCAATCATCTATGGGGGATGTCACGCAGGTAGCTGGAGAGAGTATGGGTGGCTATCGGGAAGTGCGCGTTTACGGCGGTCAGACGCAGCAGCGAGAACGCTTCGAGCTGGCCAGTCAATACAATCGTGTGCAAAGTCTCAAGCTAGCGTTTGCCGAGGCGTTTAGTACACCCGTCATTCAAACGCTTCTAGCGATCTCACTCGCTACGCTGGTCTGGTTTGCGCTGAATCCCGATATTCTTGCAGGCTTCAGTGCAGGCTCGTTGGTGGCCTTTCTTACCGCCGCCGCTCAACTTGGCAAGCCGATTCGCTCTCTGAGCGGAGTGCTGGCTATTGTACAGCGCGGCCTGGCTGCGGCAGAAGACGTGTTTGCGCAACTGGATGAGGCGGAGGAGGTTAACACTGGCCATTTGCGTGTTAATCGTGTTGCGGGACGACTGGAGTTTCGCGATCTGCAGTTTACTTATCCAGGTAGCGAGGAGCCGGTGCTGCACGACATAGCCTTCACTGTTGAGCCTGGGGAGACCGTGGCATTGGTCGGGCGCTCAGGTAGTGGCAAGAGTACGTTGGTCCAGCTCCTTGCACGATTGTATGAGGCTCCACCCGGAGCTATTTTGCTCGACAATGAAATCTTGGAGGACTACGAGCTTAATTGTTTGCGCGAGCAGATCGCGTTGGTATCTCAGGATGTCGTTCTCTTTCACGACACCATATACAACAATGTTGCCTACGGCAGCTTGGCTGCGGCGTCCGTGGAATCTGTAGACAATGCACTTGAGTCGGCGTACGCAACGCAGTTTATTCAGGCTATGCCTGATGGGTTAGCCACAATGCTCGGTGATGACGGTGGTGGACTGAGTGGTGGCCAGCGACAGCGCATTGCGATAGCGCGGGCTATTTTAAAGGATGCGCCGATTCTCATTCTTGACGAGGCAACTTCGGCGCTGGATACCGAATCTGAATATCGTGTTCAGCAAGCGATGGAACAAATAATGCAGGGCCGGACAACTCTGGTGATTGCACACCGGCTGTCTACGGTAGAACGCGCAGACAAAATTGTGGTGATGGACCGAGGGCGCGTTGTCGCCTTGGGTTCGCATCAGGAGCTGCTGCATCAGGGCGGCTTGTATGCCCAGTTGTATCATCAGGAGTTTGTCGATTGATAATAGGCGCGCAGCGTGCCTTCGTTGACGCGTGGTACCAGGGTGCCTGGTGGCTGTGGCTATTACGCCCTCTAGAGTGTGTGTTTCGGACGGCTGCAGCAATGCGGCGACTGGCCTATCATGCTGGTCTGTTAGCGGTCTATCGCGCCCCAGTGCCTGTTGTGGTCGTAGGCAACATTACGGTCGGTGGAACCGGTAAAACACCGATAGTGATCGCATTGTGTGATGCGCTTACGGCACAGGGCTTTCGTGTGGGTGTAGTGAGTCGTGGCTATGGCGCACACAGTCAGAAGTTCCCTCATCGGGTCGATCCACTTAGTACTGCTGCAGATTGCGGTGATGAGGCCTTGCTGGTGCAACGCCGAACAGGCTGTACCTGTATTGTCGATCCGGATCGTGCCGCGGCAATTCGGACATTGCTGGAACACGATCCACAAGTTGATGTGATCTTGTCCGATGATGGCTTGCAGCACTATGGTATGGCGCGCGATTTCGAGATTGCAGTGGTGGATTCGCAACGTAGAACAGGAAATGGATTCTGCTTGCCGGCAGGGCCCTTGCGGGAGCCAGTATCCAGACTAGATAGCGTGAATCAGGTGTTGTTACGATGCAGCGGTCCTCTGGAGGGCAAGGGTGAGTCCAATACTGAACTCACAACGAGCGAACAGCATGCTGAGACGGTGCATTACCTCATTGTAGATTGCCGGTTATTAAGTGATGGTGTGGTGTACGCGCTATCTCCCGATGCAGTAGGGCGGCATGTTTATGCTGTCGCTGGCATCGGGCAACCCGAGCAGTTCTTTACCCAACTGCAAGACTTGGGGTTTGAGGTGGAAAGACGTCCCTTCTCAGATCATCACTCATTTGACGCATCAGATTTTGAAGCTATGGGTGATTTACCAATTCTCATGACGGAGAAGGACGCGGTAAAATGTGTCGGTCTGGCAGGTGACCAAGCCTATGCCGTTCGTTTGGAGGCTCAAGTGCCGGACGCGTTGATAGCTCGACTGGTCCGTCTGCTTAAACACTGAATTCCTCGGAGCTCTGCATGTCGTTTTCTGTCGTTATACCCGCCCGTTTTGGCTCAAGCCGCCTGCCTGGCAAGCCATTACTCGATATAGCGGGTAAGCCAATGATCCAGCATGTGTGGGAGCGCGCGTGTCAATCTGATGCACAGCACGTATACATTGCCACCGACGATGAAAGGATTATGAATGCAGCTGAAGATTTTGGTGCCCGAGCTCTAATGACCTCACCAGATCATGTGTCAGGCACTGATCGTTTGCATGAGGTGGTAGAGCAGCTTGGCTTGGACAGTCAGTCGGTTGTGGTGAATGTGCAAGGCGACGAACCTTTAATTCCCGCTGCCGTAATCAATCAGGTCGCTGCAAACTTGATTAGTGCGGAAAGCGCTATGATCGCGACGCTCGCCGAGCCTATCAATAATGCAGCAGAGTTTGTGAACCCCAACGCCGTAAAGGTTGTGACCGGAGTGGATTCGTTGGCTTTATATTTCAGCCGGGCGCCGATACCTTGGCCACGCGAGAATGCAGCGCGCGGCAATATGACGCCTGAACAACGGTTGGCGATGAGGCATATTGGTATCTATGCGTATCGAGCCGCCTTCTTGCGTCAGTTCGTGCAGTGGCCGCCGGCGGCGTTAGAAGAAGCGGAGCAACTCGAGCAGCTTCGAGCGCTGTATCACGGTGTAGCCATTCACGTAGAAGAAGCCTGCGCTGATGTGCCGGCTGGTGTAGACACACCCGAAGATCTTGAGGCAGTGCGAGAGATATTGCGCGATGCCTGAGCAACGCTCTGAACCTGTTGGAGTGCTGTTTGTCTGTCTGGGCAACATCTGTAGGTCACCAACTGCCCATGGAGTATTTCAGCATAAGATTAATGCGGCAGGACTGGGCCACACCGTATCAGTGGATTCTTGTGGCACCGGCAACTGGCATGCTGGCGAGCCACCTGATGGCCGCGCGTCTGCTGCGGCTGCTCTACGTGGCTACGATTTAAGTGAGTTGCGCGCGCGGCAGGTGACGCCCCATGACTTCGATCAGTATGATTTTATTCTTGCGATGGATGAGTCCAATCTAGAGGACTTACGAGCGATGGCTCCTTCAGGTTATTCGGGGCAGCTCGCATTGTTCCTGGATTTCGCGTCTGGCTTGTCGGACTCTACAGTCCCCGACCCTTACTATGGCGGCGAAAATGGCTTCGACGAAGTGCTTGATCTCATTGAAACAGCCAGTGAAGGTTTGTTAAAGGCGGTTGTGCGTGAACGTAGCTAGGGATGTCTCGCTAAGACCGTTTAATACGCTGGGACTCGAGGCAACTGCCGCAGCGCTTGTGAGTGTCTCAGATACAGAACAGCTGCGCAGTGCTCTCGAGTGGGCCGCGATGGAGTCATTGCCGGTGCTCCCATGGGGTGCGGGTAGCAATCTAGTGCCCGTGGGCCGAATAGAATACTGTGTGATTCTGCAAGCCGATGCCGCGATTCAGGTACTGTCTGACTCTCCTGAGCGGCAGCAGCTGCGCGTGTCAGCAGGCTACAACTGGCATACCTTTGTGCAGGAATCAGTCGCCAATGGACTTTTCGGGCTGGAGAACCTTGCGCTGATTCCCGGCACAGTCGGCGCGGCGCCAGTGCAGAATATTGGTGCATATGGCGTTGAGCTAGCGGCGTTCGTAAGTGCTGTGCATATGTTACGAATAGACGACGGCTCCGCTTTGTCGTTAGATACTCGTGGCTGTAAATTTGGCTACCGCGACAGTATTTTCAAGCATGAACTGGCAGGTAAAGTGATTATCACTGCAGTGGATTTCCTACTGCACAAGAAGCCAAGCTGCGCCGTTACCTATCCATCATTGGAGGAATACTTTGCTTCTACGGCTGAAGCAGTTACTCCGCAATCGGTGTTCGAAGCGGTTGTAGCGATTCGCAGCGAGAGGCTACCTGATCCGGCGCACATACCCAATGCGGGCAGTTTCTTCAAAAACCCGATAGTAGACGAGACAGCCGCCGCGTTACTGGCGACTAAATACCCCGAACTACCCATGTATCGGCAGAATAATGGACGCAGTAAGTTACCGGCAGCCTGGCTGATCGAGAAGTGTGGGTACAAAGGCGCCGTTCGTGACGGTGTGGCGGTAGACAAGAACCATGCGCTGGTGTTGACCAATACGGGCAGCAATAGCGGCGCTGCGTTGCTGGCGCTTGCGCTCGAAATCCAGATGGCTGTGCTGGCGAAGTTTGGCTGTGAGCTTGAGATCGAGCCGCGAGTGTTGGGTGATAGCGGCTCAAGCGTATGACACCTTTCGATCATAAGGAGTTTCTGAAGTCGCTCACGACGCGTCCGGGCATCTATCAGATGTATGACGCCGATGGTGCTTTGCTTTATGTGGGCAAGGCAAAAAACCTGCGTAATCGTGTCGGTAGCTATTTTCGAGCCAGCGGTTTAACAACCAAAACGATGGCATTGGTCAATCGCATTGCGGAGATTCAGGTCACCGTTACCTCGACAGAAGTCGATGCGTTGCTGCTTGAACATAACCTCATCAAAAGTCATCGCCCGCCCTATAATATATTGCTGCGGGACGATAAATCTTACCCCTATATCTTGATGTCTGATCAAGCGTTTCCCAGGCTGAGTCTGCATCGCGGCGCCAAGCGCAGAAAGGGCAAGTACTTCGGCCCTTATCCCAGTGCTGCCTCGGTGAGGGAGTCGCTGCACTTTTTGCAGAAGGTGTTCAAGGTGCGCCAGTGTGAGGATAGCTACTTCCGCAACCGCTCGCGTCCCTGCCTGCAACACCAGATCGATCGCTGCACCGCACCGTGCGTCAATTTGGTCACGGAAGAGGAGTATGCCCAGCAGGTAGAGAGCACGAGTATGTTCTTGAGTGGAAAGTCTCAAGAACTGATGGTAAGGCTCGCCGATGACATGGAACGTGCGGCAAAGGAGTTGGCTTTTGAGAAGGCGGCGTCTTACCGGGATCAATTGGCCCAATTGCAGCATGTGCAGGCCAGTCAGGGTATCGAAGGCGCTAGTGGAGACCTCGATATTCTGGCCGCGAGTGTTGCGGCGGGAAGGGCCTGCGTGCAGGTATTGTTTGTTCGCGGCGCGCGCGTACTGGGCAGTAAAACCTATTATCCCCCGCTGAAGCTTGATGAAACTGAGGCTGAAGTGCTTTCGGCCTTTTTGCCTCAGTACTATTTGTCGGGCACTCGCGCCATACCGGCTGAGTTAATCGTTAACGCCATGCCAGAAGACCACGCGACGCTTGCCGAAGCGTTCACGGCGCATGCCGCCCGAAAGGTTGCTATCAAGCAACGCGTTCGCGATTCCAGGGCCCGATGGTTACAACTGGCTGTACAGACGGCCCAGACTAACCTGGAGTCTCACCTTACCGGCAAGCAAACAACGCTGGCCAGGTTGAGCGCCTTGCAGAACCTGCTCAAATTGCCCGAACCCCCGCAGCGCATGGAGTGTTTTGATATCAGTCACAGTTCTGGTGAGGCAACCGTCGCATCGTGTGTTGTATTTGATCAAAATGGGCCGCGCAAAGGTGACTATCGCAAATTCAATATTGACGGCATCACAGGGGGCGATGATTACGCCGCCATGCAGCAAGCGCTGGAGCGTCGGTATAAACGACTCAAGGCCGGAGAGGGCGCATTGCCGGATATTCTCTTCATAGATGGCGGCAAGGGTCAGGTTAGTCAGGCAATGTCTGTCTTGAGTGAGCTGGAAATCGAGGGGGTGGATGTAATTGGCGTTGCCAAGGGTGTCACCCGCAAAGCCGGATTTGAAACGCTGGTTGATGGAAGTACCGGCCAAGAGCAGCAATTGAGAGGCGATAATCCTGCGCTGCATTTGATTCAACAGATACGCGACGAGGCGCACCGATTTGCAATAACAGGCCACCGTGCCCGTCGTGATAAGGCTAGACAGCAATCATTGCTAGAAGGCATTCCCGGCGTAGGTGCAAAGCGCAGGAGAGAGTTACTTCGTCACTTTGGCAGCGCAGAAGGCGTAAAGAATGCCAATGTTGACGAACTGAGAAAAATCAGCGGCATTAGTGCTACGATAGCCCAACAAATTCACGATCACCTACACAGCTAGGCAGGAACAAGCGAGACGTGTCATCTCCGTGAGTATCAATATTCCCAACGCACTAACGATTATGCGCATCCTGCTGGTGCCTGTATTGGTGGTGGTGTTTTACCTACCGTTTGAAAAGCACCTACTGGTGGCGGCAGCCATTTTTACGTTCGCTGCAATAACAGACTGGTTCGACGGCTACCTCGCTCGGCGCCTGGGCCAGATGACCAGCTTTGGTGCTTTTCTGGATCCGGTCGCCGACAAGCTGATGGTGTCGGTTGCGCTTGTATTGCTGGTTGAACGCCACGACACCATCCTCTTTACCCTGGCGGCGTGCGTGATCATTGGTCGCGAGATTGTTATCTCGGCCCTGCGCGAATGGATGGCCGAACTGGGGCAGCGTACCTCGGTAGCCGTGAGCTATGTGGGCAAAGTGAAAACGGTGTTTCAAATGGTGGCCATCATAGGCCTGTTGGCGATCGACCCTGTGCATGATGAGGGTTGGCTGCTGGCGCTGTGCTATGTCATGTTGTATCTCGCGGCTATTTTGACGCTGTGGTCCATGTTCATCTATCTGCGTGCAGCCTGGGATGTCCTGAAAGAGCGATAATTCTTTTTAATTCAGCCAGTTAAGAGATTTTCCTGCGCTTTTTCTTGACAGCCGACTCGCGATCACTAGAATAGGCGCCTCCTCGAAAGGAGTGCGGGAATAGCTCAGTTGGTAGAGCGCAACCTTGCCAAGGTTGAGGTCGCGAGTTCGAATCTCGTTTCCCGCTCCATTTTCTCTTTTAGGCTCGGTGGCAGAGTGGTGATGCAGCGGATTGCAAATCCGTCTACGCCGGTTCGATTCCGACCCGAGCCTCCATATTCAGAAATACCCCGGGCGCGGTTACCGCCAACGCCGTCCGGAGCGCCGGGCCGTCGATTCCGACCCGAAGGCCTATTGGGTGTCGCTCAGGTAGCCTCGCTGGGTCTATCCACCCCAAGTCCATGCCCCTAGTTTATGGCTTCAATATAGAATCCGTTCTAGTTTATTGATTCTATGATATAAATCCCTTTTCCTTGAACGATAAACATCTATACTGAGAGCACTACCAAGGATGATAGTGAAACGCTAGCAATGGCTGATTTTGAAATTCCCGGTTACGAGGTGTATGAAAGGCTGGGCCGGGGCGGCATGGCCACGGTGTTTCGTGCGCTGCACCTGAACCTGGATCGCGAAGTAGCGATCAAGGTTATGGACACCTCGCTTAATTCAGACGAATCTTTCGCAGAGCGGTTTATCCGAGAAGCGCGCATTTCAGCGCGGCTGGTTCACCCTCATATTCTGCAGATCTACGACGTTAACTCCTACGATTCGCTTAATTACATTGCAATGGAGTTGCTCAGTGGTGGCGATCTTGCCGACACTATTCGCGGCTCTATGACGCAGCGCACAATCTATGACGTGATGGAGCAGATGTGCGAAGCGCTCGATTATGCGTCTAGCAAGGGCTATGTCCATCGCGATATCAAACCCAGCAATATCATGATTCGCGCTGAGGCAGATTACGTGTTGGCTGATTTCGGAATCGCCAAGGCTGCGAATTCGGGTACACAGATGACCCAGACCGGCCTCATGGTGGGCACTCCCAGTTATATGAGCCCCGAGCAGGCTAAAGGCGTAGAGGTAGATGGCCGTTCTGACATCTACGCGCTTGCGGTACTCTTTTTTGAGATGCTCACCAAGAAGCTCCCCTACGACTCTGACTCGGCTGTTAGCACAGCGGTGAAACACCTCACCGATCCGATTCCCACGTTGCCGGAGGAACTCAAAGCCTATCAACCCTTCCTCAATAAAGCATTAGCGAAGGAAGCCGGCGACCGCTATCAGACAGGCCGCGAAATGTTCGCTGCACTAAGCGAAGTGCGATCGAATTTTGATGATGAAGCAATATTAACCGAGGTAGACCCGGGTAGCGTGCAGGCAGCACCGGAAATCGAGGAAGAGGAGGACGAGATGAAAACCTCGGCCGCCTGGACGGGTGCCACCCAGGTCAGTCAGCCCTCGCGGCCCTCTCGCCCTTACAAACTGCACGATACATCCAGTCCGGATTCTCTTGTGAGTGGTATCCGTACTGAACAAAGATCCGCTGGTGGCGATACGGGGAGTTTTCCGGTTGCCAAAGCAGCGCTCGTTACCGGAGCGTTTTTGGTTGTTGGTGCAGCTGGTTTAGCCGGTTATACAGTCTCGCAGGGCAAACCGCTGAGTGAGATGACCAATATTAGTGGCCTGTTTTCCAAAGACGATGGCTCGATGACGGCAGAGGAACTTAAGGCCTATGTAGATGAGCGCCTTGCCAAAGCCGAGATCGCATTGGCGGAGGCCGATGCCAACCCGGTACGTGCATCGCAGGCGAATGAAATATTGAGCGATGTTCTGAGCAAGGATCCTGGTAATGCCAAAGCAACGGCAGGCGTTACTCAATTAGTCACCTACTATTTTGGTGTGGCAGACGAAGCTGCGGCAATGGGGCAGTTTAAGGCAGCTTCGTCGGCGTTGGAGAGCGCTAAACAATTAGCTCCAGAGCGAACCGATATAGATGACAAAGTCGTCAGTATTTTAGAGCTTGAAGAACAGTGGCTGAGCCCTGAAGAAGCGCTTGGCATGTTGCAAGATGGGCAGCAATTGATCGCTCAAGGTGATTACGTTGGCGCAGCCAAGGATTTTGCCTCAGTACTGACCATCTATCCTGAAAATGTCATGGCGAGGGAGTCACTCGATTCTGCGATCGATGAACTGCTGCTAAACGCGCAAGATGCCATGAAGCAGGGCGAGTTCAGTGAGGTGGCGAAAACGCTAAGTGAAGCCAGCCGGTTGGTGCCTGAGCGCACCGAGATCGCCGAGCTATTGGAAAAATTGCCCGAAATTGAGATGGCATGGAGCCAGAACAGGCAGTTGACAACGGCACTCAACAGCGCCGGCAGTCTGTTACGCAAAAATCAATTTGCCAATGCTGCTCAAGCGTATCAAGCTATTCTAGAGCAAGCGCCAGGGTCCTCCGTTGCCAACGATGGATTGGTCCAGTCGCTGGCTGGCCTGAAAGCAGCCGCCAGAGCCGCGCTGAATTCGGGTAACTTTGATCAGGCTGAGGCACTGCTAGAAGACGCTATTGCTCTTAATCCGGATGACAGCGCTAATCAGGCGCTGTTGGACGAACTTCCAGCGCTAGAATCTCAGTGGCAAGACAAGCAGTCCAGAGTGGCCGAGCAAATGAAAGAGGCCGAAACTCTGGCGAGTGATGCCGCCCGCGCTATTGCCATCGGCGATTTAAGTGTTGCTCGCGCTAACTACGAGCAGTTGTCGGCCGATTACCCTGATTTGGAACCTACACAAAGCCTTAAAGTGGCCTTGATCTCCGCTTACGCAGAATTAGCCAAGCTGCAGTTGCAGGACGAGGACTATGATGGTGCTCTGGCAACTGTCTCGCAAGGGCAGTCACTGGCGCCCAGCGATAATTGGGCAGCTCTGGCGCAAGAAATTGAAACAACCAAGGCGGGGTCACGTCGGCGTTTAGGAGCCTATTAGTAAATCAGGTATGTCACGGTGCGTGCTGATGTGTTTTGTCCAACGGGTCAATCCACTGCTACACTACTTGCTCTCCACTAGCGTCAACATCAAGGTTGTTATATGAAGCGCACGCGTTACAACACAGGGATTGTGTTTTCGATACTGGCAGCCATCGTAGTAATGATGGTCAGTCCGTTGGGTTTTGCTCAGGGTGGGTTCAAGCCGCCGGTGAATCTCAATACCAATCAGTCAACGACGCCATCCCTTAACGACTCCTATACTGAAGAAGCCTGGCTGGTTTATACCTACGATATTGGTACCGACGGGGTTGTAGCCAATCTCAAGATACACAGCTCCAACGGTGTAGCTGCTGTTGAGAGCGCTATCACGGGCCAAGTAACTTCACTGCGCTACTCACCGGCCATGCGGGGAGACACACCCGTAAAGGTTACCGTAGGGCCGATCTTCTACACGTGGATACTCGACAAGCCCCGCGTGATGTCTGATGCGTTCGCCTCTCAGTATCAGGAAGCATGGGATAATTTCGGGCAAAACGACTATAACGCAGCGTTCGACATTGCTGCCAAGCTCAGGGGCCTTCCTGGCAGAAACGCATTCGAGGAGGTGAAGTTTCAAACCCTTGCTGCGTCAATCTCAAGTCGCTGGGATGACTCTGCGGCAGAATTACAGCATTTGTCTCGTGCCTTGGAGTTTCAAGGACTTGCTGATCGAAACAATTTCGATAACCCCTATATCGAAAGTGGTCAGCTGCTGTTGATGATGGAGCGCGTGCACGCGCTGCAGCTGCAGAAAATGATGATGGGAGACGCCGGAGTAACCTTGCGTAAAATTCAGTTACTTGGGCCGGGCTCCGATGTATCCAACCGGGCCGGCGCTGCTCATGATGCGGCGATGCTTAGCTTTCGTGCCAACCCAGATGTCACTATAGATGGTGAGCTCACACCGATTTACCGCAATGGCCCAGGCGCCTGGGAAACCAGGCTGAGCCGTAATCTGTTTTCCTTGACCAATGCGCGCGGCAAAGTGGATTCGGTATTGTTGGATTGCCTGCAAGGTAACCGCAATCTTTCCTACCCAAGCCTGGAACCCTGGAAAATACCGCCGGGATGGAGCGAATGCAAACTCGAGGTGTCTGGAAAAGCTGGTGCGCGCTTCGTGATTCACCAACTTGGTGGCTAGCGAGGCGGTTGAGCGCCTGCTGGCTAGGGCTACTAGCTAACGGCAGCCAATACTCTACTGTTCGTTGTTTCTGATCGAGCCGTACGCCGCCAGAGCTGCTTCACGCGCCGCTCTGTGATCGACGATGGGGTTGGGGTAGGTTTCTCCCAAACAAACATTGGCGTCCTGTAGTACCTCCGCAGTAGCTTCCCACGGTTTGTGCAGATACTTGTTTGGCATTTGGCTAAGCTCAGGTACCCAGCGGCGCGTGTATGTGCCTTCCTTATCAAATTTCTCGCCTTGAGCGACGGGATTGAAAATTCGAAAGTAGGGTGAGGCATCAGCGCCACTTCCAGCCACCCACTGCCAGCTACAGGCATTATTGGCAAGATCAGCGTCAACCAGTGTGTCCCAGAACCAGTTTTCTCCCTCCCGCCAGTGCGTGAGCAGGTGTTTTGACAGGAATGAGGCAACAACCATTCGGACTCGGTTGTGCATGTAGCCTGTTGCCCATAACTCGCGCATACCTGCATCGACAATCGGATAGCCGGTGTTCCCCGTCTGCCATTGTCTGAGGGTCTGCTGTGACCCCAGCCACGGAAACGCTTCAAACTGCCCCTTGAATGGCTTTTCAGGTATGTGGGGGAAATGCACCAACAGCTGGTAGGAGAATTCCCTCCAGCCTAGTTCGCTGAGGAACTTGTCTACGTGTGCTCGACGTTCTGGAAAGGCCTCACTGCAGTGCAGTGAGCGTTGCCAGACGACGCGCGGCGAGATTTCTCCAAAGGCGAGATGTGGCGAAAGATGAGAAGTCGCCTTCATGGCGGGGTGGTCACGCCCTTCGGAGTAGTGAATGACCTGCTCCGCTAGAAAGTTATCCAGAGCCTTCTCTGCGCCGGCGCTTCCCGGCGTCCAGAGGTCACTCCATGACGCAGCCCAATCCGGCTCCTGTGGGAGTAAAGACAGCGCATCCAACGTTAGCGCTTCATCATCATATGAGTGCCAACAGATATCTGAAGAGAGGGCGCGCGGCGACGGCGGGGCAGGTAAATTACGACAGGCTCGCCAGAACGGCGTAAACACCTTGTAGGGTTGTCCGGTCTGTGTGAGCACGCTACCCGGTTCGAACAAAAGAGCGCCGGCGAAACGTTTAAATACGAAGCCTGAACGACTCAGCGTCGTATGCAATGCCTCTTCCTGCTTCACAGCCCAGGGCGTATAGCTACGCGAACAATAAACACTATCTGCACCTGTTTCATTCAACAGATCTTGTAGCACTTTTTGGGCATTGCCGCGTTTGAGTATAAGCCTGCCACCCAAGTCACTCAGCTCATTTGTTAACGCCGCCAGACTATGGTGTAACCACCAGCGACTCGCACTACCCAGTCGCCATTCTCCAGGTGTATCGTCGTCGAGAATGAATACAGGTAATACGGGTCGCCCCGATTGCGCAGCTTGAAGCAGACCGGGTAGATCATGTGTTCTAAGATCCTGCCGGTACCAGTAGATAATGGGGGTTTGTTCAGTCATGCCACACTCTGAGTTGTTCGATGGATTGCTCTAGCAAGGTTGCGCAGTCAGACGTAAATTTATGCTCAGCCAGATTGTCTGCCCGCGTCGTGCCGGGATTGATCAGTATCAGTGGTTTATTCAGTGCGCTGGCTCGGCGGCAGAAGCGAAAACCGGAATACACCGTTAGAGAGCTGCCGATTACCACCAGTGCATCGCAGTTATCTATGGCGTCCATACACTTTTCTACCCGAGGTTTTGGCACTGTACCGCCAAAGAACACCACATCGGGCATCAGGGTCCCCGAGCAATGCTTGCAGGAGGGAACGGTAACCTGCGATACGAGAGCATCGGGAACGTCAGCATCGCCATCCGGCCTTGGCAGAATGCTGCTTTCTTTCAATTTGGGGTTAAGAGTTTCTAACTCGATCTGCATTTGTTGTCGCGAGATATTCGCTTCGCAGTTTAAGCAAATCACCCGGTCCAATCGACCATGCAGATCAACAACATTGATGCTGCCAGCGCGTTGATGTAGCCGGTCTACATTCTGCGTTATCAACAGTTCAATCCGTCCCATGTCCTCTAGCTGGGTCAGAGAGTAGTGCGCCGCATTAGGGCGGGCATCACGCATTGCGGGCCAACCGACCAAAGACCGCGACCAATAGCGCTGTCGCTTACTTGAGTCTGCGATAAACTCCTGGTGTTGTATGGGCGTTGCAGGCAGCCAGCGGCCGCTGGCATCTCTGTACGTTGGAATGCCAGAGTCGGCGCTGATTCCCGCGCCTGTTAATACTGTGAGTCGCGGATGCTCGTCCATGAACTCAGCCAATCGACCAGCTTCGCTGCTGGTGTGGCGGGTATTGCGGCTACTGCTTAAATGGTGCGTCATAAGATCAGATACGTACACAAAGCCATGTGGGATTGATCCGCTAGCAGCTACAACCGTACATTGAAGCATAACGGACAAAATCAGAGAGCATTATGCGCATTCTAATAACAGGTGGCACAGGTTTTATAGGCTCGCTGTTGCAGCAAGTGCTATCAGAGGCAGGCCACGAGCTACTGGTGCTTACCCGTCAGACACTATCTCCTGAGCGAGATGGTTCGACCACGTTTCTGCAGTCTCTGGACGAACTTCCGGATACAGCCAACGTCGATGCAATCGTCAATCTGGCTGGAGCGTCGCTCGCTGACAAACGCTGGTCAACAGGCTACAAGAAAACCATTGTCGATAGCCGTATTGAGACAACGGCCAGTGTCGTTGCATTATGCCGTCGTCTACAGGTCAAACCGTCAGTTCTAGTGTCTGGCAGTGCCATTGGCTACTACGGCGCGCAAGGCGCAGAGAAGCTTGATGAAAGTGCCGGTCAAGGGGAAGGCTTTTCCGCGCAGCTATGTGGCGATTGGGAGCATGAGGCTTCCGCGGTAGAGGCAATGGGCATTCGTTTGTGCCTAATGAGGCTAGGCGTTGTACTCGATAGCGACGGCGGGGCCTTTGTAGAGATGGTGAAGCCATTTCGACTGGGTGTGGCTAATTGGATTGGCTCTGGCGATCAATATTTGAGCTGGATCCATCGGCGCGATGCCGTCGGCGCAATAGTGTTCATGCTGGAGCACGGTGATGTGCATGGTGTTTTGAATGTCACAGCGCCGCATCCGGTGACCAGCAAAGAGTTTTGCCGTGCGCTTAAGCGGCACCTGCGCACATGGCTCACTGTGCCCATGCCCGCTGGCGTGATGCGTCTTCTCGTTGGCGAGATGGCCGATGAACTGCTCGTCCAAGGGCAGCGTGTGCTGCCCCTAAACTTGCAGAATGCGGGCTACGCGTTCCAGCACCCAGATTTGGATTCAGCGCTAGCGACCCTTGTTTAAACCCCAATTGCCGCTACATAGACGACGCACTGCCGTAGTCTTCAAACGCACCAATGATGTTTTCGGAGTGGGACAGCTTTTTTAGCGCCGAGCGCTCTAGCTGACGTACCCATTCCCGACTAACAGCCAACTTGTCGGCGATTTCTGCTCGGCTTAGTGGTGGACCCTGGTGAAGTCCCCACCGAGCAATCACGACTTCTTTCTCTGCAGGTTCCAGAACCTTCATTTCACGCAGTAGGCAACGCTGCAAAGAGTCGTTATCTGCTTCGGAAGAGGTCGCTTCAAAAGGACCGCCAGCGGTGCTATCTAGTAGCGTGTCGCCTTCATCATCATACTGGGGTGAGTCGAGTGAGGCACCGATGCTGCGCAGCTGCAGCAGGTTGCGGGTCTTGGCTAGACTGATACCAGTGGCTTTAGCCAGCTTGCTGTCAGAGGGTTCTGCGCCATTCTGTGCGATTCCCTGCAATCGCTCTCGGTAGAGTTTGCCGACTTGCTCTTGCACGTGGGTTGGATAACGGATCATGCCGCCGGTATCGCCAAGGTAGCGCCTTACCGACTGAGTAATCCAGTTGTAACAATAGGTGCTAAAGCGAAAACCCTTCTTGTACTCATACTTTTCAGCTGCGCGGATTAGTCCCAGCGTGCCTTCTTGAATTAGGTCCAAATAAGCAACCCCCTTGCCCTTGTGTTTCCCAGCAATCGAGAACACCAGCCGTAAATTGTGCATGGTCAGTACGTCGCGTGCGTGAGAATACTGGGCGAGTAGTTTGGAGATTTCGTTCAACCGGGACTGTGGAAGCCCTTCGCCATGTTGTTGGTCTGAGGTGGGCCATTGAAGTTCCCACTCCTGCAACGCGTCTGCGACGCTGCAGGCGATAGACCTACCGTTCTTGCGCATGATGACGCCGGCTAAGCCGACAACCAGGCTGGAGGGCAGTGAAAGAGCTTGCAGGTGGGGCGCGATCACTTTACTGGTTCGCTGTGAGCCACTGTTTTTTATAAACGGCTCCAAGCCGCTTACCTGAGCACCGCCGGAGAGGTAGCCGGTAAGTTCTCGACGCAAAATAAAGTGCAAATCGCGATTTTCGAACTGGGCTATTTCCGGTGGAGAGACTGTACATTGTCGTGCCCAGGCATTGAGGAAGCTACGCGAACGCTTGTCGGTAACGAGTGCCTGCGTCAGCT
Organism: Halioglobus sp.; assembly: GCA_039990395.1. Taxonomy (GTDB): domain Bacteria; phylum Pseudomonadota; class Gammaproteobacteria; order Pseudomonadales; family Halieaceae; genus CALINF01. The sequence goes on from JBDXFZ010000146.1 coordinate 886,804, forward strand.
TTTCGACGGCCTCCCATTTCTGCCCATCAGTTTCACGTTCCTGCGCAGCGCTAAGCAGTGGGTGTTTTCTCGACTCGCTAAACAGAAGCTCCAGTTCCTGCTCATCACTAGAGGTTGATCGCATATCCATGGTGTAGCTCCTGCCGAATTGGTTACATGGACATATACGGCGGGAATGGGTCTGTAGAACAGGAAAACTGGCGTTTGTCGTGATTAAAGCGCGACAAGATCAGGTCAGAAGAGGCGCGCGTGCAATCCGGTCCTGAATTTGTCGCGTATTCTGTCTAACTATCTACCGAGGCAAGCGCTATGCAGCACGTTTCTCTGGAACCCCGACCACTTTACGGTATAGGTACTGTAGCAAGACTAACGGGCCTGAAACCCGACACGTTGCGTGTGTGGGAGCGACGGTACGGTCTGGGTGCAAGCCACAAGTCAGACACTGGGCGCAGGCAGTACACCCAGGCTGATCTTGAGCACCTGCAATTGGTTTCCACTCTAGTAGGTAGCGGAGCCCGCATCGGCGAAATTGCCAAATCCGAACGTAAGACGCTTGAAATGTTGTTGCGCAACCAGGGTAGTCGGGGCGTCCAAGCACTGCCGGCAACCAAACCGACAGTTGTATTTCTAGGTGAGCAACTTTGCGATTGGCTAGAGGATCATCAGGGCTGTATTGCGAATGTGGATGCTCAGTTAGCGCGTGTGTCTTTGACGCACGCAGATAGCTCCAGCTTCGGCGAACTGAAGGAAGTGGACACGCTGGTGGTCGAGTGTCCCAACTTGTCATCGACTGCACTTCAAAACTTGAGCTCATTGGCCCAGTCCCTGAGCGCCAGTCGGGTATTGGTGAGTTACCAGTTCGGTAATGACCGTTGGTTGTCGGAGCTAAAGGAAAAAGGAATGATAGCCACCTCTTTCCCGCCTGATCCAGCGTATCTGGCGTTTGAGATCAGTCGCAGTATTGCAGAGAAGTCCACAGCCCTTGGCGAAACCAATATGGGTGAACTGGTCGCCACCAGACCGCGCCAGTTTACCGAAGATGAATTGTCAGCAGCGCGGCTGCTCAAAAATAGCCTGGATTGTGAGTGCCCAAGACATATCGCGGATCTAATCAGAGCGTTAGCAAACTTTGAAGAATACTCCTCTTCGTGTTCCGTCGAAAACTGGCATGACGCTGCGGTGCACTCCTGTATCTATGCTTATACAGGCCAGGCGCGATGGCTGATGGAGCGAGCATTGTCGGCGGTACTCGAAGAGCGTGGTGGTGAGTTTCAGGAACAGTTGATAGTGCAGCGAGAACGTAGCAAGGAGGTGCTCGGTGACGCAGCCTGAGTCGCTATCGCCTACCCACCAAACCAATCGTCTCGAGAAGGGCGGGTCTGCTGAGCCCGTCATAGTGCCTTGTCGTGGCTGTCTGCCTGATTGCCCCAATCGCTTACATTGTCAGGGTAAACCCTGGCGAATGGAGAGCTAACTGAGGGGCGGCTTAGTCTGTGTTAGCCGGTGGAGGCGTATCATCCGCCTCACCGTCATTATTTGCTGCTCCCAATAAAATATTGAGGAGCGGGGTGGCTTTGGCGGTGTAGGCCCAAAGCAGAAGCGGAGCAACAGTAGGGACAATCAACACACTGAATTGATAAGTGAGTGCAATGGCAGCTGGTGCAGGAAGTAACGCCCCTCTTGAGAACATGACATCGCCAAAGGTGAGCATCATGTCTTTCAAAACCAGGGCTATCAATCCCACAATCATCAGCAGCCACAGAACTATAAGAGCGCGCGTAAAACGCTCGATCGAATTTTCCATGGGAGTGGCAAAGTGCAGCGCAGCATAAAAGGGTACGGAGTAGGAGAGTAGGCGCGTCTCATTGCTCAGCTGTAGCTGATTCCCTGCCGCAACGGCGCTCATCATCTGCCCATCCACTTCGCCAATGGAAGTGATGACCAGAAAATTTGTGCCCTCCAAATACGCCTGTTCAACCAAACCGGGGAGCCACCATTGCAGCACAGCCGCGGTGGCCAGTGCCACTGGGGCTGCCAAAACGGACGCTGTAACGTGCCAAAGGGCAAACGTTACTGCCAACAGGGCAAACAGTTTGGCCACAAATCGCGTGAGAGCAGTGTTCATGCTGCTGCCGCATCGATCGCTGTATCGCTATCGACCCCATTGAGATACCGCAGGTAGAGAATAAAAACTATCAGCACGTCCAGCATGATAAGTACCGGCCAGAGATACAGGTGCGTCCACGTGAAGATATCCAGGTTCCATTGCCCCAGATAAAACAGACTGATAATACGCAGCAGATTCATTACCTGAATAGCCAAAAACCCTACGACGATCGCGCCGCACTTCTGCCATAGAGTAGCTGGAAATGCTGCAACGGCGGCAATCAGCACAATGGCTGCCTCTACACCATTGCAGCCCGCTTCAATAGACACCGCAAACTGATTGGTAGTGTGTTCTATGACACGCCCAGAAGCGACTACTGCGTCATCAAACGGTATGATCATACTCGCACTCAGAGTGGCCAGTAATCCAGTAAAAGGCTGTATTACAGCCTGCTGAACACTATCGAGCATCTCTAGGGTAAACAAAGCTAGCAGTGTGATAGCAAATACAGTAACAAAGCGTGACATCAGTCAGTTCCAAGCGGTTTGCATTCAGTTTAGCAAATTGATGTAGCGTATACAGTCATACTGTGGATGGCTCTCGTCGACTTTCGCGGTACACTCGCTGCATTGATTGAAGGGTCTTCAGGTATGTCGTTAACGGGAAAATGGATTGGACTGAGTTTGACTGCGCTGATGTTCGCCTTCAGCACCTGGGTGTACCTAAAGTCTGGCGATTGGGTTGCCGCGGTCTTTGCCGTGGCCAGCGCGGCCTACGCCATATTTTTTCTTACCCGAGACGTGAGCGGAGAATAGAGTGAAGATGATTAATTTGGTCCGATTGCCGATCTGTAAGCTGTTTGCACTCCTATGGCTCGTTACTTTGGCCGGCTGCGCCAGTCTGGTCCCGCCCATGGATCCTCCAAAGGTCACCGTTGAAAATATTCGTAGCCTGCCCGTTGAGGGCTCAGGCCCCAGGTTTTTGATTACGGTGCGCGTTGTCAATCCGAACGAGCAGGCGCTGGATATTGCCGGCATCAGCTATGAGATTGAACTTATGGATCGGGAGTTAGTTACCGGCGTGGCAAACGATATTCCGTTGATCGAAGGCTATAGCGAGCAATCAATCGACCTGGAGGCCGGCGTCAATCTATTTGAATTTCTGCGGCTACTGGCAAGTCTTGGGCGCTCACCGACCGACGTTATCAGCTACAAGGTAACGGCCAAGGTAGATTTTAGGGGACTGGTGCCGACCCAGCGAGTTGAGAAGACCGGCGAGATTGGCGTGCCCTAAGTCTGCTCGCGCTTGCGCTACAGGGTGAGCCTGATATCAGCCAAACAGTGATTGCGCGAAAATGCCCAGGATGATGACAGGGCATACGATGCGAACGTACCACGGCCAGATTTTCCAGAAAAAGCTGTATTCAACGTCTGCGTTACCCTTTTGCAATTCTTGCAAGAGAGTATCCCTGTGCCAGACCCAGCCTGCGTAAATGCAAAACATGAAGCCGAGCAATGGTTGGCTATAACGCGTCGTAACAGTGACCACCAGTCCGAACAGCGTTTCGAACTCCAGGAGCACTATTGTGCTTACCGCCGCTATGCAGGCACCGATGATAATCACAGCTTTCTTACGACCAATACCGTGTTCTTCAATGGTATAGGCTACGGGTACCTCCAGCATTGAAATGGAAGAGGTAAGCGCCGCAATACTCATTAGGAAAAAGAAAAGGAACGCTATCAGGGTGCCGGCTATACCCATGCTGAGAAAAAGTTGTGGTAGTACGGTAAAAATGAGCGTGTCTTCAGAAATTAAAGCACCCGTAGCTGTGAATATCTCCACGCCATTGTGAAGCGCCACGTACATTGCCGGAAGAACAAGAAACCCTGCTAGAACTGCGATCGAGATGTCTACGACCGTTACCATGCCACCCAGTAATGGTAGGTTTTCCGAATCGTTAATGTAGGAGCCATAAATCAGCATCGTACCAACGCCTAACGAAAGCGAGAAAAAGGCCGATCCAAGTGCACTGATGATCAAATTGGGGGAGAGCGCGCGTTCAAAGTCCGGTAAAAGATAAACTTTCAGGCCTTCAGTTGCGCCATCCAGGGTCAGTACGTAACCAACGAGCAGTACCAGGGTGATTAACAGTATCGGCATCAAACGGCTCGACCAGCGTTCAATCCCCTGGTGCACGCCCTCAGAAATGATCCCTATCGTCAGCCCTATGAATAGCAGCATGAAGCTCAAGTTGCGTGCCAGACTGAATTCGGTGAGCCATTTACTGAGCCCTACCAAACCCAATAAATCGGTTACCGCGGCGAGGCAGTGCGAAATCATCCAGCCCGCAACGATGGCGTAGAAGCTGAGTATGAGGCTCGCGACAATCAACCCGGCAATACCTGTGCCTGCACCGATCCGCCGGGTCAGCGTATTCGGAGAAATCAACTTTAGTGCATTTACCGCGTTTGAATGAGCATGACGACCAATAATCAGTTCGGCCATCAACGCGGGGTAGGCCAAAGTGAACGCGAGTATGAGATAGACCAGAAGAAAGGCTGCGCCACCGTTACTGGCCGCCTGTGTAGGAAAGCCCCATATGTTTCCAAGACCAACCGCGCTGCCTGCAGCGGCCATAATAAAACCGAATCGCGAGCTAAACTCACCTCGTGCACTAGCCATGTAATGTCCTTAGGTACTGACGATCGGATGCTTATTGAATCGGTATAATACTATCATGAGCGTTGTGCAAAAAGGCCTGCTTCTACGCTTTTGGCAGACAAGGGTCAGTGCGCTTGCGTGCGCCTTTTTTAACGCCAAACATCTTCAGGACAAGATTCGGTACCAACATAATCGCCTCGGTAGAAGCGTTGGCCGTGGCGGCTACCGGTGAAAGTATGGTTTTTGGTTTGCTCATCTCACCCCGTATCCTAACAGAGGATGGGATATTGAAGGCTCGGGACTTGGATCGTGGCGTTATGCTGATATCTATGTGGCGCTTCACAAAGTCCAGGTCGCCATCGCCTTTGGCGATCATGTGTTTTGTCTCGAGGAACAAATCATTGGTGCTTGCCACACCGTCGACAATAGAGAAAGAAGCCATGGTACAGTCGATCTCAGTTGAGTCTTTCAGAGCTGCGCCGCTGTAGATCCACTCGAGAGTGTTTGTTGCAAGAAGGTCATACGCAGCGCCCTGCAGCACGGCATCTTCCAACGCCAGTGCCAGGCTTCCATTCATGGATTGAACTAACTCTTCTTGCCGGTTACCGCGAGCAGTGATGCCACCGCGAAAGGTAAGGTCGCCAAGTACGCTAGTCTCAATTGCAAGGTCACGTCTTAGTTTATCCATCGGCACCGTAAAACCAAGTCCCGCAAGGCTCACGGCAATAGGATCTGGGTTCAGATCAATAATACCGCGTACCTCCATGTGGCCGGTTTCGTAGATCACATCAAATTTTCGTAATGTATAGCTTTTGTCTTTGCCGACAACGTGAAGGTCCAGCTCTTTGATCCTCGTGAATTCACCGCTTAGACCGCCGATTTCGATGGCGATATCGGTGTCAATACGGGGGGCTTTGGTTAGTAACGATTCTAGATTGCGGTCTTTAGTGATCGGGTCTAATTTTTCACCAGGGCGATAATCTCCACCTTTGCCAACATCAGTCTGTAGACCAAAATCAGTCAATGATAAGTGGGGAATAGTGATATCTAAACCGAGAGATTTGAGCTTCTTCTCTGCATAGGCTAGTGAGACACTACCTTTGATTGTCGACGATCCAACGACCCCATCTACATCGACAAGCGCCTTGCCGGGTGAAGTTTTTACCGTGATCGTCGCGCTGGTATCGGCAAGCTTCAGACCCGTAATTTCCGAAATGACGCTTGCGTCTTTGGTGCGGATGTCTGCTTGAAGATCGCCTCTCGGTAAACCCTCTGCGTTATTGAGACTGCCGCGAATATTCAATATTAGGCTCTCATTTCCCTTGTTGGCGACGCTCAGGTTCGATACTTGCCACTCATCAGCTTGCCACTGCAGTCTCATGGATCCTTCGAGCTTACCCAGGTCTCGAGAGTAGCTATAGTTGGAAATCTGGGAGGAGACAAAGTCGCTGGTTTTGAGGCCTGCAAAGCGCAGATTAAAGTCTGCTCCGCTAACAGAGTTGAGGTTTTCAATATGGCCGTCCAAAGAGATTTGGTAGTCCTCATCTTCTACGTTTACTTTTACCGAGTTCAGCTCAAAACCAGTATCTGTTTGTTTTAGCTCTCCCGTACCTTGGACTTTACCAAGAGAGTTAAACGCGCCCTCGGCATATTGTGACAAGGCGCTAGTATCACTTAGCGTGACATTCAATAGCCCTTGAGCATTGCGTAGTGCTACGGATTCTTCACTGGTGATCAGCGCTGAGATATCGCTCACTTTGCCGTCCAAATCCGAGGATGATACTGACAGTGTGCCGTTACTCACCAGCAGCTGATCGCCGCTCCCAGAGATATCTGCTTCGCCGTAAACGAGGTGACTATTGGGTACAGGAAGATCAAGCCAAGTGCCCACAATGGCGGAATCCTTTGTATCCAGACTTAGTTTTGCCGCGATATTCTGTATTTTTTTCAGCGAGAACGGGGGGGCCAGATCTACGCGCTCAATACTGCCCCTAGCCCGAACATGCATCGTTCTGGAGTCGCCAATTTCCAGAATGATCGAGTCAACACGCACTGCATCGCGACTACCCTGAAGCAGCGCAGAAGCTTGCCAGTGTCCTAGCTCAACCGGCTGCGGCCCCAGCCACTTATCCAGGACTGATAAGGAAGGCGCGCTGATATCTGCCCTAATTTTACTGTTTGGCGATAAGACACCATCGAGCACTTCTTTGGTTCCCAGTTGACCGGAAAGGTTAATGGCCAAACCGTCATTATTTTTACTTCTCAACACGAAGTTATCGACAACGGGTACCTGCAGGGTGCCGCTGAGTGTGATGCTGGCCTGTGTCTTGCCCAGCGCAGATAAGTCTAAGTCAGTAAAGAAAATCGCTTGCTGAGCTGACTCAAATTCTCCGGATGCGACTAGTTTGATGGCCGTTTCCTCAGTACCAAACTGATGGCTCAATTTACCGCCTGCTTCAAGGCCATACGCGGGCATGTTGTCTAGAACGATCTGCTTAGCTGTAAGTTCAAAGCCCGAAAGATTGCCCGTTAGCTTTCCTTCGATTGTGAGTGCGCCGTCCAATATTTGTGTGACACCACTGAACCCGCTAAGAAAATCTTCAACCTTTTTATAGTCTGCCGATATGTCGTAATCGTACTGGAAGTCCTTGTCATCGCCTTTAACTTCACCACCTATGGAGACGGTGCTTTTTGATCGCGCAGCATCAAATTTTGCACTCATTTTCAGACTATCAGACGACGCCCCATCTTGAGGTCTCTGGATGTTGAGGCTGATGTTTAATGGTTCGCCATCGTAATCAGCTTGTGCTGAAGCGTTAAACAGCTGCTCGCTGGTATGTACACCCGTCAGGTCCTTTACTGGAAAGATCCAGACATTCTCATCCTGAGAAATCAAATGCAAAGTACCGATGGTGAGTGAGGCTGGAAGCAATTTCGTGTACCCAAGCCAGGTGGCGGGTTGGGGATCTGCGGTATCATCCGACTTGGAAATGTAGACGATTACGCTGGCTGCAGTAAGGGTTGTTTCGTCAAGATCCAGTGTGAATAGGTCTCCCAACGTAGTTATAGCACTAAAGTCTATGATGGAGATGAGCGCGGGACCCCGTGTACCGTCCTGATAGAGATGTATCTCCTCGGCATTTGCGGTACGTTCGAATACATTGATCGACGGTTCTACGAGTTCAACGTTGAGGTTTGTCAGCGCATTAACTGCCCGTTCGATGGCTCTAATTGACCGTTCGGGCGACAAGTGCAGCATTGACAGTGCCAACAGCAATGTCAGCAAGACTGCGGCCACGACAACTAACAGGGATTTGAGCATAGAGCAGTAATTCTGCGTGTGGTCGACGCAGTTTAGCAGAGTGTGGGTCTAGCCTGCCAAGTTGTGTTCAATTTGCATGGCGCGTGGTCTTCTATGCTATCATCTCGCCGCTTTTCGTTTGTGAATTGCACCGCTCCAAGCCCGGATGGTGGAATTGGTAGACACAGGAGACTTAAAATCTCCCGGCCGTTAGGCTGTGCCGGTTCAAGTCCGGCTCCGGGCACCATTTTCAGCAGCACTCTACTATCAGCAAGTCAGCGGCCCTATTGATTGTGGGTTGGCTAAAAGTACATCAATTCGTACAACGAACTTCCCCCAAAGCTATTGGCAGGAGAGCGCTTCCTCTATAATCGGGGTTAGCAGGCAGACGAGAAAGCCCATGCCACACATTTCTGGCAGAGACGCATGACTACTCAAACATATCGGAAACGCTCCTTCCCGTGGCGGTCTATGGGCGCTGTGTCATTCTTCGTGTTCGCCATGATAGGTTTTTTGTCGGGTGTATCGGTCTCAGAACGCCCGGAAGTCGTTACGGGTGGCGTCTTGGTTCAGGCTTACTACAGCCTAAGCTTGTTTGTTGTTGGCGGGGTTGATCTCGGAACACCCTACGGTGGCCCTCTGTATGGTCGCAGCTTGTTGTGGATAAGCTACTTCGGTGCCCCGATTCTCGCGGCTTCTACATTGATCGAGGCGTTGCTGCGGGCGCTGGCCCCCCAAAGTTGGCAGCTTCGGCGTTTGAACAACCATATTGTCATTGTGGGTGCGGGCGAGTTATCGCTCAGTTATCTGCGGGTACTGCGCCGCCATAATCCGCGCGTATCAGTTGTGGTGGTCTCCAGGCATGAGCAAGATCAGGCGACCATTGATGAGCTACGCCAAGCCCTTGGGGCCACAGTCGTTGTAGGTGACATCACCCATGAGTTCTTCCTGCAGCAGCTTCGAGTGGAGCGCGCACAGAAGATTTTACTGCTATCCGATAACAGCCTGCGTAGCTATGAAGCGGCCAGTACATTGCTACAACTAGTCCCGGGGATAGGCCAACGCGTTATTATTCACTGCGCCAGTCTGCGGTTTATGCGTGCTATGGAAAACACGCGCGTAGCGCAAGCCTGCGAAACATTTAATACCTACAATCTCGCTGCGTCCGGCCTTGTTAAAAGCAAGTTGTTACACCATTTTGAGGAGACCCACGAGAAAGATGTGGTAGTTATTGCCGGGTTTGGGCGATTTGGTCAGACGATTCTCGAGGAGCTACAGCGCAGCGCAATCGCCGAACTGGCGACTGTCGTGATCATCGAAAAAGACGCGCATCGCAGAGTAATGGTGGCAGAAGAGCAAATGGCGTTTTCCTCCAGCTATCGTCGTGAGGTGTACGAAGGCGATATCTCTCACCCAGAGGTATGGCAGCGTATGCATAGCGATGTAGATCTTGGCGGGAGTAATGTGGTGTTTGTGCTGGGTACGGGGCGAGAGGAAGACAATCTACGCACTGCTATCTGGTTGAAGCGCCAAAACGCAACAGCCATGGTGATCGCACGTAGCAGCAAGGAGTCGCGTTTCGCCGACGAGGTAGGCACAGAGCACGATATTGTCAGCATCAGCATTAACCAGTTGGTGGAAGATAATATTCCTTCGCGCTGGATAGAAGTGGAAGGCTAGTGGGCGGCTATTTTTTGCCCAGAGGCACTGCTATTCTTACTCGTTGACAGCCTGATGGGTATTCCACACACACTAAGGAGATAGCTTGAGACAAGCATTGATTAACATGCTGACTTTACAGCACCGGATGAATACCCGTGTGCATGCCCAGTGGCCAGAGCAGAATTTTGAGTGGTACCGGGCAATATGGGTCGAATGCGGCGAGCTCATAGATCACTACGGCTATAAGTGGTGGAAGAAGCAGGTGCCAGATTTGCCTCAGGTTCAGCTCGAAGTGATCGATATCTGGCACTTCGGCCTGTCAGCGCTGTTTGGCAATAGTAAGACTGTGGAGACTATTGCCGATGAGATCCTTCAGGAACTCAAAGAACATGTGCCATCTGGTAGTGGTGTAAGAGAAGCCACCGAAACGCTGGCGCTGCACTCGCTAGAGACTCATGGCTTTTCGCCCGGTCGCTTTTGGGACCTGATGTTGGCGGCGGAGCTCGATTTCGATTCGCTCTATAGCGCCTATATCAGCAAAAATGTGCTGAACTTCTTCCGTCAGGATCATGGCTATCAAGAGGGCACTTATCACAAGACGTGGGCCGGTCGTGAGGACAACGAACACCTGGTGGAGCTGATTGAAGTGCTGGATACGAGTGCGGATGATTTTGCCGAACAGGTCTACCGCGCGCTTGCCGCGCGTTACAGTGAGGTGCAGGCGACAGCCTAGATATGTCTGATGGCGACAACAAGCTCTCTACCTCTGCGTTAGCAAGGAAGCTTGAGCTGCCTGTACAACAGCTGTTTGCCACCCTAAAAGACTATGGTTGGATTGAACGTCGCGGCGATACCTGGTCGCTAACCCCCAAAGGCGAGTACGAGGGGGGTAGCTACCGCAAGAGCTCACGCTATGGTACGTATATCGTCTGGCCCTATGCTGTGCAAAGCAATGCGCTAATCAGCGCAATCGAGCAGAAGAAACGCATCACGGCGGCAGGCATGCAGCGCTATTACTCGCGCCTGCACGCCAGACACATTAATCGGGCGCTGGCAGAGCTTGGCCTGCAGCATCACAGCATTTTGGGCTGGGAGCTTACCGATTTTGGCAAGCGGCTGGGTGGGCAGCAGGAAGAGAGTGAGAATACAGGCGCTTACTATGTCACCTGGCCCCACGAGATCGTAGATCACCCGGTTATCCACCGCGAACTCACGCTACAGTCAGACAAGGTTGATGCCCCTCCAAACCCATCCGCTATTGCAGTGGGTGAAGAGCCTGATCTGTTTGATTCAGATGACGCACAGCCAAAGAGTTATCGCGGTATTGATGGCCATGTGCTTTCTACAGAGTTGGAAATGCAGGTGTGTAACTGGTTGTATTTGGCGCAACACGTTCACGCGCACCAGCGCAGCTTGCCCAGTGAGGAGTCCTTATTCGCCGACTTCTATTTGCCTGAGGGTAGCGTGTATATCGATTGTTGGGACGATAACGTGCCCGCCAGTGCGCTTAAGGCAAAGCTCAGTAAGCGAGAGGTGTACAAGGAGCTGGAGCTTAAGGTAATCGAGATTAATGCAGAGGATGTCGAGCGCCTGGATGAAGTGCTCGGGCGTGGTCTGCTGGCTTATGGGATCCGGCGTTAACGCCTACCCGCGGTGTAGCACCTATCCAGCAGACGTTTTCCTACAGCAAGTCAATCTTCCCGGCCAACTCAAAGTCACGCTCGCTGATACCATTCGCGTCGTGTGTTGTCAGGTGAATCTCAACGCGGTTGTATACGTTAAACCATTCCGGGTGGTGGTCCAGACTCTCTGCCAATAGTGCTACCTGGCTCATGAAGCCCCAGGCCTCAATGAAGTTGGCGAACACGAATTGCTTGTGTAGCTTTTGATCGTCGATCACCCAGTCGTTTAACTGCGTGAGCCTGAGTTCAACATCGCGAGACTCGAGTTTTTTAACCTTCATGCATATTCTCCGGACTAACAAGGTGATGCAGCGTAGACAGATTCTCGCGACGTAGAGCGCAAACCCTACAAGGTTCGCCGCTCAAGCCGTACGCCACACTCCATGTGATGGGTATAGGGAAACTGGTCAAACAGCGCAAATGCCTCAATACAATGAGTGTGATGCAGCACACTGAGATTCTCGGCCAGCGTGTCGGGATTGCAAGAGATATACAAGATCGTGTCGAATTGAGCGACCATGCTAAGCGTTGCCTCGTCTAGCCCAGCGCGCGGTGGATCAACAAAGATCGTATTCAGCGTGTATTCTTCAAGCGGTTTAGGTAGCATCTTGAGGCGCCGGAACTCTCTGTCTCCGCGCATGGCTTCGCTGACTTCCTCAGCTGATAGGCGAATCAAGTGCACGTTGGCTATGCCGTTGTCGGCAATATTTTGATTCGCCGCACGAACGGACGTTTTGGATAATTCCGTGGCGATAACAGTGTCGTAATGCTGCGCAAGCGGCAGGGTGAAGTTGCCATTACCGCAGTAAAGTTCAAGTAGATCGCCGCGTTGCGCCTTAGACTGAGCGCAAGCCCATTCAATCATGTGGGTGTTCACGGTAGCGTTGGGCTGCGTAAACGATTGCTCAATTTGTTGGTAAGTAAACTTTGCCCCATTCACTAGTAGAGTTTCGGTCACAAAATCCTGACCCACTACACATTTTTGCTTGCGGCTTCGTCCAACAATACTAATGCCTAATGATTCAGCCAGTGATAGCGCCTGTGCCTGCCACTCGTCGTCCAGTTTGCGGTGGTATACCAACGTTACCAATGTTTCGCCAGAGAGCGTCGACAAAAACTCCGCCTGAAACAGCCGGCTACGCAAGGTCTCATTACTCTGCAGCCGCGATTGAAGTGTGGGCATCAGGTTTTGGATGGCGGGGCAGGCGATAGGAAAAGCGTTGATAGCCACGGGTGTCTTGCGGTCTTCGGGGCGAAACATAACATAGTTGAGATCGTCGCCATCGTGCCAGACTCTGAACTCGGCGCGCATTCGAAAACCCGTGGTGGGCGAGGAAAATACGCTGGGTGATGGTGCTTCAAATGGTGCCAGTAGCGCGCACACTCGCGCGCACTTTTCTTCCAGCAGCGATTCGTAGCGCGAAGGCTCAACGTGACTTAGTGGCATAGTTCGGGCACTTAGCAGATTCTCTTACAGGCAGTTGTCGGGTTTTGGCAGGCCAGCAATCTTGCTGCCGATTTTGGCAGGTGACCCGGGAAATAGTGCTAGCAGATAGAGGCTGCTGCCTTTGTCCTTACCTAGTTGCAAAGCGCAGTACTTTACCAGTGCACGCATGGCGGGAGAGGAGTCAAAGCTTTGATAATACTCCCTCAGCAAATGGATAATCTCCCAGTGCGCTTCGGTTAGGTTGATACCTTCACCAGCAGCAATGGTTAGAGCTACCTCGGGAGACCAGGCGTTAAGATTTCTGAGAAACCCTTCTTTATCATAGTCAACCGTTGACGATGTGTCGGGCGTTATCGTCGTCTGAGCTGTAGCGCCAGGTGGTGTTTCGTCAATGCTCATCGTGTTAAAACCAGCTAACCTGTGAGGGTGACTCTTCGGTTAGCGTAACGAGTTCAGTTAGCCCAATGACAGTGGTGTTTGCGTCCAGTTTGTCGATAACACCTCGCAATTGTGCATCGTCTCGTAACACATGGAGCTGCGCGCCGGCTGCGCGCAGTGCCTGCAGTGTTTCACACTCAGTGATCGCCGCGTAGGTAGCATCGCCCATCAAGACTATCGGTTCGCCAGCGGATAACTGATTTAGGCAATTATTGATAGCCTGTGATCCGGGGGCGGCATTGAGAATATGCAATGTCATCAGAAGCTCACCACGTGATCAGCGCGATCGATTAGCGCGGCAATGGCTTGCTTATCGACGACTTGCGTGCCGGCAGGCAGTGCGTCCGTATTGATTCCCAGTTGCGCCAGAGCCGCTGCTTCTACGTAAACTGGCTCAATATCATAGAGGGGTAGCGAGGCAATGAGTTTACTAATACTGCGCGTGCCTGCTGCTTTTGTATCTTGTTCCAGCAGGCTGTAGATACCGTGGCCTGAGAAAATCAGTTGTACGGGTTGTTCAAATGCGGCTGCAGCGAGCGCTGCATCCAGCCCGCCGCGCGCCAAGGTGCCTTGATAGGGCGCGTGCGTGATGATCACGGTCAGTGTCTTCTTGTTTGGAGCGGCAGCTGCCATCGAGTTAGCCACCACCAAAGGTAATCAGGCGGTCTGAATGGGCGCTTGCATCAACAAGCTGCCCAAGACCACCGAGTTCAAAGTTGGGGTGTAGAGTGGCTGCGACCTTTTCATAGCGTGTGGCTTCCAGTTCATCCAGCACCCCACGCTTGAGCGCCGATGATATGCAGGCAACTAACTCAACATCGAACTGCTTAGCAAGCGCAATCCACAAAGCCTGCGGGTTAATTTCATCTTGAGGTGCAACAGGTGTAACCAGGGCAGTGTCGACGCCGGCGTCCATGAAAAAGACGCGATGCAGTGTATGGCCGCGGCTGTAAAGTTCAGCTGCAAAACCTGCCGCTGTACGATTGGTCGGGCCCGCAGTGGGAGAGGCCAGTACTAAAAGTGAGTAGATCACCGTATTTGCTCCGTCCCTAACGAAAAAGCCCCGACAAAGGCCGGGGCTTATTGTATCGGTGCTTTCGCTTAGTCGTCCCCACCCAGAGCGGTCAGCAGGCTCAGCAGGTGAATGAACAGATTGTAGATATTTAGATACAGCGAAACGGTTGCGCGAATATAGTTGGTCTCGCCACCATTAACGATACGGCTGGTATCAAACAGGATAAGGCCTGACATGATCATAACCACTGCTGCTGAAATTGTTAGCGAGAGCGCGGGAATGGCCAAAAAGATGTTTGCGATCATGGCAACAACAGCAACCAGTAATCCCACCATCAAGAAGCCACCCATATAGGAGAAGTCCTTGCGCGTGGTGAGAGCGTAGGCAGAGAGGCCGAAGAATACGAGTGCGGTGCCACCTAAAGCCTGCATGACGAGGGCAGGGCCACCTGGCATAGCCAGATAATAGTTAAGCATTGGCCCCAGTGAGGCTCCCATTACGCCCGTGAAGGCAAATATGGCTATAAGACCCTTGCTGGAGTCGGCTGTGCGGTTAACCACGAAAAGGAGGCCAAATCCGACGAGTGTGAGAATTAGCGCCGCGCCTTGGGGTAGTCCTACAGCCATGGAGATACCGGCCGTCATAGCGCTGAATGCCAGCGTAAGGCCTAGCAGCATGTAGGTATTCTTCAAGACTTTATTCGTGCTGAGAACAGACTCCATTCCAGTCGCGTTCATGTTGTACAAACTCTTGTCCTGCATTTTTAGCTCCGTTGTGATTTAACCGTTAATGCGGTTGTTGCCAGACATGATAATGCGCCCGACGTGATATTCCAACCCTGTTATACATGGGGTTATTTCCTTGAATATCAAGGGTGAACTCCGCATTTCACTCTTTTACCTTCCGCACCAATTAAGACCCACATTAACGCGAATGGTTCCCTGAGGTATAGCGCGCTCGGCGGGTCAAAATAGGTAATTGATGGCAAAGAATCCCTTCACTACATAGTCTTCGTCGACAATCGGGCTGTCGGTGACCTCATCTTCAAAGAATTCTGTGGTGGCACTCAGCACGACCAGCCAGTCGGTGGTGACTTCGTAAAGCACACTCACGCCAACATCCAGACTGTAGGTAGAGCTCACGCTATAGGCGGGTCTACCCGGGAGTGCCTTATTCTGGGGTACACCAAAGTCGTGATTGGCCAGGTCCTGAGCTAGCCAGTTAACGCCTATTGCCGGTGAAAATCTGAAAGTGCCGTATTGAAAGGACTTGTCCAGGGCAATACGTGCTTCACCGCCACCAATATTGTCCTGTACATCGTGCTTGTAGCTCAATGCCAGATCTACTCCCTGTGGCAGCTCGGCATTGAAGCCAAGGCCTGCCATAAAGGTGTCGTCGCGGTCTCCCATTCCGGCCAGGTAATCGCTGTCATCTTCTTCATAGACGCCGATGCGATAGCTGCCAGTTGCAGCGAGCCTGAGTTTACCTGTGCCCAACAGACCGAAATCGATATTTGGCCCCAGTATTTGCAAGCGCTCCCCGTTGTAAGAGATGGCAGGTATTACGCGAATGACATTGTCATCGTAGTCACGGTATGGGCTGGTTCTGCCAATGGCACCAACGCCCAAACCCCAGCGACCGCGCTCGCCCATAGGGCGATACAAGGCTACGGTGAACTCGCGCAGTTCAGACTCACTCAGTTGAAATGCGGCACGACTAAAGCTAGGCGGTCCTTTTGGCTCATATTCGTTAGAAAAGCCCAGTGGCTCAGTTGGAATGCCGATAAAGTTCTTGTCGATTTTAAGATTGTCGTTCTCATCGTAATACACCATCAGGGCATACTCGCCGGCGGGGATGTCTTCCAGCAGGTAGGTGTCGCGCCCGTCTAACTCAAAGATCTTTAGACGCGCGGGGTTACGCAGATCACCGAAACTGTTTGCGCTGTCAAACAATGCGAGTGCTACTGAGCCTTCCGCAGGAGGATTTTTCAGGGTGACCGACAACTGAGCGGCCTTAGCCACATTGCACAGTGACGCAATCACAGTAAGTGCCAGCAGGAGGGGTAGGGTGCTTAGTGACAACCGCATGTTCGTTTCGCTCTCGATGGTTTTGAAAATATCAGGCACAAAAAAGGGGGTTCCAATTTCTTGAAACCCCTTAATTTTTACGGTGTGTGTAGAATTCGAACCTAAGAAGGTGGTCGATTCGCTATAGCTTGCACGTTTGCGTAATGCATGGAAAAACTTAACTCATCTTGTGAAACCTAGCAAACAGTATGCCTTCGGCTGCCTTTGGCGCAATAACGTCGATGACGTTCTATGCGCTGCCTAGCTCAGAAGTACAATTAGGACACCTGGTGGCCTTGATCGCTATACTAGTAAGGCAATGAGGGCATTCTTTTTCAGTAGGCTCGGCCGCTGGTTCCTCTTCTGCCGCTTGCATATTATTAATACTCCTTATGAGTAGAAATACTGCGAAAGCAACAATCAGAAAACTTATCACTGCATTGATAAATATACCGTAGCTGATGGTTACTGCTCCAGCCTCTTGAGCGATTGCCAAGGTTGAATAGGGGCCCGCTGTAGCACCTTCCTTTAACGTGATAAACAAATTGGAAAAATCGACTCCTCCAAGTAATAAACCGACAGGTGGCATAATGACGTCTGCGACCAGGCTCTTCACGATGGTTCCAAACGCGCCTCCTATGATTATACCTACCGCCATATCGACGACATTTCCCCGCATCGCAAACTTCTTAAACTCATCCAACATTAGAGATTCTCCTGAAAGTAATTTTCCCCATTGCCTATCTGGGGGTGGACGAACCAAACAAGGCACGGGTTATTATACGAACCCTGCCGGAGTACTTCATAGTGAGTATAGACTACTATGCCGCAGTCAGGCGAAGGCGTGCGCCAGAGTTTCTGATTTGGCCCTAGTATTATCGATGTCCGCTATTAGGCGAAAGCGGACATTAGAGGCCCTGAACAAGTCTAGGGGTCAGAAACGTCCGCTTTCACCTCAAACCGGACCCGCTCACAAAAGAACTGCGAAACGATCTACAGTCATCAAAAACTGGGCTTACGCAAAAGGCGCGTGCGATTACCTCGACGGCATGGCTGTGGCACGCTCGATCTCAATTTCCTTTGCAATCTGATCAACTACGGGCTGAATATTGGCCCGCGAGTGAGACTGATAAACAGTGTTAATAAAATGGTTTACTGCCATTATTTCTTTTAGCCCAGAACGCATACTATTCCAGCTCTCTTCATTCAGTAGCCCCTGTTGATATTGGTAGTAGAGATTGTCGTAACCAATGATATCCATCCGGAGAACGAGTTCAAAGGCCATCACGGCTGTTACACTTCGCTCCCCCGTTTCAATTTGCTTTGCGACAAGCGATTCTTCGTCCCAATAATGCGGCCTCCATCCAAGCGCCCATGATTCTTCAACGTGCTGGAAATAGACATCGCTCTCAAGCCTCGATCGACGGTCTTCTTTGGCCGATTCTCCCCGATTGAAATATTGGTCCGCCAACGCGACTTTTCGATCGAGGTAAAGCTGAAGGCCAACAAACATTAGAGATGCAACCACTGCAAAGGCGCCGAAGATTTCTGCTATTTCTTTGTTGCGTAGCTTCAAGTTCTCATACTCCCGCGAATCTTTCTGTTTTGAGTTGATTTAGTTTTTCTCGTGCGAGAGCAGTAAATCTACTGGTTACGTTTTGGGACGACAGTGGACTTCGAACTAAGAATACACGTATAACCGCTATGAGGCGAAAGCGGATGTTAGACGGCCTGAGTCGGCCTTGGGGGTAATGTCCGCTTTTACCTCAAGCCGACATAATGGCTGGCACTAATTGCAGTTATCGCTAAACGCAAGTTAACGCTACCCATCTAGAGTGTGTTTTTAAAGATTTCCCCACCTTTCACAACCCATTTGTCTTCCGCCTTGGCTAAAGATTTGAAGTGGAAGAAGTTATTTATTCCTTCCCGAGTGGTCATGCCTTTCATAAAATGCAGTGACTCAGCTCGAATAAATTCTTTCGCGGTTAGGCCATTATCAGAGGGATTCACTGCCCATTCGCTCGAATTTACTGGCTGTATATCACTAAAAGGATCGCTAGATTCATCGACAACAATTTCAATCTCCGAATTGCACAAGCAGATATGATGAGTTGCTGATTAATATATTCTCTTGCTTCTGTGGGACATTTGTCAGCTCTCCGTCCGATTGTGACGCGCGTTTCTAATATGGAAAATCAGACATTATCGTTTAAGGCATCTTCCCGCTTGTAAATATCGATTAGTGTCTCGCGTAGCCATTTATGTCCCTCGTCTTGCTCGAGTGCGGTAGGCCACTGCAGGAAAACAGGGAATTCGAGTTGTAGTGGTGAGCGAACCACCTTCAGTCCATGCACCTGTGCGAAATGGCTGCCAAGAACTTTCGGCATAGTACACACCATGTCAGTCTGCGCAAGGACACGAGGGGCGTCGAAATAACTGTGTATCGACATGCTATGCTCGCGTTTTAAACCTATGCGCCATAATTCCCGATCAATAATGCTCGGCCCGTAGGTCCCTGGCATGTGGTAGATGATGTGGCTCAACTCGGCAAACTCTTTTACGGATAGACTATCACCTACGCTTGGGTGATCCTCTCGAACGAGACAAACTTCTGTAGTGTTGCCAATCTGGGTGTAGGTGATGTCGCTGGTTTCAGTCGGCACTATCCAGAGGTAGAGATCAATGTTTCCGTAGTGCATTTCCTTCTGTATGTCGGTATGCGCAACGTGACGGGTGTTTATTTTTATTCCCGAGTCCGCTGCCTCAAGTATGTGCATCAGGGCGGGCAGCATTACTATTTCACCAATTCCAGATAACACAACGTTGAAAGCGCGATCGCTGCGGCTAACGTCAAAGATCGCGCCGTGCTCCAACGCATCGGCCACTAAGTCCAGTGCACGGCGTATAGGAGCAGCCAGTTCCAGGGCGCGTGGAGTCGGCCGCAATCCCCTGCCTGTCCTCTCAAAAAGTTGATCTTTGGCTATATGTCGAAAACGGGACAAGGCAATACTCATCGCGGGCTGGCTCATGCCAATTTTGTCGGCAGCTCGGGTGACGCTCCCCTCGGTGATTACCGCATCGAACACGGTCAACAAATTGAGATCTACACTACGTAGGTTCACAGTCGAATATCCTTTTTGGTGTTTAGTTGTGCCTAGCCCTGATATTTGTACCGCTTATATCATAGATACCGATAACAAATTTATTAAATTATGTGTCAGCTGTTATGTTCCCCGCAGTTGAAGCCGACAACGACACCTGTGTTGTCAATTTCTAATGCTAATCTATTCGAGGATGACACATGAGCAACTACTGCAGAAGCACACTATCCACAGCCGTACTGGGCGCCATCATGGGTACGCTATCAGGCGTGGCAATGGCACAGGGGCCCATGCTGGAAGAGGTTGTCGTTACAGCCACCAAGCGTGCCGAGGGTATGCAGGATGTGCCGATCGCGTTGTCGGTAATGTCTGGGGACAAAATCGATCAGATGGGCTTGACTGAGCTCGAGGATATTAGCGTCTACATGCCAAACTTTCATGTCGGCGAATCGGGCGGTGCTACACAGATATTCTTGCGCGGCGTTGGCTCTGGGAACAATTTCGGTTTTGAACAATCCGTGGGTACATTTATAGACGGTGTGTATTTCGGGAGGGCTCGCAACGCTCGTGCGGCATTTTTGGATATCGAACGGGTTGAGGTGCTAAAGGGGCCGCAGTCCACATTATTTGGCAAAAACACTGTCGGTGGTGCAATAAATATCACCAGCAGACAGCCAACTGAGGAATTTGAGGCCTTTGTGGAGGGAAGCTACGAGACGGAGTTTGAGGGGTACGGCGTAACCGGCGCTATTTCAGGCCCCTTGACAGATAACTTGCGCGGTAGACTCGTTGCAAAGGTGTATGAAGACGATGGCTGGATGGACAACAAAGCGCCCACCGGAGACGATGGTCCCGGAGAAGATAATCGTGTTGTGCGCGGTAGCTTGATCTGGGATGCCACAGATAAGCTGAGCTTTACGGCAAAAGCGGAGCATGGTGAATTTGATGTAACCGGGCGATCCTACAAAATTACTAAATCTACGCCTACCGCCACGTTTCTCTACAGCCTCGGCAGTAACCCGAATTTTGGAGATACCCTGGGGTTCAACGAGACTCAGTCACTGTCGACGTTCCCCGGACGCGATGAAAAAGATGAAACATCATCGGACATCTTTCAACTGACAGCAGATTATGAAATGGGCGACTACTCGCTGCGCTCTATCAGCGCCTACACGCAGTATGACTTTGATAATTGCTCGGACGCCGACTATTCCTCGCTGTCATTTCTTGATCGCTGTCGCAGCGAGGATCATAAGCAGTTTACTCAGGAATTTTTAGTGAGTTCTCCCGCTGGTGAAACCTTTGAGTTTTTGGCCGGCGTGTACTACCAGGATGCGGAGCTTAACAGTGATACCAGCACGCGTGTCGGTTGGGATTCTATTCCCCCGGTCGAGGCAGCTATTCTCGGCATTCTCCCGGTAATGCTTCCCTCGGGCGGCCTCAATACCGAGTTTTTCAACGACTTTAGTCAGGACACTGAAACCTGGTCGGGGTTTGCCAGCGTCACCTGGAATATAGCTGATGACTTCCGTATGACTGTCGGTGCCCGTTACTCTGATGACAATAAGGATGCCACCAAGACTCAGGTTACAACAGCAGCGCCTGGAACATCGACGCCTGATAGTCTGCTTGCACTTTTGAATGGACCCGCAGGTCTTGGTTTTGCTGTCGAATACGATTACCGCGAGAATCGAGGTGAAGATCACTGGACCGGCAATATCAATTTCCAGTATGACCTGAATCCCGACGCAATGGCTTACTTCAATCTCTCCAATGGATACAAAGCAGGTGGCTTCGATGCAGATAACGGTCTGGATCGCTCCCGAGAGTTCGAAGATGAAGAAGTTGTAGCCTATGAACTGGGTTTGAAAACAGAGCTCTGGGACAATCGCGCCCGCATTAATTCTGCGATTTTCTACACGGAATTCGATAATTTGCAAGTGAGTGGATTTGAGTCCGCGGGTTTTATTGTAGGCAACGCTGCAGAAAGTGAGATCTACGGTTTCGAAACGGATTTCACGGTAATGCTTACCCAAGAGCTTACGCTTAATGGTGCTTTGGCCTACCTAGACACCGAGTACAAGGATTATCCAAATGCTGCCTGTACCGTGGATCAGCAAATTGATGGAAGTTGCGCCGCCAATGGAGGCTTTCAGGATTTAGGCGGAACAAGTCTGCAGTTTGCTCCAGAGTGGTCGGGTAATATTGGCGCCGCTTACGATAGGTCATTGACCAGCAGCATGGACATAGGGCTTAGGTTGGACGCACTCTACTCTGACGATATCCTGATTGCACCAGATGCCGACTCTAATGTCATTCAGGACGCTTATTGGAAGATCAACGCGCGAGTAGCCCTCAGCAGCGCTGATGGCACATGGTCAGTTGCATTAGTAGGTAAGAACCTTACTGATGAAACCACCTTCAACTGGGGCAATGACGCTACGTTGGCAGGCCTTGGCTTTGGTTTTGAAAATGCCTATTTCCACTTGATCGAAGCTCCGCGCACCTATGAGTTTCAAGCGCGTTATAATTTCTAAGTTAATAGTTGTCTGGAGACGTTCGCGTCTCCTTTTCTTTCTTGAATCAGGAAGGGTTTGCTGATGGTGGCATCGATGAGCAGGAGGGCACTACTGGCCTTGGCGGGTGGCACGGTGGCAGGATTTGGCAGCATTCCTCTATCACAAGGATCGGCTTTAACGAACGCTAAAGAGTCTCGCGCCGTAATCACGGGTGATTACTTGCTGGACTTTGATGCTGTCGGCTTGGCGGAGCTTGTAAGAGCGGGGGAGGTCACGCCTCTGGCACTGATACAAGCGGCTATCGGGCGCATCACTGCGCTAGAAGGTCGTATCAATGCCATGACTACCCTTACGACTGAGCGAGCAATCAAGCTGGCGCCTGGTATACCGGTCGATTCGGTTTTCGCCGGCGTGCCTACAGTACTCAAGGACTTGGTCGACTTCGGTGGTGTGCGGCGCACTAACGGTTCGTTATTGAGTCTGGCAAACGTACCGAACGAATCTGTGAAGTACGTGAAGGCGATGGAAACAGCCGGGCTTAATATTCTAGGCATGACCAATACGCCTGAATTTGCCTCTCTCGCACTGACCGACAATGTGGCCTTCGGAGCGACACGTAACCCTTGGAGTCTGGAACATTCCGCCGGCGGCTCCAGTGGCGGCTCTGCAGCAGCAGTAGCAGCCGGATACGTACCTCTTGCCCATGGCACCGATGGCGGAGGCTCCAACCGTATTCCCGCCTCCTGCTGTGGCGTGCTCGGTATGAAGCCAAGTCGCTACCGACAAGTATCCGGCGAGGGCGATGGGGGTCATATGTTACTGCGCACACATCAATGTCTGAGTCGCACGGTTAGGGATAGTGCGACGCTTCTGGCCGCCACAGAGAATCACCAGAATCAGGCGGGCTACCCTCCAGTTGGGCTGGTCACGGGGCAGAATAAACGCCGTTTGCGCATTGCCTACTCGGTGAATAATTGCTTTGGCGAAGCGCCGCAGACTGGCGTGCGAGAGGTGCTGGAAAAGTCGGCCATGCTGTGCCAGTCGCTGGGCCATGAGATAGAGGAGGTGCGTAACCCGCTGGATGGTGAGGCGCTGTTTGCAGCTCTGGAAAGCATCATGTTGGTAGGCATGCCAAGCCTGCTGGCAATGGTCGAGAAACTCAGTGGAAGGCCAGCAGAGGAAGCCGGCATTTTGTCGCCAGCGACAGTGGCGATTGGGCGCTACGGTTCGCGTTTTACTGGCGAAGATTATCAAAAAGGCATTGCTTACATGGACCGTATCGCAGAAGAGTTCAGCGGCTTTTTTACCAGCTACGATGTGTGGCTCACCCCGGTTATGTCAATGGAAACACCAAAAATCGGTTGGGTAGACCCCCACAGCAGCGGGTCTAAAGTTATCGAACGCAATCGCCAAATGCTTGCTTACACCGCAGCGGCTAATGGACTCGGTGCGCCGGCAATGTCGGTGCCACTGTTCCACTCTTCAGTCAGCAGCCTTCCGGTCGGTAGTCAGTTTCTTGCGGCGCCGGGAGACGACCGTACTTTGTACGAATTGGCGTACGAACTCGAAGCGGCGCAACCCTGGGCCGACCGTTGGGCGCCCAACTCTGCAAAATTCATAGCGTGAATTGCAACAACGGAACAAACAGAAACGCAACAACCAATCCGGCGAGCCTAGTCATCAGGGCGTCCGGCTTGCAAGTTTGCAACCTCATGCAAGGCAATGCTTATGGCTATTGATATCATCGACGGTATGGTGATCCTGATATACCTGCTGGCCATCGTAGGCGTAGGTTATTACGCCTCTACCAAGGTACACAGCAGCGCCGACTATGCAGTGGCAGGGCGCAGCATGAGCTTCCCTGTATTGTGCGGCACCCTGATCGGCACCACCATTGGAGCAGCAGCCACCATGGGCAAAGCAGGCAAGGCCTATGAGGCAGGCTTCGCTGTGCTATTCGCCAGTGTCGCCTACATGCTGGGTTATGCGCTGATGGCATTCTTTGCCTCGCGGTTGCGGGCCGCCAACATTGACAGCATGCCGGATGTCCTTGAGCGGCGGTATGGTAAAGCAATGCGTATCGTAGGGGCTGTGATCTTGCTGCTGGCGGCCGTGCCGGTAATGGGTATACAGCTTGCAGCGTGTGGGCTGATCGTCACCGAGTTTCTGCCCAAACTTGGCATTGGCTTTACCGGAGCAGTAGTGATCGCCGCCGCAGTGATCGTGGTGTACACCCTGTTAGGTGGGCTGCTCGCTGTGGCTTTCACAGACCTGATGCAAGTAGCCATTATGTTTCTAGGTATCGGTATCCTGCTGCCCGTTTTGCTGTCTTTCGAGGTCGGTAGCCTCGAGGGTATGAAGGCGTTGCTGGTGCCGCCGGCAGAGGGCTGGTTAGGTGGTCTGGATCTGGCGTATACCCTGTCCTTTTTTCCAGTGTTTACAGCCATGGTGTTGATCGATCCCAGTGTGTGGCAGCGCATCGCCGCGGCCAAACGAGCCGAAGATCTGCGCCCGGCAATGTTCCTTACTGCAGGGTTCTTCGGTTTTTGGAGTGTTTTGGTGGTCGGGCTGGGGGTGGTGGCGTTCAATCTTTATCCCACCCTGCCCGAAGCGGATCTGGCCATTCCGCAGATGATTGTCGACTTCATGCCGCCCGTCTTAAAAGGCATATGTCTTGCGGCGATTATCGCTCTCATCATGTCCACGGGGGACAGTATGTTGTTGATTTGTGGCACGACAGTCAGTTGGGACATTGTGCGGGTACTGCGGCCCGCAACTCAGGATCAGACACTGTTGCTTATTAGTCGCTTTGTCATTTTGGTGGTGGGGGTTGTTAGCATTTTCTTCGCGCTACTGCGCATTCCCCTGTTTGAGGTAAATTTCATGGCTCTGGGCATATTTGTCTCTGGCCTCTTTATGCCAGTGATGGGTGCTATTTTCTACCGCCACGCAACAACCCGTGGTGCGGTCTGGTCGACTGTTTTAGGTGCGGGTTCGTTCCTCGGTTTGCAGTTTATGCAATACGGCATGGGCATGACCCCGCCAGTACAGCCGATTCTCGCGGGCTTGGGCCTGGGTATCATCATCTATTTTACCGTTTGTAAGTTCACTTGGTCGGAGCACACGGCGGCTACGCCGGCGCTCGCCGCTAATTAGTTCCTAAGGGGGCAATTTTTATGCCTATGCAATACGCATGCGCCGATGGGATCGGCATCTTCACATTTGACAATGGTCGTCTGAACTTGGGCAACATGGAGCTGTGGAAGCAGTTCTATCACCACCTACTCGAATTTGAGCAAGATGATGATGTCATCGTGGGTGTGATCACAGGGCAGGGAGATAATTTTTGCGCCGGCGACGATCTCAAAGAGATTCGTACCGCGGCCTGGGCTCTTACTGCAACCCGCTGGGATCGTCTTTTATGGACTCGTCGCCGGACCAAGCCAGTGGTGGCTGCGGCGAATGGGTATGCGTTAGGCGGTGGCTTTTTGGCACTTACCCTGATGGCGGACATTCGTATCGCGGGGGAGAGCCTGCAAACGGGGGCACCAGAAATAGCCTATGGCATGGGTGGCATCAGCGGTGCAACCCGTCTCGGGCTGAACATCTCCCCGGTGGATGCGGCTTATCTCGCACTGACAGGGGAGAAGATTGATGCGCGGCAGGCTGTGGAGATGCGTCTGGTCAACGAGGTGGTACCTGACGAGCAGACTCTGGCGCGTGCCATGGAGGTCGCGGCTCTGATATCACGGCACCCTCGGCAAGCGGTACAGACTGAGCTGGACTGCCTACACCGCGGTATGGAGTTGTCACGTGCAGACGCCCTGCACTATGCGGACCACCAGTATTGGCTATCACGAAAGCTGCTGGGTCAAGATGCCGATGCCGGCAAGCAGGCCATCGCGACGATGAAAAATCAGAAAAAAGGAGAGGATCATGGGTGATAGCGTACTGGAAAGTTTTCAGCGGCGAATAAGCGCGATTGAGCGGGACAATGATTTTCCTGCGGACTTTCGTGAGCTTCTGGACCGCGCAGTAGAGGTCAGTCCCGATGGTGGTGGCCTCAATTTTTTTGACCAGGGTCACAGCCTGAATGCCAC
The DNA here is from genome assembly GCA_039990395.1 of Halioglobus sp. Classification (GTDB taxonomy): domain Bacteria; phylum Pseudomonadota; class Gammaproteobacteria; order Pseudomonadales; family Halieaceae; genus CALINF01. The sequence continues at coordinate 912,903 of JBDXFZ010000146.1, forward strand.
GGAGGTCAGAGACTCGGTATACCGTCTGGCGGACGGTTTACAACGCATTGGTGTGGGCAAGGGCAGCCACGTGGCTGTGATGCTACCCAACCTGATCGAATTTCCTCTGACCTGGCTGGCGCTGGGTGTATTGGGTGCGGTACAGATCGCGGTCAATCATCGCTTTACATCGAAGGAATTGGATTATCAGTTGAACGATGCAGACGCTGAATTCCTCGTCACGGCCACACAATTTATGCCCGCGATTGATGGCATGGAGACCCGCGAGGCACTGCTATGTGATGACAAAGTAATATTAGTCTCTGAGGAGTCGGTGTCTGGGTATAGGCACTGGCAGGCTCTTGTCGAAGCTGGCAGCGCCGATTATCGGCCGCAGTGGCAGCTCTCGTCGGATGATCTGCTGAGTATCCAGTACACGTCAGGATCCACAGGGTTACCGAAGGGTTGCATGCTGACGCAGCGTTCTTGGATAGTGTTTGGTTGTACATCGCTGGCAGTGTTTGAGCACAAGATTGACAATATAATGGCCGATCACGCATTCTTTTATTTGGATCCCCAGTGGCAGTTGGTAGCTGCTCTTTACGTTGGCGCGCGACTGCACGTACCAGAAAGTCTTTCGGCCAGCCGTTTCGTCGAGCGGGTAAAAGCTCACAACATCAATATGACCTTGTTTCCACGGCCTATTGTGGGTGAGAAGGGAAAAGAATCCGATAAAGATACCTCCCTGAAAAAAATTCTGGCGGTTGCGGCGGGTGCAGAAGGTATTCGTAATATTCGTCGTCGCTTCGACTGTGTTGCCACCGACGGCTATGGAATGACCGAAGTCGGTGCTGTACTCATGATGCCTGAGGAGGCTAATGACGCTGAGCTGGATTCCTGTTGTGGGGTTGCTGGACCATTCAGGGAGTGCCGGATTGTCCGCGAGAACAAGACAGATTGTGATGCCAACGAGCCAGGTGAATTATGGGTGCGCGGCGATGGCATTCTATCGGGTTATTACAACAAGCCCGAGGCCACTGCAGAGGCCTTTGAGGGCGATTGGTTTCGTACTGGTGATCTGTTTATTCGTAACGAAAGGGGCTATTACCAGATTGTTGGTCGGATAAAGGACATGATTCGCCGTTCCAGTGAAAACATCTCAGCCCTGGAGGTAGAGCAGGCCCTGACTATGGTGACAGGTGTGCAGCAGGTAGCAGTGGTGCCGGTGCCTGACGATTACCGGGGAGAGGAGGTGAAGGCGTATCTGTTGCTGGAGCAGGGAGAGACTCCAGAATCCATACCGCCGACAAAAGTGCTGGAAGGAGCAAGAGAGCGTCTTGCAGAGTACAAGGTGCCGCGTTTCATTGAGTACGTGACTACTTTTCCCTATACACCCTCACAGAAAGTTGCCAAAGCCAAGCTCGTAGCGCAGAAATCTGATCCGCGCGCTGGAGCCTGGGACGCTCTGGCGCAATAGGGCTTCTAAGCGGAACGAAGGCAGAGTAGTTACGGGGCACAAGATTATGTTGGACCTATTGCCAGGCGCTGATAGTCACATGCCGCTCGCGTGCGCCGCCACGTTTGCAGCGGGGCTGATTCGAGGCTTTGCGGGCTTTGGGTCAGGGATGATTATGGTCGCAGTACTGCTATCTTTATATCCACCGATGCTTGCCTTACCGACAGTGCTGTTCACCGAGCTGGTCTTGTCTCTGATACTACTGCCTACGGTCGCGCGCCACGTGAGGTGGCCGCTGATTTTACCAGTAGCGTTGGCCGCGGCTTTTGTTGCTCCGCTAGGTGTATGGGTGCTGAGCTTGATCAACCAGGACTCGGCCAGAATTCTCGCCTCTGTCATGATCCTGGTCTTTGTCATTTTCGCGCTACTGGGGAATTCAGTGGTGGGAGTCGTCACCAAACTCGCAGTCCTGAGGGCTGGAGCATTTTCTGGCTTTATGGGAGGTGTGGCTGGTATGACCGGGCCGCCGGTAGTGGCGCTATTACTACGCATGAACCTGCCGCCGCGGGAGGTGAGGTCCACTCTGATCGGTTATTTTGTCATCATTGATGGACTACTGGTGCTCAACTTCTCACTTCAGGGTGATGTTGGGCTAGATTATCTGGTGCTTGGGCTGATCGTATTGATACCGCTCATATGCGGTTCTCTGCTGGGAGCCTGGCTTTTTCCCAAGGCCAGTCCAAGTATCTACAGGAACCTCGCATTGGTGACCGTTTCCGCGGCTGCGGTGATTTCACCAACACTTTGATAGGGTGGTTTTGTCCGCGAAGGCCTGCTTGCGACTTGCAACGCCAATTACCTCCTACAGCATAGTATGCATGCTAGCGCATTCTAAACTGATTCAGGGTTGGTGTGAGCGCGGTTTTCTTCACCACAAAAAAAAGGCTTCAATTACTTGAAGCCCTTCGAATATGGCGGTGGGCGTAGGATTCGAACCTACGGACGGGATAAACCGTCAACGGTTTTCAAGACCGCCGCTTTCGACCACTCAGCCAGCCCACCGGAAAAACATGTTTCTTCACATGCGCGAAGAACGCGAGATTATACGTTTTTAACTTGTCGACACAAGAGGCGAAAGCCTCTCGCGCCGGTTTTTTCACATCTAGCAGCCGCGTTTTTGATTACACATATGATGGCGCGGCTGAGCGGCATCTAACTTTCGAAAGCTGCCGCCTGTTGCTTCTTACTAGCCCTGTGCCGCGGCCTCTGGTTCAGCGCTAGCAGATGCCGGAGTAGCAGGGCCACGCGGATCGTTGCTGGCTCTGGCAACTTGCCGATCGCTGGGCTGGGCCGCAGGTGCTACCTGATCGCTGAACAAGGCAGGGTGCGCCGTTTCGATATTCAACTCGGTAGCGGCAGCGGGCGCAATTCGCGGATCATTAACAGCGCGTCCTTCGCTGGTGATGCCACCGGTACCTGCTGAAGCATCGTTTTGCGGCTGTGCAGGCTCCGCTGCTACTGGCTCGGGGGCTGGTGCTTCAGGCTCTTGTGCCGCGACCGGTGCAGCAGCTTCTGGGGTGCTATCGGCCGCAGTGTCGGCTGAAACGTCAGCGTCTTGCGTGTCCTCGACCTGCGCAGAGACCTCCTCGCTAGTGTCGGTAGCGGCAGGCGCTGTCGCTGCAACTGCCTCTTCGGGTGCTGCGATACTTTCAACAGCTGTCTCGGCAGTTACCGTTGGCTCAGCAGCGGTTGCAGTGGGTTTATCATCTGCAGCAGTATCTGCAACCACGTTGGCTACAGCCACTGCTGCCGCGGCGGTTGCAGCAGCGGCGGTAGCGGCCGTTGCCGTGTCAACGGGGTCTGCAGCAGTCGCTGGCTTATCTGCCAGTTGCTCCAGATTGCCCTGTGCTTCATTCGATGCGGTGCTGGCGTCGTCAGCCCTTGGTCCACGATTGCGCTTGCGCCGGCGTGGTTCTCCGCGCTTCATGTCACTAGGGCGCTTACGGGGCTGATTGCCGCTGGCGGCCGAATCACGTTGCTCTGACGCGTTACCGGAATTTACCGATGCGTTTTCTGGCTGCGCCACGTCTGCAGACTCTGTTTGCTTGCGCGAGTTGTCACGCGCAGGCCTGTTGCGACGATTTGGCTTATCACGCGATTCGCCGGATTCATCTCTGTCTCCACGCGCTTTCTGGCCCTGTTGCCGATTGTCCTGGCGACCATCAGATCGGTTATCAGAGCGACCTTGCTCAGAGTTGTTACGGTTGCGGTTACGATTGCGGTTGCGGTTGCGATTACGCCCCGAGCCATTTTTCGACTTCTGACCATCTCTCTCGGCACCGCCTTGTTTACCACGCGCTGCCGGTTGCTTTGCTGCAGGCTTTTCTTCTTCAGCTGCGGTGCCGGTGAGTGTTCCCCAGATTTTGGCGAATAAACCTACCTTGGCTGCGGGCTTGGCAGGCGCACGCTTAGTGTTTTTGCGGCCCTTTTGAGGCGCTTTGGCCTGCTTGGGTGCTGCTTCTGGTGTGGGCTCGGGCGCAGACTCAAGTTTGATTGTTTGTACAACGGCCTGTTGCTGCGGAATATCGGCAGAATGAGTGTCGCTGATGGCCTCTGTGTCAGGTACTGTGATGTCGATCTTGTAGCTACTGGTGTGATTCTCATCCACCTCGTCATCGCGCAAACGCTGTACTTCAAAGTGCGGTGTTTCGAGGTTTGGGTTAGGGATCACAAGGACGCGACTGCGGGTAATCTGTTCGATCTCACTGAGTGCAGCACGCTTCTCGTTCAGGAGGTAGGCGGCCACATCAACGGGTACGATGGCGCGAACCTCCGCACTGCGTTCTTTGATGGACTCCTCCTCTACAAGGCGAAGTATCGACAGCGCCAAAGATTTGGTATCGCGAATAGAGCCCTGGCCGGTGCAGCGCGGGCAGACGATAGCGCTTGTCTCGCCCAACGAAGGACGCAAGCGCTGACGTGACATCTCCAGGAGGCCAAAGCGCGAGATGCGGCCAACCTGTACACGTGCACGGTCGATTTCAAGCGCATCGCGAACGCGGTTTTCAACTGCCCGCTGGTTACGTGTTGCCAGCATATCGATGAAGTCGATTACAACCAGGCCGCCCATGTCGCGCAGTCGCAATTGACGGGCGATCTCATCTGCAGCCTCTAGATTCGTCTTGAGCGCGGTTTCTTCAATGTTGCTACCTTTGGTGGCGCGCGCAGAGTTGATGTCGATGGAAATCAGCGCTTCCGTTGGGTCGATCACAATCGAACCGCCCGACGGCAAGCGCACTTCACGTTGGAAGGCAGACTCAATCTGGCTTTCCACCTGGAAGCGGTTGAAGAGGGGTACAGGGTCTTCGTATAAACGGATGCGTGACTTGTACTGCGGCATCACTTTGGCGACAAAATCCAGCGCCTCAGCCAGCGCGTCGGGTGAATCGATCAGAACCTGGTCGACATCGTCACGCAAGTAGTCGCGCACTGCGCGAATGATTACGTTGCTTTCTTGGTACAGTAAAACAGGTGCCGAGTTTTCCTGGCTGCCTTTCTGGATGGCTTCCCAAACTTGTAGCAGGTAGTTCAGGTCCCATTGTAGTTCTTCAGCGCTGCGACCGATTCCGGCAGTTCGAATGATAACGCCCATACCATTGGGAATCTCAAGCTCGTTTAGCGCATCGCGTAGGTCGGAACGGTCGTCGCCTTCGATACGACGCGAAATGCCGCCGGCGCGCGGGTTGTTCGGCATAAGCACCATGTAGCGGCCAGCGAGGCTGACAAAGGTGGTCAGCGCTGCACCCTTATTGCCGCGCTCTTCCTTGTCTACCTGAATGATTACTTCGGTACCTTCTTTTACAACGTCCCTGATCTTGAGTCGGCCTTCACCTTTGCCGGGTTTCTGATAGAAATACTCAGGAGCAATTTCCTTGAGGGGTAAAAAGCCGTGGCGATCAGCACCAAATTCGACAAACGCAGCTTCGAGGCTGGGTTCAACTCGCGTGATCTTGGCTTTGTAGACGTTGGATTTTTTCTGTACCCGGGTACGGTTCTCGATATCAAGATCGTAAAGACGTTGTCCATCGACGAGTGCAACGCGCAGCTCTTCGTGCTGGGTTGCATTGATTAGCATCTTTTTCATAATTAACTTTTAGCCTTGCTAGAGCAGAGGCCTGGCGGTGCGGGGAATCAGTGACGCAGCCCGAATAATCGGGTAGATGAAACCGGTATTGCTAGTAAAACCAGCTGCAGCGGTATGCCGCAGGGATGGTCGGTCTCTATCTTCTCAGGTAATTGCCGTGTCGCTACCAGCGAGTTGTCTGCTGGTTGCTGCGCTTGCTGCGAAAGTGATTGTCACCCTCGCGGCCTTTTTGTTAGTGTCGCTGCACCTGATACAGACGACGCGCAAAACTCGTTTCTCTGATTCTGTACACCGGCAGCCTAGCTGCTCGGTCAGTGTTATGTCAGTGCAATACAGGAACCTGGTTGGGTTCGAGAGGGCGGAGCAATCTTGCTCATACGACCCGGACTGTGTACTGACATCCGTTTATGGTTATGTATCTCGATACTGGCTGAGCGGTGCGCTTCGTCGGCAGGCTCCAAATATGGCCAGGTGGTCTCTCACCCACAGCACTGACTAGAGTCAGGCGGGTATCTAAACACCGGCGGACTATAGCAGCAAAAGGGCAGGTTGGTAAGTGTCTAAATTTAAAACGAATTTCTCCCCAGATGAGTGACTCTGAGCAGTCAAGGCGCAGCGGGGTCCAGCATCTGGAGGTGGATGAAGCCTCAGACGGACAGCGGCTGGATAACTTTTTGCTAAAAACTCTTCGTGGGGTGCCAAAAACCCGGCTCTACCGAGGGCTTCGCAAGGGAGAAATACGAGTCAATAAAGGGCGCGCAAAGCCCGATCATCGAGTCCACACAGGCGATATTGTCCGACTTCCGCCGCTACACCAGCCGGATCCTGCAGCGCCACCCATTATTCCGCACTACTGGGCCGAGTTATTGCCCCAGCGCATTATTTATGAAGACGCCGGGTTGCTCGTTATCAATAAACCTTCCGGGCTAGCCGTGCACGGTGGCAGCGGTTTGAACTTTGGTTTGATTGAGTGTCTGCGCCAAACGCGCACAGACGACCGGTATCTGGAGCTGGTGCATCGCCTGGATCGCGATACGTCTGGCCTGATCATGATTGCGCGCAAACCAGCTGTGTTAAAGGAGCTGCATCGACAATTGCGCGAAGACAAGGTAGATAAGCGCTATACCGCATTGTGCGCAGGGCAGTGGCCGCGTAAACGCAAATTGGTGGAAGCACCGCTTGCCAAGAACACGCTGCAATCGGGTGAGCGTATGGTGCGGGTCGCCAAAGACGGCAAATCTGCGCAAACTGAATTTACGGTACTGGAGCGGTTGGGCGCTGCCACGTTGGTACAGGCCAAGCCGATCACAGGGCGCACACACCAGATTCGCGTGCATGCGCAGTTTGCAGGTCATCCCTTGCTGGGCGACGCTAAATACAGTGACGATGTAACGCTGGCAGTGGCGGGGCAACTGGGCGTTAAGCGGTTATTCCTACACGCGAGTCAATTGAGCATTGTGTTGCCAGACGCGGGTCGCATACAGCTGGAAGCACCGTTGGATGAAGAGTTAGAAGTTATATTAATTAACGCCCGTAACCAATTAATACAAAACAAAAAATTATAGTCAAATAGCTTTGCTATTACCCAGCACGGGCATGCCACCGCGATCAAGCAGGGTAGTGAGCGCTATTAGGGGAAGACCCTCCAAGCTGGTGGGGTCGTCGCCGCTCAAACGCTCAAACAGAGCGATGCCCAGGCTCTCCCATTTAAAGCTACCCGCGCAGTCATACGGCTTATCCAGATCGATGTAGTGCTCGATCTGTGCCTGCGTTAAGGCCTTGAAATACACGCGAAACGGCTCTACATGGCTCAACACCTCCCCAGTCTCACTATTGATCAGTGCAATGGCTGTATAAAAATCAACCGCCTTGCCCTGACTCGCCTGCAACTGAGCAATCGCGGGATTGCGTGAGCCAGGTTTGCGCAGAACGGTCTCGCCGATGGCAGCCACTTGATCAGAGCCAAGAATCAGCCGATGTGGTCTTTCGGCAGCAACGCTATGCGCTTTGTGGAGTGCCAGGCGTAATGCACGTGCAGCTGGTAGCTCCCCGCGAACGGGTGATTCGTCGGTTGCGGGGCTTACGCACTCAAAGGGCAAATGAAGCCGCTCGAGTAGCTTTTTGCGGTAGGGCGATGTGGAGGCGAGTATGAGCTGCATAAATGGTCTACCGAACCCTGGTTGTGGGGTGTGCATAAGTGAGTGAACTAATTGTATTTTAAAGAATTTTTTTGACAAAGGGGGAATGCATCCCTATGATGCGCGCCTATGTTGACAGGCCCCCTTCCAAACACGCTGGATGTACGTAAAGCAGCAACGCGTGAACTGAAGGTGGAGGGCACGTTAAAACCGCTTGATTTGCAGCGTTTTGGCGCACTGTTGGCGTCCGATGAAGGGCGTATTCAAGTGGCAATGGTGTTCTCTCGGGACGAGGAGCAGCGCAGCGTCGTTCAAGTGGATATCGACGCACAGGTGAAGGTTGTATGCCAACGTTGCCTGCAGCCAATGCACTTGGACATTAAGGCAGACAATACGTTGGCAGTGGTTTGGAATGATGAACAGGCCAGACTTCTGCCGCGTGACCTCGAAGCATTAATTGTCGAGGAAGATTGTCTTTTGTGGGATGTTGTGGAGGAGGAGCTAATTTTGGCGCTTCCCCAGTTTAGCTATCACGAACAGACAGAATGCGAAATTGATTTGGCGGATTTCTCTCACGCGCCACTCCCGGAAGCGCCGAGTGAGAAGTCCAACCCGTTTGACGTACTGGCGCAACTGAAGCCCGGTAAGGAAGAGTAGGAGTAACACAATGGCAGTACAAAAGAGCAAGAAGACCCGTTCGCGTCGCGGTATGCGTCGGTCACACGACGCTCTGACAGGTTCAACTCTGTCGGTAGACGAGACTTCAGGTGAGACGCATCGTCGTCATCACGTGAGCGCTGACGGTTTCTACCGCGGTAAGAAAGTCGTTAACACTGATAGCGACGACTAAAACGTCTGGTACGTTTGCAAGAGCGGCAGGAGCCGTGATTGCACGTACATCGACTGTGATTTCCGCGGAGGCTTTTGCCTCCGCGTCTGTTTCTGGCTCGCGGCTAGCGATGTCGACAGCAAACTTCTACACTCTTCTCAGATCATGTCGCGATAGTCACTCCCTGTGCGCCAACGTTACTGGACGCGCAATGTGGGCAACGCACCGTAAAGGATATTAACGTTATGACTGCAGCTACTGCATTTGTCTTTCCAGGTCAGGGCTCTCAGAAGGTCGGTATGCTCGCCGCTGCGGGAGATGCCTTCCCAGTGATTGCGGACACATTCGCAGAGGCGTCCCAAGCGTTGGGCTACGATCTGTGGGACCTGGTGCAAAATGGAGAGCAGGAGGCACTCAATCTTACCGAGACAACTCAGCCGGTATTGCTAACTGCCAGCGTCGCGCTATGGCGCGCATACCTGCAAGCGGGAGGGCAAATGCCCGCGCAGATGGCTGGCCACAGCTTGGGTGAGTTTTCCGCTTTAGTCTGTGCGGGTGCGTTGCAATTTACAGATGCCGTTAAGCTGGTACGCCAGCGCGGCAGTTTCATGCAAACCGCTGTGCCGGTAGGCGAAGGTGCTATGGCAGCGATCATCGGCATGGACGATGATGTGATCAACGCTACCTGTGAGCAGGTACAAGCAAGTGGGGCAGGTGTTGTCGCTGCAGTTAACTTTAACTCGCCTGGCCAGGTTGTTATTGCCGGTCAAACCGCGGCAGTGGATGTGGCGATCGACGCGCTCAAAGAGGCCGGTGCCAAGCGCGCCATGCCATTGCCCGTAAGCGCGCCTTTCCATACCGAACTGATGAAGCCAGCAGGCGAGAAGCTGGCAGTAGTATTGGCAGATATAGAAGTATCGGCGCCGGACATTCCTGTGGTGCACAATGTGCATGCCCGCACCGAGCAAAATCCTGAGCGCATCCGAGAGCTGCTGGTTGAGCAGATTTACAGCCCGGTGCGCTGGACTGCCTGCGTTCAGGCAATGGTGGCAGCAGGTGCTCACAATATGGTGGAGTGCGGGCCGGGTAAAGTATTGAGTGGGCTTAACAGACGCATAGATAAGTCGCTAACTAGCTTCTCCTTGGAAGAGCCCGAGTCGCTGACCCAAACCGTGGCCGATCTGGCCTGACGCATTACTCAAACAATGAAAGTAGGGGGAGAGGGTATGGAGCAGAATCAGAAAGTAGCGTTAGTCACTGGCGCGAGTCGTGGTATTGGCCGAGCGATTGCGGAGCAACTGTGCGCCGACGGTTACACGGTAGTTGGTACTGCAACCAGCGACGCTGGCGCTCAAAAAATCGGTGATTACCTTGTGGCAGCTGGCAATAAGGGGTGTGGAATGACCCTCGATGTGGCAGACGATGCCAGTGTTGCTACCGTGGTCAAGGCGGTTGCTGAGCAGTTTGGAGCGCCTCTGGTGCTGGTAAACAACGCGGGCATTACGCGCGATAACATCCTTATGCGGATGAAGGAGCACGAGTGGCACGACGTTATCGACACCAACCTGAGCGCACTGTACCGCGTTAGCAAGGCTTGTCTGCGCGGTATGACGAAGGCACGCTGGGGGCGGATTGTTAATGTCACATCTGTCGTTGGCTCCATGGGCAATATTGGCCAGAGCAACTACGCGGCGTCTAAAGCCGGGGCGGAAGGCTTTTCGCGGGCGCTGGCTCGCGAGTTGGGTTCGCGCAGCGTTACGGTAAACTGCGTAGCGCCAGGCTTTATTGATACCGACATGACGCGAGAACTAAGCGACGAGCAGCGCGAAATGATGTTGACGAATATTCCTCTTTCTCGCCTGGGCGAACCCGAGGAAATAGCCGCTTTGGTCAGTTTTTTGTGTAGCGATAAGGCGGGTTATATCACCGGCGAGACGGTACACATTAATGGTGGTATGCATATGGCCTAGAAAGCCATGGACAGGTACCGAAGAGTTTGTGCCCGCAGTGGCAAAAAAAATTTATTACTCGGTGCAAAAAAAGAGTAAACTGCGCGCTTGAGCCCGTTGGGGGGTTTAAATCTCTATAAAATTCAGGAGTCTCTAATAATCATGAGCAGCATTGAAGAACGTGTGAAAAAGATCGTCGCTGAGCAGCTGGGCGTCAAAGAAGAGGAAGTACAGACAGAGGCGTCTTTCGTCGAAGATCTGGGGGCCGATTCGCTCGATACTGTTGAGTTGGTGATGGCGCTCGAGGAAGAGTTCGAGACAGAGATTCCCGACGAAGAAGCCGAGAAGATCACCACGGTGAAGCTGGCAATCGATTACATCAACAGCAATCTCGCCTGATCTTTCTTTCAGAACCGCTAAAAAGCCGTATCTATGTGCAGTAGAACGGCTTTTTTTATTTATGAGCCTCGGATCAAGTGCCGAGACCAGGAGACGACGCTTTGAACGGCAGAAGAGTGGTGGTAACAGGGCTTGGAATGGTGAGTCCTGTTGGTCTGAACGTGGAAGACACCTGGGCCAATATCCTTGCTGGCAAGAGCGGCGCCGCCTCTATTGAAACATTTGATGTGTCAGCGTTTGGCACGCAGTTCAGTTGTTCGGTCAAGGACTGGGATTCTTCGTTATATCTAGAACCTAAAGAAGCGCGCAAGATGGACATCTTCGTGCAGTTTGGTATGGCCGCGGGAATGCAGGCTATGCAGGATTCCGGTCTGGAGGTTACTGAGGAAAACGCGCCTCGCGTGGGTTGTGCGATCGGCTCAGGTATTGGTGGTATCGGTCAGATTGAGAAGAACGCAGAAATTATCAGGAACTCAGGGCCGCGCCGTATTTCGCCATTTTTTGTTCCTGGCTCCATCATTAACATGATCTCCGGCAATCTGTCGGTTAAATTCAATCTGCAGGGTCCGAATATTGCGGTAGTGACAGCCTGTACGACCGGTACACATAACCTGGGACTGGCAGCACGTATGATTGCCCAAGGCGATGCTGACGCCATGCTTGCTGGCGGCGCAGAAATGGCTACCACGCCAGTCGGATTGGGTGGGTTTGCTGCGGCCAGAGCATTATCCACGCGTAATGATGACCCTGAAGCGGCGTCACGGCCCTGGGACAGAGACCGCGATGGTTTTGTGCTTGGCGACGGCGCTGGAGTAGTGATGCTCGAGTCCTATGACTCTGCCGTTGCTCGTGGTGCGAAGATCTATGCTGAGCTTACCGGGTTTGGCATGAGCGGTGATGCGCATCATATGACATTACCACCTGAAGATGGGCGAGGTGCTGCGGCATCGATGCGCAATGCGGTGCGCGACTCTGGTATCGCGTTGGACAAGATTAATTATATCAACGCCCATGGCACGTCGACGCCAGCGGGTGATGTGGCTGAGAGCAAGGCTGTCGAGATAGTGATGGGCAATGAGGCCGCAAATGTGGCTGTAAGTTCTACTAAGTCCATGATCGGGCATTTGCTGGGAGCGGCCGGTGCTGTTGAGGCTATTTTCTCGGTGCTGGCGATTCGTGATCAGGTGGCGCCACCGACGATTAATCTCGACAACCCTGATGAAGGTTGCGACCTTAATTACGTACCCCACACGGCACAAGAAAGACCGATTCACAGTGTGCTTACCAACTCGTTCGGCTTTGGTGGCACAAACGGCTCACTGATTTTCAGTAAGCTCGACTGATTCCGCTACCGGTGGCCAGCGCTACCCTAATTTGGATTGATGGCGTGGAGTCCTCCGCGCTGCCTTTGCCCGATCGTGCCTTTGAGTTAGGCGACAGCCTGTTTGAAACCTGTCGCTTGTTAAACGGAGCCATCCCATTCTTCTCTCTGCACTGGCAACGCCTCAGGCATGGCTGCGAGGTGTTAGGCTTTCCCGACTGTAGCACTACACTGCAGGAGCAATTGCACGGTGTTATCGCATGCTTGGGCGGGCGTGGGTTTGATGAGGCAGTTATACGCATTACTGTGAGTCGCGGTGAGGCGCCCCGCGGCTATCTTTCACCTGAGCGAGCCACGCCCCGAATTATTGTTTATGCAACGCCGCCGTCACAGACGTTTGCGCAACAAGCCGCGGCCGCCAGCATAGGATTGGCTTCAATGCGACTGGGTGCGCAGCCAGCCTTGGCGGGTATAAAGCATGGCAGTCGCCTTGAGCAGGTGCTGGCGGCTGATGAGCGCCGAGCGGCCGATTCTGGCGAACCTTTCTGGGACGAAATGCTGCTTTGTGATTACAATGGACGTCCTCATTCTCTGATCAGTGCAAACTTGTTTGCAGTCATCGATGGTGAAATTGTGACGCCGCCCATAGTGGATTGCGGCATAGCTGGAACGCGTAGGCAGTTGTTGCTGAATACGCTGGCACCAATGCAGGAAATAGCGGCTCATGAGGAGTTTTTTACAATGGCGGAGTTGACTGCGGCACAGGAGGTGTTCTGTGCCAACAGCGTACAGGGCTTCCGTCCGGTGGCACGTTTACATGACTGCCAGTGGCATGAACATCCCGTATGCGATGCGCTTCACACCGCTTATACTGCGGCTGCTTACGCCGAGGTGGCCGTTTGATTCGTCTGCTAATTGCCTGTGCTGTGCTGCTTGGCGTTCTAGTGCTTGCCGCGTTAGAACTGCAGCGTCGGTGGGAGCAGCCGCTTGAGCTGCCTGAGCAGGGTTATACCTTTACTGTAGAGGCGGGGGAAACCCTGAGATCTGTGGCGATGCGGCTCAACAGAGATGACGTTGTGCCTTATCCCCAGCTGTTACGCGCATACGGGCGCTGGACAGGCCTCGATCAGCAGGTTAAACGCGGCGAATATCGCATAACGCCACCGGCTACGATTCAGTCGTTATTGCAGCTACTGCGCAGCGGCAAGGTGGTGCAATATCAGGTTACATTGCCCGAGGGTATTACGCTTGCACAGGCGTTGGATATTCTGGCGGCAGACCCAATACTCGAAAACGTGGTCACCGACGAAACAGACCCAGCGCTGCAAGCATTGACCGCACCACAGTCTCTCGAAGGAATGTTTTTACCCGAAACCTATCAGTTCGAACGTGGCGCATCCGATCTGTCCATATTGCGGCGCGCAGGCGCAGAATTACAGCGTGTACTGGCGAGCGCCTGGGCCGAACGCGACGCCGATTTACCCTACCAAACGCCCTATGATGCTCTGATCATGGCCTCTATCGTCGAGCGGGAAACGGGGCTTGCTGCGGAGCGTTCAGAGATAGCCGGCGTATTTGTCAGGCGGCTGGAAAAGCGTATGCGACTGCAGACGGATCCCACTGTGATCTATGGACTGGGACAGCAATTTGACGGCAATTTACGCCGCGCCGACTTGCGCGACGAATCCAACCCTTACAACACTTACCGGCACAAGGGCCTGCCACCTACGCCAATCGCGCTACCCGGGCGCGCCGCGATCCGCGCGGCTGTGTCGCCTGCACCCGGCGACACGCTGTTCTTCGTTGCCAAAGGGGATGGCAGCCATGTCTTTAGTGTAACGCTCGAAGAGCATGAGGCTGCGGTACGTACCTACCAGCTACAGAGGCGCAAAGACTATCGGTCTTCGCCTGCCCGGTCCGTAAAGCAGTCTGCAGAGTGAACGAGCGATGGCACTAGCGAGAGGGCTGTTTATCACCTTAGAGGGTGGTGAAGGTGTGGGTAAATCCACCAATATCGAGCACATTACCCGTGTTCTCACTGAGGCTGGTGTTCCGCTTGTCATCACTCGCGAACCAGGCGGTACGCCTCTGGCTGAAGCAATTCGTGATGTGCTCCTGCAGGTTCGGGATGAGCCGGTGAGCGACATTACCGAATTGTTGCTGATGTTTGCCGCGCGTGCGCAGCACCTGCATGCCGTTATCCAGCCGGCTTTGGAGCAGGGAACATGGGTATTGTGTGACCGCTTTACCGATGCAACCTATGCTTACCAAAGCGGTGGCAGGGGAGTTAATCCAGCGTTGGTTCGGCAACTCGAACAGCTCGTGCAGAATGATTTGCGACCCGATTACACCGTCCTGCTGGACGCACCTGTGGAGATCGGCATGGAGCGGGCAAGAGAGCGTGGTGAACTCGATCGTTTCGAAAGTGAGCAGATTGCCTTTTTTGAGCGTGTCCGCGACACCTATCTACAGTTGGCACGAGAGAGTAGTGGTCGATATCGAGTGGTTGACGCTGGTGTGGAGCTCGAGCAAGTGCAGTTGCAAGTTGATACCGTGTGTGAGGAATTGCTTTCCGTCTGGGCGGGCCGGCGCGAACATGAGTATGACGAAGAGGGCGGCTCGCCATGATTCTGGAAGACCTATCGTCGGTGAGTGCTCCGCTGCCTTGGCAGGCGGCGCAGTGGCAGGAAATCCACAATGCATTTCAGCAGGGACAATTGCCTCATGCTTTGATGCTGTCAGGCAGTACAGGCGTTGGGAAAGACCGTTTTGCATTGGCGCTGGCGCGCTTGCTTCTCTGTCATAGCATTAAGGCCGGTACTAATTGCGGTAGCTGCAAGGCCTGCGAGCTGAGCCGTAACGAGACGCACGGAGACCTGCGCTGGCTGCAACCGGAGGGTACCAGCCGCGTAATCAAAATCGATCAGGTGCGATCCGCATTAGCGTTCTGCCAGAAGACCGCATCATTCGGCGAGCGCAAGGTGCTGGTGATAGCGCCTGCAGATACGTTGAATGTTAATGCGGCCAATGCGCTGCTCAAGTGCCTCGAAGAGCCATCGCCAGGCACGCACATAATCCTGGTATGCCAGCGCCCGCATTCGATTCCAGCCACCGTCCGCTCGCGCTGTCAGCAGTTGGTGTTTCCCTTACCCGACACGGAGGTCGCTAAGCAATGGCTTGCGCCAATCGTAGGCGATAATCAAGGAGCGGGGGCCAGTGATTATCTTGAACTTGCTGGGGGTCGGCCGCTGCTGGCAGAAGCGCTTTTTCTTACCGATGGCGGTGCAGCATTGAAGGCGCGCGGGACCGTATTATCAGAGCTGATCAGTGGACGGGTTAGTGCATCCGAGGCCAGTGCAGTGTTTGCAGATGCGTCACTCGAAGAGTTGACCCGGTTTATGATTGAACAGCTCGAGCGGCGCCTACGGAAGGCAGCTCATGAGAGTGAGCACGGAAGTGCTGATCGCCAGGCAGAGCGTGCTATGTTTACGTTACTCGACGAACTGCGTAGGGGGCAGGCCGCCGTGGTCAGCGGCGCTAACCCCAGCCGTGATCTCTACCTGCAAACCACGCTCGGGCGATGGCAGTCAGTGTTGGGCGGAGCCTGATCCGGTGGTAGACTCAAAGCATCGACAGGGGATATCGATTCACAATGAACGAGAACGCGCAAAAAAGCCGTAACGGCATACTATCGCTGACTATCAAGGACAAAGCCGTACTGTATTCAGCGTATATGCCGTTTCTGGAAAACGGTGGCCTGTTCGTGCCGACCAATAAGGTCTATAAAATTGGCGATGAAGTATTCATGTTGCTAACGCTCATGGATGAACCAGAAAAGATCCCAATCGCAGGCACCGTGGTTTGGGTGACCCCAAAAGGCGCTCAGGGCAACCGCACTGCAGGCATTGGCGTTCAGTTCAGTGAGCAGGACACCGCGGCCAATGCGAAGATAGAGAACCATCTGGCAGGTTCCCTCAATTCAGATCGACCCACCCACACGATGTAGATGACAGTTACGCCTAAAATTAAGGTAAATACTAGAAAGTCTGCGCAACCTATTGTTTTTGCTAATATAGTGTCAAAAAAAATGGGTCCCGAAAGGGACCCAATAAGACCATTAGGAGTGAAACATAAAGGAATTACTTCCTTCAAGGAGCACTGGGTATGCTCCGCAGCCACCCAAAAATTCTAGGGGATAGGTAGCTACACACTGAGTATCGCTCAATATTGGTACTTTTCCACCGGGTTAGGGCACTATTTTTAGTCTATTTGGTAATAAAGAAATTACTTTAAGTTGGGTTTGAGGAATAAATAAACGGTGCGAGAGCCTGACTCAACAGTAGATACCCCCGTACCGGCACCGTTCCTAACTGGCGTCATTGAAGGTTTTTACGGGCGCGGTTGGCCTGGGCAATTACGCCTTGATTATGCCAGTTATATCTCCGCTCTGGGGTTAACCAGCTATCTATACTGCCCCAAGGAAGATCCTTTTTTGCGAAAGCGCTGGCAGGAGGATTGGCCTGCAGCAGAATGGGAGCAGTTACAGACGATGGCGTGCACCTACGCATCGTTAGGCGTGCACTTTGGTGTCGGCTTGTCGCCATTTGCGCTGTACCAGTCTTATGGCACAGCCGAGCGCGCAACGTTGAAGCGCAAAATCGAGCGGCTCAATCAATTGAACTTGCCCTTGCTGGCTGTGCTATTTGATGACATGCCCGGCGATATGCCTGAGTTGGCATCACGGCAGGTGGCGATTATGGACGACATCGCCTCCTGGAGCAGTGCAGGGCGTCTCTTGATGTGCCCTACCTATTACTCTTACGACCCCGTACTGGAGACCTTTTTCGGTACCATGCCGCGCGGCTACTGGGAGGAGCTCGGCAAAGGGCTGAGCACTCGCGTCGCTGTATTTTGGACCGGCAATCGAGTGTGCTCCGAGTCGGTCTGTGCTGCTGACCTTGCTGGCATCAATGAGAGCCTTGGCCGCAATGTTGTGTTGTGGGACAACTACCCCGTTAATGATGGCGCGGTGCGCTCCAAGCATCTGTATCTCGAGCCATTGCCGCAGCGCGAAACGCTATCAAGTGCAGTACTGTCAGGCCATTTCTGTAACCCGATGAACCAGGGAGCTCTGTCTCTGCCGGCGCTTACCGGGCTGGCAGTGCTATACGGTGCGAAACAGCAAGCGACGCTTAACCAATGGCTAATCGATACGCTAGGTAGTTCGTTATGGCATCAGCTGCAGTCGGATCAACAGGAGTTTACGGAAGTCGGTCTGGATGGCATGGGGGAGCACCGATGCGAGGTATTGGCAAGCAAGTATGCCGCATTAGAAGGCCCAGCAGCGATGGAAACCGCAGGCTGGCTGCGCGGCGAATATACATTCGACCCTGCCTGTTTAACCGATTGATAGTCTTATGAGCCTGCTACCCCCGCAGCCGAGCCTCTTGCCCGGACTGACTGTTGAGCAGGGTGATCCCGTGTCAGTATTTCGAGAGCGGCCACCGGTGGCTGGTGAGCTGCTGGCGGTCGAGTTTGAGCTGGAACAGTATTGGCTAAAGGGATCACCGTCTCTCGCGCTGGTGGCGCTATATGCGCCCACTGCAGCCCACACACGTCTGGTGGTGACTGACCAGGCTCTCGTCGTGACAGAAGCATCTGTGGAAGTACAGTTTGAGGCATGGGCCGAGCTCGGAGAAAGCGCAGTTGTTGAAATCGGTGCGGCTTTGGCTCTCACTCCGGTGTATATCGAGAAGCCCTGGGGACGTGAAATTTGGTTCTCGGGTATCGAGCAGCGCGGTCTCAGCGGTGTGCGCTCTACCGTAGCGTCTAAATTCTCTGCATCAGCAGGCGGCGTCACGCCCATCCCGTGGTTGCAGGCAGCCATGCCTGGGCTTGCACTTGGCGGCCGCGATGATCTTGTACTGCTGAAGATACTGGATCCTGTTTCTGAGCCTGTGGTCGGTGATCTCTATTTTGAGTTACACGAGCGCAAGCGTGAGGTGTACGTGGTGACGCACGTTGATACCAAGGCTTGGCCGGATGGCGTGGGTTACATGCGTTACGGCTTTGATCCTCACAAAATCGCCAAAGCAGGGTCGCCGGACGCTTTTAAGCAGGAGTATCTTGCAGCGGTTTTGTCGTACGAGCGTACCCGTCGTGAGCTTGATGCGCTGAGCACCCAGCCGAATGAAACGCTGCTGGAGCGTGAGCGACGCGAGCGCGAGCATATGGACAGTTTTAGCGCCTACAGGCCTCTGCGCATAGGCGACGTTGTTCGTGTGCCACTTCAGCTGCCGCATTCGCTGCTACATGGCGTGCGAACAATCGAATTTCAAACGCCGGTTTACGAGCGGATGATTCTGTCATTTGCGCAGCGGGTTCTTACTCAGCAGCATTGGGATACCGAGGCCGCGCTGGCAAGCATGCGGTTGCTTCCTCCCCAGGATGAGCCAGCCTTGGTAGTGAGCGATTCAGGTGGTGTACTGGTTCAGAAAATAGTCGATTTCGATCAGTTCTCTGTGCTGAGATTTAGGTTTGAGGCGGGCAGTTCAATGTCTTTATCGTGTTCTCCGGTCGTGCGAATGGGTATGGTCGTGGACGGCCTGTTGACTCTGGACGGGCAGGTTTTCAGGTCAGAAGAGGCCGTATTGGTGCCGCGAAATGGCGCGCAAAACACAGTACTTGAGGCCTCAATGGAAGGTGCTGTTTTCTTGTTGGCAATCCCCGCGCACTGAGCAGTTGAACCGCTTGTAGCTTTGTGGCAGAATCTGCGCCCTTATGACAGCCCTGATTGCTGTTAATGCGCCTCGTTAAGTGCCGTAAAATCAATTGCTTAAGCGTAGCAAGTAAGATTTTTTCTAGGCATCTTCGAACGCAGAATCAGGGCATATCAGCTACGCGGAAGTGGCGAAATTGGTATACGCGCTGGATTTAGGTTCCAGTGCCGCAAGGCGTGAGAGTTCGAGTCTCTCCTTCCGCACCATATTCTCGACTGGGCGCATCAGCGTTCTGGTCTCTGTAATCAAGGGCATAATTGAATGTGCCCGCACCGAATTGTATTGCGAGGAAATACCATGCAGGTTTCAATCGAAACGACTTCAGGTTTGGAGCGTCGTCTGACTGTGGGCGTGCCCGCTGATCGTGTAGATCAGCAAGTGGATGCACGACTGCTCAAAGCAGCAAAGGATGTCCGCCTGCCGGGTTTCCGTCCGGGCAAAGTGCCTATGAAGGTCATGCGCCAACGGTTTGGTGCCGGCGTTCGTCAGGAAGTACTTGGCGAGGTGATGAGTCAGTCCTTCCAGGAAGCGGTTATGCAGGAAAATCTGCGCCCTGCGGGTCAGCCGCAGATCGAACCACGCAATCTGGATGCGGGCAAAGATCTTGAGTACGTTGCCATTTTTGAAGTATTTCCTGATGTTGATGTGGTGGAAATCGCTGACTACGCGGTGGAGCGACCCGCAGCAGAGGTAACCAAGGAAGACGTAGACAACATTATCGACGTGTTTCGCAAGCAGCAGGGCAGTATGGAAGTCGTTGAACGAGCCGCGGCTGAAGGCGACACGGTAAATATCGACTTCGCCGGTACTCGCGATGGCGAGGCGTTTGAGGGCGGTAGCGCTGAAGGAACCGATCTCGAGCTAGGCTCTGGCCGAATGATTCCCGGTTTTGAGGACGGTATTGCGGGCATGAGCGCTGGTGATGAGAAAACGCTCACATTGACGTTCCCCGACGACTACCAAAGTGAAGACCTGCAGGGAGTAGAGGTTGAGTTCAAAATCACTCTCAACACCGTTAGCGAGCAGCAATTGGCGCCGCTTGATGACACTTTGTTTGCCAGCTATGGCGTAGAAGAGGGCGGCGAAGAGCAGTTCCGTAAGGAAGTGGCTGACAACATGGCCAGAGAGCTCAAAAATGCTGTTCAGGCCAAGGTTAAGCAGCAGGTGATGGATGCTGTGATTTCTGCGCACGAGTCATTGGAGATTCCCAAGTCGCTCATCTCGCAGGAAATCGATGCGATGCGCCAGCAGATGTTCCAGCAGTTTGGCGGAGCGGGCGCACAGGACATGGATCTGAATTCACTGCTGCCCGATGATATGTTTACCGAGAATGCTGAGCGCAGGGTAAAGCTTGGTTTGGTGCTCTCAGAGTTGATCCAAAAGTTGGAATTGAAGGCAGACGCCGATAAAGTACGTGAGACCATAGAAGAGATGGCCTCGACGTACCAGGACCCCGAAGAGGTCATTAATTGGTATTACTCAAACCAGGAACAGCTTTCATCCGTAGAATCTAAAGTTCTTGAGGATCAAGTGGTTGAAAAACTGCTCGACAATGCCAACATAGAAGACAAGGCGTGCAGTTATCAGGAGGCCATCGGCCAAGCCCAAGAGTCTGCCTGATATACCGTGTGCCGCCCGGACGCTGCCCAAGGTGGCGTCTGACATTTTTTTGATAATTATAGGGACGGTACTCAATGCAACACGAGCTGGACGGCTATAACAAGAACACCATCAACAATCTGGGTTTGATCCCCATGGTTGTCGAGCAAACCTCTCGCGGGGAGCGCTCCTACGACATTTACTCTCGTCTACTCAAAGAGAGAGTCATTTTTGCAGTGGGTCCGGTTGAGGATCACATGGCGAATCTTATTGTCGCGCAACTGCTGTTCCTTGAGTCTGAAAACCCCGATAAAGACATCCACCTGTACATCAACTCCCCGGGTGGGTCAGTGACAGCGGGCCTGTCCATTTACGACACCATGCAGTTTATCAAGCCAGACGTATCCACCATGTGCGTCGGGCAGGCGGCCTCCATGGGCGCGTTTTTGCTTAGTGGTGGAGCCAAGGGCAAGCGCTATTGTCTGCCGAATGCCAGAACCATGATCCACCAGCCCAGCGGTGGTGCTCAGGGTCAGGCGACAGATATCGATATTCAGGCGAAAGAAATTCTGATCATCCGTCAGCGTCTGAACGAGTTAATGGCAGAGCACACGGGGCAGCCGCTTGAGGTTATCGAGCGCGATACAGAACGCGATCGCTTTATGAACGCTGAACAAAGCAAGGAATACGGGCTGATCGACGAAGTCGTTGGCGTACGTAGCGCGGCGGCGAAGGCGGTGGACTAGGCCAGGTAGACCACAGTGGCGGTAAAATCAGGGTCCGTAGCGTGCGGAACACTTGCAAACACCGCCAAAAAACATCATCTTAGGGTCGTGCGAAGAAGGGGTTTACCTGCAACGCCTCGGCGCTGACAAAGGGATACTGAATGACTGACGAAACCACCACATCTGGCGACGATGGCGGCAAGCTGCTGTATTGCTCGTTCTGTGGCAAAAGCCAACATGAAGTGCGCAAATTGATCGCCGGCCCTTCGGTGTTCATCTGCGACGAATGCGTTGACCTGTGCAATGACATCATCCGCGAGGAAGTCCAGGAAAGTAACAGCGAGAAGTCCGAGGACAGTCTGCCCACGCCCCGTGAAATCAAGGAAATTCTTGACGAGTACGTGATCGGTCAGAAGCGCGCGAAGAAAGTACTATCTGTTGCGGTGTATAACCACTACAAGCGTCTGCGCTACGACAAAGGTCGCGGTGAAGAGGTAGAGCTGGGTAAGAGCAACATCCTGCTGGTAGGTCCTACCGGCTCCGGTAAGACCCTGTTGGCTGAGACCTTGGCTCGCCTACTCGACGTGCCGTTTACCATCGCAGATGCCACTACGCTGACCGAAGCGGGCTATGTGGGTGAGGATGTCGAAAACATCATTCAGAAGTTGCTACAAAAGTGCGACTACGATGTTGATAAGGCTCAGGTCGGCATTGTGTATATCGATGAGATCGACAAGATTTCTCGCAAGTCAGATAACCCGTCTATCACACGCGATGTGTCGGGTGAGGGTGTACAACAGGCGTTGCTGAAGCTTATCGAGGGCACAGTGGCTTCTGTGCCTCCGCAAGGCGGCCGCAAGCATCCCCAGCAAGAGTTTCTGCAGGTGGATACCTCCAATATTCTGTTTATCTGTGGCGGTGCTTTTGCGGGTCTCGACAAAGTTATTCGCAATCGGTCCGAAAAAGGCGGTATAGGCTTTAATGCCGAGGTCAAAAGTAAAGACGAAACCCGCAACGTGGGTGAGCTACTCTTTGAGCTGGAGCCTGACGACCTGGTGCAATACGGTTTAATTCCAGAATTCGTGGGTCGACTACCCGTGATCGCCACACTGGAAGAACTCGACATCGATGCCTTAGTGCAGATTCTTACCGAGCCTAAAAACTCGTTGACCAAGCAGTACAGCAAGCTGTTTGAGATGGAGGGTGTGGAAGTCGATTTCCGTGAGGATGGCCTGCGTGCGATCGCCGATAAGGCGATGGAGCGCAAGACTGGCGCGCGTGGACTAAGATCGATACTAGAGGGCGTGCTGCTCGATTCGATGTACAACATCCCGTCTCGCGATGACGTATCGAAAGTCGTTATCGATGAGTCGGTCATCAAGGGTGATTCCGAGCCGCTGCTGGTTTACCAAAACAGCGAGCCCGCCAGAGCTGCTTCCACCGAGGAGTAGCCAGCTGTCACCGGCCCAGGCCGGTGCTTCCAGGGCCCATAATTCCAGCTGCAGGCTTGCGTTTTGGAATAGGGCCCCCATATCAGACAGGTAACTGACTCGCTTTACTCGGAGATTTTGTATGTCCCCCACGTCTTCTGTTCTCGAACTACCCCTTTTGCCATTGCGCGATGTCGTGGTTTACCCACACATGGTGTTGCCATTATTCGTTGGTAGAGAGAAGTCGATAGAGGCATTAGAGGATGCTATGGCCAGCGACAAGCAGGTGTTGCTTGTTGCGCAGCGTAGCGCAGCCGAGGACAACCCCGGCGCCGACGACATTTACCAGATAGGTACTGTCTCAAATATTCTGCAACTGCTTAAACTCCCCGACGGCACTATCAAAGTGTTGGTCGAAGGCGGCTACCGGGCCATGGTAGATCACGTCAATGATGATGGTGATTTTGCCACGGCCGGTGTCCGCGAAATCGAGAGTGAGGAAATACCAGAGGAAGAGGTCGAGGCGCTGTTGCGCTCCACCGTGGCGCAGTTCGAAAAGTACGTCAATCTGAGCAAGAAGGTACCCGCCGAGGTGCTGACGTCTCTCACTGGCATCGATGAGCCTGGTCGTCTTGCAGACACCATCGCCGCGCACATGAGCGTGGATTTGGAAGAGAAGCAGAAAATTCTTGAGATCTCCGGTATTCGCGCACGCCTGGAACACCTGATGGGTCTGATGGAAGCCGAGATCGATCTTTTTCAAGTGGAAAAGCGCATCCGCGGCCGCGTTAAAAAGCAGATGGAAAAGAGCCAGCGAGAGTATTATCTGAATGAGCAGATGAAAGCGATTCAGAAAGAGCTGGGTGATATGGATGAAGCGCCCAATGAGCTCGACGAACTGCAAGCGCGTATTGAAGAGGCAAAAATGCCTGAAGAGGCCCGCGATAAGGCCGAATCAGAGCTGGGCAAGTTGAAGATGATGTCGCCGATGTCGGCTGAGGCATCTGTTGTACGAAGCTACATTGACTGGATGGTCAACGTGCCTTGGGCCAAGCGCAGCAAGGTTAAGCATGATCTTAAGCGCGCGACGAAGATTCTTGATGAAGACCACTATGGTTTGGATGAGGTTAAGGACCGCATCCTGGAATATCTTGCCGTGCAAAAGCGCGTGCGCAAGGTGAAAGGCCCGGTCTTGTGTCTTGTGGGGCCTCCCGGTGTTGGTAAAACATCGCTGGGTGAGTCATTGGCTCGTGCAACCAATCGTAAATTTGTGCGTATGGCCTTAGGTGGTGTGCGTGATGAAGCAGAAATCCGCGGTCATCGACGAACCTATATCGGCTCTATGCCTGGCAAGTTGCTGCAAAAAATGTCTAAAGCAGGTGTTAAGAACCCGCTATTCCTGCTGGATGAAATCGACAAGATGGGTATGGATCATCGAGGTGATCCGGCCTCTGCCATGCTAGAGGTACTGGACCCCGAGCAAAACCATGCCTTTAACGATCATTATCTGGAGGTGGACTACGATCTATCGGATGTCATGTTTGTCTGCACATCCAATACCATGAATATCCCCGGACCTCTGCTGGACCGAATGGAAGTCATCCGCATTCCAGGATACACCGAGGACGAAAAGCTCAATATCGCTCAGCGCTATCTCAACCCGAAGCAAATCAAACTCAATGGATTGAAGAAAGACGAAATCACGATCAGTGACGGCGCGTTGTTGGATATTATTCGCTACTACACGCGTGAGGCGGGCGTAAGAGCTTTGGAGCGCGAGATTGCCAAGGTCTGCCGCAAGATGGTGAAGGCGTTTGCGCTGGGTGAGCTCAAAGGGAGTACAGAGGTTACGGCAGAAATGCTGCCCGACCTACTAGGCGTGCGAAAGCACAACTATGGCATCGCCGAGGAAGAGAACAAAATTGGCCAGGTTACGGGTCTGGCGTGGACCTCAGTGGGCGGCGAGTTACTCACCATAGAGGCTGTATCTGTGACCGGTAAGGGGCGCCATGTGAAAACCGGTTCGCTGGGCGATGTGATGCAGGAGTCAATTCAGGCGGCCACCACCGTGGTGCGCAGTCGCTCGCAAGTGCTCGGTATTCCCGCAACCTACCACGATAAGCACGACGTGCACTTTCATGTGCCAGAGGGCGCCACCCCCAAGGATGGCCCGAGTGCGGGTGTTGCGATGTGCACTGCACTGGTATCGGTGTGTACCAATATCCCGGTGCGTGCTGATGTTGCCATGACTGGTGAGATCACGCTTCGCGGCGAGGTGCTGCCGATAGGCGGCCTTAAGGAAAAGCTATTGGCGGCGCGCCGGGGTGGTATCAAGACGGTGATCATACCCAAAGAGAATGAACGCGACTTGAAAGAGGTGCCCGATAACATCAAGGAGCATCTGGACATCAAGGCTGTGAAGTGGATCGATGAAGTGCTTACGCTGGCATTGGAGTCTGCTCCGGAGCCTTTGTCTGACGAAGACTACCTTGCGGGCACGCTGGCAGGATCACCCGAGGCAGACGAAAGCGAAAATAATCGCATAAACACGCATTAATACTGGGCTTGCGGTTGACCATCGCGAGACTGCGTTATAAAGTCTCGCGACGCGACTATCAGTCCTTCAGGGCTCGAAAGCCCGTCCAACACCGATATAACACCTCAAGGGGATAAGTGTGAATAAGACAGAACTCATCGATGCAATTGCAGCTTCGGCTGATCTATCCAAAGCTGACGCCGGCCGCGCGCTGGACGCAGTAGTAGACGCAGTAACTGATACACTCAAGAAAGGCGACCAGGTATCTCTGGTTGGTTTTGGTACATTTGCGGTTAAGCACCGTGCGGCACGTGAGGGTCGTAACCCTCAGACAGGCGCTACCATTCAGATCAAGGCGTCGAATGTTCCAGGCTTCAAAGCGGGTAAGGCTCTTAAGGATGCCGTTAACTCCTGATACTCTCCTTTCAGGTAAGGCGTGACAGGCCGCGACGTCGGCCCTAGAATACGCATTTTCCTGGACGCTCGAGTAAACGAAAAGCGCACTTTCAGTGCGCTTTTTTGCTTCCACAACGCATTTTCAGATTTCAATACGGTAGTGCTTCATGCTTCAAGATATCCGTCAGAGCACCAAAGGTACGACGGCCAAAGTCATCATTGGTCTTATCGTTATTTCGTTTGCACTGTTTGGGATTGAATCGATCCTGCTTGGTGGAGGGGGCGGAGGCATCGCCGAAGTTAACGGTGAAGATATCAGTCCAGCCGAAGTTGAGCAGGCGGTGAATACCCAGAGGCGACAGCTGATCGCCATGATGGGTGAGGCGCTGGATCCAGCGATGTTGGACGACCAACGACTGACTGCCTCGGCAGTCGACTCACTGATCGGTCGTAAACTGCTTATGCAATCGGCTACCGATCTTGGCCTGACTGTGTCGGAGCAGGAAATCGGTACGGTTGTGGCGGGGATGACACAGTTCCAATTAGATGGTCAATTCTCTCCAGACGTATACAAGAGCGTGCTGTCTAGCGCTGGATACACACCTTTCTCGTTTAAGCTGGGGTTGCGGGAGGATCTGGTGGCAAATCAGCTGCGCAGCGGTTTGGGCGGCAGCGACTTTGCCACGCCAGCAGAGGTGGCGCTTACGGCGCGTATCACCCAGGAACAGCGTGATGTGCGCTACCTGACTATCCCCTTAGAGCGATTCAGGGCCGATGCGCAGATATCTGAAGCCGATATTGCAGCCTATTACGAGACTAATGCCGCGCGATTCCAGACGCCTGAGACGGTCGTGCTGGAGTATGTTGAGATTGTAGTAGACGATTTTCGCGAGCTCGTATCAGAAACTGTACTGCGTGAGCAGTTTGAGCTTGCCCAACAAGACTATCAGTACCAGACAGAAAACCGGGTTGCACACATCTTGCTTGAGCAGGGCGCCGACGAAGATGACGCCGCCTATCAAGAACGTATCGATGCGGTTGCACAGGCTCTTGCAGCTGGCGGCGAATTCGCGGCGCTTGCCGGTGAGTTTTCGGACGACATTGGATCGGCCGCCAGCGGCGGAGACTTGGGGTTTTCAGCAGGGGATGCGTTTCCTACTGAGATGGAAGAGGCGATAGCCGCGCTGGAAGTCGACCAGATATCTGATCCTGTTGCCACTGATGCAGGCATCCACTTCATCGTTCTGTTGGAGCGCCGCGAGGGCGAT
The DNA here is from genome assembly GCA_039990395.1 of Halioglobus sp. Taxonomy (GTDB): domain Bacteria; phylum Pseudomonadota; class Gammaproteobacteria; order Pseudomonadales; family Halieaceae; genus CALINF01. The sequence continues at coordinate 939,851 of JBDXFZ010000146.1, forward strand.
AGCGTGACGTTTGAAGAGATGCGTGGCGAGTTGGAGCAGCAAGTACAGTTGAGCGAGGCTCGCGCTGCGTTGTTGCTGGCTGTCGAGAGCTTCCGAGACCTCGCTTTTAACGCAGAAGACCTAACCAGTCCAGCGCAACAGATTAGCAAGGAAGTCGCGGTTAGTGAGCCTATCTCCCGCAGTCAGGCCGAGGGACTGTTCAGCGACTCGAAGCTACTTTCAGCCGCATTTTCAGAGGATGTTCTCGAGCTGGGACACAACTCGGAGGTTATTGAATTAACCTCTGAGCATTTCGTTGCGCTACGGGTGCGTACCCACAATCAGCCTCAGGCAATGCCGCTGGCCGAGGTAAGCGGGCAGATAGTCATTGCCATACGTGACGAACTGGGCCGTGAAGCAGTTGAAAACGCTGCTCAGGAAGCTTTGGCAGCTCTTCGCGATGGTGTCGGAGTGGAGGCATTTGCCACGGCTCAGAACTACGAGTGGCAGGTTGAGCTCGGTGCTGATCGTCGTAACACCATGCTGCCGCAACCAGTACTACAAAGAGCGTTTGCTTTACCCACACCAGAAGGCGCGGCGGTCCACGATTACGTTATGACCAACTCGGGTGATGCTCAGGTGCTGGAGCTGGACCGTGTCACGGCCGGATCTGCCGATACACTGCCAGAAACGCAGCGCGCGCTGCTGGGTCAACGTGTAACGGCTGAGTCTGGCAACCTGGTGCAGCAGGAATTCCAGCAGGGACTGCGTGCTGACGCAGACATCACGGTACTGTAAAAACTCCCAACGTTTTTTCTCGGGGCGCTGTCTGCGCCTCGAGACCTCACACAACAGGAACTTCAAAGACATGGCCAGCAAGATTCTCACCCTGAATCAGATATCCATACAGGGGCTCGAACGCCTGCCTCGTGATGCGTTTGAGATTGCGAGCGAATTTACGGCGCCCGACGCCATCTTGCTGCGTAGCCATAAGCTTAAACCGGCTGATATTCCTGCGTCGGTACAAGCTATTGCCCGTGCAGGCGCCGGCGTCAACAATATTCCTGTCGAGGAGTGCACCCGCCGCGGGATACCTGTTTTTAATTCTCCCGGCGCAAATGCTAACGCCGTGAAAGAACTGGTTGCCACTGGACTGTTGCTGGGTTCCAGAGGCGTTGTCGAGGGTATCGACTACGTTAAAACGTTGGCTGATGTCACCGATGAAGTGGAGCTGAATAAAACATTAGAGTCGCAAAAGAAACAGTTCAAGGGTAGCGAGCTGGTAGGAAAAACACTGGGTGTTGTTGGCCTGGGTGCGATTGGTTCGATGGTGGCCGAAATGGCCTTGACTCTGGGTATGGATGTTGTGGGCTATGATCCGGCGCTGTCGGTAGAGGCGGCGTGGCGTTTGTCCAGTCAGGTGCGCAAGGCTGAAAATTTGGCTGCTCTGTTTGCCCGCTGTGATTACATCACGTTGCACCTGCCAGTACTTGATTCAACGCGAGGCCTTATTAATGCGGAGCTTCTGGGTTCTGTGCGCGCAGGCACTTGTTTGCTTAATTTTGCTCGTCAGGAAATCGTGGATGGCGATGCTATCGTAGATGCGCTGAATGGCGGTTTGCTGCGCAAGTACATCGCCGACTTTCCAGCGCCGAACCTCATCGGCCGCAGTGACGTCATTTTGATGCCACATATTGGTGCCAGTACCGATGAGGCGGAGGACAACTGCGCGATTATGGCAGCTGACCAACTGCGAGACTTTCTTGAGAACGGCAATATCCGCAACTCGGTTAATTTTCCCGCGCTGCAACTCGAACATGTGACGGGTTGCCGACTGGCGGTGAGCAATACCAACGTACCGCGCGTACTGGGCAGCGTATTGGCGATTCTTGCCGAAGAAAATATCAATGTAATTGATATGCTGAACAAGAGCCGTGACGATATCGCCTACAACCTGATCGATATCGAGTCGCAGCCGTCTGCCGATGCCATTGCGGCCATCAGTGCATTGGATGGTGTTGTGAATGTACGCTTGATTGGCAACTGCTGCGACTGATCAGTCTTTTGCTGATGCCGGAGCGCTATCTCCGGCATCTCCCTGTCCCCGTAACTCCTCTACCAAATAAAACTCACGCTCCGACTCTGTCAACTCGCTGTCGCTACTCCAGGGTTGTAGCCGCTGCTGGGCGTAGCTGTGAAAGTCCAAAAACGGGTATTTGATAATGTCGAAGTAGGGCGAGTAATCGAAGTCTGACGGCGTACAGAGTTTGGGGTTGCGCATATACAAGCGCACCTTGCCGTCTTCCTCTCGCTTAACCAGCGGCAGGATCGGAAACTCAATGCTACCAAACGCCTCGGCAATCATTGTTGAACACACTGTATGAGTATTCTGTCCGGGGTTTGTGCTGAACAAACTGGAACGCCAGCGTCTTGGCATAATGAACCAGGGAAACAGAAAGCGCGCCAGATCAAAAATCTGCCGCACATTGTAGGCAGTCCCTAATTGTCCTATCGCGTAGTCAATTGCCGCTTGGCTATCATTGTGACCAATGCCGCGTGGTCTGCAGATACGCAAGTGTTCGTATTCGTAAGTGGTTAGCGGTCGAACAACCGTGCCCATGCCCAGCTCGCTCTCGATAATCAACTGCTGTTCTGGCGGGCCCACATAGAATTTGCGCAGGGCATCTTTGAGCAATGGGTCCTCAATATCGTGTACGCGGCCGATGTACAGCGCGGCATGAGACCAGCTGCTCTGTGTGATCAGCTTAATGACTTCACTCACTCGTGAGCGACCCTCAACCAATATGACATCGCAAGGCCTCACCTCATGCCGCACGCGCTGGAAGTCACTCAGTGGTGTGTTGGGCAAGGGCTGGTTGTGCCGCAGCCAGGTAATAGCTGTATCTCGGAGCCAATTGATCATCGTTGTCGTTGCACTATGGAAGAGACTACAGTTATAACGCAGCGTGCAAAGTCACGCCAGAGCAAACCCGATAGTAGAGGTAGAGGAAAGTCGCAATGAGTGATGAACCATTGGATACGATAGCCAGGCAGGCCAAGCAGGCGCGAAATTTTGATGAGCCGCCGCTCGAGCAATGGCGGCCTGCACTGTCGGGTGATATCGATATTCGCATCGCGGCGGACGGATGTTGGTATCACGAAGGCGAACCAATACGTCGCGAGGCGATCGTGCGAGTATTTGCCAGCATCCTGCGGCGGGAGGAGGACGGTGAATACTATCTGGTAACACCGGTAGAGAAGTGGCGTATCCAGGTTGATGCACATGCTCTAATCGTGACAGATATCGACGTGTCCGTGAGTGACACAACGCCAACAATGATAGCGACCCTCAATACAGGGCGCCAGCTTGAGGTGAATCGCGATCATAGACTGTTTCTGGATCCAGAACAGGGCAATGCCTGTTGCATGCGCGCAAGACACGGATTGAGCGCAATGTTTACGCGTGCAGCGTGGTATCGATTAGCGGAGCTTGCCGATGAGAAAGGAGAGGTGGAGTCAGCCGGCGAGCACTTCGCACTCACCGGCGATTGAGCAGCACTATTACATATTAGGGTAGTTTGGTCCGCCGAAGCCTTCCGGGGTAACCCAGACGATGTTCTGCGAAGGATCTTTGATGTCGCAGGTTTTACAGTGCACACAGTTTTGCGCGTTTATCTGGAAGCGCTTACCGTCTTCACCCTCTACGATCTCATACACACCGGCTGGGCAGTAGCGCTGCGCGGGTTCATCGTACATTGGCAGGTTTTTATCCAGCGGTACGCTGTCGTCGATCAACGTCAGGTGACAGGGCTGATCTTCTTCGTGATTGGTGTTCGATAGAAACACCGAAGATAGCCTATCAAAGCTGATGGTATTGTCCGGCTTGGGATAGTCGATCTTTTTGCACTCAGCCGCTGGCTTTAACGCAGCATAGTCCGGCACAGTATCGTTCAATGTAAATGGTAGCTTGCCGCGGAAGATCGTTTGGTCGATCCAGACCATCGCTGAGCCGAGCATGAATCCAAACTTGTGCATAAAGCCAGAGAAGTTGCGTGTGGTGTACAGCTCTTCGTGCATCCACGAATTCTCTACAGCTGTGGCATAGGCTGTGAGATCTGCTGGTGCAGATTCACCTTGCAGCAACGCATCTACCACGGTTTCCGCAGCCAGCAGGCCGCTTTTCATGGCCGTATGGTTGCCTTTGATTTTAACGCTGTTAAGCGTGCCGGCATCACAGCCGATAAGCAGGCCACCTGGGAAATGCATCTTGGGTAGGGAGTTCAGACCACCTTTGGCAATAGCGCGCGCGCCGTAGCTCAGGCGAGTGCCGCCTTCAAGATACTTTAGTGTTTCGGGATGATGCTTCCAGCGCTGAAATTCTTCAAACGGGCTAACGTGAGGGTTTTTATAATTTAGGTCGGTAATCAGACCAATGTAGGCCTGATTGTTTTCTGCGTGATACAAGAATGCACCGCCAGAGGAGCCGCTTTCGGCCAGGGGCCAGCCCAAGCCGTGAACCACCAGGCCTTCCTGATGCTTGTCAGCGGGAATTTCCCAAACCTCTTTTATACCCAGGCCGTAGTGCTGTGGGTCCTTGCCATCATCGAGGTCGAGCTTGTCGATGAGTTGCTTGCCCAGATGGCCGCGGCAACCTTCTGCAAATAATGTGTATTTAGCGTGTAGCTCCATGCCGGGCATGTAGCTGTCTTTCTGCTCGCCGGTAGCGCTAATACCCATATCGCCGGTGGCGATCCCTTTTACCCGACCATCGTCGTGGAACAGTACTTCTGACGCGGCAAAACCAGGATAAACTTCCACGCCGAGGTTCTCGGCCTGCTCAGCCAGCCAACGACACACATTGCCCATGGAGACAATGTAGTTGCCCTCATTGTGCGTAGGCTTGGGAATTAGAAAATTCGGCAGCTTGATTGCGCCCTTGGCAGATGTGTAAAAGAAAAAGTTGTCGCCTGTCACTGGCGTATTGAGCGGCGCGCCCAATTCTTTCCAGTTGGGAAATAGCTCGTCGAGAGCTCGTGGCTCCAGTACGGCGCCTGAGAGAGTATGGGCGCCAACTTCGGAGCCTTTCTCCACCACGCACACAGTGACCTCCTTTTCCTTTTCCTGTGCCAGCTGCATGATCTTGCAGGCAGCCGATAAGCCGGCCGGTCCAGCGCCAACGATTACTACATCGAATTCCATTGATTCGCGTTCCACAACCGTATCTCCCTGTCTGTGACGGGTGTTTCGTGCGTCTGTGAACGCACGGTGACCAATACGCAACTATATAATTTTTAACGATAAAAAACCATAAAGTGAGTGAATGGTGAGAATAGGCGGGATGTCCGGTTTTGACCGTTTTTCTGTCATCAATGACCCTTGACCTGTTATGGGTTTGGCGTCACCATAGCCGCCCTAATTGTACTGGGTGTGCTCGTTTTTTGGGCAATTCATCCGACATTCACCCCCGTAAACCGATGGAGACTCCATGAAGGTCCTAGTTGCTATAAAGCGCGTCGTTGACTACAACGTCAAGGTTCGCGCAAAAGCTGATGGCACCGACGTCGATCTGAACAACGTCAAGATGTCTATCAACCCATTCTGTGAAATCGCTGTAGAAGAAGCGGTTCGTCTCAAGGAAGCCGGCGTGGCTACCGAGGTAATCGCAGTATCAGTGGGTGAAAAAGCCTGCCAGGAACAGATTCGAACAGCATTGGCACTCGGTGCAGATCGCGGTATTCAGGTAGAAACTGACGGCGCAGTTGAGCCGCTGGAAATCGCCAAGTTACTCAAGGGCGTTGTCGACAAGGAGCAACCGCAGTTGGTTATCCTGGGTAAGCAGTCGATCGATGGCGACAACAACCAAACCGGACAAATGCTGGGCGCTCTTGCGGGCATGCCGCAGGGCACGTTTGCATCGGAAATCAAAGTAGACGGCGACAAGCTGAACGTTACCCGTGAGATTGATGGCGGTCTGCAAACCATCAGCCTGTCTCTGCCAGCAGTCGTAACCACCGACCTGCGTCTGAATGAGCCTCGTTATGCGTCACTGCCTAACATTATGAAGGCCAAGAAAAAGCAGCTGGATGTTTACACGCCTGAAGATCTGGGTGTGGCAGTCACTTCGCATATCACTCTCGTTAAGGTTGAACCCCCGGCAGAGCGTCAGGCGGGTATCATTGTTGAGGATGTGGATCAGCTGGTCGATAAACTGAAAAATGAGGCGAAGGTAATCTCATGAGTACTTTAGTAATAGCAGAACACGATAACAGTAGCCTCAAGCCTGCTACTTTAAACGCGGTAGCTGCAGCTCAGGCGATGGGTGCAGATGTCGATATTCTGGTTGCAGGTGCCGATTGCGGCGCTGTAGGCACAGCAGCAGCAGCGGTGGCCGGTGTCGGCAAAGTGTTGGTTGCTGACAATGCAGCTTACGCACACCAATTGGCAGAGAACGTCAGCTTGCTGATTGCCGATGTTGCGGCTAACTACGACAACGTCATTGCGCCAGATACTAGCAACGGCAAGAACATCACGCCGCGCGTAGCAGCGCTACTCGACGTAGGGCAGATCTCCGACATCATCGCGGTTGAATCTGCAGACACGTTCAAGCGCCCAATCTATGCTGGCAATGTGATTGCGACGGTTAAGTCCTCTGATGCCAAGAAGGTCATCACGGTTAGATCAACAGCGTTCGACGGTGTGTCCGCTGAAGGTGGCTCCGCGACAATCGAAGCTGTGGATGCAGTTCACGATGCTGGTATCTCCACGTTTGTTGGTGAAGAAGTTGCGGTCTCTGATCGTCCCGAGCTCACTGCAGCCTCAGTCGTAATTTCTGGTGGTCGTGGTATGCAGAACGGCGAAAACTTCAAGCTGCTCGAAGGCATTGCCGACAAGCTGGGTGCCGCTATTGGCGCATCACGCGCTGCGGTTGACGCAGGCTTTGTACCTAACGATATGCAGGTAGGGCAGACGGGAAAGATCGTTGCTCCCGACCTATACATTGCTGTGGGTATCTCTGGCGCCATTCAGCACTTGGCTGGTATGAAAGACTCCAAAGTGATCGTTGCGATCAACAAGGACGAAGACGCGCCGATTTTCCAGGTAGCGGATTACGGCCTCGTGGCCGACTTGTTCGACGCACTGCCGGAGTTCGAAGGCAAAATCTGATTCAAACCTAGCTGTACTTCAAGAGAACCGGCTTCGGCCGGTTTTTTTGTGCCTGCTGTTTTTGTTACTCCTTTGAGCACTGGCCCGCTGCTGTGGAAGCCGCCTGCGTTACAAGCAGTCATTGTGGGGCTAGAGGCTCTGCTGGTTCGAATGGCTCTGCAGCCACTACCTTAAGCATTTGCTCGGCCGCTGCGGAACTCGCCTTCGGCTCAAACAGTCCTCGCGGAAACCCCGAGCCAATGCTCAAGGTAAAGCGTGACTCATGCAGAGCCATTCGAACCAGCAGAGCCTCTCCAGGCATCGAGGTCACCAATGTATTTTGAATGGCCTGCCATGAGCTGAATGGGTTCGAAGCCAAGCTCTCGCAAATACCCGTTTCTGGTTTGAGAGAGCGCGTTTTGACTGAGTTTTCTACAGTGGGTGGTGCCGTGTAGTGTAGTGTAGTGTAGTGTAACAAGGCTCGTGGCTCTGCCCGCTGGGTTTACGCTGCATAGCAGAAGGGACGCGCAATACTACAATAGTAGAGTCGGTTATTTTAGGAAGGCTTCTCTTACCGCTATCGAAGTTCTAAGGCGCTGCTGACTGGGTTGGCGCTGCATAAGGCCACGCTTTACCTTGATGGGTGAATCGGGGTTTCCGCGAGGACTGTTTGAGCCGAAGGCGAGTTCCGGAGCGGCCGATTCGCCTATCGAGGTTGTGGCCGCAGCACCAGCCCAGACAGCAGCGCCTGACAAGCCACAGAACCACAGAACCACAGAACCACAGAACCACAGAACCACAGAACCACAGAACCACAGAACCACAGAACCACAGAACCACAGAACCACAGAACCACAGAACCACAGAACCGCAGACGAGTTCCGCAGCTCCAACGATCCAGCCACGAATCTAGGTCAAACTAGAACCATGATTGAATTCGCTTATAATGACCCCATGTCTATACAAACGGTAATTGAGTAACTGTAGTGAGTACGTTAGTTTCTTCAGTAATGAACACGATTCGGCTGTCTGGCGAAGAGCAGGATGCAGACGGTGGCTTGGCGCTGCAGGAGTCCAAACCTGAGCTCAAAAAGCCGCCATTGTTCAAAGTGGTGCTCATGAACGACGACTACACGCCAATGGAATTCGTAGTTGAAGTGCTGGAGACGTTTTTCCGTATGAACCGTGAGCAGGCTACGCACGTAATGCTCACAGTGCATACCCAAGGTAAGGGTGTCTGCGGTATCTATACGCGTGACATCGCTGAAACGAAGGCTGCAGAGGTAAACCAGTACGCACGGGAGAGCCAACACCCCCTGTTGTGTGAAATCGAAGCATCGGAGGGCTAAGGCCCGAGGAGCGGTACGTATGCTGAGTAAAGACCTGGAACAGACGCTGAATGATGCATTTCGCAGCGCCAGAGCCAAGCGTCATGAGTTCATGACCGTAGAGCACCTACTGTTGGCGCTACTAGACAACAACGACGCCATTGGCGTGCTCAATGCCTGCGGGGCTGATATTAGCGGCCTACGCGGTGATCTGGTGGAGTTCGTAGACGCCACCACACCACTCATTCCCGAAGACGAAGACGACCGCGATACACAACCTACGCTGGGCTTTCAGCGTGTGTTGCAGCGCGCCGTGTTCCACGTACAGAGCTCTGGCAAGAGCGAGGTAAACGGCGCAAACGTGCTGGTTGCCATCTTCTCCGAGCAGGAGAGTCAAGCGGTGTACTTCCTTAAAACGCAGAGTATTGCGCGTTTGGACGTGGTGAACTACATCACTCACGGCATCTCTAAGGTAGACGAAGACGGTGAGGCCTCAGACGATCCCACAGCAGCCAGCGAAGACGGCACGGTGGACGAGGGCGAGAGCAATCCGCTGGACAGCTTTGCGACTAACTTGAATGAAGAAGCGGCGGCGGGGCATATCGATCCACTGATTGGCCGCATCCCCGAAGTAGAGCGCGTAGCGCAGATATTGGCACGTAGGCGTAAGAACAACCCTCTGTTGGTAGGTGAGTCTGGCGTGGGTAAAACTGCTATTGCCGAAGGCCTGGCCAAGATGATCGTGGACGGCGATGTTCCTGATATGTTGGCCGACTCGGTGGTGTATTCACTGGATCTGGGTTCGTTATTGGCGGGCACCAAGTATCGCGGCGACTTCGAGAAGCGCTTCAAGGGTCTGCTGGCCGAGCTTAAGCGCCGTGAAGGGGCGATTCTATTCATCGACGAGATACACACTATCATTGGCGCCGGAGCTGCCTCTGGCGGCGTGATGGATGCCAGTAACCTGCTTAAGCCCTTGCTTACGTCGGGCAAGCTGCGCTGCATTGGGTCTACCACCTTTCAGGAATACCGCGGCATCTTTGATAAAGACAAGGCGCTCAGCCGCCGGTTCCAGAAGATTGATGTATTGGAGCCTAGCGTCGATGACGCCTACAAGATCCTCAAAGGACTCAAGTCTCGCTTTGAAGAGCATCACGGACTGCGTTACACCGACAAAGCATTGCGCGTAGCAACAGACTTGTCGGCGCGTTACATCACCGATCGCTTTCTGCCAGACAAGGCGATTGATGTGATCGACGAGGCAGGCGCTTATCAGCAATTGCAAACGCCGTCCAAGCGCAAGAAGGTGATTGGTGTGGGCGATATCGAAGCGGTTATCGCCAAGATTGCACGCATTCCGCCAAAAACGGTTAGCCACGACGATAAAGAGATATTGCAGAAGCTGGAGAACAATCTGCAGATGGTCGTGTTTGGTCAGGACAAGGCCATTACCAGCCTGGCAACGTCGATCAAGATGGCGCGGGCCGGACTGCGCGGCGGCGATAAGCCAATTGGCTCTTTCCTGCTGGCAGGCCCTACCGGTGTAGGTAAAACAGAGGTTACTCGTCAGCTTGCGAATATATTGGGGTTAGAACTTATCCGCTTTGATATGTCGGAGTACATGGAGCGCCACACCGTGTCACGCTTGATTGGTGCGCCACCTGGATACGTGGGTTTTGATCAGGGCGGCTTGTTAACGGACGCAGCCACCAAGCATCCGCATGCGGTGATACTGCTCGACGAGATCGAAAAGGCGCACCCGGATGTGTTCAACTTGCTGCTGCAAGTGATGGACCACGGTACGTTAACGGACAACAACGGACGCAAGGCTGACTTCCGTAATGTGATTCTGATCATGACTACGAATGCTGGGGCCGAGAATATCAGCCGACGTTCCATAGGCTTTACGAGCCAGGATCACAGCACCGATGGTATGGAAGCCATTAACAAGATGTTCACGCCTGAATTCCGTAACCGTCTCGATAGCATTGTTCAGTTCGAGCCTCTCGATGAGGGCGTTATTCTCACGGTGGTGGACAAGTTCCTGACCGAACTACAAGGGCAGCTCGACGAGAAGCGTGTCACGCTTAATGTGGATGAAGATGCCAGATTGTGGTTGGTAGAGAAGGGCTACGATATTCATATGGGTGCAAGACCCATGGAGCGTGTTATCCAGGAGCACATCAAGAAGCCATTGGCAGAGATGGTGCTATTTGGCCCCTTGGCCAAGACTGGCGGCACGGCAAATGTCACGCTGGATAAAAAAGCCGACGAGCTTGCGGTAACGGTAGAAGAGGAGGAGGTCGCGCTGGAGGAAAGCTAGCGGTGACTGAACTCGGGTTATCTAAGCAACAAGACAGAGCGATCGTCTTATAGGCCTCGGTCACGAATTGACCGGGGCCTTTTGCATTTTAGCGCTCGCGGTAAGTGATGCGGCCCTTGGTGAGGTCGTACGGTGTGAGTTCAACACGTACTTTGTCGCCAGTAAGAATGCGGATGTAGTTCTTACGCATTTTGCCCGAGATGTGAGCAGTCACAACGTGGCCGTTCTCCAGCTCTACGCGGAATGTGGTGTTGGGCAGGGTATCGATTACCTCGCCTTCCATTTCAATTTGATCTTCCTTTGCCATACGGCGGCCGTTCCATACTAAAAATAAGGGGCGCATTTTGCCTGAAAAGGCGTATGCGTACCAGCGCTATCTCTGGCAAAACTTGTTGTTTTGGTGGGGTGTTATTCCGGCGCTTTGTCGCCTTCAAATGGATGCCATTGGCTGTCGCGGAAAAGCTCCAGCGGCTGGTAGGCATCTTTGTAAGCCATTTTCTGGCAGTTTTTAATCCAGTAGCCCAGGTACAGGTAATTCAGCCCCATTTCCCGGGCTTGCTCGATCTGCCACAGGATCGCGTATTTGCCCAGGCTGCGTTTGTCTAAGCTGGGGTCGAAGAACGTGTATATGGCAGAGAGGCCATCGAGCATGACATCCACCACGGCAATAGCGATCAGCTGTTGGTGATCGTAAAAGCGATAGTAGCGCGTGCAGTCCCAGGCGTTATTCAAGAATGAGTCGTATTGCTCTCGATCAGGAGGGAACATATCGCCATCGGCGTGGCGCTCGCGAATATAGGTCTCGTACAACGCATAAGCCGCATCGTCGCGAATATCGCTTGTACGCTCAACCAATAGGTCTTGATTGCGACGCATCACCCGGCGTTGGCTGCGCGTAGGCGCAAAGTCCTTTACCGGTACACGCGCGGGTATGCAGGCGTTGCAGTAGGTGCAGTGCGGGCGGTAAATATGGCTGCCGCTGCGCCGAAAGCCCAATAGCGATAGATTGCTGTACAGGCGCTGATCAACGGATTGGCGAGGATCTACAAACAGCGTTGTGGCTTCCTCGTCTTCAAGGTAGCTGCAGCTGTGCGGATAGGTGGTATATACCTTTAGTTCCCGCAACGAGGATGTCACATCAGGTCTCCGCAGTTAGCCGGTAAGCGCCAGGCGTCCGGCTCAGGTTCACAGTGTACAGTGTGTGCAAGGCGTTGCTCGAAGTCCACCCTTGAAACGTTCCTTGCCCCAAGACTGTTCAGGTGTTCGCTCTCTACCTGGCAGTCGATCAGGGTGTAGCCACCGCGTTGCATAATGGATACCAACGCTACCAATGCCACTTTGGACGCATCGGTTTGCAAGCTGAACATCGATTCACCAAAAAAAGCACGGCCCAACGCAATGCCGTACAGGCCACCCACCAGTTCACCAGATTCATTATGTATCTCGATAGAGCGGGCGATACCGCGCTCGTGCAACTGCGTGTAGGCGCTCAACATTGCAGGGGTTATCCAGGTGCCGGGGCCATCGGACCGTTCAGCTGCGCACAGTCCCATTACCTGTTCGAACATGGTGTTACAGCTCAAGGCAAAGCGGTTGCTGCGCAGGGTTTTACGTAGGGAGCGTGATATGTGCAGTTCGTGCGGGAGCAAGATCGAGCGCGGATCGGGTGTCCACCACATGATTGGGCGTGGTGTTTCGTACCAGGGGAAAATACCGCGCTCGTAGGCGGCAATCAGGCGGGCAGGGGATAAGTCGCCACCCACTGCCAGCAGGCCGTTGGGATACTCTAACGCGTCTGAGGTAGGTGGAAACGGCTCGAAGGTGGGCTCTGCGTGTTCCGGCACTAGTCTTTAATGCCACTTATCGATGTAAAGACCCAGGCCACCTTCACAAGATCAGCCAACTAGCCTGTCTGGCTATGCTGGTTATCAAGGTACTTCTCGGCATCCAATGCCGCCATGCAACCAAAGCCAGCCGACGTAACGGCCTGACGATAGATATGGTCGCCCACGTCACCTGCGGCAAACACACCCGATTTGCTGGTGGCCGTGGCATTGCCCTCGGTGCCACTGTGTATGGTGATGTAGCCGTCTTTCATCTCAAGTTGCCCGGAGAAGATGTCGGTATTGGGCTTATGGCCAATTGCGATGAATACGCCCGACAAGTCCATGTCTGTGGTGCTGTCGTCTTTCACCGAGCGGATACGCATGCCAGTAACGCCGGAATCATCACCCAATACCTCATCGAGTGTGTGATCCCATAGGATGCGCACTTTGCCTTCTTTTTCACGGGCAAACAGACGATCTTGTAAGACCTTCTCAGAGCGCAGAGAATCTCGACGATGCACCAGGATGACTTCCTCGGCGATATTAGCCAGATACAGCGCTTCTTCAACAGCCGTGTTCCCGCCACCGATCACGGCGACTTTCTGGTTGCGGTAGAAAAATCCATCACAAGTGGCGCAGGCGCTTACTCCTTTACCCATGAAGGCTTCTTCACTGGGTAGGCCCAGGTATTGTGCTGAGGCGCCGGTGGCAATAATGAGTGCATCACAGGTAAAGGTGTTGGAGCCTTTAAGCACCATGGGGCGGGCTTCAAGGTCTACGTCTTCGATGTGATCAAATATCACCTGGGTCTCAAAGCGTTCGGCATGCTCTTGCATCTGCTGCATGAGCGCAGGGCCCTGTAAGTCTGCAGGCCCGCCGGGCCAGTTTTCGACCTCGGTGGTGGTGGTGAGCTGGCCGCCTTGTTGCATACCGGTGATGACCACGGGATTTAAGTTGGCGCGGGCGGCGTATACGGCCGCAGTGTAGCCGGCAGGGCCGGATCCCAGGATGATCAGGGGGTGGTGCTGTACGTCGCTCATGAAGCTGTATCCATTGTTGTGCTGTGAGTAAAAACGGGGTGAATTCCGGCTGAGAGTTCCAATATGGAGGCGTAGTATAGTAATTTAAAGGTGTGCAGCGGGCAAAGCTTAAGCACCGCCGGGGATGCACGCGATATTGTTTCTAATAAATCGCTATAAGTTTTTGAAATTAATAACAAAATACGTCACAATTGCGGCGTTAGCTGAATTGGGGATTCGCGAGCGAATGGAGTTTTATGGCCGCCGCCAAGAAGGATAAAAAGAGCGTGGCTCAGAGCCCGCCAAAAACCGAGAGTTTCCTGGGTCCGCGCCTGCGGGAAGGGGCATTCATTGGGGTAAGTGCCGCTTGCGCCTACATTCTCATGGCGCTGCTGACCTATAGCGCATCCGATCCCGGTTGGTCGGCCACTGGCACGGGTAATCGCATTGCCAACTTAGGTGGTATCACTGGCGCCTGGATGGCCGATGTCTTCTTCTCTCTGGTGGGTTTTGCAGCTTACCTGCTGCCATTACTACTTGCGTACCGCGCGGTTGTTATTTTGCTGGAGCGTCACGACGGCAAACCCTTTGACTGGATGACCTTCGGTATACGTGCGCTGGGGCTCGTGTTGGTGATGATAGCCGGCACCTCGTTAGCGGCTATGAACGATTTGGGTGCATCAGGATTGCCCCAAGGTGCTGGTGGTATTTTGGGCCAGGCTATCAGCGAATCATTTGAAACCGCATTCAGTGCAGTGGGTAGCCGCTTGATACTGCTAGCGGTATTTCTGTTTGGCATGACCATTTTTACTGATCTTAGCTGGCTTAAGTTGATGGAAAAGCTGGGGCAGTGGAGCATGATTGCTGTTACCCGCACTCGAGAGTGGGTAATGAAAACGATCGAGAGCTTTCGAGATCGCCGCGAGCGCGAGAAGCAAGTAGAAGCGCGCAAGGTTGTAATCACCGAGCACGTGGAGAAAGAAAAACGCCGCAAGCCGCCCAAAATTAAGCCGCTAAAAACCAAAGTGGAAAAGAGCGAGCGCATAGAAAAAGAAAAGCAAAAACCATTGTTTGATGCACCTGTGGCGGGCGAACTGCCGCCGCTGGAACTGCTTGATGAAGAAGTTAAAGACCTCACCAAAGGCTTCTCTAAGGAAGCTCTGGAAGGCATGAGCAAGTTGCTAGAGCTAAAGCTGGCTGATTTTGGTGTAAGCGCCGAAGTGGTTGCCGTATATCCCGGACCGGTGATTACCCGCTTTGAGATCCAACCTGCAGCTGGCGTAAAAGTGTCGCGTATTTCGAACCTCGCCAAAGATTTGGCGCGCTCTCTAGCCGTGATCTCGGTGCGCGTGGTGGAAGTGATTCCCGGTAAGAGCGTCGTGGGTATCGAGATTCCCAACGAGGATCGCGAGATTGTTAACTTCAGAGAAGTGCTGGCCTCTAAGGTGTTCGACGAATCAAAGTCACCCTTAACGCTTGCGCTTGGGCACGATATTTCCGGGCAACCGATCGTGGCAGACCTTGGCAAGATGCCGCACTTGCTTGTTGCCGGTACCACGGGCTCGGGTAAATCAGTAGGTGTGAACGCCATGCTGCTGAGCCTGCTGTACAAATCCAGCCCGGCTGATGTGCGCTTGATTTTGGTAGATCCCAAGATGCTGGAACTGTCGGTGTACGACGGCATTCCGCATTTGCTGACACCGGTAATTACCGACATGAAAGACGCCGCCAACGGCTTGCGCTGGTGTGTGGCTGAAATGGAGCGACGCTATAAGCTGATGGCAGCGCTGGGCGTGCGTAACCTGGCAGGCTACAACCGCAAGGTGGAAGACGCGATTAAAGCCGGCACGCCCATTGCAGATCCGTTGTGGACACCCGACCCCATTTTTGCAGAAACCGACGAAGAGCAAACTCCGCCTGATCTCGAGAAGCTGCCATCAATTGTGGTTGTGATCGACGAATTCGCCGACATGATGATGATTGTGGGCAAGATGGTAGAGCAGTTGATTGCCAGAATCGCCCAGAAGGCGCGTGCCGCGGGTATTCACCTGGTTTTGGCCACACAGCGCCCCTCGGTGGATGTGATTACCGGTTTGATCAAGGCCAACGTACCTACGCGAATCGCGTTTCAAGTGAGCTCTAAAGTGGATTCACGCACGATTCTGGATCAGGGTGGTGCAGAGCAATTGCTCGGGCACGGTGACATGCTGTACTTACCACCGGGTTCTGGTGTGCCTAATCGCGTGCATGGGGCATTCTGCTCCGATGAAGAAGTTCACCGTGTGGTGGCCGACTGGAAGCGTCGCGGTGAGCCTTTGTATATTGATGGCTTGCTCGATGAGGGCAGCTCAACTCCGGTAACGCCTGGGGAACTTCAGGAAGGATCAACAGACCAAGATGATGAGAGTGATGCGTTGTACGACGAGGCGGTGCATTACGTTACCAAGAGCCGCCGTGCCTCAATCTCTAGCGTGCAGCGTAAACTGCGCGTGGGTTATAACCGCGCCGCGCGCTTGATTGAGGCCATGGAAGCCGCTGGCGTAGTGACCGAGATGGGCACCAACGGGCAGCGCGAGGTATTAGCGCCGCCACCTGTTGAAGGTTAAGCCGCACAGCGAAACAAAAAACTCTAGTCAGCAGCCAACATAGCAGGAACACGATATCGTCATTATGCAGAACATAAAATTACGCCTGCTTCTGGTTGCCGGCCTCTTAGGTTGCCTGTTAATCGGTATCTCCAGATCAGAAGCGGGTACACCCACTGACGACTTGCTGGCGAGGCTTGGCGCTATTACCGCGCTGCAAGGCGACTTTGAACAACGCCAGTTCGATGAAAAGGGCAGTGTGGCAGCAACGTCATCGGGCGCGTTCAAGTTGTTAAAGCCTGACTATTTTTCCTGGGAGATAACCACGCCCGACAATCAGATAGTGATTACCGATACCGAATCTCTTTGGCATTACGATCGCGATCTCGAAACCGTCACGCGCAGGCCTGTAGCCGGCAGTGGGCAGATGGCGCCGTTGCAGGTGCTAGGTGGCGATGAGGCTGTGCTGCGTGAGCGATTTGCCATTGCCCAGGGCACAGACGGTAATAGCTATACGCTGGTACCCGTTGCCAATGATCCTGGCTTTCGTCAGCTTAGCCTGCGCTTTGATGGCCAGCAGATCATCGGAATGGAAATTATCGACAGCCTCAATCAGCGCATCAACGTTGCGTTTTCTAATGTGCGCGCTACTGCGCTCACGCCTGACGATTTCGCCTTCACGCCGCCCGATGGCGTGGACTTGTTTGATTATGAGCAATAAGCTTTCAAGCGAGATTGGCACACCGCAAAGTGCGCTGTTTGGCGAAGCTAACCAAACATCTTCATCGCAGAATAATGAGCGTTCCGAATCAACCGGTAGTTACCAACCCTTAGCGGCCAAGCTGCGCCCCGCAGCGCTCGACACCTATGCCGGGCAGCAGCATGTCTTGGGTAATGGCAAACCGTTACGCAAAGCAATCGATCAGGGCCAACTGCATTCGATGATTTTCTGGGGGCCGCCCGGTGTGGGTAAAACCACGCTGGCGCGTATCGCCGCCGAACACGCCAACGCGCATTTTCTGCAGATTTCAGCGGTGCTATCGGGCGTGAAAGAAATCCGTGAAGCCATCGCACAGGCGCGACAACATAAAGCCTCTGGGCGCGATACCGTGTTGTTTGTGGATGAGGTGCATCGCTTTAACAAATCGCAACAAGACGCTTTTCTGCCCTATGTGGAAGACGGTACCGTAATCTTTATCGGGGCTACCACCGAGAATCCATCGTTTGAGCTGAATAACGCGCTGCTGTCGCGCTCGCGTGTGTACAAGCTGCGCTCATTGGAGTTAGAAGAGATCATAGAGGTGCTGCAGCGAGGCTTGCAGACCTTGAGTGAGCTCGACGGTGCAATTTCAATCGATCCAGAGCAGCTTCAAGCCATCGCGCAGCACGCCGATGGTGATGCGCGTAAGGCGTTAAACCTTCTGGAGCTGGCAGCAGATCTGGCAGAATCTGTTGCGCTGGAAGAATTGTCGCCGCAAGAATCAGAGCAGCTCGCTGGGCACGCCCTCCCAGAACCCCCTGTCAGCGAGCAGGGCGCTGCTCACGGCAGTGTGAGACGCATTACCGAGCAAACACTGGAAGAAGTGTTACAGGCCTCACTGCGCCGATTCGACAAGGGCGGCGACCTGTTTTACGACCAGATTAGCGCGTTGCACAAAGCCGTGCGCGGTAGTTCGCCCGACGGCGCCCTGTATTGGTTCTGCCGTATGCTCGATGGTGGTTGTGATCCTTTGTATCTGGCACGACGCGTGGTGCGTATGGCCAGTGAAGATATCGGCAACGCCGACCCGCGCGCCGTAGGCATTTGTCTGGATGCCTGGCAGGTGCAGGAGCGATTAGGAAGCCCGGAGGGTGAGCTGGCGATTGCGCAGGCGATTGTGTATCTGGCAAGTGCGCCCAAGAGCAACGCGGTATACACAGCGTTTAAGACAGCGATGGCAGATGTGGGGCAGGGTGGAAGCGATGAGGTGCCACTGCATTTACGCAACGCGCCAACTCAGTTAATGAAATCGATGGACCATGGCGCCGAGTATCGCTATGCCCACGACGAGCCTAACGCCTATTCAGCTGGGGAGAACTACTTTCCGGAAGAGCTCGCCGACAGGCAGTACTATTTTCCGGTAGAGCGCGGCCTCGAGATTAAGATTGCAGAAAAGCTTGCCAGCCTGCGCGCCCTGGATGCCGCCAGTGCAAAGCAGCGCTACGAGAAATAGCGGCGCTACGGAAAATAGCAGCGCTACGAGAAACAGCGGCGCATCACACAAGAGCAGCGATGCGCGTACCCGACAAAATCAGTACAATACGCGCCTTGAAGTAAGCGTATGGGCCACTCTCACAATACGGAACCTCAGCGCTAGCGACCAGCCACAGGAGCAGATGCAGCAGACATGAAGTACCTGGTGTTCATAGCCCTTGGCGGTGCCGGCGGCGCAGTTGGCCGCTATTTGCTGTCGAACTGGGTGCATAGCCTTTGGGAAGGACACTGGCCCATGGGTACCTTGCTGGTGAATATGCTGGGCTCTACTGCGATAGGTGTGGTGTTTGTGCTATTGGAGAAGTCGCACATTCACCCTGACTGGCGCGGTGTATTGATGGTGGGTTTTCTGGGCGCGTTTACTACGTTCTCTACGTTCTCGCTGGAAACCATCAGCCTGTGGGAAAGTGGTCAGGCGGCACATGCGCTTGGGTATATGCTTACTAGCGCGGTGGCGTGTGTGCTGGCAGCAGGTCTTGCGATTACTGTAACGCGCGCAATTGCATAAGACGAAATACAGCAATAAAGCGATACACAATTCCAACCAACACAAAACATCGCGCATAGCGCGAACATGCGGGAAGTAACCAAGACAACACTATGTTAGATATCAAAGTTATTCGTCAGGACCCACAGGCAGTAGCAGCTGCACTTACCAAGCGCGGCTTTACTTTCGATGTTGCCGAGTTTGAAGCACTCGATGCTCGCCGCAAGCAAGCCGATATAGCCGCGCAAAATCTGCAGGCAGAGCGCAAGAGCGCCTCCAAGAAAATTGGTGAACTGGTGAAGCAAGGTGTGGATGTAAGCGAGGCCAAGGCACAGGTTAACGACATTCTGCAAAAGATTGCACAGCAGATAGATGCGGCCACAGACGAAGCCAAAGCCGTGCAGGCACAGTTGGATGATCTGCTTCTGGCATTACCCAATATCCCGGATGAGCTGGTGCCAGAGGGCGCAAGCGAGGATGACAACCTGGAGATTAGCCGGTGGGGTGAACCCAAAACCTACGACTTCGAAGTAAAAGACCATGTAGACATCGGCGAGGGACTGGGTCAATTCGACACTGAAACCGCAGGCAAGATTACGGGCAGCCGCTTTACGGTAATGTACGGTGAGCTGGCACGCCTGCATCGCGCTCTGATTCAGTTCATGCTGAACCTGCATACGGGCGAGCACGGCTATCAGGAAATTTACGTACCCTACATTGTGAACCGCGATTCGCTGCGCGGCACTGGCCAGCTGCCCAAGTTTGAAGAGGACCTTTTCAAGTTAGAAGGCGACCAGGGGTATTACCTGATACCTACAGCAGAAGTCCCCGTAACCAATGTTGCGCGCGATCGTATCTTTGATGACGAGGAGCTGGGCGAGGAGGGCGTTAAGTTTGTAGCCCATACGCCGTGTTTTCGCAGCGAAGCGGGCAGCTATGGCCGTGACACGCGCGGCATGATTCGCCAGCATCAGTTTGAGAAGGTAGAGCTGGTGCAGATGGTAAGGCCGCATCGTTCAGACGAAGCGCTTGATAAACTTACGGGGCACGCCGAGGCAATATTGCAGGCACTGGAATTACCGTATCGCAAAGTGATTTTGTGTGGCGGTGATATTGGCTTTGGCGCGCGTAAAACCTTTGATCTGGAAGTGTGGCTGCCGGCGCAAGACACCTATCGCGAAATCTCTAGCTGCTCTAACTACGGAGACTATCAGGCAAGGCGCATGCAGGCGCGTTGGCGTAACCCAGAAACCGGCAAGCCCGAGTT
This sequence comes from Halioglobus sp., assembly GCA_039990395.1. Taxonomy (GTDB): domain Bacteria; phylum Pseudomonadota; class Gammaproteobacteria; order Pseudomonadales; family Halieaceae; genus CALINF01. Next base: position 960,062 of record JBDXFZ010000146.1, read on the forward strand.
GCTGCATACGCTAAATGGTTCTGGCCTGGCGATAGGTCGCACATTGGTAGCCATTCTTGAGAACTATCAACGGCAAGACGGCACAGTTGAGGTGCCTGCAGCGTTGCAGCCGTACATGGGTGGATTAACCCAGCTGGGCGGATAGCTCGGCCGTTATTCACAGTGGAATACTTTCCCATCAGCATGCGACTAACCCACGAGCCGGTGTTGCTTGTGGGTGGCGGTACGGTGGGTACGCGCAAAGCAAGATTGCTGCTGCGCGCTGGTGCGAACATCACAGTGGTAGCACCCGAAATTTCGCCCGAGCTCGAAGCAGCTATTCAAGACCACGGCGGTATCTGGCAAGTTCGTGAGTACACCGAAACAGATGTGCATGGCAAAAAGCTGGTGATTGCCGCTACGCCTGATCAGGCCACCAACAAGCTTATATACCAGCACGCCAATGCGCTTAACATTCCGGTAAACGTGGTGGACAACCCCGCGCTGTGTACCTTCATCGTACCTTCCATCGTCGATAGATCACCCATCACCATAGCCATCAACAGCGCGGGAAAAAGCCCAGTGCTGGCGCGTTCACTGCGACGCAAGATTGAAGCGATAGCGCCTGCAGAATTAGGTAGGTTGGGTGAGTTCGCTGGGCGTTTGCGAGACAGAGTGAAAGCGGCGATACCCGAAGAAGACAAGCGCAGATTGTTTTGGGAGGCAGTCATCGGGGGGTCAATTGCAGAGCAAGTATTGATTGGCAACGAAAGCAGGGCAGAGGCCTTACTTGATGAAGCACTGCAGGACACAAGCGCACTGAACAAAGGCGAGGTGTACCTGATTGGCGCTGGCCCAGGTGACCCAGAACTTATGACCTTTAAGGCAGTGCGCCTGCTACAAAAGGCCGATGTGGTGCTGTACGACCGCTTAGTGAACCCTGCAATAGTGGACATGGCGCGCAAGGATGCCGAGCGCCTGTATGTGGGCAAGCAGCGTGCAGACCATGCAGTGCCGCAGGATCAGATCAATCAGAAGCTACTAGACCTGGCACTGGAAGGTAAACATGTGGCGCGCTTAAAAGGCGGCGATCCGTTTATATTTGGCCGAGGCGGTGAAGAGATAGAGCTGCTTGCGCAACACGGGGTGGCGTTTCAGGTGGTACCCGGTATCACAGCGGCTAGCGGGGCAGCCAGTTATGCCGGTATTCCGCTAACGCATCGTGATCATGCCCAATCGGTGCGCTTTGTTACAGGCCATACCAAGGATGGCAAGCTCGACCACGACTGGACCCAGTTCCAATCATCTAATGAAACGCTTGTGTTTTATATGGGGTTGGTGGGTTTGCCGATTATCTGTGAGCAGCTACAAGCACACGGACGTTCACCAGATACGCCGATAGCCTTAGTGGAGCGCGCGAGTACGCCAGAGCAGCGGGTGCATGTGAGCACGTTATCTACGATGATGGAGGTGGTAGAGAAAGAGCAGCCTCATGCGCCTACGCTGATCATTGTGGGTGATGTTGTATCACTGCAAGGCAGCCTGACCTGGTTTGCAGGCAACGCATGAGCTGGCTGGCAGTTCACACGAAACCAAGAGAAGAGGCCACCGCGAGCGCCCAGCTGCAACAGCAGGGCTATGGTGTGTTTCTCCCCGAGATAACCGAGCGCAAGCGCCGCAAGGGTAAGTGGCAGCGAGTGCGTTCGCCATTGTTCCCTCGTTACCTATTTATCAATGTGGATCTTGAAGAGCAGAGCATTGCGCCGGTGCGCTCTACTCGCGGCGTGATTGGCCTATTGCGCTTTGGTGGAGAGATAGCGGTATTACCTAATACTGTGGTCGAGGCTCTGCAGGCAGCCCATGAATTTGGCGCAGAGGCAGATACCAGTAGTGAGCAGGAGTGGCCGCACAAGCCCGGCGATACTGTGGAGATTCTCGAGGGGCCCTTCAAAGGTCTGGCGGCTGTGTATCAGATGCCCAAAGGAGAGGATAGGGCGGCATTGCTGCTCACCATGCTTGGCAGCGAGCAAACGGTCGTCGTGGAACGTTCGTCATTGGGGAGTGTGATTGAGTCAGCCTCTTAATTCGTAGGAGGCCACCGCTAGCAGGCATCGATGAGCCTGCGCAAGGTCTTGCAAGCCCCCCTCTGAAGTCCACCCTGACTCCTCGATACCTATTTAGATTAGCTTGATGCGAGAAAAAGATCATCCCCGTATCACCTTCAAATTGCTTGTTCGCCAATTTTTGTACTGTTACTGTGTTCATAGCGTGAACGCTATTAGCGGGTAGTAGTCTGCTCCAGCGACTTCCTCACCACGTACGCCTAACTGGCAGGGTGCAAACCCTGCGGTAGCCTGCCTGTTCGATACTCAGCGCTCAACGATTTCAAACTAAAAGGGATGCTCTATGCCATCTAACCAGAACCTATCCAGTAGGGAAGAAGTGCGTCTGAATGTGCTGCGCTTGCTGCAACAGTCGCCGCAGATGTCGCAGCGTGAAATAGCCAGTTCGCTGGATGTAAGCCTTGGTGGCATCAACTATTGTCTGCGCGCGCTGGTGGACAAGGGGTGGGTGAAGGTGGAAAACTTCAGTAAGAGCGAGCAAAAGCTGCGCTATGCCTATTTGCTCACACCCAAGGGTGCTAAAGAAAAGTCCAAGCTCACTGCGCAATTTCTCAGGCGGAAATTAACTGAATACGAAACGCTAAAGCAAGAGATTGCCGCGCTGGAAAAGGAGGTAGGCACAACTCACCGAGGGCAGGCGCTGGAAACCTCATGACAAGCTCTATACACAAAGATACGTTGCTTGGCGCGCTCAACAACAAGGGCGCGGTGATCGGGATTGTCGGGTTGGGGTATGTGGGGTTGCCTTTATCCCTGCGCTACGCAGAAGCGGGCTACAGCGTACTGGGTTTTGATATCGATCAGGCCAAAGCAGATAACATTTCGGCAGGCACTAGCTATTTCAGCCATATACCCGATGCCAAAGTAGAGCAGGCCGCAGCAAGCGGCTTTGAAGCCACCACAAACTTTAGCCGCGCTGGCGAAGTAGACGCGTTGATTCTATGCGTGCCCACGCCACTTAATGAGCAACGCGAGCCAGACCTCAGCTTTGTCACCGGCACCATGGATGCACTGGTGCCGCATTTACGGGCAGGGCAGGTCGTGTCTCTTGAAAGTACAACCTACCCAGGTACCACCGAAGAAGAATTGCGCCCGCGCATCGAGGCGGCGGGCTTTGAGGTGGGCAGCGACATCTTTCTGGTTTACTCACCCGAACGCGAAGACCCAGGTAACCCCAACTTTTCTACTCAAACCATCCCCAAGTTGGTGGGCGGCAGCTGTGAAGCCTGCCTGGAAATCGGTACGGCGCTGTATGAGCACGTTATAGACAAGGTTGTGCCCGTAAGCTCTACGCAGGTGGCGGAGCTTGCCAAGTTACTGGAAAACATCCATCGGGCGGTGAATATTGGCCTGGTGAACGAGATGAAAGTTGTGGCCGATAAGATGGGCATCGACATTTATGAAGTAATCGATGCCGCTGCAACCAAGCCGTTTGGTTTTGTGCCGTATTACCCTGGGCCGGGTTTGGGTGGGCATTGCCTGCCCATCGATCCGTTTTACCTCACCTGGAAGGCGCGCCAATATGGTATCAATACGCGGTTCATCGAATTGGCCGGTGAGGTGAACAGTGCCATGCCTGATTACGTTGTGAATAAGGTGGGGGAGGCCCTCAACGAGTATGGCAAGGCCATCAAGGGAAGCCGCATTCTAGTGCTAGGGATCGCTTATAAACCCAATGTAGATGATATGCGCGAGTCTCCCTCAGCCGAAATCTTGGCACGCTTGCAAGGATTGGGTGCCAAAGTAGAGTACTCGGACCCCATGGTGCCTGTGTTTCCCGCTATGCGTCGCTACACCTTTGATCTGCGCAGCGTAGATCTCACACCCGAGAGTATTGCAGGGTACGACTGCGTGATTGTCGCAACAGACCATGCCCAGTTCGACTATGACCTGATTCAACTCCATGCCCGCATCATTGTGGATACGCGTGGCCGCTACCGCGAGAAAGCTGAAAATGTGAGGCGAGCATGATACGCATTTTTGTAGCCGGCCACAACGGCATGGTGGGTTCGGCAATTGTACGTCAGTTAGAGTTGGAATCTGACGTAGAACTGATCACTGCCAGCCGAGCGCAATTGGATCTAACCAACCAGGCCGCCGTCGCGGCTTTTTTTGCCGAGCAAAATATTGATGAAGTGTATCTATGCGCGGCCAAGGTAGGGGGCATTCATGCCAACAACACTTATCCGGCAGATTTTATCTATACAAACCTGATGCTCGAATGCAATGTGATTCAGCAAGCTTACGCACATGGCGTGCACAAGTTGCTCTTTTTGGGTAGCTCGTGCATTTACCCCCGGCTTGCCGAGCAACCCATGCGCGAAGAGGCGTTGCTCACAGGGGCACTAGAGCCGACTAGCGAACCCTATGCTGTGGCCAAGATTGCCGGCATTAAGCTGTGCGAAAGCTACAACCGGCAGCACGGTACCGACTACCGCAGTGTGATGCCTACTAACCTGTATGGCCCCGGAGACAACTTTCACCCGGAGAATAGCCACGTGATACCGGCATTAATGCGGCGCTTTCATGAGGCGGCGCAAGCTAGGGACGATACTCTTACAGTGTTGGGCAGCGGCAGGCCAATGCGCGAGTTCTTGCACGTGGATGATATGGCGAGCGCCTCGATACACGTGATGAACCTGTCGCTGGATGAGTATCAGGTAGTTACCGAGCCACGCTGCAGCCACATTAACGTGGGCACGGGTACGGAGGTCACCATTGCTGACCTGGCCACCACTATGGCCGACGTTACCGGCTACAGCGGTACCATCGAATTTGATTCAAGCAAGCCTGATGGTGCGCCGAGAAAGCTTATGAACAGCGCCAAGCTAAGGTCTCTTGGCTGGGCGCCAAACTACCTCCTTAAGCAGGGCTTGCTGCATTCTTACGAATGGTTTGTTGCGCATCAAGAGAGCTTCAGAGCTTAGCAATAATCTGTGGCAACCAAGCGCCACTTAAAAACGATCAAAAAAGGATGGACGAGATAACATGACCCGCAAATGCGCGCTGATAACTGGTATAACAGGGCAAGATGGATCGTACCTTGCAGAGTTTCTGCTAGAGAAGGGTTATGAGGTGCACGGTATTAAACGCCGGTCATCCTCATTTAATACCGAACGAATCGATCATATCTATCAAGACCCTCATGCGAGTAACAAAAGCCTGATACTGCACTATGGCGACTTATCGGACACCTCCAACATTACGCGCATCATTCAGCAGGTGCAGCCAGATGAAATTTATAACCTGGCAGCCCAAAGCCATGTAGCCGTCAGCTTTGAAGAGCCCGAGTATACGGCCGACGTAGATGGCATAGGCACTTTGCGGATACTGGAAGCCGTGCGCCTGTTGGGACTAACGGAGAAAGCGCGCATTTTTCAGGCGTCTACCTCTGAGCTATATGGCTTGGTACGGGAAACGCCACAAACCGAGACCACGCCGTTTTACCCGCGCTCACCCTACGGTGTGGCTAAGCTATATGCCTACTGGATTACAGTGAACTATCGAGAGGCCTACGGCATGTATGCCTGTAATGGCATCTTGTTTAATCACGAGAGCCCGCGCCGGGGCGAGACCTTTGTCAGCCGCAAGATTACCCGGGGCCTTGCCAATATTAGTCAGGGATTGGAGCAGTGCCTGTACATGGGTAACATGAGCTCACTGCGCGACTGGGGCCATGCCCGCGACTACGTACAAATGCAGTGGCTAATGCTACAGCAAGACGAACCGATAGATTTCGTGATTGCCACCGGCCAACAAACTTCCGTTCGAGACTTTATCGTGCGCTCTGCCCACAACATAGGCATAAAAATAGCGTTTGAAGGGGAGGGCCTTGAAGAGACAGGCCGCGTTACGGCGGTTGACGATGCTGTTGCCCAAGCAAATATCACAGTGAAGCCCGGCGATGTGATTGTACGCGTAGACGAGCGCTACTACCGCCCGGCAGAGGTGGATTCACTGCTAGGCGATCCCAGCCAGGCAGAGAACAAGCTCGGCTGGAAGCCCACCACCTCGCTTGATGAAATGATCAGCGAAATGGTGGCGGGGGACTTAGAGGCGGCTTGTAAAAACCGGCTGCTGATCAAAGAAGGGTACGAGGTAGTGCAGGCTAAGGAGTAGGGTTTAAGTACCTGCAAGCGCTAGAAATCGATATGCACTCCCATCAGCTATTAGGAAGCCAACAATGAAAATTACTGTAGTAGGCACAGGTTATGTGGGCCTCGCTAATGCTGTGCTTCTAGCCCAGCACAACGAGGTTGTGGCTTTGGATATCAACGCCGACCGCGTGGCGACGATAAATCGTGGTGAACCTACGGTGGAGGATGCTGAGCTAGAGCAGTTCATAAAAGAAGGAACTCTGGACCTGGTTGCCACAATGGACAGCGCGCAAGCCTATCGTGATGCCGACTTTATAATAGTGGCAACTCCCACCGACTATGACCCGGACAATAACTACTTCGATACCTCCAGTGTTGAGGCCGTAGTAGCTGATGCTAGTCGGCTCAATCCAAGCGCCACTATCGTTATCAAATCAACAATCCCCGTGGGGTTTACCCGGCAGCTTCGCGAGCAGTCTGGTCTGGAAAACATCATCTTCAGCCCCGAGTTCTTGCGTGAAGGCCAAGCACTTTATGACAATCTGCATCCTTCCCGTATTGTTGTGGGCGATACCAGCGAACGGGGCCAGCGCTTCGCTGATTTGCTTGCAGAGGGAGCAGAAGACACCGATATACCCATATTACTCACTGGCAGTACTGAAGCAGAAGCGATTAAATTGTTCGCCAACACCTATCTTGCAATGCGGGTGGCCTATTTCAACGAGTTAGACAGCTACGCCGAGACTCATGGCCTGGAGTCTCGCCATATCATTGACGGCGTAGGGCTGGACCCTCGCATTGGTACACATTACAACAACCCGTCGTTTGGGTATGGCGGCTATTGCCTGCCAAAAGACACCAAGCAGCTATTGGCAAATTATGCCGATGTGCCCAGCAACATCATTCAAGCCATTGTTGATGCTAACACCACTCGCAAGGACTTCATTGCCAATGCGGTGCTTAGCCGAAACCCCGGAGTTGTGGGCATTTATCGACTGGTGATGAAGGAAGGCTCAGACAATATTCGCGCCTCTGCGATGCAGGGCGTGATGAAACGTTTGAAGGCAAAAGGTGTGCAGGTGATTGTGTATGAGCCCAGCATGCAGCAAGCCGAGTTTTTTAACTCTGAAGTATTAGACGATCTGGCGAGTTTTAAGCAGCGTAGTGATGTGATTATTGCGAATCGGCGTCACGAAGATTTGGATGATGTGGCTGATAAGGTCTACACGAGGGATTTGTTCGGCGGTGATGCGTAGCAAGGCGTCATAAAGACTTTGCCGGATCTCATTTAGGAGTGATAAGCGTTCTTATCGGATGTTAGACCTTTGCACCACCAGCATGGAATATAGAAATAACAGAATCAGGGGAGACTGAATATGCACCTTAGAAAACGAATACTGGTAACAGGCGGCGCAGGCTTTGTGGGTTCCCATCTCTGCCGTAGGCTAGTGGAAGAAGACAATGATGTTTTATGTGTCGATAATTTCTACACTGGCACGAAAGACAATGTTACTGACCTGATAAAAAACCCCCATTTTGAGTTGATGCGTCATGATGTGACCTTTCCTTTATACGTAGAGGTCGACGAAATTTACAATCTGGCTTGTCCGGCATCACCGGTGCATTACCAGCATGACCCCGTGCAAACGACCAAGACCAGTGTCCATGGCGCCATCAATATGCTGGGGCTTGCGAAGCGTACTAATGCCAAAATACTGCAGGCTTCTACAAGTGAGGTGTACGGAGACCCGCAAGTACATCCACAAAAGGAAGACTACCGGGGGCATGTGAACCCGATTGGGTATCGCTCCTGTTATGACGAGGGAAAACGCTGTGCAGAGACACTATTTTTTGATTATTACCGGCAGCATAAACTCCGCATTAAAGTAGCCAGAATTTTCAATACCTATGGCCCTAATATGCATCCGAATGATGGGCGCGTGGTTTCCAATTTCATCATGCAAGCGCTTAAAGGCGACCCAATTACACTCTATGGCGATGGCCAGCAGACAAGGTCGTTTTGTTTTGTTAGCGATCTGGTGGACGGGCTGATTCGTCTTATGAATACAGGTCATGAAGTAACAGGGCCGATTAACTTGGGTAACCCCAATGAGTTTACGATCAGCCAACTCGCAGAAGCGGTATGTGAGCTAACGCAGTCTAATTCCTCGACCGAATACAAAGACCTCCCCAGTGATGACCCAATGCAGCGCCAACCCGATATTTCGATGGCACATGATCAGCTTAAGTGGGAACCGGTCGTTCAACTGAGAGAAGGTTTAGAGCGCTCGATTCCCTATTTTAGGGATCTGGTCAAGGCGGGGCACTAGGCGCTTCGATGAAAATAGCTGTAGTGGGTACTGGTTACGTAGGTCTGGCTAATGCTGTGCTCCTAGCCCAGCATAACGAGGTTGTCGCGCTGGATATCAACGCCGAGCGCGTTGCTATGATCAACCGCGGCGAGTCGACAATGGAAGACGCTGAGCTAGAACTGTTCCTGAAAGGAAAAACCCTGAACCTGGTTGCTACAACGAATCGTGAACAGGCCTATAGGCATGCCGACTATGTGATAGTGGCGACACCCACTGATTACGACCCGGACACCAACTACTTTGATACCACCAGTGTTGAGGCTGTGGTTGCCGACGCTGGCCGCTTCAACCTGGATGCGACTATCGTAATCAAGTCGACGATACCGGTGGGCTATACACGGCAGTTGCGTGAACATTCGGGTCTTAAAAGCGTCATCTTTAGCCCTGAGTTTCTGCGTGAAGGTAAAGCGCTATACGACAACCTACACCCGTCGCGGATTGTGGTGGGTGATGTAAGTGAGCGAGGCCAGCGTTTTGCTGATCTACTTGCCCAAGGCGCAGAAGACGAGGCCCCACCGATATTGCTCACAGGTAGTACTGAGGCAGAGGCGATTAAGTTGTTCGCCAACACCTATCTTGCGATGCGGGTAGCCTACTTCAATGAGCTGGACAGTTACGCCGAGACTCATGGCCTGGATACGCGCCGCATAATCGACGGCGTTGGACTGGACCCGCGTATCGGCACGCATTACAACAACCCATCGTTTGGCTACGGTGGTTACTGCTTGCCCAAGGACACCAAGCAGTTGTTGGCAAACTATGCCGATGTGCCGAATAACTTGATCCAAGCGATTGTGGATGCCAATACCACCCGGAAAGATTTTATTGCTGGTGCCGTGCTGAGCCGAAACCCGCGAGTAGTGGGCATATATCGCCTAGTGATGAAAGAAGGTTCTGACAATATTCGCGCCTCAGCTATGCAGGGTGTAATGAAGCGCTTGAAAGCCAAGGGAGTTCAAGTGATTGTGTACGAACCCAGTATTGATCAAAAAGAATTCTATCAATCTGAAGTATTTGATGACCTTGCTAGCTTCAAGCAGCGCAGCAATGTGATTATTGCTAACCGCCTTCATGCCGATTTGGATGATGTGGCTGAAAAGGTCTATACACGTGATTTATTTGGGGGGGACGCGTGATGACTAGGAGTTTAGTGCGCAATGGATTCTAGATTTGAGCGAAGGGCTCTCAGTGAGTAACTTTTGCATATAAAAATGCCGATCTCGTTGGCCGGGAAAATCTGAACTGATGGGCCACGATATGAGGTTTTCCCGATATACACAGGTTGACGATATCTACGATTTAGCATCGCAAGATAAGAGCGCTAGAAGACCGACTGTATTATTCACTGAATTGAGCTCGAATTGATCGGAAAGTCCAACTTATGTTTCTCTGTTGCGTGCACAACAGACTCATTTGTACTCATCAGGACCTCTCCTCAATCTGACCGATGCGGGTTACATCAATTTACTGCTGTCCTTGGAAATATCATGTGTTGCTGTTGGGATTCGATTGGCAAGCTAGTGCTGGTTGATAGATGAAGTTAGCGATTGAGAAACTCTCAAAAAGCTCGTTTCTACGTGACGTAATGATAGTCGCGTCAGGCACTGCTGCCGCTCAAGCAATCGGTCTATTGGTGACACCAATTGTAACCAGGCTTTACGGGCCAGAGGCAATAGGGTTGCTGACGATCTTTGGTTCAGTGGTCGGTCTAATGTCAACTGTCGCGGCGCTTGGCTATTCAACTGCAATAGTTCTTCCAGCGAGCGATGTTGAGGCAAGAAGATTAGTAACATTGGCTATTAGCTTAGGGCTAATCATAGCCGTTGTAAGCTATTTTCCGCTCTTTTTTTTTGGTGAAGAATTTCTTCAGCTTCTTAACGCTCAAGGTATCTCTGGATTCCTAGCCCTTATTCCGCTTGCATTTTTTCTTCTCACGATAGCCGAAGTACTTAATCAGTGGCTTATAAGAGAAAAAGCCTACAAAGTAATTGCAAAATACAAAGTAATTACTGCACTTATCATGTCTTCTGGGAAGATTATTTTGGGCTTTACTTTACCTACAGCTGCAAATCTAATTGTCACAAATATGGTGGTTGGTTTTCTCGGTTCACTATTAACTTTTCTAGGCTGGGCTAGGATAAAAAAGAGAGTTTTAACTAAGGACGCGAGCGACCTAAGAGCGCGAACGATGCTCAGACTGGTATGGGATTACCGTGACTTTCCGCTACTTCGTATGCCTCAGCACATGGTCAATGCATTTTCACAGACATTACCCATACTTTTACTGAGCGGGTACTCTGGCGCTAGCTCGGCTGGACAATATAGTATTTCTCTTGCTGTGCTTGGTGTCCCTGCAGCATTGATCGGTGGCTCGGTTATGTCGGTCTTCTATCCAAAGGTGAATGAAGCAGTTCTTCAGGGAGAGAATGTACGCAAGCTTATCGTGGGCGCGACGATTGGAATGGCGCTGACCGGCTTTCTTCCGTACTTGATAGTTGCAATTTGGGGGCCCAAACTCTTTGCCTTCGTTTTTGGAAGTGACTGGGCCATAGCTGGAGAATATGCACAGTGGCTGTCGGCATGGCTTTTTCTACAGTATGTCAATAAGCCGGCAGTAGCTGCAATAGCACCGCTGCGGATACAAGGCGGGCTTTTTGTCTATGAGCTTTTCAGTACGGGGAGTAAGGTTCTAGCTCTTTGGATTGGATTTACTTTCTTCGAAGACGATGTTATTGCCGTTGCACTATTCTCTATGGTCGGAGCTCTCGCATATTTATGGTTGATATTTTGGGTCATTTACAGAAGTGATGTACTGCCCGAGCCGTGAGTTATATTAAGTAAATTATGAACAAATTAGACAAACAAGTAGATGCGGCACATTACGACTTCTTTCGTTATGTAACCAAGGCTCGATGGAGTAGCATTTGGCATCAATTGGAGGAGGTGGCCGGACTTCTGCCCGATTCGGTGCTGGAAATAGGGCCCGGGCCTGGTCTGTTTAAGAAGCTTGCAGAGATAGCGGGCATTTCGGTAAAAACGCTAGATCTCGATTCCGAATTAATGCCCGACTATTTGGGCTCAGCTGTTGATATGCCTCTGATTTCAAATTCTTTTGATGTTGTTTGCGCCTTTCAAATGTTAGAGCACCTTCCTTATAAAGATTCTCTGGCTTCTTTCAAGGAAATGACTCGGGTTAGTCGAAGACATGTAGTGATCAGTTTGCCGGATGCAAGAACGCTTTGGAGGTACCACTTTAGAGTTCCGAAGCTGGGAGGCTTTGATTTTTTTATACCGAGACCGCGAATTATGTCACCGATACATGAGTTCGATGGAGAGCACTACTGGGAGGTGAATACCCGGGGCTATCAATTAAAAAAGGTCCTTGATGATTTTTCGCAGTTTGCGACACTTAAAAAGACTTTTCGCGTCGTAGACAACACTTATCACAGATTTATGATTTTTGAGATTAATGGAAATACTGATCAAGGCATCGCTGAGCTCGATGATTCTGACTAGAGAAACGGAATCGATTCATAAATCTAGTTAAAATTGATTTAGAAATAGAGAAAAAATATTACATGAATAGCTTAGACACTAAACGAGGGTCCAAAATATCAGTTGTAATACCAACAAAAAACCGACTAGAACTTCTCAAGCTAGCTGTTTCAAGTGTTCAGAAACAGACCTTAAAAGATTTAGAAATTGTAGTAGTAGATGATGGTTCTGATATCGAAGTTTACGATGAAATTCTCAAGTATGCGGGGAGCCTATCAATTAACATAGTGGTAGTGCGACATCTAGTTTCTAAAGGAGCAAACGCGGCAAGGAATACCGGAATTAGTAGGTCTAGCGCGCCGTATATAGCATTTCTCGACGATGACGATCAGTGGCAACCGACTAAGATTGCCAGGCAGCTGGATATTCTGGACAAAGACATTAGTTTAGGGGCAGTCTACTGCGGTATTGGTAATATCGATGTTGTAACTGGTAGGCGTACTAATGGTAGCCCTCGAGATTACCCAGTCGGAGAGTTATACAGCGGCATGCTAGTTAGGGATGTGACAGCGGGAACCCCTGCTTACCTGGTTAGGCGTGAATGTTTTGATATTGTTGGCATGTTCGATGAATCTCTTAAAGCTAGACAGGATTGGGATATGTGGATAAGAATTTCTCGGCGTTTCCAAATAGGGTGTGTGCCTGAAGTGTTAGTTTATGCGGGAAGCCATGATGGTGTAAGAGTGAGATCTTCGCCCGTTAATGCATTAGAAGCGAATCTTAAAATCTATGAAAAATATAGAGATGAAAGGTTGAGGCTAGGTGGTACGGTGGAGAGGTCAGCGCTGGCTGCACGTTTACGCACAGAAGGCGATATATACACCTTCAGCGACCAGCGAATAAAGGGAATTTCATCATATCTTGAAGCATTAAGATTAGACCCATATAACCAAGCGCAGTATATTGATTTATTGAAGGCGTTAGTGCCTCTCATTGTCCGCGATAAGCTAGCAAAGATACGACAGAGACTACGAGGGTGTTTTGAGTGAGAATTTTGGAGAATGTATCGGTCACATTTCTACTATCTCTATGAGACTACTCATCGTAGCACAAGAATTTCCGTTTCCCCCGGTGAATGGTATTCAGCACAAGCTCTATAATTTACTTCAAATTCTGACCATGCAGCATGAATGTGACTTGATTTCTGCAACCCCCCCCGAAGATGATCAGGCTGCTAGAGACTGGGTGTCATCTAACGATAGATTGAGGCTTTTTGATTTTTCAAGAAACATAAAGAGCGCTTACAAACTGAACCAAGATAGTTTTATAGGAATGCTTAGAGGGGTTCCTCCATTCGCAGCTAGGTTCGAGACTGATGAACTAGCATCGCATATCACTCTTTCGCTAACCCAAAATGAATATGATGTGGTTTACTTCGATTTAATATCTATGGCTCAGTTTGGGCGACTGGTTGATCAAACGCCTATCATAGTTTCGCTAAATGATTCTGTTTCTCGTGCTCAAATCGAAGCGTCTAGGTGCGCCACAACCTTATTGGGAAAAATTTCGAATAGGATATACAGCTCTGTTTCATCAAGGTACGAAAAAAAAATCCTAAATCAATTCGATTTGGTACACGTTGTTTCACCTGTCGAAAGAGAATGGCTTGTCGATAAAGGTGTTACGACCGAAATAGCAGTTGTGCCAATCTCTGTAGCAGATGAGTTCTTGAAGCGACCTGTTGCTGAGCTTCCAGTTGCCATACCAAATACGATATTTTGGAGCGGGAATCTATCTTTTGATTCAATCACATCAGGCCTCTTGGCTTTTATACGCAAAAGTTTCCCATCAATTATTGATCGTATTCCAGATGTTCAACTGAACATTCTTTCGCGGTCGGGTGGTTCCAAGTTAGAGAGAGAGATTCAGGGAAAGCATATTAATAGGCTGGAGTATGTACATGACTATATTGGTGCAATTGACAGATGTCATATTGCCCTATTCAGCGACGCTGGTGGTACTGGATTACAGAACAGGTTGATTCAAGCGATGGCTCGAGGAAAAGCTTGCGTATGCAGTCGTAGCGTAACTAGCAGCTTTATGGGCGTGGAGAACGTCCATTATCTAGCGTGCGATGACGATGAAGATTATGTTCTTCACATCGAGGATCTGCTTTCGTCAAAGACAAGAGCACTAAAGCTAGGTAACTCTGCTAGAAACCTGGTTGAATTTTACTATAGCCATGCAGCGGTGTCAGGGCAGTGGAATGACTTGTTTAAATCGATGCTACGCGGTCACGACGTCCGATAAGATGACTAGTATGACGGGACAAAAAAAAGTAGGTTTTCGTAATACCGTCTCAGAGGGATTTGTCTATCCATTCGTCAGTTGCGTGAGCTGAGGATAGGCGCCTGATGCTGCCTGAAGAGTTTATTCTACTAGTTCCTTTTGCGGCCCTAGCGTTGCTAATCTCGTTTTATTTCTTTAGCGGGGCAAGATCCCATGCTCGACTAGCTTCATATGTTGCTTTTTACATTGGCTTCTATGTTTTCTTGGAGGGGTTCCCCGCTATCATCCTAGTAGCTCTTATGGATGCACCAAACTGGGTAGATAGACTTCGACCGATGTCATGGGCCACCGGTCTTTTATTGAGCATAGTTTTCTTTATAGTAATCGCTTTTTTACTTCCGAAAAGGGCGGGAGTTACTACCAGGAAATGGGCGAATCTGATTAATGTATATATGCCTAGCGATACTCTCTATAAAACCGCTTTAGTTCTCTACCCTTTGGCCTTGATTGGAAAGTATTCAATTCCGTCTGAAACGATGGAGCTAGGTTTTATGGCTGCTAATCGAGCGGCATCTGACAGTATTGATGTCAGCGGTATGCCATTTCTCGGCCCTTTTGCTGCATTGTTCTATCCGCTCTCCGCATATCTAATTTTTGTCTTTCGCTCTGGGGAAAAGGGAGGGAAATTTCGTCGTTTACAAACTGCTGTTATATTTTCTTTGTGTGCTTTTACTGTCGGCTATCATATGCTCGTGAAAGGCGGGCGAGGTGAAATAATCTCCCTAATGTTCCCACTGCTCCTTGTCTACTGGCTGATGGGAGAACGGCGCAAAGTATTATTTTCATTAGGAAGTGTCGGATTGATCCTAGTTTTTCTGACACCTTTTGTGTATGAGTATAGAAACGACAGCCGCAACTATATCGGTCAAGACATGTCGTCGAGATTGGGCAATTTTTCGACAATATTTGATTTTTCTGATTTTGACGCGAAGTCATTTTTTTCATCTTTTAGGAAGGTTGTTTTTAGATTTGATGGCGTTCCCCATGGTGGGAACTTGGCATTGTATACCTTGGAAGACTTAAATCGCTTCGTTTATTTTAACCCCTACTTAGGTGCATTGGTCGGTGTGATTCCTAGACAGCTTTGGCCCTCGAAGCCCACTCCCGGTAGTGGAAATGGGCTATCAAGTGATACTCCGCAATGGAAGTCGGGGTTTATATCCAATAGACCTGGGCTTGCGACAAGTGTTTCCGTACCGGGAATTCTGTTTTGGCATTTCGGTATTTTTGGGGTTTTTTTGGGGGCGTTGGTTACCGCTGGCTTTTTAAAGGTGATGATCTATCTCGGCGATACCTTAGGTCGAAATGATGTTGTACTTCTTCTGTTATTTGTCATCAATCCCATAAGAGGTCCTGATGTCATTCTTCTTAATATTTTTCAGTGGATTATTCCAATAGTGATCTTGCTCTCTTGCATTAGAACTCTGCGTAGGGGAAGACCAGCACTAGGGTCCAGAATGTGAATTTACAGTTAACGCGTTATTTGGGTTA
The DNA here is from genome assembly GCA_039990395.1 of Halioglobus sp. Lineage (GTDB taxonomy): Bacteria > Pseudomonadota > Gammaproteobacteria > Pseudomonadales > Halieaceae > CALINF01. The sequence goes on from JBDXFZ010000146.1 coordinate 975,968, forward strand.
ACGGAATGGGGACATGTATTTCAGATGGTACCGCAACCGACGTGCCAAGAATTTTATTTGCATGGCCGGGTCTTCCTGACTACGCAGCGCGTTGTATCAGGGCATGCGTAGATGATCTCGATGCTGATGTCTTTGTAGTGGCCACAAAGCCGAATGTGCCGGTTAAAGGGATGGAAGACTCTCTGGGGCAGCCAATATCGTGGCTCGATCCAAATGTAATAAACGTTACCCTGAGCAGCATAGGTATTCCTCTCCCGGACATTTTGTTCGTGGGAGGTAGTTTTTTTCCTGCATTCAAATGCTTGGCAGATGAAGTAAAAAGGTCTGGCTCCAAGGTTGTATTGATGTCTGACGATAACTGGAGGGGCACGCTTCGGCAGATGATCTTTGACCCCATACGTTACCGTGCCTCCTTGCGATATAGATATGACTCTATATTTGTACCGGGGGAATCCGGAAAGCTACTTGCCAAAAGGACGGGTTATTCTGATAGTTGCATTCAGCTGGGATTGTATGGAGCAGACAGCACTATTTTTAGCTCCATAGTCAGCATAACAGAACGAGCGAAGCGATTTATCTATGTCGGTCAGTTTGTGAAGCGTAAAAATGTAATCGCTCTTGTTGACGCTTTTTCTAGTTTTTACGAAAATCATCCAGATTGGGAGTTATGGCTTTGTGGAAGTGGTCCCTTGGCTGGTAGATTGATAGACGTGCCTGGGGTCAGATGTTTTGATTTCGTTCAGCCAAAAGAATTAGCGAAAATGATTCATAACAGCCGGTGTTTGGTGCTGCCGTCTCACGAGGAGCATTGGGGTGTGGTAGTTCACGAGGCAGCCTTATCCGGATGTGCTTTGCTCCTATCTACCGCGGTAGGGTCCGCAGTGGATCTGGCACGTAAAGAAAATTCTATAACGTTCAAACCAAAAAGTAAAAAAGCTATAGAGGATGCACTTATTGAATTTTCTTCGTGGGACGACCAACAATGTACCGCAGCCCAGAATAAGTCGATTGGCTTGGCAAAGAAATTTGGCCCAGAGGTTTTTTCGTATTCAGTCAGTAGCATAATTAGGTCCTACTGTCCTAAACAATGCTGAGATTGTGACTTTGAGAGTACTTCATGTTACCGCATCTTTATGTCCCAAAGCGGGGGGTACGACCACCGCTGTGCAACAAATGGTAAAAATTCTTAGTAGTAAAGGAGTGAAATGCGACATTGCTGCAACAATAGATCGAGATTGCATGAGTTTGCAAGATTGGAGCGATTTCAAAGAATACTCAATAGACATCCATCTATTCCCCAGGCGCTTAGATTACTATTCGTATGCTCCGAGCATGGCAAAATGGCTGGGTTCTAATATTCAAAATTATGACTTAGTACATATTCATGGCCTTTTTTCATATGTGAATGGTCTAGCCAGCCGAATCGCTCAGCGTAAGAATATACCGTACGTAGTAACTCCTCATGGAATGGCAAGTCGCTACGGGATGCGGCATAAAGCATTCCTAAAAAATCTTTCATTTAATTTGATAGAGAGAACTCTTTTGACACGTTCTGCGGCCATACATTTCACAAGCAAAATTGAAAGTGAAGAGTTTGGTGATTTAGGTATTGCTGTTAACCAGTTTAGAATCCCGCTTGCGGTTAAACCTTTGGTTCGTGGTAGTGAAGAGAGATTCTTTGAGAAATATCCGAGTCTGATAGACTCCGAAATAATTTATTTTCTCGGCCGAATTGACCCCATAAAGAATATCGAGTTATTGATTTCTGGCTTTCTTTTGACTGCGCAAACTCGAGCCAGATCGAGACTTGTGATAAGCGGAGCAGGAAAAAAAGAATATGTAATTCGCCTAAAAAAAATGTTAAAGCAAAGTAACTTAGATGGAAAGGTCGTCTGGACAGGACACCTAAATGCTCAAGAAAAGGAGGATGCTCTTTCCGTTGCCGATGTTCTTGTTATGCCATCAAAATCAGAGAGTTTTGGGCTGTCAGTTGTCGAGGCGCTGTCGGTCGGAGTTCCATGTGTTCTAACAACCGGCGTCGCGTTGTCTGATGAAATTGATGATGCTGCTGTCGGAGTTAAAGTCGAACCGAATCCAGCTTCAGTTTCCGAGGGGATAAGCCGCGGACTCTCACTTAGCAATAGCTGTAATAGTTTTTCAAGAACCGCGCTAAAGTTTGTAGAAACCCATTTTTCAGAAGAAAGTGTCTCACGGGAAATAGTGAGAATGTATAGACTCTGTGTCCATTCGAATTTTGTTGACGAATGAATACAAGTTATAATGTTTAAAATTGTCTCTGACTGTCAGAAAAATTCAACTTATAGGTGGTCCTTGTTGATTTTATATGACTATATGATTTTAGCGTCCTCGGGCTTTATCACGGCGTATTGATGAACAGTTTTGCTAAAGTCAAACTATCAAAAAGTAATAAGTTCGCGAGACTGCTTTGGAGAGTTGTTTGGATTTTCTTATTCCGGACCTCGCCAAAAATTCTTCATCCTTGGAGACGGTTTTTATTACGGCTATTTGGTGCACAGCTTGGAAAAAAAGTGCATGTGTATCCCTCCAGTGAAGTATGGGCCCCTTGGAATCTTGAAATGGGCGACCGTAGTTGTCTTGCTGACGGCGTGATTTGCTACAGCGTTGCTAGAGTGTGTATTGGAGCTGATACAACCGTTAGTCAGTATAGTTATTTGTGTACTGCTAGTCACGATTACACCGATATAGCGATGCCGTTAATGGTGGCGCCAATCGTCATAGGGGAGAGAGCTTGGATAACCGCGGACGTATTTGTTGGCCCAGGAGTTAATATCGGCGATGGAGCAGTGGTAACTGCTCGATCAAGTGTATTTGCAGATATAGGTCCTTGGGTAGTGGCCCGGGGTAACCCAGCAGTGCCTTTTAAGCCAAGGGTAGTGAATAGCGGTCCGGATGAGGTTTAAGTGTGAAGGCTGGGGACATGGCAGGCATCGTCGTTATTCGGTTTTTAGCAGATTGAAGTTGTGCCTGTGTCTTTAATATTTATGGCCTGAGGATGCATTCAAATGATGGCAGGGTTGCATCTAATTTTATCGCTCAGGCAGCTAGTAATTAGCCCAATACAATTTATGGTGACGGCCAGCAAACGAGGATTGTTTTGCTATGTGGACGACTTTATGAAGGCTTTATTCGTTTAATGGGTACCCAAGATTCTTTTTCTGGACCTATAAATCTGCGTAACATTGCAGAATCTACTATTCGGAAATTGGCCGAATTGGTGATAGAGCTTACAGATTCTATGTTCGCTTTGGTTAATGAGCCGTTACCGGCTGATGACCCGCAACAGCACCAGCCTGATATCAGCCTGGCCAAAACAGAGCTGACTTGGGAGCGCGCTACCCCACTTAGAGATGGTGTGATGAAAACCATGAACTATTTCGAGCAGATTATATCTGACGGCTTGGCCTAGCACGTATATGAAGCAGTTTATTGACAAACTTCCCATAACCATTCTCCTTGCCGCTAGAAATGAAGAGGCAAACCTGCATAAGTGCCTATCAGCGCTTGGCCCGGCAGAGCGGGTAATCCTTCTAGATTCACACAGTGAGGACGCGACGGCAGAAATAGCTGCTTCTTTCAATGCTGAAATTGTTCAGTTTGATTACAGTTGTGGATACCCCAAGAAACGTCAATGGGGTTTAAATGAATTGGCCATCACTACAGATTGGGTGTTTTTACTGGATGCCGATGAGGTGGTACCAGCACAGCTATGGCAGGAAATAAGTAAAGCCATATCCAGACCTGACGCTCCTGATGCGTTCCTTATGATGAAAGGGTTCCACTTCATGGGTCGGCGCTTTCGGTTCGGGGGTTTCTCCCATTCCGCTGTGTTGTTGTTCCGCACAGGTAAGGCGTATTTCGAGGAGTTGGACAGCAGTATTGCCACAGATCTGGATATGGAAGTACATGAACGGGTAATAGTGGATGGTAAAGTAGGGGCAATATCTACACCGCTAGTACACGAGGATTTCAAAGGCCTAACGGCCTACATCGATAGGCACAACCATTACTCATCCTGGGAGGCTGGTGTGCGATACGGCAATTTGCACAAAGGCCGCCACGGCAAAAAAACCATTTCTCCAAACCTATTCGGTAATGCTCAGGAAAGAAGACGCTTCTTGAAATACCTCGCAATTCGGATGCCATTTGAACCCACTCTTTGGTTCTTGTATCACTATGCATTTAAGCTGGGCTTTCTCGAGGGGCGTCGCGGGCTAATAGCTTCGCAGATTCGGGCCAGTTATATTAGTCAGGCGAGGGGAAAACTGTTTGAACTCGAGGTTGTACGGGGTCGTTAGTTCCGGAGGCCAGTAAGGGGTTCAGCGGTAGATCCAGATACATAGTCCAGTCATGGAATATAAATTTGGAAACGATAACGTAAATTATCAAACCTTGGAAAACCACTGACCGATTTTCCCCAATGGCTTCGCAATCAGAGTCCAGGGCCGCGGGGCAATACCATTGACTCGCCAGGCTTTCCGATCACTGCGGTTTGCCTTAATCCGACTCTTCAAGCTCACATTACTCATGCCATCATTACGCATGTGCACCATCACCTGCGGAATATATGCCGCGTTCACCCTATGCGTTAATAGCATTCTTAGCATTAGCTCATAGTCAGCCGATGTACCCATGTCTAGCCGATAGCCGCCGTGTTTCTCATACAGGTGTCGGCGTAAAAAGAAGGTGGGGTGGGGTGGCATCCAACCGCCGAAAAATCTCTCGCGCTTGTAATCACCGGATCGCCAATAGCGAGCCATTTTGGCGGTGTCTACTTTATCGACGTACTGCAGGTCACCGTAGCAAGCACCCACAGTGGGATTCAGGAAAGCTTCAACCACTGTTGTAAGCACTGCATCATTTGGGTAGTAATCGTCTGAGTTAAGAACGCCAACGACCTCGCAGGCAGCAAGCTTCAGTCCTTTGTTGATCGCATGGTACATACCCTGGTCCGGCTCACTGATCAGAATGGCGTCAGTTCCTTTCTCTTTTTCTATTATTTCTAACGTGCCATCAGTAGATCCGCCGTCGAGGATAATGTGTTGGCAGTCAACTGTCTGTTCTGCGACTGAGCGCAGACAATCACCAATAGTGTCGGCGTTATTTCGAACGGGTGTGATCAGTGTGATCTGCATTCTTGGTCTTTAGTATCGATATAGGGCTAGGAAAAGTACATAGACTAGCGCTACGAGACCTGCTCTTCTAATGTGGCCAGCGTAACCTTGCCAAGTTTTCGACAGTCTCTGATTGATTTTATTGCACGCACCGAGTCTACCCACTTATCGTGGGCAGGCAGGGTGAAGCCCAACTGTACAACTCTAGGTAAGTCCAGCCAGTGGGTGGAGAGATCCTTAACTAGCCAATTTTCTAGATAACGCCGGCGTATCTTTCCAGGTTGCAATTTGGACATCACGTCCGGTGGTGCGGAAACTCCGGTAAGTACAGTGAGCCACATCAAGCTCAGCCATGCTGCGGTTTTTAAGCCGGATTCACTCAACAGTTGTACCACAGTATCCCAGCTATTTGCCCAGCTTTCTAGCAGGTAGATCAGATCGAGTTGACGAACCAGAGACGCTTGAGGTGCTGTCAGGTACTTGGTAAATACTGGGTGCACCAAAAGTAGATACAGCGTTGCGTTGTCGCTCAAACCCCAGTGGCTTTCGTAGTCCTGTCGCATACTTAGTATGGTTTGTGCCATAGGGATTTTTGTGCGTCCGGGACGGAGGATGTCCCAGTGCAGGTCTATATATGTTTTGCCCTTTTCAAGGCTGCATTCGTGACTAATATATTCTGCAGAACCATAAAATGTGAATCCCGTGCCTTGCATTGCCTTTATGGCACGAACTTTGTCCGCCGGGTCGATGAGCAAGTCTATATCTGCGCAGGGGCGCAGTGCGGGCTCGGAGAAAAAGCGCTCTCGCGTGTGTTGGCCCTTCAATACTGCATGCGGGATATCAGCTTCATCAAGAGCTGTCCTAATAGCTCCAAGGCTCTTGCGCTGTAATAGGTATTCGCCAGTAGCACTAAGTCGCGCCTGACGAAGAGTCTTGGTGGTTTCATCAGAGAAGAGCGGGAGTTCGTATTTTTTTAGCTTGGCAGCCCAAATAGGTGCGAGACCCTGCCGAAGTAGGAAAACCGTAAACTCCTGCTCACTAATGGATACGGCCGCTTTGGATGCCTTTGACAGCTCGAGCTTACCTGCGCCGGGCAGCAGCGGTGCCAAAGCAGTTCGGTGGAGCTGATAGGGGTCTCTTTTGACTGTAATCACTTTCGGCGCGGCATTTGAATATCTTTACCATTCTACATGGCTCGTAAGCCCTGCAGGTACCATTGGAGTCGGGTAATTCGAATTGGATTCAGTAAACCGTATACCCGGGGCGAATTTTGCTGCCCCCCCAAGAAAAAGCCCGGCTAGCGCCGGGCCTTTTTGTAGGTTTATGGCAGTGCAAGACTCAACTATCATCCTCAACCGAAGCCGAGTGCACCGCAAACGCCTGCTGCTTGAGGATCAGTGTATCTACCAACACGTTGCCGGCTTCGCTGAGCAATACATCCGGCGTCTCTTCTTCCTCTTCGTCTGAGTCATCTTCAGCTTCAATGGCTGCCAACGCTGCGCCATTTTCATCTTCGGAGCTGTCATCCGGTAGTTCGCTAGTCGAATCTACGTCTGTCTCCGCTGAGGCAACACTATCAGCCGTGTCAGTTTCTTCTTCATCTAATGAGGTCAGCAGTTCTTCACCCTTGGCGCTGCGGCGTCTGTTCTCAATCGCCAGAGCCTTGGCTTCCTGCTCTTCACGCATGGCAATGCGCTTGGCTTCATTTAGGGGCAGGGCGTCGATGCTGCGCGTTTCTTCTGCCATGCTCACCTGGTCTTCAAGGAACACAAAGTCGGCATTGGCCGCCTTGCGCTCTTCGTACAGATTGGTGATCTTGGGTAATAGTGAAGTGAGGTCGTCGTAACGACGATGGCGCACGGGGTTAATCTGGTCCCAGTTAAGAGCGTGATCCAACGCGCTCTCGCCAATTTCTTCGGCGTCATACAGCGATGGGAAGTTCACATCCGGCACTACGCCACGATGCTGGGTGCTATCACCGGAGATACGGTAGAACTTGCTCTCGGTGAGCTTAAGCTGGCCTTCGGTTAATGGTACGAGCGTTTGCACTGTGCCTTTACCGAAGGAGCGGTCGCCAACAATAACCCCACGATCATAGTCCTGAATGGCGCCGGCGAAAATTTCAGATGCCGAGGCACTCAATCGATTGATCAATACAACCAATGGCCCTTCGTAGTAGGCGCTGCGTACGCGCTTGCCGTCGCGCCACACACGGCGAGAGGAGTGGCGTATCTGCACTGTGGGGCCATATTCAATGAACAAGCCCGTAAGCTCATTGGCTTCCTGCAATGAGCCGCCGCCGTTGTTGCGCAGATCCATCACGATGCCATCTACCCCTTCTTCCTGAAGTTCGTCTAACAGCTTATGTACGTCACGCGTAGTGCTCTTGTAGTCGTCATCGCCACGGCGCATGGCTTCAAAGTCAATATAGAAGGCGGGGATATCGATTACACCTACCTTCATGGTCTTATCGCCATTGGGTATTTCCAGAATCGATTTCTGCGCCGACTGTTCTTCCAGCTTCACTTTGTTGCGCACGATGGTAATGGTGTTGCGCTCGTCAGACTTGCCTTTGCCAGGAATCACTTCCAGGCGCACCGTGGAGTCTTTTGGCCCACGAATCAGCTCAACCACTTCGTCGAGGCGCCAGCCGATCACGTCTTCCATTTCGCCTTCTGTGCCTTGCCCTACGGCAATGATCTTGTCAGCAGGCTGCAGATCGCCTTGTTTATCAGCGGGGCCGGCAGCAACAATGCGTGCAACCTTGGTGTACTCATCTTCTAATTGCAGCACGGCGCCAATGCCTTCCAGCGACAAGCTCATATTGATATTGAAGTTTTCAGACCTGCGCGGTGACAAATAGTTAGTGTGCGGGTCGTACAGCTCGGTGAGGGCGTTCGCGTAAATCTGGAATACATCCTGATGGTTGTACTGCTTAACGCGCTTTAACTGATTGGTATAACGCTTGGTGAGTGTTTCAGCGATATCTTCCTCAGGCTTGTCCGCCAGCTTTAGGCTCAGTACCTGGTTCTTCACATGCTTGCGCCAGCGCTCACCTAGTTCGGCATTGTTCACTGCCCACTCACGCTCGTCGCCATCTAGCGGGTATTCTTCGTCAACCGTAAAGTCCATTGCCTCAATAGACGCAGGCAGAGTATCGATCAGGTTTTGCAGCCTGGCTTCCAGCCGCTCCTGAAAACGATTAAAGATAGTGAAGGCGCCATCCAATTGGCCCTCATGGCCCTGATCGTCTAGCACATCGCGGTATTGCTCGAACTCGGCCAGATCGGACGTGGTGAAGAACATCTTGCCGCCGTCCAGGCTCTTGATGTACGCATCCAGATGTTGTGATGACAACGCATCGTCATAACGCAGTTTGGCGTAGTGGCGTTGCTCGAGTTGCTCTACCATTTCTACCAGCGTGTCTCGCTGGCTGTCGGTGTATTCGATTACGGCCTGGACAGGTAAATTTACTGCCAGTGAGAGGCCGCCAAACAGGGCGCCCAAAAGCGTGCGACGAGCTGCGCTCGCGCTACGGTGTTTTATAGTCAAAGGAAACCACCTTTTATTCGATACTGCGGAGAGTAAGTGTAACCGCCTGTGGGCGTGGGTCAAACCCAACCTATGCGGTAAATCAGCCCCTTAGTGGGGTGTAAAAACGCTGTTTATTAGGACTGCTGGCAAGGGCAAAAGTTCAGCCGTAGCTCGACAACAGTCCAGCTACAGCCCAGCTGCAGTAAAGCTGTAGTAAAGCTGTAGTAAAGCTATAGCGGCTGTTCCCGCTTCGAGGCGGTATATACCAGAACGTCTGACGGCTCGCGCCAGAGTCGTTGCACACGGTTAGTCTGGGTATCGTTAACGTCCATCATCAGCGTATTGCGTAGGATGAGCGAGGTACTGCGCTCAGCAGTTATCACGAAATACAGCCAGGTTTCATCGTAGGCCACCTCATAGCCTTCCAAAGTGAGCGCATTCAATGTGTTGGAATCGCTCGAAGAAGGCATGCTAAGTAATTGAAAATGCTTAGTTAAGTAGGATTTAATTGCCGGCGTAGCCAGTGCTTGCTGTTCTAGCGTTATGGTATTGCCCGCATGCCAGCTCAGGGCCTGCTCGAAGTCCTCAGGCAGCACCCGCAGTGACACTTCCAGCGTGGTGCCATCACTGTTCCACTCTATTTCGGCAAAACTCGTGTGATAGGGGTGCGTCCAGCCCGGCCCGCTTAGAAACACCAGGCTGCACAGTACTGCCTTAAGAGTCGCGCGCAATGTCACAGAATGGGCTGTTCCCAGCTTTCCTTATCGTCGCGGCGCATGATGTTGGGCTTCTCAGTTTCCTTAAACAGTTTGAAGCGGCTCGCCTTGGGCTTGCGCGGCCAGCTGTTGTCCGCTTCTACCGCATCGGCGGTGCTGCGGTAGGGATCGTAATCCACGCCGGTTATCTCTTTCTCGGTGATAAACAGCTTGGTGACCTTGTCGCCATTTTTGCGCCAGATTTCTGCGGGAATCAATAGTTCCTCTGTGCTCTTATCGGCGTAGGTAATGCGCAAGGGCAGAGGGGTTACCAGGCCACCTTTGTTCACGAAGGTTATTGTGTAGAAGTTCTTGTCGGCATCCAGCAGTGCGCGTTCGCGATCAGTGAGCGACTTCTTGTACTTTTCGTACTGTGCGTAGTCATAGGGTGTTACCGAGAACTCGTCGAAGTCGTTGTAAAAGTCCTTAAGATCGGGCTGCCGGTCGAGCAGCGTTTCGGCGCCCTCATTGCGTTGCTCGCTGAGGGTTGGCTCCAGCTTGTCTTTATCGGCACGCTGCCAGGCCTTCTCGACGTCGGGGTTACCCGTGTCTATTTGGTACAGCGCTACGTTATCAATGGCGACATCCACATAGTCTGTGCCGTAGAACCAGCCACGCCAGAACCAATCCAGATCAACGGCTGAAGCGTCTTCCATGCTGCGGAAAAAATCGGCAGGCGTTGGGCGTTTAAACATCCAGCGCTGCGCGAACTCACGAAACGCATGATCAAACAGCTCGCGGCCCATAATGCTTTCGCGCAATATGTTGAGCGCAGTGGCGGGCTTGGCGTAGGCGTTGCTGCCAAACTGCAGCAGCGACTCTGAGTTGGTCATGATGGGAACCACTTTGCCGCTGGTCATGTACTCTACGATCTTGGCTGGCTCACCGCGGCGCGAGGGATACTCTTCTTCCCAGGCCTGCTCGGCAATAAACTGCAAAAAAGTGTTTAAGCCCTCGTCCATCCAGGTCCACTGGCGCTCATCAGAGTTAACAATCATCGGGAAGTAGTTGTGACCAACCTCGTGGATGATTACTGAAATCAGGCCGTATTTACTGCGCTCCCAGGTTTTATCGCCGCCTTTCTGAGTAACGTCCCAATAGGTATTGTCGGCATAGGGCCGTGGTTTGTTAAAGGTGATCATGGGGTATTCCATGCCGCCCACCGGGCCATTCACCGAAATCGACACGGGATAGGGATACTCGAAGGTATAACGCGAGTACACATCGATAGTGTGCACGATTGAGGCCGTAGAATACTGGCTCCACAGTGGTTCTGCCTCGTTAGGGTAGAACGACATGGCCAGCACATCGTTATCGCCGCTTTGGGTTGTCATCGCATCCCAGATGAATTTACGCGACGAGGCAAAGGCGATATCGCGTACGTTCTCGGCGCGAAACTGCCAGGTTTTGGTTGCCGACGTGCGGCTGCTTTCGTTGCGCTTGGCCTCCTCAGGCTCCACGACAAACACCAACTCATCCGACTTTTTGGCCTGGTTATAACGCTTAAGCTGCTTGCGGCTCAATACATCTTCAGGGTTTTGCAGTACACCCGTGGCTGCCACCACATGATCGGCCGGCACGGTAATCGCAAAATCGAAATCACCTAGCTCTAGCGTGAACTCGCCGTTACCCAGAAACTGCTTGTTCTGCCAGCCTTGGTAATCGGTGTACGCCGCCAGGCGTGGATACCATTGCGCGATTTCGTAGATGTAGTTCTCATCACTTTCAAAATACTCATATCCCCCTCGGGCATTAATGGCCACTGCATTAACGATGTTGTGCTGCCAGGCCAGGCTAAACACAAATTGCTCGCCAGCCTTAAGCGGCGTGGGCAGATCGATACGCATCATGGTTTTGTTGATGACGTAGGGCAGCGCATTACCGCTCGCATCTTCTACATCCGAGATGTCGACTCCACCCTCGAAATCTTGACGCTCCAGCAGGTTGGCCATGGTGCGGTAGGGGAACTTCTCGAAGTTCGGCGCGGTTTTGGTAAGCACGTCGTCGGAATCCTGCCGAAACCGGTTCTGGTCCAGTTGCAGCCAGATGTAGCTTAAGGTGTGCGGGCTCTTGTTGCTGTAGGTGATCGTTTGCTTGCCAGTGATGCGCTGGCGCTCATCATCCAACGTAACCTCTATGTTGTAGTCGGCGCGCTGCTGCCAGTACTGCGGGCCAGGTGCGCCGCTGCCTAATCGGGTTTCGGTGGGCGTGTCCAGTAGAGGGCCAAGTTGAGCGAATTTTTCGGGGCCGGTGGAGGCGGTGGCAACGCCGCATGTTAGAAACAACATGAAGTATGCGATAAAAGACATGCGAATCATTAAGTTACGGCCTCTTCGTTAGAAATAGGGTGTAAAAGAAGCGGGGGAGTATACCGCTTAAGCGTGGGTCTTAACTACCCGATTAGCCGGCAATCACGTACCCGATGCGTTAACTACGCGTCACCTCGCGTCATTTATGTGTTTTGAGCCGGTAGCCCAGCCACGCTAACATCGTTGCAAGCACCACATAAGCAACCCCCATCAATGCCATTACGTCCATGCTCACCCCAGAATCGATCATCCAGCCCATAATCACCGGGGCAATCGCACTGGCAAATACCATTGCGGCGGTGGTAACCGACTTGATTGATCCCAGATGGAGCGTGCCATACATCTCTGCGTAAAATGGTGACGATAGCGTTGAGTAATTGCCCACGCCAATACCCATCAAAAACATAAACAGCACGGCAATGATTATGCTGTCGGAGGTAGACAGCAACAACAGGCCCAATCCCAGAGGCAGCGCAAGGTAGGGCACCAGTCGGATAGCACCGAAACGATCGACGAGTAACCCAGATATCAGCTTCATGCCAATGGTGGTCATGGCGTAAAGCAAGTAGAGACTAGCCCACACTACCAGCGACCAACCTTTTTCCTCTACCAGCTGTACCTGGTGAAACATGAAACCGGTATACAGCATGGGCTGCGTGAGCATCGCAGGCATGAACAGGTATAGCTGTGGGTCGCGAATTACCTCGTTGCGGGTCCATTGGCGCGCAACCGCGGTGCTTTCACTGGCATCATCCGCTGCCAAACGCTCCACATAGCGTGTATGGCGTACATCGTGTGTGCCCAGCAGCCAGTAAATCATCAGGGGCAGAACGGCAACCAGAATCACCGCGCTAAGCAGCCACGATTCACGCCAGCCAAGAACCGCTAGCAATGCAATGATGGCAGAAGGGAGTACTGCCTCGGAGAATGAGAAGCCAATACCGCTAATCGCATTGGCCTTACCGCGCTGGTGGTCGATATAGCGCACGATGCTGGTGACACCGGCCATACTCATTAAGCCCTGACCCATGTGGCGCAGTACGAGTATGGCGATAAACAATGTAATCGTGCCTTGACTGCCTGCAAGAATCAGGCAGCCCAATGCCAGCCCCAATACAGACATGTACGCGAAGCGACGCAAATCCATACGGTCGATCAACGTGCCGGTCCACAGCAGCAGCACGGCGCTGGCTAGCGTGGCACCCGAGTAGATAGCACCGAACGTGCCGTGACTGATGCCAAGATCAGCGCGAATCTGACCACTAAACAGGGCGATAAAGTAGGTTTGGCCCAGGCTGGAGCCAAAGGTCATCACAAAACCAAATAGCAGCAGGCGCCACTCGCTTTTTATAAGAGGTAGAAACGATCGCATGGTGCGTGAAGTGTCTCGGTTATCGACCCGCAGAAGGGCGCACATCATACCGTTTTGTCTTGGCGGCCCCAACTCTACAAAGCAGTTTTGTGGGCTGTCAGCCTACGTGGTATCTGCTAATCTTTGTGCTATCGCAACAACCGTCTGTGCTATCGCAATAACAGGAACTCATAATGACAATAACAGTAACCCCTTCAGGCCAAGTGTGTGGCGCCGCTGTAACCGGCGTAGATCTCACGCAACCACTGGATGCAGATACGATTGCCGCTATTCGAGCGGCGTGGCTGGAGCATCACGTACTGTCTTTTCCAGGGCAACCCATGTCCGACGATGACTTGGAGCGCTTCACAGAATACTTTGGTGGCTTTGGTGAGGACCCCTTTATTGCCAGCGTGGAAGGGCGTGAGCATGTGATTGCCGTGCAGCGCAGCGCCAATGAGCAAGCGCCGTTGTTTGCAGAGAACTGGCACACCGATTGGAGCTTTCAGGAAAAGCCGCCAGCGGGCACCTGTTTATTTGGTATCACCATTCCGCCTATGGGCGGCGACACACTGTACGCCGATCAACATGCCGCGTTTAAGGCCATGCCCGCAGACTTGCGCGAGCGATTGGAAGGCAAGCTCGCCATACACTCCGCCAAAATGGCTTACTCACCAGAGGGCATGTACGGCGAGGCTGATCAGGCGATTGACCGCAGCATGGACATTCGCCCGTCAACTGAGGCAAACCTCACTCAAACGCATCGCATTATTCGACCGCACCCCGAAACCGGCGAACTGGGTATCTTCGGTTCTATCGGCTACATGATTGGCATCGAGGGCATGAGCGATGACGAAGCCGTTGCTACGTTGCTGGAACTCAGCGAGTGGCAGACGCGCGAAGAGTTCGTGTACACCCACAAGTGGGAAAAAGACATGCTGGTAATGTGGGACAACCGCTCGGTGCTGCACAGGGCAACAGGCGGGTACGAGGGGCACGACAGGCTACTGCATAGAACGACTATTGCGGCGGCGGCTTAAATTAAAGGCTAAACGTGCTTGAGGACGATACAGTGGTTAAACACGGTATCGTCCATTAGTTAGACCAAATCGCCAGAACTAGTCTTGGTCTGCGTGGTACACCGTGTCCATATTCTCGGCTGCATCTTCGCCAATAATTTCTCTAATCAAATCGCGCAAACCGCCGCCAGTGTCCGGGTGTTGCCAGGCGCCCAACGTATGACCCCCGTCTACAACGAGTGGTTGACCGGTGATAAACGTGGATTCATCGCTGGCTAAAAAGCACACGGCCTTGGCGATGTCTTCCGGTTGTCCAGCACGCGTGATGGGTTGAGCGAGTGATGAGAGTTCGGCGATCGTGGCCGAGGCCTCGGACACATCTTGCTGCAAGGCCAATTGGCCCAGGAAGATGGGCGTGTTGATAAAGCCTGGGCACACGGTATTCACGCGCACACCAAACGGCCCCAATTCTTGCGCTACCGAGCGGCTCAAGTTTATAACAGCCGCTTTCACGGCAGAGTACACATGAGGGCCATAGCCTCCACCGGTGCCGGCGATACTGGCGGTGGTAATAATAGAGCCCGTGCGCTGCTCACGCATAATCGGGGCCACATGCTTCATGCCATAGATTGGCCCGGTAAGCATTGCGTCGATGGTGCGTTGGTACGGTTCGCCCATGTCGGTTTCATGGATCTCACCTGATACGCCGCCAAAGCCGGCGTTATTAAACAGACAGTCTAATCGTCCCCATGCGGTAACAGCTGCATTGATGGCTGCGGCCACCTGATCTTCCATACAGACATCCGTGCGCACAAACAAAGCGGCGTCGCCCAACTCGGCTGCTAGCGCTTCGCCCTTATCGACCTGCATGTCGGCGATAATGACTTTGGCGCCTTCGCTAACAAATTTGCGAACAGTGGCTTCGCCGATACCGCTGGCTCCACCCGTGATAACCGCGGTTTTATTCAAAAGAAGATCGGGCATAGAAAAGGGTCCTTTACGTTTTTATTGGGAAGTATTCAGCATAGCGCAGCGTGAGAGCGTGGAAAACGTTTGCGTGAACTTAGAATCCTGCAGTACTTAGGTTACTGCTAACTGACTTGTTCGTGCTGCTTTCTGGCCAGGGTTCTATTGAGCGAAAACCCATTGCGTCGAGTTGTCCCCGTGCGGCCAAATACGCATCGACATCGCCCACGGCGTGAAAATAACGAGCCTGGGGTTCAAGTAGCAATGGGGAGGTGACTGCCTTGCCATATGCTTGTAACGGTATTACAGCCGCATTGTAGGCAGCACGCGCTGATTCGATATTGCCCCGAAGCTTAAGTGCATTACCATAAAACAGCTGAGTTTTTGCGATCATCGACACGATGTGCTGCTCCGGAGGATTTGATAGCTTTACGGTGCTCAAGGCAGATAGTGCTCGCTGTATATGAGCGAATGCAGCGGTCTCGTCACCACGTACCTGCGCGATCCAGGCTTGTAGGTAAGCAGTTCTGGCCAGGCCAACAAACAGGAATTTTTCGGTTAGCCCCTCGTCGAGCATGAGCTGGTAACCATCGCCTGCCTGTTGAGCATAACCCAGAGCCCGATTCCACTGCTGGCTGCGTGCAGCAACTAGCGCAAGTAACACGCGAGCGCGCCATGCGTCTGTCCGCCAGGTATTGTTGCTGCTGTCGGTGCGCGTTATCTCATCCAGAATCCCGATTGCTCTGAGCGTGAGAACCTCAAGCTCGTCTGCCGGTTCGTTGGTGTACAGGGCTATCGCAACGTACACCAGCATCTCGTTCGCAATATAGTGTTGTAGCGGGACATTGTCAGCTCGGCCAGCGGCGGACTCACTGATGTGATTCATCGCGCTGCGCTCATATTCCAGCGCAGCGGCAATGTCTCCCTGCCACAAGGCGACACGACCCAACCAGGATTCCACGGCGGACAGCTCTTCGCCGAAGTGTTCCATATGGCCTTGCTCATTCAACCGTTCGAGAATGGCAATCTCGAGCTGAAAGCCTTCGCGCGCGCGTTCAAGTTTGTTCTCATCGACATCCAGCACCGCTAGATTATGGTGGCCATAAGCCATTTCTCGTAGCGCTGTTTCACCGGTTGGGTCCAGCGCCAGCATCTCAACCGCACTGTCTCTATAGCGTTCGATCCACTGCCTTGCCCGGGGCAGGTCGCTTTGAGTTCGATGAATGTAACCAATCCAGAACTCTGCCTGCGCGCGATCAAATAGTCGGCCGGTATCTGTTGGTGACTTTTGTACGAGTACGGCACTGCGTTCATAGGCCTGAGTGAAAACCGGCATCGCTTCTTCATACCGAAACTGATCAATTCGAATCTCACCAATCTGAGTCATCACCTGCGCTTGCGTAGCAAGCTCCTGCTCGCTGAGCACTTCTACATCAACAGAGGAAAAGTAGTCTAGCGCGCGTTGAGCCACACCCTCCAGCAGATCGAGTCGTCCCATGGGCCGCAAGCTAGAGCGCAGGTCGCCTACAAGATATCCAAGCAGTTCCTCGGCCTGACTTTGACGCTGGTTGGCTTCGTCGCGGGCTGTGATAGCTGCGATGGCCAGGAACGTGGTGAACGCGGTTGCCACTAATGATGCTATCGACACCCCGGCCAGCAGACGCTGGCGACGCTGGGATTCGCGTCGGCGTAGTTCATCCAAAGGGACGCCCAGAATGCCGGCAATAACTTTGAGCTTGGCCAGATGCTTACCATCGGCGCCCTCGCGAACGTCGGCAGCCATGGGGTCCACGATTCCCTCAAGCAACTCACCGTTAGCGTCGTACTGCTGGTGGATAGCGGGTGGAAAACAATCATCGTCGGTGCCAATAGCAGCCGGGTCGCCATCGACGATCATGCAGTGAATGCGGTGTGCCCGACCCAGTTTCTGGAAGGTTTGAACCTCTTTATTCGTCCAGACAGAGCGCGCGGAATCGGGCGAACAGATAAGAACCAGATGCTCAGCCTGCTCCAGAGCGTCTGCTAGCAAAGACGAGAGATCGGGAGAGCTGGCCAGGTCATCTCTGTCACGAAAAATCGGACTGAGCCTCGCGGGCACCTCGCCATTGGGTGTGATCTTTCCGATTAGGGCGCGTGGGGGTTTGTAGCGCTCCATTGATTTGTGCAACCACTGGGCCCAGCGCGAATCCTCATGGCTGTAGCTGATAAACGCCTTGTATTTAAACGATTGAGAAATAGTCTGTCTTCCTCGCCGCGAAAGCGCGCATTGTCGCACTGCCACTAAGTTTAGCGCTAAACTGAACATGGTGTAGATTTTAAATTGCGTTAAAGTAAGTCGCTGAAATTCCAGCTTCCCTTGCCACTAGATCGGATGATTATCCTATGTCGCGTGTTGCCGCTTTTCGTCCCCGTCGGTCCTGCTTGTACATGCCGGGTGCGAATACTCGCGCACTCGAAAAAGCACGAACGCTGCCAGCCGACGTGCTAATTCTGGATCTGGAAGATGCGGTGGCGCCAGATGCCAAAGACGCGGCCAGAGCAACCATAGCGTCAGTATTGCAAGAACGGGCTTACGGTGATCGGGAGGTGATCGTGCGCGCTAATGCGCGCGATACTGCCTGGAGCAACGACGATATAGCTATGGCCGTGAGCGCCGGCGCCAACGGCGTACTACTACCCAAAGTGGAAACGGCCACTGACATCCAGCAGATCGATGCCTTGCTGGATGCTGCGGGCGCGCCTGCAGACTTCTTGCTGTGGGCTATGATCGAAATGCCATTGGCGATTTTAAACATTCAGGAAATAGCAGCAGCGTCGGAGCACACCCGTCTCGCAGGATTCATGCTAGGGACGAACGATCTGGCCAAAGCCTACGGCGCTGTTTACACACCCGATCGCTTCGCTTTCCAGGTGCCATTGATGATGGCACTCACTGCAGCGCGGGCGTATGGCTTAGTTGCGCTAGATAGTGTGTACAACGACTTCAAGAACCCTGAGGGGTTACTGGCAGAGTGCGAGCAGGGCCGAATTCTGGGATTTGATGGCAAAACGCTGATACATCCTGCGCAGATTGATACTGCCAATACCGTGTTTTCCCCCGATCCTGGTGAGGTAGCGCAGGCAAGATTAGTAATCGATGCTTTCTCTCAAACTGAGAATCAGGGCAAGGGTGTGATACAGGTTGATGGGGCCATGGTGGAGCTACTGCACCTGGAGCAGGCGCAACAGTTGGTAGACATTGATGCGGCTATTAAGGCGCGCTCAGGCGGGTAGTGCCTTGAGAGAGCTCAGGGATTCTGCACCTGAGGCGAATCCTTCGTGATGTGAACCTACCAATTCTCCTTGAACGGCCGCACATCAACCTCGAAGGTCCAGCAATTGCGTGGCTGGGTATGCATAAACAGATAGGCATCGGCGATGGCATCGGGTTCTAGCGTACCGTCTTCACCCAGCGCATCCAGAAACTCACTAAAGCGACTGCGCAGCCGCTCTCCGTTTATACCGCCATCTACCACCACATGCCCCACGTGAACGCCCTTGGGGCCGTAGTCTTTGGCCAGTGCCTGCGCCAGGTTGCGCAGGGCGGCCTTGGATGCACCAAAATGCGCGAAATTAGGACGACCGCGCATAGAGGCCGAGGCGCCGGTAAACAGCAATGATCCCTGGGTTTCTTCTAACACGGGCAGTGCGGCTTTGGCGGTGATAAAGGCAGATAGCGTGCATACGCGCCAGAAGTTCTCAAACTGCTCGGCGGTTAGGTCGGCAAAAGCGATGGGCTGATTGTTGCCCACATTGAAGGTGACGTTTTTGACGGTGCCTATGCCCTGAGCCGTTTGCATCAGTTTGGCAACGGCCGCTTCGTCGGTTGCGTCGGTTACACAAGCAGAGGCGGCGCCGCCAGCAGCTGCGATCTCATCTACCACCTGTTGAAGGCGCTCAGGTGTTCGTCCAGCAACGACAGTGTGTAAGCCGGCACTCGCAAACTTACGTGCAACAGCAGCACCCAGCCCATTACTCGCACTCACGCCCAACACTACGGATACATCTGTCATGGTTTTTGCTCCTGTAATTTAAGTGGCGCCATGCGTTGATTCACAAATGGCCGCTATTGCAATCCGCTCCGCCAGGCACCTAACTTTAACGATCCCGCGATGATCACGCCGTACATGGCCATCGCAAGACCGGCCGCGTGGAATACACCATTGAGCCCTAGCTCGAGCGTAAATGCCAATAACAGCGCACCACCGATGGCCAGAATAATACGCACGCAGGTAGCAAGAACCGGCCAGAACATAAAGCCCGCGCCTTGCGCAGCAAAGTATAGGGATAGCCCCAATCCCTGAAACGCGAAGTAGGGTCCCACAATCTGGATATAAGATTTGGCCGAGGCATGAATCGCCTCGTCGGTTGAGAATAGCGGAATCCAGCTGTCGGCAGTTAATGCCAGAGTGACGCCAATAACACCAGCCATCGCTGCTGCACAAGCGCCACCAATCCAACCTACGTGCTCGGCTCGGACCACGTTTGATGCACCAATGGCCATTCCCACGAGCGCCGTCATGGCCGCACCTAAGCCAAAGATTAGAGGGACCATCAAAAACTCGATACGCGATCCAATACCGTATCCAGCTAGTGCTTGCTCGCCGAAGCTACCCACAATAGCGGTTAAACTGATAATGGTTGCTACGGTGAGAAGTGGCGAAAGAGACGCGGGCAGGGCGACTTTGGAAATATCGGCAAACAAGTCTCGGCTAAAAACACAGGCAGAGCGCTTTAAATTCACTGGCATACCGCCAAGCGAGAGCTTGTAAATCATTATTGCGCTAGTGATTAGACTGGCCACTACCGCAGAAACGGCCGCCCCTACAACGCCGAGTTGAGGAGCGCCAAATGCGCCGAGTATTAAGGTGCCAGACAAGGGTACTTGAATGAACGCGCCAAATACCATGATACGCGCTGGAAACTGCATGTTGCCCATGCCGCGAAACACAGCGCCAAGTACGCCCAGCAGCCAGATAAAAATACCACCTGTAAACAACACCAGGCAGTACAGGCTGGCTTGGCCTAATACATCGCCCTTGCCACCAAGAAACCCCAGAAAATACTCGCCGCCAATCATGAATACCAAAAGGAATACCACAGCGCCGGCTGTTGCGTAGGCAATGGAATGCCACACAAGACGCTCAGCCCGCTCAAGATCGCCAGCACCTACAGCGCGAGCGATAGAGGAGGCGACGCCACCACCCAGCGCACCACCCGACATCATCTGGGTGAGCATAAGCAAGGGAAAAACCAGAGCAATGGTCGCTAGCGAGGTGGTGCCGAGCTTACCGATAAACCACACCTCGGTAAGGCTGACTCCCGACTGGATCAGAAAGGCAATACTATTGGGCGCCGATAGGCGCATTAACAGGCCAAAGGGCGGGGCGGTGAGTAGCATTTCGGTGCGGTCATGCATCTGGTATAGCCCTGCTGTTTATCTCACGTTGCTAGGCAGACGCGCGTTTCTCTTCGAGTAACTGACTGGCCAGATACTCATCGTAGCTGCCTTGGAAGTCGATTAAAGAATGATTCTTGATCTCTACAATACGCGTTGCCAGCGATGAAACAAACTCGCGATCGTGACTCACGAAGATCAGAGTGCCGTCGTAATGTTCTAGCGCCAGGTTCAGCGCTTCAATCGACTCCATATCCAGGTGGTTGGTGGGCTCGTCCATAATTAATACATTGGTATCGAGCATCATCAACTTTCCAAACAGCAGGCGGTTCTTCTCGCCACCGGAGCATACGTTCACAGGCTTTAAGAAATCTTCTGAAGAAAACAACAGGCGTCCAAGCGTTGCGCGCACTACCTGGTCGTCATGACTGGGCTTACGCCACTGACTCATCCAGTCGTAGAGGTTCATCGTGCTTTCGAACTCGGCGTTGCTGTCCTGCGGGCAGTAGCCTAGCGTGGCATTTTCGGCCCACTTTACTGTGCCACTGTTAGCCTGGAGCTCATCCAGCAGGCAACGCAGAAAGGTGGTTTTACCCGTGCCATTTTCACCAATCACCGCGAGCCGCGCACCGGCTTCTAAAATAACGCTGCCATTATCAAACAACGTTTCTCCGTCGAAACCATGGCCCAGCTTATCCAGCACTACTGCCTGACGATGGAGTTTCTTGTCTTGCTTAAAGCGGATATAGGGGCTAACGCGGCTAGACGGCTTGATGTCTTCTAGCTGAATCTTTTCGATACGTTTGGCGCGCGATGTAGCCTGCTTGGCCTTGGATGCGTTAGCGGAGAATCGGCTCACAAATTGCTGCAGGTCCGCGATCTCGGCGCTCTTTTTGGCGTTCTGGGAGTGCTGGCGCTCGCGCACGGCGGTCGCAGCAGTCATGAAGTCATCATAATTGCCGGGATAGACCCGCAGCTCACCGTAGTCAATGTCCGCCATGTGCGTACATACCGCGTTTAGAAAGTGGCGGTCGTGAGAAATAATCACCATGGTGCACTTACGCTCATTGAGCATCGCCTCAAGCCAGCGAATGGTATCGATGTCGAGGTTGTTGGTGGGTTCGTCGAGCAACAAAATATCGGGATCCGAGAACAGCGCCTGAGCCAGCAGTACGCGTAGCTTCCAGCCTGGGGCTACTTCGCTCATTAGGCCAAAATGCAATTCCTGGGCAATGCCTGCGCCCGTGAGAATCTCCTGCGCGCGACTCTCTGCGCTGTAGCCATCCATCTCGGCAAACTGTACCTCGAGCTCTGCCACTTTCATCCCGTCTTCTTCAGTCATGTCGGGTAGGGCATAGATGCGATCGCGCTCCTGCTTGATGGCCCACAGCTCCTCATGACCCATGATCACAGTATCGACCACGGTAAATTCTTCAAAGGCGAACTGGTTCTGGCTAAGCGTGCCTACACGCTCATTCGGTGTAATCGAGACGTTGCCAGCAGTTGGCACGAGGCTACCATCCAGAATCTTCATGAAGGTGGATTTGCCGCAACCATTAGCTCCTATCAAGCCATAGCGGTTGCCATTGCCGAACTTAACGGAGATGTCTTCAAATAGCGGCTTGGCGCCAAACTGCATGGTGATATTAGCTGTTGAGATCACGTAGGTATTCCCGGGATTAAGAGCGTATTGGGCAGCAGAGTCGACTTAAAGTGAGGTGCTTTGTGAAGAGTGCGCCGTAAAGGCGCGCACTGTAGAGGTCTGAGGCGCTAAAGTCGACCCTCATAGATGGTAATAGTGGCTGTGCGAGCAGTGGCGAGACGCACTGAATGTACGCCGCTCATTAGAGTGACTTCCAAGGTGTGCAAGCAACCCCTCAGTTAGCATTGGCCTCTTGTCTTAATACTCGAGCTCGCTTGTCTTTGCCATCGTGGCTCCAGCCAGGCGCCTTCAAAACATACCGCAGCTTATCGCTCCATCGATCAGCGCGCCGGATGTCTTTTGCCATAGCAGAATACTCATGCGTAGCGACATGGATTGGGTGTAGAGATTCTATATTTTGGGTTAGCCCGTAAACTGGCGGCTCGCCTTCCACTTCTGGTGAGAATGTACCGAAGAGCTTGTCCCAAATAATCAGCACCCCTGCATGATTGCAATCCAGGTAACGGATATTGGACGCATGGTGAACACGGTGGTGTGAAGGCGTGTTGAAAATACGCTCAAACCAGACAGGTAAACGATCGATTAACTCGGTGTGCAGCCAGAACTGGTAGAACAGGTTCAGTGACATCATGGTGAACACCATGATTGGATCAAATCCAAGCAGAGGCAGTGGCAGCCAGAACAAATACTTGTGCACACGCTCCGTGACCCCCTGGCGTAACGCCGTGGCAAAATTCATCTTTATGGCGGAATGGTGAGAGACGTGACCCGCCCAAAGCAAACGTACCTCATGATTGGAGCGATGCATGGCGTAGTAGGTTAGATCGTCAAGGAAAAAGAGAAGCACCCAGGCCCACCATTGTCGCTGCACAATGTCTGCAAGAGGACTGATGCTGTGTAGAAAGAAGAACGCCACCAACGCAGCAAATTTGGGCAATACATCGACAAAGACCACAAATAGGGTCATCCACAACGAGGCTATTGAATCTTGCTTGTCGAACAGATCGAGATTTCTTCTGCGATCGATGACAACTTCGATGACAAGCGCCAGCAGAAAGACAGGCAGGAAGATGTAGATCAAGTCATCCTTAGCTAACTCGTCCAGATAAAATTGCAGGTCATGCATAGTTCTTCACTCGCTAGTTATTCACCACCAGGCACGCGGCACCGGTAGATTTTCCAGTATTTGATTAAGCTACTCTCTCTGGGCATACTAAACTTGGCTTTTGGTGACATATGGCTTTTATCAACCACGGAATCTGCGATCAATATGACGGACTATTTGATTCGGGCACAGGGCTTTGGGGCGATAGACCAGCTGCTTGAAGAGCTTGGATGCGATGTCGATGCAGCCTTTCGATGCGCAAATCTGGAGCTCTCATTACTGGACGTAGAAAACGGCAATTTACCGGTGGACTATCGGGATTTTTTGTCACTCCTTAACCACTGCGCAGAGATAACCGACAGGCAAGACTTTGGGTTGCTACTGAGTCGCTACCAGGACATGCGCGTAATCGGCCTGCCTGGGAGCGTAATGTACGAGGCGCCAACCCTTAGAGCCGCTCTTCATGATCTGCAGGCCTTTTTTCATCTACACATGAATGGCATGCGGGTGATCTTCGACGAAGGAAAACACACCAGTCTGATAGCGCTGGAGATAGTGATGCCTTTTCCACCAAGTTATCGTCAGCAGATGGAGCTTTCGCTCGGTATTGGACTGCGATTTATCCGCCGCTTAATCGGAGAGTCCTGGAACCCCCAGCTAGCGCACTTTGAACACGCAGAGGATGCCGGTTCAGCCAGCACAGCAGCACTCTTTAAGTGCCCAATCAGCTATGGTCAGGAAATCAATGGGTACTATTTTGACTCGTCCATACTCGATATACCCAGGACGCAATTCAACTCTCAGTCACACCAGATATTGTATGATTACTTGTCAATGCAGACGCGCCTAGTGCATCGAGATTTGATAATCGACATTACTGAACAAATCGTTCGAGGAATAAGACGAGGGGAGTGCGGTATCGACGCCGTAAGTGCGGCAGCCGGCTACACTCGACGAACACTGCAACGCAAGCTTGCAGAAAACAACATTCTTTACCGCGATCTTTTGGAACAAACGAGGATGGATTTAGCTCAACGATATCTTAGGGTGGACTCAATACCGATTACCGACATATCCGACATTCTTTGCTATGCACAGCTGAGCGTTTTTTCCAGAGCATTCCAGCGCTATTTTGGTGTGGCACCACGTCGCTGGCGTCAACAGCTAGCCCGGGGTGATTAAGCTAGCTGCAAAAGCCGTGTAGTTGCGAATACGGATAACTTTAGTTTTTAGGAAACAACAGTATGATTGACTATCAAGGAAAAACGGTACTCGTGACTGGCGCCGCATCAGGCATCGGTGCAGCGTTGGCAGCAGCGCTGGGTGAGCGGGGCGCCCGTGTTATCTGCGCAGATATCAATATTGATGATGCCGAGCGGGTAGCCGCTTCAATAGGCAACGAATCGTGCGCAATTCACTGTGATCTCTCAGATCCAACAGCCGCGCAGAAACTGGTTGAAGATGCTGCAGCGATCTCCGGTAGGCTGGATCTCATCTGTTCTAATGCGGGCATTGGTCATAGAAGCAACGTACTCAAGGAAGACATGGAAGATGCCGGCGCTCTGGTGCGCCTGTTTGAAATCAACTTCTATGCAGCCATGAAAATCGCCAAGGCGTACGGCCAGTTTCTAAACAGTACTGAGCAAACGGGGCGGCTGATGGTCACCGCATCAGAAAACTCACTGAGCTTGCCTAGTGCGGTAAGGCGTAGCTCTATGGCTTTCTATGGCGCTTCAAAACATGCGGTGCTGATCGCACTGGAGTGGCTACAGATTGATTTACGCAAGGAGCCAATGGATTTGCACGTGCTGATGCCGGGAGCCGTCTACACGCCTCTCATATCCAAGGTCTTGCCTGATCCGGCAATGGCGCCACCAGAGCTTGAGCTTATTTCAGCGAAGGAGTGTGCAGCCATCGCGTTGCGAGGGCTGGATCTTGGATTGTTCTATATTCCCACTCAGGCACACCTGCTGGAAGATATGCGACCACGCATGCAAGAAGTAGAGAACTCACTGCTGGCACTGGGCGTACTGGACTACGACGAATAAAAATAATGCAACGAACAAGGATTAGACCTACGAGCAGAGCAGCCCATGAGCCGCCCTGGGAGTATTGTCGGCGATGAAGTCATTCCTGAGGTTTGGTTTCCTGCTGGCGTATTTGACGGCTCTGACATTGTTTACGGTGGGTACGTTCGGACTTCTAGGAGCCGAGAAAGATCCATTGTCGGGTATATTCCTTATCCCGCTGGGGTTTCCCTGGATCATCCTAGTTGAGTTTGCGCCCGAACCATTCTGGCCGTGGCTAGCTGCACTGGCCCCATCACTTAACTTGCTAGCCATCTGGTTATTCACTAATCCCACCGATGATAAACCTGGTGATCACATCTGACATTCCAGTGGGGTAGGGGTGGGGTAATACTCACGCGCTGTGGCTTAATGAATGCCGCCTCCTACCACGCAGCCTCAGCGGTGCGCGATTGGGCCTGTCTAACGCGCCCTTTGGCCCACTTTGCGACGTTTGGGCTATGATGCACTCTATATCCGTTTACAGCGCCATGCGCGAAGGTTTATGAAAACTGTGTATTCGGTTTTTGAATGGACAAAAGTCAACATCATTCGCTGATAGTGCAAATAGAGGTAAGAATGAAAAAGTACCTAGTTCTCCTGATTTTTCTTTCCGAATTTCTTTATGCCGAAAGTTTTGACGCTATTCGGATGGAAGGGAGTGAGTTCACCTGGAAGAAAGTCGCTCAAGGAGTATGGGTGGCCAATATTACGGGCGATGATGACGCGGAAGGCATGTATGTCCAAAGGGTGAAGTTGGAAAAAGGCCAGAAATCGGATCGTCACTACCACCACGATGTCAAAGTTGTAACTGTATTGTCTGGTTCGATAGTTGTTGGGTTTCCTGGAGAGAACGGTGAATGGGATGTGAAAAAGCTTGGTGTTGGTGGCGTGTACACTGAACCGAGGAATCAGCCCCATTTTGTCTGGGCGAAAGATGAAGATGTTGTTGTTCAAGTTGTTGGCTATGGCCCTACGTCTAAAACATCGCTAGATTCTAGTGATTCCAAGCACTAACAAGGCCAGCCAGAGGGACCAAAAAACCACAGCTCTGCTCTTGTTATTCCGCCCCCACTTGTGCCATTACTGAGCATCAACTCACAACCTAAAAGCTGACGCTCATACCAGCCCGTTCGCTATTAAAAATAGACGCATTTGAGGCGCAAGCGAACCTTTAAACTTCTAGTGCCGACTCGGCGAATAGTGTCCGCTTTCGCCTGGGAGCGGACTTCGGGGTATCCTTGTTGAATGAACAATAAGGAGAGCAAGGATGAAGTTACCTACCTACCAATGGGTGGGCCAAATGCTGGCAGCACTCGGTCTAATCATTTCATTGGCTCTTGTCGCTTATGAACTTAAGCTGAGTCGAGATTTAGGCATGGCTACCCTTCTCCAAGAGACGGCTGCAAATAAAATGCAATATGCGGCCGCTAGTAGCCAAGACGTAGCATTAATGGATGCATATTTTCAGATGTATGAAGACCCATCGCTACTGACTAAGAAGCAGGTGCAACGACTACTGTGGGACACCGACAGCTGGATGGAGCAAGCTCAGGCCAAATTCATTCAGATTGAGCTTGGAGTTCTAGACAATATCGAGTGGGAGTTTCTTAAGTTAGCTATGCAAAGCTATACGGAAGCCCCGTGTTATGCCGAACACTTTAAGGGGGCAGAGGGTCGTTGGCGATCAGACTTTAAAGCTGTCGTAGTAAAGTTATGGGGGGAAGCCTCCACACCGGAGTGCCCGTATGACGAATGGAAGTGAAAGCGGAAATTAGCCCTCCCAGATCAAATCATGTTCCGTAACGTTCTCTTTCGCCTAGGAGCGGACGTATTTGCCATGATGCGCTTAATGTCCCCTTACGACGTCAAAAGCAGCCGTTCATAGCTGCTACATTTCGATCAGGAATATCTATATGTATAAAATTCTTCTTACGCTACTTTTACTGCTTGTTGTTTCAATCAATAGTCAAGCGGGCACGGAGGTTGAAGCATTCGAAGCAATTGAAAAATTGTTCGCGGCTATATCGAATGTAAAGCACCAAGAGATGAAGGCCACTGTTACGGAATCTTTTGTTCTGTTAGAAGATGGTGAGGTATGGACTATTGAGGATCTAATTCGTGTAGTTTCTCCGTCGGAATACACCAGAACAAATTTTTTCAGCATTATCAACATTGAAACAATGAATGATGTTGCTCTAGTTAATTACTGGAACAAGGCAAACTTTGATGACAAGAAAAGCAGCGAAGACGTGATTTGGCTGGAAAGTGCGGTTATGAAAAAAGTTGATGGTAATTGGCTAATTTTTCAAATGCATTCCACAAGGTTACAGCCAAACGTCGTGCCTGAAAATATCGTTTTCACTCAGCAAGAAATTTAACAAGGTCAGTCAGAGGGACAGCAAAACCGCTCCGCGCTTTTTTCGCCGCTGCTGCTGGCGGCGTTAGGTGGCGGCACCAACATAGTCGCAATAGAGGTGATAGCGGACATTACCCGTCCCAGGGCCGAATCAAGCGGCCTAACGTCCACTTTCGCCTATAAGCGGTCTTTAGCCGTGTGATATGGGGTTCGGCAGCTAACGACACACAGCAGACATTTGTATAAGCTTGCTGGAGTTCTAAGAATAAGGATAAGCGAAATGGACGTTAGTGATCTTCTGTTAGTGGGTATTGAAGCAAGTGTTGCCTTTGCGGGGTTCGCGGGCATCATTGCTACGTTCCAGTTTAGCGACAGGACCTCGGTCAAACGCGGCGATGTGGTCGGACTGAACATGATTGTTCAGATTTCACTGTCCATTGCCTTTGCCTGTGCACTTCCCCTTGTTTTGAGAACTTTCACGCTAGAGGATGAAACTATCTGGACGGCGGTTAGTGTCTATGGTGCATGCAGTTTGATATTCAATAGTTATTTGATAGACAAATCCATGCGAGGCGCGGTCAGGAAGACCTCTCTAAAACTATTGTTTGGCTCGATGCAGGCCATCTCAGCTCTCATAGCTATATGCCTGATACTTAATGCAAGCGACCTGATATTCCACAGGCAGCCTGGGCCGTATATTGCGGGGATTACTGCTAATTTAGGTCTTGTTGGCTACATGTTTTCCCGCCTACTTCTTCGCCCTTTGTGGTATGCAGTTCGCAGTCAGGAGCGAGCAATGCAATCAGCAGCTGCGGACAACTAACCCCATTATTGAGAGCCAGCCACCCCTAAGACCGCTATGAGGTGATCGGCCCATCATGTCCGCTTTCGCCTAATAGCGGACATCGGTCTTTCCCTATTTGAGAAATCTAAGAAAGGCAACAAGTATGAAGTTACCGATTTGCCAATGGTTGAGCCAAATGCTGGCAGCACTGGTCACCGGCTACGCAGTGGGGTTATACCGTGCGGATTCAGAGTTCAGACCCGGAGTGTCGGCAAAACGGTATCTCAGTTGGCAGTGCAACGTGCACGATCAACTGCAATTAGAGGGTGTTCAACGGTGAATATAAATAACCTTGCGCAACAGTTTTGGGAGCAGGGCTATCTGGTGCTCGAGGATTTATTCGACAGCGCATTGATGGCGCAGTATCAGGCATTGATTCTCGATCACTTTGGTGAGTCACCAGCGTTTGCCCACAACCAGGAATTTCTGAGCAAATCGGCCACAGAGGTAGTGCCCTGGTTTCCGCAACAGGAAGGGCACGATGCGTTTGATACTATCGAACACGATGAACGCCTGCAGGCGCTTACTCAAGCCATTCTCGGCGACGGCTGGTACACGCTGTACTGCATGACCATGTTTTCCAAACGTGGAACGCGTGGCCAAGCCTGGCATCAGGATTGTGCGCCTGAGGATCCTGCAGTGTTTAATGTGAACCGTCTGATTTATACCGAGGACATTACACCCGAGATTGGCGGTCAAACTGTTGTGGTGCCGGGCTCCCATCGCCGCGGGCTACTGCCTCCAGGGGCTGTGGACGAAGATCTTCCGGGGCAGGTTGTATTGACGCCGCGCAATGGCACTCTGGTGATGGTGCATGGCCATACCTGGCACCGCGTATTGCCGGTACACGGCCGGTACCGGGTATCTACCAACTATCGCTGCTCCCCCAAAGGCACACCCGAAAATGTCACCGACATCTGCGTCTACCGCAACATGCGCTATCGTTTCGAGACAAACGAGGTTATAGAGGAGCGGGTCTAAGCGTCAGGCAGCGGGAGAGGCAGGAATAGCTGCGCGAATCGCCAATTTTTTGAAAGAGAGAGAAATTCTTTCAGGAAAAATTTTGCAACTGAAGTAGACAGGATTTACTCGAATCTAACTGAGATTGATTGCCGGCCCAGTTCCGACTAACAACCGCTTTGAGATGATAGCGGACGCTTTCTAGCCCTGGCCTCGACCAAGGGCCTAACGTCCACTTTCGCCTACTTTGAGACGTATAGTCTACACTCTATGCAATTCTGCAAAATTGATATAGAGGAGCATCCTTATGAGCGCAAACATTGATGAGGCTAGACAATTTTTCGAAGCTTGTGAAACTGGTGAAGGCTGGGAAAAGTGTCAGAGGTATTGTCTTCCAGAGGCAACTTTTTCATCACAGACTGGTGCCCTGGCCGATATAGTGACACTGGCAGATTATTGCGAGTGGATGAAGAACCTACTAACACCAATTCCTGATGGTCACTATGAGTTAAAGTTCTTTGCGGAGGATGAGGCACGAAATTGCGTTGCTGCGTGTGCTGTCTTTCACGGCACACAGACGGAGCCGGGAGGTCCTGGCGAACCTACTGGGAAAACAATTGCCGCTGACTACGCCTATATGATGGATTTCGAAGGTTCACGAATTCGGCATATGACAAAAATTTGGAACGATACAATAAGCCTCCAGCAACTTGGCTGGGCATGAACTAAAAGGTCCACTACTGACTTAAAGTTTCCGCTAGTAGTTTTTCTTTGTGAGCGTCCGCTTCGTAGTGATAGCGGACATTTCCAGCCCCAGCGTCGATTCAGGCTCTTTAACATCCGCTTTAGCCTAGTAGCGGACATGAGTGTATGCTTCCCGGACAACTATGTAATGGTGGTACTTGGCTATGAATTGGGAAGCAATTGGCGCGCTGGCTGAATTGTGTGGTGCGGCCGCAGTCGTTGCCACACTCGTTTATTTCGCGGTGCAGATACGCCAGAACAACAAACTTTTGCGCTCAGGGTCCCGCCAGGCACTGGTGGGTAATGACGTAACCTCTTTAGCAGCGAACTTGCAGCATACAGACGTGTTTGCAAAGTATGTAGCCGGGAAACCTCTGTCGGCAGAAGAACAGTTACGAATGAGTTTTATGTTTACTCTCGATCTTCGCAACCGGGAATTCGAGTATTTTCAGTATCAAAATGGTCTCCTTGATGAAGAAACCTGGCTGTCCTTTCGTAAAGTCATACTGATCAATCACTCTTCGAAACTGGGGCTAATGTGGTGGAATAAGGTGGGGAAAGGTATCGTAGACCCAGAATTCGCTAAGGCAGTCGATGAACTCCTCGCGGGTGCGAGCCCAGATATGACCTACGAGAATATGTCTGCTTGGGCAGTTGAAAATAACGACTAGTCCCCGTTTCGTCTTTATGATTCTCGGATTCTCAGTTAGACACCTACCAGGCTGACGTACGTCGCCTTTGAGGTGATAACGGACATTACCCCAAGGCCGAATCAGGCCCCCTAGCATCCGCTTTCGCCTAATAACGCACATCCGTATATTCTTGAGGCACCGAAAAAAAACTAAGAAGGAGAATCCATGAGTGCAGAAGGTTTACTTGAGGTCGCGTTTGTAACTTGGGGTAACGTGGCAACTCTTTTGGCGCTTCTTATCACCATAATAAGCGGTTACATGGTTGTTGCTTACACTGCTGGCGCTAGTTTGACGAGGCAGCAAGTGATATTGATTAACCTGATCTACCTACTTATGGGTGGGTTTGTAGGTTGGGGATGTCGAGAGATGACCATAAGGGCTGCTCTATTTGAAGATGTCGCCTACAAAATGGCTACTGGCGAAATTGGGGCGATGGCTTCACGCGGAGAAGTTGCTTTTGGAATAATCAGTGCGTTTGGCCTGGCAATGATTGCCTCATTGAAATTCATGTGGGATATCAGACACCCCAGGGCCGAACGACCGCTTTGAGGTGTTAGCGGACATTACCTGCCCAAGGCCAAATCAGACCGCCTAACGTCCGCTTTCGCCTATTTTGAGCCATCAGCAGATTTCGGTGTATCCTTTTCGTATGCTTAACGACTAGAACATTAGTAAAGGGATGAAAGATTTGAGTATTTCAGATGAATTCTTGATAGGCGTCGCGAGTATAGCGACAGCTCTAATTGGATTCAGTGGGGTAGTGACAGCTTTGGGGCGGCGCGGTGAAGGTAGGTGGACTCCTTCCGAGATACTTCAACTTAAAACATTGGTGGAGCCAAGCATTGTTTCACTCCTAGGAGCATTCGCACCTATAGTCCTAGGACTAGCAATTCTAAATTCGGAAGTTCTATGGAGAGTCTCCAATGCCTTACTGCTGTCGTTTCATATGGTAGGTTTCACTGCATTTCTGGTGCGTGGGAATCGATCAGGTGTTGAACCCAGTCACAAAGTCATGACGGCGATATTTCTATTGATAGCAGCTTTGCAAATTGGAAGCATATTGGACTTCATTCCGTATCATCAGCTAGCCTTTTCTCTAAGTCTGATCTATGGGGTTTTCGTCAGCGTGCATAATTTTTATCTCTTGCTGTTCTACTCGGGTAAAAAATCAACAGAAAAAGGCGCCTAGTTAAGAATCCCTTGTCCTTATTAGGTGATAGCGGACGTTTACCCTATCTCGTCTGATTCTGAGCTTCTAGTGTCCGCTTTCGCCTACAAGCGGCAGGCCGAGATATGATGTCCTAGGGAGCTGCTCACAAATACATCCCGGGTTTGTCTGAGCTGTTAAATAACGATAGGAGTTTAGGTAATGACGGATTTCGAGTTTCTTTCTGTACTTATTTCTATCGTGATCGGCTTCGGTCTCACCCATCTTCTCTCTGGCTTAGGAAGAGCATTCCACTTTCGCCATATAAACAAGATCGACGCTGTCCACATCGCCTGGACAATCACAATATTCTTTGTTCTCGTACTCAATTGGTGGGTATTTCTACTATGGCGAGAAACAGGGATATCGACGTTTTCTATGTTTTTCACGATAGTGTTGTGGACTACCAGTATGTATGTTCTGGCACTTGCCCTCTATCCGCCCCACCTACCTGAAGATGTAAACTATCGAGAGCTGTTTGAGTCAAATCGAAGCTGGTTTCTCTCAACATTCGTTGTTATGTGCTTGCTCGACATTCTCGTTACATCCATGCGGGAAAATGGAATCCCCGAACTTTTCTATGCAGCATTCGTAGGTCACTATGCATTTATTGGCGCGGTAGGAGTTGTGTTCAGAAACCGAGGCTATGATTTGATAGCTGCCTGGTACATCGTTGTAACAATGGCGCTATGGAGTTTTGGCGTGCGCGGTACGCTAGGATAAATTTCCACACACGAAGAGAAGTTGCAGTACTACAGACGTCCGCTTTATCAGCCCCATTAACGCTCGCTTTCGCCTAATAGAAGTCATGGCTATATATGAAAGCCGATCCCCACAGAACAGCTAAGGGATATTTTAGTCGATCACTTCAACACCCCGCCAAAAGGCAACACGACCTTTGATTTGGCTGGCATCGGGCTTCGGCTGCTCGTAATACCAAGCTGCATTGTCGTTGGTATCGCCGGCCACAACGATAGAGTAGTAGTTCGCAATGCCTTTCCAGGGGCACGAGCTAGTGTGGTCGGTCTTTTCAAAATGCTCCGTCACAATCGAACCCAGCGGGAAGTAATGATTGCCTTCTACAACGACGGTGTCGTTTGATTCTGCGATAGTGACGCCTTGCCACACTGCTTTCATGTTACCTGCCTTTGCTGCTGTGATAATAAGAATGCTTACGTGGGCAACAGTGTGTCAGATCTATCGTTAGTTTAGGGGGTAGCGGAATGTGCGCATTGGTGCGCAGCAATACTAAGATCAAAAATGGCGGAAGAGGTAGGAGTCGAACCCACCAGGCACCTTATCAGCGCCTCACTGGTGTTGAAGACCAGGTACCCCACCGGGGGTATCGCTCTTCCGTGTGCGGAGTTTAGCGGTTGAATAGCTGTGCGGGAAGTTCTGCGTTCAAAACCACCCGCTCATTATCGCGCCGTGCCGTATACCGTATGCCATCAAAGTACTCCAATATCTCGACAGTTAGGTTACGTCCTGTATCGAACAGGTTCTTCATGGTAACCACAGTGATCGGTGATTCCGACTCCTGAGCCGCGTTTAGCTGCATTGCCAGGTTATAGAGCTGCTCTGGCAAGGCGTAACGCCTGGGAGATAACTTATGCACATTATGTCGCCTCTCAGCAGACTTCATAATCTTTTCTACAACGTCTTGCTCGATGCCCAGTTGCTCGGAAATCTGCGACAGCAGGGGGATGCGATTGCCACATCGTCGCAGCAGTTGCTGTACTTGTTGCCAGTGCGCGCCTGATAGCGCATCAACGGCTGGCTTGAAAGAAGGGCGACTAATCCGACCTTCGTTCAGTACTAGTTCTTTCTTCTGCAGCTGGTCAGTTATCACTGCCATAAGGAGTGTTGGCTCAATGCGCTGTACCAGCGCAGATTGGACATCGCCAACCTTAATGCCCGCCAATTCAGGATTACTGGCATGCCACTTTTCGATAACTGCCATCACCTCTTTCCGAGTATTGCGCCAGCGTTCTACGCTGGCCATCCAGTGCACGCCTTCTGCACTGAAAGGGCGGCCCGCAGCAACTAGCAGGTCGCCAATGTCTTCTGGCAGCAGGTTACAGCTTTGGCCGAACCGGTCTAGGTTCACGAGTTGGTGCTGCGCCATGAGCTCCGACAATGCCTGAGTAACCGATGCTGCCGCCATAGCGTTGAGATAGTTCATGCGCTGGGGTTGTGGTTTGCCATATTTTTGAGCGGCAGGATCGAGGACCTTGCCTCCACCAAGGATGACATCCTCTGCGTAGTCGCGCAGCAAGAAGCGCTCGCCTCGATATGACGCCACATCCTGCTCAAGCTGTAGCTGCGCGAAGCATATATCTCCCGGCTGAAGTCGTTTACCTGTTTGATCTGGGTTTAAAAATGCGATGCGCCCCGCAATCCGCTTGGCGCCAATGTGTAGTTTTATAGGCGCGTAATGTTTTAGCGCGAATGGTGCACTGGCAAGCATTGAGAAAGTGACATCCAGCTGTCTAGTTGCTGGCCCTGCGCCAGGCTGCACCAACCAATCACCTTTTTCAATTGAACTAGTATCTATCTTTCCTACCAGATTTAGCGCGCAACGTTGTCCCGCCATTGCTGTCTCGCTTTCTTGATCGTGTACTCGAATACCTCGAACACGAACGTTTAAATCTTGTGGGAGCAGTGTGAGCGAATCGCCTACGCTGATGCGGCCCGCTGCTACGGTACCAGTCACGATGAGTCCTGCGCCCTTAGCCGAAAACGCACGATCTATAGAGAGACGAAAGCAACCCGTGGCAGAGTGAGCCTCTACCTTGTCTGCACGCGCCAGAAGCTCGTTCCTGAGTGCATCAATGCCTGAACCATCCACACTGGAAACAGAAAACGGGGGAGGGTTTGCCCACGGGCGCCCCGCGAACGTCGCGGAAAGATCTTGGGTTAGTTGAGCCAGCCGCTTGCTATCAACCCGGTCTATCTTGCTGATAACAACCATCAGGTCGTTTACGCCGAGCAACTCAAGTACGTCCAAATGCTCATGGGTTTGAGGCATTGGGCCATCATCTGCGGCAACTACGAGCAGCCCGGTATCGATACCGCTGATACCGGCAATCATGTTGTTCATGAACCGTTGATGCCCTGGCACATCGATAAAACCCAGTGGCAACTTGCCAGAGCGTGGGAGGTAAGCAAAGCCTGTGGTAATCGACAGGCCTCTGCGTTGCTCCTCTTCCAGCCGGTCCGTTTCTACGCCGGTTAACTGCTTGATGAGAGAGGTTTTACCGTGGTCTACATGACCTGCGGTGGCAATGATCACAGGCGCAATGTACCCAGCTGCTCAACAAACAACGCCTGTTGATTCTCTTCAAGGCAACGGAGGTCCAGCCATAGCGCGCCTTTGTACAACCGCCCGACAACCGGTAGTGGCAGTTTGCGCAGGGTATCTGCCAAATCGCGTAAATCCTTGTCTTGCCCAGAGTTTGCAATAATTTGCAAAGCAGCGCTTGGGAGGGTCTCAACCGGTAGCGAACCACTACCGATCTGGCTGAGGCAGTCTACGACAGACACGTCATAGTGAGGCTTAAGAGCAGCACTCACTGCGGGAAGCAGAGCCTGCGCCTGCTTGTGAATCTCTGTGCGTGAACGAGTCAGCAGCCGCAACGTGGGTAGATGCTGGCTAAGTGTTTGTGGATCGCGATAGAGCTTGAGTACCTCTGCCAGCGCCGCCAGTGTCATCTTATCCAATCGCAGCGCACGCTTGAGAGGGTTGCGCTTGATCTGCGCAATCAGGTCGGCTCGACCCGCAATCAGGCCTGCTTGCGGGCCGCCAAGCAGTTTGTCGCCACTGAAGGTAATGAGGTCAGCACCGCTCGCCAGCGATTGTGCCGCAGTAGGTTCGTCGGGCAGCCCCAAGGCGCTGAAGTTGACCAGGTTGCCGCTGCCAAGATCATGCACAAAGGGAAGCTTGTGCTCGCTGGCTAGCGCTGCGAGCTCTTTCTCTTCTACATCAGAGGTGAAGCCTTCCACCCGATAATTACTGGTATGGACCTTCATTAGCAAGGCTGTGTCGGGGCCAATAGCGTCGCGAAAATCATACAAATGTGTACGGTTGGTTGCGCCTACCTCTACCAGCGTGCAGCCAGCACGGGTCATCACTTCCGGGATACGAAACGAACCGCCGATTTCCACGAGTTCACCGCGCGATACGGGTACCTCCTTGTGCATGGCCAGAGTATTGAGCACTAGCAATACCGCTGCAGCATTGTTGTTAACCGCGGTGGCGGCTTCTGCGCCCGTCACTTCACAGACGAGTGCTTCTACATGCGATTCACGATCACCGCGCTTGCCCGTGTCTAAATCAAACTCGAGGTTACTGGGAGCGCTTGCGACCTTAACAACCGCCTCAATCGCAGCCTCAGGCAGGTTCGCTCGCCCCAGATTGGTGTGCAGTACTGTGCCACTAAGATTAAGGACAGCGGTTAAACTTGGTTGGTTCTGGGTCGTAAGCTTCATGTTCACCATTCGCCGAATAGCGTCGAGTGACATATCAGGTGTTTTTCCTGACGCAATATCGGCCCGCAGCGCTGCAGTAGCGTCTCTTAGTGCCTTGGTAACAGGCGCGTGGCCCCACTGATCCAGTTCATCTCCCATCGCCTGAAGCAGCGCGTCGATAGAGGGAAGCTGGCGATAGTCATAAGATGATGCAGCGGCAGTCTGGTCGGTCATACTTGTGGATACCTGGCCAATTGGCTTAACGGATGACGGTTGGTAGCGCGTCAACTACACTGACGCGATTGTACAATTATTTTCACGATAGGGTGCCATGACCAATACTCATACAAACTATATCGTCGTTGTAAAACGCGACTGCCCCACTTGCGTTCTGGTTGAGCCAGTTTTGGCTCAGTTACAGTCTGGGGGCTGCAAGTTGCAGGTGTGGAGCCAAGATGATCCTTCTTTCCCCGAGACTGTTACCGATGTTGGCGATGACAGCAACTTGGAACAGTCATGGGTACTAAAGATAGAGACAGTACCCACCGTTATTCGAATGGAGCAGGGTGCTGAGACTGAGCGCACGGTTGGATGGGATCGAAGCGAGTGGCAGAGGCTTTTTGAGCAAGATCAGTTGGCGGCGGAGCTGCCCGATTTTCGGCCAGGCTGTGGTTCTAAGAGCGTAGAGCCAGGTATGCCAGAGAAACTCGCTCTCAGATTTGGCGACATTAACCTGCAGTCACGGGAAATCGTGGTTGGGGAAATGGAAGACCCAATGGAGTCCTGCTTTGAACGCGGCTGGAGTGATGGCCTACCGGTAGTGCCGCCCACTCAGCTCAGGGTGGTAAGAATGCTCGCCGGCACCAACCGTGATCCAGCTGAGGTGTTGGGCCACGTGCCACCAGACCTACAGCCCTGCACAGTAGAGAAGGTTGCCATTAACGCTGTAATGGCTGGGTGTAAGCCTGAGTACCTCCCGGTGGTGATAGCTGCAGTGGAGGCGTGCCTTATTGATGAATTTTGCATGCACGGCCTGCTCGCTACCACCTGGTTTTCGGGCCCGATGGTAATCGTTAACGGGCCGATTGCCCGAGCCATTGGAATGAACAGCGGAGGCAATGCGCTGGGGCAGGGTAATCGCGCCAATGCCACCATAGGCAGGGCCTTGCAACTGGTTATCCGCAATGTGGGTGGTGGTAAACCCGGTGGTGTCGATCGGGCTACGCTGGGGAATCCGGGCAAATACACCTTCTGTTTTGCTGAGAACGAAGAAAATTCCTGCTGGGAGTCACTTGCCGTGCAGCGGGGCTTTAGTCCGGAGCAATCCACTGTCACCCTATTTGCGGCAGACGGCGTACAAGGTATTGCCGATCAAAAATCACGAGACCCAGAGTCCCTGTGCCATTCCCTGGCGGCAAGCCTGCTTGCCGTGGGCCATCAAAAGTTCGCCATGCACAGTGATGCGTTTGTGATTCTTGTGCCTGAGCATCAGCGCATATTCGCCGAGGCAGGCTGGAGTAAGCAGAAAGTAATTGATACTCTCATGGAGTTCACGACACGCCCCGGCAGCGAATTGGTGCCTGGCGTTGGTGGTATAGCCGAAGGCATGCCAGAGTTTGTGAAGGATATGGAGCTACCCAAGTTCAAACCCGGCGGCCTGAACATTGTGCACACCGGTGGTACTGCAGGCCTGTTTTCAGCCATTGTTCCCGGCTGGTTGGCCAGCGGCGACATGGGGAGTTCACCCGTAAGCAAGGAGATTGTTATATGACAGAAGTATTTCTGGATCCGACGGCAGAGTTAAGCGCAGCAAGCAAAGCAATATTGCCGCGACTGGCCTCGCTTGAGGGAAAAACGATAGGGTTGCTCGATATCAACAAGCCACGCGGTGACGTGTTGCTTGATCGGCTCGAGCAATTGTTCGCTGCGGAAGGCGTAAGTGTGCGGCGCTATGCGAAGCCCACGATGACGCGTGTTGCACCATTAGAAACCAAGCAACAGATAGCGATGGAGTGTGACGCGGTAGTTGAAGCCCTGGCTGACTGAGGCTCCTGCACGTCGTGCAGTTTGCATGACATTATGGACCTTGAAGGTCGCGGGATACCCGGTGGTTACATCTTGACTGAACAATTTCGAGAGGCTGATCTGGCGCAAGCAAAGTCACTGGGTTTTGCAGCAAACAAAGTGTTTGTGGAACACCCCATTCAGGACAGGACAGATGCCGAGATGGGCGTTATAGCCGAGCGTGCGTTTGAGGCCGTGAAGGCGATGATTGTGGAGCCCGCGGCAGGCTGACGTATTGCCCCCGGGTATTGCTGCTTCATTGACTAGCGAATGAGTCGCTAGTCAATGGGCTATAAAACAGGGCAGGGTAGTGCGCTATCCTGCGATTTTAGCCTTCCTATGGCTTCCTTTACCAACATTAGCCCGCTCAAAGGTGAATACTCCAGATTGCGCCTCGTAGCTCTATTTACCTGCTAGCTCGGATCGGCGCTCAATCCAATCCTGTTTAGTCATCTCCCAGTACCTCGAAGGCCGCGTTCCACCATCGGGGAGAGCACTTTCGATCTCTCCAACATAGTTAAACCCGATGCGCTCAAGCAAACGAGCGGTGCGGATATTGTCTAGCGCCGCTGTTTCGCAGATGAGATCTACACCCAAGTAGTCGAACAGCCAGTTAAACGTAGTGACAGCGCCAGCGCCGCCTTGGCCTGAGTTCTGCCTGTCACTCCTGATCGCGCCGCCAAGCTCACAAGCGGCCCACTGTGGCCACACTTGAACATCGTAGTAGCCCGCCGCTCTCCCATTGTCGTCCACATTAACCATCAACAGTCCTTCCCCCAGTTGCTGTTCTGTCTGATGTTTGCTGATAAATTCTGCGACTGTCTCCTGATTGATGACCGTAGGAAGCGTATAAATGGGCGCAGAAAGGCTAGGGTCCGAGAAAAGGTCTGTTAGTCGAGAGATATCATCATTTGTTACGACCCGCGACAGCTGTGGAATACCGGTACACGCTTTTACCGCGTTACGGATTATCCGTTGGCGTTCTTGGCTCGCCTTGTTTCTTGTTTTGGGTATTGAGCTTTGCGGGGTCATTATTCGGGTCAATACCTTCGCCTGTTTGCTAGGCCAGTGTTTTCGCTAACTTGTATTTGAGAGGGAAACCAGTAGTTCAAAAGCGGCTCGCCTAGCCATGCATAAATGAGTAAGGAGGTTTGGGCGATCTCGTTTCCATACCAAAATACACTGTTAAAAACTCTCTGGCGCGGCGGTCGGTGCCTCCAGACAGGTGTCCCAGCAGCGCCATTTCATTCCCCTGTATCAAGGGTTGCCACTGCTCATCGTCAATCGAAAAGTGGTCCGCAATCTTCCTAATCACTGGCACCGCATCGATCAGAGTGGCTTCTCCGCCATACACATTAATATCATACGAGTAGCGAGGATTGCCTTCTTCTTCGGCTTCCATCAGAAACATCGATTTCCCCGCCATTCGTTCTTTAGTTGCAGCGATAAAATCCAATGCTGCTTGGTAGGTAAAACTGCCTTCATCTCCTTCATAGATTTGCGCCAGGCGTTCGGAGATCTCTTTGGGAGTCAGTAAGGGCTTGTTACATTGGTAGTTTGATACAGAGCAGGTAGTTGGACAACTGGCATCCCATTTGAACGCTTGGTGAATCAGTACAGTATCGGTATGCGTATCTCTGTGTTTGATGGCATGCAGTAGAGGCTCGCGAAAATCCATATACAACTTACAGATCTGTATGTCCTCTTGCTGCTCATAACCAAGATGAAAAATATCAGAAGATGGAAAATTATGTTGAATCATCGCTACATAGCGATCAGGGATATTCAGCCGTTTAGTGAGTGCTATGAGACTTGCAAGTGGGTCGGAGCCCAAGGCACTCTCGCGAAAGCTGGCTAGGAAGCGAGTGCTATAGATTTTGCCCTCCACCAGCTTAAATGAGCGCTCAAAGCTGTAGTCTTCTGTTAGAGAGTTTATAGCCTGCAGAACTATCGTTGCTGCGCTAGCCTCGCGTTTAGAGCTTCTATTCAAGTTTATTCACCGTGGCGAGAGCCTTATTGTGCCATCAGCCGCTAATAGTCTGCGCACGCCAATAGCTCCTTCATATTAATCCCCTGACACTCATTTTTTTATTGCAACTCGAAGCACACTACGCAAACCTGGGGGCGCGCTATTTGTTCATAAACTCTTGCACCCACTGCTCGCTTAGTGCCCAAAGTTTGGCTGCTACCTGCGGGTTCTTTGCCTCTGCCGTTTGTTTCGCTCGCCGACAATGAGAAAAATACCCTCCTGCGATCTCACTCGCAGGTTCCTGTAAGGCGCAATAAACTGTGGTGGAGGCGCCTTGATTAGGGCTTTTGGTAAACGGACTCGCCAGCCAGAAAGCTGCGCGAAATAGCCGTGATTCACGACCAAAGTCGGTGGTAACCAAGGAGCCGGGGTGAATTGAGCAGGCGGTTAAACCCTGATCACCGTAGCGACGCTGCAATTCGTCAGCCATTAGCACGTTGCATAATTTTGCCTGACCATACGCGCGCATTGACTTGTAGGACCCCTCCGCCTTGCCGAGATAATCGAAATTCAGGCGCGCCGGATAGCGATGCGACTCGCTGGACACCATAATCACACGCGGTGACTCAGCCGCCAGAAGCTTGGGCATCAATAATTCGGTAAGCAGAAAGTGTCCGATATGACACACGCCCACTGTACGCTCAAAGCCCTGCGCGGTAGTCATTAGACTTGGCGCGGAGGAGCCTGCGTTATTAATCAAGAACGAAATAGAGTCCGCAGGATAATCTTTAGCGAACTGCACGACACTATTTAGATCACTGAGATCCAACGCCATGGCAGTGACGTTAGCGGCCGGGTGTTGTTGACGAATCTTCTCGCAAGCAGCGGCAGCCGCTTGCGTATTACGACACGCAAGGGTCACAACGCCGCCGATACTGGCCAGAGCGCGTGCGGTTTCATAGCCAATACCGGTATTAGCACCCGTTACGATAATGTTTTTCCCTTGCAGATCATGGCCGTCGACGACCTCATCGGCACTGCTACGGGCGTTAAACTTGCGGTTGTTCATGTTCGCTTCCTGCAAAAATGGCTGGTCGCAGTATCTTCGAAACGATTGGAATAGGCAAAGCGCAGATGGTAAAGGGCAGAGAGGTCAGTGATTGGATCCAAAGACACACGCCGTAGTGGCGCAAAATCTGGGGGGGAGAGGTTAAATGGCGCGCCCGGAGAGATTCGAACTCCCGACCAACTGGTTCGAAGCCAGTTACTCTATCCAGCTGAGCTACGGGCGCGTAGTGCTGATTTGCGCAGCATTGTACTACACACCCGGCAAATCTGTACTATTAGCGATAAGAAAAGCTTTCGGTAACCCCACAGAGGGTCGCTAGACACCAGCCGAGGCTCAAACGCTTCGCGAGGATAATTGATGGATTACAACTACGACCCCGTACCGCTGCCAAAACGTACAGCGCTTAGCCCCGAAGAGTCCATGCGGCGTGCTCAAGCCTACTACGACTCAATAGCGCAACGGCATACGGTTAGGCATTTTACAGACGAGCCAGTAGCTAGAGCAGTCATCGAAGCCTGCCTGCTGGCAGCCGGTACGGCACCCAGCGGCGCTAATAACCAACCTTGGCATTTTGCCTGCGTGAGTGATGGGGTTACCAAGAAAAAGATTCGCGAGGCTGCGGAGGCAGAAGAGCGGGAGTTCTACAGTGGTAAAGCCAGCGATGAATGGTTAAATGACCTGAAGAAAATCGGTACCGATGCCAATAAGCCCTTCTTGGAAACAGCGCCCTGGTTGATCGCTATATTTGCCGAGCGATATGGCGTAGATGAAGATGGCGTCAAACACAAAAACTATTACACCCCGGAGTCTGTAGGCATCGCGACAGGATTCCTTATTAATGCGCTACACGAGGCAGGGCTCGCAACACTCACGCATACGCCCAACCCAATGAAGTTTCTCAGTCAGATTTTGGGCAGACCTGCCAATGAGCGACCTTACATATTACTCGTGGTAGGGCACCCGTCAGAAGATGCCATGATTCCTCGAGCTGCAATGATCAAAAAGCCCCTAGAGCGAATCGCGAGTTTTATCGAATCCACTGTCGAGTCGGAGCAGGGGTAAAACAACCGGATCTTTGCCCCGAAAGAAGAGGGCCGGTAGCCGCCGGCGTCCGATCTACTTCAAGCGTTATCGGGCACGCTGATACAACCGACATTTATCACATGGCTGCTGTCCTATCGTGAACAGTTGTGACACTGATGCCAAACTCCGTTACGATGAGGTCGTCCAGATTTAAAACAGGTCTACTGTCCAGACAGGGCTTTAAACCATTCGCACGACCACCCACAGGGTAAGCAGAACTTGCAGGAAGAATCAGAGAAAACACAGGAGCGACGAGTATTCTTGTTCCTGGTCGTGTTTCTGGCGCCAGCACTGGCTTTTATGATTGTTGGTGGATATGGCTTCACGGTGTGGATGAGTCAGCTGCTGCTTGGGCCACCAGGCGGCTGATGACTTGAAAATAAGCCGCCGTCAACTCCTATCCGGACGCTCTAGCGCTCCGCAATATCATATCGCCAGCATGGTTGTGCAATGCCTGCCCGAAAATGTCGCGCGTGTTAGTGCAGCGATAGAGAGCTTACAATCCACCCAGGTCCCCGCACGCGACAATAGCGGTAAGCTCGTTGTACTCCTCGAGATGGCCAGCGAATCAGACCTGCTCGATCGTATCCATGAAATTGAATCTGTACGCGGTGTTATCAGCGCAAACCTGGCCTTTCATCAACTTGATGATCCGCCCAACGAACCGCCAAATGATTCGCTCAATGACAAACAGGCAGATACCGAATGACAACGACTCGCCGTGACTTCATTAAGGCCCAGGCCATAGCCACTGCTGCGGCCGCTGCCGGTATCAGTGCACCTTCGGCGGGGTCAAATCTGGTAACGACAGACAACCAGCTAACGTGGAAAAAAGCTCCATGCCGTTTTTGCGGAACAGGCTGCAGCATGAACGTCGCGACAAGAAACAACCGGGTAGTAGCCACTCACGGAGATATCAAATCACCGGTGAATAAAGGCCTTGCGTGCGTTAAGGGCTATTTTCTTTCAAAAATTATGTATGGGTCAGACCGACTCGAGCAACCGCTGCTGCGGATGACCAATGGCAAGTACGACAAACAAGGAGAGTTTACGCCTGTTAGCTGGGACGCAGCTTTCGATATCATGGAAGAGAAGTTTAAGGCCGTACTGAAAGAAAAGGGGCCTGAAGGTGTTGGGATGTTTGGCTCAGGGCAGTGGACTGTCTGGGAAGGCTATGCCGCCGCGAAGCTCTTTAAGGCCGGATTTCTCTCCAACAACATCGACCCCAACGCCCGTCATTGCATGGCGTCGGCTGTCGCCGGGTTTATGCGTACTTTCGGTATTGATGAACCTATGGGCTGCTATGACGACTTTGAGCACGCCGACGCGTTTGTGCTTTGGGGCTCCAACATGGCAGAGATGCACCCCATACTCTGGACGCGCTTAACCGATAGACGTTTGAGCAATCCCCACGTGAAAGTCTGCGTGATGTCCACGTATGAGCATCGTTCATTTGAGCTGGCAGACATCCCTGTCATTTTCACACCGCAGACTGATCTGGCAATTCTCAACTTTATCGCCAAGTACATTATTGAAAACGACAAGGTCAATAAGGACTTTGTTGGCAAGCACGTAAACTTTCGTAAGGGTAATACGGATATCGGCTACGGACTTCGTCCGGATAATTCGCTACAACAGGCTGCACAGAATAGCTCGGATCCAGGCGGTTCACAGCCAATGAGCTTCGACGAATTTGCAGCATT
This sequence comes from Halioglobus sp., assembly GCA_039990395.1. Taxonomy (GTDB): domain Bacteria; phylum Pseudomonadota; class Gammaproteobacteria; order Pseudomonadales; family Halieaceae; genus CALINF01. The sequence goes on from JBDXFZ010000146.1 coordinate 1,020,487, forward strand.
TGTGGCAGATTATGATATCGAATCAGTTTCGCAGTTGAGTGGAGTGCCCCAGAAGCAATTGCTGGAAATGGCAGAGCTCTATGCCGACCCAACCAAAAAGGTCATGTCTCTGTGGACCATGGGTGTGAATCAGCACACGCGTGGTGTTTGGGTCAACAATATGATCTACAACCTCCACCTGCTGACAGGCAAAATCTCCGAGCCAGGCAACAGTCCGTTTTCTCTAACAGGACAGCCATCAGCCTGCGGTACGGCACGCGAAGTAGGTACCTTCGCACACAGACTCCCAGCAGATATGGTGGTAAACAACCCAGAGCACCGGAAATTTGCCGAAAAGAAATGGAAGTTGCCGCCAGGAGTGCTCCCTGGCTGGGTAGGGTCCCACGCCGTGCAACAGAACCGGGATCTGAAAGATGGCAAGATCAATGCCTATTGGGTTCAGGTGAATAACAACGTACAAGCCGCGCCTAATCTGAACGAGGAAACCTTACCAGGCTATCGCAATCCCGATAACTTCATTGTTGTGTCAGACGCATACCCAACAGTCACCGCACAGGCCGCTGACTTGATTCTGCCTAGCGCCATGTGGGTTGAGAAGGAGGGCGCCTACGGTAATGCAGAGCGTCGCACTCAGTTCTGGCACCAAATGGTAGACGCACCAGGAGAAGCGAAGTCAGATTTGTGGCAACTAGTGGAATTCTCAAAGCGATTCACTACGGACGAAATCTGGCCATCTGAAATTCTTGAAGGCAATCCGGAGTTTAAAGGCAAGACACTCTTTGACGTCCTCTTTGCCAATGGACAGGTCGATCAATATCCAGTCAGTGATATAGCCGAGGGAAACCGCAACCAGGAGTCTGAAGAATTGGGCTTCTATCTGCAGAAAGGGCTGTTCGAGGAGTACGCCAGCTTTGGCAGAGGTAAGGCACACGATCTGGCGCCCTTTGATACTTATCATGAGGAACGCGGACTGCGCTGGCCGGTGGTAGACGGCAAGGAGACGCGCTGGCGATTTAGAGAGGGCTCAGACCCTTACGCCAAGCCGGGCACCGAGCTGGATTTTTACGGTAAGCCCGATGGCAAGGCAGTGATTTTTGCACTGCCGTTCGAACCCGCTCCCGAGAACCCAGACGAAGAGTTTGATCTGTGGCTATCGACGGGGCGAGTAATAGAACATTGGCATTCGGGCTCGATGACTCAGCGAGTGCCTGAGCTGCACAAGGCATTCCCTAATGCTGTGGTGTTCATGCACCCCGAGGACGCACGAAAGCGCAAGTTGCGGCGGGGCGACGAGGTGCGCGTGATCTCCAGGCGTGGGGAGGTTCGCACTCGCGTAGAAACTCGTGGCCGCAATAAACCGCCAGTTGGACTGGTGTTCGTGCCATGGTTTGATGCCAGTCAGCTGATCAACAAGGTAACGCTGGATGCCACGGACCCAATGTCCAAGCAAACTGATTTCAAAAAGTGCGCTGTGAAGATCCAGAGGGCTTAGGAGCTATGAATATAACTCGACTTTGTTTGCCCTTTGCCCTTATAGCCATTGTGATAAGTAGTTTTAGCGTGGCCGAGGATGTTCTTCGCAATGAGGGAGGGCAGGACATTGCCACACTGCGGAACGGTCCAATTAATGTGGAGGCTCAACCACCCAGGCTAAGCCGAGTAGACAATAGTGACGTAAAGCGTAGACGCGCGTACCCAATGCAACCGCCCACCATTCCGCATAAAATCGATGGCTATCAGGTTGATCTGAAAGTTAATCGTTGCCTTGCGTGTCACAGTCGCAAGCGCTCAGAGGACAGTCAGGCAACTATGGTGAGTGTGACGCACTACATGGATAGAGAAGGTAACTTCCTCGCAGATGTATCCCCTCGTAGATACTTTTGCGAACAGTGCCATGTTACGCAGGCCGATACACCCGCATTGCTTGTTAATGATTTTGTGGATATCGACACACTGATCAGTGCCAAGAGCAAAGTAGGGCAGTGACGGTGATTGAACGCATAAAGCAATACTGGCGTACAGTTTCCACGCCGAGTAAATACTACAGTCTTGGATTTTTGGCTCTAGGCGGTTTCTTTATGGGAATCATTTTCTGGGGCGGCTTTAACACTGCGATGGAGTTCACGAATACGGAGACTTTTTGTACGAGCTGCCATGAGAATCTCTACGAAGAGCTTCAGTATACAATTCACTTCAATAACCGCTCAGGTGTACGCGCAATCTGTTCCAGCTGTCATGTGCCTCATAATTGGACCGATAAAATAGCGCGCAAGATGCAGGCATCAAAAGAGGTATGGGCGTGGGTTGTTGGAACCATCGATACGCCAGAGAAATTTGAAGCACGCCGGCGCGCTCTAGCAGAAAACGAATGGCATCGACTGAAGGCGAACGACTCCCTGGAGTGTCGCAACTGTCACGAGTACGAGTATATGGATTTCACCTGGCAAAGCGCCCGAGCTGAACGACAGCACTCTACGGCACTGGCCAGTGGTGAAAAAACCTGTATCGATTGCCACAAAGGCATCGCCCACAAACTACCTGATATGACCGGCGTAGAGGGTTTCTAGTCAGTACGGTTACCATCGGGCTGGTCTCACACGGTTACATGCAAGGCAATGTGAAATACACGTCGCGTGATGTGTCTCTACATCTGATTGGCGAAGAAACACGTTTCTGCTCAAACCCACATCAAGCTACGTACTTTGCGCCTGTTACTGAGCAGGGGATCGCGAACATTAAGATCTATTCTAAACAGGGCTGTGGACAACTACGTGTTCAAATACTTTATTTAACATAATATATATTATACGCAGTTGTGCATAAGTATACGGGTAACAAGGTATTGTCCGTTTTAGACGGTTTCGTGGTGTTTGGGTAACAAAAATTGATTTGAGGCCACTCTCCGCGCCTGCTATCGCGGTTAACTCGCTGGATGATCTGTTGCTTGCTTACGTTAGCTTGCCGCCTATTGATTCCGATCCATCCGTCAACGTTACGTAAAGCAGCCATCGTAACGACAAGGCAACCGAATCTGTGCGGTATCGTCGATGATTCCAAAACTAATGACACTTCACAGGAACCACCCAAACAGCTCCTGGATCGATTATCGAACGCACTCAGGCTTCTTGTGAATCAGCAGCCTGCTTACTTACAGCTCGAAGAAGCTCATGTGAACGCAGCCTCGACGAGCACGTGCCCAACATACGCTTTCATGCTCAATTACAACGCAGATCCCCGTTCTCAATCATTACATGCGCTGGCCGCTGCACGTATCAAGCCAGGGGCGTGCTGCGCCTAGCGTGCTGCATGCCAGCTAAATCTGATCAAGGCAGACTGCTCTAATATTGCATCTCAGCTACTTGTGATATCCATGGCGTACTCAGCTGAGGCAGTCATTCTGTATGACTCCTTTTAAACACGGATCAGCTCTCACTATTAGCTGAAATGGGCATGTTGGCGAGCACAGCCAGCCTCGATCTAGCGTCTAAGTATCCTCTCGTGCTGGTCACCCGAAAGCGCATAGTGACGCGGCTTCCAGTATATGCGCACCCAATAATGGTTTTATGTTAAATAATAAACGGCAGTGCAATCTCTAACTAGTACGCAAAGGAGCACTACGCGCTCGTTCCTTAATCGACTTTTATCACTGGGTCACGGGAGAAATGAGACTCTTTAGAAATCCCGCGGCTATCACCTGCGAAGCGAGATTCTGCCGCCTTAGACAACGCTAATAGTCACGAAAATAATAACGAGTCCGAGCATCGATAACGCCGTAACTGTTTTCAATACGCCACTGTCAAAACGAATGAATAAGCTCTGCTGCACCGTATCAGTCAATCTAACGGCTGGTGACTCCGCTGTATTACGTAAGCTCAGTTCGGTGTTGGTTGAGAGCCTATAGCCCTCCCCTGGCAAAGCTTCTATGAGATGTGGCTCGCCATGTCGTTGCAAATGCCTGCGCAAAGCCGATACGCACCGGTTGAGGCACGCTTCTGTCACCGTCCGCCCCTCCCAGGCTTCGCTAACAAGTTGCTCTTTGGAAACAATCTCTCCGGCATGATTGATTAGGCAAACTAAAACGTTTCGCACCTGCGGTTGCAGATGGTCTTTTGATTCGTCCGAAAATAACTCACTGGCATCGGGATCAAACCCAATCCGCCCGAGTTGGTGTGGCTTCATTCCATGAAATCCGTCGTCAGTTATCTCCTGAGTATAGTATCGCCCACAAACTGCGCAGCACTTTCTAGATGGCCTAGTCGATGTTTCACGTAATATATAGCCCCTAAGTGGCTGTTTTTATTGTATTTAGCCTGAATTCGCTCAAGTTAAACCGATTTCTACTGAAGGGTATGCCGCTAATCGTATCTCGCTATATAGACGCTAAGGGTCTGTGCGGTCCTGATACTTCGGTAAGCGTAAACCGCGCAAGATGGCTGCGGCGCGCAGCGTAAAGGCAGCGGCTACGGCAATTGGCAAAGCAAGCCCAGCTGTTGCCGGAAACGAATCGAGCACAACAAAACTAAGTGCCCCGAGCAGAGCAGCAGTTACGTAGATATTGGGTTCCAGCAAGACGGGTGGTTGACCAAGTAATCCATCACGTATAAGTGAACCAAAACTCGCTGTCATCATACCCATACCGACAGACACGATAACAGGCGCACCCCAATCAAGTGCTTTCATCGTTCCCAGAACACAGAACAGCGCCAAACCCATGGCATCTGCCCAAAGCAGTGGCGTATACAGTGATGCAAAGCGTTTGGCCAAAAACCACGTTAACACTGCAGCACCAATGCACGTCCAAAGATAGGTTGTATCAAGAACCCAAAAGACCTGATCTGTGTTTAGCAATAAATCTCTGACAGTGCCGCCCCCTATTCCCGTAATGGTGGCAAACAGGATGAAACCCAGAATATCGAGCTGCTTCTCTGCGGCTGCCAGGGCGCCACTAATCGCAAACACTGCAACCCCCAGCAAGTCAGCCGCGTAGATCACGTCGTGCATCAGGCAACAACAGCTGCTTCACGCAGGCTCGCTATACGTTCAGCTGAATAATTCAACGACTGCAAAATTTCATCGGTATGTTCACCCAGCAAGGCACACGGCGCGCCCACTCCAGACGGTGTTTGTGAGAAGTTGGGAGGATTGACCGGTTCAACCATCAAGCCGCCGTGGGGGTGCTGAGTGTTGGTAAAGGTTCTGTTGTGTTTAAGCTGTTTATCAGCGGGTAAGTCGGCCAGGAACTGCGCAGGGGCAGCGGGCACATCGAGATCACTCAAGCGTTGAAGCCCCTCCTCTACCGATATCTGACTCGCTCTAGCTTCGATTTCAGCTAGCAGCTCGCGATAGAAGCTGGGATTAGCCATTCGATCCTGCACCGTCGCCAGTTCAGGTGCCGAAGAATCTATGCCAAATGCGGTACAGCAGCCGTGAAACTGAGCGTCCGTCAGTGGCGAGAGTGTTATCCATCCATCGCTAAAGCGTGTAACTGGGTTGCGAGAAAGGTGTAAACCCGGATTAACATCCTCTCCCACAAAGGTAGCGGCGCCTGCCGCGTCGATCCACATAAAACTGATCACCGCATCGACCATTGCAAGGCTGATGTATTGGCCACCCCTGCCATTGGCACGTGCAAACAGCGCCGCAGCGATGGCCTGGGCTCCCGTTAACGCAGTAAGTTTGTCTGAAAAAAGCTGGTAGTACTGAGTAGGCTCACCGGTAGTCAGGTCTGACTGTGATTGCGCCACGCCACTATAGGCTTGAATCACACTATCGTACGCAGGTTTTCCGGCCATGGGTCCCGATTCGCCATATCCATTTACCCACAGATAGATCACGTCGGGATTGGTCGCACTCAGGGTTTGATAATCAATACCCAATCGCTCCGCTACGCCGTCACGATAGTTGTGCAGCACCACGTCTGCCTCAGCGATCAGGCCGTGCACAATCGCCCTGCCCTCGTCTGTTTTCATATCCAGAGCAATAGAGCGTTTGCCTCGATTACTTGCGTGGTACAGGCCACTTATCCCGCCACGAGTGGCCCCCAGATAGCGCATTACATCGCCAATGCCAGTTGGCTCCACCTTGATCACATCTGCCCCCTGATCGGCCAGGATGCTGGCAGCAGCGGGGCCAGCGATCATACTGCCCAAATCCAGCACTTTAACGCCTTGCATAGGGCCGTTTGCGGGGTCACTCATTGATTTGCCTCAATAGGTTGCTGGCTCAATAGTATAGTCTCAACGCGACTAGGATGGGTCATTACCGCCTCAGGGCTTGCGTGCGCAGTAGAGCGTGCGAAAATGTGCGCCCATAGCCCCGAGGAGGAAAGTGCATGCCGTTGCGTTCAACCGCCGAAAGCCAACAAACGGCTCAGGCCATTGTCACGCCATTTTTCGACGAACCTACCAGTACTTTCTCTTACGTCGTTGCAGATTTGGCAAGCCAGTCATGCGCAGTCATAGATTCAGTGATGAACCTCGACTACCCCTCTGGCACCATCAGTTTTGAGGGCGCTGATCAAATCATTGCGTTTATACGCGACAGACAACTTAAGCTGGAGTGGTTGCTCGAAACTCATGTGCATGCCGACCACCTGTCTGCCGCGCCCTATTTGCAATCAGCGCTGGGTGGAAAGATTGCTATAGGCTCAGCGATATCGGTTGTACAGGAGACATTTGCTGCCGTTTTTAATGAAGGAAACGAGTTTGCTCGAGATGGTTCGCAGTTTGATGTTCTTCTATCTGACAACCAAGAGATCAGCATTGGCACGTTGACTGGGGTGGCGATGCACACCCCCGGCCATACTCCAGCTTGTATGACGTATATATTTGGCGATGCGGTATTCGTGGGCGATACGCTGTTTATGCCTGATGGTGGTACAGCGCGGGCGGACTTTCCCGGCGGTGATGCCTCAACACTCTTTAGTTCAATCCAGCGCATTCTTTCACTTGAGGACAGGCTTCGGCTATTTGTGTGCCACGACTATCAACCCAACGACCGCGAACTGGCACACGAGACAACGATAGCGCAGCAAAAGCGCGACAATATTCATGTGCATGAAGGGATAACGTTGGAAGAGTTTGTACAGATGCGCGAGGCCAGAGATATCACCTTGGGAATGCCCAATCTGATCTTACCCTCTCTACAGGTCAATATGCGCGCAGGACATATTCCGCCTGCCGACCGAGATCAGCGCCTGTTTTTAAAGCTTCCATTGAACGCATTTGGCGGCGCCAACTTGTCTAGTATTACTTCCTTGGAGTCTTGAGTCATGAGTTTTCATATCGCAAAAGTGAGTGACGGCTTTTCTGTTTCGGCTCAACTAAATGTGGGTGATGTAGAAACCCTCGCAGGCACAGGCGTCAGGGTCATATTCTGTCATCGACCCGACGGTGAAGCTAATGATCAGCCCAACGTGTCGGAGATCGAAACCGCTGCTCAGGAGCACAATATTGAGGTTGTCTATCAACCGGTGATCCCTGGACAGATCAGCGAGAATGACGTTAACAACTTCCAGCAGTATTTCGAACAGTCTAATCATCGGATTCATGCTTTCTGCGGTACCGGTACGCGCGCTATCACGCTGTGGGCACGCTACCAGCTAGGTCTGGGCGTTCTGGCGGAAGACATTCTCGCCACCGCGGACGATGCCGGATATGACCTGCGCGACGCGTTGAAGTCAACATCACCACCTTTGACAGTCAGCGCGCCTCACTACGACATAGTGATCGTTGGCGCAGGCGCTGCAGGCATTGCCGTAGCGTCCAGCCTGATGACCCGAACCCAACGTCTTAAAATCGCGATAATCGACAATGCGGAAGTTCACTACTATCAGCCAGGCTGGACATTGGTTGGGGCTGGCGTTTTCAATCAAGCCCAAACAGTGAAGGATGTAGCATCACTCATTCCAGCAGGTGCTGATTGGATAAAGGCTGCGGTAGGTAGTTTTGACCCGCAGAATAACCGCATTTTGCTTGAAGACGGCAAACCTGTCGGTTACGACCGACTGGTAGTCGCACCGGGAATTAAACTCGATTGGGACAGCATCGAGGGGCTCCCGGAGACACTGGGCCATAACGGCGTCACCTCAAACTATCGCTTCGACCTGGCCCCTTATACCTGGGAACTCGTGCAGTCACTCAAAAGTGGAACTGCCCTGTTCACTCAACCACCTATGCCAATCAAATGCGCGGGCGCACCACAAAAAGCGCTGTATCTTTCCGCCGACCACTGGAAGCGAAGCGGTTTACTGAACGCAATCGATATCGAGTTCTATAACGCGGGCGACGTATTGTTTGGCGTAAAGGACTACGTACCAGCCTTAATGCAATATATAGATGCCTACAACGCTGATCTCAAGTTTGGTCACAACCTGACCCGCATAGACGGCCAGCGCAAACTGGCGTGGTTCACAACCAAAAATGATGCGGGGCAGGAAACAGAGGTTGAGCGAGAGTTCGATATGATTCACGTTTGCCCGCCACAATGTGCTCCAGACTTTATTCGCTCCAGCCCGCTTGCCGATGATGCCGGTTGGATAGATGTAGACCAGAATACGCTGCGACATAACAACTGGGGCAACATATGGGGACTGGGTGACGCGATAAATGCGCCCAACGCAAAAACTGCTGGGGCTGCTCGCATGCAAGCCCCCATCGTAGCCAACAACCTCCTCGTTGATCTAGGCGAGGTACATGGCGTCGCTCACTACAATGGCTACGGCTCATGCCCTCTAACAGTAGAGCGCGGCAAGGTTGTGCTGGCTGAGTTTGGCTATGGTGGCAAACTGCTACCGACCTTACCTAGCTGGATTCTCAATGGTAAAAAGCCAACCCGTCTTGCCTGGTTGCTGAAAGAAAAAATACTCCCGCCGGTTTACTGGAAAGGCATGCTTAAAGGCAGAGAATGGTTTGTCGACCCCAACGACAGCAAGGCGGACGCCAGACGCAGTTAATGCTATGAAATTCTTCCCCGCATTTGAGTGGCTACGCAGCTACAGCCGACTGGATCTCAGTAGCGACTTACTGGCTGCTGTGATTGTGACAATAATGCTCATTCCACAATCGCTGGCATACGCACTGCTTGCGGGGCTGCCTGCCGAGATGGGCTTGTACGCCAGTATTTTGCCGCTGATTGCATACGCATTGCTAGGCAGCAGCCGCACACTATCAGTGCGACCTGTCGCAGTGGTATCGCTGATGACAGCCAGCGCCGTAGGAAAAGTGGCGGTAGAAGGCAGTGTGGGTTACGGCACAGCAGCAATCGCAATGGCCCTGCTTTCGGGAATGATGCTTTTAGGGATGGGTATCGCACGCTTTGGGTTTTTAGCCAACTTTCTATCGCACCCTGTTGTATCAGGCTTTATTACTGCCTCGGGCATCATCATCGCGCTTAGCCAATTGCGCCATATCCTGGGCATTTCGGCTGAAGGCGATAACCTACTGACGCTTGTCAGCTCTCTTTGGGACAACCTTCCAACACTGAATACACTAACTCTGGCCACCGGATTAGCTGCCATTGTGTTTTTATTTTGGGTGCGCAGTGGGTTAGCGCCAGTACTGCAGCGCGTCGGCATCCCTCGACAAGCCGCGTCAATGGTTGCCAAGGCAGGGCCTGTGTTCGTAATAGTTGCGACCATCGCGGCCAGCGTATTGTTGGATTACGAAGCGCAGGGTGTTGCGCTAGTGGGGGATGTGCCTCAAGGTTTGCCTGCGTTTGCCCTACCCGACTTCGGTTTGGAGATATGGTCGGAGCTCGCGGTATCCGCACTCCTGATTTCGGTCATTGGATTTGTTGAGTCAGTTTCAGTTGGTAAAACACTGGCAGCCAAGCGACGCCAGCGAATCGAACCCAATCAGGAACTGGTAGCGCTCGGCGCAGCAAACATAGCATCTGCTGTTTCGGGAGGCTTTCCTGTCACGGGTGGTTTCTCTCGATCGGTAGTTAACTTTGATGCAGGTGCGAGAACTCAAGCCGCTTCAATCTTTGCTGCACTTGGCATCGCCACTGCTGCTTTAGCGCTAACACCTGCCCTGTACTACCTCCCTAAGGCCACCCTGGCCGCAACTATTATCGTTGCAGTAACCTCTCTGATTGACGTGTCGATCCTGCGGCGCGCATGGCATTACTCACGATCCGACTTTACCGCTGTAGCAATTACAATTGCTGCAACGCTACTGCTGGGCGTGGAACTGGGCGTTCTCTGCGGCATTCTGGCATCGATAGGTCTGCATCTACATAAATCGACCCAGCCCCATATGGCGATTGTTGGCGGCGTCCCGGGTACGGAGCACTATCGAAATGTCGAGCGCTTGGATGTGGTAACACAGCCCGGCATCATCTCCATTCGTATCGACGAGAGCTTGTATTTTGCCAATGCCAGTTATCTGGAGACGTGCGTATACAATTTTGTCGCACAGCGACCCGACCTCAAACACGTGATTCTCATGTGCCCCGCTGTGAATACGATCGACCTCAGCGCTCTGGAAGTGCTCGAAGCGATCAATCACCGACTGGCGGAGCAGGATATAACGCTGAATCTGAGCGAGGTGAAAGGAGTTGTCATGGATGGGTTACGGCGTAGTGACTTTCTGGAGCATCTTTCTGGCAAAATATTCCTTACACAGCATCAGGCAGTGCAAGCACTCAAGCCGGACGAAATTGAACCTTATATCATCTGAACAGTACCTGTCTTCCCGCGCGTGTGCGACTATACATATGTGAATGTACCGCTATTTTTCAAAGCATTTTCAGCCATTGCTATAACGGCTTTACTGCTAGCCCTCTATTGGTTGACCCTTGTGGAGGAAGATCCCTGTGCGAATGCACGGTCGGATGTCTCTGCGGCGATACTTGCCGAGGGCGATGATCAGGACGGACTTGCCAATCGAGCAATCCTGATGCGCGGCGCTTGTAAGCCCTATAACCAAGAATCTGCCACCAAGGATGACCAATAGTTAGCCATGAAATACGTTCTACTCTTCTGGCTACTAGCACTTAGCCTTAACCCTTCGGTTTTAGCCGCTGACCCACTTGTTACGGAGAAGGCGCACGGGATTTTGCAACAGCGCTGCATGGTGTGCCACGGCTGTTATGACGCACCCTGCCAGTTAAAACTCGAAGCTCATGAGGGCCTTCGCCGGGGAGCCAACCCCGCGTTGGTCTATGATGGCACGCGTCTGCTGGCAGCCAACATGACACGCTTGTTTGACGACGCGCAGAATGAAGCACAGTGGCGCGGCAAAGGCTTCTTTCCCGTACTCGATGACAATAGGCCTGAGCTAAGCGTGATGCATCGAATGCTGGCGCTTAAGCGCGACAACCCCCTACCGCCTGAAGGCGCTCTACCTGATGGATTCGACTTTTCACTGTATCGCAAGCAACAGTGTGCCAAGCAAGAAACATTTGACGATTACGCTCGAGATTATCCACTACAGGGTATGCCTTATGGACTACCGGGGCTTCGCCCTGATGAGCACGCATCGCTGACTCAGTGGCTGGAAAAGGGCGCCCCCCGACCCGACCGACCTCTTCTATCAAATTCGCTGCGCCGGCAAATTACTGCCTGGGAAGCGTTCTTAAACGGCAGCTCCAATAAAGAGCGTCTGATGGCGCGCTACTTGTACGAACACCTGTTTCTCGCCTCACTGTATTTGGAGGAGAACGATAAGCCCGTCTGGTTCAGGATGGTGAGATCCAGCACGCCACCGGGACGTAATCTTGGCCTGATTAGCACTCGTAGGCCCTATGATCCACCGGGCATGGGAACCTTTTACTACCGCTTGCAGCGTATGGATGTAACGACTCTGGAAAAGTCGCACATGCCCTACCGTTTTGATTCAGCCAGGCTGCAGTGGTATCGCTCACTGTTCATAGATACACCCTATTCGGTTGACCAGTTGCCAAGCTATGACCCCAAGATAGCGTCGAATCCATTTAAGAGTTTTAGCGCCATACCCATTGATTCACGCTATCGCTTTCTACTAGAAGAAGCGCAGTTCACCATCATGAACTTTATCAAGGGTCCTGTCTGCCGCGGGCAGATCGCTCTCAATGTTATCGATGACCATTTCTGGATTATGTTTGCCGACCCCGAAAGTGTCGATCCCGAGCACGATGCAAACTTCCTCGCGAAAGAGAGCGACAACCTGCGTCTGCCGTTCGCTCGCACAGGTACCGCCATAGACTTGTTCGCCTGGCGACGCTATGCCAAATCACATGCCAACTATCAAAAAGCGAAAGCTGATTATCTCATGACACAAATGTCGCGAGAGGACAGAGCCATATCTTTCGACAGTATATGGGACGGCGATGGCCGTAATGATAATGCGGCACTAACTATTTTCCGACACTTCGATACGGCCTCAGTAGTAAAAGGCTTTGTAGGCGATACGCCCAAAACGGCTTGGGTAATAGGCTATTCGTTACTGGAGCGCATTCACTACTTACTGGTTGCAGGCTTTGACGTTTATGGGTCTGTTTCCCATCAGCTCGAATCACGTCTTTACATGGACTTCCTACGAATGGAGGGAGAGTTCAATTTCCTGATGTTTATGCCCCCACAGGAGCGCGTAGCACTGCGCGATTTCTGGTACCGGAGTGCACCTTCAACAGCGACAGAGCAGATTTTTATAAACAGCGCCATCATTAAACGAGACAACGGTATCGTCTACCAAACCAGCGATCCCAAGCGGGAAATGCTTCACCAAATGAGACAGAAGCTATACGGTGCCGAGGCTTCGAGATACCGCTATGAAGCACTCTTTTCAGCTGAGGTCGTGACCGCGCTGCAACAGCTCGAGAACAGCCAGGGAGACCACAATGCGTTCTTGCCAGAGGTGAGCTTTATCAACGTGGTGGGGGCTTCGCAAAACCACGCCATGACGCTGCTGCGCAATTCTGGCTATTCAAATATCGCGCAGATTTTTCGTGAACAAGAGCGGCGTCTGCCCAAGGAAGACAGCGTGACATTGGTTAACGGCTTTATCGGCGCCTATCCAAACTACTTTTTCGAGGTCCACATAAAGCAGCTGCCGCTATTTGCCGCCGATATTCAGTCTATGCAGAGCAAGAATGATTTCGCCGCTTTACAGAATCGATATGGTGTGCGCCGCAACAAACCCTGGTTCTGGCGCGTCAGTGACACCCTGACGGAGAAGCATCTTGCCAGCGATTCAATGCGAACCGGATTGTTTGACTATAACCGATACCGGGGTGACTAGACCCCGGATCATCCCTACAAATGCGTTCGAGACTGCCCGCGCTGCCAGAGCTTAAGCAGTGAACGCTCGATAGCGCCTTCAGCAGCTATCCCCAGCTTTTCCTGCCAGTGCTTCTTGTGCACGAACTTTACCTCATAGACATCGTGGTCCTTTAGATGCTGCTGCACAAAGCTGTCGGATGTCTGCAGGCTATCAACAAGATGATTGTCGATGGCTTGCTGCCCATACCAAACCTCGCCAGTAGCGACTTCATCAATTACAACACTGGGACGATGCTGTCCAACAAACTGCTTGAACAGCAAGTGCGTCTTTTCCAGTTCCTCGGTGAATTTTTCCCTGCCCTTGTCTGTATTTTCGCCAAAAATCGTAAGGGTGCGTTTGTACTCTCCTGCCGTGAGCAGCTCAAAATCGATATCATGCTTTTTCAGCAGGCGGTGAAAGTTGGGTAGTTGAGCCAAAACGCCAATCGATCCAATCACCGCAAACGGCGCGGAAATTATGTGGTTGGCCACACAGGCCATCATATAGCCGCCACTTGCAGCCACCTTATCGACTGCCACGGTGAGATGTACGCCTGCATCGGTAATACGCTGCAGCTGACTCGATGCCAACCCATAGCTATGCACCATACCACCCGGGCTCTCGAGCCTGACCAGCACGCCATCGTTCTCACGAACTTGAGGTAGGACGGCGGAAATTTCCTCTCGTAGATTGTCAACAGCGCTGGCCTTGATATCCCCGTCGAAGTTTAAGACGAAGAGACGGCTACGAACATCTTCAGGCTCGGTATCGGCTTGCTTAAGCTGCTTCTTGGCAGCCTTGGCCTTGGCTTTATCTTCCTTTTTCTGTGCTTTTTGCTCGGCCTTAAAGGCTGACTCATCGGTCACCACATGCCGGATAGTTTCGTCAATCTGCCGATACTTTTCGTTCAGATCGCGAATCTCTATGTGGCCTTCATGCTCTGCCTTCTGCCTTTGCCCCAGGGCAAAGATGCCGCCAACAACAATCAATATTGCTGCTACCAGGGTGGTGGCCTGCGCAACGAACAGGCCCAAATCGTATAAAAACTCCAATGGTGACTCCTTAGGGTAAAAACTGGATCCCGGTTCAGCTGCGCTGCAGCGAACCAATGTAGTGTCGAATCAGCTGACCTGAAATCGAACTTGGGGGTGGTATCTGCGGGAGGTCTGAATAATGAAACCACTGTGCATCGAGGATTTCGGTAGGCTCACAAACGATATCACCGCCCGCATATTCGGCGAAATAACCCAGCATCAACTGATTGGGAAACGGCCAGGATTGTGACTTAAAGTACTCGATTCTATCAACATTAACGCCGACCTCCTCCTTAACCTCACGTGCCAGCGTTTCTTCTGCGCTTTCTCCCGCTTCAATGAACCCCGCTAACGTGCTGTACATCGGCCTGGGGAAGTTTGCGCCTCGCGCCAATAACAGTTCCTCTCCGCGTGTCACCAACACAATGATACAAGGTGCTATACGCGGATAAATGACCGAGCGACATGGTCCGCAACGCATCGCTCGCTCACCGACATCAACCTGCATGGGGTTACCACAGCTTCCGCAATACTGGTGATCCCGCTCCCACGCCAGTAGTTGAGCAGCCCTGCCAGCCAGCGCAAATAGGGGCTCGTCGACTCTACCCAGCAGAGTGTAGAGATTCCCGCGCTGATAGCGCATGGGATCCAATTCGACTTGCTCGTCAATCTCAACGGCCCATACCGGTTCACCATGCCAGAAGCCGAGAAACTGGCGGCGTATCTCAAGCCAGTTATCAGCCTCCAATTGCACGTGCGACAGTAATGGCTCGCGGGCTCGCAGGTCACTGACCAGTTCGCCGCGCTGAAACACCAAAAGTACGCCGCTCGCCGTGGATTCGGGAGGCTGATTATGGGGCTCAAACATGCGATCTCCGCACTTATTCAAATTCAGGCGGCAATTTACCACGTCTGGCAGCTCAACGGGAATCCGACCACCAGTAAAACAAGAATTGGATCAGGCATACGCAAAAGCAACACTTTGCCGTAGAATGCGCGCTCGATTGTTAAAAATGGATGCGCCACGCACACTATGAAAGAGTCTTTTGCACAAGCCGCATGGCACAATTTCCTGGGGCCCTCCCCAAACTGGTACAAGCAGACGATCGTCGCTTTTCTACTGCTCAACCCGGTTTTTCTATATGCCTTAGGTCCATTCGTTACGGGCTGGATATTGATAGGAGAATTCATCTTCACGCTCGCCCTGGCGCTGCGCTGCTACCCCCTGCAGCCGGGCGGCTTACTAGCGATTGAAGCCGTGCTGCTAGGAATGACCAGTCCGCAAATGGTGTTTGAGGAGACTGTTGCCAACTTCGAAGTGATTTTGCTACTGATGTTCATGGTAGCAGGCATCTATTTCATGAAAGAGTTGCTGCTCTACGTATTCACAAAAATTCTTTTGAAGGTGAAGTCCAAAGTCGCCTTGTCGCTGCTGTTTTCGTTTGTCGCGGCATTTTTATCGGCGTTCCTGGATGCGCTAACGGTAACCGCAGTATTGATCAGCGTGGGAGTTGGATTTTATTCGGTGTATCACAAGGTGGCCTCGGGCAATAAGTTGGCACACGACGATCATGACCACTCAAACGACACCAATGTGCACGAACAGCATCGAGAGGACCTCGAGGCATTTCGCGCCTTTTTGCGCAGTCTACTGATGCACGGGGCCGTAGGTACGGCTCTGGGCGGGGTTTGTACCCTTGTTGGCGAGCCTCAAAACCTCTTAATCGCCACGGTAGCTGATTGGGATTTCATAAAATTCGTGATGGTTATGGCGCCGGTGACGATGCCAGTCCTGGTAGCGGGACTTATAACTTGTGTGGCCCTGGAGCTAAGCGGAATTTTTGGCTATGGCGCGAAGCTGCCCACAACAGTGCGCACGGTACTGGAGGATTTCGAGGCAAAAGAGAATCTACGGCGCAACAAGCGCACCAACGTGAGGCTGTTAGTGCAAGCACTCGTAGCCCTTATTCTGGTTGTCGCTCTGGCTATGCATTTGGCCGCAGTAGGCCTTATTGGTCTGATGGTGATCGTACTGCTCACCGCGTTTAACGGTGTCGTGGAAGAGCATCAAATCGGCCACGCCTTCGAGGAAGCCCTGCCCTTTACGGCACTCTTGGTGGTGTTCTTCGCTATTGTCGCCGTAATCCATGACCAACACTTGTTCACTCCCGTAATCGACGCCGTGTTAGCGATGGAAGCTGACGTGCGCCCAGGCATGTTCTTTATAGCCAACGGCGTGCTGTCAATGATCAGCGACAATGTGTTTGTGGCAACGGTTTATATTAATGAAGTCAAAGATGCATTGGATGCCGGGACGATCACCCGAGCTGAATTTGATCAGCTGGCAGTCGCGATCAACACTGGCACAAACCTACCCTCGGTGGCGACTCCAAATGGTCAAGCCGCCTTCTTGTTCCTGCTAACCTCCGCACTTGCGCCTCTCATCAGGCTGTCGTATGGGCGGATGGTGATTATGGCATTACCGTATACGATCGTGCTGGGCAGCGTAGGACTGGCGTGCGTGATGCTGTTTATCTAGAAGTAGGCGACAATCGCACATGCACGCAAAGTGCGTGTGCGTTACTTGTTGACTAAATCACGCCAGAGCACGCGACCCCCGCTCTGCTGGGCAATGGCCTCTAGTTGAGCTTCATGCTGCACCAGTTCGTCGTCGCTTGCCCGTATCACGGGCAGTGGCTTGCGGGCATGATCGAGCCGCTTGAGTGTCGTATTACCGGCACTGCTACCGTTGCTGTCACCTCCGGCATCGTCCTCCGATAAGTGCAGCATCGTCTGTCCGCCGGTCATTATCAGATAGACATCGGCCAGAATCTCGGCGTCCAGTAAGGCGCCATGCAAGTCGCGCTGGGAGTTATCTACAAAGTATCTCTGACACAGGGCATCAAGATTGTTGCGCTGTCCTGGG
Source organism: Halioglobus sp. (assembly GCA_039990395.1). GTDB lineage: Bacteria > Pseudomonadota > Gammaproteobacteria > Pseudomonadales > Halieaceae > CALINF01. The sequence goes on from JBDXFZ010000146.1 coordinate 1,037,688, forward strand.
TGCTTGTTTCGTGCCATCACCAACGTATCGATGACACTGCAAACATCGCGCAACGGCGCGTGACCACGATCTAGCTGTTGAATCTCATTATCAAGAAAGCCAATATCGAATGGAGCATTGTGAATGATCAGCTCTGCGCCTTCTACGAAGCGCAAAAAATCATCCGCGACTCGATCAAACGTCGGCTTGTCTGCCAAAAACGCATTCGTGATCCCATGAACCTCGATTGCGCCCTGATCAATCTCGCGCTTCGGGTCGATATATTGATGAAAATGATTGCCCGTCAATCGTCGATTGACGAGTTCTACACAGCCAATCTCAATAATACGATGGCCCTGACTGACTTCCAGGCCTGTAGTTTCAGTGTCGAGTACTATTTGGCGCACGCTGTCTCCCTGCTCGGTGTACTGTGTCGATTGCTACGGTTTCTGCGCGACTACCACGCCTTTTCATCGATGCCGCGATTGGCCAGTTGATCGGCCATCTCATTTTCCCGGTGACCACTGTGGCCTTTAACCCACGCCCATTCCACATTATGGCGCTGGTTCTGTATATCCAGTTCGCGCCACAAATCTTCGTTCTTGACCGGCTTTCTCGCCGAGGTCTTCCAGTTTTTGGCCTTCCAGTTTTCCAGCCACTGCGTGATTCCTTGTTTCACATAAACCGAATCGGTTGTAAGCACCACTTCACAGGATTCCTTGAGCGCCTTCAGCGATTCAATCGCCGCTCTAAGCTCCATGCGATTGTTGGTGGTGTCGGGTTCGCCGCCATAGAGCTCTCGCTCTACGCCGTTATAACGCAGTAAGGCGCCCCACCCTCCGGGACCTGGGTTGCCACGGCAGGCACCATCGGTGAATATTTCGATTCGTTTCAAGCTGCGGCGTCTCCGTCTCGCGAGGTCGGTTGTGCAGGTGTTGGCGCGGCAACCGGCTTGGATACAGCCAGCCCCATAAGGCGCTCACTCCGTCGCAAGCGCTTTACCCTGTTGTTGAGGCCGCCGACTTGTTTGATCGCGTGTGTCATGTAAATCCCGCCACAGGGTGAGCCGTAATTTTGTAGCCACTGGTCGGCCCATGTCACCACAGATCGCAATCGGCCTGAGCCAACCGGCGGCAGGCTGTAAAATGAGTAGCTACGTTCTACTTCACAGCCCAACAAATGCAGCCAATCACTCACGCGATGCGCGCTCAGCAAGTGTTGCGCTCGCCAAACCGAAGTTTTGTTTATAGCCGACAGTCTGCTGCGCAGCCCCTTGAGGCTATAAGGATTAAATCCAATGATGATCAGGTGCCCCTGGGGCATTAATACGCGCTGTAACTCGCGCAACGCTTGATGGGGATTGCTGCAGAACTCCAGGCTGTGCAATGCAACCACCAGATCGACACTATCGCTCTCCAGCGGCAGCTCCTCATCGAGTGCCACCAGGTCGACGCTCTCCATGGCCTCGCATCGGCTGACAATATGATGATGTATCTTGCTGGGAGCCAGCAGTGTTTCGCCCGTAACAGGGCCGGTTTGCAGTAGATGATACCCAAACGAGACATCGAGCACCCGAGAGAGCTCTAAACTGAGGTCCTCTAGCAGGTATTGACCATTGTCTCCGAGGTACCATGATTCCAGTTCACTGGAAATGTCGCTAAACTTGTTGGTCATGCTGCGCTGCTTAAGATCAGTGTCGGTCATGTTACTGCATTTTTACCGCTTTGAAAGGATTTCACCATGCTGACGATACAACCGGTTCCCGCGTTCACCGATAATTATATCTGGCTACTCCAGGATCCGGACTCGCGAGAAGCCTTCGTCGTGGATCCAGGTGACGCAGCGCCTGTTGAAGAGCGACTGCAGGAACTGGGGCTAACACTAGCCGGCATATTAATCACTCACCATCACTTCGATCATGTGGGTGGCCTCAATGCACTCAAAGAGCACCATCAATGCACTGTTTACGGCCCCCACAATCCCGCTATCTCGGGCATTGATAACGTAGTGAGTGCGGGGGAGTCGATAACTGTTCTGGGCCGTGAGTTCGACATTTTGGAAGTTCCAGGGCATACGCTCGATCATATAGCCTATTTCAGTGCGGGAGGCGTTGACGGCGCGGAAACCAACCCCCCATTGCTGTTTTGCGGCGATACGTTGTTTGCAGGCGGATGCGGCCGGGTATTCGAGGGAACGTTCCCCATGATGCTGGCCTCACTCGAGTCTTTGGCGCAGTTACCCGGCAGCACAGAAGTTTACTGTGCGCACGAGTACACATTGGCAAACCTGGCCTTTGCGCAGGCGGTTGAGCCAGACAACCCCGATTTGGCCAGTCGTGTCACACTCGCCAAGCAAACCCGGCAGCAGAATCGGCCAACGGTACCCAGCACTATCGCGCTGGAGCAAGCCACCAACCCCTTCCTGCGCGCACACTCCGAACAATTGCGCGAGGCACTGCGGCAACAAGGGAGGCTTGAGGAGGAGACAGCCGAAGGTGTTTTCGCTACAGTACGCGGCTGGAAAGACAATTTCTAAACCTTCCAGCACTCTAAGACACTCTAAAAAAAAAGAAAAGATAATAAAATACATGACGTTACGGGGCTTACTGCTAGTTATATCTAGCATTATATTTGTGGCGGGCTGCCAGACAGCCCCGCCCACGGTGGCAACACAGTCTGCAGAGTCAGCGGCAGCGGATAAGTCACTGGACAACGCCATCGCGCAAGCAAAAGCGCCGCAGCAAGTCACGCAATCTAAGCCACTCCCCCCGGCGAAAGACCTGTGGGAGCGCATACGCCGCGGTTTGACCTGGCAAACAATCCACAACGCGCAGATCGGCGCTAGCCGAGATGCTTTCCTGCGCCAGCCTACCTACCTTCCGGTCGTATCCGAGCGAGCCACTTTATACCTTTACTACATCGTCGAAGAAGTTGAGAAGCGCGGCATGCCAATGGAAATTGCGCTGCTGCCCCTGGTAGAAAGCACCCTGAATCCGTTCGCCTACTCGTCTCAGAACGCCGCAGGCATGTGGCAGGTTATGCCAGCAACGGCAAAGCACTACGGTGTCGCGCGCAATTGGTGGTATGACGGTCGCCTTGATGTACGTGAGTCAACGGGATTTGCGCTTGATTACCTGGAGAGACTCCATAAGCAGTTTGATGGCGATTGGATGCTGGCGCTGGCGGCCTACAATGGCGGCAAGGGACGCGTTGCTCGAGCGATAGCCAAAGCAGAGAAAAACGGTAAACCCACTAACTACTGGGCGCTGGAATTACCCCGTGAAACCACGAAATATATACCCAAGCTTATCGCCCTGACAGCAATTATTGCGTATCCCGAAGCATTTGATGTAACCATTCCTGACGTAGCGAATGCTCCTGCATTTGAGGTGGTTGGCACGGGCGGGCAGATTGAATTGCTGCGCGCCGCCGAGCTAGCAGGCATGGAACTGAAAGACTTTCGTCGATACAACCCGGGTCAGCTGCGCTGGGCCACATCACCCGATCAACCACAGGAACTACTGGTGCCCGTGGGACTAGGCGAGCGCTTCGAGTTAGGCGTGGCCAGCCTCGGCCCCGAAGACCGCGTGAGCTGGCAACACTACCGCATCCGCCGCGGGGATAGCCTGATCAGTATTGCTCGCCGATTCGACACCGAAGTCGGCCTGCTACGAGAGGTCAACAATGTGCGCGGCAACCTCATTCGGGCCGGCGATACGATGATGATCCCCGATGGCTCATCCTGGGCTGAAAGTCTGGCGCTTGCTCAAAGCACCCAGAACCGGGTGAAAAAAGGCTACCGTGTGCGCAGTGGGGATTCTCTTTACGGTATCGCCGGCAAGTTTGATGTGACTATTGATGACATCATCAGTTGGAACTCTCTCAACCCGCGCTCCTATCTACAGCCCGGGCAGCGTCTCACCCTTTACGTCAGCGGCGGCTGAGTCCAGCATTCGCCTTGAGCTTATTTTGCACGCCATTTGGCGCTTTCAGGCTCAAACGCTACCCAAGTCAACCGCGCGAGACACTGCAAGCCTATTGCAGTGCTGACGCTCTTCTTCTTGAATCACTTGCAGAGACTAAACGGGTCAGTCCCGCTGATGATGTACTGGTAGTAAATGACGAACACGGCGCGTTGAGCATTCCCCTCAGTGCGGGGCACTATAAACCGACACTATGGACCGACTCCGCGCTCAGCCACCTCGCTATCATCAACAACGCAAACAGCTGCAACCAAAAAGATCCGTCGCTCGTGTGGAGTATCGATAGCCCACCATCGGCGAATGTGGTGTTGATGCGGGTGCCTAAACTACTACCCTACTTTGAGCACCAACTGGCAACCTTGTCGTCTCGCCTTGCACCCGGCGCCGTGGTGGAGATCGCGGGCATGGACAAGCATCTATCGCCTCGCACGGGCGATATAATCGAGCGATACCTTGGCCCAACCACACGCCACCGGGGTGCACGCAAGGCACGCCGGTTTACTGCGATTGTTGCGAAGGACCAGCCATCAACGCCAGCTGCCCTCCTATCGCGCCAGTACGATGTCAAAGCTCCACCACTCACATTGCAATCACTGCCCAACGTGTTTAGTGCTGACCGTCTGGATGGCGGGAGTCAACTGCTGCTAAGCACACTGGCTCAGATAAAGCCTGCCGAAGAGGTAATCGATCTTGCCTGCGGCAACGGTGTGCTGGGTCTAGCTGCTATCGCCAACGGCATTACAGGTTCGCTGACTTTTTGTGACGAGTCCGCCATGGCCATCGAATCGGCGCGACGTAACGTCCAACACCTACCTGCCAGCGGCTCTTTGAACATAAAGTACTATCATGGCGACGGTCTGCTGGGTTTAACCGTCAGGCCCGACCTCATTCTGTGTAATCCGCCTTTTCATCTGCACCATGTGGTCGATGAGTTTGCCGGTCAGCGCTTGTTACGACAATGCGCCAAAGTGCTAAAACCCGATGGAAGTCTCCTGTTGGTGGCCAATCGTCACCTTAAGTATGCGCCTCTACTACGGCGACACTTCACCCAGGTGGAGCGCTTGGTTGAAGACAACCGCTTCGTTGTGTGGCGCGCGATCGCCGGTTGATTTGGCTGTCGTGTACCTGTATCTTGACCACGCTCAAAAATGCTCCTCATCGGAGTGCTACTAACCAAAAGGACTCTATCAACATGAGATCAACCTCCCCTATTTTGAAGGCGGCGCGCAATGCTTTGATCGGCATGAGCACTGTCTTGTTTTCCGTAGTCGCTCTGGCCGAGCATCACGCTGAGTCAGCCGAGCCGGAAGCTAACGTTCGCGCCATGTCACTGACCATCGAAGCGGTTATTACGGCGATCGATCTTGAAACCCGCCAGGTTACAGTTGAAGGCCCTGGCGGCCAGCCCGTAACCATGACTGCGACAGAGCAAGTGGTAAAGCTGGAAGACGTTAAGGTCGGCGAGACCATTAAAGCAACTTACTTCACGTCGCTTGAAAGTGAACTGCGTGAGCCTACAGCCGAAGAACTAGCTGAGCCTTGGGTAGTGATTGCCGACGCAGCCAAATCCGAAGGCGACGAGCAACCCGCTATTGGTGGTGCGCGTATGATTCGAGCAGTCTGCACTATTGAAGGCTTGAACCGTGTACTGGGCACCGTGACCATCATGGATCCTCGTGGCAAGCTGCACCTGATTGGCGATGTAGAGCCTGAGAAAATGGAAGGCGTAACGCTGGGTCAGACGGTCGTTATGGTTTATACCGAAGCGCTGGCTGTGACACTGGAGCCTATTGCAAAATAGTCGCCTCACACACAAATCAGGGCAGACATCGTCTGCCCTTTTTTTTGCCCGCACTTAGCGCGAATCTCCCCGCCCCCCCAAATAACCATAGGCCAACTACTACCCAGTCATCTTATTTGCCCGTGAGTCAGCGATAGAGCCCTGCATCAATACGGATCGATCGCCTTCAGCGAACGCTTGCTGGTGATGGATAGCGTAACGCTAAGCTTGGAGCGGGTGTACACTAAGGCTTATGGTGAACTCACGCACAGTACTATCTGACTCATCGCCTAACCGGCGACAGGAAGCTCAGTCTTCAATGCCATACATGACGCTCATCATTGATGGAGCCGGTTGTGCCAGCTGCGTAGCCACGATAGAGCAGGCTCTTAGCGATGTGCCGGGCGTGGGCAGTGCCACGATGAACTTTGCGCAACGCACAGTGTTCGTCACCGGGGCCGCCCTACCCGAGGATTTAGTTACTGCAATACAGAAGGCAGGTTACGGAGCAACAATCCAGACTGGTATGTCTGACGAAGCCACCATCGAGGAGCGCGAACAGGCAGACGCGATACGCTATCGGCAATTGTTGCGTTCAATGGCTGTTGCCCTGGGACTGGGAGTCCCCCTCATGCTGTGGGGTTTGCTCGGCGGCTCTATGACAGTGGATACGGACGTTCACCGCATCGCTTGGCTAGTCGTCGGCATATTAACGCTGGCAGTGATGTGCTACTGCGGTCGCCATTTTTATACCGGAGCATGGCGGTCCCTGATTAATCATTCTGCCAACATGGATACACTGATAGCGCTAGGAACAGGCACAGCGTGGCTATACTCCATGATTGTTGTCATGTTTCCCGAGTACCTTCCCTCGCAGGCTCGGCACGTCTACTTCGAAGCATCTGCCATGATTCTGGGTCTCGTAAACCTGGGACTTGCGTTAGAGGTCAGGGCGCGTGGGCGTACATCAGATGCCATCAAAAGGCTTGTCGGACTGCAACCCGCAACGGCCAGGATTATCCGAGACGGCGAAGAATTGGATATTCCGATTGAAGACGTTGTTTCAGGCGACCTACTGCGCATACGACCCGGAGAAAAAATCCCGGTAGACGGCGATGTTGTGGAGGGTAAGACATCCGTCGATGAATCCATGCTAACTGGCGAGCCAATGCCGGTAGAAAAAACTACCGGCGACCCGCTAGTGGCTGGCTCCATCAACAAAACGGGGTCTGTCGCGCTGCAAGCAACCCGTGTGGGTGAAGACACAACACTCGCTCACATTATTCTCATGGTTAAAAGAGCGCAAGATTCCAAGCCTCCCATCGGGCGGTTGGCCGATACTATCGCGAGCTATTTCGTACCAGCAGTTATGATTATTGCAGTATTAAGCGCCCTGGCCTGGCTGAACTTTGGGCCAGAACCGGCGCTTGCCTTCGCTATGGTGAGCGCAACAACCGTTCTGATTATCGCGTGCCCCTGCGCACTGGGTCTCGCAACACCAATGTCTGTCATGGTGGGTGTAGGGCGAGCTGCCGAATCAGGTGTGCTCATTCGCAACGCAGAGGCGTTACAGGCGGCCTCCACGGTTACTACCATGGTTCTCGATAAGACCGGCACGATTACCAAGGGCTCACCGCAGGTAACCGACATCGTGCTGACATCAGATGTAGCGGAAAACGAGGTATTGAGCCTCGCAAGCACGCTTGAGAGTCGCTCTGAACATCCGCTGGCACAGTCTGTTCTGAACGCAGCACTCGAGCGCGGCCTTACCCACGAGCCCGCCGAGCACTTTCTTTCACTGCCTGGACTGGGCATTGAAGGCACCGTGAATCGCAGGCAGGTGTTAGTGGGTAACCTGAAGCTCATGCAGGACAAGTCTATCGACTGCGGAGCCCATCTCGAAGCAGTTGCAGCGCTGGCAGAGCAGGCAAAAACGCCTTTACTCGTTGCCGTTGATGGTGCCATCGCGGCAATTATTGCCGTGGCCGATCCAGTGCGACATGACTCTGCCGAGGCAATTAGAAGACTCCAGCAAGCGGGCACCCAGGTCGTTATGTTCACCGGCGACAACGACGCTACAGCGGCCGCAGTGGCGGCCAGTGTTGGGGTAAACACCTATATTGCTGAGTTATCACCCGAAGGTAAGGCCGAGCAGGTTGCGGCATTACAGGCGCAGGGTGAGATTGTTGGCATGGTGGGCGATGGCATTAATGATGCGCCTGCCCTGGCGCTAGCCAACGTGGGCTTTGCGATGGGCGCTGGCACGGACGTGGCCATCGAGAGCGCGGATATCACGCTCATGCGTGACTCGTTACACGGATTGGCGGACGCTATCGCGGTAAGCAAAGCCACGCTACGAAATATAAAGCAAAACTTGCTTGGCGCATTTATCTATAACGTCGCTGGCATTCCCGTCGCAGCCGGAATTCTCTACCCATTCATCGGTGTGCTACTGAGCCCTGTGATCGCAGGCGCTGCTATGGCCTTTTCCTCTGTTACCGTTGTCACAAACGCGAACAGGCTGCGTCTGTTTACCCCCAAGGATTATGGGCAAGAGGCCTGATTATGCTGTATGTGAATCTCGCAGGCTGTGTTCTTATTGGTATGATCGTGTGGTGGTTCTGGATCTATAAGTAGAGTTTATTTATTAATATCAGCATGTTATGGGCTTAATGTAATTTAAATTGTATCTAGATGAGCTGCGCCAGAATGATACTGATACGCACTCCTGATAGTCGATCGAACGCTAGAGGCTCCCGGACAGCAGTTCATCGACCAGGCGCCTGACCTGGTCTGTAGCAAGGCCAGTTAAGTGTTCATGAAAATGCCCCGCTACATCGCTACTTTGTAGATTAACTTCCACGCAGTGAGCACCGGCTAGCCTTGCCTCGCGTACAAAGCCCGCCGCCGGGTAGACGGAACCCGACGTACCTATAGCAACAAACAGGTCGCACATCTGAATTTTCGTGGCTATCGCTTCCATGTGATAGGGCATTTCCCCAAACCAAACAATGTCCGGGCGCAATCCGCCACCCTCCCCGCACAGCGGGCAATGAGTAGTGGCATCAAATGCATCGATCGCGGGTAAACGATTATCACAGCGCATACATAACATACTCCCAAGCTCTCCATGCATATGACAAACGTTTGAGGAGCCACCTCGCTCGTGTAGGTCATCTACGTTCTGGGTTACCAGAAAGAGCCTGTCCGTTAACGTTGCCTCTAATTCGGCGAGCGCTGCATGAGCCGCGTTAGGTTGCGCTTGCAGTAATTGCTTACGACGCGCGTTGTAGAATCCATAAACCAGCTCCGGGTCGCGTGCGAATGCTTCAGGCGTCGCAATCTCCATTGGATCGTGCTTTTCCCACAAACCATCTGAATCTCTAAACGTAGCCAATCCAGACTCGGCCGAAATACCCGCACCAGTCAGTACAACCACGCGGCCGGATTCGTTAAGTGGTTTCAACATCGATAGTAAGCTCATGCAAATAGAGAATTGCCGTAAAATACAGTGCGCAGCGCAGACTGGGGCCTTCGCTCTCGTGCAGGGCTAACGCGTAACGCTCAATCTGCGGTGCATAGAGCGCGCCTTCCCTTGATAGAAAATCCTCCATCGTCTCGCCCTGCGCAGGCTGGCTTGTCTTGTAATCGACAACCCACCGAGTATTGCTCGCTTGGTCTACAAAGGTGCGATCCACAATCAGGTCAATACCTTTGCCGTCTTCAGCTCTGGTCGTCAACGCGAGCTCACACGCTGCGTCACTATGTTGTGAATCGAGTATCCAGCGCCCGGTGGCATCGTTCAGAACAGCAGTTAAAGACATTTCTACGCGTTCGCAGGCTTGCTCCAGGAAACTTCCAGCGAGTCCCAACTCCAGGAGTTGAGCGCGCCACACCGGCCGCCAAGCGCCTACTTCCAACGACGAGGCGTCCTGAACTGAAGCGGGGTCATCATCCAGTTGCGCCGGCAACTGCGCGAGTTGTTCAAGCGCAAGGTGTACGACGGTACCAACGTGTCGCTCTAGGCGATTCGATGCCCGCTGGGGCACGTTACCGCCCGCCTGACTCTCTGGTAGCGCCACATCACTACTCGGGGCAGCAGCTACGCCTACTAACCGACGCATCTTAGCTTGTACCCTGTCCGCGTCTGAAGGAGTGCCGTCAGAAGGCTCATGGAGCTGTATCTGCGACGAGAACGAAGGCCAGATTGAAGCGAGTAACGAGGTATCCGCCGGCGGGTCCATACTGGGTGTCACTTCACCGTCTACCTCGTCAGATTTAAGCTCGCTGGTTAGCAAGAGCCGACTTACCGCACGCGTAGCGCCTACGTATAACAGCCGAGTGCCCTCGAGTTGCGACTTGCGTTTTCGCTGCCGAGCGAGAAAGTTGTAAAGAGTGGGAAGCTTTGCGTCACTGCCATCGTCTGCGGCCAACAGGAACGAGCGATGACCTTCTCTGTCGGTATAGTCGTCCCACAAAAGCACGTCTCGATCCTGCGAACGGGTCATGCGACCCAGGCCGGGGATCAGTACCCAGTCAAACTCCAGGCCCTTGGCTCGGTGCAATGTCATGATCTGCAATTTCTCGTCCGGGCTGCCACCGGCGGCGTACAACTTCTCCAAGCGCTTTGAAAGCCACTGCTGATCGAGCCCCAAGCCTTCTCGATCGGCCTCCTCAAGTAATTCGAAGAACCGCTCGGCGTCCTCGAACTGACGCGCATCCTCTAATGTTCCTGGCCCTCCCAGTTGCACCCAGCACTGCTCTATCCACACTCTCAATGCCAAGCGATCCTGATGGCGCTGCGCCCCCAACAGTGCTGTAGCAAGGTGGCGAAGCCGGCATAGCCCATCAACGGAGAGCAACTCTTCTGTCTCAGGTTGCCAGGCTGCGCTTAGGAGGTCATTAATACCGACGTAGCGCGGGTCGTCGCCGATCTGCCCAAGTGCATCGAGATCCGCCAACGTCATGCCACACCAGGGTGCTCTGAGCACACCAAACATTGCCACGCGATCTGCGGGATTTGCCAACACACAGCAAAGGCTCATTAAGTCTACGATTGCTGCAGAGCCAGCCAGTGGTGTCATATCCTGCGTGGCAAACGTTACGCGCTGCGCCTGCAGCAGGTTAATCAGGGGAGCCAGGTGACTGCGACTTCGACCCAATACAGCAATAGATTTTACCGCAGTATTATCCAGTCCTTGTCGAATCTGACGCAGTAGACATTCCGCCTCGTCCTCGCGTGCGGCGTGACCATAAAACCCGTGGCATTCCACTGCTGGGCCGAGCTTCGCATCGCGCACGGCCACCGCAGGCGAATAACTTACTTGCCCTTTACTGGCATCGCTCGTAGCGGGAAACGCTCGTGTAAAGGTTTCGTTGACCCAGCTTACAACCCCATGATCTGAGCGGAAATTACATTGCAGCTCGAGAGTCTGCGGCACCACACCGTTAAACCCGTGCTCTCGCGCTTCGAGAAATAAACCCACATTGGCGTCTCTGAAGCCATAAATTGACTGCATTCCATCACCAACGATAAACAGCGTTCTGGGAAACTGAGGGTTGAGCGCATTGTGCTCGCCCCAGCCTCTCGTGAGCTTATCAATCAGGCTGTATTGATTGATGGCCGTATCCTGAAACTCATCTACCAGAATATGTTCGTAACGATAGTCCAGACGAAGCGCGAGATCAGTCGGCATGTCTTCATCGCCCAATGCGTCCAGGGCTGACATCGCCACCTGCGCGTGGTCGACGCTACCCTCTTCTTTGAACACCAATATCAGACAGGCTGCCAGCGTCGGCAGCACGTGCGAAAGCTTGAGCACCAGTTGCCAGCTGGCTGTGCTATCGTCTATGTCAGGCAGCTGTCGAACTGCGATCAGTTGTTCAAGCATCGATACATCGGTGCCGGACATTGCAGTGATAAGGTCCATATGACGGTCTTTGGCATCTTGCTTCTGCCCTTTGCCCGCAGGAAAACCTACTTTGACCGTTACCTGTTTGCGCCAGCCGTTGGTGCCGGTTATCAGCAAGTTGATCAAGTCTCGCCACTGCGCCAATGCCTGTGCTTTAGGTGCTGGTAGCTCGATAGCGTCAATGTCATGCAAATTCTTTTGCGAATAGCGCAGCGATGCCCCGAGCTCGCTGGCGTACGGACGAAGAGTCGCGTGCAGAGACTCCAACTGCTCTTCGATCACACCTGTTACATTGGCGAGCAAGCGAGACTCTGACTCTTCGGGCGTGTGGTGAACACCAATGTAATCGCGCCACTGATCTCGGCGCGCTAGCATACTTGCGAGTAAAGCGCGTAAGCGGTCCCAGTTATTATCAAATCGTAATAGCAACTCAGCCAGATCTTCGGCTACGGGATGCGCTGTTCCGACGAGAGAAAAAAGCTCATCCACTGCCTTGCCATATAGCTCCGAGGCATCGTCGACGGTATGCACTGACCCGCCAAAACCGCTGAGCACCGGCATTTGCCGTGTCAAACCCGCACAGAATCCGTCGATAGTGCGAATATTGAGCGAGGAAACGTCGCGCACCAGCTGCCAGCCCTTGCCTTGCGCGTGTGCCAGGGTCGCCTTGGCAAGCGCTCGCGTCGTGCGTTCATGCTCCCCATCGATCGGCATATCCGCAAGGGCATTGTGCAACGCCTGCAGAACACGGTCCCGCATCTCGGCGGCCGCTTTACGGGTGAACGTGATCGCTAGAACCTGCTCAGGCCTATCAACCCTCGACAACAATCCGAGAAAACGCTGTATTAGCAGTTCCGTCTTGCCTGAGCCAGCTGGTGCTGTTACGCAAAAACTGTGAGCCCAGTCGAGTGCCCGCTCGCGCTGTCCGCTGTCAGCTATCGTCATGGCAGCGAATCCGAAAGTGCAAGGGCACTCTGCTCAACGTTGTCGACGCCTTCAGCTAAACCAATACGGCATACCGGCCTCAGTCCGCAAAAGTCACACGCTTTGGGCAGTGGATCAACCGCTGCATCTCCGCGAATAAATGCGGTGACCAAGCCCTGCAGAGTATTGTTCCAATGGGCCAATAGCGCGTCCCAGTTGTCGAATGAGGCGTAGCGCTTGGTGGCTTTCGGCACATCGTGCGAAACCCCGGGAATGCCCTCTGCGCTGCCCAGGCCTAGCCAGCGACATTTGCCGGCTTTTACTTCTGCAAACGCAATCGATGAGGATTGGTCCTGCGCTGCGATCAGGTACAACGGCAGCTGCGGTTTTGCGGGACGATCACCCAACCATTGCCCGAGACTGTTCGCAGAGGACTTGTAATCGATAACTAGCTCTCCGCCCTCCTCCAAAGCATCTCGACGGTCCATCCGCATCGTTAGCGGCAATCCCTGCAAATTAGTTTGCAGCAGTTCCTCGCGGGCCACTACGGTAAATGGCGGACGTGCACGCTCTGTCGCCAGCCATTCGCACAGCAGTGATTGTAGACGCTGCTGCTCCAGCTCCAGACAGGCCATGCCTACACGTTCACGAATACTACTGCGCAAACCCTCGAGGGCTACCTGTGCCGCGAGCCCGGTTTCGCGGTTGTCATCAATCGTTGCCAAGGCTGCACTGGTTTCCAGCCTGCCCCACAATGCTTGGAGCGCGGCGTGCATGAGACTACCTCGCTCTGCCGCCGACAGCGCATGACGGTACTCGCCCAGTGGCTCCAGATGTAGTCGTCTGCGCGCGAATGCCCGAAAGCCGCAGTTAGATTGATCTTCCAGTATGCCACTGCCACCGCGTATACCCTCCAACCGCTCCGGCAGCAACGCTGGCGCTTGCTCATCTAGAATCTCCTCCACGCTGTACTCGTCGCGCTGCAAAATCCACTGCTCAACCCTAGTGCCACCTGGCTTTGGCTCGATAAGAGGAAGATTGGCTATGAGTGGACTGGGGTGATCGATTGCAGCGTCTACCTGCTCTCGATAACTGCACACGACTTCTTGCGCCGAGCGCCGAAAGCGCATGACCAGTGCATGTCGATATTGCCATTCACTTTCTGCGCTGGCATGAGGAAAGCCTGCATCATGCTGGATATGAAAAGGCACAAAGGGGCTCGGGCGAGGCGCCGGTGGCCATCTGCTGGCTTGCAAACCGGTTACCCAGAGCTTGTCAAAATGTAAGCCTGCTGCCTCTAATGTGCCTAGAACCTGCACATTGGAGTCGGCTGTCTGTGGCTGCGACACCCGTGCTCGTGTTGTGCGCTGTAGCGCTGCGAGAGCCGGCACCAATCCGAGCGTACCTAGAACCGCGTCCAGGCCAGCAAACTCCTCAAGGGTTGCATACCAGCGCTCTACCTGCTGATATTCCAGCGAATCAAGATTACCTGCGCCCGGCCATCCCCAAGCATCCAGAACGCTCATCCAAGATTCCACCCAGGCCGAAGGTAACTGCTTTTTGCGCTCGAGGCGCATAGCCATGAGGTCATACAGCACTGAGCCTAGCGTCAGGCCTTTACGCTCACCGAGAGCGACTTCCTTTGCCCGCCGGCGCAGTATCGCCGTACTGATCTTGGCCTGCCCATCACTGTATAGATCGCTAATCAGGCGAATAGCCAAATCGGAGCGGCCATCGAGACATCGATTGAAGCGAGATTGCAGAATATTCACTACATCCGGCAGATTTATAGACGGCGCAGTAGCACCTAGCATCAGCAATGCATCTCGCACTACCGGTGCGTGGTCGAGGCTGATACCTGTAGAGAAATTCACTGGTAGCGCATTGTAGTTATCGCCAAGGCAATCAAACGCGCGACGCAAGTGGATTTCAAAGCTGCCGCGATCATTGTCCATATCGGTCAGCACAATGCCCACGGTTTGCTCAGGATTGTCTCGATACGCATGTGCAGCCCAGTGCGCGGCGGCAGCGAGTTCGGCTTTACGATCCACGCACGGCGCAACCCCTATCAACGCGTGATTTCTGCCGGAATCCAGTCGCTCGACTGAGCCGCTTAGCTTGCTGATGCAGGCCAGAAACAGTGATGGCAGCTCATCAAAATCCAGCAGGGCTGCTCTTTCGATAACCGGTGTTTCAACGCTATCGCGCAACTGCGACAATGCCGCCATAGGATGGATCATGCCCAATTCACTTACGCGTTTCTCAAACGCCAGATGCCACCTCAGGTATGTAGCGCAATCCTGATCCTGACTAAACTGCGCCGAAACGCCCGCCGAGCCCACTGGCACCTGCCAACGATAAAGCTGGCTGTAAGCGAGCATAGCCTGCTCGGAGGCAGCGCCGCCTTGTAACAACGAATAGTCGCTGTACTGGTTCTGGTCTTGTCCAATCACCTGCAACCAGATTTCCCTGGCCGAATGATCATCTAACAGAGCCAGCCTTTCGACCTTACCTATAGCGCGTGCAGCACGCCATTGTTCCAGCAGCCATTGCTCGAGTGGCGACACGGCAGCTGACGGCCAATGATGTTGCTGTGCGGTAATCTTTGAGCGATCCCACTCCGCTTTCACCTGTCTGGCAAGGCGAAAGTTGGGGGTAAAAACAAAGTCACCCGCAATCAGGTATGGCGTTAATGGTTCTATATCGTAAAAACTGGAAGTCACTGAAGGAACGATCCTTTTTACCTCGCCGCTAACAACGGGCGCGCTACACAATCCGGGAATGCTGCTATACACTGTCGCGCCGCTAAAGGGACTACTTTCAGGCGCGAAACCAACCAGCCTCACTTTATCAGTTATACCGGGTAACGAACATGAGCAGTAACGAAGTACACAACGTCAATGTAGCCGCACAGGACATATTGGTTACACCTGAGCGATTGAAGCAGGAATTACCCTTGAGTGACGATGCGTTGAGCACCGTTACACAGAGTCGCAATGTTATTCGCAACATTCTCGACCGCAAGGACCACCGACTCTTTGTTGTCGTTGGCCCGTGCTCCATCCACGATACAAAAGCGGCGATGGACTACGCTCATCGACTGAAATCTCTGGCCGAAGAACTGGACGACACACTGTATATTGTGATGCGCGTCTACTTTGAAAAACCCCGCACCACCGTTGGCTGGAAAGGACTGATAAACGACCCCTACCTGGATGACTCCTTCAAATTGGAGGATGGCCTGCACATAGGCCGCCAACTGCTACTAGACGTGCTGGAGCTGGGACTACCGACCTCTACAGAAGCGCTAGACCCCATATCGCCGCAATATTTGCAGGATCTGATTAGCTGGAGTGCTATTGGTGCGCGTACCACTGAGTCGCAAACGCACAGAGAAATGGCCAGCGGTTTGTCCTCTCCTGTTGGCTTCAAGAACGGGACCGACGGGGGACTAACAGTCGCAACCAACGCGCTGAATTCCGTTGCCAACCCACATCGCTTCCTGGGAATTAACGGCCAGGGGCAGGTCTCACTATTTACAACCCGAGGCAATCCTTACGGGCACATTGTACTGAGAGGCGGCAGCGCTGGGCCTAATTATGACTCCGTACATATCGCTTTATGTGAACAGGCACTAGATAAAGCCAGTGTGCCTAACAACATTATGGTGGATTGCAGCCATGCCAACTCCAGTAAAAAACCTGAGCTGCAGCCGCTGGTCGTCGAGAACGTGGCGAACCAAATTCTGGAGGGAAATCAATCTATCGTTGGCTTGATGATCGAAAGCCACCTGAAGGCCGGCAACCAGTCAATTTCGGAGAACCTCGAAGACCTGGAATATGGCGTCTCCATCACAGATGGGTGTATCGATTGGGAAACAACAGAATCATGTCTACGTGCGATGAGAGAAAAGCTGCGTAGCGTTCTGCCCGCCAGGCTGGCCTAGCCCACGATACTTTGAGCTAGAGATCGATCTGGCTACCTAATAGTATGCGTTGCTTGTATCACTGTGATCGGTCATGTCGCGCACGCCAGCCAGTTGCGGCAGCTGCTCTATGAGGGTTTTTTCTACTCCGTCTTTAAGTGTCATGTCCACTGCACTGCAGCCCTGACAGCCGCCACCAAATCGAAGTACCGCGTAGGAATCTTCAGTGACCTCCACCAGGCTTACCTCGCCTCCGTGCGCAGCCAGCGCTGGATTTACCTCGTTATAGAGGACGTAATTGATACGATCTTCAAGCGGACTGCTTTCGTCAACCCGAGGCATCTTGGCGTTTGGCGCTTTAATAGTGAGCTGGCCACCCATACGATCCTTGGAATAATCAACGAGCGCATCTTCCAGAAAAGGCAGGCTGCGCGCATCAAAGTACGCAGTGAGCGCATCAAATTTACGTTCTTCGTCGTCTTCCTGTAAATCACCTTCACGGCAGTACGCAATACAGGTCTCGGCTCTGGGCGTGCCGGGCTGATTTATAAACACCCTGACACCAAGAACACCCTCCTGCTTGGACAGCAACTCAGCCAGATAACCCTGGGCTGATTCGGTGATCGTAATCATAGCTACATCCATTCCGAGTAAATTACTCAGGTATTCTAGCAAAGCCCGGATATAAAACGCGAGTGGTGTTTCAAAATACCGACGATTCAGCACACAGATCTGTTAGAATATGCCGCGTCAACTGAGCCGCAATTTGTGCCTAACATCCGGCAATCGTTGTGATGTGGCAAGAAAAGCCGAGGTTTGACGCAATTGAATCCGCTTAACCAAGAGACGCCAGTAGTCATGACCGCCCCAAGCAAAGCAACAACCGCACTGCACGATGCACTCGCCAAGCGAATTTTGGTAATCGACGGCGCAATGGGCACTATGATTCAGCAGCGTGGGCTCGAAGAAGCAGATTACCGTGGTGAGCGATTTGCCGACTTCCCTGGAGATCTAAAGGGCAACAACGATCTATTGTCGCTAACCCGGCCGGACGTAATCGGTGACATTCACTTGGCCTATCTAGAGGCCGGTGCGGATATTATTTGCACCAATAGTTTCAACGCTACCCCTGTGGCGCAGGATGACTACGGACTCGGCGACATCATCGATGAAATCAATCTTGAAGCCGCGCGCATCGCACGCACTGTCGCCGACCGCGTTTCAGGCGACACACCCGGCAAACCACGTTTTGTTGCGGGCGTTCTGGGGCCGACCCCGCGAACGGCCTCGATATCTCCGGATGTGAATGATCCCGGTGCCCGCAATATCAGCTTTGATCAACTCGTGGAAGGTTATGCAAAGGCTACGCGAGCACTCCTAAAGGGCGGCGTTGACCTGCTGTTAATCGAAACTATCTTCGACACACTTAATGCCAAAGCCGCGATCTTCGCGATTGAGGGTGTTTTCGAAGAGGTCGGCATCACCCTGCCCCTGATGATTTCAGTAACGTTTCCCGACGTTAGCGGTCGCGTATTGTCCGGACAGAGCCCCCAGGCATTCTGGAATGCCATTGCCCATGCCAAGCCTCTGATCGTGGGCAGTAATTGTGGCCGCCGCTTTAAGGAAATTCGCCCCTTTCTCGAAGAGTTGTCCAACGCGGCAACCTGTTATTTCAGCGCGCACTTAAACGCGGGGCTACCCAATGCCTTTGGCGAATACGACGAAACACCAGACGATATGTATGAGGATTTCCGTGGCTTTTCCCAGCGCGGTTTCCTCAACCTCGCCGGTGGCTGCTGTGGAACGTCACCAGAGCATATTCAAGAAATTGCCCGTGCCGTGGCAGATATGGAGCCACGTAAGATCCCCTCGCCCGCGCCAGCTATGCGCTTGTCTGGCCTTGAACCCTTTGAGATCAACGCCGACAGCCTGTTTGTGAATATCGGCGAGCGTTGTAACGTTACCGGGTCAGCCAGGTTCAAACGCCTAATCCTGGAAGGCGAGTACGAAGCTGCCTTGGATGTTGCCAGACGCCAGGTCGAAGATGGTGCGCAGATTATCGACGTGAACATGGATGAAGGAATGCTCGACGCAGAGCATGCCATGGTCACCTTCCTGCAGCTTATCGCCTCCGAGCCCGACATCTCTCGTGTACCCATCATGGTGGATTCCTCGAAATGGGATGTCATCGAAGCTGGATTGAAGTGTATACAGGGCAAGGCTGTTGTTAACTCCATCAGCTTGAAGTCGGGTGAAGAAGAATTCCTCGAGCAAGCCCGCTTGTGTCAGCGTTATGGCGCCGCTGTGGTTGTGATGGCTTTCGACGAAGACGGTCAGGCCGATTCGATAGCCAGGCGCGAGGCTATCTGCAGACGCTGTTACGACTTGCTGGTAAACAAAGTTGGCTTTGATCCCTACGATATTATTTTTGACCCGAATATCTTTGCTGTTGCTACAGGAATCGAGGAACACAATAACTACGCTGTGGACTTTATTGAGGCTACCCGCTTTATCAAGCAGCAACTCCCCGGCGCGCTTGTCTCAGGCGGCGTTTCAAACGTTTCGTTCTCCTTCCGCGGCAATGATGCTGTGCGTGAGGCGATTCACTCGGTGTTTCTGTATCACGCAATTAAGGCAGGAATGGATATCGGCATTGTCAACGCCGGCCAGCTCGCTGTGTACGATGAACTGCCGACTGATTTACGCGAAGCGGTAGAGGATGTCATCCTCAATCGCAGAGAAGACGGCACAGAGCGTCTGCTGGACGTTGCCGACCGCTATCGTAGTGCCGGCGCGGGCAGTGCGCGCGTCGAAGATCTTTCCTGGCGGGAAGAGCCGGTCGGCAAGCGGCTAGAGCACGCACTGGTGAAGGGGGTAAACACCTACATTGTTGAAGATGCCGAAGAGGCGCGTCAACATTTCGACCGCCCTATTCAGGTTATCGAAGGCCCGTTGATGGACGGCATGAATGTGGTTGGCGACCTGTTTGGCGAGGGTAAGATGTTCCTGCCGCAAGTGGTTAAAAGCGCTCGCGTTATGAAGCAGGCGGTTGCTTATCTCCAGCCCTATATCGAAGAAGAAAAAACTGACGGCGCTAATACCAATGGCAAAATTCTCATGGCCACTGTTAAGGGTGATGTGCATGACATTGGTAAGAATATCGTCGGCGTGGTGCTGCAATGCAATAACTATGAGGTGATTGATTTAGGCGTGATGGTGCACTGCGATGAAATTCTCAGAGTTGCCCGTGAAGAAAACGTCGATATTATCGGTCTGAGTGGCCTAATTACGCCATCGCTCGACGAGATGGTGCATGTTGCCAGCGAAATGCAGCGCATGGAGTTTCAGGTTCCACTGATGATCGGTGGCGCCACTACGTCTAAAGCGCATACTGCGGTGAAAATCGAGCCTAAATACCAGAACGACCTGGTGGTGTACGTACCTGATGCATCGCGCAGTGTATCAGTAGCAACTCACTTGATGAGCGAGGCGAAAGCCGGATTTGTGAGCGAGCGACGCGACGAATACACCGTTGTGCGAGAGCGTGTGGCTAATCGGAAGCCGAGAGCCAAGCGATTACCTTATGCTACCGCAGCCGCCAACAAAACCGCCATCGAATGGAGCGACTATACGCCTCCTGTGCCATCGTTCATCGGCACGCGAGTGTTTGACAACTTCCCCCTGTCTGAACTTGTGGACACTATAGACTGGACGCCCTTCTTCATCACGTGGGAACTCGCGGGCAAATACCCGGCGATTCTGGATGACAACAAGGTGGGTCAGCATGCGCGAGAGTTGTTTAACGATGCTCAAACGATGCTCCAGCGCATGGTCGATGAAAACTGGATGACTGCACAGGCAGTAGTAGGTTTTTGGCCTGCCGCTCGCACAGGCGATGATGATATTACTGTTTACACAGACGAATCACGCGACACGCCTAAAGCTACGCTTCACCAGATGCGCCAGCAAATCGAGAAAGCCAACGGTGAGGCCAACTGGAGCCTGGCAGATTACATAGCACCAGCGGATTCCGGCGTCAGCGATTACGTGGGTGGTTTCTGCGTCACGACTGGGCATGGCGTAGAAGAACGAGCTGCAGCGTATGAGGCAGAGCACGACGACTACAACAGCATCATGCTCAAAGCGCTCGCTGACCGGCTTGCGGAGGCGTTCGCCGAGCACCTGCACCGCCTGGTGCGCACTCAGCTGTGGGGCTATGCGCCCGATGAAGCGCTAGATAATACCGATTTGATTAGAGAGCGCTATCAGGGAATTAGGCCAGCACCGGGCTATCCCGCTTGCCCGGACCACACGGAGAAAAGAACGCTGTTTGAATTACTCGATGCCAGCAATGCGACAGGCGTCACACTGAGTGAAAGCTATGCAATGTCGCCGGCGTCTTCCGTCAGCGGTTTCTACTATTCGCATCCGCAGTCACGCTACTTTGCCGTGGGCAAGATTGGACGCGACCAATTGGAAGATATCGCTGCGCGCAAAGGCGAATCCATCGAAACGATGGAACGCTGGCTTGCGCCGAATATGGAATAGGAACGCTGACATGGCAGACCAAGGCAACCCACCTTCCGAGACCACTGACAACGAACACGCCACAATGAAACCCTGGCAAGTGGTTGGCAGTGTTTTTGCCGCAGGATTAGGAGTTCAGAGCAGTAAAAATCGCGAGCGCGACTTCAAACAAGGGCGGTTTGGTGTGTTTGTGGCGGCTGGATTCCTGTTTACACTACTGTTCATAGGTAGTGTGTATGGGGTAGTTCAGCTGGTGCTTAAGAGCGCGGGACAATAGTCCCGCGTACTTGCAAGTGGCGCGCAGTGGCCTGCTAGCTTGGCATACCTGAGAGCCAGATATACAGAGTGAGAATCACCAACGAGATAATCGCAACGGCGGCGATTGAGTCAGCGCCTCCGTCATCCTGATCGTTTGCCTGGTCAGACATACTGTGCTCCTGTTCGCTATTAAATGAGGGACATTTTCGAAGCGCGAGTATATCAGTAAACCGAATTTTCCCAAACGCCAAATCCGCAGCCTGCACAGGCGTCTGCCCCAGCCTTCCATATGATCTAACCATATGAATAATCAGCATATTTACCCAGTCCATTTTTCTGTTAAGGTATCGCCCTCTCGACGCGTTGCAACGCCGTGGCGAAAGCCTAAAGACCATCGGTAACCAGGACTAGAAATGTACGTTTACGACCAGTATGACCAAACCATTGTCGACGAAAGAGTCAGCCAGTTTCGCGACCAAACCCGACGGTTTTTGAATGGTGAACTTACCGAAGCAGAGTTTCTGCCACTGCGCTTACAAAATGGGCTCTATGTGCAGCGTCTCGCGCCGATGTTGCGTATCGCAGTACCCTACGGCCTGCTAAGCAGTGCGCAGATACGCAAAATCGCCGAAATTACCCGCACCTATGACAAAGGCTATGCTCACGTATCCACGCGACAAAATTTACAGCTTAACTGGCCTTTACTGGAAGAAGTGCCAGACATACTGCAAGAACTGGCATCCGTTCAAATGCATGCTATCCAGACTAGCGGTAACTGTATTCGCAATACGACTACCGATCAATTTGCGGGCGTTGCAGTGGATGAACTGGAAGACCCTCGCCCCTATTGCGAACTGATTCGACAATGGTCAACGCTGCATCCAGAGTTTGCCTTTCTACCCCGTAAATTCAAAATTGCCGTGTGTGGCACACAGCAGGACAGAGCGGCAATTCATTCACACGACATCGGACTGGAACTGGTAGCCGATAAAAACGATGTAATGGGTTTCAAGGTGCTGGTAGGTGGAGGCCTGGGGCGAACCCCTGTTATTGGCTCTGTAATCTGCGACTGGCTGCCCAAAAAGCATCTGCTGACGTACCTTGAAGCGATTCTGCGGGTATACAACCAGCATGGTCGACGCGACAACAAATATAAAGCACGCATCAAAATCCTCGTAAAGGCGATGGGGGTTGAGGCATTTGCGGAGGCTGTAGACAGAGAATGGGCGAGTCTGAAAGACGGCCCCAGCACGTTGACTGACAACGCTATCGCGCACGCGGCCAGTTTTTTTACTGAGCCAGACTACGCAGAGTTTGATGATCAAAGCTCACAGGAATCATTGCAGTCTCAGTGCGACGCCGACCCTATATTCGCTAACTGGGTCAATCGTAATACTGTTGCACACAGGGTTGCAGGATATCGCGCCGTGACTCTCTCTTTGAAGGCAACCGGACTGGCACCGGGCGATATCACCGACGAGCAACTGGAATTACTCGCCGACCTGGCTGATAAATACAGTTTCGGCGAGCTACGCACTACACATCAACAGAACATTGTTCTTGCCGATGTCCCTAAAGCAGCACTCTACGACCTATGGCAGGCTCTACAGAGTGCAGATCTGGCAACCGCCAACATCGGTTACTTGACTGACATCATCTGCTGCCCCGGCGGCGATTACTGCTCATTGGCAAATGCGAAGTCGCTACCCGTCGCAGAGGCTATCCAAGCGCGCTTTGACGACATGGACTACGTATACGACCTTGGACTTCTCGAGTTGAATATCAGCGGCTGCATGAATGCCTGTGGACATCATCACATAGGCCACATCGGCGTTCTGGGCGTCGATAAAAAAGGGCAAGAGTTTTATCAAGTCAGCCTGGGCGGCAGTCAGTCGAAAGAGGCGTCTATCGGCAAAATATTGGGGCCGTCATTCAAACAAGAAGACATGCCTGATGTGATTGAGAACCTGCTGACAACCTTCATCGACTTGCGTGAAGAAGATGAACCCTTTCTTGATACCTACCGTCGGGTGGGCATCGCACCCTTTAAGGAGCGTGTTTATGCCAAAGCTGATTAAAGATGGCGCGTTAGCAGAAGACGCACTGCGCCCTGTGAATGCTGACTCTATCGAGCCTGACCACCTGCTGACATTGGAGCAATGGTTGTCGCTAACCGACAAATCACGCAGTTGCGTGCAATTAGAGCCGGGTGACGGCGTTGCATCGCTGCTAGATGCATTGGCAGAGATTGAGGTTATCGCGATCAACTTCCCCGCCTTTACTGACGGGCGTGGCTTCTCCTACGCCCGCGAATTACGTGAGCGCGGTTACACAGGCGAGCTGCGCGCCGTCGGGCAATGCATACCCGATCAAATGAGTTATTTGACCCGCTGCGGGTTCAACGCGTTTCAACCTGACAGCGAGGCCGGTCTGGCACAAGCATTAGAGAACCTGAAGGATTTCAGTGAACACTACCAAGCGGCAATAGACGAGCCACAACCTTTATTTCGCCGTCGCAGCTGATCCGCCCTGGCGCGGCGTACTGTTAGGGGCGTTTCCCTCACGGCCCCTTCGGTTTAGACTGTTCTCTCACTTCGGCGACCGGTAACCGCGTGGAAATCAGTACCATCACATTTTCCTTTTTCCTCATTTTCACCGGTGCAGCCGTATTTGCGTCGATTGCACTCTATACGCGCCAGCCTTTAATTATTGCCTATATCGCGCTGGGCGCGTGCATCGGACCCTATGGGTTATCACTGGTCACTGATTTAAACCTGCTGTCGGATATTGGTCATATCGGCATCATCTTTCTGCTGTTCCTTCTGGGGCTGGATATGCAGCCTCAGGCCTTGTGGGCAACGCTACGCAAATCCACGGTCGTAGCGCTATTTAGTAGTGCGGTATTTCTTGCGATGGGGTTCGGTGTAGCCATGCTATTCGGCTTTAACACGCTGGACGCCGTGATCGTGGGTGCGGCAATGATGTTTTCATCAACTATTATCGGCATCAAACTACTGCCCACCACCGTGCTGCACCATCGTCACATTGGTGAGCTAATGATTGGTTTGCTACTGCTGCAAGACTTACTCGCCATCATAGTACTCATGGTGCTGCTAGGCATGGCCAGCGGCGGCGATACTGGCACTATGGGGAAAGATATTGCGTTGTCGCTACTCAGCTTGCCTCTGCTGGGTGGGGTGACCCTGCTGATGGTGCGATTTGTGCTACTACCGTTGATCGCAAAGTTTGATCGTTTCCACGAGTACATTTTCTTACTGGCGATTGGCTGGTGCCTAGGCGTGGCTGAGTCGGCGCAATTGCTGGGCTTATCAGCGGAAATTGGCGCATTCCTGGCAGGTATCTCGATCGCCACCAGCCCGATATCGCAATACATTGCCGTGAACCTCAAACCTCTTCGCGACTTCTTTCTTATCCTGTTTTTCTTTTCGGTCGGCGCGCGATTTGATCTGGCCCTGCTCAATCAGGTGCTGTTCCCGGCCCTGTTGCTATCAGCCTTGGTGCTAGGGCTGAAACCCGTGGTGTATCGCTTTCTGCTCAAGGGTGTGAGTGAAAAGCGCAGCCTCGCATGGGACCTTGGTTTCCGGCTGGGCCAGGCCAGTGAGTTTTCACTGCTAATTGCCTATGTTGCTGTTGGAAGCGCAGTGATCAGCCAGCAGGCCTCCCTGTTGATTCAGGCCACCACTATTATTACTCTACTCATATCTTCTTATATCGTTGTATTGAACTACCCTACCCCGATTGCAATATCCGATCGACTGCGCCGCGACTAACCCGCGCTCAACACCCGCTCGAACGCAAAAATCCGAGCATAAAAAAAGGCCCGCTATGCGGGCCTTTCTCAATGTATCGCAGCTTACGTCTTACATGCTTTCGATGATCTTTTCGCCAAACTCAGAACAGGACACCAGAGTGGCGCCGTCCATCAAACGCTCAAAATCATAGGTAACAGTGCCGTTTTGGATGGCGCCGTTCATACCATTGATAATGAGATCAGCAGCTTCGTTCCAACCCATATGACGCAACATCATTTCAGCTGACAGAATCAGCGAACCGGGATTCACCTTATCCTGACCTGCGTACTTTGGTGCGGTGCCATGTGTGGCTTCGAACAATGCAATGGTGTCTGACAGGTTCGCACCAGGTGCGATTCCAATACCACCAACCTGTGCTGCCAGAGCATCCGAGAGATAGTCTCCGTTCAGGTTCAGCGTGGCAACGACACTGTAATCACGAGGACGCGTCAGAATCTGTTGCAGCATCGCATCAGCAATGACGTCTTTAACGATGATTTCGCGACCCGTATTCGGGTTCTTCATCGACACCCAGGGGCCGCCATCCAGCAACTCTCCACCAAACTCTTCCTGAGCCAGCTCGTAGCCCCAATCCCGGAATGCGCCTTCGGTGAACTTCATGATGTTGCCTTTATGCACCAAGGTAACCGAATCGAGATCTTGGTCTATCGCATACTGGATGGCTTTGCGTACTAACCGCTTCGTGCCTTCCTCAGATACAGGCTTGATGCCGATACCCACTTCTTGCGGGAAGCGAATCTTGGTTGCGCCCATTTCCTTAATCAGAAAGTCGACGACCTTCTGCGCTTCTTCTGTACCAGCCTGATATTCAATACCGGCGTAAATGTCTTCGGAATTTTCACGGAAGATCACCATGTTGCAGGCGCCTGGATCTTTGACCGGTGACGGGACGCCTTCGAACCAGCGTACTGGTCGCAGGCAAGTATAGAGATCGAGCTCCTGTCGCAGTGCAACGTTCAGAGAACGGAAGCCGCCACCAACTGGAGTGGTCAGGGGTCCTTTTATGCCAACAGAGTATTCCTTGATTGCATCCAGTGTCTCTTCGGGGAACCAGTCGCCGTCATATAGCTCTGCGGCTTTCTCGCCCGTATAGATCTCCATCCAAGAGATTTTCTTGCTGCCGCCGTATGCCTTGGCAACCGAGGCGTCGACCACTTTGATCATCACCGGACTGATATCAACGCCGATACCGTCTCCTTCGATGTAAGGGATGATAGGATTGTCGGGAATGTTCAGGCTGTTATCTTCATTTACGACGATTTTTTCGCCTTCACCTGGCACCTGAATATGCTTGTAGCCCATGATGTACTCCATGTATGCGGGTTATTAGAGAGCCGGGACGAGATACCCTCGTAAGGCTGTCCCAAACTGAGCCGGCAGATTGTAGCAGATTTATTTTCGAATCTCCTGACCAAATAATGACCTGTAAGACGAGAGAAGGTACGAATGGCAAACGTGATATTGCTGAACAAGCCCTTTGCGGTGCTGAGCCAATTTACTGACGACGAGGGGCGCAAGACACTGGCCGACTTTCTCAGTGCGCCAGGCTTTCGTGTAGCAGGTAGACTCGACTACGAGTCTGAAGGACTACTCGTGCTAACCAACGATGGTGCGCTGCAGCAAAGAATCGCCCACCCCCGCCACAAGCACTGGAAAACCTACTGGGTGCAGGTTGAAGGGCTTATCAGCGCCACTGCACTTGAACAGTTAAAAGCCGGCGTCGACCTAAAAGATGGTCGCACACAGCCAGCGCGCGCCAGGTTGATGGAGCCACCTGCGTTGTGGGAACGTGATCCTCCAGTGCGCGTCCGCAAGACTGTACCCGACAGTTGGTTCGAACTGTCTATCTCTGAGGGCAAAAACCGCCAGGTTCGGCGTATGACGGCTGCCGTCGGCTTTCCTACCTTGAGACTGGTACGTACTCAGGTGGGTGACTGGTCGCTCAACAGCCTCCTGCCGGGCCAGCATAAGGGCTTAAGTGTTCACTCGCCCACTTCTATCCCCACGCCCAGACGACCCGGAAGGCGCAGCGCAGACAGAAAAGGAGGAAACTCACGATGAGTACCTGGAAACCCAACGCCACCGTCGCAACCGTTATCGAAGACAACGGGCGCTACTTATTGGTGGAGGAACGCGACAAGACATCTGGCCAAATTGTGTTTAATCAGCCAGCAGGCCATCTAGAGCAGAATGAATCGTTGATAGAGGCTGCTTATCGAGAAACCCTCGAGGAGACTGGTTGGGAAATTGGTATCACCGGGATCATCAGTGTCGCCCTCTATACATCCCCGGCCAACGGTATCACCTACCATCGCACCACGTTTGCGGGCGACCCTGTGCGAGCGCTTGAAAATGCGGTGCTTGATCCCGATATTCTGGCTGTACATTGGCTGGACTATGATGAGATCAGAGCACAGTCTGCTAAACTGCGCAGCCCGTTGGTATTGGCCTCAATAGAGCGTCAACGCAGCGGCACCTGTTTTCCCCTGGATGTTATTGCAAACGTATGAGTCTGAATAGCGCAACCAAAGTGATCGTTGGCATGTCCGGCGGCGTCGATTCTTCCGTGTCAGCATTGCTGCTGAGGGAACAAGGTTATGCAGTGGAAGGCCTGTTCATGAAGAATTGGGAAGAAGACGATGGCACCGAGTATTGCACAGCTAAAGAGGATTTCGCCGATGCACAGGCTGTTGCCGACAAGCTGGACATTAAGCTGCATGGCGCAAATTTCGCCGCAGAGTACTGGGACAACGTATTCGAACACTTTCTCGCCGAATATCGCGCTGGTCGCACACCCAATCCCGACATACTGTGCAACCGTGAAATCAAGTTCAAGGCGTTTCTTGAATATGCGCTGATGCTGGGCGCTGATCATATTGCCACGGGGCACTACACCCGTCGTGGCGAGTCGGATGGGAAAGCCACCCTGCTAAAGGGCCTGGATCCCAACAAAGATCAGAGTTACTTTCTGCACGCTGTAGGACATCACGAACTAGAGAAAACACTGTTTCCCATTGGCGATATCAACAAACCTGAAGTACGGAAACTGGCCGAGCGAGAGGGCCTGACTACCCACAATAAAAAAGACTCCACTGGCATTTGCTTCATCGGAGAAAGGCGCTTCGCTGACTTTTTGCAGCAGTACCTACCCGCGCAGCCAGGTGACATTCATAGCCTGGATGGTGAAAACCTGGGGCAGCATCAAGGCCTGATGTATCACACCATCGGCCAGCGACAGGGACTTGGCATTGGCGGGCTGGCCAATCACGGTGATGCCCCATGGTACGTAGTCGATAAAGACCTCAGCAACAACGTGCTGCTCGTAGCTCAGGGTAATAACCATCCTGCCCTGTTCAAACACGAATTATTCGTTTCAGAGATTTTCTGGGTAGCCGGCGAGGCGCCAGTGCTGCCATTAGAGTGCTCCGCCAAAGTACGCTATCGGCAGGCTGACCAGAGCTGCACCGTGCACGCTGTCGATACAGGCTTTCAAGTTCATTTCGATGAACCCCAGCGTGCTGTGACACCGGGACAATCAGTCGTTTTCTACCTTGGCGATCACTGCCTCGGTGGCGGTGTGATTGAGCGGAGCCAATAGGATGACTGCACCGGCAATGTCCAGCTTGGAGCAACAGGTGGTTGCACTAGCTGGCGTGGCACAGGCTGCCCGTATGGTTGACCAAATATCCAAGACCGGCAGCTATCCCATTGAGTTTCTCGAGCCCTCTATTCACAGCCTGTTCGAATTTGAACCCGAACGTATCGTGGACCTCTACGGTGGACTCGCCGGGGTCAAGCTTGGTATGCAGAATTTAAGCAATCTTTTGGCCAACCGCGAAGCTGAAGAGAATGCTGATATTGTGCGCTACGTGTTTGGCATCCTTTATCTTGAGCGCAAATTTTCCTCCAACCCGCAGATGATGTCGGTTGTGCGCTCCAGGCTGGAGCACGCAAGTTTCAATGCTGAGCATTTTGCAGGTCACGTTAATGGCGTCTGTCGCAATATTTCTGCTATTTACGAAGATACGCTGAGCCAACTTAAGTTTCGTATCAAAGTAAATGGCAGTGCTCAGCACCTCCAGAACGACCAGAACGCTGCCATTATTCGCTCACTGCTACTTACAGGCATTCGTGCTGGCTATGCCTGGAGACAAGTAGGCGGGCGGCGATGGAAGCTACTGCTGCAACGCAAGCAGTTACTTAACCTGTCGCAACAACTGTCGCGCGGTCTCGACGTGGTGTAAAATCGCGGTCTTTTCCGACCGGAGCACATCATGGACCTGTCCGCGCTCAGCGCTGTTTCCCCTATCGACGGCCGCTATGGCAATAAAACCGCCCCCTTACGTGACGTTTTCAGTGAGTTCGGCCTGATTAAGCGCAGAGTATTAGTGGAGGTTAGATGGCTACAATGCCTTGCCCAACATCCAGAGATTCTAGAGGTGCCCGCGTTGTCTCCCACGGCCAACGCACTACTTGAGAATATCGCGCTGGATTTCAGTGAAATCGACGCTAGACGTATCAAGGATATTGAAGCAACCACAAATCACGATGTGAAAGCAGTCGAGTACTTTGTAAAAGAACGCTTCGCTGGCAACGCAGAGCTTGAAGCGATCAGTGAATTCGTGCACTTTGCCTGCACCTCGGAAGATATTAACAACCTATCACACGCCCTGATGCTGAACGATGGCGTCACCGATGTGCTACGCCCAACCATGCTGCGCATTATCGACACCCTCGTCGACCTCGCAGAGTCCTGCAAAGATGTCTCTATGCTGTCGCGTACCCACGGCCAGACCGCTAGCCCAACCACCATGGGCAAGGAAGTTGCTAATGTCGTGGCGCGCCTGCGCAGACAAATGGACCTACTGGATCGCGTCGAATATCTTGGAAAAATCAATGGTGCCGTAGGCAACTACAATGCACATCTGTCGGCCTACCCCGATATCGACTGGCAGTCTAATGCCGAAGCATTCGTGACATCGCTTGGTTTAACCTTCAACCCCTACACTACCCAGATCGAGCCACACGACTATATGGCTGAGCTATTTGACTCCCTTTCACGTTTCAACACGATACTGATCGACTTCAACCGAGACATCTGGGCCTATATCTCACTGGGTTACTTCAAGCAGAAGACTATTGCTGGTGAGGTGGGTTCATCCACCATGCCACACAAGGTCAACCCGATAGATTTCGAGAACTCGGAGGGCAATCTCGGCCTTGCTAACGCCCTCTTCACTCACCTATCGATAAAGCTTCCTGTTAGCCGATGGCAACGCGATTTAACGGACTCCACTGTGCTGCGAAATATGGGCGTTGGTGTCGGCTATAGCCTTATTGCCTATGAGGCAGCACTGAAAGGCATCGGCAAGCTCGAGCTTAATCACTCTAGACTCGCCGCCGACCTGGACAGTAGCTGGGAGGTGCTGGCAGAACCTATACAGACGGTGATGCGTAGATATGGCATTGAAAAACCCTACGAGAAACTCAAAGCACTCACGCGTGGCCAGGATATGAGCGCCGAGGTTATTCGCGAGTTTGTAGAGCAGCTGGACATCCCAGAGCAGGCCAGAAAGGAGCTGTTAGCGCTTACGCCGGCAGACTATATCGGCAATGCTGTAAGCCAGACCGAGGCCCTACGCTAAGCGTGACTATTTATGGCCTGGCGTTGAATCAGGAGCTATTCCTGCGCGACTATTGGCAACGCAAGCCGCTGCTGATACGCAACACTGCTGATGACTACACTGCGCCGATCGACGCCAACACGGTGGCAGGGCTCGCACTGGAAGAATGTGTAGAGAGCCGGAT
The DNA here is from genome assembly GCA_039990395.1 of Halioglobus sp. GTDB lineage: Bacteria > Pseudomonadota > Gammaproteobacteria > Pseudomonadales > Halieaceae > CALINF01. Next base: position 1,068,616 of record JBDXFZ010000146.1, read on the forward strand.
CATCGAGAACGCCAATGACGCGTGGTCTGTACATCACGGACCCTTTTCAGAGCAAGACTTTGCGCGTGAGCATCCATGGACCTTACTGGTACAGGCTGTGGATCATTATCTGCCCGATGTGGCGAAGCTTAGACAGTGGGCCGACTTTATCCCCCACTGGCGCGTTGACGATGTGATGGTGAGTTTTGCGAGCGACGGTGGCAGCGTTGGGCCCCACTATGACCACTATGATGTCTTTCTGCTGCAAGGCGAGGGGGAGCGGTTGTGGCGGTTGGGACAGCATTGCGATGACTCTTCTGCCTTGCTTGATCACGACCAGATCCGTGTACTTGCTGACTTCGAGCAAACACAGGAATATCTGTTAGGACCCGGCGATATGCTTTACGTGCCCCCGGGGTTAGCTCACTGGGGTATTGCACAAGGCGAGTGCACTACCTTTTCCATCGGCTTTCGCGCGCCCACGGTAAGCGACCTACTCTCCCGCTTTACTGACTCTGCACTGGAGTCGACTCGCCCGGACGCGTTTTTTACTGATGCCGGACGTGCCACGCCACGCAGACCGGGCGAGATAGAACTTGTCGATATAGAACGTGCGCGGAAAATTGCTATCGCAACTCTACAAGCAAACAATCAATCTCAGTGGTTTGGCGAATTGGTGACAGAGCCTCGCTACCCTTTAGATGAGCTTCTGGATGAAGCACAAGCGTCGGCCGCGTTAGATCATGCGCAGAGCCTCCAAGTAAACCCCTCGGCGAAGCTTGCATGGCAAGAGCAGGATAACGAAATAGCGGTGTTCGCAAATGGCCTGAGCTCAATCCAGGACAAATGCGTGCTTGCCCACTTGCTTGAGCTGTGTGATAACCGAAAGTTAGGCGGACAAGAACTTGCGCAGGCGCGCGCGCAGCGTGAGGCTCGCCAACTGCTGATCGATTTACTTTGCGCGGGGGTGCTGCTTTCAGATGACGAACACGACTGAAAATTTAACGACCACTGTTGTTGAGTGGGAAGATCAAAAAGAGTCGCTGCGGGCTATACGAGAGCGTGTTTTTATTGAGGAGCAGCAAGTCCCGCGCGAGATAGAATGGGATGGGCAAGACGAGAACGCGACTCATGTACTAAGCCTGCTTCAGTCGCAAACCAGCACGACACCTGTAGCCTGCGGACGCCTATTGGAAGACGGCAAGATTGGTAGAATGGCTGTCCTTTCGCACTATAGAGGTAGAGGGTATGGCCGGGCTGTACTGGACGCCCTTATTGATGCGGCCAAAGAGCAAGGTAAGCCGTCGGTGTATTTGCATGCGCAATCGCACGCTAGCGACTTCTACGCTAAAGCCGGCTTCGAACCCTATGACGAGCCGTTTGAGGAGGCAGGCATTCCCCACATTGCCATGCAGCGTACTCTCGATTATCGCAAGCGCACAACGTTTCTGCAGGGGGTCGCCTATCCTCATCCATTTGATGAGCTCGCTATAGGATTATGCCAAACCGCCTCGCGACATCTCTGCATCCTTAGCCCCACACTCGACAGCAAGGTATTCGACAACCGGGAACTGACACAGGCGCTCAGTGCATTGGCTCGACGAGGTCGACAGTCACAGATTCGTATTTTGGTGCAGGATTCCAGAGCTATTGTTCAACGTGGGCATCGCCTGCTGGAGCTATCGAGGCGACTCCCCACGAAGATCAAGTTACACAAACTGGCTGAACATCCTGACTGGAAGGGCCAGACTGTCATTATTCGAGATCGCGACGGGGTGCTATTCAAACCGGGCGATACTGATCACAAAGGGTTTTATGAACCGGACTCGCCCTCTTCTACTTTGCAGCATCTCGATCTGTTTGACGAGCTGTGGCGCCACAGTGCACAAGATGTAGAGTTTAGGTCTATGGGGCTATAACGCGCCCTCGGCATCGGCTAGTAATCTTATTCGGCTATTTCCGACCGCCAAAGACACGTTGCCAAAGGCTGGTGTCTGAGTTTTTTTGCGCCAGCGCAGGTTTCACATCAATCGGAGCAACCAGCGCAGGGTCGATATTATCAAGAATAGCGCGCGGTCGATCCTGGACCAGTCGAGCTGCCTCCTCTTCGCCAACGATAATTGCCGCAGCGGCACGAGCTTCGCTTAACTCTGGGGTGCGATTCTTCAGATTATGGCCATCTGAAGCGAGCAGGTGAGTGACGCCATCGCTCAGAAAACGCTGTGAAAGTTTTTGCACACGCCCGCCAAACCGTCCCATGAGCGCCCCACCAGTTAGCTGTATCCACGCACCCATTTGCGCGGCTTGAATGAATTGATCGTAGTGGTCTTCTATGTACGATAAACGCTCGGGATGCGTGATCACAGGGACATAGCCACTGGCGATCACATTGTGCAACAGATCCAGCATCCCTGGCGGCGCTACATGATGCGGTGGTTCGAAGAGGAAATAACGACTTTGATTGATCGTTGGCAAGGTGCCCGCATTCAGGCCAGAAACAAGTTCGGGGGTAATCTGAATATCCGCGCCGTAAGTAATTTGCAGCGGGATTTCTGCGTTTTCCAGCTCCGCGCGAAACCCTTCTACCGCCTCACGAATGCCTTCGACGGTATTCTCAAACAAACCCGGATAAATGTGCGGCGTGCACGCGGTAACAGTGATTCCGTCTGCCACCGCCAAACGCGCCATTTCCAGCGCCATATCGAGGCTTCTGGCACCGTCATCGATTCCCGGTAGCATGTGGCAATGTAGGTCGATCATTCTGAGTTTCAGCTCCTATTCAACAAGTCGATGATAGCCTGTAATCAAGCCTCATCACAGTGGTCACGAATCGGATACCTCTGGCCATCCATGCCGGCCCAACTGGGGAAAAATCGTCTCGCAGAGGGTCGCCCACACGGTTAGAATGGGCGCCCGATAACTTAAGGACACGCTATGGCCACCTGCGGAGAACAATTGGTAAGACTGCTCGAGGCCTATGGCATTGAGGTTGCCTTCGGCATTCCCGGTACCCATACGATCGAGTTATATCGGGGCCTGCCGTCTACGGGTATTCGCCATGTCACGCCTCGACACGAACAAGGCGCGGGCTTTATGGCAGACGGTTATGCGAGAACGTCTGGCAAACCAGCCGCCTGCCTGACAGTGTCAGGGCCTGGAGCCTACAACATCGCTACCGCCATGGGGCAAGCCTTACAAGACTCTGTGCCCATGTTGGTGATTTCTGCAGACAATCAACGCCATGAATTGGGTTTGGGGGAAGGTCGATTACACGAAACACAGAACCTGCGCGATGCGATGGCCCAATGCAGCGTCTGGAGCCACACATTGATGCGCGCGGACGAGTTGCCCAGGGTGCTTGCTCGCGCCTTCGGGATCTTCGCCAGCGCACGCCCTGGCCCCGTACATCTCTCTATACCGCAAGATGTGATAACCGCGCAGGCTGACCACATTGATATGACGCCATGGCCACTGCCTAGTCGGCCCACGGCAAACCAAAGTGCCATCGCACAGGCAATCACTCTTTTGAATGAAGCGCGCTCTCCGGTGGTCGCCTTGGGTGGTGGTTGTGCTGACGCGGGCGAGGATCTGGTCGCTCTGATCGAAGCACTGGATGCGCCAGTTACCCTAACCCACAACGCTAAGGGATTACTGCCGCGAGACCATCCGCTTCTCGTAGCCACCAGCCCTTCCCTGGATGCTGTACGCGCTCTGTACGATTCTGCTGATGTCGTCCTTGGCATTGGTACTGAATTCAGTGAAACAGATTATGATTTCTTCTTTAACGGCGGTTTCAAACTCACTGGCCAGCTGATCCGCATTGATATCGATGCAACCCAGCTGGCACGTAATGTTCGCCCCACTCTGGCTATTCAAAGTGACGCAAAAGCGGCTATCCAATTACTTCTTCCCGGCGTAGTGAGTTCAGATCGCGGGGGGGCGAAGCGAGTCAGTGAAACCCTCGCAGCCGTAACAGAGCATCATGCCGGCTATCAGCGCTTTCTCGATGCGTTGCAGCAGAGCCTGCCAGATTGCATCGTTATGGGAGACTCCACGCAACCAGTCTATTTTGCGGCTGCTCAATACCACTCACACGCGCCACGAAGCTTTGCGAGTGCCGCAACCGGGTATGGCACACTGGGCTATTCTCTACCTGCAAGCTTCGGCGCTCGCCTTGCAAGACCTAACAGCCCTGTGGTCGCATTAATTGGCGACGGCGGATTACAGTTCACTATCAATGAACTGGCAACGGCGGTTGAAGCAGGTATCAGTGTTGCGGTTGTTGTCTGGAACAATGAGCGATATGAAATGATCGCTCAGAATTTTGAAGCCGCAGGCATGAGACCCATTGCGTGCGACATTTATACACCCGACTTTATTGCCATTGCCGGGGGGTATGGCTGTGAGGCATTGCGAGTCACCAATTATCAGGAGCTTGAGGAAGCGCTTCACGCGAGCGTAGAGAAGAATGTACCCACCCTGATAGAAGTCCGAGAAACAGACTTTCTTGATAACGCCGACGGAGCAACTCCATGACACAGAATTTTCAGGGCCTTATCAGCGACCTGTCTGACAGGCTGATGGATGACACCGACTCCGGCGTGTGGGATGTTCACGACCGGGCGATAGCCATGGCCGAGCGCGATGAACCCGTATACCTGCTGAGCGTCGGCGATCCAGACCTACCGACCCTTCCCTCCACTATCCGCTCTACAATAGATAGTCTTGAAAAAGGTCGCACGCACTACGCGCCGGGAAGAGGCGAAATAAATCTGCGTACAACCATCGCCGGAATTGAAACGGCATCTTCTGGCAAACCCTGTGACCCCGACGAGATCGTCATATTTCCAGGTGCAACTAACGCTATCTATTCAGTGCTGGCGTGCCTGCTGAACCCCGGTGATGATATCGTTCTGGCTGAGCCAATGTATATTGGCTACGAGGGAATACTGCGAGCGCTCAACGTGAACAAGGTATCCTTCGACCTGGATATTGAAAACGGTTTTGCCTTCGATGTAGACGCAGTTAAGGCTGCTATCACGCCTAAAACTCGCGTAGTGTTCATCAATACCCCCGGCAATCCAGCCGGCAACATGCTGACTCACGACCAACTCAGAGAACTCGCCGCATTCTGCCTGGAACGCAATTTGTGGCTGGTTTGTGACGAGGTTTACTCGATGATCACGTTCGAAGACACTCACGTCTCTCTACGGCGAGCAGCACAGTCGCTGGAAAACGTTATTTTGGTCGATGGACTATCCAAGTCTCACGCTATGACAGGCTGGCGCCTCGGTTGGACTGTCTGTAGTACACACATGGCGGATCGCCTGCTTGATTTCACTTCATCCACCATTTTTGGATGCTGCCAGTTTGTACAGGATGCCGCAGCATTCGCGTTGAGCAATGATGAAGAATATATCTCGGGTGTAAGGCAGGAATATCGAGTACGCCGCGACTATGTGTGCGATCGGGTCGCCGCGATAGAGGGGCTCAGCTGCCAGGTTCCCAAAGCTGGCATGTTTGTCATGATCAACGTTAGCGCGGTTGCCGACAGCGGAATTGATTTTGCAGAAGCCTTGCTCGATGCAGAGAGCGTGTCGGTACTCCCTGGCGTGGGTTTTGGCCAGTGCTGTAGTGACTACGTGCGCGTATCACTGGCACAGCCAATCAATGTACTGACACCTGCATTTGATCGTATAGAACGTTTTCTGTCACGTTGAGTATTCCTTACTCGAGTAATACGCCGATTTCGTTGCCCTCGTAGGCAGGCGGATAGACGCGCAACGGCCTGCACGGCTCATCGCTATGCGCCAGTAAAACGCCGGACTTCAGATCAAAACGATACTGGTGAAGTGGGCAGGTCAAACAACCCGACTCTACGCTCGCCTCATCGAGCAGGTGCCCCTTGTGCGGGCACTGCGCCTCTAGCAGGTAGAGTGTACCGCCTTCCTGAATAAGTAAAACTTGCAGGCCATCGATCTTGAAACGACGACGATAGCCGTCATACAAATTGATGAGCTTTTCCAAGGGTTGAAAGCGCAAGAGAAGCTGCCCCGCCCTAAGGCCGACTATTGGCGCAGTTAAAGCGCTTCAATGATTTGCCGCGCTGCGGAGTATGGCGTCGTCTTCAACTCTCTTACTGCCTGCTCCAGCGAAGGTAGCATCGACTTTACGTCAGCATTGTGTGAAAGCTTATGACGCAACATCTCGTCTACCAACTGATGCATCCAGTCGAGGTTCTGGCGTACACGTTGGGAATCAAAAGCATTGTTGTCGCGAGCCTGTAGCCAGTAGTCAACGATCATGCCCCAGACGGCTTCGATGTTGATGCCTTTTAGCGCAGAACACGTCATTACCCTGGGTGTCCAGAACGTGGTGTGTCGAAGTAGATTCATTGCGCTGGTGTAATGTTGCCGGCTCACATTGGCAAGCTGTTCGCTCTGCCCATCCGCCTTGTTGATCACAAGCGCATCAGCCAACTCGAGTATGCCTTTCTTGATGCCCTGCAGTTCGTCTCCACCACCTGGCAACATAAGCACCATAAAGAAGTCGACCATTCCGGCAACCTGGTATTCCGATTGGCCAACGCCAACAGTCTCTACCAGAATGACATCGTAGCCGGCCGCCTCGCACAGCAACATGGTTTCGCGTGTTTTTTGTGCTACGCCACCTAGAGAACCCTCCGCTGGCGAAGGGCGAATATACGCCTCTTCACGCCTGGACAACTCTTCCATACGAGTTTTGTCACCCAGTATTGAGCCTCCTGCGATGGGAGAACTCGGGTCAACTGCCAACACAGCCACTCGCTTACCCTGCTCGATCAGATGCAAACCAAACGCTTCTATAAATGTAGATTTCCCCACACCTGGCACACCGGTGATGCCGATACGGATGCTATTGCCGCTGTGAGGTAGTACTTGCTCGAGCATGTCTTGCGCGAGCTCTCTATGGGCAGAGAGTTTGCTCTCTACAAGCGTAATGGCCTTAGCGAGTGCTCGACGATTACCGTCGAGCAAGGGCTGGAGGGAAAACTGTGGCTGATTGGCTGGCATGTAGCCTACTACGTCTTTTTGCTTTTCGGCCCGACTCTTAGGCCTGCGCCTGATTAACGGCATCTACAACGTCACGAGCTGCCACAGGTATCGGCGTGCCGGGTCCAAAAATACACTTTACCCCGGCATCATAGAGAAAGTCGTAGTCCTGTTTGGGGATCACTCCACCTGCAATAACAACGATGTCCTGCGCACCCTGCTTCTTCAACTCGGCGATCAATTCGGGTATCAACGTTTTATGACCCGCCGCAAGCGAAGAGGCACCTACCACGTGAACATCATTCTCCACGGCCTGTCGGGCAACTTCCTCGGGCGTCGAGAACATAGGCGACAAGTCGATATCAAAGCCAACATCGGCAAATGCAGTGGCAACCACCTTGGCGCCGCGATCATGTCCATCCTGACCCATCTTGCAAACCAACATACGGGGGCGGCGACCGTGCTGTTCAACAAACGCATCGATATCACCGCTGATGGCCTGCCATCCCTCGTCTTCCTGGAAGGCAGAGCCGTAAACGCCGGAAACAGTCTGTGACTGTGCATTAAAACGACCAAATTCTCTCTCCATGGCGAACGAGATCTCCCCTACAGTTGCGCGACGTCGCGTTGCTTCTACGCTGAGCGCCAACAGATTACCGTCACCGCTAACAGCACATTGGTAGATATCTTCCAGTATAGCCTCTACCGCAGCCTCATCACGCTGCTCACGTATAGTCGCCAATCGTTGCAGCTGCGACTCTCGAACCGCCTCGTTGTCTATCTGCAGAACGTCCACATCATCCTCTTCTTCAGTGATGTATTTGTTAACACCAACGATAACGTCCTCGCCTTTATCAATCCGCGCCTGTTTGCGCGCCGCAGCTTCTTCGATCCGCAGCTTGGGCATCCCGGTCTCAATGGCTTTTGCCATACCGCCCGCCTGCTCAACTTCCTCAATCAACTCCCACGCTTTGTCGGCGATATCTTGTGTCAGGCTCTCCATCATGTAAGAGCCACCCCAGGGGTCGACCACATTGGTAATACCGCTCTCTTCCTGAATCACTAACTGGGTATTGCGCGCTATGCGTGCTGCAAAGTCTGAGGGTAACGCTATGGCCTCATCGAGTGCGTTTGTGTGGAGCGACTGCGTGCCGCCGAAGACAGCAGCCATGGCCTCAATTGTCGTGCGTACGACGTTGTTGTAAGGGTCTTGTTCAGTGAGTGACCAACCTGATGTCTGGCTATGTGTGCGCAACATGGAACTCTTGGGGTTCTGCGGGGAGAATTCGCCCACGATTCGCGCCCACAACACGCGGGCTGCCCGCATCTTGGCAATCTCCATATAGAAGTTCATGCCGATGCCCCAGAAGAATGATAGGCGCGGCGCGAAATCGTCGATCCCTAATCCGGCCGCTATAGCGGTCCGAATGTATTCCTTGCCGTCCGCCAAAGTGTAGGCAAGCTCAAGTGCGGCGTTCGCTCCGGCTTCCTGAATGTGATATCCCGATATTGAAATGGTGTTAAAGCGAGGCATGTTGGATGAACAATACGCGATGATATCGCCGATGATCTTCATACTTGGCTCAGGAGGGTAAATGTAGGTATTACGCACCATGAACTCTTTGAGAATATCGTTCTGAATTGTGCCCGCCAGATGTTCCTGCGAAACACCCTGCTCCTCTGCCGCTACAATATAACCTGCCAATACCGGCAGCACTGCTCCGTTCATCGTCATCGAAACCGACACTTTGTCCAGCGGGATGCCGTTAAACAATATTTTCATGTCTTCGACTGAGTCGATCGCAACGCCAGCCTTGCCTACATCACCTGTAACGCGAGGATGGTCCGAGTCGTAGCCGCGGTGTGTGGCCAGATCGAATGCCACCGAGACGCCCTGCCCGCCCGCATCGAGTGATTTACGATAGAACGCGTTGGATTCTTCGGCGGTGGAAAAACCCGCATATTGCCGAATGGTCCACGGTCTGCCGGCGTACATTGTGGCCTGTGGCCCCCGCAAGTAGGGAGACATGCCTGGCATGGTATCGGCATAAGGCAGATTCGCTGTATCGGCTGCTGTATATAGAGGTCGCACGTCGATGTCTTCGGCTGTATGCCAAACGAGATCGTCCAGTGGTTTGCCCCGTAATTGCTTCTGGGCCAACTCCGCCCACGCTTCTGGCGTCGCCTTATCCTTGTCGTAAATTGAATCGCTCATACGCCGTGCTGCCTCAGTGTTCGTCTGCGGGTTGGTTCAGTTCGATCAATACCCCATCGCAACTCTTGGGGTGAATGAAAATCACCTTGGAGTTATGTGCGCCTGGGGTGGGTGCGTCGGCAAGAAACTGATAGCCCTTGGCCTTGAGATGCTCTATGTCTGCTTCTATATCATCAGACCGAAAGCATAAGTGATGTAGTCCACCACCACGCTTCTCCAGGTAACCTGCAACAGCTCCCTCACCTCGAAGCGGGTGAATCAGTTCGATACTGGTAGGAGGCAATGGAAAGAAAGCCGTTGAGGTCTTGGCTGCCTCCACATCTTCCGTTCCCTCGAACTCCAATCCGAAGTCCTCCATGAAACGTTTAATGGCCTTCTCAAAATCGGGTACCGCAATAGCGATATGGTCCAGTGCAGTGATCATGCGTTACTCCTGAGTAATCTGGCTGAGAAACTCGTCTGTTTTTTGCTGTCTGCGCGCTGCAATAACGTCAGCAGGTTCTACTACGATCTGCTCATCTGGTGTGATTTTGAACAGAGGCTGCCCTTTGCGGATAATCACCCCGTCGGTGTCGATGAGGGATTCATCGATAGTGCCTGCGAAAGGCGCATAGACCTTATTAAACATTTTCATCACTTCAACGATATACAGTGGGTCGCCGGCATTAAAGTGATCGCCGGGGCTGACATAGACTTCATGGGCCGGCGTTTCGCGGCCATAATACATACCGCCACTTTCTGCCAGTATCTCGTCTGAGCTTGCCGTTGGGGGCGGCACCAGCACCTTGGCCATTGCCGTATGCAAGCTCTCTTCAGTCAAGCGCTCGGGGATGTGTATGCTCAAATCGGAGTTGACGCCGAGATCAAAGAAACGCGTTGCCTCAGCGATGCTGGGAAGAATTGCGAGTATATCCATCCCCGCCTGGAATCCCGCATGCGCATTGCGCGTCATCAACCAGGTGGCTGCGTCGAATCCGTCCGGCGTTTGCTCGCTATCCAGTAGCGTTAACAGCTCCAGCCAATCAGTCGCTGCCAGACGGTTGTTGAGCGTATTGTAGAAGTCTAACGCTTCCTGCAGCAGCTCGTGATCGTGCTGCCAAATCATATTGGATGCCGGCGCGCCGTGCACATAATCCATGTTAAGAAAGTGGTAGGTGTCGGCTAACAAATCAATCGGGTTTTCGTTCCAGCAGATCTTGCCGTCTATCAATGTGTAACAATCGCGATTAACACTCAACCATCCGCTGAGAACATGCGGCTCTTCCAGCAGCATAGCCAGCGGCCGCAACAGCAATGTTTGCTTCAGCTGCAAGGCATCTGTAGCAGCTCCAGTATGCTCTGGATGCTGCGCCTTATAGGCTTCACACACGCGGCGCCACGCATATTCTACATCGGTGTTATTGGCGCGCTCTTTGACCTCTCCAACGGCACAAAGATAGGGCACGATGAAACGGGTGGTTGGCCTTGCATTGATATTCTGACCTATAAACCAGTTCACTAAACCGTAATGAAACTGCAAGTTAGTAGCCAGATCCTTGCCGCGCATTGTGGTCTGTCGAATGGTTTCGGCCATTCGCTCATACGTATCAAGACGAGTATCACCAACTGTCAGCAATAGTGCGATGTTAGAATCGTAGGCACCGGCTAGCGTGTACTTCATAAATACATCGGTATCGGGGTTATGCAGGCTAATCCCCTGATCATCTCGAATCTCACCTTCGAGAGCATCGCTCCAGTATTCAATAACGCCGCCGGCATTAGGCTGCAACGCCTGATTGGTGGCGTTAAGTCGCGCTTCCACGCTGTCATTAAAGCGTACAACTCGCTCCGGCTTGGGAAGATTTTCGCCATGTGCCGCCAGTAGCACCATCGCCTCAACCAGTGACTCGACTATGAAGCTGTCATCTGAGTTATCAGGGTTAGTAAACTTTAACGCGTAGCAGAGTTCAGTTACCCGATGCTCCACCTGAATTCGCGTATTCATTTCCATGAAGAAATGCTTGTCTCGATCAACAATACACTCGAAGGTTGAGACAGAGTCCAGGCCAACTGCTTCGCCGAATCTTGATGCCTCATCTTCCATCGCCTCCAGAGTGATCAATTCCTGACGCAAGATCGAGAGCTCTTCGGTCAAACCGGCAGATTCTGCTTGCTCAATCGCCGCTTTCAACGATTCTACGGTGACGGATACTTCCAGCAATTTTTGCTCATGCATCTGTAGTGAGCAGTCGCGACCACCCATCGTGATGCACCACTCACCATTGCCAATTACCTGGATTTCCTGATGGCGCGTGGTCTCAATATTCAGCTCAACCAGAACGTTCTTATTGTCGCCGACGCCTGTGGTTTTCACCTCATTTAAAATTTCCCGAACCAGCTCCGGCGTCTTCTCAGCTTCACCAATATTCAGAATTCGCTGACCCTTACCGCCACCGCCGCTAATCGCCTTAAGACGTATGCGATTCTTCGGGTAGTCAGCAGACATGCGCGCTACTGCTTCGGTTAGAGTGGCGCACATATCGTCTACGGTATACAGATCAATCCCTTTGCGGTAAGACGCAGCCAATACGATATCGGCTTTATCTTCGAGAGTGATATTCGGGTCGGAGAGCTGACTGGCGTCTACAGCCAGGTCCTCTTTTTCGCACAGATTGCGAAGTGCGTTCTCATCCGGATACGTCTTTAACAAGGTCAGTGCTGTACCATTATCAATACCCGGAGTCACGGATACGCCACACTTTAGCGCAGTGCGCTTGGCTTCATCTTTTAGTCCGGCGTCGTGTACTGTTCGCGAGCAAGGTCCGATAAAGTTCAGGCCTGCCTGCTCCATAGCCGCTACCATGGTTTCGTCTTCAGCCATAAAACCGTAGCCAGTGAAGATTGCGTTGTACCCGTTGTCTCTTGCTATAGAAATAATCTGGGAGATTCTCTGATCGCGCTCTTCCTTGTTGGCACCTGTGTAATCAGGCACACGATGAACACGATCAGGCGTAGTCAGAGCGCGCAACTCGGGCGCCAGAGCATCTTGATAGACAATGGAATCTTTCTCGGACAACAAAATACCAAAGTGATTGATACCCATCTCACCAAAGACATCCATCGCCTCTTTGCGTATAGGCCCACGACAGATAATCAGCGGTTGAATGTGTGAGCAGTCAAACTGGGTAACCCAGTCCGAATGGCGTCGCCCCAAGCGCCGGTCGCGATGAATCAGAGGATTGCGCAGATAATGTTCGTTCGACACAGGTTGATCCTTTTGTTAACAGTAGCCCGCTGCTGCCAGTATTAGTGAAATTCGCGCTGTACAGACTGCAGCGCAGATGGCTCATAGTGGCGCAGACAAAAATCCATATGCTCCGCCAAAACATGGCGCAACTGCGAGGGCATCACGATCTGTGAGATGGAGCCAAGGCTAAGCGCCTCATTAGGGTTCATCAGTTCCTTCTCGTAACGCTGTGCCAACAGTTGTTCTTGCGCCTTGACCCAGGCATCTACCAACTCTTGCGCAGTCGTCTGAGCTTGTGCTGCGTCCAGGCCAGCGTGTCGCTGGGCGTCCACCTCTGCTTCGAGCCTGGACTTCGCATCTTTGCGGATTTTCCGTAGCTCGTCTTTGTAGACATACTCAACACCCGCTGGCCCCATCACTGCAACTCGCGTCGTTGGGAGTGCCACGACAAAGTCTGCACCGGTTGGATAGTTGTTATACGACGCATAGGCGCCGCCAAATGCATTGCGCACCAGCACCAAAAAGCGGGGAGTTCGCAAATCTACGATGGCGTCGAGCATTGCGCGCCCTGCTTGCACAATACCCCTGCTCTCTTGTTCACGGCCTGGCAAGAACCCGGTTGTGTCTTCAAGAAAAATAATAGGGATGTTGTATAGATTACAAAACCGGATGAAACGCGCATTCTTGTAGGCTGCGTCGACATCGATCTGCCCGGAAGAAACAGCAGAATTATTCGCCACAAAGCCAATCACATTACCGCCCATTCTTCCGAGCGCGGTAATGGTATTGCGTGCCCGCTCAGGTTGAATCTCCAAAAAGTCGCCGTGATCACACAACTGCTGAATCAAGATGCTGATATCGATCGGGGTATTGAAACCAGTGGGCGAGTTAAAGGCCTTCTTCAGTAAGATATCAATATCCCAGGTCTTTCTATCCACAGGATCTGAGGATGGCTGATGTGGTGCAAGCTCGGCGTTGTTACTCGGCAGATATTTCAGTAGCTGCCTAACCTTACGCAGAGCAGACAACTCATCGGGTACCACAAAGTCCGTTACGCCACTATTACTGTGCACACCAGGGCCGCCAAGTTCATCTGGCGTCACATCTTCTCCGAGCACCGACTTGACTACGCCAGGGCCCGTCAAACCGAAAAAAGTATCGTTAGGCTGAATCAGGAAGCTGCCCTGCCGAGGAAGGTATGAGCCACCGCCTGCATTGAAACCAAACATGCACATTATACTGGGCACGACGCCGCTTATTTTGCGCAATGCCGTAAACGCATCGGCATATCCGTCAAGACCACCTACACCTGCTGGAATATAGGCTCCCGCGGAATCGTTCAGCCCTACAAGCGGGATGCGCCGCTTGGCAGCCAGTTCAAACAATCTTGCGAGCTTTTTGCCATTAGTTGCGTCCATGGAGCCCGCTCGCACGGTAAAGTCATGCCCATAAAGTGCAACATCTCTACCGTCCACTTTGACTAGTGCGGTTACCAGCGAAGCGCCATCGAGATTCGGCCCCCAGTTCTGGAACAGTATCGTAGGCGGCTCATCAGCCAGACAATCAATCCGCTCCCAGATTGTCATCCGGTTTTTGAGATGCTGACGTTGGGTATTTTTTACCCCAGACGCTTGATATGGGCGTTGCTGTAAATCCCAACCCGCCTTTAAAGAGTCTTCATAGAGTCCGGGGGCGGATTCGAGCTGCCCAGGTACGATAAACTCCTGCTCACTATGTTCAGCGAAAGGGTTTTTGAGTGACGGGGTAATCTCTGTAGTATTATCTGTCATAGCGTGCGGTTCTACCTTCGACGAGTAGCCCGGTACAGGCTTGAAATTGAAGCACTCTTGAGAGGCTCCGTTAGACACTTTCTGACGCCGCGCAAGCACTAGGATTAGCGTCACAAACGGCAATCTAAGCTATAGCTTCAACTGCTGAAAGTCAATTTAAACAATACCTTACGATATACAGTTGATGCGCGGTAGTCATTGATCCAAACCACTATAATTATTGACTTTAACTATCACGCGAGTAGATCTTTCATGTTAACAATGACCACATCATATCTATTCGCGTGCATCGGCCAAAATGCGTAAATCACTGCATCTGGAAGACATACCCTATTGCCCTGATGTTGGGCAGCTTTTTGCGCCACTACGGGATCTGCCGGGCGCCGCACTGTTGGACAGCGCGTTTCCGTTTTCTTCGAGTGGGCGCTATGACATTTTGACAGCGCTTCCCGCACAAACATTATCTACCCCCGCCCCAGGGAGTTCAGAGGAGAGCTATCTGCGGTTTTATAACGCCGTGCATGAACTTCACCAAGAGCGCTATGCCGACATACAACCTCCCACTCAGGAGCTTCCGTTTTGCGGCGGCCTATTGGGCTGTCTGGGTTACGGTGCAGCCGATGGCTTGCATCGCTTGCACCACTCAACAACGTCGACTAGCAGCTCGAACCTCACTCACGTTAACGCCTATGACTGGTGTGTCGTGCAGGACCACCTGCTCGGCAAATCTGTACTGGTTGCTATGCCCTGGATGGACCGCAACGTAATTAGTGATCTCACCAGGCGGCTGAGAGTGCCAAAGGAGCCCCAAGAGGACCACTTCACGCTGAGCGCTCCGTTCTCCTCCAATATGACAGAAAAAGAATATCAGAACGCATTCAGGCGTATTCAAGACTACATTAGGGCCGGTGACTGCTATCAGGTAAATCTGGCTCAGCGTTTCAGCAGCCAATACAGCGGAGACCCCTGGTTGGCCTATCGCTCTCTGCGCGCAATAGCCGGGGCTCCGTTTTCGGCCTTTCTCTCGTGCGGCGCTGATCAAGCCATTATGAGCCTGTCGCCAGAGCGTTTTCTGGCCCTGCAGGGGCAGCATGTTACGACCAATCCGATAAAAGGCACGAGACCGCGCTATCGCGACACCAAGACAGATCGGCTTGCCGCAGCGGAGTTAATGAACTCTGCAAAAGACCGCGCCGAGAACTTGATGATTGTCGATCTATTACGCAACGATCTCGGACGCAGCTGCCTGCCAGGGAGTATTCATGTAGACAAGTTGTTTGAACTGCAGAGCTACCCCACCGTTCATCACTTAGTTAGCAGTATATCGGGCGAGCTACGGCCCCAGTGCAGCGCCGTGGACTTACTGCGTGACAGCTTTCCAGGCGGGTCTATTACCGGGGCGCCTAAACGGCGGGCCATGGAGATCATTGCCGAGTTGGAGCCCGACCCTAGGGAGGCCTACTGCGGCTCGGTGTTTTATATCAGCGCCGATGGACGCATGGACAGTAACATCGCTATTCGAACACTGGTATGCCGCGAGCAGTCCATTCACTGTTGGGGAGGCGGCGGCATCGTCGCCGATTCACAATGGCAGCAGGAATACCAGGAAACCTACGACAAGGTTGGGCGCTTTCTCAGCACTCTGGAACAGCAGTCTGGCATTTAGTCCAAAATTTAAAGCGTGAGATCGCGTTCGCTGGCGTCAACAAAGGTGCGCTTTAGCGCCTCGAAATCATGCACCGCTGTGAACTGCGGAAACTCGGCAATCACGTTGTCGGGCGCGTGAAACAAAATACCCACTTCGGCCTCACTTAGCATCGTCGTGTCATTATAAGAGTCACCAGCGGCAATAACTCTATAATTAAGGCTATGCAGTGCCTTAACTGAGGCGCGCTTGGGGTCACGCTGACGCAACTTATAATCTACCACTCTACCCTCGGCATCTGTGACAAGGCGATGACACAATAGTGTCGGCCAGCCCAACTGCCGCATCAGTGGCTCTGAGAACTCATAGAATGTGTCTGACAGAATGATCACCTGGAATCTCTCGCGTAACCAATCCAAGAAATCCGCAGCCCCTGGAAGCGGCGACAACGTAGCGATAACCCGCTGTATATCGTCAATTTTGAGTTGGTGTTCATCCAAAATTGCGAGTCGCTGTTTCATCAATACGTCGTAATCAGGAATATCACGCGTGGTTGCACGCAATTCGTCGATACCTGTCTCCTGCGCAAACGCTATCCAGATTTCAGGGATCAATACACCTTCCAGGTCAAGGCAGGCCAGCTCCAAGTGAAACTCCTTAAATTATTGGGTCGATAAAGGCGGCTAATCTACCTGTTGCTCGCAACAGGTACAAGGCGCACTCGCAGGAAAACATCTGCTAGTAGACGGGTAGCTCGATATGCGCGAACAGTTCTTCATGCTCAGCTTTCGAATGACGCTGGAACGCCTCGGCAATAAGCTCTCGGGTGAGGTGCGGCGCAAAGTCCTGGATGAAGTCGTACATAAACCCACGTAAAAAGGTGCCGCGTCGGCAACCGATCTTGGTCACGCTGCTGGCAAATAAATGACTCGCGTCAAGCGTCACAAGGTCACTGTCGATGTGCTCGTCGTAGGCCATTCCCGCTACGATACCAATGCCTAGCCCCAGTCGCACATAGGTCTTGATCACATCCGCATCTGCAGCCGTGAAAACAACCTTGGGAGACAAGCCCTTCTCCGCGAACGCTTCATCCAGCTTCGATCGGCCAGTAAAGCCAAACACGTAGGTAACAATAGGATGGGCGGCAACATCCTCCAGCGTCAGTTTAGAGACCTGCGTGAGCGGGTGATCTTTTGGTACAAGAATGCAGCGGTTCCACCGATAACAAGGCATCATTACCAGGTCACTGAACAAATCCAATGCCTCGGTGGCAATCGCAAAGTCCACAGTACCATCAGCAGCCAGCTCGGAGATTTGCATTGGCGTACCCTGATGCATGTGCAATGACACTTCGGGGTAGCGCTCAATGAAGGACTTGATTACGCCAGGTAGCGCATATCGTGCTTGAGTGTGGGTGGTGGCAATCGACAGATCGCCCTTCTTCTCATTAGAAAATTCCTGCGCTACTTGCTTGATACTCTCTACTTTGCGCAAGACTTCGCCCGCGGTTTGCAATATCGCCTCACCGGCCGGTGTGACATGGGTAAGGTGCTTACCGCTGCGCGCGAATACCTCTACCCCGAGTTCATCCTCCAGCAAGCGAATCTGTTTGCTGATGCCGGGTTGCGACGTAAAAAGACTTTGCGCGGTGGCAGATACATTGAGGTCGTGATGTGCGACTTCCCAAATGTAGCGCAGTTGCTGCAATTTCATTGATTTCTCCGCGACTCAATCGCTGTAAAGGCTTCACAGCAGAGTGATCTCTTATGAAGAATAGCCATTACCTGAGAATTAGCCAACTAAAAAAAGGAATAAGGGATTGCGCGCTCAAATCAGCGATTTGCTACACCGTGGGGGACATGACCAGTGGCCACATGCGGACTGGCAGACTCACAATGAGACTGCTGATCATCGAAGAATACGTCCGCCTGGTAGGCACGAAGAAATTCAGTTTTGTTCATACCGCCAAGAAAGATTGACTCATCAATACGAATATTCCACGCCCGCAATGTACGAATGACGCGCTCGTGAGCAGGCGCTGATCTGGCAGTTACTAACGCAGTGCGTATTGGCGCTTCTGACGCTGGAAAAGCTTGTTGCAACTGATGTAGCGCCGCGAGAAACGACTTAAACGGACCCCCGCTCAACGGTTTGTGTGCCGCTGCCTGCTCGCTGGCGGTGAAGGCCTCCAGCCCTTGTGACTTATAGACTCGCTCTGCCTCATCAGAAAACAGCACCGCATCGCCATCAAATGCAAACCGAAGCTGCTCATTATCCGTTCCCGCACCTTTGTTAGATACCAGTGTGGCAGCGGCGACACCACAATCGAGCGCATAGCGCACATCGTCTGCTTCGGTGGACAGGAACAACTGGCAGCCAAATGCATTGATATAGCGCCACGGACTTTCGCCTCCACAAAACGCTGCCCGACTGATAGAAAGCTCGTAATGTTGTATGGAGTTAAAGACACGAAGACCGGTATCGGCACTGTTGCGCGACAGCAGAACAACCTCCACCTGCGCGCCCTCACCCAGCCGCTCATTAAGACGCAGCAGTTTGTGCACCAGGGGAAATGCCTCGCCTGGCTCCAGTGGTTCGTCCTCGCGCTCTACCTGATAGGCGGAATATGCATCAAGCCCTTCTTGCTCATAAACTGTATGACTATCATCGAGGTTGAATAACGCCCGAGACGAGATTGCAATGACCAGTTTTTTGTCGGATGAAGCGCTCATGCTTAGAGGATACAGCACATTCTACTATTTGCGCAGTAGCTAGCTAAACTACCAAAGATCAACAACCGAGCTCACAGCTGTTAAATCTGCGCGTCCGCCTAGGAACCACGCAGCAAGCCACGTTCCTCTAGCTCAAGTAGCAACAGCTGCTGCACCAGGAACTCCTGTGTTGTGCCCGGGTGTTCCAGATGGATGCGCTCCAGCCAAGGTTTGACTGCATCCTCATCGGGCCGGTGTAAAAGCGCCTTGAATAGCTTGGGCACAAATTGCGTGGGCTCATCCGCGAGCGCCTTAATTTTGCGCAGGCTACCCGCTAGCGCAATCTCCTCGTTCGTTAGCTGAGTACCAAAGGGGTAATCCGGCAACAACCCTTCCGCGACAAACGGAGCAAGCGAGGCCGCAATCGACTGCGGCGTGTTATCTCTGGCAGTCTCTGGTATCTCGTAGCCCGCCTCCACCTTGCCGTTTTCTTTGGCAAAAGACAGCAATTCATCCTGGAATCGGCTATCGGCGATATTGATCATGCGCTTAATAATCTCAGCGTCACTCTGCCCACGCAGATCCGCAACCCCGTACTCGGTCACGATCACATCGCGCAGATGCTTGGGGATAGTGATGTGCCCATAGAAAGGCACGATATTGGACTTGAGTTCATCTCCATGCCCACGTGTACTGCGAATACACAGTATCGAACGCGCACCAGGCAAGTCGTGCGCCATGGCTACAAAATTGTATTGCCCGCCCACACCACTGACCACAGACCCATTCTCTAGCGCGTCTGAAGCAACCGCGCCTGTCAGGGTGGCCATCATGCCTGTATTGATAAAGCGGGCTTTCTGACGTTGCGCACAATACAGTGGAAAATCACCCAGCAGCTGATTAGTTCGCAGCACACTGGTCATACATATACTCTCGCTACCTTCTGCGTCCAGTTCTCGCAGCTTCTGGTAAAAATCAGCAGGCCCGAGAAAAAAACCTCCATGCAACAGCCTGCCGTGACGGAGCTTAAGGCCAGACATTTCAGTCAGCACGGCCTCTCGAGTACTTTGTGAATCCATTGCCTTATAGACGGCGCGCCCTGCAATAATCAGGTTCTCACCTTCAATATGCGTATCATGCGGGAGAATGCCCCAATATTGCAGTTGTTGCAGCGACGACTCAGTCAGAATGCCTGGAATAAGCCCTACATCCAGCGCGAAATCATACAGCTGAGCATCAATCGACTCGGTAATCGTGCCGTCGTTGATGGCGACCTGCAGCAGTAAGTTATCGTAAACCTTGCGTTTAACGACCCCCTGCTCCATTAGATGGACCATACCGTTCACGAACATCTCGGTAGATACATACAGACCTCGGTCAAAGGATCGTCCGTTCTCTACCAACTCACAAGACTGACGCGTAAGCGCAGACAGCATGTTTCGATACTGCACGTTATCGCGCTGCCGCACGATGAGGGCATGTGCTACAGCATCGCCCAATGAACCAATACCAATTTGCAGGGTGCCGCCATCAGCTACCAGGCTACTGGCATGGATTGCGGTGGCATAATCTTGGAGCGGTACAGAGGCATTGGGCACTGCAAATAGCGTCTTGTCGTACTCAGGGTTCTCCACCAACATATCAAAGAGCTTGGGATCAACCTCCGCATCGTGCTCCATGAAAGGCATGTCTGCATGGGCCTGAGCGATAGCGACATAGCTGCCGGGGCGCTGAGTCCGCAATTGGTTAATGACATCGATACCGGTGTCGGGATTGGAGGACAGGCTTACTGAAACACCTTGCGACGTTTCGCGCGTGGCAACCATTTGTGCAAGCACGTTGACGCCCCTGTCGACCAGATCGCGTGCAATATGGGTGTAATTGCTGGAAATGTAGTTCCGCTGGGCAGAGGCAACATTTTTCATCGAACCGGCCTTGAAATAAAGCTCGGTTACCTGAATATTCGCAGGCAGCGAATCACTTTGCACGGCATGAACGTATTCGAGTTCCTCATAATCGCCAAACAATCGCTCAGTGATTGGACCCGCTAGACTGGCCTCTATCGCACTGCCGGGTCTGGGTACCGACAACGACAGCGCAGTAAAGATATGCAATGAGATTTCGGAGTCTTGTTCGGCGCGCCGATAAAAAGCGTTCATCAGCTGCACTGGCTTGCCAAGCCCCAGCGGGGCGCCCAGGACTATGTTCTTGCCTACGGCGGCAATCGCCCGCTCTACGGCCTCATCAACGCTATTCAGTCTTTCCATCAAACCCTCTCAAGAAATTTTTCCGCTATCAATGCGTATGAGAGCATTTTGAGCTTGTAGCGCCAATGACACAGGACAAAAAACATCCTGCTAAAAGTCATTTCAGCGATCAAAATACTCCTTACTTACCTTAAACACGAGAGGGGCCAGTAGTAGCAAGGCAATCAGGTTGGGTATCGCCATAAACGCATTGAGTGTGTCCGCAATCAGCCAGACCATGTCGAGCTCTACCACCGTGCCCACCGGAATGGCCACCACCCAAAGCAATCTAAACGGCATGATGCCGCGTGTGCCTACGAGGAATACAACGCAGCGCTCGCCGTAGAACGACCACCCGATCATGGTAGTAAAAGCGAATAAGCATAATCCAAGCGTGACGATTATCTCGCCTCCAGGAAAGGCGTTGCCAAAGGCCATAGATGTCAGGCTAGCCCCACTAACCCCTGTAGGAAGCACATCCATAATCACGATAACCAATCCGGTCATGGTACAAACGATAAGCGTGTCGATAAACGTGCCCAGCATAGCAATCATGCCCTGCTGCACCGGTTCATTGGTACGCGCTGCAGCATGGGCAATAGGCGCACTGCCAAGTCCAGCCTCGTTGGAGAATATGCCACGCGCAACGCCAAAACGCAGCGCTGCCCAGACGGTCGCGCCGGCAAAGCCACCAGCAGCTGCAGAGCCGTTGAGCGCTGAGTCAACAATGTGCACAATTGCAGCTGGCACCTCACTCATGTGAGTAAGAATGACAACAAGGCTCATTAGCATATAACTCACTGCCATGAAGGGAACCAGCCAGCTAGCGACGCTGGCTATCCGTTTGATACCACCCAGCACTACCGCGCCAACCAGCAACATCAGCACTAGGCCCGTGGCCAATGGTGGCACAGAGAAAGAGTCGTTCATTACTTGTGACACCGAATTGGACTGCACCGTATTGGCGATCCCAAAACCTGCTAATGAGCCAAACAACGCAAATGCATAGCCCAGCCAATGCCATTTTTTATCGAGGCCATTGCGGATGTAGTACATCGGACCACCACTAAAATTGCCTTGCGAGTCCTGCTCCCTAAAACGCACGGCGCACACAGCCTCTGCGTATTTGGTTGCCATGCCAAGCAAGGCCGTGATCCACATCCAAAATAGTGCGCCCGGCCCGCCAAGAGCAAGCGCTGTGGCTACACCGGCTATGTTGCCCGTACCGATAGTCGCCGAGAGCGACGTCATCAGTGCGCTGAATGGCGAGATATCACCCTCGCCCTTACCACTCCTACCCTGCAGCAAAAGACGCAGCGCCATTGGAATTTTGCGCACCGTAACAAAACGCAGTCCAAGACTCAGATACAGGCCCGTGCCAAGCAGCAGAACCAACATCACAGGTCCCCATGCCCAGCCGTTTACAGTGGTAATCAATTCAGTCATTGGGATCCCCCGATCGCCCTTGTTCAGCGCGTATTATTGTTTGCAATAGTGATGAGCAGCGCCCACCAGACTACGAGTCTAGCAGTTGAAGCCCTGTGCCTGAGGAAAAACGCCAAAGATGCCACCGGTATGCATAAACACAATATCTTCACAGTCATCGAACCTGCCGCGGGCTATCTCTTGTGTCATTCCCAGGAAGGCCTTGCCGGTATAGACCGGATCCAGCACTACGCCTTCAAGCTGGCTTAACTCTTTGATCAGCGCAAATACCTCTGGCGAGGCAATTCCATAGCCTTCACCCACATAGCCATCCAGCACTCGCGGCACGATATCCACAGCAGGCACATTGCTATAACGCTGTTGCCAATCCATCGCATCCGCGTGCACTTTATCGACAAAGTATTGTTCATCATCGCACACGTTAACGCCCCACACTGTAGCGGGCAGTGAGTGCAGCGCCGCTCCCAGTGTCAGACCGGCCTGAGTACCCCCAGAGCCGCTGGCTGTGACCAGGTGCGCGCGGGTTATGCCTGCAGCGTCAAAATCAGCGCGCAACTCCTCGCAGGCAGCGATGTAACCCCAGGCGCCGATGCCATCACTACCACCAGTAGGTATCGCTAGCGCTTTACCGCCATTCTGCGCGTAGTAATCTTGCCAGTGGGTAAATAGATCTTGAAGTTCACGAAAATACTGCCTTGGTGGATAGCAGCTAATACTAGCGCCGGCGAGCTCATCCAGCAGATAGTTACCCTCTGCAAGCTCCGGCTCCTCGCCGCGCAAGATCAGATGCACCTTCAGACCGAGCTGAGCGCCCACCAAGGCGGTTGCACGACAGTGATTGCTCTGCAGGCCACCACAGGTAATCAATGTGTCGTAGCCATTATCCGCAGCATGGGCAGCGATGAACTCAAGCTTGCGCACTTTGTTACCGCTGAGCGTACTCCCTGTCAGGTCGTCCCGCTTAATCCACAAGCGATGGCCGCCGCCCCAGCGCTGCGAGGCCCTGGCGAGCGGCTGCAATGGCGTTGGCGTACAGGCTAGGTCGACCCGTCTGGGATAGGTGAGTGTCATACTAGCCTATAGACTTCAATGTGCCCTTGGGCAGCACGGCATGGATATGCACACGCTGAAACTTGAGCTCTACCTTTTCAGAGACGCTTAATACGATGTAGTTGTCATCAATGGACGTGATCTTGCCAAGAATACCCGAGGTGGTGACTACTTCGTCACCCTTACCGAGCGCCGTTACCATCTCAGCATGTTCCTTCTGACGCTTTCGCTGGGGGCGGATAGCGATAAAGTAAAATAGAACAAACAGTCCCACCAGAAATACGATCTGAAATACTTCTCCGCCTTGTCCAGCGGGCGCACCCGCCTCCTGTGCATGTGCACTGGCAATAAACAAACTCATAGTCTTTTTTCCCGATAATTGATGGCCGCAGAGGCCGCAAAAAACGTCGCTACTTTACAGGGCTTGAGATCGCCTCGCAATCGCGGGGCTGCCTTCGGTGGCTAGGCAACAATCTCCAGAGCATAATCCATAATCTGTGGTGCATGGTCGGAAAATCGCTCATCTTTGTAGATGGATGCAGCCAGCACCTTCGATTTAAGCCCTGGAGAGATCACCTGGTAGTCCAATCGCCAACCCACATTATTCGCCCATGCCTGCCCACGATTAGACCACCACGTGTATTGATCCTCCTCGGTATTGACGAGCCGAAATGAGTCCACGTACCCCACATCCTCATACAATGTATCTAACCAAGCGCGCTCCTCTGGAAGGAAGCCAGAGTTCTTCCGGTTGCCGCGCCAGTTTTTGATGTCTATTTCTTTGTGACAGATGTTCCAGTCTGCACAGATGACAAATTCTCGTCGTTTTCGTCGCAGCGTTTTCAGATGCTCCATAAAACCGTCCATAAAGCGGTACTTCCGTGCCTGTGCCTCTTCACTGCTCGAGCCAGAGGGTAAGTACAGTGAAATCACTGACAGCCCCTTGTAGTCCACCTGAATATAGCGGCCTTCAGAATCAAGAGGATCCCAACCCAAACGCGTAGTCACTTTCGTCGGCTTTACGCGGGAATAAACAGCTGTACCGCTGTAGCCCTTTTTCTGCGCGTCGTTGTAATAGCAATGGTACCCCTGAGGGTGAAACACCGAATCCTCGAGCTGATGCACCTGGGCCTTGGTCTCCTGTATGCAGACGACATCGGCGTCTGCTTCACGCTGCAGCCAGTCGAAAAAACCTTTCCGCGCCGCCGCGCGAATACCGTTTGTGTTGCAGGTGATTATTCTGGTCATGATTACCCCTGTAGAGTCAGGTCGGGAAGTGTAAACGATGCATGCAACTCGCGGAATCGAAAATGTTTGCTATGCTTTTTGGCCTGCAGACGTGATTCATATTCAGGTCGCGGCCGGAGGATTAGTGGAAAAAACGACAGCTGAAACTAATCGCAAAATAGCGCATGCCCTCTCGAGTAATTTCGCCCGCCTGCTGATTGAGGTCGGTGGTGATTTCGACCGGTGCGTGCTCGCGCGACTGCATCGAGCAGGCTATCCCGACATCAGGCCAGCCCATCAAATAGTGTTTGCCAATTTGGGCGGTGGAGCGGTTCGAGTATCGGAACTCGCTGAGCGCGCACAGATAACCCAACAAGCGATGGGCAAAACACTCAAAGAAATGGAGCGCCGCGGCTACATTGTTCGCCGCGTTGTCAGGCACGACAAGCGCGCCAAAGCTATAGAGCTAACCGACAAGGGCGAAGCCATGGCGCACTGCGCGCTGCGCATTCAGGCTCGAGTGCGACAAGAGTACGCTATCAAGATTGGGGTTGAAGAGTTAGATGCACTAGAGCAGCAACTGAGAACTGCACTGGGCAAGTTAAGGCTCAACCATCTACCAGAAACCTAAATGGGATCAAGCCCCAGGGTAACCTCACCGAATCATGATTAAAACCGATACTGCCAGGCCACACCATAGTTGTCGAAGTCACTGCCCGCTCGTGTAATAACACCGGTGCTGGCATACAACTTCACGCTCTGATGCATGGTGATTGGCATTGAGTATGTCACCCCCCATCGAGAGCCCTCTTGCTCATCATCATTGTCGATGCCATTGAGGCTGGTCTGTCCACCACCAAAATAATTGGCATTCAAGGAAATCCAGCGACCTTTACGCAGGCTATAAATGGCATGTGCCTGCAGCGAGTACAGTGGGTCCTGCGCTCGCCTATTGCCGCCAAAAAAGTCATCGTTGTCTTCGTAGAATCGCACCGATGTGCTCATGTCGAATAGCCAGCGCTGAATATTATATGAGAAACCGATACCGGGACGCACCATCCACCGGTTGGCGCCAGTGTTGATCAGGTTGTCGGGGTTATAGTCGCCAACAGGAATACTGACCTGAACACTTGTTCCCATTACCAATCCCGGGGTCCAGCTTCTATATTCGTCTAGCGTTAATGCCGGAGCACCGTAAAAGTTCCAACTCACGCGCAGTTTGGGGTCAGCGAAATCACACCGGCTGCCTTCCACAAACTCGCCCTTGAATAGGGCCGAACCTTCATAGCATGAGCCCGCCAAAACGAAATCGACCTTCGCTGAATCATCACCTAATGCAAAGGTGTGGGCCAGGCCGGCAACCGCAACATCGATCGTCAGCTCTGCATCCTGCAACACAGACCCTGCTACCGGCGTCAACTCTCCCTCTGAGCGCACGCCACCCAACACCAAAAATGTTTCTCCGATGGGGACGTTGGTATAACTTCGTGGCTCTAGCTCCTGGGCCTGAAGAGTGGACACAGATAGCAGCAAACACACAGTCCATACGGAATACGAGTAGACGGTAGCCACCGCACTCTGCTTAGCGCTCACGAAATTTTGCCTCAACCATCACGTTAACTTTCACCAATAATCAATTGATTTTATAGAGAAAGACTTTTGATTATTTCGATAACATCGTCGTGATGGCTTTTCGTCTTCACCTTGTCCATCACATGCTTCAGCCGACCGTCTTTGCCGATGATAAACGTCGATCGCAATACGCCCATAAACTCGCGACCCATGAACTTTTTCAAGCCCCATGCCCCGTACTTCTCGGTTATAGCGTGATCTTCATCCGACAATAAAGTGAAGTTCAGGTCTTGTTTATCGATGAACTTGCCCAGTCTCGCAACGGGGTCAGGACTAACACCCAGCACGACAGTATCAAGCTTTGCCAGGGCCTTTTTGCTATCGCGAATACCGCATGCCTGCACAGTACACCCCGGTGTCATTGCCTTGGGATAGAAGTACAGGGCCACATTTTTCTTGTCCCTGAACTGCTTGAGCGTCACCTTCTCTCCGTCCTGATCAAGTAGTGAAAACGCCGGTGCTAGATTGCCTACTTTTGGAAATGCCATGTCTTCCTCCTGAATAATTGACCTGTTGATATTCTCTATCGCGGTGGGCGTAATTTGCGCTCAATACTTGAAACACGCACAGGAAATGTCCCACGCCTGACATCGTCGAAGTATTCCCTAAGTGTTTCATGTATCACCGGGAACGCTATCTCGTCCCAGCGCACCTGCGACTCATCACACAATTCGCTTTCGAGGCTCTCAGGGCCAACGCCATATTCCCCATTGTCTATCGTGCAACGATAGAACATGTACACCTGACTAATGAAAGGCACATCAAATACGCGGTACAGCTCTAGATTGCTAACCCTGGCTCTCGCCTCCTCCCACGTCTCACGGGCAGCACCCTGAGGCGTCGCTTCGCCATTCTCCATAAAACCCGCAGGGAGGGTCCAATAATTACGTCGGGGCTCAATTGCACGCTTACACATCAGCACGCGCCCGGCATGTTCAGCAACACAACCCACGATGACACGCGGGTTGGTATAATGAATGATCTCGCAATCGGTACAGACGTAGCGCTCGCGGTCATCCCCATCGGGGATTTTTAGTACCACGGTGTTACCGCAGCTACTACAAAAGTTCATGTCTTTGCGCTCGCCCCAACCGCCCTATCAAACAGCCAGCTGTCGATATTGTCCACCATGAAAAACCAGCGGGTTATTGTCTACTTCGTTGTGCATGGTTTGAACCCTGCCCACGATGATGAGGTGATCTCCTCCCGTATGGGTGGTTTCAAGCTCGCACTCCAATACAGCGACAGCGCCATTGATTAATGGCACACCATGTTTGCCCGGATGCGCGTGGCCTACTTGAATCTCGTGCTGATCTTTACCCGCGTAGTAACTGGAAAGCGCTTGCTGGTCGGCGCTCAATACATTAATCGCGTAGTGCGTTGCTTCACAGTAAGTGGTGTACACCTCCGAATCCTCCTGCAAGCTCCAGAGCACTAGCGGTGGATCGAGCGATACAGAAGCGAACGAATTCACCGTGAGAGCTAATTCACGACCATCGTCTGCGCGCAGAGTGATCAGACAAACGCCCGTAGCAAATTGGCCCAGCGCAGCGCGAAGTTCTAGGGGATCCAGTGTCATCTGATGCTCATATTCCTTGTTTGGCCATTCCCGCCGAATGCGCGCTCTGGCTGACTTTACCCTGCACCCTACTCCCAGGTACTGGCTTTTAGCTTATCTTCCTCGCGAGCGTCCAGCCAGCGACTACCGTCTGGCCCCTCTTCTTTCTTCCAAAACGGTGCTCGCGTTTTAAGGTAGTCCATCACAAATTCACACGCGGCAAAAGCATCACCACGATGCGCCGCGCTGATGCCCACCCAGACGATCTGGTCTCCACAGGACAAACGACCTACCCGGTGAACCACAGCTCCTGCAAGCAGGGGCCAGCGCTCGCAGGCCTTGCTCAGAGTATCGAGAATACTGCTCTCAGTCATACCCGGATAATGCTCCAATGTTAACGTCTCTACAGCCTGATCAAGGTTGCGCTTACGGACATAACCGGTAAATGTCGCCACTGCGCCTTCTGTATTCCCACCGCTTAGCAGCGCGCGCTGCAGCTGCGCCGTGTCAAAGTCCGACTCTTGCACGCTCACATTCAATGATGCTGAATCAACCACCGGTTACCGGCGGGAAGAAAGCGATTTCATCCCCTTCCTGCAACTCCCTGTCATCACCATCAAACACCACCTGATTCACTGCACAGATCAGGTTAGGCTCACTCAATACGCGCGCCCACAACTCCCCTCGCTGTTTAAGAGATGCCACAAGGGACGCAAGTGAGGATACCTCTGCATCCAGCTCGGCGCATCCCAGCTGCTCACGAATACGTGCAAAAAAAACGACTCTGACCATTATCGCTCCACCACGCTAGCCGCATCGCGATGCCAAGTCCCCGATTTGCCTCCACGCTTTTCGACGAGACCTAACTGGCTAATTTCCATTCCTCTATCGACTGCTTTACACATGTCATAGATTGTCAGGGCCGCCACCGAAGCCGCAGTGAGGGCCTCCATTTCCACACCGGTCTTCCCGGTCAGTGCACACGTGGCTGTAACTGTTAGCAGGCTCTTAAGCTCGTCTTGGGAAAACTCTACATCAACAGACTCCAGCATCAGCGGATGACACAGTGGAATCAGGTCAGCGCAGCGCTTGGCGCCTTGAATACCTGCAATCCGCGCAACTGCAAGCACGTCACCCTTTTTGTGTGCCCCGGCTTGCAAAAGAGCCATGGTCTCAGGCGCCATGTGCACGACAGCTCGTGCAACAGCCACTCGATGAGTCAGCGCTTTTTCGCCCACATCAACCATATGGGCTGCGCCGGTATCATCGATGTGTGTCAATTTTGACATGGTGTACGCCTACACGGAATCAGGAGACGCAGTGTATCCAATGGCCGTTGCACTGCCAAACCGAAAAGCCTTGGCGAGCGACAATGTATTCATTTGAAAAGAGCTGTGGCACAGTGTTGTTGTCGCATTAGCAATTGAATATCCCCAATAATAAGGACAATTTGCATTGAACAGTCCCTCAGGGCCGGGTGCTAACGACTATTCACCCGCCTACCAGCGTTACGTACTAATCATGCTCACCATTGTCTATGCGTTCAATTTCGTTGATCGCCAGATTCTGGTGATCTTGCAAGAGCCTATTAAGGCAGAGATGGGCCTGAGCGACACACAGTTGGGGCTATTGAGCGGGTTCACCTTCGCTGTTGTCTACGTGACTGCCGGCATACCAATCGCGTACTGGGCCGACCGCGGCAACCGCCGCAACATCGTGTCACTTGCACTTGCAGTCTGGAGCGGCATGACGGCGATTTCTGGGTTTGCTCAGTCCTACACTCAGCTACTGCTAGCTCGGCTAGGTGTAGGGCTTGGCGAGGCCGGAGGCAGCCCCCCCGCACATTCCATGATCAGCGACTATTTTCCGCCGGAGCAACGCGCCAGTGCACTGTCTTTCTATTCATCGGGCATTTACATCGGCATCATCTTTGGATTCTTATTTGGGGGCGTGATAGCCGACGCATTTGGCTGGCGCACCGCATTTCTCGTTGTCGGTATTCCAGGGGTACTGTTTGCTATTGTCCTGCGACTAACGGTCAGGGAGCCCATGCGTGGCCGAGGAGACTCCCTCGACAGTGCTGCGGAAAAACCAACATTTGGCGAAACACTGGCTTTTCTCAAGGGCCTGCGCTCATTTTGGTACTTGGCTTTAGGCTGTGCTTTTACTGCTTTTGCATCCTATGGCAATGGCAACTTTTTTCCCTCCTTCCTTATCCGCAATCACGGGATGAGCTTGTCAGAAGTAGGCATGGTGCTCGCACTGGTCAGTGGTGTTTGTGGGGCAATTGGTACGTTTCTGGGTGGTTTTTTGTCTGATCGCTACGGCACCAAAGACAAGCGCTGGTATCTATGGATTCCTCTCATTGGGGTTGCCGCATCGTTCCCGCCGTATCTCTATGTTCTGCTCACCGAGAACACTACGCTCGCGATGCTTGCTCTGATCATTTCAAGCTTGACGAATACGCTCTATCTCGGACCTTGCATTGCTATGTCACATGCACTGGTCCCACCGGCGATGCGGGCACTCACCTCGGCGATACTACTGTTTGTTCTGAACATGATCGGACTCGGCATGGGGCCTTTCTTTACAGGCTTCATGAGTGACATGCTGCAACCAGAACTTCAGGAACAGAGTCTTCGCTACGCTATGGTAATCACTACAATGATGAAGGTTTTCGCTGCAGCTATGTTCTTTATGTCGGCCAAATACCTAATTGAAGACCTGTCCCGCAAGGAGCAGCGAGTGCAAACAGCTCTCTAGTAGGCGCTGTGCGCTAGATGCGCCCTGAAAACTTGAGAAGCTTCGTTAGACAACCTCAAGACCAGGTGTAGCTAAAAGAGTTAAATGAGCTCGAGCAACGTTGCTTCGGATGCATCCGGTGGTACCAGCGCTCGCGCGACCTCAGCCGCGACGCGCTTGCCGCTCATGTAGGCGCCATGTACGGTCTGATAGTGAGGTGGTGGCGCTGTGGCCTCTCCCGCAAAGAACAAACTTTTTCCAAGCGGCTGTGCAAGCGTCGCGCGAAGACCATACCCCCCGGGACGCGTAACACTATACGAGCCTCTGCTGTAGGGGTCGGTTATCCAGTCCTGAACATGGTGCCATTGCAGTTTCCCGCCCAAACCAGAAATACCACTCGCCTGCTCAAGCCATCCAATCGCCGTTTGTATTGCCTGCTCGGGACCTTCGGCGCTCAGCTGATCTGCTGCAGCACCAGAGAAAAAGCCTTTGACTACCGGTGTTGTCCCCTCTTCGGGGTGTGGCACGCCAAAGTACACTCGACCGTCAGTGCTGTACCAGCCACCATAGTTGGGTACAGCATCCATCCAGAAGGGCTCATTGAAGGCCATGGGAATGACTACCACACTGCCCATTGTTAGCCCATCAATTGCCGCCTGCTTATCGTCAGGCAATCCGGGAGAAAACTGAACATCTCCGCTTTGCAATACACCGATTGGCAGCGTATTGATAATACAACGCGTGGTAACAGCGCTCTCAAGGCCCCGATTTTCATAGAACACAGCAGACAACTCTTCTCCCCACAACATGCCTGTCACGCGGCTATTGAGGCGAATTTTACCGGTCAACTCTGCTGTCATTTGATCAATCAGACGGTGGTAGCCGCCGTAGATCAGGAAGTCATTATCTCGATAGGTGTCCCAAGCCTCTCCATCTAGAACTGCCGCCCGCAAACTGATCGCCTCTGGTTCAGCAGACCAGCTGTTGGCATCATAGGTTATGGCCGACATCTGTGCCGGCGACAGCTTAAGTTCTTCGGCAAACTGAGCGAGAGCGATATCAGCGCCAAAGTGACGTGCATAATTCTCTCTTACCGAGCCCAGCACGGCGGCCCTCTGCTCAGGCGTAAGGACTGTGCCGCCCTTCTGTCTTGAGAATCCGTGCATCTGCATTTCGCCAAAGTGATCTATAGGGCGAGTTTGAAGCTCAAACTCCTTAATCAGTTCCCACGTATCCGCTTTTGAGCCATGTATGAACTGCGCACCTACATCAACTCCAGTGGGCGCGTCATCACCACCAAGGGTAAAAATACGCCCGCCTACACGATCTCTAGCGTCAAGAATGAGCAGTTTGAGATCGGGGCCACGCTCTCCCAGCAAGCGCGCTGCGGTAAGACCGGCGATACCAGCGCCTACAATAACGACATCGTAGTCTGCACCGGATTGAGCATGCGTGGGTCGCGACAGCGATGCCGCGGCCAAGCCAGCTACTGCGGTGCGCTGCATAAATGCTCGGCGTCCGAAAGTTCGCATCGGGTAACTCCTTCCCATCAACTAAAGAAGCTTAGTACTCTCCGTTAAACATGGGGATATAGAATCTATGACTTAAGTCATATTGCCCTCTAATCTGAGAACCGAGTCACAGTTTTCAGCCAAAAAATGGAGCTGCCACTTATAGATTAAAGCGCTATAGGTTCAATAAGCTGTATTGACAGCGAGGATGTCAATCTGTGAATCTGCTCGTGCTAAAAGCCGGGTAGACACTGCGTGGCGTTCGACACCATTTAGAGGAATACGCTATGTATCAGGGCACTTACCAGCTCATCGGCAGTGAGATGAGCTTTTTTACTCGGAAACTGGAGGCGCAGCTACGTTTTCAGCAGATACCGTGGCAATACCTGTTCAAGACTGAAGCACGCAAAGCGGAACTCGAAAACAGAGCTGGCACCCACTTTGTTCCTCTGCTTATGACGCCAGACAAATGGCTGCTTAGCGACACCATAGCCATAGGTCCGATGCTGAGTGAACGCTTCGCAGCACGATCAGTGATTCCAGATGCGCCGCTACAGCGGGCCTGCTGCTTTATCCTTGAAGATGCTTTCAATCACTGGCTGGGTCGTGTTTGCGTACATTCTCGCTGGTGCTACCCAGATAATGTGGCTTGGGTGGGGCCCCGATTTGGGGCCAATATGGTGCTGGATCGCTCAATTGACGAACCTTTATCCAACGCTGAACTCGACGAACTGACACCCATCGGCTCCATGATGTACGAGGGCTTTGGCAAAAACGCATGTGAAGTCAACGGCGTGGGGCCAGATCAAGCGGCAGCCGTCCAAGCAGATTTCAAGCAACTACTTAGCGCTCTTGCAATACATTTTGGCAGCAACGACTTTCTGCTGGGTAGCAGGCCCTGTCTAGCCGATTTTGCACTTGCCGGTGCCTGCAAGGCCCACTTTATTTGCGACCCCGAACCGGAGAGTTGGCTTGGCGAGCATAGCGCTATGATAAATGAGTACACGGCGCGCTTTTTTGGCCAATGGCAGACTGAACTGATGCCGTGGCCCGCCGACGACCGCGTGCCCGCCACCCTATCTGCCCTTTTGGACTACCTGCAAAGCAGCTACTACCAATCGGCAAAACCCAATGTCGCTGCCGGCCTTGCAGGCGAAAAGTTCTACGAGTTTGACTACGGGTACGGGACCACGCGCTCTCGTACCCAAAAACGCTTGAATGTAGCAAGGCTGCACGTACAAGATGAGCTGATTCGCGCGAACGCTCAGAACGACCCAGGTGTGCAAGCGCTATTTACCGAGCGAGGCATACTGGGCTACTACTTATCATGATTAGGACATCTACTCGGGCGATCCCAGACTGATATTGGGGCTGATATTGTTGGCGCTCACCGCACTTATCGATGGCGGGTCAGGTGGGCATCGCGATGTCAGCGCTGATTGCCGACGATAAATGGCTCGTGTCATTAAACCGCCTAACGCTTATGCGGCCATCAAACGCGATCAGATGACTGATAGACGCATTGTCTGCGCCGACAAAGGCGAACGGTTCTGAATGTGTGGCCTGGGAAAGCACGCTCCCGATTACGCCCCCATGAACAACAACGACAACTAACTGATCCGGGTGCTTGTCGATAACGCTGTTGAGGCCTCTCGTCACTCGCGCATCCAGCTCTGCGTTACTTTCGCCGCCGGGAATCCTTCCCCACTCCTGCTGCTCGCGCATCTCTACAATCTTGGGATGTTCCTGATGCGCCATGATCCGAAATAAACCACCTTCCCAATCACCTAGATGAACTTCTCGTAAGTCCTCCACCACAGAGGGAACCATACCCTTGAGCTTACACAGTGGCGCTGCTGTTTCATGCGTACGGCGCAAATTGGTGACGTATATGGCGTCGATAGCATGATCGGCAAGGCGCTCACCTAACCGTTGGGCCTGCTCCCGACCGATTGCGGCGAGTTCCGGGTCACCCTGGCCATTCACCAGTGGGAAGGGCTCGTCTTCTGTTGCGGCTCTGGACTCACCATGGCGAATCAACAATATCTCTGTCGCACCCGCTGGTCTGACGAACTTCTGCTGCCGATAGACTTTCGCGTCGCTCACGTAACTACCTCAATCTACTGCCAATGCTCGTCTACATATTGAACCAACTGACTCTCTCATTCCAACCACCGATGATCCCTAGGCACAAAAAAGGGCCCCTACGGGACCCCTTATTGTTACTAACGATGAAAGTGGCGGTGAGGGAGAGATGACCCATAACAGCCTTAAGGCTGTTATGTCCCTGCGGGCTTTGCCGCTGCGCGGCTCGGTGCCTGTTGCTGCGCAACCGGTCGAACTGGAGTTCTCATCGTGACGCCCACACTGCATATACAAAAAAGGGCCCCTACGGGACCCTTTGTTGTATATGGCGGTGAGGGAGAGATTCGAACTCTCGAACGGTTGCCCGTTACACACTTTCCAGGCGTGCGCCTTCGACCACTCGGCCACCTCACCTTAACGGCGCGCATGGTACCACAAGCACTGCTGGTTTCCAGTCTCAAATACACGCAAACCGCTGCTGTGGAGGCACTACTGGCGATTCATACGGCCCAGAGGCGTTGCCTGCGCGTTGGTGCTGCGGAACGGGTTGATGTCCATACCTCCACGCCGGGTATAAAACGCCTGAATCTGCAGGAGCTGAGGTGACAAACGTTCAGACAGATCACAGAACATGCGCTCTACACACTGTTCATGAAACTCCTGATGCTCGCGATACGCTATCAGATAGGACAACAGGGATCCGCGATCGAGAGGCTTGCCTCGATAGGTAACAAGGACGCTCGCCCAATCGGGTTGGCCTGTAACAGGACACAATGATCTCAGCAGATGGGAGTGCACCGACTCTTCAACAAAATCACTCTGAGCAGTGTTGCTGAGTTGCAGCATATCGACACTCGGCTCGCCATCGCAAGCAACGTAATCACAGCTATCGATACACGTTCCCGGTAACGACACGCCGACGAGGCCGGGGTCGTTCAATGCAAGAATATCCAGCTCAACAGCTGCGCCTGCCACAGCGCTCACATCACGTTGAATCCGATCTATCAGACTATCTGAGTCCTCAAAACGCTCGCTGTTCAAGGAATTCAGATACAGCTTAAAGGATTTTGATTCAACCAGGTTCGGCGATTTGATCGGGATAGTGAACCT
Organism: Halioglobus sp.; assembly: GCA_039990395.1. Taxonomy (GTDB): domain Bacteria; phylum Pseudomonadota; class Gammaproteobacteria; order Pseudomonadales; family Halieaceae; genus CALINF01. The sequence goes on from JBDXFZ010000146.1 coordinate 1,103,820, forward strand.
ACCGACACACGCCTGCGGCCTGCCCTGTCCGTCTAGCCATGACAGCTCATACGCGTGCCAGACGTCCACACCGTAGAACGGCAACTCAGCGGGAATTCCCTGCGCAGTGCGCGCCTGCTTCCTGGGAATCGGATACAACAGTTCCGGCGCGTAATGCTGCGCAGACGGCGTAACCTTTCCCAGTAGCAGCTCTCTGTCGACACTATCGCTCACGCTACCTACCTCTTTACTGTCGCAGTCTCTTGCCGCTATTGAGCAGGTGCATGCTGTAGGAAAAGGCAATCACCATGAACCCCCCTATCATGACAAAGGATATCCAGAGGTTGACATCAGAGACCCCCAGCACGCCATAGCGAAACGCATTCACAACGTAGACGAGTGGATTTAGTTTGGAAACACCAGCCCAGAAGTCCGGCAGCAAATCCATGGAATAGAAAACACCTCCGAGATAAATCAATGGCGTGAGAACGAAGGTAGGCACTATCGATATGTCATCAAAACTATTGGCATATACCGCATTGATAAAGCCAGCAAGCGCAAACAGAGTAGACGTCATCAACACAACCGTGACAACAACTAGATAGCTGTGAATCTGCAGATTAGTAAAGAACATGGAGACTATCGTTACGATGCAAGCTACCAACAAACCGCGACTCACACCGCCTATGACATAACCCATCAAGATAACGTAGTTGGGTGTTGGCGACACCAGCAACTCCTCAACGCTGTTGTTAAACTTGGAACCGAAAAATGATGACACGACGTTGGAATAAGAATTTGTCACAATGGCCATCATAATCAAGCCCGGCACGACAAACTCCATGTAGGTGAACCCGCCCATCTCGCCAATACGCGAACCAATAAGCGAACCAAAAATCACAAAGTATAAAGACATCGTAATTGCAGAGGGCAGCAATGTCTGCGTCCAGATACGTGTATAGCGCTTAATCTCCTTGCGGAAAATAGTCATGAATGCAATCCACTGCTCGCGCGGGTTCATGCTGCGCCCTCCACAAGGTTTACAAACATTTCTTCAAGTCGATTGGCACGGTTGCGCATGCTGCTGACTTGAATTCCTTGAGCATCGAGCGCTGCAAACACCTGATTCAGCTCCTGACCTTTTTCTACCTCGACTTCCAGGCAGTGTGCGTCAACTACCCTGCTAACAAACCCATCGATGACCAGCGTTTCAGGCAGCGTGTCTACACTATCGAGAATAAACACTTCTCGGTGTAAGCGGCTGACAAGATCGCGAATCGACGTGTTCTCTACAATTTTACCGTGGTCAATAATGGCGATATTACGACAAAGGGCCTCGGCCTCTTCAAGGTAATGCGTGGTGAGAATAATGGTAGTGCCCTTCTCGTTTATCTTTTGAAGAAACTCCCACATGGAACGTCGCATCTCGATATCGACCCCTGCGGTGGGCTCGTCAAGAATCAGTAGTTTCGGCTCATGCACCAGCGCTCGCGCGATCATCAATCGGCGCTTCATGCCGCCCGATAGCATGCGCGATGTGGTATTCCGCTTGTCCCACAATCCGAGTTCCTGCAGGTACTTGTCCGCACGTTCTTGCGCCAGCGTATGAGGTAAACCATAGTAGCCAGCCTGGTTGACGACGATATCTCTGACACTTTCGAACTGATTGAAATTGAATTCTTGTGGCACGATACCGATAAATTTCTTGGCACCCGGAAAGTCTTCGTCGATATCGACGCCAAAGACCTTAACCTTTCCCTCGGTTTTCGCGACTAAGGAGCAGATCACGCCGATTGACGTAGACTTACCCGCACCATTAGGCCCCAGCAAGGCAAAGAAGTCCCCCTGAGCTACCTCGAGGCTAATACCTTTAAGGGCTACGAATCCGTTGTCGTAAGCCTTATGAAGATTTTCAATGGTCAGAGCTGGTATCATCGTGACAGCTTGTGCTTCCTAAAAAAGATCGCGCATTGTACCCGCAATAAACCCAACAGACGAACCGACAATGAATGATGACCAATACTTGGCGCACTGCCAGGCCCTCATGAGCAAATTCTCTACCGATCTGGAAAAACGGACCGAAAAGTTGGATGCAGAAGACTCCCTGCGCCAACTAGCGGTAGCGTTTACCGCTCTGTCGGCATCTCCCGATCAAATGTATTCACAGGGACTGGATCTTGTCACAAGACTCTTTACTACCTACCCCGATTTCGCGCCCTCCTTCCCACGCGACCTGCTGTGGTTTCTCGGTGGGGACTGCCTGCACTATATGCCCGACGACGAGATACAGCAGCATCAGCAACTAGACGAAATGCGGCAGGAGGCAGCAGCGAGTGGAGAAGCGCTTGATCTTACGCAAGCGCGCGCCAACCTACTGAAGTTACAGTAAAAAAGCACCATCTGCAGAAAAAAGGGTTGACGCGGTACAGACTGAAACCTAAAATGCGCGCCTCTCAATTGAGACCATTGCGTCCCCTTCGTCTAGCGGCCTAGGACACTGCCCTTTCACGGCGGTAACAGGGGTTCGAACCCCCTAGGGGACGCCACTCAATTGCTTAGAGATCTCGCCGGCTCCGGCGACCGTGAGGACGGTATAACCACCTAGTGGTACGCGGGAATAGCTCAGTTGGTAGAGCGCAACCTTGCCAAGGTTGAGGTCGCGAGTTCGAATCTCGTTTCCCGCTCCATTTCTTGAGCAACCAAAATTAGCCCCGCCCAACTCGCAAATCTACGACTCCTTGTCTTCCAGCTTGATAGACAGGCTATTGATGCAGTAACGCAATCCTGTAGGTGTTGGACCATCCGGGAACACATGCCCCAAATGAGCGCCGCACTTCTTGCAGGTGACTTCAGTGCGAACCATCCCAAGCGAAACGTCACTGACTTCTTCTATCACATCGTCTTGTGCCGGCTGGAAAAAGCTAGGCCAGCCACAGCCCGCATCAAACTTGGTGTCTGAGAAGAACAGTGGCTCACCACAACAACGGCAATTGTAGACACCGTCGCGTTCACAGTCCCAATATTCCCCAGTAAACGCACGCTCAGTGCCCTTTTCCCGGCAAACATGGAATTCTTCGGGGGTCAGTTTGTCGCGCCAATGTTGATCATCTTTCATCGATATACTCCTGTATCAATTGCCTTAAAGACTTTCAGACCTCTATCGTAAAGCACAGATCCGTTTTTATCTGCGCCAGAGCACTTACTCATCAAGTCGATTGGCCATCACCTACCCTGTAGAGAACCCTGTCATCATATCCTGTGGTGACGGTCTTGAGGCCAGACAGGTCATGATCTAGCGAGGGGTCGTTGGTATCCACTAACAGTGGTCGGCCATTCAATGCTGCAATCTTGCCTTTAGTCGCAACGATTGTAATATTTTCAATACCCACCCTTCGGATTACCGCGGGGCTGAACTGCTGATTTCCCCGACCAAAAACATGGCCCTGGCCACCAATCGCCGTAACGATAATTTCGCATCCATTGGGTGCTTCATCCACAATAGCCAAGAGCTGCTGCTCATCGACATCGCTTGCCAGCAGCGTGCCATCACGAATAACGTCCACGCCCAGCAGCGTATTGGCAAGATTCAGGTTTTCCATAATCGCCGCAGTGGTAGAACCCGGCCCCATAAAATAGGTTACTGCCGGATTCAGGGTTTCACTCAACCACTCCGCAATGTCCGCAGCGACCAGTTCGTGGCTTTCGCGCCCCCCAATTTTGGTCTGCTGCAGGTAGTGACCTTCAGTGGGCACTAGCATCTCGCCATAAAAGCGAGCTCGCACTACGTCGTGGCGAAACGCATCTTCATCTATGTCGCGTACCTCACGTAACTGCAGACCCACCAAGCCACCTTTCGCCAAGCGCTCCAGTAACTCTCCCGCTGCTTCTGGAGACACTGCGAACACACCTGAATGCATCTTCACACCAGCCGGAATACCCAGCACCGGGAGCGTATCGCCCACAACATCATAAACATCTCGGGCGGTGCCATCTCCTCCGGCAAACACCAATATGTCGATGTCGGCCGCCACCAACCCAGCCACCGCAGCACGCGTATCCTCCGAAGAGGTTAGTTTCTCCTGTGTCGGGCTACCCAATATGTTTGCGGACACATCCAAATCTCTCACTACAGACTCACCCATGCTTCCACACCAGGTGCTGAATCTGACCCCTTCCAATGAGACGAGATTTTCCAAGGCGCGCTTCACGCGCTGCTGCGACCGAGCGCGCTGCTCTTGCGACAAATCCTTAATGCGCGAGCGTAACTCTTCGCCGTCGCTACCCTTCATTGCCAGTGAACCGCCAAGGCCCGCGAGCGGATTGACTACCAGGCCTACGTGCAAACAGGCAAGCTTTGAATCTTCAGTCGATGGCATGACAGCCCAATGCTTCTACAATAGACTTTTGATCTTTAGACAGGCCCCGCGTGTGCACGGCATTGCCCTTCAGCTCACGTCGCACCGGATAGTGCTTGCGTAGCCTGTCGAAACCAGCGGCCGCCGCTCCGGACTCGCAACACAGGAGCTCACGCAGGCGTCGATCATCTTCAGCTACCTGGTACCGTGATGTCAGCAACGAGCGCAAGCATGGAGCGACACCCTGCCCTACATTGAGTTCGATCGCAGGTGCTGGCTCCGGCGGAATAGCCAGGTGAACTTGGCCCGCCAACTGGTCTAAATCCAGCGCGCTAGCAAGCGCGCTCGCGAGCATGGCGGTTCCCAAGTATTTACCATCAGTACTGTAGCCCGCAATGTGCGCGCTGCCAAAGCGCACAAGGTTCAGCAGCTCCACTGGCACAGCGGGCTCGTCCTCCCATACATCCAGCACACACGCTGGCGAGCCGGGTGACTGCAGTCGCTGAGTCAATGCTGCCTGATCAACAACCTCCCCTCGACTGGCATTGATTAATAGCTGTGACTCGTTAAGAGATGCCAAGCGTGACTCATCTAGAAGGTGATAACTGGGCCAGGGTGCAGCGCGGGTTAACTCAGGGTGCAGAGACACCACATCGCAGGCCAACACCTCATTGAGCGTCGCAGAACCATTTGGTTGTGGATCCAGCCAGGGGTCGTAAACTTTCCACGCAATGCCAAGGTGCGTCAGTGCGACCCCCAATGCTGTGCCAACATTGCCACAACCAACAATACCTACAGAGCCACCCTCAAGCAGCTTCTCGAGAAATCCGTCAACGCATGCCACAGCGCACAGTACATACTCTACAACCGAGTTGGCGTTAGCTCCCGGGGCATGCGCAAACGCTATACCTGCAGAGCTCAGCCAGCCTCGATCTATATGGTCAAAACCACTGGTTGCCGTACCCACGAAACGAACCGGCGTGCCATCCAATAGCGATTGGTCGACCCGCGTCACCGACCGCACCAGCAACACATCTGCGTCTCGCAAATTGTCACGCGTAATCGCGCGGCCCTCAAAGCGGCGCACCTCGCCCACACCAGCGAACACCTCTTCCACTGCGGGGATATTGGCATCAGCGGCGACAACCAGGCCACTCATGCGGCCACTTCCTGCGCTAGTCGCTCACTTCTACGCACCAGCGAAGAGGGTAAGCCGAGGTCTCTGAGTCGGTCTGTAAATGCACCTAATCGCGCGGTATCCGGCGCATAGGCAGGCAACGCTTCCACACCGGGTATCTCGGTTTCTAGCTGCGTGAGTTGCACGGCGACCTCAACCTGCCCCCAATGCGCTTGCAATGCAGCCTGCGCTCGCGCGGCGCCGCGGATTGGCAATGCACTTACCTCGTCTATTCGACTTGCCAGCGAATCCAGATCACCAAAAGCCTGCAACAACGCCGCCGCTGTTTTAGCCCCTACACCTGGCACGCCGGGAATATCATCTACCTTGTCGCCAACAAGTGCCTGGTACTGCGCAAACTGTGCCGGCGTAACACCAAATCGTGCGCTGAACGCCTCTGCATCGAGCTGCACATCAGCGGCAAAATCCCACCAGTTATCGTGTGACTGAACCAGTAGTAGCCCCAGATCTTTGTCTCGCGTGATCACGGTTACCGCCACGCCTTCGTTGGCACAGATTCGCGCAATACTGGCAAGATAGTCATCGGCCTCATAATACGGCCCTCCATAACACGGGATTTCCAGTGCCTCGGTCAGCGCTCGGCAGGCCTGCAATTGAAACTCCAACTCGGGATCGGGCAATGCCCTACTCGATTTATAACTGGCAAGAATTTCATTACGAAAACAGGTGCCGAGACTCTCATCAAATGCCGCTGCGACATAAGGACTGGCACCGGTTGAGCCAATAAAGTCCAATAGAAATCCAGCGTACCCATACACCGCGTTCAGGGGCATCCCATCCTTGGTGTGCCAGCGATCCGGCAGTGAAAAATAGGCGCGGAAAATATAAATCGATGCGTCAATTAACCAGGCTCTGGATTGCGTCATCGTGGCACCCTCAGACAACAAGCTGATCGGCGTCAAACATCAGCGAGGGGAACGGCACGTCATTGCCATACACATTGCTCAATGCGGCAAAAAACATCCCGGCCCTGTCCGGCAGTCCTGCAAATTGCCAGCGGATGGCTTGCTCAACGATACGCCTGTTAAACGCGCCTGTATCGGGCACTTCTCCGTTGTCTTGAAAATTATCGATGCTGGGGCGAAACGGGTAGTCGCAAGCGCGTGAGAAAATCCATTCCAGCGCCTGCGGCTTGCACTCAGCCGCCTCGAAGTCTGCCTGTTCTTTGGCACTGCGCCCTTCAGGGGCATACCAGTAACCAAAGTCTGCTTGCAATCGCCGTTCACGACCCGCTATGCACCAGTGTGCTGATTCATGCAGGGCACTGGCGAAAAAGTCTTCACGATAGAACAACTGATGTGGTAGTTGCGCACCAGCAGAAGGCTGGTAATAGGGTTCACTGGCCCCGCCACACAGGCGGGTATTCCAACGATCTTCAAAGCACTGTGCAAACGCCTCTTCCAATACCGTGGCGTGGTGTGGCGCACTAGACGAAGCTGAGATTGTCTGGCGCAGAACAGAACCAGACTGTTCAGTTTTCAAGACTTTTCTGAACGACATAGATAAAAGTGTCCTCACGGACCTCATGAGATAACAGCGAATGACCCAGAAATGTGCAGAACTTGGGCACGTCTCGCTCGGTACTTGGGTCTGTCGCCACTACCTGTACAACCGCACCGGCCGACATATCGTTGATCATGTTATGCAACATCATAACCGGCTCCGGGCAATAAAGACCCTTCACATCCAGGTAGTGATCTGCCTTAATCGTCTTGCTCACCAGCGGCCTCCCGCAGTAGCACAAGAGCCTCGTCCTGTGGGAGGAGATCCCACTGCTCACTGGCTGCGTCGTACAGGAGTTTGATATCGCCCAGCAACAGCTGCCTATGCAAGGCATCGACCTTCTCTTGCAGGCTGGTCTCGTTTTCGCCGTAGTCGGTGCCATCCCGGCTGGCAAATTCCTCTAGCAACGCCTGCAGCACATCAGTCTGCAGACGCGCAGGCGGTATCTCGAGGAAGTCTGCCAAGCTGGACTACTGCTTGATGAACTTCAATGTCATACGATCGCTTTCGCCTATCGCTACATATTTGTCACGATCTACATCATCCAGGGCTAAGCGTGGAGGCAGAGTCCATACGCCTCTCTCATGATCAGCGGTGTCCTTGGAGTTTGCGTTGATCTCGGACGTAGCATCCAGCTTGAATCCGGCCGACTCTATCAGCTTGACAACTTCCGCCTGAGCGACGTAACCCTTTTTCTTACTCTCTTCCAGACTCATGCCAGGCTTGCCGCGGTGTTGCACCACTCCGAATGTTCCGCCATTTTTCAATGCAGCATGCACAGCCGACAATGTGTCGTTCAGAGCGTCTGAGCGAAGCCAGCTGTGTACATTGCGAAATGCCACGACCAAGTCCGCTGATCCAGGTGGTGCGATAGCCAGCAATGAAGGAGGCTGTAACTGAGTGATCACCACATCGGAATAGCTGTCGGTGTCAGCGGCCATTTTCTGTAGATACTTACCCAGTGAATTTCGACCATAACTACCCGGTGCATTCAATCCGTGCTGCGCCGCATAGTAAGTACCGTTGCCCTTCATCAGTGGTGCAAGTATCTCTGTGTACCAGCCACCACCGGGGGATACTTCTACGACCGTCATTCCGCTTTTCAGGCCGAAGAACTCGAGAGTCTCGCGAGGGTGTCTGGCGCTGTCGCGAGCTTTGTTCTGCTCCGCGCGCTGAGGGCCATTAAGTGCTGTATCCCAGTCAAATGCGGCATGTGCAGGCAGCATCACCAGGGCCAGAGTCAGTGCTAAAAGTGCTCTCATGTATCTTCCTCTCTTTGATTTAGCTGAACTTTCTTCTGATTGACTACGCAGCGGGTTAATATACGGATTGTAACTATGAAAGTGGAGTGAATTCGGTGGAAACCTCGTACATCATTACGTTCATCGGCGACGATCGCCCGGGACTTGTCGAGATGCTCTCGCAAGTGGTTGAAAACAGCCGCGGTAACTGGCATGAGAGCCGTCTTTCACAACTTGGGGGCAAGTTTGCCGGGCTAATTTTGGTGTCGCTGCCCGACGCCAATGGTGAGCAACTGGAAAACGACCTGAAAGCGTTGGCTGACACCGGCCTCAGTGTTCGGGTAACGCCTGCAGGTAGCTCTGTCCCTGTTCACAACGGGCAAGCTATCGTATTGCATGTGCTTGGGCCTGACCGGCTGGGGATTGTGCGCGAAATTTCGCGCGCACTGTCGCTACGCGCCATCAATGTCACCGAACTGGATTCTGAAGTCATCAGTGCAGCTATGAGTGGCGAGGCGCTCTTCAAAGCCCGTATTGATGCGCAGGTCCCCTCTTCCGCTGATCTGGAGGATCTCTCTGAGACTCTGGAAGAAATCGCCAATCAAATGACGCTGGATATCGACCTGGAGCGTGGCTAGAGCGCTCGCCTAGTCGCGATCACGCAATAACCAACGCAGCGAGAACCACACCGCTGCGACACCTGCTGCCAACACGATCACACTTAAGACACCTAATACCGTGGTGAGGAACAAGTCGATCATCTCCTCCATCGGTATGCCAAACTGGTCTACCGCAGACCAAACCAGAGTCCCGAGCGCGAGAACGCCTAAAAAGATGGTCCTACGGTACCGCTTGGCCGAGCGAGTTACAGGCCGTTTTTCCTTTTGAGTGCTCAGGACTGCTCCGGCGCCGCAGCAGGGATTACTGGCGTAGCACAATCGACATCGGCGTTCTGTGCCCTATCGCGCAGCACATGATCCATCAGCACCAGTGCCAGCATTGCCTCAGCAATTGGCGTTGCCCTGATACCTACACAGGGGTCGTGCCGACCGTGGGTTGCCATCTCCATCGCATTACCCTCAACGTCTATAGTGGCTCCGGGCTGACGAATACTGGATGTCGGCTTCAGTGCGATACTGACAGTGATGTCCTGACCAGAGGAAATACCCCCCAACACTCCACCTGCGTTGTTACTGGTAAAGCCCTCCGGGGTGAGTAGATCCCGATGTTCGCTGCCCTGCTGATCAATACTCGCAAAGCCAGCGCCGATCTCTACACCTTTGACTGCATTGATGCCCATCATAGCGCTGCCAATATCAGCATCCAGACGATCAAAGATAGGCTCGCCCAGTCCGGGCATAACACCAGACGCAACAACATTAATCCGAGCGCCCACGGAATCCCCGCGCTTATTAAGTGCCGCCATGTAGGTCTCAAGCTCCGACAGCTTGCTTTCATCGGGGCAGAAAAACGGGTTGGTTTCAACAAAATCCCAATCGAGAGCTTCCGCACAAATAGGGCCTAGCTGGGCCAGGTACCCTCGAATCGTAATGCCATATCGCTCAAGCAGGTATTTCTTGGCAATCGCACCGGCCGCAACACGCATCGCAGTTTCTCGAGCTGAGGACCTCCCGCCACCGCGGTAGTCCCTGAAACCGTACTTCTGCGTATAGGTGTAATCTGCATGAGCCGGGCGAAACGTATCCTTGATCGCGGAATAATCCTTCGACTTTTGATCTTTGTTTTCTATCAGCAAGCCAATCGCCGTGCCGGTAGTTTTGCCCTCAAACACACCCGATAAAATACGCACTTCGTCATCTTCCCTACGCTGGGTAGTAAAGCGCGACGTGCCGGGCTTGCGCCGATCGAGGTCCGGCTGCATATCTGACGCCTCAAGCGCTAGCCCCGGTGGACATCCATCGATAATGCAGCCCAGTGCAGGCCCGTGGCTTTCACCGAAGCTTGTAACGGTAAACAACTTACCAAAGGTATTGCCGGCCATGATTCCCCCTTAAAAATCTCGCCGCATTATAAAGCTATTGGCGCAGGCTTGCGTCGAATTCTTTCAGTTGTGCTGCGGTCAGTACAAACACACCATGCCCGCCTTGCTCAAACTCCAGCCAGGTAAATGGCACATTGAGATACGCCGCATCCAGTGCCGCCTGACTATTACCGACTTCCACCACCAGCACGCCACTTTCGGTCAAATACTTATGGGCTTGGCGCAGAATACGGCGCGTCAGATCCAGTCCATCAGCGCCAGAACCCAACGCCAAATCCGGCTCATGGCCGAACTCGACAGGCATTTCGGCAAGGTCATCTTTGTCGACGTAGGGCGGGTTACTCAGAATGATGTCGTAGCGGGCATTTGGCGATGCCGAGAGACCAGAGAACACATCGGACTGCAGCGCTGTGACCCGTTCTCGTAGCCCGAACCGTTCAATATTTTCATTCGCCAATGCCAGCGCAGCCGGGTCCAGATCTGCGCAATCGACGGTAAGCTGCGAATGATACACCGCAGAAGCGATGCCGATACAGCCGCCTCCGCAGCATAAATCGAGTAAGCGTCGTGGAGGCTCGCCTGTATACCAGGGGGCGAAGCCATTGAGTATCAGCTCGGCGATAGGCGACCTGGGAATGATGGCACGCTCATCGCAAATAAACTCCAACCCGGCGAACCAAGCCTTACCCAACAGGTAGGGTAGCGGCACTCGCTCCTCTATACGTCTGGCTAACAGGTGCTGTAGCGACTCCCAGTGCGACTCACTGAAAGGCATCGAAAGCACCGTATCAGATGCTGTGGCGTCCAACCCGGCAACTGCGAGTACGAGATGAACCGCTTCATCCCACGCACTGTCTGTGCCGTGCCCAAAGAAAACACCACTGGCGGAGAGTCTATCTGCGCTGTAATGCAAAGCAGATTCGAGTGTATCTCCCAACTGATCATCTGGTTTGAAGCTCATGTGCGCAGTGTACCGCAATCTGACGCACTGTTTGCCTGCGTGTAGAGGGGTTGGTACCATCCCCAGCCCGGCAAGCCAGTTCCGGCATTACCGAATCGGAGAGCGATACAAGTGCAAGATCATTGGGCCAGCATCATCGAAGCAATAGGCGAAGATCTTTCGCGCCCCGGCTTACAGGACACCCCCGAGCGAGCAGCGAAAGCATTCGAGTTTCTGACTCAAGGATACCAACAATCGGTATCAGAAGTTGTTAACAACGCACTGTTCCCTTCTGAGTCCAGCGAAATGGTGTTGGTGCAGGACATCGAACTGTATTCCCTGTGTGAACACCACCTACTGCCGTTTATCGGCAAGTGCCACGTTGCCTATCTTCCAACGGGGCAGGTACTCGGCCTTTCGAAAATCGCGCGTATCGTCGATGTGTTTGCCAGGCGCTTGCAAATACAAGAGTCGCTAACCACCCAGATTGCCGAAACCATTATGGAAGTAACGCAAGCCGAAGGTGTTGGCGTTATTATTGAAGCTCAACATATGTGCATGATGATGCGCGGGGTGCAGAAACAGAACTCGCTGATGAAAACATCAGCCATGCTGGGCAGTTTCCGAGCAGAACGCGCAACACGCGATGAGTTTTTATCCTTAATGAAACTCAACCGTTAGTCTTACAAAAACAGGGGTTACCGTACGTCCATTTTCAGCAGATCAGTGTGTAGATACTGTCTGTCGGACGTGCGTGCAGACGCATACATCAACAACCGATACTCTGCTTGGCCTTCGGTGATCCGGTAGACGCGATAGCGCTGCTGTTCATCTCGACCATACAAAATACGCTGCCCAAATACACGACTGGCCCACTGCGACCCTGGGCCACAAGCGCGCCCTTCACAACTAAACAGCAAGACGTGATCCGGCAATTCAGCCACACTATTTTCCAGCTCGCTTAGCACCTCCGATGACGTGAACCCATCGACTATCTGCCACGTTGTGCGCTGTAACAAACCGCTCGCTCTCTCACTGGTCTTGAAACGCCAACTGCCAGCTACCTTGCGCAGCGCCCCAAGCCCCACCTCGTGATCGATGGTTTGCTCCTGGCTGGCTTCGATCGCCACCGCATGGGGATACGCGTCCAACTGCAGCAATACGCCCTCCACTGCAGCCGGTTCACTGGCCATGGACCGAGTGCAGAACAACAGCAATGTGCTCAGGCAAATAGTTTGCCATAGGAAATCTTTCGGACTATCAACACCAACCATAAATGACGATTACGCCTCCAAAAACGTGCAAATTCGTTGCGCTACTGAATGCGCATTATCTTCCATATGGAAATGATGACCACCCTCCACCACCTCAATTACCCGCTCCGTGAGGTAAGATTCTGCTAATGCGGTGATCTCCGGATGACCTGCGTATCCATCACTGGCCATCATTAGTAATACGGGAGCCGCGATGGACTGGAGCACAGATTTCGATTGAGCGGCGGTTAATTTTACCGCCGATGCGCCAAACAGGCGCGGATCGGTTGTCCACGTGAATGCATCATTCAGGGGCTTGAGGTTTCTTTGCATTAGCACAGTGGCTGCCTCTACAGTTAGCCCCTTGGCAGCGCGCAGTTTGATCGCCTGGTCAAGAGACTCGACGCGGGGTGGTACTTTATTGAGGTAACGGGTGCGGTCCCGAAGCCATTCCTGCAATTGCACTGAGAATGCCTCCTCTTCGACAGCGCGTGGCAGCAAAGCATCGAGCAAAATCAATTTGCGTACGCGAGCAGGTGTCGCAGCAGCTACCAGTGTGGAAATAATGCCACCACGTGAGTGCCCAAGAAGGTCAAACTCGTCCCACTCCAATTGATCGGCTACGTCCAATATTTGAGGTAAGTCCTCCCATATCTGATAGCCAGAATGCGGTGAACGTGAGTCACTCAGGCCGTGACCAGTAAGATCCAATGCAACGACCTGTCGGTTGGTGATAAATGGAGCCAATAGCGCGAAGCTTGCGGCGTTATCAAGCCAACCATGCAGTGCCAGCAAGGGGGGATTGTTTTCATCCCCCCAAGCCAAACCCGCGATGGTCAAATCATCGACCTGCCATTGCAACTGCCTTGGCTGAGAAGTCATTACATTCCCACGCCATACTCAGGCGGCAAACACCAGAACTGTAAACTTGCCTGGCCAGGGCCTGTCATCCCTAATTCCACCGTTGCCAGGCCACCGGGAGGAAGCAACGCCACCTTACCTGGCTCACCTGTCCAGTAGTCCAGCAGCAGCGAAACCAGAGGCTGGTGTGATACTAGCAGCAGATGGGCGTCGGGCGCGGCGGTGTCGGCCCACTGCGTAACCAGAGCATCGACGTGTTCCACTGATGCAGCAGGCACCAAGGCGCTAGCGTCACACACACGCGTTTGTGTAAAGACGCCCGCAATAATATCCGCGGTTTGCCGAGCACGTAGCAAGGTACTGGAGAAAACGGCTTCTGGCGCTGGCAGGTTCAGCGCTTTGAGATGGGACACGAATTGATGACAGCCAAAACCAATGTCATCCATACCGCTACCCGTCAGCTCTCGCTGTTCATCGGGGATCGTTTGCTCCGCCTCCCCATGCCGCCATACCGTTATGATCATCTAAGGCTCGCTTGTGACAAACTCTACATCCTGAGACTGCTCTGACGAAATCATATCATTGAACAGCTCTGAAACGGGGCGATGCTCATACAAAATGGCGTATAGCCCCTTCACCAGTGGCATCGGGACGTCGCGACGATCAGCCTCTACCTTGAGCAAGCCCAGTGTATTGATGCCCTCAGCGATTTGATCCATCGCACCTAAAACCTCGTCCAGCGACTCACCCTTGCCTACCGCATACCCGACTCGATAGTTACGCGACAGGGGCGATGAGCAGGTAACAAATAGATCGCCGACACCACTCAGGCCCAGAAAAGTCATCGGATTGGCCCCCATGTGCACCGCAAAGCGCGACATCTCGGCAAGAGACCGTGTCAGCAGAATGCCCATCGTATTTTCGCCATAGTCCAACGCTGCCCCCAGCCCAGAGAGAATCGCATACACATTCTTCAGTGCACCACCGAGCTCAACGCCATACATATCCTGAGAGTTGTAGATCAAGAAACGTTCGCAATGCAGCAGATCATGCAGCACTGCATGTGTCTGCGTCGCAACACTGGCCACAACAGAGCCCGTCACCTGCCCCGCTGCTATCTCGCGGGCCAGATTGGGGCCACTGAGCACCGCGCGAGGATTATGGGGCAACTCTTCGCGCACAACTTCGCTCATCAACTTGAAGCCCCCGGCCTCAATACCCTTCGTCAGGCTGACCACGAGGCATTCAGAATCCAGGAGCTTACCTGCCTCGTTAACTACGCTGCGAAATGATTGGCTGGGCACAGCAACAAACAATACATCAATACCTTCGAGCGTCTCGTGTAGGGAGTCTGTGGCTGTAAGGCGATCGTCAAGCGTGTATCCAGGAAGATAATCGCTATTTTCACGTTGGGCGTTGATGTCGGATGCACGTTGCGCGTTACGCAGCCAGAGGCGTACCTCATACCCATTGCGAGCAATGATATTTGCAATGACCGTCCCGAAACTGCCACCGCCTAAGACCGCAACACGGTGTAATGTGGGCATGGCGTACCTCCTCATTCATTTTTCTTATTGAGGTTCACGTACCCTTCAGGTGCGCTGCACCAGAGTCTAACAACTCAGATGCAAGGGAGCGACCGCGAAAAATCGCAGCCGCCCGCCATCACGATCAGCTGTTGCTCATTTGCAGAAGCAATTTGTTCAACCGCGACACATAGCTGGCTGGATCAGCCAGCTGACCGCCTTCTGCAAGATTGGCCTGATCAAAGATAACGCTCGCGAGATCAGCGAAACGATCTTCATCTGCCTCCTGATCCAGCATCAGCAGCAACGGATGGACCGGATTGATCTCAAGAATAGGCTTGCTACTGGGAACCTCCTGGCCTGCCGCTTCCATAATGCGTCGCATTTGAGCGCCCATATCATGATCACCAACCACGAGGCACGCAGGGGACTCAGTCAGTCTGCCGGTAGCTCTGACTTCTTCTACCTGCGTTTCGAGCACCTTGCCCATCCTCTCTACGAGTGCCTCGCTGTCTTTCTCTAACTTCTCCTGCTCAGCTTTCTCTTCATCGGTATCAGCGGCCAGGTCGAGTGCACCACGGGCGACATCCTGAAACGCTTTGCCGTCGAAGTCTTGGATGTGGTTCATCAACCAGTCGTCCACGCGGTCTGACAGCAATAGCACTTCGATACCCTTCTTGCGAAACACTTCCAGATGCGGACTGCTTTTAGCAGTGTTAAAGTTCTCTGCAACCACGTAGTAGATCTTGTCCTGGCCTTCCTGCATGCGGCTCACATAGTCTTCGAGGGACTGATCCTGTGCTTCCGCATCAGTGTGCGTGGTTGAAAAGCGCAGTAACTTCGCTATTTTCTCTTTGTTACCAAAGTCTTCTGCTGGGCCTTCCTTGAGCACCTGACCGAACTCTTTCCAGAACTCGGCGTAGTCATCGCCCTCAGACTTGGCCAACTTCGCTAACATATCAAGCGATCGCTTGGTGAGCGCGTTGCGCATGGAATCGACCGATGCATCCTGCTGCAGGATTTCGCGTGAGACGTTCAGCGGCAAATCATTGGAGTCGACAATCCCCTTCACGAATCTGAGATATTGCGGCAAAAATTGGTCGGCTTCATCCATGATGAACGTACGCTGCACATAAAGCTTGAGACCGCGAGCCATATCGCGATTCCACATGTCGAATGGCGCGCGCTTGGGCAAGTACAGCAAGCTGGTGTACTCCAGCTTGCCTTCCACCTTATTGTGGCTCCAGCTCATTGGGTCCTCGAAATCATGGGACACATGGCGGTAGAACTCTTTGTACTCATCGTCTGACACATCGGAACGCGAGCGCGTCCATAACGCCTCAGCGGCGTTCACCGCCTCATATTGTGGTACCTCAACGGGCGCATCCTCTTCGCCTTCTGCCGGCGGAGCAATCGTTTCAAGCATCATCACTGGTACTGAAATGTGATCAGAGTATTTCTTGATCACGCTGCGTACGCGAAAATCCTCGGCGAACTCTGTACAGTCAGGCTTGAGGAACAAGGTGATACTGGTTCCTCGCTGGGGCTTGTCGCGATCCTCAATGGAAAACTCCGCTTCACCGTGAGACTCCCACAGCGTGCCAGAGGCCGTCTCTTCCCCCGCTTTTCGCGTGTGAACCTCAACCCGGTCAGCCACAATAAATGCGGAGTAGAACCCCACACCAAACTGGCCAATCAGCTGCGAATCTTTTTGCTGATCGCCTGTTAAATTTTCCATGAATGCCGCAGTGCCGGACTTAGCGATGGTACCCAGGTTCGCGATAACCTCATCGCGGGTCATACCGATACCATTGTCACTGATGGTAATCGTTCCTGCGTCCTTATCGACATCTACATGGATCGCAAAGTCGGACTGACCTTCCAGTAAGTCTTCGTGGGCAAGCGCTTCGAAGCGCAGCTTATCGATGGCGTCTGAAGCATTCGAGATCAGTTCCCTCAGGAAAATTTCCTTATTGCTGTACAGGGAGTGGATCATGAGGTGCAGCAATTGCTTTGCCTCAGTCTGAAAGCCCATGGTTTCTTTTTTCATATCTGCTGTCATAGCGTCCTCGTCACAAAATTACAGGCACAACGTTACTCATTGCCCTTCAAGATGGGGCTGCCTGCTCATTTTTCAAGGGCTGAAGGGTAAGCCAGATGAGTTATTTCTGAACACACCTGCCCCCTATCCGCCCTTGTCAGCCCAGAATACGTAAGGCAAAAAAAACCCGCCATAAAGCGGGTTTTATCTGCACTGACTTGCGGAGATTACCAGCCAGTAATCTCTTTAAGCCCGGCGCCAATGTCAGCCAGGCTGCGCACTGTTTTTACACCAGCATCTTCGAGCGCGGCAAATTTTTCGTCCGCGGTACCCTTACCTCCCGAGATAATCGCGCCTGCATGACCCATACGCTTACCTTTGGGAGCAGTTACACCAGCGATATAGGAAACGACTGGCTTGGTTACATTGTCCTTGATATAGGCGGCGGCCTCTTCTTCAGCCGTACCACCAATCTCGCCAATCATCACGATGGCCTCTGTGGCAGAGTCCTTTTCGAACATCTCCAGCACATCGATGAAATTTGAACCAGGTATCGGGTCACCACCGATGCCCACACAAGTAGATTGACCATAACCCGCATCGGTTGTCTGCTTGACCGCTTCGTAGGTGAGTGTGCCTGAACGCGACACGATCCCCACTTTACCCGGCAAATGGATATGGCCAGGCATGATGCCAATTTTGCATTCGCCAGGTGTGATCACACCCGGACAGTTGGGCCCGATCAGGCGCACACCCAACTCGTCACACTTTACTTTCGCAGCGAGCATATCAAGTGTCGGAATACCCTCTGTGATGCAAACGATCAGCTTGATGCCGCCATTGGCCGCCTCAAGAATAGAGTCCTTACAAAATGGCGCGGGGACGTAGACTACAGACGCATCCGCGCCGGTAGCTTCAACTGCCTCTGCCACAGTGTTAAAAACAGGTAAGCCCAGGTGTTCCTGGCCGCCTTTACCCGGCGTTACACCTCCTACCATCTGAGTTCCGTACTCAATCGCCTGCTCGGAATGAAATGTACCCTGCGAGCCTGTGAAGCCCTGGCATATAACTTTTGTGTTCTTGTCTATCAAGATACTCATCAGGCTGCTCCTCCTGCTGCTTTCACTGCCTGTTGTGCAGCATCTGTGAGGCTGGTTGCAGCAATAATGTTAAGTCCACTGTCGGCCAGCACTTTCTGGCCCAGTTCGGCATTGTTACCCTCCAGACGCACCACCACCGGCACACTGACGCCAATCTCTTCAACGGCGCCAATGACACCTTCTGCAATGAGATCACAGCGCACAATGCCGCCAAATATGTTGATAAGCACGGCCTTCACGTTGTCGTCTGACAAGATGATCTTAAACGCCTCAGACACTCGCTCTTTGGTAGCACCGCCCCCAACGTCCAGGAAATTGGCAGGGAAACCGCCATGCAAAGCGACAATATCCATGGTTCCCATTGCCAAACCGGCACCATTAACCATGCAACCGATATTGCCATCCAAGGCCACGTAATTGAGCTCCCACTGAGCTGCGTGGGCCTCACGATCGTCTTCCTGTGAAGGGTCGTGCATTTCGCGCACGTCGTGCTGGCGGTAGAGTGCATTACCATCCACGCCAAGTTTGGCATCGAGGCAATGCAAATTGCCTTCGTCGGTGATCACCAAGGGATTAACTTCGATGAGAGCCAGGTCTTTGTCCTGAAACAGCTGTGCCAGGCCAATAAAGATCTTCACAAACTGTTTGATCTGCTCGCCCTTCAAGCCCAGCTTAAACGCCAACTCGCGCCCTTGATAAGGCTGTGCACCTACCAGCGGATCGATGGTGGCGCGCAAAATTTTCTCAGGCGTCTCCTCGGCAACTTTCTCAATCTCAACACCACCCTCAGTAGACGCCATGAAAACAATGCGTCTGGTTGAGCGGTCAACTACCGCACCCAGATACAACTCTTCGGCGATATCAGTGCAGGCTTCAACGAGAATTTTGGACACAGGCTGACCGTTTTCATCAGTCTGGTAGGTGACTAGATTTTTGCCAAGCCACTGCGACGCAAAGTCACGGATCTCTTCCTTGGTCTTAACCAGCTTAACGCCGCCAGCTTTACCTCGACCTCCGGCGTGCACCTGGGCCTTAACAACCCACATGTCACCACCGATCAGATCAGCCGCTTCGACCGCTTCGTGTGGGGTGTCTACGGCGTATCCCTTGGATACCGGCAGACCGTACTCGGCAAACAGTTGCTTACCCTGATACTCATGAAGATTCATGCTCTGTCCCGTTTTTTCCTGTTTACTGTAATCCAATCGGCGCTCGTTCCTGCCCCGATCAGCCTGTCACCTCAAAATTTCGCAGGCGATTGTCGTTTATTGCCTGCGTTGGAGCAAATCCTATTTTCGCTTCTTGCGATTGGCGATATGTATTGCATGACCATCAACAGCCAGCGCCGCCTCATGCACGGCCTCTGAAAGTGTTGGATGCCCAAATACCATCAGCGCAAGATCTTCCGCGCTGGAGCCAAACTCCATTGCGATCGCCACCTGCTGTACCAGATCTGCCGCAGACGGCCCTACGATATGGCAGCCCAGAATACGATCCGTTTTTGCGTCGGCGATAATCTTAACCATACCGTCGGAATCATTGGCCGCTAATGCACGCCCACTGGCTACAAATGGGAAGGTACCTGCCTTGTAGTCAACACCGTCCGCTTTGAGCTCTTGCTCTGTTTTACCGACAGCGGCCACTTCAGGGTGAGTGTAAATAATCGACGGAATGCACTCGTAGTTCAATTGAACCGACTTACCTGCGATGCGTTCGGCGACCATAACACCCTCTTCAGAGCCCTTGTGAGCAAGCATCGGGCCACGCACAACATCGCCGACAGCGAACACATGAGGAGCCTCCGTTGCGCAGAAGTCGTTAACGTAAATGAATCCACGTTCATCCAACGTTACGCCGCTATCCGACGCGAGCAAATCTTCGGTACGGGGACGACGGCCGACACAGACGATTAGCTTGTCAAATTGCTCAACCTGATCGCCATCGGCTGTGGTGAAAGACACTTCCACCTGACCCTTTTTAACCTCGGCGTTGGTGACTCGCGCCCCCATACGAATATCCAAACCCTGTTTCTTGAAGATCTTTGCGGTTTCTTTGCTGATCTGGGCATCCATCATGGGAAGAAAGTCGTCCAGCGCTTCCAGCATCACCACTTCCGATCCCAGCCGTCCCCAGACGCTACCAAGTTCCAGGCCGATCACGCCGGCACCTATAACGCCCAGGCGCTTTGGCACTTCAGTAAACTCAAGCGCTCCAGTTGAGTCCACGATGTATTCATCGTCTACCGGCGCCGGTGGAATGGTAACGGGCACAGAACCGGCAGCGATAATCGTATTGGCTGCCTCCAGCACGGATACTTTGCCGTCTTTGTCGGTTACCTCTACTTTACCGCCTGCTAGCACCTTACCCCTGCCCTGCACTGGTGTAACACCATTGTGCTTGAACAGTCCGGCAATACCGCCAGTCAATTGATTGACGATCCCTTCCTTGCGTTTAAGCATCGCAGGAACATCGATGGTCGCATCCTTAATCGTAATACCGTGCACATCGTAGTGATCACGCGCTTCGGCGAATTTGTAGCTGCTATCGAGCAGCGCCTTAGACGGAATACAACCCACGTTCAAACAGGTACCGCCCAACTTCACCTTGTCTTTTTCGTCCAGCCATTCTTCTACACAGGCGGTCGACAGCCCAAGTTGAGCCGCTTTAATTGCCGCGACATAGCCTGCAGGACCAGATCCAATAATTACTACATCAAACTTTTCAGACATTTTCTCTTCCAGATTCTTTGCTTAAGGGCGTAATTACAACTGCAGCAGAATACGCGCGGGGTCTTCGATAAGGTCTTTAACTGCAACCAGGAATTGCACCGCCGTTTTGCCGTCAATGAGCCGGTGATCATAGGACAGTGCGAGGTACATCATCGGCAAAATGACAACCTCTCCGTTCACAGCCATGGGGCGCTCCTGAATCTTGTGCATACCCAAAATGCCGGTCTGCGGTGGATTCAAGATGGGTGTGGACAGAAGCGAACCAAACACGCCGCCGTTAGACACGGTAAAGGTGCCACCGGTCATATCTTCGATTGACAGCTTTTTATCACGAGCGCGAATCCCAAGATCAAAAATAGCTGCCTCAACATCTGCCAGGCTCATGAAATCCGCATCGCGTAGCACAGGCACAACAAGCCCCCCTTCTGTCGATACGGCAACACCAATGTCCTGATAACCGTGGTAGACGACATCATTGCCATCAATAGAAGCATTAACTTCAGGGAATCGCTTTAAGGCTTCACAAGCGGCTTTGACGAAAAAACCCATGAAACCAAGACGCGTCCCGTTATGGATTTTTTCAAACTGATCTTTGTACTTGCTACGCAGCGCCATGACCGGGGCCATGTTGACCTCGTTAAACGTAGTCAGCATCGCGGTCTCTTGCGAGGCCTCCAACAGGCGCTCAGCAATTTTGGCCCGCATGCGAGTCATCGGCACCCGATTTTCAACCCGCTCGCTGGAGTGTCCCGTTGAGCTCTGGGTTTCAGCAGACGCTGGAGCCGCTACGGCTGCCTTAGGCGCTGACGCTCCCTCGTTGTTCTTCATGTAGCTCACGACATCTTCTTTGGTGATACGACCACCCTTGCCAGTGCCGGGTATCGCCTCTACGTCCAGACCGTGTTCCTCCACCATCTGACGCGCGGCTGGCCCCAATAGCGCTGACTTATCAGCTCCGTCTTGCTCGGTAGACGCGGCGCTTGCGTCTTCAGGTGCTGCTGGCGCTTTCGACGCAGCGGCGCCCGCTTCCAACGTTGCGAGTGGCGCCTCGCTCTCAATCACAGAGCCTTCTGGCGCATGGATCTTGGTAATCACACCGTCTTCAGGCGCAACCACCTCCATTACAACCTTGTCGGTTTCAATTTCCACGAGTAATTCGTCACGTGCAACAGCTTCGCCTTCCTGCTTATGCCAGGTCGCTACCTCGCCGTCCGCGACGGATTCAGGGAATGCTGGTGCCTTTATTTCAATAGCCATTTCGGTTCCTTTATGAAATGCCAATCCGTTTTAGTTGCCCCAGGGAATAGGACCCAGGGCGTCGTCGATAAATTTTTGCTGCTGCTCAAGGTGCAGAGCCATGTAACCCGCAGCGGGCGCGGCAGACGCTTCACGCCCTACATAGCGCAGATAAACATCGACTTTGTGTCGATGGATCACGCGCCGCA
Organism: Halioglobus sp.; assembly: GCA_039990395.1. Taxonomy (GTDB): domain Bacteria; phylum Pseudomonadota; class Gammaproteobacteria; order Pseudomonadales; family Halieaceae; genus CALINF01. The sequence goes on from JBDXFZ010000146.1 coordinate 1,125,993, forward strand.
TGTGATGCTGACTGGCGTACCACGCACCCTGATTCATGGGTTCTTCCTGACACCAGATTGCATCTTGCAGATTGGTATAGGCGCTCAGTACCTGCAGCATTTCCGCCTCAGGAAAGGGATATAACTGCTCTAGCCTGAGTATCGCAATATTCTCCAGCCCACGCTCTCGCCGTGCCGCGCGAAGGTCGTAATAAACCTTGCCGCTGCACAATACCACCCGCTCAATATTCTTAGGATCCAGGTCATCCGTTTCTGCCAGCACATTGTGGAAACGCCCCGATGCGAGTTCCTCCAACGTCGAGGTAGCTTCCTTATGACGCAGCAGACTCTTGGGCGACATCACAACCAGCGGCTTGCGCAACGGACGAATCGCCTGCCTGCGCAGCATATGGTACACCTGAGCCGGCGTTGTAGGAGCGCACACCTGAATATTGTGTTCAGCACATAACTGCATAAAGCGCTCTAGCCTGGCCGATGAGTGCTCAGGACCCTGCCCTTCATAGCCGTGTGGTAGCAGCATCGTCAGTCCACACAGGCGAGACCACTTATGTTCGCCACTGGTGATGAACTGGTCAATAACGACCTGCGCTCCATTGGCAAAATCACCAAACTGCGCCTCCCAAACCACCAGGCCTGTAGGCGACGTTGTCGCGTAGCCGTACTCGAATGCCAGCACAGCTTCTTCTGACAGGAGCGAGTCAAAAATCGTGAATTCAGCTTGGTCCTCTGCGATGTGCTGCAATGGCACGTAGGATTCACCGTCGTTTTGATTATGGAGCACTGCATGCCGGTGAGAGAACGTACCACGCCCTACATCCTGGCCTGTCAGACGAACCGGATAGCCTTCCTTGAGAATCGTCGCGTAGGCCAGAGTCTCGGCGAAGCCCCAGTTCATTGACATAGCGCCCGCCGCCATCTTGCGACGGTCCTCGAGAATCTTGCCCACCTGACGCTGCAAAGGCAGATTGTCCGGCGCTACATTGGTATCGTGCGCCAATGCCTGCAGCTCGTGTATGTCCATGCTGGTGTCATAGGCAAGGGTCCACTCGTGGCCCAGATAAGGCGTCCAGTCTACGAACAGCTCCTCGTTGGGCTCTGACACCAGACTACTAACCAAAGGCTCGTCACGATCCAGCGAGTCCCGGTACCCGTCTATTAACGATTGATCTTGCTCTTGCGTGATGAGCCCATCAGCTATGAGCTTGGCAGCGTACAAATCACGCGTAGATTTATGCTTGCGAATCGCCTTATACATCAGCGGCTGCGTCACGGAGGGTTCGTCAGCTTCGTTATGCCCGCGACGGCGATAGCAAATCAGATCAATAACTACGTCTTTCTTGAATTCGTTGCGAAAATCAATCGCCATCTGTGTAATGAATAACACTGCTTCGGGGTCGTCGGCATTCACGTGAAAAATCGGCGCTTGCACCATTTTAGCCACATCGGTGCAGTACTCGGTTGAACGCGCGTCTTCCCGCTTGCTAGTAGTAAAACCAACCTGGTTGTTTAGTACAATATGGATGGTACCGCCCGTTTTGTAGGCGCGAGTCTGTGACATCTGGAAGGTTTCCATCACAACACCCTGCCCTGCGAACGCGGCATCACCGTGCAGAACGATCGGCGCTACAGAGTCGCCAACGGGATCATTGCGCCGATCCTGGCGGGCGCGAACGCTACCTTCCACAACAGGTGAGACGATTTCAAGATGAGATGGATTGAACGCCAGCGCCAGGTGAACTTCACCCCCCTCCGTCATTAGGTTGCTGGAAAAGCCCTGATGGTACTTCACGTCACCAGAACTCTCGTACTGCGCTTTGCCTTCGAACTCTGCAAAAAGCTCCGCCGGATTTTTCCCGAATATATTCACAAGGACGTTCAGTCGTCCACGGTGAGCCATCCCTATAACAATTTCCTTGGCGCCGTAGGAGCCGAGCCGATGCACCATCTCAGACAACATCGGGATGAGGCTTTCGCTACCCTCAAGACCGAACCGCTTGGTTCCGGGATACTTGGAGCCCAATGACTTCTCGAGGCCTTCGGCCTTAATGAGATGGCGCAATAACTGCGTGCGAACTGCAGGGCTGTAGTCAGGCGCAGAGCGAACCGATTCCATACGGGTCATAATCCAATGACGTTGACCCGTATCGACAATGTGCATGAACTCAGCGCCAATAGTGTGGCAATACGTGCGCTCTAACGCATCAACGATTTCGCCAAGTGATGCATCGGTTTTGCCTATATGCAAGCTGCCTACCTGAAACACCGTATCCCGGTCGGCGGCTGACAACTGATGGAAGCCTAGCTCCAGATCGGGTACATGTTCGCGCTCGGCAAGGCCCAGTGGATCCAGACTAGCTTTCTGGTGGCCTCGCTGACGGTAGGCCGAAATGAGCTGCACAACTCGAACCTGCTTGCGCTCGTGCTCTGTTGCCTGGGAATCGTTTTGCACGGTGGCATCGGTGCGCACCCGCATTTTGCTGATTTGGGCGAACCGGTCGCGAATGGTCGAGTGAGGCACGTCCTCCATCTGGACGACCTTGGACTCCACGAGCGGCAGCTTGTCAAAATAGTCCCGCCACTGGTCCGGCACGCTGTTGGGGTCAGCGAGGTAATTTTCGTATAGATCTTCTACGTAGGTGGCATTGCCGCCCGCGATATGCGAACTCCTGCGCAGGAGTTCCATCGTGCTCTGTTGCATTGTGCCCGTCCGGGAAAGTTTACAGGACCGGTTTAACCGGTGTAGTCCCTGAGTTTAGCAGCGCTTACGCCACCGCGCTTGAGCCATAGGACCAAGCGCACAAAATAGACCTCTGATACCGTAGCATCGAGGTCGAATTCACTATTTTCAATATATAATATCTTTTCTATTCAACGAGTTAAGAGAAGATATTAAAGCTATGTCGCACGCGCCAAAAGCATGTTGCGAATGTGCCCTATCGCCCGAGTGGGATTTAGTCCCTTGGGGCAGACGTTGACGCAGTTCTGAATACCGTGACAGCGGAATACACTGAAAGGGTCATCCAGTTGGGCCAAACGCTCCTCTGTCGCCAGGTCACGGCTGTCAGCCAAAAACCGGTAAGACTGCAGCAAACCAGCAGGGCCGATAAAGCGCTCTGGGTTCCACCAGAACGAAGGGCAGCTAGTAGAGCAGCAGGCGCAAAGTATACATTCGTACAGGCCATCTAGCTTTGCACGATCTTCTGGCGACTGCAGACGCTCTATTGCAGGAGCAGGTGTGTTGTTCTGCAAATAGGGCTGCACTTTCTCGTACTGCGCGTAAAACATGCTCATATCAACCACGAGGTCACGGATAACCGGCAGGCCAGGTAGCGGACGAACAACCAATTTGTTGTTCTTTACTGTTTCCGACAATGGTGTGATACACGCCAAGCCATTCTTTCCGTTCATGTTCAGACCATCAGAGCCGCACACGCCCTCTCGGCAAGACCGTCGATAAGAGACCGTACTGTCTTCCTGCGCTTTGATCAGTTCCAACACATCAAGAACCATCACATCCTTACCACCGGTATCGATCTGGAAGTCTTCCATCCGGGGCTCGCTGTCCGTCTCCGGGTTATAGCGGTAGATACTTACCTGCAACATGCTATATGCCTCTTAATACGTTCTGATTTTTGGCTCAAAAGTGTCAACTGTTTTGGGCTCGAAATTCACTGAGCGCTTGCCTACGCTCTTGTCACCCGGGTAGTACATGGAATGACACAGCCAGTTTTCGTCGTCACGCTCTGTAAAGTCTTCCCGCGCGTGCGCTCCGCGACTCTCCTTTCGCGCTTCGGCAGTAACGGCCGTCGCTTCTGCCACTTCGAACAGGTTTTGCAGCTCTAGCGCTTCGATGCGCGCGGTATTGAATGCCATGCTCTTATCATCAAGACGTGCAGTCGCAATACGCTCACGCAGATCTGCCAACTTCTTGATACCTTCTTGCATAAACTCGCCGTTGCGGAATACACCGAAATGATTCTGCATCGTGTTTTGCAGTTCCTTACGCAAATCCGGCACCTTCTCACCGCCACTGCTGCCATTGAGCGCATCGAGCCGGCTGTTGGCTTGCTCGAGATCAGACTCAGACGCGTCGCGCATTTCAATGCCGTCGCGCAGAGCTGATTCAATAAACAGACCAGAAGCACGTCCAAATACGACCAGATCCAGCAGAGAGTTGCCGCCGAGTCGGTTAGCTCCATGTACAGATACACAGGCTGCCTCACCACAGGCGTAGAGGCCCGGAATGATCTGATCGTTGCCAGCCGCGTCCACGGTGAGGGCCTGACCATTCACATTGGTCGGAATGCCGCCCATCATGTAGTGGCATGTCGGCACAACGGGGATCGGCTCTTTGACCGGATCCGCGTGTGCGAACGTTCTGGACAGTTCGCAAATACCTGGCAAGCGGCTCTCAAGAACCTCTTCACCGAGGTGATCCAACTTCAGGAACACGTGATCGCCCTCGGGGCCAACGCCGCGCCCTTCGAGAATTTCCAATACCATCGAACGGGCCACCACATCGCGTCCCGCAAGATCCTTGGCGTTCGGGGCATAACGCTCCATAAATCGTTCGCCGTCCTTATTAACCAGATAGCCACCCTCACCGCGACACCCTTCTGTCACAAGCGTACCGGCACCGTAAATACCAGTCGGATGGAATTGCCACATCTCGATATCCTGAACGGGGAAACCTGCACGCAAAGCCATGCCGATGCCGTCGCCTGTGTTGATGTGAGCGTTAGTCGTGGAAGCGTAGATTCTGCCTGCGCCGCCAGTGGCAAACACGGTGGCCTTAGACTTCACAAAAACCGTCTCGCCAGTTTCGATACAAATCGCCATGACACCTACAACGGCACCATCTTGGTTTTTTACGATATCTGTCGCAAACCATTCATTGAAAAACACTGTGTTGTTTTTCATATTGCCCTGGTACAGCGTGTGCAGCAGCGCGTGACCAGTTCGGTCTGCAGCAGCGCAGGTGCGAGCCGCCTGCCCGCCCTTGCCGAAATCCTTGGACTGACCGCCAAATGGGCGCTGGTAAATGCGGCCCTCTTCCGTGCGCGAAAATGGCAACCCCATGTGCTCGAGTTCGAAAATCGCCTCTGGCCCTACGCTACACATATATTCAATGGCGTCTTGATCGCCGATGTAGTCAGACCCCTTTACGGTGTCGTACATGTGCCAGCGCCAGTCATCATTAGGGTCGTCACTTGCAATAGCGCAGGTGATGCCGCCCTGGGCAGACACTGTGTGGGATCGCGTGGGAAATACCTTGGTGATCACCGCTGTCTTGTAACCTGACTGCGCAAGCTGCAGCGCGGCGCGCATACCTGCACCCCCTCCGCCGACTATCACACCGTCAAAAGAAATTGTTCTCATTGCAGACATAAATCGCTATCCCCAGAGGATCTGGATACTCCAGACCACGTACACAAAAATAAGAAGGCTACTACCAATCTGGCAGGTAACGCGCAGTACATTGCCGGTTGTTCCAAGCAAGCGCTCGGTGAGGTAATCGGTAAACACGGACCACATACCAATCCAGGCATGAGCAGCCAGCGACAAAATCGCCAGCAAGCTAAATACACGCATCCAGGTTTGTTCAAACAACGCCTTCCACTCGGCGTACTCAACGCCACCGCCAATAGCAAAGCCGATCACTATGAAGTAGGCCAGTAATATGACTGCGCTAACGCGCTGCAAAAGCCAATCAGATAGCCCTGAGCGACCGAAACTCGTAACTGCAGTTACCATATCCACGCACCTCCCAGAAGAGCCAGTACTATCGTGACAGCGATGACGAGGCGCGCGCCAAGTACGCCGCCCTCCATTGTCTCGCCGATACCAAAGTCAGCAACCAGGTGTTTAATTCCAGCCACACTGTGATACATCATTGCGGTAAAGATTCCCCATAGCACCAGTTTCACCAGTGGATGACCCATCGTCTCCACCAGGGAAGCGAAACTCTCGGGGCTGCTGAGGCTCGCATCGAGTACCCATATGAGTACTGCCATTGCGACAAAAAGGATCACACCGGTAACTCGATGCGTTATCGAAGCCCATGCGGTGATAGGCAGTCGCATGGTGCTGATATCCAGATTTACGGGACGATTATCTTTCACAGGTCAGGTTCCATCGTTCGCACGCCGCTAGGCGCTTTTGTGGGCTGGCTGGGACCAGAAAATGCTGTCAGGTGCTTCTTCGACGGCACACTAAAACGCGCGGAATTATAGGCACTTAGGCGCGCAATTACAAACCAGGCGCAAGTTCAGAACCTGAACAGAAGGGATGTTGCTAAAATCGACGATCTCCCAACATCCTGATCAGCGATTTTGTGCCTCATAACGGTGCACATAGGCTCATATCGCCTCTTCTCAATTGACAAAAGCATTGGACTCTCTATAGTTGAGCACCCCTCTGAAAGACATTCCAGGACCCTCTATGAGTGAGAAGAAAGCAACCCTGAGTATTGATGGAGTTGATGAGTCGATTGAGCTGCCAATTTACAGCGGCAAGCTAGGCCCAGACGTTATCGATGTGGGCGGCCTGACCGCCAAGGGCATGTTTACCTACGACCCAGGCTTCGTATCAACTGCATCGTGCGAATCGCAAATCACCTATATTGACGGCGGCAAAGGAATACTCCTGCACCGCGGTTACCCCATTGATCAACTGGCTGATCATTCAGATTATCTCGAAACCTGCTATCTCCTGCTCTATGGCGAGCTACCCTCTCCAGAGCAAAAAGAAGAGTTCGTCAATACTGTCCACAACCACACCATGGTGCACGAGCAGCTACGCACGTTCTTCAATGGCTTCCGCCGCGATGCGCACCCCATGGCCATCATGTGCGGTGTGGTAGGCGCGCTATCCGCCTTCTACCACGATTCACTCGATATTTCCGACGAGCACCACCGTCAGGTAGCTGCATTCAGACTCATCGCCAAAATGCCTACCCTTGCGGCCATGAGCTACAAGTTCTCTATCGGCATGCCCTTTATGTATCCCGATAACAGCCTGAATTACTCCGAAAACTTTCTTCACATGATGTTTGGCAACCCATGTGAGCCGAGCGTGATTAGCCCCGTACTGGCTAAAGCGATGGACAGGATCTTCCTGCTCCACGCGGATCATGAGCAAAATGCGTCTACCTCTACTGTAAGACTCGCAGGATCATCCGGCGCCAATCCGTTTGCCTGTATTGCGGCAGGTATTGCAGCGCTATGGGGCCCCAGCCACGGAGGTGCCAATGAGGCCGTACTGGAAATGCTCGAAGAAATCGGCGATGTCTCACGCATCGATGAATTCGTGGCACGGGCCAAAGATAAAGACGACCCGTTCCGCTTGATGGGCTTTGGCCACCGCGTGTACAAAAATTTCGACCCGCGCGCCAAAGTCATGAAGGAATCTGCTGACGAGGTCCTGGCGGAGCTGGGTATTGAGAACGACCCGCTGCTAGCCATCGCCAAGCGTTTGGAGGAAATTGCGCTAGAGGATGATTACTTTATCGAGAAGAAGCTTTACCCCAATGTTGACTTCTACTCGGGCATTATTCTAAAGGCTATCGGTATTCCCACCAGCATGTTTACCGTCATTTTCGCCGTAGGCCGAACTGTGGGTTGGATAGCACACTGGAACGAAATGATTTCAGGCAGCTACCGCATCGGCAGGCCGCGCCAGCTATACACAGGGCACGAGCAGCGAGACTACGTGCCTCTATCGGAGCGCTGAATCTGAGCACAACCGAGCAAAGGCCGCCACGCGGCCTTTTTTTGTAGACCATCTGGCTGCAGCAAGTAATCACTACAACGGCATGGAAAGACTTCAATGACAGATATCGTGATCAGTGGCACTGGCCTCTACACCCCAACGCAATCGATCTCTAACGCAGAGCTGGTTGAGTCGTTCAACCAATATGTCGATCTTTACAATGAAGAAAATGCAACCGCGATAGCAGCCGGTGATCTGGTAGCACTGCAACATTCTTCAACCGAGTTCATCGAAAAAGCATCAGGAATCAAGTCGCGCTACGTGGTCGACAAAGAAGGTGTTCTCGACCCTACTCGTATGACCCCCAGCATTCCCGATCGACCCAATGAGGAACATTCGGTTATGTGCGAGATGGCCATCGCAGCGGCGAGTGAGGCCATGCGACAGGCTGGTAAAACAGCCGAAGATATCGATGCAGTGATCGTAGCGGCCTCCAACATGCAACGTGCCTATCCCGCCATCGCGGTAGAAGTTCAGGATGCGCTGGGGATAACTGGCTTTGGCTTTGATATGAACGTGGCCTGCTCATCCGCAACCTTTGGTATACAGCAAGGTCGAGATAGTATTGCCAACGGCAGCGCCCGCTGCGTACTGGTAGTCAACCCTGAGATCTGCAGTGGCCACCTCAACTTCCGCGATCGAGACTCGCACTTCATCTTCGGCGATGTGTGCACAGCAATTATTCTGGAGCGTGCTGACACAGCAACCTCAGACGAACAGTACCTGATGCTGGATAGCAAGTTACAAACCATCTATTCAAACAATATTCGCAACAACTTCGGCTTCCTCAACCGCGGCGACGACACCGGCGTAGGACAGCCGGACAAGTTGTTTGTGCAGGAGGGACGTAAGGTCTTCAAGGAAGTCTGCCCAGCTGTTGCTACGCAGATCTCCGAGCAGTTAGAAAAGCTGTCGTTAGCTCCCGACCAGCTCAAGCGGATGTGGCTGCACCAGGCCAACCTGAATATGAATCAGTTAATTGCCCGCCGGGTGTTGGGGCGCGATGCCACGGAGCAGGAGTCTCCCACCATACTCGACGAATACGCTAACACCAGTTCGGCTGGATCCGTCATCGCATTTCACAAACACAGAGCCGATTTCGAGCGAGACGATATCGGCGTATTGTGCTCATTCGGTGCCGGTTACAGCATCGGCAGTGTGATCCTCAAGAAACTGTAGCGACCGCTTGCTTAGCGCCTGACAACACTGCTAAGCCAGCAACTCATCCAATACCTCCAGCAGGCGACCACACTGTGCATCCGTGCCTATACTGATGCGCACATAGTTGCTGATACGAGGCTTATCAAAGAAGCGTACGATCACGCCCTGCTCTCTTAACCCATCGAACAGGAATTTCGCGCTAAGCACGGAATGCGTGGCAAACAGAAAATTGGCGCTTGAAGGAAGCACCGAGAACCCGCGCTGCATGAGCGATACTGACAAACGTTCTCGGGACGCCACTACTTTGTCTGTGCACTGCCTGAAATACGCCTCGTCTTCATAGGCCGCCAACGCGGCGTTCTGTGCCACCACATCAAGCGGGTACGAATTGAAGGAATTTTTAACGCGGGATAAGCCCTCAATGAGGTCGCTCTGCCCCATCGCCACCCCAACACGCATTCCGGCCATGGCGCGCGACTTTGAGAGAGTTTGGACAACCAGCAGATTGTCATATTGATCAATCAAAGAGCAGGCACTTTGCCCACCAAAATCAATATAGGCCTCGTCGATAACCACTACGGAGTCCGTATTGGATTCCAATAGTGCACCAATTTCAGTCAACGAAAGCGCGATGCCTGTTGGCGCATTAGGGTTAGGGATAATGATCCCCCCGTTTGGCTGCTGGTAATCCGCAACACGAACCCTGAAGTCCCCCGTGAGCGCTACAGGGTGTGCCTCGATGCCATATAGGCCACACCAGACAGGATAAAAACTGTAACTGATATCCGGGTATAGGATCGGCTGATCGTGCTTCAGAAGTGCCTGAAACACATGCGCTAGAACTTCATCTGATCCGTTGCCGAGAAAAACCTGACCGGGCTCTAGTTCATTGGCTCCAGCGATTGCCTCGCTAAGCGCTTCTGACTCAGGATCCGGATACAACCTGAGCGCATCACCATCGACTTCTCGTATCGCTTCGAGCACGCGAGGCGACGGTGGGTATGGACTTTCGTTAGTATTGAGCTTAACCAATTGCCTGTGTTGGGGCTGTTCGCCGGGCACGTAGGGTGTTAGCCCTCTGGCAAGATCACTCCAGTAGCGGCTCATATTGGTTCCTGTGCATGCTGGTTATTCAGGTACAAAGACAAGAAAGCCCGGATATACCGGGCTTTCTTGTAATAATAGTGGCGTCCCCTAGGGGGTTCGAACCCCTGTTACCGCCGTGAAAGGGCAGTGTCCTGGACCACTAGACGAAGGGGACGCAGTTCAGAGACATTGCGAATCGCTCCATCCCTGAGGCGCGCTATTGTAACCAAGCTTGAGACTTTAGCAAACACCACTTTTGCAAGTGCCGCAGATATAATCAGTACTTAAACTCGGTATCAATCATGATGCGATCATAATCGAGCGCCCCACCGGCATCCGCCAGATTCTTTTCACCTGCCTCATTATCAAGGAACCAGGTGAAGCCGACATTCCAGGACTTGTTGATACCCACTTTACCTGCCAGTCGATGTCCCTTTCCGTCCGTGCCGCCGCCGGCAAAATCTGAGTCACTAAGAAGACCCAGAACTGCGTCAGCTTCTAGGTCCTGATACTGGTAGGCAAACTGCCAAGTACCGCGACCACTGGCCTTACCAATTTTGGCACCAAGCAACCAGCCAGTGTCAAAATCATCGGCGTCCTGGTTCTGCACGTAATTACCGTAGACGTTGAATGGCATATCAAACAGACTTAGCCCCAGGTCGGCCCCCACTTCAACCATTTCATAATTGAACTCATAGACACCGTCTATCGAGGAATTTCCAAAAAAGTCGTCATCATAGTATGACTCGTTGCCAGCTGTCGGGAAGTCATAGTATCCCAGCGTAGCTGTCAGTTTGGCTGAGCCCAACGCTAGTTTTGCGCCACCTTGCAATCCCCACGCGAACTCGTCGTTGCCTTTTCGACTGTCACTCTCAAGCCAATTACCAATGAAGTTTCCGAACAACATCCCGCCATCCCAACCGGCTGCAACACCTTCCGGCCTCCAGTCGCCGTCCCACATCAATGCCGTTTTCTGCGGCCGGTAAAGCGGGTTACTGTATTTTCCAGCCGTGAGATGGGCGTCTTCCGTCACATTCCATTTGGCATAGGCTAAATCCAGTCGTAAATCTTTAGTCGAATTTCCGCCGCCGAGGGTTTGGTTTGAAGATACGGGGTCGTCGCCGCCGCTAGCAAACCCCAGACCCACATCTACATCGGAAGGCAGGGATGCCACAAATGCTGCTCGAGCACGAATACGGTTTCGCTCACGATCGCTTCGTCCTTCGATATCAATCGACTCATAGCGATAACGGAAATCACCTTTCATCTTTATGCGATCGGCCCAACTTGCTGCCTCACTACTTTTCTTCACTGCCGACAGTTCTGTCTGTGCAACTTCCAAATTCTGCGTTGTAACAGTCGTCATCTGCTTCAATTTGGCATTTTCTTGCTCTAACGTATTAAGACGCTGCGCGAGAGCCATCATATCGGCCCTAAGCTGATCGAACTCAGCCTCACTGACACTGGCGACCGCCTGCGTGCTACCCAAAACCGCACTTGCCACCGCTACTGCTATGAGTTTTTTCATCGTGATTACTCTCCTGAGTAATTAGTTCTGTGCAATCGGCCCATGCCCGAAGCATGAACACTGTATGTGTTTCGAATGGTTATTCTATGAAGGCTATATGACAGTAATGTGACAAAAACATACTGCTAGCGACTAAATGTTCGCGTCCGGCACACTCGGTAGGAACGAGCGCTACTGCGCGCAATTCCAGCCTTGTGTAATCCCAGGATACGGAGAAACCTGAGTTTTCAGTCATTGCTACTTTTCATCTGAGCTTGCAACTGCGCTGGCTCGATGTGCCGAACATCCATACCCTTGACGAGATAGATGACCTGCTCCGCAATATTGCTGCCGTGATCGCCTATGCGTTCCAAACTACGCAGCGCCCACATCTCGTTCAATACTGGACTAATAGTCCGTGGATCTTCCATCATGAACGTCACGAGACTGCGCAATGCGGTTCCATATTCAGAATCAACCTCAGCATCCTGAACAACGACTTCAACGGCCATATCAACATCAAGGCGAGCAAACGCGTCCAGCGCCTTGCGCAGCATGGATGCCACATGGCTAGCTATGTGCCTCGCCTCCACATAGCTGCTGGGGCTCTTGCCTTCCTCTGACAGTTTGATCGCTTGACGTGCAATCTTCGTTGCTTCATCACCAATTCTCTCCAGATCAGTCGTAACCTTGGCGATAGCAATAACAAGTCGCAGATCACTGGCTGCAGGTTGACGCCGCGCCAGAATGCGAGAGCATTCCTCGTCGATGCGAACCTCCATATCATTAACTTCCTGGTCACCGGCGATCACTTGCATTGCCTCGCCGCTGTCTCGCTTGAGCAACGACTCCACAGCTCGGGCAATCTGCTGTTCTACCTTTCCGCCCATCTCTAGCAAGTGATTTTTTACGGCCTCCAACTCTGCGTTGAACTGACCGGAAATATGCTGCTTGTAGCTGTCCTGATGTATCATTTGTCTCTCCCTGCCTCGCTATCCGTAGCGCCCAGTAATGTAATCTTCGGTCTGCTTTTGATTGGGATTGGTAAACAATCTATCCGTACTGTCGTACTCTATAAGCTTACCCATATACATAAAGGCGGTCATGTCTGACACCCGAGCCGCTTGCTGCATGTTGTGAGTGACAATAACAATAGTGTAGCGAGATTTCAGTTCGTAGATTAGCTCTTCGATCTTCAAAGTAGAAATTGGATCCAATGCCGAAGCGGGCTCATCCAGCAGTAATACCTCGGGTTCAACTGCAACTGTACGAGCAATCACAAGTCGTTGCTGCTGCCCCCCAGAGAGACCCAATGCACTGTCATTCAGGCGATCTTTTACCTCGTCCCACAGTGCCGACGCGCGCAGTGACTTCTCTACGACTTCGTCCAGCACCCGCTTCTTGTTGATTCCCTGAATCCGTAATCCGTAAGCAACATTTTCATAGATCGACTTGGGGAAGGGATTGGGTTTTTGAAATACCATCCCGATACGGCGGCGCAAACCTGCGACATCGACATTGGGCGCATAGATGTCGTCTCCTTCCAATCGCAATTTGCCTTTTACCAGACAGCCATCAACCAAATCATTCATGCGATTAAAACAACGCAATAAACTCGATTTACCGCAACCACTGGGGCCGATAAAAGCGGTTACTCTTCGCTTGGGAATTTCCAGATTGATGTCGAACAATGCCTGTGATGTCTGGTCGTAGAACAGATTCAACCCCTCTACATGCAGACTACTGTCGGCTGGCCCGGTAGTATCCGCCGCTGGCTGACGTTTGATTGATTCAATGTCGATGGCATGTGTTTGCATAGTATTCAATCCCGAGGCTCTAACGCGCTCAGGCCTCCAATGATTTATAGCGTTCTCGCAGCCGATTGCGCAAGGTTACTGCGGCAAGGTTCAGTAGCGCGATGATGATCACCAGCAGCAAGGCTGTGGCATAGACAAGTGGTCTGGCCGCCTCTACGTTTGGGCTTTGAAAGCCCACATCGTAAATATGAAAACCCAGATGCATGAACTTCTGATCCAGGTGAATGAACGGATAGTTGCCATCCAGAGGTAATGATGGCGCCAGCTTCACGACCCCTACCAGCATCAAGGGTGCGACCTCGCCCGCTGCACGTGCAACCGCCAGAATCAGGCCGGTCATCATCGCCGGAGTCGCCATTGGCAGCACAACGCGCCACAGTGTCTCGGCACGAGTTGCGCCAAGTGCTAGGCTGCCCTCTCGAACTGACTTTGGTATACGCGCTAACCCTTCCTCGGTAGCAACGATAACTACCGGCAAGGTAAGCAAGGCCAGCGTGAGTGATGCCCACATCAGCCCGGGGGTGCCAAACGTTGGGCTGGGCAACGCCGCTGGAAAGAATAATTGGTCCAGTTCACCGCCAAGAAAATAGACGAAGAACCCCAGCCCGAAAACACCATAAACGATAGACGGCACGCCAGCCAAGTTGTTAACGGCAACGCGAATAGTACGCGTCACCAGCCCCTGTCGAGCATACTCACGTAAATAGACTGCTGCCACCACGCCGAATGGCGTCACAATAATGGCCATCAGTATAACCATCATGACGGTGCCAAACATCGCCGGAAAAATGCCACCCTCTGTATTGGCTTCGCGAGGCTCATCGCTCAAGAATTCCCAGAGGCGCTCCGCATACATTGCCAGTTTATCGGCTATACCCATGCCATTGGGTTGATATGCCCTGACAACTTTCGCTATGGGCAGAGAGACTTCTTGGCCATCGGCGAGGATGGCGGTGTAGCTGTGGTTCGCGATACTGTCGTACAAGGTATAGAGCTGCTCCTGTAGTACCTTGTACTGAGCGTCGAGCTCGGCGCGTTCACTAGCCAGCGCGGCCTGCGCGGCAGCATCGAGGCTGCCCGCCAGCTCCAGTGTGCGCTCTTCAAGCCGCACCCTCTCCATTGCGTAGTTAATCCGCCCTATGTCGCCTCTTTCGATGGTATGTATCGCGTCGCGAACAGCCAGCGTATCGGCAATCACAGATTGGAAAGCCGCCCAGGTGCTCGCCTCATCGTCGTCGGCGTCTGCAATCAGCGCGCCGTCGCGGGTCACGGACTTCAGATAGCCGTAAAAGTTGCCCCACTCGAGCCGCTCAATGACCACAACGCTGTCAGGGTATCTCGGCACATCCAGCTGCTCATTGATGAGCCAAACAAAGTCGCTGCCCAGAAAATCGCGATTGCCCTGCTTGAGTAAACTTCGCTTAAAAAATTCCTCACTCCCCTGAAGCGTGAACCCCGCCTCCAGCAGCTGCTGTCGGGAAACCTCGACTTCCTCTACGACCTCACCCAGTATTGGTTGGACGTTGCTTTGATAGCTAACATTTGCAAGCATCACGTCTTTCGGCCAAAAATGGCTGAAACCGCGCACCGCCAGTAGCGCCATCAACCCGACCACGGCGATCACACTCAGGCTGACGGCTGCAGCATTTATCCATATCATTGGCTCGCCACTCTTCACCCATGCCAGCGGCCCCGGATTTTTCTGGTTTTGTAGCGCAGTTGCATTTTGATTATTCATTACAGCGACCCGTACTTCACGCGCAGGCGTTGTCGCACCAACTCCGCGATCGTGTTAACGACAAAGGTAAACAAGAACAGTACGAATGCGGCCAGGAAGAGTACACGGTAGTGCGTGCTGTCTACCTCAGCCTCCGGCACTTCCACAGCAATATTGGCCGACAGTGTGCGCATACCCTCAAAAATATTCGCATCCATAATAGGTGTGTTACCGGTGGCCATAAGGACGATCATCGTTTCGCCCACCGCCCTGCCCAACCCAATCATTAGGCCGGAGAAAATACCTGGGCTGGCCGTTGGAAGCACAACACCCACCAGAGTCTGCCAGGGTGTTGCACCCAGTGCCAGGCTGCCGTAGCTGAGGTGCTTGGGCACCGAAAATATCGCGTCCTCCGCGATAGAAAAAATCGTTGGTATGACCGCCATCCCCATCGCTATACCCACCACCAACGCATTACGCTGATCGAACGATATACCCAGCTCATTCGTAATCCAGTGGCGCATATCACCGCCAAACAGCCACAACTCCATCCAGTCATTCATCGAAAAGCAAGACCACGCGAGCACAATAATCACAGGTACCAATATCGCTGCGTGCCACCCCTCAGGCACAGCTGAACGTAATCGCAGCGGTAGCTGAGACCACAGGTAGGCAAATGCCAACACACCCAGTGGCATCACAAGCATTACCGTCACAACGCCCGTAAGCTGATCTTCCAGAAACGGCGCCAGCCATAAACCTGCCAGGAAACCAAGGATAACCGTCGGCAACGCTTCCATGAGCTCTACCAGAGGCTTCACCTTAC
This sequence comes from Halioglobus sp., assembly GCA_039990395.1. GTDB lineage: Bacteria > Pseudomonadota > Gammaproteobacteria > Pseudomonadales > Halieaceae > CALINF01. The sequence continues at coordinate 1,141,877 of JBDXFZ010000146.1, forward strand.
GCCGTAGTGCAGGCGCCATAAAATATGCGGTATAGATTGCACCGCAAATGGCCAGGGGAGCAGCGATCAGCATGGTGTAGAAAGCCGCCTTGAGCGTACCAAAAGCGAGCGGTGCAAAACTGTACTTGGGTTCAAAGTCATTGTTTGAGGCCGATGATTGCCAGATGTATTCCGGCTGGTCGTAACTCTCATACCAGACCTCCGCCCACAGCGCAGACCAGGAGATATCGGGATGCTCGTTGTCGATCTTCCAGTGCAGCAATTGACCGGACTGGTCAAGCAGTACCAACGCATGCCCGCGCGGCGTAATCGCCGCAGCTTGAACGGGCTCAGTGATTGCTGATTCACTCAGCAAACGCCGGTGAGCTGTGGTGTGATAAATCTGCATCTCTCCCGAACGAGTCAGCGCGAGGAAACCCTTGCGGCGATGCTCAGGTAACAGTTTTTCAATCACCTCCTCATCGGTATCGAAGCTGCGAATACGCTGTAGCCTGAACTCGCCTTCTTCTCGCACCATGAAGTGTTGCACCAGCTCTCCCTCGTCAGAGGCAGACAGTATCGACAGACCGCCGAGCAGCAGTTCGCTTGCGGTCAGCTTGCCGCCCTGATGGAACAACGAACCAGTGTCTACTACTGCCTGTGTGCCGCTCACATCTGTGTTGCGTAAATCGACAACAAAGTAGCGGCCTTCCTGCGTAAGGTAGTAGAGCCAGCGCTGGCTGGAGCCGATATAAAAGCTCACCTGCCCAGTAGGCAGCGCTGGGAGGCGAAGCTGCTCGGGCTCTAGCGACATTTCACCTGACAGAAAATCTTCTTCTTTGTTGAAGCGCTGCGCTAACAACTCACCGGAGTCAGCCTGTACAACAACTACCAACGCATCTTCCGAGTCGCGCACTGCCAACTGCGCCACCGGGGCGTTGAGCAGAGATAGATCAACGTCAGAATACTGCCATTCGAAAGCAGGCGTGATAACGCGCTCGCCACCTGGATAACTCAATCGGTAGTCATGGCGAAAGAGGCGTATCTTGCCCGACTCGTACCCCACGGCGACCAATCGGCTGGCAGCGCTCTCAGGCGCTGCGACAGTAACCCGGTCGCCCTCCTTCTTCAGATTTTCCGTCTTGAGAACAGACCCGGATACAACGCTAAAGAACTCGGCGACGCCTTGCTCGTGCACCGACAAGCCAATCTCGCCCTGTTCTTCCACAGCGATGTAGAGAGGACTCTTCGTGCCCTGCCAGTGCTGCACACTATCTTGTTCAATCGTCGCGCTACCAAACATCGGCAGCACCTCATACAGCAGGTAGAAAAAGATCAGCAAGATGGCAACGAGGACAGCGGCACCGCCAGCGGTGATTGATACCGTTGCGATACGGTCCTTGGTGCGGCGCCAGTCTGCCATCCAGGCAGGAACATGTTCCGAGAGATTACTCACAGCATCGACTCATGATTTCCAGAAGGTTCATCCGGTTTTGCTCGAGCGATAATGCACAGGCCACTGATGAGCAACCTGCATCACTACCTGACACAAACGCACTTACAGACCCAGCTCTGCACTAACACGAGTAACAACGGCGGCAGGTAATGGGATGTAACCGTCTTTAACCACAACCTCCTGTCCCTGCCGAGAGTAGATCAGCTTGACAAATTCTCTCTCCATGGGCGACAGTGCCTTGTTGGGGTTCTTGTTCACATACATATAGAGAAAGCGTGACAACGGATAGGAGCCATCCACCGCGTTGTCAGCGGTTGCGTCGACCAGATCACCGCCAACCTTCTTGCTCAAAGGTACAGAGCGCACACTTGAGGTCTTGTAACCTATCCCTGAATAGCCGATGCCATTAATTGAGGTAGATACGGACTGAACCACCGACGCCGATCCCGGCTGCTCATTAACCGTATTCTTGAAATCCCCTTTGCAGAGCGCTTTATCCTTGAAATACCCGTATGTGCCAGAGACCGAGTTGCGGCCAAACAACTGCATGTCGCGTTGCTGCCAGGCGCCTTCCAGACCTAAATCACCCCAACTGGACTTATCTGCAACCGCACCACACTTGCGTGTGGAGGAAAAAACCGCGTCGACATCTTCGATACTCATTCCGGCTATCGGGTTGTCTTTGTGTACGTAAACTGCGAGTGCATCAATCGCTACGGGCACAGCCGTAGGTTTGTAGCCATAGCGTGATTCGAATGCCTCGATTTCTTTATCTTTCATTCGACGACTCATTGGACCAAAGCTCGCGGTACCCTCGGTGAGAGCTGGGGGCGCAGTAGACGACCCCGCGGCCTGAATCTGGATGTTAACGTTAGGATATGCACGCTTAAAATCCTCAGCCCACAGCGTCATGAGATTCGCGAGCGTATCGGAGCCAATGCTGGAGAGATTACCGGAAACGCCACTCGCAACTTCATAGTCAGCGAGCGCGGGATCAACATCTGCTGACAAAGAAAACTGCGATACAGACAGGCCTATTGCTGCAGCGGCGGTTCTAAGAACGGGTAAATACTTCATGATCAGTCCACATTTTTTGATGACACGCACAGCGTAAGGCACGAATATGACAAAAATGTGACAGTCGGAACGGTATCTACATATTTTTAGGTATCAATGGTTTGCACGACAAAGGCCAGCGTGAAACTACTGCCTGACCCCAGGCGCGACTCTATGCGCAGATCAGCTCGATGCGACACCGCCACATGTTTCACAATCGCAAGGCCCAGACCGGTGCCGCCGGTTTGCGTAGAGCGACTCTCGTCCGCCCTGTAAAAACGCTCGGTAAGCCTGGGTAAGTGGATACTGTCGATACCAATGCCGTGATCTTGAATGGTTAACAGCAGCTCATTACCTTCGTGGCGCCAGCTGATATCCACCGGGTTATTGTCTCGATTGTAGCGAATAGCGTTCAAAGCCAGATTGGATACAGCCGAGTAAAGCTCTCTGTAATCACCCAACACTGCCTGACGCGTTTCAATATCGAGGTTTATCGGTGTTTCGGGGTGAGATTCACGCAGCTCATCTCGCAGCTCTTCTAACATTCCTGCGATATCCACATCGATTGTCTTTTGCACAGTACGTACACTTTCGATGCGCGACAGCCACAGAAGATCCTTCAGCAGCGTTTCCATGCGTATCGCCTGCTGATCCATTTGCCGTAAGGGTTTCTGATAGCGGGGATCGAGGTCTTGATCATTGGCAATAATCGTTTCCAGATATCCTTTTATCACCGTGAGAGGCGTGCGAAGTTCGTGCGACACATTGGCAACAAAATCGCGTCGCATTTGCTCCATCTGCACCATGCGAGTGACATCACGAAAAAACAGCAGCTTATTCCCATCACCAAAGCCTGTAATTTCGACCTGAAGCGTCATCGCAACGTCACCAGTAGCGTCAAACGTAAGGGGATCATCGAAATCCTGAGCAGAGAAATACGCCTGAAACTCCGGCATTCTTACGAGGTTTAATAGTGGCTGCCCACGATCCAAGGGGAACTGCAGCGTAAACATAGAAGTGGCAGCTGCATTACACCAGTTGATACTGCCGTGATTATCGACCATCACCACGCCATCGCGCATTGACGCAAAAGAGTCTTCCAGATAATCCACAGACGACTGCAGCAGCGTGCGCGCCTCGCGGTTCATCCGTTGTATGGAATAGATCTGATCAAAGATATAGCCCCAGATACCATAGCTCTCTGGTGGAGGTGTGTCTGGCTGTTCCAGCCATGTCCGAATGCGCCAGAGTTGATAAAGCCAGATCAGAACCACGGTAGATAGGCCCATTAATATCAATGGTAGTGGGTGACCCACAATCCAGCCAATCACGCCACTAACCGCTACGATCAGCAGAACGCGGCGTAGTTCAGCCAGCCAGCTACCGGTCATACTCACGAGATGTCTGTATCTTTCATAGAGAAACGATAGCCGGTACCCCTCACCGTCTGGATCAACACGCTGTAGTCCCAACTATCAGTCTGCAGTGCTTTGCGTAACCGGCGAATATGTACATCGACAGTCCTTTCCTCCAGATAGACGTTGGCACCCCAAACCTGATCCAGCAACTGATTGCGCGTATAGGCTCTCTCAGGATGAGACATAAAGAAGCGCAATAGATTGAACTCGGTTGGGCCTATATCTATTGTCTCACCGGCTAGTGAAACTCGCCGGCTCTGCCCATCTAACGAAAGTTGTGACGCCTGGTACGAATTCTTATCCTCAACACCACCCGAGCGGCGCAACAGCGCCTTGGCGCGCGCTATGAGCTCACGAGGCGCAAAGGGTTTAGTGATGTAATCATCGGCGCCAACTTCAAGACCCTGAACGACGTTGTCTTCTGCCGTCTTTGCTGTGAGCATGATAATCGGTACTTCGCTCGTTGAATCGTCCCTTTTCAGCCTACGCAGCAGCTCCACTCCACTGCCTCCCGGTAGCATCCAATCAAGCAGCACCAGATCCGGCCGCTCATCAACTATCAGGGCATGGGCATCTCTGATGTTATCTGCCTCCAGACAATCAAACCCGGCGAGCTCCAGCGCCATTCGCAGCATATCGCGAATAGCGTGCTCATCGTCTACAACCAGAACAGTTTGGTCACCCATGTCGTTAACGCACCTTCCTCATGTTATGAAAGTGTAATAAACGATGTAAATGTGACAGGAGTATGACAGTACCCAAGAGAGTCTGTCAGGTATCTACGAGGAACCGCGAGCCTAGCGTAGGCTCGCATTGATGTTGTCGAGCATCTTACTGCCCGGGCACAGATCGCTTTCATCCAATGCATTGAGTGGCCTTTGGGAGGTCTGTAACACCTCATGCAACTCTGCCGAGTCCTTATTCATGTAGACCAGACCAGTGAGAATTTCGCCTTTTTCGCGCGACTGCTCTACTGCCTGTATCGCCGAACCACGATCAAATGGGTCGTGAGTATCTGACATCTTGTGTAAATGCAGAACCGAGCCATCGTGCAAGGTGACCTCATGCATACTGCCGGCCTGGTAACGCGTAGTAATCTCATCGCGCATCGGCACAAAATCCATGGTTCCCGTCGCTTCTGCGTGCTCGCGCACAAACTCATAGCTCTTGGTAGAGCCCGGGTTGTTATTGAACGTTACACAGGGTGAGATCACATCAATCAATGCAAAGCCACGATGACTCATCGCAGCCTTTATCAATGGCACGAGTTGTTCTTTGTCGCCTGAAAAACTGCGAGCAACAAACGTTGCGCCTAGCTGCAGCGCAAGACCCGGGAGATCGATAGCACCGAACAGATTGGGATCGCCCTTTTTACTTGCGGAGCCTTCGTCGGCAGTTGCTGAGTCCTGACCCTTGGTCAATCCGTAGCAGCCGTTATTCATCACGATGTAGACCATATTCAGATTGCGCCTAACAACGTGAGCAAACTGCCCCATACCAATTGACGCGGTGTCTCCGTCTCCCGACACCCCCAGGTACATCAAATCGCGGTTTGCCATAGCAGCCCCTGTTGCTACAGAGGGCATGCGACCGTGGACAGAATTGAATCCATGCGATTTACCAAGGAAATACGTAGGTGCTTTCGAGGAGCAACCAATGCCTGATAGTTTGGCAATCTTATGCGGCTCGAGCGACAGCTCATGACACGCGCGCACAATCGCACCGTTTATCGAGTCGTGACCGCAACCCGCGCACAGGGTTGATATGGACCCCTCGTAGTCGGCACGTGTGTAGCCTAGATCATTAACAGGCAGATCGGGGTGGCGGAATGCGGGTAACTTATAGCTCATCGTCTATTCTCCGGCGCCACTGGCGACTTTTTCAGGATGCAGTGGGGTTACGTTGTGGCCAGGCATTTGTAGCAGGATTTGTTTTCGAATATTGCGCGCACTGATCGGTGTCCCGTCAAAGCACAGCACTGATTTAAGTTTATCTGGCCCCAACTCAAACTCTGCCATGAGCAATGTTCGCAGCTGAGCGTCGCGATTTTGTTCGATCACGAATACACGCTCGTGCTGGTCGATGAAATCCTCGACCTCCTTGTTGAATGGAAATGAGCGCACGCGCATGGCATCCAGATCGATGCCATCTTCGGCGAGATAATCCAGTGCTTCGCGAGAAGACTCTTCACTGGTACCGAAGTAAAGCACCGCAGCATCTGTATCCTTGCCGCATGAAACGATCTCGGGACGCGGCACATACTCCTTAATAGTTTCCCACTTTGCCATCAGGCGATGCATATTCTTCTCATACTCCTCGCCCTTCTCTGTATACACAGCGTACTCATCGCGCGACGTGCCGCGAGTGAAAAAAGCGCCTTTGTCTGGATGCGTACCCGGGTAGGTGCGATAGCAGATGGCATCGCCGTCGACATCGAGGTATCGACCATACTTCTCTAGGCCGTCCAGATCCTCGGCTGACAATACTTTACCGCGGTCGTAACGGGTCGAGTCGTCCCATGCCAGTGGCGAAGACATATTGTCGTTCATGCCAAGATCGAGGTCTGTCATTAAGATAACGGGTGTTTGCAGTCGTTCGGCCAGGTCAAAAGACTGCGCACCAAAGTCAAAGCACTCTTTGGGTGTGGAGGGAAACAGCAACACCTGCTTGGTATCGCCATGCGATGCATAAGCGCAGGAAAGCACATCCGATTGCTGCGTGCGTGTAGGCATTCCTGTAGAAGGACCCGCTCGCTGCACGTTGTACAATACCGTGGGTATTTCCGCGAAATAGGCAAGCCCGAGGAACTCGGACATAAGAGACACGCCCGGCCCACTGGTGGCTGTGAATGCTCTGGCGCCATTCCAACTTGCACCCAGTACCATACCAATAGCTGACAGCTCATCCTCGGCCTGCACTATTGCGTAGTTGTGTCGGCCTGTACCAGGATCAATGCGCATACGCTTGGCATACTTCTCGAATGCATCAACGACAGATGTAGACGGGGTAATGGGATACCAGGCAACGACGGTGGCACCGCCATAAATCGCCCCTAAACCAAGCGCCGTGTTGCCATCAAGCAAGATTTTGTCGCCCACTTCATCGGCAGTTCTAACACTAATACCCATCGGGCAGTCGAAGCTCTCCTTTGCATACTGATAACCGAGCTCCAGCGCATGGATATTTGGCAGAATAAGCTTCTCTTTGCCTTTAAATTGATCAGAAACACATTCGGTCAGCACCTTGAAATCCATGTTCAACAAAGCAGCCAATGCGCCTACATAGATAACATTCTTGAAGAGCTGGCGCTGCCGGGGATCTGCGTACTGCTCATTACAGATCCGCGTCAGTGGCAATCCGATGATCGACACATCATTGCGAATCAGTCGCAGGTCCAACGGTTTGGTGCTGTCATAGATGAAATAGCCGCCAGGCTCCACCTCCTGAATATCCTGCGCCATACTCTGGGGGTTAACCGACAGCATTATATCGACACCGCCGCGGCGACCCAGGTAGCCTTTTTCACTGACGCGTACTTCATACCACGTGGGTAGACCTTGAATGTTCGATGGGAAAATATTCTTTGGGCTGACGGGCAACCCCATACGAAAAAGTGCTTTGGCAAACAAATTGTTTGCGCTCGCCGAGCCAGTGCCATTGACATTGGCGAACTTAATAACAAAGTCATTGACCGATTGAATAGACTTCATGTCCTTATCCCGCCTTTGCCACGTTGTAGAGGAATTTCTGCATATCCCACGCAGCAGTGGGGCAGCGCTCGGCGCAGAGGCCGCAGTGCAAACACACGTTCTCGTCTTTCACCATGACGCGCGTAGTCGGCAAATCCTGCGATACATAGAGGTCCTGCGAAAGGACTGTCGCTGGCGCTACGAGCGATTGGCGCAAAGTCTCTTCTTCGGCATTGGGTACGAAGCTTATGCAGTCGGTAGGACAAATATCTACGCATGCATCACACTCTATGCAACGTGTTTCCTCGAACACCGTCTGCACGTCACAGTTGAGACAGCGCTCGGCCTCTTTGAAACCCGTTTCACGATCAAATCCCAGCTCCACTTCTAGCTTGCGATTTTTTAGGGTCTGCTCCAGCGGCGCCAGCGGCACAATGTAACGCTCGTCCGACTCAACACCGTTGTCGTAGCTCCACTCATGCACCCCCATTTTTTGACTAACCAGGTTGGTTAAAGGGTCTGGGCGCTCGCGCACTGACTCGCCACGGCAGAACAGATCGATACTAACCGCTGCCTGATGCCCGTGGGCCACGGCGGTAATTACATTCTCCGGGCCAAAGGCGGCATCCCCGCCAAAAAATACTTTCTCGTTGGTGGATTGAAAGGTCAACTTGTCGACAACCGGCATGTCCCACTTGTCAAAGTCGATACCCACATCTCGTTCAACCCAGGGAAATGCATTCTCCTGCCCTATCGCCATCAATACGTCATCGGCCTCCATGAACACCCAGTCTTCACCGGTGGGTATCAGGCTGCGATTGCCTTCCTCGTCGTACTGCGCCTCTACTTTTTCAAACAGCATGCCTTTTAGCTTGCCGTCTTCGACAACAATCTCTTTCGGAGTATGGTTATCGAAAATAGGTATGCCTTCATGCTGCGCATCTTCCTTCTCCCAGGGAGATGCTTTCATATCGTCAAATGGGCTGCGAACCACTACGCGCACATCATCACCGCCTAGCCGCATTGATGTGCGGCAACAATCCATTGCCGTATTTCCACCACCGAGCACCAACACTTTTTTACCGATCTTTTCTGTGTGCTCAAATGCGACACTGGAAAGCCAATCGATACCAATATGTACGCTCTTGCCCGCCTCTTCCAACCCGGGCAAATTCAAGCCCTTCCCTCGAGGGGCGCCAGTGCCCACAAACACCGCATCGTAATCTTTGGCCAGTATCTCTTTCATACTGTCTATCTCGACATCAAAGGTAGTCATCACACCCATATCGAGAATCATGTCTACCTCTTCGTCCAGTACCGACAGAGGCAAACGGAAAGACGGTATCTGAGATCGCATCATCCCGCCGCCGGCAAACTGGTTGTCATACATATCAATGCTATAGCCCAAGGGCATCAGGTCTCTCGCAACCGTCAAGCTAGCGGGTCCGGCGCCGATACAGGCAATTCTCTTACCATTCTTTTTCTTTGGAATAGCGGGCAAGCGATCACTGATATCCGACTTGTTATCTGCAGCAACCCGCTTCAAACGGCATATCGCCACCGGATCTTCATCAGTCGTCAGACGACCTCGGCGACAAGCAGGCTCACACGGACGATCGCACGTTCTACCTAGCACACCGGGAAAGACATTGGACTCCCAGTTAATCATATAGGCGTCTGTATAACGTTCGGCTGCAATCAGGCGAATATACTCTGGCACCGGCGTGTGCGCGGGACAGGCATGCTGGCAATCAACCACTTTATGGAAGTACTCAGGGTTCGTAATATCGGTCGGTTTCAAAATCTCTGCTCGTTATTGTTAGTGAGTAATCGGACAGTTGTTTTGGTGCAGACCAAAACGTATTTATTCTGGCATAGCGGTCAATAGATTACGAATGTTATAGGCTGCAATAATCCACTGAAGCCAACAGAATGCTGATTTTGGTGGCGCATTAGAACAGACCGAAGAACCAGCCATCATCCTTGAGTGATTCTTCGCAGCGCTGTAGTTGTTGTCGATACGTGCCAGCACGCCGATCGACCTTGCGAGCCACGTTAATAAGCCATTCCTTGTTTTTGTAAGTGCCCCGATTGAATCCACCGTGACCTTCGTGATACGCGAGATACAAACTGTAGGTATCATTACTTGCAATGCCGCTTCGACGCTTCGATTGGGCGTTATACCAGCCGATAAAATCGATAGCGTCACCAAAGTCATCACGATCGGCGCCATAGCGTCCGGCGCTGCGCTTGTAGCCATCCCAAGTTGAGCCCAGCGCCTGACTATAGCCGTAAGCGTCTGATGGTCTTGGCCCTGGAATGAAGCCAAAAATCTTCTTCCTCGGTGGCTTTGCCTTAGCCTTGAAGCGTGACTCCTGATGCATGATGGCCATCATGGTAGAAATCGGGCTCCCCCACTCTTTTCTAGAGTCAGCCGCATCGTCATACCAACCTGACTTCTCTTCAAAGATTGCACAGACATTGTTGACATCTTTTGGCGGCGACGTGGTACAACCCGCCAGAACAATGATTAGCGACAGGCCAACAAGCGCTCTCACAGCGTCACCTCATGCGATCTCAATAATGCCAATAGCGCCTCTTCGTCTATCACTGACACACCAAGACTCTCTGCTTTGGCCAACTTAGAACCTGCGCCAGGCCCAGCGACGAGGCAGTCTGTCTTAGTCGATACACTACCGGCCACCTTTGCGCCCAGCGCCTGCAAATGCTCTTTAGCCTCGTTTCGCCCAAGTGCTTCGAGCTTGCCCGTCACAACCCAGGTCTCTCCCGTCAGCGGTAGCTCCTGTGCTTGCGCCATCTCAACAGCAGGCCAGTGCACGCCTGCGGTACGTAAAGTTGATACCACCGCTTGTGATGCCAATGAGTCAAAGAACTGCACCAGATGATCAGCCACTACGGGGCCCACATCATCAACCTCCAGGTAATCACTTTCTCTGGCTGCTGCCAGTGCTTCCCAGTTGCCAAAGTGCTGTGCCAAACTGCGCGCAGTTGCCTCACCCACCTCGGGAATTCCCAATGCAAATAGGAACCGGGCAAGAGTAGTCAACTTACTCTGCTCGATCGCCACCAGAACTTTGTCGACGGACTTTTCGCCCATGCGAGGCAGCGCAAGCAGGTCATCTTTGTGCAGGTGATATAGATCTGCCACGTTTTCGATAAGCCCCTCCTCTACCAGCTGATCAATCAACTTATCACCCAGACCATCCACATCCATCGCTTTGCGAGAAACAAAGTGTCTGATAGCGGCTTTTTGCTGTGCGGCGCAGACCAACCCGCCCATACAACGGTTTACAGCCTCGCCACTTTCACGCTCCACCGCAGAGTTACACACCGGACAACGCGTCGGAAACCCCACCTCCCGAGCACCCTCGGGACGACGATCAGCTACAACGGAAACGACCTGTGGTATTACATCACCGGCTCGTCGAACAACGACAGTATCTCCAACACGTACGCCCAAGCGCTGAATCTCATCATCGTTGTGCAAAGTGGCATTACTTACAGTCACTCCCCCAACGAATACGGGCTCGAGTCGTGCAACCGGCGTAATAGCACCGGTGCGACCTACCTGAAACTCAACGTCCAGCAATGTCGTCATTTCTTCCTGAGCAGGAAACTTGCGGGCAATAGCCCAGCGAGGCGCACGCGATACAAAGCCCAATTGCTCTTGCAGCGCCAGATCATTTACTTTGAATACGATACCGTCGATATCATAGGGCAAGCTGGCGCGGCGCTGGGCCAGGTCATCGTAATAGACGTTACACCCCTCAATATCTGCGACAACGCGCGAGGCGTTGTTTATGCGCAATCCCCAGCTATGCAGTAATTCGAGTACTTGCGCATGCTTGGCAGGCAACTCGCCACCCTCGACCAGGCCTACGCTATAGCAGCACATTTCTAGCGGTCTTTGTGCGGTAAGCCTGCTATCGAGCTGACGTAGGCTACCCGCAGCAGCATTGCGCGGATTCACAAAGGGTTTGTCACCGCGCGCTCGTGCGGCATCATTTAGCGCTTCAAAACCCGCGCGAGGCATATAGATTTCGCCGCGAACCTCAAGCAACTCGGGATAGCCTTTTCCTCGTAATCGTAAAGGTATGGAGGCGATTGTTCTCACATTATGTGTAATGTCTTCGCCAGTTGTACCATCGCCGCGAGTGGCCCCGCGTTCTAGCAACCCATCGCGGTACAACAAACTCACCGCAATACCGTCTAGTTTGGGTTCACAGGCAAATTCAATAGCGTCTACATCACCTAGCCGGTCCAGTAGCCTGCGATTAAAAGATGCCATTTCTTCTGAATCAAAGGCATTCTCAAGCGACAGCATGGGGACTTCATGTGTCACTTGAGAAAACTGGGAGAGAGGTGCGGCACCTACACGCTGGGTGGGAGAATCCGGCGTAACCAACTCTGGAAATTGTGCCTCGAGCTCCTGCAATCGACGCAGCGCCCGATCATATTCGCTATCCGGAACAGTTGGATCATCGAGTACATAGTAGCGGTAATTCCACTCCGCCAGTTGCTCATGCAACCGGCCCGCTTCCTCTGTGGTGTGCGGGTCCGCCGCCATTGCGACCGGCTTAACGCGCTTTGGCGAGCATGCGCCGTTCCAGATCTCTAATCTGCTGCCGATTGTGCTCTAGCGTTTGCTTGGTCATTACACTGCGGGTTTCATCCAGTACATCGCCTTCGAGATTTCTGGCAACCGCCTGAGCTGTCTCGAGCATGTAATCGAACGCCTTCATCATATCTTCGGGGCCGGGCAAGGTTACAAAGAACACAAGGCCTGGTGTGTTGAACTGCCGCATATGATCTATATCGAATACGCCAGGCTGCATCATATTGGCAACGCTGAACTGAATCGCGCCCCTACCGGCCTCGAACTCGTGCCGATGAAAAAAACTCATATCTCCAAAACGCAGGTCACACGCCAGCAGAATTTGCAGAATGTCCTCGCCTTTAAATCCCGCAGGATTACGCGACACCACATTGAGCATAAATACTTCGGGGTCGATATCTCTAGGCAGCCGACCGGGTTCAATTTCAGCCTTATCAGCAGCGCGACCATCGGTTGCAGGCATATCATCAAGCCAGTCTAGATTCTCCGGCTCACCATCGGACGAACTCATACCAGTGACAAGCTCAACCTCTTCCTCTTCGACCACTTTCTGAGGCTCTTCTGGCGCGGCGGGCTCACTCTTGGAGACAGGCTCTGATCGCGCTTCTGGTTTACTGGATTCCGGCTCTTGCTTGCTCTCGTCCCTGCGCTCTTTCGCAGGCTCTTTTTTAGACTCTCGTTTTTGCTCTTGCTGTAACCCGTGTTCACTCGCCGCTCGTAACAAGTCGCTACGTTCAACAACGCGAGCGCCTCCGTTCGGTAGCTCCTTTAGCCACGCCAGCTCCTCCTGGCCCTTTGCCTCCGGTGCCGCAGCCTCCTCGGCATTGGCCAGGTTAAGTTTAACCGTCTCCCTGCGCTCGGCTCTTACCCGACGCCAGGCGTCAACAAGCACTGCGAATATCAGCAGTACGCCAATGATGACCATCCAATCGCGAATTGTTAAATCCATCTGCCCCGTGCCTGTACCATCTTTTGGAGTTTAACTTGCGGCCAACTCTGCGGCCTCGTCTACGTCTACGGTTACCAGACGGGAAACTCCCGGTTCGTGCATGGTGACCCCCATCAGCTGATCCGCCATCTCCATGGTGATCTTGTTGTGCGTAATAAAGATGAACTGCACTTTGTCAGACATCTCCTTAACCATACGCGCATAGCGCGCCGTATTGGCATCATCAAGTGGTGCATCTACCTCATCCAGCATACAAAATGGCGCAGGGTTAAGCTGAAATATCGAGAACACTAACGCGATTGCGGTCAGTGCTTTTTCACCACCAGAGAGCAGATGGATGGTGGCGTTTTTCTTGCCTGGAGGACGAGCCATTATCGAGATACCCGTATTGAGCAGGTCATCCCCTGTCATCTCCAGATAGGCGCTGCCACCACCGAACACTTTTGGAAATAGATCCTGCAAACCGCTGTTAACCTTTTCAAAGGTTTCACGGAAACGGTTTCGGGTTTCCTTATCTATCTTACGAATCGCAGACTCGAGTGTTTGCAGCGCTGTCTCCAGATCCTCATTTTGCGCATCTAGATACTGCTTGCGCTCGCTCTGCAGATTGAACTCGTCGATAGCAGCAAGGTTGATAGGCCCAAGGCGGGCAATTCGATTGCCTACTCGTTCTAGATTATTCTGCCATTCTGGCTGGTTAGCGCCCTCGGGCATAGTGGCTATAACCTGCTCGACATCGTGCTCGCCTTCACGCAGCAGCTTTATAATGTTTTCTCGCTCTACCTGTAAACCTTGATGACCCACGCGCCCACGTTCGAGCTCACTGCGCACAGATTCAGCACGCTGCTCAATGGCGGCACGCTGGCGCTCAGCTTCGCGTAAGCGGTGTTCGATATCCGCCAGAGTCTGGCGCGCCACCGCAAGTTCACCTTCCGACACCAGTCGCAGCTCTAGTTGCTGCTCGAGCTCTTCCTGTAGGTTTTCCAGTGGATCGTCATTCTCACTGAGTGTCTTCTGTAATGCTTCTTTACGCTCTACCAGCTGCGCTACTTGTCCCTGCGTACGCTCTATCGAGCCAACCATGCTGTCTAGCTGGGTTTGCAGTGACTGCTGGCGCATAGCTGCGTGATGGGCGGCATCTTTATCATGACGAGCTTTCTGACGCACACCATCGAGTGTGTTGCGGGCCTGATCTCTTGAAGACAGCAGCGACTCTCGTTGCTGGGAGTCCGCCTCCATTCGTTCAATCGCCTCAGACAGCAGCTGGCGCGCCTCGGCCATTGACTCCTGCTCGTGCTGAAACTGCTCACGCGCCTCATCTATATCACGGTTCAACCGCTCACGACGGTTGCTAATCTGTTCAACCTTGGCTTGCAGAGAGGCGTGGTTAGAGCGCATTTCGGAATGCTGACGCGTTACAGCCTGCAACTCACGTGTCACGTCCTGTCGTTGCGCCTCGCGTTGCTTCAGCGTGTCTCGCGACTCCTGAAGCTTTTGTGCAAACTCGTGTACCTGTTGCTCACTGGCGTTAACATCAGCCGCCAGCGCCTCAAGCTCCTGTTGGCGCTCAATCACGCCACCGGCTTCTCCAGCCAATCGCGCCACGCGAATCCAGTTACTACCTAACCAGATACCCTCGCGGGTCACGACTGACTCGTGCGCTGCAAGAGAGCGACGCATCTGCAGCGCCGTTGCCAGGTCGTCGGCGGCACCCACATGGGCCAGCAACGAACCAGCTGCAACAGAACCAGACACTTTGGCTGCAAGCGATGCGGCTTCAGAGGGCACAGCCACACCGTTTTCGACTAGCACCAGCTGCCCTGCCTCAAGACTATCAAGCAGTTCACCGAGCGGCTCAATGCTATCAACGCACACAGCTTGTAGCTTGTCGCCCAGCACTGTTTCCACTGCTAGCTGCCAGCCGTCATCGACTTGTAATGTTTCGAGCAGGCGTGGCTGGGCGTTCAACTGCTGCGACTCGAGCCATTCGCCAACTTCTTGCTCGCTGTCATGCATGGCTGCCTGCTGTAGAGCCTCCAGAGAGGCCTGCCTACCTCGGAGCTGCTGCAATGTGGAACGCGCGGCATTGAGTTGAGTGTCGAGCTCGTTGCCACGATCGCGCTCACTCGTAATTCCCTGCGCGAGTGTTTCCCCTTGCCCCTCATGCTCAGCCATAAGCAGTTCAGTTTCTGCCAACTGCTCACCGAGCGCTGCGATCTCGTCGTCTGCCGGCCCCGCCACCAAGCTACGCTTTTCTTCTTCCAGAGACGTCACTCGCCCTTGCAAACGTTTTTGGGCTTGCTCAAGGTGCTGTATCCGTGACTGCTGAACTTCAGCTTGCTGGCGTGGCTCAGCTGCAGTGGCATTAAACGTATCCCACTGCTGCTGCCAGTTGTGCATAGATTCCTCGGCAGTGAGCAATGCCTCAGCGGACGCAGCTTCAACTTCTTGCAAGACCGTAACTTCCGGCGCCAGCGCTGCCAACTCCTGCTCCCAGGCACCCCGCTTGCCGCGATCCTCGCCCAGATGCTTTTCTGACTCTTGAAGGTTCTCTCGTGTCCGCTCGAGATCCTCTACCAACTGTCGACCGCGTTCCTGCTGGTGCTTGATAGTCTGCTCTATCCGCGCCACCTCGGAACCCAGCGCGTAATAGTTGCCCTGTACTTTGTTAAAGGCATCGGTGCTATCGGTATGCTCAACCCGATACTGCTCGATAGCGGTATCCACTTGCTGGTGCTCCGCGTGAATAGACTCGAGCTTCACTTCTAGTTCACCGATTGACTGGTTAGCTGTGGTGATACGCTGATCGAGATCCTGCCACTGTAAGGTCTGCAGCTGTGCTTTGAGCGTTCGTTCTTCTTCCTTAAACTCGCTGTACTTCTCTGCTGCCTGGGCCTGACGCTGAAGATTCTGTAGCTGACGCTCCATTTCGTCACGCAAGTCGGTGAGCCGCTCGAGGTTCTCCATCGTTCGACGCATTCGACTTTCAGTCTCTTTGCGCCGTTCCTTGTATTTGGAGATACCTGCGGCCTCTTCGATGAAGATCCGCAATTCCTCTGGCTTGGATTCGATCAGGCGGGAGATCATGCCCTGTTCAATAATGGCGTAACTGCGCGCACCCAACCCGGTGCCTAGAAAGATATCGGTGATATCACGTCGGCGACACTTGGTACCATTTAGAAAGTATTCGGATTGACCTTCGCGCGTGACCTGACGCTTGATCGAGATCTCAGCGTAACTGGCGTATTCACCACCCACTTTGCCGTCGGTGTTATCAAATACCAGCTCGATGGAGGCTTGGCCCACGGGCTGTCGATTGACCGATCCGTTAAAGATCACATCCGCCATCGATTCACCGCGCAGGTTTTTGGCTGAGCTCTCGCCCATCACCCACCGAACGGCGTCAATTACATTGGATTTTCCGCAGCCATTTGGCCCCACGACTGCGCACATATTGCTGGGAAAATTGACACTCGTTGGATCAACGAATGATTTGAAACCAGCCAGCTTTATCGACTTTAATCGCATATCACTTTATGTTTCAGCCGTAAGGTATTGTTATTTATAAGTTTATACCGGAAATTTAGCGCTTTTGCCCGATTCCGGACCACAAGATGTAGTGTATCGAGTTTAATTCGATAACACTATGGTTGAAGCAAAGATTGCAAGAAAAATTAGCCAGAATTGGCCGAGAGCTCAATTTCCACCGCAGTTTTACTGTCGCCAGGCACTAACGGTCCCGCCTGACCAAGAAACGTCGCGCCTGCTTCACCAGGGCTGCCGTCCGGTGATACCTGCACGATCACCAGCACCTCATCAGCATCGGACAGCTTCTGCCCTGCCATTGAATTGGAGTCATCCAGCCGTAGCGTAAGAGGTAGCTGACCCGCCGATAGTCTTTGCACAGCGATGGGCATTCGGCTGTCAGAAGCTGCATTGCGCGCCAGTACGAATACCGTGTCGGCTGCGGTAAAGTTAGCGCCCTGCGGCATGCGGATGCTGACCGTCACGCCAGTGCTGTCGCTAACCGGCTCCACTGACTCCACTGCTGGCGACTCCGCCGCCGGCTGAGCAACTTCACCAAGACTGGCACGTGCGCGCTCGATAACACCCGCTATCATAGTGGCGCTCTGAGAACCGGGAGTTTCCATGGCCAACAGGCGCTCCCAATATTCTATCGCCGCGCGGTACTGCCCTTGCTCAAATGACGCCATTCCCAGCAAACCCAACGCTGTGCGCTGGTGTGGATTAATGGCCAAGGCGCGTTCCGCCAGTACGCGGGCACTGTCACTCAACTGCCGGTCAGCCGCCAAAAACTCAGCCTGCGCTGCATACGCCAGCGCCTGTGCATCTTCAGGAGCCTGCTCCGCGAGCGCAGAGTAGGTGCCGGCGGCACGGGAGTAATCGCCTTGACCCATGTAGTAGCGACCCAACAGAGCCACATAATGTAGATTTTCCGGTCGCTGTGCCGAACGCTCCTGGACTGCATCAATCAACGCCTGCATGTCTGCAGGATCACTATTGGCGTCAACCGTTTGCAGCTGCTCGTTAATTCGCACGTCAGCGGCAGCGCCAAGATAGTAGTACAGCCCAGTGGCCATGAGGCCTATCACTGGCAGCAACAACCAGACGGGAAACGACTGAGACTCAGACAAGCTTGCCTGCTGGCGCGCTTGCTGCGCGTCCTCAAGTAGGCGTAACTGGATGTCGTCTTCCAGTTCGCTACTACTAGAGGCTTCAAGCTCGGCCTTGCGCAGTCGGTACCATTCACGGTTTGCCTCTTCCAAATCCTGTTGCGAACCGAAACGGCTACGTCGGGGGAACAGGTAGAACAGTCCGCTAAACAGAATGAGTCCCGCACACGCTATAACAAAAGTGATCAAGCCTTCTTCTCCGCGGCATCAACTAAACTGCGCAACTGATCCTTGTCAGACGCACTCAGTGACTCCAGTGCGACTGCATCACCTCGACGACGCACAGTCAGGATCAGCAAACCAAAACCTCCAAGCAACAGTATCACCGGTGCCAGCCACAGCGCTGCAGTGGCGGAGTCGAAGCTGGGGCGATAGCGCACGAACTCACCATAGCGCGCCACCATGTAGTCCAGTATCTCTTGATCGGTAGAGCCCTTCTCTAGCTGCTCATAAAGCAGTTTGCGCAAATCCTGAGCTATGGGCGCATTAGAGTCTGCGATGTTCTGGTTTTGACATTTTGGACAGCGAAGCTCAGCGCTGAGGCTCTGATACCTTTCCTCCAACGCAGGCGATGAAAATTCATAGGTTTCTATCACCGCTTCGGCGGACACTGCGGCAAGCGCGCTCCAAACAATCAATAATGCTACATGCAGTCGCTTCATCAATTTATCTCCGCCGCAGTCAACTCAAGCACAATGGGTTCAAGTATGGAGCGCCAGACACGCTCATCGACCACGCCCACATGGCGGTACCTGATCACGCCGCTGGCATCCACAACGTAAGTCTCTGGCGCGCCATAAACGCCCAGATCCAGGCCCAGCGTACCGTCTCTGTCGGCGATATTAACCGTGTAAGGGTTACCAAGATCCTGCAACCATTGCAGCGCTGCGGCATCTTCGTCCTTATAGTTCACTCCCACAATAGGCACACCGGCATCTGCAAGCTGTTGCAGGTACGGATGCTCCACCCGGCAGGAGACACACCAGGTAGCCCAAACGTTAAATAAGCTGATCTGCCCGGTAACGTCTTCACGTGACAGCATGCGCTGCTCACCCAAACTGGCCAGCTCAAAGTCGGGGAGCGGTTTATCAATCAGCGCGGAGGGCATCTCGCGAGGATCAAGCGATAGCCCTCTGAACAAGAGAAGCGCCAGCAGAGCAAATATGAAGAGCGGCGCAAACAGCTTAAGCCTTGGCGCCATGAGCATACTCCTGCACGGTGGGCGCAGACACACGACTACGTACCCGTCGATAACGTTTGTCTGCCACGGTCACAAAGGCCCCTAGACCCATAAATATGGCCCCCAGCCACATCCATCGCACCATTGGCTTGTAGTGCAGTCGAATGGCCCAGGCTCCGTCTTCACCTACTGGCTCACCCATCGCAACAAAGAGATCACGCCATAGGCCGTCATCAATCGCCGCCTCTGTCATAATGCTTCCACTGGCGAGGTAGCGGCGCTTTTGTGGCGCAAGCTTGGCGATCTCTTTCCCGTCGTAGTGAACCGTAAAGCGGGCCTCATCGGCGACAAAATTGGGACCGCGAAATGGCACTACCTCTTCGAAGGTGAAGCTGTAACCGGCCACGACATCAGTATCGCCAGGCGACATTTTAAGATCGTGTTCAACATTATATTGACTGGTTACAACAACGCCGATCACAGTAGTTGCGAACCCGAGGTGCGCGATGAACATACCCCAGTAGCTGGGGGTTAATCGCTTGAGCCCCTGCAGGCGAGACGATGTATTGCTCGTGCGATACGCCAAGTCTCGCAGCATGCCAAATAACAACCAGAATGCGAGCACCAGTGCCAGAGCAACCCAGACATTGTATTCAGTGGCGGTAAAGTACGGCAGGGTCACGCCGCAGACGACTGCCACAATCCCCGGCAGCAAGAGCTCCGCACGCCACCGCTTAGTGTCATCTTTCTTCCACCGTGATACCGGCCCAAGTCCCATAAACGGCATCAGTACCGCCATAAGAGGCACGAATACGATGTTAAAATACGGTGGACCCACGGAATACTTGCCCTGCCCCAGCGCATCCATGATCAAAGGGAACAATGTTCCAAACAACACGGTGAGCGTAGCGGCCAGGAACACAACATTGTTAGTCAGCAGAAGGGACTCTCTGGAAATCCAGTTAAAACTTACGCGACTACCAACAGATGGCGCTCTTAATGCGTAAAGCGTCAGCGAGCCACCGACAACAATCGCGAGGAAGATTAGAATAAACAGACCTCGCTCAGGGTCTGTCGCGAAAGCGTGCACAGAAGTGAGAACGCCTGAACGCACTAAGAATGTGCCAAGCAGGCTCAGTGAGAAGGCAAAAATTGCCAACAACACCGTCCAGCTCTTAAACAGACCGCGTTTCTCGGTAGCGGCCAGTGAATGGATGAGCGCGGTGCCTGCCAGCCAGGGCAAAAACGACGCATTTTCCACGGGGTCCCAGAACCACCATCCGCCCCAACCCAATTCGTAGTAGGCCCACCAACTGCCCAGCATGATGCCCAGGGTAAGGAAGGCCCACGCGACATTCGTCCAGGGGCGTGACCATTTCGCCCATGACGCATCCAGTCGACCGCCCAGCAACGCCGCTATCGCAAAGGCAAACGCCACGGAGAATCCCACATAGCCCATATAGAGGAGAGGTGGATGAATAATGAGACCCGGGTCCTGTAGCAATGGATTCAGATCCTGACCATCTGCCGGTGTGCCCGGCAGCAAGCGGGCAAAAGGATTAGAGGTGAATAGCGAAAACGAGGAAAAGCCCACGGAGATCGCCCCCATCACCGCCAACACGCGCGACAACATTAACAAGGGCAGTTCTCTGCTGAATATCGCTACGGCGCTCATCCAGAATGCGAGAATCAACACCCACAGCAACAGCGATCCCTCGTGATTGCCCCACACCGCAGAAAACTTGTACATGGATGGCAACAAACTGTTGCTGTTGTTAGCGACAACTTCAACCGAGAAATCATCCTGCAAAAAGGCAATCGACAGGCAGATAAAACTGATTGCTACGAACACCAGCACCCCAATAGCCAGACTGGGGGCGATAGCCATCGCCGTAGTATTTCCGCGCCATGCACCCCACAGAGGTACCACGGTAAGTGTCAGCGACAGACACAAGGCGATGATCAATGCGAAGTGCCCCAGCTCTGGAATCATATCTTGTTCCCCTTGAGGTCGTGGCCAGATTTTTCCAGCGCATCGGCTACTTCCGGCGGCATGTAGTTTTCATCGTGCTTGGCAAGTACTTCACTAGCCTCGAGTACGCCTGAGTCATTCAATACTCCCGACGCCACGGCCCCCTGCCCTTCATCGAACAGGTCTGGCAGGATTCCGGTGTAGACAACCGGTACCGTTGCCTGGAAATCGGTGACCTCGAATCTGATCTCAAGGCTATCACTGCTGCGCTGCACACTGCCCTCCTTAACCATTCCGCCAACACGAATCGGCGTGCCCACAGGCGCTTTACCTGCGGCAACTTCGGCGGGAGGGAAGAACAGATTTATATTCCCGCTAAGCGCGTACACCATCAGACCGATTGCGGCACTGGAAAACACAACCACGAACAACACGATCATTAATCGCTGTTTGCGTACTGGGTGCATCAGTTTTCTCCTGGGGATGTGACGGTTGGACCTTCACTTTCATGCAGAGCAGCGGCATGGGCCTCGCGACGCAGCTCCCCTGCTATCTGAAGTTTCAAACTCCGTTGCCGCAGCCTGGGTAGCAGTAATAAATACACTATCACCAGCAAACTGATGAAATACGCTGACCAGACATAGCCTCCGTGACCCGCCATGTCTATCGCTGCTGAAACGCTGTCAAAGTACATCGTCAGATTATCCACCCACCAATTTACGTACCCACTTGGTACGCGATTCGCGCGCGAGAATTTCAACGCGCATATTCATTAGCATGGCGCAGGTAAACAAGCCATAGAACGCGACAATCATCAATAACAACGGGTAGAACATGCTGGGATCAATCGTCGATTCGTCGGTAAACTTGATCGTCGCTGGCTGATGCAGGCTATACCACCAGTCTACCGATTTGTAGATTATTGGGATATTGACAGTACCGACCAGACTCAACACGGCGCACGCCTTGCTGGCTGCTGCTTTATTGTCAAACGCTTCGTACAGCGCGACAACACCGAGATACAAGAAGAGTAGTATCAGCATGGAGGTGACCCTAGCATCCCATACCCACCACGTTCCCCAGGTGGGCTTACCCCAGATTGAACCTGTAACCAATGCCAGAAAAGTGAGCGCCGCCCCAATGGGCGCACAACTCTTCATGGCGATATCGGCCATTTTCATGCGCCAGATAAGGCTGACTGCGCCTGCTATCGCCATCACGTAGTAACCCGCAAGGGCCACCACGGCAGCTGGAACGTGAATGTAGATGATTCGATAGCTGTTGCCCTGACGAAAGTCGGGACTGGTGTAAAGCAGGCCCCAGCAGATACCCACCGCAAGCGCGATCAGCGTGATCGGCACCAGCCAGCGCAAAATTGAGCCAGCAATACCGTACAACCAAGGAGGAGAACCCAATTTATGAAAGAACGACCACATATCTCACCGATTATAACCGCACTCGCAACGCAAACCTAAGCATCAACGCTGATTCTTAGGCCGGCGGCAATGGCCAAAGGTGCCAGAGCAATTGCCAGACTGAGCATCGCACCCAATATGGCCAGGTAGGGCCCCGCGTCAGCCCCCGTAACGGCAGCTTGCACAGCTGCGCTGCCGAATATCAACACAGGCATATAAAAGGGCAGAATCAACAGGGAAATCAGCATGCCGCCGCGCTTCAATCCTACGGTCAGCGAAGCCCCTATACCGCCAATCAGGCTAAGCACGCCGCTACCCAGCAACAAACTGAGCGCTAGCGTAAGCATCGCATTGCCAGGCAAGCCCAACATCCCTGCAAACAGGGGTGATACTAATGCCAGCAAGACTCCGGTAATGAGCCAATGTGCAAAAATATAAGACAGCGCGGCGGCATAAAGCGGCTGAGGAGCCAACAATAGTTGCTCCAGACTGCCATCGTCAAAATCGCTGCGAAATACTGCGTCAGAGCTGAGCAGGTTCGCCAAAAGTGCAATAATCCATAGAATGCCGGGCGCAAATCTTGCCAACTGATCTGGTGCAGGCCCCAACCCCAGTGGGAACAGCGCCACTACCATGGCAAAGAACAACAGTGGGTTCCCTATTTCCAGAGGACGCCTTACGGCCAGCACCAACTGCCGACGCACCAACCTTGCGCAGAATCGGAAAGTAGTCGGTGCGCTCACTGTAACCCCGCGCTCAGACTGAGGCGGCTCAGTGGATAGCTTACCTGTAGTGACTGATGGGAGGTGATGATCACGGCGCCGCCTGCGCTGACATGCTTCACCATTAAGCGCTCTAGTTCGGCAACGCCTTTTTGATCAATGGCGGCAAAGGGCTCGTCCAACAGCCATAGCGGGCTACTCGAAAGATACAACCGCGCCAGATTAACGCGCCGGTGCTGACCAGCGGACAATGTGTGACTTGATACATCCTCGTATCCGGTCAGACCCACATGAGCCAGTGCTTGTTCGATATCGGCGTTTGCGTACTCACCCTCTCCCGCAGCGTGCCACGCCAAATTTTCGCGCGGTGTCAGCAGCTGCTTCACGCCTGCCTGGTGACCCAGGTATAGCAATGAAGATTGGCGCGTAATATTGCCCTCGAACCCATATCGGGAGAGCCCCGCAAGTATCCGCAGCAAGCTCGTTTTTCCGGCGCCATTAGCGCCGTCCACCTGAATCAGCTGACCGGCGCAAACAGCGAAGCTGAGGCCGTCAAACAATTGCCGACCACCGCGTTCCAGCGACAGCGATTGCGCCGCCAGTAGGGTCTCACCTGCGGTGGCGGAACTCATCGCTAAAGGTTAACAACCCGAATCGAGGGTAAGTGCAGGTCTGTATCCAAATCGACGCGCAGATTGGAAAAATCAAACAAATCGACATCGGCTAACTGAGAGGGCGACACGTTACGAATCGCCCGGAAGATCGTCTCCGTTCTACCCGGATACTGGCGCTCCCACTCCGCTAGCATTTTCTTGATCTGCACCCGCTGCAGATTATCCTGAGAACCGCATAGGTTGCAGGGGATGATAGGGAACTCTTTATATTGGGCGTAACGGGCCAGGTCTTCTTCCTTGCAATACGCCATCGGCCGAATCACCACATTACGCTTGTCGTCAGACAGCAGCTTCGGCGGCATGGCTTTAAGACTACCGCCAAAGAACATATTCAAGAACAATGTCTCAACAATGTCGTCGCGATGATGACCCAGCGCAATCTTATTAGCTCCGATATCCTGAGCGAAACCGTACAAACTGCCTCTGCGAAGGCGAGAGCACAAACCGCAGGTCGTCTTACCTTCGGGTATAACTTGTTTGACGACGCTATAGGTGTCTTTTTCCAGAATATAAAAGGGAATCCCCTTCTTCTCCAGGTAAGCAGGCAATACATGCTCAGGAAAGCCAGGTTGTTTCTGATCGAGATTGACAGCCACAAGCTCAAAATCAACAGGCGCACTCTTGCGTAAGCTCATAAGCATGTCGAGCATTGCGTAAGAGTCCTTACCACCCGACAAGCACACCATGATTCGATCGCCGTTCTCAATCATGTTGTAATCGACAACTGCGTTGCCAGCGTTGCGGCGAAGCCGCTTCTGCAACTTGTTGAACTCGGTTTTTTCTTTGCGCTCTAGCTCTCGCACGGCAGGTTCGCTGTCACTGGTTACAATTTGCGCGAAGTTTACAGGCCTGCACGAGGCTTAGTCCAGCGTACGGGGCAAACGGCTGATCATAGGCAGAGGCTGCCAGTCCCTTGTTTTTTACCGCATTAGCTAAGACAATGAGCGCCCTCAAAACACCACCAATCTTGCATCAGGAAGGAAAACTCATGAAACAAGCCGTTCGCGTAACTGTAACCGGTGCTGCAGGCCAGATTGGCTATGCATTGCTATTTCGCATTGCTTCAGGCGCCATGCTGGGCGATGACCAGCCCGTGATACTGCAACTGCTGGACATCACGCCAGCGATGGACGCTCTCGAGGGCGTGCGCATGGAGCTTGACGACTGCGCTTTCCCATTGCTGGAAGGCGTGGTGTGTACAGACGATCCCAACGTCGGATTCAAAGACGCCGACTACGCCCTGCTTGTTGGTGCCCGACCCCGTGGCCCCGGCATGGAGCGCAAAGACCTGCTGGAAGCCAACGCCGCCATCTTCTCGGTTCAAGGCAAGGCAATCAACGACAACGCCAGCAAGCACATCAAAGTACTGGTAGTCGGAAACCCAGCCAATACCAATGCATTGATCACGCAGCGCAATGCACCCGACATCGATCCGCGCAACTTTACGGCCATGATGCGTCTGGATCACAATCGCGCGAAAACGCAAATTGCCCAGAAAACGGGGACCACTGTTAAAGATGTCGCGCACATGACTGTCTGGGGTAATCACTCTGCCACTCAGTACCCGGATCTGTTTAACGCGGTTGTTGATGGTAAGCCTGCTATCGATCTTGTCGAACAGGACTGGTATGAAAATGACTTCATTCCCACCGTGCAGCAGCGCGGCGCCGCTATTATTAAGGCGCGCGGTGCTTCATCGGCTGCTTCTGCCGCCAACGCTGCTATCGACCACGTTCGCAATTGGGCGTTAGGTACGCAGGGAGACGACTGGGTATCAATGGGTGTGTACTCAGATGGATCCTACGGTATAACCGAAGGCCTCATTTACTCATTCCCATGTCGCTGCACCGATGGTGACTGGAGCATCGTACAGGGTGTTGAGGTTGGGGAGTTCAGCCAGGCTCGCATGGAAGCCACACAGCAGGAGCTAACGGAGGAACGCGACGCCGTTGCGCACCTGCTGCCATAGTCTGGTGAACTGATGCCAGATCCGTCTGCTTCCAAACGTTACCATCACGGTAACTTACGCGCTGAGCTGCTCGATACTGCTATCGAGCAGCTGCGCAACACACCGGTAGATGAGTTGAGCCTGCGCGCTCTGGCGCGGGCTATCGGCGTGTCCCAAACTGCCCCCTATCGTCACTTCAGCGATAAGGGTGAGTTGCTCGCCGCAATGGCCACACGAGGCTACTACAACCTGCTGCAGACGCTACTGGACGCAGGTGCAGCCGCTGGAGACTGCCCTTCGGAACAACTTATCGCCTTTGCTCATGCCTACGTGGATTACGCAGGTAACAATCCGCAGCTATTCAAACTCATGTTTGGTCCGGCCGTGCAGCCCATGGAACGTTATCCCGATCTGCGCGATGCCAGTAGAGAAACCTTTCTACTGGTGCAAAAAATACTGCGAGCCGGTATGGATAGAGGCATATTTCGGGAAATGGATGCCGTGTATCTCGCCAATGCGTCCTGGGCGAGTATTCACGGCCTCGCCACGTTACGGGTAGATCAGCCAGAGCTGTTCGAAAAACACATCGAGCTTCAACGACAGGTATCGCTGGGCGTAGAAACCTTCCTCGCCGGTATCGCAGTTAGCAGCTGATCAGGGTGTCACCACGTTAAAGACGGGGTCCGCCTGATCAAACAGTGAAAAGAAACCCACCAGTGCTAGCTTGCTGCCGCTGAGCGACAGTTCATCAGAAAACAGCAGCTCCTGAATATTGGCCTGTCCTGTCACCAAATTCAGAAACAATTCCCTCGTTAGCGTTATACCCGCATCCGCATTTTCCTGGGCGGGTTTAGCCCTCGCATGTAGCACGGCATTCTCAATGGACAGCACAAATTGCTCCTGCGTATCAGACATCACTATGTTGATAACATAGTCTTCGCCGTCGGCGCGCTCACCGTTCAGGCTGACCGCCATTGCCTGGAAGAAAAGCGCTGTCGGTATCTCTCGAATGAGCCCTGCTGCATCGCTCATATCCGTGCCGTGCTCAGGCGGACCGTTGCGCAGCTCGTAGGCCCCGGTAAGATAGGCGTCGCGCCAGGGCCCCGACTCTGCCTGGTAACCCAATTGTTCGTAGGTGCGAGCCAGTAACGCTTTTGCCTTACGGTTTTCGGGTTGGGCGAACACGAGATGATTAACAACCTCAGCAACCCAGCGATAATCGCCCTCATCAAACGCGAGCGTAGCTTTTTCCAGGACGGCGCCAGCACCGCCCATGAACTCAACATAGCGCGAGCCAGCAACGGTAGGTGGATGCGGATTCAGATTGGCTGGATTGCCGTCATACCAACCAAAGTATCGCTGATAGACTGCTTTAGCATTGTGACTGACGGTACCGTAGTAGCCCCGGCTGGAATATTGCTGGGCAAGGCTAGAGGGCAGGCGTAACGATTGTGCTATCTCTTTTGGCGTAGCGCCTTGATTAGCCAGTCGTAATGTCTGGTCGTGAATATACTTATAGGTATCGCGCTGCGACTCCATGTAACTCACAATTGCGTCACGCCCCCAGATGGGCCAATGGTGACTCGCAAAATACACATCAGCGCGTGTGCCAAACAGCACCAGAGCCTCGTCGATAAAGGAACTCCAGGCCAGCGCATCGCGAACTTTGGCACCACGCAGGGTATAAACGTTATGCATATTGCGTGACATCACCTCGGCGCCGCTGAACGCGTTGAGCTGGGGTAAGTAGAAAGTGAATTCGGCGGGGGCTTCTGACCCTCCCGCATTTTGAAATTCAAACTGAACCCCGTCGATTAGCAGTGACTGTCCGGTCTCGCTGATAATATCTGTTGGTTCGAGAATGCCGATCTGCCCTCCGCGTGCAGGCTCTTTGCCCAGGCCGGTATCTACATGCCCAACTGCAGACACAGGAAGGTTGCGCCCGTACATAAAGGTCGCGCGGCGTTGCATAGTACTGCCCGCAAGCAGATTCTCACTCACCGCCTCCTCCATGAATCCTACTGGCGCGATGACTCGAAGCCCCTCTCGCTCTTGATCAGTCAATACACCATCGACCCCGCCAAAGTGATCAATGTGGCTATGGGTAAATAACACTGCTTTAATCGGCTGATTGCCTAACTGCTCGCGGGCAAACGCCAGCGCTGCTTGTGATGTTGCCGCGGTGGTTAGCGGATCGACCAGAATCCAGCCGCTCTCCCCCACCACAATCGTCATATTGGCTAAATCAAATCCACGTAGCTGATAGATACCTGGAGTGACCTCAAACAGTCCGTGAATTCCGTTCAGCCTCGCTTGCCGCCAAAGGCTCGGATTTACTGTTGCAGGCGCCTGGCCCTCTACAAAGCCGTAGGCAGTTTGATCCCACGCGAGGTCGCCGTTTGCCGCTAACACCCGCAAATCAGCAGGGCTGGCGATAAGGCCTTTTACTGCCTGCTCAAAGTCGGTTTCATCAGCCGGCATAGCGACCTGCGTAGACCTCAACACCGCCTGCGTATGCTCGGTACTTCCGTCAGCAGAAACAGGCACAGCGCCCTGCTCGCCACACCCTGTAATTAGGCAAGCCATAAAGAGAATCAAAAGACTGGATTTGAACTGCACTGTAGCGTTCCTCATTGGTAAAGCGATCCGAAAATATTTCCGCCGACGGCAGTCAGCGGGGGTAATCACAGGCCTATTTGGTAGCAAGCAGAGCCAACAAGGGTGTGGGGTCGAGGTACTCTTCCAAGCGAGTAATACGCCCGCCCACAATAGTGAATATCACGCATGCCGGTAACGCGACCGTCGCTCCCGACGCTGACTTCCCTCTCATTACATGGCGCTGCAACAAACCATTGGCAATGTCGCTATGCACAGCATCAGCATAGCGGATGTCATCCAGGTGGCCGCGCAACCAGTGCAACGACGCAATGTTGTCATCAACAGACTGCTCGAGCCCATCGAAGTTGTGCCAGATACTTGCATTGTCAGCGTAGCTTTCTCGTATCACGCTCTCATCTGCCTGTTCCAGCGCAGACATAAAGCGATTCACTAGCGCACTCTTGTCTTCAAAGCTCATTACTCTCTCCACCACAGGGGTTTGGTCAATTCCTGCTTTCGCATCTGCTCATTACCCGCCACCAACAGCACGCGCTCGCTGGGCCCTGCAGAAGCTTAAACGAGGCTCTTTGACATTGCACGGGGATGACGACAGTATCTAGCGCCAAACGCACAATTCAAAGCAAACTAGGTAGTGAGAGGACACGCACATGGCTATCGACTTTACGTTTCCACCGGAAGTCGACGCGGCACGACTTCGCGTCAGGGAATTTCTTCACGAGAAAGTAAAACCCGCTTTTAAAGCAATGCGGGAAAACGAGGACGCGAGCCGAAAAGACTGGTCTGCTTTGATTAAGCAGTTACGGAGTGAAGCCAAAGAAAGCGGCAATTGGTTGCCACATATGCCAGCCGATGTAGGGGGAATGGGGCTGGGTGTTACCGCACTAGCAGCGGTTGCTGCAGAAGCGGCAAAAGTGCCCTACGGCCCGTATATCATCAATGGACACGCACCCGACGAAGGGAATATGCACACCCTCCATCACTTTGCCACCGAATACCAGCGTGAGAAATATCTCCAGCCACTGCTGGATGGGCAGGTACGATCCTGCTTCTCAATGACGGAACCCGATGTCGCTGGCTCCGACCCCACCCTGATACAAACAACAGCTGTTGAACAGGGCGACACTTGGGTGATCAATGGCCACAAGTGGTTTACTTCGGGCGCTCGCGGTGCAGATTTTGCCATCGTTATTGCGCGCACAGATCCGGACGCAACGATACCCCAAGCGCGAAACTCGGCCTTTATCGTTGACTGCGACAGCCCGGGATTCGAGATCATCAGAGACGTGGAAACAATGTCGGGTAGTCACAATCACTGCGAGATTAAGTACAACGATGTCATCGTGCCCAAGGAAAATCTTCTGGGAGAACGCGGTGGCGGCCATAAACTCGGACAAGTGCGACTCGGGCCTGCACGACTGGCGCATTGCATGCGCTGGATTGGAGAAATCGAAACCGCGCTGGAGATGTTGATCGACAGAGCACAAAGCCGCTTCTCACATGGCTCGCTGCTCAGTGAAAAGCAGGGAATCCAATGGATGATGTCCGATAGCGCTATGGAACTCTATGCCGCAAAGCTTATGGTGCTGCATGCAGCGTACAAGATCGAGAATGGGATGGAGTTCAAACAGGAAGTGTCCATGGCCAAGCATCACGTCGCCAATACCCTGTGGCGCGTGTGTGATCGAGCCGTTCAGGTGCATGGCGCACTCGGATACTCTACCGATTCGCCGCTTTCGGGTATGCTGCAGCAGGCTCGCTGGGCACGCTTGGCGGACGGCTCCGACGAAGTACACCAGATGCGCATCGCCGAGATCCTGATGCGTACCTACAAAGAACAAGGCGAGATCGGACCAGCAATTGGGGGCCTCCCCCTTTAACAACACGCAGAGTCCGCTAACGCGGATAGAAAGAAATCATCAACACTGAGGCTTGAACGACCGCTATGGACATAACCAAACTGACCCCCATGCACGACAGAATGCAGTGGTATGTAGACCAGAATATTCTTCCGCACGTGTTCTCTTTGGTGATGAATGGCACGGACATCGTTGACTATCGATGCTTTGGCTACATGGATCTTGAGACCCAAGAGCCGCTGCGGGAGGATGCGATTTTTCGTGTCTTTTCCAATACCAAAATAGTGACGTCCGTCGCGGCGCTGATACTGGTAGAGCAAGGCTTGCTGAAACTCGATGCGCCCATTTCAGAATTGTTGCCGGCCTTCGCAGCACCACAGGTTTTGATCCACGGCGCCACATCAATTGACCAGGTGGAAGCGGCCGCCTCCCCCATTACTCTGCGGCACTTGTTGAGCCACAGCGCCGGATTTTCCTACGGTTTTGTTGACCCTGAGTCGCTAATAGATGCGCACTATCTAAGCAACGGACTGGATATCCTGACCGGGTTCGATGGCACATTGGAAAACATGTGCGATACCCTGGCGACTTTCCCGCTTGTCTTCCAACCGGGCACAGACTGGCGCTATAGCCTCGCAACCGATGTAGTTGCCAGGCTTATCGAAGTCGTCTCAGGTTTATCATTTGATGCCTTCTTAAAGCAGCGAATATTTGACCCGCTAGACATGCAGGACACGGGGTTTTGCGTGAGTGAGGACAAGCTCCACCGTATTCCTGCAATGTACGTACCCAACGACCTGCTGAACCCTATGGGGAGCGGGCTGACTCTATTGTCACCCGTTGGAGCCCCGAATTATCTAACAGCGCCGAAGTGGCTAAGTGGGGGCGGTGGACTGTTATCGTCAGTCAGTGATTATGTGCGCTTCCTGCAAATGGTTCTTAATGAAGGGCGACACAACGATGTGAAATTACTCGAACCAAGCACAATTGCTCAGATGCACCAGAATCAGTTGGCACCCAATATCGACGTGCAATTTCCGATGTGGAACTTACCGGCAACCAAGTTCGGCTTGGGTTTTGCTGTCAAAGATGCTCCAGAGGATGGAGAGCCACAAGGCGCTATTGGTGAATACCATTGGGGAGGACTGGCCGGAACACATTCATGGATCTCCCCCGACACTGGTATCACCGGGTTTTGTGGTACTCAGGTGATGCCCGCTTTCTGGCACCCTTTCAGCCACGATTTCAAACGCATGGCTTACGAGGCCGGTTAACAACTGGCAATAGATCGCTCCTCAGTCGGTTGTGGAAGTACAGACAACAATCAGTACTCCCAAACCGTAAGTTGCATCAGTCAGGCGAGCTCAGGTTCTTGCTCACAATGTGTGTGGGCTGCCCGTCTATGCTCAACTGATTTTTTTCCTCCCAGTATTGCTGTATTCCCTCCTCGCCCTTGTTCTGCGCCCAGACCGACAACTGTTGCCGGTCTTCCTTGTAGTCATACAGCGGTACGGCCATCCCACAGGACGTTTGCACAAGGTCAATACTCAGGTCGTAAATCTGCCTGGCGCCAGGTTCGGGCTCAAAGTGAGCATAGAGCTCACCCCAATCTGGATCCAGCCGGTGAATGGCCCGAGCTTGACCATAGAGTCGCAGAATCATTGGGCTGCCCTCTAATGCGGTAAACATAATGGTCATTCTCGGATTTTCTTGTACGTGCGCCGCGGTTTCGTTGCCACTGCCGGTCACGTTGAGCCAGATGACGCGATTGTTGTCGAGCACACGCAAGGAATTCATACCTTTGGGCGAAATATTCACCCGACCTTCAGCTATGGCGGTACCAACAAAGTAGATTTTCTGATTTTGAATGAACGTAATCAGTTTTTCAGACAAGCTATCGTAGCGCTGCGCCATTGTTGCCACTCCCCTATTGCAAAACGGATGCGAGTATCCGCATCACGAATATTCACTTAGCAGCACTATACGATGCTCCCCAGCCTCGATCTAGGCCGGCACTAGAGGCAATGTAAACCCTGCGTGCAGCGAACTGCTGGTCACGCCAGGTATAGTCCTATTGGCGCAGCCGGTCTACACTACACTCAGATACCCAGTGCAAAGGTAATTACAATGATTAAAATAATGTGTGTAGTAGGTGCCGCGTTGCTCGTATTCAGTACAACCGGAGTAACAGCAGACAAATATGACAAGAGCAAGAGTAAAAACAGCAGCTCCATATTCAACTCGATTTCCGACTCAGACAAGCAAAAAAGCAAGGGGCGCCCTGACGACCCTGGCCAGCATGGGCGAGATAAT
Source organism: Halioglobus sp. (assembly GCA_039990395.1). Classification (GTDB taxonomy): domain Bacteria; phylum Pseudomonadota; class Gammaproteobacteria; order Pseudomonadales; family Halieaceae; genus CALINF01. The sequence goes on from JBDXFZ010000146.1 coordinate 1,174,453, forward strand.
GCGGCCGCTAAACAACGTGAAAACCCCGGCAACGGCAGCAAGGGCGAGGAGTCCTGGCTGGATAGTATTCGTGATAAAGACGATCGAGATGATGACTACGAACGCAATAAGGATAAGGATAAAAAGAAGCAAAAGAGCAAAGACAAAAAGAAATAATGTAGCAGATAACGTGGGATAGATTGTGAACACGCCATCACTGAATCGTGTTGGCACTATAATCAGGCGACTCCCATCAAGACGGCGCGCTCAGCTTACCCGTGCTGAGCTACTGCCGTCTACTACAACTCCCTAAGCAGCGTAACGGGCGAGCTCGACACGACAGACCGGCAGCTAAATACACCCAGGGCACCTATCAGCAACATGCCTGCCAAGGGGCCCAGCGGCCAGATCCACGGAGACGGTGCATATTGCATCTCCATTACATATTCCTGCAAGACAAACACTGAGAACTCAGCCGCAATCGTCGCAAGCAGACCGGCGAACAAACCCAATGCTGCAAACTCAATCAGCAGCCCACCCAGAATCAGCCGACGGTGAGCGCCAAGTGCACGCAGAATCGAACTTTCCTGCATGCGACTATCAACACTGGACTGAACACCTGCTACCAATACGAGTGAGCCCGCGGCGATAATCACACCAAGCACCAGTTCAATGGCTGACGATACCTGAGTAACAATGGAGCGAAGTTGCTCTACGACTACATCCATTTCGATCACGGTTACGGTTGGGAATGTCCGGATAAACTGATTGAGAAATACTTTGTTCTGCGCGCCCAAATGAAAACTGGTCATGAAGGTTGCAGGATAAGGCGCCAAAAATCTCGGCGGGAAGACAAGGAAGAAATTCGGCCTAAAGCTCTGCCAATCCAGTTCACGGATACTCGATACCTTCGCCTCAACCGGCGCGGAGCCTATCAAGAAGCTAATGGTATCGCCCAACTCCATTCCCATACGCTGAGCAAACTCCACCTCGACAGAAACCAGCGCTTCTTCACTATCAGCGGCCCACCACTCTCCTTGAGTCAGCACGTTCTGAGATGGCACGATATCTGACCAGGTAAAATTGACCTCCCGCTGACGCCTGCCCTCTTCCTCCTCGTCCGTGCGGGGCAGCTCGACGCCATTGACTGCCATAATCCGGCCTCGAATCATGGGAAACAATGGTTCACTGGGGATATTTTCACCGCGTAGCATCTGATCGACACCCTGAACCTCTTCCGGCGCGATGTTCACCATAAAGTGATTCGGGGTGTCTGGAGGCAGCTGCGTCTGCCACTCATCGATCAACGAGGTGCGAATCAGCACCAATACCAGCAGCAGCATTATCGCCATAGCGAAGATAACCACTTGCAGGGCATTGGCTGTTCCCCGGCGCTGCAGGCCCGCTAACGCCAGCCGCCAGATTGAGCCGGCACTCATGCCAACCAGGCGCCCACCGCGCAGCAGGGTCATCGCCAGCATCATTCCCAGCACCACAGTTATGGCAAGCCCTGCTATCACCGCAAACGTCAGCTGCCAGTCACCGCTATACCAGAGCATCAACAAGGTCACCGCAAATAGTCCTATCGCATAATCTGTAAGTGTGCGGCGACTCTCAGAAGGCATATCGCGACGCAGCACACGTAATGGACTTGCCTGCGCCAAGCGTCGCAAGGGGGGCCAAGCAAAGCTAAGCAAACACGTGAGCGCTGTTGCCGCTCCAATCGCATAAGGCCGGATGCCTGAGGGACCAGGCTGCACGGGCATTTGATCGGCAAACATATCAAAAAACAGTGCCTGCATACCCCACCCTGCCAGGCAGCCTACTATCGTTGCAGTTATTCCCAAGAGCAGCAGGCTACTGCCGTAAAGACGATTTACCGAGCCGGAGGTAGCGCCTAAACTCTTCATGATCGCCACGTAGTCGTTGTGTCTCTCACTGAAACGGCGTGCCGCCAATGCAATTGCAACCCCAGCCAGGACCACACCCAGACTACCTGCGAGCAACAGAAAACTCTCGGCCCGTCCCAAAGCACTGCCAATACCTGGCTGCCCCTGGTTTACGTCAATAAGACGTTGGGTGTCCTCCATTTGTGGCTCTAGCCACTCCACGAAGTTTTCAAGTGCTTCCTCGTCACCGGCATACAGCTGCCGGTAACGCACCCTGCTACCGGGCTGCACGACGCCAGTAAGTGGAATATCGTCGTAGTGCATCAATACACGCGGGCCATAACTGAATAGACCGGCGCTTTGATCAGGCTCTGTACGCGCTGCCTGCTTGACTACAAAGCGACCCTCACCCACTTCTACGTAATCACCGACCTCTACTTCAAGCAGCGGGAACAGCCTGGAATCCAGCCAGACCTCCCCCCTTTTCGGCCCTTGTGTCGCCGGCATTACCGTGCCAAAAGGTTCTTCGCTGTAGGTCAAATTACCGCGCAATGGGTACAAATCTGAAACAGCCTTTACCGAAGCCAGCCGCATATTCTCGTCCCCTGCAAAAACCATCGAGGGAAAAGTGAGCGTTGTGGCCTGCTTTAAATCGTAGCCCTGAGCCTCCTGCAACCATTGGTCAGGCATGGGTCGACTACTGCGCACAACGCGATCCGCGGCCAGAAAGCGATGACTTTCCTGCTCAAGCGCAGTCTGCAAACGGGTGGTAAAGGCACTGATGCCAGAGACAACTGCCACCGCCAATACGAGCGCCGCTACCAGCACACCCAGTTCACCACCGCGCCATTCTCTGGCCAGCATTCGTGTAGCTGTCATCGACATCGATCTACTCCGCTACCAACGCGCCGGCTTCCAGGCGTATTCGTCTTTCACACAAATCTGCCAGATTATTGTCATGGGTGACCAGAACCAGGGTGGCACCTTGCTCTCGATTGAGCTCAAACAATAATTCGATGATGTGACTGCCTGTACGCGTATCGAGATTGCCCGTAGGCTCGTCTGCAAAAAGAATCGCGGGTCTAGCGGCAAAGGCGCGGGCTATTGCCACGCGCTGCTGCTCTCCACCGGACATCTGCCGCGGATAGTGATGCGACCGCTCAGACAGCTCCACTCGATCGAGGAAATACTCAGCCTGTTCGCGGGCGTCGTCATGACCGTTCAGCTCAAGAGGCAGCATGACATTCTCTAGCGCGGTGAGAGCCGGCAGTAGCTGGAAGCTCTGGAACACGAAGCCAATCTGCTGACCGCGAAAAAGTGCGCGACCGTCCTCGTCTAGCTCACTCAAATCGGTGTCGCCAATGACCACCCGACCTTCGCTCGCCTCATCCAGCCCAGCGAGCAATCCAAGCAGCGTGGACTTACCGGAGCCAGAAGCGCCTATAATGGCCACCGATTCACCCGACTTGATTTCGAGACTGATCCCTTTCAGTATCTCCAAATCACCGCCCGCCATTGGGACTCTTTTGAGGAGATGTTCAGCTTTGATCATTCAGAAATTCCTTTTTCGCAACTTACGCGACCTGATTGCCTTCGGATTGATATTGACGGCAATTGTACTACCTGCCTATGCCGCTTCCGACGCTGGCGTGCCCAAACCACCGCACACAGTGCTGGTGATGGGCGATAGTATCAGTGCAGCCTATGGTATGTCGCTGGAACAGGGATGGGTTGCACTGATGACGGGACAAATGGCGCATACCCATCCTGGTACACGGGTCGTCAATGCCAGTATATCGGGCGAAACTGCCGCTGGTGGGGCGCGCAGGCTACCCGCTCTGTTAGAGGAGCATGAGCCCAGTCTGGTTATCATCGAATTGGGCGGCAACGATGGCCTGCGTGGTTATCCCGTGAAATCTTTTCGCAACGACCTTCGTAACATGACAGAGCTCTCCCAAGCGGCTGGGGCACAGGTACTAATCTTGGCAATGGAGATTCCACCCAACTATGGCACGCGCTACACCGCCAGTTTCCGTGAATCGTATCCGAAAGTTGCCCTGGAGACCGGCGCTGTGCTGGGTCCTTTTCTGTTGGAGGGTGTTGCCACCAATACCGAACTCATGCAGCCCGATGGCATCCACCCCACTGTCGAGGCGCAACCCATATTACTGGAGACCGTCATGCCCGTCGTATCGGAGCTGTTGAAGCTATAACGGTCAGGCGTACTGAGTTACCGAACCATTCTTAGTCTGCGCAATAAGGCCAAGAAGCGTTTCAGTGGCTTTTCTTCCTACAGCGTGACTGTGCCGGTCATGTACGTGACAGCGCGTCCTTTGAGCACCACACGGTCACCCCGCAGTTCGCAGCCAACCTCGCCTCCCCGCGGTGAAATCTGACGGGCAGAAAACACCGACTTACCCAGACGACCGGCCCAGTATCGGGTCAAACAGCAATGCGCAGACCCGGTGACTGGATCTTCATCAATTCCCACCTGCGGACCAAAAAAGCGCGACACAAAGTCGTGTTGATCACCGGGGGCCGTTGCAATAACAGCATGCTCGCTACTGTTCATTAGGGCGCGAAAATCAGGGGTAAGCGCGGCAACCTCCGCTTGCGACTCAAATGCATAAACCACCATTGATGGATTCGAATCTGGTATAGCGGCATCTACTGCGACTGCTCCCAACGCCTGAGTAATGGCAGTGTCCACAGCCAGTGGCAGCAGCGTTGGCGCAGGAAAATCCATGACCAGCATGGCGTCTGCGCGCGACACAGTTAGCGGCCCGCTGCGCGTGTGAAAGACGACTGTCTCTGCCGAATAATCCATATGCTCAAAGAGCGCATGCGCGCTGGCGAGCGTGGCATGACCGCAAAGATCCACCTCCACCTCCGGCGTAAACCAACGCAGTTCAAAGTCGGCGCCGCGTGGTAGCAAAAAGGCAGTCTCGCTAAGATTATTTTCTGCTGCTATACGCTGCAGAGTGCTATCGTCCAGCCATTGAGTCAGAGGCATCACGGCAGCCGGATTCCCTGAGAATGCCGCATCGGCAAACGCATCAACTTGGTAAATTGGATACTGCATGAATAGGTACCGCTTGTGAGTAACTGCAAATCCGCTTTATGCGGGGCTACGTGTGCCTTGCTTACTGTGATAACGTCCTATCATCGGCACAGGCACGTAAACATATCATGAACGAACGCATTCAAACTCCCCGTCAGAAGCAGGTATACGATGTTATTTTCGGCACGGAGACCCTCTCCGGCCGCGCCTTCGACATCCTCCTGCTGGTTGCTATATTAGCCAGCGTGGCAGTCATCATGCTGGACTCGATTCCAACCATGCACTCTGCCAGTGGTGGACTATTCTGGCGCATCGAGGTGTTCTTCACTGTGTTGTTCACTGCCGAGTATATAACTCGCATCTGGTGTTCGGCCAATCGATCAGCCTACATGCGCAGCATGTTCGGCATTGTTGATTTACTATCTATTTTGCCCACCTACATCGCATTTTTCGTCCCCGAGGCAGCGCCACTCCTGATCGTGAGACTGCTGCGTATGTTGCGCATCTTCCGGATTTTGCGCTTGCTGGAGCTGCTAACCGAATTCACCAACATTCTTGACGTAATGAAGCGCTCCGCAAAGAGCATTTTCGTCTTCTTCTCGCTCGTTATCATCGTCACTATTATTTTCGGCTGCCTGATCTATGTATTGGAAGGGCCAGAACATGGATTTACCAGTATTCCCCTGAGCATCTACTGGGCGATCGTCACCATAACCACGGTAGGCTACGGAGATGTTGTTCCTCAAACAGTTGCTGGCAGGGCTATCTCGGCCATGGGTATGTTAACTGGGTACGCGATCATTGCAGTACCCTCGGCAATTATGACCACCAAACTATGGCAAGACATCATGGAAAGGCAGGAGGGACGATGGCTGCACTGGAACTGTCCACAGTGCGCCCAGGGTGGGCATGCGAAGGACGCTGATTACTGTAAACATTGCGGCAGCTCACTGGATGTACCCGAAGAAATCAGGCATCCACCAACAGATACTCGATAGAACGAAGGATCAGCGACCGCTTCAGCACCTCGTATGCCGTGCGCGAGCTTAGGCCGGGTAGTTGGCCATCAATGAAGGCCGCTCCATCCCGAGGAACCACGCATGGAAAATATTCGAAGTCGCGCTAGGCAACAATTACCGTCAGTCATGCTCACATTGCTGAGTATTGTGCAGGCGATCGCACTAGAATCTTTCTGGTCTAACCTGTTGGAACTGGACCTTAACCTCAGCCTTACCCTACTGAATATCACAGCATGGATGCTGTCTATCGTCACCCTACTGCTGATTGTATTGGTATGGCTAGTAAGCGTTAGCCTCGTGATGCGGTTCGAATGGACTCCATCAGTCACCGACCTAACCCAACCGTTCTTCGTAGGGCTAGGACAACTTCTGCTGATAGAAGCGATGACACCTCAACGCATCAGTGCCTGGCTTGCTGTTCTTGCGCTGTTTTTCCTTTTTGTGTATTTCTCGAATCAGGGCGCTTACCGACGGGCACGCCAGGACCCAATCAATAGCCAGTTTTTCGCTACACTACAGCCTGCAACCTGGCGCGATCACTTACCCAACCTTCTATACATTGCCCTGCTCGGCGCGTGGGCTGCTTGGCTTTACTTCAACCCCGGCCTTGGCTGGATATCCACGATCGCACTGACGGTATGCGCTGCAGTGTGCGCGGTTCAACTGCGCTCTCTCACAGTATTTTGGCGAATTTCGATGGGTCAGACTGATACCACTGCGCCCACCAAATCTACAGATTAATCCGGTATAATCGCGCCTCTGACGAGGTTTTAGTTAATGCCAACCCCCATTTACGACTATCGAAAATACTGGGCCGAGTGCTTTGGGCCGGCTCCACAGCTACCCATGTCCCGCCAGGAGATGGATGCGCTCGGCTGGGATAGTTGCGACATCATTATCGTCACCGGCGATGCCTATGTGGATCATCCCAGTTTTGGCATGGCGGTTATCGGTCGCCTGCTGGAAGCGCAAGGTTTTCGGGTTGGCATTCTGTCCCAACCGGACTGGACGACAGCCGACGCGTTCAAAGCGCTGGGCAAGCCGAATCTGTTCTTCGGTGTAGCCTCGGGCAATATGGACTCTATGATCAACCGCTACACGGCGGACAAAAAGCGGCGCAATGACGATGCCTACACCGCGGGCAATGTGGGCGATAAACGTCCTGATCGCGCCGTAATCGTCTACAGTCAGCGAGTACGCGAGGCCTATAAAGATGTGCCTGTGGTTATCGGTAGCATTGAGGCCAGCCTCCGCCGGATTGCCCATTACGACTATTGGAGCGACAAAATCCGGCGCTCAATTTTGCTAGACAGCCAAGCGGATATCCTGCTGTACGGAAATGCTGAGCGCGCGATAGTCGATGTCGCCCACCGCCTTGCCGCTGGTGACAAGATCAACTCAATACGCGACCTGCGCGGTACGGCTTACGTCTGCAAACAACTGCCTGATGGCTGGCGAGTCGTCGACTCAACCAGCATCGATGTCGTGGGCCCGACCGCTCCACCGCAAAACCCGTATCAGGAGACCTCTCCAGCCGTGTGCGACAGTAAAACGGCAACAGAGGAAGCGGTAGTCGCCGAGCCCGTGAAATTGATGGATGTTGCCACTGAGACCCAGAGCGCTGTCATCCGTATTCCCTCTTTCGAACAAGTCAAAGCCGACAGTGCACTTTACGCTCACGCCTCTCGTGTTCTACATAAAGAAACCAACCCCTACAATGCGCGCGCACTAGTGCAAGCACATGGCGACCGGGAGGTCTGGCTGAACCCCCCGCCCATCCCGCTGGAAACACAGGAGCTGGACTGGGTATTTGAGTTGCCTTACACCCGATTGCCGCACACCGCGTATGGCGATGCTTCTATTCCCGCCTACGAAATGATACGACACTCGGTCAATATCATGCGTGGCTGCTTCGGTGGCTGCACGTTTTGCTCGATCACAGAACACGAAGGCCGCATTATTCAGAACCGATCTGAAGACTCTATCATTCGTGAGGTCGAGGCAATTCGCGATACATCGCCCGCCTTTACTGGCGTCATTTCCGACCTGGGAGGACCCACGGCCAATATGTGGCGACTCGCATGCAAGAGCAAAGAGGTAGAGGCAAAGTGTCGTAAACTCAGCTGCGTCTTTCCGGGCATTTGCAAAAACCTCAATACGGACCAAACGCCACTGGTTAATCTGTATCGCAGAGCGCGCGATGTTGACGGCGTAAAAAAGGTCTTGATTGCATCAGGGCTACGCTACGACCTTGCTGTAGAAACACCTGAGTACGTGCGCGAGCTCGTGACTCATCATGTTGGCGGCTATCTAAAGATTGCACCCGAGCACACCGAAAATGCCCCGCTATCCAAAATGATGAAACCGGGTATGGGAAGCTATGACAAGTTCAAGTCGATGTTTGACAAATACTCAAAGGAAGCGGGAAAAGAGCAATACCTCATTCCCTATTTCATTGCAGCGCACCCCGGCACACGCACCGAGGATATGATGAACCTGGCATTGTGGTTAAAGCGGAATAAGTTTCGCGCTGATCAGGTGCAGACATTTTATCCCTCGCCCATGGCGACTGCCACGGCCATGTACTACAGCGGCAAAAACCCTTTAAAGCGCGTGAGCCATAGCAGCGATACGATGCCCACGGTTAAGGCTTTGTCTCAGCGCAAGCTACACAAAGCTTTTTTGCGCTATCACGACCCAGACAACTGGCCGGATCTGCGCAAGGCGTTAAAGAAAATGGGCCGCTCAGACCTCATTGGCAACGGCAAAATGCATTTGATTCCAACTCGACAGCCTGCAAAACGGCATGGCATAGTGCCGGCAGGTACTCAGACGTTCGCTACACAGCACAATGGTCTGCCGCGCAATCCAAATCGCAAGCCGACCAGAAAGCCCGCCAAGCGACGCCGTTAACACGCTCATGCTCATGCTCAAGATAGGAGACACATAATGCTTTCTCGCCGATCCTTTCCAGAAACACTTCGCGCCCTGATTATAATCACCCTGCTCCCATTGACGCTGACCGCCTACGCAAGTTCACCCGAGGTCGGTAATCCGTTGCCCGCCGTTGTGATTGAAGAAAAAGGTGAAATCACATTATCGGAAGACGAACTCAATTACGTTGCCTGGTCATCAAACTCCAATCCGGGTAAAGCACATATTTTGCAGTACTTTCCTGGCACGCAGAGCGCCAGCAAGATCTTCGAGCCGTTTACCGATTTGCTGCGTGACAACATGGAGATGAATAGCTATCACGTCACCACACTGGTTAACCTAGATGCAGCCATGTGGGGCACGACCGGGTTCGTCGTGTCTGAAGTGGAGTCAAAGAAGAAGGAGTTTCCACTAGCCACCATGGTACTCGATGAAGATGGCACCGGCGCCCAAGCTTGGGGCCTGGGCAAAAAAGGCTCTGTGTTGGTCGTACTCGATCAAGACGGGGTAATCCGCTATGTGACTCGGTCAGCCATGAGCGAAGAAGAGCTCAATCAAACGCTGGATACCGTGCGCACTATCGCCGGCCAGTAAACGACTCAATGAACATGGCACTGGGTGATAAACTCGCCCAGTAAGTGAAACTCACGCTGTCTGGGTGTCTTTTTTCGCCACATAAGCCCAATAGTTCTCGAGACATTCTTTTCGCTGAACTCATAAACACTCACGTCGGTTCCCGACAAGATATGCGCGTCCAATGCCATACGCGGCAATAATGTTATGCCGATACCATTGGCAACCATTTGCACGATCGTATTCAAACTAGTCGCCTGGTAAGGAATCGAGATATCGGCGTCACGCAGTTTGCAGGCTTCCAACGCATGATCGCGCAGGCAATGACCGTCTTCCAGCAGAAGAAGCTCCTCCCCTTTGAGCTGCGAGGTCTTGACCTCGGCACTGCCAGTAAACGTATTGGAGGCTGGGCTCGCCAGCAAAAAATCATCCTCATACAACGCCATGGTGTCGACGTTGTCGGCAGGAAAAGGCAGCGCTAGCAAAATCACGTCTACTTCTCCCCGGTGCAGCGTATCCACGAGATGGCCGCTCAAATCCTCACGTATGAATAGTTGGAAATCAGGATATTTACTGCGCAAGCGCTTCAGCAGCTGCGGTAATACAAATGGGGCTATTGTAGGAATAACACCTAGTCTGAGTTTGCCGGTAAACGGCTCAGCTGATGCATCGCATAGAGAAACGAGGTCTTCAGCCTGCAATAGAATATCCTGAGCGCGAGCGACCACCTCCTGACCCAGACCGCTTAGTAATACCTGACGATTGTTGCGTTCGACGATCGAAGCCCCCAGCACCTCCTCTAGCTCGATGATGCCCGCACTCAATGTAGACTGGGAGACATGGCAGGCCTTGGCCGCTCGACCAAAATGCCCGTGCTCCGCCACCGCGCACAGGTATTTAAGCTGTTTCAATGTTGGCTGTCTGCTCATTCCCCGACCTCTGGCTTAGACAATATTCCGTAATCGATAAATTCGATCGATTTTAGCGGGAATTTCTGCTGGATGGAAAAACTAAGTTGGACTACTTTTAAGGGGAAGGGATGAATCCCCGCTCTAACCCAATAACAGGAGAGTACCTATGTCGTTGAAAGGTAGCCAAACAGAACAGAACCTCAAAGATGCGTTTGCTGGTGAAAGTCAGGCCAATCGACGTTATCTCTATTTCGCCTCAAAGGCTGACGTAGAGGGTTACAACGATGTTGCCGCCGTTTTTCGCTCCACAGCAGAAGGTGAAACCGGGCATGCCCACGGCCACCTGGAGTATCTTGAGGAAACCGGCGATCCAGCAACCGGCCTGCCAATCGGCGGCACCTCAGATAATCTCAAGGCAGCAATCGCCGGAGAAACCCACGAATACACGGATATGTACCCTGGCATGGCCAAGACGGCGCGCGATGAAGGCTTCGATGAGATAGCCGACTGGATGGAAACGCTTGCAAAAGCGGAGCGATCTCATGCCAATCGATTCCAGAAAGCTCTGGATAATCTGGACGACTAGTCCCGGCACCGCACCTTTGGTGGACCCCTGTTGGGGTCCACTCCTTCGGCATTAGAAAACACACGGGAGAGTACCTGTGAGAGAAGGCAGTCTTGAAGCGCCGACACGGCACCCTATTGAGTGGAAATCGGATGAGTTCTGGGACAAGGCATCGCTGGAAGCAGAACTGGAGCGTGTGTACGACATCTGTCACGGCTGTCGCCGCTGTGTGAGTCTCTGCGACTCCTTTCCTACACTTTTTGACCTCGTAGATGAAAGTGACACTCTGGAAGTAGACGGTGTAGACAAGGCCGACTACAACAAGGTGGTTGATCAGTGCTACCTGTGTGATCTGTGTTACATGACCAAGTGCCCTTACGTACCACCACACGAGTGGAACGTGGATTTCCCTCACCTGATGCTCAGAGCCAAAGCCATCAAGTTCAAAGAGGAAGGTGCACGGTTACGCGACCGTGTTCTCACCAGCACAGACACTGTCTTTGCGTTAACCTCCATCCCTCTGGTGGATATCACCGTGAATGCCGTGAATCAAAATGCCACTATGCGCAAGGCCTTTGAATCAACACTGGGCATTCATCATGAGGCCCCTGTTCCCAAATTTCACAGCAAAACGCTGCGTAAAAGCGTTAAGAGCATGATCCAAGATATATCCCCACAGGCCATTGGGGAAACTACCGGCAAGGTCGCGCTCTATGCTACCTGCTACGGCAACTACAATAGCCCCGAAATTGGGGCTGACTTTGTGAAAGTATTCCAGCACAACGACATTCACATCGATATCGTGCCAAAAGAGAAATGCTGCGGAATGCCTAAGCTTGAGCTGGGTGATCTCGACGCTGTCAACAAACTCAAAGAAGCGAATATCCCCGTACTGGCCAAGTTGGTTGACGAGGGTTACGACCTGATCGCCCCTATTCCCTCTTGTGTGCTCATGTACAAACAGGAACTACCGCTCATGTACCCAGACGACGAGGATGTTAAAAAGGTACAGGCCGCGTTCTTCGACCCCTTTGAGTATTTGTGGAAGCGACACAAGGGCGGCGCATTGAAAACCGACTTCCCTCAGGCCATGGGCGACATTGCCTACCAGGTTGCCTGTCATCAGCGGGTACAGAATATTGGCCTGAAAACGCGGGATGTACTGAACCTGATTCAAGATACGCAGGTTACTGCGCAGGAACGCTGTTCTGGTCATGACGGTACGTACGCGATCAAGAAGGAAACGCGCGACAAGTCGGTTAAAATAGCCAGACCAGTAGTGCGCAAAGTCGATCAGCAAGAGCCGGATCATTTCACCAGCGATTGCCCGATGGCCGCAACGCAGATTGTGGAGCTATCGAAGACAGTCGATAAAGCGCATCACCCGATGACTCTATTGAGACTGGCCTACGGATTGTAATGAAAGAGGTATTAAGCATGAGTACACTGTCGCGCGCAGATCTTTGGTCACTTGAAGACTATGCCCAAGAGCGCCCTGCCTTTCGCGCACAGGTGATGGAGCATAAGAAGGCACGTCAGCTACCCTTGGGAGAACACGCCCGCCTGTACTTTGAAGACGCGCTTACGATCAAGTACCAGATTCAGGAGATGCTGCGCATTGAGAAAGTGTTTGAGGCAGACGGTATCGAGGAGGAGCTCGACGCTTACAACCCCCTCATACCGGATGGTCACAACTGGAAAGCTACGTTTATGATCGAGTATGAAGATCCCGCCGAACGCGCGGAGCAACTAGCCAAAATGATTGGTATTGAAGATAAGATCTGGCTACAAGTTGGCGACTGCGGACGCGTTTACCCGATCGCAGATGAAGATCTTGATCGCAGTAACGACGTAAAAACCTCATCCGTACACTTTCTTCGATTCGAACTCACACCCGACATGATCGCTGCGGCGCATAAGGGAGAGGCCATACTTGCAGGCATCGAGCACTCCGCCTACCCTATCGCCTCGCATTCGGTAAGCGATGTTGTGCGTCGCGCTCTGGTAGCCGACCTCGCAGCAACCCAGGTGCATTGATCAACATGACAAAATCAACAGGCGAGGCTCCGTGGAACTGATCGTATTTGACCTCGACGGAACATTGCTGAACCGTAGCTCAGCCATTTCTGACTATACCCGCAACACCTTATCCATGCTTAATGAGCGCGGAATAGCCTATACGGTTGCAACCGGACGTACATTGCACGCCACTCGCAACCTTATTGAAGGCCACGGCTTTGACTTGCCTCAGATCTACAAAAATGGTGTTGTCATCTGGAATCCCGATTCTGTCGGATACAGCCACAGCTACCTGTTAACCCAGGATGAAGTCGAGCACGTCTTGCACGCTTTTATCGCAGAGAACACAACCCCGTTTATCTTTACACTTGAGCGAGGCGAACGTCATGCGATCTACCACACGCCGCTGTTAAACGATGTTGAGAGAAACCTGGTTAAGATGTTCGCCAAAGAGCGCGGCTTGCCAATACTGCCCGCGCAGGATCTACCAGGTGACGCCGAGATTACCAATGTCAGCGCAATTGGCGAACGCGAATCCATTGAGAAAGTCGTTGCGATGGTTGAGCCCGAGCCCCACCTTGTCGCCTATATGGGGGTTGCCTTGGAAGACAAGAATCTGTGCTGGGTGGATATTCACCATAGCGATGGTAGTAAGGGCGACGCAGTAACCACCCTAAAAAATGAACTGAACCTTCAAAGGGTGATTTGCTTCGGCGATAGCGATAATGACCTAAGCATGTTCGCAAAAGCCGACGAGGCCTACGCGCCCGAAAACGCCAAAGAGCCGGTGAAGGCTGCTGCCACTGCCATCATTGGGCATCACGACGAAGACGGTATCGCCCGTTTTCTGCGGGAGCGTTTTGACCTGCCGATGCAATAAACGTTGCGTCGGGCAGACGTTAATCAAACGTTAACTGATCTACCAGCTCATCCACCTTCAGCTCGCCCTCGCGCGTCTGGCCACCTATATTCATAAACTCCTTCATTTTTGACTGAGCATCGTCTGTGCGCAGCAACTGTTGGAACAGATAAGCCTCTTCGCGTAGCCCCTCTGCCGGATCGGCTTGAGCGGCATTGATGCTCTGCTTCGCAAGCCGAACGGCTGCGACAGGATAGCGTGATATACGTCGGGCAAGATTACCTACCCAGGCATCGATCTCTTCTGCAGGTAACGCTCTGTTCAAGTAGCCCCAGCTTTCCGCCGTTTCCGCATCGAGATCCTGCGCCCCCAGGATAATTTCCATTGCACGGGCTCTACCGACTATCGCAGGCAGACGTTGCGTACCAGAGCCGCCAGGCAGAATACCCAATGGAACTTCCATCTGGCTGGCAATGGTAGTTCCGTTAACGCCGAAACGCATATCCATACTCGAAGCGATCTCGCTGCCCCCGCCTCCGATCCGGCCTTCGATCTGCGCGATGGTGACTTTATCCATTGTTCTTAGCCGCTCGCAAAGCTGGTGAAAGTCGTTAAGCTCCGCTTCAGGCTCGGCAGGTTCATCTATGGGAAAACTAAGAATGAGTTCTACATCAAAGTGGGCGATGAAAAAATCTGGGTCGGCGCTTTTGAATAGTACAACCGATAGATCGGGGTCATTCTCTAGCTCCTGCGTTATCGCCATCAGGTCCATGTAGAGTGGCATGGTAATCACATTCACTGGGGGATTGTTGATCGTTACGATAGCCAGACGACCATCGACTACAACATCCAGAGTTTCGTACTGATAGGCCATTGTTATCTTTCTCCTGTGGTTAACCATTTGCTTACTCCCAAGTGGGAAGCGTTGCAGCGATGTAATGCAGATTTATAGCACGAATTTCACAAAGCCACTGCCCGAGTCTCCGAGCAGTAACCCCAGGCAATCTGTATTGCTACGCTGGGTGAGGCAAGACTTACCCCCAATGTTGGTCTACGCTTAAGTTCTGGCTTACTGACCTGACGATCAATGTGCCAGCAAAAATAGACGACCAAGGTGCTCCGGGAGGTGCATGAGTACGTGAAAAAGTTAAAGAATGAAAAGGAAATGGTGAAGAAGGCCATTGCTGAAGGTATGAAATACGGAGAGGAAAGAGGCGTTGTCGAATTTGAGCCTACCGACTCCGTGAATGAAAGAATCGAGTACATTTATCGTCTCTTGGTACATGACAAGGTTATTCAGCCACTCCCAAACGATCAGGTTTCACAACTTGCGATGAAGCACAGACTAGCGATCTGGGCATCAAAACTAAAATAGAACTGTACGATTTGGACTATCAGTCGCGATAGTCTTCACAGGAGATATCATGCAACTACCCACAAGAAGCCGCATTTACCAATGCCATCACTTCGACAGCACCCGCTGGGACTACTACACGCCACGCAACGACGACATTATCATTGCAACATCCTACAAAGCAGGTACCACGTGGACTCAGGGCATTATGGCTAACTTGCTTTTTCCCGACGGCAATTTCCCAGCTCCTCCATCAGCACTATCACCCTGGCTGGACATGCGTTACGTACCACTCGAGCTGTTTCTGGGTGGCCTGGAAGCACAAGAGCATCGTCGTTATCTCAAGACCCATCTGCCACTAGACGGCATGCGTTACGAACCGCAGCTCAAGTATGTGTATGTATCCAGAGACGGCCGAGATGTGTTTATGTCGATGTGGAATCATTATCGAAATTTCACAGAGGAATCTCGAACCCACATGAACAATATTCCAGGACGCGTTGGCGAAGAGTATCCCAAAGCGCCGGATGATATTCATGACTTTTGGAAAACCTGGGTCAGCGACAGCCTGTTTGAACACGAGGTGGGCGGATGGCCTTACTGGTCACATTTGTCTAATGTGCAGTCCTGGTGGGATTTCAGGCACTTGCCCAATATAGAATTCTTTCACTACAGCGACATGTTGGCCGATCTCGAAGGCGAAATGCGCAGGCTAGCTAGCTATCTTGAGATTGATGTGCCGGAAAACGCCTGGCCCCGTATTGTGGATGCAGTTTCGTTCGATGGCATGAAAGCCAATGCAGAGCAGTACGTGCCCGAAGGTGGCTTTTTCTGGAAAGGCGGCGCTAAAACTTTTATCAACAAGGGTGTGAATGGTCGCTGGCGCGACGTCCTCAGTGATACAGAGGTTGCGCAATATGAAGAGGCCTGCAGCAGAGCCCTCACTCCAGATTGCAAACAATGGCTGGAGCACGGCCGCAGCGGGTACGACCCTGCGACTCCTTAAACGGGAAGTTTCAGCCAGCTAATCCAAAATGCTTGAGAGCCTCGCGTGCAATAGGGTCTCCATACTCCTGAACGAAGTGCCCACCATCGGCCACTTTCATGGGCTGTGAACAACCCTTAATGACGTCTTTAAGCTCCATCATCACAGGCTCGTTCAGCACATTGTCACGCATGCCGATAGCCATAAACGCCTGGCCATCCCACTGTGTAGAGAAATACTCGCGCGCCGCAGCGCCCAAATCCGCACCTTCCATTCCTGCCTCTACTGGTACCATCTGAGGAAAACGACGAACGCCAGCTTTATAGCTGTTATCGGGGAATGGCGCGTCATAGGCCATCACATCAAACAGATTCAGTGCATCGCCCGCGTCCAGTGCGACTAACCCTCCGGTGGGTATCTCTGACGCCATACCTGCAAAGCCCTTCCACAGAGCAAAGCCTTCAGATACCGGCACACCCGTGGGAACAGCAGTATTCATTACTAGTAAGCGGGTAAACCGTTCAGGCATATCCATCGGCATCGTTAGTCCCAATATGCCGCCCCAGTCCTGACACACCAGCGCGATGCCCGTGAGGTCTAAGCGCTCTATCAGGCGCAAAACACTGTTTCGATGGAAATTGAATGTGTAGGTGGCGTCATCTATGGGCTTATCGGAGCGACCAAATCCGAATAAATCAGGCGCAATGACTCTGCAACCCGCCTCCGTGAATACAGGGATCATTTTCCGATACAGATAGCTCCAGGTTGGCTCACCGTGCAAACACAGGAACACGGTATCGGCGTCTGACGGGCCTTCGTCGATGTAGGCCATCCGCAACGACTCATATCCTGGCAAGTCGTCAACATAGTGCGGCTGATACGAAAATCCGGGCATAACAGAGAACCGCTCGTCCGCTGTTCGCAGTGCCTTTACTGTCATGGCCTTACCTCGCTTATGATGTGTCCAAGGCGCGTGATTGTGAACCCTTAAAACGTGTTACTCATCAGCGCTGGTTGACGTTAGCAGCTGCGTTGCTGCAGGAGTTGATGCAGTGGTCGACATCTGCCCGCCTAGTACGCCACCAACAAAAATCGCGACCAGAAGTGTCCAGTAGAATTTGGGGTTCATATAGCACTACCTCTGGTGATGTTACTCGGAGCCTGTTGAACATGTTTAAGCCCTTCTGCAAGAGCGATCGCTATAGCTTCAGCCAAATCTGTCTTGTTCACGGTGCTTCCTCCTGTATTGACTGAGTCAGTCTAGGAGAAATCGCTTGGCCCACGATATGACCGCACGCGCCAACAGCATGGCCGCAGGCGCCACTTCCAAATGCACAAACAGCCTAAAAAACGCTCAGCACCTGACACTACGCCGCTAACCGGCATTGAACAAGTACTTTCGCGAATGCCCGAATACGCGCATCAATCGGCTATGAAGTACGGTTCAAACGCCTGTTTGTACTCGCTGTAGCCACGGCCTGCAGTGGATCTTCAGGCCACGGGTGCTTTGGATAACGCCCGCGCATCTCTTTACGCACCTCCAGATAGCTATCGCGCCAAAAACTGGCTAGGTCTTGAGTGACCTGCAATGGTCGTTGTGCAGGCGATAACAGGTGCACCAGCAGCGGGACCCTGCCGTCTGCGATAGTGGGCGTGTCAACACAGCCAAACATTTCCTGTAGCTTAACGGCCAATACTGGCGGCGACTCGCAGTAGTCTATGGCAATACTTGAACCAGATGGCACGGCAAGTTTTTCCGGCGCGAGGCGCTCAAGCTCCAGCGGTAGTGGCCACGGTAGCATGGCCTGCAATATCGATTTGAGATCCAGTTTCTGGAAATCTTGCAATCGCCGCACGCCGCTAAGGTAAGGTGATAGCCAGTCTTCCAGGGTTTCCAGCAGCCTTGCATCGGATAGGTCCGGCCAGCGGTTTTCCTCACCCTCATACTCCAGCTGCCGCAACAACTCTACCCGCGCTCGCCACTGCTGCAAAGCGGGTGACCATGGCAAGAGGCTCAAACCCCGATTACGGATGACGCCTGTCAGTGCTGCGTCCCGCGCTCCTTCTGGTACGTGCGACAACGGCTCCCGCGAGAGTTCCAGTTTACCCACGTTAGCGCGACGCTCGGTGATAAACTGACCCGCTCTATCGTCCCATTCAACGACATCTTCGTGATTCACAAGCGGAGACAATATTTCACCGAAGCAACCGGGGTTGAGCGCACTGGCGCTATAAATCCGACCCGATGACTCTCCACTGTGTCCGCCGATTTCGGCGACAACGATCCACTGCTGGCCAACCAGGCTGTCTTCAGCCGGCAATACTGCGGTGCGGCCATTCGCCAATTGAAACTGCGTGCCATCTCCTGCGATGCGCGCGTGACCTATACGGTCGGGGTAGGCGCTAGCGAGAAGAACGCCCAGCGTATCGGACTCGGCGGTGGTTATCGCATATTTGCGAGGCTTATGTACGCTAGCCGCAATCTTGATAAAGCGACGGGTTTGCTGCCAGGTTCGCTTAAACCAACCCTGCAACGCGCTAGGGCAAGGCAGTTCGCCCATTAACAGAGCAATAGTGATACCAAGATCTGCGCCCCGCTCCGTGAGCGGATTGCGCTCGGACAATACAGCGGCCAACAAGCACGCCATCTCGGACGCATCGATATCACAACCTACCAACAGCATGTGAGCCAGTCGGGGATGTAATGGGATTTGCGAAAGGCGCACACCATGGGGAGATAACTGCCATTGATTATCAGCCCCCTTAAAGGCGGCACCACAGGCTTCGAGCACGCCCACAGCCTGCTGATAAGGACCTTCTGGAGGCGTATCGAGCCAGTGCAGTTCTTGTGGGTCTTTCACACCCCACGCCAACAACTGCAGTGCCAGCGAGGCCAGATCGGCCTGTAGAATCTCCGGGGTACTGTGCGACACCAGCTGCCGGTGCTGCTCCTCACTCCACAACCGGTAACAGTCCCCTGCGTCGAGGCGCCCTGCCCGTCCTGCTCGTTGCGCCGCGGAGGCCCGCGAAATACGCCGTGTCGTGAGCCGCGTCATACTGGTGGCGGGATCAAAGACAGCCTCTCGGGTGAGGCCGCAATCAACCACTGTCGTCACTCCTTCAATCGTCAGGCTGGTCTCTGCGATATTAGTGGCCAGCACAACCTTGCGCATACCATCCTGCACCGGCCTGATCGCAAGCTGTTGCTGCTGTAATGACAAGCCGCCGTACAATGGCGTTAATCGAACGGACATCGAACTGGCCTGCCCTACCAAAGGCGCCAGCTCTCGGCCAACACGATTGATCTCGCGCTGGCCAGGCAAAAACACAAGGATGCTGCCCTGGGTTTCTTTCAGCGCCTGCAATACAGTATTTACCACGCGCGGCACTATCGGCTCACGCAGTTGATAGGCCGCGCCGTGATGAACGGTCACTGGAAACTGGCGACCCTCGGTAGTTATCAAAGGCGCATTACCCAGCAAGTCAGAGACCGCCTGGCCGTTAAGCGTGGCAGACATGACCAACACCTTAAGCGGGCTGTCGCCTCGGAAAAGTTCTCGCCCCTGTACGGTTAAGGCCAGCCCCAGATCAGAATCCAGATTGCGCTCGTGAAACTCATCAAAGATTACCAGCCCCACGCCCTCGAGGTCGGGCGAGTTTTGCAATTGCCGAGCCAAAATACCCTCGGTAATTACTTCAATGCGGGTGCGCGCGCTTACCTCTGAGTCCATACGGATGCGGTAGCCCACAGTCTCTCCGACGGACTCCCCTAGCAATTGGGCCATGCGTGTGGCTGCGGCTCTAGCGGCCATGCGCCTTGGCTCGAGCATGAGAATCTTCTTACCCGCAAGCCAAGGCTCGTGCATGAGCGCCAACGGAACACAGGTGGTTTTACCCGCGCCCGGCGGTGCTTCCAGCACGAGATTGTCACTACCGTTCAATGCTGCCCTGACATCGTCAATAACAGCGTGAATGGGTAGAGATTGGGAGGATAAGGAGGACATCATGAGAGTGTAGCCAAGGGAGGCAGTCGATGCTATCAAACCGCTAACCTACGCGGGTTACCGGTGCTAGATCACTGGAATCAGCATACTGAATAAAGCTTACCTCGCACCGCTAACTATTCCAGAACAAAGGGCATCTAACGTTGCTGCGATACCCATCGGTTCATACGCGACTCCAGTGCATCCAGCGGGATAGCGCCGGCACCCAACATTTCGTCGTGAAAGCTACGAATATCAAAGTCGTCGCCCAGTGTCTGCTCGGCCTGCGCACGCAGCTCGAGCATTTTCAGTTGGCCAATCTTATAGGCCAGCGCCTGCCCTGGGTTGCCGATGTATCGATCAATCTCGTTGATAATGTCAGTTTCGGATTTACCGGCATTCGCCAGAAAGTAGTCAATCGCTTCTTGACGACTCCAATCGAAATAGTGAATGCCCGTATCAACCACCAAGCGCACTGCCCGCCACATATCGTAGGTCAGCTGACCATACTGTGAGTAGGGATCGGTATACAGGCCCATCTGATAGCCCAGGCGCTCTGAATACAACCCCCAGCCCTCAATAAACGCAGTCACTCCCGAGTGCTTGCGGAACTCCGGCACACCTTCGAGTTCCTGTGCAAGCGCAATCTGCAAATGATGCCCGGGAACGGCTTCATGCACGCTCAGTACTTCCATTTCATATTTAGGGCGCACTTCAGGACGATACAAGTTAACCCAGTAAAACCCTGCGCGCGTACCGTTGGCCGCAGGGCCAGAGTAATAGGCAGTGGTGGTGTCGGGTGCAGTTTCCATTGGTATTGGCTTTACGCCATAAGGCATGCGCGGCAACTTGCCAAACAAATTCACAAGCTCCGGGTCCAATCGCTTGGATATTGCCTGATAACCCTCGAGCAACGCTTCGCTGGTCTCGTAGTAGAACTGGGGATCAGTGCGCAGGAATTCGTTGAAGGCATTGAGGTCCCCTTTGAATCCTACTTTCGCTTTTACCTTCTCCATTTCAACGAGAATACGCGCAACTTCACGTTTGCCAGTTTCATGAATCTCCTCTGGTGTCAGCGGTGTCGTAGTGAAGCTCGACGCCAGGAAACGATAGATTTCCTCACCGCCAGGTAGAGAGCCAATGCCGGGTTTTTCCCGAGTCGCAGGCAGGTAGCTGGACACAAAAAAGTCGCGAAACTCTTCAAAAGCGGGTGTTACTTCGTTGGCAATAATACTCTTGGCTTCAGACTGTATTTGGCGGGCAACTGCAGCATCGATACTGGGCGGCATGGACTTGAACGGTTTGTACCAGGGACTCTCTTGTGGATCTTGCGTAATTACCTTATCCAACTGAGCAGGCACTCTTTGCAGAACGACACGCGCTGGAACAAGATCACGACTGATGCCCTCCTCCATCAACTCCATGTGCTGAGAGAGCAGTTCGGGTACAGCGCGCATGCGGGAAAGCCAGTCCCGGAAATCGCTCTCATCGTTGAAGGGTGCATAGTTGGCCGTCCCGTGCTTGCTCTGAGGGCCCGAACGCATGTTGTAAGACATCAGGTACAAACCCAGCTCATAGGACTTACGTGATTCTTCGAGACGACGCTGCAGCATGGCGTAGCTGAGTTGATCGTCAGGAGTGAGAGCGGCGCGCTCTAAAGCAATGAGTGAATCCAGAAACTCACCCTCTTGGGTATAGCGGCTGATGTGGGCAGATAAGCTTTGATCCGTCCACCGATCGTTAAGACCATCGACCCCAAGGTAGGTGGCCCGCTCTGGAGATTGCTGAATCTCCCAGTCCCATACCTCATCCACCAGTGCATGAAAGTCCTCGTTGGGGCCTGCGATCGCAATCGACCCGAAAAATAGAAATGACAGTGTCAGCCAGCGTTTCATCGTGTATTTTCCCAGAGAGTGTCAATGCCGCGCATGATACCGACTTTTGCACCATGTTTCCGCCATCTCCACATTCGCAAATCTCCTGCTAAACTCACCACAATCCAACAATCTGAAGATGTGTCTTATGTGGCTTCTTTCGTTCGGCGTTTTACTATTCTGTGTAACTCATTTGATTCCCTCTTTACTGCCGAACACCAAGACGCAGCTGGTTTCTCGCTTGGGCGAGAATGGCTACAAGGGCATATTCTCGCTTGCACTGCTTCTGAGCATCGCGTGTATCGTTTTCGGTTGGCGCAGCGCAGCAGTGAACCATCTATACCAACCCGAGCCGGCGCTTAGAGACCTGGCTCTAGGGCTGGTCGTGCTGGCGTTTTTGCTCATGGTAGCGGCATCGCGTCAAACACGACTTAAGCGTATCGTCCGTCATCCGCAGCTTACGGGGGTGATTCTTTGGGCCAGCGCGCACCTGCTGCTAAACGGAGATAATCGTTCTTTAGTCTTGTTCGGCGGGCTAGCTGCCTGGTCTTTGATTGAAATTTTCGCCATCAACCAACGTGAGGGCGCGTGGGTAAAACCCGATATACCCTCTTGGGGGAACGAGGTTTTAACGGCGGTTATCACCTGCTTTGTGATCGCGGTGTTAGTGGGGCTGCACCCCTATATCGCGGGCATGCCAGTCGTTGTCTAGCGCGGATACGCGAGGCCTACCACAACCAATCGCCGAACAGAATCACTGCCCAGCTGATCAAGGCGATGCCGCTAGCGGTGAATACCGCTGCCGACCCCATATCTTTTGCGCGTCCTGACAGCTCATGGTGCTCCTCGCCAATGCGATCAACCACGGCCTCTATTGCACTGTTCAGTAATTCAACTACAAGCAACAATAGAAGCGGCAATACGAGCAGCAGAAACTCAATAGGATTTTCGGCAATGAAGCAGGCGAGCACTGTGCCGAGGATCGCTAGAAATAGCTCCTGACGAAACGCTGCTTCATGCTTGAAGGCCGCCTTGATGCCGAACCAGGAATAAGCAGTGGCATCGATGATCCGTGCAATGCCGGTTTTGCCGGGCTTCATAACTCAGCGCCCCTAGCGTAGCTTGGGGACTAAAATAGGTGTGCGCGCCTTATAAGCATTATATTCGGGGTCTTCTCCCCAGCGCTTGTCGGACTTGCGCTCCAGCAATGGCACACCACTGACGCGCGTGAGTAACACGTAAACAAAGATGGGCGATACCAGTGTTACCCACTGCCAACCACTGAACGTGGGTAGTGCCAGCAGCGCAATACCACACCAAAGCATGATCTCACCGAAATAATTAGGATGCCTGGAATAGGCCCACAAGCCAGTAGTAATAAACCCGTCGCTGCCTTGCTGGGCGCGGAACACTCGCTTCTGATTATCGGCCACGACCTCGATAAGAAATCCGCCTGCAAACATAGCCAGACCAATACTATCAAACAGGCTCAACTCAACCCGGTTGATACTGGTGATACCTGCCAATGCACAAGACGCGGTCATCAATACCCACAACCCTTGCAGCGTCCAGGTGAAAAAGAATCGCATCGCATCGGGTTTAATCTTGGCAAAGCGCGTATCTTCCCCATCTTGCATTATTCGACGGAATAAGAAGGTCCCCAGGCGAATAGCCCATACCGCAACACAGAGTGCCAACAACTGAGAGCGTAGGTCCATCGCCCCGCTCAAGGTCAGCGCCACCGCAACCACACTCAGGTAGGTGAAGCTCCCGGTCAGGTCATAGTATTTTTCAGTTTGGGAGCGATAGGCTGGTATAAAAGCCAGCCACTGCACAAGAAATGCCAGAGCCGCACACAGCGCAAATACCGGAATTCCCGCGTATACAGCACTACCCTGACTAGCAGCTGTAGCCAACAGCACCCCAAGTACAATTACGATAACAAGATTTTTCATAATCTGACGAACACCATCCTTAGCAAAAGTGGGTAAAGCCGGGGCGAGATCGGGGCTGTACAGAGCCAGTATCGCGATGCAAACTCTGGAGAAAAATACAGCTTCGCGCTCGCACTTTCAATGCGTATTTACGGCTGGAGATCTCTTCATATTACGCTCAATCTGCTGAGCTACGTCTATCCATCCATCTTGAGCTAGGCCACGCTGATAACCAAACTCGAACAACGCTCTCATATAAACAGGGTCAAACGTCTCTGTCGGCGTAATGCCGACACTACCATTGGGGATCCAACTGATTTTGACATCAATGCCATCACGCCTGGCCAGTGTGTAGATGCGATAAATATCACCCTGCCCCTGTGTCCGAACCAGCGAATCTACTGTCCTACCCACTATGGGTAGCAACTTCCTGGGAACGGGATCATAGTCCGGCTCCAGATAGGAATTTCTGATGAGGTAGGCAGTTGGCCTTCCATCAACCTTAAGTGTCTCCAAAACCTCTGCCCAGTCGATACCCTGCGGATAAAGAAACATTTGTGATGAAGTTCCACCATCTACATGCATTTCATCATAGGTGTTGCCATCAACACCTTGTACATCAATATACACGGGTGGAAATGCCCCAGGTATCGATGCTGAAGCCTGTAGCACCTGACGAATCAGTGCTACCGCATCCGGGTCCCCGCTGGCAGCAATACGGCCCACGTTCCAGATAACGGGCCGTCCGGCATCCAGATTAGTGGTACCAATAAACAAGGAACGGCCGCGCAAATACTGCACACCAATGGCCGCGACCAATTCTTTGGTAACGTATTTTTCCAAAACCGCCGCCAGCGGCGTGGAGTCAACCAGTGAATCCTTTCGAATAGAACCGACGATGCTTCGCGCCTTGTAGATACTGGAGCTATCCAATGTGGAGTAGACCTCTTTTAGCACACCGTCATAGTCTGACCCAAGAAACGCGAAAGGCGCTGTGAGTGCACCGATGCTGATTCCGGTGACCATTGCAAACTCGGGCCGCGTACCTGCCTCGCTCCAGCCCGATAGCAGTCCGGCGCCATAGGCCCCATTTGCGCCTCCCCCTGATAAAGCCAAATAGCTATGCTGGGTTTGTGTGGTAGGAGGATAGTCTTTTACCAGTTGGTCGTTACTACGACTACGCAACTCGCTCCAATTCAAATCAGAAGAGCGATCGCCCCAAAACCGCAGGTCACCGCGAGTCAGTACAGTTGCTTCTTGGTATTGCTCTGCCGGAAGAGGAGTCCGTGTGAGCCCAGCACACCCTGGTAAGCACAAAACAATAGCCAAGACAGCATAGCGTGTAAACGCAGGCGCGGTACCTGTCATCCAGAGGTACTTCATCTACTTTGCGTGGTTACCGCACACCTGGTTGGTTGCCAAAATTGTAGATCACGCCCAGGGAGACCATATTCAGTGAATCGTCATGAAACGATATGTCAGAATCTCCTTCTCCCCAAAATGCAGAACCCAGCGCTTGCCAACGTCCGCTCTTGACTGGCAGTCGATAGAGGACTGTGGCATCAAATAATAGGGTGTCGGTATCCTCTCGCTGTCCATACAGCGGGTTTAATTTGTCAAACTCGGACTGGCCGTAAAGCGCATTGGTGACGAAGGTCCACTTGGTACCCAAGTAGGAATAAGTCATCTGAAGCGAATAGGCGTCCCTCGAAACAGCATCGCCATCTCGGTCGTCAACGCGCAAACGAATTTGTGGTCGCACTATATGCCTTCCACCGAGCCTAAAGGTATAAGACAGCCATGCCTGATACTGGTCGCCATTACGATCCAGCTGTGACTGGCACGTAAGGTCGCAACGCAGCCTAGGGTCCGAACCACTTCGCTCCCTGCCGAAATCCAGCTTTCTCCCCTGCATGGTCAACTCAAAAGCAGTGCCCATAATTCGATCCCATACGAATCGCAGCCCTGCTGAATCTCGATCTGTTTCCTTGCGCTTGGTACCAGTCAGGTAGGGGTCTTCCCAAACCTCTGTGGGGATACTGCTAAACAGGAAACTGGTTTGAAAAATGCCTAGATTCTCCGCCTGCTTGCGCCAGCCCAATTGAGTGCCAAAATCCATGGTGAGGATATCTTCGAGTGAGCCGCCAAAGAAAATTTCGTTCTGATTGGATAGCGTATATCTAACCTCACTACCTCCAATAAAGTTGGTGTTGGAGTAGGCTTTGGGTTTCTGGTCAATTGATCCAATGACCGAATCTCCACCATCAATGAAGTTATTGCCCGCAAAAGTATTACTTTTTATTTCGGTAAGACCTGCGCCCGCACTAACAAAACCACTCCAACCAGGCTCCTTGCTGACTGGCGAAAGAGCGTTTGCAGTAATACTCTGCAGACTCAGAAGCACAAGCACTGCGAATGGGGAGATGACGAATTGTCTCATGATGGGCCGCCCTGGCTTATGTGGTCGGTTAGAGGTGGCTAAGCGACAACTCTACTACATTGGGGTCGGCTCTCGCCAATCAGCTTTCAGGTAAACTGAACAAAAAAGCAACATTCCCTTTGCATCGCGCCTATGCTGCAACACATTCTATGAAGTCATGTGCGCACTATCAGAATAGGCGAGACAACGACTCAGGGTCCAGCGACTCAACAACCCTGTACAACTGTCATACTGGTGGTACTGCAAGACTCTCGTAACGCCTTGAGAGAGCAATAACCTGCAGACTGGTAGAAATCTTCTATAGAGTCTAGGTCGGGGAACTCAAGCAAAACAATACGGGCAGGCTGATAATCGCCTTCAATCACCTTAAACTCGCCACCGCGCACCAAATACCTGCCTCCGAACTGCTCGATTAGCGGCTTTACGGACGCCATGTACCGCATGTACGGCTCTATATCGTGAATCTCTACGTCCAGAATGGCATATGCTGTCATTGCTGAACCCGCGCCAACTCAGTCTGACCATTTACAAGCAACCTAAACAAATCAAACAACCCGAACAATTCTGATAGCCAGACACATTACAGACCTGAGACGAGTCAACATTGCGCTGAGTCAATAAAGCGGCAATGGGTGCAGCTGCTACGAATCCGCCAGTCGTGCACGCCGGTTCTGCGTTAGCGCGATACCAATACAGATCGCCACAAGGCCCACAAACTGACTGGGCTGCGCAGGCTCATTGAGTAGCAACACACCGGCGCCAAACGCCAATACCGGTATAACGTAGTTGATAATAGACAGGAATGAGGGACCACAGTCTGAGACAACCTTAAAGTACACCCAGGTTGCTAGGCCGGTGGAGAACACGCCCAATACCACTACCGCCATTAGCGAACGGCTATCGAGCGCGACGGTCCATGGCCTATCAATCACCAGGGTAAAGGGTAGCAATAACACTGTACCCAGAATGAGTGAACCGGTAGCAACCACTAATGTATTGATTTGGGGTATACGCTTTGTGTAAATCGAATTTACTGCATACGCAAGGGTCGACAGCAGTACGGCCAATTGAGCAATCAGGTGCCCTGCTCCTATGCCCGAAAGCACATCACCACCGATAAGTACGACGACGCCTGCAAGACCTAGCAGCACACCGGCGATTCGCCGCGGCGTGAGGCTGTCGCCGTGAACATAGAAGTGAGCCAGCACCATCGTAGTGATTGGCATCAGCGCCATCAACAAGCCCGCCTGCGCACTGCTAATGCGGGTTTCAGCCCAGGATATCAGAGTGAAAGGCAACAGGTTTCCAAGGATACTCAGCAGCAAAAACCGCCACCACCAGACAGGCTCGGTAGGAAGAGAATACCCGTAGCAGCGCATAACGGCGTACAACGTGGCTGCACCGATCGCGAGACGCAAGTTAACCAGAGTGAAAGGCGCGAAGGACTCCAGCCCAACGGCGATTAGATAAAAGGCGAACCCCCAGAACAGGCTGAGAAAGGCCAGCATGGCCCAATGCCTGGGCTGGGGGTTATGCATAAACGAAATCTAGCTGTTGGGCTCAATCAAGAACTTTTCGCCCGTTGCCTGTTTGCAATACACCGACATCGCTTCTGGTGTTAGTGCACCTGCCAGCGATACCTTCTGGGTATAGTGGCTGGCAAAGGTTGTTTTGATTTCTGCGGCAACGCGTGTACGCATCTCCATGACTTTTTCCATGCCCGCACGTTGCATAAACGGCGTCAGTAACCAACCACCCAAGCCCCAGGAAAATCCGTAGTTACGCGTCAGCGTGGTAGCACTGCGATCAAGTCCGCCATAAATATAGACCTGCTTGTAGACGTCTGAGCCATAGCGATTATATTCGCCAAGATCGCGTGCCGCTGCTGCTTCCATGCAGGAAAGAATGTCACTCGCAAGCGCACCGCCGCCAGTTGCATCAAACGCCAGCATCGCGCCAGTATCAACAATGGCCTGGGTAAGATCGTTATGGAAACTGTCGGCGCTGGAGTTCACGACAACCTTGGCGCCCATATCACGAAGCAACTTTTCCTGCTCATCTTTACGTACGATATTGACCAGATTAATGCCATCGTCCATACAGATGCGGTTAAGCATTTGACCCAGGTTGGAGGCTGCCGCTGTATGAACCAGCCCGGAAAAATTCTCCATGCGCATTGTTTCAGTCATACCCAGCGCGGTCATCGGGTTAACAAAGCAGGAGGCGCCTTCTGCTGCGGTTGTGCCATCTTCCAACGGCAGACACTGAAACACATTCACGCAGCGATACTGACCGTACATTTCACCGCCAAAAATACCTACCGTTTTACCCATTAATGCTTGAGCTGCATCCGAGGAACCTGCACCAACGACAGTGCCTGCTCCTTCGTTACCTACTGGCATAGACTGGCCCAACCGAGGCGCAACCATGCGCATAAACTTCTCAGGGATGCTGGCTGTTACCACGGGGCGCTCAGGCGTGCCTGAGAACTCCGCTGTAGAAAAGTCAGCGGGGCCCACGAGCAACGCTAAATCAGACGGGTTGATGGGCGTCGCCTCAACTCGCACCAGAACCTCGTCGGGTCCCGGCTGGGGAATTGCCACTTCTTCCAGCGAGATTTCCAGCTTGGCGTCGTCCGTTATTTTTGAACGTAACTGCATTCCTGTATCTGACATGATGTCTCCTTGCGTTGGTTCGTTGTTTGCACCTGACTCCTGCGAGCTAAGGTGTCATTTTTCGGACATGCACTGTAGCTGAATTCCACCCGAACCGGAATATGTACCCGCATTGAGTCTCTTTTCGCGCTGAATACTCACAGTTTCCTCGCCTGACACCGTGCCCCGCGCTCGCTATAATCGCCGACCTTTGCACAAACTTGAGAAATCCATGGCTACTTTCGACGCGGACAACGACCCTCTGGGCACCCCGGAAGCACTCGAGCGCCACATTCGCAGGGCTCTGGAGGTTCAGGCGCCTGAGGATCTCGAGTTTGACGTCACCTATAACATCGTCAAACGCTTCTTCAAGCCGAGTGTGCTTAACGCTGAGCGTCTACCGGACAAACCCTGCTTGTTCATTGGCAATCACTCACTATTTGCAGTAGACGGAATCGTGCTATTGCCGGTGATGCAACGAGACTATGGCCGCTTTTTGCGACCACTGGGGGATAAGTTCTTGTTCGCCAGCGACAGAACAGCCAAATACATCATGAGCAGAGGTGGCACCATGGGCCACCCGGATGTCTGTCACGCGCTAATGGAGAACCAGCAAGATATGCTCGTCTTTCCGGGCGGCGCTCATGAAGCCGTAAAGTCTGCGAGCGAGATGTACAAATTGCAGTGGAAAGAGCGCTATGGATTCATCAAGCTCGCCGCCGCCCACGGCTACACCATTATGCCCTTTGGCATGGTTGGCCCCGATGAGTTTTATAGCCACTTGATAGAGGGTGAGGATCTACCTGATTCGCGTGTGGGGAAAGTGCTTAAGCGCTTGGGTCTGCTCGATGAGAACGTTCGCTCGGACCTTATGCCTCCAATCCCTCGTGGTGCTCTTGGCACCCTGTTACCCAAACCACAGGCCTGTTATATCGGCTTTGGCGATCCGGTTGATCTGTCGGCCTACGAAGGAAAGAAGCTCACAAAAGCCCAGCTTAAAAAGTTGCGAGACCAGGTAGCACAGGAGATCGAAGAGCAACTGGCCGAATTGCTGTTGATACGGGAACAGAATCGCAAGAACGACGGCTTGCTGCGTCGCATCCTGTCAATCTAAGCCATGCTAGACCACCTCCGCGGCATTATCTTCGATCTGGATGGCACCCTTGTCGATTCTCAGCTCGACTTCGCGGGAATGAGACGAGAAACCGGTTGTCCCGAGCAGCATGGACTACTGGAGCATATCGACACGCTCACAGATGAGGACGCCAGGCTAGAGGCCGAGGCAGTAGTGCATCGCTATGAGATGCAGGGAGCTCGCGATGCAAGCTGGATGCCCGGCGCAGAATCGCTGCTAAAGCGATTGGCCAATTCCCCTATGCCAGCAGGGATCGTCACGCGCAACAGCCGCAGTGCTGCTCAATTGACACTCACTAAACTGGGCGCACCGGCACTGGATTTGATCACGCGCGAGTGTGCTGCGCCCAAACCAGACCCTGAAGGCCTGCTACAGCTAGCAGCTCGGTGGCAACTCGCGCCCAGCGTGTTGGCTTATGTTGGAGATTTTCGCTACGACCTCGAGGCGGCCCAGCGTGCAAAAATGACATCGGTTTTGTTTTTGCAGGACAACAATCGCGACTATGCTGATATGGCCGATGTTGTCTTTCTACACTTCGATGAACTGGCCGAACTACTGAACTTGTAATAGCCTCAAGCTCTTCTAGAGAGCACTTTCGCCATGCTAACCCGCATTTCAAGCAGCAACTACCCTACTCCGCCATCATTCTGGCAAGCCGCTCAGGCCGACGCCAGGAAGTTCCGAGCACACGGCTACAGTAGGCTACAGACAACGACATCAAGGTAACCACAAAGACCCACCAGCTGGTCAAAGGCCCAACATCGAGCCACTTGATCAGCACGTACTGGATCACGAGCATCAGAACATGAATTGAAATAGAGGTTGTCATCAGCCAGCGCGTATCACCTGCCCCGCGCAGCGTACCGCTGCAAACCAATATGACGGCATCCGCCATCACATAAGTCGCCATGCCGATCATCATCTGGCTACCCAACAGAATGATCGCTGAAAAGTCAGCGCCCGGTGTGGCAAACACCGACACCAGATCAACACGAAAGATGATGAACAGCACTCCCATAATGCCGGAGTAACTCAACCCGATAATAAAGCCCGAAGAAATCACCTTATTAGCCTGCGACAGATCGCCCGCGCCCACAGATCGCCCAATCATACTCATGACTGCGATGTTCAGACCCACAAGCGGTACAAAAGACAACATGTCCCAGTTGAATACGATGGCCATGGCCGCACCTTCATTTACGCCAAAGCCCTGGAACAGCAAAAGGAAAAAGTTGAAGGTTGCTGCACCAATAAACACTTCCAACGCGGATGGCAAACCTAACCTCACGTAGCGCTTTAGAATTCCCGCGTTATAGCGAAAGGATTCCAGCACATGAAAGCGCGCACGATGAATCGCGTTGAAGTAGAAGACTAAATACACGCTGATTGTGAGCAGCGTTGCCGCCACAGTGCCCAAGGCCGCGCCAACAATGCCAAGTTGCGGCAAACCCAACTTGCCGAAAATCAATACATAACTAAGCGGAATGTTTAGCAGCACGCCGATAACATCAGCAATCATCACGACGCGAGGATTAGCAATACCGGAAAAATACGAAGCGAAACAAATCTTGATCAGCACGAGAATCGAACCGGCCATCAGCACATAGTAGTACTGCTGTTCCAGCACCACCTGAGCAGGGTCGTGATCCATATAAGCAAACACGTTGCCCATCATCAGGGTCACCAGAAAAAGCAGTGGCTGGCATAACACCGCCATCAGAATGCCTTGGGTGACTACCTGCGGGCATTTGCGCAAGTCTCCCGCACCATAGTATTGGGCTACCAGCGCATTGGCATAAGACATGATGCCGGTAAATAGAGCCGCGCTCACGAAGAAAGTGACACCACCACCAAGCGAGGCCGCGATGTGAGTGGGACTGATGCGCGACAAGAAGAAACGATCTGTAAACATCATGATCGCAAAGGCACCCTGAGAAACTACCATGGGCAGCGCCAGCCGGAACAGCTGCTTGAGTGTGGTCAGTGAAAACACGAGTTTTCGCCGGTAGTCAGGGGAGCCATATTCTCCACAATCACATATACTTGTCCAAGCTTAGTTTTGTTCATAATCGATACTGGGAATCTTCATGAATAATAAGTACAGCAAGAGTTTGAGCATGGCAGTTGCCGCAGCGGTTTTTGCTCTGCCAGCGATTGGCGCTACTGACTCCGAGCGCATCCAGATGCTGGAGGAACAGCTCGTCAAGCAGAAGGCCATGATGGAACAACAGCAGCGCATGCTGGAAGAAATGGAAGCGCAGCTGCAAGGTCTAAAAACGGATACTCCTCCGACTCAGCCTTCACAAGAACAACTGGTCACAGTAGAGCAATCAGAAGAGCCAAGCATTCAGCAGCCAATGGCACCCCGAGAGACAGATTTCAATATTTACGGGCATCTGCAATTGGATGCTATTTACGACTTCAAGCGAGTAGACCCCGACTATGAATCCACGTTGCGTCCGTCCACTATCCCTACTCAAGGCCAGCCTTTTGGGGATGACGGCACAACAGTATTCAGTGTCAGACAAACTGCGCTGGGGATGCGCGCTGTAGTACCCACGCCCATGGGCGATGTAAAGACGTGGTTTGAAATTGACTTGTTCGGCACGGGCTCCGATGCCGGCGATACCACGTTTAGTCTAAGACACGCATGGGTAGAAGTCGGCAATCTTGGTTTTGGACAGACCAACTCAAACTTCATGGATATCTCGATCTTCCCCAACGTGGTGGATTGGTGGGGCCCCTCAGGCATGGTCTTCAATCGCAACCCGCAATTACGGTACACCTGGTCCGGTGAAAAGACGCGGACTGCCATCGCTCTAGAGAAACCCAATGGCAGTTTCAACACGGGCGTTTTTGGCGACCTCTCCCCCGAGTTTGACAGCAATGCTACCGCCAAAACCAGCCTGCCAGACTTGACAGCGCATTGGCGCAATGACGCAGACTGGGGGCACTACCAGGTCGCCGGCGTGTTGCGAAAGCTTGAATTCGAAACACGTAATGAGCCCGGTAACCGACCCAATGGCGATGACACGGGTTGGGGCGTAAACCTGACTGGCTCCATCAATCTGTTGGAGCGCGATCAATTGAAGCTAGGCGTTGTCTACGGAGAAGGCATCGCGAGCTTTATGAACGATGGCGGTGTCAACCTGGCGCCCGAAGACTTTCAGGCCGAGGCCGTACCCATATTAGGCGTGACCGCCTATTGGGATCACTACTGGTCCAACCAATGGAGTTCATCGGCGGGATTTTCTATGAACGATGCCGACCCCAGAAATCAACAATCGGGGCAAGAGTTTGATGAGGGAATCTACGCCAGCACCAATATTCTCTACACGCCCTACCCTGAACTCTTGATCGGCGCAGAATTCTTGTACGGCGAACACAAAGATGTCAGTGGGGAAGAAGGCGACGACTATCGAATACAGTTTACCTTCAAGCACAAGTTCTCACGCGATTTTTAATAAAAGCACCTGTTGGTTCTTGAAGACGGTCACAGGCTTCAAGAACCGACCTAGCAATAGCACCTATTCACAGCATCGGTTATAGACGTCGACGAAAGAGTCTAGATACACTGCGCACTACTCTATCTGCCGGTACCCCCAATGCGCCTGTCCAAAATACTGTCTGCTTTGCTGCTGGCTGCTTTTGTCGGTTACGCCTACATCTCTCTCGTGCATGTACCGAAACTGGTAACCGCATCCAATCGAATAGATCTTGTGGAAAGGCCCTCAGATGTGGGCTTGGACTACGAAGAATTTCAAATCAATCCTGCTCAGGAGAACCTGAACCTGAATGGCTGGTGGATGCCTGCTAGTAACCCGCAAGCAGTATTGGTGTTTATTCACGGCGCAGGTTCTGGCCGACATAGCACGTTCTTCAGCAGTCTGGACTTCTACGCCAAAATGGTTGAGAACCATATTTCTGTAGTGGCTATTGATCTGCGTAATCACGGCACATCAGATGGAGACGAACATGGTTTGCAGTATGGGCGCACCGAATCAGCGGATGCGATGGCTGCGATCAACTGGGCGAGGCAACATAACCCGGGCATGCCCGCGTTCGCCATGGGTATCTCCATGGGTGGCGCCACGATTATTCATGCTGCCGGCAAAGGAGCTCCGTTAGACGGACTCATACTGCTAGACCCCCTACTGGATACGCATTCAGCAGTGCGACGTGGCGCTACCGTAGAGACTCCGCTGCCCGCGTGGTTCTTCGGACCTGCGGCCTGGGCAGCCACTACTTTCCACGGCTTGCCGTCAGGCGAGCAACAAGCGTTGTCTATCGCCAAATCGCTCTCGCTCCCCATACTGCTGATTCAGGATCCTGATGATCCGGTTACGATCATCAAATATGCGGACGAACTAGCAGAAGCTAATCCGCAGGTCACCTACTGGGTGGCTCCCCCGGTCGACCTCTCTCACCCTGATCTAGCGTGGAAAGGTGCTTGGGGATCGCACGTCGCTGCTTTTCACATGTTCCCTGATGAAACCACTCAGCGCGTCGTGGCTTTTATCGATCGCTAGACCTGCGGCCTTTACGAAGCGCCAGAGTGAAGTTACGCCGCTCTGGCGCAGGACGAACTCCTTCTAGCGCTTTGCGACGCCCAGCGCGTTAAGGTTAGCGATCATATCCTCGGCCGAACTCTTGGGCTTCACGGCGGTATCGATCTTGAGCACAGTACCGTCCTTACTGATATAAATCGTGTGGCGCTTCGCGTAACCGCCCATGGCATATACGCCATACGCCTTGGCAGCCGTTCCATCGGGGTCGCTAAGTAGCGGGAAGTCTGCTTCTGTCTCTTTGGCAAACGCCTCGCTCTTCTCCAGAGGATCGGTACTGGCCATAAAGTAACTCACGTCGTATTGCCTGATCTTGTCGCCGTTCTCAGCGAGCGATTTACACTCTATTGTGCAGCCAGAGGTAAATGCGCG
The DNA here is from genome assembly GCA_039990395.1 of Halioglobus sp. Classification (GTDB taxonomy): domain Bacteria; phylum Pseudomonadota; class Gammaproteobacteria; order Pseudomonadales; family Halieaceae; genus CALINF01. The sequence continues at coordinate 1,209,558 of JBDXFZ010000146.1, forward strand.
AGGAAACCAGGCTACGACCACAGCCTGCTTGCCCTTGAAGTCGTCTAGCGAGTAGGTATTGCCATCTGAGCCCTGCAAGGTGAAATTTGGAGCTGGATCACCCACAGCAGGTTGCGCCAGTGCGAAGCCAGGCAGTGAAAGCGCAAGGCACGACGCTACCACTCCCATCAAAAATGTCAGTCGTTTCATGGTTACTCCTAAGGTCAAAGAAATCTATCGGCGAATAAGCCGTGCACACCAGTGTGCAGTTGCTTTAGTACATTGTAGAATACGCACCGCATGCTGCTCGGATCACACCAGCTCCGATGCGTTCGGCTTACAGGTTCAACTTAAGCGGCACTGCACCATCCGAAACTGATTAGCAGGAAATTCAATGCCCTTTCAAAAAACACTGCCGCTGTTCCTGACAGCGCTATTGAGCATCTCCTTATTCGCACATAGCCAAACCGATGACGAAAAGCCGGACTGGGATGTGACCCAGCCAAGCTTTAGCACCAGCCCTATTACTGCAAGCTTAGATGTCACCGAAGGTACATGGCTTAGCCTCGACGTATCACCTGATGGCAGCACCATCGTCTTCGATTTGCTGGGTGACATTTACAGCATACCCGTGTCCGGTGGCGACGCGACACCCATAACGTCTGGCCACGGCTGGGACATGCAGCCACGTTTCAGCCCCGATGGCACGCAGATCGCCTTCACGTCTGACCGCACCGGTGGTGACAATATCTGGATTCAATCACTGGAATCCGGTGAAGCACGGCAGCTAACCCACGAAGACTTCCGGCTGCTGAATAATCCAACCTGGAGCCCCGATGGCCAGTACATTGCTGCGCGAAAGCACTTCACTACCTCTCGCTCACTGGGCACTGGCGAAATCTGGTTGTATCACGTGGCTGGCGGCAAAGAGCAGCAAGGACAACTGGTAGTAGATCGCCCGAGTGAAACATTCCAGAAAGAACAAGGTGAACCCATGTTCTCCCCGGATGGCAAATCCATCTATTTCAGCCGCAACACCACATCCGGCGACACCTTCATCTATCACCAAGACACCAATAAAGAAATCTTCCAGATCCGTAAGGTCAATCTAGCCGACGGTAGCATCGAAACGGTAGCCGGCGGCCCGGGTGGCGCAGTGCGACCGACACCGTCACCTGACGGCAAGCGACTGGCCTACGTGAAACGTGTACGTGCACAATCCAGACTCTTTGTAATGGACCTGGCGACTGGCGAGGAGACCATGGTGTTCAATGCGCTGGATCCAGATATGCAGGAGACATGGGCTGTTCACGGGGTCTATGCCAACATGGACTGGACGTCCGATAGTCAACACATCGTATTCTGGGCGCAAGGTAAGATCTGGAAGCTAACCGTGGATTCTGGTGAGCTCATCGAAATTCCGTTTCGCGTGCGTGACACCCGATCAATCTATCCACCGATCCAGTTCCAGGTGGACGTTGCGCCGGAGCAGTTCAACACCCGCATGGTACGTTTTGCACAGCACGCGCCAGACGGATCTGCGATCGTGTTTGAATCACTAGGCGACCTGTATGTAAAGCGCGGAGAAGATGCACCCAAGCGACTCACCTCCGATCGTGATTCTGGATTCGATTACTCGCCGGTGTGGAGCCCAGATAGCAAGAATGTCTACTTTCTACGTTGGAACGACCAGAACCTCAGCACGCTGCATCGAGTCAGTGCCCGTGGAGGCAAGTCGCGAGCACTGGCCTTAGGCAAAGGACAATACAGCGAACTCGCGGTGTCGTCAGATGGCAAGACTCTGGCATTGCGCAAGCGCGATGGCTCGTCGCTGCTCAATACCGAATACGACATCAAGCCGGGCCTTTACCTGTACGATATTGAATCGCAAAACAGCCGATTTGTTAGCAAGCGCGGTACCCACCCCCACTTTGGTGCCGACGATCGTGTGTACGCTCAAGAGCGCATCAGAAGCGCTAGCGGCCGTGGCAGCTCAACCGCCAAGACAACACTGATATCGATGCTCGATGATGGCAATGACGTGCGCGAGTTGGCTGTTGCTGACCTGGCATCGTCAATTCGCATGTCACCTACGGGCAACCACATCGCCTTTGTGAACAGTTTTCAGGTACATCTGGCACCGGTGGTTATCAGCGGCAAGCCTATCGTGCTAGATGCAGCCAAGCCCGCATTCCCAACTACTCAATTAAGTAGTGTCGGTGGAACCTTCATGCACTGGTCGGCCGACGGCAGCAGTGTCAGCTGGTCTACAGGCCCATGGCTCAAAACCGTTGCGGTTGCCAAAGCGATGCAGCCAGACTTTGAGCCACCTGCAATGGGTATCAACCTGTCGATGCAGGTCGCTTATGCCAAGCCTGACTCCACGCTCGCGCTCACCAACGCACGCATCATTACCATGAATGCGGACCGGGAAGTGATAGAGGAAGGCACTATTCTCGTGCGTGACAACCGTATCGAGATTATTGGTCGCAGCATGGACATTCTGGTGCCAGAGGGTTACCAGACCATCGACCTCGGTGGCAAAACTATCACACCTGGCTTTGTTGATATCCACGCACACGGTCCCTATGGTTCTGGCGACATTGTGCCGCAGCAAAACTGGAACTTGTTGGCTCATCTCGCATTGGGCGTTACCACTGTGCACAACCCCTCGAGCCGGGCGAGCCTCGCATTTGCTGCGGCAGAATATGCCAAGGCGGGTAAAATTCTTGGGCCGCGTATTTTTTCAACAGGTGAGATTGTCTACGGCGCGAAAGGGACTCTCTGGTCACCCGTGAACAGCCTCGACGATGCATTGGCACACATCAGACGCCTAAAAGCCCAAGGGGCGATTAGCGTGAAGAACTACAACCAGCCGCGCCGCGATCAGCGCCAGCAAGTGAACGAAGCAGCCTATCAGGAAGGTCTTATGACTGTAGCCGAAGGCGGTTCACTGTATCACCTGGACATGAATATGATCGCCGATGGCATTACCGGTATCGAGCACAACGTGCCTACCTTGAAGATGTATGACGATGTTACGCAATACTGGCGACAGTCAGGTGCCGGCTACACGCCGACTCTGGTCGTCACCTACGGCGGCCTGACTTCAGAAGACTACTTCTATCAGCACTCCGACGTCTGGAAGCACCCTATCCTGTCACGCTACGTGCCGCCCGCGGTGCTACAGCCACGCTCTGTACGCCGTATCATGGCACCGGAAGATGAGTTCAGGGACAACGCGGCGGCGGCAGCAGCAAAGAAGTTGCTCGACGTAGGTATCATGGTAAACACGGGCGCGCACGGACAACGTGAAGGCTTAGCCACACACTGGGAAATCTGGAGCTTTGCTCGAGGCGGCTTCAGTCCGATGGAGGCACTATCTGCTGCTACCATCAACCCTGCCAGCTACCTCAAGATGGATGCGGACGTTGGTTCGATCGAGAAAGGCAAGCTTGCCGACCTGGTGATCATGGAGGAGAACCCTCTCGAAAACATACGCAATACCGATAAAATCAGCCATGTGATGATGAACGGCCGCTTGTATGAAGCAAACACTATGAAAGAGGTCTACAGCGGAAATAGCACGCTCAAGCCGTTTTACTGGCAAGGAAAACCACAGAGTAATATTCGCTAGACGCCCCGGCTCCGGTCGTTAAGTGCACAGCCGGAGTCAATTTTAGGCCAAAAAGTAACGGGATTGCTCACTTCATCACTGCTTTCATTCCAAGGGATTTAGGCATACAGTAACGCCCTTCCATCGGTGGACCACAATTTATCACCGCTAAACACACCCTAAAAATAAGGAAAGTATTATGTACATCAAAACGATAGCGACAGCATTACTAAGCGCAGCACTACTCACATCGATCAGCGGATGTAGCAAGGAAGATGTAGAAAAGGCCAAGAACTCGGCCGAAGAAGCTGCCAATAGCGTGAGCGAAACTGCCAAAGAGGCGGCGGACGGTGCTGCACAGTTAACCAATGATGCAATCGACGCAAGCAGCGAAGCGATGGCCGATGCTGGTGATGCGGCAAGCGATATGGCTGACGATGCAAGTGCTGCAGCTAGCGATATGGCCGATCAAGCCAGTGCAGCAGCAAGTGATATGGCGGACGATGCAAGCGCTGCGGCTAGCGAGATGGCAGACGATGCATCAGACATGGCTAACGAAGCAGCTGATGCAACTGCCGAGATGGCAGACGATGCCAAAAAGGCAGCGGGCGACATGGCCGATGAAGCTGCCGCAGAGGCCGACTCTGCAGCTGATGAAGCCAACAAAAAGATGAACGAAATTAAGGAAGGCTAATAACCCGCAACACAAGGGTATGACATCTAGGGCAGCTCTTGGAGCTGCCCTTTTTTATTGCGGCCGAATGGCTAGCAGGTGTGGTCAGATAGGCGACCCCGGCGGCACTTTCAGTTGAGACGGCGATACAATGGCGTCGGGGCTTTCTCTAAACCGACGAATCAATTCGCTGCTAAATCGATAGTGCGCTAGCCACGCGCGCCCTCGCTGTTCGTTCTCAGTTGACTCAATGCCAAGCCTCAGCCATTTTTCTAACTCCACCAGTGAGTCATAGGCCTGCGCTCTGGCCTGTACTTGTGCATCGGGATTGCCGGCAAGCCGCATTAGGCGGCTGAGCACCGCGGTATCCACCACTCGCTGTAGTGACGCATCACCCTTAGACCCTCGCTCGCGATACCAGGATGTTTGCATAACCTCCCTCACAAGCTCCGCAAAATCTGGCTGCCCTGGATCGCTCACATGATTGTTGTTCATTCGCGCCGCGCGCGTGACATTAAGCAGCTGATCTAACGTGAGTCCCGCGGCTGTACCAGCTGCAGCCAATGGATCAAAAACATAGCCGGTCTGACGGGGAAACAGCTCGCGACTATCACCGGAGCCAGGCGGGCGCGGCGGTATCATGGCCACCAACTCAGCTGACAGACGCAAGGCGTTAGGAGAAAGCGTAGCCAGCATGGAATCAATCGCCTGACGTTGCCGTGCGCCGGGTATCGCCACGGTAGGCACCTGACCATCTCCGCGTAAAGCGTAGGAAAAGTCCCTACCCCCAATCACAGTCGCCGCTGCTTGCAACTGAAATCGATGCATTAGATACATAGGCACTAGCACATCTTCCAGACTCGCCAGGGGGCGTCCCAGCTGGATATTGTGAGCGGAGAACCGTTCCAATACCGCGGCGCGCAAAGTCATGAGCCGGTTGAGCTCTGCCACCGGATCGGCACCGTTATCCCACAGATTTCCACGAGGACTTGACGGGCCTGCAGTCACCGCAAAACCGTCGCCGCGCGAATGCCGGTCTGCCACATAGTTCAAACCACTGGCATAGGTATCTGCGATGATGCGTTTCCGCTCAGCGGTGGCGTCAACATCCGCAGGAAAATCCTGATACCCCCACAGTACAGCTCGCTTGTCCCAGTCACCTATATCAACACTGTAGGCTTGTGACACATCGATGGATCCGTCGGCTGCCAAGGTGACATAAGGGTATGGGTAGTCCATTACGGATGCGCGATCATTGGTACTGGCCGCGAAGTTGTGCTCAAGGCCTATGGTGTGCCCCACTTCATGAGCGGACAGCTGCCGTATACGCGCTAGCGCAAACTCCTCTAACTCTGGCGAACCAGACTTATCAGCATAAGGCGCTAAAAAGCCTTCTGCCAATAGCAGGTCCTGCCGCACCCGCAACGACCCAAGAGAGACATGCCCTTTAAGAATTTCCTGCGTACGCGGATCTCTCACGCTGTAGCCATACGACCAGCCGCGGGTAGACCGGTGCACCCATTGAATCACGTTGTAGCGAATATCCAGGGGATCCGCTCCCTCGGGCAGTAACTTCACTTGGAAAGCATCTTTGTAACCGGCGGCTTCGAATGCCTGATTCCACCAAGACGCCCCCTCTATCAGAGCGCTCCTAATGGGCTCGGGGGCACCGCGGTCGACGTAATACACGATGGGTGCCACTGCTTCGCTGACTTCGGCAGAGGGATCTTTTTTCTTCAGCCTATGCCGCCAGGCATACGCTTTCTTGACCGGTTCATTGATAGGGGTGGCGTAATCGTAGATCAGCTGGTTGTCATACAAATCGATGAACCCTGAGCGAGGGTCATACGGCAGCGGCGTATAACCGTCGTCCGGCAGCCTGACAAATGAGTGGTGCTGATGCACCGTAATGATGCCCGCATCAGGCGAAACCGAACCTAATATTTTACCGGTGGGTTCACCCACCAATGTGAGAGTCGCATCGACCTCTGAGTTATCTGGAAATCCTTTTGTTCTAGGGAGAAAAATAGCCGATCGTGTGGCATCAACAGTATAAACACCCTCTTCCGCTTGTTTTAAGCGCGCGCCCACACCGTGTGCGTCGCGTAAGAAGAACTCGCTGGCGTCGACTAATAACTTGCCATCGCTTTCTGCCGCAACCTCGAACCCCCACACCACTGAACGAGCAAACGCTTGTTCGACCGCTGCCCTTTCGTCAGGATTATCGGAGCTGGCAATGTATTTGGGGTTGTCTGCGAGCAACAGGACTTTTGGCCCTCGCCGATCAAAGCGCGCAAGCCGTGTATCGCCAAGCTGCCCCCTATCCATACCCAGATCATTAGAGCCAATACCCGCAGAGAGACCACTCACATAAATAAAGGGGTCATCCAACCGTTCGATTTCGAGGTAGAGCTTACCCTCCTCCTCATTCCAGAACATGGGCACAAACCCTGGGATAGCTGTAGACACTGAAATAATGCTGTCGTAGCCAGGTTCATCCGACGCAGGCTTTTCGCTGCCACAGGCTGTTATTACCAAAGTGGCAACCAGCAAAGAAAGACTAGTTAGATAACGCATGGAGGTTCCTCGAAGCTTAACAATTAGGGGGCTAGCGCAGGGCATCGGCGCTATAAATCAAGGCGATACCGGGCCGGGTCAGCTGAACGCCCGATCACCCGCTGCACAACGCAGCACCTGTGAGCTCTCCACTGTGTAATCTTTATCTAGCACGGTGCTGACATAATGAAACTCACTGGTGGCGGCTGCGGGGGTTAACGCAATCTCTGCCCAACCGCGGTGCACCGTATCGGCTTGCACTATTTCCGGGCTACAGTCCATCAATGCCTGCTTTAGGACATCTGGTTCTGCGGGGATTATGCTTTCAAGACCAGGACTACTGATTCCCGGTGCACCTATTTCTACACCGACAGCTCTGCCGTCCGAATCTGACAGATTGAATGCCCACGCGTTATGGGTATCACCAGCAAGTACTACCGGATTGCTGGCATGGTTGATGAGATCCGAGAACAGCCTGTCACGGGCGACTGGGTAGCCGTCCCAAGCGTCGAGATTCAGCGGTAGCTCCGCTGCCGCCAAGGCTGCCATGTTGTCTAAAAACGTCTGCAATCGCTGTGGTGGGTTCTCTACTTTGACGGCATCAGCTGGCAGTACGGGCACCCCTAACTTCCCGACTAGTACCTGCTGGCCAAGCACCTGCCAAGTAGCGCCTCTAGCCTTACTCGCCTGTAGCTGCCTATCCAGCCACGCCTCCTGATCCGCGCCTAAGATAGATCTACTGCTATCGTTCAAAGGACTTGTCTTGAAGCTTTTTGTATCAGGAAGATAACGCAGCTCAGGAGGTAACGACCCTGGGATCAGATAAGCGATTTTACTGTAATCAGTTACTGCAACAGGGCTGCCACTACTTATATCGAAAGGCAATGGTAGCCGCTTGATCTCGTCGGCAGGCAGCGACTGGGCTGTAGCTTCATCTACCTGCACACCCTCCCCCTCTCCTGTTACATGGAAAGTTGCCATGTGCACTGGCATATCGTGGCTGTAGTCCAACCCGCGATCACGACCGTGCAAGCGCGTATCGAGCATTACCAGATCGGCAAGGTTGCCGATGGGGAAGCTACGATAAATGGGCGCCTGATCGCCTTCGTCTGACTCACGAATTGGCAGCCACTCATGGTAAGCCTTGCGGGCTTGCCGCATTCTTACGCTGAACTCGCCTTCGCTGCTATCGTGATTCTCTGCGCCTTCGCGCCAGGTATTATTCGCCAGCTCATGGTCGTCCCATACGCACACAAACGGGTGCCGCGCATGCACCGCCTGCAAATCAGAATCTGACCGGTATAGCCCATAGCGCATACGATAGTCCTCGAGCGCTACTGTTTCGTGGTCAGGCTTTACGTGGCGATCCAGTTTTTCAAGTGCGAATTTGCTGGCGTATATACCGTCAGCATACTCGTAAATATAGTCACCCAGATGTACCACCAGGTCGAGCTCGGCGTCCGCCATGTCGCGGTAAGCGTTAAAGTACCCTTGTGGATAATTGGAGCAGGAAGCAACCCCCAGACGAAACTCTTCAACATCGCCAGCGGGCAGCGTTCGAGTTTGCCCTACCATACTGGTGACGCCCTCTCCGGAAAATCGATAAAAATAGGTCTCACCTGGCTCAAGACCAACCACATCAACCTTCACGGTGTAATCCCGATCTACTGTGGACCGTGTAGAACCCCATGTAACGATGCGATTGAAACCTTCATCGGCAGCAACCTCCCATCGCACCTCAACCTCGCTGTGAGTCCCTCCGCCGGGTAAGGCTCGCGTCCACAGTATGACGCGATCAGTTAGCGGATCACCACTGGCCACGCCATGGGTAAAATGCAGCGGCGCTGCGGCCTGGACGGAGAACCCGCGCAGTGCCAGAACGCCCAATGACGCCGACATGCCTTTAAGTATCTGACGCCGACTAAGGGGATGGTATGTCATGGCTTGGTTTCCCGAGAAAGAACAAGCGCTTAGGCTAGCAGAGTGAGCGCGAAAGTCATCTACAAGTCTTAAATTCAAGACGCGCTTGCACTGCAACAACGTTCGACCCTTGTTACACTTGCGTGCGTACCAGATTCATATACCCAGCGGAGCAGCAAATCCATGGCGATCAATTGGTATCCAGGCCATATGCATAAGGCCAACAAGGATATGAAAGAAATGTTGCCGCATGTGGATCTTGTGATTGAACTGCTAGATTGCCGCCTGCCCTTTAGCAGCCAAAACCCCTTGATCACCTCGCTCGCCCGGGACAAGCCCTGTATCAAAATACTCAGCAAGTCTGATCTTGCCGACCCCGACATCACACAGGAGTGGCAGTCGTACTTTGAGCGCACAGCGCATGTTAAAACGCTCTTGACCACGTTAGAGCAAGCCGACAAGGCTCAGAAATTACTGCAGCTGTGTCATAAGCTTGTGCCGGTTACTTCCAAGTCGAAATTTCATCTACTGGCCATGATCAGTGGCATTCCCAATGTAGGAAAGTCGACGCTGATCAATGCAGTGGCGGGCCGCAAAGTGGCCAAAACAGGCGACGAGCCGGCTATCACCAAAGGTTTGCAAAAGATCAAAGTACGCGACGGCGTTATGTTTTTAGATACGCCGGGCATTCTGTGGCCCAAGATTCACAATGAGAACAGCGGCTATCGACTCGCCGCTGCAGGTTCCATCAGGGACACCGCAACAGACATCCAAGACATTGCATTTTTTCTTGCCGACTACCTTATCAAGCACTACCCGAGCAATCTCGCCTCACGTTACGAGCTGGAACACGTTCCCAACACAGAGATTGAGTTTCTCGAACTCATGGGCGCTGCGCGAGGCTGTCTTGGCCCAGGTGGACGCGTTAATCTCGAGAAAGCATCCACTTTGCTCGTTAATGAGTTTCGCGCGGGGCAGTTGGGCAGAATCACCCTGGAGACACCAGACGCCGTGTTGGCTGAAGAACTGGTCGTAGAGCGAAGAAAAAAGGAGAAGGAAGAGCGAGAGGCGGCAAGAAAAGCCAGGCGCCGCTAGCGACGGCGCCATTGGGCCAATGACGCTAAGACTTTTTACGTACCAGCTTTGCCACCGAACTTGCGTTCGCTGTCATCACCCCATCATCGTTGTATAGCATGGCTTCCTGAAACACCGTTTTGTAAGCCAATTTGACGATTTTGCCTACACAGGTCATGTGACCGGCGCGGGTAACGTCGAAGTAATTGGTCTTAATCTCCAACGATGACACATTGATAATCGTCTCATCACCCAGTGCAAAAACTGCATGACTCATGGCGGCATCCAGCATCGCAGTGACAAAACCACCTTGCACCACATCAACTGAGTGACACAGGTCAGTAGATACATTGAATTCAAAGGAACAGGTCATTGCTTTCTGGTCGACGCCTATTACATTGCCACCTAAAAGATGCATAAACGGCAGCTTTCTCGAATTCAGGCGCGCAACAATTTCTTCCTCGCTCATAGAGTCCATTCCTTCAAACATACGTCAAGTTCACTCCTGATTAGATAGTGATAAAAATTAGTTGGTGAAACAGAGGCTGGGTGTGCAGCTAAACTACACGCTGCCTATTCTGATCGCGCCTACCCCGCTACCACATAAGATCATCGGGGATTTGGTAATCGGCATAGGGATCGTCTTCTGGGCTGAGCGCATCTTGACTCGCTTCTTGATTGAGAACTTGCACGTACGCTTCGTCACGTTGACTGATTTTTTGCGCCACTGCCGCGGGCACCAGGCTATAGGCCTCATCAAATTTCACAATGGCCAGTTGCCCCCTCACAAGCTGGCTTTGCTGCGCACTTGTCACATACAACTTCTTGATCTTGCTGCCATCAGTAAATTGATAAGCAACCTCACCCCCATCGCGCGCCACACGATTAACATCAATGAGCTGCTTGATTTGAGCCGTAATCGCTTTGGCTTCTGCAATTTCGCGTTGCTTACGATTGGCCTCTCGATCACGCTCAGTTTTATCAGCCTGTGCCTGCCGGGCCTGCTCTCGCGCCTCGTTCACGGATGGCTTCCCTTTCGGCTGCTGCTTAGCCGCCTTGCGTTTTTCTTTCTCGAGTTGCTTGGCCTTTTTGGCGTCGACCATGCCCGCCTTGAGCAACTGCTCTTGTAAAGAGGCCATCCAGAGGCTCCCTGTGGTTATGCGGACACGATTATGTGTAATGCAGGCGCCTGTTACAAGGCGCGGAGCACAGCAGATGAACTCGTACCTGACGCAATTGCGCACATGTACTTGATCTATACATAACCCGGCGTACACTGAGTGCAGTACCTACACAGGAGTCACCACCAATGCCCAGGCCTCTCGCAGTCAAATGGCCTTTCCGCTGGGACCTTCTGCTACGCTATCGTTTCATCGAAACAATAGCGTTATGGGAAGGCCGGCTAACAACCCGTCATTTGTGCGATACCTTCGGTATCGGCCGGCAGCAGGCCAGTAAAGATATCAACACCTATCTGCGGGAAGTGGGTCCCGACAACCTCGAATATGACAAGTATCTGAAGGGCTATAAACCCACAGAGGGTTTCACACCCAAAGTGACCGCCGGGCTCGCAGACGAATACCTGCATCTGATGGCGCGCAACAATGAATTACTGAACGTGTTTGAATCGCTGTCACTGAATGTGGCTAACGTGGAGGTTTTGTCTACTCCAGTGCGAGACGTCAGGCCTGAGATAATAAGACCCATCATGCAGGCCGCACGCCAACAGAAACGACTCGATGTGGACTACGTATCTATTAACAACCCCGATCGTGAAGGTCGTATTATCGTACCGCATACACTGGTGTACACAGGCCTGCGCTGGCATGTGAGGGCCTGGTGCGAAAAAAACCAGGAATATCGCGATTTTGTCTTAAGCAGATTCCGCGAGATACCGGATATCATGGACGACTCAACACAGGGTATTGACGGCGATAAAGACTGGAACACGCAAGCTACCCTTCGCATCATTCCCGACCCACGTCTGACCAAAGCACAGCGCCAGGTTGTTGAAGTTGACTACGGCATGACCAAAGGCGCACTTGAAATTACGACACGCGCCAAGCTTGTGCCATATGCATTGAAACTGCTTCATATCGATTCCCGTGAGATCCACGATGACCCGACTGCACAGCAGATCGTGATCGAAAACCGCAAGCAGCTTGAACCGTGGTTGTTCGGATGAGCGATTTAGGCGCTCCTCGACAATCGGTTATCCAAATTACAGCAGGAGATAGAAAATGATCGATCAACAAACGCAGGCTCGTCAGCTGGCATTCCATGCGGTCGTCATACTAGGACTCGGCATGGTGGCCGGATACTTTTGGGGTAATGCGCTGGGTGATCCTACAGTTGCAGTTTCACAGGCAAATGCTTGGCGGCTGGCGCATATCGAAGGCTTTGCTAACGGCGTACTGATGTTGGTTGTTGCACTGTCGTACTCATTGGTACAGCCCAACGAGAAAGCAGAGAAACTCATTCGGTTCGGAATGATCGTGGTTGGATACTCCAATATTCTCGCCAGCGGGTATGGCGGCATCTTCGATGCGCGCGGCACGATGCCCAGTGCCGACTCCAGTGTTCACGATGTAATCGTATTTTTTGGCTTCATGCCTGGTGTTGTTGCCATATTCATTGTTCTGGGCGCTATGGCGTCGTCTCTGCGGAAGCCGGCATGAGTGAGATAGAGGACTACGAACACGCGTATACAGAGGCGAACTTCTGGCAGAAACTGAAGCAGTTCGCTAAAACGGCCGGTAGAGAGGTTGTAGAAAAGGCATTGCTGCTTTACTACGCAGGACAGGAAGAAGAAGCACCCGCATGGGCCAAGGCCACCATAGTCGCATCATTGGGTTACTTTATTTCACCACTGGACGCCATCGTAGACCTGACCCCGGCCATTGGCTACGCCGATGATTTGGGCGTTCTAGCACTGGCATTGGCCGCAGTAGCCACCTATATCAACGACGATGTCAGGGACAAAGCAGCTCTGAAGATCACGCAGTGGTTTGGTAGCGATGAATCGACTGGTGGTGAACGTACAGAGCAATTATCAGACGCAAAGCATGGCGGAGAGAAACCCGATAAGGACCTCGCGTGAGAGCCTTCGGCCTCGATGGTTGTAAACGCGGCTGGTTCTACGTCTGCCTCGAGGGCGAGGCAGTCGAGTGCGCAATTGTCGCTAGCGTCGCAGACATCGTGGAACGTGCCAATACAAGCGATGCAATTTGCATCGATATACCTATTGGCCTGCACGACAGTGGGCCAGCTCCGCGCGGGTGTGATGTGGCAGCGCGGCAGGTGCTGGGACGCGGGCGCGCCTCCAGTGTATTTAATGCTCCATTGCGCCCTGCGTTGTATGCACAGGATTATCCCGCCGCCAATGCCCTCAATCGTGAACTCTCCGGGAAAGGACTGAGTAAACAGTCCTACAACATTGGCAGCAAGATTCGCGAGGTTGATGAGCTGATGCTCAGTAACCCCAAGGCACGCAAACTTATACGGGAGGTACACCCGGAGGTGTGCTTCTGGGCACTGAATGATAAACAGGCTGTGCTGGCCAGTAAAAAAACTGACGAGGGTTTTGAGACCCGAATCCGCCTGTTAGAGCCGCACCTGAGCAAGGCCCGTTGCTGTGTCGAGGACAGCTTGCAGGCGTACCCACGTAGCGCAGTAGCACGCGATGATATTGTCGATGCAATGGTAGTGGCGATAGTCGCAAAAAGCATTAATATCAATACGTTACCACCGAAACCAACAGTAGATCCTAAAGGGCTGCCGATGGAAATCGCCTACTTCACACCCGAACCAGAGCTAAGCGTACACGCGGGTTAACAATGGCATCTAACTCACTATTTTTACAGGGGTTTTTTCGCCTGGCCGACCCCAAGATTTCGCTGGCATCCTTCGCCGGTATTTTCATGGCCGCTTGCTTCGCAGCGAGGGATACAGGCCTCAATGTTCCGTGGCTCATGCTGACCATCCTCGGGATATTCTGCGTTGAAGTAGGCAAGAACGCGTCAGGTGAGATCGTGGATTTCGACAGTGGCACGGACCAGGCCATCACACCGGAGCAGCGCAGCCCCTTTTCTGGCGGCAAGCGAGTCTTGATCGATGGCTTACTGAGCCGGAATCAAACCTGGGCTATCGCCACTGTGTTTTTTATGGGTGCGATCGCTATCGGGCTTGTCATCGCAACCTTGCGCGACTCGCGCGTATTGAGCTTCGGTATTCTTGGCATGGCATTAGCGTGGTACTACCATGGCGGCTCTGTGCGCCTGTCTTATCGCGGCCTGGGAGAGCTTGCGGTAGCACTTGCCTACGGACCCTTCATTGTATGTGGCACTTACCTGGTTCAAACAAGCTATCTCAGTACGCCCCTGATACACGCGTCGATGGTTCTAGGGTTACTGGTGGCGGCTTTCCTGTGGATCAACCAGTTTCCCGATTATGCGGCCGATAAAGCCGCCGGGAAAAAGAATCTGGTAGTGGGGCTTGGACTACCCGCGGCAGCGTTTGTTTACGTGATGATAATCGTGACAGCCTACCTTTGGCTGATACTGGCAGCCGAGCACTACGCTGGAGCAAGTGGCATGTTGTGGGGATTACTCGGCGTTGTTCCGGCCGCATTCTCAACCTGGCGACTACTCGAAGCGCACAGCGGCAACGCAAAAGGACTAATCGCTGCTCAGGCGGCTTGCCTGAGCAGCTTTTTACTCATGTCGATAGGAACCGGCGTTGGCTACTGGCTCATTCAGTAACCGCTCATGCTAAGACAGGAAAGACTTGGCAGCCCCCATCAAGCCGTCAAGTCCGCCCGCTGCATCCAATAAGTTGCCACCGCTGCTGGCATTATCCATAAGCTCCGGTAGCACCTCGGCCAGACCCGATGCTGCGCTGCCTGCATCAGTGCCTACAGCGCCGGCAAACTCTGAAACCTTGCTATCGCCCAGCAAGCTCATAACGCCTTCTGCCGAGATGGGGCTATTACCACCATCGCCCAACCAGGAACTCACCACTGAGCCCAAGTCCCCATTGGCGGCCATTTTGCTCGCCAGCCCCGCTAGATCGAGATTTCCCTGGCCATCGCCCAATAAAGACGACAGCGCGCTCTGCATGGTTTGAGGGTCTATCGCAACACCCAGTTTTTCGCTAAGAAGCTTCGCTCCCAAGGCAAGAATATCCATCGTTGATCATCCTGTGTTGATTAAAAAATTGGCAAACTGGCTCGCACCAACCCTGCTTTCACTTCCTTGATCTGACCTGCGTTCAAGATTTGAGCTTTTCCAGTAAATCGATGGGGAGTGGGAATACAATCGTAGAGCTTTTATCTCCCGCGATCTCCACCAGTGTTTGCATATAACGTAGCTGTATCGCCTGGTCTTGCTCAGCCAGCACATGCGCAGCCTGCGCCAGCTTTTCTGCCGCCTCTGCTTCACCCAGCGCGTGAATCACTTTTGCTCGGCGTTCTCGTTCCGCCTCGGCCTGCTTGGCCAGCGCGCGAACCATCGTTTCATTGAGGTCGACGTGCTTTATCTCAACGTTGGCTACCTTGATGCCCCATGCTGCGGTCTGCTTGTCGAGAATAACCTGTATGTCTGCATTGAGCTTTTCGCGCTCGGCAAGCATATCATCCAGGTCGTGTTGACCCAGAACGCTACGCAATGTGGTTTGAGAGAGTTGACTGGTTGCCTCCAGGAAGTTTTCCACCTGAATGATCGCCCGCTCCGGATCCAGCACTCTGAAATAGAGCACCGCATTAACTTGCACGGATACATTATCGCGCGAAATCACATCCTGGGTTGGCACATCCATCACGACAGTACGCAGGTCGACACGCACCATCTGTTGCAGAACGGGGATCACAATGATCAGTCCTGGGCCTTTGACCTTATAAAATCGACCCAACATGAAAATGACGCCGCGCTCGTATTCGCGCAACACGCGAAACGTTGAGGCCAACAAGCCCACCACCAAAAATAGAATGACGCCGCTGAAAATTTCCATATTGCTCTCCGCTAAACTACCACTTACAACTAGCTCTGCTTTTTCACCTGCAGCGTCAGCTCATCTACCGCTTCAACGATCACAGAATCTGCCTCGGCAAGCACATCATCACTGCGCGCTTCCCAAAGTTCACCGTCCAGCCGTACCCAGACTACACCATCGGCTAGTGCTTCTACCGGAGCGATGGCTCCCACAAGATGAGCCACGCCAGTAACAACCGCTTGCTTGCGAGCACGCACCAATAGCCCCAGTGCCACGGCCAATAATCCCGCACTAAATACTGCCAGCGCCAGTATCATTGGCAACGCAATCTGATAAGCAGGCAGCTGGGTATCCATAAGCATAACTGATCCTACGATAAAGGCGGCTATACCGCCCAGGCCAAGTATGCCAAAGCTCGGCGCGAACGCTTCTGCCGTCATCAAGGCCAACCCCAGTAGGATCAACCCCAAGCCTGCATAGCTAATCGGTAACACCTGAAACGCGTACATCGCTAACAGCAAGCAGACCGCCCCTAATACGCCCGGCACACCAATGCCAGGGTTATAGAATTCAATAATGAGGCCATAGACACCCACAAGCATCAGAATATAGGCCACGTTCGGGTTTGTAATAATACTCAGAAATTCACTGCGCCAATCTACCTCATAGCGCTGGATCGCGAGTCCCTCCGTATGAAGCGTAAGCTCCGCACCCTTTACTACTACCGTGCGGCCGTGCAAGCGACTAAGCAGCGCTGGGGTTGAATCCGCCACCAGGTCAATCACGCCGGCTGCGAGCGCGTCCTCCGCTGACAGGCTGGCACCCTGCCTGACTGCTTTCTCCGCCCACTGCGCATTGCGCTCGCGCAGCTGCGCCAGACTTTGAATATACGCCACCGCATCATTAACGATTTTTCGCTCCATTGCGGTCGCAGGTTCAGCTGGCGGTTCACCCCCAGCGTTGGGTTCGCCTCTGCCCCCCTCTGGTTTGGGTAATGAGGGCAGTCGAGGTGTACCGATCTGTACCGGCGTTGCCGCGCCCAAATTTGTGCCTGGCGCCATTGCGGCAACATGGGTCGCATAGAGTAAGTAGGTGCCAGCGCTGGCCGCTCTGGCGCCACTTGGCGCGACGAAGCCCACAACCGGCACATCCGATGCGAGAACGTCCTTGATCATTTCTCGCATTGAAAGATCCAAGCCGCCCGGCGTATCGATGCGCAGAAGCACTAGCTCGGCATTTGCCTCGCTCGCCTCCTGTAAGCCTCGCGTAAGATGATCTGCCGTGGCAGGGCCGATAGCGCCCTCGACATCTATCGACCAGACATCAGCACCGGCGCGCGCAACCATCAGCCACAACGCAACGACCATTAGTCCCAGACTAATTCTTTTCAAGCTCTAACAACCTCAAACAGCCAACGTATAATTACCAGAATACAAATCAATGGCTCGACTGGCGCCAAACCTTTTTTCCATCTCTTCCAAGTATAGATCAGGAGCAAGTTTCAGCCAGTGCTGACGCGTTGTTCTTGTGTCGAAGAGCCGGATATACTGACTCGACCAAGACTCCCAAACAGGCGCCTGTTACGCATGAGCGAAGATCTCACCCCCTACCTGCATCCCAGTCTTACGGTAAATAGCGATCACCCTGAAGTGATTGCTCAGACTGAAGCGCTCATCGACCCCAGCGCGAGCCCTACTGACAACGCGCTGACACTCTACTATTGGGTACGGGACGCCATCCGCTACAACCCCTACTCCCTTGACTTGTCGCCAGAAGGTCTCAGCGCAAGCACTGTGCTGGCGTCACGCAACGGCTGGTGCGTACCCAAGGCTGCACTGCTAGCGGCGTTGTGTCGACACGCCGGAATACCGGCACGCCTGGGCTTTGCTGATGTGCGCAATCATCTATCGACTCAACGCATGCGCGACACAATGAAGACGGACCTGTTCTACTTTCACGGCTACACATCGATCTATCTCAATGACAAGTGGGTGAAAGCGACGCCAGCGTTCAACATCGAGCTTTGCGAAAAGTTCGGCCTTAAACCATTGGAGTTTAACGGGCTCGACGACAGTCTGTATCACGAGTTTGATCAGGCGGGTAATAAACACATGGAGTATGTGCGCGATCGCGGTGAGTTCGTGGACATACCTATCGAGGAGATGTACGCAGTCTTCCGCGAGCATTACCCTGGAATGACGCCTGAGGGGGAAGATCATGCCTCATCCCTGGGTGACGAGCAGCAATGGGAGAACGATATTGCCCAAGAGACGGCCCGCTAGACCTGGTTAGCCGGCCATCGTGCTGCGCTGAATAACTGGTTCATCGCTAGTGAGTGGCTTCCTTGGCTTTCCTCTCCTTGCAGAGCGTCAAAAAGATTGCCGTCGCTATACCTGATGCCGCAAAGATCATGCACATCACCATGATTTGATAGCGCGCCGCAATTGAGGGTGATACGCCCGAAAGAATCTGCCCTGTCATCATGCCCGGTAGCGAGACCAACCCCACTGCAAATAGAGAATTCACCACAGGAATCATCGCTGCTTGAAATGCAGTGGTTCGAGCACGCTGCCAGGATTCGCCGTGATTGAGCTCGGCATACAGTCGTTCAACCGCCAGGCTGACAGCGGTCATCGCATTGGCAAACGCCATGCCCGCCAAGGGGATCATGTAATTCGGCAGATACCATGGACTCAATTCCAGCACCGCAAACGTGATCAACGCCAACACAAAACCACCGCCCAGAAAAATACCTGTAAATGCAGCGCCGAACAGCGGCAGCCGTTCACCTGGGGCGGTACGCAGCGCGATCCAGCTTGATGTTACGGCCATGATCAGTAGCACGAGTAGGATAAGCCAACCCGTCTTAGCGCCGAATATCCATGCCAGGACATAGCCGATCAGTAGCAATTGAATCAGCATGCGCCCGAGCGCATACAGTGCGTTGCCCACATCCATAGACCAGCGCCACATGATTACCAGCGTGAGCGCGACTGGCACTAGCGCAATCGAAAGCTGCACCAGCGAGGGGGCAATCACCACGTCATTCATAACACCGCTTTTCAGGCTTGTTCATGTTGTTTTCTTCAGGCTTAAGCTTCACCAATTAGGCCCAGAGTCTATCGTTGGCCTTGTGAGGTCAAGTCAGCCACTGCGGAACCGTTATCGAACGCCTAAGGCGATGACAGACCCACCAGCCAAAACGGCCCACATTAATTCCTGTAAAACGCTACCGAGCACAGCGACAGCCACTATCGTAACGCCCAGTCCGATGACGCGATCAGCGCGCCTGCGCAGGTCGAGCGCTCCTGGCCGCTGTTGCTTCTGCAGTAACCGACCAATTATCCGGTACTCTGACTGTCTCGCGCGAATGTGGGGTGGTAGGGTCAGAATCATGGGTTACTCCCGGCTAAGGCCAGCTGATGAAAGACGTATCCATCATCGCCGGCAGCGGGCAGCACAACCATCTGTCTACTTTTCATCGTGATTGAAAAGGCGACAGGTTCCTTATCGGAGATCTATTTCGGTGCCTAAAAAACGATTCTAAAGTTCACCCGGCTCTAACTTTAGCTCTAGCTGGAGCCGGCTCGCGATTCATTGACTATTTATTGCTTGCCAACGTCTTCAGAATAATCGTCCAGTGATCCAACCCATCATAAAATGCCTTGATCGGCACGCGCTCGTTCAAACCGTGCGCATACATCTCATCCGGGTTCATAAATACACCGCTCACAGCCCAGGTAGGAATACCTGCGTTGCGAAAGTGCATGCCGTCGGTACCCCCGGATTCCATGTAAGCGATGAGCTTTACATCCGGGTAGCGCGCATGAACCGCTTTTTCTACCGCCGCCACCACATCACTGCGCAGCTCCGACACCGGGCTCTCGGTGGGTTCACCCAACAGTTCGAACTCGACATCTTCATTGGCAACAACCTCTGCCAGCGTGCCTTGTACATCTGCGACGCTTGTGCCCGGGAAAATACGACAGTTAACGGTTGCCGTGGCTGACTGCGGCAAGGCATTTTCCGCATGGCCTGCCTTGAGCATGGTCACTACACAGGTCGTACGTGTAGTCCCAATATAGGAGGACTCTTTCGCCAATCTTGCCGCCGCCACTTCATCGCGAGGGTCGTAAGCAAACGCTATCATTGAATCACCTAGCTCTCCGCCAAGTTGTTCTCCCGTTTCCTGAAAATAGGCCAGCGTCATCTCACTCCATTGAACGGGGAACTTGTATGCTTGAATTTGCTTGATGGCTTCGGCCAGATCATAGATAGCGTTATCTTCGCGAGGTCTTGAACTATGCCCACCCGGATTTCGAACGGTGACTTCCCATGTGGCATAAGTTTTTTCGGCGGCCTGTATTCCATAGACAATCGCCTTGCCATTTGAGTCCAGATCACCGCCCCCTGCATCTGAGTTCAAGGCAAATTCAGCCTCCGCCAGGTCGGGTCGCTCATACGCTAACAGCTTGGTCGTGGTCATTCCGCTCTCTTCATCGCCCGAAAACACCAAGATCAGATCTCTGTTGGGCATCCACCCCGCTTTCTTTAGGCGGATGAACGTCGATGTGAGTTGCGCGACGCCAAATTTATTATCGATCGTACCGCGCGCATAGAAGTTTACATCGTCTTGCGTGAGTTCGAACGGCGGTCGCTCCCAGTCCGCAGCAAGGGCTTCTACAACGTCAAGATGACCCAATAGCAAGATGGGTTTCTTGGAGGAACTACCGTCACCTCGATAGCGCGCGATCAATCCCCCGAAGCTGTCTTTGCGAACAATTTCAATGTCTTCCTTGGGAAAACCAGCCCCTATCAACTCATCGGCAAGATAACGTGCCACCTTGGGCGTGTTGCCCATGGCTTTTGATGTATCCACCTCAACGATCGTGCGATAAATCTCCAGTGTTTTTTGAGCATGCTCGGACCGTATAGGTTCGTTGGCAAGGACTCCGGATACACCCAGAGTCGCGGCTAAAACAGCTACCATGCGCTTCATTCATCTTCCCCTGTTTGACTATGTGCTCTTCTATCGTGGCATGAATACCAAGATAAAGCTGCGCGGCTGCGCGCAACTGGATTAGCAGTGTAAAAAGAAAACTCCGGTACGTCATGCGTTAAATCCGCTACTCGCGCGCTCCACTCTGACGCGATGACATTGATCTGACGAGTAAATACTGCCAAGCCTTTCAAAATCGGCCGTTTCTGTCTATAAAGGGTGTACTAGTGCCAACGCGATACAGAGCCTGGCAAATGACAATGCGTGACAAACTATCTCACGCCCAACACGGTAGAGTCGGAAAATATTATGCGAAGAGTTGATCTGGCGGATGCGGGCTTTCTGCTTGCGGAAAAGCGCGAAACACCTATGCATGTGGGTGGCATCAATTTGTTCACGCTTCCAGACGGGGTTGATGAGCACGAGTTCATGAACTATCTGGGCGATGTTCTAAGTAATGCTCAAGATTTTCGCAAGCCGTTTGGAGAGTATCTTGTGACTCGCCCCAGCGGTGTGTTCTGGGAGACCGATCAAAATATCGATATGGAATACCATGTCAGGCATTCCGCGCTACCCAAACCAGGTCGCTATCGCGAGCTGTTTGCGCTGGCCTCAAGGCTTCATGGCACATTGCTAGATAGAAACAGGCCTCTGTGGGAGCTGCACCTAATTGAAGGCCTGCAGAACCGACAGTTTGCTGTATATAACAAGATTCATCATGCCGCCATTGATGGTGTCGGCGCTATGCACATTACTGAGGGCATGTGCTCACGTGACCCCGATGAACGCATCGAGTACTCGCCCTATTCCCTGGAAGCCTACAACACCTACAAGGAAGCGCGCTACGGTGGAATGCCTCGGCCGGTCAGGCAGCCCAAAGAGCGGGAACTCAAAGCGGTAGCCGAAGCACTGAAACAACAATACGATTCGACCGCCAATATTCTGGGTGCAATGCGCCGATTTGGCGGAGCCTTCTTCGGACGCAGCGGTAATCTCGCAGTGCCCTGGCACAACGTCCCCAAAACTTCGATCAATACCCGCGTGTCGGGAGCAAGACGTTTCGTGGCCCAGTCTTGGGACTTCGCACGTGTGAAAGCTGTGTGCAAAGCGCTGGACGGTACCTTCAACGATATTGTGCTGGCTATGTGTTCAGGCGCACTTATCCGCTACCTGCGATCTCGTGATGAGTTACCTAGAGACTCACTGAAAGCTATGGCTCCAGTATCGCTGCGCTCTGAAGGTGATCTGGAATCTGCTAACGCGGTAGGTTTCATTACTGCAGACTTAGCAACCAACATAGGCGACCCGGAAACCCGGCTGCGCACTATTCAGCGTTCCATGTCTGCCGGCAAGGAGCTGATAGCGAGCTTGAGTTCTCGCGAGGCCAATATCTTCATGCAGCTTACTCAGATGCCTGCGATTCTCACCAACGTACTGGGGCTTGCCGACAAGTACCCCGCTGTAAGTACGGTGATATCAAACGTACCCGGTCCACGCGATACACTGTATTGGAACGGCGCGCGCCTTGACGGGATATACCCTGCGTCAATTGTGTTCGACGGTTTCTCAATGAACATAACGCTAGTCACTTATGCCGACAAAATAGACTTCGGAATCATCGCCTGCAGGCGCTCTTTGCCACAAATACAGCGCTTCATCGATTATCTGGAAGATGCCTTGCAGGAACTTGAAGAAGTTGCTGGATTGCGAGCTAAAACGAGGCAGAAAGTAGGCGCACCAAAACGCAAAACGCCTGCAAAAGCCAAAGGAAAAGGCGCAGCAGTGACTAAAGCTAAGACTAAGTCACCAGCCAAATCCAGTAAGAAACCCAAAGCAGCGGTAAAGGCAAAAACCAAAGCCAAGGTAAAAACAGCTGCAGCTAAGCCTGCCAAAAGCAAAGCAAAGCCCAAAGCAAAGCCAAAGGCTAAACCCAAGGCCAAAGCAACTCCAAAGCCCAAACTAAAGGCCCGTGTCTCTGCCAAGGTAAAACCTAAGACGAAATCGAAAGCAAAACCAAAAGCTCGTTCCTAGGGCCTTAAGGCGCGACGCAGCGGGTGATCATTTGGGGAGCACACCACTGATCACCGCTTAACTCACCCACCTGCGCCAACGGCGAAGGTGTCACAGGCGGCAAAATCGCCGGACTCAAAACCACGCTTAAACCAGGCAACGCGCTGTTGTGATGTGCCATGAGTAAAGCTGTCTGGCACAACGCGCCTCCCCGCCTCCTTCTGCAGTCGATCATCGCCAATCGCAGAGGCTGCTTGCAGCGCCTCCTCCAGATCACCCTCGTCTAACAAGTCTCTGTCGACCTTGGCTGCATGCCCCCACAACCCGGCGAAGCAATCTGCCTGCAATTCCTGCCGTACAGATAGCGCATTCACCTCCGCTTCACTGCGTCCTTGACCCGCAGCGCGCACTTTCTGGCTGATTCCCAACAGAGTTTGTACGTGATGCCCGATCTCATGAGCAACAACGTAGGCCTGCGCAAAATCACCAGGAGCGCCGTGACGATTGGCGAGATCCGAAAAAAAGCTCAGGTCGATATACAACTGCTGATCACCTGGGCAATAAAATGGTCCCACAGCCGACGACGCCTGACCGCACGCCGAATTCACGCGCCCCGAAAACAGCACCAGAGTTGGCTCTACATATCTCAGCCCCTGTTCAGCGAAGATCGTATTCCAGGTGTCTTCTGTGTCAGCAAGAATAACGGCCGTAAAATCCGCCAGCTGCTGATCCTGCTCTGTGGGAGTGTACTGTGCAGGCGCGGTGGCCACCGACCCACCCAGCAGCAACGGCAGCAGATCGATACCCAAGAGTCGGCTGCCAAACACTACCACCACACCTACAATCAGAAACGTACGACCGATCTTGGTACGAATCAGCGCTGGCAGAAACCGCAGCAGCGCAGGTGCGGCGCCGGCGCTGGTGTAGCCCGCAGATTCTCCGCGTCTATCATCTACATTGCTGCTTCGTCTGCCGCTCTTCCACCGCATTCTAGCGCTCCTCAACCAGGGTAATCATCACAGCTCAGCTTGTCAGTTGTTCTTGAAAAAACGCCAGCGTTCGCTGCCAGGATAGTTCTGCGGCTGCTTCGTTATAGCGCGGCGTCGAGTTATTGTGAAACCCGTGCTGTGTGTCTGGATATAGAAAGCGCTGATACTCTACATCGTTGGCTTTCAAGGCCGCC
The DNA here is from genome assembly GCA_039990395.1 of Halioglobus sp. Taxonomy (GTDB): domain Bacteria; phylum Pseudomonadota; class Gammaproteobacteria; order Pseudomonadales; family Halieaceae; genus CALINF01. Next base: position 1,233,556 of record JBDXFZ010000146.1, read on the forward strand.
TCAAAGTCGGGCCATAGCGCATTAATACGCGGGTCCTGCTCGGCGGATTGCACCATCACCGCGGCACTGATAGAAGAAACATCCTCAGCTGGCACCGAGGCGCCGTAGTAAGGCACGACTGCTCGAATATTCTCCCCCATGTTCACTGCCAAGAAGTTCACGACTCCACCACCCCAACAGAATCCGGTAGCACCTAAAGCTCCCGTACTTTGATCGAGATTCTTTAGATACTGCGCGCTATTGAGCATGTCCTGTTTCAGCTTGGCCTGATCCAGTCCACGTTGTAGCGTGCGTCCTTCATCGTCGTTGCCGGGATAGCCTCCAGCGGGGTAGAGACCGTCGGGCGCGAGCGCAATAAAACCTTCAAGCGCGCAGCGACGAGCCACATCTTCGACATAGGGATTCAATCCGCGATTCTCATGCACCACTAAAACGGCGGGCCAAGGACCCTCTCCTGCTGGTTGCACCAAATAGCCGCGCATTTCGCCCGAATTACCACCCGGCGAGGGATACTCTACATACCGTGCTTTGATCCGATCATCATTGAATGACACTATCGCTGCCTCTGCATAGCGTGGCAACAGGGCCTGTGCCATGGATAACGCAGATACGCCTGCGACAGTAATGACAGAGGCTCGTCGCAGGAACTCACGACGGTCCATTTCACCGTGGCAATACTCGTCATACAGGTCGAAGATACGTTGATCGATCTGCTGGTTATTGCCGTTAACACTTACCTGCGGTTCAGGGTAGGATGACTCTGGATTCATAGCGGACTCTTCCTTTGATATTGACACAGAACTGGGGGCCTTAAGCATAACCTAGCTGCGAACGCTGGTCAGCAAGTCCATAAGGCCCTACTCTATACGCCTTAACTTCTATTCATCGAGACGAGCAAGATTTTCTATGGACAACAACATTCTCATTGGCGGCAGCTCAGCCGGCCAGGTTTTCCTCAACACTCGCTATGCCAATCGACACGGTCTCATCGCAGGCGCTACCGGCACAGGCAAGACAGTTACGTTGCAGTGCCTGGCCGAGGGATTTTCCGATATCGGCGTCCCCGTATTCATGGCCGACATTAAGGGTGATATCTCTGGCATGAGTCAGGCGGGCAAACCCCACCCAAAAATCGACGAGCGGGTACAGAAAATCGGCATAAGTAATTATAGCCAACGGGGTTATCCAGTGTCGTTCTGGGATCTTTTTGGCAAGAAAGGTACGCCTGTGCGCTCTACCATCTCGGAGATGGGGCCACAGATGATCTCACGTATGCTTGACCTGAATGAGACACAAGAGAGCGTGGTTACGCTGGTATTTCAGTTCGCTGACGATGAGGGCATGCTACTGGTCGATCTGGCGGATCTGCGAACTACACTAGAGTATCTGGGTAATAATTCGAAGCAGCTCGGCTCGGGCTTTGGCGTATCCAAGGCTTCTATCAACGCCATTTTGAGGCGCCTGCTGATGTTGGAGCGTGAAGGGGGCAAACATTTCTTTGGCGAACCCGCGTTGCAGCTAGAAGACTTCATGCAAACCGAGCGTGACGGCAGAGGCGTTATCAACATTCTGGCTGCCGACACACTCATTCGCAGCCCAAGAGTATATTCAACCTTCCTGCTGTGGTTACTGTCGGAGATGTTCGAAAACTTACCTGAACTTGGCGATCCCGATAAGCCTGTTCTCGTCTTTTTCTTCGACGAAGCCCACCTGCTATTCCGAGACGCCCCCAAGGCCTTACTGGAAAAGATCGAGCAGGTTGTCAGATTGATTCGCTCCAAAGGGGTGGGCGTGTACTTTATCAGTCAGAGTCCCTCCGATATTCCCGATTCAGTGCTGGGACAATTGGGCAATCGCATCCAGCACGCCCTGCGTGCCTACACACCCAAAGAGCAGAAGGCCGTTAAGGTGGCCGCACAATCGTTTCGCGCAAACCCCGATTTGGACACGGTCACTGCCATTAGCGAATTGGGCGTTGGCGAGGCGCTGGTATCAACATTGCAGGAAAAAGGTATTCCATCAATCGTTCAGAGAACACTCGTCCGCCCTCCCCAGTCGCGAATGGGCAAGGCTACGATGGCCGAGCGTCAGCTGGTGAGAGACCGAGACCCAAATATGCGCCTGTACGCAAAAGCGCAGGATCCGCGGTCTGCGCATGAGATTTTACTGGAGCGCACAGCAGCCAAATTAAAGGAGCAGGAGGAGGCAGTGCTGGCCGAACGCGAACTCAAGAGCACTGGCAAGAAGCCTGCCTCCAGGTCACGTCAAAGCAACAGTGAGGCGTTTATCAAGAGCATGGCGCGCAGTCTGGGTTCCGCTGCCGGTAGCTCCCTGGGACGGAAGCTGTTTCGAGGGATTCTAGGCTCCCTCCTGAAATAGAGCAGGGGGTATGCCTCGGGGTGCAGGCTTTGTTATCATCTTTCGCTGAATCCTCGGTAAGTGCCACTTTGCACTGCCGGGACACTCAAATCACACAGACTATCGACCCACTATAAGAGAACCCACATGCCGACGATTACATTTATTGACCATGCAGGTACCGAGCGCGAAGTAGACGCCACCAATGGCGACACTATCATGGAAAACGCGATGAACAATGAAATCCCCGGCATCGACGCGGACTGTGGTGGTGGCTGTGCATGTGCAACTTGTCACGTGTATGTGGATGCAAGCTTCATGGATAAAGTGGGGGAGCCTGATGACATGGAAACACAGATGCTGCAGTTTGCAGCAGATGTACACCCCAATTCTCGCCTATCCTGCCAGATTACTATGTCAGATGAGCTCGAAGGTCTGCGCGTTACCACACCTGAAAGCCAGCACTAGCTTATATAGATTCACGTGGGGCGCCCTGCCCCACGCTGCTCGCTCATCAGCCTGAAGTTAGGGCGTAACCGGTTACTCCTCTGGGCTTGGTCTCGTTAGCACTTCATCTATCGGTTCTGATACTCACCAACAGACAGACCAGAACAAACCGCACGGTGGGGTCATAAGCCTCAACCAAAGCGCTACGCCACTTCGGGCACATCGCTAAAGTTTTTCTTGGCTGCCTCAAGGGATGTTTGTAGAGTCGCGTACAAAGCTGGTCTAGTGCTGCACGCTCCAGTGAGATTTCAGACGACTAAATATCGACACGACCAACAGCGCTACGCCGCCCGCAATAACGCCAAACAGAGCACCCAGCACCGTGGGTGTCAGCGCAGCCATAATAGCGCCAACGCCCGGCAGCATCTGCGCCCACTGAGCTGCATGGTGCACCAGTGACTCTACTGGCGCCAGGCCGTGCACCAATATGCCGCCACCCACCATAAACATAGCGGCAGTACCAATCACGGCGAGTGCCTTCATCAGCCAAGGCGCAAACGCCAGTAAACGGGCACCCCACCATCGCTGCATGCGGCGCCATACACTGCCACCCTGCTTTGCAATGAGATACAAACCGGCGTCGTCGAGCTTTACGATGCCTGCAACGAGGCCATATACCCCTATCGTCATCGCAATAGCTATTCCCGACACTACCGCCACCTGTGTCGCAAAGGTGGACTCTGCTACTACACCCAGGGTAATCACGATAATCTCAGCCGAGAGAATGAAATCGGTACGTATAGCGCCAGAGATTTTGCCCTTCTCAAAATCCAGTGGATCGAGTGCGGGGTCGGCAAGCTGTTTTACAAGCTCGTCATGGTGCTGTGCATCTTCTTCGGGTGAGTGGAAGAGTTTGTGAGTGATTTTCTCAAAGCCTTCATAGCAAAGATACAGCCCACCCAACATCAATAGAGGTAGGATCAGCCAGTCGGCCACTGCCGAGATGCCCAGCGCCGCGGGAACCAGTATGAGCTTGTTGCGAAACGAGCCTTTGGCTACTGCCCAGACCACGGGCAGCTCACGGTCGGCTTTAATACCCGACACCTGCTCCGCATTAAGTGCCAGGTCATCACCCAATACGCCTGCCGTCTTTTTGGCCGCCACTTTGGTCATGAGCGAAACGTCATCGAGGATCGCTGCTATATCATCGAGCAGAACAAGCAGGCTGGTTCCAGCCATTACAGTACTCCCTGTTGAGAAAGAGCTTGAGAATCAAGCCGGGTAAGTTTGTAGTATCTCGCCACGCGTCTTCGCCCTATCTGCGCTTGCGGCGCCTGCGTCGTGCTGGTTCTGTCATCCGCGACTTCGGATAGCGTGGTAGCTTACCTGTCTCGAGGTAACGATGTATCGTCTCCTGAGAGCGTATACGCGCGCCTTTATGCCGGGGCTGCACCATATCATTGGTTTGGTTCTGATCCAGCACGCGTGCTTTTACATTGTCATGCCATTGCTGATCAAGGATGTCCTGGATCATCGTCTGAGCGTGTTGATCGAAAATAGGACAGATTACCTCTACACGATAATCCAGGTTGCGCGTCATAAGATCCGCAGAACCAATAAAATACCTTGGCTCCCCTCGATTATAAAATACATACACACGCGGATGTTCAAGATATCGATCGACTATGCTGATCGCCTGAATATTCTCTGATATTCCCTTCACGCCTGGCAGCAAAGAGCACATTCCGCGCACGATCAGGTGAATCTGCACGCCAGCATCACTTGCCTCGTAAAGTTTCATAACAAGTTGCTTATCCACCAAGTTGTTACATTTGAGCGTCATTTCTGCACGGTAGCCCGCCTTCGCATTCGCGATCTCCTGCTCGATCATTTCCATCAATGCAGGACGCGTCGTATGCGGCGATACCAGCAGCAAGCGATAGCTGGGGCGCTTATAGTTGTACTGAAGAAAGTCGAACACCCCGTGTACGTCTTTACCCACATTCTGATCGCGGGTAATCAGCGTGAAATCGGTATAGAGTCTGGCCGTTTTCTCATTGAAGTTACCTGTTCCAATATGACTGTAGAAACGCACGCCATTGCGCTCCAATCGCTCTATGAGTAAGAGCTTGCTGTGCACTTTGAGTCCGGGAATACCAAAAATAACTTGTATCCCATTCTCGGTCAGTCGTTGCGCCCAGTCGATGTTGGCAGCTTCATCAAAACGCGCAGCTAACTCCACGACCGCAAGTACGCGCTTGCCATTTTGCACCGCGTTCACCAGGGCATCGATAACACGGGAATCCTTGGCCACCCGATACAGGCAAATCTTGATAGAACTCACTTGCGGATCTAGCGCCGCCGCCTTGAGCATATCGATAACATAGTCGAACGGATTGTAGGGGTAGTAAAGAAACACATCACGTTCGCGGATACGATCAAAAATACTACCAGGTGCATCCAGCCTAGGAATCCGAATAGGCGGTAACGGCTTAAACTCAAGATACTTTGGACCGACGTTAGGGAAGCCGATGAAATCTTTGGAGTTATGATATCGGCCACCCGCAATCATGCTGTCATACTTACCGAACCCAAAGCGATTACTGAGGTAGGCGAGAAGCCGCTCCGGCATTTTGCTGTCATAGACAAAACGTACCGCATCAGCCTTCTTGCGCTGCTTGAGGCTGGATTCCATCTTGGCGATAAGGCTTTGCGTTATTCCCGGATCAATTTCCAACTCAGCATCGCGCGAAAACTTGAAGCAAAACGCCTCCACCCGCGTGATGGGTAATACCCCACGGAACACCTGTGGCAGGCATGCGCGAATAATATTATCCAACGCAATAAAAACCTTACCGCCCTTGCCCTTCCTACGAGGAATCTCTACGAATCGCGGCAGGTGATCGGTCGGCACCTCGACCACTGCGTGGCGATATTGATCGTCAGAGAGAATGTCGATAGCCAGATACAGCGACTCATCGTTTAGCGCGGGAATCGTCTGCACCTGTTCAAGCAGGATGGGTTCGAGCTCAGGTAATACCGTGGTAGAAAAGTAATCCTGTACGAACTCGGCCTGGCCAGGATCGAGCTGTTTTTCGTTGATCATATAAATCTTGCGCGCACGAAGGTCGGCCAACACCGCGTTGTAGATTATCTCAAAGTCCTTTTGCAATCGCTGTACTTGCCGCTGAATATCCGCCAGGAGCTCCTTGGCTTGCTGCTTACTACCTGCACTGGACACCGAGATGAGTCGTCGCACCTCAGCCACCCGTACGCGAAAAAACTCATCGAAGTTATTTGAGTAAATACCCAGATACCGCAGGCGTTGAATCACCGGCACGCTTGGGTCGGCCGCCTCCTGTAATACGCGCGCATTAAAACTCAACCAACTCAATTCACGCGGCATGAATAAATTGTCATCCAGATCCGCGAGACGTTTCTTTAGCGGGTTGGCCATGAGAGTCCCTGTATTCCCTAAGGCGTCTTAAACATGCAGCAACACAATTGATGGCCAACACGAAGCAAACGCAGCAATGCGACATAAATCGAACAAATTCAGCGATTTATCCTACCATTTGCCATAGGTCATAGACAGATCTGCCTGAGTCAAAGCACAGCCACCAAGGAGAAGTTGGGGGCTGTACCCCTATTGGCTGCTCATTCGATATTGCTCAGCTCTATTCTTGATCAAAATAAGGCCGAGTACGATTGGCTATGGCCACCAATGAAAGCATCGCGGGTACTTCTACGAGTACACCCACTACGGTAGCCAACGCCGCGCCTGAATTCAGACCAAATAGAGAGATAGCAACAGCTACGGCCAGCTCAAAGAAGTTAGAGGTGCCTATTAGACAGGCTGGCGCAGCAATATTATGAGGCAGTTTCATTAGATATGCGGCAATGTAGGCAATGGTAAAAATGCCGTATGTCTGCAGCAACAATGGAATGGCGATCAGAACAATTGCTTGAGGCTGATCAACTATTTTTTCAGCTTGAAAGCCAAACAGCAAAAGCACTGTGGCAAGCAATCCGATTGCTGACCAAGGCTTAAGCCTTTTTACCAGAGCCTCCACCCGCCCATCACGGTGGCTTGCCTCTAATCGCCGCCGTGTAATTGCGCCCGCAACGAGCGGCAGAACCACATATAGAGCAACCGACAGAAGCAGCGTTTCCCAAGGCACGATAATGTCAGATACACCAAGCAACAATGCGGCAAGCGGTGCAAACGCGAACACCATGATCACGTCATTTACCGACACCTGTACCAATGTATAGTTGGGATCACCTTTGGTTAGCTGACTCCAAACAAACACCATGGCTGTACACGGCGCCACGCCCAGCAATATCATACCAGCGATGTACTCGGAGGCGGACGCAGGGTCTACCCAATCCGCAAAAATTATCTTGAAGAACAGCAAGCCCAACGCAGCCATCGTGAACGGCTTAATAAACCAGTTGATAACCAGTGTGAGCAACAGCCCTTTTGGCCGTCTTCCGACGTCTTTGATAGCAGAAAAATCAATCTGCACCATCATCGGATAAATCATTACCCATATGAGGGCCGCCACCACTAGGTTGACGTGCGCATACGACAAAGTAGAGATGGTTTGAAAAAAGGCTGGCATGAGGTTGCCAAGTAACACGCCGCCAATAATGCAAAGACCAACCCAAACAGAAAGGTATCGTTCAAAAAGCCCCATATGCTTTTACCCCCACGTTACTCATCATTTGTGTTTCCTTGCACTAGCCAGATACATTGATCGAGCCAAAACCACGTGAATGGGACAACTTCTCGCCACCGTGCTGCACATACAGTTGCTTACGACAGCGCCTTGAATGTATCGAGCATTTCGTCCCACTCGGCTGCCATAGACGCTGTCCAGCGCTGCGCCAAGTCGGCGCGACATGAGTCCCTTACTACACCAAAAAACTCATCGAACTGGCCTGCGGGAACTCCATATCCGTCATGTAGGATGCGAGAGGTGGATACAAGGCTTGCGGCGATCTGATTTTCACCCAAGTGATCCATGATGCACTCGAATGCCTGCTGCAGCATAGAACCTCTGACACCCCCATCTGTATCCATGATGAAGAGCGACTCGAGATCTGGGTACCGGGTGAAAAGTAGCGCATACACGGACTCAGTTGGATCAGCTTTGACCTCCGCCCATTGAGCCAGCGAGTCAAGAATGTGTGAGCCTTTAACGGTCATCAATGGTACCTCGCAGTGATAAGGCAAGCCGTAGGATGCTTTTTACTAGTATTCGACAATTCAGGTTAACAATATACCGAAATAACCCAAGGAAGATTACCTGCCATAGCTGAAGGCTCAATCTGCTGAACGTAAGACAGACAAAAAAATGCCCGGCTCGAGGGCCAGGCAAAGGTAGGGATCTATGCTACAAGCAGTATTGGCTTGCTTGCAGGTATTAGTCGTTAGCTTCCAGTAGTTCCAGATGACCCAGTAAGCTACAAAATTCTTGCGCAGTTGCGTCAAAGCGCTGATGCAGCGACTGCTGGCCACCCGCATGGTGAAGTCGTTTTCTACCCTGCTCCACCAGTGCTACCAGCACGGTCAACTCGGTATCAGTAAGTTCAACGGTTACTGCTGACTCACCCTCGCTCTTTTGCAATGCTATTGTTTTCATCTCTTCATTTACGCCCTTGAAAAAGAGCCCGGTTTCTTGCCTGCTGGTAAGGCCGGGCCAAAGTAGGGACCAGTCCTTCGCAGTGCAGCCTATGCGGCCAACTGTTGCTCGAAGGCTTCGGGGTGCGAAGTGCGCACCGCCTCAAAACTATAATCTTCCATGCCCAGCTCCTTCAGGGCTGCTGCCGTCTCATCATTACTGCGCGAACTCAATCGCTTGGAGATTGCCGCAATCAAACCGTGACGGTTAACCAACTGCCAGGTACCTGTTGCTCGTGTGCGCTTACCTTTTGCGTGGCTCAGTGCCTCTTCGTAGGCGAATATCGCCCGCGCAGCTGCGTGCTCAGCCTCAGTGGCAACATCGTGCTGCTCTGCACGCAAATCAACAGCACGGCGATAGGCCTGTGTTGCCAATTCGGGATGGCCTTTACGAATGGCATTGCGTGCAAAGACATAGCACTTTTCGGGATCACTAATTCGGGCTACCAACTCATGCATTTTTACTCTCCTGGCCAGCTACTCAACACCGGCTGTGACTGTGCGCTTGGGTACGGAAGAGAGAATACGGAAATAGCCACAGACGCCACATGGCCGCCGGCGCCAACTGCATGGCCAATCACGCCATAATTGAAATTCAGTATAGAATTTACTGTAATTAAATTAGGTAATTATATGATTTAAAACAAAAAAACCCGCATATCAATGATTGATAGCGGGCCAAAACAGCCTGATGCTTCGGGGCAGAAACACAGGCCAGGGGACGTTAGTACGCACGGGGAGTGCGTACCATTAAATAATGTAGTCAGTATTTTTGAAAGCGCAAATTTTGATCAAACTCACGCAATATCCCGGCCCATAGGACAACTGAAGCGGTATTGAAACGGCTCAGGGTTTTACGGCAAGCACGTCGGTCTTCAGATGGCGGAGAACGGCTTCAGCGGTATTGCCTATCAACCGCGCGCGCACACCCCGCCGACCAATTGTGCCCAACACGACAATTTGTGCGCGGAGCTTGGCTGCATCGGAGGTGATGACCTTGTCTACAGGGCCGCGCTTAAAGCGAAATGTCTTTTCGGGCAGCTCGTGCGCCTCAGCCAATTCGAGCAGATGAGGACGCATCGCCTCCTTCTGCTCTTTGACGTAAGCCAAGGGATCCAACAAATCCAGATCTGCCAATAATGTGGGTACTTCAATCGCCGATATAATCCTAAGCTCAGCATTCAAGCCTACAGCCAAGCGCTTGCCCGCCTCTATCAGTGCATGATTCAGGCGCTGTTTGGCTTTGTTGCCGGTGCTCAAATCCAGCGCCACCAACACTGGCTTGGTTCTCGACCACTTTTTCTCCGCCACCAGCATAATGGGGGCTGCGCACTCGCGTAGTAAGTGCCAATCAGTAGAGGTGTACGTCAATGTGCCTGTGTTATGCGCTGTTTTTACCACGGCAAAGTAACCAGTGGCGGCGCGCTTAACAATCCAGGGGTGAATATCCTTTTGCCATATGACTTTCAGGCTGACTTTTTGTCCTTCCTTGGCATACTTATCTATACGCTCCCTGATAGAACGCTCACGCTCTGCCAATAATTGCTGCTTAATCTTTGATTGCTCAGCATTGGCCACCTTCAAGCGTTTTAACGGTGCGTAAGTAAAGGCGACCACTTCTGCGGAATGCCCCAGCCTATGAGCCAACTCCAGGCCACGCGGCGTTGCTGAGCATTTGTCCTGCAAGTCCGCAATAATAAGAATCTTACCCATCGATAAACCGCCTTTGGCTGTATTCAAAAGAACTATTATAGAGCCTAGTCATCAGCTGGACAGCCAAATAAATCAAGATAAGGTTAATCTCGCGTCATATGACGGTGTTGGTTGGTACTGAAAGGTCGTTCTACAGGAACCGCACACCCAATGTCTGGACCAGGTTTTATAGCGTCGATACGTTAGCAATACGTCGAGTGACAGGCACGCAAGCAAGCACAGAGCGACTGCGCCAAGCGCCTGCATGGCTGAGTAATAACCCAGGTACCAAAGTATCACGGCAGGAATTGAGGTGCCTACTAGCAAGCCCGAGAACACGACAAACAGCGACCGGGGTGGGCAGGCTTGTGGTGTACGTACAGAGTACCACTCGAAGCTTTTACCCAGCGCGTTACCGGCCATCAAACAGTGAAACAACTGCCGTCGCGACGCGGTTTGCGGCGAACGGCAGTCCGGACAATTGGTAGGGTCTTCGATCACGCCTGGGCTCCTCGCAGATACCAGCGAGCGCCAGCCTGTGCGACTTTGCCATCATGCAGTAAATCCTCCAAAACCCGCTCAACTATGCCTGCGTGATACTCGCCATTGGCGGGCGGGGCCCAATCGTTCAGAAATCCCACTATCTCCGTCGTGGTTGCACCACCACGATGACCTACACGTAGCGCCAGAAACACCATGGATTTAACCATGCTCATGACTTTGTCTGTAATAACCGTAATTGGATTCTGCATTGCCTCGTCCTCTTATGAGTTAACGAGGCCTACCTTAGCGAATGAAGATGCGACAAAGGATGGCTACAAGCGCCACCAGCATGGCCGGGAGCGACATTTTTCGGGGTGGGATGTACTACTGGACTTGTGCGCTAGTCGTTATCGGGGTGATCGCGGTACTCTGCTGGCGCTAACCCCGTCCAGCGCTTAAATGCACGTGAGAACGTACTCGGCTCTGAAAAGCCTAGCATATACGCTGTTTCTACTACTGAGCGGCTGGGTTGGCGCAGGTATTTACGCGCTAGCTGCAAGCGCGTGTCCTGCAACAGGTCCATGAAGCTTGTGCCCTCATCCTTTAGTTTGCGCTGCAATGTGCGATTACTCACGCTCAGGGCGTCCGCGATCTGGTCCTGACTGGGAGGACCGTCGGGTAGGCGTTCTACAATCTTGATAACCACGTCCCGAGATACGCCCTGCGACATAAAGCTGTCGAGGTATGCCTGAGTTTGTTCATCGTTGGCACGCGCCAATTCTGGATCACCTGTTACCAGGGGATCCATAATATCGCTGCGCACCCACGTCATGCGCGTACGATCACAATTGAACTTTACTTTGGACGCCAACATCGACGCCCACCGGTCGGGCTCTCTTGGCGTAGGACGCTCCAACTCGATTGCTATGGGGGCGATATACTCTCCAAGCGTTAATCGGCACATACGCGCGATCATACCAATCGCAAAATCCCTACCTGCATAGGCAAAATTGTCGATTTCAACTGTTCTGTCCAGTAACACGTGAACCAGATCATCATCTTCCTCGATATGGGGGTTGGCACCGGTACTAATGAGTTTGCCAAAGCGCACCATGCGGCGAAGGCCATCGTACACTGTATCGCTAGCCAACCAGGCTAATCCCAAACCGTGCAGACTCTGCGGCTGCATCTGATCCGCAGCCACAAGACCAAAGGCTTCATCGTCGGTGACCGTCACACATTCGTGCATGAAGCGATTCCACAGATCATGTGAAAGCCGCCAATCTGGTCTGGCCAGCCCGGCAGGGTCTATACCGACTCTCTCCAATACCTCCATCGCATCAACGCCCCGCAATCGCAATGCACGCGAAGCTGGCAGCACAAAAGTCGCAAGCATGCTGTGTTCAATCAAAGGGGCGTCATCCATGGGTGATATTCATCCTGATGGTTGAAAGTTTATGGTAACTGAGTGTGCACAGATTTCGGAAAGGTCATCCATTTATCCATAGAACCAGTACGCCACGCCGATTGCAGCAATGATACCGGCAAAGTCCGCCGCCAGACCGCAAGCTAGCGCGTGGCGAGCGTGCCGAATACCGACAGAGCCAAAGTAAACCGCCAGGACATAAAAGGTGGTTTCGGTGGAACCTTGCAAGGTAGCCGCCAACCTGCCTTGAAATGAGTCAACACCGAACGTATTCATAGTATCAATCATCATGGCTCGCGCGCCTGACCCAGACAATGGCTTCATCAACGCCGTTGGTAACGTATCAACCCAGCGAGCATCGGCACCCAGTGACAATACCACAGCACGCGCTGCCTCCAGCAGGATATCCAGTGCGCCACTGGCGCGAAACACGCCGATCGCCACCAACATCGCCAACAGATAGGGAATAATCGAAATGGCAGTCTCAAACCCCTGCTTTGCCCCTTCGATAAAAGTCTCGTACACATTGACCGATCTTCGATGCGCAACCACCAAAAACAGCATAATAAGCGAAACGATCAGAAAGTTACTCACCAAGCTGGACTGACGCTGCAGCTCAATAGCGGTGAGCGTAGAGAACCAGCCAATGAGAGCCAGTAGCGCTGCGAAACCCAAGCCAAGCACACCCAGTAACACCGAATCTCGCAGATTGATACGCTGCACCCAGGCTGTCACCAGTAAACCCACCAGCGTCGAACAACTGGTTGCGATAAGAATAGGAATGAAAACTGCTGCGGGATCGGGCGCACCCATTTGTGCCCTGTAAAGCAAAATGGTTACGGGGAACAACGTCACAGAAGAGGTATTCAATACCAGAAACAAGATCTGTGCGTTCGTTGCCACTTCGGGCGTCGGGTTAAGTGTCTGCAGGTCTTGCATGGCCTTGATACCCAACGGCGTAGCGGCATTATCCAACCCAAGAATATTGGCAGAGAGGTTCAGGGTCATAGAGGATATTGCGGGGTGCCCACTCGGCACATCCGGCATCAACCGGGTAAAAACCGGAGAAAGCAATCTGGCAAGTTTGTCGATCAGACCACTTGCCTCACCGACTGCGACTACGCCCAACCATAATGCCATCAAGCCAATCAGTCCGATCGCCAACTCAACGCTGAGCCGCGCCATCTCAAACAGCGACGACACCATTCGCTGAAAAACGTCTGCGTCGCCAATCCAAAGCCATTGGGCCAGACTGCTTATAAAAGCAACTAGAAAGAAACCCAGCCAGATTCTGTGCAACATCAGTCGGAGTGTCGCTGTAAAAAATCGATCACGTAGCTGGCCGTTTTTTCAGGAAGCTCCATGGGCAGCAAGTGCCCGCCGGGGCAATGGTGCAATTCAGCCGACGGCTGTAGGCGCGCCCAGCGACGCATCGCGCCAGTCGTTAGTACATCAGAATGCTCACCCCGCAATCCCAGCGTCGGTAGGCGTACACGCAGAAGGCGCGGCCACACCCATGGCGCTGAGCCATACACTGCAGCCTCCCAAGCGGCAGGAAATGATAGCTGCACGCCTCCCTCAGGCAGCGATGACTTACTGGCATGCACATAATCCCACAGCACCTCGTCGGAGAAACGGCTAAAGGCGCGCTTACCCCGATAGAAGCTGAACGCGTCTTCATGACTGTCAAAGTGGTCAGGGCGACCTAGTGCACGCCGAATCATCGGCATTTCTGATTTACGCTTTGACGGCATAACACCCATCGCAAACACACGCCTGCTTGGCATGAACACTGGGTCGATCAGCATCAACCCCTTAAAAAGCTCAGGGCGTCGCTCGGCGGCCATAAGCGCTACCACGCCACCCATGGAATGGCCCATCATCCAGACGGGTTGATCAAGCGTTGATTCCACTGTGTGAATCAGATCGTCGGCAAACAATGACCAGTTCAGACGCTTAGGGGGCTGACGATCACCCCACATAGGTCGATGCCGATAGCCAGTCAGCTGGCAATGGGGCAGCAAATGGCCAATGAACTGTCGATAGCTCCCCGGAGGATAACCATTGGCATGGGCAAACAAAACGGATGGGCCACTACCGCCAAATGACTCCAATCTGTCTTGCATACCGTCCGCTCTCCGCTCATCGTTGTCTGGTTGCCAGACTAAAGCAAAATCATACCTACACCCAAATCTTTACGACATTAGCACTGCGCAAATCTTTGCGTTCGATTAAAGTAGTTCCTCTACTGAACTAGGGGGTCGAAGATGAACATTGAGCAGATAGCAGCAAACCGCTGCTTCGAAGGATCACAGCTGCGTTTTACGCATGCGGCAACCACAACTCAGTGCGATATGAATTTTTCGGTCTTCCTGCCTCCGGCTGTTCATGAGGGACCCGTGCCAGTTATCTATTGGCTATCTGGACTCACGTGTACCGACGAGAACTTTGTGCAGAAAGCGGGAGCTCAGCGCTACGCCGCGGAGCATGGAGTGGCAATCATCGCGCCTGACACAAGTCCACGCGGTGACGATGTTCCCGATGACGCCGAGGGCGCCTGGGACTTTGGTCTGGGGGCCGGCTTCTACGTCAACGCCACACAGTCCCCCTGGAACACCCACTACCAGATGTATGACTACATCACACAGGAACTGCCAGCAGTTGTCGCTGAGCACTTCTCAGTAGATACACAACGCAGCGCTATCATGGGCCATTCCATGGGCGGACATGGCGCGCTCACCATCGCGCTGAAGAACCCGGCGCAGTATCGTTCGGTATCTGCTTTCTCGCCCATCGTAGCGCCAACTCAATGCCCCTGGGGTGAAAAAGCCTTAGGTCACTATTTAGGGGACAACCGCGAAAGCTGGCAAGCCTACGACACCTGTGAACTAATACGCAGCGGTGCGCAGGCGCTGCCCATGCTTGTAGACCAAGGCGAGGCGGATGATTTTCTAGATGAGCAACTGAAAACGGGGTTACTGGAGCAGACGTGTGTGGACACAGGTTGCGCTGCCACGATAAGACGACAACCCGGCTATGATCATTCCTACTTTTTTATTGCGAGCTTTATAGGAAGCCACATCGCATTTCACGCCAAGGCGCTACGCTAAACGCGACGGGAGGACACTTGCGTTGAAAACGGCCTAAGGTGCCTTGAGAGCTATTCGGAGTCGCTGGCTGAGTCTGGATAGAGCAATGAACGCCAGTTGCCACGCTCAAAGGGGCTCCAACTGCCTGCAGGTTGCGACAAGCGTTCAGCCACCAGGAACCAAATTGCGGGATTCAGCGTCATACCGCAGTGACTCCCTCGAACCCGAATATTCTGGGTCTGCGCATGCCCACCCTGCTGAACCGTGGTTTGCCAGTTCACAACGCCATCGCCCTGGGAAAAGATGGAGGTCGTGGGTACCGGCGGTGCCAGATGCAGCTCGTCCTCTTCCAATGGCAACTCCTCTTCCGGGTTCAGCGCCATGAATAATCGCGCGGGATAGGAGCCCGTCAGACGACCCTCGCCAAAAGGACTGCCCAGAGAGATGACCTGGCGGGTTTTATCCGGTAATTCCCGA
The DNA here is from genome assembly GCA_039990395.1 of Halioglobus sp. Lineage (GTDB taxonomy): Bacteria > Pseudomonadota > Gammaproteobacteria > Pseudomonadales > Halieaceae > CALINF01. The sequence continues at coordinate 1,249,214 of JBDXFZ010000146.1, forward strand.
GCCAGTTCGCGCGCAAAAATACCACCCAGACTATGTCCCACTAAAGACACAGGCCCTTGATACCGGTCGGAAAGATATTCAATACGCTCAACCAGCGCTTCCAATACACCCTCGCGAGGGCCCAGATTACGACCCTGCCCCCAGCCATGTACGGAGTAGTCTAGCTTGGTCAGGTAGCGCCTGAATGTGGCGTTGTAGCCGTCCGACCCCAGGAACCCAGGCAGAACGACAACCGGGTGACCGTCGCCTCGCGGCGCTTTGTCGAGCCACTTACGCGAAATGGTGAGAGATATCGCCTCCGCAGCGGCTCGATGAGCCTCGGTTAAAGCCAACAACGCGCTGGGTGGCGGGATATGAGGTTCTGTTTCGAGCATCTCGCCGTACATTGCGGCGTTTGCGGCTGCCAAAGGCGCCTCCCTGATAGGAGCATTGCTTGCGGGCGCTCCAAACTCAAATGGAATTTCCCCTTGAGCATAACGAAATTTTAGAGCTGCAGGAAGCCCCCTAGCAAGGGGTCAATACCAGACCAGCTGCAGTCCGATATTCAGCCAATCGCCCAGGTCAATCCACCTCGAACTGACACCGCAGCTGCCCTGTAGCAGCCAATCTGGCACATCCAGCCAGATCGCCATTTCCATACCTACCTCCATGCCATCGCATCCTCGCGAGTGCTGCCGACGTTGCGGCTTATTGTGTTGTGCAAGGTCTTTGCGCCTTGCTGTAGCAACTTAGGTTAAACACCCCCGGCTAGTTGCCGCTTCTCTTACGTCCTGCCAGCATTTTCACCAGGCAAGCCGATCCCCCGCCCGCAAGGGCCAAACAACAAATCAGGCAGGGGTTTTGGGGTTTAGAGCTTTGAGAACTCGTTATTCAGATTGTACTGTCGGGAGGTCACATAGCTCTCCATAACTTCCACACGTCGCAATGCTGCATCCAATCGCTCGCGCGCTCTCCGCAGGCGAACGCTGGAGCTTTCGCTGTAGCGGAAGACCTTGCGTGGACGATAGTCATGAACGCGCTCGTCATATTCCATCTCAACATCGGTCTCGTCGAGATCTTCATAATCAGCATAGTAGGCCCTCTCATCCCCATCGCGACGAGAGGGACGTGGGGCCAATAGTATCCAGGCGCCCACGTAGGCCCACAGTGCCAAAGTGCCTGTGAACAGGAACGCGCCTACCCACATCAATCGCACCACCCAGTGCGCTATATCCCAGTGGTCTGCAAGGCCCGCAGACACTCCAGCGATTTTTCCTTCACGCGTGTTGCGATAGAGGTTCATACCCCAACCTGAATTCTTACGGGTACGAAAGCGACTTGCTTGACGACGATAGTCGTCGTGACGCGAATGTCTTTTACGTCTTCTGCTCATGACTCACTCCTTGTCCGTATCTTTACGGTGACTTTTCTGGCGCCAGTCTGGATGATCCGCATCCAGGATAGACTCCAGAGTCCCGATCCGCTGTGTCAGCGCATCGACGGTTTCGAGCATATGCTCGATGCTTTCCCGATCTTCCTCGTTCAGGCTGCGCGACGACTTGCCTACGCTGCGGTAGTGCATCGTAATCCAGATGGGCGCGACAACCACCAGAAAGAGGATGGTGGGTGCAAGCATGAATTCCCAAAATTCCATTTATTCATTCCTTGGGCAGCGGACAATGATGTCCCCATGCTGCCATTAACATTCCAGTAAGCCAAACACACCCTGTTTGCTTCAGCCATTATTTTCAGCAGGCTTGGCATTATCGTGCATTTCACTCTTAAGGCGCGCCAGCTCATCATTGATGCGCTCATCTTCTTCCAGCGAGTCTATCTCGGCAGCCAGATCCGGTGGCACATCTCTACCAACGTCCATTGATTCAAGCTGGCTTTCGAGGGTATCCATGCGGCGCTCGAAGTGATCGAACCGCTGGAAGGCAGTGTCTAATGCTTCACGGTGCATCTGACGCTTCACCTTAATGCGAGACTCAACCGTCTTACTGCGCATCATCAATGCTTTCTGCTTTGCCTTCGCATCGGTCAGTTTCTGCTGCAATTGTGCTACTTCAACATTAAGCTGTGCGATGTGCTCATCAGTCGCCTTGAGCTCCGCTTCTACAACAGTAACCTCCTCCTCTATGGCGCGTTTTTCCTGCAGCGCTGCCCTGGCCAGATCTTCGCGACCCTTGCTAATAGCGAGTCGGGCTTTTTCTTCCCAACTGTCAGCCTCTGCCTGCACCTGCTCCAACTTTCGCGCAGCTCCCTTGCGATCAGCCAGTACCCGCGCCGAAGAACTGCGAACCTCAACCAACGTGTCTTCCATTTCCTGAATGATCAAGCGGATCATCTTTTCGGGATCTTCCGCCTGGTCCAGCAACGAATTAATGTTGGAGTTAATAATGTCTGTCATGCGGGAAAAAATACCCATTGTGCTTCTCCTTAGTGTGACTACCCTGTCCTGCCGTCATGTCGTGACTGCACAGGTGCTCCTATCCAAAACAACAGCTCAACGACGACTACCATCTGGAACATTGTCCAGAGGCCTGTCGCCAGGCCCATGACGAGGCTGATGACACTGCATGTCACCAACAGCGACACGTAAATCAACTTTCTCTCGTCTTTGTGTTGCATGTGCTCTACTCCCTGAGGGAATTTTTCGTAGCAACAACATCTGTGAACCTGTGTGAGCTACGCCCTAACTAATACAGTTATCGTGCCAGCTTTTCTATCTTGTTGTTTTAATTGGCTTTTATAAGGGGGTTGACTGCTTTTTAAGCACCCGCGCTCATCTAAAACGGCTTTTTTTACTCTTTAATGGGCTTTATTTACCACAACAAATGGTTTAATTTACCTAAATGAGAACGCAAGAAGGCATGGTTGGCAATTCGCAGGCATTTGCAGAGGCACTTGACCGGATATCCTACCTCGCCCCCATTAATCGCCCTGTCCTGATTTTGGGTGAGCGCGGAACCGGCAAAGAACTCGCTGCGGAGCGCTTGCACTTCCTCTCCACACGCTGGGACGCCCCCCTCGTCAAGGTCAATTGCGCCGCCATAGCAGAGAGCCTGCTGGAGTCAGAGCTATTTGGCCATGAGCCGGGCGCGTTTACTGGGGCTACCCGCACCCGTCAAGGCCGCTTTGAGCGCGCAGATGGTGGCACCCTATTCCTGGATGAAATTGCCACTATGTCTGGCCGGCTTCAGGAGAAGCTCCTCCGATTAGTGGAATACGGGGAATTTGAGCGCCTGGGTGGCCAGGAAACGCTGAGAGTGGACGTGCGCATCGCCGCTGCAACCAATGCCGACCTTAAAGCCATGGCGGATGACAACCTGTTCCGGCACGACCTGCTCGACCGGCTGAGCTTTGATGTCGTGCACTTGCCGGCCCTATGCCAGCGCATGGAAGATATCGAGCCGCTAGCACAGCACTTTGCGATACTGATGACAGCTGAGCTTGGCTGGGAAATGTTTCCGGGGTTTTCCGCAAAGGCACTATCCACCCTCCAGGCTTATCGCTGGCCGGGAAATGTGCGCGAACTAAAGAACGTGGTAGAGCGTTCGATCTACCGCTGGGGCGACCCGACAACACCCGTCGACGAAATTGTCATTGACCCTTTCGTCTCACCCTACCCCGCGGTTGAAGCGGACATCGATCAGTCCGATGCTCTGTCGGTCGAGCGCCAGGAACACCCACAGCCCAATGCCGCCAACATTGCGGACCAAGCTGCTGAACCGGATTTCACGCAAAGAATGGAAAGCATTGAGCGCAAGTTCGTGGAAGAAGCTCTGGCTAAAAACGGGCATAATCAGCGACTGACCGCAGATACCCTCGGTCTCACTTATGATCAGGTGCGTGGCCTGGTTAGAAAACATGGATTGGGTGGCCGAAGGCGTCGCCACTAACGCAAGGTGCAGACTCTTTGCCACACTCTCTACCAGTTTCCCTCCTGCCAACGGCAATTTCTGCGCTAGGCAATGCCTCGTTTCCGCAGCACCTGCTGAACTGGCTGAAGGAGGTAGCAGCCTTCGATAGTGCCGTCATCATGGGATACCCCGAACATAGCGCGCTTACGGTGCTGCACAATGCGCTACACGCTGGAGATCAACCTGGTTTTGGTGGCGCCTACCGCGATGGGCTCTGGCTATTGTCCCCGCTCTATCTGGCCGCCCGTTCGGGCAGACGAGGCTACTTTCACATACTTGATATTGCGCCGCCCAATTTTGCCGACAGCGATTACTATGCACTGTACTACCGCTCAAATGGCGTGGCTGATCATACGGGCTTTCTGGTTGAAAGCGGTGGCGGCATCCCGCTGGCAATTTCTCTGGAGCGCACCCCCGCCTTGGGGCCCTACACTGAGACAGAAAAAACCGCGCTGGCAGATGCTGGCGATGTTGTCGCCGCATTAGTGCGCAAGCACTGGCCAGGTAGCCTGGAAGGGACAATGGCAGGTCAAACGGATTTGCACGCACAGGTCCAAAAGGTCTTGCAGGCCTTTGGCAGCAGCCTGCTAACACCCCGAGAGCGTGACGTCGTTCAACTGGTACTGCGTGGTTACCCTTCTAAAGCAGTGGCTAGCAGCCTGGGTATCAGTGCCCAAACCGAGCAGGTGCACCGCAAGAACATTTATCACAAGTTAGGATTATCCTCACACAATGCACTGTTCTCTCTATTCTTTGATGCGCTTGCACAACCACTGACCGACAACCAAGATCCGATTCCCGACCTACTCTCCCAGCGCGGCCATAGCTAATTTAGCGACAGGTTCTTCCTCGACACCAGCCAACAAACAATTTGTCTACCTGAAGTCAGGTATGGCAACATTTTCCTGTAATCCTTAAGCTAACCGTCAACTATCAAGGAATCACGCCATGAGCTTGTCACTGTCCGACCCCTCCCTGCTTAAATCTCAGGCCTATATCGATGGCCAGTGGGTAGACGCCGATGATGGCGCAACTTTTCCAGTGACTAACCCCGCTAACGGTGAGCTGATTACAACGGTAGCCAAAATTGGCGCTGCCGAAACCGCTCGCGCGATCGCCGCGGCAGATCGAGCGATGCAAGAGTGGAAAATACTACCTGCGAAGACTCGCGCCAATGTACTGCGCAAGTGGTTCGATCTCATGATGGCCAATCAAGAAGACCTGGCCATTATTATGACGGCAGAGCAAGGCAAGGTTCTGGCAGAGTCCCGCGGTGAAGTCGCTTATGGCGCTGCCTTTATGGAATGGTTTGGCGAAGAGGCCAAGCGTATTGATGGTGACGTAATTCCTGCGCCCTCTTCCGATAAGCGGATCATTTGCATCAAACAGCCAGTGGGCGTTGTCGCTGCTATCACTCCCTGGAACTTTCCTAACGCAATGATTGCGCGTAAGGCTGCCCCAGCGCTGGCAGCGGGTTGCTCCATTATCATCAAACCTGCCGCAGAGACTCCATTGTCGGCGTTTGCCATGGCTGAACTGGCAGAGCGCGCCGGCGTACCTGCTGGTGTGTTCAATGTTATTGCCGGCGGCTCTTCACAAATCGGTGGCGAGATGACAGGTAATCCCACTGTCCGCAAGCTGACGTTTACCGGGAGCACGCCGGTGGGCAAGATGCTGGAAGCACAATGCGCAAACACAGTAAAAAAGACGTCGATGGAATTGGGCGGCAACGCGCCTTTTATTGTGTTTGAAGATGCAGATATGGATGCTGCTATTGAAGGTGCGCTGATTTCAAAGTACCGCAATGCAGGACAGACTTGCGTGTGTTCTAACCGCCTGTTTGTTCACGATAGCATCTACGACACATTCGTTGAAAAACTGGTTGCCGCTACCGCTGCAATGACTGTGGGTAACGGCGCGCAAGACGGTATAGACATCGGGCCTCTGGTGAATAAGAGCGCGGTGAATGACGTAGACGAACTGGTCAGTGCATCAGTAGCCTCAGGCGCAAAGGTGGCGCTGGGTGGCAGCGCACATGCACTGGGTGGCTGTTTTTACCAACCAACGATTCTTACTGAAGTGACTTCTGACATGGCGGTTTTTCGGAACGAAATTTTCGGCCCGGTTGCACCCGTAATACGTTTTTCCTCCGAGCAGGAAGTCATCGCCATGGCGAATGACACCGAGTTCGGTCTCGCTTCCTATTTTTATACTCGCGATATTGGGCGAGTCTGGCGTGTAGCAGAGGCACTTGAATACGGTATTGTCGGCATTAATGAGGGCATTATCTCTAACGAGATGGCGCCGTTTGGTGGCGTAAAAGAATCCGGCTCGGGTCGCGAAGGATCCAAGTACGGCATCGACGATTACGTTGAAATTAAATACATGCTGATGGGTGGGCTGGATAGTTAATCTGCAGCGGCAATGGAATATCAGGGCTTTTACGCCCTACGTGATAAAGAGAAGAGGACAGGATCATGACTGACTACAGCCTGGAAAACTGGTGGCAACCCTTCACCAACGTACGCGCCTTTCGCGACAACCCGCGTATTTTTACCCGCGCTGATGGCACTTTTCTTTACAAAGAAGATGGCCAGGATGTTCTGGATATTACCGCAGGACTATGGTGCTGCAACATTGGGCACGGCCGCAAGGAAGTTGCAGACGCCGTGCACGCGCAATTAATGGAGATTGATTTTGCACCTCCTTTCCAGTTTGGAACGCCACCTGCGTTCAAGTTTGCTGAGAGACTGATGCAGCATACACCGGCAGACATCAACCGAATATTCTTTACTAACTCCGGGTCTGAGGCGGTAGATACCGCTATTAAGATTGCTCACTTGTATCAACATGCGCGCGGTAAGGGCAGTAAATCTCGCTTTATCTCTCGCGAACACGGCTACCACGGCGTGAATGTAGGCGGTACATCGATGCAGGGTTTACCCAGCAACAGGCACGGCTTTCCGGTTCTTGAGCAAGTGGATTTTCTGCCGGGCATGCTGGATATAGAGAACAACGCGTTCAGCCGCGGACTGCCGGAGCATGGCACACAAAAGATGGTAGAAGCGTTCGAGCAGATTATTGCACTACGCGGCGCTGACAGTATTTGCGCTGTGATCATCGAGCCGGTGTCTGGCGCTGGTGGCATGGTGCCGCCGCCAAAGGGTTATTTGGAAAAGATCCGCGAACTCTGTGACGAGCACGATATCTTGCTTATTTTCGACGAAGTGATTACGGGTTTCGGACGCACTGGGTCGGCGTTTGCCAGCACTGGCTTTGGGGTTACGCCAGACCTGATAACCAGCGCTAAAGCCATCAACGGTGGAACAGTACCCATGGGCGGCGTGTTCGTTCGCGACGAAATACAGCAGACGATATTTGATCATACGCCGACGAACATTCCTGAATTTTTTCATGGCAACACCTATGCGGGAACGCCTGTTGCCGCCGCCGCGGGATTGGCGGCATTGGATATCTACGAACGCGAGGGCTTGTTCACCTGCGGCAGTGAAGCCAAAGGCCAATACTGGGAAGATGCACTGCATAGTCTCAGCGACTTACCTCAAGTGATAGATATTCGTAATATTGGAATACTCGGCGCTGTGAGCTTCGACCCACTGGATCAGCCGGCTAAATCGCTGGGGCCAAAAATTCACCAACGTTGTCTCGATAATGGTCTGCTATGCCGCGCCGTTGGCGATCATATGGTTATGTCACCGCCATTGTCGATCTCGCATGAGGAAATCGACCTCTTCATTGAGCGTTTCCGCAAGAGCGTGACGGAAGTTTTGGGGGAAGTAAAAGTGGCGGCGGTCGCGAGCGCCTAACGCGGGGATATTCAATATGACAGGGCCCGCTCTCTCAACGGGCCCTTATACTCCCTGCAATAGGGACTGAATCGTCAGTTGGGCAGATATTCCCTAGTGAGACTTTACACGCTGTTTTTCACAGCGAGAGCAGCGATACACTGTCACCAGCCTGCCCTGCTTCACATCAAATTGTTTTGCTTTGTCGACCACCCATTTATGATGACCGTGTTTGCACAGTGTTTTACCCTTGTGCTTTTCCTGTAGTGGCACCTTTTTGAAGGGCAGGATATCAGCCATAAACCATCTCCCCGAACAGGTTACAGCAACGTTCGATCGATCGCTTTGTGCCAGCTACCCATACGCTTACGACGGGCAGCAGCGGACATCTCAACCTTGAAGGCGCGCTCTACCTGCCAGATCTTGCGCACTTCCGCAGGAGACTCCCACAAACCAACGCCGAGCCCTGCGAGATAACATGCGCCAGCCACCGTCGTCTCAATCACCTGCGGCCTGATCAACTGCCGGCCCAATACATTGGCCTGAGTTTGCATCAACAGGTTATTAGCAGCAGCGCCTCCGTCTACTCGCAAAGGCTTCATTCGCTTACCAAGATCGCTCTCCATAGCCAGCAAAATATCGGCATTTTGTAATGCCATCGCATCCAGCGTTGCTCGAGCGATATGGCCCAACTGCGTACCGCGGGTGAGCCCACTCAGGGTGCCGCGTGCCTCGGGTGCCCAGTGTGGGGCGCCTAATCCGGTAAGCGCGGGTACAAACTCAACGCCGTCGTGATCAGACACTTGCGCCGCTAAGGCCTCTATATCTGGCGCTTTCTTTATTATCTTCAAACCATCGCGCAACCACTGCACAGCAGCGCCACAAACAAATGCACCGCCTTCCAGCGCGTATACCGGCTTGCCCTTCTCGCCCAATTGCCAGGCCACGGTTGTCAGCAAACCTGCTCGTGATTGCAACAGTTCGGAGCCGGTATTCATGAGAATGAAAGACCCGGTGCCAAACGTACACTTGGCATCCCCCGCACCAAAGCAGGCCTGCCCAAATAACGCGGACTGCTGATCGCCAGCGACGCCAGCGATCGGGATACCATCGGGCAGCCCTTTTACACCTTGAGTGTGCGCAAGAACCGCACTAGAGGGAACGATGTCTGGCAGTATGCGCTGTGGTACTTCAAACAAATCGCATAGTTGCTTGTCCCAATTGGCAGTCTTGAGATTCATCAAACTGGTGCGCGATGCATTCGAAATATCTGTCACGTGTGCCTGGCCAGCACTTAGCTGCCAGATGAGATAGCTGTCGATAGTACCAGCCGCTACACGACCACTGCGTAACAGCCGCGACGCGCCTGTTGTATTTTTCAGTAGCCAGCGAAACTTACTAGCGGAGAAATAAGGGTCGAGCACAAGACCCGTTTTACGTTTAACGCTCTTCTCATGTCCCGCCGATTTGAGGCTCTCGCAAAAATCAGTGGTACGGCGACACTGCCAAACGATCGCGTTATTCAATGGATCGCCAGATTGCCGATCCCACAACACCGAAGTTTCGCGCTGATTAGTTATGCCGATTGCGGCAATTTGCGCAGGTTTACAGAGCTTCTTGCGCATTAGCGCAGCGATGCCCTTTTCTACCGATGTCCAGATTGCCCGCGGGTCGTGCTCAACCCAGCCGGGTCGGGGATAAATCTGAGGGAACTCATAATTGACACTGGCCTGGACACGACCGCGCTCGTCCATCAGCGCGACCGTGCTACCAGTAGTGCCCTGGTCGATTGCCAGGATATAACTACCCATAATCAGGCAGCGTAGCCCTCAACGGCTTTGATTTCGAGGAAATCAGTAAAGCCATGATGACCCCACTCACGGCCATTGCCAGACTGCTTAAAGCCACCAAAAGGTACGTCGTATCCGCCAGCGGCACCATTCACGTGAATGTTACCCGCGCGAATCCGAGAGGCCACAGCACGAGCGTGGTCGATATCTTCGCTCTGTACATAGCCTGCAAGACCGTAAGGCGTATCGTTAGCAATATCGATCGCTTCTTCTTCCGTGTCGTAAGGAATCATGGTCAGTACGGGACCAAAGATTTCTTCACGCGCAATCGTCATATCGTTGTTCGCATCAGAGAACACGGTTGGCTTAATGTAGTAGCCCTTGTCCAACCCTTCAGGCCGTCCAACACCACCAGTCACCAGCTTTGCGCCTTCCTTGATGCCTTCTTCCAGCAATCCCTGGATCTTATTGAACTGCACCTCAGACACAACAGGCCCCATGGTTGTACCTTCAGCCAGCGGGTCGCCAACGGCTACTGATTCGGTAACCTTCGCGGCAATCGCCTCTGCCTCGGCCAACTTCGCCCGCGGAACCAACATGCGCGATGGCGCGTTACAGGATTGTCCTGTATTCACATACATGTGCATCACACCGCGTGTTACGGCGGCTTCAAGGTCTGCGTCATCCAAGATGATGTTAGGCGACTTACCGCCCAACTCCTGAGTCACACGCTTAACTGTGGGTGCGGCATTCTGCGCAACCAATGAGCCCGCTCGAGTAGAGCCGGTGAATGACATCATATCGACATCGGGGTGCCGTGATAATGCGGTACCGACTACGGGGCCGTCACCATTAACCATATTGTAAACACCCGCCGGTACGCCCGCTTCGTGCATCACTTCGCTGAACACGTAGGCCGACAAGGGTGCTACTTCACTCGGCTTGAGCACTACGGTGCAGCCTACAGCCAGTGCAGGAGCAACCTTGCAGGAAATCTGATTCACAGGCCAGTTCCACGGTGTGATTAGACCACAGACTCCGATGGGCTCTTTGAATACGCGATGCTGACCAAGATCTTCCTCAAACTGGAAGTCAGTCAGCACTTTTAACGCCTGCTGTAAGTGCCCCAGGCCAGTGTGCGCCTGAGCCGTATCGGCTAGTCCTTTAGGCGCACCCATTTCCTCGCGGATAGCATCTGCAATGTCCTGGTAGCGCTTTTCGTATGTGGCAATACAGGACTCCAGAAGCTCCATACGCTCCTGGCGTGTAGTGCGGCCGTATGAGCTAAATGCTGCTTTCGCCGCGGCAACGGCCTTGTCTACATCTGCCTCAGAACCCATAGAGATATGGGCGCACACCTCCTCGTTAGCAGGGTTGATGACATCAAAATCGTTAGGGGTGGTGGGATCGACCCACTGGCCATTGATATAGAATTGCTTGTACTCGCGCATTGTTATACTCCGTGGTTATTCATCTGCGGAGCGTAAGTGTAGCACTCCTGTGCTGGCTGGCCAGCACCGCGAATCGCGCTGAACACGCTTTTTCAGAATAGGGATAATCGGGCTGTGACCATCGACCGCCAACGCATAAACAGACCGATTTATGACCAATATATCGTCGCATTCACTGCGCTTTAGATCGATTCGGTCATTGCACTAGCTGCTTGTTTTCTGGACAATTCCGCTACTTCTAAATCTTGTCACCTTTACAGAGAGGACTCCCACATGAACCAGGCAATCGATCAAGACGAAATGACGCTTTTTCGCGACATGGCCCGGCGCGCCTTCGAAGTTGAAATCGCCCCTCACTTCGAGCAGTGGGAAGACGATCACCTTGTACCGCGCGAATTGTGGCGCACGTTAGGCGCCGCGGGCCTGCTGTGTCCCGACGTCGATGAGGCCTACGGTGGTGCCGGCACCACGCCCCATGTCACCCTCGCATTGATTGAGGAACTGTCGCGCATGGGCTTTGGCGGCATAGCCACTGGCACAGGTATCCACTCCAATATCGTAGCGCCATACATTTCGCGTCACGGTACCGAAGAACAAAAGCAACATTGGCTGCCCAAGATGGTTTCCGGCGATGCTGTCGGTGCGCTGGCCATGACTGAACCTGGCGCAGGTTCAGACGTTCAAGGCATTCGCACCAACGCCGTACGCGATGGCGACGAGTGGGTACTCAACGGCTCCAAGATCTTCATCACCAACGGTATTCACGCAGACATCGTTGTAGTAGCCGCCATTACCGATCCAGGCAAGGGTGCCAAGGGCACGTCGCTGTTCCTGGTTGACGCCAGCCTGCCGGGTTTCGAGAAGAGCCGGAAAATTGAAAAGATTGGCCAGCATACCTCTGATACCGCGCAGCTGTTCTTCCAGGATGTACGCCTGCCAGCCAATGCGCTGCTGGGTGAGGAAAACAAAGGCTTTATCATCATGATGGAAGAACTGCCACGAGAGCGACTGGGCATTGCTGCGCAGGCTGTGGCTGCCGCTGAGGGCGCGCTCGATATCACCGTAGATTATGTGCAGGAGCGCAAAGCGTTTGGTCAGGCTATCGGCGCCTTTCAGAACACGCGTTTCAAACTGGCAGATGTGCGCACCGAAATTGCCCTGAATCGCGCGTTGTATGAGCAGTGCGCCGACGAGTATGCGCGCGGCGAACTCACCGCCGACAAAGCCGCCATGCTCAAGCTCGCGTCTTGCGAGATGCAGTGCTCAACCGTGGATGATTGCCTGCAGTTGTTTGGCGGCTACGGCTACACTACCGAGTATCCAATCTCACGTTTCTACACAGACGCCAGAATTCAGCGTATTTATGGTGGCTCTTCAGAGATTATGCGCGAGCTGGTTGCCCGAGGCATTCTGGGGCGCTAAGCGCCCCTTTACTCGTCAGCGTCTATCTCGCACTCGCCATACGTAATACAGCGTAGGAAGCACCAGCAGAGTCAAGACCAGGGCGCTGACCATCCCACCCACCATGGGCGCTGCCAGGCGGCTCATTACTTCGGAACCGGTACCCGACCCTAGCAGAATGGGCAACAGGCCAATGATCGTTGCCCCCGCCGTCATCATGACCGGTCGTATCCGTTGTACAGCACCGTCAACCACAGCCTGTTGCAGAGTGGCCTGGTCCAGTGGCTGCTCGCCCAAGCCCAGGCGCTTGTGGGTGGCCGCGCAGGATTGCTCCAGGTACACCAGCATGATCAAACCTGTTTCTGCGGCAATACCCGCCAGGGCAATCAGGCCGACACCCACGGCTATCGACAAGTTGTAATCAAGCGCATACATCAACCAGAAACTGCCGGCCAGCGACAACGGCAACGCTCCCATAAGTATCACTACTGGTGCAATCTGGCGGAAGTTCATGTATAGCAGTATCACGATCAAGCCCAGCGTCAATGGCACCACATAGCCAAGCCGCTCCTTCGCACGCTCCATATATTCGAACTGCCCTGACCACTTGACCGAGTATCCAGGCGGCAGCGTTAGCTCCTGCGCAACGGCAAGCTGCGCCCGCTCCACGTACGAGCCAACATCACCACCTGTGATATCGATATAGGTCCAGCCATTGGTACGCGCATTCTCACTCTTGATTGCAGAAGGGCCGTCCTCAACGTAAACGCGGGCGACATCTCCAAGCGCAATTCGAGATCCCGACACTGTGACGATAGGTAATAGCGCTAGTTGCTCGGGAGAGTCGCGATACGACTGCGGGTAGCGAATATTGACAGGATAACGCTCCAGATCTTCTACCGTGTTCGTGACGTTAACGCCACCGACTGCAATCGCCACAACCTCCTGCACATCATTAATTGCCAAGCCATAGCGCGCGGCTTTCTCACGATCGATATCGACCTTGATATAGCGCCCCCCTGCAACTCGCTCGGAGTACACAGAAGCTGTACCTTGCACATCAACAAGTATCTTCTCAAGATCGCGACCCAAAGATTCGATAACTGAAAGATCCGGTCCTGCCACCTTGATACCTACCGGAGTCTTAATACCAGTAGCCAACATGTCGATGCGAGTTTTAATTGGCATCACCCAGGCATTGGTGAGGCCCGGCAGTTGCAGGCGGCTATCCAGCTCCCTGCGGATATCCTGCGGCGTGATTCCTGGGCGCCACTGGTCGCGTGGCTTAAGCTGTATAAACGTTTCAACCATTGTCAGCGGAGCTGGGTCAGTAGCGGTTTCTGCGCGCCCCACCTTCCCTAAAACGGTCTCAACCTCGGGTACAGTTCGAATGATCTTATCCGTTTGCTGCAACAATTCTCGTGCTTTGCCCACCGAGATACCCGCATAGGTAGTGGGCATATACATGAGATCGCCCTCATCCAACTCCGGCATAAACTCGCTGCCCAACTGCCGCAGAGGCCACAGGCTGCTCACAAGCAGAAGCAGCGCCAAGGCTATCGTCGTGCGTGGATGCGCTACACAGGCCGCTACTGCAGGCCTGTAAACGGCTCTTAATCCTCGACTGACAGGATTGGCCGATTCTGCGACGACCTTGCCACGAATGAAAAAACCCATCAATACAGGCACCAGCGTAATGGCCAGTATTGCAGCAGCGGCCATTGCATAGGTTTTGGTATAGGCCAAGGGCGCGAACATCCGCCCTTCCTGCGCCTCTAAAGCAAACACCGGCAGAAAACTCACGGTGATAATCAGCAGACTGAAGAACAGCGCCGGGCCTACCTCCTGCGAAGATTTTGCTACTAGCTGCCAGTGATCCCGAGTTTGCTTTTCAGACTCAGACACGTGTTTGTGTAAGTTTTCAACCATCACAATAGCGCCATCAATCATTGCACCAATGGCAATCGCGATCCCACCCAATGACATAATGTTGGCGTTCAATCCCTGTAGATGCATTACCGTAAACGCAGCAAGTATTCCCACGGGTAGGGAAACCACAGCCACAATTGCGGAGCGTGCGTGCAACAGAAAAACTCCGCACACCAGAGCCACCAACACAAGCTCCATGGCTACCGTGCGCCACAAGTTGTTTACAGCGCGCTCAATCAGCGCCGACCGATCGTACACCGTGACAACCTCAACGCCTTCCGGCAAGCTTGCCTGCAGCTCTCTTAAACGCGCCTTTACGCCATCGATAGTCTGCTGTGGATGCTCACCCGAGCGCATAACAATAATGCCCGCAACGGTTTCGCCCTCGCCATTAAGCTCGGCAATACCACGGCGCATTTGTGGTCCCACAGTGATGTCTGCAACGTCCTTGAGCAATAGCGGCGTGCCACTGCTGTTAACGCGCAGCGGTACATTGCCAATGTCCTGCGCGTTGTGCAGATAGCCAGACGCGCGAACCATATACTCTGCCTCTGCCATCTCAACCACCGATGCACCAACCTCGCGACTGGCGTTGCTCAGCGCAGATTTGATAAGCGACAGCGGAATATCAAACGCTCGCAGCCGATCGGGGTCTACAGTGATCTGATACTGCTTTACCATTCCTCCAATAGTCGCTACTTCCGAAACGCCTGGCACCGTTTGCAACTCGTACTTTAGGAACCAGTCCTGCAAGGTCCGCAACTCGCTGAGATCGTGGCGACCGCTCGGGTCTGTTAGCGCATAAATAAAAATCCAACCAACGCCTGTTGCATCCGGGCCAAGCTGCGGGCGTGCCTGTGCTGGAAGCGACGGCGTAACTTGACTCAAGTACTCCAGCACTCGACTTCGTGCCCAATACAGGTCGGTGGTGTCGTCGAAATTCACATAGACATACGAGTCGCCAAAAAATGAATAACCGCGAACGGTGACAGCCCCGGGCACTGACAGCATCGCCGTGGTCAGCGGATACGTAACCTGATCCTCTACAACCTGAGGCGCCTGGCCAGGGTAAGCGGTTTTGATAATCACCTGCACATCGGACAGATCCGGAATGGCATCGACAGGCGTTACGCGCACAGAATACACACCAACACCCACCAACAATGCAGTCAGTAGTAAGACCAGAACACGATGATCTATAGACCACCCAATAACACGCTTAATCATGATCGTGTTGCCCCGATACCGATTTGTCTGCGTCACTATCCTCCGAGTTATGATCCATCGAGCCGTGATCCATTGATCCATGATCCATCGACTCATGATCCATCGAACTGCGCTCTTGCATGCGCTTGAAGTCCGACTCGCGACTGGACTCAGAATCCAGCAGGAACTGCGCGGACGACACCACGGTATCGCCTGTGGACAAACCCTCGAGCACTTCAATGCGGTTACTGCCTATTCGTCCCGGTATAATTGCCACCGACTTGAACCGGCCTTCACCCAAAGCGAGTACGACGCGATCCTGCTTGCCCGTTCGTATAACCGCCTCTCGCGGGACAGTGAGAACGGACTCGGTAGCGTCCGACAAGATCTGTACCTGGGCAAACATATTGGGCTTTAACGAGCGATCGGCGTTGGCAAAGCGCAGCCGCAACCGTGCGGTACGCAACTCGGGGTCAAGCGTTGGATACACATAATCGACTTTGCCCCGCCACTCTCGCCCTGGCATATAGTCCAGAGTCATCGTTACCGTCATGCCGGGTCTTACTAAAGCAGACTGCCGCTCAAACACCTCTGCCTCTACCCAGACTTCCTCCAGCGAGCCGATAGACATCAACGTAGTCCCTGGCTCCACATAGAAACCCTCGCGTATGCCCAGGGCGTCAACAACACCGGACTGAGCGGCTCGAAAGGTCACCGTTTGTTTGACCACGCCTTCTTTCTGCAAGCTGTCGATGAACGCCTGGCTCATCTGCAGCGAACGTAGCCTGCTGCTGGCGGCCTCCATCAACTCGCGGTTATTGCGTTTGCGCGCCAGCAACAACTCCTCCTGTGCGTTGACCAACTCGGGTGAATACAACTCGTAGAGAGGCTGGCCAAGCTCAACAGGGTCGCCCTCTGTGTTCACATGCAGGCGTTCGATCCAACCCGACACGCGCGGATGAATATGTACAAGCCGATCTTCATCGTAGGTCACGTAGCCTACGGTGCGAATCGATTCAGACCATAGCGCCATCGTCGCGCGCTCGGTTCGCACACCCAGATTATTGACGACAGCTGGCGATATGCGCACGGTGCCGGCTTCGCTGATTTGATCCTGATCTGCATACACAGGCACAAGATCCATTCCCATAGGTGACTTACCAGGTACGTCACGACGATAGTCCGGGTCCATCGGCGCTACCCAATACAACGGCTGCGACTCGTCGGAGACCCCTGACCCGCTATCGTTACCCGGTATAACCTGCTGCAGTAGCAATACGACTGCAGCTCCCAGCAGACCCGCGATGACAAGACCCAAGCGATTCATGAGGAAACTCCTTGTTGTGCGGTGGTGTAGTACGAGGGGGCATCAAGATAGTAATTCAGCTGTGCTGCTGTTCGAACAATATCAACATCTATGGCCAAGGCATCAATCTTCGCATTGAGCTCAGCAATACGCGCTCGCACGACCTCGGCAAAGTCGCCGTCATCATTGGTATACGCGGTTAACGACGCTTGCGCCTGCTCGCGCATCTGACCGAGCAGTTGCGTGGCATAGATCTCTTGACGTTGCCGTAAGCGCAGATAGCTGGCGCGCTGTGTTTCCAGCTGCGCCCTCAGTGTACGCAGCAGCAACGAGCGGTCTGAACGGCGCGCCTCTGTTCGCGCGATCGCT
Organism: Halioglobus sp.; assembly: GCA_039990395.1. Lineage (GTDB taxonomy): Bacteria > Pseudomonadota > Gammaproteobacteria > Pseudomonadales > Halieaceae > CALINF01. The sequence goes on from JBDXFZ010000146.1 coordinate 1,266,374, forward strand.
GACTGCACATCCTGATCTTGCCGGTCACCCGTAAACAGCGGCAGATCAAAGGTAAGTCCCACAGAGAAAAAGTCCGCGCGATCTCCCAGCAAGGGGTCATCATCTCGATACCCATAGCTTGCCGTTACGCCCCACTGCGGCTTGAATTTCTGCTCTGCCAGCGCAATGCCTGACTGCTCTACCGAGATACTATTTTCCATACTTTGCACTGCAGGATGCGACACCAGCAACGCGTTCAACCAACTCTCATCCAGAGGTTCACTGCGCAGAAACTGTGGCGGTGCTGATAGTTTGAGGTCTGGCAAAGCGAGCTGGGAGCTTGCACTGCTAATGCCTGACTGATCAGATCGACGCCAATCAATAAGAATCGGATCGTTGTCCAACCACTCACTCAGGCGCGCCACTGCGGTATCTGCCTGCTGCTGCAGCAACGCTAATCGATCATCAAGGAGGGTCAACTCAAGTTGCGCTCGCACCAGATCCTGCTGTCGGGTGCGACCAAGCGCTGTTGTATAACTGGATTTAGCGACATCGACCAGATACTCAAACAAACCCCGATCGGACTCGATGAGTCGCACACTCTCGGCTGCCAGATACGCATCCAGCCACAGACTGGTCACGCGCGTCTCTATCTGGGCCAGACGATCGGCTCGCCGATGGTGTTCGTTAGCGCCCTTAAGCGCCAACCGCTGTTTGCTTAAGTCCAGGGTATCGCCGCGAGCAAAACGCTGCGTCACACCCACCTTGAACTGGGTCATTGGCTCCTGATCAAAGTCAAACGTGTCTGTCGGCAGATTGGCAAAGCCCAGCGACATGACAGGATCAGGCTGAGTAGCAGCAGAGAGACTACTGGCCTCGTAGGCTTGCTGTTCAAGCAGACTACCCTGCAGCCAGGGATCCCCCGCCTGCGCCTTGGCAACCGCTTGAGCAAGGCCGAGTGTTTCGCCTGCATAGATTAATGCGGCATTAGCGGATACAGCTGCAGACACCAACGTGACGCTGACCAACCCAATAATCAATCTGTTCATTATTTCCATCCCACTTGATACGCGATACGCCGCGGCATAAGCAGCGCGACGATGTCGAAAACACGTGTAAGGATTGCAGTGGCTTCTGGCTCACGCGAAACGCGAGCTACAGACGCACTGATCCCGTGTTAGAGGGAACTGGGAGGTTTAAAAAAGGTACTGTGTGCGCTACGCACGTTTGAGGCGCGGATACCGGTATGGGAAGCTGTGGCCTCCAGATTATCCGCAGAAAAAGCACTATTGAGCATAGCCGCCGCGACGTAGCAGAATGTCATCGAACAGTTTTCCTGATCGTTGCAGCAATCGGCTGCGGCTGCCGTATCAGCTTGCATCATGGCATGATGGGCATGTTCATCCATCGCAGCCATCGACTCAGCGTGCTCAGTGGGCGCAGAACTACCACCATGCTCACTCATGCTGCAAGGTGCTGCGACCACACTTACCGACTGCGCTGTGAGGCAGCACAGAGATAGTAGTAGCACCGCAAATTGTCGATGAAGCCCTCTCATGGAGCGTATTATAAGCTGATTCGTCGTTTAGCAACAATTCCAGAAAAACAGCGAAGCCAAGCTGCCATATTAGCCCTTTTACCAGCGACGTGACCTAAAGCTAACAAAGAGAAGTAGAAACCCGGAAATCGCCAACCACAGTGTCAGAAACGCAGTGGCGATTATCTGCGGATTGTTAAACCCGCCGCGTTGAAAATAGTCCATGAAATGCAGCATCAGCAGCGTCTCCATCAACTCACCGCGCGCGTTGCGATGCGCCACTACAACACCTGTATCGCCGTGCACATAAACCCGCGTCTGCAAGCTGTCGTTCATAGGAACCTCCCACAAAGGCCCGGCAATAGCATGAATACCAGCGACTCCTTGCGGTAACAGTATCGCCTCTCCAGGCGCGGCTGGCCCTGCGTAAGACATCAGCGCGAGGTGCTGCGCGAGAGTGGCGTCAATAATTGCGAGGCGACCGGTGAGAGCATCGTACAACCTGAAACCGCTATCCGTCTCTATCTGATACACGGGCCTATCTGCCAACGAAGTCAGCTTTAGTCCCAGCGGCGTGAAAGCTCCAACATTCAATTGAACAGGTGCGATGATAGCACTTGCGGCCACACCAAGGCGGGGCATTTCGACACTAGCGCGTGTGGTGCTCCCTCCGGCCTGCGCCTGATCGATCAGACTCATCAACAAGCCCGACCCTACCCACACCAGCAGCTGCAAGCCGATTATCAGGCTGAGCCATCTGTGCAGAAATCGTAACCAGCGAAAAATCGGATGCAGATGTAACATTCAGCGCGATCGCCTGCCGATCCAACCACGCATGAACAATGTCAGCCAACCACCAATTAATACTGTGAGAAGTCCCAACGCTGCCGCTGCGCTTAACAGAATGGTATTGATACTGTCTCGTGTTTGGTAATCCATAATGTGTAGCATCCACATAAAATCAAACACCCGCCACAAGGTGTGCCGGCGAGTCACCAGGTCACCCGTGACTGCATCGATGTATAACGATGTCCCATGCCAATCGTCGAAATTAGCGCGCCATACAGGCGTGCTGAGGAATCTCACTTCATCGGGAAAATCAGACTGCAGGTACACCATAGAAGCGATCGCTGCGTCGCGAGCATAATAGGTTTGCGCCAATGCGCGCAGCTGTGCCTCCGTCAAAGGCGGCAGACGCTCACCGGTAACCACATCAACCAGAAAGGTTTCCTGCGAAGTCGTTAATTGATAAAACGATTGGTTTAAGAGGGAGCGAAACTCTAACGTCTGCAAATCGGGATAAGCGTTCGCCACCACAGGTAAGCTGGCGAGTTGCTCGAGCTGTATTGGATCTGATGAATCACTGGTTCGAACCAGATGATCGCCATGAATGATGTCGATATCCACAACCACCATATAAAACCCGCTGGCAGCCCACAACAACAGCTGGACGCCCACTATGAGCGCCAACCATTTGTGCAGTCTTCGCATGAGCTGTGGCGTGTTCAACGTGATCTGCTCTCAAGCATGTCAGCGAATAACGCCGCTATCACGTAGTGCGGTTAGATCGCTTTCGCTCAAGCCCAGCAGGTCGCTTAATATCTCAGTGTTGTGACTACCTATCTCGCCGCCAGGCCAATCCGTGCGACCTGGCGTACCCTCCAGCCTGGGCAAAATAGCAGGGATCTTTAGCGGCTCGCCGTCGATTTCAACCTGCTCAAACAGGCCACGCGCCTGATATTGTGGGTCGGCAAACATATCCTCCACACTGTAGATTGGGCCAACTGGCACTCGCACACCCTCCAGCGTATTGATCACGTGAGCAGAGGCATGTGCTGCGCACCAATCCAACAATGCTGCATCGATTTCTGCCTCGTGGCGCACCCTACCTGCGTTATCCGCCATCGCCGGATTCTCTGCCATGTCTGAGCGCCCGGCTGCCTGCATAAGGCGTTTGAAAATGGAATCACCGTTTCCACCAATCACCACATATTTGCCATCATCACAGCGATAAGTATTGGTAGGTACGATACCGGTTACGGTTGTACCCGATGGCTCTCGTACCACACCTGCCCCGTCGTATTCGGGCACGATCGCTTCCATCAGGTTGAACATCGATTCGTACAGAGCAACATCAATCACCTGTCCACCGCCGCCTTTACTGCGCGCTATGATCGCCAGCGCGATACCTAACGCTGCGTGAATCGCAGAAACGGTATCGCCCATTGAAATATTCGGTCGAACGGGCGGTTTGCCGGGCTCACCGTTTATATACCGAAAGCCCGCGAATCCTTCTGTTACCGATGCATAACCGGGTTTGTCGGCAAAGGGGCCTGTCTGGCCATAACCTGAAATGCGCGTGTAAATTAGATCCGGGTTGCGCTGCTTTACGGGTTCGGGGCCCAGGCCCCAGTCTTCCATCGCGCCCGGACGGAAGTTCTCAACCAATACATCGGATGTATCAAGCAGGCGCAGCAGTAGGTCACGGCCTGCTTCGCTCTTTAGGTCCAGCGTAACGCTTTTCTTATTGCGACCAAGGCTTCGGTACCACAGAGAGGTGCCATTGCGCACTTCACGCCAGCCACGAATCGGGTCACCCCCGGGAGGTTCGACTTTGATAACCTCGGCGCCAAAGTACGCCAGGATGGTGCCTGTAAAAGGGCCAGCCAGCAGCTGACCGACCTCGATCACCCGAATTCCATCTAATGGTCGCTGCGTATCAGACACGCACAATCCTCCGAACAGTGTGCGGAGGATTGTATAGCAAAACGCGGTAGATCAGGCGAGCTCGGTGAGGGTATCCGATAAAGCAGATAACAAGCTGTCAATCTCGTGTTTCTCGATCACGAACGGTAGCCCCATCTGGATGGTGTCGCCACCGTAGCGAACATAGAAGCCCTTCTCCCACATACGCATGCCCACTTCGTAGGGTCGTCGCAATGGCTCGCCGTCGTAAGGCTGTAACGTCAAGGCGCCAGCGAACCCGTAGTTGCGGATATCACTGACATAGGGCAGCCCCTTCAAGTTGTGCAACGCATCTTCAAAATATGGCGCCATCTGCGCAACGCGCTGTGGCAACTGTTCCTGCTCTAGTACATCCAATGCGGCAATACCGGCGGCGCAAGCCACCGGGTGCGCCGAGTACGTGTAGCCGTGCGGAAACTCCAGCATGTAGTCCGGGCCGCCCTGCTCCATAAAGGTTTGGTAGATCGCACTGCTGGCAATCACTGCGCCCAGCGGAATGGCTCCGTTGGTTACCTGCTTGGCCACGTTCATAATATCGGGTACTACGCCAAAGGCATCCGCACCTGTCATTGCACCGCAACGCCCAAAGCCGGTAATCACCTCATCAAAAATTAGCAATATATTGTTGGCATCACAGATATCACGCAGCCGTTGCAAGTAACCGGCCGGCGGCGGAATAACACCGGCTGAACCTGCCATGGGTTCAACAATTACCGCGGCAATGTTCGACGCATCATGCAGTGCAACAAGCTCTGACAGCTCATCTGCTAAGTGCCAACCGTTTGCCGGCATGCCGCGGGTAAAGGTGTTCTCTGGCAGCATAGTGTGTGACAGGTGGTCGGCATCAACACCCTGACCAAACATCTTGCGGTTGGCACCAATACCGCCCACCGAAATACCGCCGAAGTTCACGCCGTGATAGCCCTTGATACGGCCAATCAATTTGGTCTTGGCAGGCTGGCCTTTAAGGCGCCAATAGGCTCTGGCCATCTTGAGTGAGGTATCTGCACTCTCCGAACCTGAATTAGTGAAGAACACATAATCGAGACCCTCAGGCGTAAGCGCCTTTAGGCGATTGGCCAACTCAAAAGAGCGTGGCTGGCCAAACTGAAATGCCGGCGAGTAGTCCAGCGTCTGCATCTGACGGGTAACAGCCTCGGTGATCTCCGGGCGATTGTGACCCAACCCCGAGCACCACAGGCCCGACATGCCATCGAGAATCCGGCGGCCGTTGTCATCGATGTAGTAGGCCCCTTCGGCTGCGACGATCATCCGGGGATCGTCCTTAAACTGCCGGTTGCCTGTATAGGCCATCCAGTGAGCTTCCAGCTCAGCTCGGGTCAGCTTTTGGGTATCGGGCATCTGCGACATGAGGTTTCTTCCTGATAGGTAAAGCCACCATGTTAAGCCCATCTCTTAGTTTCATAAACTATTACCTATCGATGTAAAGTTTCGCTATTATGAAACATTATATTGCCGCTAGGGATACCCATGGCACGCAAAGCGCTACTAGGCACTGTCACAGACAATGATCTGCGATTACTTCGCGTGTACAGAGCTGTGGTTGCCTGTGGCGGGTTCGCTGCGGCTGAGTTGGAGCTCAATATCAATCGCTCCACCATCTCCCGCCATATCAAGGACCTGGAAACACGCTTGGGAGTGACACTCTGTCGCCGCGGGCGCGGCGGCTTTGCACTGACAGCAGAGGGTGAGGAAGTACATCGCAGTGCTCTCAAAATAATGACCGCTATGGAGGACTTTCAACATGAGGTAGACGACCTGCACAAGCAGCTCAGTGGCAATCTCACTATTGCGATATTCGATAAAACTGCCACGAACCCCGACTGCAAAATACCGCAGGCTCTGGCGATGTTTGATGAACAAGCGCCAGACGTACTACCCGAACTTCACGTTGCTCCTATCAATGCTATCGAACGCGGGGTTATTGAGGGACGGTTTCAAGTGGGCGTCATCCCCGATCATCGCCCTTCCACCAGCCTGGATTACATCCCGCTGTTTAACGAGCAAATGTTTCTATACTGCGGCTCGACTCACCCCTTGTTTAAGCAACCTGATACCGGCTTAACGCCGCAGCAAATAAGAGCCAGCAAGTACGTTGGTATCGGCTACCACTCGCCCAACATGGAGGTAACGCATCAATTAGGGCAGCAGCGCGATGCGACCGCATTTGACCAAGAGGCCGTTGCACATCTTGTGCTATCAGGCCGCTATGTGGGGTACTTACCTGCACACTACGCGGCGGAGTTCGAGCGGCAGGGACTAATGCGCGCCCTTCTGCCGTCTGTGTTCGAGTACATCTGTCAATTCAGCGCTATTGTGCGGCACGCACCGCAACCTAATCGCATCACTCAAACTTTTCTGGAGGCGCTAACAACGCTGCACCCGTCAGCGCTGTCACATTGAGTCGGCTTGATGATGATTACAGGGCAATCATGGGACTTGAAAAGCGCGCCAACATATTGTCTCCTACGTAGCGCCCATTCGATCAAGCAGCCTGATGGCTTTTATCACTCGTGGAGAGAATATGAATAATGCAATAAAGCGTCCCGTGATCACATTTTGTAGTGTCTTGGCAGTGGCCTTATCGCCTCTGGCAGTTTCGCACTTTGATGACAAAGAGCCGCTGCAGTCGTATCGGCAATCTTATTTTGCCATGGCGGCGATGAACTTCGGCCCAATGGGCGCCATGGTGAAAGGCGAAGCGCCGTGGGATGCGGAAAAATTTGCGGGCTACGCAAAAGATCTCTCGGCTATTTCATCACTCAATGTAGAGCGGGGTTTTGCACCTGGCTCAGACAAGGGTAAGACTCGCGCGAAGCCAGAAATCTGGGAAAACATGGATGACTTCTCCGGCAAGTTGAATGACTTCAGAGAAGCCGCTGCCAAGCTGAATACCGCAGCCGAGTCTGGTGATGCCAATGCAATGAAAGCCGCTTTTGGCGCCACAGGCAAAACCTGCAAGGCTTGTCATGACGAGTATAAATCAAAGGACTATTTGTACTAGCGCTCATCTGGGTTGACGGGAGCAGATACCGCTCTCGTCAATCCACGTCCAATTCCACACGCACATAGCCACAGCAACAGCAACAGCAACAGGCTTGAACTTTGTAAAATCCACAGATTCAAGTGCACTTGACAACTGCCTAATTACTGTCATTGTTGACCTGCCAGAATTATAAAAATAACACGGAAGTCATTTATGGCAGCAAGGTTCGCTACGCGGTCAGAATAATTTCGGCAAAATCTTTCGCTACTTGATAATTATAAAAGAGAGACTTGCTATGAAACACCTACCCAACAGACTAGCCGCTGCAGTGGCAGTTATTTCTGGCGTCTGTGTGTCACCACTAGTGACTGCCCAGACCCAGCTCGAAGAAGTCATCGTTACCGCAACCAAGACTGAAACGTCAATACAGGATACGCCAATCGCGGTATCTGCATTTTCACAAGATCAACTCGACTCTGCGTTGATTAACGATACGATGAATCTTCAGTTCAACGTACCTAATATGTTGATGACCAAGGGTAACTTCACTGGCTCTGATATCCGAATACGCGGTATCGGTGCGGGAGCAATCGGCTCGGCTGGTGACAGTGGAGTTGGCGTTCACGTTAATGGTGTTTATCTAAATTCCAGCCGCATATTTGAAACCCAGTTTTTCGACACTGAGCGTGTAGAAGTTCTGCGCGGGCCTCAAGGCACGCTCTACGGACGCAACACTACAGGTGGCGTTGTCAATATTTTGACGGCTAAGGCCAACTCCGACGAAATGAGCGGAAATATAGAAGCGCAAGTTGGCAACTACAGCACCACGCAGTTCAAAGGTCACATTAACGTACCTATCACTGACTCTCTGTCTATGAGAGCAGCCGGCTTCTGGCTGGACAGAGACGGATTTGTTGACAATGAATTCACTGGCAACGATATCGATGATCGCGAGATGTACTCTGCCCGAGTCTCACTGCGCTGGCAGGGAGAAAACACTGACATTAATTTGATGTACAACTATTTTGACGAAGACGACAATAGGGCCAGGTCACAGAAACAAGCCTGCAACTCTGACCCGGATGGTATTCTAGGCTGTCTATCTGGTAGGAAGCTGGGATATGGTGTCGCAAACAGTGCAGCGGGTATAACAGCATCGTTGGGAAGAACTGCGGGGGGTATCCTCGCCGGTTCAAACGCAGTCTTGGCGGGCATCGGCGCAGCCACTGGTGATGCATTTGGAAACTCAGCCCTTGCCGCCAACATTCCAAACTCAGCCTTCCCGGTAAATGATTTCGAGAACAGCATCAATCCTAACGACCCTCGCAAGGTCTATATGGACTTCGATCCATTGTATCGCTCAGATGAGACGATTATTTCTCTTGATATCGTTCACGATTTTGACAACTTTACGCTAACATCACTTACCGGCATCGCAGAATCAACAGTTGATTCTCAGGAAGATTACGAAAAGGCGGTACCGTCGGAGAGCTGGGAAGCACAATTACAGGCGTATGCCGACCTTGGCAATACCGCAGCACTGCCCTACGAACTTTTCGCTGACCAAGTGCCTGCATCACTAGCGCCATTTATTACCGATGTGGCGACAGGTATTCCCGGCGTTGGTCTATGGGCAGGCAACCCCAACCTGCAGCAATTTGCAAACGGTGTACCCGTGTTGATGCCCAACGGGCAGACTCTTAATGTTTTCAATAGCTATGGCGTAGACCAATCCGACAATGATACCGAGCAGTTCTCACAAGAATTCCGCCTCCAAACGAACTTTGATGGCGACTGGAACTTTTTGGCCGGCGCTTTCTATCTGGATTACGAGACAGAAACGCATTACGTGGTGCGCTCCTCAGGACTTGTTCACTCTGGCATTACCCTTTTGGGTGCGCCTCTAGGCGATGTTAACGACCCCCAGTCAGAGACCACCCCTTATATGCGTGGCTATGACAACGATACCCGCAAGTATGAGCTCGAGACCTGGGCGTTGTTTGGGGAAGCATACTGGAACGTGACGGACAAGCTGACAGCCACATTAGGCCTTCGGTATTCCGATGAACAAAAGGATGGCAAGCAGAGAACCATCTACCTCACATTTCTTGATAACCCCTATACAGACGCAAGCGGCAACAATAGCTACTTCTTCCCAACGTACGACAGCCAGGAAACCACTGGCCGCTTCAATCTGACTTACGATTGGTCAGATGACATCATGATGTATGGAACATTGGCTACCAGCTATAAGAGCGGCGGCTTCAATCCAATCAGTAATACCTCGTCGCTCGTAGATCCTGCGCAGGGGGGAGACCCAAGTCTCGCGGAGTTCGAGCCTGAATTCATCGACTCACTTGAGCTGGGAATTAAGACCACTATTCTGGGCGGCAGCATGCAGTTAAATGCCTCTGCTTTTTACTATGACTACTCAGACTTGCAGGTATCCAAAATCGTACAGGTAACCTCAATTAATGAGAATACCGATGCGACCATTATGGGCTTTGAGGGAGAGTTACTGTGGGCACCTACTGCCAATCTCCGCCTGAGTGCAAATCTCGCCCTACTCGACTCAGAGATTGAAGACTTTGCCACCGTAGACACTGCGAACCCGAATGGTCTCAACACCACTGAAGGTGTCTGCAGTCTCAATGGCAACAACTATCTCAACCCTAATGGCGAACCATGTAATCCGAGTTTGTCGACAGGTGTAGAGATCAGCCAGGATGGCAACAGTATCGGTGGCTCACCCGATGCCAGCATCAACTTGGGCATCGCGTACACCTTTAACTTGAGCAACGCAATGGATCTTACGTTAGCGTCTAACTACTATTGGCAGGACGAGTACTATGCCCGAAACTTCAATGCCGAAAGAGACGTCGTGGATGAGTGGGAAGTCTGGAATGCCAGCGCAAGGCTGGAAAGCACAGACGGCAAGTGGTATGTCGATGGTTGGATCAAGAACATCCTCGACGAGGACTACGTGACAGGTCAGTACCTGACGTCGGCAGTGTCTAGTCTGTTCACCAACCAGTTTATCCTTGATCCTCAGACCTATGGTATGACCTTGGGCTACAACTGGTAGTTCGATTCGCTGTCTCTAGCAGACACTATCCGAACCCCACGACGTGAAAGTCGTGGGTTTTTTTTTAGCAAAGCAAATATCTAACAATAGCAACATGCGACTGAAAGTGATTAATTCGTACTCATCGACTGGAATTGAGCTTCCACCATCTCAATAATGGCTGCCTGATCGTAGCTAAAGGCCTGATCCTGATTCAGCTCCAGCATCTCTCGTATCGCTTTACGTAACGTTGTTTACCACACCGTACAACCCCTTCCCCGCCTTGGTAATCCGAGTTACCGCCGCCGCTATGTCTTCGGGGCTAGTCACATCAAGCCGCACCGCCTCTACGTTATCCATAGCGTTGACGCGGCCCATATCTGCCTGTTTGCGCGCACCTGCGTAAACATAAAACCCCGATGCCGACAGATGTTCTGCGGTGCGCAGTCCAATTCCTGAGGTGGCACCTGTTACCAGAACAGCCCGCTGCGTTTCCACCGCGCTAGCAGTAAAACTAAAAAGTAGACAAAACGTAAACACGGCCATACGCGAAATATTTGAAGTCATTTTCAATCCTTGTTTTAAGTTAAAAAGACACGTCCTATCCGAAACACCCTATCCCAATCGTCTCCACTACATTAGCGCCAACAGCAGGCAAAAAAAAAGGCCCGAACTCGCGTTCGGGCCTTTGTTAGCTAGATAAATTAGCCTTAGAAATTATATCCCAGTGCCAAGCCGTACGTGCGAGGCTCAATCAGGAATACGTTGGTGAAGTTACCCGACGATGCATCCGTAAAGTAGTGACCTACGGTGTGATCTTCGTCGGCGATGTTCTTCACAAAGCCACGGGCATACCAGGAAGCGTCTGAGCTTGTGTAGGTAGCTTGACCATTCCAAACGTCCCAGTCGTCAATCTTATCTACTGAACGGTTGTAGAAGCGGGTATACATCTCGTCCTGCCAGTAGTAGTCGACTCGAAGGACAAGCTCGCTAGAGTTTGCAAAGTCAAACGCATACTGTGCACCCAGGCTCATAGACCACTCAGGTGAGTTAGACAGCTGATTGCCGTCGAGGTCCTCTTCCCGGCCACCCGTTGCGAATCCACCCGCTACAAGGCCTGCACAATCCGAGAAGCGCCCGCCCGGTCCAATACCTAGACCCAGAGTTTCCCATACTGCTGGGGCGAAGTTCGCGACACATGACGAAGCGTTACCCAGCGACTTGATAACCGTCGTCTGGTCTTCAAGAGGAATGTCCTTGCCTGGATTGTAGTCAGGGTCAAATCCGCCACTTGGCTCTCTCGCATCAATGCTAGAGAAGCCTGATACCTCAGTATGGAGGTAAGAGAAGTTCGCATTGAGTGTGAGAGCGTTAGTGGGCGCCCAAACAAACTCTGCTTCTGCGCCGTAGATCTCGGCATCCGTGTTTTCATTAAACGACGTTCTGTTAATGATCTTAGAAACCTGCAGATCTGAGTAATCGTAGTAGAACGCCGACAAGTTCGCTTGCAGAGTGTTGTCAAGTAGCTGACTCTTCAAGCCCACTTCAAACGCATCAATAAACTCAGGCTCAAATGTTGTGCTTTGGTCTGGAAACTCTTCCGCGTTAAACGCAGGGTTGAAACCACCCCCTTTGTAGCCACGAGATACACTACCATACAGCAGCATGTCGTCACTCAGGGCCCAATCGAGGACTACGCGCCCTGTTGTTTCCTGCCAATCATCTTCGAAGGTATCGTAGGGTGTCGCGTTAGGCAGGTCGGCTAAGAGCGGCTGTATGCCACCTGTGTACAATGGCGCTCTACTGGTAACTTCTTTGCTATCATCTGTGTAGCGTATGCCGGCCGTTAGTTTCAAGGTGTCGGTGAACTCGTAATAAATCTCACCAAAAATAGCGGAGGAATCGAGCGTATACTCCTGCGTTTCACTGTTAAAAGCTGGGCTAACCAGTCCGAGGCCATCTCCGAAACCAATGCCAGTCTCTGGGTTAACTCCTAAACTACCGGGAATCGTCACAGCGGCATAGTAATCTAGGCCCGTTGCGAATACCCAATAATCGCCTTCGCTTTCTGCTTCCATATAGAAGCCGCCGACCAGAAAGTTCAGCGGACCGTCGAAATCAGACTGTAACCTTAGCTCGCCTGAGATTTGCTCATTCGAGCCTCGAGATTCGTCGTAAGCTTCAAACCCTTCTGAGGTACTAAATACGTTGCCGCCTACAATACCTGTAGCGCTTTCGGACGATGATGAAATCGAATAGCCATCGCTATACAGAGCCGCGTAGTTTGTCGGCAATACAGCCGCTATCGCGGGATTAATATCCACCGGAGTAGGGACATTCCAAGTGTAATCCACTTGTGAAAACACTTCCGTGTCCTGATAGCCACCTACAAACGAGACTGTGTATTGCTCGAACTCGTGAGCAATATTCAACGTTACCAGAGTTTCATCGGCGGTGTATTCAGGGTCCAGACGGGACGCGACAGTCCTTAGATCCTTAGGGGTGGAAGCTTGCTCTAGTGTAAATAAGTCAAACGCACCTAAAGCACCCGATACTTGGTTAGACGGTAGCTGGTTGCCCAGCACCGCTGCTCCATTGGGCTGGCTGAAGCCCAAGCTATCTGGCAGGCAACCCAGCGCGCCTATTGGATCGTAGTCACATTGCGTTTTCTGGCTTCGCGAACGAGTACTGTCCTCATCGAAATAGCTCACCATCAAATCTACTGTGGTATTGTCAGTAGGCAGCCATCTCACAGAGCCCCGGACAGAATACTGATCTCTGCCGTCTATGTCGTTCCCTGTGAATTGATTGTCTGTGTAGCCCTCTCTCTCCAGATAGATACCCGCCAAGCGCACTGCCAGCGTGTCACTAACAGGGATGTTCACATGACCAACAACCTTGGTGTGATCGTAATCGCCATACTGACCTTCTATGTTTCCGAACAATTCGTCGGTAGAGGCTTTGGCTGTTTCCATATTCAGCGCACCACCAGTTGAGTTGCGGCCGTACAGAGTGCCCTGTGGCCCACGCAACACAGCGAGTTGCTGGATATCGTAATATTCGGTTTCAAACAATCTGGGTGCCAGTACGGGCACTTCGTTCACATGGATACCAACACCGGCATCCGAGGATGCAGCGGTCAAGTCAGAACCGATACCCCGAATTTTGAAGTTGTTACCCGAAAAATTCGCCTTGGTATAACTCACTGCAGGCGCGGCAAAACGCATGTCTGCAAAGCCAGTGATCTGCTTTTGCTCCAGTGCCGACGCATCAAAAGCGGTGATAGCAATAGGGACGTCCTGAGCGGACTCAGCGCGCTTCTGTGCGGTTACGATTACCTCTTCAAGTTGTGCCGCAGCGTTAATGCTGAAGGTTGAGACGGTGGCTGCAATGATTGCTGCGGCCAACGGATTGCGTTTGCAAACACTAGTGGGGGTCATACAACATCCTCGTTACTTTTATAATATTATGTTTAAGGCTTCGTGCTTTTTTTAAAACATACGCCCTCTCCGGGCGATTTTCAACATCTACCGCAGGCATACAAGTACCATGGAGAGAGTTTCCCAGCTGTTTCGAACATAGCGTATGTTTTTTTGTCTATCAAGTACTTTAGCGTGTGAAATTACCACCATATCTGGACTCCCCTCCCGCAGCGCCCTACACCACGCCATGTAATACGACTTAACATATTGCGTGACTGAATTTTCATATCCTCAATCCTGGTCTACGCTGTAGATACCGCAATCCTGTTATCAATAAGCCAGCAGGCTCAGCGACTTGCGATAAATGACCATGCTTAGTGATCGGCACAAGGAGGTGACACACGACATGCAGCAACGTGAGCCCATTCTAATTCTGTCTATAGATGGCGGTGGCGCCAGAGGGGTTATCCCCGTCAATGTTCTGCACTCGATGGAAAGCGAAGCCGGTATTGATGTGCGGGGAACGTTTGATTTTTTTGCAGGCGTTAGCACTGGTGCGCTTGTGGCAGCCTACTGTGCAAAAGGACCAGGCTCAATGGAATTCCTGGCCAGACACAGCTATGCATCTGAAAACATGTCGCAGATTTTTGATAAGTCGATATGGGACAAAATGCTTGGCCGCATGCAGAACCAACCAAAGTACGATGGCGTCAACAAGCTCAAGTACTTCCAGGAGATGGCTGGCAATACTCGTATCAACGACATCAAAGACAAGCATCTACTCATACTGGCCTACGATTTCATCAACCGCGAATTGATTACCTTCAAAAATAACCGCGGCCACGACGCCAACTACAACCCTACTCTCAGCGAAATTTGCGACGCTGCGACTGCTGCACCCACGATGTATCCACCTGTGCCAACGACCGGTGACTATCGTCGCTGGATGATTGATGGCGCGCTGGCCACTAACGATCCCAGCTTGTGTGCCATCACGGAATCACTGGCCATGGGCTACGCAATAGAGGATATCTGGATGGTGTCTCTAAGCACTGGTCGCCCAGTGCATGACTTGTCGCAGAAGCAGCAAGACAGAATTGGTGAGGCTTCTCGCGAGTGGGGCATTATCGGCTGGCTTACCAATGGGCTGCTCGACCATATGCTCAGCGCCAGCTCTTCTGTGAGTGCGCATCAATGTCGCCAGTTACTTGGAGAACGCTACCTGCGCGTGGATGGCACACTGCCGCGCACGCTAATGAGCATTGATGAGACCAGCGAGGCCTATGTACGTAATCTGCGTGGACATGCCACATTGTGGTACGAGGAGTACCAAGAAAACATCAAGCGCCTGTTGAACCAATTTCAACTGGCACGCACTGCTGTTTCTAATTGAGCCGCGTGACAAATTCCGCTGCATTGATCTGGCGCAATCGAGTTTCCATCGCGTGCGACTACACTAAAACGCATCTTGGTTGTTTCCGCCAAGGTGTTACGCACAGCAAACACTGCACGAGCGTGGCACCCAAAACGATCATAAAATCTGGTTACAAGGAGGTACTGTGATAATTCGCACCCGATATATGTTGTGTGCCCTACTGCTACTGGCCCCTGCCCTGGCAGCGAACGCTCAAGAAAAATCCATCTCGAGCCTCGGCCGACTGGAACCCCACAATGGCGTGATTCACTTGTCTGGGCCGTCCGGAAATGGGTTAACTGGAGCGGTTATCAAAGAGCTGCTAATCAGTGAGGGCGATTGGGTGGAGAAAGACCAAGTGCTTGCCTACACCGACAGCTACAACCTTCGCAAGACTGAGGTAGGACGCCTGCAGGCGATTCTTGATAACGCCCAGCGAGAGATGAGCCGACAAAGCAACCTTTCGAAAACATCGGCAACCAGCAAAGTAAAACTTGATGAGGCCGAGATGCAACTGAGTATCGCCCAGGCCGATATCAAGGCCGCCAGAGCGCGCATGGAGCTGTCGGTTGTGCGCTCCCCTATGCGCGCACAGGTGCTTGAGGTACACGCGCAACCGGGCGAGCGAGTGGGTGATCAAGGCATTATGGAGCTGGGGCAAACAGATCGCATGTACGCCGTTGCAGAAGTGTACGAGACAGACATTACAGCAGTAAATATAGGCCAGAGTGCCCGTATCACGACTCCAGCACTGAAAGAGCCAGTCACTGGCAAGGTTGAACGCGTCGCCCTGATGATTGGACGAATGGATGCATTAGGTACCGACCCAATTGCCAAAACTGATGCCAGAGTCGTTGAAGTATTCATACTACTGGATGAGCCAGAGGCATTGTCGGCACTGACCAATCTGCAAGTTGAGGTGGAGATCCTGCCCTGATGTCTCGCCTACTCCCACTGGGTTGGCTACAACTCAAGCACCAGCCATTACGGCTGATTGCGGCTACATTGGGTATCACGTTTGCCGTTATCCTTATCTGCGTACAAATGGAGTTCCGCGAAGCACTGTTTCAAAGCGCGGTTCGCTATCACAGTGCGATGGATCACGACCTTGTGATGCTGAGCCCCAAAACAAGCTTTCTGGTGTCTAGTAAGCAGTTTCCGCGTAACAGACTGTATCAAGTGCTCGGCCACGCGGATGTAGAGAGCGTAACCCCGGTTTACATGCGACTTGGAAGCTGGCGCAACCCGGTTAACCGCGCCAGTGCCCGCAATATATTTGTGCTGGGGTTCGATCCCTCCAACAAAGGCTTCGCGCGCATCATAGATGAGCAACAACATGCGCTGATTAAGCTCTCAGACCACGTGATCTTTGACCAGCGCGGCCGACCAGAATATGGGCCAGTGGCAGAGTTGTTTGACACAAGAGGACCACTGGCTGCAGAAATCAACGACCGGGCCGTAACCGTTTCGGGGCTGTATACGCTGGGTACTTCTTTTGGCCTAGACGGCGGCATCATCACCTCAGATCTCAATTTTATCCGTGCCTTCCCCAAGCGTTCTAAATCAGCGATTGATCTTGGCTTGATCCACCTATCCCCGGGGGCGGACGCCACCGAAGTGCAGAGACAAATTATTGAGCATATTCCGCACGATGTGTACGTCTATACCTCTGCAGAGTTTCGGGAAATGGAAGTACGGTACTGGAACAAAACCACTCCCATTGGCTACATCTTCACGTTTGGCGCGATCATGGGGTTGGTGGTGGGATTTATTATCGTTTACCAAATATTGTTTGCCGACGTTCAGGATCATCTAAAGGAATACGCCACGCTCAAAGCGATGGGCTACTCTCATGGCTACCTTCGCGGAGTTGTACTACAGCAATCGCTGGTGCTGGCGATACTGGGTTTTTTGCCGGGTATAGGCATCTCATATCTGATCTTCGACAAGGCCTCTGCTGTAACAGGGCTCCCATTAGCGCTAGATCAGAACGCTGCTGTACTCATCTTCGTGCTCACCATCGGCATGTGCGCCGCATCGGGCATTCTGGCACTACGCAAACTGCGGGCTGTTGATCCGGCGGAGGTGTTTTGATGACAGACGCAACGCCCATCAGCTTATCCGACGTTTCGTATTTTTACGGCAAGGGCGCACTGAAGAAGCAGATTCTGTTTGGCGTAGGCACCGAGGTGAACGCAGGTGAAATCATCATCCTCACAGGGCCATCCGGATCCGGAAAGACTACTCTGCTGACACTTATAGGCGCCCTTCGCTCTGCTCAAGATGGCAGTGTGAAAGTGCTCGGGCAGGAATTGAACAATGCCAAAGAACGGGCACTCATCAAGATACGCCGGAAAATTGGTTACATATTCCAATCGCACAACTTACTGGATAGCCTGACTATCAGCCAGAACGTGCAAATGGCTATGCGGTTTAACAACAATAGCGGAGGGAACACTAGCAAGCAGATTGAGGAGGTACTGGAGCGGGTTGGTCTTGGCGAGCATATGAACAAGTACCCCAGCGCGCTCTCTGGCGGGCAGAAGCAGCGAGCTGGCATTGCCAGGGCACTAGTAAACAAGCCCAGCATAGTGCTTGCAGACGAACCCACCGCGTCGCTGGACAAACAATCCGGTCGCGACGTAGTAGACCTCATTCAGGAACTCGCCAAAGAAGATGGCACAGCCGTGGTGTTGGTCACGCACGACAATCGAATTCTTGATGTTGCCGATCGAATTCTGCATCTGGAAGACGGGCACATGAAGTCACTCACCGAGGCAGTCTCTGAAGACACCAGCCGCATGCTGAACCTGTTGAGCAAGCATGACCCGAGTTCAGCCAGTTATCTCGCGTCCTTTGCGTTTGCGTTGGCGCGAGTGGCGTTTGCAGATAACGAGGTAACAGAAGACGAGCGCAATGCGATGCAGCGTATTCTTCGTGATGTTGCACACCTCGATCCTGCCGAAGTGAACTTCATCATGGAGCTATCAATGATGCAAAGGCTCGCACAGAGTCAGATGGCCGATCGTGCGGGTGATGGGCTGGGCGTAGACCGAACCAAACATTTCGTTGAATCGCTGTACGAGATCGCTCGTGCCGATGGAACCGTCTCACCTGAGGAGATCGAGGAGATCAGGGCGATCACTGCAGAGTTCGGTATCGCCCATCCCGAATAACAAAGCCGCATCGCTACGCCGCACTTAATAGATCTGTCAGTCTGGCGTATTCAGCGTGCTGTCGCTGCGTTAATGGAGACAGCAATGACTCCGCTTTCATGTTCACACTGATACTCGCTTCCTCAAATATCCTCTGCCCGGCCGATGTGAGCGATACCAGACTCACTCGCGCATCTCGCGGGTTGGTATCGCGCTCCACTAAACCAATCTTTTGCATCGGTCTGAGCATTCGCGTCACACCCGATGCGCTCAGTCCTACGCTCCCTGCAAGATCTACCCTGCGCACAGACCTATTTTTACTGCTGTACAGCGCGTTCAGCACAGTAAATTCAGTCACACTGATACCGTGCGGCGTGAGTGCGCCCTCTAGTTTGCGAGCAAAATTTCCCGCCAGTTTTTCTATCGACAACACAAGTTGAGCTTCTGCTGTGAATGACATGAGACACCTCTTAACACATAATTGACTAATACTTGATTAGTCAAGTATCTAGCAATCATTCTATCTTGGCAAGCTATTTTTGATAGAGGGCAAGCGCAGCAGTGCATCACGCCGGTAGCGAAACCTATCTCAGCTGACCTGAGTTAGTTGACCTACAGGGTGTCAACACGCTACTTTCGCTTGCATCAAAGAATGATCATCAGGAGCAAAATCATGGCGAGTTCTCTTTACGACATTAGCGTTGCCTCATTCCTGCAGATACTGCGTGGTGTGGCAGGCACTCTGGATAAAGGGTTGAAACATTGCCAGGAGACCGGACAGGACCCCAACGAAGTTCTGGCAGCGCAACTTGCCGACGATATGCTGCCATTTACGTTTCAGCTATTTGCGGTGGTTCATCAGTCGGCAGGCGCTATTGCAGCAATAAAGAGCGGCGAGTTTAGTCCGCCGGCCGCCCTGCCCGACCTGGATTACGCCGGGTATCAGGGTTTAATCAACGACACGATTGCCGAATTAGAAGCCTTGTCTGAAGACGATATCAACGCACTTGCCGGCGGCACTGTCATCTTCAAGATGGGCGGGAACGAGATACCCTTCACAACAGAAAATTTCGTGCTGAGTTTTGCCACTCCCAATCTTATGTTTCACGCCACAACGGCTTACGACCTGCTCAGGCAACGCGATGTGCCTCTGAGTAAAATCGATTATCTGGGTAGCCTGCGTATCGGTGTATAGCGCATATCAGGCGCATCCCGCTGAACTTGCTTAGGCTAGTCCAGCGGGGTTACCCATACGCCTACATCCAACGTGGACTGCTGCGCGCCCTTGAAGGAACCACCGACCGGCGGTACAGATTCAGGTAACCTAGATACAGCAACGGCGACATGATCTCCGCCCGCCACTTTTCCTGTGGTGGGATCCCAACCTTTCCATCCCGCACCAGGCAGGTAGACTTCTGCCCACGCGTGCGTGGTGCCGATTTCCTGAGACATTAAAGGTGCATGGAGATAGCCACTAACAAAGCGCGCTGCCAGCCCCAGGCTACGTGCTGCCTCCATAAACAGGCAGGCAAAGTCACGACAGGAGCCTGACTGCTTGGCCAACGTTTCACTGGCCGACTGCACTCCCGGTTCATTGCGGACGCAATAGCTCATCTCATTAAAGATAGCCTCAGCTATGCGCTGCAATAGCGAAAAGGTCTGTATCGACTCCCCACGCTGCCAGATCGCCGCGAGCCACTTCTGCACATGCGCTAACTCCTCTTGCTGTGCGGGCAGCCGATAGGATTGGAGTATAAGCTCGTCGTGGGGCTCATAGACAAACGGATAATTCACGGCGTAATCGGATACCACGAAATCCAGAGGGTCATTGTTGAACTGTGCAATCACCATCTCTACTTCTATCGACAGTTGCTTGGTTGGTGAAGAAAAACTGGCGATCGCTACCGAGTTGTCTTCGACATCCCGATGCCAATACACGTTGGCATCAGGTGAAAGCGTTAGGTTAAACGATTCTATACGCAGTTCATGATCTTCGCGTGGTCGGAGCAATAAGCGATGCGTACCCAGAGTGATTTCGCCGGTGTAGTTGTAATAGGTTCTGTGAAGTATCTTAAAGCGCTGCATCAGATCGCATCTCCAGCGGCTTCTCGCGTGATGCGCTTTACCTCCACAGACAGATGCCTGGGTATCAGAGGTGGGCCAAACTGAGTAAAGACCGCAACGTCTGCTGCGTCACGCCCGTACCCTGTGGCCACGTAGCCTCCCGTTCCCAGCGGGCGCATCACATCAAATGCATACCATCTGCCGCCCACATAGGCTTCAAACCACGCATGCAGATCCATCGGCTCTAGCTCATGCAGATAGCCAACCACCAATCGTGCCGGTATACACAAACTTCGGCACATCGCGATAGCCAGATGAGCATAATCTCTGCAGACGCCAGACCCCCGCTCGTTCACCTCCACCGCCGACACTAGCAAGTGCCCACCCTCATAGTCGTACACAATGCTCTCGGCCACCCAGGCCACAATGGCGGCCACCTGATCGTATCCCGGTGTCGCATCGGCACAAATCTCTGCTGTCATCTGCGAGAAGCGCTCTGTTTCGCAATACCGGCTCGGCAGTAGAAAGTTCAGCACATCATCGGGTAGATCCTGCACGGGAACAAAAGGCGCGCCGGCGCCAGTATCCAATGTGTCTGCCGTCATTACCTCGGCAGACGTCACAATACCGAACTCCCCCGGCTGTGCGACCAGACGCTGGCAGAGGTTGCCATAGAGATCAGTAAACTCAAACACCGGCACACTGGGTTCGATGCGGTAGTCTTCTGTCGCAACCCACTGCTGCGCGCCGCTGCGGGGCCGCAGCATCAACAGAAATGGAGTGGGCTCAATGATATCGAACGCGAGTGTAAACTGGGTGCGAAGCCACATGATTGCTGTTCCGTTATTGAATAGACCCACGATATGTTCCTATGGGTAATCGCTCGGTGAGAGTGTAGCAACTAGACCAGTTTGCCAATAGCGATCATCTCCGCTATTTTCGGGTAATAACTTTTGTGCAACAAGGTCCGTCCACATGACAGTACCCGCTGAAGATAGCAGCCCCTACATTATCGAGAGCACCAGCAATCACGTTCGCTGGATAACGCTTAACCGACCAAAACAGCGTAACCCCCTCTCCAGCGACATGCTTGCAGCGCTTACAGACGCCGTCGCCAGAGCGGGTGAAGATCGCAACGTACGCGCAATCGTTCTTACCGGGTCGGGACCTGTGTTTTCTGCCGGACATGATCTGCGGCAAATGAGTCGCCAGCCAGGAGAAGATATCGAGGAATTGGAAGCGCGGATCCGCGCCATACTCGAGAGTTGTGCTGCAATGATGCTCAGCATCGTCAATAGCCCAAAGGCCATTATTGCCTGCGTACAAGGCACCGCCACGGCCGCAGGCTGTCAGCTGGTATCGGCCTGTGATTTGGCCGTTGCCGCCGATACAGCAACATTTTGCACTCCCGGCGTTAATATGGGTGCATTCTGCACTACCCCCCTCGTTGGTATAGGCCGCAATATTCACCGCAAGCATGCGATGGCATTAGCGCTTACAGGCGACGCAGTCACCGCCGAAGATGCTGTGCGGTTTGGGCTGATTAACGAAGCTGTGCCTGCCGATACATTACTGCAACGCACGACCGAGTTAGCGGACCGCATTGCCTCAAAATCTGCCCAGGGTATACGCAATGGCAAAGCAGATTTTTACGCACAGGTTGAACTGCCAATAGAAGATGCGTTTGCCTATGCCAACGACGCGATGATACGCGCAATGACCTCTCCCGATGCAGAAGAAGGCAAGGCGGCGTTCTTTGAAAAGCGCTCGCCTCAATGGGGCGATGCCTGACACATCATGCCATTGCAAGAAGATACAGCGATCGCCGGCGTTCTCCAAAGAGCCAAAAATATCGCCTTACTAGGTGCCAGCCACAAACCTGCAAGACCCAGCCACAGTGTGATGCAGTTTTTGCTATCTCATGGCTACACAGTTTTCCCCGTCAACCCCGGGCTTGCGGGTAGTGAATTATTAGGCCAGCGGGTCTATGGCACCCTGGATGAAGTGCCTGGGTCAATTGATATGGTGGACGTATTTCGCAACGCCTCGTTTCTGCCGGGCATTGTTGAGGAAACTATCAACAAGAATATACCTATGCTCTGGACCCAGCTTGACGTTATAGATGAGTCCGCCGCTGCTCACGCCGAGAAACACGGCGTTCGCGTTGTAATGAATCGCTGCCCTGCAATTGAATGGCCGCGCCTGCGTCAGGCAGGATTACTTTGACGCCGCTCAATTGCGGGCGCCCCACTCGCTCAAGGCTCATCAGGCATTACATTGCGCTGACCTTATTGCTGGCAATATCCAGCCAGCACTCCTTGGGTAGCGAGCCTATTCGCTACGGCATTGGTCGACACGCTTCGCAAGCAGAGATTGCCGACTGGGATATCGATATAAAGCCAAATGGTGAAGGGCTGCCCGCAGCCGAGGGAACGGCAATTCAAGGTAAAGTACTGTATGCAGATATGTGCGAGCAATGTCATGGCGTCGGCGGAATCGACGGCTCTTTTGGGTCTTTGGTTGGCCGACTTCCTGAAGACATTTTTCCCTTTGGCCGTGACCCCACTGTAGAGAAGACAGTCGGCAACTACTGGCCTTACGCTACAACGCTGTTCGACTATATACGGCGAGCTATGCCTTTTGATGCACCTGGCTCACTGAGCAACGAGGATGTCTATAGTCTTGTCGCTTACGTATTGCAGGAGAACGACATCATCGAAGCTGGCACCCTACTTGATCAGAGTAATCTGCCTGATATACAGATGCCGGCAAGAGACCGCTTCGTGCCCGATGATCGTCATGGCGGCAATCAGATCCGTTAACGTTGCGCTTGGGGAAACGAGTATATGACTGAAAAGAACAAGCCCCGAGCAGTACGCACAGGTTCACGGCGGGAGTTTCTCGCTGGCATTACAGTGGCAAGCGGCTCTTTGATCGGCAGCTCCCTTGCTCAAGCAACCACCAACACTAACGCTGTTCCTCAAGACCCCACGAAGATCCAGGGAAATGGCCCCAGCGCGAATGGTCTGCGCTCGGAACATGAGGTACTAGAGCGACTACCCGCGCTCAACATTGTCTCGCTAACGCCTCTTGAGCAGCTCCATGGCACGTTGACTCCGGCTGACCTGCACTTCGAGCGACATCACGCTGGGATTCCGAAGATTGACCCTCGAGAACACCATCTATTCTTGCACGGCATGGTAGATCAGCCCCTGAAATTTTCTGTAGCAGATCTGCAGCGCTTCCCTGCGGTAACCCGCACCTGCTTTATAGAGTGCTCTGGCAACCTCAATACACGCGCGACTGAGAAAGCCTCCGTGCAGATGCTCTGCGGATTGACCAGCCAGAGTGAGTGGACAGGCGTCTCTTTACGCACGCTACTCAACGAGGCAGGCCTAAAGCCCGGTGCCAGCTGGTGTCTTGCTGAAGGGTCGGACGCCGCGGTAATGACACGCAGTATCCCTGTCGAAAAGTTACTCGATGATGCGATGGTGGCCTATGCACAGAACGGTGAACCACTGCGGCCTGCACAGGGTTATCCTCTAAGGCTGTTATTACCAGGCTGGGAGGGCAACACGCATATCAAGTGGCTGCGGCGGTTAGAATTATCTGACAGTCCATTTATGACGCGCGAAGAGACATCCAAATATACCGACCCGCTAAAAGACGATACGGCACGCCAATTTAGTGTAATCATGGATGCGCGTTCTGTGATTACCAGCCCCTCCTATCCGCAGCAGCTGGAACGCGGTTGGCATGAGATTCGGGGTATTGCATGGAGTGGTCGCGGTCGCATTCGCGCCGTTGAGATAAGTGTTGATGGGGGAAAGACCTGGGCAGAGGCCACACTGCAAGGGCCCGTTTTACCCAAGGCCCATACGCGTTTTGGTTTACCGTGGCGCTGGGACGGGAATCCAGCGGAAATCGCTAGCCGAGCAATCGATGAGACCGGTTACGTGCAGCCCACCCGTCGCCAATTAATCGACGCGCGAGGTCCAGGCAGTGCGCTATACCATCTTAACCCCATCATGCACTGGCTGGTTGAGCGTGACGGTCGTGTGCTCTACAAAGCAGAACCCTGGTCGTGATAGAGCAAGCAATGTCTACCCGCCTCCGCTGCTCACAACCTGGATGTTTTTGACACCACCAACGCTCTAGTCGTGCTTTCCCGGAGTCCATCCGATATCGGTTAGCTGACTGCGCGCGAATTCCTTGGGCTGATCCTCTAACGAGGTCGCCATCGTATCGTTCCACCGATTAAGAAAACCAAACAGTGAGATAACCGCTACGATCTCCACACATTGCTTTTCTGAAAAATGCTCACGCAATGACTCCATATCACCGGCCTCTACGGCATTAGGCACCATACCGGCATGGGCTGCTACCCGCAGAGCTGCCCTTTCTGCCTCGGTGAATAAAGCGCTCGTCTCGTACTCAAATACTGCCCCAATTTTCTCTGGTGACACATCGCTACGATGGGCCCCGTGTGACGTGTGCGCCTGACAATATCTGCAGCCCGCCGCATGGCTTGTGAGTAATGCAATGAGCTGCTTTAGACCGCGATCGAGCTCCCCCGTGTTGAGCACGGTACCTGCCAATCCGGCAAAAACGGGTAAGAGCTCCGGCCAGTGCGCCATGGTCAGCAAACTTGTAGGCACAAAACCCATCGAGGCCTCAGCCATTTCAAGTACAGGCTGCAACTCGGGAATCTGATCGGGAGTTAATGGAGTAATTGCCGTCATAACTGAGGCTCCAATAGCGAATAAATATTGATGAACGAATGGGCTTGCCCTGCCGAGGCAGTGCGTCTACATTGGCTAACCGCATTCACTTACAAACGAGCATACAGTATGACAGGCAACAGAGAATTCGACATCGTTATCTATGGCGCTAGTGGCTTCACAGGTCGGCTGGTCGCTGAGTATATGGCGAGTAAAAGTGGACATGGACTGAAATGGGCTATGGCGGGACGCAGTGAGTCCAAGCTAGCCAGCGTGCGTGATGAAATCGGCGCGCCCGCCGATACCCCGCTGGTAGTGGCAGACGCCTCCGACCCCGCTTCTCTGCGCGCAATGATCGGCTCAACCCGCTGCATTTGTACAACCGTAGGCCCCTACCAACTCTATGGCTCAGACGTTGTTGCCGCGTGCGCAGAATTGGGAACTGACTACGTGGATCTGTCGGGAGAACCCGGCTGGATGCACGAAATGATTAGCAAGCATCATGAAGCGGCAGTCGCCAGCGGAGCGCGCATCGTGCACAGCTGCGGTTTCGACTCTATCCCCTTTGATCTGGGAGTACTGTATTTGGAAGATGCCGCGCAGGAAAAATTCGGCAAGCCCTGCACGCGCATTAAGGGTCGCGTGCGCGCGATGAATGGCGAATTCTCCGGCGGCACGGCAGCTTCGCTGAATGCCACAATGGATGCACTGGGCAGTAACCCGGGTTTACTGAAAGTTTTAGCCAACCCATTCTCACTAGCCAATGGCTTTGAAGGCCCCGAGCAACCCGCCGACAATAAAATCTACGAAGATGACAGTGTGGGCCAATGGGTGGCGCCGTTTATTATGGCCGCAATCAATACCAAGAACGTGCATCGTTCTAACGCGCTGATGGGCCATCCGTATGGTACAGATTTTCAGTATGACGAAATGATGATTACCGGGCCCGGCGATGAGGGAAAGGCGGTTGCAGAGTTTGTTGCCACACATAACCCACTGCAGGGTGACGATGTACCAGCTCCTGGTGAGGGCCCATCCAAGGAGGTTCGTGAGGCGGGCAACTACGACCTGCTGTTTATTGGGACAACTGATGATGGCAACGAACTTCGAAGCGCCGTCACTGGCGACATGGACCCAGGATATGGGTCTACCTCGAAAATGATTGCCGAGAGTGCCGCGTGCCTGTTACTGGATTGCGCCGATGTACCCGGCGGCATTTATACACCGGCGCCCGCGATGGGGCACAAGCTGATCAATCGTCTGACAACTCATGCAGGACTAACCTTCTCGCTGGAAGACTAAGCTGCAGTGACCTCTTCAGAGAGAGCGCTCTCGGGAAAACTAACCAAGCTCACCTACGGGTTTGGCGCCATGGCGTACGGCATCAAGGACAGTGGGTTTTCCTACTTTCTACTGATGTTTTACAGCACGGTAGTGGGGCTGGATCCCGGCATTGTGGGTCTGGCCATCTTTATTGCATTGGTTGCTGATGCAGTAAGCGACCCGGTTGTCGGATATGTATCTGACAATTGGCGTTCACGCTGGGGGCGCAGACACCCCTTCATGTACGCCTCGGCGATCCCGGTTGCCGTGAGCTATTTTCTGCTATGGAATCCGCCGGACTGGAGCGCTACTGCCCTATTTTGGTATTTGGTGGCATTGTCAATCGTTATTCGTACTTTCATTACGCTGTACGAGACGCCCAGTTCGTCGTTGATGCCCGAACTCACACGCGACTACGTAGAACGAACCTCGTTTCAAGCTTATCGCGTATTCTTTGGCTGGATAGGCGGGCTAAGCATGAGCCTGCTGATGTTCGGCTTTCTATTGGTTGCCACTGACGAGTACGCAGTAGGCACCCTCAATCGAGACGGCTATGCCACCTACGGAGTAGTCGCGTCGGTAATGATGTTCCTGGCCATTATGGTGTCCGCGCTGGGCACTCATAGGGTCATTAAGTTTCTGCAACCCCCACCTGATCAGCGCGCGCTCGGCCTAAAAGCTATATTTGCAGAGATTTTTGAAACACTTAGAGACCGTTCGTTTTTCGCCCTGTTTATGTCACAGATTTTCTCTGCGGTTGCTGCTGGAACCAGTGCAGCCCTGGCATTCCTTATGCTCACCTACTTCTGGGGTTTCAGCAGTAGCCAAATCTTTGAATATCTAATCCTTCTACTTGTGGCTGCATTCATCGGGCCGTTGCTCGCGCCTATAGTAGTGCGCCGTTTTGGTAAAAAAGGTGCCGTTGTCGGGATCGGCATTGTTGCGTATTCACTGCTCCCCCTACTGGTCGTCGCGCGACTGGCTGGTTTGCTGCCTGCTAATGACGATCCCTGGTTACCGGTTATTGTACTGGCAGTCTACGCTCTGGATATCATGCTACTGATTGCAATGCAGTCGATTAATGGCTCGATGCTCGCAGACCTGGTGGAGCAGTCCGAAGTGCGCACAGGGCGCCGCTCGGAGGGGATTTTTTATGCCGCGGTTACATTTACACGCAAGTCGACCCAGGGTTTTGGCGCGCTCATCGCCGGCGTTATTCTATCCGTAGTGGGTTTCCCTAACGGCGCAGATCCAGCGAGCGTTCCTGCTGAAACATTGTGGAACCTCGGCGCCTGGTACGCACCCACTTTGCTACTGCTGTTCTCCTGTGTCCTGATTGCCGTGAGCTTCTACAGAATCGATCGCACGAGCCACCAGAGCAACGTAGACGTACTAGCAAAACGCAAAGCTGAAGCAACATAACAGCTGTCTGGTTCAAGCGGTTTGTCTTGGCCAGCGCTGCGGACAGATAAGCCGGTCATGCTGACATAGGCTCTTTAGCGTGCCAACGTCCTAGTGATATACGCGTCCACCTGCGCCTCCAGCACCGGCATGGGCATAGCACCCTGCCCTATCACCACATCGTGAAAATTGCGGATGTCGTACGCATCGCCCAATTTTTCCTGCGCACGGGCGCGCAACTCAAGAATCTTCATCATGCCAACTTTGTATCCCAGAGCTTGACCTGGCGTAACAAAGAATCGCTCTACTTCGGTCACCATATCGCCCTCTGACAGCGGCGTATTCTCGCGGAAAAATTCTATGGCCTGCTCTCGAGTCCAGCGCTTGGCGTGGATGCCAGTATCGATGACAAGACGCGCAGAGCGCCAGATTTCATCGTGCAACCTGCCAAAATTACTCATTGGGTCCTGATAAAAGCCCATCTCCCTCGCCAGTTGCTCTGAGTATAAAGCCCAGCCTTCGGTATACGCGCCATAACCTGAATACTTGCGAAACTTTGGCAAGCCCTCCAACTCCTGCGCCAGCGCTATCTGAAAGTGATGACCTGGTACACCCTCGTGATAAGTGATCGCCGTCGCCACACTCTTTTGATAGGTAGACATATCACGCAGATTGGCATAGTAGTAACCAGGCCGCGCACCATCTTCGGAGGGTGACTGATAGAACGCGATGCTCGTTGAGTTTTCCCGCCAGGGTTCAACCCGTCGCACTTCCAGCCCTGCCTTTGGTAACCTGTTGAAATACTGATCAGCTACGGCAAATATTTCTTCCGTTTGCAATCTCGCGACGGCCAGAAACTCTTCTCTGCCCGCATCCGTGTTTGGATAAAAGTTAGAAGGGTCGGTACGCACAAAGACGAAGAAATCCTGCAGCGATCCTTCAAAGCCCACTTGCGCCATAATCGCGCGCATTTCCTGATGAATCCTCTCGATATCATCGAGACCGCGTTGATGCACTTCATCTGCAGTTAAATCCAGCGTGGTATGCGCCACAATCTGGGCAGCATAGAAAGCATCACCGTTGGGCAGTGACCACACGCCATTACTACTCTCTGACAACGTTGATTGTCGCTCTATTTCTGCCAGTAGCGCATCGAGCCCTGTCTTATATTCAACGCGCAGCGCACTACCAGCCTCTGCAAGCAGCTCGTCCTGCTCCAACTTCGAGAGCCCCGTTTTCTCAAGTTTCGCCGCGAGGTCTAGCATTAAAATATGAGGTTCGCCTGATTCCGCAATAGGCGTACCTTTATCCAGCCCGCCAATATCGGTGAGCATATCGGGATACGCAAAACTGGGCGTCAAGACGCCAAACTCTGCCCTGTCGCGTAGCCTCGCAACCGTGTCATTAAACAATGCGCCAAGGCCACGTATGCGCTCAATGTAGTAATTGGCATCCTGAGCATTATCGACAGTATGGTCATTGAGTAAGAGACTCAAACGATTGGTGACCTGACCATTGAACTGATCAACGACATAAAAATGTTGATACCAAGCCAGGTCACTGAGTTCTGCTTGCAACTCAAACTCCAGCAGGTCATAGCTCAACTGGTTCGCTGCAGACAACGCATTGCGGTCGAATGCTTGCAATGTCGACAGGTAGTCGCGATACCGCTGTACTTCACGTTCCCTGCCGGCATCAGACCGATCATCCCATTGGCCTGATTCTGCGGTCTTCAACCCCAGACTTGTTTGATGTTCGGGGCTATATGCCAACTCGGAGTCAAAGTAAGCATTGAAGAACAGTTCGACGTCTGCGTCTGCGTTGGCAGCCGAAGTGGCCTTGCCTGGCCCTGCCACAGGAGTGTCTGCAGAGGTAGTCACCGATGAATCAACCGACTCTGAATCGTTACTACAGCCAGCGCTCAGCAAAAACAGGCACAGCAGTGTTATCGCACCCAATAATGAAAGGTTTTTTCGATGTCCCTGGTGTTGCATCGGCTCGCTCCGCTGGTTACTGTTCGTTGCGCCGCAGAATATCACGCGCGCGTAGGTTCAACTGCGACTAATGACACTTTTTTTGGCGGGCATTCGACAGCCCATTTACTACTTTCCGGAGACCCCAAATGGCACACACTTTTCAGGCGCTAAAGGCCAGCAAAGATCCTGAGCACAGGGTGGACTACACGACCCTGTCAATGGAGGATCTAGGCGAGGGAGACGTTACGATTGCGGTTGAATACTCCACCCTGAATTATAAGGACGGACTCGCTGTCACGAATGCAGCGCCTATTGTTCAAAGCTACCCTCTCATTCTGGGCATTGATTTGGCCGGCACTGTTTCGGCATCCACCCACTCAGGCTTTACCGCCGGTGACAGGGTCGTTCTGAATGGCTATGGCGCGTCGGAATACCTAAATGGTGGCTATACACAAGTGGCCAAGGTGAATGGCGACCTACTGGTGAAGCTTCCCGATAATTTGTCGACCCGGCAGGCCATGGCGATCGGCACAGCTGGTTATACTGCCATGCTGTGCGTACTGGCTCTCGAAGACGGTAATGTTACACCCGCGAGCGGGCCGGTGTTGGTGACTGGCGCGGCTGGCGGTGTGGGTTCAGTGGCGCTGGCCTTGTTGAAAAAACTGGGGTACGACACTGTTGCATCAACCGGCCGTTCCGAAGAAGCCCCCTTTCTGAAATCACTGGGCGCTGGTGAGGTGATCGATCGTACAACCCTCTCAGAGCGCGGCAAGCCGATGCAGAAAGAACTTTGGGCTGGCGTCGTGGACTGCGTGGGTAGTCAAACCCTGGCCAATGCGCTTGCTCAGTGCCGCTATGATGGCGTGGTTGCTGCTTGTGGGCTCGCTCAAGGGGCGGACCTACCAGGAACCGTAATGCCCTTTATTCTGCGAAACGTAAGATTGCAGGGTGTCGACTCGGTGCAGGCACCCATGGCGCGACGAGAAATAGCGTGGGCACGGCTCGCTCAGGACCTGGATCTGGACATGCTTGAGTCGCTGTCATTTGATGTGCCCTTTACAGAAGTGTTGGCGCTTGCGCCTACGATCCTGGCCGGACAAGTGCGTGGCCGTGCGATCGTCGATCTTTCACGCTAAGTCAAGTAGAGCGCGCCGAATAAAGGACACATCAATAAAACAACTTATCGAACTTGCTGCTTGTTAAAATACGCAAATAGCAGCGAAACTTTGGAGCTTCAACCATGATACTTGCAAGAGCTTTATTTAGCCTGACTGGCGTACTGTTACTGGTGACAGCCTGTGGCTCAACACCGCCCCCTCAAGAACCTACTGCACCGCCAGTACCCACCGCACAACTGATCGACAGAGAAATACTATTTGGGAACCCCTCCCGTTTTCAGGGCAGACTCAGTCCTGATGGCACCATGATGAGCTTCCGGGCGCCGCTTGATGGCGTAATGAATCTGTGGGTTGCTCCAGCGGGTAGCATTGACTCTGCCAGGCCGATAACACGTAACACCGGTCGCGGTATCCCCAGTCATTTCTGGGCGCTCGATAGTAAAAGCGTTTTGTACATCGAAGACGTCAATGGCGACGAGAACTGGCATCTGTATCGCGTAGACCTTGCCTCTGATCAGGCTAAAGACCTGACGCCCTATCCCGGCTTAAGAGCTCAGTTTATCGCGCAAAGTGAAAGACACCCTGGCAAGGCTGTGGTTGGCATGAATGATCGCGATTCTCGCTGGCACGATACCTACCTTGTTGATCTTCAGTCAGGTAACCGGGAACTACTGCTCCAGAACGATCGCTTTGCCCAGGTTGTGGTAGACAACGATCTCAACGTACGGCTCGCCATGGAACCTACACAAGCCGGGGGTGCAAAAGTACTTAAACGCACTAAAGATGCCTGGCAGTTGCTATTGGAGATTCCTGCGGAAGACGCCTATACGACCTCGATTTTGAGTTTTACAGCCGACAATGCCAGTTTCTATATGACCGATAGCCGCGGTCGCAACTTTGCGACACTCACTCGAGTCAACGTGGATACCGCAGTCAGCACAGAACTCGTCATCGTGGAAAACGCTGATATCAGCGACGTGCTCATTCACCCCAGAACCCATGACATCATGGGTGTTGCAACCAATATTCATGAGGTCGAATGGCGTGAAGCGGACGGCCAGTATGCACGCGACTTTCAAATTTTGTCCGACAGTGCAGAGGGCGACATCAATATTCTGGCAACCACACTCGATACTGAGCGCTGGGTTGTCCATATCGGCGCCAGTGATGCCTCACCTCGCTATGCAGTGTACAACCGCGACACGCAAAAACTGGAACCCATGTTTACGACAAACCCCAAGGTTGAAGGGCTGCCGCTTGTGCCCAAGCGCCACGAATTCATCTCGTCTCGCGACGGCAAAGCGCTAATCTCTTATCTCACGCTGCCGCCCGGCAGTGACACTAATAACGACGGCCTTCCCGACCGGCCTCAGCCCATGGTGTTATTAGTTCACGGTGGCCCTTGGGCAAGAGACACAGGCGGTTATTCGGGGCAGGTGCAATGGCTGGCAAACCGGGGCTATGCAGTGCTACAAGTTAACTTTCGCGGGTCTACTGGCTTCGGCAAGGACTTTATTAACGCTGGCAATTTTGAGTGGGCAGGCGCTATGCACGACGACCTCGTGGATGCAGTGGACTGGGCAACCAAGCGCAGGGTAGCGGATCATCGCCGGGTGGCAATCATGGGTGGAAGCTATGGCGGTTACGCTACGCTGGTTGGACTTACGTTCACTCCAGAGCTTTTTGCCTGCGGTGTAGACATTGTAGGCCCATCGAATCTTAATACTCTACTTGCTTCTATTCCGCCCTACTGGGAAGGCCGCCGCAAAGTGTTGGAAAACGCCATCGGCGACCCATCAACTGAGCAAGGTCTTGCCCTAATGAATGACCGCTCGCCTATCAACCGAGTAGACGCTATTACCAAGCCGCTGCTGATCGGACAGGGGGCAAATGACCCGAGAGTGAAACAGGCTGAGTCGGACCAGATTGTGGATGCGATGACGGCGAAAGGTATTCCTGTTACCTACGCGCTTTTCCCCGATGAGGGACACGGTTTTCAAAAACCCGAAAACTCAATGGCATTTTATGCTGTAGCGGAAAGCTTTCTGGGCAACTGCCTGCAGGGTCGAGTACAACCCATCGGAAATGATCTGAAAAAATCGAGCATTCGCATTCAGGCAGGTGCAGCAAACGTTCCGGGGCTTGAGCAGGCATTAGTAAACTAACGGAGCACCTTTACAAGAACGATCCATGACCTATGCTGGTACTCAGGCGAGGCGATCCAGCTAATTTCTGGTTCGCCCTGAGCCAGCGTAGGGGACTACATGGTGTCCTCGCACGCGAGTTAAACAAGAGACTCACCAGGGACGGCTAACAATGGCTCTATCACTTGTACTCGCCAATAGCGCAAAAACGCGCTTTGGCGTCTGTAGCTTGATGTATTTTGCACAGGGTATTCCGCGGGGCTTGCTAAGCATTGCTATCCCCGCCTGGCTGGCGGCATCGGGCGTCAGCGCATCAGAAATAGCGTCTTATCTTGCAGTCATTATTTTGCCCTGGGCATTCAAGCTGCTCAGCGGGCCCTTTATGGACCGGTATGAGTACCTGCCCATGGGCCGACGGCGGCCGTGGGTGCTGGGCGCGCAACTTGGCCTCACGCTATCGTTGATTGCGCTTGTGCTGGTCAAAGACCCAGTTGAGCAGATTGGGCTGCTAATGATACTGGGCGTCCTGGTGAATACTTTCACTGCTACCCAGGATGTCGCAGTTGATGGCATGGCAATTGAGCTCGTACCCGATCTGGAACAGGGGCGCCTGAACGCATTTATGGGTTTTGGCAAAACCATAGGCTGGGCGTCAGCGTCTGCTGTGTCAGGCGTCATGCTTGTGACCTGGGGGCTGCCTACCACTGCTATAGTAGCGGCGCTGGTTACCGGACTCATACTTGTGATGTTCCTATTTGTGCGCGAGCGATCTGGCGAAAAAATATTACCCTGGACACACGGTCAAGCAGCATCAGTTCACGGTGAGAGGCGAGGCTTCTTCGATGTCTTTCGCGGTCTCAACGCAGTGATGTGGAGCCGAGTAAGCATCATGGTGCTACTGATCATGTTCTTCGACGGCCTGGTAGCCGGTTATGGACATGCATTGATGCCTATCGCTGCAATCAATTTGTTTGGCTACACAACCCCCCAGTGGTCACAACTTGTGGCGACCATGGGTCTGGTCGGTGCTGTTGTCGCACTCTGCGCCGGCCCTCTGATCGATCGTTTCGGCGCCAAACGCATGCTCAGCGTTACAGTAGCGCTAGTTGCAACACATGCCTTCGTGCTGGCACAAACTCAACAGCTCTGGCAGGACACCGACTATGTGCGTGTCATGTTGGCAATCTGGGTAATGATGGAACCCATCACCATGGTGTGCGTGTTGGCACTCGCCATGGCAATTTGCTCCCAGGCAGTGTCTGCGACGCAGTTCGCTATTTATATGTCCACAGCCAATCTGGGTAGTTCAGTTGGCTCAAAAGCCTATGGCATGGTCGCAGACAGCACCAGCTATGATCAGAGCTATATGCTGCTGGGGCTGCTGATGCTGCTTACGCTGGGAATCATTTTATTGTATCGACACAACACACCAGATTCGGAAGAGACAGCTAGCTAGCAAAAAGCTGCTTTCTATGTTGGCAAAAGAGTTTTGGATACTCCTATTCATAAACCACTGTTAGTAGCAAAGCGTTTTCATAGCTCACTATTAGAGCCAAGCTGCCTTGGGTATTGTGGAGTCTGCGCACCTGTGTATGATGATGGCTCGCGATCCAGCATAGGCTCGCATAACAATAACATTGGGTAGAATGCATGAGCAGTACTGCAGAGTCCTCGCACGACGGCCATCTCACTGGCTATGGAACACCGAGTTATAGAAATTACGTCCTGCTGCTACTCATGGTGGTTTACACGCTTAACTTCATCGATCGCACGCTGATCGCTGTAGTAGCACAACCGATTATCGAATCTTTTCAGTTAACCGACTCGCAGTGGGGCCTTCTCTACGGCCCTCCGTTCGCCATCTTTTATGCTGTTATGGGGCTGCCGATTGCGCTCTGGGCCGACAGATCGAATCGCGTCAAAATTATCGCCGTGTGCATTGTGCTTTGGTCAATAATGACCGCGCTGTGTGGCATTGCCGCAGGCTTTGCAACATTACTTTTTTTCCGAATCGGTGTTGCCGTTGGTGAAGCTGGCTGCACGCCGCCCGCCAACTCAATAATTGGTGACTATTTCATCGCCCGCAAGCGCGCAACGGCGCTGGGCATCTACTCGATGGGTGTAACGCTGGGTGGCGTGCTTGCCAACCTGTTTGGTGGCCCGATCGCGCAAATGCAGGGTGCAGACTTTGGTGCGTGGATAAACAGCCTGGGCATAGGCTGGATGTTTGGCGCACTGGACTGGGCCGCGGTTGAGGGCTGGCGCATTGCATTTATGGTGGTGGGATTACCCGGCATATTAATCGCCTTCATCGTACTGCTAACAATCAAAGAACCCCCTCGCGGGTATTCCGATCCACCTGATGCAACGCCGCAGCCAAAGGCACACTGGGCTGAAGCGTTTAACGAACTTAAGGGTAAACCCACATTCTGGTGGATGGCTATTGGCGCATCTATGGTCGCCTTCGTTGGCTATGGGCTGGTGAGCTTTCAGGCGCCGTTCCTGCAACGCGAACACGGGCTGGATGTAAGAGATGCCGCGATCAACTTCGGCGCACCGCTATCGTTGCTTGCTGCAGTAGGTACCTTTCTCGGCGGCTACATCACCGAGAAGTTAACACCGCGATCGCAAACAGCAGTCGCCTGGGTTCCCGCTGTTGGATTACTGCTCGCGGTACCTGCGTACATCGCAGCATTCTTTCTCGATGACCTCAAAGCCATCTTCGTTCTATGGGGTATCGCTGCCATATTCCACTATGCTTACCTCGGCGCTCAATACAACATTGGTCAGGGTGTGGTGAGTAACCGGTCTCGTGCTACGGCCATCGCGGTTCTACTGATTCTTGTTTCCTTAATAGGTAATGGCATCGGGCCCTATTTCGTCGGTTTTATGAGCGACTTTTTCATGAATCGCCAACTCGCACTGGGCGATCTCACGGGGCAGCTTACGCCCGCGCTATGCCAGGCCAGGGATTCAGGATTGAGTGAGGCGCAACAAGCCGTGTGTTCAGCCGCCAACTCAGAGGGTTTGAAACAGGCGATGTCTGTCACAGTATGTTGGTTCATTCTGGCAGCCGGTTGCTTCTTTATGTCTGCACGAACGCTGAAAAGGGACTTCCACGCCAAGCTCGAATCTCACTAGTCGCCCTCACCCTATTCCCGGGCGATTTCCTCGCCCGGACGGTATCGCTGGCTCACTTGCCCTGCCCGCTTAGACGCATCAAACAAGGGGTCATGCAATTGCTCCCGCGCATAAGGGACGGCCTGATCAGCGTAATGCGGTGATTCTACGTCCAGTGTTGCGGAGCCAAACTGGTGGGTACCTTCGATAGTCTGTTCGCCGGCAGAATTCCACGACACAAGATAGTAGAGGCCGTCACCGGCTACATTGGTATGAAAACCATCCTCTTCCATACCTCGGCCATAGATTGCCCGCAGGGTATCGGGCCCACCACCGACCGCCATATTGATCTCACCT
The DNA here is from genome assembly GCA_039990395.1 of Halioglobus sp. Lineage (GTDB taxonomy): Bacteria > Pseudomonadota > Gammaproteobacteria > Pseudomonadales > Halieaceae > CALINF01. The sequence goes on from JBDXFZ010000146.1 coordinate 1,302,921, forward strand.
CGAACATGACGATTTACCTCACCCCATTCTGGATCCAGCCGACCCACTACTTCAACTAACACGTCGGCACAGCGAATCAGTTCATCGCGCACAGGCGGTGCAGGCTTGCCCGCTTGCTCAGCGCTCCACTCAGCGGCGATGAGGCACGTACCCAGCGCAGCCTGTCGATTGTCTACCGTGGTATCAAAGTTCCACTCAGCCAACACAGACTGCGCCTCACGATAGCGCGCTGGCTCTGACTCGCTAAGTTCCAATGCCAGCGCCTGCTGAACATAGGCATAAGACCTGGAGCGTTGTGAATACTGTTTGTCGTGCTTGATACGCGAAAACTCCGCAGCCGACAAAGGCCCCAACTCCTCGAACAACTCGAGGCCTCTGTAGGCCCGGTTCGTCATCCGATTGGGAAAACCTTGCTCTGGCGTGTAGAGACTAATATCTGGATTGTCCTCTTCAGTCGTCACTTGAAAGGGGCTCTGGTTTGCACTGAGCACCCAGCCCGAGGCTGGGTTAACGACCTGCGGCAACTGCTCAAAAGAAAGATAGCTTTCCCAGATCAAATCACTACGGTCGCCGGGCAGGTACTGGCTCCAATCAGATCCGGGCAATCGCTCGGGTGTCATCGAGTTATGTAGAAAAAGAATGTTGCCATCGACATCTGCGTAAACGAAATTGAAACTGGCGAAGGCATGCATGCGCATGGCAGCCATCCACTCTTCGAGGTTTGTGGCCTTATTCATCGCAAGCCATTGCTCCACCTGCCGCACTTCTCCTCTACCGGAATAGCGCACGGCATAAGTGCCGTGATCAGTTTCGAGAACGGGGCCGTGCTTTGAACTCAGCGCCACCTCGGTGACACTCCACGGCAGGAATCCAAATAGCAGAACGTCCAGCTTTACCTCGCGCTGCTCCAGTGTGTGCCACTGTCCGTCAAGCCGATAGCGCATCGAATCCTCTGGGTCGATATCCAGTACGTACACATCAACCAGATCGGGTTTGTTTACCGTCACTCCCCAGGCGGTTGTCTCAGTAAAGCCAACGCCTATTGTGGGACTACCGGCGAACAACCCCCCCATGACATTCAGACCCTCCCCACTTTTTATATGCGCCTCATACCACGCTACAGGACCCGTTGTTGGCTGGTGCGAGTTGATAGCTAATCGCGTAGCACCCTCTTCACTAAACGACGGCGCGATAGCAAACGCATTGGAGCCCACCGGCACACCGTTCATCACGACGCCAGGACCTGTGCTGATCTCTCGCTGCCTGGTGTCTTGTGTAAGCTCGCGCATCACGGCATCAAAACCGTAAAACAGCACATGGCGCAGCATATAGCCGGCGACAATGTCTTTGCCTGTTACTGGCAGTAACTCTGGGTTCACGACATCAGGGTGGAGCGCGCCGTAGTAGTTCACCCCATCGGCGAAAGCCTCCAAAAAGCCTCGCGTTGCGGGCGTTAGATCAGTGTCGTAGCGAGTATCAAGATCCCCCCATATCCCAAGCCAGTGCACCAGATAATCCACCACGGCAGCATCCCTACCCTTGTATTTAGCCTGGGTGCCCCGGTATATGGCGATGGAATCTTGTACCAATTCCCAATTGTCTTGAGACTGCGCATAGGCAAAGCCAAACGCGGCATCATTGTCAGTCACCCCGTCTATATGTGGAACACCCCAACGGTCGCGCTCGATTACCACCTCATACTGCTCGCCCAACTGCAGATAGGCAGTACGATCAAATTCGGTACCGCCATTGTCGCAACCCATAGCGGTCGCTATTACAAAAAGCGGTGTAAGGTAACGAGGCCAATGCCTTGTAAGAGCAGCTTTTGTCCATCTTGTGGTTTTGTAAAACATGTCAGTTCTTCCCTTCATCGTCCCCGCGCACTCTCTAACAGGTAAACCACTAGCTTATGGTGTTACGCAAGCAAGACCAAGCGATGCGATTGTCTGGAGGATTCAGCAAACAATGTAACAAACCCTGCCTGTCATCCAATCCCCGTATCGTCGCTAAAAGGTTAGATCTATTTTTGCCCCGGTGAAGGTTGGCCCGACAGTCAGTATTAGTGTCGACTGACCGCCGTTTGTTGTTAAGCTAAAGGTCCGGCCATTGACCCCCTGTAACGGGCGAATTACAATTCGTTAGTCATAACTAATTTACGGTACTGCACAGTGAAACCCTATATGTCGAAACTCATACCAGCTCTGGCCTTTGTGACTACTCTGCTGGTCGGCTGCGCGGGCGATTCGAATGTCAGCAGCGCTGGCAACGAAAACCAGAGTCGTGAGCTGCGGCCTGCCGACGCGCAGTTAGCTGCAATCTACGATCGTAGCTGCCGAAGCTGCCACACGATTGCGGCAACTGGCTCTCCCCTGACAGGTGATACGCTGGCCTGGTCACCGCGTCTTGAGAAAGGCATGCCTACGCTGCTTGATAACGTGGTGAATGGCTTCGGGGGAATGCCACCCTTTGGTATGTGTATGGACTGCAGCGCGCAGGAGTTCGAGGCGCTGATCACTTTCATGGCGAGTCCAGCCAAATTTGATTCACAGGAGGCCAGCGACACATGATGAGAAGACGCAACCTGCTACAGCTAATGGTGGGCTCCGCCATCGGCGCCAGCCACTTACCTTTTACCGCGCGCGCGATGGCCCAAACGGACAAGCGTCTACCGTGGCGCAACTGGTCTGGTTCGCAGCAATGCCTGCCAGCAGCCAGAGTGGCTCCAGAGAGCGTAGATGAACTGCAGGACCTAGTGAAAAACTCGACCGGGGTTCTGAGACCAGTCGGCGCGGGTCACTCTTTCACCCCTCTCGTACCCACCGACGGTACTATTGTGTCGCTTTCACGCATGAGTGGCGTCATTTCCCATGACCCGGACAATTTGCAAGCCACTGTTTGGGCTGGCAGCCGTCTCGGCGATCTCGGACAGCCGCTCGAAGATGCCGGCCAGGCTCTGATCAACATGCCAGACATCGACGAACAGGCACTCGCTGGATGCCTTGCCACTGCAACTCATGGTACTGGAGCGGGTATCGGTGCGATGCCGACCTTCGTGAAGGGTATCGAACTGGTAGACGCAAGCGGAGAGCTGATCCAATGCAGTGAAACTCAGAACAGCGATATCTTTGCAGCGGCGCAGGTGTCATTGGGCGCGTTAGGTATTATGACTCGCGTTACGCTACAGAACGTCGCCCCCTACCGATTGCGGCGCGAGGCAGTTTGGCGCGATTTTGACGACATTCTGGGCATGGCCGAATCCCTGGCAGATTCTCATCGCAACTTTGAATTCTACTACCTCCCCTTTACCGGGATGGGCTTTACTGATGTTCACGACCTTACTGATGAACCTGTGAGCGTGACAGAAAAGCTGGATGGCAATGAAGGAGTCAATGATCTAAAAGCTGTTCGCGACCTGCTGGAAGACTGGCCGCGAGTACGCGAGTTTATTCTTGGCGCTTATCTTAAAACACTGGATTCGGAAGTTACTATCGAAAGCTCATGGAAAAACTACGCGAGTGAGCGCAACGTGCGCTTCAATGAGATGGAGTACCACCTGCCGCGCGAACATGGACTGGATGCACTGCGCGAAATACGCCAAGCACTCGAATCGCAGCATCACGAGGTTTTCTTCCCAATCGAATTCCGCTACGTAAAAGGGGACAACATCTGGCTCAGCCCTTTCTATGAACGCGACACTTGCTCTATTGCCGTACACCGCTATTTCGAGGAAGACTTCGCGCCTTACTTTAAAACCATAGAGCCAATCTTTCGAAAATATCAGGGCAGACCACACTGGGGGAAACTTAATACACTTGCGCGATCGGATTTCGAGCAGCTGTATCCACGGTTTAATGACTTTGTGAGCGTACGGCGTCAACTGGATCCAAACGGAAGATTTCTCAACACGTATCTGCAGGACATCATTGGCTAAAAATCGGGTGAACACGGCATGAAACGACGAACACTAATCCTGGGCGGCATGGCGGGAGCCACCGCGCTTGGCTGGGCCCTGAAGCCAGAGGAGGCTGGTAGCAATCACGCGCCCTACTTTGTGCAGGCTAGCGCTGGGTTAGATTCGGCGGGGCTGGCAAAGCCGACGCTGATAATAGATCGAGAGATGCTACTGGCCAATATAAACACCCTGACTTCACATATCGGCGATCGTTTTAATTATCGTATTGTGGCAAAGTCTTTGCCCTCTCTGCCTCTTCTGAAAACTGTCATGGAAGTGTCTGGCAGTAATCGTCTCATGCTGTTTCACCAACCCTTTCTTAATGAAGTTGCCACGCAGTTGCCCGATGCGGACATTCTCATGGGTAAGCCAATGCCGGTGTCTGCCGTAGACAACTTCTATCGCGAACTCGGATCAACTAATTTCGACCCGGCGCAACAGCTGCGCTGGTTGGTCGACACACCTGAACGAACGCAGCAATACGTTGAATTTGCCAATGCCAATAATCAAGCGTTAAAAGTCTGTATTGAGCTGGATGTAGGGTTGCATCGAGGCGGTGTGCGTAATAATGCCCAGCTCATTGCGATACTGGACATTCTTGAGGCTTCTTCGCAGGTTTCGTTTGCCGGCTTTATGGGGTATGAACCGCACGTAGTGAAAGTACCGGGAGATCCGATCAAGTATCGAGACGAAGCAATGGCCACGTATACGCAGTACGTGGATTTGGCCAAAACTCATCTGGGTAACGCCTGGCCAGCCGATGTTTTACTAAACGCGGGTGGCAGTCCAACCTACCAGCTGTATGACGAGGGAAACTTTCCCTTCAACGAGCTGGCTGCAGGTTCCTGTTTGGTGAAACCCACCGACTTCGACCTCCCCTCACTGGCCGACCATCAACCCGCTTCCTACATCGCCACCCCTGTACTCAAGCGGCTGGACACATTGGAGATACCAGGCATCGACCTCGGCGCGGTCCAAACCTGGTGGAATCCCAATCGATCTCAAACGTTCTTCACCTATGGCGGGTACTGGAAAGCGATTCCGGAGTCACCAGCGGGCTTATCGACAAACCCGCTGTTTGGGCGATCAACCAATCAGGAAATGCTGAATGGCTCCAATCGCATTAGTCTGCAACCCGATGACTGGGTATTTCTTCGCCCGACCCAAAGCGAATTCGTGTTCCTGCAGTTTGGCGACATTGCCGTTATGAACCGTGGCACAATAGAAACCATGTGGCCGGTATTTCAGGAAAACGCATGAAGCAAGAGTGGGAATATCTGCAACTGGAACGTAGTGGACGCACTTTGTGCGTGCGTTTCCAATCGAAGAACCCCGTCAACAGTCTTAACAACGCTTTGATGCGTGAGCTGACCGAGCTCGCACTCTCACTGCAGGACGACACCGAACTCAATGCCATTATTTTGACAGGTGCAGAAAGCACCTTTAGCGCAGGCATGGATCTTGCCGACCCCGAGTCCGCCGCCATGAGCTCAATGACACAGGCGCAGAAACGGAAGTTGGTGCAGACAGGCCCCCGTATGTGCGCGGCATGGGAAGCATTGGAGTCGATAACAATCGCCGCCATCGAAGGGTGGTGTATAGGGGGTGGCATGGCGCTGGTGAGCGCTTGCGATTGGCGTGTAGCCGCCAACGATGCAAGGTTGTATGTTCCCGAGTTGAAACTTGGGATGAATATGAGCTGGCAGAGTGTGCCTCGGTTTGTGAGCCTGATAGGCCCTGCCAAGACAAAGGAGTTACTGGTTCTTGCAGAGCCTGTTAGCGCGCAGCAAGCCTGTGACTGGGGCCTAGTCGATCACATCACAAATCCCGGGCAGGCTCTGGCAAAAGCGCATGAGCTCGCAGCCAAGGTTGCAGAGCGCCCTCCCATCCCAGTACGAATGGCGAAGCAGGCAATAAACAACAGTGCGAACGCTCTGAGCCAAGCAACCAGCTTCATGGACGCAGATCAGTTTTTGCTGGCGATTGAATCGGAGGATGCGCGCGAAGGTGCCAAAGCATTCTTTGAAAAGCGAACTCCCGAGTTCAAGGGCAATTAAGAATTCACATGGCAACTCTATGGCAGCTATAGGCAAACTATCATCCGTTCGCGTTACCCGCGTTAGCTCACCGGGGGCATTCGTGGACGCCTCTCCCGTGGGCGAAGTCTTGATCCCTCACAAACATTGCAACACTGAGCTCCATGAAGACGACGAAATCGAAGCGTTCATCTATCTCGATGGACAAGGACGATTGATCGCCACACAACAACAACCGCTCGCTCAGGTTGGCGAGTTCGCCTATTTAAAAGCAGTTGCTAATTCCGACTACGGTACATTCCTCGACTGGGGTTTAGACAAAGATCTTTTTGTCCCTTTTGCCGAACAACACCGCCCTATGCAAGCCGGTAAATCCTACCTCGTCTACGTGCACATTAATCCGCACGATGGACGCATCATGGCGTCATCACGAATAGACCGGTTTTTGCAAGACGAGAGCGAGGGCCAGTTTACGGCTGGACAAGAAGTGAAACTGATCGTTGCCAACAGCACTGAGCTTGGCTTCAAAGTCATCGTCGATCATTCACACACCGGTGTACTGTACAAAAATGAGGTCGCGCAGCGTCTCAGTTTCGGTCAGTCGCTGGCGGGATTCGTACGCCGCGTGCGTGACGATGGCAGGCTCGATATCAGCCTGCACGGTGGACGCAAGGCGCAGGGTAGTTACGATCAACAGGTACTGCAGTACCTGAACGATCAAGGCGGTTTCATCACGCTACACGACAAGTCCGACCCTGCTGAGATTGAGAGAATACTGGGCATGAGCAAGAAGTCATTCAAACGGGCCATCAGTACGTTGTACAAGGCTAGACTAATTCGTGTCGAGGACGATGGCATTCATGCAGTGGAATAGACAAACACACAGCGCAAGAACGAACCTATTCAGCCGCTGGCTGGCAGTAGTTACCATCACGAGTCTTGGGCTGTCGACTTCACTAACTTCGCTCGCCGAGGAAGGCACCTGGAACAGCTACGGCGGCAGTCCCGGCGGTGGACACTACTCGGACCTCAAACAAGTCAATGCCACGAACCTCGAAACTCTCGAACTGGCTTGGGAGCATCGCTCGGGCGACTTCAGGCTCCCGACGGACTGGGACGCAGATTCCAGTCTAAGTCTGGAAGACGGTAAACGTGCAGAGACCCAGACTTCGCTTCAGGTCACCCCAATTGTTGTCAATGACACGCTCTACTACTGCACGCCTTACAACCGGGTATTCGCTCTAGACCCGGTAACAGGCAAAAAACTGTGGGTATTCGACCCCAAGGTGAATACAGATGATATCTATCTCACCAATTGCCGGGGAGTCAGCAGCTGGCAGGCTCGCAATCCAACGGGCGCTGCGTGTGATCATCGTATTTTTACCGGCACGCTTGACGGTCGCCTGTTTGCCCTGGACGCGGTTACCGGTCAACCCTGCGACGACTTTGGCTTCGAGGGACAAATCAACCTGCGTCAGGGCCTGGGTGAACACATTGCGAGTGAATACAACATTACCTCGCCACCTGCGATTCTTGGCGATTTGGTCATCACCGGCGCTATGGTGTTGGATAATCGCCGCACAGACAGCCCTGGCGGTGTTGTGCGTGCTTTCAATGCCCGTACCGGAGAGCTCGTCTGGCACTTCGACCCCATTGCGCCAGGCACACAGCCCACATTAACTGACGAAGGCCAGCGCTATCAGAAAGGTACCACTAACGTGTGGTCAATCATGTCTGTCGATACGCAACGCAATCTTGTCTTCGTGCCAACCGGCAATAGCCAACCCGATTACTATGGCGGCCATCGCGGAGGCTTGGAGAAAGGTCTCGACTATTATTCCAGTTCCGTAATCGCTCTGGACGGCAGCACGGGTGAGGTGGTTTGGAATTTCCAGGCGGTACACCACGATATATGGGACTGGGACACCCCTGCCCAGCCCACTCTGTATGATGTGATAATGGATGGTTCGCCACGAGCTGCCCTGGCGCAACCTACCAAAATGGGACACCTGTTTCTGCTTGACCGCCAAACCGGCGAGCCTCTGTTTGGTGTAGAGGAAAAACCTGTGCCGCAGGGTGATACCCCCGGCGAGTATTACGCGCCCACGCAGCCATTCCCCGTACTACCCAAAACGTTGGTTAGAGGGACTGTCTCGGAGGAAACCGCATGGGGTCTTACGCCTTGGGATCGAAACGCATGCAAGGAAATTATCCGCAATGCGCGCTGGGAAGGCATTTTTACACCACCTTCTACACAGGGCTCTATCAGCTACCCTTTTCAAGGCGGCGGTAACAACTGGGATTCCCCAGCTATCGATCCTGATCGCAAAATAATCGTATTGCCCACCAATCATATCGCCGGCCTGATGACGCTTTATCCTCGCGAGCAATGCGACGATATACCCGGCGCGCACCCGCAAGAAGGCACGCCGTTTTGCGTAACGCCTGAGCTGCTGCTGTCACCCTTAGGCCTACCCTGTACGGCTCCTCCATGGAACACCCTCGATGCAGTCGATCTGACAACGGGTAAATTGATCTGGAGCGTACCATTGGGTACGACCCGCGATATGGCGCCCTTCCCGTTCTGGTTTTTCGAAGGTACGCCGGGATTGGGTGGACCATTGCTTACAGCCAGTGGCCTTACGTTCATCGCAGGCTCTGGGGATTACTTTTTCAGAGCCTTTAATACAAACACGGGAGAAGAGCTGTGGCGCACACGCCTGCCTACTCAAAGTGCGGCGTCACCCATGAGTTATCGCGGTAGCGACGGTCGGCAATACATTGTAATCGCGGCAGGCGGGCACTGGTCTGGCAAGGGCGACGCAGGGGACTATTTGCGAGCCTATGCATTGCCCGCGGGGAATTAGTTGCTACACTCCCAGCACTAATAACAATTATTGAAAGAGGCACACACATGGAAACAGCGCAGGCACAGCTTCCCACGACACAAGGCTCAGCCGCCCCGTTCACTGTAGAGCCACAATCCCCTACTATCGGTGCCTTCATACATGGACTGGATCTGTCGCAGACACTTAACGACGCTACGATTGATGCGCTGAGACAGGCGCTAGTGCAATGGAAAGTGATCTTTTTCCGCGATCAACATATCAGTACCGATGAGCATATTACGTTCGCTCGACGCTTTGGCGAGCTCGAAGTACACCCGCTGACGCCTGCCGATCAAGACCAGCCTGAAATCCTGCGTATAGCGCACAATAAGGACAAGCGCGGTACAGAAAATTTCTGGCATTCTGATGTAACGTGGCGCCCGCAACCCTCACTGGGGTCTATTCTTAGAGCTGTGAAGCTTCCGGACGTTGGAGGGGACACACTTTGGGCTGATATGGAGGCTGCCTATCAGGGCCTCTCGGATGAACTTAAGGAAAGGCTGGACGGCCTGCAGGCTCAGCACAGTTTTCTTAAAGCGTTTGGGCACCTGATTCCAGAAGAACAGCACGAAGACGTACTGGCTAAACACCCACCGCAGAATCACCCCGTTGTGCGCACTCACCCGGAGTCCGGCCATAAGAGCCTCTACGTTAACATCGCATTCACCACCCACATCGTCGACATGGATCCGAAGGAAAGTAAGGCGCTTCTGAAGGACCTGATGCGCACAGCTAGCACGCCTGAATATCAGGTTCGACTGAGATGGCAGCCGGGAACGATTGCGTTCTGGGACAACCGCTCCAGCCAGCACTACGCTGCCTCTGACTACTGGCCACACACGCGTGTGATGGATCGCGTCACCGTGGCTGGTGATAAACCTTTCTAGCGTCTCAGGTTTGCAACCCCGAGTGCTCCAAGGGGCGCTCGCGCTGCATCAGCAACCATTCAGCATGCTCCTCAAGGCAGGCATGACCCAACGCATAGAGAATTTTCCTACGCGCGTGAGAGTCTGATGTATCTGCTAGCTTCTTCTGAGCACGCGCAAATGTTTGTGCCATAAACTGATACTGTTTAACCAACTCTCTGTCGGCTTTTTTGAACGCATACGCCTCCCTTACACCCGCAATCAATGGCAGGATACCCATGAACGCCAACAGTATATTGAACCAGAAGTCAGAGAGGCCGCCGCCTATCAACAGCAACGCTACCGCAGTCGACATACCCACCCAAAGGCACAAACTCCCCAAGCGATTGGTCCGCTGAAACTGCAGTGATCGTTCAGCAGCCTTACGCTGATAGTATCCCAGCTGACCTTCACCAGTTTCTTCACTTCCAATCCAGTCTTTGATCGCCATCTCGACATCTTCATCGGTACGGCGTAAGGGTCGCTCTCGATGCACAAGAGCATTGCGCATGACATGCCGAATCCAGACCAGTTCAACATCCTGCTTCTGTAAAATATTGTCATAGGCATAAGCCGTATTGCTCGGACCTTCAACCCCCGCCATTGTCCAGTAGCGTTGCACTCGCAAGCCCTCTGCGAGGGCTCGATAGTCTAAATATTTTCGATGCCACTCGCGCGACTCGGCGAGCCTGTTGTGGAGATAAGCCAGCCCGAATAACACGATGAACGCAGGCAACAGAAAAGAAAGCTCTGAAAACTCAGAGTACAAAATGAAACATAAGCCCATTAGTACAGCGGCGAAGTAGGTTGTTCGCAATCCAGAAATGACCTGGGTGCCGTAATGCACGGCAAGATGATCTGTACAGTCTAACAGCCACTCGATAGTACGCTGATCTCGCTCCCTATGCGGACTCTCGCTACCAGGTAGCTCACCTACCACCTCGGCTATCGAATTTCGATGACGGTGAATGTCGTGACGAAATGCGATCATATTTGTAAACACGCTCTGATAGTCGTCTGGCACAGCCTTATCATCGTGATAGCCACTGTGAGTTAACCAACGCCCTGTCAATGGTGTTTGACTCGTATCGTAAGTCTCCCTGGGGCAGACAATGTGATAGACCAGATCGTTCTCGTTGTCAGCCAATAGGTGGGCAGTATCTTGCAGTTCAAGATATCCGGGCATGTCGTCATTAATGTGGAAATGGACTACCGATGCGGTACCACCCAACTTATCACTAGGCAGTCCATCCCACAGCGCCAGCAAGATTTGCGAGTGAGAGGAGATGAATACGCCCAGCTGTGCGTACTGACGTTTGCGTAAATCTCTCAAGGTAAGCCCACCATCAGCGTCCACCGGCGGTAGCTGAACTACCTTCGCCAGATCAACCAGCGATCTGAAATGCGCAACTGAATCTGCATCGGCAAACTCCGCCTCGTATTCATGCGCCGGCATAGGTAAAGGCACTACCAGATTCACACCTAGCTCTAAGGCCACTTCAGCAACAAGCCGATCACCGCCCTCGGCGAGTGGGTTAAGCATTTTCATCGGCAAATCCGGATTATCATTTTGCAGACGAGACAAGAATTTGCGAACCTCAGCACGCAGGGACTGCTGATCAAGCGCACTCAAATCCCGGTGCGCCGTTACACCGACAGTGATACAAACGCTCTCAGCTAACAGCTCATCCATTTGAGGATCGTCGAACACTGTCGCAAGGTCAGTCATATTCTGCTCACAGGCTATAACCTCAAAGCAATAATCGAAGCGGGTTTTATAGAATAGAACGAATACAGTATATAGTAGAAGTTGAAGACGTCTCTCTATACAAGACAAGGATCAATACACGATGTCTATGAAGCGCTTCTCAACACGCACTCTATTCGCACTGCTTTTGCCACTCGGCGCTAGCGTGAGCTATGCAGACGAACACACGCAATGGCCTCACTATGGCGGCAGTTTAGGCGGCGGTCAGTATTCGGATATCAAGCAGATCAATGCCAGCAACGTCGGATCTTTGCAACCCGCATGGATACTGCGTACGGGTGAAATGAGCAAGAATGCCGCCCGACCCTATGGATTTCAAACCAACCCGATACTATTCGATGGAAAATTACTGCTCTCCACCAGCAGCGGTATCGTGATTGCGGCAGAACCGAGCACGGGACGCGAGCTCTGGCGCTACGACCCTGAACTGGATCGCAGCAGGCGTCCTGCAGAGATTGGCAACCGTGGTGTTAGCGCCTGGCAAGACCCCCTCGCGCTTGATGATGTAGCGTGTGCCACTCGAATCTACATCGGGATTCTGGACAGCCGGTTGATAGCGCTTGATGGAACTACCGGCCAACCCTGTAGTGACTTTGGTAATGAAGGCGCAATCTACTTAAACCGCGATGTACGCCTACGCGAAAGCGACTCATTGGAATACAGCATCACGTCGCCACCCGTTATCGTAGGCGATACGCTAATCAGTGGCTCATCGGTGGGTGACAACGGCGCAGTAGAGTTGGAATTAGGCATCGTCCGCGGTTTCGATGCCCGCACTGGCATCCAGCGCTGGCAGTGGGACCCTATACCGCGTAATCCCAACACTCCCGGCCATTCCCAGTGGCAACCCGAACAGGCACGTGCTACCGGTGCAGCCAACGCCTGGGCGCCTCTGGCAGCCGATGAGGCGCGTGATCTTGTGTTTATACCGACTGGGTCGGCGAGCCCCGACTTCTATGGCGGCGAGCGATTGGGCGATAATCGATGGGCGAATTCACTGGTTGCACTCAAAGCCAGCACTGGAGAGTTCGTCTGGGGCCAGCAGCTAGTTCATCATGATGTGTGGGACTACGACCTGCCTGCTCAACCGGTGCTGGTTGATTTAGATCGAGATGGAACAACGATACCTGCGGTCATTCAAGCCACCAAGATGGGCATGCTATTCACGTTTCACCGAGAAACTGGAGCGCCCTTATTCGCTATCGAAGAGCGCGCAGTGCCTCAGTCTGACGTACCCGGTGAGCAGCTCTCCCCTACCCAACCCTTTCCGGTAGCTCCCCCTCCACTATCGCGCCAGCATCTAGTAACCGAGGCTGATAGCTGGGGACTGGCAGGCTTTGACCGCTGGCTGTGCGCCAGAGAGTTCAGTCGCTACCGCAGCGAGGGCATCTATACGCCACCTTCAATACAGGGAACATTGATGCTGCCCAGCTATGGTGGCGGTATGAACTGGGGTGGGATTGCGTTTGACCCGCTGACACAGACCGTTGTCGCAAATTCAAACGAGTTTGCAACTGTGGTCGCCCTCATTCCAAGAAACCAATTCGAGTCTCTTGCCAGGTCCGGTGAGTATCCCGACTCCGAATTCGCACAGCAAAGTGGTACGCCTTACGGTATGCGCAGACAACCAGTGCTCTCCGTGTTGGGCACACCTTGCCTTGCGCCACCCTGGGGCACAATTTCTGCCGTCGACATGAAGGCAGGCACCATCATCTGGCAAAAGCCATTGGGCACGATAGAGGACCTTGCACCCGCGCCAGTACCAAACCTGGAGCTGGGCGTTCCCATCATGGGTGGCCCCATTGTTACTGCAGGGGGACTCATCTTTACGGCGGGTGCAGCCGATAACTATCTGCGCGCACTAGACCTGGAATCCGGCGAGGAGCTATGGAAAGGGCGACTCCCAGCTGGAGGGCAAGCAACGCCAATGACTTACATCGATAGCAGCGGCAAGCAGTTTATTGTGATCGCGGCAGGCGGACATCCGGGGCTGGGTACTACACCAGGAGACTATGTAGTGGCCTTCGCGCTACCTGAGTAACGTGTACCCGTTCTGCCAGGCCACTGACTCAGTTCACACCCTATGGGGCAGCAAAGGCCGCGATGACTTCGCGGGTAAGATCCCACCGGTCGAAGCCCTGCTTTCCATAGTCAAGGCCGCGGCGAACAATCACCAAGTCATAAGAAGGAACAACAATCACGTACTGCCCGCGATTGCCCGCTGTAGCGTAAGCATCGCGCGGAATATCATCTCGATCATCGGGTACCAGCCACCATTGCGCGCCATAGAAATGTCCGCGCTCACCCGTTGCTGGAGCGGGCGCCCTGACAAAATCGATCCACCGTGAACTGAGCAAGCGCTCGCCGTTCCACACACCATCGCGTGCATACAGCAAGCCAAAGCGCGCCAGATCTCGTGCATTGGAATATATCGCACTGGAGAAGATGAAGTCGCCGAAGCGATCTGTGCTAACCAACGTATTGCGCATACCAATACGATCAAACAGAGCCTTACGCGGATACTGCGCATAAACCTCCTCACTGCCTAGCGCGCGCTTCATCGCGTACACGGCCATTAGCGTGTCGTAGTTCTCATACTCCCAATAGGTGCCTGGCTGCCTAACGAGACCACGATCCAACATACCCGACACCGAGCTCGCACCGGCCCAATAGGAGAGCCCTGAGCCAGTTGCATACTCCATGTTAAAACTATCCACCGGATACAACCCACTACTCATCTGCAGTACATTGCGTAGCGTAATCGCATTGCGAGGATCCTGTTCTGGCTGCAATAGCTCAGGCTTCCAGACAAACCCCAGCGGCTCGTCCAGCTTCATACGACCCTCATCGACCAGCATCCCGATCAGCGTTACGGCGATACTCTTGGCCGTAGACCAGGTGCGCGTGCGCGTCTCCCGTGTAATCCCTGCAGCGTAGCGCTCGTGCACAATCTGACCCTTGTGCAAAACGATCAAGCTGAGAGTGTCTTGCTCTGGTGTCTTCCGGTTAAACGCCCAGTCGGATGCTGCCTGCAAGCGTTCCAGGTCAAACTCGGCAGCAATTACTTTATCAGTAATTCTGTCACCGTCTGGCCAGTCGACGGTATTGGGATCGATGTCGCTGTAAGTCAGCGTCAACTCAGGTAACCCGCCGACATCTGCCTGAGTTTGATCGGGCGCCATCACGACACAACCAACCCCTTCTCGGAACACGGCAGAAACCGGGGTGCCATATTCACCTCCGCCTACGGTAACCCGACGCAGAACAGAATCTACCTGATAGGCGCCCTCTTGCGCGGTGCCCACTTTGCCACCGAAGCGCTTATCAGTGAGGTAGGCCAGCTCCTGATCGAATACCTGCTCAAGCGAACGGCCGGATGTAAACAGACCGTTGCACTGCAGCACTGCTTGAACGCCATTGCGAATAAGCTCACGATTGGGCTGAAAGTAGTCATATGACTCGGCGTACGCCCTATGGTTAATGCTGATCGCAATAAGTAAGAACGCCGCAATCCGCAGCAGGTAGGGTTTCATGTGTTTATGTCCTGAAGTCAGTTACCAAATTGGTATGGGTTGAGGCGCTAGCGAGAGCCCCCACCAGAGAAGTCCTGCTACTGCGCCAGCGATAAGCAGTGCCCATACAGGATTCATGATACGGCCATTGCCTTCACGGCCGTCCGCGCGACCACGGACCATAGCGTTTAGCACTTTTTCCTTCAATTTGAATTGGTGATAAAACACCGCAGCGAGGTGTAGCGCTACAAATCCGAGCAACGCGTTAAACGTGATGTCGTGAACCTCCCCCATGAGATTTCTGAAGTCATCACTGGCCATGTAATATAGAGGCGCGTTGAACAGTATGTCGTCGGTATTAAACAGGCCGCTACCGGCTTGTATTAGCAAAAGTGAAAGCAATACCACTACAGACCAGGCTCCGAGAGGGTTATGACCCGGGCTGCGCGCACCCTGCCCCCGTAGATAGGCTGCAATAGCGGCTGGCCCTGTAAGAAAATCGCTAAAGCGTGCGTGAGAGCTTCCCACAAGGCCCCAGACAATACGCGTGACCACCAGTGTGATCAGTGTCAGGCCTATCAATTCGTGATATTCGTACAGGGCCTTCTCCGCTGTCCACCAGGCCAGAGGTATAAGCACAACAAACGACCAGTGAATAATGCGCACCGGCCAGTCCCATAGTGTTTTGTCTGTCTTTTCCACCTGAACGCTGTCTTGCATTGTGTCTTATCTGGTCCCCAATAAATCAGGCGATAAGGGGTGGGAATTCATCACCGACGTCCTCATGCACATACCACCAGCGGCTGTCTTTGAGATACACCCGGTGCCGTGCGCCAGGAGCGGTAGCATCACCAGACTTGTAACCGGCATCACCTCGATACATCACCGCCGGTTGGCCATTATCATCGCCAAATACGGGAAACACCTCGTGCGGTGTTGTATGACGCTCTGCCTCTAACATATCGGCTATCGTGGCGTAATTGGACAGGTGTAACAGCGTGACATAGGTTGGTGGCAACAAACCCAGTTCACCGGCCTCATGCTGCTCGATAGCATTGTCGACTGTTATCCACATCGCATCGTGGATTTCACCACCGTCGATTACCACTCGATCGTCCGCTGCCAATGGCGCCGCGTAAAACCAGGTCAGAAAACGACGTGGCTCTCCAATGGGCGTAGTCCAGTGGCTCAGCTGTACCATGTCTTCAATATGAGGTTCCAGGCCACACTCTTCCTGCGCCTCTCGCACCGCCGCGACCCGGGTTGCAGCCTCCAGATCACCGCCTGCCTCCTCCATATCTTCCTCATCGACGGAACCACCTGGAAACACCCAAAATCCGCCGGCAAAAATGAGCGCTTTGTTACGCTTCAGAAGAAGGGTTTCCATACCCGATGGCGTATCACGCAATAGCACCACCGTGCTGGCGGGCTTGGCTTTCAGAACTTCAGACATTCGTGTTTCTCCAGTTTGAGCTCACTGTTAACTCTTAAACTTCTGAGCATTTATAGGGCAGTCACCTGATTCAGATGTACAGCCCTGCCCACTCAGCCGACGCTTGTTAGTACCGGCGGAACGATTCCTCGTACAACTATTTGTGCATTAGATCCAGCAATGCCGATACGGTGGCCTCGACGCCTAATGTAACTGCTGGCTCAGGAGTGATCTTGAATAAAGGCGAATGATGTGAGGGTACAGGTTCGCCTCCAGCTGCCTCGCGGTCGAAGTCGGCCTGCGGTGTACCGCCTACTGCAAAGTAGGTGCTGGGAATGTAGGGGTCAGTCGTAAAAAACGGAAAGTCCTCGGCTCCCATACCTTTGCGTTTGCTGCTATCAAAAACATCATCACCAAAACGGCCTGTCCAGACTGTACGCAATCGACCTGTCAGCTTTGGATCGTTAATTGTGGGTGGCACCGACTCCTCTGATACGATGACTTCGGGGAGCTTATCCTCCGGCAGGCCTGCCACCCGTCCCATGTTCTCTGCAATGCGCTTGATGCCGGCGAGCAGTAGCTCGCGCGATTCAAAATCGTCATTACGCACAGTTAACTGCAGATGCGCGCGATCAGAAATGATGTTGTGCTTGGTACCGGAATGAAAAGAACCCACCGTAATGACACCAGCATCCCTGGGTGCTAACTCACGGCTGATAACAGTTTGTAAAGCCAGCACGATCTGCGAACCCAGCACAATGGGGTCTACGCCACGATGAGGGCTAGCGCCGTGAGCGCCAACGCCATGCACAATAATATCCACTGTGTCGGCGCCGGAATACGGGGAGTCCATCACAGCCGAAAGTTTGCCTGTTGGAATAGTTGAAGTGACATGGAAAGCCAACGCGTAATCTGGCTTGCCAAACCGCTGCCAGAGATTGTCATCCATCATCTGGCGCGCACCGAGTACGCGTTCCTCAGCCGGCTGACCAATTAGCATCAACGTCCCTGACCACTGATCCTTACGCGCCGCCATCGCACGTGCTGTACCTACCAAACTGGTGATATGTACATCGTGCCCACAAGCGTGCATCACTGGAACATCTTTGCCATCAGGGTCAAGCTGACGAGCGCGAGATGCATTAGCAAGTCCGGACTTTTCCTCTACTGGTAAGCCGTCCATATCTGCCCGCATCATCACCAAGGGGCCATCTCCATTCTTCATCATGGCTACCACGCCGGTTCCACCGACGCCTTCGGTAACCTTAAAGCCAGAGGCGCGAAGCTCTTCAGCAAGGCGAGCAGCAGTTTTTGTTTCCATGGTCGAGAGTTCGGGGTTGCGATGGAAAAAGTCGAACAGATCACCCAGGTGGGCCTGGTAATCCTTGTCGACTTCGTTCCTTAACTCATCACTATTGGCCGCGCCAGAAAAAAGTGCTGCGCACAACACTAGCGACAATAAACGGCTTAACGTGGACATAGGCTTGATCCCTTAAAAAGACAGTTTCTCAGGCTAACAGAGCCATATAAAAGCGCAACAGGAAACGCCGAAGCAGGGGCATCTCCGCCGTACGTGCGGTAACATATCGACTGACGTACCGGAAAGATCAACATGATGAGTAAGCACATCTGGCTCCGCGCGGAGACCAAGCCCGGAGAGGCTCGCGCAGCATTAACTCCCCATACCGCTCGCACGCTACTGGAAAGTGGCTTTACTGTGACCGTTGAACGATCACATCAGAGTGTTTTCGCTCCACAAGAGTATGAAGAGCAAGGATGCACACTGGTAGACGCCGGCACCTGGCCAGCTGCTCCACCACACGCTTACATACTAGGGCTAAAGGAACTACCCGATAGCGACGCCCCGCTCACCCATCAACACATTTATTTCGCGCACGCCTACAAATGCCAAGCGGGCTGGAATACCCTGCTTCGACGCTTCAAACGTGGCAGCGGCATACTACTGGACCTGGAGTATCTGGTGGATGACAGTGGTAAGCGCTGCGCTGCCTTTGGCTACTGGGCAGGATTCGTGGGATCTGCGCTCGCGATCCTGACATGGGCTGGTCAGCGCAGCCAGTTAGAGCCTCCTCTGCAGTCACTTCAGCCCTGGCAGGATAAAGAAGATCTGTTAAGCGAAGTAACCGCCTGTCTTGATCGTGTAGCCACGCGAGATCTGACTGATCTGCGCATGATTATCATCGGAGCTTTGGGCCGAGTAGGTGCCGGTGCCAGAGCGCTTGCAGAGTTTGTGAAAGTACCCGCACTCAACTGGGACATGGCTGAAACCTCAAGCGGCGGGCCATTTCAGGAGATTCTCAATTATCCGATATTTCTCAATTGCGTGCTGGTGAACGAGAAATTACCCCCTTTCATTACGCGGGAGCTTGTCACTCAACAGCAACGGGTATTGTCGGTAATAGCAGATATCAGTTGCGACCCTTTGAGCGAGTTCAATCCAATACCATTGTACGACCAATGCACCACTGCCAAAGAGCCGGTACTGCGCCTGCAACCCGATCCGACGCCACTCGACCTCATTGCCATAGACAATCTACCCAGTTTACTGCCCCGAGAATCCAGCGAAGATTTCAGCTCGCAACTACTCCCGGTTATTCTGAGTCTCTCTCAGACAGAAGCGCCCATCTGGCAACGCGCAGAAAGACTCTTTCATCACTACAGCGGACCTCTTCATGACTAGCTCACCTGTTATTCATTGGCTGGGGGCAGGACTGTCCAGCGGGCCCGGCTTATTGCGCCTACTCGCCAATGGCGCTCATGTTTGCCTATGGAATCGAACACTCGCCAATGCCCACCAACTTGTCGCACAAGCAACCTCAAAACCCAAGATATTTACACTCGACCTCGACGATCTCGCAAACCGACTGGAACCTGGCGATGTTGTTGTGTCTATGCTGCCAGCCGATATGCATGTTGCGGTAGCCAAGCTGGCCATTGCAGGGCGTGCCCACTTTGTCTCCAGCTCCTACGTCTCTGAAGCAATGCGCGGGCTCGACGAGAGTGCGCATGAGCAGCAACTGTGCCTCGTCAATGAAGTTGGGCTGGATCCTGGACTGGATCATCTTATGGCACATCTTCTGGTTGATGCATGGCGAAGCAGTGATCGCTACGATAACAGCGCAAAGCTTTCGTTTCGCTCGTATTGTGGCGGCTTTCCCGCAGTATCCAATGACTTCTGCTACAAGTTCAGCTGGTCTCCTGTGGGCGTGCTACGCGCGTTGCTCACACCTGCCCGGTATATCGCCGCTGGCGAGAATTGCACTGCAGAAAGACCGTGGGAAGCAATCACCCCCTACTCCGTCAATCTCAATGGTCAAGTTGAAACCTTCGAGGCCTACCCCAACCGTGATTCACTGCCATTTATGACTGAGTACAACTTTGATCCCAGTTGGCCAGTCGAGGAGTTCGTGCGCGGCACGCTCCGGCTAGAGGGATGGTCACTTGCCTGGCAGGGTATTTTCAACACCTTGCATGGTGCGAGTAGTGACAATCGCGAAGAAACGCTCAACACGCTATCAAATGAACTGTGGCAACACCATCGGTATGCAGATAACGAGCCCGACCGTGTAGTACTGAGCGTAGAGCTACATTGCCAGTCTGAGCAAGAGACCTTGTTCCATCGTGCCTGCACCCTCGACTCACTGGGAAATGAAACGGGCTCCGCGATGGCGCGGCTTGTATCGATCCCAGTGAGCCTGGCAGTAGATGATATTCTCGCGGGCAAGATCAGCCATGGCGTGAGTACCGCGCCCACAGAAAAACAGCAGATCGAGCAGTGGTTCAGCGTATTAGAGCTTGGCGGCGATTCCGTTCAGATTGAGGACCTGCCGTTTGATCAATAACCACTGCAGCTGGCCCCCTACCAGAGCATTTCTACGGCATTGCTGCGTGCTTGGCTTAAGCGCGCTCATTGTCTTTACGCCGTTACTTCAAGCAATAGAGCTGGAACGCTACCATCAAACAGGTGACTTACCGCCCAACCAAGATCCGGAACTGCGAGCGGCACTTGAGTTCATGCTTTGTAGCATGGACTACTGCAACTTGGTGAATGAGGATCTTTTGGCTGTCGCCGTGGTCTTGCTCGACGAAGACAAGGCTCACCGCCTGGCTATGGTTAACGGTCATCACATGATGTACGCAGCCAGCCTGCCAAAACTCGCTATCGCGTTAGGCGCGCTGGTAGCCGCAGAGCGAGGGCAACTCATACTGAATGACGATCTACTTGAAGAGTTGAATGCCATGATCCGCGTGTCGTGCAACGAATGTGCCACAGAGGTATTGGCCAAAGTCGGACGAGAAAACCTGCTGAGCATACTTCAGGAGCCCCAGTTCGCTTTCTATGATGCGCAGCGCAGCGGCGGCATCTGGGTTGGCAAAGACTACGCCGCCGACGACGCGTATCGCAGAGACCCTATTGGCGGCTTCTCCCATGCCGCCACTGTTTACCAGGTCGCGCGGATGTACTACCGCCTGAACGCTGGCTCACTGTTGGATGAACACCACGCTGCAATTATGCGCGACATCTTGGGCCGCCCCGGCATCGATCACAAATTTGTAGCAGGGCTTGCCGGCCAGGAAGGACTATCGATGCTGAGAAAGTCAGGGAGCTGGAAAAACTATCATGCCGACAGTGCCATGATTCAGCAAAATGGACTTACCTACATCGTGGTGGCACTGGTTAATGATGACAACGGCGAGCAAATACTCAGACGCATCGCCGCTGGTACTCACAAATTAATGCAGTCTAAGACTACTTCGCTGCGTGTCGTGCCTTGATAATGGCGTGAATTTCTCCACCCAGCGCCTGATGTGCTACAGCAGAATTCTCGCGTAGTACATTAGAAACCAGCGTAACAAGATAGTGCACCGGTTTACCGTCTATGTTTTCTTCAATAATCGCCACTGAGTTCATATAGTTGCGTACATTGCCCTTGTAGGCACCACACTTAAAGCCTTCCTCGACCTTACAGGAGTAGAGTGAGCCCGACTTGAAATACACTGCAGCGTTTCTCAGCGCCGGAGCAGATGCATAGCGGATACGTCGCTCAGTGACGTACAGGAGGCGCTTTAACTGAGTACTCGTCCACGGGTCAACAAGTTGTCCCTGCTCCATCGCAAGCAAGTACCGCATCAGACTACGGGCGGTTGCATAGCTCAACCCCCCGCCGTCGACCAGTTTCTTCCCCTCTCGTGTAAAGAAACTGCCCTGTCGCAATGCCTCCAGAGAGAAGCCATTGCGAGTGACAGGCTCCCAGAATGTGCGTTTATACAGCTGCGTTAGCTGCGCGCCGCGGTGCTCATCAAAATAGGGGGTAATCTGCTCCTCAGGTAGCGGATAGTCGGCTCCAAACTGGCGGAGAAGCATCGCATCGCGCATTGTCATTGCCGCAGCAGAGTTAGAGCTAACCGATAGCGTCCAGTCCAGATATTCCCAGAGAGAGCCTGTATCGCCATCACGCATGGGGCGTCGGGTCAGCTTTTTGGTCTCTACATCATATAGACGGATAGTGTGATGATCGCTGTGACTAAACCGATCAGCGGTCACAGTGGTGTTTCGCAATACGTTCTCGCGGTCCGCCGTGGCAGGATAGGTATCGGCAAGGCCCTGAAACAAACCTAATGCGGCCACCAACTTGCCCACGCTTCCAACATTCTGCCGATGCTTTCCTCTGTGTTCTGCATAAACTGGCTCATTGGGATCGGTGAGATCGAGCACTGCCAGAGCATAGTTGTCTGCCTGATCGCCAAGCAGGGCTGTTAGCTCGCCACTGAACGCCTCATCACTGCTTGGCAAAGGGTAGTCGAGACCCTGCAAACGAATATTGACCTGATCGCTCGTTAGCAAAGCGCCAGGCGGTTGCCGCGTTCCAGGCAATTCTCCCAGTTGCGTCAGGCGCGCCTGCTCTAGTCGGCGAATGCCAGTTTCTTGATAGCCATCAATAGGATAAGCAAACAGTCCAACACTGACCACACACAGGCTAAGTAAACACAATCTGATACTACTCATTTACTACCCCTGCTTTCCCCACACCTATTATTGGAGCGACGCTTACGGAACTAGTGTAGCTGGTCGCTCTTGCATTGAGACAGATACCAATTCCGTACTGGAGCGCGCGGCATCCATAGACTGCAGATAGACGCTGCCATTGGCCGCACTACTGTCCAAAAAGGGCCGCAATTGAAACAGCCTCAATTGCCCATCAAGAAAACCGAACTCTACATCCGCTGGAGCAGTACCACCCGCATCATCGGTGATCGGAGGGAACCTGTCTGGAAGATGCTTCGCAAAGTCTATAAGTCTTACTAATTCCTGCGGATACAAGACGGCGTCGGACCCGGACGCCGGTAACTTCAGGATACCACCTGTTGGATCTGGCACGCGTCGCCACGGCGCCGTCGCTGTCGCCAGCACGCTGACATCACCGTCTGTAAGACGAATGCGCAACGATTCCGCCGCCTGACCATCAACCGCGCCACCAAGCCCTTCATTGACTGCTACCGAGATTATGTCCCTGTTGCCGCTATCAATATCGGCTGTTACCAGCACGCCAGACTTATCCGAGCCAACAGACTCAAGCAGCAGGATGGAAGTGTATACGTGCTCAGGGTCTTTCATGTGTGACTGACGCCACGCGAATGCTCGCGCAGTAAAAGGAGAAGCCCAAACGCGTGGAATCGCGGCAAGCAATGCATCAAAGCCAACAACATTTGGTAACGTGAGGTTGAGACCAGCGCCGGTAAAGCCCGCAAGGTCTTCAACATTAGTATCAGAGCGAACAAAAAGTCCTACTTCCTCATCACCAAACTCCCGCGCGAGGCTGCTACGCAACTCATCTTTAAAAGACACCGGCAATTGCACGGCGAGAATCGCAGCATATAACTCGCGTCTGAAGGTTTCTGTTTTCCGTTGCTTGCGCTCCCCTTCCTCCATAGCGGCCAACTCCGCGTAAGACGTTTGCATCCACTCAAAAAGAGTCACGCCTGATGGGTGAGGCTGGTCTAAAGCAACCGACTTGAATAAACCAAAGGGAATAGCAATCCCTCTTGAGACTGCGTCAGGATAGTGTTTCTTCAATTCGCCCAACTTTGCGGCCTTGGGTCCAACAGTGCGTCCAGAGTCATCTGCAGACAATGTCTCAAGCGAAAGCATCGTTCTCGGACGCAGATCCAGCTTCTTGAGATCCGGCGCGATGACAACGTCCTTGGCAAGATTTGAGCCTCCTAACACCTTGTCCCAGTGCGGGCCATCTTGCTGTAACTGCACTGCACCGCCACGGCTGACTGCGAGCACGACGGGTTGACCATCGTATTGCTTCAACGACTCAACCAAATCTGCGCTAATGCTCACATTGGGGATTCCGAGATTGCGCGCCAGCAACTGAACATGAGACAGCGGATTGCCGGAGCCCAAGGTGAGGATTCCGGCGACTGGCGGTAGGTCAGATACCGTCTCAGGTAGCAGGTAAATACCGTTGCTCGCCAGTTGGTCAGGCTCACCTTCTGGCATCTCAAGATAAAGAGTGCCGCGAGCCAATCCAGGGTTGAGCGGATTCAGGCCCACGCCTACATCCTGCCCGAAAACACGATGTTTAACGCCGGCGAGGATGCCAGCGTCGCGCAACAGAATATCCAGTGCATGCGAAAGGTACAGGAGTGGGCTTCCACGCAGCTGATCCTGAATAAACAGGATCGACTTGGGCTCAATCTCGTAGAGTTGCATCATGCTCTGATAAAAATAGCGGCGCATTGCCTGAACACCCCAGCCTGGCGCTCGGCCAAGATAGCTCAGCGTCGACCGATAGGTTTCCAAATCAACTACGTCAGTCAGACCCGATAGCTCTGTTTGCAGCTGCTCGTGCAGCCGCTTATTTAATAAACCCGTGCCATAAGCGGCATTGGCACTAGCAGACGCTGAGGAGAGAATCTCCCTGCGACTGAGCAAGGCCAAGCCACCAGCTAGCTCTGTAGCAGCCCGGAAGTGCTCAGTTTCAATCCGCAGGCTCAAATCAAGTAGCGTAAGACGCTGGGATGGGCTGACAACGCTGTCTAGATTAGAGCGTATTGATGCCATCAAACTACCGCTCACTGCGTGACGAGTTGCGGGGGCGTCGCGCCATTGTATCGAAGCCTGTCGGAACACCTGCGCCAATGCCGGGGTCAGCTGCGACCGCTGTGACCACTGTTCGAGCAACTCTTTCACGGGGACTGATGCATAGACGCCATCAATCTCCGAGGCAAGCTCCTCGTATCGCTGTTGTAGGTCTTCTCGCGCGGACTCTCTGGCGAAAGCTCGTACGCTAGCCGCATCACTTGCATCAGGAGACCCGTGAATCTTGACACGCATAGGCGAGAAAGCCGGATCATCTTCAGCCAGAGACGCCGACCACTGTCGTATGCTGCCGATAGATGCGCTGTCCTCCCCGTGCGGTAACAGCCGCATACCGGCCCGGAGCGCCACAAATCGTGGGCCTAGCCATTCTGGATCTGCAAGCATTTGCAGCAACAACGCTCGCGCTCCAGCACGCTCATCTTCTTCCTGAATGGCGCCGCGGTAGAATAGCGCTTGATGGAATATCCAGCCCTCATCAACGGCAATCAGAAATTTTTCGATAAGCAGCTGCGCATAGCGTTGTTCGACATCTACTGCTGACAAATACGCGGCAGGATCTACACCAGCAAGCAAGTTTGCAATGAAATAGCCGTTTTGCCGCAGAGTCTGCGTCTTATCACTCCACTGACCGTGCTGGATACCGCCGCCATGCTCGGCGCATGCATAAGATTTAGGCGGCAGTATCGAACCGTCATTACAAAACCAGCGAATTCGCGAGAACGGGCCGCGGGGTGAATCTCGCATCGCCTCGACCCACTCTCTCGACGTGCTATCACCCGCGTATACACCTGCACCAGGCAACACGAACGCAGCTGCCAGAATGACCGCAATTATATTTTTCATTGTTCTATTTCAGTTCATGAGTAGACGCAACCATAGCTAGGTCATATCCCAAGCTGTGGGCAGACCGCGCCGCCTCCATGCGTTGACCATCATCTCGAGTAGCTACCCAAAGATTAGCGCAGCGAGTACCACTTCGGCAGAAAGCCAGCACTGGCCGGTCCGGATTGTTAAACAACGCGCGCATCGTTTCTATTCCAGCGCCTGGGAAATTCATCGCCGTGATCGGAAAGTGATGGTATTCAATGCCGGCCATATCGGCAGCTGCTGCAATATCAGCATCAGATGGCTGACCTACCTCTTCACCATCAGGTCGGTTATTGATCAATACCTTAAAGCCAGCTGCAGCAATTTCGGGAATATCTTCCGGCAAAATTTGTTGCGATACGGCCACATGATCCGTCAGTGAAACAATGCGCATTAAAATCTCCTGCGTAAAACGAGCCCCGCTCCACCCGCGGGGCCATGTACTGCAATGAATCGCCCCGGTTTACTCTGGCTTTTGGTAGAGCGATTCCATGATCTGATCAACCGTGAACGTACCCGGGCGCTGCCGCGGCGGGAACTGCATCAACGATTGAACGAACTGGCTGACAACTACACGACCCTGTACGCCGACATGGGCGATTTTCTTGTCCCACCACAGGTTGTAGCTATTTGAATCAGTATCGGCGCGCTCAAAAGGATCTCGGCGCAGGTGAAATACCTTGGGTATGCGTAAGGTTACAAAGGGATCTCGCCAAACATCAAAGCGCTGGGCGCGCTGCTCCGCAAATACCAGCTTCCAATCGCCAACTCGTGTAGACACCAGCACGCCATCATCACTGAAATAGAAGAACTCTCGTCGCGGTGCTACCTCCGCTTGCCCTGTCAGGTAAGGCAAGAAATTGTAGCCATCCAGATGTACATTGAAGGTTTTGTCTCCATACCGTTTGCCTTTCTTGAGATCAGCTTTCACGGAATCATCACCGCTTGCAGCCATGAGCGTTGGTACCCAATCAAGATGAGACATCACTGAATTGCTTATAGCGCCTGACTTAATTTTTCCTGGCCACCTGACCATAGCAGGTACACGGAAGCCACCCTCCCAGTTGGTGTTTTTCTCACCCCGGTAAGGCGTGATTGCGGCGTCTGGCCATTGATTATAATGAGGGCCATTATCGGTTGAATAAATAACGATCGTATTGTCTGCGACACCCAGCTGATCGAGCTTTCCAAGCAGTTGGCCTACGTGGCCGTCATGCTCCACCATGCCATCGTTGTAAAAGCCCTGCCCAGATGCTCCGAGCTGAGACTCCTTTACGTGTGTGTAATAGTGCATCCGCGTAGAGTTAAACCAAACGAAAAATGGCTTGTCATCTGCGTGCGCTTTATCGATAAACTTAAGAGCAGCTGCCAAAAACTCCTCATCGACAGTTTCCATGCGCTTCCGTGTTAGCGGACCGCTATCCTCGATACGCCCGTCGGCAAAGCTACGTATGACACCACGGGGACCAAACTGCTTTCTGAACGCCGGACTCTTCGGGTAATCTTCGTCTTCAGGCGCCTCCTCTGCATTGAGGTGATACAGGTTGCCAAAAAACTCATCGAACCCATGGTTGGTTGGCAGAAACTCGTCTTTGTCGCCCAGATGATTTTTGCCAAATTGCCCACTGGTATATCCCATCGGACGCAGCAACTCAGCCAGCGTTGGATCTTCCGGCTGCAAACCCAGATCAGAACCAGGAATGCCAACCTTGGTGAGCCCTGTTCGCACCGGGTGCTGCCCGGTGATGAAGGCGGAGCGTCCCGCCGTACAGCTCTGCTCGCCGTAGTAGTCACTGAAGATCGTGCCCTCATTGGCGATGCGGTCAATATTGGGCGTTTGATAACCCATTTGCCCCATGCTATAGCGGCTGATGTTCCAGATACCAATATCGTCGCCCCATATGACAAGAATGTTGGGCTTTTCAGCAGCGTAGGCTAGCGCCGGCATCAGCAATGTGCAGCAAGCTGCCAACACTGCGGAATGAAATCGGCTTAGGAAGATACGCATGAGCAATTCTCCGTTTTATTATTGTAGACACGGCAGTTTAGCCATTTTGCAATGATGTGTCGCTAGCCGTATGACTTTGTCATGGCCACGCTGATACACACCAAGGGGGTGGCTCAAGCAGGTCATGGACGCAGCGAGTATCAAGAGAATCGCCAGTATTTCTGGCTATGCAACTTTGTGCACTCCCTCCGTTTTAAGAGAATAGCGCGCCCATATCCATCTCAGAAGCACTTCTGCCGCTGTCAGCAATTGCGATTACCGGCTTACCTTTATAGCGAACGTGAAAATAGAAACTTCAGCATTCAGCTGCTGCACATTGACATAGTCGCGGCTCCAAATGGTCCCTACCAAGCCCAAGCAAACAGCCACCAATCAGTCTATCAGGCCAAATTCGGCGGACATCACCTCTATGATATCTGCCCTTGGGTCGCTTGCTAGCGTTATCCCCGACCCGGTAATACGCTCGGCCATACCAGTGTAAATTTCAGACACGGCCATCAATGCTTCCTGCGGCAGCACATTATCGCGCGCCAAGGCCTCTCGCTCTATCATTCGATCCTTATTGAGCAGAATGTCAGGGTCTGGAAAGTGACTCAGTAGAAACTGGCGAAAACCTTCCTTGGAGTTCTCCACAACGTTGCCTGCGCGGAACGCCGGTCCATCCCATATGCGGGACGAGTCTGGTGTACCAACTTCATCCATGTAGATCAGCTTATCTTGCCCCTCCCTATCAGTAACATAGCCAAACTCAAACTTGGTATCCACGAATACTTGGTCGATGCCAGCTAATGTCGCACTGATGACATCAAAGCCTTCACGTAGCAGCTTTTCATACAGACCCACATCGGAAGGCTGTTGGAAATTAAATGCGGCGTAGTTCGCATCAATGGCAGCGCGGGTGATGTTCGCATCATCTACCGGCGGTACACCCGGAATCCCCTGCAAAATACCTTTGGTCGATGGCGTAATCAGCAACTCGGGCAGCTTTTGATCTCGCTGCAAACCGTCGGGTATGTTAATACCACAGAACTCGCGTTCACCCTTCTCATAAGCGCGCCACATGGAGCCGGTTATGTATTGGCGAGCAATAGCTTCAATCATAACCGGTTGAGCTTTCTGCACGATCCACACCAATGGATGCGGTATCTCCAGTACGTGACTATCGGCCAAACCCTGTTCACGAAATAATTTAAACCAATGATTCGAGATGGCGTTTAAGGCGGCTCCCTTACCGGGAACACCGTTCATTCCTCCCTCACCCTGCCAGATACAATCGAAAGCGGAGATGCGATCCGAGATCACCATAATCGCCAGCGGCGAATCGGGCGCAACATCATAGTTTCGCTGGTCAATAAGCCGGGCACTATCGGTTGGTGTTAGCCAATAAACAGAGCGTACCTTGCCCGAATGAACAGGACCTTCAGTACGGATCGGAAGGTCATTATTCACGGCCAATACTGTGTCGACTGGACTCATAATGCGATATTATCCTGCTGTTGTTTGCCACACGTGTGGAGGCTTGCTTAAGGCGACTTGGAGCTTAAACCAGTGCGTCAAATCGCAGGGGGAAATACTAGCAGACCCAATGAACACAATCATTATACAACCGTATAGATGACTGCGTGCATCCGATACACCATCGCAAGCAGCGTTTCCCCCATAAAAGTACTGAACACCCCATGCCCCTGGAGGCTAGAAAAATGATTCGAATTCCACTTTTACTTATTACCTGCTGCGCCGCGCTTTCGGCCCGGGGCGCAAGCATGGAGAGCTGCGCCGCCATCGCCGATGGCAGTAAGAGGCTCGCTTGCTATGATGCATTAGCTGCGCAAACTTCGTCTCCTGACGCGGGCGCAATCTCGGAGAAAGCCGTCATTCCTGCTCAGACAGAAGACGCTCAACCAGATCTATCGCAAATTTCTTACAGCAAGCGTTTTGAGAAAGAGAAGGTGAGTGTGAACGACCCATTCGTTCTCACGCCACACAAGCGTAACTACTTACTGCCGGTTACATACAACAGCAAAATTAACGAAGAGCCTTTTACCAGCATCTTTCCCGACGCGGAAATGGACGATGTAGAGGCCAAATTCCAGATCAGTATCAAAGCTCTACTCTGGGATGCACCGCTGGGTGAAAAAACGGATCTGTGGATGGGTTACACGCAGGAGAACTGGTGGCAGGTTTATAACGACGATGAGTCTGCGCCATTCAGGGAGACCAACTACCAGCCCGAGCTCATGTTTACCTACTATAACGACTGGGAAATTCTGGGATTTACCAACACGATGCTCAACCTGAACCTGAACCATCAGTCGAACGGCCGGGGTGAATTGCTGTCACGGAGCTGGAACCGGATTATTGCCGGCGCTGTGTTTGAACGCGATGGCTTGAATGTTGGTCTGCGAACCTGGTATCGCATCCCCGAAGATGACGACGATAATGATAACCCCAACATGTACAAATACTACGGATATGGCGACGTCAACGTGGCCTACAAATGGGGACAACAGGAACTTGCCGCTACAGGGCGCAATAACCTCAATAGCGACAACCGCGGCTCGATCCAATTGGATTGGACTTTCCCGATCAACAAGCGCTTCAAAGGCTACGTGCAGTACTTTTATGGCTATGGCGAGAGCATGATCGACTACGACGTAAAAACCAATCGTATCGGTGTTGGCGTCTCCATGACCGACATACTGTAATCAAGGAGTCGTGAGATTAAAAAAAGGGGGCTCAAGAGCCCCCTTCTTCGTTTCTAGACAGTGATAAAGGCGTCTAGCGCTCCTTCATCTGCAGTGGGTTTGCCAGAGGGTCGTAAGCTCTACCCTGCAAGTTTAGAAGGCCTCTGCGCATAGAGTCTCCCCAGCTGCGGAATATCAAATTGATCGCTGGGTCATCGTTCTCCACCTGGTTAAACGCCCAGATATTATCGGTAGATTTAGTGTCTACCGTTCGGATCATTACGTTGCCAGTCTTTGCGTTAACCAGCGCCATACTCACAGTAAGTGCACCGCCCGACTTTGCGCCCGCCTCTACTTCAGCTCGCGTTGAATTAGGGTGAATGGCTACCAACGTGGTTTTTATCACCATATCGGACTCTTCACGGGTTTCCACAATGTTGTACGCTGATTCAAAGCTCAATGTCTGCGCCAACTCAGTGTGCAGCGCCTTTTGGACAACACTGGCCTCAACATCATTTATATCCCACTCGGTATCGGGCTCCGCGTCTTCAGGCTGGATGATTTGCAGCTTGGACAGATTAGCTGGCGCGATATAGATCTTGCGGAATGCGCTGCCACCCTTGGCAGAGTCCGGATTCATGTAGAGCTCATCGGCACGGCTGTTTTTAGCTTCCAGGAATGCGGGGTCGTCTCGCTCGGGGGCTACTGAGTTGCTCGCCGTAGGGTTCTGGGTGCAGCCAGCCAATGTTATCAGGCCAATGGCCATCGCCAGCAGAAGTTTCTGTGACATGGTGCAAATCCTCTTTCGGTCTTGTTGTTATCGCCCTTGGGCGGTCGAATTCGAGGTGCAGTATACCCCAGATTTATCGGGAGGAAAGCTGACAGATGTATAGGTTTGGGCTGGCCTGCGCAATCGGCTACACTGCGCAGCACCCTTTTCAAGACACGAGTAAACGATGTCAGCAAAGAAACTTGCTCCATTCATAACCTTGGCCGTTATCTGCCCCCTAAAGGCGCAGGAAACGCCGCCGGAGCACCTGCTGGTAACGGCTACTCGAACGGCAGAGAATGCTCAGGCAATGCCGCTCGCCTGGTCTTCAATCAGTCAGGATGCAATTGATCTCACCGGCGCCGTACACATCAATGAATTGATGCAACGAGTGCCCGGCACCTGGATCAGTCGAGGTAACGGCCAGGAGAGCCTGACAGCATTGCGCTCGCCCGTACTCACCGGACCTGGCAGTTGTGGCTCCTTCTACATGGGCTGGGACGGGATCAGCCTGCGTGCGCCAGGCTTTTGCAATGTGAATCAGCTATTTGATGCCAATAGCGCGCAAGCCGGTGCGGTTGAGGTCATCAAAGGGCCGGCAACAGCCCTCTATGGCTCTAATGCTATGCATGGCGTTATCAATATCCTTAGTGCTGCTCCTACTGCAGAAACCGATCAGGCTCTGTCAGTGGAAGCGGGACCATACGACTACTACCGCGGCAAATACCGCTACAGTGGCACTCAAGGGCGCCACGGGTTGAGCGTTAGGATAAACGCGACTACCGACGGCGGTTATAAAGATGATTCAGGCTACGATGAACAAAAGCTGACTTTACGACATGACTACGCCGGCGAGCGCTGGGATGTCACCAGCGCGTTAGAAGCCACTAATCTCAATCAAGAGACCGCGGGATTCGTGCAGGGATTCAAGGCGTATGAGGATAGTGATCTAAAGGACGCCAATCCAAATCCTGAGGCCTATCGGGACGCCTGGTCATTTATGGCTTACTCGAGGGCATCTACACAAATCGACGAACACAATCAGCTCACCGTTACCCCTTATGTCCGCAAGAACGACATGCAGTTTCTTCAGCATTTCCTACCTTGGCAGCCCACAGAGGACAACGACCAAGAAAGTCTTGGACTGCGAATGGCGCTGCGCACCGATGTCGATAACTGGCGCTGGAACAATGGGATCGACTTTGAATATACCGATGGAGGGCTTAAGGAGACTCAGGACCGACCTTTCAGTCCGAACCAGCCAGAAGGTGTCCATTACAATTATCGCGTAGATGCCACCACAGCCGCGGCTTATAGCCAATTGACTTTCAATCCACTGCCTCAATGGGAGCTGATCGCCGGTGCCCGCTATGAGTACACAGGCTACGATTACAACAATCGCACCGAGGACGGTTCTGCTTGCGCGCCTGAAGCTAGCAATTGCCGGTTCTACAGACCGGCCGATAGCGACGATACTTTCTCTGACTGGTCTCTGAATGGCGGCGCCAGCTACGAATTTTCAGACGAGCATGTGGCCTATCTTCGACTTGCCCACGGCTTTCGGGCACCGCAGACAACCGAACTGTATCGCCTACAGTCCGGTCAGGAGAGCGCTGACCTGGATTCTGAGGAGATGGATAACGTAGAAATCGGGCTGCGTGGAACGCTCCTGCAAACTCTGGCCTATGATGTTTCTGCCTATGCGATGAAGAAAGACAACGTCATCTTCCAAGACTCCAATCGTCAAAATGTCAGTGGCGCCACCACCACACACCGAGGTGCTGAACTCAGCCTCGACTATGATTTTGCCGAGGCGTGGTACTTCGGGCTGGATATGACATATGCTGAGCATCGCTACGACAGTCGTATACAACTGCTGGGAACATCCGGCGATATCAAGGGCAACTACATCGACACCGCTCCTAAAGTTTTCGGCAGTGCCAGGCTCGGCTGGGATATGTCTGTTCATCAGGGGTGGCCCGCGCTGGCAGAACTCGAATGGGTCTATCTTGATGAGTATTATCTGGACCCCGACAACCGGCATACCTATGACGGGCACTCTTTGGTAAACCTTCGAATCAGGGCCGAACTCGCATCACGCTGGACCAGCACCCTGCGTGTTACCAACCTGCTCGATGAAGACTACGCGGAGCGCGCTGACTTTGGATTCGGGCAGTACCGCTACTTCGTCGGCCAACCGATTGGCGCCTACCTGGAAATCAGCTACCGTTTTTCGGGTGGATAACTAGGCCATCGGTGAGATACCAACCGCCGCCCTCACCTTCTCCATAAGCGCCCCGCTGTGCTCCCTGGCACGCTCGGCGCCTGCTTGAAGTACCGATTCAATGTGCCCTGGGTCATCCATTAAGGCGTTGAATCGCTCTCTCGCCGGCGCGAGTTCGTCGTTGATGCGCTCAAACAGCTGCTTCTTCGCCTCCCCCCATGCTATACCGCCTTCAAACTCGGATCGCATCCGAGCAATCTCGGCCTGGTCAGCAAAGGCAGACCAGACCTGGAATACAGTGGAATCATCTGCATCTTTGGGGTCGCCGGGCTCAAGCAAGTTGGTTTTTATCTTGTTGATTGACTTACGCAAGCGTTTTTCGGTCTCAAACAACGGAATGGTGTTGTTGTAGCTTTTACTCATCTTACGCCCGTCCAGCCCCTGAAGAACTGCAACCGAATCGTCTACAACGGCTTCTGGAAGCGTGAACACCTCAGCAAAATTGTGATTGAAGCGCTGTGCAATATCACGAGCCATCTCCACATGCTGAATCTGATCACGACCTACCGGTATTTTATGGGCACTGAACATAAGAATGTCGGCAGCCATCAGTACGGGGTAGCCAAAAAGGCCCATAGTCACGCCAAAATCCGGATCTTCGCCGGCGTCTTCATTACTCTGCACAGCGGCCTTATACGCGTGCGCGCGATTCATAAGCCCTTTTGCTGCATTACACGACAGAACCCAGGTCAGCTCAGTAATCTCTGGAATATCCGACTGGCGATAAAATACAGTGCGCTGCGTATCGAGGCCCAGTGCAAGCCAGGTCGCGGCCACTTCCTTGCTGGACTGGCGAACCCGCTCCGGATCCTGACTTTTGATCAATGCGTGGTAGTCGGCGAGAAACAAAAAGGACTCAACATTGGGTTCGGTTGATGCCGCTATTGCCGGACGAATGGCGCCGACGTAGTTGCCCAGATGCGGCGTACCGGTGGTTGTAATACCTGTAAGCACACGTTGCTTAGTCATGGAAACTCTCACTTGGGAAATTGGCGCCATCATACTGATTACTGCCGAGCGAGGCTATCCCGACAGCGTACAACCTGCCTTGGAGAACGCCTGCAGATATAGAGGCGATAATGCAGCTTCACTCCAATCCTCCACGGCGGCAGGTAAATCGATGCGGTGACTCTGAGATGCCACCTTCATCACAAGTTGCGCTGCTGCCTCGGACTCTCGATCAGGGTCATCTTCATAAGCGGCATATCTAAACTGCGATGCGTAGAACTCGGTATAGGCCAGCCGATCGGGCACTATGGGTATGCAGCCAGCAGCAACGGCTTCGCCAACGGCGATACCCTGAAACTCATGACGTGCGGTCGACACCACCAGATCTGCTTCATGTAGGAGCTGGCAGTAGTCTGTACGGTCATCGATATAGCCCATATGGATCAAGCTATCGGCGTGGAGTCTACTAATCGTGTCAAACGCCTCAGGACGCTGACGAAACTGTTGACCTACTACAGCAAGATGAACGGCAAATTGGTTGCGTGATAAGACATCGAGTAAGCGCAGCAGTCGCTCAGGCGCTTTGTCGTATTCAAACCTCCCCAGCCAGACAATCCGCACCCTTCTCTCCGGCTCTCGGGGCGGCCAGTACGATACGCCCGATCCAGGTGACTCCAACGCAATGGGCACGGGCACCACACTTGCGCGCGATGCTATGAAGT
This sequence comes from Halioglobus sp., assembly GCA_039990395.1. Taxonomy (GTDB): domain Bacteria; phylum Pseudomonadota; class Gammaproteobacteria; order Pseudomonadales; family Halieaceae; genus CALINF01. Next base: position 1,337,827 of record JBDXFZ010000146.1, read on the forward strand.
CGACAGTATCTATGGGGGCAAAGTCGGGCAATTTGATCAGCAGGCTGTTGAGCCCTGCAAGAAATGTGTCGCGGTTGTAGTTTGAATTGAACACCACGTGATCAGCTGCAAGAGCACTGTAGATACTAACCATCTGTGCGTCTAATGAGGCCGACTGCCCCTGCCGCGCTGGGTACTCGAACTGGTTCTCATGGAAGTAGACCAGCGAGGGGATGCCCGACAGCTCAGGCGCAAGACCTCTTAAGGTAGCCAGATCTACCATTGAGGTGGCAACCAATAAATCATAGTTCCGGCTTAGCTGTTCACGCTGCGCTACAGACCAATACAGCGGATTACCTCTGATTCGCCAGTTAAAATGACGCGCTGGAAGCGTCAAGCATGTCCAATCCCAGTCAGCGAACATTCCCTGCAGACGCGATCGCCAGTATTCGTGACTGGTCGCAGCATACGCAGAAAGCAGCAAGACCCGCACTTGATCAGTCCGCTGTTAGAGATCCGCGATAATTGTAGAAACGCGAAAGTACACTGCACAGGTTCCAAGCATCCGCCGTACCCGCCAATTCGCGTATGGAGTGCATTGCGAACGTTGGCACACCAATATCCAGCGTACGTACACCCGTTTCACCTGCAGTAATGGGCCCGATAGTGCTGCCGCAAGCCATGTCGGTGCGCACTACAAACGATTGCACAGGCACCCCCTCACGCTCGGCCAGTAAACGATAGAGCCCTGCAGTTTCGCTATTGGTTGCGTAGCGCTGGTTAGCATTAATTTTGATAACCGGGCCAGCGTTGAGCCGCGGCCCGTGGTTCTCATCATGCCGATCGGCAAAATTAGGATGCACTCCATGTGCATTGTCTGCCGACATCATCAATGATCGTTCCACCAGCATGGCATAGCTGATGTCATCTCCAGCCAAGCGTCTCAAAATTGATGTTAATAACGGACCCTGGGCGCCGGCTGCCGAGAGGCTCCCAACTTCCTCGTGATCATTGCATACGAGCAAGGTTGTGCAGGTGGCATCAGCTTGCAGCAGCGCTCGCATGCCCGTGAAACAGCTCAGCAAATTGTCCAGTCTTGCTGAAGCCAGAAACTCTTCGTTCAGACCAACCAATGAGGCGGGCTGGCTGTCGTAAAGGCTCATCTCGAAATCCAGCACTTGCTTAACTTCATGATGCGGATGTTCTACCAGGACGCGTTCGCCTAACAAAGTGCGAAAGTCCGGCGTCTCGCCATCGGCTACTTGCGCCAAAACAGGCACGATATCGGTTTGAGAATTAATGCTGCGGCTGCTATTGGCTTGGCGGTCGAGGTGAATTGCGAGACTGGGGATAATCGCTACAGGCGACCTGAAATCGACCAGCGCGCTGTGCAAGGTACCATCTGGGGCCTCAAAGCTGACCCTCCCCGCCAGTGAAAGGTCGCGATCAAACCATGGGTTCAGAAGCGCTCCGCCATACACCTGCACACCGAGCTGAAAATACCCTTGCTTAGATCGCTCGGGCTGCGGTTTTACCATGAGACAAGGGCTATCAGTATGAGCACCGACCATCCGCACACCCTCGCTAGCGCCGAGATCAGTACCCACGATGAAGGCGACGAGTGAGCTGCCGTTTCGTTCCACCAGATATTTCCCCCCGGGCTCCAACGTCTGGTCCATATTCTGGAGCAACTCAAATCCGTTGGACTTGAGTTCTGCAGACATAGTAGCAACCGCATGAAACGGCGTGGGAGATCTGCGTAAAAACTCGCAGAGGTCTTCGTTAAAGCGTTGTTGCGTCATATTGTCATCGTCTAATTTAGTGTGAACGTATCATGAAGAGGCTTTCGGCTGCGAACTTACTAACATGCGCTGAAGCAAGCTAGAGGTATCCCAGCGGCCACCCCCCAACTGCTGAACCTCGGCATAGAATCCGTCGACCATGCGGGTCACAGGTAGTTCGAGCTCAAGCTTCTGTGCCTCGGAGAGAACCATACCCAGATCCTTGCGCATCCAGTCAACCGCAAAACCGTGATCATATTCACCCGCCAACATTGTTTGGTAGCGATTAACCATTTGCCAAGACTGTGCGGCACCTTGTGAAATGACGTCTATAACAGCGCTACTATCGAGTCCAGCCTTGCCCGCAAACGCTAGACCCTCGGCCAGGCCTTGCACGACACCCGCTATACAAATCTGGTTTACCATTTTCGCGAGCTGCCCGCTTCCCGGCGGGCCAAGCAGACGGGCACAACGCGAATAGACTTCAAGTATGGGCAGAGCCGCTGCAAAATCAGCATCGTCACCCCCAATCATTATTGTCAATTGACCATTTTCTGCCCCGGCTTGCCCGCCCGATACCGGCGCGTCCAAAAAACCGACACCCAATGCGCCTGCGGCAGTATATAACTCCCTCGCCAATTCTGCGGAGGCTGTAGTGTGGTCAACCAGTACGGCACCGCGAGAGAGTGAGTGCAGAATACCGTCGGGTGTATACATCACACTGCGTACATCATCATCATTCCCAACGCAGCAGCACACCATGTCAGCGCCTGCCGATGCCAGTGCAGGTGTCGCAGCGCTTCGACCACCGAACTGCTTTACCCATTGTTCGGATTTAGTGGCAGTCCGGTTGTAGACCGTCACCACGTGACCGGCACGTTGAAGATGTCCGGCCATCGGATAACCCATAACACCAAGACCGATAAATGCAATATTCATAACGGGTGCTCCGTTGGCGAGTTTGTCATTGCCAGAGCCACAGCCCCAGCAGCAGCACTGACAATATTACGCGATAGTAGACGAAAGGCATCAGGCCGACGCGATCCAATAGCCTAAGAAAAACCGCTATACAAGCATACGCTGTAATCGCCGCCACTAACGTCGAGATTCCCAGCAACCACCAGTCTGGAGCAATCTGAGACTGACTGAGCTCCCAGCCTTTAAGAGAACCTGCGCCGGCTATGACTGGAATGGAGAGCAAGAATGAAAATCGAGCAGCTGTTTGCCTGTCGAGATTCAGTAGCAAAGCCGCTGTGATCGTGACGCCGGAGCGAGAAACTCCCGGTACTATCGCCAGCATTTGAGCAAATCCGATCATGATTGCCGCCGGTAGGGCCAACGACCGAAACTGTGATACTCCAGCAGTGTGCCTGTCGGCGTAACCGAGCACCAAGCCAAAAAGGAGTGTTGTAGTGGCGATCACCGGTAAGCTGCGCAGATTACCCTCAACGAAGTCCCCTGCTAAGAAACCCGTTACCGCTACTGGAAGAGAAGCAATACCCAGCCAACCTACCATGCGTAGCTCTTGATTCATCCGGCGCTGACTAAGCCCTGTGATTGTGCCTCTGACCAAGGTGAGTAGCTCGCCCCGATAATAGGCCACCACCGCCGTTAACGTGCCCACGTGGACGGCAACATCAAACGCCAAACCCTGATCGGGCCATTCTAGAATCAGCGACGGGATCACCAGATGCGCAGAGCTCGAGATCGGTAGAAACTCAGTTAAACCCTGAATCAAGGCCAACCAGATGGCTTGTATCCAATCAATCAAGACACATGCCCCCTCTTGCCAGGCTTGCCTTGCTCCGAGAGCTTTTTCCAGGACACCTCATCGCGCACATAAAGAGGTTGAATATCATATGGCTGAATCACTTCCCCTGCCAGATAGCAGTTCAAAGCCACCGGGAACAGGTCCTGAGCGTGCGGCAAAAGCTCGGGCCAATGGCTCACAATACGATCTTGCAGTGAGGGGGCGAATTGAGACATATAACGAGAACCATTACCTATGGCGATCATCTCCCGGTGATCCTGTCTCGTTTGTAACTGCTCTGGGCGACTGACTCCCGGCCCCTCAAGCAATTCGGGGTAACCATTGGACACGCGGTAACACGCCCAGTAGGTTTCGCCAATATTCGCATCGATGATACTGAGCGCGATATCTCCTTCCACCAGCAACCCTTCGCGCACTGCTGTGCTCACCTGTATATCTAGCGTAGAAACAGATATAGCAGGCAGCGACCACGCATACGCCAGCCCTTGCGCGCAACTCGCTGCGATCCGAAGCCCTGTGAATGACCCGGGACCTGAACCCAGAGTAACTGCAGACAGGGGCTGCCCTGCACAAGTATCTTTGGCCAGCAATTCCTGAACCATTGGGAGCAGCCGCTGACTGTGCTGCCTTGGAATCTGCTCAAACACCTCGATGACATCACCATCGCTATAGAGTGCGGCCGAGCAAGCGTCCGTGGCAGTCTCAATGGCGAGCAGCCGAATCATCGGTTACCACCGGTGATCGAGTTAGAGAGGTTACACCTTGAATAGATGCGCGATAATGTTAGAGCATGCATGAACCGGATTATCACATAGGACTGCCTGATGAACACTATTGAAGCAGTAGAAGCGTATGAGCATTTATGAATACTCAAGATATCGATAAAAAGCGCATTACGGCCCTGATTCTAGCTGGAGGTGAAGGCAGGCGTACCGGCGGCCTCGACAAAGGGCTAATTATCTATAGAGGAAAACCACTGATTCAGCACGTTCTTGAACGACTTGTACCGCAAGTTGATACAGTCATCATCAGCTGCAATCGCAACACTTCGGACTATGCTACGCACTGCACAACACTGGTATCAGACACTAGAGCAGGCTACTTGGGCCCCTTAGCCGGTATTGAATCAGCCTTGCCCGCCATTACGACCTCGCATGTGCTAATCAGTCCCTGCGACACTCCGCACCTCCCGCTGGATTTGGTAGAACGTTTGCAATGCGCCGCTGGTAAAGGATTCACAAGCCCGGCAACAGTTACCATCGCCAACGATGGCGACCGAGACCACTACCTCAATACATTGATCACACGAGAAGGCATCAGCACAGTAGTAAACGAACTAAACAGGGGGCAGCGCGCTGTAGGCAAATGGCTGCTGAAAATGAATCTTGCAAGGGCAGACTTTTCAGACTGCCCAGATGCCTTCCTCAATATCAACACGCTGTAGCCTAGCTTTACCGCGATGAGTACTAAGAAATGAGATTAGTAAATAGAAAAACCCGCCGAGATTGCTCTCGGCGGGTTTACGATATCACCCTTTAGTTGTTCTAGCGGGCTCTACTTTTTCTTGGACTTTGCTTTTGGCTTTGCTTTGGCTTTGGGCTTTGCTTTGGCCTTGGGCTTTGCTTTGGCCTTGGGCTTTGCTTTGGCCTTGGGCTTTGCTTTGGCCTTGGGCTTTGCTTTGGCCTTAGGCTTTGCTTTGGCCTTAGGCTTTGCTTTGGCTTTAGGCTTTGCTTTGGCTTTAGGCTTTGCTTTGGCCTTGGGCTTTGCTTTGGCCTTTGCCTTGCTGGGCTTTGCCTTTTTCTTGGTGGACTTCTTGGTAGCCGCTTTAAGTTTCGCCTCTGCCTTCTTCTGCAGCGCCTTTAACTTAGCCGACGCTTTCTTCTCAGCAGCCTTAACCTGAGCCATCAGTTTCTTCTCGGCAGCCGCCAGCTTTTTGGCATCGGCCTTAGCGCGAGCTTTAGCCCACTTATCCGCATGTGCGGCAAGCGCTTTGGCCTTATCGAGTTCGGCTTTTGCAGCCAACTCAGCCTTTCTGGCCATCACTTTCTCTTTCGCTGCCAATTCAGCCGCTTTTACTTTCGCTGCTGTAATTACTTCGGTTGCCCGATGCTTGGCTGTATTGACGCGCTCGCGAAGCGCTTTTACACGCGCATTTGCTTTAGCCGACGCATTAGCGGCCGCTTTCGCCGCGCGCTTATCAGCAGCTTTTTTGCTTTTCGCTGCTTTTTTACGTGCTGCTTCTACCTTTTTGCGCGCTGCTGCCAGTGATTTCTTTTCAGCATCAACAGCTTTTTGCAACTTCGCCAGTACTTCGTTCGCACGCTTTACAGCAGGCGAGACTGCCGCAGCTTTTTTCGCTGGTGCTTTACGTTTTGCCGCTACTTTTTTCTTCGCTGGCGCTTTGCGTTTAGCAGGCGCCTTACGTGTTTTACTTGCTACCTTCTTCTTCGCGGTTGCCATTGAGCTGATCTCCACAGTAATTATTCAAATGGTACGCTTCAAAAGTACCAACAAAACACACGCTGTACAACAATTGAGCAACTCCGATGTTGCTTCAAAAAACGCCGTTTTGTAGTGCGTTTTTGACGCTATGGGGCGGCTAGGGAAATCTAGCGCAGATGCATGACAGACTCTTCAGCCAGAATAGGCTGTATATATAGATTTAAACGAGGTCGTGTAGAGTTGAACACGGCAAGGAATGACGAAAAGCACAGCCAAATGCGACTAAAGTCGGAAAATCTTTCTGTGAAAATATTTTTGGGAATATTGTAATTTTTTAGAAAAATCAGGGAAAAAACAAAAATTGGGAGCAACGCTCCCCATTCGCATACATAGTGACCGAGACTATTCTGACAGAGAGGTGAGAACCTGCTGCTTGATTTCATCCACTGTACCGACACCGGGTACGCGATGATATTTCGGCGCGTCATCACCTGGCATGTCCTGATAAAAATTTATCAAAGGACTAGTCTGGGATTGGTAAACATCGAGTCGCCGCCTAACGGTATCTTCTTGATCATCATCACGCTGAACGAGAGGCTCTCCCGTTTCGTCATCGACACCCTCTACTTTGGGTGGGTTATACACCAGATGATAGACACGACCTGAACCCGGGTGGACGCGACGACCACTCAGCCGAGCTACAATTTCTTCATCGTCTACTGCTATTTCGAGCACGTGATCAATGGCAACTCCCGCCTGCACCATCGATTCGGCCTGTGGAATTGTCCGGGGAAATCCATCAAACAGGAATCCATCTGCACAGTCAGACTCCGCAATACGCTCTTTGACCAAGCCGATGATTATTTCATCGGATACAAGACCACCTGAATCCATTACCTCTTTAGCTTGCAACCCAAGCTCAGTACCTGCCTTAACAGCGGCACGCAACATGTCACCTGTAGATATCTGTGGAATGGCGTATTTCTCACTGATGAACTGGGCCTGTGTACCCTTGCCAGCACCGGGTGCACCTAGAAGTATCAATCGCATTAAGGGGTGTCCTCATGTTCTAAGCCAGCCAAACTGCTGGCAGTCGTATGAATGTACGGGCCTTATAGTGACCCCTGCGCCTCTTATATAGAGGAAGTCTTCCGGCTAGCGTGCCCGCGGAAGGATGTAAACCTTACACAGCCGATGCACGCTACACAAGTGCAGAACTAGTCTGTCTCGCTCGACTTGGCTAAGTGCCATAACTCTTCCATTTCGCCTTGCGATAGATCAGCAAAATGCTCCTTGCGCGTGGCGGCCGTGCGCTCCATATGCATAAATCGCCTTTCAAACTTCCCAGAAGCCTGCCGGAGTACCGACTCTGCATCTCTATCTAACTGTCTCGCCATATTCACAGAGGTAAACAGCACATCTCCCAGCTCATCTACAACGGCAGTCTCATCACCTGCAGAAAATGCAGCACGCAGCTCAGCAACTTCCTCCTCGAGTTTATCGAGAACTTCCAGAGGATCACTCCAATCAAATCCAACGCGCGCCGCGCGCTTCTGCAATTTTTGGGCTCTTGGCAGCGCTGGTAATGCTACTGGAACATCAGCGAGCACTCCCGCCAGTGACTTTTCTTTTCGTTCAGCCTCCTTGATCGACTCCCAGGTCTGCTTCACATCGTCAACAGATACCTTTTCATCTACCAAGCCTTCTATCTCGGCATTCGCAAACACATGGGGATGACGTCGAATCAGCTTCGACACAAGCGTATCGATGACGCTATCCAGCGTAAATAGACCTTCTTCGCTACCCAATTGAGAGTAGAAAATGACCTGAAACAGTACATCGCCGAGTTCCTCTGCAACATGAGGGTAATCCTCCTGCTCAATTGCGTGGGCCAGCTCGTAGCATTCTTCCAGCGTCGATGGAACGATACTTTTAAAATCCTGCTTGATATCCCAGGGGCAACCCGTTGCAGGATCACGAAGACGCTCCATAACACGCTGCAGATCGTTGAGATTGTACGGGTTGTTCATTACACCACTCTCCTGAACACCAAATTTACTCAGATAATCGGACGGCGCTACTGATGTTTTTCAATCGATTTAGCCGCTCAAGCAAGCGTGACAATGACCCCAGGTTTTGCACTTCAACCGTCAGCCGCATTGTGGCTGTATGGCTCTTACGATTACTTTGAGTCTGAATGCCGAGCACATTAATGCGCGCATTGGCCAGTAGCTCTGTAACATCTCGAAGTAGTCCCTGGCGATCGTAGGCTTCGATTGCTATCTCTACCTGGTAGCTATCCTCTGGCGAAGCTCCCCAGGACACTTCGATAACGCGCTCTGGCGAAGTATCCAGTAGATGGATCAAACGGGCGCAATCAGCACGATGAATGCTTACCCCTCGACCCTGTGTAATAAAGCCAGCTATCGCATCGCCCGGAACGGGTTTGCAGCAGCCCGCCATATGTGTGAGCAGGTTTCCAACCCCTTGTACCTTTACCTGATCTCTAAAGGCGTTGGCTGATGGACCTTCCATTTTCAGTTTGGGTTCGCTGGGCGCACCAAACAAACTCTGCGCAGCATTGATCACCTGCGACGCTGTTATGTCACCCGCCCCTACTGCAGCATACATATCTTCAACTTTGGGCAGCTGCACCTTTGCTGCCACACGCTTGTAATCAACGCTTGTTAAGGCCAGTCGCTTAAAATCACGCTCGAGCAGCTGACGACCCGCATCAATGTTCTCATCACGGGCCCTGGCTTTAAACCAATGCTGCACCTTGGCTCGCGCTCGCGAGGTTCTCAAATATCCCAGGCCAGGCTGTAACCAATCGCGCCTCGGTTCACCCTCTTTACTGGTCAAAATTTGCACTCGCTCGCCAGTGGCCAAGGTATAGGTCAGCGGTACAATGGAACCATTGACCTTAGCACCGCGACAGCGATGACCCACCTCGGTGTGCACGTGATAGGCGAAATCAAGAGGCGTTGCTCCCTGTGCAAGATTCACGACATCTCCCTGCGGCGTGAAGATATAGACGCGATCCTGTGCAATATCGAAGCTAAACGGTTCCGCTACACTCTCGTTGTCGCCCGTTTCCTCGTGCCAGTCCAACACCTGACGTAGCCAGGCTATCTTCTCCTCATAGGTGCTTGCCATCGCGCCGGGCTCTTCATCCGAGCCCTTGTAGCGCCAGTGTGCGCAGACACCCAGTTCAGCCTCTTCATGCATCTGCTGTGTACGGATCTGAATCTCAAGAACCTTGCCTTCTGGCCCAACAACCGCGGTATGCAAAGACCGATAACCGTTCTCCTTCGGGTTTGCGATGTAGTCATCGAACTCATTGGGAATATTTCGCCACAATCCATGAACCATGCCGAGCGTGGCATAACAGTCTCGCAGCTGGGGCACCAATATGCGGACTGCACGGATATCGTAGACCTGTGAAAATCCAATACCCTTGCGCTGCATTTTCCGCCAGATGCTATAGATATGTTTTGCGCGCCCCGAAATTTCTACATCAACACCGTCATCCTGCAGCACCTGGTTCAACTCTTCTCTCACGCGAGCAATAAATCGATCCCGCTCCAGGCGCTTGCCGTCGAGCAGGCGAGCTATTTTCCGATAAGCATCGGGGTATATGTAGCGAAAGGAGAGATCTTCCAACTCCCATTTGAGCTGCCCTATGCCCAATCGATGAGCTAACGGCGCGTAAACGTCAAAAACTTCCTGGGCCACCACGCCACGGCGCTCTTCGTCATCCTTTACTGCCCGAATAGCCGACGTTCGCTCCGCCAACTTAATCAACGCTACCCGTACGTCATCAACGAGTGCGATAAGCATTTTCCGAATATTGTCTTTCTGACCGTGAGCCTGTCCCAGCACCGGGTTCTCGCTTTGCCCGTGCAGGCCACTGATGGCCGCCATACGCAGCACGCCGCTGATCAAAGACCCCACTTCTTTACCAAACTGCGCCGTCACAGTTTCGAGCGGCAATCGCTGTTCACGCACTGCCCGATATAAAATGGCCGCTACCAAGCAGTCGGCACCTACATGAAGGTCAGCGAGTATCTGCACAGTCTCGAGCCCGGCAAGAAAGCAGTTAGCCTGCGTCGCCCAATCACCGCCGTCTATTCCAGGCAGTGTTTGAGCATTGCGTGCCGCACCCGCCGCTTGCAACAGGCGGTCGGATTCTTGCTCTGAAAACGCAATTGGAAGCTGGGCCAACCATCGATCAAGATCTACAGCGCCCGACTCGTCAATATACGACTGCTCCCTTACCTGCACCATTTAGAGCGACCCGCGCTAGCGGGTAAATACACCGGTAGACAGGTAGCGATCACCGCGATCACAAACAATGGCCACAATTGTCGCGTTCTCCACTTCCTCTGAGATTTTCAGTGCCGCTGCAATCGAGCCGCCAGAAGATACGCCACAAAAAATGCCCTCCTCCTGCGCCATTCTCCGCATCATCTCTTCTGATTCCTGCTGTGATATCTCCATGACGGTATCAACCCGTGGAGCTTCGAATATGGTGGGAAGATACGCTTCGGGCCATCGTCGTATCCCAGGTATGCTGGAGCCTTCCACCGGCTGTAGTCCAACGATCTGAACATCAGCATTTTTCTCTTTCAAAAAGTGAGAACAACCCATAATCGTTCCGGTGGTACCCATCGAGCTAACAAAGTGCGTTACCTCTCCGTCTGTTTGACGCCATATCTCAGGGCCAGTTCCGGCATAATGGGCTCGGGGATTATCGGGATTCGCAAATTGGTCGAGGACGACCGCACTCCCCTCTGCCTGCATCTGCATAGCTAAATCCCGAGCGCCTTCCATCCCCTCTTCTTGTGTTACCTCGATAAGCTCTGCGCCATAAGCTGACATCGCCAACTTGCGCTCTGCACTCATGTGATTCGGCATGATCAACTTAATTTTATAGCCGCGTATTGCCGCTGCCATGGCTAATGCGATTCCGGTGTTACCACTAGTAGCTTCGACAATGGTATCGCCGGGCGAGATGTCTCCGCGTGCTTCAGCCTGAGCGATCATACTCAAGGCGGGGCGATCCTTAACTGAGCCGGCAGGATTATTACCCTCCAGCTTGGCAAGAATAGTGTTGGATGTGTCACCGGGTAGGCGTTGTAACCGCACCAGCGGGGTATCGCCTATGCAGGCTTCGATCGTAGGGTACTTAGGCATAATGTCGTATCACCGGCTAAGGAGGCGAAGTATATCGAGTTTCAGATACAAACACAGGTTCCCGCTGCAGTCTTTCACGCTGTTAAAGCGGCAAAGGCAACAACATAGTGCTGCTCATCCGACAGGCTCAGCAGCATATTTTGGCCTCCCCGTGAGCGCGCAACAGAATCGGCACCGCCTGTCAGAGTTACCACTGGCGCGCCGGCCTCGTCATGGCTTATATGAATATCTTGCCAGCTTACGCCTCGACCAATACCTGTTCCGAGAGCCTTGGCGATCGCTTCTTTACTTGCAAAACGCTTGGCCAGAAGACGCGCGCCATTACTGCTGGCATGATACTCAAGTTGTTCCGCATCTGTCAGAATGCGCTTAACAAACCTCTCGCCCAATCGCGCCAATGTTTGTTCTATACGTGCTATTTCAAGTATGTCTGTACCAACACTTATCACTGTGCTTCTCCCGCACTCTCATCACGGCGCTGTCGTGCAAATAGCTCTCGACTCCGCAGTGGCTGCCCGCCCAGCTGAATGGCTAACGCCTCCCTAGACAGCCGCTTGGCCGCCAGGCCCGCGGAGTCGGCATAGTCACCTCGCGCAATACGCAATAGATCGGATCCGCTAAAGCGCGAACGGTCTGGGTGTGCGGGTTCGTGACTTAACACCAGACCCAACTCATCTTGCAACCGATACCAGCGACCGGGGTCGACGGGATCACCCGAGCCCGCGTCGAGTCCGGGGTTAATCTGATAGCCCAGTGCGTCCAGAAGCGAAAATTCAAACGCTCTGAGCGACACATCCACAGCAGAATGTGATGAAAGTGCCTCCAGAGTTTGGGCGTAGTGAGCAAACAGTGGTGTATGGGGGTCGTGTCGTTGCAGTAGCTTAATGAGCAACTCGTTGACATAAAGCGCTGAGAAAAGGCGCTCTCCCTGTAGCGACATCGCAGTACCAACACGCTCTACCGCCGTGAGCGTCTTCATATCCGCACGTCCCGTGAACGACACCAGCAGTGGCGTAAAAGGCTGTAACACAGAGCCCAGACTGCCTCCACGGGCCTTGCGCCTGACACCTTTAGCGACCAAGCTGATACGTCCGTGCTCGGGAGTAAGAAACTCGAGAATTTGCGATGTATCGCGAAATGGCCGACGGTGAAGCAAAAAAGCAGGTTGCAGTGACACTCTCATGATCTAGGTGTACCCGACGTTATAGACTACCGGTCTTCATAACCCAAACTACGCAGCGCGCGCTCGTCATCTGACCAACCCGACTTCACCTTAACCCAGAGTCTTAGCATCACCTTATTGTCGAACAAGGTCTCCATATCTTTCCTTGCCTCAGTGCCAATGGCACGGAGTCGGCTACCGCCGTCACCAATAATGATACGCTTTTGCCCCTTTCGCTCCACCAGGATCAACGCAGAAATGTGGAGGGTTGAACCGTCATGAGAAAACTCTTCTATCTCTACGGCAACCGCATAGGGCAACTCATCTCCCAGTTGGCGCATTATTTTTTCACGCACGATCTCCGCCGCCAGAAAGCGCTGGCTTCGATCTGTAATCTGATCTTCCGGAAACATGTGAACGGCCTCGGGCAGCCGCTGAATGATCTCGGCTTCCAATGCATCCACGTTATGCCTTTGCAACGCTGAGAGCGGCACGATAGCCTCGAAACTCATCTTTTCAGCCAGGTTTTCAAGTTGCGGCAACAGCGCTTTCTTGTCTTCCAGCAAATCGACTTTATTGACCACAAGCAACGTCGGCAGACCGCTGCGGCGCACTTGCTCAAGCACCATCTTGTCTTCATCGGTAAACGCGGTGCGATCCACCAGAAACAGAATGAGATCAACATCTTTGATGGCAGAGCTTGCGGCACGATTCATATATCGATTGATTGCTTTGTCCGCGCCAATATGAAGCCCGGGCGTGTCGACATAGATAGCTTGGGTATTCCCCTCGGTCTTGATGCCCAGAACTTGATGGCGTGTTGTCTGCGGTTTGCGCGAAGTAATACTGATTTTTTGGCCCAACAGGTAGTTCAGTAAGGTTGATTTACCCACATTGGGTCGCCCCACAATTGCAACATATCCGCAGCGTGCTACTCCATCTGTTGTTGAGTCTTGAAGATCCTGCGGTTGATCAGCCATTGGCGATTTGCTCCAGTGCGCTGGATGCCGCACTTTGTTCGGCTTTGCGTCGACTACTGCCCTTACCGTCGACCATCAGCGAGTATTGCTCTAGCGTACAGCGAACAAGAAACTCCTGATCGTGATCTTCCCCCACCACTTCTACTAACTGGTAGTCTGGCAGGGGGTGACCGCGGCCTTGAAGATACTCTTGTAGGCGTGTTTTGGGGTCCTTGGCTGCTCCTTGCTCGGGCAGTTGTGACAGTCGCTGGTCGAACCAAACGAGGAGACGCTCACGGCAGGCCTCATACCCCCCATCAAGCAAAATGGCACCCGCTACAGCCTCAAAAGAATCTGCCAGTATTGATTCTCGGCGATGACCGCCACTCTTGCGCTCTCCTGAACCTAATTGCAGATACGCGCCAAGATCGAGTTCCAGTGCCAACTCGGCAAGCGTCTCACCCTTGACAAGAGATGCTCTCAAGCGACTTAGACTGCCTTCTCGAAGGTCGGGGAAACGGTGATACAGGGCATCGGCAATAACGTGATTGACGATAGAATCGCCCAAGAATTCCAGCCGCTCGTTATTGCGCTTACCCACGCTGCGGTGAGCCAGCGCCAGTGCAAGCAGGTTCTTGTCGCTAAATTCATAGCCCAGCGCTCGCTGGAGGCGCGCGCTATTGTCCATAAAAGATCAGTTGCCGGCCCTTCGGCCCGCCTCTACTTCCAAGTCGTCAAATCGCATCACAGCATCTATTCGACCCACTATAGTGACACGCATCTCATAATTGGCATCGATATACGTCTTTCCATCTTTGCGAAAGACCTCTATTTCCTTGGGTTTTATCCCATAAACCTGATTAGTGTTCAGCAAATTGGCCAGCTTACGGCGAATATCGGCGATATTGTCTTCTTCCGGGTTAAACTGGCTGGCAGTCTTGGTCACTATCTCTTTTACCGAGAGGTACTCAAAGTAGCCCGGTGCCATTTTTAGTCCGCACATGGCAAAGAACCCCACCATGATCGCGATGATCAACATTCCTGGAATAGAAAGTCCTGCCTGTTGTTGACGCATTTTCATTGTTAGTGCTCCCCGACGTCCTGACTATGGTTGTCCTTATTCTATGCCACCCACCCTGCTAAAGCTCGGAATGCTAAACAGTGAGTCCCAGTGCATCCAGATAGCAAAGGCCTGCCCTACTATATCCTTTTCCGGTACCTGACCCCAAACCCGGCTATCGCTACTGTTGTCGCGGTTGTCGCCCATCATGAAATAGTGCCCAGGTTTTACCTGTACGGAAAAATCGCGGGCAGGCCGCATCAAGTCTACCTGGGTCAGGTGACTGGATTCACCCAGAGACTCCAATCCCACCGAAAACCGCCGATCGCCCTCTGGCAACACGCCGAGTTTATCAATAGCAAGGCGCTCGCCATTCACTGTCAATTGCTTGTCGCGATAGGTCACTGTGTCACCAGGCAGGCCAATCACTCGCTTGATGTAATACGTGTTGTTCAAGTGCGGCGGGAAAAACACCATAACGTCGCCGCGTTCAGGTGTGTTGATATCAAACACCTTAGTGCGCACCACCGGCAGCCGGATACCATAAGTGAATTTGTTCACCAAAATGTAGTCTCCCACCTGCAAAGTGGGGACCATTGAGGATGATGGGATCTGAAACGGCTCTACCAAAAAGGATCGCAAGACAAAGACCACAAAGAGCACGGGAAAGAATGACTTCGCGTATTCAACCACCACAGGTTCGCTTGCAGTGGACTGCACGTTTTGCTGGAAGCTTACAGCCGCGCTAGATCCTTCGTTCTCCCAGCCAGGATGCTGTTCCTGCAACTGTGTGATGACTGCGGTCCTTCGGGGCGCAAAAAGCAACGCGTCGATCAGCCAGATCACACCGCTACCAAACACCAGGATTACTAGAATAAGTGGAAAATCAATTGTCATGCACGAGTCCCGTTATCAATCCACTTTGAGCACGGCAAGAAAGGCTGACTGGGGTATTTCAACACTACCCACCTGCTTCATGCGCTTTTTGCCCGCTTTTTGCTTTTCCAGAAGCTTACGCTTGCGCGAGACATCGCCACCATAGCACTTGGCGGTGACATTCTTGCGCAACGCCTTTACCGTTTGTCTGGCGACTACCTTTCCTCCTACCGCAGCTTGGATGGCCACATCAAACATCTGCCTTGGTATCAGTTCCTTCATCTTCTCTGTTAACGCCCGACCTCGATACTGCACTTGATCTCTGTGTACGATAATCGCGAGAGCGTCCACACGCTCGCCATTGATTAACACATCAAGGCGCGCAAGACTGGCAGCCTCAAAGCGTTCGAAGCTATAGTCCAGCGACGCATAACCACGACTTACCGACTTCAGGCGGTCGAAGAAATCCAAAACGACTTCCGCCATGGGAATATCATAGGTTACTGCCACTTGGGCGCCGAGAAATTGCATATCTTTTTGCGTGCCGCGTTTTTCAACACACAAGGAAATTACGTTCCCCAGGTAATCCTGCGGCACCAGAATGTTACAGCGGGCAATGGGCTCACGCATTTCGTCGATATCGCCCATATCGGGCAGAGCGCTGGGGTTATCTACCTGAACTATCTCACCGCCTTTCTTCAAGACCTCATAGATTACTGTAGGCGCAGTTGTGATGAGGTCGAGATCGTATTCACGCTCGAGCCGCTCCTGGATGATCTCCATGTGCAGCATACCCAGGAATCCGCAGCGAAACCCAAAACCCAGTGCGTCAGAGGTTTCAGGCTCGTAAAACAATGACGCATCGTTAAGGGTCAGCTTGGCCAGCGCCTCGCGAAAATCCTCATAGTCGTCTGAGGAGATAGTGAATATGCCTGCATAAACTTGTGGTTTGATCCTTTTAAAACCGGGCAGTGCCGGTACATCTGTATGGCCAGCAGACACCAATGTATCGCCTACTGGTGCACCGTGGATATCTTTGATTCCTGCAACCACGTAACCCACTTCACCAGCTTGCAAGCGGCCTGTCTCCTGACGCTTTGGGGTAAAAATACCAACGCTATCCACCTGATGGACTTTGCCGAGAGACTTGATTACAAACTTGTCGCGCTTGTTCAAAACGCCTTGCTTCACCCGCACCAGAGAGACTACACCCAGATAGTTATCAAACCAGGAGTCAATAATCAGTGCTTGCAGCGGCGCTTCACGATCACCTTCGGGAGCGGGTATTTCCTCAACCAGATACTCCAGTGCATCCTCGATACCCAAACCGGATTTTGCGCTAACCAGGCATGCATCAGTGGCGTCGATACCAATAATTTCTTCGATCTCTAGCCTTACCTTGTCAGGATCGGCCTGAGGCAGGTCCATTTTGTTGAGAATTGGCAGCACTTCCAGGCCTTGCTCAATCGCTGTGTAGCAGTTGGCGACCGATTGCGCCTCAACGCCCTGACCCGCATCGACCACCAGAAGCGCACCTTCGCAGGCAGACAGGGAGCGAGACACCTCGTAGGAAAAGTCTACGTGACCCGGAGTATCAATGAAGTTTAGCTGGTAGATCTGGCCGTCACGCGCGGTGTAATCCAGCGTTACGCTCTGGGCCTTGATGGTTATGCCACGCTCGCGCTCGATATCCATGGAGTCGAGCACCTGCTCGTCCATTTCTCGCGCACTAAGCCCTCCACAATGTTGAATAAAACGGTCGGCCAGCGTCGACTTGCCGTGGTCAATATGGGCAATAATGGAAAAGTTTCGGATGTGTTGGAGATCACTCACGCATTCAGGCTCAACAGAAGGTAACGGTTACAGGCGCGCAGCGCACTCCGCCGCCCAAAAAAGCCGCGCGATTGTACCGTAATGCCAGTCCAATCGCCACGACCTATCGGTATCAGCATTCCCTAGCAGGCCCAGAGAGACTGGACCGATAATTCACTAGTCAGCGAGCTTGAGACCTATAAACATCGGGCTACCTCTGCGGATTAGCCGAAGAGGAACTGAACTACCGCTGGAGAGCCTGTCTACTGCGCTTTCAAAAGTCTCGGCGCTCTTAATCGGGGTAGACCCGATCAGCGTAATAACATCGCCGGGGGCAAGCCCAGCTTCTGCAGCAACAGAACCGCGTACCACCTCTCTTACCAGAACTCCTCCACTGATACCCCAGCGCTCCAGCGCCTCGGGCGGGGCGGTCTCTACTACTACGCCAAGGCGCCCACCTTGCTGCTCCTGCTCCAGACCCGCAGTGAGCGTAAAGCTGTCCTCTGCACCCAAGCCTCCTATTTCTACGTCAATGGTTCGACGTTTCTTGTCTCGCATGACCACAACGGGCACTTCGCTTCCTGGTGCCAGCAAACCTACAACGTGCGGTAAGTCCGACGATGTAGGAATATCATTGCCATCGAAATTAATGATGATATCTCCAGGTTTCAACCCGGATTTTTCGGCCGGGCCGTCCACTGCCAGCTGCGAGATCAATGCACCCTGCGGGCGATCCAGTCCAAATGACTCTGCCAGATTTTTATCGACGTCCTGAATCGTAACTCCGAGCCAGCCACGAGTCACTTTGCCTTCGTCCTTGAGCTGACTGACAACATTGCGCACAACGCTGACCGGAATGGCAAACGACAGACCGATCGATCCACCACTGCGCGTGAATATCTGAGAGTTAACACCCACGACCTTGCCATCGAGATTGAAGAGAGGGCCGCCTGAATTGCCTGGGTTTATAGCAACATCGGTTTGTATGAAGGGGACGTAGTTTTCATTGCGCTCTGTCGGCAGACTGCGCCCCTTGGCACTGACAATACCCGCGGTAACAGAATAGTCCAGTCCGAAGGGCGAACCGATGGCCAGCACCCACTCGCCAACGTCTAATTCGTCATCATCACTGAGACTCAACTGAGGCAGATCGTCGCCATCGATTTTCAGCAATGCCAGATCCGAACGCGGATCAGTGCCAATCACCTCTGCCTCAAGTTCACGTCGATCGCTTAACCGAACGAGTACTGACGCAGCATCCTCTACAACGTGATTGTTAGTCACAACATAGCCGTCATCAGAAATGATAAAACCGGAGCCCATGGACATTCTCTGCCTCTGCCCTTGCCCCTGCGGAGGCGCGCCGCGGAACTCAAAAAATCGCCGTAGATACTCTGGAATCTCCTCGCTATCGTAAGGGCTCTGCTGCGTTCGCTGGGCATTATACTCGACGACAATTTTGACCACCGCCGGCGAGCTATTCTTTACTATCTCGCGAAATTCGGGGAGCGCTGCAGCACTTGCAGCCGCTGACACCAACAATAATGAGCCCATGAAGAACAACACAAAGGATCGATACAACGTGGTCATAAAAATTCCTTACTTACTTTGAGAAAGCGTGACGTCAGACGAACGACACAGAGTTGGTTTGTGAGCCCACACGTCGTAACAGCGTGGGCTGCAATGCAACATTATCTCTGTTGTTACGGGAGTGGAGTCTAACCAGACCTACACCCAGCACAAAGCCACCAATAGCGCCGAGCAACGACTGAACATCTTCGGATATAAATATGAACGAGCCAGTTAGATATGCTAAAAGCGCAGCGCCACCCAACATCGTTAACAGAGGCATGATGTAGACCACCAATGAACCCCGGAGAATAACTTCTTCAGGCAGCGTAAACTCTACTTGATCATCGATGTGGCATTGCGACGCCTTTAGGTCATCGCCAACCAGTATTCTCACCAAGCCTTTGGAGCCAGCGCTGACTTCATTGAGCAGACCGTGCCCACAACCTTTGCGCGCAGAGCAAGCCCCACAGGTTGTCTTGCGCAGGGTTTCTACCCAAACGCCGTCTTCTTCAACAGCTACAACCCGGCCGCTTTCTACCAGCATTAGTTCGCCCGTTTAATGGAGTCAGTCACCATTCTAGCGGTATTGACGGGCACTTCTCCAATGATGGTAACAAGCACGGGGACTTCACCCGCGCGCATGCCCCGCGTATAGGAGGTGGTACTACCCCAACGCACAACGCCCTCACCAGGAGTCATAGCCACATCCAAGGGCTCCATAAAAACCGAGAATACGGCAAGACCATCTGTAAACGACCGCTGACCATTATTTGGAGAAACCGGCTGTGTCGCTGTGAAACCGGGGGGCAACCACGCCACTGTCCAGTCAAATGTCACAGCAGGTAATGCCTGTAGGTCTTGCGAAGGGTGCTCTGCTTGGTGCACTACACTGACATTCTCACGCGGCTGCGGCGCTGGGCCATAGGTCAGGTCGGCATAAGCAAAACGCTCCAGCTTGGTATTGCCACGACCCATCGTTGTGGCCTGTAGCAGCAGACCGGTTTCTCGATCCAACTGCAATATATAGCCATAGCGATAAACATCACGCGGCATCACGTTCAGACGCACCGACTCACGATTGGCAATCCGTTCGCCCTGCCCAAGTTCAAACCGGTAATGCCTGGCGATTCCGCATTCACCAGAGGCCAGATCATTGCCCATTTCCAGAAGCTGCTGCCCCGGGTGCACGCACTCTGCAGCATGCTGTTCCCGCAGAACTTGTGCGCCCTGCCCTGTCAGGCGGGTAAATGTTTCTGTCGTTCCGGAATCATCGGCAACATGAGAGACCTGCATTACCTCAAGCTCGTCTCCACGTTGGAAATTTACAACGCCGTGATACGCCGAAGCATGGGCGCTACGCGACATTTTTTTTAGCCAGTCAATTGCTCTGGGATCGGTATCTCCGCACACGCCTGTCTGGGCGTGAGCTGCTGGCAGAAACAGCAAACCGGCAACTAATGCTACGAGTGGAGTTTTCATGGTCATTCGCACTCTATTGCTTGATCGTGGGAACCCGGGCAAATGGAATCAATCCTTGTGGTGTATTCAAGGCTGCCTGCTCAGCGTGTGCCTGGCCAAACTGCTTTAATCGCAAGCGAGCGAGCTCGCGATAAGCTGTGTGATTGGCAGGGCGCAGCGCCGGTACTGCCTGGCTGCCATAACTTGCACGAACCGGGGTAGCACCTAACGTGTTAACCATACCAACCGGGGCCATACCTGCGATGGCATTACCTGCCTGGTCGGCACCGGTGTTGCCCAATTGACTTAATTGCTGACCACCTAAGACTACCGTAGCAGCTACTGACGCAGCGACGGCAAAGCTAGCCACTGGACGTAACAGCCGTTGTGCTGCCGAGGCCAGCGGCGGTTTTTCCTGCGCAATAGCGTCTCGCACCTGCGCAGACAGATCGATCTGGCTATGCTCAATGCTTTGACCCTTAAGCGCATCTCGAGTGACGTGATACCTCACCCACGTCTGACGAAGTTCAGCAGCTGCAGGCATTTCGCGCAACAAACGCTCAACTTCCAATTCATTGGCTTCATCATCCATCAGGGCCGATAGCGACTCGCGCAATTGTTCACTCATACTTATTACATCCCTCGTGCCGAGCACGATTCTTGACTATCTGATCCGACCAGCATCGCCAGACGGTTGTTTTCTGTTTTCACAGCTCTCCCTCGAGCTGTGTACGGACTTTTGCATCGATGGCTTCACGCGCACGGAATATTCTCGAGCGCACGGTTCCTACCGGACAATCCATCACCTCTGCAATGTCTTCGTAACTAAGACCATCAAATTCGCGTAAAGTTACCGCAGCTCTCA
The DNA here is from genome assembly GCA_039990395.1 of Halioglobus sp. GTDB lineage: Bacteria > Pseudomonadota > Gammaproteobacteria > Pseudomonadales > Halieaceae > CALINF01. Next base: position 1,358,760 of record JBDXFZ010000146.1, read on the forward strand.
GGTCATCGGGCAATTCAGCAATCGCATCTTCTATCACCGCCTTCAGCTCGGCTCCGAACAGTGCTGATTCAGGCGTTTCAATATCGCGTAAGGCACCACCTGCCTCATAGTGCTCGGCATCCTCAACCTCTACGTCACTGCCCGGCGGCCGACGGGAGCGAGAAACGAGGTGATTCTTGGCAGTGTTGATCGCAATTCGGTAGAGCCAGGTATAAAAGGCACTGTCGCCGCGAAATCGCGGCAGCGCTCGGTAGGCCTTAATAAATGCTTCTTGGGCGACATCCTGCACCTCGTCGGCATCGTGCACATAGCGGCTAATCAGCCCCATAATCTTGTGCTGATACTTCATTACCAATAGGTCAAAAGCGCGAGAATCGCCCTTTTGCACCTTGGCCACCAATTGTTTGTCTGTAAGTTCAGCCGTCACGCCTTAACCTCTCCCTAGTCCATGACATGACTGCCCTGGTGGTGCTTCCTTACTCACTGCGAAAATAGACAGTGAAGTGCAGCAAAAGTTCGCAGATCGTCAATATTCACATTGCACACCCCACTTCACGTCTACGAAGTTCTTCAATCCAGTGTTTCCTTCCTGCGGCCAGAGTCGTCTATACTCACGTCTCGCTGGCACAGTCTCTCCTAAGTCATTGAGCCGCATAATATATTTCCACTATGGAGGCGGCAAGGTCTGCCACTATGCCACGACGCTTCGAACATGACGTGCTAATCATCGGCAGCGGGGCCGCAGGTCTCAGCCTGGCGCTGCACCTACCCGATCATTATCGGGTGGCAGTGTTAACCAAAGCCAATGTCAATCAGGGCTCAACTTACTGGGCCCAGGGTGGTATGGCGGCAGTGCTGCACAACCGGGACACCGTGGACTCGCATGTGGAGGACACAATCAGGGCTGGCGCTGGACTATGTCGGCGCGAAGCAGTTGAATTCACGGTTCAAAACAGCCGACGCTGCGTAGAGTGGCTTGTGGAGCAAGGTGTTGATTTTGACCTGCGCAATGACGCGGAGCAACAAAAGCAAAGTGAATTCCATCTAACTATGGAGGGCGGCCACAGCCATAGACGCATCATCCATTCGGCTGATCGTACCGGCAGGGCTATCTCCGAGGTGTTAACAGAGCGCGCCCAGCAGTCTTCCAACATAGATCTGTTTACCCATCGTGTGGCGGTTGACCTTGTGGTGCACAATGGACATTGCAGCGGCGCCTACATTCTCGATGAAAAGCGCGAACGCGTAGATCTATTTCAGGCCCGTGCAGTTGTAATCGCCACCGGTGGCGCGAGCAAAGCGTATCTTTATACCAGCAACCCGGACGGGGCAAGCGGCGACGGGATCGCCATGGCCTGGCGCGCCGGCTGCCGCGTCGCCAACCTTGAGTTTAATCAGTTTCATCCAACCTGCCTGTACCATCCGAAAGCCAAATCTTTTCTGGTGACCGAAGCCGTTCGCGGCGAGGGAGGCAAACTACTGTTACCCGATGGTACTGCGTTCATGCAGCGTTTCGATGACCGCGGCGAGTTGGCGCCTCGCGATATTGTTGCAAGAGCTATAGACCACGAGATGAAGCGGTTGGGCGCCGATTGTGTGTTTCTGGACATATCACACAAACCCAGAAAATTTCTGGAGTCTCACTTTCCCACTATTATGGAACGCTGCTCGCAGCTGGGTATCGACATGGCGGCTGAACCCATACCCGTGGTACCGGCCGCCCACTATACCTGTGGCGGAATTGTTGTAGATACCCACGGACGTACAGATGTTAAAGGGCTGTATGCCATCGGGGAATCATCCTCCACCGGCTTGCACGGCGCCAATCGAATGGCCAGTAATTCTTTGCTTGAGTGCATTGTCTACGCGGAATCAGCCGCAAATCATATCCATTCAACACTTGCTGATGCGCCAACTCTCGCAGAAATGCCTGTCTGGGATGAGAGCCAGGTAACGGATTCTGACGAAGACGTCGTTATCTCCCATAACTGGGATGAGTTGCGTAGATTCATGTGGGACTACGTTGGCATCGTGCGAACGAACAAGCGACTGCAACGCGCACAGCATCGCGCGCAACTACTCCAAGCAGAAATTGCGGAGTATTACAGCAATTATAAGGTCAGCAATGATCTGCTCGAGCTGCGGAATCTTGCGATGGTGGCGGAGCTGATGATCCAGTGCGCGCTGCAGCGTAAAGAAAGTCGAGGGCTGCACTTTACTCTGGATTATCCCGCACTACTGGACGACGCGCTGGATACAATCCTCACACCCGAGAATTCTCCTTTACAGGCTGCCGCAGATTGAGCTGGCGTCGCAGACAACGCATCGCAGCTGACTCTGCACTATCGCTAAATAAAATACAGCTCCAGCGCTGACCACCTCCTGACATTGCGCCTCCGGTGTCTTCCAACAGCGTAAGTCGCACAAACAATGGCAATAAAAGCGTAGTGTGAGACGGCCGGACCAGGAAGCACTGACCTGCATAACTTAGTTGCCAGCGACCCGGGCAAAGCGTGAGGACTGCCCCCTCAAGAGATTGGTGGCGGGAGTGTCTCCAAAGTTCCACCACTGGCACTAAAAGCAGAACCACCGGCGCTGTTGCCACAGTCATTGCTATCTGCACCATAGCCGCGAGAACTAACAGACCCAGCAAACCGTGCGCGAGGGTATAGTACCGAGAGCTAACGATGCTCAGGTGGTGTGCGGGCGTACTCGAGGATAGTGCGGACAATGGCAGCAAGCTCCGGGTCTTCGGGGACCTCTCGCTTAAGAAACCACCCAAAAAGCTCCTGGTCTTCGCATAGCATGAGATCGCGATAGCGTATTTTGTCGGCGTCACTCAATGCTGCATATCGGGCCGATACAAACGGCTCCAATACGAGATCCAGCTCCAGCATGCCACGGCGGCTGGCCCACCGCATTCGATTGACGTCCTGCTCATCTATCATAGGTCTATCACTGTCTTGCGTCGTCGTCATTACTCGCCATTATAACGCTTTGAGTGCCCATGCGTTGCCATGGCTGACAGGCCGGTCGGTTCGGCCTATGATGTCCATCGCCAACCACCCAGTAGCCCATACAGAAGGAGCCCGCTTGAGCGCCTACCTCACCAACCTCACCAACGAGGGCTTGATTCACTTTGAGGGTCCTGAAACAGTCACGTTCCTGCAAGGCCAAGTCAGCTGCGATGTGCGCAATGTAAGCGAGTCTAACGCGCTCACCGGGGCGTACTGCACTCCAAAGGGTCGTGTTATTGCGGACTTCCTGTTGGGACAGGTCGGTACAAATCACTGGTTGATGCGACTGCGCAGTGACATCGCTGAGCACACTGCGAACGTGCTATCAAAGTACATCGTCTTTTCAAAGTCGGAGCTGGACTCACGACGCACCGACTGGATAACAATGGGCTGCTGGGGTGCAGAGGCGGCAACCACGCTCAAGGAGCACTTTGGTGACATTCCCAACGAGCTGCATGCCAGTATTGCTACCAACGGTGCATTGATCATTCAGCGTGATAACAACGCACAGCGTTTTGAGCTATGGCTAGAGCGCGAGCACTGCTGCGCACAAATCGACGCTCTATCTGCCAACTGCTTACATGGTTCTCTAGAACGCTGGACAGGCATGGATATCGAGTCTGGCCTGACCCGAGTAAGTGCAGCAACTACAGAAACAATGACGCCACAGGCACTCAACTACGACCTGACGGGACAGGTTGATTTTCGCAAAGGATGTTACACCGGTCAGGAGGTCGTCGCTCGCTTACACTATAAAGGCGAAAGCAAACGCAGAACGTTCGCTGCGCGGCTGAACAAAGAAGACAGCTCTAAGGTTGGCGCTGACATCGTCACCCTGGACGGGTCCACTGTTGGCACGGTGTTAGATCAAGGGCTGGATGAAGATCAATGTACAGTCATTCTCTTCGAACTGGCTATTAAGGCGCGAGAACAAACGTTACAGCTTGGCAACGCCGAGAACGCCCAACCGATCACCCTACTATCGCTGCCCTACCCTTATCCAAGCAAGAGCGAGTAAATCACCTGTTGTTTTACCCTAGCCGGGGACGCACCAGTCAATGGGTTTTTGGCCCCTGCCCTGCAAGTATTCATTGGCTTGCGAGAAGTGCCTGCAACCAAAAAAGCCGCGATAGGCGCTCAGTGGCGAGGGGTGAGGAGCGTTCAACACGCAGTGCTTTTGTTTATCAATGCTCGCGCCCTTTTTTTGGGCGTAGCTACCCCACAGCATAAAGACCAGGCCAGTGCGTTCGCGACTTGCCACTTCTATTACTTTATCGGTGAATCGCTCCCACCCCATGCCCTTGTGTGACGCTGCCTGAGACGCTTCCACGGAAAGCACGCTGTTTAGTAAGAGCACTCCCTGGCCCGCCCACCCGGTAAGATCACCGCGTGTGGGAATGGGGCAACCCAAATCAGTGTGGATTTCCCGGTAAATGTTGGTAAGAGACGGTGGCACGGCAACGCCCTCAGGCACGGAAAAACAAAGGCCGTGCGCTTGGCCGGCGCCGTGATAAGGGTCCTGTCCGATTATCACAACTTTCACTTTCGGCAAGGGTGTGTGAGTAAAAGCGCTGAATACCTCGTTAGACTCAGGGTAGATCTGCTTTCCGGCAGCGCGCTCACGTTGCAGAAAGTGCCGCAAACCGACCATATAGTCGTCATCGAATTCAGCGGCCAGGTGGGCTAGCCAGCTTCGCTCTAACTGTACGGGTCTTTCAGGCACCTGAATCTCCGGGTTTATTTTACTACTCGACTCTAGCGTAGCACCATTAGAGTCCACAGGTCGGCCGCAGGTGGTATACTCCTGCTCGCCAGATTATTCATGATTGCACCAATCTCGAGCGCGATGTCTTGAACAAACCCCAAACAACCCAACCCGGTTATTTCGATATGGCTCGCAGCGCGCTGACAGCCGCTATTGAGGCGCCATCCTGGCTGGGGACATCCGCCAGACCATCCACCGGACACACCATCCCAACAGATTTTATTGGCGTCAATGTCGCCTCTGGATGCGATTCTCGAACCGAAGACTACATACTCCGAAGCCTCCGCGACCTGAACATACACAACGTGCGAATGCACTACACCTACGAGAGCCCGAACGGTCCCACCCAGCGACTGCTAGACCGACTCATTGACTGTGGATTCAGCGTGATGCTCTGTGTCTTCCCCGAACTGGATAGATCACAGCGCCTGAGTCAGGACAGTTCACTACAGGATCAATGGCGGCTGTTTCTCACCGATCTGTTTACCCGCTACGAGAATCAGGTAGACATCTTTGAGATTGGCAACACGCCCAATCGTCGAAAGTGGTCAGCGTTTACGGGGCGCAGCGTGGTTACCGGCTGGGACATCGCGCAAGAGGTTGCATGTGAATTTTCCATCACACTGGCTGGACCCAACATATCCGACTTCGAGCCCCTTTATAACAGTTTCTACCTCTCTCTCATCGGCAGGTCCGGGCAGGTACCGGCGGTTCATACAGACAACTTGTTCGTTGAACGGGTAATTGAGCCAGAGGCCTACGATCATCGGGCTCTCGGGCGCTGGCTGACTCGCCCCGCCCAGCTCAATATGATTAAAAAGGCGCGTATTCTTCAGCGCCTGGGTCAGAGGCACGGCAGCCACAAACTGATTTGCGCCTATACGTGCTGGACATTCCAGCGTCTGGCGAGACGATCGCTATCACCTCATATCAAACAAGCTGATTACATTGTGCGTTATCTTGTATTGGCAGCGGCCAGCGGTGCGCTGAATCGGGTGTACTGGGGACCGTTAATCTGTCATCGCGACGGATTGATCGATGACGCCTGCAACGAGTATCCCGCTATCGACCAGGTCAGTTACTACCGCCAGGTTAAAGGGGATGCGGAGGACTTCTATCGCACACCCGCGTTTAATGCCCTTGCTACTATTACAAAGCGTCTGTCTGGAGCAACTATCGTGCGAGCGCAGCACGATCCCTTCGGCGCTAGTATCTTTGAATTCACTGGGCTCGCGGGGGACTTTTTCGCCATTGCATGGACTCGAGACCGTCAATGCATCCGCTTCAGCGAACTACTAGGCACCGCAGCTAAGAACATCACTGCGATCAGTGATGCGCTAGGAGAACCCCACTCTGGACCGGCGCTCATCAATGAACACCCGCTGATTTTGGATCTAGAATCACCACTTGGCAGCCTCCCTAAAATAGCCCCATCAAAACGCTCCGCCGTTCAGATGAACGGACCCACATTGCAGTCGCTACCATGGGAAGCTGAGGGCTGGCGCGGTGATTATTGCGTGGCTTTGCCATGCCAGGAAAACGAAAGCAAATTACACGAGGCTCTGTCACCCGCTATGTTGCCCTCCCAGCCTGAAATAGAGGTACTGCGAGATGCACGAAATAGATTATGGAACATTCAAGATCCCCGCCTGAACAGTCGCAAAATCACGGTGAAATTAAACCGCGTGAAAGGCATCAAAAAATTCACGTATAGATTTCGGCCCAGCAAGGGCCTGCGTCACTTCAGCAACGCCTGCGCCATGCTTCGACATGGCATTGCGACACCTGCACCGATTGCCTACTTTGAACGCGATAATGCGCCTGGCATCCAGAATTCCTGGTATCTATGTGAATTCATACCGGGCGCCTTCTCTGCCAAGGATGTCTACCGCGCACTCAATGGGGGTGATTCTCACTACCGGAATCTTGATGCTAGCGCCTGGTTTAAACTGCTCAGCGAGTTTGTTTGCCGCATGCACAACATGCAGATTGTCCATCGCGATCTCTCGGCTGGTAATCTGCTGATCTCGCAACAGGACGATGGCAGCTTTACGCCCATGGTCATTGACATTGGTCGCGCGTGGATCTGGCAGGGGCCGGGCTCAAAAGTTTTCGGCTGGAGGCGGCTACAGGACCTTGTGAGAATCGCCTACAAGCTGAACTGGCAAAACAGAGAGGCGTTCGTGCGCTGCTATGAGCAGTATTGGGAGAGACAGCTGCCAACACTCTGGCGGCTGGGCTTCGTATATTACGACTACAAACAGGCTATGAAAAAGCGACTCAGAGCACTTCGCCGGTAGGCTGCTTGTTCGGAACATCAGTAGCGTTATACTGGAGCTAAAGACTAATCGAATGCGCCGTGCAATTGCCTTTTGCACACAGTGCGCGACTGGACCGAGTGAGTGTGGCTCTGAACCAAACACAAGCATTGCCGTTAGCTGCTACTGTTGAACTCGCAGACGAACGCCATTTTTGCGGAAGGGCAAGCCTAGCAGCTGGCGAGCGGATAGCAATTGCTATCAGCGAAAGCGATCGGGCGGAACAGCAGCTGACCCGCGGCACGCGTGCGCTCCTTACTTATGAGTCGCCTACCGGCGAGCGCGAAGCAGTACCTGTGCGAATTGACAGAATTAGTTCAACTACCCTGCACCTTGAATTTGTCGATCCTTATAGTCCGCAAACGCGCGCCTGTCTGGAAGCCGTGCAAAATCGCTGGCCGGCTGCAGCAGACGCTGCCGACGCGCCCGAAACTACCGCAGGAACTCAGTGGACGCCTCAACTACGCGCATTGCAGGGTCATAGCGCCGCGCTACTGGAAGAGCGCCTGCAATTATTTACAAATCAGCTTACCGACCACCTCTTTGACCTATCTATGACATCCGGGCATAGCGAGTCCGGACACAATATTCACTACGAGGCGCTCAACGCCCTTAAGAGAGAAGGGCGACAAATAGTTAGCGCTTTCCTGGCAGAGATAAACGCCCTGTTTGACGACCTCACCCCCGAAGAACATCTGCACCAGCGAGGACGCGATCAGGCGAAAGAGCAATCGCTGGGACTCGTTGATATAGAGGAATTTGAGGGCTATCTAGCGCTCGACCGAATGATTACGCGGGGCGAAGAGCTGCATCAGGTTGCTCTGGAAGCGCTAATAATACGGGTGGCTACACTGCTTGAGACTGACCCTCTGCGTGTCAGGCTGCCTGTTCACGTTGATTCTCTGTGTCACGCATTTCAAACAGCGCTTAAAAATAGCGGTCTCCCGGCTGATGTCATTCCTCAGGTGCTTAGCTACTTCGTTGACCAGTTTATCGAGCAGCTCGATGGATTCTACTCTCCTCTTAATACGGAGCTGGCAGAGCAAGGCATTCGACCCCATATTGAAGAAGAAATCATCAACAAGGGCTCGCTCCTAAAGGCTGCGCAGATGGCACGGAAGCCAGCAGCAGCGCAAAGCACATCACGCCCTTCTAAAACAACAACACCGAATGAGTCTGAGGCATCGCAAGGGGCCAACGAGCAAACCACTAATGCAGTTGACGGGAAAAACGAAACTGTAGCGAGCGCGGACAACCTTCCGGATCTGGGAGCCCCGCAGCCAGCAGCAACCGAGGAGGCACCCGCCCCAACATCTGCTAAAACAGAAGAACTGGTAGATCAGGTCGTGGAAGGTGTCTTTGAAAAAATCTCCGAGAGCTTTAGTCCTGAGAGCCTGTATCGCTCGGTGATCGATGCCTTGAATTTCAAACGCGAAGCGCAGGGGCTTAGCGGCTCTGGGAGCTCTCCGACCATTAACAATGAAGCAGTAACTGGCTTGGGCACCATGGCAGACACAAGAACTGTCGCCGATGCGCTTGGTGCATTGCAAATGGACGAGAACAGTCGTGCAGAGGTACAAAACTCTAGCTCACTACGCGAATATCTCGCCGCTAATGCCGACATTATTTCAGGACTAGCAGGTACGGATGGCCTTAATAACGAGAGCCTAAACCAGATTGACCTGGTGGATAATCTGTTTGGAACAATCAATTCTCAACTTGATGTCAGTGCGGAGCTGCGCCCCGCGCTGGGAAATCTGCAGATACCCATGGCCAAACTTGCATTAATGGAGCCGCAATTCTTTGTGGACCGCGGCCACGCTGCGCGAGGTGTCATCGACAAGCTGTCACAGCTGGCTTCTTCCTCAAACTTCCCCAATCGCAGTCTGGAGAACCGTGTCGGCGAAATCGTCGATCAGATTGTGACGGATTATGACACCGACAGCGCTGTGTTTGAGAGCGCGCTGGCAAAGATAGACAAACTGGTTCAGCAACAAGAGCGAGCCCATAGCAAAAACGTGGATCGGGTTGTGCGAACCCAGCAAGGGCAAGAGAAGCTGGCACAAGCTCAACATGCGGTTGATCAATTTATAGAGCAGCAGCTCAAGCCTCCACACGCGCCAGAAGTGTTGATGGAGCTCGTACAACACGGTTGGAGAGACCAACTGATACTGACGCACGTCAAGCAAGGGCCCGACAGTTCTGCCTGGGATGAAAGTATCAAGAGCTTTCAGCAGGTAAGTTCGTGGCTAGAGCAACAGCTACAAGGCGATATTGACTCCGACCATCAATTAGAACGCCAAATGGAAGCTGAACCGCTCATCGATATGATTGAGCAACAGATCAATACCGCACTGCCTGCGAACGTGGAACATGTTGCCGACCTGAACAAGCTGCGGGCAATACTGGCAGGCGATGCCCAGATTTCTACCACGCAGATTGATACCACCCGACAGAAGAAAGCTTCTGCGCATGAGCAGCGAGCGCGCATAGAACGGCTGCCCAGGCTGAGACGCTGGATACAGCGGGTTGAGGCGCTCGACAAAGGTAGCTGGTTAACCTATCGAGATAAAAAGGGACAGCAGCGACGGATGCAACTAGCCTGGATTAGCGGGGACAAAGATCGCTACATATTCGTCAATGAGCGCGGACAGAAAAATGCCGAACTAAGCGCAGTGCAGCTGGCGAGACAACTGAGTCGCGGCGTGCAGCCACCTGCTCCCGCCGACAAGCTCAATGTTGTTGATAAAAGCATGTACGGAACGCTCGAACAGGTGCAAAAAACCCTGAGCTTTGAGCGCAACCACGACTCACTGACCAAGCTGATTAATCGCGAGACCTTCATCGACCAGGTCCAGCGCGCCATGCGGCACTCACAGCGTAAATCTGCGACGCATTCCATGCTCTATATCAATATTGATCAGTTCAATCTGGTAAACGAAGTTTACGACAAAATAAATGGCGACCAGGTGTTGCTTGAGTTTGCTCGTTTGCTGTCCCAGTTGCACAGCAAGAAAACCTCTTCGGCAAGACTGGGTGGCGATGAGTTTGGGGTGTTGCTGATAGACCGCTCCGCTGAGGTGGCAGTACAAGTTGCAGAGAAAATCCGTAATGACATCGCCGCCAGCAGCGTAGAGGTCGACGGTGAGTCTGTGACTTTTACAGTTTCAATAGGTATCTCGGAAGTATTGCCGTTTAGCAAAGGCGTCGATGAAATCATTCGCCATGCTCGCTCTGCCATGCAACTGGCCAAGGATGAGGGCAGGAACAGAGTTGTCATCTACCAGGAAGATCAGGAAAAGCTACTAGCGCAGAAACAAGAACACTCCGAAACTCGCGCAGAGCTTGAAAAGGCGCTCAGCACCGACCGCTTTGTTCTGCGCGCCCAACCTATTGTTCAAACCGTAGTGGGTAGCAATAGGCTTTCTGACCACTTCGAGTTGTTGCTCGGGTTGAAGAATGATGAGGGTGGCCTCGACTCTCCTGAGGAGTTTATCACTTCTGCCGAGCGCCATGGCTTTATGTCACTCGTGGATCGCTGGGTCATTAATGAGGCATTCGCATGGGTAAGCCACTTAAACGATGCCCAAAAAGTTGTACCCAACATTTCTATCAATCTATCGGGCACCAGTATCACTGATGATAGTTTCATGGACTTTTTGCTGGAGCAAATTTCCGAGTTCGGTGTCGGCACCAGCAGGCTGTGCTTCGAGATTACGGAAACCGGCACTATCAGCAATCTCGTCAAGGCTGCCGATTTTGTACGCACCCTGCGCAATATAGGCTGCAAGTTTTCTATCGATGACTTTGGTACCGGCTTGGCCAGTCACAACTATCTAAGAGAGCTCCCTGTTGATTACGTAAAGATAGACGGCACATTTATCACCGACATTCATAAGAATCGCAATGATTTTGCCATGGCGCGCTCGATCAATGACCTCGCTCACTTTCTGGGGCAAGAGACTATCGCGGAATCGGTAGAGAATGATTTGATTATCGAACAGCTGCGCAAAATCGGGGTCGACTTTATACAAGGCTGGGGCGTTGGTATGCCGAAACTGTTGGCAGACGTGACTGAAGAACTATCGTCGCTCGAAAAATAGACCGGCGGCTGGCTACACACCACCCTGTCTCGAGCCCTAATTGACCTGCATCAACAACCTCGAACCGACACCCTGCTAATCTGGCGCACACTCAATCAGACATTCTGCGGACTATGCCCAACCCCGTGACTACAGCGCCTAACGCAGCCGCAGCCAGCCAAAACACCCTAAATCAACTGGCACTGGCCGAAAAATACGCTTGCCAAGGGCCAAGGTATACCTCCTACCCTACCGCGCCGCACTTTCGCGACGACTTCAACGTTCAACAGTACATCGATTGGCAAATGCAGGTGAGTTCACAGGAGAGCGCACCTCTTTCGCTCTATGTACACATACCGTTTTGCCGTGACATTTGCTACTACTGTGCCTGCAACAAGATTGTTACACGTAAAAAAGGTGTTGCTCGTGAGTATCTCAATCGGTTGTTTCATGAGATCGAGATTCAGTCGAGACTGGTTGGGAGTCACCGGCCAATTACACAGATGCATTGGGGTGGAGGCACACCCACGTTTTTGGACAATGCCGAAATAACAGAGCTGATGCACACTCTGGCCAGTCACTTTCGCCTGCTAGACAAAGGATATCGTGAGTATTCCATTGAGCTGGATCCACGCACGGTTGATGCCGCAACGATCGCACTTCTCAAAGGTATCGGGTTTAACCGGATCAGTCTGGGTATTCAGGATTTTGACCCGCTGGTGCAAAAATCGATCAACCGCACTCAATCGCTTTCCAGCGTATCCAAGCTGGTTGAAAGTATCCGCGCACATGAGTTTCGGTCACTGAGCTTCGACCTGATATATGGCCTGCCGCACCAAGATCGCCACACAATGGCGGAGACATTACGCAAGGTAGTTCAACTTAAGCCCGACAGAATTGCGTGCTACAACTACGCCCACCTGCCGAAGCGCTTCAGCAGCCAGCGAGCTATCGACCGCCTAACACTGCCTGAGCCACATGAGAAATTGCTGCTCCACCAGATCATTAGTGACACCCTGCAGGACGCGGGCTATCAGCACATAGGAATGGACCACTTTGTATTGCCGCAAGATGAACTGGCAATGGCGCAGGCCGAAGGTCGATTGCAACGAAACTTTCAGGGCTATTCTCTCCAAATGGCAGACGACCTACTGGGTCTTGGCGTTTCCTCTATCAGCCAATTGGGAGACTTCTATCTACAGAACGAGCGACACCTAGATGATTACTACTTGCGCTTGGATAGAGGCGAACTCCCTTTGGCAAAAGGCTGCCGAATGAATCAGGACGACCGCTTACGCAAACACATCATCATGAGTCTGATTTGTGAGCTCCAACTTGATACGACTGAGTGCAACGATCAGTTTGGCGTGGATTTCAACAGCCTTTTCAGTCAACAACTGCTCGCTCTGATACCGATGGAACGCGATGGCATCGTGAAAATTCATCCTCACCGTATTGTTGTGACCGACAACGGTAGACCATTTCTGCGAAATATCTGCATGCTGTTTGATGCTTACCTTCCGAAGGCGGCTTCGGAGGCACAAACCGGCTATTCCAAAACCGTCTAAATCACGCATTGTACGGTTACAGAACGCACTTCATTTCGTCTATACTGAATGCTTCGTAGAGCAAGGCATGGCGCATGACTATTCCAATTATCAATACCGGAGACAGCTCCGGCCTGGTGGCATGCACGCACGACTACCAGGTGAGATGTGGGAACTGCCGCCTCAACAGCCTCTGTCTACCACTCGCATTGGAGTCAGAGGATATTGAACAACTGGACAGCATTATCCAGCGCAGCAAACCCTTGCAGAAGTCCAATCATTTATACCGGGAAGGGGATGCGTTTCAATCCGTATTTGCGGTTAGGTCCGGTACACTCAAAGCCTACAAAACCACGGACGATGGCCGCGAGCAGGTAACAGGCTTCTACTTTCCCGGCGAGATTGTCGGCATGGACGGTATCAGCAACAACACGCATGCTTCGTCTGCCAAAGCGCTGGAAACATCCGCGCTCTGTGAAATTCCATTCACTTCACTGGAAAGACTTAGCACGTTGATGCCCAGTCTTCAAAGGCACTTCTTTCAGTTGATGAGCCGCGAGATTACCGCAGATCAACAACTAATCACGTTACTGAGTAAAAATTCAGCCGATGAGCGCGTTGCTGCGCTTCTATTGAGTATCTCTACACGCAATTCCAGACGTAAGCTGAGTGCCACACACTTCCGCCTTCCCATGTCTAGAGTTGATATCGGCAACTATCTGGGACTCACGGTAGAAACTGTCAGCCGGGTATTCAGTCGCATGCAAAAAATGGACGTTCTGCGCGTCGATAATAAGGAAATAGAAATCCTCGATATCGAAGGTTTGAGGGGTGTCGCGGAGATAGGTTAGTCAGCTGCAACCTCGGCAGGCACTACCTTGATATGAATCAAAGCTATAAAACGAAAGGCGCATAAAATGCGCCTGTGCCGCAGAAAAGCGGTCTCTGTGGGGGAATAGAACACAATGATCCAGCATACAATTGGTCTACTGGTAAAGCCCAATGAGCAGTGGCGTGCAGTCGCTGATTTACCTGAAAAGTCCCTGAACACCTTGGTCCTATACCCTTGCATACTGGCTATATTGCCCGCAGTAGCGTGGTATTACGGTACCAGTCGTGTCGGCTGGACTGTCGGCGACAGTGAAGATGCTATCAAGCTGACGGTCGCCAGTGCTCGTCAGATCAGTATTCTATTTTATCTGGCGATGATTGCGTGTGTTGCGGTTATTGGCTATTTCATACATTGGATGTCCGATACGTATGGCGCGAATTCGACCTTCGCCAAGGGAGTTGTGATCGCTGGCCTAACAGCAACGCCCCTTTTTATTGCCGGGCTTGTAGGGTTCCATCCGCTACTGTGGCTTGACCTGCTGATTGGCGTCGCTGCCGCCAGTTGGGCGGTGTACCTTTTGTATCTGGGCATTCCCATCGTTATGGGGATTCCAGAAGAACGTGGCTTTTTGTTCTCCAGTGCTGTCATGGCTATTGCTATGGTGATCCTAATCTGCCTGATGGTGGGCTCAGTGCTTCTCTGGGACTTTGGTGCCGCACCGGCATTCACAGACTAGCGTAAACAAAGCATCACTCTTAACTGCAACTCATTGCGTAATAATCTGCCTGAATTGGAACTAGATCATGAGCGAACTTAATTCAGACCTGGAACACCCCACTTATAATTATAAGGTGGTGCGCCAGTTTGCCATCATGACGGTGGTCTGGGGTATTGTAGGCATGTTGGTGGGTGTTGTTATCGCCGCACAGCTGGCGTGGCCGGCACTTAACCTGGACTTACCCTGGACCAGCTTCGGTCGTCTGCGCCCATTGCATACCAATGCTGTAATTTTCGCATTTGGCGGCTGTGCGTTATTTGCCACCTCTTATTACGTTGTGCAGCGTACGTGCCAGGTTCGCCTTTTGTCGGACAAACTGGCAGCGTTTACTTTCTGGGGCTGGCAACTGGTTATCGTAGCAGCCGCTATCACCCTGCCGCTGGGCCTTACAAGCTCAAAGGAATACGCTGAGCTCGAGTGGCCCATCGACATTCTAATCGCAGTCGTTTGGGTAACCTACGCTATTGTATTTTTTGGCACGATAATGAAGCGTAAAGCTGATCATATCTACGTGGCCAATTGGTTTTTCGGGGCCTTTATTATTGCTGTCGCCGTACTGCATATCGTCAACAGCTTGGCAGTTCCTGTGGGCATGACAAAGTCTTACTCGATCTACGCCGGCACTGTCGATGCGATGGTACAGTGGTGGTACGGTCACAACGCCGTAGGATTTTTCCTCACTGCCGGCTTTCTGGGCATGATGTACTACTTCGTACCCAAGCAGGCTGGTCGTCCGGTCTACTCGTATCGACTGAGCATTGTGCATTTCTGGGCGCTGGTGGCGGTTTACATCTGGGCCGGCCCTCACCACTTGCACTACACCGCGTTACCCGACTGGGCTCAGAGCCTGGGCATGGTGATGAGTATTATTTTGCTGGCTCCCAGTTGGGGCGGCATGATCAACGGAATGATGACGTTATCGGGGGCGTGGCACAAACTACGGACCGACCCTATCCTGCGCTTCCTCGTGGTCAGTCTGTCGTTCTACGGCATGTCGACTTTCGAAGGCCCCATGATGTCAATCAAGACAGTCAATTCGCTGTCACACTACACGGACTGGACTATCGGCCACGTACATTCAGGCGCTCTAGGATGGGTAGCAATGATTTCGATAGGTTGTATCTATCACCTCATACCCATCTTGTTTGCCAAGCAAAAAATGTACAGTACTGATTTGATCAATGTGCATTTCTGGATGTCTACAATAGGCACCGTGCTGTACATCGCGTCGATGTGGGTAAACGGTATTCTGCAAGGGTTGATGTGGCGTGCTTATAACCAGGACGGCACCCTAACCTACAGCTTTGTTGAGTCGGTAGCCGCTAGTTACCCGGGCTATGTAGTGCGGGTATTGGGAGGAACGATATTCTTCGCAGGCATGCTAATCATGGCCTACAACGTCTTCATGACGACACGTAAAGATGTAGCGGTAGAACAGACCCCCGCTGCCAGTGCTGCTTAAGGAGCGTTTCAATGAAGCATGAAAGCGTAGAAAAAAATGTCGGCTTGATGATCATACTGGTGATCGTGGCTATCAGCTTCGGCACGTTGGTAGAACTCGTGCCACTCTTTTTTGACAAGCAGGTAAACGAACCAGTTGCGGGCTTGAAACCGCTGCCCGCGCTAGAACTCGAAGGCCGTGATATCTACATTCGGGAGGGGTGTAACACCTGCCACTCACAGATGATACGCCCACTGCGTGCAGAGACAGAGCGCTACGGTCACTACTCCGTGGCCGGTGAATTTGTCTATGACCATCCCTTTTTGTGGGGCTCAAAGCGTACAGGGCCTGACCTCGCTCGCGTAGGACAACGTTACAGTGATGACTGGCATAGAGCACACTTGTATAACCCTAGGGATGTGGTGCCAGAATCTAATATGCCCGCGTTTCCGTGGTTGTTTGATGACGAGGTGGACAGCAGTCGCACGCCAGACAAGTTAGCCGCACTGCGCATGGTAGGCGTGCCCTATACCGATGAGGACATTGCCGGCGCCACGCAAGCGGTAGAAGGCAAAAAAGAAATCGATGCGCTGGTTGCCTACCTGCAACAGTTGGGCACCTTGCTGAGGACTAAACGCTAATCATGGATATCAATGATCTGAGAGGTCTGAGCACGCTTTTTCTCTTGTTATCATTTCTGGGTTTGTGCTTCTGGGCCTACAGCAAGAAGCGAAAGCCGTATTTTGATGACGCGGCCAATCTGCCCTTTGCCGATGAAGCGATGAACCAACGCACCCAGCAGGAGGTGTCAAAGAATGACTAGTTTCTGGAGTGGCTGGGTTATTGTTCTTACCGCAATTACGCTCATCCTGACAACGTGGATACTTGTTGCCAATCGAAAGCGTGAGCAGCGTGAAACAGAGCGCACAACGGGACACGTCTATGATGGCATTGAGGAATTCGACAACCCTCTTCCCGCCTGGTGGTTCTGGATGTTTGCGCTGACCATTGTCTGGGGGATCGGTTACCTGATTGTCTACCCCGGAATGGGGAATTTCCCCGGCGTACTTGGCTGGACTCAGATTAATCAGCACGATCGCGAGGTGGCCGCAGCCGACGAGCAGTATCGCGCCATGCGTGATCGCTATCTTGCGCTATCGATTGAAGAAATTGCGGACGACCCCGCCGTTCGCAAGATGGGCGCCCGAATGTTTGGCAACAACTGCGCACAGTGTCACGGAGGTGATGGACGCGGTAGCTACGGCTTTCCAAACCTAACCGACAACGACTGGATTTACGGTGGCACACCGGAGGTTATCAAAGCGACTCTGGTCAATGGTCGCCAGGCTGCGATGCCCGCGTGGGATAGTATTCTTCGCGACAAAGGTATTGCCGAGGTTACCCAGTATCTGCTTTTGTTAAATGGACGCACTGCAGATACCGTGCAAGCCAGTGAGGGTGAAAAACACTTTGCAACCTACTGTGCCGCCTGTCACGGGGCCGACGGTACTGGCAATCCAATGCTTGGATCTCCCAATCTCACCAACGGCATCTGGTTGTATGGCGGCACTCCAGAGCAAATCGCTCACTCACTGCGCGTTGGACGCAATGGTGTTATGCCTGCATTTGCCGAAACACTTAGCGAAGACAAGATCCATATTCTTACAGCCTACGTTTATGGACTGAACAAATAGTCCTGTAGCGCTCTATTGCGCCGGGCTCTTCAGACCCGACCACCAACTCTTCGGTATGCGGTATGTCCGACCCACAGCTCATCGATCTTCAGGAAGTGGCGCCGGCCGAGGTTGGTGAAGTTGATCTCTATCAGCGCCGGGAAAAAATCTACACGCGTAAGATCGAAGGCTTCTACCAGCGACTGCGCCTGTTTACCGGTTGGCCACTGCTTCTTGGGTACTTCCTGCTGCCCTGGATGAGCTGGGATGGTCGGCAGGCCATCTTGTTTGACTTGCCCGCGCGCAAATTTCATATTCTGGGCCTGACATTCTGGCCACAGGATTTCCCTTTGCTCGCATTCTTGCTAATTATTTCAGCCTTTGGCCTATTTGCCGTTACCGTATTTGCCGGGCGCATCTGGTGCGGATATACCTGCCCCCAAACAGTCTGGACCAGTATTTTTATGTGGCTGGAGCAGAAAACCGAAGGGAGTCGAAACCAACGCATCAAAATCGACAAGATGCCTTGGTCGGCAGAAAAAGCGACGCGTAAACTGGCAAAACATGGTTCCTGGCTGTTCGTAGCATTCGCGACTGGCATGACTTTTGTCGGCTATTTCTACCCGATTCGCAGTCTCTCGTTGGAGTTAAGCACATTGTCTACGGGAATGTGGCAGGCTGCATGGACCTTGTTTTTTACCCTCGCCACGTATATCAACGCTGGATGGATGCGCGAACAAGTCTGTAAGTACATGTGCCCCTATGCTCGCTTTCAATCTGTTATGTTCGACCAGGACACGCTCATCGTTTCCTATGACGAACGCAGGGGGGAACAGCGTGGCTCGCGCAAACGCAGCGCAGACTATAAAGCTCAAGGGCTAGGAGACTGCATTAGTTGCGAGCTTTGTGTACAGGTTTGTCCAACTGGTATCGATATTCGCGACGGTCTGCAATACGAATGCATTGGCTGTGCGCTGTGTATCGATGCATGCAATTCGGTAATGGACAAAATGGAATATCCACGAGGGCTGATCGGCTATACAAGCGAGCACCAGTTACAAGGTGGCACCACTCACTGGCTCCGACCCAGAATCATAGGATATACCGTCGTTCTAGCGCTCATGGTGGGTATATTTAGCTATACGGTAGCTTCGCGCATTCCGGTTGAGTTGACCATTATTCGCGACCGCAATCAGCTCTATCTGACTACGGACAATGGTGATATCGAGAACCTCTACGAACTGCATCTTCTGAATATGGACAAGCACCCGCATGACTATCTGATCCAAATTGATGGTATCAAAGGAGCTGCAATTGTTGGCGATACCACCTATTCACTCGAAGGTGGCGAGGTACGCACTATCAATCTGCGAGTAAGAATTTCGCCGGAGTACCTGGACAAGCCCAGCACTGCGCTACAGTTTGAGGCCATCGCTAAAGATGTACCGTCGTTGCGTGCTGCCTCCGAATCACGCTTTATGAGACCACTATGACACCCTCCCCGCTACAACCGGCTGATGACCAGCCTTGGTATCAACAGTTCTGGCCCTGGTTTCTCATTGCCCTACCCGGGTCTGTCGTCGTTGCAGGGTTTGTCACCCTGTATATCGCCAATAAGCATTCCGATGACCTGGTGGTCGACGAGTACTACAAAAACGGATTGGCAATAAATCGACAAATCGCCAAGCAACAACGGGCTGCCGATATGGGCCTGTCTGCCACTTTTATCGTCGACGCCAGCACGATTACTGTTAGGACTACAGGCCCCATCACCAGCCCTGTGCTGAACCTCCGCTTATCCCACCCGCTAGAATCAGACGCAGACTTCGAACTACCACTCAGTCGCGTAGCGTCAGGCGAGTACCGAGCAACATTGCAATACGCAGTTGCGCCAAACTGGCACTGGATCCTCGAAAGCGGGCAGAGAAGCGATTGGCGGCTTGATGGATCTCTCGTTGCCAGCGATTTCCCGGAGTTATCCGCTGCGGATGATCTACCTGACCAATGGTAGCAGGCAGTACCGCCACCGCCCTGCAATCACTTGACTGCTTTCACTGTGGTGAGCCAGTACCGGGCAATAGTGAATTCACTGCGCTTATCGACGGCGAGCAACGTCCGATGTGCTGCCCAGGCTGTCAGGCGGTAGCCAATCTCATTGCTGGTAGCGGTATGTCTGTCTTCTATCAACAGCGCACTGCATTCAATGAACGTCCCAGTGGCAGTGAGCAAGACGACACCTTCGCTATCTACAACGATACCTCTATGGCGCAGACGTTTTGCTCGATTGGTGATGATGGCACCACTCGCGCTCAATTGTTGCTAGGCGGCATAACCTGCGCCGCGTGTACCTGGCTTATTGAAAGTACACTGATGCGCATTGAAGGCGTTTCATTCGCCAGCGTAAACCTTCATCAAAGTCGATTGGACGTTCGATTCTCCACGGAAAAAATTCGGCCGAGCGAATTGTTCGAAGCTATCGCGGCACTGGGTTATACCCCCCGCCCGTTTCACAGCAATGCGCGCAGAGAGCAACTTCAGCAGGAGTACAAACAGGACTTGCGTCGACTGGCCGTAGCAGGAATCGGCATGATGCAGGTTGGCATGTTTGCCATTGCACTGCATGCAGGCAGCATTCAGGGAATTGCGTTGCAGTACCAGTCGTTGCTGCGCTGGGTAAGCCTTCTCGTTGCTAGTTTTGTCGTCTTATTTTCAGCCAAGCCCTTTTTCATTACCGCTTGGCGGCACCTTAAGCAACGTACACTGGTTATGGACATGCCAGTTGCTTTGGCCATTGGGATAGCATGGCTGGCCAGTGTGTGGGCGACCGTAAGGAATACCGGAGACGTCTACTTCGACTCTATCGTGATGTTCACCTTCTTCCTGTTATTGGCGCGTTTTATCGAGCGGCGTATCAGGGAACGCAGTCTGCAATCCTGGATAGACACTGAAGCGGGACTCCCCGACGCAGTGGAGGTAAAACGAGGAGATCAGTGGCACACCCTGCCGCGCAAACAACTGGTTGGCGGCGAGCAGGTGTTGGTGCTACCAGGGCGAGTCATACCAATTGATGCAACAGTGTTTTCAGGTAGCAGCGCGGTGCGTGAAGATGCGTTCAACGGAGAATACTTTCCACGCACAGTTAATGCTGGAGATAGTGTGTTCGCCGGCACGGTCAATACTGAGGGTTTGCTTGAACTCACTGCAGCCGGTAGTTACTTGCAGACACGGCTGAATGCTTTGCAGCGTTCGCTAGACAGCAGCCAACACAAAAAGCCGCGTCTGGCGCAACTCGCCGACCGAGTGGCTTCGTGGTTCGTGGCTGCAATCTTAGTCATTACAGTGGTAACGGCGATCACCTGGCTCCAAATTGACCCTTCACGCGCACTCTGGGTCAGTTTGTCTGTTCTGGTCATCAGCTGCCCCTGCGCACTCGCGCTGGCGACACCGGCGGCGCTAGCAAGCTCAGCCAATGCGCTGCGTAAGCTCGGAGTCATCGTACACGGTGATAATGCATTGGCCACTCTCGCAAGTTGTAATCGAGCCGTTTTCGATAAAACAGGCACACTAACCCGTGGCCGTTTATCGCTGGCACGGATAGTAACCAGTCCGGATACGACACAAGATGAGGCCAACAGCATCGCGCAGGCGTTGCAGCAATATTCAAATCATCCGATCGCTGCGGCATTTGCACAAACGCGACAGCTGCCTACTCTCAAAGCGGTTGAAGTAGTCTCGGGTGCGGGTATTGAAGGTAGCGATGGGACTCTGCGCTATCGCGTAGGTAGTGAACGCTTTTGCCGAGAGATAGCACCTGAGCTAGAAGCAATGCCCGAGGGTGATTTTCACTGGATCGCACTTTGTGCCACCGATCGGCCCATGGCCTGGTTCGGTCTTCAAGATGAAGAGCGTGAGGAAGCGGGCCCACTGATACGCCAGCTTCATCGCGCAGGCATGCAGGTAGAGATGGCTACCGGTGACAGCAGTGGACAGGCGAAGCAACTTGCCAGTCAGTTGGGGTTCAACGACGTGCACACTGGCATGAACCCTCAGGACAAACTATCGCTAGTGCAAAAACGTCAATCGCAAGGCGATGTCGTGGTCATGGTCGGAGACGGCCTCAACGATGCTCCCGTTCTCGGCGTCGCGAACGCGTCATTTGCGGTTGCGACTGCGACTGATTTAGCGCGCTCCCAGGCAGATTTTATCGTCAACGAAGACGACCTGGCACTCGTCGGCACTACGTTAACGCATGCGCGTAAATGTCGGCGGGTGATACGGCAGAACCTCGTATGGGCTCTGGGATATAATTTGTGTGCCCTACCCTTGGCTGCTACCGGATCTGTACCTCCCTGGGCTGCGGCTCTGGGCATGTCATTCAGTTCACTATTGGTGGTTCTCAATTCGCTGCGACTACAGCGACAAGGGGCAGCCTGAATGGAAAGCCTATACCTGCTAATACCCATTGCTCTGATATTTTGCGTGATAGCGATTCGTCTATTGTTGTGGGCGATTGACAACGGGCAGTACGACGACTTGGACAAAGAAGCATGGAAAATTCTGGCTGATGACATTGAGCCGGACAAACCAGCTCCAGCAGCCCAGACAAACGATCAAGTGGATGCTGACAATGGCGCCACCAATACAGCTACGAAACTCGATGGAAACTGAGTACATAGCGGCCTTGGGACTCGGCCTGGCTGGCGCTGGACACTGTCTGGGGATGTGCGGTGGCATTGCTTCTGCCCTCAATCTTGGCGGCGGTCTGGGGTTATCCGCAACCATCACCTACCATGCAGGCAGAATTTGCAGTTATACACTGCTGGGCGCGCTGGTAGGTGCAGCAGCAGGTCTTGGCGAGCTGCCCGCGTGGACGATCGGCCTGCGCTATCTGGCAGGCCTGCTATTGATCGCAATGGGGTTATATATTGCTGACTGGTGGCGAGGCCTCGCCTGGCTGGAACGTGCCGGTGCGTCGCTGTGGCGCCCAGTACAATCACTTTCACGACACTGGCTACCCGTGAGACACACCTATCAAGCCGGGCTACTCGGACTGTGCTGGGGCTTGATGCCTTGCGGCCTCATCTACAGCAGTCTGGCTTGGGCAGCAACCGCGCAGGATCCCCTCCGCTCAGGTTCTCTCATGCTCGTGTTTGGTATTGGCACACTACCAGCGATGTTGGCGACTAGCCTGGGAGCACAAAACCTTCAACACTTTCTACGCAAACGTGGCTTGAAGCTCGCCATCGCACTCATGCTTATCGTCTCGGGACTCTGGACGCTGTATTTGACAATGAGTCACTCTGGACACTCCACTTCGAAGTCCTCTGCGAATAGCCATGAGCATCACTCCTCGGCACTGGGCAGTGCTGCACCGGAAAACGTCACATGAGCTCAAAGATCAGCGTGCTAACCTATAATATCCACAAGGGATACTGCTCAGGCAACCGCAGATTTGTGCTACAGGCAATGCGAGAACGCATTGCTGAAACAGGCGCTGATATCGTTTTTCTACAAGAGATTCACGGCAGCGTCAGCAAGAGCAGACGCAAACGGCGCCGCTTCACCTACCCCGATCAACCACACTTCGAATATCTGGCAGACGAGTGTTGGCCTCACTATGCCTACGGCCGCAATGCGATTTATCGCAAAGGTGATCATGGCAATGCCATCATGAGCCAGTTCCCTTTCGCGCAGTGGGAAAACATTGATGTCTCGTTTTTCCCGCGCTCCAGCCGTAGCATCCTGCACGGTGTTGTGGAGATTCCCTCACTAAAGAGCCGGCTGCATGTTATGTGTGTTCACCTGGGGCTTCTGGAACGCGAACGCGCCGCACAGCTGGAGATGCTAACGCAGCGAATCAATGAGCACGTGCCCAGCGATGAGCCTATGATTATTGCAGGTGACTTCAATGACTGGCGAATGCGCGCAGAGCGTCATCTACATGCAGATTTAAACCTCAACGAATTATTTGTCACTATGCGAGGTCATCATGCGAAAACTTTCCCTGCCTGGGCCCCGGTACTGCCTGTCGACAGAATCTACTTTCGCGGACTGGAGCCGGTAGACTGCTCTCGGTTCAGCCGCGGCCACTGGCGCGACTTGTCAGACCATGCCGCGCTTTTTGGTACGTTTGAATTGGGATGACACTGGCGGCTTCAATCTCAAGCAGTGCCGTGCCTGACGAAACACATTCACTGCCCGCGTCAATCACCCAGTGATGTAATAGCAACTAGGGCATCGTCATAGACAGGCTATGGGTCATGACACTGATTGCCTCCGCCCGCAAATCACCCGTCAACTTTTCAAGTTCACCACCATCGAGCCAAACGCCTTTACACTTTGGGCACTTGTCGATAACGATCATATGAGCAACCTCCTTCTTCATCGGAGAGCCGTCTAAAGGACAAGCGTGCGTATTTTCCTCGGCAGCATTTAGAATTAATTGCATTTCCTGCTCGCAGGCTTCACAAATGGGTTGTCCATCTTCCTTATTGCGCGTTCTTTGTCCGCAGCGATCACATTTGGGGGCGAAAATTGCCATGTATGTCTCCTAGTTGCATTAATGGATGCAGAACCGTATCTACTATTGTGACGGTAACCACCATAAACCAATCTATAGCACGCCGGAATACCTGCAACACCTGATGGCAAACACTTCTTCACCGCAAATTACACAATTGAGGTCAATAAATGAATAATGTATCAGCTTGTTTTATGCTAGCGCCATAGCCTAGCTTGGGAATACGTCCATGCATCAGATAGTCCTCTACGTATCAGCAACATTACTTATACTTTTTGCTGCGGGACCCCAAGCCAGCGCTACACCTCACGAGCCAGAACCAAACCCACTGCGCAATGTCTATTTCGGTGAGACCCATGTCCACACAGCGTATTCGCTGGACGCGTATCTGGGCGGCACTCGGCTGACACCATCGGACGCCTATCGTCACGCCAAAGGTGAAGCTGTTGTGGTTAACGGCAAGCCCCATCGCCTGCGTAGGCCCTTAGATTTTGCTGCCGTAACTGATCACGCGGAGTATCTGGGCGAGATGTATGCCGCTTTGCACCCCGGCTCACCGGGAAGTGATCAGCCTCAGATTAAGGAGTTGGTGGCTCTCACAGCACCAGCTGACCGCCGTGATTGGTTTCTCAAATACGTTATTAGCAATACGCGGGGTGCAAATCCACAGCATCTGCCCTTCTATCCTGGTGATGCCGCGGTGCGCAGCGGCTGGGAGGAACTGGTGAACGCGGCTAACGCGCACTACCAACCCGGAGAGTTCACGACTTTCCCGGCGTTTGAATGGAGTAGTGCGCCTGGCGGCGGGAACCTGCACAGAAACATCCTGTTCAGGAGTTCGCAAGTCCCGGACATCCCGGTCAGCTCATTTGAGATTCCCCGAGAAGAAGCTTTATGGGACTGGCTAGCTAAGCAAAATGACGCAGGTGCTCGCGCTGTTGCGCTGCCGCACAACTCCAATGCAAGCAAAGGATTGATGTTTCCAGACCAGCAATCTGACGGCAGACCGCTTGATGAACGCTATGCACGGCAGCGATCGAAGTTTGAGCGAGCTATAGAGATTATGCAGATAAAGGGCAATTCCGAGGTTCACGCCAACTTCTGGGCTGGCGACGAGTTTTCGGATTTTGAGAATGCTCCAAGTATGGGTGGCTTCAGTGGACGTGTACCACAGAAGCGCAATTTCGTTCGGGATGGCCTGGTACGAGGACTCGCACTGCAAGCCAAACTAGGTGGCAATCCTTATAAACTAGGCTTGTTCGGGGGCACTGACAGTCACAATGGCGTGATGGGAGATACAGAAGAAGACAATTGGGCCGGTGGCCACGGTTTTGAAGACGGTACGCCGCAGCGACGCCAGACTGCAGAAGTTGGCGGCTGGTTGGCCGCTCGCGATCAGTCACCCGGCTCACTCGCCGGCGCCTGGGCGACTAGTAATACCCGTGAGGCGATCTGGGACTCGATCTACAACCGGGAAGTGTTCGCCACCTCGGGAACACGAATCCGCGTCCGCTTGTTTGGCAGCTGGAATTATCCACAAGACCTTCACGAACGTCACGACAGAGTAGCGATAGCCTACCGCGATGGTGTACCCATGGGTGGTGACCTTCAGCGCTCCGATATGGGCGACGCCCCTCGCTTTCTCGTTGCCGCAAGCAAAGACCCGCTGGGGGCTAACCTTGATCGCATACAGATTATCAAAGGCTGGATCGACGCCAAGGGTAATCAGCGTGATAAGGTCTTTGACGTCAATTGGTCCGGGGATCGCCAACTCAAAAAGAACGGCAAACTACCTGCGGTCGGAAATACTGTGGATGTGAAAACGGCGACCTATCGCAATAGCATTGGTAGCAGCCAGTTAGCCACCGTGTGGCAGGACCCGGAGTTCGATCCCAGCTTACCCGCTCTCTACTACGCCAGGGTCATCGAAATTCCCACGCCGCGCTGGACGACTTACGATGCTGTAAGGGCAGGCCTGCCATTGCCAAAGGACGCTCCGGCTACTATCAGCGAAAGAGCGTGGAGTTCACCTATTTGGTATACGCCGTAGCGAAGTCGCGAACGGGACCCAACGGCACAACCCCAAGTGGCGGGCTCAGCCTAACGAACTGTAAACAGGGAGCAACAGATTCGCCGCCCGTAGGTCGCCGGTCGTGCCAGACACCATACGATTCATGACGTAGGCAAAGTTTAATCTGGCATCCATATCGATTACGCCAAGAGACCCACCCCACCCTCCCCAGTAACATACATTTGGATTGGGGCTTAGTGGCTGATGTTGACTATTGATACCAAAGCCCATGCCGTAGCGAACCGGCATACCAAGCACCAGGTCTTCACCATCAGTTTGCACATCAAAAATCTTGCGACAACCCGCCTCAGACATCAATCTCACACTGCCTACCTCACCGCCGCAGGCAATCGCACTGTGGATGCGCGCAACAGATCGAGCATTTCCATGCCCATTTGCGGCTGGAATCTCTGCCTCACGCCAGGCTGCGGTGCGCGGCGCCAATGCATCGAGAGGTGGATTCAACATGGTTCGCCCCATTATAGATTTCGGATCAACATCTGTATTGATGTCGGGCTCCGGCGGCGACAGAAACCCTATACGCGAATCAAAAGACGCAGGCGTGCCGATATGAAAGTCAGCGCCCAGGGGTTCGGCAACTTCTTCCCTGAAAAATCGACCCAACGTTATGCCCGTAATACGGCGAACCAATTCGTTCTGCAGATGCCCTTGGGTTATCGCGTGATAGCCGCTCTGGGTCCCTGGTTCCCACCAAGGTGCTTGATCAGCAAGTAACCCTACGATCCGGTCGTGATCACAATAGTCTAGAAAAACTATGGGGTCTTCCAGAGATGATAGCCCTGCCGAATGGCTCATTATATGTCGTACAAGAACATGCTCCTTGCCATTGCTGGCGAACTCCGGCCAATACCTGGCAACTGGCGCATCGAAATCCAGCAGTTCACGATCGGCTAACATTAACATCACGATGGCTGCCATCGTCTTTGTCGTAGACCAGACATTAACAATAGTGTCTTCTACCCACTGATCCTCACCCGCGTCAACAAGCTTGCCTGCCCATAAGTCGACCACGCTTTCACCATCCAGAGTTACCGCAACACTGGCTCCTATATCCAAACCATCGTTGAAGTTCTTAGCGAAAGCATCTTTCACACTGGCAAATTTTTCATCGCAGTGGCCGTGTATTTCTACTGGCATTTTTTCAGTCTCCGGACAATGAAGCTGCAACTATACCACCCGACACCCCTGTTAGAGTAAAGACGAAACACGAAGCCGGTGCAGTTTACTAACAGCCAAAAGCGCTACACGAAATCGAGCAGACATAAAAAAACCCGCGATATGGGCGCGGGTTTTTGGTGAACTGACCGGTTATACAGCCCGGCCTACCTAAACACTAAAATTTGTAGGCTATGCCAAAGTTGTAAACCCAAGGGTCGATATCAACATCGAATTTCACGCTACCAACATCAGTTTTAATTCTGGCCTCCGTGTCGATATCGATGTACCAGACGCCAGCATTAAGCGCCCAGTTTTCATTCAGAGGAATATCGACTCCCACTTGCCCGGACAGGCCGAACGAATCCTGCAGAGATAAATCAACTTTCTCTGCGCCCAATAACTCACCCAACGCATTTTTGAGATCAGAAGAAGCATCTTCGTCATAGATGAACGTGTAGTTTAAACCAACACCGATGTAGGGCTGCCAACCAGATGAGTTTCCACGGGGGTACCACTGTAAGCTCAAGGTTGGGGGCAAGTGTTTGATGGAGCCGGCATCCAAAGGTGCTCCCTTCACCGTAACATCATGTTCAAAGGGTGTCGCAAGGAGCAGCTCAAAACCCAGGTGATCCGTCACCATCATCGCCGGAATGATACCCAATTGAGTATCATCATCCACCTCAACGCCACGCAAAACAGTAGCAGGATCTGTGGGCAGTGTAATATTGTCGCTGTCATCGTTGGGCGATACGGTGGTTGCCCCGAGCCGCAATATCAGGTCACCTGCCTGATAAGCCTGGGCAAACATGCTGCCACTGGCGAGTGACACAGCTAATGCCAAAGATGCTGCTTTTTTCATTCTGAACTCCTTTCAATCAGGTCGGCGGCGAGCAGCACGTGCTCGCCACATCAGCCCGCATGATAGAGAGTCACTTTGTAAAGGGCATTGACCTCTGTCAAGGTATGTAAGCGGCAGTAACTAATTCACATTTTGACAGTAAAAAGAAGGCCTCAGAAGGGGCGCTACTGCGCCTAGCGCCAGGGAAAATCGAGGCTTCTACCACAGCCCTGCAGCGTTTTTCCATTCACCGTCAGCCACACCGAATCGGGAAACTCATCACCTTTCATCGTATCCGTGCACGGCGTGCTTTCGATCTCCAGCAACAGATCGTTGCTTTGCGTTACCGCATGATAACGACTTCCTGTACTGGTCGCTTCGGCTCCAGGGTCCGGCACCAAAATTCGATTCATCCCGTAGTCCCCGACGTACAGAATCTGTCGGCCAGATTGAATCTCCAGATGCCAACCCGGCTCATTTCCTACGGCTCGAAAACTGACGCCTCGGCGGCGGGCATCTTCCCAGGGCGCTCGCTCCGGCACGAGTACGCACTCCGGGAAACGCTGACCACCAACGATCAATGCCGCGTCATCAGCCTTGCTCTCGAAAGCAATCTCCCCTTCCTGATAACGTATACCCTCTGCCGCGCGTACTTGAGACAGTATTAGATAATCATCATTAAGCCAGACCGCCATTTCGCCGGGACCGACTCGGGCCACGAACTCATACCCGAGACATTCATACACAAGGGTCGTCGCCAGGGGACGGGGATCCTGACGAAAATCTCCCCGATCGCGAGGCTCTCCGGTAGCACAAGCTGCCACAAGTAGGTTTACAATCATAGAGCCGCACGTCGACAAAAACCGCGGATGTGCCTCTCTCATCAAACTACTCCCTGTCTAGTCAATAGTCGTGCGTAGACGAGCTGCTTGACGCGCTCGTCGGAAACCATCGGCAGTCACTATCAACAACCCAAACCATACCAAGCCAAAGGCCAAAACCTGAACCAGGCTAAACGGTTCCTTAAAGACAAAAATGGCCACAATCAACTGCGCAGTCGGGCCTATATAAAACACAAGACCCAGTGCAGTGAGGGGCAGCAGCCGGCTAGCCGACACATAGGTTAGCAATGGCACCGCAGTAATAATACCAGCGCCTAATAACAACATATCCACCATCGGGCCGTGCTGGCCAAGGCCGCCGCCATCTCGGAGAATAAGCCATATGATGGCTATGGGTGACATCAGTAATGTTTCCATCAATAGGCCTTCCATGGACTCTACGGCAACTCCTTTGCGGATAGCGCCATACAAGCCAAAGGAAACCGCTACTCCTAGGCTGACAAGCGGCAAACTGCCGTAGTAGACAAACTGCAGGGCAACAGCGGTAACGGCGAAGGCTACGCCTATTTTTTGCGCGCCATCTATTTTTTCCTTGAACAACAGCAAACCAAAAAGGACGTTAACGAGTGGCAACAGGAAATAGCCCAGACTCGCCTCCATCGCACGCTCGTGTGTCACCGCCCAGATGAAAATACCCCAGTTGGTCGCAACCAATGCTGCGGCCAGCGCCATGATTGCAACGGTTCTTGGCTGTCTAAACAACACCAACGCTGATCGCAACCTGCGCACTGCCAATAAACAAACCACAACCACCGGCACAGACCACAAGGCCCGATGTGCCAGCAGGTCCAGAGTATCCACTGGCTCTGTTTGCACCCAGTATAGGGCGGCAAACCCCCATATTAGGTACGCACTGATACCCAACAAAGTTCCGCGCTGTTTGTCGGTAAATGTATGCGTCAAAACACGATGCTCATAGGCGCTTCACACTGTATCCAACAAGGAAATGGCAATCATGCGTAGCGCTAATAGCGACACCGCAAAACGGAACCAGCGTTCAAAGTTCGCCTGTGGCACATAGGCTCGCAGCCGGGTGCCCAACCATGAGCCTAAAACACTCGCGCAAACCATACCCAGCAATAGCAGTAGCCAAGGCCCCATAGCGAAGCCCATCAGTAGAAAAATACCAATGCGAAAAAGATGATTCATTGTCATGTAAACACTGGTATTCACCACCAGCCAGTCGCGCTGGGTGTTGTACCTTGAAAGTACGGCGGCGCCGAGCGGACCAGTGGCTCCTGCTAACATACCCAACCCCGTCTGGTAGAAACCCAACAGGGTCAAAGCAAACACTCCCGATCCTTTAGGCCTAGGCAAAGGTGCCCAGAGCACCAACAGTACAACCGCACCAATAACAGCGGGCAACCATTCAACGGCTATACGCTGATAGATACCAGCTCCACCAATAGCGCCCAAAGCAGATCCCAGCGCGAGGGGAATGATCAAGCTAGAGTCTATATAACGCCACCCAAACCCAGCGCGCGACACATTGCTGGACAACTGAGTGACCGCATGCAGCGGCAGAATAGCCCCGGGGGGAATAAAGCCCGGCATCAGGGTTATCAGGAGAACGCCCCCGCCTAACCCCAATGCGCCCGCCAGAGTAGACGCAAACAGCGCTACTGGTATCAGTAAATAGGCTTCAGTGAAATTCAGGCGCCCGCCTCGTCCGCTTCGACTATCAAAGTCTCTTGCAGCGCCAGATCGAGCCAACTCGACAGCGTTTCGTCGTTCAAAACGGCATTACAGTAGGGTTGCAGATCTTTAGGTGGCTCAACGCCGTAGGTACCCAGCCGCAACACAACCGGCGCAAACATCGCATCGGCCAAACTGTATTGCCCCAGCAGCCACGGCCCGTGGTCCTGATGACTGTCCAGGCTATCCGACCACAACGTCCACAGACGCTGGAGGTCTGTATTCAATGCATCATCATGCTCAACCCTTCTTCCACTAGCACGGCAGTTCATGGGCATACGCGATCGCAATGTACTGAATCCGCTGTGCATTTCAGCCGACATGCAGCGACCTAATGCGCGACTGGAGGGATCTTGCGGCCACAGCACTCCATCAGCGAACTGCTCGTTTATGTACTCTCCAATCGCCAGTGAGTCCCAGATACAGCGCCCCTCGTGCCAGAGTACTGGCACTCTTCCTGTTGGAGAATACTCACCAATTCGCTCATAGAACTCTGGCGTATCCAGAGGCAGCAGTAGCGTCTCGAATTCGACACCCGCTTTGGCCAGTGGCAGCCATGCGCGCAACGACCAAGAAGAATAGTTTCGATTGCCAATTATCAGCTGTATGCCTTCTGACATCTTCCCTGCCTCCCCTACGCAACCTGTTGCTTGCTCATTCAACCCCTGAGTTTACAATACAGATCAATCCAACCGCGAGCGAAGCTTTGTTGCTAACTGTTCGAAAACCGCTGACAGGCAGGCATGTCGATCTGCTCAAGATACTGTCTGTACTAACTTTACTTACAGCCTATGCATCAGTGTCTTATGCGCAGGCACAAGAGAAGCGGCTACAAAGAAATGCGGCGGCGCCTCAGTGGCTCGACGCCGTAGGCAAGCTGGCGGTACCCACAATCAAATATGAAGAGGGTCGTCGCAGACATCACAGGGAGGATTGCAGCGCCACGCTCATAGCCAATCGTGCGGGGAAGTATGCTGATTCGATCGTTACTGCCTGGCATTGCCTGGAAGCTTACTCCGATCTGAGCAAACCGATTATCTTCACGCTTGAACCCTGGGGTCGAGAGCCCGTTGCACTGACCGCTCGACGGCTGGCGGATGGGGGCCATATCGATGCGGACTGGGCAATTTTACGACTACAGCGGGCAATTCCGAGCAGTGAAGTAAGAGGGCTCGCGCTCGGTCGCTCTGTGCCTCCTGACCATACTGTGCTGCAAATGGCTGGCTATTCCGGCGACTCGGGGTTAGGGCGTCATGGCGCGCAACTGACCTATGATCCCAGTTGCAGAGCAACGACAACAACGAAGCGCTTTATCAGTACCGACTGCCTCGCTTACAAAGGTGCGTCGGGGGGCGCTGTCGTAAGTGTGGATGAGTCGGGGCAAACCGTGCTGCGCGGTATCATCTCACAGGGCGATAGTGACCAGTTGAGTATCTATATACCAACGACAAGGTTCGCTGGCGAAATTAGTCATCTACTGGCGCTGAGGTCTTCGTCGGTACGGATGAGTCCTTCGTCGCCCTAACGGCGCGTTCCAGCTCCTCCACCGCCTCATCAACGGTAAAGTGACCAGCATCTCGATGCTCATCAAACAAGTTGATTACCCGATCAGATTGTCTTCCCAGCAGCATCAATCGCAGATACAAGCTGTCTTCAAGTGTCGGCTTACGAATAACATCCAGCACAAACACCACCAGACTAACAGGGCTGAGAATGAGATCTCTCAGTGCATCTGCAGCGAGTTTTATCTGAAACACCATCAGATGTCGCAGAGCCTGAGATGTATCGACCTGGGCTTTAGACTGTTCGGGGACTTTAAAAAACATGATTCAGTGTGTTTCCGGATGTGACGATCGTTTTTTTTGCCGAGCTGGAGGTGCACTGCCTACATGCTGCTCACCGCGAACATTAGCCAACTCAACCTGCTTCTGGCGTTCGCCAAATCGTGCCTTCTGGTCCGCCGTAAGGCTATCGTAGCAGCGCGGACAGCAAACGCCCTTTTCGTAGAATTCCGACTGCTTATCCTGCTCCGTGATGGGATGCCTACAGCCATAACATTGATCATAGCTGCCTTTCTCAAGTTTGTGATCCACCGCGACACGGTTGTCGAACACAAAACACTCCCCTTCCCAAGTGCTTTCTGCTTCGGGTACAACTTCGAGATACTTTAAAATACCTCCACGCAAGTGGTAAACCTCTTCAAAGCCCTCGTTTAGCATAAACGCCGAGGCCTTCTCGCAACGGATACCGCCCGTGCAAAACATGGCGACCTTTTTTTGTTTGCCGGTATCTAAATGCGTGCGCACATACTCAGGAAAATCTCGAAATGTAGTGGTTTCGGGATCGACTGCGCCCTTAAACGAACCAATCCCACATTCGTAATCATTGCGTGTGTCTATCACCATGACATCCGGATCGTTTACCAACGCATTCCAGTCGCGCGGATCAACGTAAGTTCCCACCACAGTATTTGGATCAATACCCTCTACCCCCATGGTGACGATCTCGCGCTTCAGCTTGACCTTCATTCGATGAAACGGCATGTGATCATCAAAAGACTCTTTGTGCTCAAGGTCGGCGAGCCGCGGATCCGCCATCAGATAATCCAGCACTGTGTCGATAGACTGACGAGAGCCCGCAATAGTGCCATTAATCCCCTCGTGTGCCAGCAACAACGTGCCACAGATGTCTGCCTTACGACAGACATCTAACAACGGTTCGCGCAAAGCAACATAGTCTTTGAGTGTCACGAACTTATACAACGCAGCAACGACAACCTGAGTCATTGAGCGGACTCTCCGGCTTGATCAACCTTGCTGCCACCCAAGCAGTCGGGTGACGCTGGGGCAGGCGCGCTTCGAGCCGCCCATTCAACGGGCGTGTAGGTATGCAACGCCAGAGCGTGTACTGGTCCTTCGAGCTGCTCCTTCAACGACTTGTAAACATGTTGATGTCTGGCAACTTTGCGAGTGTCAATAAACTTGTCGCTCACCAACACCACGCGAAAATGCGTCTCTGAGTGTAGCGGCACCGAATGCATGTGGCTCTCGTTCGTAACCTCTAAAACCTGCGGGGAAAACTCGGTGGACAATCGCGCTTCAATGTCCTGCTGAACCGTCACGTCCAAACTCCTATCTACAACTATCTAAAACGGGGCGGGGATTATACCTTGCTAGACACTGGCGTAATAGTCACACCGGCCAGCGCGCTCTGCGATTAGACTTAACTGGCTAGTTGGAGACTACGGAGCACTGCGCATATACTGATAGCAGCCGACGCGGGGACTACGACATGGAACAGCGCTATCACATCCACTACAGCGGAGAAGTGCTCGATGGCCACAACGTGGCTGATGTTCGAGCAAAACTGGGCAAACTGTTCAATGCCGATGCAGTCACTCTCGATAAACTGTTCAGCGGTTCACGTCAGGCCGTAAAGCGGAACTGTGATAAAGCCACGGCCCTAAAGTATAAGAAGGCAATGGAAAACGCGGGCGCTAAACCCGTCATTACGGCGGCAACAGAAAGCACACCCGCAACTGACGCATCGACTGCCCCAACCATGCAAACAGCAACGCAGAACCAGAGCCAGCCGTCAGCGCCTGAAATGACCAAAGCGGAACGAATCGCAGCGATCGCCGCAGGAAGCGACAAGCCTGCTGTCACAGATAGCGCCGCAAACAGCCCTATCCGGGATTCAGATGCGAGTCCTCCTGCATTCGATGTGGCCGCAACAGGTGCCGACTTACTAAGGCCTGAGGAACGTGCGGCGGTGGAGCCCGCCAAGGTGGACACCAGTGCTATTGAACTCACCCCATCCGGCAGCCGCTTGTCAGACGAACCACCGCCGGCACCGGCTGCCCCAGATACCACCCACCTGAGCATGGGCCCCGTAGGCGAGGTTATCCCAAACCTCGAAAGCAGCCTTGACGAAGTACAACCTGACACCAGTAGCATCGACTTGGCGCCTTCGGGTACTGATTTCAGTGATTGTGCGCCAGACGAACCCGAACCTCTCGACCTTGATCTCTCCGGACTCGACTTGGCCCCTGATGGCTCAGACCTGCTGGAAGCAAAGTATCGCGATAAACACAGCACCTCCGCACCTGCCACCGACCACTTGTCCCTCGAATAGAGCTCCTTGATGACCCAACATGCCCACCCCGCCCTACCCAGACGGCTCATTGCAATGCTTTATGACACGTTGCTGGTTCTACCTTTGATTATGTTAAGCGTAGCCATCTCGCTGGGATTATACGGCGCTCTGCTAAAGCTAACCGGCGGCTCGCTTGACGCCTTATCCCTGAATCCCCACCTTGTGCAAGTTATCGCTTTTCTCACTTGTGTTGGATTCTTTAGCGCTTTCTGGCTGAAAAGCGGACAAACTCTGGGGATGCAAGCCTGGCGTATCAAACTGGTTAGCTCCAATAACGGGGAGACCGCAACCTCTCGGCAGGCATTACTGCGCTGTAGCGGGGCCCTACTCTCTGCAGCCTGTGTTGGCCTAGGGTATCTGTGGTGCTTGGTAGATCGTAATCATCGCTATTGGCACGACTATCTATCGGGTACCGAGCTCATTCTTTTGCCCAAGCTCGAAAAGACAAAAACACACGATACCGGCAACGACGGATCTGACGAAGACGGTAAGTGAAGCACTAGCAATGCCTACCGCGCACGGGATAAGAGCGCTACGCCTACCAGAAGGCACAGAATGATCGGCGCCAGAGCCGCATAGAGCGGAGAGAATCCAAATACCAGACTTGCGGGACCCAACAAGTCTTGGCTGGTACGAAAGGCGATACCCACAATTACGCCGGCAAATATCCTCAAGCCCATCGTGCCATCGCGTAGCGGCCCGAAGATGAAAGAAATGGCCACCAGAACCAATCCAGAGACTGCTAGCGGTTGTAGAAGTTTGCGCCACATCGCCAGTTCAAAATCGTCCGCATTGAGCCCCTGCTGCATCAGGTATCGGCTGTATCGATAGAGGTCGACCAGGGGTAATTTGTCGGGTGAAACTACCTCCATTCTGAGCAATTGTGGCGTGACATTAGTGTCCCAACGCAAAGACTCCAGCGACGAACGCCGAGTCTCCCAGCTGTTGAAGTCCGTTTTATTCACTTTCTCGAGACGCCAGTGGTCGCCCTGGTACACAGCCCTGCGAGCGCCAAGCGCACTAACCAATCGCTGGGCATTATCAAACTGCAGCAAAGTTACTCCATACACCGCGCCATCGGCCTCTAACGCGTTGAAATGTAAAAACGTATCCGCTTCCCGATGCCAAATTCCATAGCGACCTGCAACACCCTCCCCTGGGTTCTGGGCGAGGGCTCTTCCGCTCTGCGCCAGCTGCTCGAACCGTGGCGCGAGAAACTCCCCAATAAGGAATCCAGCCAGCGCCACCATTAGGGCCGGCTTCATGACAATCCATACCAACCTGCCTGTCGAAACACCCGCGCCGCGCATTACCACCAACTCGCTCGTGGAGGCCAGCTGTCCCAGACCGGTGAGGCAGCCTATCAAGGCCGCAAACGGAATAAACTCATAGACCCTGCCAGGCAGTGTTTGCAGCACGTACCAGCATACGTCCGGAAATCGGTAGGATTGAGAGATATCGTCGGACTCATCGATAAAAGCCGCAACGGCATCGAGTCCAACCAGAATCAGTAGAACCAACAATACGGCATTGAGAATAGTACCGCCTACGTACCGATCAAGCCGAAACACGCGACTGTCCTATGCGTAACCACCAAGCCCGCAACACGGACCCATAAAGTAAAGCCAACGCGAACGAGAAGAATAGGATATGGGTTAGCGCAAATCTCAGCGTCGCCCAATCAAGCCCCTCCTCAACGGCACTGCGGGCACTAGCCAGCAGCATCAAATAGGCCAGATAGATAAAAAAAGCGGGGGCCATCATCACATAGCGGCCGCGCCGATGATTGGTATTACTAAGACAAAGAGCAAGTATGGCTACCACTGGCACCATAAGCGGTAACGATAATCGCCAATAGAGCGCCGCGCGATCCTCAGTGGCAGCCGATTTCAACAATTGTATCGTAGAGCGCCCATCGACCGGCGCTGCCGTCCGCACGCCTCCCTCAGGCTCAGGTATCAGTTCTCCAAAGCGCTCGAAACTCACTACCTCATAATCCAGCTGCCCCGGCATACCCACATAGCGATAGCCCTGACGCAGCTCCAAATAACGTGCTCCCGTGCTGCGATCGAAAAGCACCTCGCCTTCACGAGCTACGGTCACAAGCATACGCGGCTGATCTCCTTCCTCACTGGACTTCTGCGAGAGAAACACCGATTGCATAACACCGCTTTGGGGATCAATAGACTGGGCGTAGCTCACTAGCTTACTGGCTTTACGTGTCTGGAAGCGACCCGCCACCAGCGACTGCAGCCCCTGCGATGAACTGGGATCATTGAGCAGAGCCTCGGATCGCGCAGCGCCCAGCGGCGTTACAACAAGGCTCAAGATCGCAACAAGCAGCATCACAATGACCGCGGAAACGAGCGTATAGCCGGCAAGACGTGAAGGCCCGACACCGGTCGCCGCCAACACGACCATCTCGCTCTGGGCATAGAGACGACCGTAAGACATCAAAATCCCTAGGAAGAGACCTAAAGGAATGATTAATTCGAGGAAACCCGGAAGGCGATAAAGCATCACAGGCAATAACACGTCGGCCGCCAGATCGCCGACAGCGGCCTCCGCCAGATACTTCACGAATCGACCGCTGACGATGATAACCAGCAGCACAAAGCTGACCGCCACCATATGGATCAGAATGTCTTTGGTTAAGTAACGAAGAATTCTCATTCTGACCGGTATTTAGCGCGATCCATGGCGGTTGATGGTTTAGTTCGAACCCAACACATCATACACTACAGCCCTGACCTACAGTGAAGGATTTACCATGACCAAGTTGACACTCAACGCCCGCTCTATCAAAGACCCTGCAAAGGCCAAAACTCAGTGCGTCGTTATACCCGTTAGCGGTGACGGCAAGCTCAAAGGCATTGCTGCCCAGATTGATAAAGCCCATGGCGGTGCCATTCGCGCTGCACTTGACCTTGGTGACTTCTCGGGCAAACAGGGGCAAACTCAGCTTCTCATGGGAAGTGGCGCTGCTCAGAGAGTGCTGCTGGTGGGCTGCGCCAGCAAGGGCAAGAAAGGATTTACACGCGACGACGCCAGAGACCTGGCTACCAAAATCAGCAAGGTATTAACGAACGGTCATGCAAAGGATGCTCTGGTGCTGCTGGGAGATCTCAGCCTGAACGGGCAGGATTCGCGCTGGCTGCTTACATACATGGCGCGCTCACTTGTCACCGCCCGTTATCGATACACAGCGACTGTATCCAAGCCACGGGATGCCAGCAAACTAACGCGCCTGGTTGTTGATCCAGGTAAGGGATTGGGCACGGCTGCGGCCAATACCGCGCTCGCCGCGGGAGGCGATACTGGCGAAGGGGTCAACCTGGCTCGTAACCTTGCTGATTTACCTGGCAATGTCTGCACGCCCAATTACTTGGCCAGCGAGGCCAGAAAGCTGGCGCGCGGCACAAAAAAGCTCACGACACGCATACTCGATGAGAAGAAAATGCGCGAACTCGGAATGGGTTCTCTGCTCTCCGTTTCGGCAGGCAGCGATGAGCCCGCGCGCCTGATAGTCATGGAGTACAAAGGTGGCAAGGCGAAAGACGCACCCTATGTTCTTGTGGGCAAAGGCATCACATTTGATACCGGCGGTATCTCACTGAAGCCCGGCGCAAAAATGGACGAGATGAAGTATGACATGGGTGGCGCTGCAAGCGTGTTTGGCACAATGGCCGCTATCACTGCAATGGACATTTCGCTCAATGTCGTTGCTATTGTCGCGGCGGCAGAAAATATGCCCAGCGGCGGTGCTACCAAACCCGGAGACGTAGTCACCAGTATGTCTGGACAGACAATCGAGGTACTTAATACCGACGCGGAAGGACGCCTCGTACTGTGCGATGCACTCACTTACGCTGAGCGTTACAAACCCGCTGCGGTGGTCGATATCGCCACACTGACCGGCGCTTGCGTAGTAGCATTGGGATCCCATGCCTCAGGGATGTACGCGAACGACGACAAACTGGCGGAGCAGCTTCTGAGCGCAGGCGTGGAAACCCACGACAGAGCGTGGCGCATGCCACTCTGGGATGACTATCAAAAGCAAATTAATACCCCGTTTGCGGACATGGCCAACATTGGCGGCCCCGGCGGCGGCAGCATTACCGCGGCATGTTTTCTGGCTCGGTTTACCGAAAAGTACGATTGGGCCCACTTGGATATCGCGGGATCGGCATGGGATAGCGCGCCCAAAGGTGCTACCGGCAGGCCTGTTTCGCTGTTAACGCAATATCTACTGGACCGCGCAGGTTAAGCACCAATGACCCGTGTTGGATTCTATGTTGTTCAGGCTGCGCAGCAAGGGGAGCGACTGCGCGTTGCTGCCCGCCTGGCTGACAAGGCTTTCGCTCAGGGTCATCGTATCTATATTAACGCGGCAGACAGAGAACAGGCCTTGCTCCTGAATGATCTATTGTGGAGCTTCCGCCCCGCCAGCTTTCTACCCCATGACCTCATCGATGAGCGCGATGGCGCACCAATCACGGTGGGTTGGGGGCAGGAACCCGATGATCACAACGATCTGCTGATAAACCTCCAGTTGGAGATTCCGCGCTTTTTTAGCCGTTTCAACCGTGTCTGCGAGGTTGTTACGCAGGACCCTGACAGTCTGACCGCGTTACGCGCGTCATGGGCATTCTATCGTGAGCGGGGTTACGCATTGGAAAAGCACGACCTTTGAGGCGTATAATCGCCGCCATTTGCGGCCCTGCCCGCACTACATTAATCGCTTCGGACACACATCTTCATGGACAAGACCTTCCAGCCTGCTGATATCGAAACCCGTTGGTATCAGGAATGGGAAGCCAATGGCTATTTTGCGCCGCAGGGTGGTGAAGACCCCTACTGCATAATGATTCCGCCCCCCAATGTCACGGGCAGTTTGCACATGGGCCACGGCTTCCAGGAAGCCATTATGGACGCGCTAATACGCTACCACCGTATGTCAGGCTTCAACACCTTGTGGCAAGTAGGTACAGACCATGCTGGCATCGCTACCCAGATGGTGGTCGAAAGACAGCTTGAGGCACAAGGTAGCAACCGCCATGAGCTCGGCCGCGACAAATTTATCGAAAAAGTCTGGGAGTGGAAGGAGCACTCTGGCGGCACGATTACCCAACAGTTGCGAAGACTGGGATCTTCTATGGACTGGACGCGTGAGCGCTTCACCATGGACCCCGGGCTCAGCGAAGCAGTGCAGG
Source organism: Halioglobus sp. (assembly GCA_039990395.1). GTDB lineage: Bacteria > Pseudomonadota > Gammaproteobacteria > Pseudomonadales > Halieaceae > CALINF01. The sequence continues at coordinate 1,398,786 of JBDXFZ010000146.1, forward strand.
AAGTTTTCATTCAATTGTACCGAGAGGGGTTAATCTACCGAGGCCAGCGCTTGGTTAACTGGGATCCCGCGCTACACACAGCGATCTCTGACCTTGAGGTTATCTCGGAAGAGGAAAAAGGGTTTCTTTGGCATTTTCGCTACCCATTGACGAGTGGCGAGGGTCATTTGACCGTAGCAACCACCCGGCCTGAGACGATGCTGGGTGATACTGCTGTCGCGGTTCATCCCGAGGACGAGCGCTATCAGCATCTGATAGGACAAACTATCGACCTTCCATTGACCGGTCGACAGATTCCGATTATCGCTGATGATTACGTGGATCAGGAATTTGGGACCGGCTGCGTAAAAATTACTCCAGCTCACGACTTCAATGACTATGAGATGGGTCGCCGGCACGACCTCGATGTAATCAACGTGCTGAACAACGACGCAGCGATAAATACCAATGCACCCTCGCAGTATCAGGGACTGGATCGTTTCGATGCGCGTAAGACTATTGTTGCCGACATGGATTCACTGGGCTTACTGGACAAAGTGGATGATCACGTTTTAAAAGTGCCGCGCGGGGACCGCTCGGGCGTGGTCATCGAGCCTTATCTCACGCTGCAATGGTACGTCGATGCCAAATCACTGGCTCAACCAGCGATCGAAGCCGTTGAGACTGGCGCGATCAAGTTCGTTCCTCAGCAGTGGGAAAACACCTACTTCGCCTGGATGCGAGACATACAGGACTGGTGCATCAGCCGGCAGCTCTGGTGGGGACACCGCATTCCTGCCTGGTATGACGATGCCGGCAATATCTATGTTGGCCCCGACGAAGCGTCAGTGCGTTCTGAGCACGATCTCGACGACAGTATCGCATTGCGACAGGACGACGATGTACTGGACACATGGTTTTCATCAGCCCTGTGGACATTTTCTACGCTTGGCTGGCCAGAAGAAACAGAAGATCTGGCGACGTTCCACCCCACCAATGTATTGGTCACCGGCTTCGACATCATATTCTTCTGGGTTGCCCGGATGATTATGATGACACTGCACCTGCGCAAGGAAGTGCCCTTCCACACCGTTTATGTTCACGGACTGGTTCGCGATGCGGAAGGACAGAAAATGTCCAAATCGAAGGGTAACGTACTGGATCCCATCGACCTTATCGACGGTATCGAGTTAGAGGAGCTTGTAGAAAAGCGAACGGCGGGCATGATGCAACCCAAGCTGGCTACGCGAATCGAGAAAGCTACCCGCAAACATTTCCCTGACGGAATTGGAGCCTACGGTACCGACGCGCTGCGATTTACCTACTACTCGCTGGCCTCCACCGGACGTGATATCCGATTCGACATAGGGCGCATTGAAGGATATCGAAACTTCTGCAATAAAATTTGGAATGCCGCCCGCTACGTGCTGATGAACTGCGAAGATCAGGATTGCGCCACAGACCCAGCTGCACCCTACACACTTAGCCTCGCAGATCGTTGGATCATCAGCAAACTGCAAGAAACAGAAGAAGCAGTCGCCAACTCTGTGGCCAACTACCGCTTTGATCACGCATCGCAAGCGCTCTACGAGTTTATCTGGAACGAATATTGCGACTGGTACCTGGAACTCTCAAAGCCGACGCTATGGGATGAATCAGCCAACGTGGAGTCACAGCGCGGCACTCGACGCACGCTGGTTAGAGTATTGGAGGCATGGCTAAGATTGCTGCATCCGTTTATGCCATTCATCACCGAAGAAATATGGCAAACCGTTGCACCGCTGGCAGGTAAATCAGGGCATACGATCATGCTGCAACCCTATCCGCAGCCGGACGAGGCACTCATAGACAACGCTGCAAACGCGGATATAGAATGGCTCAAAAGCTTCATCGTAGGTGTGCGCAATATTCGGGGCGAGATGAACATCCCCCCCGGGAAAGCACTACCCGTACTGGTACGCAATGGCTCTGATAGCGACAAATCCAGGTTGGAAAGCAATGCGCCATTTCTGACGCAACTGGCGAAACTGGAAAGCACCACTTGGTTGTCGGATGGAGACACCGCTCCGGTAGCCGCCACAAGTTTGGTTGGCACCATGGAGATTCTGGTACCAATGGCAGGCCTCATTGATCAGGACGCCGAACTCAAGAGGCTGGCTAAGGAAATAGAAAGGCTCGACAAAGAGCTCGCTCGTATACGAGGCAAATTGTCCAACGCAGCCTTTGTCGATAAAGCGCCGGCGGAAGTGGTAGCCAAAGAGCGTGCCAAACAAGCCGGACTAGAGGACTCTTTACAGCAGCTAAAACAGCAGGAGCAGCGCATAAGCCAGCTGTAAAAACACAATAACAATCGGTTTCTGAATCCATCTGCCTTGCAGGCGGATAGTATAATAAAAGCAACAGGTAATACCGAGGAAAGCAGTATGAGTGAGCGTGTTAACGGCACTGTGAAATGGTTCAACAACGCCAAGGGATTTGGCTTTATTACCCGCGAAGAGAGCGACGACGATGTGTTCGTCCACTTCCGCTCTATCGATGGAGAGGGTTATCGCACCCTCAACGAGGGTCAAGAGGTAGAGTTCAAGCTGGTAGAGGGACCTAAAGGCCTACAGGCAGAAGAAGTTTCCAAGCGATAACATGTACACAAGTGCGGGACGCAGCATTCGCTGCTCCTGACTTGTGGCTACATGATTTAGCCATACCTGCTGCAGTCGCCGCAGGCGCAAGTTATTTCATGTGAATCAGTCTTTCCAGTTGTTAGCATCTGCCACAATGATGTTAAACTGCGCGCGCTCGAATCAAGCAAGCCAACCAAATCGCCACTGAGAGAACTGAAATGTCATTACCCGTAAAGATTGTTATCAGCATTGTCATCGCACTCGTCGTTGCCACTGTCACGACTTACCTACAAGGTAATGCATTGCCCGATCTGGTACTTAGCGCGGCTTTCTGCATCGCTACGATTGCTACGGTTTTGCTGACAGGCGCACCCACTGCAAAGACATCACAATCCGCCAGTGCACAGCACCATAGTGCATCGACACAATCAACTTCAGCCTCTGGGCCACGCGAAGAAGGTAATGTGAAGTGGTTCAATGTCTCCAAGGGCTTCGGCTTTATCACTTTAGACAATGATGAAGAGATATTTGTGCACTTCCGCTCTATCCGCGGAGAAGGGAGACGTAGCCTCCGCGACGGCCAGCGAGTGTCATTTGTCGTAGCTGATAGTGACAAAGGACCCCAGGCAGAAGACGTTGAAGCGTTGGACTAATCGTCGGGCGCGCTACCTTGTAACAGGTCGAGCCAGTAGCTGCGCAGCATGGCAGCGCCTTCACGCAAAATAGCTTCCGCCGGAAGTTCCGTGTCTTCGAGCGCCATTTCAACCACTGAATAACCCATATCGATAGTCAACCGGCACTGCAGCTTCAATGCCGGGGTGACAGGAACGTGCATTCGCTCCTGCGCTATCACAGCCAACTGGCTGGCAATCAACCGATGGGATTCTAGACGCAAGTCCTGAAGAGGACCCACCGCACGTAAGGATTGAATGATCTCCGCGCCGCCAATTTGCCGCTGGGTGACACGGTACGTTTTCAACAGCAACTCGTGGATATTGACTAGCAGTTCTTCATCGGCCGGCTGGTACTTGCCCTGATCGAACCACTCCTGGAACGCGGCATTCTGTCTGTCCATCAGCATCGAGCCAAGCGTATACAAAACTGAATACTTGTTCGGAAAGTAACGATACAAGGCTGGCACTGTGATGCCAGCTCGCTCAGCAACCAGGTTAGTCGAAATGCGTTCCACCCCGACTTCCACAAGCAATTCTGCCGCAGAAGACAGAATAGCATCGTATGTTCGCTTGGCTCGAGCTTGTCTGGGTCGGTTTTTCTCCAGCAGCTCAACCTTTGGTCTTGTATTCATCAGCCCCTACTCTGATGGTCAGATTGCCCTCAACGGGTCAGACTCGCAATCCTATATCAAGCGTGTCGCGCCTGCCACTACGCAATAGCAATGCTCAGCGGGTGGGCAATCAACTAACTAAGGCTGCTTGCTGGTCAAATTAGCCTATGGAATGCAACAATGCCCATCCAGAGTTATCAATCAACCGGAGACCGTCCCTTGACCCAGCGAACGCCAGCTCGCTCTCACAGAACATTTCGAAATCTGGTTCTACCTAACGCCTCTCACCCTGCGATACGTCGCGTGCGACGCCAGGGGAACCTTCCCAGCATTCATGGCAATAAACTGTGGAAATCAAGTTGCCTGCTCATCGATTACCTGCAGAAAAATCCCGGAGAAATGTGCGATAGCGTTATCGATGTTGGTTGCGGCTGGGGGATTGCGGGCATCTGGTGTGCTCGCGAACTTGGCGCGCAGGTTACTTCAGTCGATGCGGATGCTAACGTGTTTCCTTATCTGGATGTTGTCGCGGAGCTCAACGGTGCATCTACCACCCACAGTATCAAGCGGTTTGAGCAGCTTTCTACCGCACAGCTAGCGCAGTTCGATGTACTGATCGCTGCCGACATCTGCTTCTGGGATGACCTCGTAGATCCGGTGTTTGAAATGGTAAACCGGGCGGTAGAGGCTGGCGTCAAACGCATCCTCATCGCCGATCCGGAGCGGCCCACTTTTCATGAGATGGCACAGCGTTGCGTCGACGCGCACTATGCCGATGTGCTGCACTGGCAAACGCGAGGATCGGTAGAGGCTCGTGGCGCAATCATGGTCATAGAGAACGCGTGACCAAACACAGGGACGAACAGGACCCCGAACATCAAATAGCTTCCTACTTGGAGTACACTTGATACTCCCTCTCTAATATTTCCGAGGGCTGAGCGCCCAATTCTGTATAGCGCGGCCGGAAAGCTGTCTGAGATAGTTGTCGACGCAGGCGAATACCCTTTCCACGCAGCGCTTCGTCCTTTACAGACACTACAATGTCGACTGCTCTACCCCGCTCCGACACTTTAAATCGAGCGCCTAAAATACTTTCGGCAGAGTTGGCTTTTCCTACCGGACTTTGGCGGGCAAACGCACCGTTGTCGGGTAGTTCGACAGGTTCGGAAAATAGTGCATCCAATGCTTCTCGCTCTCCAGAAGACTCAACAAGCTCGTAGGCTCTAGCGTAATGTTCAGCCGCACGTGAACGCATAAGATTCCACTGATACCAGTCAGCCAGTAGAAGCTCTACGCGGCCGCGCTGCTGAGGCTCCATATTGGGTGATTGCGCCAGCAGGTCTTCGACTAAACCACGCCCCTTGCTCACTAGCGTGCGCTTAAGCGTCAACATCCGGCTCTCCAACGGATCAGCCTCTTCCATGCCCGCTACACCGTAGAACTGCCGAGTTGTTGCGGTTCCGCCTCCCGCCAAAGACTCAGTAACCTTGGGCTTAATATGCTCCTGCAGGAGATACATATTGGCGAATTGGCTCTCAAGCAGCGCGATACGCCACGCTCCACTTACATCAGGATCGTCATTTGTCGCCTTGAGCACCGACTTGTTTAACTCGTAAAGATTCAGTAAACGCCGTTCAGGGCCAGGCGATTCAAGCTCCAGCGCCAACGCCTCACGCTGCCAGCGCAGATACTCTAGCACCGCTCGTAAACGCACCTCATCAAAGGGTGGTTGACCGGCTCCATACAATCTAAAGAAATAGTCATAGCGCTGATCCAGCGCCGCGAAATCACCAAGCTCCCTATACAGGTCCAGAACTTCGCGCACGAGCGGCAGTTGTCGTTCGCTATACAGACCCTCGTTAACGCGAACCAGGTGCATGGCTCTACTGTAGCTGGCCAGCGCGCCAGCGACATCCCCAGTTGCTCGCTGAGTACGCGCCAGTGCAAATAGGGGTTCGTCGAGCCCAGCGCTGTAAGGCCCAGCCTGTCGCTCAAGTGCCGAAATCTGCTCTAGATAGAGATCAGCTTGCTCCGCGGCTGGCATCGCATCCGCCTGATGCGTAGTCTGCACCTGTGCCGATGCCGGTGCGTCATAAACTACTGGCAGCCGGAGAAAATCCCGGCCGTAGGCCAAGGCCTCTTGCGCCTGCACCACTGAAGGCAGCGCGAGCAATATCAGTGCAGCAAGCGCAGTTACAGGAACGCCAAAGTCCTGCTTGGCCGACAGACCCGCACTGCCAGAATGCAGGCAGCTTCGTATCACTGGTTTGGATTCGTCTTGTCTTGCATGCGATATACTAGAGGCCATATCAGTAATCATAGCGGGATATAAGCACGCATTATGAAACAATTAGGCATCCTCGACAGCGCATTTGTGAACCTGGAGCAAACAAACACGCCACAGCACGTAGGCGGCCTGGGCATATACGACCCATCAACCGCACCGGGCGGTCTCGTTCGATTCAAACAGGTCATATCAACCTTCGAAAGGCGATTAGATCAGCAACCGCGGTTTCGAACCCGGTTAGTAGAAGTCCCAGGCGGGTTGGATAGACCCTATTGGGTTAAAGATGAACACTTCGATATGGAGTTCCATCTGCGGCACATCGCCCTGCCCCACCCAGGCGACTGGCGCCAGCTGTGTATTCAGGTCGCGCGCTTGCATTCCCGCCCGCTGGATATGAAGAGGCCGCTTTGGGAAGCCTATATTATTGAAGGTTTGGATAACATCCCCAACTTACCCAAGGGAAGCTTCGCCATTTATTCCAAGCTGCACCATGCCATGGTGGACGGCGTGGGTGGCTCGTCCTTCATCCCACTATTGCACGACCTGGTTCCCGACCCTCCGCCTGAGGAGGCCTCCATGGAGCCCAGGCTGGTAGATTCTGAGCCCTCCGTCTCGGAACTGCTAACTAAAGCCTCAGTCAACTCGGTCAAAAATGGGTTGGGGCTTGTCCGTGAGACCCTCAGCACAGGTAGCGCATTCGCTCGCTACGCGGTAGATGTCATGCGCGAAGACGTGCCGGCACCGGATCTTGGCGCACCAAAAACATCGCTCAATCAGGCCGTTGGCCCCTACCGGGTCTTTGACGCTGCCGAATTCTCACTGGATAGTTTCAAGCAGATCAAGAACGCGCAGGGCGTGAAGGTAAATGATGTTGCCATGACTATCGTGGGAGGCGCTCTGCAACGCTATCTACAGGCCAAGGGTGAACAGATCGATGGAGCATTGACGGCGAACGTTCCCTTGAATATGCGTACCAGAAGAGACGTCACAGACGAAAACAATCAGGTCGGCGCTGTATTTGCGTCGCTGCATAGCGATCTCACCGATCCTTTGGAGCGACTGGCTGCAGTGCACCAGTCCACGGAGGAAGCGAAAGAATTTGGTGAGAAAAGCCCGATGGTTGATGTATTGAAGGTCGCAGGCCTATTTGCGCCGGTATTCAGCAAAACTGTTGCAGGGATCTGGGCAAGAAACCACCTGTCGCAGCATTTGCCTCTGAATGTCTCCACGGTTGTCTCCAATGTTACCGGGCCGGATTTTCCACTGTATTGCGCTGGGGCGCGCATGGTCGACTATTACGGGCTGGGGCTGCTGACTCCCGGGATGGGCTTGTTTCATACCGTGTTCAGTTATTCAGGTACCGTCACCCTGTCGGTTCTGGGAGACCGGAACATCATGCCTGATCCGGAGTTTTATCACGATTGCCTGATAGCCTCCTACGAGGAGCTCTATCGCGCAGCGGTGCCCACTTCAAAACCGGCAGCCGGAAAGCGCACGAAGCGCGGCAAGGCAGCTGGTTCAGACAATAAGGTTACGGCAACACAGAAGAAGCCCAAAGCAAAAGTAGCGGTCAAAAAGGCATCTTCAGCGAGCAAGCCAAAGGTGAAGTCAAAACCCGGCACGCGGGTGAAAGCCAAAACCAGCACCAAACCAAAAACGAAGCCGAAAATGAAGCCAAAGAAGCGACAGAATCGCTCGTGATGCGCGTTCTGTACTCGCCAACCGGCATGGCCAAATGGCACCAAAAAGCGGAGCAGCAGCAATTAGACACGAAAAGTCAACGTGCGCATGCCGCTGCGCAGGCTCTGCGACTATGGCATACTCGCGCCTCATTTTACTTCGGCACAAACCGCCTAACTTCATGAGCCGTAAGCAGCGACGTGAAATCCCCGTTTTCGAGACTCCAATTATCGAGACGCACTGTCATCTTGATTATCTCGACACTGGAGAACTCGACAATACCCTTACCCAGTCCAGATCAGTGGGTATCGATCGCATCATTACTATCGCAGTATCTCCGGACAACCTGCAAACGGTAATTAACCTGGCTGAATCCGCCTCGGATATTTGGTGCACTCAGGGAATACACCCACATGAGGCCGAGAAGTTCAGCAATGAGGTCGCCAGCCGCATACACGACAATGCCAGTAATAAGCATGTAGTGGCTATCGGCGAGATTGGCCTGGACTACTACTACGATCATGCAGACCGCGCTGTACAGCGCAGAGTTTTTGAAGAGCAGCTACAGATTGCAGTGGACTGTGATTTACCTGTGGTCATACACACACGCGAAGCTGACGATGATACACGCGCGATTCTTGAAAACTTTGGTCATAGTCTTAAGCGTGGCGGTGTGATTCACAGTTTCACTTCAAGCCTTGAACTCGCTCAGTACTGCCTGCAGTCGGGCTTCATGTTGGGGTTCAACGGCATTGCCACCTTTAACACTGCGGAGAATGTGCGCGAAGTTGTGTCTGCTACCCCGCTTACACAGCTCGTATTGGAGACAGACTCGCCCTATCTGACGCCAGTGCCCTATCGCGGCAAAACCAATGCTCCCTACTACCTGCCATTTGTAGCCGAGAAAATAGCCGAAATCAAAGCAATACCCATTGAGAGCCTGCTCCAGCAGGCACGCGCAAATAGTCTCGCGCTATTTTTCCCCGAGGAGCTTTAGTTGTCGTCAGAATATCGTATCGGTCAGCGTTGGGTCAGTCACGCTGACGCCCAGTTGGGGCTTGGCGTCATCGTTGAAGTTGAGGGACGTCGGGTCACACTGAGCTTTCCAGCGGTTGATGAAGAGCGAACCTATGCAGTGGAGAACGCACCGCTAACTCGCCTGAGTTTCAAGGTTGGTGATCACGTCGCCACTGTAGAAGGCATTGAATTAGTTGTCACCGAAGTCGATGAACAGCACGGACTATTGCTTTATACCGGGCTAGATCATCACGATGCGCAGATCACTATCTCCGAACTGGAGCTAGACGCATTCGTGCAACTTACTACGCCGCAACAGCGCCTACTCAACGGGCATTTCGATAAAACAGAAGAGTTCGCGTTGCGCGTGGCAACTCTGCAGCACACCGATCGACTGCAACGCTCAAGCACTCGAGGCCTTATGGGCTCTCGCACCAGTTTACTGCCGCATCAGGTCTATATTGCCAACGAAGTTGGACAACGCCATGCGCCCCGTGTGCTGCTGGCAGACGAGGTAGGACTGGGCAAAACAATTGAAGCCGGGATGATTATGCAGCAGCAGCTGCTCACCGGACGTAGTCAACGCATCCTGGTGCTGGTACCTGACACGTTGCTGCATCAATGGCTGGTGGAAATGCTAAGGCGCTTCAATCTGCATTTCTCGCTTTTCGATGAGGAGCGTCTCGCCGAAATGAGTGAAGACAACCCATTCGAAGCCGAGCAGTTGATCTTATGCGCAAGCGATCTGTTCATGGATCGCAGCGATCTGCAGACACAGGCACTTGATGCTCATTGGGACCTGGTGGTTGTGGACGAGGCGCATCATCTGCATTGGTCTGAGGACGGTGGCGGCGAAGACTACCTGTTTGTCGAAGCGTTAGCGCGTAATAGCGCCGGGCTACTCTTGTTAACTGCCACCCCGGAGCAGGTGGGGCAAGCTAGCCATTTTGCGAGACTACGCCTGCTCGACCCCTCTCGATTTCATGACCTAGAGAGCTTTCGAGCTGAGGAGCAAGGTTTTCAGGAGTTAAGCCAACTCGTCGATTCACTTGCTGCTGGTACAAGCGACGTTCGGTTGCCTGACGGAATAGACGGCGATGCGCCCGTAGATCAGGTCATTGAACAACTGCTGGATCGTCATGGCACGGGTCGCGTCTTGTTTCGAAACACTCGGGCGGCCGTCGCCGGATTTCCACAGCGGATACTGCACAGATACCCACTAACATCCCCCCAAGAGTATTCCCTGGCTCAAGTGGACGAGTTGTCACAGTTATACCCGGAGCTGCCTTACATCGATGATAGCTGGCTGGATTTCGATCCACGTGTCAGCTGGCTTGTGGACACGCTTAAATCGCTGCGCCCTGCCAAAGTACTCATAATTTGTGCTCATGCCGAGACGGCACTCACTCTTGAGCACTACCTGCAAATGCGCGCCGGCATACGCTCTGCCGCATTTTACGAAGGACTATCAATCATTGAGCGTGATCGTGCCGCGGCCTACTTTGCCGATGACAGTGGCGGCGCTCAGACACTGGTCTGCTCTGAGATCGGTAGCGAAGGGCGCAATTTCCAATTTGCGCAGCACCTCATCCTGTTCGACCTGCCACGCAACCCCGACCTTCTCGAACAGCGCATAGGTAGATTGGATCGCATAGGCCAGCTACACGATGTACAGATACACGTGCCCTACCTTGAAGCTAGCGCTCAGCAAACATTACTCGACTGGTATGACCAGGGCCTAAACCTGTTCAAGGAAAGCTGCTCGGCAGGCACCATGATCTACGATCACTTTGCGCAGCGTCTTGGGGCGCAACTGCAAAAACCAGACGAAGGCCTGGCTGAGCTGATCAGTGATACCGCTGAGTTCACTGCGCAAACCCGGACTGAACTGCGAGAAGGCCGTGATCGCCTTCTGGAGCGCAACTCCTGCAAACCCGATGTAGCGCAGCTCCTGATAGAGGAGATACAGACCAGCGAAACCAGTGATGCGCTCAAGGACTATTTTGAGGCGTTGTGGGACACCTATGGCGTTGAACACGAGTTTCACTCCGAGAACAGTCTGGTACTGAGACCCACTGAACACATGCTGACTGGACATTTTCCCCATCTACGCGAAGAAGGCGTCACGGTCACGTTTGATCGCGATAATGCCTTGGCCAGAGAGGATATGCAGTTTCTGACATGGGAGCACCCGATGGCAGTAGAAGCCATGGAAATGGTGCACTCTACGGAACTGGGTAATGCCGCGATGGGAACGATCAAGCTAAAAGGCATTCAGGCCGGCACACTGTTACTTGAATGCCTATTTACTATCAACTGTGTCGCGCCCAAAAACTTACAGGTAGAGCGGTTTCTACCCTTATCACCGATGCGAATACTAATAGATGCGCGCGGCAAGGATTTGGCAGACCTGGTTCCTCATGAACGTCTCAACACGCTGGTACAACGCGTCAAAAAGCCAACCGCGTTGGCGATCATCAAACAGGTGCAGTCCGAGGTTGACGCCAAGATGATAAACGCTAACGCGCTGGCTCAAGCAAGACTCACGGACATAGTGGCGGACAGCAATAAACGTATGCGCGAGTCACTGGAGGCAGAACTTGAACGCCTCATTTCACTGCGCCGTTTAAACCCCTCGATCAGGCAGGAAGAAATAGAATTTCTGGCTCACCGTATCGAGGAGTGCGAGCTGCATATACAGCACGCAAGCCTTCAATTGCAGGCACTGCGACTAATCATAACTACCTGAGTGGGTTAACAACCGGCCTTGGTATTGGTTTTGTGACGCTTGCGTTGACACTTGTTCGACGTTGCCGGCGGTGCTTCAGTAACAGTTTTGCTTTCTACCGCAGAGTCGTTTGATGTGTCCGCTTCGCTGGAAAGTTCTGATATTTCCTGCTCAGACGCCACTATTTGCTGAGCCACGCCATCCACTAGATCATTGGGAATAGGCACGCTCAAGTTATACTGTGCGACCTTCCATTGCGCGCCATCAAGTATCATCACGCCGCTACCTCGGCAGGTACCAAGGCGCTCATGCGACAGCAGCTCATCGAAGAATGCGGTCTTCTTGCTTGGCATCAGATCAATGTGGCGTTCCTGCGGCAAATAGGTCCATCCTCTACCCTCGTCAAAATAGGGCTTGGCGAAGCTGCGAAAACCCTCGCCTTGCCATCTCTCGGTTGCATCTGTGCCGAGAAATACGACATCCCGGGTCATCAGACCCGAGTAAGCGGCAAAATCAGCTCGTGCTGCAGCATCATGAAATGCGTCTAGTGAACGCTCAATGGCGTCGATCGAGTCTGCACGCACAGGCATACCGACCAGTAGCAAAATAGCCATTGTCCACGCTAACCACGGCACCCGTGGACAATAAGCGATTGTGCTGATTTTAAGTCGCAGTAACATGACCACCATCAAGCAGCAATACATTGCCGGTAACCCATGCGGATGCGCGTGAACACAAATAGATAGCTGTGCCCGCTGCATCCTCTGCCGTACCTATGCGTCCTCTGGGTATGCCTTTTGCGAGCTCTTCTTCGTGGGGCAGCAAATGGGATGTCATTTTGCTCGGGAAGAAACCTGGCGCGATGACATTAACATTTATGTTGTCTGGCGCTAGATCGGCCGCAATTTCGCGAGACATATGGTGTACAGCCGACTTGGATGCCACGTAAGCGTATGCTTTTAACCCCGCATAGCGTTCACCGTTTACTGAGCCGATATTGATTACACGGGCGGGGTCCTCAGCCGTAGCCGCCGCTCGTAACTGCGGCAGCAGTTTCTGAGTCAGGAAGAACAGTCCTTTAACATTCAAATCGATCACCTTATCCCATCCACTTTCTGGGTATTCATCAATAGACGCCCCCCAGCTAGCACCCGCATTATTGACCAGGATGTGCAGTTGATCCTCCCGACTGGCAATTTCTTGAGCAAATGCGGTCACGCCTTCTACGGTTCCCAGATCCGATACGATGGCGATGCACTCACCCATTTCGCACAGCGCTTTCTCAGTTGCTTTAAGCTCCTCCTCTCGCCGGGCAGTAATATACGTCTTAACCCCCGCTTCGACGAATCCCTGCGCGATCATCGCGCCTATGCCGCGCGATCCACCGGTGACTACTGCTACCTTGCCCTGCAGATCGAACAGTCCTTTCATTGAACTCATAACCATGATGCTCCATTCAAACGAGTAATATTGATATAAAGGTCACATCTTGCAGCGATTGCACCCTAAACGGGCTAACGCGCGTGATACCAGATAGCCGACGTATAGGCTCGTTCCTGAATCGTATCCGGTTGCGTGCCGGCATGTTCTTCGCCGAGTGCTATTGCGTCATAAAGCGAGTGACGCGGCGTTGGAATCTGCAGCACGCGCGCGTAGTAGAAGGCGTTCTGATCGGCATCGAATTCAGGGTCCTGCCAAACAGTCATCAGTTGCGGGGCGCCAATATCGTTAGTAAAGCGAGCCGTTTTCAAATCCACGGTATTGCCTACAGGCTTTAGTGAGCCATCGCTATTCAAGCGATCTTCTCCGCTCCAGGCCACATCAAACACTCGCTCGTGAGTTTCACCCTTATCGTCGATCCACCCCTTTACGATCTGAACGCGATCGAGGTTAGCGGTAGCAGGATCGCGCGAAGCCTGCACGATAAAGCTGAGCGCCCGTTCCGACCCTCCTGCGACAGCGCCTTCAATTTCCGAGTCATCGGGAGCACTGATATCTCCCCCCATGGGTACGCCCCCGGCAACGGCCTGCGAATACAAATCATCGGCGCCGAGATCGGCCTCGGAGTAGCCCCAACCCGCGAAAAAGCGCACACCAATACGCGGCCCACTGGTGGCATACACCTCACGTCGCTTCATTGCCGCAAGAATAGATTCGCGCGTATTTTCTTGCGCCCAAACCGCGGCCAGGCCAGAGGCCGACATCGCCCACCCGAAGGAGCTACGCGGCGTCCATCCCTCATGCTTGTTCTGTGGTATGGAATCGGTTGCCATCTTGCCGTGAAAATTGTCCTCCTCAGCAGAAGACAGGCTGGTATGCGCATCGGTCGAGCCGATTACTCCGAACTGATAAGGGTTGGCACCCTTCTCTCGTTCAATACTTAAACCAGTTTTCAATGCAGAGCGCACATAATCTGCAGGTGCGGCCACATAGTCAGTTTTCGTCTGCTGAATATAGTACGGATAGGTTTCGAAGTCGGCGAACTCGTCATCGGGAGAGAGGTCGGGATGAGTTTCCGAGTCGCCTTTTATCTGCGTAATTTCCGCTATGCGCTCCCACTTGCTGCGCGTGGCGATGTAATCCGCATCCATCTCCTCACCGCGAAAAGTCAAACTGTCGAACATATAGCCCTTGGATATATTGGAGTTGTGCGGAATCGCCAGAAAATCTGCATCAACCTTGCTACTCGTCTTGTCCAACCACGCCCACAGGTCTTCTGGGTAGGGACTATCATCAGTGCCTATAGGCACAAACTGCTGCGCAGTCGCCGCGTCGGCGCTCGTCATAACAACCCGATGCAAATTCGAACCACCGGGAATGGAGCTCCACTCCCAGCCGATAAAGGCCGTAAACTCACCGGGCTTATTGTAGGCATCAGCTGTGGCGGTAATGCTATTCCAGGTATCAGCCTCTACCGATGGCATCATCGGTAGAACTGTTCGATTTAGCCCTTTTGACATTTGTCTCGCTGCCGCCTCGGGCGCGGGTTCTGGCTTTGGCAATACGCCGACGAATAACTTCACCGCATCGCGGTTATCGACGGCTCGGCGCAACACCCAAGCTGCATAGTAGGCTTTTAGCTTGTCTATCAGACCGATGTCGTCGTCAAAGATCAGCCCTTCATGATAGATATGTCGAAAAGCCCCCATGTATTCTGCATGGTCTGTGACCACCAAAAAATCCAATGGCGTGCCAATCTGCACCCACGCCTGATGGTAAGGGTGAATGACCGGCGCGCCACTGGCGTACTGATAGGCCGTTTCAGGCATGCCCTTCAAGTTGTTATTGGCAAAGGCATCAAACGAATAAGCGGTATGCAGGTGGGTATCTCCCCAGAGAAGCTGCTTGTCATCAGAACCTACTGCTGCAGATGCAAGGGTGCAGCAGGCGATCACAGACGCGAGACTAATGAGCTTTTTCATCTTGTTATCCTCTTGTTTTTATTATGCTCCGTGCGCTGTGCGCTACACATTGTGGCTAGTCTTTGGCGCCCCAGCCAGCCGCTGCCATGGCTCGTACGACAACGCTGCGTGTGTGCGCCGGATCGATCACCGCGTCCAACTCCAGATGTGAGGCTGCTTCGCTGGCTTTACCAATTTCGTACATCCGCGCCACCAGCTTATCAAACAAGGCTGCACGCTTTTCAGGGTCGTCCTCTGCTTCAAGTTCCTTTTTGTATCCCAAACGCACAGCACCTTCCAAGCCCATGCCACCAAACTCACCTGTGGGCCAGGAAGCCGCATACACCGGATCCAGAAAGCTGCCACCAACCATGGCCATCGCGCCTAAACCGTAGCCCTTGCGCAGGAAAATCGCGACCACGGGCACTGTGAGTCCAGCCCCTGCAAGAAATAGTGACGCCATGCGTCTGACTGCGCCTGATTCCTCGCTCGCCGGCCCCACCATAAATCCGGGTGTATCAGTGAGCGACAACACTGGCAAGCCAAAGGCATTACAGAGACTCAGGAAACGGGCCGCCTTTTCCGACGACTCAGAATCCACCGCGCCACCCAGTTGCTGGCAGTCGTTGGCAATCACGGCGACGGGCTTACCTTCCAGCCGGATAAATCCCGTGACAATACCGCGAGCGTAAATACGCTGTAGCTCAAGAAAGCTACCAGTGTCTGCGAGCGTTTCTATGACCTTGCGCACAGAGTAAGCCCAGCGTCTGTCCTGTGGAACCAGATCGCGCAAAGGCAGCTGATCGGCACACTCCCAATCCGCCACATCACCCTGGAAATAAGATAAAAGCTGGCGGGCAAGCTCCGTCGCGTGAGCTTCATCATCGGCAGTAATATCAATGACGCCATTGCGTTCTTGCACCTGCACCGGCCCGATCTCTTTTGGATCGAACTGGCCGAGGCCGCCACCCTCTATCATTGCCGGACCAGCCATGCCAATCCACGAATTGCGAGTGGCGATGCGAATATCAGCACAACCAAAAAGAGCGGCGTTGCCCGCAAAACAGTAGCCATTACTCACAGCAATGCGGGGCACCTTACCGTGTAATCGCGCCCACGCTGAAAATGAGGGAACGTTCAATCCCCCAATCTGGGTTGACACGTCTGTGTCGCCAGGACGACCACCACCTCCCTCGGTAAACATCACCAGAGGTAATGACAGTCTTTCGGCCATTTCGCACATGCGATCGAGTTTTTTGTGATGGAAGAAGCCTTGCGTACCTGCCAACACAGAGTAATCATTGACGATGACTGCAGCGCGGGCCGCAGTTTCCCCCACGAGATCAGCATTGATCGTACACAAGCCTGTTAGAATGCCGTCCGCAGCAGTGGCAGATTGTAGCTCTACGTAATCGCGCCGATTGCGCTGGGCTGCCACAGCAAGCTGTCCATATTCCACGAACGAATCTGCATCAACCAAATGCTCGAGGTTTTCTCGTGCCGTGCGATTGCCACGAGCATATCGCTTCGCCCTAGCCTCACTACGCGCCTCATCACCAGTCAGTGCGAGCCGCTCCTGAAGGGCCTTTAACTCGGGCCGAAGTTCGTCGTCCATAGAGCCTACCCTGTGATTAACGTGGTCACTATACACTCCTCACACAGCGAGACAGTACTCGGTGAGGAATCAGATAACAGGCCTATCAGTGACCCTTGAACTGTGGCGCGCGTTTTTGCAGGAAGGCGATAGCGCCCTCTCGAGAATCATCGCTGTTGACGCAAATATGCTGCAAACGCGCTTCATTGCTGATGACATCGGGTAGCGCATGCGTAGTGGCAAACTGGACAGATTCCTTTGCATAACGCATTGCCAATGGTGCTTTGCCGGCGATCTCCTGCGCCCATGCAAGCGCTTGCTCCACCAACTCTGCACTAGGAACCACTCGATTACACAACCCAAGCGCTTCACATTTCTCTGCTCGAACCTTCTCACCCGTCACCATGATCTCATATGCTTTCTTGCGCCCAAGCGTGTGCACAAGTTGCCACGTTGCTCCACCATCTGGTACCAAGCCAATTGCACCAAAGGCCTGATAAATGTAGGCGTCATCAGCCATCACGGTGAGGTCGCAGGCCATGGCAAATGCGCTACCCACTCCAGCAGCCGCACCATTTACGGCACTAATCCAGGGCTTGGGTGCGTTACTAATAGCCAATACGCCAGGTTTATAATCGTTGTTCAGTAAGTCTTCGGTATCCTGACCGCGATTGTCCGACGCGCCTTTGCCTGCACTTTCAGCAAGATCTGCACCCGCACTGAACGCTCTACCTGCGCCGGTTAAAACAACGACTCGAATGCTGTCGTCCGCATTCACCTCTCGCGCCGCTCGAATAAACTCCTGACGCTGCTCTGTATCAAATGCATTCAGACTCGCCGGACGATTCAGAGTGACCAGAGCTACTTGCCCTGTGCGTTCAATCAGGATTGTGTTGTATGTGCTCATGGTAACTCTTCCCGTGTCGGATTAATGGTTGTAATCGATTGCGGCAGCAGCGCATCGCTTTCGCTTGATAGCGCTGCACCACTGACGCACTCGAATACGAACTAGCCTTACAACTTTCTTTGTAGAGAAGCTCTACTTAGGCTGCATGCGAATACCGCCATCCATGCGGATACACTCGCCGTTCATGTAATCATTCTCAACCAGCATCTGCGCCAGGTGAGCAATCTCATCGGGATCACCAAGACGCTGTGGGTACAATACCTGGCTGCCCAAAGGCTTGAGGAACTCCCATATCTCTGGCGTAAGCTCCTCGGCGCCGCCCATCATCAGGGGTGTAGCAATAAGACCGGGAACAATGGTGTTGACACGAATGCCCAGTACCGCCAGATCGCGCGCGATTGGCAGCGTCATGCCGACAACACCACCTTTAGATGCTGAATAGGCCGCCTGTCCGATCTGCCCCTCATAAGCAGCAACCGACGCGGTGTTGATGATCGCTCCGCGACCACCGTCTTTGTTAAAAGGCTCGTTATTGGACATTTGTTCAGCACATAAACGCAGGACGTTAAACGTACCGATCAAGTTCACGTTAATGACCATCTGAAATGCGTCCAGAGGGAACGGACCTTTCTTACCCATTGTGCGCTGCGCATTACCAATACCGGCAAAGTTACAGTTAATATGAATTGCACCGAACGCATCCATCGTAGCGGCAATACCTGCCTTGACCGACTCTTCGTCTACTACGTTCACACTGCAAAAGATCACGCTGTCACCCAGTTCACTGACTAATGCGTTACCTTTTTCTTCATTCATATCAAATATCGCAACCTTACCGCCTGCTGCGACCAGGCGCTTTACAGTGGCGCGACCCAGCCCGGATGCTCCACCGGTCACTACAGCAACTTTATCTTTAATTTCCATGTTGTATATCCTCGTTATTACGTGACAAAAATAGTTAGAAATTTCGGGTATTAAACGGCGAGTAGTCCTCACCCAGGCAGTCACGGCTAATGATGATTTTCATCACCTCCGAACTGCCAGCATATATCGTTGAAATTTTCGCATCTGTGAACTGACGGCTGATTGGATATTCATCCATATATCCAGCGCCTCCATGAAGTTGAACACCAATATCGGCAACCTTAACCTGTATCTCACTGGTCACCAGTTTTGCCTTCGCTGCATCCACTGCAGTTAGCTGCCCGGCATTAAATGCTGCAACACACTGGTCGACATAGTTCTGCGCAAGATCGAGCTCAGTTCTCAGCTCTGAGAGCTTGAACTGGGTGTTCTGAAATGCAGTCAGCGGCTTGCCGAACACTTTCCGCTCCTTGACAAATTCTGCCGTAAGATCCCATGAGAGCTGAGCAGCGGCAAGATACCCAGCCGCGCCGATCAAGCGCTCTTCAGCGAGCCCCTCCATCAGATAGTAAAAGCCCTTGCCTGGCTCACCCAGCACATTGGCTTTGGGCACCTTCACATCGTTGAAGAATAGCTCGGCTGTATCCTGTGCTTTAAGGCCCATCTTTTCAAGGTTTCGTCCACGCTCAAAACCCTCCATGCCTCGCTCTACCAGGAATAACGTCATCGCGTGCGGATTGTTATCAGGGTCGGTCTTGGCAGCTACTACGACCAGGTCGGCGTTAATACCATTGGAGATGTAGGTTTTAGAGCCACTAAGAACCCAGTGATCATCTTTCTCAACTGCAGCAGTGCGCATACCAGCCAAATCACTGCCTGCATCCGGTTCGGTCATCGCCACCGCCAGAATAGTATCCCCGGATACACAGCCAGGGAGAAAGCGCTGGCACTGCTCATCATTTCCAAAGCGGGTAAGGTAGGGACCGACCAGGCGGCTGTGCAGGGTGGCATACCAATCGCCCACGCGAGCATACGCCGCCTCCTCCATAATAACCTGCTCAAACCGGAAGTCGTTGTCGCCCATGCCGCCATATTTTTCATCTGGCCATACCATCAGAAAGCCTTGCTCGCCGGCCTTTCTGAACGCTTCCCTGTCGACAATACCTGCCTCACGCCAAGCTTCCATATGAGGCACGATCTCGCTCGCCAGAAACTTGCGGTAAGCCTCCCTGAACATGTTTTGCTCATCGGTAAAATCGCGTGGCAACATAACGTATACTCTCTGGAAAATCGGTAAAGGGCGGCGGACAGTATGGTGAGGCTCACTATGCCCAACAATGACCCGCTCACACAAAAAAATTGACCTAAACTAACAGGTAAGCAAGGGATCAGACCGGACGGGTATGGAACAGATTTTCCCGGAAAATTGGGCATATATGCATTACGGGCTGATTCTATCGCTGACCTGCGCACAGATGCTGGTGGTCTATTTTCTGAGTGACTCCAACAACCCGCCAGCGGGGCTGGGGCTGTTTACCGTGTACTTTATGGCCGCTTTGCTAGGCTGGGTTGCTTTTGCCTTGAGAGAAGGCTCCAGCACCACGCTCGCTATTGATGTACCTTCTGTTGCAGCCATTGTGAATGCATACATTCTATTTCTTGCTTCAGGCCAACGCTCTGGACTCAAGGGCGGCCGCTACACACTAGGGGCAATCTGCCTGCTCTCGAGTCTGAGCGTTTTCTTTTTAAGGCCACACGACACTTTTCTGGTACATACCGCCAGCACCGCACTGTTCTTTGCCGGCGTCAGTATAGTGAGCGGTTGGCGAGCTATAACACACCGCAATATCGGTGATGGGATGATTGCGATATCTGGCATCCTGATCGTTATGGGAACCCCGCTGAGTTACTACCAGCTACTGTCGGCTGGTGATCCGGCAGGCGCTCAGGCTCTGGCCTTTGGTCTTTACGGCGCTGCCTATGCGCTAGTAGCCATAGGGTTTCTCGCCAGTGTACTCCTTGAGTATCAGCAGCATCTTTCACATCTAGCGACAGAAGACCCGCTGACTCATTTGCTTAATCGGCGCGGGCTGGGAGAAGCACTCCATATTACTCTGGCAAGCGCAGCCCGCCATAGTCAGCCGATGAGTGCAGTAATGGTGGACATTGATCACGTCAAAAACGTCAACGATAGTTTCGGCCATGAAGTAGGCGATCACGTCATTGTGCAGGTCTCTCGTGTGCTAGACCGCATGTGCCGAGGCAGTGATGTAGTGGCTCGCACCGGCGGAGATGAATTTATGCTGGCTTTACCTAACACGGAGCTGACAGACGCTCGTGCACTCGCCGAACGCGTGCGCTTGCAGATTGCTGAACAGCCCGTGGTAGTTGATCAGCAGCGTATCCACGTCACGATCAGCCTGGGCGTTGCCAGTGCACGTGGGCAGATAGATCTGGACGAACTCTACCAGGAGGCCGATCGCGCCATGTACCTGGCCAAGCGCGGGGGCAGGAACCGGGTAGCCTCTGTCGAACACAAACCCGTTCAGCTTCGCGCCATGGATGGAGTCTCCAAAACAAGCAGGAGCCTATAACATAAAGTACAGACCCATATTGGGTACCTGGTCGCTGCAAGATTTGTCGTGCCACAACCATCTAAAACTGCAGGTTACGCCCAGATAGGGACCGGGCGGACGGAAACGCAGCGCTTTCTTACCAGTGCATATCGACTCAGAGTTTGGCTATAGTCTACACTCACCCACTCAAATACTCCGGTTCGGGATTTTCGTGAAACGCTTTCTTCGCTATCTTGGCTATGGCTATGCCATTTATCTTGGCCTGACTTTTTTGCTCATTCTGCCGTTGCTCAACACTCTGCCCGCCTGGTGGGTTGAGCGAGAGTATGGGCGCCAACTGCGGTCAGAACTTGTGGTGTTTAACCCCTTCACATTTGCGCTGCGCGCTCAACAAGTAAAGCTTTCCGAGCCCAATGGTGATGATTTTCTCTCGTTTGGGTTAGCAGAAGTCAACTTGTCTACCGCCAGCCTATGGCGCCGTGGCTGGGTGCTCGATCGACTGGCGCTCCAGGAACTATCGGCAGGACTGCGACTTCTGCCATCTGGCGAGCTCAACATTGCTGATTTGGCAGGCAACAACACAGAAGAGGTGGAAGAACCAGCCAGGGGCGCCGTGCCCGGAGTGACAATTTCGTCACTGAAATTTAGTGCCAATTCGTTGCGCTACACCGATGAAACGCGAGTGAAGCCTTACACAACTGAACTGCGGGGCTTACAATTTTCTGTATCAAGCCTTTCAACAATAATCGCAGAGGGTCGTCCGTATCAGCTTGAAGCCACAGCAGAAGCAGGTGGCAAACTGAGCTGGGAGGGCTTGGTCTCATTGCCCGACGCCACCAGCAGCGGTCGCCTCGAGCTGTCCAACGTTTCTGTGCGCAACGCCTGGCGCTTCATTGAGCCGTGGGCTGCGTTTGAAGTAATGGATGGGCGGCTCGCGGTCGCGGGTGATTACAGTATCAATTGGGCCGATGAGCTCGCCTACTCTATAAACGACGCTGAGGTTGCACTTACGGACCTGCGCGTGACGCCACAGGAGCCAGCAACCCTCCCCGACACCTTTATTAATCTCACAGCGCTTGGCATCAACAGGGTTACTCTCGATTCGCAGCAACAGTCCGTAACCGCCGCTGGGTTAACCGTTGATGGACTCGCTCTGGGCGGCACACTTACCGACGACGAACCCAGCCTCGCGAAGATGATGGTGGTTTCATTCCCAGAGGCATCCGCTCCTCCTCCAACAACTGAAGAAGAAAGCGCGCCGTGGTCTCTGCGCCTGAAGCAGGCACAGGTGAAAAATAGCAGCGTAACAATGGACACCCCTTATACCGAGCCGTCAAAGACCCGGGTGTCTGATATCAACGTCTCTACTTCTGCACTTCAATGGCCACCGGCAGGCGACACACGTGTCGATGGTGGGCTCACGATTAACAAAGAAGCCAACCTTCGATTCGATGGGTCAATCGCACTAGCCGACGGCGTCGGTGCATTTAACTACGCGTTGGAGAACTTCAAACTGGATCGATTCACTCCAAACTTGCCCACAGTACTGAACGCGACAATCGTTGGTGGCGCCACGGCCATCGAAGGAAATGTCACACTCTCAGAGTTTCTTCCTCAGCAAGTCGCTCTGGATGGAAACATCGGGGAGCTCACAGTTGTGATACGCGAAGAAGAAAACTCGATAAGCGGCTGGCAGAAGTTGAGCTGGCAAAATCTGATCATCGATATACCCGCCCGCACAGTGAATATGCAGGAGCTGTATCTGCAGAACTATTCCGGCCGGCTGCATATAAAGGAAGATGGCTCCATCAATACCCAGAACTTGGTTCAGGAGGAATTGGCTGCTGAAGCTGCAAGTGAGCCACCACCAGACCCCAATGCGCCAACCTGGGAAGTCAACATTCCGAGCATTCAAGTAGCGGACAGCGCGTTGGACTTTATGGATGAATCTCTGCCAATCAGGTTCCGTACTGTGATCGGGGAGCTAACGGGAGAGATTACTGGCGTTTCTACAAATCCCAATAGCAAAGTTAATGTCGATCTGGAGGGCTCTGTGGACGGTTATGCGCCAGTGGTGCTGAATGGGTCGGCGCAGCCGTTTCTTGAGGCACCGGCCGTTGATCTCAGATTGACATTCGACGGGGTTGACCTGGCACGTCTTACCCCCTACTCCAGCACCTATGCAGGCTATGCTATCGACAGAGGACTGCTGAATCTTGATGTGACATACGGCCTGGAAAATAACCAGCTTGCAGGCAACAACAGCATTATCATCAGTCAGCTCAAACTGGGAGATCGCGTGGAGTCGGACAAGGCCGTGGACCTACCGATTCAACTGGCGTTGGCGCTGCTAACAGATAGCAACGGTGTCATCGATCTTGCCGTACCGGTGAGTGGGGATGTCGACGATCCCAAATTTTCCATTGGCAGCGTCATCGCCGGGGCGATTGTGAACCTGATTACCAAAGCTGTCACAGCCCCGTTCACCTTGCTAGCAAACCTGGTTGGGTCAGATGACGACCTGCAGACAGTAACGTATCCGTCTGGCTTGTCTGAACCCGATGACGCAGCCAAGGCTAAGCTCGCCACTTTAGCAGACGCAATGAGCCAGCGTCCCGAGCTAAAACTTGTGATCACTGGCAGGCTCCACCCCAGCGCGGACCGCGACAAGTTGGCTGCGCGACAGTTACAACAATCGCTACTCGATGAAGGTATCTCTCAGCAGCAGATCGACGAGCGAGGTGACGCATGGAAGAGCGCAATCCGAACCCGCTTCAACACGTTGGGAGCAGCAGACTCTTCTACAGAGACGGCGGAGGAGCTTACCGCTACACAGCAAGAAGCTGCGATCAGGGGCTCGATAGTCGTGCCTGAAGAGGCTCTTAAGGCACTGGCAAGTGAACGCGCAGCAAGTGCCAAGCGACATTTAGTCACAGAGCTTCAGCTAGAAGCTGACCGTGCCGTCATTGAACTGAGCGATACTAACGACGAAAAAAACCTGTTTAGCGGAATTGAGATGTCAGTCGATACTTAATGCGTCGACATAGCGTAACGGACCGTTGCACTGCCGGCACAGATAGACGATTCGACGCTTTTGCATTCTGTTGTGCCGAGTCGTTGAAACTGCGTGCTCCTGGCAGCCACAGTTGTAGGGATGGCTGCGTTGTCGTCGCTGAGGCACGCCGCTTAAATCCAGATCAAAGGTGACACCCGGGTCTGCATCAAATACCGACATCACTGCCTGCCACTCAGCGCCGTGAGGTTTGGTACGCTTGCGTGGAAACAACACGTGAACGATATAGTGCGCCACTTCATGAGGCACAGTGCCGGTCATGTTTTCGTGGAAGTACTTAGCGAATATCCACGGGTTGTAGCGAATGCAGCACTGATCGCCGGACACCCTGAACATCCCAGCGGTCGTACCAGTCAAATCAAAATGTACGGGTATGCTGGAAAACGGGTACTCCAGCAGCTGAGCCGCGCGCGCGATATACCGCTCTGTCTCACTCCGTATCTCAGCCTGCCTTTCCAATCCTATAGGCTCTATCAATTTGGCTCCTGAACTACAGACCACTCTTCGAAGCAGCAGCGCAGCCACTGGGTTAGGGCCACGCTGTGATGCTTTTCTCTGTGCGTAATAATATTCAATTGACGACCAAAGTCACGCTGCGGCACAGCGACAGGCACGAGGGATCCTCGTTTAAAGGCGTCGGTCAGGCTGATACGAGACAAGCAGCCGACGCCAAGCTGCGACTCCACCGCTCGCTTGATTGCCTCTGTATGTTGAAGCTCCATGCCGATATCCAGCAGCGGCAAAATGCCGTGCATCGCACGGTCGAATGCCTGGCGTGTGCCTGATCCGGGTTCACGGACAATCCAGTGCTGCGCCAACAACTGTTCATCGGAAACCTGTTTGAGACCACTCCAGGAGTGATTGGGTGATGTAAACACGACAAGCTCATCCTGACGCCAGCGCTGCACCTTTAGTTCAGCCCGATTCAGCTCGCCTTCTACGAGGCCCACATCAAGATCGAAGTTAGCGACTGCATCCGCAATCGCCTGTGTGTTCGCCACCGACAACCGCACCTGAGCGTTGGGGTAGAGTTGCCGAAACTGGGCAATCATGGGAACCGCGAGATAATTACCGATGGTGAGCGTCGCGCCAACACGCAAGGCACCCACCTTTTCACCCTGCACGAGGCCATCTTGCAGCGCTTGAGCCTGATCAAGTACCGATTGCGCCTGCGTTCTGAGCTGGTGCCCAAGTTCACTAAGCCGCAGTCGCTTACCGTGCCTTTCAAAGAGCTGCACGTCGAACTGCGATTCCAATTCCGCAAGCGCCCCGCTGGCAGCAGACTGAGACATTGCCAGCAACTGAGCCGCTCGACTCACGTTTTCAAACCGGGCGGTAGCGAGGAATACCTCCAACTGCCGAAGCGTGTAACGCACAAGCTGCCCCTTTATCGATATTATAGATATAGTATATCTTCATTAACCATTTTACCAATATTGAAGTTGTGAGTACCCTGCCATCTCACTTAGCAGTACTGGATTAGGGTAAATCATGGCACATCTGATGCGCGAACAAGTCACGGAAGTTCACCACTGGACCGACCGCTTGTTTAGTTTCAAGACAACGCGAGACCAGGGCTTTCGTTTCAAAAACGGACACTTCACCATGATTGGCATTGAGCATCAGGAGCGCCCACTGCTGCGCGCCTATAGCATGGCCAGTGCCAACCATGAGGAAGAGCTGGAATTCTTCAGCATCAAGGTTAACGATGGACCTCTGACATCCAAGCTCCAACACATCAAAGTCGGTGATGAAGTATTGGTTAACAGCAAAGCAACAGGCACGTTGGTCATGGACCACTTGTTACCCGGCAAACACCTGTACTTGCTCGCTACTGGCACCGGTCTCGCGCCCTTTCTCAGCATCATTAAAGATCCAGACATCTACGATGCGTTCGATAAGGTGATTCTGGTACACGGCTGTAGACACATTAATGAACTGGCCTATCAGGAACTGATTAGCGACGCACTGCCCAATAATGAATACCTCGGTGAGAGCGTGCGAGACAAACTCCTGTACTACCCCACCGTCACTCGTGAGCCGTTCAAGCACACAGGGCGTATCACCGATCTGTTGGCCAACGATACTTTGCCTCTAGATCTGGGTTTACCTCCTGTAAATACTTCAGACGATCGCTTTATGCTGTGTGGCAGCCCCAGCATGCTCAAGGATATGGGCGCAGTACTGGACGCGCGCGGGTTTGCTGAATCACGCCGCGGAGACGCTGCCCACTACGTGATTGAGCGGGCGTTCGTCGAAAGCTAACCAACAACGAGAGCGCTACGTAGCGTCTTCAACCTTGAGCACTGAGCTAACTTCACGCTTCACAAACTTGCCGTTGGCGTTACGCGGCAGCGGCTCACTCACGAACCAGATGTAGCGAGGTATTTTATAGGAAGAGAGTACTGCCTTGCACTGGGCGCGTATGGTGTCTGAATCAAGGTCGCTGCCAGCTTTTATATAGATAGCAGCGCCCACTTCTTCCCCTAGGCGATCATCGGGCACAGAGAATACAATGCACTCGGCGACTGCGTCATGCGAGAAGATAGCGTTTTCCACTTCCGCGCAATAGACATTCTCTCCTCCTCGCAGCACCATGTCTTTGGCACGGTCTACGAGAAACAAAAATCCATCCTCATCCAGGTAGGCCACGTCTCCGGTATGCAGCCACCCGTCTGTGATGGACTCAGCTGTCGCATCTGCTCGATTCAAGTAACCTTTAATAACCGGTGAGCCACGCACCCATAACTCACCCACTTCACCTGCTGGCAGCGCTTCGCCTTTGTCGTTGACACATTTGGCTTCAAACGTCGGCATGACTGGGCCGCAGCTTGCCGGCTTATCGAGGAAGAAGTCAGAAGCAACTGCAGCAATAATTCCACAGGTTTCAGTCATGCCATATCCGGTACTGGGACGCACATTCTCTGTGGATTGACCGACTTTCTCTACCAGGTCTGGCTGCATGGCTGCACCACCCCCACCCATAGCCAGCACTGATGACGTATCAGTTTTCTCAAAGTCAGGATGCATCAAAATTTCCCGGGTCATCATTGGAACCGCGCTGAACGTTGTAATGCGCTCGCGCTCGATCAACCGCAATGCCTCGGCAGGGTCCCACTTATACATATGCACCAGCTTGCCGCCGGCGACTGTTGTTGCCTGAGCAACACAGTTATTGGCGGTAACGTGAAAAAGAGGCGTTGCAACCATCGCTGCTACCGGGTTCGCTGGCTTGGCATCCGGATCTGGGGCCTGTCCGGCGGCACGGGCTAACGCCATGGGTTGTGCGGCATTGATAAAACCCAGGTTCATCACGTTGGCAACGCAACCACGGTGGGTGAGCTGCGCCCCTTTAGGGCGCCCCGTTGTGCCCGAGGTATAAAAAATACAGGCGTCATCGTCTGGGTCGATCGATACGTCGGGCAGTTCGGACGGTGCATTGATCACCTCCACCCAGTCGATGGCCCAATCAGGCACCTCTTTCTCCATTCGTACCGCGGCAACGATCATGTCGGGAAACTCTGAGCGTATCTCCTCAAAGCGCACCAATCGCTCGTGATCGCAGATCAACACCTTAGGCGCAGAATCCTCGAGTCCGTATTGCATTTCATGCGGAACCCACCAAGCGTTCATACCAACGACTGCGGCTCCCATCGAGGTAATAGCCCAGTACGCCAGCATCCACTCCGGGTAATTTCGCATGGCTATGGCAACCCGATCACCGGGCTCTACACCCTGTGATTTCAGCCAATTGGCGATCGAGGCCACATAGTCATGGGCCTGCGCGTAGGTACAGCGCTCTTCCTGATAAACCAGGTAGTCACTGTCGCCATGACCAGCAGAGCTTAACCAGAGATCACGCAACGACCCCGGCGCATGCGTAAAACAGCGTGTGGGTACTCCCCTGACTTCCTGAGTGGTCACTTCAAACATCTGACCGGCGGAGGTTAACTCCTGCCACACTTCCTTCAGCTCGCTGTACACATCAAACTCCTAGGTATTTTTTTTATTGACGAGGAAGGATAGCGTCACGGTGCAGCCAGCTCAACTGCTAGTCGCACGAGTTGCATTACTGTCACCTGGGGTCTATTTTTTTGTTGTGGCGCGCCATTGCCTCACTCTGGCGCAACACACAGACTGCCTCAGCCATCGCCTATAGAGGAACAGACTCGAACCCATGAGCACTCAAAATCTGGATATAGCCAGCTTGTCCAATTATTTGGCCGCCAACCTCGAGGGTTTCGAGGGCAATCTTGCGGCAGAAAAGTTTCCTGGGGGACAGTCCAACCCTACATTCAAACTCACCAGCGGTGAGCGTTCTTATGTTCTGCGTCGCAAGCCACCGGGTGAGCTACTAGCCTCGGCACACGCAGTTGATCGAGAATTTCGCGTGATCAGCGCCCTACAAGACACCGACGTGCCGGTCCCAAAGACTTACCTTCTGTGTGAAGACGACAATGTTATCGGCTCGATGTTCTACATTATGGAATGTTTGGAGGGCCGAGTATTCTGGGACCCGCGCATTCCTGAGATAAGCGATAACAGCGAACGGGTGGCCATTTACGACGATATGAATCGCGTGCTGGCAGCACTGCACGAGGTCAATGTCGACCAGGTAGGCCTGAGTGACTACGGCAGACCCGGCAACTATTTTGAACGCCAGATCAATCGCTGGATCAAACAATACCGAGCCTCCGAGACTGAGCTTAACGAGTCCATGGAGACCCTGATCAGCTGGCTACCGGCAAACATGCCAGAAGATGACGGCATCGTTAGCCTCGTGCACGGAGATTACCGCCTCGACAATCTCATGTTTCACCCCACAGAACCTCGCATCATCGCGGTTCTCGACTGGGAACTCTCCACCTTGGGACACCCCCTTGCAGACCTGGCCTATCAAGTCATGGCTTGGCAACTGCCCGGCGGTAGCGAGGGCTTGCGAGGTCTGATGGGTGTCGACCGTGAGCAGCTGGCTATTCCGAGTGACAATGCTTACGTGGCGCGCTATTGCGAGCGCACTGGCCGCGATCGAATAGATAATTGGGATTTCTATCTAGTGTTTTGCTTTTTTCGCCTCGCAGCGATCTTGCAGGGCATCAAAAAACGGGCGCTGATCGGCACTGCCTCCAGCGCTGAGGCCAAATCACGGGGCGACATGGTCGGCGTACTCGCTGAGTTTGGCCTCAAATTTATCAACGCATCATAAACCGGAGAATCAGCATGACAGATGAAGTATTGACTAGCCAGGAAGATGGCATTTTAACAATCACGCTCAATAGGCCCAAAGCAAAAAACGCAGCGAACAAGGCGCTCTCTGATCAAGTTGCCGCAGCAATGGACGAACTGGAAAGCAATGATTCACTGCGCGTTGCTATCTTGACCGGCGCGGGCGGTACCTTTTGTTCGGGTATGGATCTGAAAGCATTTGTAACGGGTGAGACACCCTTTGTTGAGGGTCGCGGATTTGCCGGCCTGACAGAGTATCGCTCGTCAAAGCCGATCATCGCTGCCGTTGAGGGTTATGCACTTGCAGGCGGCTTTGAACTGGCGATCTCCTGCGACATGATTGTTGCCGCGGATGACTCCATGTTCGGCATCCCCGAAGTTAAGCGCGGTCTCGCAGCGGCTGCCGGCGGTCTGGTAAAACTGCCCAGACAGATCTCTCCACGCATTGCCATGGAGCTTGCACTTACCGGTGACTTTATTTCTTCGCAACGGGCCTATGAACTGGGCTTGATCAACCAGGTTGTTGCTTCTGGTACCGCACTGGACGCCGCCAAGGCACTAGCGGCCAAAATTGCGGCAAACGGACCGCTTGCCGTAGCTGCCAGCCTCAAAGCAGTGTCGTCCGCGCAGGACTGGAGCAGTGACGAGATGTTCGCCAAACAGGCTGAGATAGTCAATCCGGTGTTCACATCACATGATGCTATCGAAGGTGCGACCGCGTTTGCAGAGAAGCGCGCACCCAACTGGCAAGGAAAATAGGAGATTACCAATGGCTGAAGCATGGATCATAGACGCCTGCCGCACACCGCGCGGTATTGGCAAGAAAGGCAAAGGCGCTCTCGCAGACGAGCATCCACAGCATCTGGGTTCCACAGTGCTCAAGGCACTCGCCGAACGCAATGACGTAAACACAGCAGAAGTCGATGACATTATCTTCGGCACTAGCTCCCAACGTGGTCAGCAAGGTGGTGACCTCGCCCGCATGTCTGCGTTGGACGCAGGCTACGACACTCGCTCCTCCGGCGTAACGCTGGATCGCTTTTGTGGCTCGGGCATTACGGCGGTCAACATCGCGGCGGCAAGCATTATGTCGGGAATGGAAGACCTGGTGATAGGCGGCGGATGCGAGATGATGTCGACCTTCGGCCAGGACCCGAACCAGTCGCCTTTCATTGATAGCGACAACCTGCACCTGCGCGAGATGCACCCGCAGCCGCACCAAGGTGTGTGCGCAGACGCAATCGCAACGCTGGAAGGGATCGATCGCGAAGCAGTTGATCAGCTTGCTGTGGTATCGCAGCAACGGGCTGCTAACGCAATCGCCAATGGTCATTTCGACAAAAGCCTGGTGCCGGTTTACAAACTCGACGGCACCTTGGCACTTGACCATGAGGAGTTCCCACGGCCCAACACAACGTTGGAGTCGCTAGGCGAATTGAAGCCTTCTTTTGAAGCGTTGGCAGACTATCCGCTCGATGAAGCGGGAACAACTTTTCGTGGGCTGATTGCCAAGAAATACCCCGACTTGAAAATCAATCACGTTCACCATGCCGGCAACTCCTCTGGCGTTGTAGATGGTGCCGCGGCTATTTTGCTGGCGTCACCCGACTACGCAAAAGCTCAGGGCATGAAACCACGGGCGCGCATCGTGGCAATGTCCAATATTGGCGACTCTCCTACCCTGATGTTAAACGCACCAGTGCCCGCCGCGCATAAGGTTCTGGCAAAAGCCGGCATGTCCGTGGGCGATATCGATTTGTTCGAGATCAATGAGGCCTTCTCGGTGGTGGCAGAGAAGTTTATCCGCGACCTAAACCTGGATCGTGACAAGGTAAACGTTAACGGCGGCGCTATGGCGCTGGGTCACCCTATTGGTGCTACTGGGTCGGTATTGATCGGCACCATGCTGGATGAATTGGAGCGGCAGGACAAGCAATTTGGCCTCGTGACAATGTGCGCTGCTGGAGGTATGGCGCCCGCCATCATCATAGAACGCGTTTAGCCTTCGCTATAAAAAACAAAGGGGCTGCAAAGCCCCTTTATTCTTACTGCTGTTGGCAAATCTGCCAGCGCACTGTTTGCTTCCGTAAACTCAGGCCGCCTTGCGAGGCTCTCCTGAATCGCCTGAGATTTTAGTCGTACGACGCCTGGTTGCCGACTTCTTTTTCGCAGGTTGTTTTGCCGCACCAGTCGTTTTCTTGGCAGCCTTTTTAGGCGCTTTCCTCTCTACTGCTGGCGTTGCTGATGCCTTGTCAGAGGCCCTTTTCTTGAGCTTCTTCAGGTCTTCTTTGGTAGGCGGAGGACGCCGCCTTGAGGAACGCGGTCGATAAAATTCGTTGTCGCTGGGACGTAAGTCGCCGTATTCGAAACGATGCAAAATTTCTTCCATAGTCCTTGAGATTTTGGTGCACAGCCGAATCGACTCCAGGTTGGGATACGCGGATGCCTCCCCTCCCTCCATAAGTTTCATCAGCTCACCTTCAGACAGGTGCGAAAGTAGCTTGGTAGGGTTATACCAGCGAAAGCTGGGAACAATATTGATATCACCACTATATTCCTGATCCATTAACGCATGCACACCGTGCAGCAGCATATTAAACCTGGGCCAGTTATCCCCTTGTCGTTGGGATACGCCGCGATAAAAGTTGAGTAGCTCGCGACCCACACCGATTCCGAGACTACCCAGTGCAGCAGATAACTTGC
The DNA here is from genome assembly GCA_039990395.1 of Halioglobus sp. Taxonomy (GTDB): domain Bacteria; phylum Pseudomonadota; class Gammaproteobacteria; order Pseudomonadales; family Halieaceae; genus CALINF01. Next base: position 1,430,724 of record JBDXFZ010000146.1, read on the forward strand.
CACGCTCTCGATCATTGCGCAGAAAGGGTGTTGCTATTGGGTTAACCATGCTCACAATGTAGTGATTCGCGCTATAGAGCCGCGACAAGCGCTTGGCTGGAAGGTCATCCGCAATTGAACCGTCTACCCACTTTCGTGTAGGCAGATAAGGTTGCGCTTCGCCATGAACGTTCTTGGCCATCAACATTACGGCTGGAAACACCCCTGGAACGGCACTGGAAGCCAACACAGCCGATCGGACAAAGACATTGGGTGATGTAATGGCATTAAGCAGTCGTGACCTCTGATGTGGCTCTGCAGGGGCTACAGTAATGCTGATCTGGCGCCCTGTTTTCTCGTAGGCTTCCTGAAACGTGAGGTTGGGAACAAGTCGGGCAATAATTTTTTCAAGGTCGGCAACATCAATCTGCGGATTAGACCCCAAAAACATTCGAGAAAATACACTAGCCTCACGTTCTGCCTCAAAATGGACATTGGCGGGATCGTAGAATTTTTCCAACTGCTTATTGGTATGGGTACCCAGCACGCCCGCGACGATAGAACCAGCGCTAGAACCGGAAATAACACGTGGCAGCAAGTCCTGCTCCAGCAACGCCTTAACTACGCCCAGATGGTAAAAGCCGAGCACTCCCCCACCGCTGAGCATAAGCGCGGATCTTCCGAAACAGATGTTTGCGCGATAGAAAAAGTCCAGCTTCTCCTGAATACTAACCTGATCTGACTCCAGCTCCGCAATGTAGCGCAGCGAATCATCGACCTCGTCGATATACTGTTCAATAAGTAACTTGGTGCCAAACTTCGCCCGACGATACAAACTGCTCCGGCCCATGCCTCCCATGTTGCCGTGGATACCCTCATTTAGCGTAAACATGAGTCCTTGATAATCGTGGCGCGCCCGCAGACTTCGAAGTCGGTCCAGGCGGAGTCTTATCTGAGAGTAGTCATACTGGCTTGTCTGATCCACCTCACGCCAGCGCTTTTGGCCGGAGGCGTCGTCGTGAGCAATAGCCGCTTCACACCACTTCTCGTAGCTTTCGGCATTGTCCATATCGCGCTGTAGCCGCTTCAACTTCCTGGGATTCTTCAACTGGGGCACCTCAACAAAACACTAATGACTACTGCTAATCCTTAAGCATAAAGCAACTGGAAAACAACTCCCAGCGCTTTATTTTTGCGGGGTAACATAGAGAAAGGAACATGGTCAAGCACGGGTTAAACCTACTTCGCAGGCATTCGCTCTACAGGCTAATCGCACCACTTAGCGTCGCTACCAAGCGGTTGTTGATTATCTCATGCGGCTTGCTACTGGATCCGTATTGCAGCCGAGCGAGCGCCTCAATATCGTTTAAGTGCACAGATACACGACCGCTTTCGTCCTGTAAAACAAGTACCTTCTGGCAAAAGGCATTCAAGCCCAATTGCGGATAATCGGTCATGGCAACTCCCCCGGGCGCCGGGCCGCCAAATAGCTGCAACGTAGCAGGCAAGATAGTTTGCTCAAGCGCTTGTGCGTCTTGCGCAAAATCTACCTGGCCAAACCAGACCGTATCAGCTTGAGCACGTATCGCCCGCTCAATCCGCGCAAGGGTCGTGCCGAAGTCGTATTGGGATTCGAGCGAGATGATGCCAGCACCCGCCTCAATCCTGTCACCTGCCAAGCGGAGCTGCTGTCGGCCGTCGATTTGCGCAACGCTGGCTGTAAGCTCATCGTCATAAGCTTGTGTCGACACCGCATCATCAAGCGCATAGCGCTGTCGCAGATAGCTTCCATCGGCATAGATCGCACGGGAACTACCGCCATCGGCATAGGCCAGTACGCGGTAGGGAAGTTCCAGGCCTACCAGCGGATTGGCTTGCATCAACGCAGTATTCACCGCAGGGTTACTAAAGATTGCGACTCTGGACGGCGCCATGGTCAGAACGCCTTCCTGCGCGGCCAACCTCGCATGGTCAATGCTCAGTACAGGTGATATCCCATCGCCCGTCTGCTGTATCTGACTGTAAAGAACATCAACCGGAGCGTAGTCGGTGCGAAAGCCACGCTCTGTTGAACTCACCGCCGCACCAGCAGCTGGTACTACCAGACTCAATGCCAGTATGCAGGCCCTGACTCTATTCAAGATCAGCTCAATCGCCGGGACCCTCATCGGCGCGCGCAGCCCCTCTGTACTCCTCCACAAGATGCCGCTTGTAGAGCTTGCCATTATCCATTCGCGGCAATTTCTCATGAAAGTCCATCGAGCGTGGAAGCTTCACCGTAGAGAGCCTCTCTCGCAGCCACTCCATCAATTCAATAGCAACCTCATCAGTCGCATCCACCCAATTCATAGGCTCGATGACCGCCTTGACCTCCTCACCAAACTCCTCGTGAGGGATACCAAAAACCGCAACGTCTGCCACTTTGTCATGGGTTATCAGCAAATTTTCGATTTCCTGCGGATAGATGTTGACGCCACCACTGATGATCATGAAATTTTTCCGGTCGGTTAGATAGAGGTAACCATCTTCGTCGACATAACCCACATCGCCCATTGTCGCCCAACCTTTCTCGTTAAAAGCGCCCGCCGTTTTTTCAGGCTCGTTGTGATATTTAAACCTCACACCCTCGCCGCTAAAGTACACCGTTCCAATCTCACCCACGGGCAATTCGTTGCCGTCATCATCAAGAATATGCAATGTACCGGATAAACACGGGCCCACCGAACCCTTGTGCGTAAGCCAATTCGCCGAGTCGATCATCGTGAAACCAATCGACTCGCTGGAGGCGTAGTACTCGACAATCACCTCTCCCCACCACTCAATCATTTTCTGCTTGGTATCAACAGGACATGGAGCGGCAGCATGAATAGCAAATTGCATGGAGCTAACGTCATAGCGATTGCGCACCTCCTCCGGTAACTTGAGCATGCGAATAAACATAATGGGGACCCACTGACTGTGAGTCGCACGATGTTCCTCGATAAGCTTGAGTGCCATCTCGGGATCAAAGCGATCCATAATGACTGAGGTACCGCCCTGATAGATGTTCATCATGTTGTAATGCAGCGGCGCTGCATGGTAAAGCGGCGCTGGAGACAGATAGACTGTTTCCTCGCCAAAACCGAATAGGAGCCCCAGCGTCTGAGCCAGCGGGTGGGGGGTGTTGATATCGGTATCAGTCGGCGGGATAAAAATCCCTTTTGGCTGACCCGTCGTACCCGAGGAATACAGCATAGGAGCGCCATTACTCTGGTCGGCTATGGGCGTCTCGGGTTGCTCATCTGTTGCCTCTTCCCAGGACTCAAAGCCAGACCGGATGCCACCCACCATGTAAAAGTGCTCTATTGCTGAACTGCTGCCCACAATTTCCTGTGCTACGTCAGCCAATTTGGCAGAGCCGATAAACAACTTCGCACCGCAGTTTTCCAGAATATAGGCAGTTTCATCACGCTTTAAGTGCGTACTGATGGGCGTGTAAATCAAACCACTACGTTGTGCGGCGTAGCAGATTTCGAGAAATTGCCGGCTATTCTCCAGCATCAGACCAATATGATCTCCGGTTTTCAATCCCAGCGACCTAAACAGTTGCGCGCCTTGATTGGAACGCTCATCAAGCTGCTGGTAAGTCACGATCTCGCCAGAGTTGCCCATAATGATGGCAGGCTTGTGAGGGTAGGTTTGCGCTGTAACACTAGGATGCGGCATGATCTGTTCCTGTTATTTGACGTAGTTATCACGTCACTATAAGAGGTGCAGGGGTAGCCTGACAATGCCTGATTGAACTCGCATAACGCCCTTTTTATGCCACACTGATGTCATCTGCCGGTGTTTGTAAACGGTGTCGTCCTACTTATAGTGATCGATCTTGAAAAAGGATTCTAATGAGCGAGCCAGACTCTCCAACCCAACTCAGACAAGCTATTGCCGAAGGTCGCCACACAGGTAATACCTCTGGGCTGGCACCAGGCTATGTGCAGTGCAATATAGTGATATTGCCTGAGTCCGAAGCTAACGACTTTCTACGATTCTGCCAGCTCAACCCCAAACCCTGCCCACTGATTGCCAGTAGTCAGGCGCCAGGGGATCCTGCTTTAACACTTTTGGGGAATGTCGATATACGGACTGACGTGCCACGCTACCGCGTGTTCCGCGATGGCAAACTAGACACAGAAACTGCCGACATAACATCACTCTGGCGCGATGATCTTGTAACCTTCGCGCTGGGTTGCTCTTTCTCGTTTGAGGAAGCATTAATAGCGGACGGGCTGGAGGTAAGAAACATTTCACAGGGCGTGAACGTTCCCATGTATCGCACCAATATTTCCTGCACGTCATCGGGGCCCTTTACGGGAGATATGGTAGTGAGTATGCGTCCTTTCAAAGCGGCTGATGCGATTCGTGCTGTGCAGATTTGTACACGCTTTCCCTCCGTGCATGGCGCCCCTATCCACCTGGGTGACCCTGCAATTATCGGGATAGAGGATCTGGCAGCGCCCGACTATGGCGACCCGGTGCCTATTGGCGACGATGAGCTGCCCGTGTTCTGGGCCTGCGGCGTGACGCCACAGGTAGCATTGGAAAACGCGCGCTTGCCTTTTGCGATCACGCACAGTCCTGGCTGCATGCTAGTGACCGATCTGCGCAACAGTCACCTGGCAGTCATGTAAAAGGAGCAACGTTGATGTTACTAAATTGCGACCTGGGAGAGAGTTACGGCAGCTGGACAATGGGGCTGGACGAGCAGGTCATGCCGCATATCGATCAAGCCAACATCGCCTGTGGTTTTCACGCAGGCGACCCTGTAACCATGCACAAGACTCTGGCGCTGGCCAAAGCACACCATGTCCGCATCGGCGCGCACCCCTCTTATCCAGATCTGGCGGGCTTCGGTCGACGTTCAATGAATCTCAGTTCAGATGAGATCGTATCGAACGTTCACTACCAGGTAGCAGCGCTACAAGGCATGGCCGCCAACCACGAATTGCAATTGGACTATGTAAAACCCCACGGCGCGCTATATAACGACATGATGGCTAAGGACGACGTTCGCAAAGCGGTTATGGAAGCAATCGCCTGCTACCATTCTCCTGTCGCGCTTATGCTACAGGCAACACCAGATGCCCCACTGCACAAACAAGAAGCAGGTACAGCCGGTGTTCAACTACTATTTGAGGCATTTGCGGATCGCTGTTATGACGATAATGGCCGCCTTCTCTCGCGAACCCAGCCCGGCGCCGTGCATACGCGCGAAAAGATGCTGGAACAAGTATCTCAGCTCTGCACGCAGGGCACGATTACAACAGCAACAGGCCGCGAACTTGAGCTGCAGGTAGACACGCTCTGCGTGCATGGAGATAACCCGGAGGGTGTAGCCGCGATTCGCGATATCCGGGCGCTGGTCGACGCTAGTCTATGACTGTAGAGATTCATAGCGCCGGAGAGAACTCACTGATTGTATACTTGGGCGACAGCACCAGCCCCGAGGTGTCCGCGCGCGTTCAATCAGCGGCGATGGAGATTACGCGCGCGCTAGGCGATGCCTTGATTGACCTTGTGCCATCCTACGCATCGTTGTTGGTGATCTACGATCCACTGCAAACAGATCACTTCCATGTACATCAGGCGATCAGGTCGGTACTACGCACGCTGAGCGAGGTCGGTGACAGCCTGTCGCACGGGAATCGTATTACGCTGCCTGTCTACTACTCGGCCGAGAGCGGTGAGGATTTAGTGGCACTGGCCACCAGCAAAGGACTGACACCAGAGGACGTCATTCGTATTCACAGCGAACAGGAATATCGGGTGTATGCCATCGGCTTTGCACCCGGCTTTGCTTATCTGGGTGAAGTAGATGAACGCATCGCTGCGCCGCGGCTAAGCACTCCCCGTCAACGGGTACCACGGGGTGCTGTCGCTATCGCCGACAGACAAACGGCGGTTTATCCGGCCATAAGCCCTGGGGGATGGAACCTGATTGGTCTGTGTCCACAACGTATGTTTGACCCCGCTAGCGAGCCTACAATGCCGGTAGCAGTTGGGGATATCGTCAGCTTCAAGGCAGTCGATCGCGATCAGTTTTTAGCCCTTGGGGGCGAATTGTCATGAGTATGCGCGTCGCCCAGCCAGGATTACTCAGCCTGATTCAGGATGGCGGTCGCTACGGCAGGCACAATATCGGGCTGACCACAGGCGGTCCATTAGATGGGGGCGCGTTCGCCATGTGCAACAGGTTGCTGGGAAACACCCCCGGCAGCGCGTTGGTCGAGATCAGTTTTGGCGGCCTGCAGCTCGAAGCGCAGGTTGATACCTATATTTGTGTCACGGGCGCTGACGTTCCCCTAACGATCAACGGGCACGACGCAGACCTATGGCGATCTCATCGTGTGCGAGCGGGTGAGATTATCGCATTGGAGTTTGCCACTACCGGCTGCCGAGCTTACCTAGGTGTTGCAGGCGGGTTTGATATACCCCAGTCGTTTGGCAGCTCGGCAACCGTCGTGCGCGAGCACATTGGCGGGCTGACCGGGGACAAGCTTAACGCCGGCGATTTACTCCCCTGCAAAGCAGTCACAGAGCATCGCTGTAAGTATTTGCCGCCCGAACATCAGCCGCGCTACCACGACACCGTCACTGTTCGTGTCATTCCAGGCTATCAGCAATCGAGTTTTAGTCGCCTGCAGCAACGTCGATTTTTCAGCAATGCCTATGAGGTTTCCGACCGCTGTGATCGCATGGGTTATCGTTTGGAGGGTCCAGCAATTGACTGTGATATACAGGGCATCCTGTCCGAAGGTATCTGCCACGGCGCAATTCAAATTCCAGCCGACGGACAACCTATCGTCTTGCTGAATGATCGCCAGACGATCGGCGGCTATCCCAAAATAGGGTCGGCGCTATCACTCGACACACACTCTCTGGCGCAGCTACGCCCCGGCGGCAAAGTGTTCTTTACGCCCATCTCCACGCACGCTGCCCACAATGCGCTGCATCTGGCCAGCAGCTTTATCCTGCGGCAACCCGTAAGAGAGTGCCCGCCATGACTGACCAGGAAATAAGCGAAATTATTGAAGACCTGATGGTTGCCCGCAACCTCAGGAGTATGCAGCACGCGCAGGCCGCCTTAACACCCGGGTACTACCTGCGCGCTGCCCGGCACCTGAACCTGGCTCGCGGCAATATCATCATCGGAACGGGATTTCCCGTTGCTGATACTTTCGAAACAGATGGACCGGTGGGCGCGCTGGCGCTCTATGAGGCTTTAGAACTTTTAGGAAACACATGCTGGCTGGCCTGTGCTTCACCGCTCGCCGCGGCGCTAGCCGATGACTATCGAATACTGCCGCTGGCAGCCTCGGATGCCAGTGCAGCTGCTATCGAAGCTCAGAACTTGCTAACAGAGCTGTCGCCAGAGGCCATCATCTCTATTGAGCGCCCTGGAGTGACTAGTGACGGCCGCTACTACAACATGCGCGGTGAAGATATCTCGCCACGTTGCGGTATTTTTGATACGTATCTGGAGCTGGCTACTTGCCCCACAATCGCTATCGGCGATGGCGGAAACGAGATAGGTATGGGGAATATTGCGCACGCTATAGCGAGCCTCGATATCAACGCATCCGTCACCACCTGTGATGAACTATTGGTAGCCGATGTCTCTAATTGGGCCGCCTACGGCTTGATCGCATTCCTGTCTCGCTGGCATCAGCAGGATCTGTTGGCACAGCATAATCCGCTGACTATTCTGCAGTATCTGTCGGATAAAGGTAGCGTTGATGGCGTAACACGCGCCAACACCTTAACTGAAGATGGCTTGCCAGCGAGCGACGGCATCGATTTAATTAGTGAACTGCGAAGTCTGCTCGGCTTTGTGGAAATGGAATCAGCAGCACTCATAGACGGACAACAGATATGAATACGGTATATCTAAATGGTAGTTATATGCCCATGAGTGAGGCCAAAATCTCGCCCATGGATCGGGGTTTCCTGTTTGGCGATGGGATCTACGAGGTTGTGCCCTCATACGAAGGCAAGCTTGTGGGCTTCGGGCCGCACCTGGAGCGCATGCAGGAAGGGCTTGATGCCATAGAAATTCAGCTAACTGTCGATCACGACGAATGGCGGAACATTGCGATGCAACTGATTGAACGGAACGGCGGCGGCGATCTGGGCATCTACTTCCACGTCAGTCGCGGTGCGGACAGCAAACGCAATCACGCCTACCCCGAAAACATCACACCTACCGTGTACGCATTCGCGTTTGAAATCCCGGCGGCGCCCGTACCAGACAAAGCGCTTGCTGCGCAGTACAAAGTATCTACAACAGAAGATTTACGCTGGAAACGCTGCAACATCAAGTCGACAGCCTTGCTCGGCAACGTCATGCATTACCAGCACGGCCATGCACGAGGCAACAACGAAACGATTCTCTATAACAACGAAGGCGATGTTACCGAGGCCGCAGCCTGCAATGTGTGTATTGTGAAGAATGGTGTGGTTGCCACACCGGAACTGGATTACCAAAAGCTGCCCGGGATCACTCGACTCATGTTGCTCGACATACTGCGCAAAAACGGCTCAATACCAGTCGAGGAGCGCAAAGTGAGTCGAGCAGAATTGCTTGCGGCAGACGAAGTCTGGATTACCAGCTCAAGTAAAGAAATCGCACCTGTCATTGAAATCGATGGCCAACCCGTAGGAAACGGCCAAGTCGGCAATGTTTGGCTTGCTGCGCAAACTCTCTATACGCAGCATAAATTCGACTACTGATGGCAAGACCTAACCAGGCTCAGCTCGATCTGGCAGCGCTGCGACACAATCTTGGTATCGCTAGAAATCTGGCCGGTCCGGCTCGGGTGATGGCTGTAGTTAAAGCCAATGCATATGGGCACGGCGCACCCATTATTGCGCGAGCTCTGGAGGCAGGCGTCGATGCTCTCGCAGTAGCTTGCATCGAGGAGGCCATGGAGCTGCGCGAGGCAGGCGTCCGCGCGCCGATCCTACTCCTAGAGGGTGTATTCGAATCGCACGAATTAGCGGTAGCCGCACAGCAAAATTTCTGGGTCACGATAGAAAACGAACAACAGCTTGTCTGGCTGGAAAAGGCGAAGCTGCCGGAGCCAATTAACTGCTGGCTCAAGATCGATACTGGCATGCACCGTCTTGGCGTAGCGACCAACCTGGCACAGAACTTCTACCAGCGTTTAAAGGCCTCTAGTAACTGCAACAATGCGCTGGTCGTCTATACACACTTTGCCAGTGCTGATGACCTCTCGTCGAATCAAACGACTCAACAGCTAAACGAATTTGATGTCGTCACGCAATCTATGGAGGCCCATCGCAGCGCTGCGAACTCTCCCGGTCTGCTGGGATGGCCTGACGCTCGCTACGACTGGGTAAGGCCCGGCTATATGTTGTACGGCAATAGTCCAATGACGACAGCGCATGACAATGCTCGCGACCTGAGACCTGTTATGACACTGACCTCGGCGGTTGTATCAGTGCGCAACGTCGAAGCCGGCGAAAGTGTTGGCTATGGCGCAAGCTGGCAAGCCCAGCGCCCTTCTCGCATTGCAACTGTCACGGTTGGTTATGGCGACGGATATCCGCGACTCGCCACCAACGGCACTCCCGTACTGGTGAATGGGCAGCGCGCTGCACTGGCAGGCCGCGTCTCTATGGATATGATAACGGTCGATGTCTCAGATCTTGACAACGTTCAGATTGGAGACCCAGTCGTACTTTGGGGTAAGGGGCTGCCCCTCGCTGAAGTGGCGGCCTGTGCAAGCACTATAGGCTACGAGTTAACGACGCGCATGCCCATGCGCACGCCCAGAATAGTTATCGGCGAAACCTGAAGAATGCTTTAGCGGTGCAGCATCGCCATGCCGCTCGCAATGAAACCAACGACAACCAAGCCCATCAGTCAACATCCCGCCAAATACGTGAAAATGTATCGTTAAACGAGCAATCTAACGCCGCACAAGCTCCGTAGAAAGCATACATCAAACACGGATGTACGGATAATGAACGACTTTGCCTCCAACTCCATGGAGCCTGTAGCCGCCGGCAGTATTAGTGCAGACGCAGTTGCGCGACCTCTGCCCTTAGCGCTGCATTTTTCCATGCACGCCGCAACGCTGGTGGTCGCGTGGAGCCTGCTAGCGGCGGCGGATAGCTGGATGATTGTTAGCGGACTGGGTGTCGCCAAGCTTCTGGCTATCATCACCGGCACGTTGGCCGGCGGACTATTCGTTGCAGCCATGCATGAATGGGGGCATCTACTGGGCGCAAAGATGGGCAAAGCAGACATCACCATCTCATCCAAACCCGGCATTGTGCTCTACCAATGGCACTTTCCCTACAACTCGTTATCCCAGTTTATGACTATGAGCCTCTCCGGAACCGCCGGCGGCTTGCTTGGATTAACCCTGCTGTTTATCCAGTTGCCCCCCGACACTGCGGGGCGTACTGCAGTACTGGCCTCGGCAGCTGGCTTTTCTACATTCGCTGCAGCCTTGGAGTGGCCCATTATCTGGCGCACCCGATTATCACGCGAGGCTGGTAAGGAATACGCCAAAATAACCTCCACCGTGCTAGCGGCTTCTGCCATCGCAGGCTTCGTGGTGGGCACGCTCAGTTTTATTGCGCTGGGGTAAGTGCGCCGACCCTAGCAATCCATTACCATGAGCCACTACGCCCTAGTGGACTAACCTTTCTTGGACAACGACGACATACCACCGCTTCCTGAAGGAAGTCTGCTCGCTGCCATCGATTTAGGCAGCAACTCTTTTCATCTCATCGTTGCCAAAATAGACCACGGCGAGATGCGCCCGGTAGAAGTACTGGCTGAAAAAGTACAGCTTGGTGCAGGCTTGGAAGATGGGGTCCTTTCGCAAGCGGCTATCGACCGCGGCCTGGAGTGCTTAACAAGGTTCGCCCAATTACTGGAAAGCGTGGATCCAGAGAGAATTCGCGTAGTCGGAACCAATGCCCTTCGAATTGCCGACAATCGAAGAATGTTCACTCTGCCAGCGCGGCAAATTCTCCGCACGCCTGTAGAGGTCATCTACGGCGTGGAAGAAGCCAGACTCGTCTATTTGGGTGTTGCCCACACGCTTGCAGATGACGCCCAGTCACGGCTGGTTATCGATATTGGTGGCGGTAGTACCGAGTGTATTATTGGTGAGCGCTTTGAGCCGCAGCGACTGGAGAGCCTGCAGATGGGCTGCGTCTCCTACACTCGCGCTTGCTTTGAAGGCGATGCACTCACCCAGAATAACTTTCAGCATGCCTATGCCAAGGCGTGTGTCGAAGTCTCGCACATTCGGCAGAACTATCACTCTGATTGCTGGGCGGAATGTGTAGGTTCCTCTGGTACTCTAAAAGCGATTGAAGCCATCGTGCAGCTTAATGGATGGAGTGAGAGCGGCATTACGCGCGAATCCCTGGCAATGCTGGAGAAGCATCTACTGTCGTTCGACACGTTTGAAACAATCGAGCTTGAGGGGCTAAACAATAATCGGCGCAACGTCATCGCTGCGGGCGTGGCTATCACCAGCGCGCTATTTGATATGCTCAGCATCCCGATTATGCGAACGTCCACCGGCGCTCTGCGCGAGGGTGTGATCTACGACCTGATGGGACGCCTATCACACGAGGACGTGCGTGAGCGTACTATCAACGCTTTGATGCAGCGCTACGCGGTAGATGAAGACAACGCGACGATTGTTTCCAAGCGCGCCAGAGTTCTATTCAACGTAACGCGTACTGCGTGGCAGCTCAGTCGCAATGAATGGGAGTTATTGGATCGAGTTGCTCGTGCACATGAAATAGGCATGGCTATCGCGCACAAGCACTTTCACAGGCATTCAGCCTACCTGCTGCGCAACGCAGATCTGCCGGGATTTTCCCAGGAGGAGCAAGAGAAACTTGCGGTACTCGCGCTGGCCCATCGGGGCAAGCTGGTTGACTCATTACTTAGCGATATTCCCGAACCGGAATGGCCAACGATGATTCGATTGATCACCATCATCCGACTGGCCGCACTCTTTAAGTATGTTGAGCAGCTTGAACAGCTGCCCGACTTCAACATAGAGACTACTGCGGACAGTCTGACTCTGGACTTCCCCGAGGGGTGGCTGGACCAACACCCCCTCACAGCCAGAGAGCTGGGCGTCGAGACAAAAGCGCTTGAGCGACTGGGCATGGACCTGAGTTTCAGCTAGCGCACGACCTCACCGCTCTTCATCACGAAGCTGATACGTTCCAACACGCTAATATCTTCGAGCGGGTCGCCTTCTACTGCGACAATGTCGGCAAACTTACCCACTTCAATAGAGCCCAGATCCTTCTCCACGCCCAGCAGCGTGGCAGCGTTTATAGTAGCGGATTGAATCGCTTCCATTGGCGGCATACCCGCCTCGACCATGTAAGTAAACTCCCGCGCATTCAATCCGTGAGGCGAGACGCCAGAGTCTGTTCCGAACGCTATTTTTACACCGCTTTTGTAAGCCTCTGCAAACGTGCCTTGAATCTGCGGGCCAACGGCGGCGGCCTTGGGGCGAACGACAGCAGGCAGTTTACCGTCCTGCTCAGCGAGTTCACCTACCCACTTTCCCGCAGCTATCGTGGGTACATACCAGGTTCCATTCTTGCGCATAAGTTTCATGGCTTCACTATCCATGTATGTCCCATGCTCCACAGAGTCAACCCCGGCCCTGATTGCGCGCTTCATGCCCTCGGCGCCATGGGCGTGCACTGCCACCACGAAACCATAGTCTTGGGACGCACTAACGATTGCCTCAAGTTCTGAATCAGTGAACTGAGGGTTGTCTCCACTCTTGGCCAGCGACAATACACCCCCGGTAACCGTGAGCTTGATCACGTCGCTACCATCCTTATAGCGCTGTCTCACGGCCTTGTAGGCATCGTCGGCTCCATTAATAACTCCATCTTCCGGGCCAGGATCTCCACGCAGGTCATAGCGGATGCCATTAGTTGGGTCGGCATGCCCACCGGTAGTCGCAATAGATTTGCCTGCAGCGAAGATGCGGGGGCCTTCCACATAGCCTTTATTAATTGCATCGCGAAGGCCAAGCAACGCTGCGATATCAGAGGTACCTAAGTCGCGCACACTCGTGAAGCCAGCCTCGAGTGTACGCCGTGCGTAAACGGTCGCCCTCAACGCGATATCAGCGGAGTTCATGAAATAGTCTTCGCTGTAGCTCGCGGGCGGATCCAACTCACCGTCCAAGTGCACATGCATATCCATGAACCCAGGCATGACAGTGCGGTCGCTGAGATCTATCAGTTCAGCATCATCATGCTCAATAAAGCCATCTTCAATCGCGGCAATGCGGTCTCCTTTGATAAGAATGGTGACATCGTTTCGAACGGTTTTATTCTTGCCGTCTATCAACGTACCCGCATAAATCATAGATGGCGCTGCTATCACCAGATTGCTAAATAGCGCGGCAACCGCCGCAATAGTCCACGTTCGCATAATCCACTCTTTCCTGTTTAGAGGTCGTAGCCGCGTTCATCATGTAATACAAGATCCAGGCCTTGGGTCTCTTCGTCTTCCGTTACCCTTAGGCCGATCGTCATATCGACAACTTTCAGAATGACGAAACTGACCACGGCGGTGTAAATCAATGTACTAATGACTCCCGTTGCTTGCACTGCCAGCTGACCGCCAATGCTTTCAATGCCTTCAGAAAAGCCATTACCGCTAAAAATGCCCAACTGCGTAGAGCAGAATACTCCTGCCAACAAAGTACCCAGAATGCCTCCAACACCGTGCACAGGAAAAACATCCAGACTGTCATCGACACGCAGTTTATTCTTGAGGTAGTTGGTCGCGTAGTAACACACTACCCCGGCCGTAAAGCCAATCACGACCGCAGCTGCGGGACCTACAGAGCCCGACGCAGGCGTAATCGTACCTAAGCCCGCAACCATGCCCGTAACGATACCCAGAACAGACGGCTTACCGTGACGAATCCACTCCATTGCCATCCATGCCAGAGCACCACAAGCAGCCGACAGGTGAGTCACCAGCATGGCCATGGCGGCACTGCCGTCTGCTGCAACGGCTGAACCCGCATTGAATCCAAACCAACCCACCCACAACATGCCAGCTCCGGCTACTGTCAGCGTTAGATTGTGTGGCGGCATGGCCACATGACCGAAACCACGTCGCGGCCCCATGATCATCGCCGCTACCAGTGCAGCAACGGCCGCTGTCACGTGAACAACTGTCCCGCCGGCAAAGTCCTGCAAACCCAGGTCGCCAAGCCAGCCTCCACCCCAGACCCAGTGGCAAACGGGGGCATAAACCAACAGTAACCACACAGTGCTGAATACCAGCATAGCGGAGAAGCGCATGCGCTCTGCAAAACCACCAACGATCAATGCCGGTGTAATGATGGCAAAGGTCATCTGAAATATGGCGAACAAGGTGGCAGGGATCGTGCCATTGACGCTATCGATAGAAATCCCGGCAAAAAACAAGTTGCCGAAATCACCGATCCATTTTCCCTGCTCAACACCGTCACTTCCAAACGCTATGGTATAGCCTGCGACAAACCACACCACAGACATCAGGCAGGTGAGCGCGAAGCACTGCATTAATACAGACAGGACGTTTTTCACCCGCACCAAACCTGCGTAGAAAAGCGACAAGCCCGGTATAGTCATGAACAAAACCAGAGCCGTAGACGTTAGAACCCAGGCAGTGTCTGCGCCATCGATCTCCTGTGCCGACGCAACACCCGGCAAGAGCAGTGCGATAGCGCCAACCCATGCCAGCGCCGTGCCGCGGCTCAAAAACAATTTATAAAGCGTCATTACCCGTCTCCCCCGTTCGAATGCGAATACTCTGTTGCAGGTCAGCGACAAAAATCTTGCCGTCGCCTATTTTCTCTGTGTTGGCTGCGCCGCAGATCGCGTCGATAACAGCTTCTGTTTGATCATCGGAAACGGCTACCTGCAGCTTTACCTTGGGTTGGAACTCAACGTGATACTCAGCTCCACGGTATAGCTCTGTATGCCCCTTTTGGCGGCCATACCCCTTGACCTCTTCGACGGTCATCCCGGTAACGCCAACTTGACTCAGCGCTTCGCGCACGTCATCGAGTTTGAACGGCTTGATAATGGCCGTAATCATCTTCATGTGAGGATTCCTGTGTATTTATATTGGTATCTTTAGCATTCGTTATTATTGTCTCGGCGCTAACCAGAATAGGCGCCAACGATATCTGCGGCGTGAACACTACATGAGTGCGTGAACCCGAGGACGCATCGTGCCATAGATTTCGCCGAATTTTAAGAGCCCGAACACCATAGACTGCTTAAGCTCTGGACAGCGGCAATGAAGCCGATAAGATAAAGGCCCGTTCACCCCGGAACTTTCATTATATGCAGCTAATTTCATCTCTTTTACCATCTACGCACCGACGGATCACCGCAATGCTGCAGCTGGTGCTACTAGTTTCCGTCACCAGCGCAACGGCCCAAGAGCAAGGGCCTATTTCGACCCCCTCGCCTGCCAACGTTATCCTGATTATTGGTGATGGCATGGATGATCAGCAGATCACCATAGCGCGCAATTACTTACAGGGAGCCGCCGGGCGGCTAACGCTGGATGAATTACCCCACCGCGGGGCGGTGCAGGTGCTCACACAAGAGAATCGGGTCGATGGCGCACCGGTGTATGTTGCGGACTCGGCCAATACGGCTACTAGTCTGGCAACAGGAGTGGTTACCAGTCGTGGACGTATTGCTACCAGCGCAGGCGATGACAAAGACCTCGAAACCCTGCTGGAACTGGCAGCCGCACAAGGATTGGCAACCGGCATCGTAACAACATCGAGCATAACAGATGCAACGCCTGCTTCATTCATGGCGCATATCAGCGCGCGCGTTTGTGAGAGCCCCGTGGCAATGCAAGATGTAACCATACGAAATATCCCGGTAGGCGATTGCACGCCAGACCTGAAGGCCAATGGTGGGCCAGGTTCTATCTCCGAACAAATAGCTGCTTCGCCGGTAACCTTAGTACTGGGCGGTGGTCTCAAGCACTTCACGCCACAGGCCGAAGGCAGTGAGCAAACAGTTATCGAACAGGCGCGGCAGGCCGGATTCAATGTGATCACGGAACCTGCTGATCTAGCTTCTGTGGCCAGTGCGGAGCGCAGTCTGGGATTATTCGCAAGCAGTCACTTGCCGGTACGCCTGCGGGGTACAGACGGCCAAGAGGCGCAAGCGCCTGACCCCAGCTTACTTAATCACGTTCACCGATACCTTGGGGATGTAACGTTGCCCGACCCCATGGCCTGTGAGCCAGAGCCCGAGTACGGCAGTACACCATCACTGAAGGCGATGACAGACGCGGCTCTTGCGCGCCTCTCACGTAACCCCGACAAAGGATTTTTCCTGATGATTGAGTCGGCATCGATCGACAAGAAGTCGCACGAGAGACGACCCTGCGGCTCGATTGGTGAGGTGGCACAACTAGACGAGGCGCTGCAAAGTGCTCTAGCGTTCGCTGATCAGCAACCGCAAACACTCATCATTGTTACCGCTGATCATGCACAAGCTGCACAACTAATTCCGTCTAAAAGCTTGTTCGCGGCGTACCCTATTCCCATTTTCTCTCCAGGCATGATTGCTCGTATCAACACTCCTGAAGGCGCGCTCATGACAATAAACTATGCCACCAATAATTTCGCCTATGAGGAGCATACGGGGGCTACCGTCCCCCTGGCTGGCAATCAGCTAGCGAGCGACCTGGTGCCGGGCTACACGACGCAGCCGGAACTCTACTCCATCATGCTAAAACACTTGAACCTAACCGACTGACATCGGCTGGTGTACTAGAGGTTAACCCAGCTGTTGAGGGCCACTAACCTGAACGGCTCTCCTCGGAAACTGAATACCGAAGAGTCCGGCAAAATCTCCTCAAGTTTGACACCCGAAGCGACAGTATCACCGACTTTCGCCGTTTTACCGTTGATCAGCACCCTCGACTGCGAGGGCTGGCTGGAATAGTCATGTCGCGAGTACATTAAGGTTGGTACCTGATCTTTCTTTTGCTGACTAAGCTGCTCCAGAAACGGCGCAGCATGTTCTGACAAACGATTCTGAGCCACTTCGCGCTGAGCACGCACTAATAGCGCTTCGATTTCCACGGGCTCAGTAGTTTCCCCAGCCGTCACAGCGCCTGAAATTTGTGCGTTAGTTAACGGCGTAGTTGATTGTTGAGTCGCTGGAGTGGTCGATGAGTTATCTGCAGTTTCGGCGGCAACCTGGCTCACTGACGGCTGAGTCTCGTACAACGCAGCTACCGCATCACCTCCCGACGATGCTGCAACATTTGTGGCTGGTTTGGGCAAAGGCTGCGATTGACTATCCGTGACTTGGCTGGACGCCGGCGTTGCCGGTAAACCTGTTGCCGGCTTAGTAGCTACAACGAGTGGTTCGTCCGCTGTGACAGCTGCATTTTGCGCGCCACTCTCAGCCGAGGCAGCCTCAGCCAAAGCCACTGGCTCATTCTTCTTAATGACAGATGAACTGATCTGCTCCACAGTTTGTGGAGCCTCATCTTGCCGTAGCAGAAGAAATAGGATCACCAGAACGGCGATGCCCAACCCTACCCAGGGTAACGCGACACGCACGTTCCGCTGGCCCGGCATCGGAGCGTGATAGTGCTGCGTTTCGATCCCGGGTACTTCTGCATCACCGTCGCGTTCTCGCTGTGAACGACTTAAAGCATCAAGAATCAGTGACATCCACTAGCCTCCTGCTGCCGAATTCACAGGTGATACCTTCGCGGTGGTAAAGCGTTCGATAGCCTCAATGGCCGTGATGTCTACGCCACTTTGTTCATTCAAGCGAAGTAATGTTTGTTCACCCACCACGCCGTCGTCTGTCAGGTTGTTATCCCGCTGGAAAATTCGCACTCTCTGCTCGAGCGCCGCCGTAAACACACCTGAGGTCAGTGGATTCTGTTGATTGTCCAGAAGTGCAAACTGTTGGGCTATTGCTGCTACCGCAGGCCCATCGTCACCCAGCTGCAGGGGACGTTCAAACCCGGAGGGGGGATGCCAAAAATAGCGGAATGTCCCTTGCCAAAGCGGGGCCACGGTCGCCAGCGAAACTTCGATTGCCCCCTGCTGACCCAGCAAGAACGCATTGCGGCCTTCTATGCGCAGCAGCAGTGCTGCAGCCGCGAAACGATCAGGCGTGACCATATCCAGCAACAGCGGTCGATTGTAAGTCGCCAGTTCATCCCAGGTGCTTGCCTGCGCACTTGAACATGAGACCCCGGCAGTGGCAATCGCATCACAGACCACCGGGGCAGTTGTGGAGGAATAGAGCGACCAAAGTTGAGCTTGAACCGCTGCAGGTGGACGCAACCAATCAGCTGGCTTGACCTCCTCCTGTATATCAACACCAGACATACTGGCAGCATTACCTACAGATTGATTTTTATCCGCGGTGTTGGCCACTACCTGCTCCGAGTTCACCTGCGGTGCGGTGTCCGATGTGGTTGAGTCATCGGCAGTGGAATCCGCTGCCGTTGAGGCCGGCGGAGCAAACGCTGCAACATTCGCCCCCTCCACCTGCACGCTCGGTTGCGGAACAGGCGGCAAAACAGATTGATTGATCAACAAATAGAGCGCTACCCCCACCGCGACGACAAGACCGACGCTTAAGGCGGGTAGGCGCCAATCGCGTTTTGCCACAGGCTCAAGGGACTCGCCCAAGACCTCAACTGCCGCTGCCTCTAACGTCGCCCTGTCGGCAAGATTCTTACCGCGACCATACGCGCCCAGCAGGGCTCGATCGCACAGCAGGTTAATCAGCCTGGGAATACCGCGAGTCTTGCGGTGAACCTGTTTCACAAGACCCGGCGTAAACAGCTCCCGCCCCGGGGCCAAACCGGCTACTTCTAACCGGTGTTTAATGTAGGCTCCTGTTTCCTCGAGGTTGAGCGCTTCAAGGTTATAGCGGGCAGTGATTCGCTGATTGAGCTGGCGCAATTCGGGACGGCCCAGTTTCTGGGCCAACTCCGGCTGACCAATGAGAATAATCTGCAGCAGCTTTTCGCTATTAGTTTCAAGATTGGTCAGAAGACGTATTTGCTCCAGCACGTCAAAATCCAGGTGCTGTGCCTCATCAATCAGCAGCGTTGTTTTACGATCGCGGGCATGATTTTCCAGCAGAAAAGCGTGTAATCGATCGGTGAGTACTTTGAGGCTGTGCTGGTCCTGACCGTAGTCGATACCCAGTTCATCACAAGCGCTGGCCAGCAGCTCCTGCGCATTTAGCGCCGGGTTCAGAATAATCGCGATATCTGTATTGTCCGGAAGCTGCTCAAGCAAACATCTATTAATGGTGGTCTTGCCGGTACCAACTTCGCCAGTGAGCAAGATAAACCCACCGCCCGCCCCGACGCCATACAGCAGATGAGCAAGCGCATCTCTATGGCGTGGCGACATAAATAGATATCGGGGATTTACCGCTATCGAAAACGGTGCCTCATTTAGCCCGAAGTACTGGTAATACATGCATTCTCAAATCGGTCAGTACTGATGACGTGACATTATGCCCAAGCAATCATCGGCAAGCCACGTCTATCAGTACTTCGCATGAATCTGGTCATACGGTAGAGCCTCAAATGGCCCATCGTCCGTCGTGACCTGAGGAGAAAATCAGTGCGAGTCGATAGATGCCAGCTGCTTGAGGGCCTCATCACACCAGCCAAGATACTGCTCACCGTTGCGAATGCCGCCGAGCAGTGCAAGATAAACACCTTGGCGCCTTATCGGGAGCGAGTCCGGATCGGCGTAGTGTCTTCGACGAATACGCTCATACAGATAGAGTCGCTGCATAATGCTCTCACGGCGGCCTTCCAGCTCCGCGATCATATGTGACACATTGCCAGCGTCCAGGTTATAAAGCTTAACGAGCAGGTCGTCTTTCGCCTCCTGCACTTTGCTCTCTTTGAAAACCCACTCTTGCAATGCTTCCCTGCCCAGCAGGGTTAATCCATACACGATCTTGTTGGGCTTACCCGTCTGGCTTACTTCTCGCTTGTTCAGCAATTCCTGCTCGGAGAGTTTCTTCAACTCCTGGTAGATTTGCTGATGAGATGCACGCCAGAACAATCCCAGCGACGAATCGAAAGACTGCGCGAGCTCATAGCCCGACATATCGTCTTCAATCAGAGCAGTCATAATTGCTTGGGAAAGCGCCATCGGCTCGATACCGGTAAAGTGATCTTGGTTAGCATAGACTGATTCTTTTTTATATGCAAAAGCTTGCATAATTGATCCATATGCAATAACTTGCACGTATACCATAGACACATAAAAATCAGGATGACTGTTATGGCACTACACCCTAATTTAGAGAACAAGTTGCGCTTCCCAGTAGTTGGCGCCCCATTGTTTATCATCTCCAATCCCGACCTGGTTATTGCCCAGTGTAAAGCGGGGATCATCGGCTCGTTTCCCGCGCTCAACGCTCGCCCGATAGAGGAACTGGACCGCTGGCTAGAGAGAATTACTACCGAGCTGGCCGAGTACGATGCGGCTAATCCTGACAAACCGTCTGCACCCTTCGCGGTTAATCAGATCGTCCACGGCTCCAACGATCGTTTGAAGCAAGACGTGGATTTGTGCGTAAAGTACAAGGTACCTGTGGTGATTACATCGCTGGGCGCAAAAGAGTGGGTGAATGAAGCGATCCATTCCTACGGTGGGATCGTCTTGCACGACATCATCAACAATCGCTTCGCCAAAAAAGCTGTCGAGAAAGGCGCAGACGGCGTTATTGCCGTGGCTGCAGGCGCTGGCGGGCACGCAGGCTCAACATCGCCCTTCGCTCTGGTTCAGGAAATTCGCGAATGGTTCGATGGCACTATCTTGCTATCTGGCTCCATTGCATCAGGAGACGCCATATTGGGCGCTCAGGCGATGGGCGCTGACCTTGGCTATATCGGTTCGGCCTTCATCGCCACCGAGGAAGCCAACGCAGATCCTGCCTACAAGCAGGCGATCGTCGACTACTACTCGTCTGACATTGTCTACAGCAACTTGTTTACCGGTATACATGGCAACTACCTGCGACCCTCAATTGAGGCCGCCGGTATGGACCCTGACAACCTACCCGAGAGCGACCCATCGGCGATGAATTTCGGCTCTGGCGGCAATACCGATAAGAAGGCGTGGAAAGATATCTGGGGCTGCGGCCAAGGCATCGGCGCTGTTAAGGAATTGCAGAGCGCAGGCGAAATGGTTGCTCGAATGAAGGCTGAATACGACGCTGCACGTGAGCG
This sequence comes from Halioglobus sp., assembly GCA_039990395.1. Classification (GTDB taxonomy): domain Bacteria; phylum Pseudomonadota; class Gammaproteobacteria; order Pseudomonadales; family Halieaceae; genus CALINF01. The sequence continues at coordinate 1,452,046 of JBDXFZ010000146.1, forward strand.
CCTCGTAAAGATTTCAGCTTGATTGCATGACACATCCTTAGCATAGAAGGATTCAACAAGGGCCCCATTGGGGCCCTTGTTCGTTACACACTGTACGAATCGAGGTGCGAACCTCTAACTAGCGCACTACAACCGCGCTATCTTCGAGTCAATATAGTTGCTGTAGGCCGGAACAAAAGCGCCTTTAACTGCGTTCCAGCGACTGCGAATCTTCGGATCACTCAGTCTTAGCAATAAGGGATTCATAGCCGACAGCATCCTTTCCTCACTGATTGAGCCATTCTCGTATTGAAAGTACGCCATATCCCCATGACGAAACAGTATCCAAAGAAACGAATTGAGCCGTTGTGTCTCTGTACTGGTGGGTGAATCAATGGCAACCAACGTCTCTATAGTCACCGACTCCTCGATCGCGATCATATTGAGATCAACAATCCGGCTAATTAAGTCCTGATAGGCAGACACTTGTAAGGTGCGCGTGTTTTGCTCGGTCTGTTCCGTGCTATTTCGTATCTCCAAGCCAACAAAGACCAGGGAGATCACTACAACCAAAGCCGAGATAATTTCTAGTGTAATGGATAGTCTGGTCTGCATCGTTTACTCCGAGCAATACTACTCTTGCTGTAGTTGACGAGCGGCAGCGAGAAACAGTAAAACTGAAATCACCTCGACGGCGATTGAGGCTGTCGCAAATGAAGCATCATGTACCAGCCAGGCCAATGTTCGAAAAACGGCTGTTCCGCCTAACAGCAGAGATGCGCTATAGAGCCAGGTACGATTCTCTGTCCACAAGCCCAACAACGCCATTACACCCACGCCGATAAAGAACGACGTCATATCTCCTATCTGGGTACTTCTTCCCTCCCCCTCAAGATAGGTCATTCCTAATCCTTGTGCTGCTGACGCTGGATCGACGATCCAATTTACGCCCATCACCAGCATCAACAATGCAGGCAATGCGGCGAGCCCTTTCAGAAGTTTCCGAGCCATTACTATCTCCTGTGCTCTGATTAAGAATTAGCGGATTGCACACGACAACCCGCTCAGAGAATAGCAGTACATTGTGACTATTGCAGCGTCTGGCTACCGAAGCTGCAGCCGGAACAGCCCCGAGTATTGCACCAGTACAGTGAAAGCAACGAACCAGCAGAACTTATTCTGCGTACTACAGTCTATTAAGTAACCAAGCAACGAAATCGCTGCATTCGATCGCCCCTTAACAGTACGAGCACTTACTATGCCCCACCAGACTCCAAAGCACAGCGTCAAACTTGTGAGCGTAAAACGTATCCTGATCGCCGCCTGCCTATTTATGGCTGCCGGCGCCGCACAGGCTGATACCGCCGAGGCAGTCTTTGCGGGCGGATGTTTCTGGTGCATGGAGTCTGACTACCAGGACCGCGAAGGTGTTATTGATGTTGTCTCGGGATTTACCGGAGGAACCCTTCAGAACCCCACCTACAATGGTAATCACGAAGGTCATTATGAGGTCGTAAAGGTTACCTACGACACCAGCATCGTCAGCTATCAGGAATTACTGGACAATTACTGGGTGAATATCGACCCTTTCGACCCCCGCGGTCAGTTCTGCGACAAGGGGCCGAGCTATCGAGCCGCTATCTTTGTTGCCAACCCTGAGCAAGAAGCGCTGGCCAAAGCATCGCTCGACAAGGTTGTTGCGCGCTTCCCTAACGAAGCCGTGGTTACCGAAATCCTCCCCTCCTCCACGTTCTGGCCTGTCGAGGAGTACCACCAGGATTACTATCTGAAGAACCCGGTGCGCTATAAGTATTACCGGTGGAACTGTGGTCGAGACCAACGCCTTGAAGCCATCTGGGGCAAAGGCACCCACTAGGTCACCAGGCACACTCAACACCGAATAGAAACCGTAATTGCTCAGCATTCTGTGCTGAGCACCTATGCCAGAGCTTCATTTCCCAACAAGCGCTGTTAAACTGGCCAAGCCGCCTGTAGAGGCCCACCTCGGTGTGCCCGGTTTTTGCAGTGAAGTTCAATATTGCCAACTCGCTTGGGAGAGATTCGATGCGCAGCATCAAACCCGGATTCCAGTTCGCCGTGCTGCTCATGGTTTTCTTCTCCATGACGGTCAACGCCCATCGTAAAACCGACGTTGTGACAATGTACAACGGTGACAGAGTTACCTGCGAAATCAAAAAGCTGTTTGCAGGTGTACTTGAATGCAGCACAGACGCCATGGGAACCGTAAAGATTGAGTGGCAGGAAATTGCCAACCTGGAGAGCAATTACAACTATGAAATTCGTGCCTCTAGCGGCAAGCGCTACTACGGCAGCATCAGCGGCAGTGATCGACCCGGCCAGATGATGATTGAGGATCTTTATGGCGACCATTACCTCGAACGATTGAATGTTGTAGAACTGCGGCCAATCGAGGAAAAGTTGCTCGATCGTTTCGAGATTTATCTCGCGGGAGGATACTCCTACACCAAGGCCAGTGATGTTGCCCAGACAACACTGAATACAGTGGTTAGTTACGAAGATGAAAGAACCCGTAATACACTCACCGGCCGCCAAACCTACACCAATACCGACGACGACTCCTCCAGCAGCAGTCGATGGGATTTGTCCAGGCAAATATGGACTGATCGCGAAAAGCTCTTTCGTTTATTTTTTGGCAACTACGAAGCCAACGATGAGTTGGGGCTAGATAATCGTGTCACCGTTGGGGCGGGCCTGGGACGCTATGCCATCGATTCAAATCGCATGCGACTATCGGCTTCAGCAGGACTGCAGGGTATTTCTGAGTCTGTCAGCACCACGGGTACACCCCAAGAATCCAGCGAATCAGAAAAACGGGAGAGCGGCGAGATATTTCTCAAGGCCGACTTCGCAGCCTGGCGTTTCGATACCCCGGAGCTGGATTTAAGCATCAACACCAGTTTGTATCCCAGCCTGACTGAGGGCGGACGATTTCGTGGTGACAGTGACATCCGCATACGCTGGGAACTCATCGAAGACCTCTTCTGGGACATTACTGCGTATGGCACATACGACAGCAGAGCAGAATCAGACAAAGAGTTCGACTATGGACTGACCACGGGCATCGGTTGGAACTACTAAGACTTTTCCTCATACACATGTATGTCACGCTGAGGAAACGGTATTGAAATGCCCTCTCGATCGAAGCGCATTTTCACTTCGCGCATAATGTCCCAATACACCGTCCAGTAATCGTCGGTACGCACCCAGGGGCGAACGATGAAATTGACTGAAGAATCGCCCAGTGTGTGCAACTTAATCATGGGCTCTGGTGAACTCAACACAAGCTCGTGAGCCTCAACCAGGTCTTTCAATACACGTTCTGCGTGCTCTACATCATCGCTATAGGCAATGCCAAATTCCAGATCGACTCGACGTAGCTTCTGAGCTGTGACATTTTTGATCACATCGCCCCATATCTTGCTATTGGGAATCACGAGTACCTGATTGTCGTAAGTGGCTATCGTTGTAGACACCAATGTCATCTTTTTAACCAGGCCACTCACACCGGCTACTTCAATAAGGTCATCAACATCGTAAGGGCGGTAAATCAGAATCATACCTCCTGCTGCGAAATTTCCGAGCGTATCCTGCAAGGCAAAACCTACAATAAATCCTGCAACGCCCAAACCGGCAAGAGCGGGTCCAAGTGAAACTCCAATCTGAGATAGTGCCATCAAGATGCCCAGCATCATTACCATTCCTGCTGATGCGGATACCATAATATCTCGCAACAGTGTCGATATTGAACTGTTGGAGCGATCAATGGCTGCGCCGACCCCTCGTCGCACGAGCCTTGAGAGCATCCTGAACACCAGTAAAATCGCCACAAAGACAATAAATTTCAAAACAATGTCGGGGCTGTTCTTAACAAATGCGCCTTGCGTAGCCTTCCAGCCTTCCTCAAGCATCTGTCTAATCACAGCTAGATCAAATAACCCGACGGAGACACCAGCACTCTCTCGAACCAACACGGTCCGGTAATCTGTTGTATCGATACCCAATCGATCCATCAGCGATACTGCTTTACCCAGTTGGCCTACCAGCGTGTCGCGATTGAGGGTTACCAGACCCAGCGCGCTTGCTAATTCAGCATCAGTAGGAATCAGCTTCAAGCGACGCTGAATCTCACGCGTCGCCTCGGCGGCAAACTCGACCTTGCCTACCAGTGTTTCTGTGTACCCCAGTAATATTGCAGAGATGCGGCTGCGCTCAGTATCCGACGACAGACCAACAGCAGCCAAACTCTCAAGCATGTCGAGCACTGCAGAGAAGTATCGAAGCTTTGTCGACTCCATCGAGTGGAGATACGCTTTCGCTTGCACCCGATCAACACCGGCCAGATCAGCCAGCTGAACATGCTGCTCCTCAATACGTTGATCCAGCTCTCCCAATCGGGTGAAGATAACGTCACTGACTGGCGGCAGGTCGCCACGCAGCTTGTCGGCTACCCGGATACGCTGCTCGTTGGCTTCGGGGAGCGCCGAAATGAGACTAGCTAACAACGTCACCTCCTCCAGCAACTGGAAGCTACGTTGGTCGCGGCGGTGAATCAGCGCAGGCTTGGCATTGCTGTTGGCTTGCTCTAACTGCAGCGAAACATCGCGCAGGCGCTCTACGCGGTTGTCGATAGAGTGCGAAAGTGCATCGATCCTCTTCACAGAATCGCTCTCTTGGGACATCACGCTTAACGGCAAGATCAGCAGCAAGGCGAAGCATATGCCTAGTCGGGGTAGTCTGTTCATTTGGGGGTCCTGTTCCGGCTACCAGCGCGCACGATAACCGCGCGTATCAACATGTACAAAGCCACCATGATGGCTAGCGCGATAATAGCGTCCTATACCACCAGTTAGTAGCGCGTTCTCCGATTTCTGCGAAAAGCGCTCTATCAACAAAAATAGCCAATCAACATCTGCGCGATTGCGCTCTCCATCGCCATTCAAGTCATCCATCAGGCCATCGCCATCAGCATCGATATAAAAGTCAAAGGCATCACCATAAACGTGACGACTCGTGGGCACGTTACCAATTCGCTTGTTGTAATAAGGCGTCCTGTAACCACTGATCACGCCAAACGTTTCAATAGCGACACCTGAGGATTTCACCTCAGCCAGCAGACGTTCAAGGAGTACCAGTAACGAGGGTTGGAGTACGACATACTTAGGGTAACCAGACACCTGTTTGCACACGAACTGCCTGAGTGTGAAATGTGGCGAGAGGCGCGTATCGATATTCTTTTCAGTCACTTCATACCAATATTCAGGTTTGGCATAGCGTCTTGGGTAGCGGGGATTGGGTTGCGGAGCCGTACCTATTTTATACCCGTTGAGATGGCCACCCGATATCTCGCTTACCGGATGACCCACAAACAGGTTGATACGCTTACGCTCATTACTGCGCGCATGGTTAAGTTGAAGACTGTACAGACCCGGCTGCAATGGCGCGTTCATCACCCAGGCGGAACCCTCGCGACTTCCATGGGCTTTTCCATCGAGGTACAGCTGTATCTGATCTACCTCCGAGCCCAACAGTTCCAGTCGTACTAGTTGACCTGGCCCTTTGAACAGACTGAATACCGAGTACGGCAACATGTGGCCATCTATCGAGAGCGCTATGCTATTCGCCCAGCTGCCCACTGATGACAACAGCAATCCAATAAACAGTACTACATAGTTCAGGAAGCGCCGCACGACTGCGTCTACTCAATCTGCGTTGAGTGCCGCCAGAGCTGCAGCATCTAGTTGATAAACGTCCGGATGAAATTGAATGCGACTACTGGTCGTTGGACTGACCGTCCAATACATCAACATGACATTAATCTGACGCTGGATTCGTACAACGTGCTGCGGATCACCACTGTCAACCAAACCTTGGATCTGCTGATCGGACCACTTAGCCGGATCATTGAGTAGAACTCGCGCGAAATCCAATGGGTTCTGGACTCTGATACAACCTGCGCTGAACGCGCGCTGTGTTTTGGAAAATAATGATTTAGAAGGCGTGTCGTGCAGATAAACCGCATGTCGATTAGGGAACATAAACTTCACCTGCCCCATGGCATTATCGGGACCAGGCATCTGCACCACTCTAAAGGGAAACGTGCTTGACGAGTAGTTGGACCAGTTGACGGTAAGTGGGTCGACAACAGCGCCATTTGAGTCGTAAAGCCTATAGCCTTTGTCTACTACATAACGTGGATTGGCGGCGAACTTACCAAACAGACTGCGATGGATAATACTTCGGGGAACGTTCCATGTCGGATTGAACTCAAGATATCGTAGCTGAGCCTGGAATATTGGTGTACGCGTATCGATAGTGCCCACCATAACCGGGGTTTCCCACTGTAGCTCACCGTCTCGCAGGTAGTACAACTCGTATCCCGCTATATTGACAACGATCATCTCCCGCCCTTCTTCCTGCCTGATCCAGCGATAGCGGTCCATGTTGACTCTCAGTCGATCTACTCGCGCCTGAAAGGTCATGTTTAGCACCTGGTAGCTTTGCCTCCCCACGATGCCATCGTTGTCGATGCCATTGTCTTTCTGGAACAGTCGGGTAGCTGCCTCCAACTGCTCGTCGAAGTATTCGGTTTCAGGTGAGTTGGGAAGCAAATAAGACAGCTGCTTGAGACGCGCGCGCAATAGACGCACATTGGGATGGCTTAGCCCGGGCTTTAGCACCACGGAATCGGGCACCAGGAAAAACTGCTCTGTATCTGCCAATTCGCCATAGTACCCCAGTGCATCACGCATCTGATGGTAAAAGGGCGTATCAGGTTTCAGGCCTTCCACCAGCTCGGATAAAGACCCTGCCCGCACGGCCGCAATAAGGTCAGCTGATACCCGACGTGGTTCATAAATGCGTCGGTCGTAGTTCCACGTACTGTCAAGCGTTCGTGGATCTACCTTGCCCTCTAGCAAGTGCCTCGCAAAGTGCAATACACCATCGGTAAGCAGAATATCAAACTGGGCACGCAGTAGATCCGGATTTGCCCAAGGCTCACCGTACTCAGCCTGTAAAGCTAGCAGTTCATTGTAATGATAATCCGAGGGGTTGAGCCCTTCCTCGGTGCTACGGCGCAAATGATTGAGCATTTGCGCTGCCAGTGCTCTATCCCAGAGAGGCTGATGCGCTGTCTGCTGATAGACGAGGTCTACAACTCGCGGCTCCTGTATCTGGGCAACAGAGATCATCGCTGCGGCTGGCGAATGAATCAGCGCATCAGTGATATTGAGTATCTCCCGACTCACATCAGCTCGCGCGGTACCGTGTCCAGTCACCAGCCCTGCACAGACCAACCACCCCGCCAGTAGCAAGGCACTACGCCTCACAGCCATCACGCGCATTGCGCCTCTATCAACCAGCTTCACTCAAACCTCCAGTTACAAAGCTCATATACTGCACATCATTTATGCATGTGCCGATAGTCGACTCCAAGTAAGGACTTGGGGCCACCTTTTACTGTGGCTGTACGCTATCATAGTTCGCCCAGTGCCGGAGCATAGGTTACAATACCCGGCATAAAAAATGTTCCGACAGCGTCGGGAAATCACACGCAGGGTTTCAGTATCATGGGGGCAGTGCAACCAGCACAGGAAGAAGCGGCAGACCTTGCTGCTGCCGCTCCGCAGAATCCCCGTCTTCGCTACGCAATTAAAACTGCGCTCGCCCTGATGCTAGCCTACATGCTACCAATGGCGCTCGGCTGGCCTCAGCCGCAGACAGCGGCAACAACTGTCATGCTCATTGCCGCCACAGGAATGGTGTCTGAATCACTACAAAAAGGCGTTTTGCGCGTTATAGGTACTCTGATAGGTGCCATCGTTGGACTCACTCTCATTGCCCTTTTTCCGCAGGACAGAATGCTCTACCTGGCCTGCGTTTCAGTACTGGTGGCTCTTTGCATCTATCTCTACAACGTCTATCAAGGTGACAGCACGGTATTCATGTTGAGCGCCGTGGTAATTATGATGGTATTCAACGGCGGAGACGCCGAGGGAGCCTTCATCTATGGCGTAGACAGAGCTTTCATGACCGTATTTGGCGTGCTTGTTTACACTATCGTTGCCAGCACTGTTTGGCCAGTGAAGGTGGCCGACAACTCTAGACAGTTAGCGCAAGCAGCCACCACGCAACTGCGCGCCCAGTTCGAGCGTCTGCTACACAAAGATTTGCCTCAGGAAGGCGCAGATGAAGATGCGTTGGCGCAGTTGCTTGTTGCCACAGATGCATTCCACGAACACCTTGGGAAGATAAGGGATGATGCTGATTCGGTCAAAGCGTACCTGCCAGAATGGAATACGATAGCCTATTGCCTGGAGCAGATTCAGGCAGCGCTGGTATCCGCTTCCCGCCCAGGGGTTGAACGGCAGGTTGAGTTTCGTCGCTTCCTTGATCACTACGATGAATTACTGAAACACCTATCGCGACAATTTAGTGCGGTTGGAGATGCCTGGCAGGGAGACGGAGCCGCCACCATAGGCCCAGATGTAGAGCTAGGATTCCGGATGGAGTATCTGGCGCAGGCCTCTCATCGCACAGTAGCGCAGGTTGCCACCCGCGCTGATGCCATGGAGAGTTTGCAAGCATTGCTGCGACAACTAGCCGGGGCCATCAATAGTCTGCTCTACGATGAGGGCCGGTTTGAAGCTGCCACGGCAAGGCAGGGGTCACCCCGTTTTCTATGGCTGGACAGAGAGAGCATCAAAACAGGTATCCGCGCATTCACCACGTTTTGGGTGGCTACGGCAATATGGATTGAATTTAACCCTCCGATGGGGTTCATGTTCGTAACATTGTGTACGGCGCTGATACCTTTAGTTTCTTATACGCCAGTCACTCCCAAGCTGCTGATAATCCTATTCAGTATCGGATTCGCCTTCGCCGTACCTGCTTATGTATTCCTACTCCCTCTGCTCACTCATTGGATTGAGTTAGCGCTATTTATCTTCCTCTACGCGTTTATCGGATTTTTTGTGTTTCAAGGGCCAATCTCTATATTTTTTCTGCTGGGATTGTTTACTTTGGGCATTCAGAACACCATGAACTATAACGTTAATGTAATTTTGTTGGTGGTGCTTAGCTTCTATATGGTCTGCGCCATGCAGATTATCTCGACCACATTTCCCTTCACCAGCAATCGCGCGCGATTGTTTCAAACCCTGAGAAAACGATTTTTCAACAACTGCGCAACGATACTCATACGAAAAAAGCGTCGGCTGGTTAACAACGAAAAACGCTTGAACATTGGGGATGCTCTCATTGCAAAAATGCAGACGTGGGGGCCGATGATTGATCACGGCTACTACAAAGAAGTCTCGCCCGAAGCCATAGCGAAATTCACACAGGCCTGTGATCTTCTGCAGGGGCAACTCAAAGTTGCGAAGATTCGGAATGAGCAAGCGAAAAACAATCCCCTCATTCTGCGCGCCAGTCGCAAGTCAAACGATAGCTTTATGAGCCATCTTTGTACTGCGTTAGCACATGATGAAACTGCTGAGCCCCTTCTGCCAATTGAAGACACTAGCAAAGTCAGCGTGAATGTAGAGAAACGCCTAGACGAATTTTTGAGCTCACAAGACCTTGCCCAATACACCACCCATGAACTGGCTCAGTTCTATGTGTATCTCAACCTTCAAGGTATGATTTACCAAAGTATTGTGCGTTGCCAGCAGGCGTCTGCCGCACTCAACTGGCAATCTCTAACAGCACACAGATTTTGATGAGACTATCGATGCGTAAACTACTGCAACATTGGCTGGCGTTCCACAGAGTGATGCTCGTCGTGTCGTTGGCCGTTCTGAGCGCATGTACTACGCTTGGCCCTGATTACGAGCCGCCAAAAACAGTGGAACTGCCCTCTAGCTGGAACCAAACTAATGTAGCAGATCTATCCAGGGCCACTGCGGACTGGTGGACTTTATTCAACGACCCGGTGCTGAATAAGCTTATCGAACTCGGCGCTAGTCAAAACCTGTCGCTGGAAGCGGCGGGCTTAAGAATTGTTCAGGCTAGAGCTGCACTAGGAATCAGTGATGGATTAATATTTCCACAGCGACAGCAGATCAACGGCAACCTTGCCAAGCTTTATCAGAACGAAGACTCCTTTAACTCAGCCAGTGTCGGTCTAGATGTAGGCTGGGAAATGGATATTTGGGGTAAATATGCTCGCGGTATCGAGACATCAGAAGCTAACTTGTATGCCAGTATCGCATCCTATCGCAATGTTCTGGTGACGCTGACCGCCGAAGTCGCACGCAATTACATCAGTTATCGCACGGCCCAGGAACGCGGGTATCTGTCTCGTCAAAATATAGCGATACAAGAGCGTGTGGTGGCCATGACGCAAGTACAATTCGACTCTGGCAATGTTTCTGAACTGGACGTACAGCAAGCCAAGACGCAGCTGTATGGGACACAAAGTGCGCTACCGGGTCTAACCATTGCTCAAATACAATCCCGCAATGCTCTGGCGGTATTACTGGGGACTCGCCCAGAAGAGCTGGAACCTATTCTGGCGCTGGCAGAGGAAAGGCAAGTGACCTCCTATGACGAACGCCTCTCCAGCATCGACACCAGCCCCGGCGCAGAAGAGCGACACATGAGTGACTATAATTCACAGTCAATTATCCCCACCGCCCCCCCTATCAACACTACGATTGATGCTCAGCTCATCATGCAGAGACCAGATCTACAGGTGGCAGAGCTGCAGGCGCAAGCACAAAGTGCTCGCATTGGAGCTACGCAGGCAAATCTCTACCCACAGTTTTTCCTTACCGGTTCAATAGGACTCAGTGACACAGTTCGCAGCGGTGACAGCTTTAGCTTTACCGATGCGGTTACCGCAGCAGTGGGGCCAGGCTTCAGCTGGAACGTATTCCAGTATGATCGCATCAAGAACCAGGTTCGAATAGAAGATGCCCGTTTCCAAGAGAGTCTGACCAACTATAATCAACAGGTGCTGGAGGCTATCCGCGAGGTGTCTAATGCATTGGAGGGCTACCGCTATACGCTTGAGCGCAGCAAATACGATCATGGAGGCGTGCGTTCTGCTATTCGTGCCTTTAACATCTCCGCTAATCAATATAATAATGGGCTAGTGACCTATCAGCGATTGCTAAGCACCGTCGAGAAGATGACACTGCGAGAAGACGTGTATGCACAAACACGCGGTAGTATTGCCAATCAAATCGTTGCCTTATACAAAGCTCTCGGCGGTGGCTGGGAGCCGTTTAGTGGCGCACCGATCGTGAAACCCACTACAGTTGAGCAAATGCGTAATCGTACAGATTGGGGCGACTATCTCGACCCAAACACGATCATTGGTACCGATCGCAATGAATAACATGCCCCATGAGCTAGCCTTAGGTGACGTCTATTTGTCGCCGGTACTGCCGGTTTTTTCCGCTGCATTGATCGCTACCTGGCTAAGCGTTGGCATTTTGAACAAGCTGGGATTATCCCGCTATATCCTTTTTCCCAACACGACCTTCCTAGCCATCATGACAAGCTACCTATTGTTAATGAATACGCTATGGATACCAATATAGGAGATCGCCGCGAGGTGAAACTGCTTAAAAAAATTAGCTTAGGCGCGTTGAATATAATCGTTATCGCTGTGGTGGCATGGTATGCATATCAGTGGCTAGAGACCTACCTTTCCAATCCCTGGACTCGGGACGGCCAGGTGCGCGGCAATGTCATCCAGGTGGCACCCAGAGTGTCGGGGATGGTCACGGCGATACACGTTATCGACAATCAGGCCGTTCAGGCCGGCGACCCACTCTTTGACATCGACTCGGAATCGTTCGAGATTGCTATTGCACAGGCAGAAGCTAATCTACAACGTGCGGTTATCAGTTCAAAGTCTTCCAAGCTTGAGTTTGATCGTTTGAAAGACATTTTCGACAAGGATCCGGGAGCGGTATCCCAGAAGGATCTAAATCGTCGCGAAGCCAACTACTTGCAATCGCTCAGTCAGATTGATGTAGCCAAGGAGACATTGCGCGGCGCCAAGCTGAACCTCAGTTACACTCACATTACCGCTTCCGTCGATGGCTACATCTCTAATATCGACTTTCAGATAGGAACTCAGGCTGTAGCCAACCAACCCATTGTTGCGCTGGTGGATAAAAACAGCTTCTGGGTGTTTGGCTATTTCAGGGAGAGCCAAATAGGCCAATTCAGTATTGGCGACTCCGCTAGGGTGACTCTGATGGCCTATCCTGATACGCCGCTGTACGGCGAGGTAGAGTCGCTTGGTTGGGGTATTGCACCATCTGATGGCAATAAGGGATTCAACCTTCTGCCAAGCATCAAACCGGTATTTCAGTGGATTCGTCTGGCCCAGAGAATACCTGTAAGAATAAAACTGGATACAGTGCCTAACGGAGTCGAGCTACGGTTCGGATTGACCGCTTCTGTAATGGTTATGGCTGATAAATAGCTCATGGAGATAGGGATGGGGCCGCGCATTAGGCGACACAATAACTTCATCTACCTGACAGTAGCATTGGTTCTGCTGCTGCTAACGCCGGCCTTGGGAAAAATTATGGATACCGGCCTGGGCGAAATTGCACTGAAAGTCGTCGCGATGGGGACGCTAACTGTGGCGTTCACCAGCGTCAGCTTCGCAAGCCGATGGGGACGAATAGTGATCGTGCTGCTATTTCTTTGGATCACTGTGGCTGTCGCTCAATCACGCTTACCCGACATCGACCTCGACCTGATCGAGCTGGCTATTTTACTGCTCTTTTTCTCGGGTGAAGCCTACTACGCAGCAAAATTGGGCTTGGATTCCAAGTATCGCGCCATGGATGCCAACCTTGTCGCAAGCTCAATCAGCCTGTATCTTTTACTAGGCCTGATATGGTCGATGGTGTTTCTGATAACGCTGGAATTCTTCCCGAATGCCTTCAACATCAGTGTGAGCGGGCATTGGCCGGAGTATTTTCATACGATCATTTACTATACCTATGTAACAATGACTAGTCTGGGTTACGGGGATATCAGTCCCACCCATTCGTTAAGCCAAATTTTTGCAGTTTTTACGGCGATATCAGGCACTTTCTACGTCGCTATTGTAGTGGCAACTATCGTAGGAGTGCGAAACAATTCTAAAAATCCTCAGGGCGAGGATTTAGCTTGAGCAGAGGGTAACAATAATGAATACAGAGTCAGACACCCCAGACACACCCGTCTTACAAGATACGAAATATGATCCGCAGTTCGTTCGCAACATGGTCGAAGCCGCGCTGCGCATTGGATTGATATTCATTCTGCTGTGGTTAGCTTTCGATATTATCTCGCTTTTCATATCACCGCTTATCTGGGCAGCGATCATAGCAGTGGCGGCCTTCCCACTGGTTAAGTGGCTAGAGCCGAAGTTGGGTGGCAAGCGCGGACGGACGGCTGCGCTGGTGAGCGTGTTCTTTGTCCTTCTGCTGGCAATTCCCACCTGGACCGTGACGGAGTCTCTGCTAGGTAGTCTAAAAAATCTAAATCAGGCAATAAAGACCGAGCAACTTACTGTACCAGCGCCGCCGGCTAAAGTGGCGGAGCTACCTGTTATCGGTGAGAAGCTCTACCACCAGTGGTCGGAAGCCAATAAAGATATCGAAACAGCATTATCCAATGCAAAGCCGCAGCTTGAATCTCTGTTCGGGACCGTACTAAAGAAAATCGGCGGGGGCGTGGCCAGTGTACTTTTGATTATTGTCGCTATCGCCATTGCCGGAGGTTTCATGGCTTATGCTGACAGCTGTCAGCGAGTTGCCAATCAGTTTTTCGTACGTGTTGGTGGTGCAAAACCCGGCGGCGAATGGGCTGCTCTCAGTGTCGCCACGGTTCGCAGCGTTTTGAAAGGCGTTGTGGGCGTCGCCATTATCCAGGCCGTTCTGGTAGCTATCGGCTTGTACGCCGCCGGTATTCCGGGTGCACCGATCTGGAGCGCTATCGTATTGTTCTTCGCTATCGCGCAGCTACCTGCATTGATTGTTCTACTGCCGATTATAGTTTGGAGTTTCTCTGCATACGACACTACTACCGCCGTTATATTTTCTGTCTGGTCGCTTCTGGCCGGCGCAAGTGACAACGTGCTCAAGCCGCTGCTGATGGGCCGCGGGGTGGACATTCCCATGCCCATCATATTGATTGGCGCTATCGGTGGAATGGCGAGCAGTGGCATATTTGGATTATTTGCGGGCGCCGTTATCCTGTCGATCTGGTACAAGCTGTTTACGGAGTGGTTGAACCAGCAGGCAGTTCCTGACACACCTGACAGCGAGTAATCACTTAGCCTCGGCGCTGCTGTGCGGCCTTAGCCAGGTCGCGCAGTACTATCTCTGTATCATCCCAACTAATACACGGGTCTGTAATACTCTGCCCATAGGTGAGCGACTGCCCCGCCACCACACTTTGGCGACCTTCCACAAGGTTACTCTCAAGCATCACACCTATGATATTTCGACTCCCACGGGCAACCTGGGTAGCAATGTCCATGCTGACATCGATTTGCCGGGCGGGTATCTTGCGGCTATTTGCATGGCTGGCGTCGATCATGATGCGAGCTGGTAAACCTGCGTCTTCAAGCATCGCGCTGGCATCATCTACCGAGAACATATCGTAGTTTGGATGCTTGCCGCCGCGCAGAATAATGTGACAATCTTCATTGCCGGTGGTCTGAAAAATGGCTGAGCGCCCCTGTTTGGTCACCGACAGAAAATGATGGGGCTGAGACGCCGACTTAATCGCATCGATCGCCACCTGAATATCGCCGTCGGTAGCATTCTTAAAACCCACGGGACAAGATAACCCTGACGATAGCTCGCGGTGAGTCTGGCTCTCGGTTGTACGCGCTCCAATAGCTCCCCAGGACACGAGATCTGCATAATACTGCGGACTGATTAGATCCAGATATTCTGTACCGGTGGGTACCCCCATCTCAGCAAGATCTGACAGCAACTGACGGGCCAGATGCAAACCTTTATTAATCTGGAATGTGTTGTTCAAGTCTGGGTCATTGATTAAGCCCTTCCAGCCAACCGTCGTTCGCGGCTTCTCGAAGTAAACTCTCATCACCACAAATACGTCGTCGGCAACAGTTTCAGCAAGCACTTTAAGTTGTGCTGCGTAGTCGCGGGCCGCTTCGGGATCGTGTATCGAGCAAGGACCCACGATCGCAAGTAACCGATCGTCCTCGCCAGACAGAATGCGGTGAATCGCCTGCCGCGCACCGTCTACTGTCGCAGCGGCCGAGTCGCTCACCGCAATCTCATCAATCAACTCCTCAGGAGCGAGAAGTTCGTTGGTTTTCTGTATCCGCAGGTCGTCAGTATTGGCACTCATTAAGAAATCCGGTAGCTTGTGCGTGGAAATCCCGGCCGTGCCGGGTAATAGCCGCGCAATATACCATACAGGGAGTCAATCAAACGGCTTGCCTTTTGGGTCAAATTCCACAGGAGTTCGCTTTGACCACTTTGAGTACAGCTCGATTTTTAGCCACTATCGCTGCAATATCGCTTCTCTTTATGGGACAGGCTAACGCTGAGTCAACGCCTAGCCTAAAGCAGGTGATGGCGAACCCGGACTGGATAGGCAATGCGCCCACCAACCCGTGGTGGGACGCCTCTGGCGAAGCCGTTTACTACCAGCAAAAACGAGTCAACGAGGACTTCTCCGACACTTTTGCCCTTGCGCTATCGGCACCGGCCCCCGAACAACTTGCTTTCGACGACCTGGCAACTGCTGGCGTTCCGTCACAAGTTCACTCACCGGGTCGAAACCTGACCGGGTGGATCCATCAAGGGGATGTCTATCTGCGAGACCAGCGCTCGGGTAAGGTCAAGGCTGTCACAACGACAGTAGGCCAGGAGTCCCATCTCGTATTTTCCAGTGAGTCTGATGCATTATTTTTTGAACGCGAGGATCAGATCTATCGCTACGATATTGCAACCAGTTTGGTGCGCCAGATCAGCCAGGTGGTTGCCGAAAAAGATCCCGATGCCTCCCCTAAATTTGATGTACTGCGAGACCAGCAGCTCACCACCTATACCACCGTAGCTGATGACAAGCGCCGCCGCGAGGGCGTTAAGGCCAATCAGCAAGCTAAGCAACCCATGGTACCTACGCCGATATACCTGGGCGATAAGGTAGAGGTTTTGCAACGGCACATTTCGCCCGATGGGGTCCATCTCGCATTGCTCTTGACCCCGAGCAAAGGCAAGGAAGGGCGTCAGGGCAAGATGCCCAACTACGTCACAGAAGATGGCTATGTCGCCATCAAGGACGTGCGGACTCGCGTAGGACGCAATGACGACAAACCCCATAGTGTGATGATTGTAAATCTGGAAACCGGCGAGCAAATGCTGCTCGACGCGTCATCACTGCCCGGGATGAAGGGCGACCCGCTGGCCAAACTGCGCCGCTCCGCGTTGAAGTGGCACGTCGAAGCAGGCGCTGATCCTAAGGATGTCGAAAAACAACTTAAAGCGCCGAAGATTCGTAGCTTCACCGTCAACGGTCTCGAGTGGAGCCCTAGCGGATCGGCGTTAGCCATGACCCTTATTGCGTCCGATTTTAAAGACCGATGGCTAGTTAGCTTTCAGTCCGGCAAAACAACACTCAAACTTCAGCATCAGCTGTCCGATCCCGCCTGGATCAACTGGCAGTACAATCAGTTTGGCTGGCTGAATGACAATGAAACACTCTGGTTCCTATCGGAGGAATCCGGCTATTCACATCTGTATACAAAAAACATCAATGCGCGCAAAGCCAGTCAACTGACCGCCGGTGAGTTCGTTGTGCGTGAGCCCGCATTGAATGCCTCACAAACGCACGCCTATGTCGTGAGCAATGCAGCGCATCCGGGCAACTGGCAGGTTTATCGCGTGGCGTTAACGGGCGGAGAATTAGAGCGAGTTACGAGCCTGGACGGCGTGAGCACCTTTACGCTCTCGCCGGATGATCAGCAATTGCTCGTTAGTCGATCTACGATGGCCCGACATGCAGATCTCTATTTGGCCAAGGCCGATGGTTCAGGCGAGGCCAAACAACTCACCGATACCGTAACTGACGCCTACAAGGCGATTGATTGGTCGATCCCTGAGATTGTCGAAGTGCCCTCTTCGCACACAGACCGCCCTATCTATTCCAAACTTTATTTGCCCAGGGATTTTGATAGCAGCAAGCAGTACCCCGCAGTGATGTTCGTGCACGGCGCCGGCTACACGCAGAACGCGCACATGGGATGGCCCTACTATTTCAGGGAGTTCATGTTCCACACTGTACTCAATAACGCAGGCTATATCGTTCTGGATATGGATTATCGCGCCTCCGAGGGCTACGGCCGTGATTGGCGTACGAGTATATACCGCAACATGGGCCACCCCGAGCTGGAAGACCACCTGGATGGCATTGACTACCTGGAGGCCAATGCGAGTGTCGATCGCAAACGGATCGGCATCTACGGCGGCTCATATGGTGGGTTCATGACATTCATGGCTCTCTTTAGAGCACCTGATGCGTTCGCTGCCGGTGCAGCCCTACGCCCGGTGGTTGATTGGATGCATTACAATCACGGGTATACAAGCCGTATCCTCAACACCCCATTGATCGACCCTGAGGCTTACGCGAAAAGTTCGCCTATTAACTTCGTCGAGGGCCTGAACAAGCCATTGCTGATTGCCGCGGGAATGCAGGACAACAACGTGTTTTTTCAGGACTCAGTACTTTTGGTACAGCGACTCATGGAACTTGAAAAAGAAAACTTCGAGATGGCCATCTACCCGTTGGATGCGCATGGCTTTGTCCATGCATCGGCCTGGCTGGACGAATACCGCCGTATATTTAAACTGATGGAAGCGAACCTGAAACCCTAGTAACGCTGCAATTGCGCGACTTGCTGGGCGCTACCTATTGGCAGAGAGGTCGTCGGGATGATCGACATCGAGCAATATGCCTTCATCCTCAACGGCTACCTCGATCACCATAGGGGCATGCGACATCACAACCGACCGCGCGCCCTGGTCACCCTGACACTCAGCCAGCTGGCCAAAATATTCGCGACCAAAAGCGACCGGGTTGCCACGTTGGTTGCGAAATACCGGCACGGCTATTGTCCGGTCCGTCACGATACGCGCCAGCTCTAGCAGGCTAGCCGGTTCTACCCACGGCATATCAGCAAGCATCACTATGACTGCATCCCACGCTGGCAACGCTGCCATACCCTGAGCAAGGGTGGCACCCATCCCCAATGCCGCTCGATCACAACTGACAACGCTCAACCCCTGCGCCTGCAGCTCTGCTAGCAGATTTACATCATCCGGACGCAAACAAACAGTAACGGGTAATTTTGTTCGCAATACCAGTGCCAACGAGGCGCGCAAAAGAGTCTCGCCTGCAGGCAATCTCGCCAGGCGTTTATCTGCTCCATAACGACGAGACTGCCCCGCAGCTAACAGCAAAACGCCCACCGTCATGTGCGCGTTTCTGCAGCACGTCGAAGCTGAGTCAGCTCACCGAGGATGGCGATAGCAATCTCCATAGGTGTTTTGCTTCCTATAGGCAACCCCACCGGCGCGTGCAAACGCTGCAGAGCCGCATCGTCTAACCCTAAAGTGCGAAGCCGCGAGACACGTTTCGTGGTAGTCCGTTGTGAACCTAAGGCCCCCACATACCAGCAATCGCGCTCAAGAGCCTCCATCAATGCCATGTCATCGATACGGGGGTCATGTGTAAGTGTAATGACAATGCTATGAGGATCATCCGCAAATTCTCGTACCACATCGTCGGGCATACCTGACAGCAAAGGTACAGCGGGACCTTCCCATTGATCCAGCAGTGCCTGGCGTGGGTCAGTTACCATCACCTCATAGTCCATCGCCAATGCAAGCTCAGCCACCGTGAGGCTCAATTGACCCGCGCCCACCAGCACAAGACGCATTTGCGGACCAAAACATTGAACCAGTCGATCAGGTTCCAATCTCAGCGCAACGTACTGCTCACAAGCAGCACACTCAACATCACCGCTGTTCAAGTGCAACGTTCGCACAATACACCGCCGCGCGCTCAGCTGCGCTAAGACCTCATCAACCCACTTCACACTGGAATCAACGGCCAGCAGTGGCTCAACCAACACGTACAGCCTGCCACCGCAGGGCAAGCCAAGGCGCTCGTTCTCTTGTGCAGTAACACCGTATTCAATCTGTTGCGGTAGCGTCAGGGAAATGTCACCGCCACGAATGCGCTCAAGCAGATCGTCTTCGACACAACCCCCAGACAGCGAGCCCACCTGCTCGCCAGCATCATTACACGCCAGCATGGCGCCAACAGGACGCGGTGAGCTACCTACAGTACCCACTATGGTACATAGCCATATGCGCTTGCCGGCGGACAGCCAGTCCCGTACTCGAGCCAATACGTCTTGTTCCTGTGCGCGCATGCAGCGCTAGCCTCCCTGTTCTAGTGCGACTTAACAGCGGCAGAGTCGCTGGCCCAGTACTCGTCCAACATTCGACCTATGGTATTGGGGTGGACAAGATGAGCCCCATACCATGTATGCAAGCAACGAATACGGCTGAAATCAGCTATGCCGCCAATACCGCGAGACGTTAATGCTACGTCAAAACCCGAACCGTCCAACACATGCCTTTCTTCATCTGAGAGATACGAGTCTCTGAGCGCAATGTGAGAGCGGTGGTCTTCAACCATCTGTTCGCGCAGTTCAGGCTCACTGTCCACACGCGCCTGAAACAGCGCAATGAGGCCTCCTGCTTCATCCCGGTCGATACGCAGGCAAATAGCAGGATCAATTAGCCAGAAAAGCGTAGGAAACGGCTTTCCGTCGACAATGGAAGCCACGCGAATAACCTGCGGTTTGCCTGAGTCAGACACCACGGGTACATCGCGCAATCCTCGCGGCTCTCGGCCAAGCAAGCGGGTGATTTCGCTGATGGTCTCAGGGTTTATGTGCGCGGGCATATTCGGAATATTTCTCAAGACTCACTGCGAAACATTCATTGTACGCAAAATCCGACCTGTCGGGCGAACGCGCATGAATTTGACAATCATCGGACAGCGGCCTACAGTCCCGCCCCACATCAGGTGCCTGCCGCCTCAGCAAGTTGAGGCTGGGTAGGTTAAATGGGAAGTGTGCAGCAGCATTATGCAAGCACCACTGCCCCCGCAACGGTAAAGCGCGCAGCGCTATGAGTCCGATACCTGCCTGATGTTGAACAACGATGGAGCGGAGGGCTTCATTCGATGGTTGTCTGGCGTTACCGCTGCACTCCCTGGATCCCCTCCCTCAATCGCCACACCTATAAAGGCAATTGAGGACGACATATGAAATCTTTCACCAAATTTGGCACGCTCGCTGCCCTGCTGTACCTACCTGCTGGCAGCATGGCACAACAGGTAATTGAGGAAGTCATCGTTACCTCCTCGCGCATCTCGATGCCACTGCGGCAAGTCGGTACATCCATATCCGTTGTATCAGCAGCAGAGATTCAGCAGCGCGGCTTTAGCTCACTCTATGAAGTTCTGCGCACGCAACCAGGTGTTGCGGCCAGCAATGCAGGCGGACCCGGCAAGGCAAGCACCCTGCGCATCAGGGGTGAAGAAGGCTTTCGTACTTTAGTGCTACTCGATGGTATCGACATATCCGACGCATCAAGTCCACAGGTCAGCCCGCGCATGGAACAATTGTTGAGCTCTGGCATTGGGCGTGTTGAAATTTTGCGTGGCCCACAAGGGTTGATGTACGGCGCTGACGCCGGCGGCGTAATTAACATAACCAGCCTTGATCCCGAGCGCGATGGTATCGGTCAACTTTCAGCTGAAGCTGGAGAGTACGGCACCTCACAGTATGCCGGTAATATAGGTGCCGACTTCGGCGATTTCGATGTTGCTTTGTCGGCAGCAAGGCTCGACACCGACGGCTTTAACTCACGCTCTACAGATACTATCTTGCGTGATGACGATGGCTTCAAAAATACGACGCTGCATGGTCGGTTTGGTTGGAATATTAGTGAAAATCTACGCGCGCAGTTAGTTATGCGGCAAGTAGACAGCGACAATGACTACGACAGCTGTTTCACAACAGATACCTTCAGCCCCACGGACAAGTGCACCGACGAGTTCAAGCAGGACAGTTACCGTCTCTCAGGCGAATACTCCCATGGTCATTTCATGCATGAACTCGCCTACAACTTCAGCGACACTGATCGAGAGTTTTTCTCAGACGGTGTCAGTAGCTTCCGTCCAAAAGGCGAAATCGAATCCGCTAGCTATTTGGGTAGCTTTCGCCACTCCGAGGCATTGCAACTGGTTTACGGTATTGATCTGCAGAACGAGTCTCTCGACGATGGCAGCTTCGACACAGATCGCGATCAGGACGGCTACTATTTCGAGTATCAAGGATCGTTTGTCGATGACTTATTTGTCACCGCAGGCGTTAGGTATGACGACAATGAAGACTTCGGCTCTCATACCTCCTATCGTGTTAGTGGCGCATATTTGATTCCGCTAGCAGGAGGAGAAACAAAGCTCCGAGGTTCTTACGGTACTGGCTTTCGTGCTCCAAGCCTCTACGAAAACGCTTATAATTCCGGACCCTTTGCCTATCCTCCAGCATCAGAAACAGAGCTAAAGGAAGAAAAAAGTAGCGGCTATGACCTCGGCATTTCATGGACATCCGCTCACGGCTTGTACCTCGAAGCTGTCTACTTTGATCAAACTGTTAGCGACGAAATCTTCTTCGATCTGATTGGTTTTTCTGGCTATCTCCAGGGGAATGGCGAGGCTGATTCAACCGGCGTTGAGCTGATATTGGAGTGGCCTGTCGCCGATTCAATATCGCTCGCAGCAAACTACACCTACAATGATAGTGAAACGGAGTCGAACGCATCGCGAGCCTTCCGACCACAGTATCTGGCGAATCTGGGCGTTAACTGGCAACCGCTCAATAGCCGATTGATCTTTGGAATCAATGCTCGCGTATCTCGCGATTCGCAGGGTGTTGCCGGGGAGTCGCTGGACGACTATGAAGTACTAGATCTGAATGCTAGCTTTGAGGTACTCACGGGGCTGGAGGTCTTTGGACGAATAGAGAATCTGACCGACACCGACTATGAGGAGATTCCCACTTACAATACCAGTGGTCGAGCCGGCTACGCTGGCGTCAGGTACAACTTTTAGGAGAGTCGCACATGAGTGATGTCGAGCGCAAAAACGCCAAACACAAAGCCGCCATGGAGAAACAAAAGGCCAGCGTCGATGCGAGTATTGAAGCGGCTGATGAAAATCGCGGCGTCGCAATTCTTCTTACTGGTAATGGCAAGGGCAAAACCAGTTCCGCATTCGGCATGATTATGCGCGCGCTGGGCTACGGCCACAAGGTAGGCGTTATCCAGTTCATTAAAGGCGAACAATTATCAGGAGAGGAGCTCTACTTGCGAGAACACTGCCCGCACGTTGAGTTCCATCAGATGGGCACCGGTTTTACTTGGGACACTCAGGACCGGTCCGGCGACATAGCAGCTGCACGACACACTTGGGACCTTGCACTACCAATGCTGCGCGACGCCAGTTTCGACCTCGTGGTTCTCGACGAGCTCACCTACATGATTGCCTTTGATTACCTGTCTGAAAAGGAAATTCTGGAGGCTATTATCGCCCGGCCAAAAAATCAGAGCGTGGTCGTCACGGGGCGTGGTGGAGGCAGCCAATTGCAGGGCGTTATGGATACCGTGTCGGAAGTCAAAGATATCAAACATGCGTTCAATGCCGGTATACAAGCGCGCCGAGGTGTTGACTATTAGTCGGCGGCTACCCTCCAAGTGGTTGCTTACAGCGCTAGCGTTGGCACTGTTGCCTGCCGTTCTACTCGGCTTGTCTCAAGGAGCGGCCAATCTGCCCCTAGTGGATATTATCGCTGCGCTCGTTAAGCCCAGCCTCAGCGATACCAACCAGCAAGCTGTACTGATCGTTCAAGAAATAAGATTACCGCGTGTGCTTTTGGCCGCAACAGTTGGCGCCATACTTGCTTTGTCTGGAGCCGCTATGCAGGGCCTGTTCCGAAATCCACTAGCCGATCCCAGCCTAATCGGCGTGACCGCGGGCGCGTCTTTGGGAGCGGCTATTATTATCGTTGTAGCCGGGCTAAACGTTTCCGCCGAATTTCAACTGCCGCTAATCAGTGCCGGAGCGTTTGCGGGTGGGCTGCTAGCCGTCATTCTGGTCTATCGCCTCGCTACCTCCCCCAACGGTACATCCGTAGCCACAATGCTACTCGCCGGCATAGCAATTACAGCGCTCGCGGGGGCTCTCGGCGGTCTCTTGGAGTTTCAAGCCAATAACGACATGCTAAGGCGTATCAGCCTTTGGAAAATGGGGACCATCGATAGTGCCAGCTACTCGCGCCTGGCCCTCGCAAGTGTAACCTGCCTGATACTTGGACTGACGATCCCCCGCTTCGCACACGCGCTCGATGCGATGCTTCTCGGCGAATCAGAGGCCAGACACTTGGGAATCGATACCGATAGAGTGAAACGTATCCTTGTGATACTTGTTGCACTTGGCGTGGGCGTTTGCGTTGCCTTGGCCGGCACCATTGCTTTCGTCGGCCTTGTGGTGCCGCATCTTGTGCGATTGTTGATTGGCCCTGCGCACAAAGCCCTCTTGCCTGCGTCTGCGCTAGCCGGCGCCCTATTGCTAGTACTCGCAGATACAATGTCACGCACCCTACTCGCGCCTGCGGAGATTCCAGTTGGTATCATTACAGCCATTTTGGGCGTGCCCTTTTTCATCGTGCTGCTGCGCCAACGGCATCAGTATGGTATGCAGACATGACCGTATTGTCTTTGCAGAATGTTCACGCCGCTCCGTGGGGTGCCCCACTTCTTCACGGCATTGATTTCGACCTTCATCCGGGAGAGATTCTGGGCCTGGCAGGGCCAAACGGTGCGGGGAAGTCGACGTTATTGGAAGTCGTTGCGGGAATCGCTGAGACTACTATGGGCGACGTGAAACTACTGTCGCAGCCATTGACGCACTGGCCACCCCGTGAACGTGCGCTCCACCTTGCGGTGCTACCGCAATTATCGCTACTGAGTTTCCCCTACACGGTGGAAGAAGTCATTCTCATCGGCAGAACGCCGGGCAATAGCAGCAGACTGGAAGACCTTGCAGTCTTAAAGCAGGTGATGGCGGCCACTGATACTGAATCACTCAGCGGTCAACTTTATACTCAACTGTCGGGCGGCGAGAAACAGCGCGTTCAACTGGCCCGAGTGCTCGCGCAAATATGGCATGAGCAGGATATGAGCGGCCGGGTATTATTGCTTGATGAGCCAACAACGGCACTGGACCTAACCCACCAGCAATTACTGTCCACGCTAATGCAAGCACTTTGCGATCGCGGGCTGGCAGTAATCGTTACATTACACGACTTCAATCTGCTCGCCAGTATCGCGCATCGAGTGCTGGTGATCGCAGACGGAAGGCAAGTGACGCTGGGAGACACTCGCTCTGTGTTAACCCGACAATTATTTGAAGAGGTCTTTTCAACCGAGGTGATTATCTCTACACACCCAACACGAGGCCACCCCATGGTGATATCGACTTGAGGCAGACAAAGCCTCAACGTCTGACTTCGCCAGCACCGGTAACAGTTACCGCGTGGACCCTTCTACTGGTTCTCACCGCTCTAGTCTGCAGCACTGTCAGCGCCGAACCGATTTCTGTAGCCGACTCGCAAGGCCGTGTCATTAAACTAGTCTCACCGGCTCGTCGCATCGTCGCACTGGCACCCCATCTGGTCGAGAACGTTTACAGCGCCGGTGCTGGCGGCAAACTGGTTGGCGTCGTGGGGTATAGCGACTTTCCACCGGCAGCGCAGTCCCTGCCGATTGTTGGCGATTTCGGTACTTTCAGCATCGAGCGTGTTGCCCAGCTCGAGCCTGACCTGATTCTCATGTGGGGCTCTGGCAATGGCGCCACTGCCTGGGAGAGGTTACAACCGCTCGGCATTCCTGTTTACGTTGATGAGATCAGGCGCCTGGACGATATTCCGACCAGCCTTCGCAATATTGGCAAACTTGCCGGCACTGAGGCTTTAGCCGAGGCTGCTGCGCAGCAATTTGAGTCGAACATCGACGCATTGCGCTCCCGATATGCCAGCAGTATCGATGTCTCGGTGTTCTATCAAATCTGGCACGAACCGCTGCAAACACTCGGGGGCGAACATCTTATGAATCAGATTATTTCTCTGTGTGGCGGCAACAACGTTTTCGCAGGCGCCCCCGGTCTGGCTCCCGTCGTTAGTATCGAATCATTACTGGTTGCTAATCCCACCGCGATTATTGCCAGCGGTGCAGGTCCTGATCGACCCTCATGGCTGGATGAATGGCAGAAATACCCAACCTTAAGCGCAGTGCAAACCCAGCAAATCTATTACATCGATCCCGATCTGATACAACGCCCTACCCTGCGGCTGATCAGGGGTGCTGAGCAGGTATGTCTGGACTTAAACAAGGCTAGACAACACGCGCTCAACTGACACCAACAATGCCTCAGTCACGGCAAAACTCTATCAAACCGCCTCACCGGCCGCAGTATCTGCACGCCCAATCTGATCGATAGCATAGGTGTATACAACGTCTGTACTGGAATTTAGCGCCGTTTCCGCCGAATCCTGAATTACACTAATGATGAAGCCTACCGCGACCACCTGCATCGCGACTTCCAATGAAATACCAAACAGAGAACACGCCAGTGGTATTAGCAACAAGCTGCCTGAGGGCACTCCGCTTGCACCACAAGCGGACAGCGCCGCTATCAGGCAAAGTACCAATGCGGTACCAAACGAAACGTCAATTCCCAGCGTATTGGTAGCGGCGAGCGTTAGCACGGTGATTGTAATTGCAGCGCCTGCCATATTCACGGTAGCTCCTATAGGAATAGTCACCGTATACAGCTCCTCGCTGATTCCCAACTTCTTTGCGAGATTGAGATTCACAGGAATATTGGCGGCTGAGCTGCGGGTAAAAAATGCGGTTACGCCAGACTCTTGCAGGCACCGAAGGACCACCGGATAAGGGTTCTTACCACTTAGCACGAAGACTATGATCGGGTTAACAATCAAAGCAACAAACAACATGGAACTCACAAGCAACACTGCGATACTGGCATAGCTAGCCAGAGCCTCGATGCCGATAGTAGCGACCGTCACGCAAACCAGTCCAAAGATACCCAGTGGTGCGAGTTTTATCACGTAGCGTACGATATCGCTGATGCCGTCTGCGCTGGTTTGCAGATGTTCTTTGAAAGAAGCCGAGGCATTGCGAAAGCTCACACCGAGCAAAATAGCCCACGTCAGGCATCCGAGAAAATTGCCTGTGAGCAACGCGTTGACGGGGTTATCTATAAGCTTGAAAAGAACATCAGACAGCACAGCACTCACTGCAACCGGCGGGCTACCCTCGGCTATCCCCGTGAGCGCCAGTGTCTGGGGAAACGCGAAGCTCATTACAAGAGCCACCAGGGCCGCACTGACGGTACCCACTAGATAAAGCACTATAGTCGCGAGTGTCTTGCGACCATCACTACCACTTTCATGACGATTGGCGATAGCAGACATCACCAACAAGAATACTAAAACGGGCGCAACTGCCTTTAGCGCTCCTACGAACAGTTGTCCTAGTAATCCGAGTTGCATCGCCAGCTCGGGTAAAGAAAGCCCAACCAAAGCGCCTAGCGCAACACCAATTAGTATTTGAGGCACCAGCCCCCATGTCAAAGGATTCATTGCCCAACTCCCAATAGCATTCTTATTATTCCGACCATCCGCTTTCTAACAGATTCTCAAGCCAACTGCCGCGTAGCAATCTACGCATAACAGGATAACGCCTGCGAGCGTAAAAAGAGAGAGGCCACTCGTGTTTTAGTCTCAATACTCATGAATGGCTTGCTCATCCCCCCAGGGCCGAATTTCAGGCTAGTAATAAAAAAATAGGCAGTATCAACGCGCGGAATGAGTCAATCCAAGTAATTAATGCTAGGCTTTTGGTCGTGAACTGCAGTCTGCAAAGACGATCGATACTAACCATCAAAATTAACAGAGGCACATTGACTCATCGGTACACAACCAACAATTGCAGACCTAAGCGTATTCTACGACCGAACACTTTCAGCCCAGGGGAACCCCTGTCGAGTTGTTACTGGAACACCGAAGTCATCTGGCTGCTTAGAAGAATCTGAAGTACCGACCCGTTGCTTTTTGGAGAGTCGCACAGGCCCCGATACGATAGTTTCCTGTTTCTCAGCCAATGGCAGGGAAATCAACTGCTGTGGACACGGCATGCTTGCTGCGGCTTACCTACTCCACAACAACACCGGTAAAACACAAGGCCTGATTCATTCTGGCGCAGTTCAGATACCTTGGCATGCTTGCCGCGAATTGCACTGGATCCGCCTACCTTCCATTACAGTGACACCCACCCAGACGCCCCCATGGCTGACAGAGTTGTTTGGTGATGCAACACCCTTAGCCGCAGCAACTGCAGGCGGTGACTCAGACTACCTGGTCGTGCAATGGCCAGATGGATTCGACCTGAGCCAACTACCTGCCCCCGGGATGTTGGCAAAGTATACTCAGCGTGCACTGATTGCCACTTGCGAAAGTCGTTATTCACATCACTTAGCCCACATAGAAAGCCGCTATTTTGCGCCACAATATGGCGTAGCGGAGGATCTGGGCACGGGCTCGGCTATGCGCGTGCTCGCTCTGTACTGGCAACAGCGGGGTCTTGGAACGCAGCTGAGTAACTACCAGCGCTCGACAAGTGGAAGCCTGCTGTTTAGTGAAATTACTGATGCACGCCATGTGAATGTGGGCGGACGCATCGCCCCAATGGACAGGAGCTCCGTTTAGATGGAATCGATTGAGAGTAAGTTACTCGAAGAATTCGACGCCACACGCCGCTACTCGCTGGAGATCTGCAATCCTCTGGAGGTTGAGGACTACAACCTTCAGGCTGCGGACTTTGCCAGCCCGCCCAAATGGAATCTAGCCCATACCAGCTGGTTCTTTGAGACCTTTCTTCTCAAACCTTTCCTGACAGATTACACGCCGATTGATGATCAGTATGAAACACTGTTCAACTCCTACTACAACGGCGTAGGCAAGCCGTTTCACCGGGCAGATCGAGGCCTGCTTAGCCGGCCGACCTTGAACAGTGTATTAGCCTATAGAGCACACGTAGACAAAGGCATTCGCACACTGCTCAGCGATAGGCATCATGCGGAGTATGCCGTCATTGTGGAGCGAATCGTGCTTGGAATAGAGCACGAGCGACAACACCAGGAACTATTCTTTACGGATATCAAGTATTCGCTGTGGGCGAACCCTCTTGCTCCTGCCTACACAGCGCGCGCAACGGAGGTTATCTCGCAAACGGAGCCGACGACTTTGGAATTCCTTAATTTTGAAGGCGGGATAACGGAGATTGGCAACGACGGATCGGGATTTAGTTTTGACAACGAGTTACCGCGCCATAAAAGTTGGGTAGATCCTTTTCGTCTGGCCGACCGTCTGGTTACCAACGCCGAGTTTCAGGCGTTCATCGACGACGGGGGATACGAAAGGCCCGAGCTCTGGCTGGCAGATGGTTGGACTACGGTCACCACTTCAGGCTGGCGGGCCCCGCTTTATTGGCAAGATAGCAAGGATGGCCAGAAGGAGTTCACACTGCATGGCTTGGTCGAAAGAAATGGGAGCTCTCCGGTCTGTCATATCAGCGGCTATGAAGCCGAGGCCTATGCCCGCTGGTGCGGCGCGCGCCTTCCCACGGAACACGAGTGGGAGCTGGCAGCGTCTACGCTTTCGCCTCCCGAGTCCGGCATGACGATTAGCTCGCTTCATCCCGAGGGCGCTCAATCCACAGCAACGCAATCACTGCAACTTTATGACAGCTGCTGGCAATGGACGCGTTCGGCCTACACGCCCTACCCTGGTTTCAAAACCAGCCCGGGAGCTATTGGGGAGTACAACGGCAAATTCATGAGCAATCAGTGGGTACTGCGCGGCGGCTCTTGCGTGTCCATACCGGCGCAACTACGCCCCAGCTATCGAAATTTTTTCTACCCACCAGATCGCTGGCAGTTTTCGGGGATACGACTGGCGAAATAAGCATGCTAAAACCGCACCAGCGTTACTCTGGCTCCATACAAGTTTTGCAGTGGCATGAGAGACTATCTGCAGCAGATCAACAAAAGACTAAACGTGCATCAGCAATACATAAACTACAGGGCTCAAGGAATGCATAGTGGTAACGTAACCTTCACGGACCTCCACCCAAAAACCAGTGATACAAAGCAGGAGATACTTGAAGGCCTGGCTCAGGAAGAACGCGCCATCAATCCGAAGTACTTTTACGATGAGCAGGGTTCACGCCTATTCGAGGCCATCACTGAACTGGATGAATATTACCCGTCGAGAACGGAGGTCGGCATACTCTCGCAGAACGCTGCTGCAATAGCCCAGGCCTGTGGTGCCAACTGCGTGCTTGTCGAGCCCGGTAGTGGTAACTGCGAAAAAGTACGCGTTTTGCTTGATGCGGTGGCACCCAAAGCGTTTGTACCGATGGACATTTCCTCCAGCTTTCTACGCGAGGCAGCAGAAAAATTGGGCGGCGATTTCCCCTGGCTGCAAATTCATGCCGTCTGCGCCGACTTCAATACACACTGGAGTGACATGCCAGCACTGCCGGCCGGGCGCAGAATAATTTTCTATCCGGGATCAACCATAGGCAATCTGGAGCCAGATGCAGCATGTGCATTTCTTGCTCACATGGGCGATTGGATGGGAGAGGATGGAGGCGCAATAATAGGCGTAGACCTACACAAGCCCAGCGATCGTCTTGACGCAGCCTATAACGACGCCCAGGGAATTACGGCGGCGTTCAATCGCAATATATTGTCACACGTGAATCGGTTAATTGACGCTGAATTCGACGTGGAACTCTTCGCTCACCGCGCATTCTATGACAGCGACAAGCGTCGAATCGAAATGCACCTGGTTAGCGAGCAGGATCAGGCAGTGCGCTGCAATGGTAGTGTTCTACACTTTCATCAAGGCGAGTCGATTCACACGGAGTACTCCTACAAATACAGCATTGACGAGTTCGCCAACCTGGCTAAAAAAGCTGGGCTGCACCTATCTCAGAGTTGGGTTGATAAAGACCAACTATTCAGCGTGCACTACTTACAAAAAAGCCCTGCGTAGCCGCAGGGCCTTTAGTTGAGTTTGCACGATGTGGCTCAAGGCAGTCTAATCCGCCGGGCAGCACATAAAACTGAGCGCAATTACTCGAGCAGCTGAGGCTGCTCGGCAACGATCACATCGTAAAGGGTTTGGAAATTAAACCAACCCGACAGCGGGGTTCCAACTACGCCTAGCGTTTGCTTGGCATATTCGGGCGTAATCAATATCGGCTTGCCCACTGCCTCTGCCATCAATTGAGCCTGACAGCTACGCTCCATAGTAACGAACCACCAACAAGCTGCGTCTACCGTTTGCCCCACGGTTAACAACCCGTGGTTCTGTAAGATCGCCGCCTTTTTGTCGCCCAGTGCAGCTGCTATACGCTCACCTTCGCTACAGTCCAGTACCACGCCGGTAAAATCATCAAACAACACGTGGTCGTCATAAAACGCGCAGGAATCTTGTGTGATGGGGTCCAAAAGTCTCCCCAACGATGACCAGGCTTTGCCGTAAAGCGAATGTGAGTGGGCCGCTGCCGTTATATCTGGATTGGCCATATGGATACGTGAATGAATCGTGAAGGCTGCGCCATTCAACAGTCCATCACCCTCTACGACTTCACCTTCATGATTGACCAACAGCAGGTCGGAAACCCGCATTTGCTTGAATGAGCGACCCATTGGGTTAACCCAAAAATGATCGAGGTGCTCTGGGTCGCGAACAGTAATATGCCCAGCGACGCCCTCATCAAAGCCAAACTTACCAAAGATTCTCAAAGACGCAGCCAATCGCTCCTTGCGATGCTGGCGCTCGGCCGCAACATCGGTATGTTGGGTGGGCGATGTCGCCATAGACGCGTCGGCGTTCATGATAATGTTGTTTGCTGCTTCGGCCATCGTAGAGCCTCCTGTAAAGATACACGTTGGATTGCAGAGTATAGACCGTTTAACAAGCCTGAGGGCGCACTTTTTGGCCTGCCCGGGGTAACTCAAGACCCCACGTTGGCTGGCTCCTCTCGAAACAAAGCGGGTGATACAGGCTCGGTTTCACCCTGCCCCATGTCAGCAGCGATGCGCTGCAGCGCGGGACCTACCTGAGGAGTGACCTCCTCTGGCCGCAGCGCCTCACCGCACTCGCTGCAGGCGAGCACTGGACGGGTCTTATGGCCACAGGATCGGTGAACATATTCTAGCGGTACGCCTTCTTCCCCCGACATCCAATCATCACCAAAACGAGCCAGACTCATAAGAATGGGATATAGAGCCAAGCCCTTGCGAGTGAGTCGATATTCATGGCGGATGGGGCGATCATGGTACTGCACCTTCCTCAAGACGCCCTGCTCCACCAGCTTACCGAGTCGCTCGGAGAGGCGATGACGCGTAATACCAAGATTGCTCTGAAATTGATCAAAGCGGCGCGTCCCGAAAAACGCATCACGCAGTATGAGAAGGGTCCAGCGCTCGCCAACGATCGACAGTGATCGTGCGACGGAGCAGACTTGCTTGTCGATATCATTCCAGCGCATTGCGGATCCTCTCTGAACGCGTAAGATTGCCATCACGGTGCGTGACAGGCGTAAAAGTTAACACATTCATTCCCGAATAGAACCCTGTCGTAGTCGGCCTGCATCATGCAAGGCATAATCGAGGCCCTTACCTTTTAAAAGGAGAAAACATGACATTGGGAATTGGCGGTTCCGACGCCGCAACTGAACTGGCAAAGCTGTCGTCCATGACAGAAGATTGCGAGCCTATTACTGTTGATGAATACAAGCAGCGTTTAGAGAAAGCGCGCGCCCTGATGCAGCAGCATGGCCTCGCTGCTCTATACCTTAACGCAGGTACCAATCTCCACTACTTCACAGGTACTCGCTGGGGCGCGAGCGAACGCATGGTCGGCGCGCTTCTGAGCGCGGAGGGAGAACTTCACTACATCGCACCTGCATTCGAACTGGGCACGCTACATGACTACATGCAAATAAAGGGCGAGGTTCACTGTTGGGAGGAGCACGAAAGCCCCTATGCCCTCACTGCACAGGTGTTAGGTACGATTGGCGCGACAGGTGGCAAAGTTGGCATTGATGAATCAACGCCTTTCTTCCTATCGGATGGCATTCGTCAGGCAGCGCCGGAGTGTGAGTATATAGATGGCACAGTGATCACCGCGGCATGTCGTATGCACAAGTCAGCCACTGAACTTGCGCTGCTCCAACGGGCCAAGGATCTGACGCTCGAGGTTCACAAATCTGCGGCGCGAATCTTACGCGCTGGAATCAGTACAGCCGAAGTAACCGCCTTCATTCATGAAGCGCATATCGCATTGGGTGCGCCGGCCGGTTCCTATTTCTGCATCGTGCTGTTTGGAGAGGATACTGCGTTTCCACACGGTGTGGCCAACCCCAAGCCCTTAGCAGATGGCGACATGGTGCTCATCGATACTGGTTGTCAGTTGCAAGGCTACAACTCTGACATTACCCGCAGTTATGTCTTTGGCGAGCCCACAGCGCGTCAGCGAGAGATTTGGGACATCGAGAAGGCCGCCCAGATCGCTGCTTTCGACGCGGCTCAACTGGGCTCGCCTTGCGGCGATGTAGATGAGGCTGCACGACACGTGCTCGCAGCGCATGGACTCGGGCCAGACTATACACTCCCCGGTTTACCGCACCGCACAGGGCACGGTATCGGTCTGGATATCCACGAGTGGCCCTACCTGGTACGGAGTAACCAGACACCGCTTGCCGCCGGAATGTGTTTCAGCAACGAACCGATGATTTGCGTACCTGGTGAGTTCGGCATCCGGCATGAAGACCACTTCTATATGACCGAGACGGGTCCGCGTTGGTTTACCCAGCCTTCCCATAGTGTCGACGACCCGTTCGGTTACGAGGCGGGTTAAAAATAGCTGGTCTGCAATTCAGACAACAGAAAATCGAGACGTAAAAAAGGGCGGTAACAACCGCCCTTTCTCGTTTATGCCCAAGGGCTATCGATTAACCAAACTGGTTCATCGTATTATCTTCGCCACTTGCTTTCAGTGCCTGCTCACCGGAGAAGTACTCCTTGTGATCGTCACCTATGTTGGAACCTGCCATATCCTGATGCTTGACGCATGCAATGCCCTGGCGAATTTCCTTGCGCTGAACACCAGCAACATAAGCAAGCATACCCTCTTCACCGAAATAACCTTTCGCAAGGTTATCAGTAGACAATGCCGCTGTGTGATACGTAGGCAGAGTAATCAGGTGATGGAAGATGCCAGCGTCACGCGAGCCGTCAGCCTGGAAAGACTGAATACGACGGTCTGCTTCGGCTGCGAGGTCAGAGGTGTCGTAATCGGCGCTCATCAGGTTTTCGCGGTCATACGCTGAGACGTCTTCACCGCTCTCTGCCCATGCATCGAATACCTGCTGACGGAAGCTTAACGTCCAGTTAAAGGACGGCGAATTGTTGTACACCAGCTTGGCATTGGGAATCACCTTACGAATCTCATCGACCATCGCACCGATCTGCCCTACGTGTGGCTTCTCAGTTTCGATCCACAGCAGATCTGCACCGTTTTGCAGGCTAGTGATACAGTCGAGCACACAACGCTCGGCGCCCGTATTGTCTTTGAAGCGATAAAGTCCATTGGGTAGGCGAACGGGGCGAACCAGCTTGCCGTCCTGCTTGATGATCACATCGCCTTCGTTTACATCTTCTGCGCTTTGCACCACCTGTGTCTCCAGGAAGGCGTTGTACTTGTGCGCCAGATCGCCGGCGTCGTGAGACACTGGGATTTTCTGGGTCAGTCCAGCACCGAGTGAGTCTGTACGCGCTACGATCACACCATCTTCAACGCCCAGCTCAAGAAACGCATAACGAATCGCGTTGATCTTTGACAGGAAGTCTTCGTGTGGCACAGTCACTTTTCCATCCTGGTGACCACACTGCTTGGCATCAGACACCTGGTTCTCAATCTGAATCGCACAGGCACCGGCTTCAATCATCTTCTTAGCCAACAGATAGGTGGCTTCTTCGTTACCAAAACCTGCGTCGATATCCGCAATAATGGGCACAACGTGCGTCTCAAAGGTCTCGATAGCGTTTAAAGCGGCTTTCTCAGCAACTTCATCACCCGAGTTACGGGCAGAATCCAATTCCTT
Organism: Halioglobus sp.; assembly: GCA_039990395.1. Classification (GTDB taxonomy): domain Bacteria; phylum Pseudomonadota; class Gammaproteobacteria; order Pseudomonadales; family Halieaceae; genus CALINF01. The sequence continues at coordinate 1,486,464 of JBDXFZ010000146.1, forward strand.
GTACAGGTGGTTCAGTTCACGTGCGTCAGCCTGACGGAGGAACGTATACAGTTCTTCGATGAGTGCTGGAACAGATGTCTTCTCGTGCATTGACTGATCTGGCAGTGGACCAAACTCACTGCGAAGTGCTGCAATCATCCAGCCCGACAGGTAGAGGTAGCGCTTGCTGGTTGTACCGTGATGCTTCTTCACGGCAATCATTTTCTGCTGACCGATAAAACCATGCCAGCAACCCAGTGACTGCGTGTACTGCGAGCTGTCGGCATCGTATTCAGCCATGTCCTCGCGCATTATCGCAGCGGTGTAACGCGCAATATCCAGACCAGACTGAAATCGGTTTTGCAATTTCATGCGTGCAGCATACTCAGGACTGATCGCATTCCAGCCGCCGCCCTGCTGCGAACAAAGCTCGGTGAACTTGGCAATATTTTCTTGATAATTGGACATGGGGTATACCTCAGATACGGGTCAAAATATGCAATACACCCTAGCGGGTGTCTGAAAACCCCGCCATCTTAGGTGGCCAAGCCCCATAAATGAAATAAATAGTTTTGATTTTTGGTATTCATAGGAAAAATACCGAAATGGTCTGAACAAGCAAGGAAACGGCGAGATAGCCAGCAGGCCATCCCGCCAGATAGTTCACTACTCGTCGTCAGCGAGCGCGTCCTTAACCTTGTCCATATCTACAGATTCAGCCGCTTTTTCCTTGTCGACCGAGTCGTAGGCCTTCTTATAATCAACCTCTCCGCCACTGACAGACTCGGTGAGTCCTTTGGTGTCTACAGACGCCTTGGCCTTATCCTGGTCGACAGCGTCCACCAGCTTCCCTACATCCTGCGCCGAGGCAATCGTGGCTACTGCCAGCAACAACGTAGCTGCCAATCCGCGTAACAATATCTTCATTATCTTCTCCTTTTGGGTTTATTGAAGTTCTATCTACTTAAAGCCTACTACGCGAGGGATGCTACCTCCTCCTTCGCGAAACTGGTAATTGATTTGTAGTCGGCCTTGCCGTTTGGCGCCCGAAATGGGGGGCCACCGACAAAAACATGCTTGGGTGCCTTGTAGTGGGCCAATTCCCCTTTTACAAAGTCTATTAACTGCCTCTCGTCAAACTCATGCCCGGGCTGTAATTTGATTACGCCGGTTACCGCCTGCCCCCATTTATCATCGGGTACGCCAACAACAAGGGCATCGTCAACACTGGGGTGCAGTTTGAGCGCCTCTTCTACTTCCTCCGGGTAGATCTTCTCACCTGCTGAGTTTATGCACACGGAACCCCGACCCAATAGCGTCAACGTGCCGTCTTCAGCCACAAGGCAGTAGTCTCCCGGAATAGAGTAACGCGTGCCGTTGATCACCTTAAAAGTCTTTGCCGACTTCTCTGGGTCACCATAATAACCTTCGGGAATCGGGCCACCGAATGCTATAAACCCCGGCGTTTCGCTGCCACGCGGAATCTCAACATCATTCTCATCAAACACCCGGCAGAAATCATTGGTAGTGAATCTAGCAGTCTCTATGGGTTCATCCTTGGCGGTTATCGAAGCGCCAAAGCCCACTGCTTCAGATGAACCGAAGCTATCTGCGAGCAAAGTCGTCGGCATATGCTCCAGCATTGCTTGTTTAACTTCCATGCTCCACATCACACCTGACGAAATAATGCTGTTAAGACTGGAGAGGTCGTATTTGCCTGGATTCGCCTGAAGCTCATTCAGCAGTGGCTTGGCAAACGCGTCACCTACGATGCTGATCATATTGACCTTGTTGCGCTCTACTTCACTCCAGACTTCCTCGGTATCCAACGATGAGGCGGAAAGCGTTACCACCGTACCTCCTCTAAAAAATGCACCCATGGCGGTAAACAGCCCGGTACCATGCATCAAAGGGCACACTGGAATCATCACCTCTCCAGGGCCTTTTTCCCGCATAGATTCACGCAGCTCATCCAGCGTTTCGGGCACTTCACCAATAGCGCGCAAAGACAGAGTCTGGGCTTCGCGGAGATTGTGATGGCTCCACATAACACCTTTGGGCATTCCCGTTGTGCCGCCGGTGTAAAGAAACAGCAAGTCGTCACCGGATCGCTGCACGTCCAGATTGCGGCCCTCGCCCTGATTCGCCAGGGATTCATAACTATGAATGCCGTCGGGGATGTCATTGCCGTCGCCAACTTCCACCCACACTTTCACCTTGGGTAAGCGCTCGCGCAAGGTCAGAATGTTGTCACGAAACTCTTGGCCATAAACGACAACTGTGGCATCCGAATTGTCGAAAATGTAATGCACTTCATCCGGCTGGTAACGATAGTTGACGTTCACATGTGTCAGGCGTGCGCGGGAACAGGCCGCAAGCAATTCCATATACTCAGGCCGGTTTCGCATATAGAAGCCAACCTTGTCGCCGGTTGCGATACCTTGCGAGAGTAAATATCTGCCCAAATTATTGGAACGACGATCGACATCGGACCAGGTGAGAACCCGTTCGCCATGCACCAGTGCCGGATGATCCGGCGCCAGCTCAGGGATGATCGTGTCGAGAATATCGCCAAAGTTCCAGGCCATGTTTTCTAGCTCCTTATTATTTTCACAAGATGACACGCTGCCGTGTCTTGTCAGTGTCGCGCGCCGCTGCGTGTACTCTGGCACCTAGCGCCATCTCAAGTCGGCCATCAGACAGAAGTACATTGCGGATCAATTCAAAATCTGTGAGCAACTCTTTCAACTGCGCCTGGTTGTGCGGTGCATAGCCCGGCAGCGGTTGTTCCCAGGGTTTCTCTCCCAGCACATCTACTGATCTCACGCTGTAGCACTTCTCATTTCGTGGAGATCTAAGATTATGCACTGCGAATGCATGCGCGCGAGTTTTTGCACCGAGATAGGGCCTCAGTGCGACCTGCAGGGCAAACATCGCGTCATCATCGAGATAGTTGAAAATATCCCAAAAAAGACACACGTCAAATTGCGTACTTTTGGGGAAAGAGAACAAACCGTCAAACTGCTCGGCAAGAGATGGCAGGTTGTCGTCCCGATCATGAATGGGTAACTCTGCGAAGAGATCTACAAAATGTAGTCGGCAGCGGTAATTGGAAAAAAAGTCCACTGTCTCTGGCTGGGCATTGCCAATATGTAACACCGTAATGCGGCTCTCTTCCAACGGCTCTGGAATCACAGACGCCATCAGCTTCGAAGGCTGCGTCGTGGTCATGTAGCGAGGCCTGATTCGCTGCGCATGCGATTGACCAAGCCTGCGATCAACCGCTCTTCAGGTCAAAGCCTGGTGCCATATCATCTGCTGCCAGAGTATTGGCTGGCTTGGCTGCAGAAATGGGTGCCTTTTTGGGTGCGGCATCGCCCGGATCCATATCGATACTGCCTTTGAAGATTGCGCCATCCTCGAGCGTCACACGTGGGGCAATAATATTGCCTCGCACGTTGCCCGATTTGGAGATAACAACCTTTTCACCACCGCTGACATCTCCTGAGACTTCACCGTCAATCTTTACGACTTTGGCATAGATGTCTGCGTTGACAGTCCCTGATGTACCTACAGAGACCTCGTGGCTACGCAACTCGATAGTTCCCTCAACGGTACCTTCCACCAGCAAGTCTTCATCGCCGGTAACGCTCCCTTTAATGACAATACTGGGTCCAATCATTGCTGTGCTCCTGTTGCCTGCCGGTGAGGGTACGGGGGATGTGGAGTCCGCAGCAGGTGTGCTCGCTGGCGGAGTACTTACCGGCGCTGCCGGCTGCTTATTTTTGTTTCGATCAAACATAACGATCGCCACCTGATTTCTATGTGGGGGTGATAATGCTACCAGTACATCATCGGTGGCACTAGTCGCAATCCGGGCTTAACAGACCTTTCTGGGTCATAGTTCCAGAGCGTCAAATTCGCCCAGATTGGCCAAAAAATGATGCAGACTGAGACTGACAGCGCTGCTGTCGGTTGCATCACACAGCTGCCGTACACTATCGGTGATCGCAAGCCACCAGCGGATATGGTCGGCACTGAGCTGCGCTGCGACTGGTATCAGATCGTGAATCGTGGTCAGGTTGCGCTGCGCCACTGACTTTAACTTGGCCATATGCGTGAGCGTTAGAGGGTTCTCCGCCAGTTTAACGATCAGTTCGGCAACTACCCGGTTGTCTTCTTGCAATGCTTTGGAATCAGAAGGCTCCGCATTCTCGCCCAGCAGCCCTATGTCGATATGGCTTAAAATGTCTCTAAGCGCACCGCGCAGACTCAGCCGCAGTTCCTCCTTGCGCTCACGCTCTCTGCGACGCTGTATCAGCGAGAACAGACCAATGAGAAAGAATCCCTCCAAACAGAAACCGATGAGCTCAGGCAGAAGATTTTCATATATAGGGCCAGTGTTGCTGGTATCCAGAAAAACGCGCAGCAGGTAGATACCACCCAGACCAAACAGCAGCATTGGGGTGAGTAGAATAAGACGGTTCACCTAGCCTTCTCCCATTTCGCTGTTGGCCAGAGCACGCACCACGGCGCAGATCTTCTCTGCCTCCTTTAGCGTCATGTCCAACGGGACATTCTGCACGTAGACAACCAGGTCCTCGCGCAGTGGAATGGGAAATATCTCATGGGGGCTACGCGGCGGATTTAGAGCAAGCTCTTCTCTGGCCAACGACAATGCGGGCGGCTCACTCTTTAGCAACTCTCGAGTCGCCCGAAATTCACTGTCGCGCGGTTTGAATGCATCCGGACTGTCCGTCCACGTTATGAAGTCCGCCAAGGCATCTGACAACCGAGATCTATAGAGATCCAACGTCTCCGGTCGTACAGTGGAATCCTGCAGTTTGTGGAAGCGATTGCATAGGTCTTCCACATCAAGAAGACGCAGATCCTGACGTTCGTGAGGCTTTAGCTCCACCAACAGCTGTTCTGCCGCGCGATTGCGGGCGCGACCCGTAGAGGGATTAATCAAACCCGACATCACGGACTGACGCATGAAGTCATGGAAACTGGCTTCAGAATAGTCTTTGCCTGACATGCCTGTGTCCACCTAGTCAACTGAGAAGCGCCTAGCTTAGCAAACTGTAGCCCGGGGTCACGAGATTAAAATTCCAGGCAGCGATTATGGTATATTCTTAGGCACTTCTAATTTCGCTGCGTAGGGCAAGCCGAATGATTCGAATTGTCATAATCGTCACGCTCTTGCTGACGTTTACCGGCTGCGACCTCCTGCCCAGCGACATACGCATCCATACCCCTGAAGATGTCGCACTCGACCTCAACGCGTTGCAGAATGTATTTGCGGATTCTTCGGTTCTGCAATTCACGTTAGTTGACGTTCCGACCAAAATGGGTGCTATCGAGGCAATCACATCGCAGACCGTTGATCTTGCCCTGATCGACAATAGCGCGAGCTTCGAGCCGGGTGTGCGAGCATTGCTACCCGTCTTCAAAAGCGTATTGCACCTGGCTATACGCGATGACTGGACTAGCGGAAGCCCCGCAGAGTTACCCGCAGGTACGCGCTTCTTTGTGACAGACCAATCCGCCGCTGGTAAACATTTTGTTCACTTGATGCTACAGCGTGCGGGCCTAGACGAAGATCAAGCGGAGTTTGATGCACAGCTGCAACCTGGCATCACCGATATCATCGTGCGATTCGGGCCGGTAATCCCTGCAGATACCAGCTGGCTGCCCCCTGGCTACTCGCTTACCTCCCTTAGCGAAGAGTTTCAGGATATAGATTCACGAACAGACTTGCTTCGTGAAGGTATGAGCTACCTCGCACCCAGTATGTCACCCACAATTATACCGCCTGGCACTTACAAGCTACCCGGTAATGAACACACATTGCTAACTATGGCGGTAGACACGCTACTGGTGACTCATCGCGATATGCCTGTTCCTCAGGCGTATCAGATCACCCGTACCCTTTTGGAGGAGAAGCAGCGACTTATGGCAATTAGTCCCGAAATATTTTCTGCTATCACCGAGGACTTTGACCCAATGGACCTCAGCTTCCCTCTTCATCCGGGCGCAAGGCGATATCTCGAGCGCGATGAACCTGGGCTTCTGGAACGCTATGCTGAAACAATCAACCTATTCGTTTATCTCGCGTTTCTGATTGCCACCAGTTTATTTGCGCTCGCACGCTGGAGAGCACGCCGTAGTCGAGATCGTATAGACGGATTTTACCTGCAAGCACTCGGAATACAGGAGCGCATAGTGGGAGAATCCAGTGAAAAATTACAGGCAGAGTTAAACGCGCTGGAACAGGCGGCATTCGGTTCGTTGATCAATAATAAGTTGTCTGCCGACGAGAGCTTTCGAATTTTTACCGACCTGGTCTCTCGTGTTCGCAATGAGCTCTCCCTAGCAAACCGCGGGCACTTGCAGTCCAAGCAGTGACCCTATCGCATACCATCAAGCGGCTGGGGCGTCTCTGTATATAAATCTATTGTCGACAAATCAACATCGTAGGCTTCAGGGTCCAGGCCTCTAACGATCGTGCACGCCATTGGTGAAGCTTCATCTTGCTGCGCCTGCAAATCGACAGTTTTGGGATAGGGTATTGGATTTTTATCTACATCCAGCAAAACCAATACCCGCGGGCGCAACCGTCTGGTACGAGCCTCTGCCACCACCACGCCCACTTCACCAGAAGATAACTCTACAAGCGATCCAGGCGGGTATATACCTACAGCCTGAATGAATGCTTCAACCAGCTCAGCCTGAAAACTGGTATCGCGGGCTTCATATAATTGCTTGATGGCATGAGAAGGTGACTGAGCCTTTGCGTAACTGCGCTGGCTAGTCATGGCATCGTAGGCATCAACGATGGCCGCTATGCGCGCTACGGGTGGTATCTCATCTCGCGCCAACCCATGTGGATAGCCTGAACCATCGTAGCGCTCATGGTGATACCCCACCATGTTGATAACGTCAGGGTTGATAATTCCACTCTCTTCAATGATCTCAAGCCCGTGAGCCACATGGCCGCGCATCTCATCGGCTTGGTCAGGTGTCAGTGCTTCCCCAGCCTGCAATAACTCGGGCGCCAGTCTCAACTTTCCCACATCCATGAGCATTGCGCCCATACCCAACGAACGCAAATCGTGTTTGGGCAAGCCCAACTGCCTACCCATGGATACGGCCCAGATCGACGCACCCAAAGAGTGCTGGTAAGTGTATTTGTCGTGCTGTTTCATTCGCGCAATCCAAAGACAGGCATCGGGATTGCGGCTGATACTGTCGATAATAGGGTCAACAGACTTTTTTAGTTGAATCGCGTTAAAGCGACCCTTCTCTCTAACCTGCCCAAAAATATCGTCGATGTCGACTAACAGTGAATCCAATGCGAGCACCGCTCTTGGCGCCTCCTCCACAAACTCACTGTTGTCTTGGTAAGTTTGTAGTGCTCGATCTTTGAAGATCGTAGCCAGCTCTACTCTACGGCGCTCGGTTCGCACCTTGCGATGCAGCGCGGCGGGCTTCTGCTGACTCTGGCGAGTATCAATAAGCACGTACTCGCAATGCTTTTGTAACGAGTCGATCTGCTCTCGCGTTTCCAACCTGAACCCCTGTATGAGAAACGGAGTCTCAAGCCACGGGCGATCCAGAGCGCTAATGAACATGCCCACTTCTAGGTCGGAGGTCATAATTTTGAGAGTTTCGAGCACTACGCTACGCACCTGGCCATACTGGCACTGGAGTCAATCGTAGAACTATTCTATAGGGTCGGATCAAGCTCTCGCATGGGAATTCTGCAGAAAACTACAGATTTGTGACATATAGCGCAGAAAAGCGCCCAATTTTTGAACAATCGGCCCGGATAAAGCCGACTCTTCGTCGCACCCAAACTTCACTGAATTGTATTTTTGCTGTAATTCGCAGCTTATAGATGCATTTTTTAAGCAATTAGAAGAACTTTTATATTTGAATAGGTCGATAGCTGCTTGGCGACCCCACTCAAATAGCACCAAAAACCCAAATAGCGTCGATCAACACGACCAGGAAGTCAGCCTGCCGAGAAATCAACGAAGCCCGCTCCCAGCAACCCCACACCCTGCAGCCGAGAGACTGACGCCAGCCGCCAGGAATCCCAGACACAAAAAAGGCAGCCCGAGGGCTGCCTTTAACGCTTTGCCTTACATCGCAAGCGATGGGGCAAGAACAGAGTTACACCGCTACGATGTTCTCTGCCTGTGGGCCTTTTTGACCCTGAGTCACAGTGAACTCAACTTTCTGGCCTTCGGCCAGAGTCTTAAAGCCATCGCCAGAGATTGCGCTGAAGTGTGCGAACACATCAGGGCCAGATTCCTGTTCGATGAAGCCGAAACCCTTAGTTTCGTTGAACCACTTAACGGTACCGGTTACTGTGTTAGACATAATACTTTCCTTTAAATACAAATAATTTCGTGCCGAAACGCAAATGCGTCAGGCGTAGTAGCAAAAAAAAACGACTGAAATCTAGGGACTGCTAAAGGTGTATTACGAGTAAGACAACCGAGCGGAGAACGTAAATAAAAGACTTTCTTTCGAGCTGCGGCAAGCATACAGCAAATACTCGGCCTGTCAAACATCATCATGCACCCTATATATTGTGTCTTAGCGACCTAACACTTGCAGGTAGTATCCGCTTTAGGAGGCATACGGTATTGTCACTGAAGGGTTCGATCAGGTTAGAAATCCCTGCAGACCGCCCTACCCAATCGCACGAGTAGTCACTAGTGAGGAACCATGTCGTCACCGTCAAACAAATCCGATGCCTCATCCGAGCATGGCGCACGCCGCTTTTCTCCCATAGAACGTACGCTGGCATCGGTGCTGGATGTTGGAAGAGAGTTATTAGCCAATCGTCGCAACGCGCGTCCAACGGCAAAGACTCGTGTACAGGCACTGACAAACGACTGTAAGGAGCTACTGGATCATCGCGGCGAAGCGTCTGGTCTTGCACTGGCAAGCGAGATTGCAGACACCTATCTCGCCCTTCAAGATCAGGAGCGACTGGGGTTTTTTACCGCACTGTCAGAAGAGTTTGACGTTGATGCCGAGCAAATTATCAAAGCGGCGGAAAAATATAAAGAGCAGCCGGATCAACGTGCACTGGAGGCCATAGCGCATTGTGTGGAAGCGCCCAGGCAGAAGCTATTTCGACGCATCAACATGGCACCCAATGGTACTGCGGTTCTTGTGGCAATGCGCGGACACCTTCTAGCACACCTACGCGCTCGGCCAGAACTGCGGGGCGTAGACCAGGATCTTAAGCATCTATTTATATCGTGGTTTAACAAGGGCTTCCTTGAATTAAGAAAGGTCGACTGGTCATCGCCTGCTGTCATTCTGGATAGAATTATCGATTACGAGGCGGTACATGAGATCAATGGCTGGGACGATTTACGCAGCCGGCTACAAGATGACCGTCGCTGCTTCGCCTTCTTCCACCCTGCCCTACCCGATGACCCACTGGTTTTTGTGGAGATCGCGCTCACAAATGAGATTCCCGGAGCCATAGCGCCGCTACTGCGCCAGGAGCGGGAGTTCAGCTCAGACGAACCCATAAACACGGTTGTATTCTACTCCATCAGCAACTGCCATCCCGGGCTGGCAGGCGTATCGTTCGGTAATTTTCTGATCAAGAACGTGGTCGAGAAACTGGCGCAGGAAATACCTGGGCTAAAAACATTTGTGACACTTTCCCCCGTTCCTGGTTTTCGCAAATGGTTACTGAGTGCTGACCTCACAGAGCTCGTGGACACAAGCCTGATCGAAAAAGTTAAAGAGCCCGTTGGCAGCGTAGTGAAGACTGAAGTCTACGAGGCACACCTGAGGCTATGTGCTCACTACTTACTACACGAGAAATCGGGCGAGCTACCCAAAGATCCAGTTGCCCGTTTCCATCTGGGCAATGGTGCGCGCCTGCATCGTATTCACGGTGGCGCTGATCTGTCATCCAAAGGCCGTGAGCAATCCGCTGGGATTATGGTCAACTACCTCTATGATCTGTCCCAGATAGAGCTAAACCATGAGGAATTCTTTGAGCAAGGTAAGATTGCTGCCTCACGCACAGTACTTAAAGTCGCCTCCTGACCGGCCACCCTCTGGTTAGTGGTTGTCGAGAATTCTGTTGATCTGCTCGGGGGCTTCGTACATTGCCCAGTGACCCACGTCTTCGAGCACGTGAAATTCGCAAACGGGTTGATGAGTTCTGAACAGGGCCTCCCGCTCGACTAACGCCTCCCCACCGCCTGCTGTAGCATCTTGAGCCCCCCACACACCCACGACGGGTGCTGCCACTTTTGGTAACGCTGCCCACAGCTCGTCTGAACGTGAAAGCTTACGGCTATTAAAACGGTGGCGCGCCAGATTGTTGGCATGAATATAGACCGCGAGGTCATCAATACTGGCCGGATCATGCAACATAAGCCGGCCCAGATTTTCTCGTTGAATAGCCTCTGCTTCTGCCGCCGGACAATGCGATGAAGGTGGCGCCAGCAGAGGAACCTGAACATGCAGTTGCCCACATCCCGCCGCGCCGATAAGCGTTAAGCGCGAGCAACGGGAACCGACATCAGCCGCCAGATTTGCGGCAATCATCGCGCCAAAACTAAAACCGGCCAATGCAAATGGGCTATGTGCACCCAGCAAGCTATCGAGGCCGGACAGCACCAGCTGCGCGAAGTGACCGGTGGTCGAGGGCGCGGTCATATCGCCTGAGTCACCAAGACCAGGCAGATCCAAGGTATAAACGGTGCGCCGTTTCCGCAGCGAAGAAATATTATGAACCCAATGGGCCCATGAACCAAAACCACCATGTAACAACACCAAGGGCGGCATGCCCGTGTCTGTCCTTGCAGACCACTTTTGCCAAGCAATGCGACAGCCGTCGCTATCGGTCACACGCGCAACACTTTGGTCCAGAAGCCGTTGCAGCGTGACCGCAGGCAAGCTCACGCTAGTCCTTCAGGTGCTCCAGCACACTGGAAAAGTCACGCTGACCATTTCCGCGCGACTGATGTTGCTCGTAGATCGTCTGGGCCAGTTTTCCCATCGCATTGTCGACATCAGATTCATCAGCAATTGCCATCGCCAGCCCGAGGTCTTTCACCATCAGGTCAACCATAAAGCCTGGCTTGTAGTCATTGCTTGCAGGGGCTGCGTCCATTACTCCCGGATAAGGGTTATATACTTCAAGCGACCAATTGCGACCAGAGCTGGCTAACATAATCTCCGACAGCACGGCGGGGTCCAGTCCATTGCGTGCACCCATTTCCAGCGCTTCGCAGGTACCCAGCATATGGATAGCCAACAGCATATTGTTGCAACCTTTGGCTACCTGCCCAGATCCATGAGGCCCTGCGTGAAAAATATTCTTACCCATGCCTGACAGTACCACTTTCGCTTTCTCGAATGTGTCGGCGTCACCACCGCACATAAAAGCCAATGTGCCAGCTGCAGCGGCAGCTACCCCACCGGATACCGGGGCATCCATAAAGCCGATACCCGCAGCTGCCGCGGCTTCGCCAACCTCGCGCGACGTCGCAGCGTCAATGGTGCTGCAATCGAGCACAGTTACGCTGCTATTCAACTGCGCGAGCAACCCATCCGGCCCAAGATAAACACCGGCAACGTGTTTACCCGCGGGCAGCATGGAAACGACATACTGCGCATCTGACACCGCTTCTGCAGTGCTTGCGGCTACAGCCGCACCAGCGGCCTCAAGCTCAGCACAGGCCTCCGGAACCAAATCGAATACGGTTACTGAGTGCTTCGCTGCAATCAGATTCTTGGCCATGGGGCCACCCATATTGCCAAGGCCTATAAACGCAACTGTGGCCATAAAAACCTCCTGGTAAGTGAGCTACGCCTGTTAAAGATCTGCAAGTGGGCTCTGAGGCCAGGGTGGCTCAAACATCGACGCCAGCACCGTATCAGGCACGTCACGGGAACTGGCATACTGCCACGCTGGATTTCTATCTTTATCGATCAACAATGCTCGCACGCCTTCGGCAAATTCCGGGTTACGCACGACATTGGTTACCAATAATATTTCAGCTTGAAATACTTCTTTTAGCGATGCGTGCCGTGTTTCCCATAGCTGGCGATGGATCCAGCGCGCTGCAAACTGGGAACCGTGGGCGAGGCTATCGCGTGCGCGGGACAACCAGGGATCATCGGTTACCTGGCCCACAATATTATCGATAATGTCATGCACACTATCGCCATCACACAGTGCATTGATCGTTGCCATGTGTGGCTCTACCTGACCCGAAGGCCAACTACCGATACTCTGCTCGGCAAATGGTCTGAGCGTATGTCGCACCAGTGCATGATTCTCTTCGCTGTCAGACGTAAACTTCTGTGCCAGCAGCTGCTTAACAACGGCATCTTTTTGCTCGCTCACTATAAACCGGTCGGCGATGCCTGTGTAGATAGCGTCAGCAGCGTTAATCGACGCGCCCGTCAGTGCGAGAAATTCGCCCGAGCTACCCGGCATATGATTGAGGAACCAGCTACCACCCACATCAGGCAGCAACGCAATAGTTATCTCAGGCATCGCAATGCGAGTTTTCTCCGTCACAATTCGGTGGCTGCAGGCAGCCATAACACCAAGCCCGCCGCCCATCACAATACCGTGCCCCCAACATACGATAGGTTTGCTGAAGGTGTGTAATGTGTAGTTCATGCGGTATTCCCGTGCGAAAAACGTCTCCGCGTACTCGCAGGGTCCGCCCGGCGTGGCTACAGCTGAGGCATGCAAGGCCTGCACATCGCCGCCGGCACAGAACGCTTTTTCTCCGGCTGCATCGATAAACACGGCGCAGATTGAATCATCCTGTGCCCATTGATCGAGCTGAGCCTGCAACAGGTCAACCATCTCAAGATTGAGCGAGTTGAGGGTGCTCTCTACATTGAGTGTAATACGACCCAGCGTGCCTGAGGCCGCCGCTATCTCTTCAAACAATACTGGCGCCGTCATCAGCAGTTCTTCCAAGCAGGTGCGCGCTTTTCAAGAAACGCGTTTACGCCTTCTTGCTGGTCTTGAGTGCCAAACAGATCAACAAATTTTTGCCGCTCGTAAGGCAAAGCACCATCGAGCGCAGTGTTGCGAGCCTGATGAATCAATTCCTTGCAGGACGTGACAGAAATCGGGCTTTGTTGCCCAACCTGCTCAGCCAGTTCGCAAGCGCGCTCCAACGCTGTACCCGTGGGCACCACCTCTTCTACCAAACCAATACGCAGCGCAGTATCAGACTTGATGCGCTCCCCACACAGGATCATTTTTTTGGCCCACCCCTCGCCGACCAACCAGGACAGACGCTGCGTTCCACCCGCACAGGGAAGCAGGCCGACCTTAGCCTCTGGCAGCGCCATTTGGGCCTGCTCTTCAGCTATGCGTATATCGCAGGCCAATGCGACTTCCAAACCACCACCCATCGCAAAGCCGTTAATTGCAGCAATCGAAACGCCTCGGAAATCGGCAAGACACTCAAAGCCTTCGCCAAAAAACTGCGCCATGTCACGCGCCGTGTCCGGATTACCGTCGGCAAACAAGTTGAGATCAGCGCCCGCTGAAAAAAACTTATCGCCCGCACCCGTTAGCACTAACGCATAGATTGTACGATCTGCATTTAGCTTACCCACAAGTTCTTTCAGTGCAGGCAGGCTCTGTGTATCCCAGGTGTTGGCAGCAGGATTGTCTATCGTGACAAGTGCTGTATGGCCCCTAATTTCTACTTTCAGTTTTTCGCTGGCACTCATACTCATTACTTGATTACCTCCAATGCACCGTCCATCAACAAACGTCGAGACACGATGACACGCATTATTTCGTTGGTTCCTTCAAGAATCTGGTGCACCCGCGTGTCACGCACATGGCGCTCCATGGGGTACTCGCGGATGTAGCCATAGCCTCCAAACAACTGAAGGGCATCATTGCAAACGTTGAAGCCCACATCGGTAGCGAAGCGTTTGGCCATCGCGCAATACGTCGTCGCTTGCGAATCGCCATTATCGAGCTTTGCCGCGGCGAGGCGCACCATCTGTCGAGCAGCTACCAGTTCGGTCAGCATGTCGGCCAGCTTAAATTGCGTTGCCTGAAAGTCGGCTATCGATTTACTGAACTGCTTACGCTCCTGCACATACGCAACTGCTTCTTCCAACGCCTGCTGGGCTGTGCCGATACTGCAGGTCGCAATATTGATTCTGCCACCGTCAAGGCCTTCCATCGCAATTGCGAATCCCTGTCCTTCCTCGCCCAATCGGTTCATCACGGGCACACGAACATTGTCAAAACTGATCATGCGAGTTGGCTGTGCGTTCCAGCCCATCTTCTCTTCTTTCTTCCCATAAGATACACCGGCAGCATCTGCGGGGATGAGAAGCGCGGTAATACCCTTGGCACCCGTATCGCCGGTTCGGGTCATGACAACCAGCACATCTGTTTCACCCGCTCCGGAGATAAACACCTTACTGCCATTTACTACATATTCATCGCCATCAAGCTGCGCCGACGTTCTCAAACTGCCCGCATCAGAGCCAGCTCCCGGCTCGGTGAGGCAATAGGACGCCAGCTTGCTTCCCACGGCCAAGTCATGACACCACTCATCGATAACCGATTGATTGCAATACTTGCCAACCATGCTGGTCGCCATGTTATGGATAGTGAGGAACGCTGCGGTCGTAGTACACCCTTTCGCCAGTTCTTCCACGATCAGACTCGCGTCCAGGCGCGGCAGTCCAAGCCCTCCGGCAGCCTCAGGTGTATACATACCCATAAAGCCCAGCTCACCAGCTTGGGCCAATGCATCTTTCGGAAAATGAGACGTTTCATCCCAGTGAGCCGCATGAGGTGCCAGCGCGCCTTCTGAAAAGGCACGTGCACTCTCAACGAACGCCTGCTGATCTTCTGTAAGAGAAAAGTCCATGGCGAGTTACTTAAACTTCGCCATTACCTCGCCAAACAATTCATCATCATCAGGAATGACCTTGGTCACTGCCAGTGGCTTGGAAACCCACGTTTCGTTGATCAGATCGCGCCAGGTAATGTTGTTGTTGGTTGAGTTCCCGCCCCATGAGCCACATCCCAGCGAGAAGGTTTGGCGCATGCCGTTCCACAGGTTGCCGCTATTGGAAGCCGCCTGAGGCTGGTTGACCATCACCCGCGAGGTTTTGGTCTCATTAGCGAACGCCATAATGTTGTCATCACTATAGGAGTAGATACCGCAGGAATGACCCTGCCCCTGATAGGTCTGAATCTCGTTAGTCAGATTAATGGCTTCCTCAATATTCTTAACCTTGTAAAGCGCCATCACCACCGACAGCTTCTCGCCAGAAAAAGGATGTTCAGGACCCGTCCCGGTCTCTGGGACTATCAGGAACAATTTGCCTTCAGGCAATTCAATCCCCGCCATGCCCGCAATCTTGTAAGCGGGCTGAGCCACAATAGCCGTGTTGAAATGTCCGTCCTGCCAAATGGTTTGCTGAAGCTTGTGCTTCTCTTCTTCGTTCACGACGTATCCACCTTCATGCACCAGCTTTTGAAGCATGTCGTCGTAAATCGACTCGAACAGTAGCACTGAGTTGTCCGATGAGCAGCTGGCTGCAAGATCCAGCGTCTTGGACACGCGAATCTTCTCTGACGCTTCTTCCAAATCGGCAGTATCGTCTACCGTAATACAGGCATTGCCCACGCCAACGCCCAGTGCAGGGGTACCACTGGAATACGCCGCTGTAACCATTGGGCCACCACCGGTTGCGAGAATCCTGTCGCACTGATTCATCAGTTCGTTAGTTGTCTCGATTGAAGGTATCTCTATCGCAATCACCAGATCTGCCGGGGCGCCACACAGCTCCAGTGCTTCGCGCATAAAGTCGCAGATCTTTTTATTAGTAAGTTTGGCGCGCGGATGCGGGGCCACGATAATTGAATTACGCCCCTTGATTGCGGAGATAGCCTTGATAACCGGCGTCGCCTCCGGGTTGGTAGATGGCGACAACGCACCAATCACGCCTACAGGCTTGGCAATTTTTACGATATTGCGCTCAGAATCTTCCTCAATTACACCCACAGATTTGTCGTGCAGAATATCCATCAGCGTCGCACGCGTTTTGCGATGAATCTTGAGGTACTTGCCTTCGTAATTACCCAATTGTGTTTCTTCAACTGTGAACTGTGCTATCTCCTCTGCACGATCTTCACGCGCAACCGCATACACCATGGCACGAATCAACTCATCGACTTGTTCTTGCGTGTAGTCGGCAATCTGGCTCTGCGCCTTGCGAGAGCGCTCGATCAGAGCGGCAATTTCCTGCTGCGGGGTCATCTGGTCTGACATGGTGTTCACCTCAATTGTGAGTATCGGTCAAAAAAGCGGCACTTATACTAGCACCGGTGCGGGGCTCGCCACATTGACTAAGTTGCGCTATTCATGGACTATATTGCGATATGAGCAACCCTTCAAAATGGCCGCTTTCAACAACTGGTGTGCGATTTATCACTCCAGCTTTCATGATCGAGCAATTGGCCCGCCACCCGCTAACCAAGGACTGCTACCCCACCGCAATGGGACACTATCCGGACGCACGCGGACATCGCATGGAACGTGAGCGCCACGATGACAACCTGCTCATATATTGCACCAAAGGCCGTGGTAAGCTACTTACCGATGATTTTCGCAGCTCGGTGAGAGCTGGGGATCTCATCCTGTTGCCACAGGGTATCGCTCACACCTACCTCGCCAACCGACGGGATCCCTGGAGTATCTTCTGGGTTCACTTCCAGGGAGCCAGCACCGGTGTGTTCACCCAGTACCTGGGCTATCGCGACGGGAATCCATTGGTTCATGCAGGCGTTTCACCTGCACTGATCGGCGGCTTCACCAGCCTGATGGAGGTACGCCGCACAGGCTACTCAACACAGGCCTTTATTAACGCTGCCAATCAATTGCGCCATCTACTGAGCCAGATAGCACTGGAAACACGTGCACACCAGGGCCGCAGTCACGGCAGTTTACGGCTGGAACAGCTGCAGTCTTTCATGCTGGAAAATATCGATCAAAACCTCACACTGGACACTCTCGCAGCTACCGCGAATATGTCTAAATATCATTTCAGTAATCGGTATAAACGACTAACCGGATATTCCCCGATCAAACATTTTCTCAATATGAAAATGGAGCACGCGTGCCACCTCCTTGATTCCAGTGATCTCAGTATCAAGGCGATTGCATTGAGCCTGGGCTACGACGACCCGCTGTATTTCTCCCGACTGTTTAGCAAAACTATCGGGGTAGCGCCGCGCAGCTATCGAGCCTCATTAAGGGGCTGAAACCGCGCCTGAGGTAAACACAATCATCGGGCGGCTTTACAATTGAACGTTGTTCAGCTAATAATTGAATCCTATTCATTAAACCTAATTCCTTTACGCCTATGAGTTCAGTTCGCCAACGCGCACGTACACCGGAGCAAAAAGAGGCTCGCAAGAACGCCATCGTGCAAGCAGCGAGGCAGCTGATGAACGAGTCGTCCATCGACGAGATCACCATTGCGGCTCTTGCAGACTGCAGCGGCCTCGCGCGCGGCACCGCCTACACCTACTTCAACAGTAAGGAGGCATTGTTTCTATCGGTTATGGAAACTGACTTGCGCCAGTGGGTTGATGATCTATCGGCACAGGTAGAAGCAATGAATGCAGAGGATGTTAGAGGCGCCCTTCCCGCTATCATTGGCGAGTCGTTATGGCACCACCCTCGGCTACTGGATCTAATGGCTACCCTACACGCCACACTGGAAACACGGGCATCCGAGGGCGATATCCGGCAATTCAAACTCGCTCTGGCGGATATTATCCGACCCTTTGCGGCTTTGCTTGAGGCCAAATGCCAACTTGCTGAAGGCGCCGGCTATTCGTTTCTGCTTACCGCCAATGCTTTGGCGATCGGCCTGGGTCAGATGGCCAAACCCACTCCACGGGTTGCGGCGGTGATAGATACCGAACCTGCGCTTCATCGCTTTAGGATAGATTTCGAGCAGCAGTTCACGCAGACGCTACACAGCGTCATGCAGTCACTCTGAGATTAGTATCCATGTCTGCAAAACGGGAACAGTCCACGCCAACAGCCAAATCAAAAACCCTCGTCGTGGGCTCATCAGGCCTTGTTGGCAGTGTATTTGTTAGTCACTGGAAACCAAGTAACACCGGCGATGAATTACACGTTCTAGGACGTCGTGACTCAGGTGAGACTAACGCTATCGCTCACGTTGCGCCGATAGAAGACTGGCCAGACACCATCGCCGCCATAGCGCCGGACATCGTATTTTGCGCGTTGGGAACTACCATCTCTAAAGCGGGCTCCAAAAAGGCGTTCCGCGCGATAGATCTTGACCTGGTGGCAGGTGTCGCTGCGGCTGCAAAGCAGGCAGGCGCTAAACAGTTCATTCTAATTTCTTCGACGATGGCTAACGCAAAAGCATCGGGATTCTACGTGCGAACCAAAGGTGAAGCAGAGGCCGCCGTGGAAGAACAACAGTTTGAGCGGCTGGATATTATCAGGCCAGGCTTACTACGTGGCGACCGAAAGGAATTTCGCGCCGGCGAACGGGTTGCCATCTTGCTCAGCCCCGTGATGGATTGCTTACTGCAGGGCTCGCTACGCAAGTATCGTTCAGTGGCTGCTGCCACTGTAGCCGATACCGCACTGTCATTAGTCAGCGCACCAGTGCCTGGCAGGTTTATACACGAGGCACTCACGTGACTCATCCCAAAACGACACACGATTTCAACCCAAGAGGTCTTACATCATGATTTCGCTTTCCGTAAATGGCACGCCACAGACTGTGGATGTTGCCCCTGACACGCCTTTACTCTGGGTTATCAGAGAGAACCTAGCTATGACTGGCACCAAGTTCGGATGTGGCATCGCGCAGTGCGGCGCCTGCACCGTACATCTCGACGGTGTACCTGTGCGCTCCTGTGTACTGCCGGTCTCGGCAGCCGCCGGGCGCGCCGTTACCACGATAGAGGGTATCTCCAACGAGCAGGGTTTACACCCGGTTCAACAAGCATGGATCGACCAACAGGCGCCACAATGCGGCTACTGCCAATCGGGACAGATCATGTCCGCTGTCGCGTTGCTGGAGCGCTCCCCTGACCCTTCCGACGAGGAAATCAATCAGGCTATGGCGGGCAACATCTGCCGCTGCGGTATGTACGGCCGTATTCGAACGGCAATAAAGACGGTCGCTCAATCTGGAGTTCAGCAATTCGATCCAGCGCAGGTTCAGGAGGTTCAAAATGGGTAAGTGGACACGTAGAGGATTTATCGGCGCTGGTTTACTCACAGGTGGTGCTCTGGTGGTAGGCGTTGCATTACGACCTGGCCAACGCGCCCCGGGCCTGGCGCACTTGGTAACTTCTGGTGAAGAGGTGTTAGTGAACACTTGGGTGAAGATCTCACCAGACAACACCGTTACTGCAATTGTCGCGCACTCGGAAATGGGCCAGGGCGCGCAAACCGCACTGACACAGATGCTTGCAGACGAAATGGACGCTGACTGGGACAACGTAGCGTTTGAGGAAGCACCGGCGGAGGACGGATTTGCCAATGGCCCACTAGGGCATGGTTTCGTTGCCGGCAATACCAATTTTCCTAAGGTACTTATGCCAACAGTTGTAGGCACCTTCCAGAAACTTACAGAGGTGATGCATCTTCAGATCACCGGTGGCAGTTCCAGTATTCGCGCAACTGGCGTATTCGGTTCGCGTATTGCCGGTGCAGCAGCGCGAGAAATGCTCATGCAGGCTGCCGCGCAGGAGTGGAGCATACCGGTGGCAGAACTCTCCACCCGAGACAGTATGGTTTTGCATGAAGCCAGTGGCAAACAAGACACATTTGCACACTTTGCCGAAGCTGCGGCGCAGTTCACGCCCTCCTCCAGTCCATCGCTCAAGTCAGTAGACGAGTTTAAAATCATGGGCACAAGTAAACCGCGGCTAGATATCCCGGCCAAAACAGACGGCACTGCCATGTTTGGTATCGATGCGTCTGTAGAGGGTATGAAATATGCCACCATCACCGCCGCACCCGTTTTTGGCGGCAAGCTGGACCGGATCGACAGTTCAGAAGCGGAGGCCATGCCTGGCGTGGTTAAGGTAGTGCGTCTTGAGGATGCCGTGGGGGTTATCGCGGACAGTTACTGGCAAGCCAAGCAGGCGCTGGCAAAGATAAACATTGAGTGGAGCAAAACAGAGCAAGACCTCCAGTCCAGCACAGGCATCTTTGCGCAGTTTGATAAAGATATGTTGGCAGACAAAGAAGCCGGGGAATCCAAAACCGATATCGAGATGGGCGACGTCGCGGCTGAGCTGGCAACTGCAGAGCGCACGATAGAGCGAACCTATCGGGTGCCCTATCTAGCGCATACGTGTATGGAGCCTATGAATGCGCTGGCTCGTGTAACCGATGACAAATGTGAAATCTGGACGGGCACTCAAAACCCTCTGGGCACTCGCTATGAAGTTGCAGAGGCACTAGAGATGGATGCAGAGCACGTTACGGTTTCCAATCACATGATGGGCGGCGGTTTCGGTCGGCGATCCAAGTCTGACACGGCCATACAGGCCGCAAAGCTGTCCCGTGCAAGCGGCGTACCGGTTAAACTGATCTGGTCGCGAGAAGAAGATGTACAGCACGACCACTATCGCCCTGCGGTTACCTCAACTTTCACCGCCTCGCTTGGCGCCGACGGCAAACCCACCGCGTGGGAAAACCAGTTCGTTGACAAACATGAACCGGCCGAAGCACCTCACATTCTGTATGACGTGGCGAATCAGTATGTTCATTACACTGACAGCCCCACACACATTCCTTTTGGCGCATGGCGCAGCGTCGATCACTCGCAGCACGGATTCTTCACCGAGTCCTTCATCGATGAGTTGGCTTACGAGGCAAGCACAGACCCGTATGAATATCGCCGGAATCTACTCGCGCACAAGCCCCGCCACCTTAAAGTGCTGGATGACGTTGCCGCCAAAGCTGGCTGGAGCACGCCTCTGGGCGAGAATCGAGGGCGCGGTATCTCGTTACAGGAATCCTTTGGGTCTATCGTCGGTGAGGTAGTAGAGGTCACGATAAAGAGCGGCGAAGTATCCGTCGATCGCGTCGTGGTTGTTGTTGATGCTGGATTTGCTGTGTCGCCGGACGGCCTGATCGCACAAATGGAATCCGGTGTCGTCTACGGGCTTACCGCAGCTTTGTACGGTGAAATATCTATCGAACAGGGACGCGTGGTTCAGACCAACTTCGACTCCTACCCCGCTTTGCGAATGGACAAGTCACCGGTCATTGAGACACACATTATTAACAGTTTGGAAGCCTGGGGTGGCGCTGGCGAACCGGGTACACCGGGTACAGCGCCGGCATTAACGAATGCAATCTTCGCCGCCACCGGCAAACGCATACGTGAACTGCCAGTCAGCAAGTATGAAATGCAGGAAATCACGGGATAAATAGGAAGCAACATGATTAAGCTGGTGTATTGCATAACCAAGCGAGACGATGTGAACGCGCAGGAGTTTTATCGATACTGGCTCCAGGAACACGGCCCTTTAGTTAAGTCCGTTGCGGACGACATTGGAGCGTGCCACTACGTACAGAGTCACACAGTACTCCCGGAGCTCAATACGGTTATGCAAGCAGGCCGCGGACTACAGACGCCCTTCGATGGTATTACAGAAGTGTGGTGGCAGAGTATGGAAGACTTTGAACGCGGTTCTACAACGCCGGCAGGCCAGGCAGCCGCAGCACGACTTCAAGACGACGAGTCCACGTTCATTGATTTCTCGCGCTCGCATGTCTTTATGACGGAGGAACATGAAATTTTCTGAACCGAATAAAGATGAGCGCCCCCAAGCAATAAGAAAATTGCGGCGCAAAGGGGTGCTGTAAGCCGAGCTGGTCTTCAACGCACAAAGCAACGGGCAGAAGTTTTTCTCCCGCAATTAGAATCACCTAGGAATCAACTACTATGAGTCAGTTAATGTACAACAGCTCCGCCGCTATGTTCTTGCACCACCTGAAGAACTTGTCAGCCATACTGAAAAAAGCTGAGAAAGATGCGAAGGCTCGCGGCATCGAAGAAAGCATTATTATAAATGGGCGGCTTGCTCCAGATATGCTCCCCCTGAGCAACCAGGTTCAAATGGTCTGCGATCAAGCCAAGGGATGTTGTGGACGCTTGACCGACACCAAGACACCAGCGTTTGAGGACAACGAAGCCAGTTTTGCCGATTTGCAGGCGCGCATCAAGAAGACAGCCGCCTTTGTGCGAACTATTAAGAAAAGCGCCTATGCAGGGAGTGAAGATCGTGACGTTACAATGGACCTACCGTTTGGCAAGATTGGGTTCAAGGGAGCTGACTACCTGAATGGTTGGGTACTGCCTAATTTCTATTTTCATTACAGCACGGCCTACTCAGTGCTTCGCCACAATGGTCTGCACATTGGCAAAATAGACTTCTTGGGAATGGCGCCAGGCATGACCATGACAGCACAGGTTGCCAAGCGACTGGGTATTAAGCCCAAATCAGGCAAGTAGGTATCAGAGGCTCAATAGCGGCCGTTTGACGCCGCTATTGACGACGCTTGATTCGAATCTTCCCTTTGCGATTGTCGATGCGCAGCACATAACCCAAGCCGTCATTGGCCACGACAGCGCCAAAGTCACAACCCTGAAAAGACAGGCTCTGACGATCGACTTGCTTCCACACCTGACCATTTTCGAGCTTGAAGTACCAGATACCCTCGCGGTTTCTTTGACACTTTACAACACGTGTGCGAAGCCCCTCCTCCACCTGCTTTTCTACTTCCTCCTCTGCCGTTCGTTTTGGCTCGAACTGATAACCACCAATAGTATCGCTGGGATCGACACTTTGAGTGCCGGTAGCTGCAGCTGCGGGCGCGGTGGATTCGGCAGCTGGCGCGCTGGCTGCAGGTGTTTGCGTGACTGCAACGGGGGTTGCGCTAGGCAAAGCCTTCGATGTCGCCGGCTCAGAGACGGCAGTCACGGGTGATGCAACCTCCGTTTTAGTTTCGCTGGAAAGCACTTGCTGCCCCAGCGCGTCGTAACACTTAAAACGCGCATCAGGGTCGGCTGTTCTGGCACAGTTTTTCAGCGCTTTCACCACAGTCTCGGCCTCAGCAGCGAGTACGCTACTACCGGCGCTACAGGCCACTACAATAAATAAGACTGCGGAAAGTGATCGCATTTCTACTGTTCTCCAAGTGATGCTGACTGGGACGGGATTATAACAGTGAGTTTACCCTGAAGGGGCGGCTCTTTAATATCACCACACTGATTGCTCTCTAAATGGTCCCAATTTTTTAGCGACGGTCCAAGATAACTGGGCCCGACCCATCTTCGCCCAGGTGATCACCGTCGTTATAGATCGGACAGTTTGTCATTGACAGGCAGCCACAGCCTATACATCCGGTAAGCGAGTCCCGCAATCTCTCTAAATAGTCAATTCTTGCATCCAACTCAACTCGCCACTGCTTCGACAATCGCTCCCAGTCGCGCTTGGTAGGCGTTCGATTATCAGGCAGATTCTCGAAAGCTCGCCTAATTGAATCCAAAGAAATGCCCATCCTCTGCGCCGCCTTAATCACTGAGACGCGCCTCAGCACATCCGACCTATAGCGCCGCTGATTGCCTGCGTTACGCGTACTGAAAATAAGACCTTTGTCTTCATAAAAGTGGAGTGTACTAATGTTAACGCCACACCGCTTTGCCACTCTGCCGACCGACCAATTAGCAATTTCCATCACTACTCTCCCCACACAATCAAAAAGGGTCGAAAAATGCTTTACCTCAACCTCACTTGAGGTATTAGCATCTCTACTATAGTGATCAACAGGGAGAAATACTATGTTACATATCGAGCACCTAAACTTAGTCGTCGATGACATTGCAGCGAGCATAAAGTTTTATCAGGCAGCTTTTCCGCACTGGTATGTTAGGGACAAAGGAGATAGCGACTGGTACGGCAAGCCCAGAGAGTGGCTACATTTTGGCGATGATTACCAGTACCTTACATTCAATGACAATGGCGTGGGCAGTAATCGCGATCTGGCAGCGCACCAGATAGGGCTCGCGCACTTTGCGTTCGTTACTGCAGATCTTGATGGACTCATTGAGCGTCTGGGCAATGCGGGCTTTAACCCAGCAAAACAAGGCGCACCAGAACCCTTTCGGAAGAATATTTACTTCATTGACCCCGCCGGTTTTGAAGTTGAGTTCGTACAATACCTTAGCGACTCTCCGGTGCAGAGGAACCAATCCAGCTAATATTGGCCGATTGGGCGTAAGTGGCCTACACTGCAAATCGCTCGTTACTCAATATAACCCCATAGAGGAATCGAACTATGTTCAGTCACATCATGATAGGCGCGAATAGCATTGACGAATCAAAACAATTCTACGATGCAGTCCTTGGGTCACTGGGATACGATCCGGGCTTTATCGATGACAAGGGGCGTGTTTTCTACATGACTCCTACAGGCATATTTTCACTCAGCGTTCCTATAGATGGGCAACCTGCAACTCACGGCAACGGCAGCACTATCGGCTTCGCCGTAGAAAACCCTGAAGCTGCCAACGCATGGCACGAAGCGGGCCTGGCGAATGGCGGCACAACCTGTGAAGACCCTCCTGGGTTGCGCGAAGGGCCTACAGGCAAGCTGTATCTGGCGTATCTGCGTGACCCTGCAGGCAACAAGATCTGTGCCCTACACCGCGTAGAGTGAGCCGGTTGCTACTAATTTGCGAATAGATCACATCAACATCGCCGCCCCTATGGTACTGCTGGAAGACGTACGGCTGTTTTATACAACCGTACTAGAACTGGAAGAAGGCCCACGGCCCGATTTTGGCATGCCCGGCTATTGGCTCTATGGGGGCGGCAAGCCTATCGTTCACTTGATAGAGAGTGACAATCACTTCGCCAGTGACAAGCCCCACTACCTCGATCACGTCGCTTTTGCGGTAACCGGCCTTGCTGGCTACACGAATCGACTCGAGAGGATGGGCATAGACTATTCCGTCAACCACATCCCCGACTTCAATATCTCACAGGTGTTTTGTAAAGACCCTTGTGGCAATGGTGTCGAAGCCAATTTCGCAAACGAATAGCGTACCTAACGTGTCCACTATCGATACTGCCAACACTCCCCCGAATACAGGAAAAACCTGCATCATAGGCGCGGGATGCTCGGGATTTAGCATGGCTAAGCGTCTGAAAGACGCGGGTTTGCAGTACGATTGTTTCGAAATGTCCGACAACATCGGAGGTAATTGGTAC
Source organism: Halioglobus sp. (assembly GCA_039990395.1). Lineage (GTDB taxonomy): Bacteria > Pseudomonadota > Gammaproteobacteria > Pseudomonadales > Halieaceae > CALINF01. The sequence goes on from JBDXFZ010000146.1 coordinate 1,511,800, forward strand.
TACAAGAATCCCAACGGCCTGTCGTCATGCTACGAAAGCTTGCACATCGACACCTCCAAGTGGCGGCTGGCTTTCGAAGACTTCCCCGTACCAGAAGATTGGCCGGACTTTCCACACCACAGCCAATTGTTCGACTATTTCAATGACTACGTCGATCACTTTGGCCTGCGCGATTCCATTGTCTTCAACACCAGCGTCACTCAGGTGCAGCGCACCGACACTGGCGAGTGGGCGGTCTCCCTCTCGAACGGAGAGTCACGCGTGTATCAGTGGCTAGTCGTGGCTAATGGCCACCACTGGGATCCTAATATGCCACACTATCCCGGACTTAAAGATTTTGGTGGCTATCAGGTTCATTCTCACCATTATCGAGAGCCCTTTGAGCCCTATGATTTCAGGGGCAAAAAGGTACTGGTTATCGGTGCTGGTAACTCCGCAATGGACATAGCCTCGGAGCTTTCACAACGTACAATTGCCAGCAGGTTATTCATTTCAATGCGCCGCGGCGTCTGGGTGTTGCCAAAGTACATGAAGGGCGAGCCTGCGGATAAGGCCGTGCTGCCTAGCTGGTTACCCACCAGCATAGGGCGAGCTCTGGCACGAAGAGTCATCAAGACCGAGCTTGGCAATCCCGAAGATTACGGACTGCCCAAACCAGATCACGAACCACTGGACGCCCACCCCTCGGTGAGTGGCGAGTTTCTAACCAGAGTTGGCTGCGGTGACATCCTCCCTCGTGGGGCGATCGACCGATTTGAGTCAGGCAAAGTCATTTTTGCCGATGGTACGAATGAGATAATTGAGGCCATCATCTGGGCAACCGGCTATCGTGTGAGTTTCCCCTTTCTTGACGAGCCGGACCTTACACCGAAAGACAATCGCCTACCGCTGTTCAAGCGCATGGTGAGACCGGGCTATAGCAATCTATTTTTTCTGGGACTCGCACAGCCGCTACCTACATTGGTCAATTTTGCAGAGCAACAGTCCAAGCTTGTTGCGGCAGCAATCCAGGGTGACTATGTCTTACCCAGTGCTAACGATATGCAACAGGTAATAGAGGCAGATGAACGCAAGCACATGGGCCACTTCTATGCAGCTGCAAGGCATACCATGCAGGTAGACTTCAACGTTTACTGCAAGGACCTGATGAAAGAAGTAGAACGCGGACGCGCTCGCCCACGCAACGCCGCCTGAGATTCACTTCTGCCTTAAGTCCCAGCTCTACTGCTCCAGTGGGGGCTTTCGCGCCAGCTTCTGAATAATGGAAATACCTGCTGGATCCACTGGGCTATCGTGCACTATCTCATTATGGGCGTGTGCCAATTGCTGCAGTGACATAGCGCTGCGCAAAGCGTTATAAAACCCTTGTTCATTCTGCATCTGATTTACCGATTCCTTGGCGGTCTTTAATCCCATCATCGGTTGCTCGGCAATCTCCAGTGCCAGTGACATTGTCTCTTCATGCAGGCTAGACGCGGGGACTACCCGATTAACCATACCAACGTCCCGCGCGACCTTCGCCGTGATGGCGCGGCCAGTGAAAAGCATTTCCTTGGCTTTGCGCGGTCCCAGCTCCCAGGGATGTCCAAAGTACTCCACACCATTTGCTCCAAACGCAACCACTGGGTCAGAGAAGGTCGCATCATCTGCCGCTACGACCAGGTCGCACGGCCAAACCAGCATCAACCCACCGGCTATTACTTTGCCTTGCACTTCAGCGATGGTGATTTTGGGTATATTCCGCCAGCGCCAACACAAACCGAAATAGACCTCTTCCTCAATTGCCCAGCGACCCTGCGCCCCTGGCGAGTGAAAATCGCGAGAAGTGGAAATAGCATTGTTATCGAGCTGTTCCAGACTTGCATCTTGTAGGTCGTGGCCCGATGAGAAGTGCTTGCCATTAGCGCCCAGTACAATCACTTTGACCGCCTCATCGGCAGCCGCGCGATCGAAGGCGGCATTCAGGGCATACAGCATTTCGTAGCTCTGAGCATTGGCCCGTTCGGGTCGGTTAAGAACGATTCTCGCAACACGGGGGTCGGGCTGTTCATACAGTACAGATGACTCGATACTGTTATTCCCATCGATCTTTCGATCGTCATCACGCGTTTGATTGTCTTTCATAATGTCTCCCTAGCATTACAACCGGCAGGAACTCAGCCCGATATCATGGCCTTTGTTGCACCATAATAAACCGACCCCCATACTTGTCACATGTTTATCGTACGAGTCGCTCTTCTGTTGCTAGCTTGCTGGATTCCAATCTCCAGTGCGCAAGAACTGACGCCGCGTGCCTATTGGCCCGCACCCACAGGCACCCGACTCGTGTCACTGGGAGCAACGTACACTAGCGGAGACACCGTGCCAGACCCCTCTCTGCCGATCGCAGGAGTGGACTCCAGTATCACCCAAGTCCTGGCCGGCTACCTCCATACACTCGATCTCTTCGGGCGAACAGCAAATTTTATCGTCAATGTTCCTTTTGCAAACGGCGAGACGAACGCGACCATAAAGGACATTGACTATTCGCGAGACTACGAAGGTATGGGCGACATAACAGCTACCCTGTCGCTGAACTTGATGGGTGCACCGGCCATGGATGCTGCGGCGTTTGGCAAGCTGCGGGAAAACCCTAAACCCATTTTGGGCGCAAGCGTAAAACTGGTGGCACCCACAGGGCAATATAATAGCAACCGCGCTATTAACGTGGGCGCCAATCGCTGGGCGAGCAAGGTAGAACTTGGCTACATCCTGCCGATCTCACCACGCTGGCTGTTGGAAACCGATGCTGGCGCGTGGTTCTTTGCGGATAACGATAATTTTTTGGGCACCACACGTGAACAGGAGGCCATCTATTCACTGCAGTTTCACTTGATACACCGGTTCTCACCAGGCTTCTGGGCCTCACTGGACCTCAATGGATACAAGGGTGGACGCAGCACAGTGGGCAATATCGAGCTGGATGACGTACAACGTGACAGCAGGTGGGGCGTAACTTTTGTGCTCCCCATTACGCGAGGACATGCGATCAGAACGTCATACAGTTCCGGTTCTGCAAATGACTCTAACGAAGATTTTGATATATTTACAGTCAGCTATCAGATGTTGCTATAGCGGTATCACCATATCAATTACCAAGTCTATAGACCGCCTTCCAACGCTAGCTTGATTGCTTACGGCCTCGCTGTTGGATGTCCGAACGCCGATCCCCGAGCATCTCCTTGGGCGGCGTAGAAGACGCATGAGCACGTGTAGCCTTTTGTTCAATTAGCAAGCCCTGCTCAAGCGTCGACCCCCATCCCGCATCCATGATGCGTTTGATTTCCTGACGCGTAGCGGGCTCCGTTGAAGTAATATCGCTGGCAAGCTGCCGACACGTTGGTAAGAGCTCGGCAGGGGTTACTACCCGATTAACCAGCCCCCAGGCATAAGCCGTATCGGCATCCAGAAAGTTTCCCGTAAGACTGAGTTCCTTGGCGCGATTTATGCCGATGAGACGCGGCAAGCGCTGCGATAAACCCCAGCCGGGTACTACACCCACGCGTGCATGGGTATCGGCAAAACGCGCCTCGCTGGAGGCAATCAGGAAATCACACATCAAAGCCACTTCAAAACCGCCAGTGATTGCAAACCCATTAATCGCGCCAATGATCGGCCTATCGAACCTGGCAATAGCTTCACTGAGATCAAGACTACTGCTGGATTCCGATTCGACTGTCTCTCCTGCCAACTCTTTTAAATCCAGCCCAACGGTGAACGCGCGACCTGCTCCAGTTAGAATGACTACCTCCACCTCAGGATCTTCTGTCAAAGCTACAAAGGTCAAACTGATTTGCTCACGCAGTGCTTTGGACAGTGCATTGAGTGCGTCCGGTCTATTCAATGTAACCGTTGCAATACCATCACTCTTTTGCACAAGAACAAGCGCGTCGCTCATAGCTCAACCTTTCTCGTTGACGAAAATATGGACAACGAGTCTACACGCCACCTTGTTGCATCGCGAGCCTGGCACATTCGGTATACTGCGGGGTCACTCCCACCAGTTAACAACATGATCCAGCCCACTCAGACAGCAGATACGCCCCCGCACGCGCGCGGGACACTACTGTTTTGTGTGGTCGCACTGGGTTTTGCGCAAACGGTGCTGTTCGCCATTCTTGCTCCGCTAGGGCGCGAGATAGGGCTACCAGAAATACAGATCGGTGCGATAATCTCGGCATCATCGTTGACGATGTTCATCGCTAGTCCGATGTGGGGGCGCGCCAGCGATACGCGCGGTCGCCGCAAAGTATTGTTGATTGGCTTGTTTGGCTATTCGTTGGGCACGATTTTATTCGCCGGTGTATTCCAGGCCGCGCTGCTGGGTCTGTTGGTACCAGCTGTCGCATTTATCGCACTGACAGTCGCGCGCGTGCTCAATGCTACCGTTATGGCTGCGGTTATGCCTGCATCAAATGCCTATATGGCAGATATCACAGACGTGGCCGGACGCACTCGGGGAATGGGCGCCCTCGGCGCAGCGAGTAATATCGGCTCTATGCTCGGACCTGCCATTGGCGGCTTGATGGCTGCGATAACCCTGCTCACCCCATTGTATTTCTCAGCACTCACCACGCTGATCGCCGCACTGGTTGCACTGTTTACACTCCCGGAGCTACCCCGACACAAACCCGCGGTTCGACCATCGAGACTAAAGTACACAGACCCGAGAATTCTGCCTTTCGTAATCGTTGGCATTTTTCTTTTCATGGGGTTCGCGATCGTTCAGCAGACTATCGCATTCCGCTTTCAAGACATCTTGAATTTAACAGCAGCAGAGACAGCACGAATGGTAGGCATCAGCATGATGTTATCGGCAGGGGCATCGCTGTTTGTTCAAATGCTGGTGATACCCCGTCTTGAAGTATCACCCTTTACCCTGCTTCGTATAGCGATGCCGATGGTTGTCGTAGCATTCGCCATTATGGGAGTCGCCCAGACACAATTGTCGCTTACAACGGCGATGGTCATTCAAGGGTTTGGTATGGGTTTAGCGGGTCCCGCCTTTATGGCCGGTGCATCGCTGGCGGTCTCGGGTGAAGAACAGGGCATGGTGGCAGGCGTTGCCAGCTCATGCCCTCCGCTGGGGTTTACCATTGGCCCTATACTGGGTACCGCGCTGTACTCACTGGAACCCAGCCTCCCCTACTGGTTTGCCTGCGCGATTTACGTTGGTCTCACGCTATTCACGTTGCTGTCCAAGGGCGGGCAATCGAACCACTAAAGAATCACTTAGCCGGTTGCAGTCGCTACCGCCACACCCTCTTTGCGGATGTTTATTTTGTCTACTTTGCCAGAGGCAATGCGCGGCAATCCTTCAGTCTGCATCTGGATGTAGCGAGGAATCTTGAACTGCGCCAGCCGAGAAGATAAAAACTCGCGCAGTTCACCTTCATCGATTTCAGCGTCAACATACAGTGTCGCGCCCAACTCTTCGCCCAGACGCGAATCAGGTACCGCATACACACTGGCTTCGACAACGTGCTCATGTTCAACAAGCGCCGCCTCTACTTCACCCACTCCAATGTTCTCGCCTCCGCGGATTACAAGGTCCTTGATTCGCCCCACGATAAACAGAAAGCCGTCTTCATCGATATACGCAAGATCTCCAGTGTGAAACCAGGGGCCAGTAAAGCTCTCGGCATTAGCATCGGGCCTGTTCCAATATTCTCTGAACATTGAACCGCCACGTACAACAAGTTCTCCGCGCTCGCCTGGCGGCAAGTGAGCACCCGCCTCGTCGACAACAGCAATATCCAGCACGGGCGCCACTTGCCCTGAGCTTGATGCGCGCTCCAGATAAGCGTCGCCTACAACACTGGTTCCGATGGCATTCGTTTCCGTCATACCCCAGCCTGTATTGGGCATAGCGCTTTTGAGAGCAGACGATATCTGCCTAACCTGATTTGGAGCGCGCGGCTCACCTCCCCCACCCACACTCAACAGTGTACCCAGGTCGTGCCCGGACTTGCGGGCGTATTCAACCAGGTCTCCGGTGACGGATGCCGGGGCTAGAAACAATGCCACCTGCTCTTGCTCGATCAGTTTCGCGCCGGTCGCCACATCCCATTTATACATACTGATGAGTTTGCGCTGTGATCGAAAGCTGCTGAGGAACGATGCGTGCAGGCCCGCCACATGAAACAGAGGCACCGAGAGCAGTGAAGCTAGTTGATAGTCGCGCGCTGGCAGCTTCGTTGTGGCGGTCAATCCGCGCGCAATGGCATCGGCTTCCCACGATAGTAGTGCACTCAGAATAGCGCGATGGCTGGAGACTACGCCCTTGGGGTGACCCGTAGAGCCGGACGTATAAAGAATCGTCGCGTCATCATCTGATGCCACGTCTACCTCTGGCATTTCCTCTGCTTTTTGTCCGGCTATCAGCGTCGCCAAATCTGCTACACCAACAGGTGATTCACCGTCCATCCGTACGGATACCAACCCAATGCCAAGGCGATTGGCAAACTCATGGCACCGTTCTACGCGTTCGCGATCAGCTATGATCAGGCGCGCCTGACAATCCTGCATACCGTACTCGATCTCACTGGCTTTCCACAGCGCATTCACTGCTACGGCAACGGCCCCGATAGAGGTGATCGCGGTAAAAGCAAACATCCATTCAGGGTAGTTGCGCATCGCAATCGCCACCCTGTCACCCTTCTGTATGCCGTATTCACTCTGAAGGATATGTGCGATTTTTGCCGAGATCGAGAAGGCTTCATTGAATGTATAGCGCTCTTGTTCATATACAATGAAGCACTCATCGGAGCGATGATTGAGATACAGCTCTCGCAAGCTGTTTGGCGCATTGGCATATACACGACAGGGATGACCATGCATCTCTACCTCTATCAACTCATGGGGCTTGCCCGCACCTGTGACTATCGCTAGCGCTTCTGCATGCTTCATCGTTCATTCTCTTTTTATTGTGTTGATGTTAATAATAGCGCCAAGAATCGTCTTACCTGTCTCACGCGGTATGTCGAGACTCCTGACGCTCAATAGCGCTTAACAAAACTTCGTCCATATCACCGTGCTGAGTTGCCACAGACTCCGCAAGTGTCAGACGCATATCCACAGACCAGAATCGGCGCAAATGATCTTCCGTCTGAACGACCGCATTATCCGCCCCGTAAGTTGCAGCAAAATTCCGGGCAATCTGGTTGCCCATCCGAATCAGTTGTTGCACTTGTTGTGTGGCCATAACCGGATTACCTCTTCTTCGTAAACTAATCGTCAAGCTGGCAGATATTGGTCGGCTGCGCAATGCCAGCAGGTATCGAATGTGCCTGGATTCGCGCTACTGCAGGCTTTACAGGTCCACTCTGGCGCTGCCGAATCCGCCGACAAATGCGACAAGGCAATACGGGCTCGTTCTTCGTCGCGATCATGAAGTACGAAAAGCTCAGGCCAGGTATTGATTGGCGCAAGTTCACCCATAGCGCCCGAAGCATACTCATTATGGATTACGCAGCGTATCGCCAACTGGTCGAGACAGCTCTTGGCCTGGGCCACCATAATAAGACTTTGATGGGTGTACACCAGTTTCACGGGTTCGCCCTGAGTCTTTCAGGGTGAGTGTAGATTTGCTGGCGCTGCGGCTGCACGTGCCCCAGCAGCGTCAGCCCACTGGCCTGGGCATAGTCAATGGCTAGTGCGGTGGGCGCAGATACTGCCGCCAGAATTGGAATATTCGCGGCTGCCGTTTTGGCCACCATTTCATAACTCGCGCGACTGCTCACCAACGCGTAGCCCCGGGTATCAACACCAGCACGCGCCATCGCACCCACCAATTTATCCAACGCGTTGTGACGGCCAACATCTTCACGCACTGCAACGAGACTCCCATCTGCAGCGAAAAACGCCGCTGCATGCGCCGACCCTGTGGAGGCTCTAACTTTCTGATGGACAGCTATTTCGATAACACCTTGGCCAATATGGTCAAGAGAAGTGGAGCAGTCGACCGTTACTGGCCTGATGGGTAAAAGCGCTTGCTCCAAAGATTCGGCTCCACACAGCCCACATCCTGTTCTGCCAATCAAGTTGCGCCGCCGCGCCTTGAGTAAATCGAACGCCTCTCCATCAATACGCAACTGTAACTCCAGACCCCGTTCAGATTGGACTACTTGAATGTCATAGAGCTGATCAGGAGACTGCAATATTTGTTCTGAGAGACTAAACCCCAGTGCAAAATCCTCAAGATCAAGCGGCGTCATCATCATTACTACGTGCGAGATTCCGTTATAAACCAGCGCTACGGGAACCTCCACAATCACCTGATCGCTTTGCGCAGATAACTCGGAACCGGACCAACTATAGCGCGTTACATCCAGTTCACCGGTGAGTGGAAATTCACTCAATCGACAATCGCCTGTGCCAGTAGATCCTGCTGACGATGATTGAATTTCTTCTGGCGCGCTTGCCAGGCGGACGGTTCATTAACCAAAGCCACCTGCACGGCTGTTACCTTGTACTCAGGGCAATTAGTCGCCCAATCCGAGTTGTCGGTTGTTATTACATTAGCGCCCGACTCAGGGTGATGAAACGTCGTGTAAACCACACCGGGCTTCACTCTCTCAGAGATTCGTGCACGCAAAACAGTATTCCCCGCCCTGCTAGTAATCCCCAACCAGTCGTCATCTTTTATTCCCCGGTCTTCCGCATCGACAGGATGAATTTCGAGCAGGTCCTCTTCATGCCACGCTGAGTTCTCTGTGCGGCGTGTCTGCGCACCCACATTGTATTGCGTCAGAATCCTGCCAGTCGTTAACAATAAGGGAAAGCGACGATTCACACGCTCATCCGTTGGAATAAATTCAGTGGGTACAAAGTTACCCTTGCCGCGAACAAATTCATCAACATGCATGGTCTGCGTCCCTGTCGATGCATCATCATTGCAGGGCCACTGAATACTCCCATGAGCATCCAGTGCATCGTAACTCACGCCCGAGAACGTAGGCGTCAGGCGAGCGATCTCCGCCATAATTTCGCGAGGATGGGTATAGTCAAATTCGCACCCAAGCGCATTGGCCAATGCCGCCGTAATCTCCCAATCTTCCTTACCGCTTCTTGATGGCATCACTTTTCGAACGGGAGAAATCCGGCGCTCGGCATTGATGAATGTACCGTTTTTCTCCAAGAATGATGAGCCCGGCAGAAACACATGCGCGTATTTGGCTGTTTCGTTCAGGAAGATGTCCTGCACAATGAGGCAGTCAAGCGAACTCAAAGCAGCTTCGATATGCTGCGTATTGGGATCGGATTGAGCGACATCTTCTCCCTGACAATACAAACCCTTGAAGCTGCCATCGACGGCAGAGTCGAACATATTAGGGATTCGCAGTCCTGGCTCAGGGTCCAATGTTACCTGCCAATCCGCCTCGAACAATGCGCGCACCTGTGGATCAGAAATATGTCGATAGCCCGGTAGTTCATGCGGGAAAGAGCCCATATCGCAGGATCCTTGCACATTGTTCTGGCCTCTAAGTGGATTAACGCCTACACCCTCTCGCCCCAAATTGCCTGTCAACATCGCAAGATTAGCTATGCCCATCACCGCGGTTGAGCCCTGACTATGTTCTGTCACGCCTAACCCGTAATAGACAGCGCCATTTCCCGCGCTGGCGTACAACCTCGCTGCTGAACGAAGAGTCTTGGCGTCTACGCCAGTCACCTCTGCAGTCGCTTCCGGCGAGTGTCGTGACTGGCTGATGAAATCGAGCCATTGGGAAAACGCGTCGTCGTCACAGCGTTGTGCAATAAAACGCTTGTCGTGTAGACCTTCATCGACAATCACATAGGCTAATGCGTTTAACAAAGCGACATTAGTGCCCGGATTCACCGCCAGATGGTAGTCAGCATTAATATGTGGGGTATGCACCAGCTCGATGGTGCGTGGATCAATGACTATGAGCTTGGCACCCTCACGTAGCCGTCGTTTGAGACGCGACCCAAATACAGGATGCGCCTCAGTAGGGTTGGCTCCCATTACAATTATCACATCAGCTTGTGCGACCGATGCAAACGATTGTGTGCCAGCTGATTCACCCAGCGTTGTTTTTAGTCCATAGCCTGTCGGTGAATGGCAGACGCGCGCGCAGGTATCAATATTGTTATTTCCAAAGCCCGCTCTAACAAGCTTCTGAACCAGGTACACCTCTTCGTTGGTACACCGAGAGGAACTGATCGCTCCTACGCTGTTACGGCCGTGGTTTGACTGTATCGACTTCAAGCGGGCAGCGGAATATTCCAACGCCTCCTCCCAGCTGACAGTGCGCCAGGGGTCATCGATTGTGTCGCGTATCATGGGTTCTGTAATGCGATCTTTGTGTGTCGCATAACCAAACGCGAAACGCCCTTTAACGCAAGCGTGACCCTCATTCGCTTTACCATCTTTTAGAGGCGTCATACGCACGACTTCACTACCTTTGACATCTGCGCGAAACGCACACCCTACTCCGCAATACGCGCAGGTTGTCACCACACTGTGCTCTGGTATTCCCCGCTCGATGATCGTGTTCTCTGTGAGTGTTGCAGTAGGACAGGCATCGACACACGCACCACACGATACGCACTCCGACTCCATGAATGCTTCAGCTTGGCCTGCCGACACTTTGGAATCGAAACCGCGCCCCTGGATGGTTAGGGCAAATGTACCCTGCACTTCTTCACAGGCGCGCACACAGCGCGAGCAGACTATGCATTTTGAAGGATCGAACGTGAAGTAAGGGTTAGACGTGTCCTTGTCGAGTTCAAGATGATTTTCTCCGGCAAATCCATATCTCACTTCGCGCAAGCCCAGCTCACCCGCGGTGTCTTGCAGCTCACAGTCACCATTGGTAGGACAGGTCAAACAGTCAAGAGGATGATCGGAGATGTAAAGTTCCATGACATTTCGACGCAAGCGGGCAACCGCATCAGTTTGCGTGCGCACATCCAGACCTTCTTCAACAAGCGTCGTGCACGACGCAGGAAAGCCTTTCCGACCCGATATCTCGACCATACATACACGGCAGGAACCGAACGCATTTAGCGAATCGGTCGCGCATAAACGCGGGACTTTTACCCCAGATTCCGCTGCCGCTCGCATGATGCTGGTACCTTCTGGAACGGTCACAGCACGGCCATCAATCGTTAATGTAACCAGCGTAGTTGACGCAATCTTTGGCGTACCACCATCCTGACCAGGCTCGTAGAACTTCAGCATATTCCCACCTCACTACCAATGAACGAGGCCTCCAGTGTGTTACTCAAAGTCTTCTCCAAAGTGGGTTAGCGCACTTCGCACCGGGTTCGGTGTTAAACCACCCATCGCGCACAGTGAGCCATACTCGAGCGTGTCACACAGGTCATTCAGCAATACTACATTCTCAGCCACAGATTCACGCGCAATAATTCGATCAATAACCTCGACCCCTCTTACCGAACCAACTCGGCACGGCGTACACTTGCCACAGGATTCGGCAGCACAGAAGGCCATCGCGAAACGCGCCTGGGACTGCATATCCACCGTGCTGTCAAACATCACCACACCCCCGTGGCCCAACATTGCCCCGGCTTGAGCGAAAGCTTCGTAGTCGAGTGGCGTATCCCACAGCGACTCCGGTAAGTAAGCACCCAGTGGGCCACCCACTTGTACCGCTCTCAGTGGGCGGCCCGACGCAGTGCCACCGGCAAACTCATCAAGCAGCTCTCGCAATGACCTGCCGAAGGGAATCTCAACAAGCCCGCCGCACTTTACATTACCCGCCAATTGAACCGTCAAGGTGCCGCGGGAACGCTCGTTACCTAACTCAGCATAGCTCGGTCCGCCCTGAGCCAAAACGGATGAAGCGGCCGCCAGTGTGAGCACATTATTAACAACCGTAGGCTGTCCAAATAAACCAGCCACTGCCGGTAATGGCGGCTTTGCACGCACGACAGGGCGCTTACCCTCGAGACTTTCAAGTAAAGAGGTCTCTTCCCCACAGATATAGGCACCGGCGCCTAATCGAACCTCAACACTAAAAGAGCGGCCACTACCCAAAATATCAGAACCCAACAGACCGGCATTTTTGGCTATCTCAATCGCAGCATTGAGCATGACATGGGCACGCGGATACTCTGATCGCAGGTAGATATAGCCTTGAGTAGCCTCAACGGCGAGACCGGCAATAATCATGCCTTCGAGTAACTGGAACGGATCCGACTCCATGAGTAGCCGATCGGCGAAGGTACCGGAATCGCCTTCGTCGGCATTGCAGACGATGTACTTCTGGTCTGCTTTGGTATCGAGTACGGTCTGCCACTTAATACCCGCCGGAAATGCAGCCCCACCGCGTCCGCGCAAACCCGACTGCGTTATCTCATCCACAATCGCCTGCGGCGCTAGGGTCAGCGCTCTCTCCAGCCCGCGAATGCCCTGCAAACGACGATAAGCATCGAGGTCAAGCGGGTCTTCAAGCCCAGAGCGCGCAAACGTGACGCGGTGCTGTCCAGCCAGATAGTCAACGTGTTGTGCAGAACCCAGAAAGCCCGGCAATCCTTTCAAGCATTGCTCAAGCGAGTCCGGTCCGTTAGCTAGTGCCGAGAGCAACAACGGCACATCATCAGACTCCATATTGCTGACCAGGAAACGTTGCTGCTCACATTCAATTTCAACAAGAGGCTCCAGCCAGAACGCGCCTCGTGAGCCGTTGCGCACCAGCGTGACATCAAGCTCCATCGTAGCCAACTGAGCCTGTAATACCGCGGCCACTCGATCGGCTCCCAAAGCGATGGCGGTAGTATCTTGAGGCACAAGCACACGCAGACTCATGCTTTGTCCTCGTCATCGAGTGCGCTCAGCAACTGATCGAAGCGCCGGGCATCGACTCGCGCGTGAATCTCCTCATCGATGCGCACTGAAGGCGAGCACGCACAGTTTCCGAGACAGTAAACGGGTTCCAGGGTGATGCGACCATCGGCAGAGGTTTCGCCCATCGCTACATCTAAAGCGTGCATCGCATGGGTTTGCAACGTTTGCGCGCCCATCGCCTGGCAGGCCTCTGCGCAGCAAATCTGAATACGATGCCGTCCGCCCTTTTCGGTGCGAAAATCATGGTAGAAGGTAATCACCCCGTGAACCTCGGCCCGAGACAGATTCAGTGCCGACGCGATTACGGACACACTCTCAGAGGGGATATAACCCAGTTGGGCCTGAACATCATGTAACAGAGGCAGTAAGCCCCCGGCCGTGGACCGATAGCGCTCGATACATGCGGTTACAACTTGATCCTGCTGCAAGCATCTCTCCGGAAAGTATTGGAGTACCTACACATGTTAACCCAGCGTCAATCGCTTGCAAGCCGGACGAATCATCCGGCTTGCAATGGGTTAGCGCGAAGATCGTGCAGCTCTTCTAGATGAGCTGCAAAGGGAAATCAGTAAAGAACGACGGAGCGAATACTCTCTCCTGAGTGCATTAAATCGAAGGCCTTATTGATGTCCTTTAGGGGCATGGTATGGGTTATCAGATCGTCAATATTGATCTTGTTTTCCATGTACCAATCTACAATTTTGGGCACATCAGTGCGGCCTCGTGCACCGCCGAAGGCTGTTCCCCGCCAGGATCGGCCGGTAACCAGCTGAAACGGGCGTGTGGCAATCTCCTGACCAGCCCCAGCCACGCCAATAATACAACTTTGACCCCAGCCCTTGTGACAACACTCCAGCGCTTGACGCATCACATTCACGTTGCCGATACATTCAAAACTGTAATCCACGCCACCGTCTGTCATTTCGATCAGGTGCTGCACGACATCGTCTACTTCACTCGGATTCACAAAGTCTGTCATGCCAAAACGAGTAGCCAGTTCGATCTTGTCGGGGTTAAGGTCTACGCCAATGATTCGGGTAGCGCCGACCATCTTGGCGCCCTGAATGACGTTAAGCCCGATTCCACCCAGGCCAAATACCGCGACCGTTGAGCCCGGCTCAACTTTCATCGTAAACGCCACCGCGCCGATACCGGTTGTCACGCCGCAGCCGATGTAACAGATCTTGTCAAAAGGCGCATCCTCACGCACTTTAGCCAGGGCAATTTCCGGTAGCACTGTGTAGTTGGAGAAGGTGGAGCAGCCCATGTAATGCAGTATGGGCTCACCATCGAGAGAAAAACGACTGGTGCCATCAGGCATCATGCCCTGACCCTGGGTTTCGCGTACTGCCTGGCAGAGATTAGTTTTGGGGTGAAGGCAAAAATTGCACTCACGACACTCTGGCGTATACAGTGGAATCACATGATCCCCAGGCTTCACGCTGGTTACGCCCGGACCCACATCAACCACAATACCGGCGCCTTCATGACCAAGAATCGCTGGAAAGGCGCCCTCTGGATCGTCACCTGAAAGCGTGAACGCATCGGTATGACACACACCTGTCGCTTTGACTTCTACGAGCACCTCACCCGCGCGGGGGCCCTCCAGATCAACCTCCACTACCTCGAGCGGTTTGCCCGCTCCGAAAGCGACAGCTGCTTGTGTCTTCATTGCCTCAGACTCCTGATGTTATTTATAAGAATGATGTCGGAGCTGATATTTAACGTGCTTCTGCCACAAAGAACAACCCGCTCGTTTGCGCATTGCTGCGGAGCTGATAAGCCCTACTCGTCTGATGGCTTTTTGGGTTTGCGCTTGCGAGGCACCGCTGCCTGTTTGGCCTTATTCTTGCTCTTCGCCTTCGCGTTTTGCTTTGGCTTTGGCTTGGATTTAGACTTGAGATCAGACACAGGAACTGACGCGGACGTGTTCCCGCCAACCGTCGACTGAGCGGCACCCTTGAGACGTGAAATTTGCAGTCGCTGACCACTCACCCACACCGACTTGAGGTGTTTGAAGATTTCTTTAGGCATTCCTTCCGGTAGGTCGACAGTACTGTGATCCTCATAGATCTTAATGCTACCGATGTACTCGGCATCAATCTCTGCTTCGTTAGCAATTGCACCGACAATATTACCCGGTTTTACCTGATCTTTATGGCCGACCTCTAAGCGAAAACGGTCCATTCCTTTCTCCGGTAGCGAGACTTCTCGATCTGCGCCATCACGGCGGGGGCGATCACCACGCACTTTCTCAGCGGAATGTTCTTTGTCTACCCTCGGCGCTTTTTCAGCTTTAGGCGCCCTGTCGGGGCGCTTGTCTCGAGACGATCTATCCTCTTTTTTAGCACGCGGACTCTGTCGGTCAGACGTGCTCCCCGAGGCTGGAGACTTAAGGCTTTTCTTATCTGAGGTCTGCGGCTTTGCATCATGCGCCAGGGCAGCGAGCGCCGCGGCAATTTCAATAACCGGCACACCGTGTTCGTGCTGGTACTCCTCCACCAAGGTGCGATAGGCGTCCAACTCACCCGTATCGAGTGTCTGGGAAATTTTTTGCTTGAAGCGTGAGAGTCGCTTGCCTTTCACTTCTTCTGGCGTGGGTAGCACCAGCTTTTCAATTGTCTGGCTGGTGGCCTTTTCAATCGCCCTTAACAGACGGCGCTCTCGATTGGCTGCAAAGAGTATGGCCTCGCCTGAACGCCCCGCTCGCCCTGTACGACCGATTCGATGCACATAGGCTTCGACATCGTAGGGAATATCATAGTTGATCACGTGGCTGATACGTTCCACATCAAGACCGCGCGCGGCGACGTCGGTAGCCACCAGAATATCAAGACGCCCCTTCTTGAGGTTATCTACTGTTTTTTCGCGCTGCTGCTGCGGAATATCACCGTTTAACGCTGCCGTGGCATAGCCACGCGCCGCCAGTTTTTCAGCGAGCTCTGCCGTGGCAATACGCGTTCGCACGAACACAATAACGCCGTCGTGATCTTCAACTTCGAGTATTCTGGTGAGCGCATCCAGCTTGTGCACGCCGGCTGTCATCCATACGCGCTGACGAATGGAGGCATTGGTCACCGTGGAAACCTTAATAGTGATTTCCTGTGGATCACTCAGGTGTTTTTTGGCAATGCGGCGGATGGCATCAGGCATCGTCGCTGAGAACAGGGCAATCTGGCGATCAGCAGGCGTCTGGTCGAGGATCCATTCAACGTCATCAATGAAACCCATGCGCAGCATTTCATCGGCTTCATCCAGCACCAGCGTCTTCAGACCATCCAGCTTCAGAGAACCGCGTCGTATATGATCCATCACCCGCCCGGGCGTCCCCACAATCACCTGCACGCCACGATCAAGCTGCCGCAGTTGCGTTCTCATATCCGAACCGCCATAGATGGGCAGTACATGGAATCCCTTCAAGTGGTGAGCATACTTCTGGAAAGCCTCCGCTACCTGTATTGCCAGCTCCCGAGTGGGTGCAAGCACCAATACCTGTGGCGATTTTTTGCTGAGATCAAGGTTGGCGAGTGCTGGCAGCGCGAACGCTGCGGTTTTTCCAGTACCGGTTTGCGCCTGGCCAACGAGGTCGCGTCCGGCAAGTAATGGTGGAATCGTCATGGCTTGAATCGCGGATGGGGTCTCATAGCCCACATCGTTCAACGCCTTTTGCAGCGACTGAGGTAACGCCAACTCTGCAAAGCTGGTGATAGTACTTTCTGATGACATGGGTATAGAGTCCTGACGGGATGAGCGGGCAACTATTGCGCCCTAAGCGCCAATTATACAGGCCAACGCTGCTCGCGTAACGGCGAACTATTACCCGTGAATGTGGTGGCTATAGCCAAGAGTTGAGAGCCGGAAGGCGTCGGCGATACCCGTTATCAAACGATCAAGTGCCAGCAAAGCTTGACCTTGCGCGTCCGTCAATCTACTGTCGGTTTCGTTTCTCCAAACGCCCCTAAACCACATCACTATGACAGCTGAAACCGCCACCCAGCACACCCCTATGATGCAGCAATATCTGCGCATCAAGCAGGAACACCCGCAGGAGCTGGTGTTCTATCGTATGGGCGATTTTTACGAGTTGTTCTTTGACGACGCCAAGCGCGCGGCAGAGTTGCTCGATATTACGCTCACCGCCCGAGGTAAATCGGGTGGCCAGCCTATTCCCATGTGCGGTGTGCCCTACCACGCTGCCGAGGGCTACCTGGCTCGCTTGGTCAAGCACGGTGTCGCTGTGGCGATTGTTGAACAGATCGGTGACCCTGCCACCAGCAAGGGCCCAGTTGAGCGCAAAGTTGTGCGCGTAGTCACCCCTGGCACGTTGAGTGATGAAGCCCTGCTGGATGAACGTGTAGACAACCTGCTCCTGGCCGTTGCGCAGCGTGATATGCGCTTCGGGCTTGCCTATCTCGATCTAGGTAGTGGTCGGTTCCGTGTACTCGAGGTTGACTCTGAGGAAGCCCTGAGTGGGGAGCTACAGCGGCTTGACCCGGCTGAAACCCTGTATCAGGAAACCATCGGACACACCGCAATCACCTCGCGCAGAGGGGCGCGATCCCAGCCTGCCTGGGAATTCGATACGGCCGGCGCAGTCCGCGCTCTGAGCACCCAGTTTCAGACCCATGATTTACAGGGTTTTGGCTGTGATGAACTGGATCTCGCCATCGCCGCAGCAGGATGTTTGCTGCAGTACGTCAAAGATACCCAGCGCAGCAATCTGCCGCATATACGCTCTATTGGTCACGAAAGTCGCTCGGACTCGGTGATCCTGGATGCGGCGACGCGACGCAACCTCGAAATAGACACCAACCTGGCAGGTGGCGATACCAACACACTGTTGTCGGTACTGGATCGAGGAGCAACCGCCATGGGCAGCCGCTTGCTCAGGCGCTGGCTCCATCGGCCACTCACCGATATCGACACATTGGAACAAAGACAGCAGGCGATATCGACGCTGTGCAACAATTACTACTACGAAACCGTTCGCGAAGCGCTAAAGCCCATTGGTGATATGGAGCGTATTCTCGCCCGTGTGGCGCTGCGATCGGCCAGACCGCGAGACCTTACACGACTGTTGAGCTCTCTAGCTGCACTGCCGCCCCTGCGCAGTGAGCTGAAACACTGTGATTCCGCACGCCTGAAATTGCTCAGCGAACAAGCCGGTGACTATCCCGTATTGTGTGATCTTCTGCAAAAAGCGGTGATTGAGAATCCGCCGGTGGTGATCCGAGATGGCGGCGTAATCGCGCAAGGCTACGATGCAGAGTTGGATGAGCTACGTGCAATAAGTACGAACGCTGGCGAGTACCTTCTGGAGATTGAGCGCAGAGAGAGGGAAACTACTGGGATAGCCAGCCTGAAGGTGGGCTACAACCGAGTGCACGGCTACTATATCGAAATTAGTCGATCACAATCCGAACAGGCACCCACCGAGTACATACGCCGCCAGACTCTCAAGAACGCAGAGCGATTCATTACGCCTGAACTCAAGCAGTTTGAAGACAAGGCACTGTCGAGCAAAAGTCGAGCGTTGGCTCGTGAGAAGGCACTCTACGATGAGTTGATTGAACGGCTCAATGACGATCTGGCTCAACTGCAAGACACCGCAGCAGCAGTGTCAGAGATTGATGTTCTGTCCAATCTTGCCGAACGCGCTGACAGCCTACGTCTGTGCCGGCCTCAGTTTTGCGCCGAAGAAGTCTTTGAAATAAACCAGGGCCGTCATCTGGTTGTAGAGCAGGTGCTAGAAGACCCCTTTATCGCCAACGACACTCTACTCAACGCCGACCGCCGCATGCTGTTGATCACCGGACCGAACATGGGCGGTAAATCTACTTACATGCGGCAGAACGCCGTGATCGCCTTATTGGCCCATATAGGCAGCTACGTACCAGCCTCTTCTGTCACGCTGGCTCCCATAGATCGGATTTTCACTCGCATAGGCTCATCAGACGATCTGGCCAGTGGCCGCTCCACCTTCATGGTTGAGATGACTGAGACCGCGAACATCCTGCATAACGCAACGCCGCGCAGTTTGATCCTGATGGACGAGGTTGGACGCGGTACAAGCACCTTCGATGGCTTGAGCCTGGCGTGGGCAGCAGCCGTGGAACTTGCACGCAACGTTAAATCATTTAC
Organism: Halioglobus sp.; assembly: GCA_039990395.1. GTDB lineage: Bacteria > Pseudomonadota > Gammaproteobacteria > Pseudomonadales > Halieaceae > CALINF01. The sequence continues at coordinate 1,530,815 of JBDXFZ010000146.1, forward strand.
TTTTTTTGCCACCCATTACTTTGAACTGACACAGTTGCCGCAGCAATGCACAACCATGGCTAATGTGCACCTGGATGCCACAGAACATCAAGATCATGTGGTGTTTCTACACCATATTCAGGAAGGACCTGCCAATCGCAGCTTCGGCTTACAGGTCGCGAAGCTTGCCGGCATTCCCGACAATGTCTTGGATGCAGCCGCTGACAAGCTTGCCGACCTAGAGCGAGGAAACACGTCAGCTGCGGATAACTCAGTAGTGCCGGCAAGCGTTACTCAAAGCGACCTTTTTGCCGTGGCGGAGCCGCACCCAGTAGTGAAGGAACTCGATACGTTAGATATCGACGAGCTAACGCCGCGACAGGCTCTCGATCTGCTATACAGCCTCAAGGGGCAATTGAAGGAGTAGTCAGGCCACATACTTGGCTTCAAAAGGGGTTGCGGTTAGAATGCCCGCTCGTTTCGAAACATACCTGCAGGGTAAAACCGGATATGACATTTATCGTTGGCGAACAGTGCATCAAGTGCAAGCATACAGACTGTGTGGAAGTATGCCCGGTCGATTGCTTCTATGAAGGCCCCAACTTTCTCGTTATTCACCCTGACGAATGTATCGATTGCGCCCTATGTGAGCCAGAGTGCCCTGTGGACGCAATTTATGCGGAAGACGAAATTCCTGAAGATCAGCTCGTTTTCCTTGAGTTGAATGCCGAGCTGGCAGAAGTCTGGCCGAATATCACCGAAATGAAAGAATCGCCCGCAGACGCCAAGGAGTGGGAGAACAAGCCCAACAAACTGGCACTGTTAGAGCGATAGACTAACTCAGAAAATACTACTGGAAACCCCGCCAAGAGCGGGGTTTTTTGTGTCCAACGCTCTGTTACACTCCCACCATGAATGATGACCTGAATAAGCAAGAGCACCTGGAAGAACGACACGGGTTTTACGTAGATTGGCGCGTTGCGTTCGGGCTGGTTATCACACTCATCTGGATATCCACGGGCCTGGTTTACCTACTCTCTATTGTTGGCGCCGATAACTTCGTGCACTTGCCAACTGCAGATATAGGGAGTTTTCTCGAAGGTGCCTTTGCACCCTTGGCCTTCCTTTGGCTGGTGATCGGGCACTTCATGCAGCAAAAGGAAATCACCGCCAACACCAAAGCCATTAATATTCAGGAGCGCAGCGCCCGCCGCCTGGAAGTGCATTCAGCTCGAGATAGCTACTTTAAGCTGCTCAACCTTGTTCAGGACCAGCTGGGCAATATTGCCGCCTTTCACTATGTGTCAGTCTGTGGCCCCACCGGAGTCGGCAAGATCACCGCGGAGGAATTCACCGAGCAGCGCACCCATATGAGCACCGGAGATAGCGCCTGGTTCATCCGAAAACTGATTTCGCACTCGGTTGATTTTCGCAACGACGCCGAAGGACTGAATGACATATTTTTTGGAACTGATATCCGCACACGTCATTCCAATAACTTCGTGCGCACGTTTCGCAAATTGCTCGATGCAGCAGAAGCCGTTGACACGGATGAAATGGTAACGGACGCTCTAATGGAGGGTTCTGCGGCAGGCCTTCTTTATCGTATTATTCTCAATGTTCGCGGTGATTTAGAAATGAATCCCATTACCGGGTTCAATGCCACGCCTGCGCAGGTAAATGCACCTGCTGAACCCGCGAAGTAAATCACTCAGAACGACTACGCCTCGATACCCAACGTGCGGTCGGGGTGCACACCATCAACGTAACCCATAAACGCAGCATGGATGTTGTAGCCCAGCAACTCACGGGTACGCTTAGGTAGCGTCGCAGCCACTTTAGGCGGAACAGAAAGAATCATGTTTTCCAATTGGCGCGCCCAACCGGGGCAGTACTGCGGTGTCACTATCAACCGCGATGTATCCGAGAGATTTGCGCCACCGCGGTGATACAGCGTGCCCTTGGTAATCATCAATGAACCGGCCTGCATTGTGGCCTTGATACTGTCAGCGCGTGGCTGCAGATCTTCGTCTACCTGTTTAGCCTGCGCGCCGTACAAACCGCCATCAGCCGGTAACGTCGCGATCTCCGCTTGTCCCCACTGGTGACTCCCGGGAATAATCTCTGTTGCACCATTCGTTGCAGTGGTGTCGTCGATTGCCCAGAAAGTACTCACGCCAAAAGGCTGATGTGGGCGCGGAACGGCAACCTGCTCGTCATCGCAATGCCAGCCCTGCACACTCTCTCCCGGAAGCAGGTTGATAGCCAGTAGTGCAGACAACAGGCAAGAGCGCCCGAGGTCGCGTTCGGCAAATGCCAATGCCAGTGGATGCGTGACCATGTCAGAGAATACTTCGGGTGACTTGGCGATCAGGCTATAAACTCGATTGGAATGAAAGCCCTCGAAATCATTGCGGCCCGTTTTTGTCAGGTGGGGCTTGAGCGCAGCACGAACTGATGCCACCTGATCAGGTTGCATAACGTTCTCAAAAATAACATAGCCGTCGCGATCGTAACGTGAGCAGACTTGCTCAAAGCTCTCTCCGTTTAGCCAGGGAGCAAGCGAGGATGAATCTTTTTGATCGGTCATAACGTGAATGTTTCGCCTGTCTTGCGTATCTCTGCCACGAGGGTTACCCCGGCTATACATACGCTAGGGAAGGAACGGCAAGATCGCCGGCTCAGGTAAACAGTGATTCGCCAGACAGACCTTGCGTCTCCATCATACCGCGCAAACGCTTGAGCGCTTCTACTTGAATCTGACGCACGCGCTCTCGGGTCAGTCCGATTTCACGCCCAACTTCCTCCAGGGTGCTGGTCTCATAGCCGCGCAAACCAAAACGCCGCGATACTACTTCACGCTGCTTCTCACTCAGCTCGTCGAGCCAAGTTGAAATGCTTTCCTTAATATCGTTGTCCTGTAAAACCTGAGAAGGGTCCGCGACACTGCTATCAGCAATCGTATCGACTACTGCGCGATCGGAGTCTGGGCCTACAGGTGTATCTACCGATGTCACCCGCTCGTTTAAACCCAGCAGTCGCTTAACGTCAGCGGCAGGTTTATCCAGCATGTCTGCAATCTCTTCTGCAGATGGCTCATGGTCTAGCTTCTGTGTCAGCTCACGTGCTGCACGCAGGTACACATTCAACTCTTTCACCACGTGAATGGGCAATCGAATCGTTCGGGTCTGATTCATAATCGCACGTTCTATCGTCTGGCGGATCCACCAGGTTGCATACGTAGAAAAGCGAAAGCCACGTTCAGGGTCGAATTTCTCAACTGCACGAATCAGGCCGAGATTGCCCTCCTCGATGAGGTCGAGCAGAGTAAGTCCGCGATTAAGGTAGCGGCGAGATATTTTGACTACCAGTCGCAAGTTGCTCTCGATCATGCGCTTGCGCCCAGCGTCATCACCCTTGAGCGCCAGACGCGCGTAGTACTTCTCCTCATCTGCTGTTAGCAGCGGGGAGTAACCTATTTCATTGAGATAGAGTTGAGTTGCATCGAGTGAACGATCAGCTGTCCGCGCTGCTCTGGCACGCCGGAACTTGGCTTCCTCCGCCTCAACGCGAAGCGGCCCTTCCTCAGCCGACATTGTCCCATTAGAGGACAAGTCCTGTGTCAACGCCTCAACCGGGGTGTCGGTCTTGCGTTCACTGCCGTTCTTTTTTGACCGCGTGGTCTTGCTAGCGGCTTTGCCCGATTTCGAAGTCCGTTTCGAGCGTGATGGTTCCACTTCCATGGCTATACCTCAGATTTTCTTCTAAGTATTGAGAGTATTTTCTCGCCGGCCGAACAGATTACCCCAAGCGATATGCAAAACACAATATGTCAAGGCAATTTTATAAAACCCGGTTTCGGGACCCAAATTCGACGTTTTTCCTCTCATGGCGAGCGCCTCAGAGGGATTTAGATAGCTACACCTGGTTTTACTGCACTGTCGCGCTAGCGAGGCGGCAGCACAGTCAGTGGATCAATCGGCTTTCCCTCCTTGCGAATTTCGAAGTGTAACTTCACAGTATCGGTACCCGAACTACCCTTCTGCGCTATGCGCTGCCCCACTGTCACTGTGTCGCCCTCTGCAACCAGCAGACGATCATTGTGGCCATAGGCGCTGAGATAAACGTCATTGTGTTTTACGATCAGCAGCTCGCCGAATCCCGCGATACCCGTACCGGAATAAACGACTTTACCAGCAGCCACGGCCACCACAGGGTCTCCGCGTCTGCCCGCTAAATCGATACCCTTGTGCACAGTGGCTGAATATCTGCGCGTAACCCGGCCTGTTGTAGGCCACTGCCATCGCCTGACGGGGCCGCCCGCACTGGCAGTCGTAGTTGTTGTTGTTTTTATTTTCGTTTTTGTCGCTGGCTTTGCAGCCGGCGCAGAAGAGGCCTTAGCCACGGGGGCAGGTTTTGCCTTACTTGCCGTTGATCCTGAGGACGCAGGTGGCGTTGCCGGGTAGGTTTTCACAGTGGATGTAGACGAACGCGCAGGTGAAGACGCTACCGGCGTTTTTTCCTTCAGGACAACCTTCTGGCCAGGGAAAATTGTATAGGGTGCTCGAATACCGTTCGCTGCCGCCACACGTCGAAAATCAAGGCCATATCGAAATGCTATTGAATACAGCGTATCCCCGCGCTGAACGGTGTATGTCGAACCAGACGTCACTGGCTTGGGGCTGCGCCTGTCCTCTATGGGCGCCGGAGGGTTGCCGCCACAGTTAACAAGGAATAGCAGAGCCAGGCCGCAACAGAGCGCTTTGAACAACTGCCCCACCTTCGTAGGCTTCTAGTTAGCTAACTGTCGAGGTGGGTTTGTCCCCACCGCCGATCAATCAGCCAGACTGCTGCAAAACCAAAAGCCATGAGCGCTAAACACAACAGTATTTGTGGATCCTGGCCGGTGATAGACTCAAATTGAGTGGGTAGGACCGGCACTTGTTGAACAGGCTTTACGTCGCCGTGACGATCAATCGTCGTGGTCAGCACCTCTTTCCACGGCCACACCACCAACAGGGAGCCCCCAAGAAAACCCGTCAGTAGCGCCATGGTTGCAGCATGAAAGCGATCCAACAACCAATGCAATAAACGAGAGAAGCTCATCAGCCCCGCAGCTGCGCCACACGCAAATACGAGAATAAAGACTATATCGAATCCTTTGAGCGCGCTCAGCACAGTGCTATACATTCCCAACAGCACAAGAATAAAACTGCCGGATATACCTGGCAGTATCATGGCACAGATCGCGAGGAATCCAGCCAGAAAGACACTGGTAAAACCGTCACCGAGAGAGGCCGCTGGTGACAGTCCGATGCCTACAGCGATTCCCAGCCCAGCTACCAGTGCGAACACTCTCGGCAGGTTCCACACCGCTACGTGGCGGACAAGTGCTAGTGCAGATGCGAAGATCAATCCGAAGAAAAATGCCCACAATGGCACAGGATGGGTTTCAAGCACCCAGGAAATTACCCGCGCCAAAGAGATGATGCTGGTTGCTATACCCAGCAGCAGGAACAACAAAAAGTTACCGTTAACATGCTCCCAGGCCGCCCGTAACTCACCGCGGAATACGAGCTTTACACAGGTCACATCGAACGCCCTAATACTTCCCAGTAGCGTGTCATAGATGCCGGTAATAAACGCAACGGTGCCACCAGAGACACCGGGGACAATATCAGCAGCCCCCATGAGCAATCCGCGCAAAAATATTCCGGGCGCTCGCATGGTTACTTTACGGTGCCTGGGCGAAGTGGCACGAAACGCACGCCTTCAACGATCTCCGTGGTGAAGCCCTCATGGTCACGAGTGACAACTTGAAGATGCTGCACATCGCCGCCTACTGGAATCACAAGACGACCTCCCACTGCCAATTGTTGCAGTAACTCGGGGGGAATTACCTCAGGCGCTGCCGCACTCAGAATGCCATCAAATGGCCCTTTGTCTTCCCAGCCAAGGCTGCCGTCGGCGTGGCGTAATTGAACATTCCTCAACTTTAATCTGCGCAAACGCGGTCTGGCTTTGTCCAGTAGTGGTTTAATTCGCTCTACGCCGTAAAGTTGGCCAACCAATTGGGCCAATACCGCACTCTGATAGCCTGAACCACTGCCAACCTCTAACACTGTCTCTAGTGGACCCGCCGCCAACAGCAACTCAGTCATGCGGGCCACAATATAGGGTTGCGACAAGGTCTGCTGAAAGCCGATCGGCAACGCGGTATCTTCGTAGGCACGATGTGCCATCGCCTCGTCGAGAAAAAGGTGCCGGGGCGTTGTGCGAATGACATCCAGGACCGCCATGTTGGTAATACCCTGATCCATCAGGCGCTGAATCAGTCGCTCGCGTGTACGCTGCGAGGTCATACCGATGCCGGTAATATCACCCCTGCTCACTGCCGTTGCCACTCCCTTTATCCCCTTGTGTGTATTCCACCAGTTCCGCTAGCACTGCTGTCGCATAGCCGCCTGCCCCCAGACTGAACTCAATGGTAAGTGTGTCATCATCACAAAACTGCCAGCAAAAGTCATCCGCAAGCAGTCTTGCTGCACGATACGAAAGCTCAAGCTGCTTAGTTTCCAAAAAACTGCACGTTAGCTGCTGTTCACGCAATGTGTTGGCCTGCCGCGCGTGAACTTCCGCACTCGCTACCGGTGTGCCCACGCCCCACAATGGCAGCGCCGGATTAATATCCCCTTCGATTGCTCGCCGCTGCATCACCTCATCTGCCTCGACACAGAGAAACACGCTTCGGCTTCCTTGCAACTGGCATGCATCGCCAGTCGCGGGTATCGCGAAAGTACCCTCATCCACTCTCTCAGCCAAAAGCTGATTGAACAACTCAGCCCGAAGAGCCGAAAGGAACAGACTGCGACGGTTGCGACTGATCCGGCGGCCACCGCCATCACGCCATGCTTTAGCCTGAGCAAGAGTCGACCCTTCACGCCCAAAGCGTTGTTCGCCAAAATAGTTCGGAACGCCCCGCTGCTTAATGGACGCCAAGCGCTGCTCCAATGATTCGCGACCACCGGTTAACCCGCGCAGTGTCAATGTGAAGCGGTTGCAGCGGTGCACACCGCGCTTGAGCTTACGTAGATGTCGGCGGCAATCTAATATTTTGACGTTGCTTCCAACCTCCAACTGGCTCCAGTCAGGTTCTGCTTTCCCCGCCATGCGAACACTGATCCACTGTGACGTGAGGGCGTTGCGATCTTTCAAGCCACTGTAGCCAATGTCTGAGCGATCGATTCCACTTAGCTGACCTACCCGCGCGACGAGGTCAAGCGTGTTAAGACCTTGCTTCTCAAGATGAAGAAAGACGTGCTCACCTTCGCCCTCAGGATCGAAGCCCAACTGTTCACGGACAATAAAGTCCCGGGGCTGGGTTCTCACGTAGGCAGTACCGATCGGGCTACCCAGAGAGCGTGGCAAAGGCATCATGTACTAGCCAGCGTCTCCAATAGAACGACAGCATGGGCCGCGATGCCCTCTTCTCGCCCTGTGAAACCAAGCCTCTCGGTGGTCGTTGCCTTCACATTCACTCTATCAATCGGTACGTTCAAATCTGCTGCGAGATGCGCTCTCATTGAGTCAATATGGGTTGCTAGACGCGGGGTCTGTGCGATGACAGTTGCGTCGACATTGCCCACCTGCCAGTGACCGGCGTGGCAAAGTGCTACTACTTCACGCAGCAATTCACGACTGTCACGATCGGCGTGGGCTGCATCGGTATCGGGAAAGTGATGCCCGATGTCTCCCGCAGCAATGGCACCTAGCAAAGCATCGCAAAGTGCATGGATAACCACATCGCCGTCAGAGTGGGCTTCCAGCCCATGATCGTGTGCTATGCGCACGCCGCCAAGGACAACGTGGTCGCCGGCACCGAAGCGATGTACATCATAGCCATGTCCAATTCGCATCCCCATTATCCCGTCTGCTCCTCGTATGATCGCGATAGATAGAACTGCGCCAGTGCCAGATCATCAGGCACCGTCACTTTAATATTGGTAGGAGATCCTTCTACCAATTGCACCGGATAACCCGCCTGCTCCATGGCCATAGCCTCATCTGTTACTGCGCAGCAATCTTGGCGCGCCTTATTCAGCGCTTGTGCCAATTGCCCGAGGCGAAACATTTGCGGAGTCTGCGCTCGCCATAATCCATTGCGGTCCAGAGTACCTGTAACCTGTGCTTGTTGGTCGGCGCATTTAACAGTGTCGCGCACGGGCTCTGCCAACAAGCCCCCAACACCGCTGTCTAGCACTGCACTCAATAGACGATCCAGATCTTGGGGCTTTACACAGGGACGCGCCGCATCGTGCACCAGAACCCAGTCATCCTCGCTCGCCATGTCCTGCAACAACGCCAGACCATTGAGCACTGAATCCGAGCGCTCGCTACCGCCAGGTGCACGCAGCACACGCTCATCCCGCAGCAGCGGTAAAGCATCGACATAGGGATCATCAGGCTGTAACACCACGACGATCTTGTCCAATGCGAGGCTCGCCAACAATGGCCTAAGGCTATGCTCCAATAATGTACAACCCAGTATCGAAAGATACTGCTTTGGCTTCGCCTCACCCATACGCTGGCCGATGCCCGCTGCCGGTATCACCACATGGCATGCCATAACTACGGCTGATCCACTGCTGTATTGGGATCTGGAACGGTAGGTGCGCTCTTATCTTTCTCAACTACCTGATAAAAAACTTCACCCTCTCGAATGAGCCCCAGTTGCTCCCGGGCACGCTCCTCCACTGCTTCATTACCCGTTTGCAGCTCTAACACCTCTCTTTCGAGAACGGCATTGCGTAAGGAGAGTTTACGATTCACTTCTGTCTGCTCGACAACCTGCTGTTCGAGCCGACGCTTTTCCGCCAGGCTACCCTCAGCAATCCACAGGCGATATTGCAACGCCACCAGGATCACAACGAGAATAGCGAGTAGCCAGCGCACGCGCTTACCCTAGCGAGTGAATTCGGCCATACCGCGATAGGGCGCTGCGCCGCCAAGTTCCGCTTCGATGCGCAACAGCCGGTTGTACTTGGCCACGCGATCCGAGCGACACAATGATCCAGTCTTGATTTGGCCTGCTGCTGTTGCCACCGCAAGATCAGCAATAGTGGTGTCTTCTGTCTCTCCAGAGCGATGGGAAATCACCGCAGTGTATCCTGCAGCCTTAGCCATCGCGATTGCGTCGAGAGTTTCAGAGAGGCTACCTATTTGGTTGAATTTGATCAGGATGGAATTGGCTACACCCATATCAATACCCTGTTTGAGAATTCGAGTGTTGGTAACAAACAGGTCATCACCCACTAACTGAACCTTACTGCCGATTTTTTCGGTCAATAATTTCCAGCCATCCCAATCAGACTCATCAAGGCCGTCCTCAATCGATATAATTGGATGGGCCTGAGCCAATGCAGCCAGATAGTCCGCGAACCCGGCGCTGTCGAACTGCTTATCCTCCCCAGCCAAGTTGTAAACACCTTCGCTGTAGAATTCAGAAGCGGCGCAATCAAGCGCCAGCGTGATATCAGAGCCCAGTTTGTAGCCCGCCTTATCTACTGCCACCGCTATCATCTCAAGCGCTGCCTCATTGGAAGGCAGATTGGGGGCAAAGCCGCCCTCATCACCCACTGCCGTGTTCAGACCCTCAGCAGACAATACCTTCTTCAAACTGTGAAAAATTTCAGCCCCTGCTCGCAACCCCTCTGCAAATGTAGGCGCCGTTACTGGCTGCACCATGAATTCCTGAATGTCCACATTGTTGTCGGCATGCTCACCACCATTAAGGATATTCATCATTGGCACAGGCATGCTCAAAGCGCTGCTGCCATTGAGTTGAGCGATGTGCGCATACAGCGGTTGCTTGGTTGCCTGAGCTGCGGCTTTCGCTGCAGCTAGCGAGACAGCCAAAACTGCATTGGCACCAAACTTTGCCTTGTTGTCTGTACCGTCAGCATCGATCATCGCCTGGTCAAGCGCGCGCTGATCGACAGCATCCATACCCACCAGCAGATCACGAATCGGTCCATTGACGTTTGCAACCGCGGTTAGCACACCTTTGCCGAGATATCGGCCTTTATCTGCGTCGCGCAGCTCTAGTGCTTCTCGCGAACCGGTTGATGCGCCAGAGGGAGCACACGCGGAGCCAATCTCTCCGGACGCCAGACTAACTTCCGCCATCACCGTGGGATTTCCACGGGAATCCATAACTTCAAATGCCTGTATATCGCCGATTTTACTCATTGCATGCAACTCCGTTGTTCAGGTGTTAGTTTTCTATGATTAGAGTGTAGTTCAGGTGTAATCAAGAAAGCGGTCAGTCACGTCCGAGAAGGGGTATGAGCCCTAGGCACGCCTTAACTGATTGTCAGTGCAGGCATTCCCTTTATCAGATCGTCGACTGCTTTCATTTGTTCAAGGAATGGTTCAAGTTGAGCCAAAGGCAGTGCACTGGGGCCATCGCACAATGCTTTATCTGGCTCTGGGTGCGCCTCGAGAAATAGCCCGGCGAGCCCTACTGCCATGCCCGCACGGGCTAGTTCAGCTACCTGTTCGCGACGTCCTCCAGAGGCAGCACCCATTGGGTCCCTGCACTGTAGCGCGTGAGTAACGTCAAAGATCAAAGGAACGTTTTCGCAGGACTTCTTCATCACACCAAAACCCAGCATATCGACGACGAGATTGTCATAGCCGAAATTGCTGCCGCGCTCACAAATAAGCAATTGATCATTACCGCATTCACGAAATTTTTCAGCGATGTTGGCCATTTGAGATGGGCTGAGAAACTGCGGTTTCTTGATATTGATGACAGCACCGGTGGCCGCCATAGCCTCTACCAGGTCTGTCTGGCGTGCCAGGAAGGCAGGCAATTGTATGATATCGCACACTGCCGCAGCCGACGCAGCTTGCTCGGGTGTGTGTACATCCGTGATCACTGGCACGTTGTACTGCGCTTTAACCGCAGCAAGAATTTCAAGCCCCTCTTCCAGCCCTGGACCCCTGAATGAATGGATCGAGGAGCGATTTGCCTTGTCGTAGGATGCCTTAAACACATAGGGGATCTGCAATCTGTCACAGACTTCGACATAGTGTCCCGCTACGTCTACTGCAAAGTCACGACTTTCCAGTACGTTCACGCCACCTAGAAGAACAAACGGCAGCGCGTTAGCTATCTGCAAATCAGCAACGCGCACTACTGACTGGCTCATCGTTTTCTCCACTGTCGATCGCAAACGTGCCATCGGCGAGCCATCATCAGGAGGCCGCTTCAGCATGTGCTAATGCCGCCTCGATGTAGCTTGAAAACAGCGGATGACCGCCGCGTGGACGCGAGGTGAATTCCGGATGGAACTGGCAGGCCACAAACCACGGGTGCTCTGGCAGCTCTATCATTTCCACCAGCGAATGATCAGCAGACCAGCCAGCAATACGCATACCGGCATCCTGCAGCTGCTTGATGTAATTGTTATTGATCTCATAGCGATGGCGATGGCGCTCTGTAACAGTATCGGTGCCATAAATATCGCGCACCTGACTGGATTCCTCCAACTGACATACTTGCGCCCCAAGGCGCATAGTGCCGCCCATGTCAGAGGCTTCATCGCGCTGCTCTGTGGAACCGTCGGCGTTTTGCCACTCTGTGATCAGTGCCACGATTGGATGTGGTGTAGAGCGATCCATTTCCGTGGAATGCGCGCCTTCGAGACCGCACACGTGACGCGCGTACTCTACCAACGCCACGTGCATACCAAGGCATATGCCCAGATAGGGAATATTATTTTCGCGGGCAAACTGTACCGCCATGATTTTGCCTTCTACCCCACGATCGCCAAAACCGCCGGGTACGAGTATCGCGTCCATCTCGGCGAGAACTCCGGTACCGTTGCGCTCAACATCCTCGGCGTCGATATGAGATATATCTACGTGCACTGCTTTTTGCAGGCCAGCGTGGGCCAATGCTTCATTGAGCGACTTGTAGGCATCGAGCAAGTCCATGTACTTACCCACCATCGCTACTTTTACGGTGCCACGACGCTCACCCAACTCTTTGGCAAGGACATCGTCCCACTCAGACAGATCGGCCGGCGGACAATCGAGATTGAAGCGCTCAACCACGAAGTCGTCCAAACCATGAGCGTGCAGCGCCCGGGGAATTCGGTAAATTGTATCGGCATCCAGTAGCGGGATAACCGCCCGCTCTTCCACGTTAGTGAACAGTGAAATCTTCTTGCAGGCACTGTCTTCAATCTCAACGGTACATCGGCACAGCAGTATGTCCGGCTGCAAGCCGATTGATCGCAGCTCTTTCACCGAATGCTGGGTAGGCTTGGTTTTAATCTCGCCTGCCGTAGAAATGTACGGCACGAGTGTCAGGTGCATCAGGAGTGCCCTGCTGGAGCCCAGCTCTACCTTAAGCTGCCTCGCGGCCTCCAGGAACGGTAGGCCTTCGATATCACCCACGGTACCGCCGATCTCAACGATGGCAACATCCGCATCACCGGCACCAAGAATAACCCGGCGTTTAATCTCATCAGTGATATGCGGAATGACCTGAACCGTGCCGCCGAGGTAATCCCCGCGACGCTCTTTACGCAGCACAGCGCTATAAACACGGCCCGCCGTAAAGTTGTTGGTCTTGCGCATCGTAGTGCGTGTAAAGCGTTCGTAATGACCCAGGTCGAGGTCGGTTTCTGCACCGTCTTCAGTAACAAAGACCTCTCCGTGCTGAAACGGGCTCATAGTGCCGGGGTCAACGTTAATGTACGGATCCAGCTTCAGGAGCGTAACCTTGAGGCCCCGAGCCTCCAAAACGGCAGCCAGAGATGCGGCTGCAATCCCCTTACCCAAAGAGGAAACCACACCACCTGTGACGAAAACATAACGCGTCATGAGAAGCCTTTATCTACGCTGTAGTTCTGGACTTACAGGTTTCGATAATTTCAATGCGGAAGAGCACTCTACTCCGCCTCGAGACCTGCAAAAAGATGGGAAATCAGACTAACAGAAAGGCCCCGTGAGCTCAATCAGAACCGCCAACGGAATTTCGATCCCACTGCATTATTAAACCCGGCTCACCCGGCTCTTTCAGGGCGTCAATACACCTCCACATACCCCCAACACACACGATTTGGCCTTGTCTTTTAAGCAGGGGAATACGTTCGCGCCACCAAGGCGGAACGCCACATTCTTGCAGCAGTTGCTTGAGGCTGACGCTGTGAGATCGTCCAACAGGACGGCAGCGTTCACCCCCGCGCCGAAAGTCTACAACCAGTTCCCCTTCAGCTATCTGAATCTCATGGTCCGTATTGCCCTCAGAAGCCACAGCAATGCGACCTACACCGGCGATCTCTAACCATTCACGGGAAACAATGACTTGTGCATCAGGCGCAACCCAGGCATCTGTAGGCGCTAGAAACACACCCTCGCGATAGCGTCGCAGAGAAAATGAACGTGTATTCAACACCGGGGCTCCATTCTCATCTGCAGCGAATAACTGCCTGACGAATTCAACCAACGCGGACTCATCAGGCATGGGCAGCTGTCTTTCACGCAGCCAGCGGCGTAACGCCTGATGGGCCCGGGAGGTAGTCCGATCAGTCAGGCTCGCCACACTAAAGCCGGGATCACCCATGAGCGTATATTCTGTTTCCAGCCGCTCATCACTTCCCTCCAGGTCTTGCGCTGCTTGGCCTAAGTGACCTGCTGCTCGGGTGATTGTCTGACGATACTCGGGCCAGCGTTGTGCCAACAGAGGCAGCACCTGCTTTCGTAAATAGTTGCGATCGAAGCGCTCGTCCTCGTTCGATGGGTCCTCGATCCAATCGAGCTGATGCCGACGCGCATAGTCGACTAGCTGGTAGCGGGGCCATGGCAATAGCGGGCGTTCAAGCCGGCCTTGTCCTAACGCGCGAGAAGCGGGCATCGCAGCAAGGCCATGCAGGCCCGCGCCGCGCAACAGTCTCAACAGGAAAGTCTCGGTCTGATCATCCTGATGGTGCCCCATAAACAGAATGTCGCCCGCTTGCAGCAGGGCATCGAACGCAGAGTACCTGGCGCGCCTGGCAGCGGCTTCTGGGCCCTCCCCGTCATCTACGACGTCTACAACAGGCTCCACGAGGCTCACCTCCCACGAGTGACAGACCGCGCGACAATGCTGCTGCCATGAAGCCGATGGAGTCTGCAACTGATGGTTAACATGCACCGCAGTCAGCATGGGGGAGGTTTTGGGGTGAGCTCGACAGTACTCGTTGAGTAAGTGCAGGAGCACAGTGGAATCACAGCCTCCACTGAACGCAACATACCAGCGAGGCGCCGCGGCTAGCGGCTGCAAAATGTCCGTTAGCGCGTCGAGAGTGAGTACTTGATCTGGCATTGTCCGGGCGCCTATCCCGGTGATGAATTCGGCTAGTTGCCGTACGACATCAAACGCGCGTAGCGTTTGTTGAGCATGTCTTCCAGCGGTAGGCTCTCCAACTGGTCCAACTGCTCAATAATGTGAGATTTAATACGCTCTGCCATCATCTCCGGGTTGCGGTGAGCACCCCCAAGAGGTTCTTCAATCGTGGCGTCAACAATATCCAAATCCTGCAAAATAGTAGAGGTCACCCCCATGGCCTCCGCTGCGTCTGGCGCATTCTCAGAGCTTTTCCAGATGATATTGGCGCACCCTTCAGGGGAAATGACAAAGTAGGTAGAGTACTGCAGCATCGCCAAGTGGTCGCCAACACCAATACCCAGCGCGCCGCCAGAGCTGCCTTCGCCGATTACAACGCAAACAATGGGCGTCGCGAGTCGTGACATAACCGCTAGATTCTGTGCGATAGACTCACTGATGCCACGCTCTTCCGAGTCGATACCAGGGTAGGCCCCCGGTGTGTCAATCAGAGTGACGACGGGCATCTTGAACCGCTCCGCCATTTCCATCAGCCGCAACGCCTTACGATATCCTTCCGGCTTTGGCATACCGAAGTTGCGCAGCACCTTGTCTTTGACGGCGCGGCCTTTCTCCTGACCGATAACCATCACGGGGCGGTCGCCCAATCGTGCAACCCCGCCGACAATTGCCCTGTCGTCGCCGAAATGCCTGTCGCCATGCAGCTCATCGAATTCAGTAAAAATACGGGGGATATAATCGAGGCTGTAGGGCCGCAGCGGGTGGCGGGCAACTTTTACGATGTCCCATGCGCTGAGGTTCGAGTAGATTTTCTCCGTCAGCTTGGTGCTCTTCTGCCGCAGAGTGTCGATTTCCTGGCTGATATTAATTTCAGCATCGGACCCCACCAGTTGCAGCTCTTCGATCTTGACCTCAAGCTCAGCAATGGGTTGTTCGAAATCGAGATAATTGGGATTCATGGCGGTGACAACTCGCTATTGAGATGGCCGACAGTGTACAAAAATATGCTGCGCGCTACCAATATGCGCCTGCACTTACTCTAAGCCGTGTTGATCATCTGACGAATTATCCGCCAACGAGGCTTATCATGACACCCGCAGCGACCGCAGAGCCTATCACTCCGGCGACGTTGGGGCCCATGGCATGCATCAGCAGGAAGTTGTGCGGATTGGCCTCTAAGCCGACCTTATTACTCACACGTGCTGCCATTGGCACGGCTGACACGCCTGCTGATCCTATCAATGGATTGAGCGGTGTACTGCCAAATCGGTTCATCAATTTGGCAATCAGTATTCCAGCAGCAGTACCAATAGCAAATGCAACAATACCCAGACTTAGAATCCCCAAGGTATTGAGATCGAGAAACTTGTCTGCCACTAGCTTGGATCCTACGGACAGCCCCAGAAATATAGTTGTGATGTTGATCAACGCGTTTTGAGCGGTATCGCTCAATCGATCCACTACACCAGACTCCTTCATGAGATTGCCCAGACAGAACATGCCCAGCAGCGGCGCAGCGGCAGGAAGCAGCAGCGCGACCAGGATCAGCAGCAACAGTGGAAACACGATTTTTTCGCGACGCGATACAGGCCTGAGCTGCACCATCTCAATTTTGCGCTCTGCTTCCGTGGTAAGGGCCCGCATGATGGGAGGTTGAATCATTGGTACGAGCGCCATATAGGAATACGCAGCCACGGCTATCGCGCCCAACAGATCCGGCGCAAGCAGACTGGATACATAGATGGCGGTAGGGCCATCCGCGCCACCTATAATGCCAATCGCCGCCGCATCAGCCAGCGAAAAGTCCATCCACCCGATTGACGTCAGGCCCACGGCGCCCAGTACGGTCGCAAAAATACCAAATTGTGCTGCGGCGCCCAAAAACAGAGTCTTGGGGTTAGCTAACAACGGGCCGAAATCTGTCATTGCACCCACGCCCATGAAAATGACCAAAGGGGCGATGCCACTGGCGATTGCGACGGAGTAGAAATTGTAGAGTATGCCGTTGGTATAGCCCGCATCGACAACAATATGATCTGCGAGCACCTGGGTGGAAGCATCCGCGCTGGCATAAGCACCCACCAATCCCTTGATCGAATCCGTTGCCGATGCATTGAGCACAGAGGCCAGTTCAGCCAGTAATTGGGTATCCGCGGCTTGTAATGCGTTTTCGAAAGCCGAATAGGCCAGACCCGCACCAGGTATGTTGGCCAGGATGCCGCCGAAACCTATGGGTACCAACAGCAGAGGCTCGAAGCGCTTCTTTATCGCAAGAAAAAGCAGGCCGAGACCTATCGCAATCATCAGGCACTGGCCCGGTGTCATTTGGGCCAGACCTGAACTCGCCCAGAGCTGCAGTAGATTATTCACGAAATCAGGCGAACGTCACAAGAACATCGCCAACAGACACCGAGTCGCCCACCGCAACCTCTACACTGCCTATGTGACCATCATGTGGCGCGCGCACCTCGGTTTCCATCTTCATCGCCTCAAGAATCAAAAGGACATCTCCCGCAGCTACGCTATCACCCGCTGCCACATGCACGGCAAAAATATTTCCGGCTAGAGGTGCCGGTAGAGGCTCTGAACTGTCTTGTTTGTGCGCAGCCGCTGCAACAGGTGCTGCTGTTGCGGACGTCGACTCCGAGGCATTGGCTATGCTATCGATACGGCCACCCTCTGCTACGTCTACAACATATTGCTTACCATTCACTGTTACCGTGTAGGTGGCAGCCCCCCCCTCATCGGCAGGCGTATTATCAATGGCAGTTGATGTGACTGCCGCTGCAACCTCCGCACCAGGGACCGGCTCGAACGCTGCAGGGTTATCCCGGTTTTCCAGAAACTTAAGCCCAATCTGCGGGAACAGCGCATAGGTCAGCACATCGTCCACCTCGCCCTCGCCTGCTGTCAGCTTTACGCCTTTTTCCTGTGCCAAAGCGTGAAGCTCCTCGGTCAAAGACTGCATCTCGGGAACGAGCAAATCCGCTGGCCGGCAGGTAACAGGATCATCTCCTTGTAGTACCCGTGCGCGCAGGTCCTTATTTACGGGGGCAGGCGTCTCGCCATACTCGCCACGCAATACGCCAGCGGTTTCTTTGGAAATAGATTTGTATCGCTCACCCGTCAACACATTGATTACCGACTGGGTTCCGACAATCTGTGACGTGGGCGTCACAAGCGGGATATAACCCAAATCTTCGCGAACTCTGGGAATTTCCTCCAGCACCTCATCCATCTTGTCGGCAGCGCCCTGCTCTTTCAGCTGACTCTCCATATTGGTCAACATGCCACCCGGCACCTGCGCTACAAGAATTCGAGCATCGACACCGCGAAGAGAACCCTCGAACTGCTGATACTTCTTGCGGACGCCTCGAAAGTACGTGGCAATCTCGTCAAGGCCCGCTATGTTTAGACCGGTGTCCCGCTCGGTGCCTTCAAGAATGGCTACTACAGTCTCGGTAGGAGAATGCCCATAGGTCATCGACATCGACGAAATAGAGGTGTCTACGTTATCTATTCCCGCTTCCACACATTTGAGGATCGTGGCCGTCGATAGGCCGGTTGTCGCGTGGCAATGTAGGTGAATAGGGATGCTACAAGACTCCTTGAGCCGCTTGACCAACTGGTAGCCAACGTAGGGACGCAAGAGGCCCGCCATATCCTTGATAGCAATCGAATCAGCACCCATATCCTCAATACGCTTTGCCTGCTCAACCCAGGTCTCAATATTGTGCACGGGACTGAGGGTATAAGAGATAGTCCCCTGGGCGTGCTTGCCCACTTGCTTGACGGCCCGCAGAGCAACATCAATGTTGCGCATGTCGTTCATCGCATCAAACACTCGGAATACATCGATGCCATTGACCGCCGCTCGCTCAACAAATTTGGCGACCACATCGTCGGCGTAATGACGATAGCCCAGAATATTTTGCCCCCGAAACAGCATCTGCTGTGGCGTCTTGGGCATGACTTTTTTGAGTTCGCGTATGCGCTCCCAGGGATCTTCGCCCAGGTAGCGAATGCAGGCATCGAAGGTAGCTCCGCCCCACGACTCCAGCGACCAGAAGCCGACATCATCAAGTGCAGCTGCAATGGGTAGCATATCGTCCAGTCGCAACCGAGTTGCAAACAGCGACTGATGCGCATCTCGCAAAACTACGTCGGTAATGCCCAGTGGCTTGTTGGCATCTTGCATGAAAAGCAATCCTCGTGATTCGTATTGGTCTAGCTAGTGGATAAAGATACTTTAGAAGGAATCAGCGCCTACGATGCTGATGCACAGCCGACGAAATCACCGCAACCAGTTCCTCATCCTGCGCAGCCGGCGTCGGCTTGCGAGATGTTTGGCGTACGGCTTGCGGCTCAGGAAAGAAACGAGTGACTGTTGTTGACATGACTGTCATGCATACAACCAGCAGTGCCAGGAACACCACCACGCTGCCCATGCCATACACCATCAACTCCAGACCCTGCGCTACGATATCGCTCTGCATCAGTACTACCTTATCGCGTCTATTGTACCCCTCAACTGCGTAGTGTAGATCAGGTGCGCCCCGACACGCTATTCCCGCGAGCATGAATCTGACGGGCGTCGCACTATTCACAGGTGCAACGATGCCCACACGCTCTATAATGCGCTCTCAATTCAACACCAATACGGATTTTTTGATGCGCTTGATGCTTGCCCCAATGGAGGGTGTCATCGATCACACCATGCGGGAGCTGCTCAGCGAACTGGGCGGCATGGACAGGTGCGTCACTGAGTTTGTGCGTGTCAGCGAGAATCTGCTTCCGGCCAGAGTGTTTCGCCGGCTCTGCCCGGAGTTGGATAGCGGCGGCTCAACCACTTCAGGCGTCCCTGTATATCTGCAGTTACTCGGTGGAAAACCCGTTCCAATGGCTGAAAACGCTGCGCGAGCGGCTGAACTTGGAGCACCTGGCATTGACCTTAACTTTGGCTGCCCAGCCAAAACGGTCAACCGATCCGACGGGGGCTCGATCATTCTGCGCGATCCTCAAAGAGTACACGATATTACAGCAGCGGTGCGTTCGGCCGTGCCTGCAGACATCCCCGTCACAGTGAAGATCAGGTTGGGCTTTGAAGACCAATCCACATTTTTGGATGTTGTTGAAGGGATCGCAGAAGCGGGCGCGACAGAACTGACCATCCACGCCCGTACCAAAAAACAAGGCTATCGCGCACCGGCATATTGGGAAGAAATCGCGCGAGCACGCGACACAGTCTCCCTACCCATTATTGCCAATGGCGAAATTTGGTCACCGGGCGACGCATTGCGATGCCGCCGCGTCAGCCAATGTGAAGATCTGATGCTCGGTAGAGGCGCTCTGTGCCGACCCGATTTACCAAGATTAGTACGCGCTGCACTTGAAGGCACCATCATCGAACCCCTTAGCTGGACTGACATTCTGCCACTGTTGCGAAGGCTGCTTAATCTCAATCTGGCCAACTATGATGCCAGTTACGTCGCTGGCCCCATCAAGCAGTGGCTGGTCTATCTGCGCTACTACTATCCTCAGGCCGCTCTCGTCTTCGAATCGGTCAAGCGTGAGCGTGACCCAACGCTCATCGATTCTATTCTTGAGCAAGCCAGCGTCGAGACGCTCTCCTCAAAACGCGTTGCATGAACTCCCGCTGACACCTGCGGCCGGGCTTATGCGCGAGCTGCTCCTCAGGGTCGCAGTATCGCGTCTATTAGGTAGGGTCCCGGCGTTTCTATAGCCTTTTGCAAATGCTCCACGAACTCCTCTGCCGTAGTGGCCCTGCCACCTGCGACGCCCATACCTTCCGCCATTGCCACAAAATCCATATCGGGCGTACCAATATCCAGTGTGGACGACGCCTTGGGGCCGGGCTTGCCACCACGCGCGCCGGTACGCGAGAACTCAAGCTCGAGAATGCTGTACTTGGCGTTATTGAAGATGACTATGGCAACGTCAAGATTTTCCCGCGCCATTGTCCATAGACTTTGAATGGTATACATGGCGCTTCCGTCACCCTCAAGACAGATGACCTTGCGATCGGGACAGGCAATGGCCGCACCCACCGTGGCAGGTAGTCCCCAGCCGATAGAGCCACCCGTCAGATTCAACCAATCGTGCGGCTGCGCTGATGCTGTCATTGGATAGCAGGCAAGCCCCGACGTAATACCTTCATCGACAACAATTGCATTTTCAGGCATGAGACTGGCCAACGCAGCACCAACTGCAGCGGCATCAAGAGCACCTGAGGGCAACTCGGGCGGATTAAAGCTGTAGGTGTCTGGGCTTAGCGTATCGGCACCCAGGCCTGCTAACACCGCTGAAAGCACCTGATCTATATCGTCGTCCGCCCCTGCCAGAACAAGTTCCTCGCAGTCCTTGGGTGGAATACAACTGGGCACCCCGGGATAGGCAAAGAACGAAACCGGCGAATTCGCCCCAACTACAATCAACTGCTGCACGTCTTTCATATGGTCTATTGCGAGTTCGGCGAGATAAGGCAACCGCTCTACCACACCAGCACCGGCACCCCGGCTGACTCTGCCGGGAAAGGTTTCGGTAACAACGCGGGCACCACTTGCTTTGCTGATCTGGCTAAGTGCCAATCCGTTGGCATGGCTTACTTGCCGACCACCGATCATGATCATGGTGTTCCGGTCCGACTGCAGCATGGTGATCGCCTGCTGCACCAGCGTCGGATCCACAGGCTGGGGCTTAGCTATCGTGACAGCCCCTTGCGCGCCCTGGCTATTTTCTCCCCACGACACATCAGCCGGTAACACCAGTGTTGCGATCTGACTGAAACCGGCCTGTCGAACAGCCTCGGCAGAATCTACGGCAATTTCATCAGGACTTGTGGACGTTTTAACCCAGTGCGAAACAGGCTTGGCAATACCCTCGATATCAGAGGTCAATGGCGCGTTGTATTGCAAATGGTAGGTAGCATGATCACCAACGATATTCACCATGGGAACGCCGCCCTTCTTAGCGTTGTGTATATTGGCAAGAGAGTTTCCCAGGCCCGGCCCCAAGTGCAGCAGAGTCGACGCGGGCTTGCCCGCCATGCGCGCATAAGCATCGGCGGCACCACTCAAGACTCCTTCGAACAGACACAGCACACAGCGCATACCATCAACCTCATCCAGAGCAGCGACAAAATGCATCTCCGACGTGCCGGGATTGGTAAAACAGACCTCTACGCCGTTGTTCACAAGGGTAGTCAACAGACTTTCTGCACCATTCATTCTACTCTCCTGTCGATCCGGGGCTGGTCTTAAAGGTTAGACATTATTGCTCAACAACGATCAATGCTGCGTGGCAGTCATTGAGCGATCTCGTATCTCTTTGAACTCCACACCCTCATTCCAATCTGGAAAATCGCGATTATTGGCCAGTGCATTGCCCATGAAGAACAACAGCTGCACCTCTTGCACTGCTCCACTGAGATCCCAAGAGGGGTCATACTCGTCTGAGGGTTTGTGATAGTCGTTTGCGGTGTACGCTTTCAGGCGTTGGTCGCCCCATTCCTTACCGTGCTCGACACTGTCGGTTGAGCGCGTCAAATACAGCGCTGGTATGCCCTGTTTGGCAAGTGAGAAGTGGTCTGAGCGATAGTAGTAGCCTTTTTCGGGATAAGGCTCTTGCACAACAACACGTCCTTGAGCGCTTGCGGCATCGGCCAGATAGTTTTCCAGTTCGCTGTTGCCGTACCCAACCACGGCGATGTCGCGGGTCTCACCAATCGTACCCGCTGCGATGTTATCCATATTGAAATTGGCCACGGTACTAGCAAGTGCAAAGATAGGATTTTCTCCATACCATTTAGACCCCAGCAACCCCGACTCCTCGGCAGTCACTGCGAGAAACATTACCGTGCGCTCAGGCTGCTTTTCGTGTGCTTTGAATTGCTCAGCCAATGCAAACAAGGCGGCAACACCAGAGGCATTATCACTAGCGCCGTTGTAAATATTGTCACCCTCTTGTGAGGGCCTCACCCCCAGATGATCCCAGTGCGCCGTGTAGATGACGACCTCATCTGAGTGAGCAGTGCCAGGTATTACGGCGGCTATATTGCTGCTGGTAGTCTGGGTCACAGTGTTAGCAAGATCGACCGATAGTTCGATGTCAGCCAATGCAACTCCTGTAAAACCTGGTAGAGCTGCGGCAGTTCTCAATGCCTGAAAGTCCAAACCCGCGCCCGCAAACAAGCGCTCTGCTTCGGCCATGGGAACCCAGGCTTCTACAGCAAGCTTATCTTCATTTTTGTTCTGGGCAGTCAATGTGGTCTTCGCGCCGGACCAACTATTCTCAACCACCTCCCAGCCATACGCTGCTGCAGCGGTCTCGTGCACGATAATGACGGCAGCGGCTCCCTGACGGGCAGCTTCCGCATATTTGTAATCCCAGCGACCGTAGTAGGTCATTGTGTTGCCATTGAAGAGTTCAGGGTCCTGCGTCGCGAAGCCGGGGTCATTAATCAGGACAACGGCCGTCTTACCACTCATATCCAGGCCGGCATAGTCATTCCAGTCGCGCTCGGGCGCATTGATGCCATAGCCCACAAACACGAGCTGCGAGTCAGACACAGAGACGGCTTCGACTTGACGTTGTGTACTCACCATCATTTGGCTGCTGTATGCCAGATCTGCCGAGAATTCGCTTCCCCTGAGTGCCATAGACGCATCCGAGCGACTTGCTACTGACGTGATCGGCACTTTCTGATACCAACTACCTTTATTGCCTGGCTCGAGCCTAAGCGCGGTAAATTCCTGAACCAGATAGTCGAGCGTTTTTTGTTCGCCAGCCGTTCCCGGTGCACGCCCCTCGTAGGCATCACTGGCGAGCTCGGCAATGTGCCTGTGCAGCGTCACTTCGATCGGATGTCTGCCCCCCGTCACATCAAGAGCAGTTACTGCCGACGCTTCTGGCTCAATTGTCACTGCAGGTTCAGTTTGAGCCGACTGGTCGCATGCGACCAGCAACATCGCCAAAGAAGTGATGGTCAGTACTCGAATCATTGCTTTTCCTTACTCGCTGTTTCGGGCACTGAGTATACTACCAACTCCGCTCTTCACACGCACAGTGACATGGCTTGAGCGGTAAGTTCCACCAGTGATGCACGAACCTTCGTCATGTGATGAGTTTGTCCCTATAATGGCGAGCACTCCCCGGCCCTTGGGTTGAATAAAAATGGATAAAGGACTACCTCGATGACCACCGCTAACGCCACTGCGATTGATCCGGCAACGGATACCGGATTTTTTGGCCATCCCAAAGGCTTGTTTGTGTGCTTTGCCACCGAGCTCTGGGAGCGATTCTCTTTCTATGGTATGAAATACTTGCTGTTGTTGTACCTCACCAAATACCACCTATTTACCGACGCCAATGGTCTTGAAGTTCTGGGCGGGTATGCCGCTTTGGTCTACGCCATGCCAGTGATTGGCGGCTTACTCGCTGACCGGTATCTGGGCATGCGTAAGGCCGTTGTTTTCGGCGGTCTCCTGTTAGTCCTTGGCCATCTGGGCATGGCTGTGGAGGGTGAGCAGGCGCGCATGGTGAATGGCGCGATCGAGCGCGACGACGGCGCACTACAAGTATTTTACTTTTCGTTGGCGCTCATTGTTATTGGCGTCGGCTTTCTAAAGCCCAATATTTCGACGATCGTCGGTCAGCTCTATGCCAAGGATGATCCCCGGCGCGACTCAGGATTCACCATTTTTTATATGGGCATCAATCTGGGCTCGTTTACCGCTACCCTGCTGTGTGGTTACCTGGGAGAGACCTACGGCTGGTCCTACGGCTTCGGCGCTGCAGGCATCGGCATGCTGATAGGGCTAATCACTTTTCTGTATGGGCAGAAGCATCTCCACGGCCACGCCGAGCCCAAGGACGAGGCACTGCTCAAGGAACGTTCGCCCATCGGCCTTAGCAAGGAAATGACGATCTACCTGTGCGGCCTGATTGGCGTGGTAGCAGCATGGCAGATGCTGCAATTCCATGGAGCAGTAGGCATAGCATTGAATTCTTTGTCGATCGCAGTGCTTGCTGGTCTGGGTTGGTTTATCACAGTTAAATGCAATCCCGTGGAACGTAGTCGCATGATCGTACTCATTATCCTCACTATGTCGACCGTCGTGTTCTGGGCCTTGTTTGAACAAAGTGCCGCGTCCATGACCTTGTATGCCGATCGCGTGATGGATAGAAACATTCTTGGTATGGAGTTAACGGCTGCACAGTTCGGTGCGCTAAACGCGATGTTTATCTTCATGTTCGCGCCGGTCTTTGCGTGGTTGTGGACAACTCTGGGCCGCAGAGGCATAGAACCCAATACGCCCGTTAAGTTTGCACTGGGTATTGCGCAGGCCGGCCTTGGCTTCGGCGCACTGGTTTATGGTGCCAATCATCCCAATGAACTTGGGCTTGTGTCGGGCTACTGGATGGTTCTTGCCTACCTGCTACACACCTGCGGCGAGCTCTGCCTGTCACCTGTAGGCCTGTCTGCAGTAACCAAGCTGGCCGTGCCCAGCGTGGTTGGCGTAATGATGGGTTCCTGGTTTCTTGCGACGGCGTACTCCGAGTTTGTAGCCGTTCAACTGGCCAAGCTCGCGGCAATCGATACAGTGGGGGGAACAGTTGCCGATGTCAGCGTCGCGCTGGCCAGCTACACCGAACTCTTTACCAACCTGCTTTGGATAGGTCTGGGGTTTGCCGTGCTGTTACTACTCGTATCACCCATACTTAAGAAAATGATGCACGGTGTGCATTGAACAACTGGAGTTAAAGTCAGATGAAAAGAGAGTTCGACGTTATCGTATGGGGCGCAACCGGTTTCACCGGCAAACTGGTTGTTGAGTACCTCTCTCGCACCTATGGCACCGATGGTGAGCTGAAGTGGGCCATTGCCGGGCGCAATCAGGCCAAGCTAGAAGCTGTGCGTAAAGAGGCCGTGCCAGAGTCCAAGCGACAGCACCTTGCGATATTCACCGCAGATAGCCAAGACAGCGCCAGCCTGGAAGCGCTGGTGAAACGCGCTCGCGTAATCTGCACCACCGTTGGACCCTACGCACAATATGGCACGCCACTCGTTGCAGCATGCGCTGCGAATGGTACTCACTATTGTGACCTCACCGGCGAGGTACAGTGGATGACACGAGTGATACCGCAGTATCAATCCATGGCCGAGGAAAGCGGTGCACGCATCGTGCATACCTGTGGGTTCGATTCTATTCCTTCCGATATAGGGGTCTGGTTTGTGCAGCAGGCGATGCTTGAGCAACACGGCGTAGCTGCATCATCGGTCAAAGGACGTGTCGGAAAATCCCGCGGCGGAGCCAGTGGCGGCACTATCCACAGCATGCTAAACATGCTGGATGAGGCCGATCGCGATCCTTCAGTAAAGGAGGCGCTCGCGGACCCTTATTCGCTCTATCCAGCCGATGTCGCCAAGGGCAAAGACGGGCCCGATCAGACCGGCGCTGAATACGACCCCGATTTCGAAGAGTGGACCTGCCCTTTCGTCATGGCCGCGATTAATGGCCGCGTGGTTCGCCGCAGCAATGCCCTAATGAATTTCCCGTGGGGAGAGAGATTTCATTACGACGAAGCGCAACTCAGCGGTTCCAAAGGTAAAGCCACTCGCATAAGCCTGGCGCTAGGTGTGGGTATGGGTGTGATGGCTTTTAATCCAACGCGAAAGCTGGCCAAGCGGTTTTTGCCTGAGCCAGGTGAAGGACCCAATGAGGCCTTGCGGGAATCAGGTTTCTTTGAGATGTACTTTCATGCCAATCATCCCTCTGATCCGTCGAAAGACTTACGTGCAAAGGTAACCGGAGACCGAGACCCAGGCTATGGATCTACCTCCAAAATGCTAGCGGAGTCCGCAGTCTGCCTAGCGAAAGACGAACTCGGCAGCGACGGTGGATTCTTAACCCCTGCTTCTGCCATGGGGGACAACTTGCTGAGGAGGCTCATAGATAACGCCGGGCTCACCTTCGATCTGGTACCAACAGAGTAAATGTTCCATCAGGTTGTATCTGGCAAGTCACAAAGAAAGTACGTACATTCTTGCAAGGGACGATCATAAATCGACCTCATAACGAGAGTCGATAGAACAGCAGGAGCAGGCGGCGCGAGGTGAACAGATTCAACCTCTCGTTCAAGGGGACCACACTGCCCGGCTATGAGCTGGAACGGGTACAAACCCGTTTGGCCAACGCTTTGGGTCTACCGGGACCCGAAAGTACGGCGCCATTTTTCTCCGGTAAGCCGGTCACGCTGCGGCGCAACCTGGATCGCAAAGTTGCAGCAGATTGGTACCGCAAACTGCGCGACATCGGTATGGATGTCGAACTCATTAAATCGACCGACGCGGTTATCTCGGACTCGGAAACCAAAACCGACAAACCGATAGCTGCTAAAGACCAACCTACGAGTCCCCCCGCCTCACCAGCCGCAAAACACACTGACCACGCAAAAGGCTCTACAAAAGCGGCTCCAACGCCGCGCCGTGGCATGAGCGAGGAAATTCACCAAAGCAAGCCCGGACAAGTTGACAAGAGCTGGGCAGTACCGTCGTCTAGCCAAACTGCGCCCGATAAATTGAACAAAGCGGGTAAGGCAGAGGTCTCGGATGAACAACGCCGCGCCAAAGCGGACGCCACGGCGCGATTGGCAGCAGAGCACGCTGCCGAGATCGCACGCCAAAAGCAACTGGAAGCGGATGTAAAACGTAAAGCGCAGGAGAGGCAGGAACGGGAGCGCGAGCAAAAGAAGGAGAGAGATCGAAAAGACGCGGAACTTGCTGCGCAACGTGAGGCGCAGGCCAAGCGAGACGCGCAGGAGAAAGAGAAGGCCCGCGAAGCGGCCGAGCGAGAAGCCAAACAGCGAGCTCGGGCAGCACTAGAGGCAAAGCTAAAGGCACAGCTAGAGACAGAGCGTGAGGCTGAAGCTCAAGCCGAGCGCGATAGACTGGCTGAAGAAGAGGCGCAGCGCCAACGCGATGAGCAACTCAAGGCAGAGCAATTAGCCGCCGCGGAAGCTGCGCGGGCACACGCTGCAGTCCTGGAAGAAAAACGCAAAGCGGCAGCCCGTCTGGCAGCCCAAAAAGCCGAAGAAAAAGAGCGTAAACGAGTGGCCGCACAGGCGCTCGCCGCCAAAAAGGCCCAAGAGAAACAGCGTAAAGCACAAGAAGCCGCCAAGGCGAAGGCTGAGCGCGAGGCTGAAAAAGCACGCATCAAGGCTGAGCGGGAAGAGGCCAAACGCAAAGCACAAGCTATCGCTGAGCAAGCGAGAGCTGAGCAAGAACAACGAAGGGCCAAGGCGCGTGAGGAAGCACTGCGCATCAAGGCAGAGAAAGCTGAAGCCGCCAGGCTCGCTGCCGAGCATGCTGCGCGAGAAAAAGCGCGTGAAGAGGCACAGCGCAAACAGCGCGATGCAGAGCTGGCCGAGCGACGTGCTCGCCAGAAAGAGGCCGAACTTCGGGCAGCCGCAGAGGCCGCTCACAAGAAAGCCGAAGAAGAACACCGCAAAGCCGAGGCCGCGGCAAAACTGCTGGCACAGCAGGAAGAAGCCCGACTGGCCCAGAAGCTTGCCCGGGCTGAGGCCGAGCAAGCCCGCAAAGCAGAGATCGCTGCGCAGAAGCGACAGGAGGCGGTAGAGAAGCGTCGCAAGGCTGAAGCGAAAGCAAAGCAAAAGGCAAGTGAACAAGCCGAGCGCGAGAAGCAACAGGCGTTAGCACTGGCAGAGCGCGCGAAGCTTGAAGAGCAGGTTATCGCGACAGGTGCGGCGAGACTTAAGGACGCAAGTACAGGAACCACCAGTAAACCTCGAGTTAAAACCCGGCTGGAAGTGCCGACCCGATCGTCTCACGCTAGCGCTGCCGTTGCTGCCGTTGCTTCCCCCGTACAGCCGGCAACGACGGACGATTCCAGCAAGGGCGTATCTACCGGATTTCAACGTGGTGCGCCAAACTTCTACACACTGACTGCTTTTCACAATAGTCAGGAGCTCAAGCAAAGACCCGCAGAGTCGGCGGCTAAAGCCCGCCGCGGTATGCTTGCAGTAGCGGCCATGTTAGTTGTACTGGCGCTATCGATCACAGCCTTTGCTCTGCGCTCGCCCGTAGCCATTCAGCGTGGCCCGATTGGCATCACCAGCAATAGCGATGGCGAACTGCTGGTACTAGTAGCGAGCGCAGTCTACATCCATGACCGTGCAGGTTTGGGTACTCTCACCCTGACGCTCGAAGAACTCGGACTGAGTTCATTACAACCGCCTTTGCACTTCAATACGGATGGCGATTTGATCGGCCTGGGTGCACTCCAAGGATCATCTTCACCACTAAGCTTGATTCGGTGCCAACTGCCCGAAAGACATTGCACAGCAGCTATCGAGCAATCGGGCGACCCGGCAGCCTCGGCCACACCGGCGCACTTTGCCATAAACGCTCTCAACAATGATCTCTACCTCTTGAGCGAAACACCTGCAGTGCTACACCGCTTTAATGCACAAGGCGATTTGCTCGCCGACGCTGAGTTGCCGGTCGCCGCGCAACCTACCTTGCGACTGGATTCCGGACTGATTTTCATCAACAGCGAGTTCGACTCAGCTATTAGCGTTTTCAGGCCTGATATCGCAGATTTTGGCCAACAGCTGGACGAAGTGCTGCTCATGCCACCGCCGGCCGTTGCCAATCAGCACCGTCTCGTACTGGATTTCTTGCCTATCGATGAACAATGGTGGGCCGTTCTGGGGGATCCTAAGAGCCAAACCAGCGCGTTGTATCGGTTCGATGCCAGTTGGCGCTTCATCTCTGATTCCCCCCTGCCCGCAGCGTACTACCCTGCCCGTCTGGCGCGCTGGAACGACAAGCTACTCGTGAGCCACCCCTCACAGATAGAGCAAATTCGACTCAGCAAGGAGGGCGTAAAGGAAGCGCAATACCAGTCCGACCTTCTGCTAAACGCCGTGTCTGCAAATGAGACTACGGCTGCGTGGCAAGGTTTGCTAGGGCGCGCAGTTCCTGCACTGCTGATGGCACTCATACTCATAGCAATTGGCTACACATGGGCATACAGGTTGCGCAGCCGCGTATACCAACATAGTAAAACCCGTGGAGCTGGGTCACTGGATGACTCCTCTGGCATCGACTGGGTCGACCCTTATCCTCAACGCATATCACGCTATCGGCAACTCGCATTGCTCATGGCGGCAGGCTATGGAGGCGTGCTGGTAGCCAGTATCGGGCTGGGGTTGCCGACGAGCGTACTGGCGGCAATCCTGCTAGCGCTGTCAGGCCCTGCTGTTACGCTATATATGCTTTACCGCGCGCCAGTAGGGTTTATTGGCAGCCGCGACGATACGCTGGTTCTGGTCGACCACAACGGGTTGTATCACATGGGCGCGGGTCCTCGGATACAGTATCAGTCGCGATTTGTACTGATCGATGATGTCGTCGTTTTTACGGGTGCCAGTCTGCTACCCACCTTCGAACCCAAACAGCTAAAAGCACTCGAGAGCGCGATTACAGCGGGAGTGAAAGTCGAAAGTAAAGCCGTCTGGATCCGGCTATTGCAAGCCCAACATCCGCTGGCTATTGGCTCTATTGCGTGCGCTCTTGGCATCATCACGGCCGCCCTAATACTGGTGGTTTAGTCTACCTCTTGCGCAGGGAGTCGTAGACCATCGCCCAACAACCGTTATACTGACTTGAAAGGCGACCCCGCTAATGTCAGTACCGTAAAAGGAATCACAACCCAGCATGTCCGAATCGCAGCAACCTCAGGCAAGCCAGCGTTTTCAGGTACATCTGTTTGTCACCTGCCTCGCAGATCTCTTTCGCCCCTCAGTCGCTTTTAACAGCATCGCTTTGCTCGAGGAGTCAGGCTGCGATGTGACTGTGCCCATATCCCAAACCTGCTGTGGTCAGCCGGGCTACAATACTGGCGACTACGAAAGTACGGTTCCTTTAGCTAAACGCCTAATAGAAACATTCGAAACAGCAGACTATGTGGTTGCACCGTCTGGCTCCTGTGCGGGCATGATCACCCACCACTACCCAAAAATTCTTGAGGGACAATGGCGCGAGCGAGCGTTGGAACTGGCAGCTAGAACATTTGAACTCACACAATTTTTAAGCGAGGTCTCCAGACTCAAACGCTCCAATGAGCTTCGCCCAGACATAGGCAGTGTGACCTACCATGACAGCTGCGCGGGGTTGCGGGAGCTGGGAATACAGACACAACCGCGACACCTACTCAACACACTCTGCAAAGCAGACCTTAATGAGATGCAGCGCACGGACGTGTGCTGCGGCTTCGGAGGCACCTTCTGTGCCAAGATGCCGGAACTATCTGCCAATATGGCTTCAGATAAACTCGAGACAACGCGAGCCTCTGGCGCAAAAATTCTCGCAGGTGGTGATTTGGGTTGTCTGATGAATCTTGCCGGGCGGGCAAAGCGCGAGGGCATGGACCTGGAAGTACGGCACATTGCCGAACTTTTGGCCGGCGACCTTGCTACGCCGGCTATCGGCGACAGCTCTCAAACGTGAGGATTACGCTGTGACGGTTTCCAGCAACGATTTTGTCGCTCAATCTGCGGCTGCTTTGCAGGAACCGGAGCGACTGCGCACACGCAACGCGTTGAGCACTCATATGCCGGCGATGCGCAGCAAAGCTGTCGAGGAATTTGGAGACTTTCAGGCACTGCGAGAGCATGTTGCCAATGTCAGGCAGCATGCTCTGGACAACCTCGATTACTACCTGCCGCAATTTGAACAACAGGCATTAGAGAACGGTAATCAGGTGCACTACGCACGCACCGGCACCGAGCTCAATGATATCGTTCTCACCATCTGCCAAAGACACAATGCCCGCAAGGTCGCCAAGGGCAAGTCTATGGTGACCGAGGAAACTGAGCTCAATCATCACCTGGAACGCGCAGGGTTAGAAGTCATTGAGACGGATCTTGGGGAATACATTATTCAGCAGGCCGGTGAAACCCCCAGCCATATCGTTGGACCGGCGCTACACAAACCCGAGGCCGAGATTCGAGAACTGTTTCTGGATAAACATCAACTTGGCACTCGTGAGCTAGAAGACCCACCCGCGATGGTAGAAGAAGCACGAACTGTTCTGCGTGAGCACTTCCTGACTGCCGATGTGGGTATTGTCGGCGCTAATGCGCTTATCGCAGAAAATGGCTATTCCCTGCTTGTGACCAACGAGGGTAACGGTGACCTCTGTACGAACCTGCCCAATATCTTAATCGTGTGTACAACGATAGAGAGAGTATTGCCTCGCACCAGCGATGCAGCAGCGCTGGTGCGTATGCTGACACGCTCCACCACCGGCCAACCCATCAGTTGCTATACCAGTTACTACTCCGGACCGAGACGGCAAGACGACGTCGATGGACCACTAGAGACTCATTACGTATTGCTGGACAACAAGCGTAGCGACATACTGGCGAGCGACTACAAAGATATGCTGCAATGCGTGCGTTGCGGAGCCTGCCTTAATCATTGTCCAGTGTATATCGGTGCAGGCGGCCACGCCTACGGATCCGTGTATCAAGGGCCTATGGGTTCGATATTAACACCCCTGCTCAACTCCCTGGAAGAAAGCCATACACTTCCCAACGCCTGCACAAGTTGCGGTCGCTGCGCCGAGGTTTGCCCAGCGAACATCCCACTGCCCGATCTACTAAGGGATCTCAGGCATGAAGAATATCAGAGCAAATTGGGCTCAGGACGCTGGCGTAAAGGAATGAAACTGCATGCCTGGCTCTGCCAGAATCCTCGCCTATACCGATTTTTATCAGGGCTGACGATACGTGCTCTGTATCGCCTTGGACGCCGCAGCGGCGGCTTCACCCGCCTCCCCTTCGCGGCCGGCTGGACACAGGAGCGAGATTTCCCTGCGCCCCAGAGCGATACGTTTATGCATCAGTACTCCAAGCAGGTTTCACAGAATGAGTGATGCTCGCTCCGAAATTCTCGCCCGCGTGAGGCGCGCCTCACGCTGCTTGCCAGAGGCCGAAGTAAAGCTGGCACTCTCACGCTTGGGGAACGGGCCTTCTGCAACACTGCCACATCCGGAACTGGCTGTATCCTTCCTGACCAACGTGCTGAAAAACCAGGGCACCATAGCTACCGCCAGTAATCGTTCTGAGGCAGTCACTGTGATTGGAAAATACCTCTACGAACACCACCGAAGCCGCAAACTGGTCGCAGGGAATGACGCCAGACTGGCAGCGCTGCCCTGGAGAGATGCCGGTCTACTGCCTCGATTTGGCGAGGCTGAGAGTGGAGAACTCGCCACTTTAAGCTACGCGATAGCGGGAATAGCAGAAACAGGCAGCATCGTCACCTACACAGGACGCAACAACCCGGCAGCGAATAATCTACTGACCGAAGATCACATTGTGATCGTTGCACTAGACGATCTGGTTGAGCGCTATGACGTGGCACTTGAGGCCTTGCAAACAGCCCGACCCAGAGGGGTCAATGTCATATCGGGGCCCTCAGGCACTGCGGATATCGCCATGCATATGGTGCACGGTGCGCACGGACCTCGCAGGTGGCATGTTGTTTTACTGGGAAACGTATCTGCAGACTGCGTGGAGCAGGCCCGCGCTCTGGCAGGCCTTTCAGGCAAGAGCCAGGTCGAGCAATTGCCCGACGCTGGAGAGTAGCCCTAAAGAGGTGTGTAACTAAACTTCTGGCCGCCCAGCGATGCCTCATACATCAGGCCACCCTTGGCTATGGTAAACGCTGCCATACCTTTGCGATATCCTCCATGAGCAGTGGCTGCATCATTGCGACCGCCACTAGCACCTGCAGACATACCGCCGCCTGTATTGGTCTCAGCTGAAACCCCAGCTGTAATTGCCACAGCTGTCATTTGTGCACTGAACTCAAAATTTCCCGAGATAAACTCACGGAATGAACGCTCATCCTCAAAAAAGATCATCTGACTAAAGGCCTGACCTCCAAGCTGAAACCCCAGTGTCAATTGGGTCATGGATACGTTGCCGGTATGCGCGCCTTTTGCATAGACACGCCCCTTACCGTGAGCACCTCCGATGCCAATGCCTCCCTTACCTATCGTTGGGAACACAGCGTAGCCATACGCATTGGAGAAAAATGAAGTGGTTTCACCTGCATCGCGAAACGCCTTGACCGTATCGCTATAACTATCTGCCAGCGCTACCTGACCAAACGCGGAAAGTGCGACAAACATCAATAGCGACTTAACTGTTTTTAGCATTAGCTCAAACCTCTTGTAAAAGCGACAACTAGGAAGCGGATGGCATAAGATTCCGCATTTATAACGCCTGACATTCTACTCCATCTCCGTCAGAGTTGGGACAGCAAACCCCAGCTTTTTATCCCTATCGCACACATCAACTAGATACATACCCAGTCAGGCGCACAGCGATGTTTTCCAAATGACGAACAGGCCCGCGTACAATAAGCACCATACTTCAACTGTTGTTATTATCCTTCGACCGCAACCGATCATCGCTTAAGAGCGATCAGAGTGACCGATCCACGCCCTTACGCCAAGAGAGATTTATATCAATGCATGACACCCATCCTGAAACTCCGCCCTTTTACACAATCGATGAGAATGGATGGGTTATGGGCAACGACCCAGCACGGGGGCCTTGGACGGTAGATGGGTGCCATGGCGGTCCTGTAGCGGCCATTTTCGCTCGCGCGCTCGAAATGGCAGTGCCCGACAAGCAACTCACTCGATTGACTATTGATCTGTTTCGGCCCGTGCCTCTTAGCGGCTTTCGGATTGAGACCGAAATAGGACGCAATGGCAGGATGGTGGCAACCATTGCCGCTACGCTGATAAACCGAGAAGGCAAACCCTGCGCGAGTGCAACCGGACTACTGATACGCGAAGAGGATCTCGGTGAAGTCCCGACAACCACGATTTTACCGCCAGATTTTGACAACAAGGTGGGCATCCGATTTCCGGGAGTCAAGCGAGGCCATGATCTACCCACTTTTGCCGACTTCACGGAGATCGCCTTCCCCTCGGACAAACCGTTCTCGCCGGGCCCAAACACCATGTGGATGCGCACAACATCGCTCCTGGCAGGCGAAGCAATGAGCGGCTTTCAAACACTATGCCCGCTGGCCGACTGTGGTAACGGCTTCTCCCGAAACGAGCCTGGAATGACCATCAGCTTTATCAACCCCGACCTATCCATAAACTTTCACCGCGACCCGGTATCTCGCTGGATCGGTGCCAGTTTTTCTTCACAGTGGGAGAGCACTGGCCGAGGCGTATCACTGGCAACCCTGTTCGATACGCAGGGGCCAATCGGTGCAGCGCAGCAGACTTTGCTACTACAACGCGAATAGACTGATTTACCCTGACCGAAAACTGCTAACGACGATAATCCGACACTGCGAATCAACCGTACATTCCTCACTAACCCGAAAGGAGTAACCCATGGAAGCCGTTTTAGCAGAGCACACAATAACATTCCCATCTACCATTTCTGCCGAAGCCGAATTAGTTAGAAATGCGTTGATCGAACGTGGATTGGAAACACCGCTGGTTGAAAACGACCTGACGCGTGACGAAAAATTCGCTCGCATTACAGAAGCGTTCACCGACATCACTCAGACCCTAGGCTTGGATCTCACAGACGACAGTCTGTGTGACACTCCAAAACGTATAGCAAAGATGTACGTAGACGAGATCTTCTCGGGACTGGACTACGACCAGTTCCCCAAAATCTCTGTCATTGACAATAAGATGCAGGTGGAGGAGATGGTTCTTATCGATGATATTGATCTCGTTAGCACCTGCGAGCACCACTTTGTGACTATCGATGGCACGGCCAAGGTCGCGTACATTCCCGGCGATACGATTATCGGCCTATCGAAAATCAATCGTATCGTGCGCTTCTTCGCGCAGCGGCCGCAAGTACAAGAACGGTTAACACAGCAGATACTTGTTGCTCTACAGACGCTGCTTGGTACGGAAGATGTTGCCGTCACCATTAACGCGGTTCACTACTGTGTAAAGTCGCGAGGTGTCATGGATACAAACTCCCAAACCCGCACGACCGCAGTGGGAGGCGCGTTCAAGACTGACCCACGCACTCGCGCTGAATTTCTCCGCTAGTCGACACTACTGCGCCCAAAAGCCCGGCATCGAGCCGGGTTTTTCTCTCGACGACTCGCCCACGCAGCTAACTTTTGTTAACATCACGACGCGTAATCTTTCTACAAGGAACAAACATCCCATGCGTCACTTGACCAGCCTGTTTTGCAGCGCTGTAGCCCTGCTCTGCGCGGGCCACACAATCGCCGAACCTTTCCCATCCACTTATCAACCTCTGCCATCTCAACCCACGTTAATCACCAATGCCACCATACTTACCGGCACGGGCGAGCGACTAGACAATGCCAGCCTCCTACTTCAGGACGGAAAAGTTGTTTGGGTTGGCGAAGGCGATGCGCCCGCTGAGTCGATCAAAATCGATGCGGAAGGTCGCTGGGTTACACCCGGCATTATCGATGTGCACTCACATCTTGGTGTCTACCCCTCGCCTTCTGTAACTGCACATTCCGACGGCAATGAGATGACGGGGCCAGTCACCGCAGATGTCTGGGCAGAACATAGTGTATGGCCGCAAGATCCCGGCTTTGCACGAGCATTGGCTGGAGGCATTACAAGCCTGCAGGTTCTGCCTGGCTCAGCAAATCTATTTGGAGGCCGCGGCGTCACTCTGAAAAACATTTATAGCAATAGCTACCAAGGGATGAAGTTCCCGGGTGCGCCACAGGGTCTTAAAATGGCCTGCGGCGAGAATCCAAAGCGTGTTTACGGTGACCGCAAGCAAGCACCCATGACTCGCATGGGCAACGTTGCCAAGTATCGTGCCGAGTGGATAGCCACCGAGAAGTACGTGACTGATTGGGAGAGCTATGAGCAGCAGGTCGCCAATGGTAAAAAAGATGCCAAGGCGCCCAAACGCGATCTCAAATACGAGACACTCTCAGGTGTATTGGAAGGCGACATCATCATACATATGCATTGCTACCGCGCCGACGAGATGCTGACCATTCTGGATATGGCAGAGGAATTTAACTACAAGGTCGGGACTTTCCACCACGGCGTAGAGGCCTACAAAATAGCGGATGAGTTGGCTGAGAATGGTGTTTGTGGTGCGCTTTGGGCCGACTGGTGGGGCTTCAAGATGGAAGCCTATGATGGCATCCAGGAAAACATCGCCATCGTCGACCGCCCTACGGGGAGTTGTTCAATAGTGCACTCTGATTCCAGCGAAGGCATTCAGCGCCTGAATCAGGAAGCGTCAAAGGCAATGACCCGCGGGCAACAGGCCGGCATGGAGATACCAGAAGAACGCGCTATCAGCTGGATCACCAGTAATGCGGCTCAGTCCCTTGGCGTTGCTGATCGCACAGGCAGTCTGGAACCGGGCAAGATGGGGGATGTAGTTCTCTGGAGCGGGAACCCGTTCAGCGTTTATACCCGCGCTGACCAGGTGTTTATAGACGGTGCTCTCGTGTACGACCGCAGCAATCCGGCGCTTCAGCCTGTATCAGATTTCGAACTGGGTCAGCTGCAGGAGGTACGACCATGAACCGTTCTTCATTCTTAACTATCGCAGGCGCGACCATCGCTCTTGGCACTTTCACGACGAGCGGGGCAGTTGCCGAAACCATCCTGATAGACAATGCCACGATACATACCATGGAGAAACGGGGTGTCCTTAAAAATGCTGACATCCTGATTCAAGACGGTGTTGTCGCCTCAATTGGTGACAATCTGAGTGCACCCGATGCACAACGCATTGATGCTGCAGGTCGCCATGTGACCCCGTCGTTATTCGCGGGTATTACCTCTATTGGCCTATCAGAAGTCTCCGGGGTCAAAGAGTCTGTTGACTCCAGCATCTCGGATATTGATATGCCACAAATGCGGCCGGAGTTCCGCGTCGATCCCGCATTCAATCCCAACTCCAGTCTGGTGCCCATTGCGCGAGTAGAAGGCCTGGGCTTTACGGTTCTGGGTGCTACCGCTAAGGGCTCGATCTTTGGCGGACAGGGGCGAATGGCACGACTGGATGGTAGCTACGACAGCCTGTTCGGTGGAGAGATTTTGTTTATCAGCGTTGGACGTAATGTGTCCGAGCTCAGTGGCGGTTCACGCGCAGGGCAGTGGATGCTGCTGGAGCAGGCTGTTGCAGAAGCCCGAACACCTCCGAGAGCGTCTGAGCCCGCCCTCCTGACCCGCAGCGGCAGAGAGACACTCAAGCGCTTTTCTCGAGGAGGGACAGTCGTATTTTCTGTCGACCGTGCGAGCGATATCCTGCAAGTGCTGCGCTTTGCAAAGGAGAATGGCTTCAAGCCCGTGATCAATGGGGGTGCTGAAGCATGGATGGTAGCAACACAGCTTGCAGAGGCTGATGTACCGGTTCTGCTCGACCCACTTGAGAATCTGCCGTCAAACTTCGATACGCTGGGTGCTCGCCTGGACAACGCGGCGCTATTGCACGCCGCTGGCGTAACCGTCGTAGTCGCTGGTGGTGAGAGTCACAATGCCCGCAAGCAGCGCCAAATGGCAGGAAACGCTGTGGCCAATGGCTTACCGCACGCTGCGGGCTTGGCGGCACTGACTTCAGCGCCGGCCTCCGTGTTTGGTGTGAAGACAGGGACTCTCAAAGAGGGACAAAGAGCTGATCTGGTGCTATGGAGTGGCGATCCGCTGGAGACAACCACTGTCGCAGACCTTGTGATTGTTAACGGCAAGCGCGACTCCATGCAGAGCCGCCAAACTCAACTGCGCGATCGTTACCTGCCTCGGCAACCTTCCTTACCGCGGGCATACATAAAGCCGTAGTGTTCTCAGCCCTGGCGCTGGGCTTTTGCTAGCAAGCTATCGAGCTTGCTAGCGAATAACTGCCTGTCGGCCTGACTGAACGTTGCTGCGCCGCCGGTTTGAACGCCTACATCACGCATGGTCGCCATGAAGTCCCGCATATTGAGTCTGGCACGCACATTCTCTCGCGTGTATAGCTCTCCTCGCGGGTTAAGCGCAAGGCAGCCTTTTTCCACCGCCTCAGCAGCCAGCGGAATATCACTGGTAACGACGAGGTCACCCGCACTGGCGCGCAACACGATCTCGTCATCAGCCACATCAAAACCCTTCTGCACCTGAACGAAATTGATATAGGGTGAGGCTGGCACCGTCAGCGGGTGATTTGCAAGTAACGTTAGCGGCACGCGCGTGCGTGTTGCCGCGCGAAACAGTATCTGCTTGATCGGAGCGGGACACGCATCGGCGTCAACCCAAACTCGAAATGCCCCTGGCCCTTCTGACAATTTTTTTACTGCGCGTCAGGAGTGCCAGTGAATCAATAGCTCACCTTGCTCTGCAGAGTTTCGCGCCAACTGCTCGGCTATTTCTCCGAATCGCTGCTCAATAGCATCGCGCTTGATCTTGAGCGTAGGCGTGAGCACTTCGTTTTCAATACTCCACGGCTCTCGTGTCAGGATGACGGCGCCAATACGGGCGTGCTTCTCGATCTCATCATTGATTTTGCGGACAGTCTCCAGCACTGATTCATGAACCTCGTCTTCGACCTTTCCTTGCGCCTCATCGGTAAGTACAGCCACCATGACCGTCTTGGAATAACCGCGACCCAAAAGACACTGCTGTTCCGCATGCTGGTTCTTGGCAAACTCACCCTCGATAGGTGGGGGTGCCACAAACTTGCCTTGAATCGTCTTAAAGTAATCTTTCACACGACCCGTGATGTAAAGGAAGCCATCCTCGTCCACACGCACTTTGTCACCCGTGTGAATCCAACCGTCGCGAATAAGCTCAGCTGTTTTATCGGGCTGCTTGTAATAGCCAGGCGTACAACCGTCAGCCTTAACCGCAAGCTCGTCCTCTTCAGTGATTTTGTACTCCACTTCGCCAACAGGTTTACCAATGGACCCGATACGCCGTTCATCATGAGTCGAAACAATCAGACCCATCGCCTCAGTCTGCCCAAAGCCTTCCATCAGCGTTAAGCCCATGTCCTCCCACCAATGAATCAATGCGGGCGGAGTTGGCGCGGCAGCGGTCAGGCAATACTGAACTTCGTCTAGACCCAATCCCTGCACCACTAGCTGGCCAATACCAGCCTTATCCTGCTGCTGTGCAGCTTCTAGCGCTTCAGAGCCACCAAACTTGGCGATCACAGCCTGTTGGAACTGCTCCCAAATCCGTGGTGGACCAAAGAACACGTGCGGCCGCGTGCGTGGCAAATCGCGCACAACGGTCTCGAGAGATTCGTTGAAGCTAATCTCACCACCGAACGCGATAGAAGAGAATTCAACGATCTGACGCTCTGCGATATGCGACAGTGGCAGATAAGAAAAATAGCGCGGATGATCTGGAATCCTGAATGCCTCAGCACCGCGGCGAATCGGGACAAGATTGCTGTCGTGAGTCTGAATGACTCCCTTGGGCATGCCCGTCGTGCCTGAGGTAAACACCAGCGAAATCATATCGTCGTGCTTTGGCTCATAAGCGGGAGCTCGGTCTTTCCATTCCAGTAAAAGGTCATCCCACTTGAGGTGTGGCTCGGCCAGATCAACGCCGGGCAATGCTATCAATACTGTGCCTTCAGGAAGCACGGGCTGAACCTGATCCCAGTTGGATGTTTCTCCCACAAAAACCACTTTGGTATCAGTGAGATTAAAAATGTATTCCGCGGTATTCCCCGGCAACGTGGTAAACAGGCTGACCTGCACATTTCCGGACGTGATGATTGCCATGTCTGCCAGCACCCAGTGGGCACGATTGCGTGATAGAACAACCATTTTCTCGCCATGACCAAACTGCGACTCCAGCATCGCCGCCACCGCATTGATCTGGGCATTGGCCTCAGCCCACGTGTAGTCATCCGAGCCATCTGGTAGCAGATCCCGCATCCAAACAGCGTCTGGCCGCTCAGTAGCCCAGTGGGAAACAAGCTCCGGTAACGTATTGTGAGTCATCCGATACAGTCCTACAGTTTTTCAAGGGGAACAAAGATTACCAGACATTCGGTTTTTCCCAAAGAGCCACGCCGCTCTGCCCATTACCGACCTATCAGCCTTATTCCAGGCTTTGCTGACCCGTGCCTGTGGGCGTGCCTCGCTGCTGCAATCCTCCCTGCCCCAGGTCTGGATTAGAGGGATTGTTTAGGGCTTTAGGCAGAGGCTTTAGCGCAGCGGCACCCCACTGGTGCTGTGGCATCCTCCCGGTCAGGTCGTCCACATCAACCACCGAGACGAAACCGAATAGCGGTTGCACCGCGCCACCACCGCCAGCGTCATTATCCCACTCGCTCACAGTGGTACTCACGAGCTGATAGTCTCGATCAAAAGTGAGCAGCAAATACTCCCCCTTAACGCGAGCATCACCCCAATCCATGCTGAGAAAATCGGCTCCCATAAACCCAAGACTGAACCCCACTGAGGTCTCAGTCACTAGCCAATACTCCCAGGCCAGTACATACCCACTGTCGCCTGCGGCTAACCTGTGCGGCGGGCCCAATCTTGCAAGAATGTCCCCCAGTTGCGCCTGCTCTCCCTCGGCTGGTATATCGAGTTCAGTTAATGGCTTGCCAAGGTCATAGGACCAGATGCTGCAACCGGATAGCAACGCAGCTGTACAAAGGAGAAGCGCCAGCCTTTGAGCTCTGCACAGCAGGTCATTCATCGACAGCATGGGTCTTGGTTGCGAAGTCGGTTAGCACATCGTTTTCATCAAAGAAGAAGACAGCTCTGTCGTAGCGGGTATCGATACGCATGCGGTTATAAACAATCAGGATAAGCCCTTCACCTTCAGAGCGCTCGTACAAGTAATACAGTGCGGTTTCGTCATCCAGGGCAATAACTTGTGAAGGCGGGCCCAATGCGGTGAGCACATCCTTGCGGGTTGTCTCGCCTTTAGTCATGTCCGCTATGACGTTGTCTTGCCAAGTGACATCTACCCCACGCTTATTCTCGTATTGGGCACACCCACCCAGCAGTGCCAGCGTTGCTATAAGGGTTATTATTCTCAGGGGCATAACTTGCTCTCTCATTTCAGATCAATCCTTGATTGCTATTAAAGTTGCTCACCAGTTATCCGGCAGTAGTGGCAAAAACCGACATTACACCTCTACTCGTCCGCCTACGCTTTAAAGTCTTACACAGTTATTGATTTTGGGTTAGCTACTCTACGGCTTAAGACGCAACCATCGTCGCCACCAGGGTTGGTTGGACAGCCCTGTTGCAACTGGTTTATGTGTATCGGGTTTACCATTCTCACTGTACCACTGCTCCCATTCCCAGGCCGTAAGCGTACGCGGCACGTCGTGCTCGGTAGCACGCTTGAGGGCATGACCACGTAACGACGTATCTTTTGCTTCCTCAGCCTGATTGAGAATTTGACGAATACGTTTTTGCTGCCGAGTTTCAGTCATGTCTACCAGGGAATTTGTTTACCTGCATAATCGAGGAATGACAGCTCTCCGTCTACCGTGGCCGAGCGCATAATGCCAACCAGACTGTCTGCGACGTAATCGGGGCTAAACAGCTTTTCAGCGGCAACATTTCGCTGGAACGGCTTTGACAAAGCAGTGTCGGTGGTACCAGGATGAAACGCAATGAGTTTGACGCCCTTCGCGCGCCTCTTCAGTTCGACCGCCGCACTGCGCAATACCATATTGAGACCAGCCTTGGACGATCGATAGCTATACCATCCACCCAGGTTGTTATCACTTATGCTACCAACGCGGGCACTCAAAGCGGCAATGATGCAACGTTTTGAATTACGCAATGGCTTGGCCAGCGCACGCAGCCATAACGATGGTACAACCACGTTGGCATCAAACACTGCATGCATAGCTTCGCTGTGGAGCTGCTCCAGCTGCCGCTCTGGCGCAATATGCGCGCCATCGTGGAGCAGACCACCTGCCAGCACGACGTAATCTGGCAGAAGGTCCTGAGAAAACAATTCGGTGGCTGTGCGCTCAATTGACTCCTGAGTGTAGTCACAGTGCACACGAAGCAGTCCTGCCGGACCACCGCCAGCGGCGACAGTCGGCGCTTGCGCACTGATCGCGACAACCATGGCATCGGGTTCCTGCAGAAAGCGTGACACGACGGCCGCGCCGATCCCTCCCGAGGCTCCGACGACCCAAACACAGCATCCCTGTGTATCGCTACTCACTCTACTTCAACTCGCATAGTCATAGTGGTAACTACGTGTTCAAACCGATCGCGGATGGGTGCTATTCTGCCTGCCCAACGTTTTACGCCAGGGACTACGAATGCCCCAGAACGCTGTTTCCGATACTCACCGCTTTAGTCCGGCTGATTTGCCCAATGCGCAGATCATCGGCAACGAAGACACAATGTATGCACTTTTTGATCACTTGCGCGAACAAGATCCCATTTGCTGGGCGGAGCATGACGAGTACCACTCTTTCTGAGCACTCAGAGCAGATGGCAATGTGGAAAGACAACCCCGACATGGATATCGGCGCTGCCAAAGAGTTGATTCGCTGGACGTCTCCAGTGCGCCATATGGTGCCGCACGGCTACTGCGGATTTCGCAGCTACACGGTAAGCAGATTAAGTCTGGTGACAATATTGAGGAAAACGGACAAGCAGACTGGATACACGCCATTTTTGTGGGTGGGCTAAAGTCGCTACCGGTATCCTACGGGTTTAAATCGTAAGATTCTCAACCCTGCTAACTGTCAGCACCGGCCACTTTTTTGGCGCTGTCTACCTGCCCGGCGTGACCGGTGAAATTGGAACGACCCTCACGGGATGCATCGTGGTCACTCGTCCAGGTCTTTGATTTATTGGCATCCGCCGAGCGATGACCAGAATCGCCGAAGTTCTTTGGCTCAACCTTAACCTTGGCACCCGTGCCCTTGGTGGCACAGGCTTTATCGGTAAAGGTCTTCTTGCCCGTAGCCGGGTCTGTGCACATATACACTCCCGCACTGGCAAGGGGTGAGATGCTCAACACACCGATGAATACCATAATTGCACTACGCATTGTTATGCCACCAACTCATTATCTACAAGCTCAAGCCCAACCATATAGCGGGTACTTCTCTCGTGTCCACGCCTAACTGGACTATTTCACAAAAAAGCTTCGGCATATGGCTGATCCTTTTAAATCAATAACTTAGAAACCCTTTCTCAGACAAAATCTGCCACCAAGTGCTTGCCCTTTCCTAGTCAGGTATGCTGTTGAATCAATAAATCAAAAGGCTATAAGAAAGGCAGTGGCAGACACATCGACGTGGGTGTTCGGGTACGGGTCACTCATCTACAAAGTGGATTTTCCCTTCATAGAACGTGAACCTGCCAGCATTACTGGCTGGGCCCGACGTTTCTGGCAAGGCTCTCACGATCACAGAGGAACGCCTGAGGCACCCGGTCGCGTTGTGACACTGATCCCCAGCCCCGGCAATGTTTGCCAGGGGGTTGCCTATCGAATCGCGCACGATGTGTTTGATCATCTAGACCACCGAGAGAAGAACGGCTACCAGCGCATGCAAACATCCATTGCCCTGAGCGATTCGAAACGAATGGTAGGTGGAGTTACCTATTACGCAGATGCCGACAACGTGGCGTTCCTGGGACCACAAGCAGACAAACCGTTAGCACAGCATATCGCGCGAGCCTCCGGCCCCAGCGGTCGAAACATAGACTACGCTTTGCAACTTGCAGCGGCTCTGCGCGAGTTAAACGAAGAAGACGCTCACGTTTTCGCTATCGAGGCCCTATTATTGGAGCAACAGCGCAGAACCCGCTAATAAATCTCCACGACACTTGGCCACTGGCGATCTCTCGCAATGAGCTAACAATTACAACTGCCACAAAGAGGATTAAACCATGACTCAAAACAATTGCTGGGATGATGATACGCAGTACAACTATGCAGAACTGGTGGATGGCCTCAATCAATTTCTGCGCCTGCGCACCACACCAGTCGGAATGAAGCGATTTCACAAAGCAGCCGAACTTGAACAGATACATCGTCTACGACGACCACCGGCTGGCGAAAAATTTGCAACCGACCAGATCGTCGGACAATCGCGTTGGCTGGGTTACACCCTGGGTATCACCATGGACAACCTCGTGGGCTCACAATGCGGTGCAGTTGTTGGCCTGCACCCGCGGGATGAAGAGTTTTTAAGTGGGAACGCATTCAATGGTGTCTGGTATGGCGATTTGATCAGTAGTTCTAAGCACCAGCATGAAATGAGCTGCGCGTCTTATGGTGAATATGAAGCGATCGTCACCTCACCGCTAACGTCTGGCCGAATAGACAACCCGGATATCTGCCTGATTTACGGCACGCCAGGACAGATGATCACACTTATGAATGGTCTTCAGTATCGCAACTATAAAAAATATACTTTTACCTGCGTTGGCGAAAGCGCCTGCGCCGACTCGTGGGGCAACGCTCTGAGGACCGGAGAACCCTCACTATCGATTCCCTGCTATGCGGAACGCAAATTTGGCGGAGTTCAGGATGAC
Source organism: Halioglobus sp. (assembly GCA_039990395.1). Classification (GTDB taxonomy): domain Bacteria; phylum Pseudomonadota; class Gammaproteobacteria; order Pseudomonadales; family Halieaceae; genus CALINF01. Next base: position 1,575,778 of record JBDXFZ010000146.1, read on the forward strand.
GAGATGCTGCTGGCTATCCCGCCTAGTTTTCTTCCGTCTATTGTGGAGGGTCTGGCCGCACTGAGCCGCACTGGGCTACGCTACCCGATACCGAATCATGGACTGGATAAATCGCCCATGGCCAGCATGGCACAAAGCTACGGCTCCTGATCGTTTGCGCTGGAGAGGATGAGCAGATTTTCACTACTAGTCTTCCTCTTCCGCCGCTCTCAGTCGCTCCTGCAACTCTTCCTGCTCGGCCAGTGCCGCCTTGATTTCCAACATCACGGAATCAACGTTGGCTTCGTGTTCGTCCAGTTCAAACTCACCCGTGAGCGGCATGTCTGGATGCAAATCACCGGCTTCAAATGCAGCCCAGATCTCTTGCGCGTAATGACTGTTAAGAAGCTCAGGTGCGAACATGGCGTAATAGTTAGTGATATTACTAACGTCACGCTCAAGCATTGCCTGCGCGTTGTTGTTGGACGCCGCAAAAACGGCCTGCGGTAAATCAATGATCACTGGGCCACCTTCATCGAGCAAGACATTAAACTCCGACAGGTCGCCGTGAATGAGTCCTGCACAAAGCATCCGCATAACATCCAACATAATCAGATGGTGGTCTTCCCTGGCTTGCTGCGCTGACATCGTTACATCGTTCAGCCGGGGAGCCACGTCACCCTCGCTATCGGTAATGAGCTCCATGATTAGCACGCCATCCACACAACCAAAGGGCTCGGGTACTCGAACGCCAGCGGCTGCCAAACGGTACAATGCATCGACTTCTGCATTCTGCCAAACGTCTTCCTGCTCCTGCCGGCCATAGCGAGAGCCTTTCTCCATTGCTCTGGCACGACGACTATTGCGCACCTTACGGCCTTCTGTGTACTGCGCAGCTTTTTTGAAACTGCGCTTGCTGGCGTCTTTATAGATTTTTGCACAACGTTCATTGCGGCCACAGCGCACGACAAAAACATCCGCTTCCTTACCACTCATTAGCGGATACAGCACTTCATCAATCAGACCATCCGCTACCAACGGCTGCAGTCGCTTGGGTATTTTCACAGACGACGTACCTTGAACTTTCGGCCTTTGATCTTGCCGTTGAGCAAGCGGCCTTGTGCAGCATTCACCTCTTCACGAGTAATCGCCACATAGGATTGAAAGTCGGTTATCGCAATCTTTCCTACAGCCGACCCGGGAATGCCGGCTTCTCCTGTCAGCGCGCCAAGAATATCGCCCGCACGGACTTTCTGCTTCTTTCCGCCCGCAATACACAAGGTGACAAACGCAGGTTGCTCCAATGGTCTTCGCTCATCCGGCAACTCTTGTACAGAATCAAACGTCAGCGGCCGCGCCAGCTGATCGCTTATCTTCTCCAGCTTGTAGCGCTCAGACTCCATGAACAGGCTGAGCGCCAAACCCCGCTTTCCAGCGCGTCCGGTGCGCCCAATTCGGTGAACATAGGTATCTGAGTTTCGAGGTAGTTCAAAGTTGATCACTGCGGGGAGATCATCAATATCCAGACCTCTAGCAGCAACATCAGTGGCGACAAGCACGGAGCAGCTTTGTTGACGAAACTGCATCAGCACCTGGTCACGATCGCGCTGCTCCATGTCACCATGCAAGGCACAGGCTACTACGTGGTGCTCTTCAAGATGCTGCGTAACCTCCCGTACCAACTGCTTTGTATTGCAAAAAATAACGCTGTTAGATGGCCTGAAATGCAATAAGAGCTTGAGCAAACTATCCAGGCGAGAGCGCTGGGAGCAGATGAAAAACTTCTCCTCGATATTGCTCTGCAACTCTTGGGACTGAACTGTCACTCGCTCCGGCGATCTTTGAAAGCGGGCACTGAGTTTTTCAATATCGTCCGGATAGGTTGCAGAAAACAGCATCGTTTGCCTTTGCTGCGGTGTCGACTGGATGATTGCAGTAATGTCATCGACAAAACCCATCTCCAGCATTCTGTCCGCTTCGTCTAACACCAGTGTATTCACCCGATCCAGCGCAAGGGTTTCCTTACGCAGATGATCAGTAATGCGCCCCGGCGTGCCAACAACAATATGGGCCCCGTGCTCCAACGAGCCTATTTGCGGCCCGATAGCCTGACCACCACATAGCGTGACTACCTTGATATTTTGCTGGTAACGCGCCAGCCGCCTGATCTCGTCGGCAACCTGAGCTGCGAGCTCCCGCGTAGGGCACAGAATCAGCGCCTGGGTACCGAAATCTCTCGGATTCAGCTTGGTTAACAGCGACAGCGCAAATGCGGCGGTCTTACCACTTCCTGTTTTCGCCTGCGCTATAAGGTCGTGGCCGGCCAAGGCGAGCGGCAGCGCAGACGCCTGTATCGGCGTCATCTCCAGATAACCGAGGCTACTGAGATTATCCAGCATCGCCGGTGCCAGCTTTAGCTGCGTAAAGGAGCTATTCGATGAAGTATTCAATGACTTAAGGGATGCCGCCAGCTAGGGGGAAAAGTATTCAAACAGCGAATGAGTATACCACGTCACACGCGCCCATCCTCAGCGCACCAACACATTCAGCGGCGGCACGCCTCCCATGAGGGACAACAATCCTCCGCATACGCTAACAAACTGGCAACCGAGCTGAGTTAGCCTCCAGAGCTTTTGCGTGTCTGCCTTTCCACCCACCAGGAGAGTAGTCGATCTACCAGGCCATTCTGCGCTTCTGAGCCAGCGGACTCAGAAGACAAATCAAGCCCCCCCCCTCCAGCCTTATACTGCTTAGAGTACATATCCAGAACTTTTTTCTTCACCATCCCGCGTAAGGGTACATGGGCCAGCATGCCATAGGTGGCAGCGCCGCCCTCTTTGCCTAGCTCCGGGTTAGCCTTTACAACCTCTACCGACTGCCGCAAGTCAGCCAGATACTGGTCAACTACTTTCAGATGCTGCGCAGTTACCATGGCATGCAAGCCAGGCGGTTGCTGGTTGCGGTTGACTTGCCAACCCATCGCATCCATCTGATCACCCACGGCATAGATGTTTAACTCCGGATTTATCGATTTGTAGGCAAACAGTGGACCCTGAGGATTCCCCATCACTTCCAGTTCAGGAATTTCAGCAACGCCGGCCTTCATCTTATTTATCGCTTCAAGCGTGTCTCTCGCCAGCTGCCGATAACCCTCCTTGCCAAAGTACTGCAAAACGCCCCACGCCGCCGCATATGCACCTCCAGGGCGTGTTCCCAGCAGCGCCGAAGAGGCAAACACGCCGCCGGGCCAATTCTCGTATACGAACATCTGGTAACGCAGGTAATCCAGGTTGCGATAGGTAATAGTCGACGCGCCCTTCGCAGCGTAGCCATACTTGTGGATATCAGCCGAGATCGATGTCACGCCAGGCACACGGTAGTCCCATAATGGTAGGTCCTCGCCATTCATCTCCATGAACGGAAGAATAAAGCCACCTACACACGCATCCACATGCAGTGGTATATCGTGCTTCTGCGCTATTTCACCCATCGCCGCTATCGGATCGATCGTGCCGTGCGGATACTCCGGTGCGCTTCCGAGTATCATCACGGTGTTGCGATTGATCATGCGCCTAAGTTTTTTCAGATCAGGAGAGAAGTCATCCAGTAAGGGAACCAGGCGAATCTTGACACCAAAATATTCAGATGCCTTAAACCAGGCCACATGAGCTGACTCAGCCATAATCATTTCGGGACGTTTTACACGGCGCTGGTCCCTTGCCATGTCCCGGTAGGTTTTTACCGCCATTAGACAACTCTCGGTGCCACCCGAGGTGACCACCCCACATACATCCTGCGTGCCATGAAGAATGTCGGCCGTTGCGCTGATTACGTCTGTTTCGAACTTTTTGAGACTCTTGAAAGCCGTGGGGTTTAGGCCATTTTCACAAGCGAATCGATGATAGGCGTCCTTAATAAACTCAGAGTGATCTTCATTCAGGTAATACACCAAACTCCAGACCCTACCGTCTTTGTAATTGGGGTCGTGAGCCTTGCTGGCATCCAGCTGCTCGAGGATATCGGGAGCGGACAATCCCACTTCCGGCATGGGTCTGTGATTAGACTGCGGGCTAGTTGTATCCATGGCATCTTCCATGTGGTGCAGCTGATAATAGCTGACTAAGACTGATTCAAACTAGACACAGAATAGAGAAGAACTGAATCAGGGGCAAAGCGGCACACAGACCCGGTCAAACTCGCCACTCCATGACTACTTCCTACCGAGCGCACAAAACGTATCAAGCGCGTTATAATCTTCCTATGATTCCATTATCCATATTAGATTTAGCGCCCGTACCCGAGGGCAACACACCTACTGATGCGCTGCGCAATGCAAAAGACCTCGCGCAGCATGCTGAGAAGTGGGGCTTCAATCGCTATTGGGTGGCCGAACATCATAATATGCAGGGTATCGCGAGTGCGGCTACGTCCATAGTAATCGCTCACTTGGCTAACGCCACTTCCACCATTCGAGTCGGCTCGGGCGGCATTATGCTGCCCAATCATGCACCACTACTCATCGCTGAGCAGTTCGGCACTCTGGCCACACTCTTTCCAGGCCGCATCGATCTGGGTCTGGGTCGGGCACCAGGTACAGATCAGCGCACGGCTCAAGCCCTGCGCAGAAATATGAATGGAAGCATAGATGACTTTCCTTCGGATGTTGTTGAGCTACAGCAATATCTGCAGCCGGCACGGCCCGGACAAGCTGTTGTGGCTACACCAGGCGCTGGTACGGAAGTGCCCCTTTGGATTTTGGGTTCCAGCTTGTACGGCGCTGGGCTGGCTGCGATGCTCGGCCTACCCTTTGCTTTCGCCTCGCACTTTGCACCGGCCTATATGGATGCGGCGATTGATTTGTATCGGGAAAAATTCGAACCCTCTGCGCAACTTGAAAAGCCCCATGTAATGCTGGGCTATAACGTATTTGCGGCAGATACTGATGAGGAAGCGCAATTACTCCAAACCTCGATGATGCAGTCTTTCGTCCGTTTAAGGCGCGGCACCCCTGGAAAAGTGCCACCTCCACAAGCACATTTTATCGAAACCCTATCGCCTCCTGAGCGTCAGATGCTCGCCGAAGTTGCGCGCTGCTCCGCAGTGGGTTCACCAGAGACAGTGAGTACAGCCATGTCATCATTCATAGCCTCCACCGGTGCCGATGAACTGATGCTGGTCTCTTCAATTTTTGATCATCAGAAACGATTGCGTTCGTTCGAGATTGCGGCGGGTGCTCTTACGCCTGCCACACAGGACGCCGACGCTATTCACCTAACGGGTGAGCCAGCCTGACAATCACCCTACTGCGTCAGCTTGTTTGCGTCGTGCCCACCGACTGATCCTGCTGGGCCTGCCACAACCCGGCATAGGCTGCACCTTTGGCAAGCAGCGCTTGATGAGTGCCTGTTTCGACTACTTTGCCGTCCTGCAGAACCAGGATTTGATCTGCATCGACTACGGTAGACAGACGGTGAGCGATAACAAGGCTGGTGTGCTCTCTGGAGATTTCGCGCAATGACTGCAAGATGGCCTGCTCCGTTTTACTATCCAACGACGAGGTAGCTTCATCGAACACAAGAATGGGCGCGCCTTTAAGTATTGTCCGTGCTATCGACACACGCTGCTTTTCTCCACCCGATAACTTCAGGCCCCGCTCACCAACCAAGGTCGCATGACCGTCGGGCAGCTGACCGATAAAACGCTCCAGATGCGCCAGGGCAATGGCCTCTTCAACTTCAATATCGGTTGCATCCGGCCGGCCATAACGAACATTCTCAAATAGGCTGTCGTTAAACAGCACAGTATCTTGAGGAACAATACCGATTACAGAACGTAAACTGTGCTGCGGTACTTCGCTGATGTCTTGTCCGTCGATCAAAATCCTACCCGCTGTAGGATCGTAAAATCGAAACAGCAGTTTGACCAGCGTCGACTTTCCTGCGCCACTGGCGCCTACTATCGCTAGTTTCTGACCTGGCTCTATTACAAAAGATACATTCTCCAGGATTTTTCGGTTCTGCTGGTATGAAAAACTGAGCGACTCAAATTCCACCTTGGCGGCGTCGCATATCAATGGCGAGGCCGTCGGCTTGTCGACAATGGCAGGCTGCAGCGCCAGTAGATTGAACATGTTCTCAATATTGGCCATCGAGCCTTTAATTTCGCGATACACGAACCCCAAAAAACCCAGCGGCATGAATAGCTGAATCATGAATTGGTTGATCAACACGAAGTCGCCAAGCGTAAGAACCCCCGCCTTGGTCTGCCACGCAGCCATGCCAATCATCATCGTTTGTGCAACAGCAATAATGAGTGCCTGACCACCATTGAGGGTAAACAGCGACAATCGATTCTTACGTCGAGCCGCTTCCCATACGCGCAGCGACTCGTCATAGCGCTGCGCTTCAAACCGTTCATTGGTAAAGTATTTAACTGTCTCGAAATTGAGCAGTGAATCAACAGCACGCGTATTACTGGTTGAATCTGCCTCATTAACTGCACGCACAAATCGCGTTCGCCACTCGGTGGCACGAAAAGAGAAAACTCCATAACTGAAAACAGAGATAACCACTATCAAAGCAAAGCTAATGCCATAGCTGAACAACAAGATGCCCGCCACCATCGCTATCTCAAACAATGTTGGCACGATATTGAAAATGAAAAATCGCATCAGGAAACTAATGCCCGTGGTGCCGCGTTCGATGTCTCGAGCCAGCCCGCCGGTGCGGCGATTGAGGTGGTAGTCCAGATCGAGGCTGTGGACGTGCCTGAACACCTGCAAACCGATACGCCTCATCGCCCGCTCAGTAACACGGCCAAAGATGGTGTCACGGAGTTCACCGAAGAATACATTAGCAAATCGAGCAGCGCCGTAGGCTACGACCAGTCCTAACAGCATTGCAGGTTCGGTGGGTATCGCCTGCGCGATGTCGAGATTATCAACGAGGTCTTTAAGCAGAAATGGAATGGTTAGAATGGCGCCCTTGGCGAGCAGCAGGCAAATCAGCGCCAGCAGTACGCGCACCCGGTTTTCCATGAGCAAGGGCCAAATGCGACGCAAAAGGCTCCAGTTCATGCGCCCTTGGTTCTCATCGACGTATTGCCCGTGTCGCATCAATACTCTCCAAAGGCGACACGCAGTAGCAACGTCGCGATTAAACATACCCTGCAGCGAGTACTTTTAGTGTTTTTCGTAATCTTTCCTAACGCGGGGCTGACTCTCAACCCTGCGCAATACCACGAATTCGCTGAATCATTGCGCGAATACCATTGCCGCGCGTGGGAGATAGATGCCGCAACAAATCGAGGCTATCGAGATAGCCGTCGATATCGAATGCCAGTATCTCTGTTGGCGTTTTGTTGTTGTAGGCCGCTAGTACAACAGCTAACAGGCCTTTGACAATAAAGGCATCGCTGTCTACTGCCAACTCTAGCCGTCCGTGCTCGAGTTGTGTGTCTATCCATACCTGACTCTGGCAGCCCCTAACCAATCGATCGTCTGTACGAAGCTCTTCCGCCAGAGGAGGCAGCTCCTTTCCGAGATCTATGATGTATTTGTATCGATCCTCCCAGCTGTCGAAAAAGCCAAGGGTATCGAGAACATCGTCACTGCTGATGGTATGGCCAAACGGATTGACCTGAGCAGGTTCGCTCATGGCTAAAGCCTCAATAGAACATTCCAGTTTCCAGCTGCGCTTCTTCGGACATCATTTCGCGCTGCCAGGGTGGATCAAACACCAACTCCACATCGACTGATTTCACATTGGGTACTTGTCCTACTCGATATTCCACATCACCCACAAGCACTGGTCCCATACCGCAACCCGGCGCCGTCAGTGTCATGCGTATATCTACAGCGTGTTTGTCCTGATCAGTCTTTACCGAGTAGATCAATCCAAGGTTCACCAGATCCACTGGGATTTCAGGGTCGAAAACGGTATGCAACGCCTCCCAAACCTGAGCCTCGTCGATGAGTCCGTCCTCAGGTACATCGAACTCCAGTCGCGTGGGCTCAAACCCTAAAGCATCTGCGTCGGTGCCATCTATCCGCACCATGTTGCCGATGTGAACTACCGTATAGTTTCCACCCAGTGACTGCGTGAGCGTCACAAATGTATGGGCAGGTATCACAATCGGGTCACCCACAGGCACAAGCCTACCCGGGCAATCACGGTTGGTCGTTAGAACTGTTCGCTCCTGCGCAGACATTCGTTCAGGCTACCGTGAAGCTTTCGCCACATCCACATTCGGCAGTGACATTGGGGTTTTTGAACTTGAGAGTACGATTGATACCCTCTCGCACGTAATCGATTTCGGTTCCTTGTAAAAGCGCCACTGCATTGGGCGCTATAAACACATTCACACCATTAGTCAGGGCCACAGTCACGTCACTCTCGTCCGCGTCATCGACCTCTTCCATCACATACTTAAAGCCCGTGCAGCCACTTTCCTCAATCGAAATACGCACGGCCGCTTTGCCCTGACCTGCCAGGCTACTGCGCAGATGCTCTGCAGCTTCGTTGGTAACCGTAACCAACTCTGTGGTCACATCAAACGTTTCAACACTCATGCCTTTCCCCTAGCCAAATAGCGATTTGGCCTTGCGAATTCCTTCAAACAAGCGAGTCACATCGTCTTGCGTATTGTAAATAGAGTAGGATGCCCTCACCGTTCCCGGTACGCCAAGGCGCTCCATCAATGGTTGCGCGCAATGGTGACCTGTGCGCACCGCGATACCCTGCTCGTCCAGCAACATGCCCACATCAGACGGGTGACAGCTGTCCAGCACAAAACTGAATATCCCCGCCGACTTTGCAGGCGTGCCCACCCTCGTAAGCCCTTCTATCTCACTGGCCAGTTCTATGGAATAAGCCAGCAGATCTGCCTCGTGGGCTGCTGCCGCAGCACGATCGATTGTGTTCACGTAGTCAATTGCGGCCCCTAACCCGACTACTCCGGCTATATTGGGGGTGCCGGCCTCGAATTTAAAGGGCAGCGTATTGAATGTCGTGCCACTAAAGCTGACAGTTTCTATCATTTCACCACCCCCCATATAAGGTGGCATTGCCTCTAGCAAGTCCTCTCGTCCCCACAGCACGCCTACACCTGTAGGCCCAAACAACTTGTGCGCCGAGAATACATAAAAATCGCAACCCAGCGCCTGTACATCCACCGGCCAGTGACCCACCGCCTGAGCCCCATCAACAAGAACTTTTGCGCCAACTTCATGAGCGAGTTCAACAATGGTTTCGACAGGGTTAACTGTTCCCAATGCATTGGACACTTGATTCACAACGATCAACTTAACACGCTGGTCCATTAGAATTTGTAGCGCATCCAGGTCGATCTCACCCGCATCGCTTACAGGTATGGGGGTAACTTCTGCGCCTACAGCCTCTGCCGCCAGCTGCCATGGAACAATGTTGGAATGGTGCTCTAGCCAGGGCACCAGTATTCGATCACCCGAGCCAAGGTTGCTCCGAGCCCAGCTAAAGGCAACCAGATTGATAGCCTCGGTTGTCCCGCTGGTCCAAATAACCTGCCGAGAAGAGGGACTATTCAAGAAAGTACTGACTTTTTCGCGTGAGTGCTCAAACTCGGTAGTGGCTCGATCGCTTAACGTATGTACGCCGCGATGGACATTGGCATTATCGTGGCGATAGTAGTGGCTGATTGCGTCAATCACAGCGTTGGGTTTCTGTGTTGTCGCCGCGTTATCCAGGTAAACCAGTGGATTCCCGTTAATTAGCTGATCAAGAATAGGAAAGTCAGCTCGCACCAACATGGGATCAAAAGCAGAGGCTGTGGACGCTTTCAATACAGTCATGCGAGATGCCTCGCCAACTGAGGATCGCGGCTAAAACGGAGAGCCAACAGCGGCCTTAAATAGGCACGCAATGTATCCAGCCTTACGCCATCTACCACCTCATTGATAAACCCAAAGTTCAACATCACCTCTGCTTCAGCCTTCGATACACCGCGTGTGCGTAAATAGTGCAGCGCTGTCTCGTCCAGCTGGGCAACGGTTGCACCGTGCGCACACAGCACATCATCTGCATATATCTCGAGCTCTGGTTTGGTATTCACCTCAGCGCGTGTACTGGTTAGCAGGTTCTTGTTGCTAAGCTCAGCGCGTGTCTTCTGTGCATCTCGATGAATGTGTATGCGGCCATTGAAAACAGCGCTCGCGCTATCACCAACGATGCCGCGAAAAGTCTCGCTACTCGTACAGTGCGGTACCGCGTGCTCAAGGCAAGTATGGTAATCAATATGTTCTTCGCCACGAGGTAGATAGACACCGTTCAATTCGCAATGTGCTCCTGCACCTTGAAAGTCTACGACTACGTCAATGCGCTTCAGCACACTGCCCAGTGCCAAGTGGAAGCTGTTTAAAGTGGCATTGGCAAGCAACCTTGCATGAACACCTCCCACGTGCATTGCCGCGCCCTCCTCCAGGTGCAAGCGATAATGCTCTAGCGTTGCGCCGGCTTGAACAAGGAGCTCTGTCATTCCATTCGTAAACGCAGCCTGCTCACCGCGCACACCGGCGAAATGTTCTATCACCGTGGCGGAGCTGTTAGCACCCGCCAAAACCAGAAGCCGCTGAGTGGTGGTGAACGCCGCTGTTTGGCTGGCAGTAATCCATACCAGCTGAATAGGCTTGTCTACAACAATACCTGGGGCCACAGACAGGAAAACGCCATCGGTTAATGACGCATCATTGAGTGAGGCAAAGACATGATCGTGCTTACTTACAATGGTTCCCAGATATTTAGCGATCTCAGCAGATTGCTCTGCCGTGGCCTGTGCAAAACGCACCAGCTCTACACCCTGGGGTAGCTCATCACTAGACAGTTCCGCCCGGTAGTGTCCGTTTATGAAGACAACGCGGTGGGCGTCTAGGTCTGGCAGTGACAACGATAAATCTTTTAGCGCAACCGCAGTGGATTCTCCCACCGCATAGGGTTGCCTGAGGTTGTGCACACCCGTGTACTTCCAAGCCTCGGTCTTGCGGGTCGGTAACGCCTGTTTTTCCCACAGCTGCCTGCCCTCACTCACAGTGGGCTGCAGCCAAACGGGCGCATTGCTCTGAGCGTAGTCCAGTGCCTGCTCCATAAAGTTAGGCATCAGGCGACCTCATCTTCGAGCCACGCGTATCCTTTCTCTTCCAGCTCAAGCGCCAAAGTCTTGTCGCCAGAGCGAACGATACGACCTCCGGCAAGAACATGGACAAAATCGGGCTCTATGTACTCCAACAAACGCTGATAGTGCGTCACCAGGATAAAAGAGCGATCCGCCGCACGCATCGTATTCACACCCTGCGCAACGACCTGCAGGGCATCAATATCGAGTCCGCTGTCAGTCTCATCCATAACCGCCAGACGCGGCTCCAGAAGCATCATCTGCATCAGTTCATTGCGCTTTTTTTCGCCGCCAGAGAAACCCTCATTCACGCCACGCTTGAGAAAGTCCAGCTCCAGATCAACCGCCGCGCAGGCCTCTCTCGCCTGCTTCATGAAGCTGACTGCATCCAGGGGTGTAAGGCCACGCTGCTCGCGCATCGTATCCACCGACGCTTTGAGAAACTCCATATTACTCACGCCGGGAATCTCCACCGGGTACTGAAACGCGAGAAAAATACCCAAATGCGCTCGCTCCTCAGTTTCCATCTCCAGAACGTTCTGACCGAGAAATTCCACGGTTCCCGCCGTCACGGTATAGCCAGGACGACCCGCCAGCACATGACCCAGCGTGCTCTTGCCAGACCCGTTTGGCCCCATGATCGCGTGCACCTCGCCGGCGCCAACCGTCAACGTCAGGCCCTTCAGTATGTCCTTGCCCTCTACACTGGCGTGCAGGTTTTCAATCTTCAACATCTAACGTGTTCTCCAAAATTCACAATGGCGAGCAGATTCTGCGCGCAGATTAACCGACGGATCCTTCAAGACTGACTTCCAGCAACTTGCCAGCTTCAACTGCAAATTCCATTGGCAGCTCTTTGAATACTTCCTTACAGAAGCCATTCACGATCATCGATACGGCCTTCTCTGCATCGAGCCCGCGCTGTTGACACAAATAGAGTTGATCATCGCTAACCTTGGATGTAGTCGCCTCATGTTCAATCACAGCCGAAGGGTTACGGCTCTCAATATAGGGGAAGGTGTGTGCTGCACAGCGATCGCCAATCAACAGCGAGTCACATTGCGTATAGTTGCGTGCACCTTGCGCTTTAGGACTCATCCGCACGAGGCCCCGGTAGGCATTCGAACTCTTTCCTGCAGAGATACCCTTGGAGATAATCGTTGAACGCGTATTCTTGCCCAAGTGAATCATCTTGGTGCCAGTGTCTGCCTGCTGCAGATTATTGGTCAGCGCAACGGAGTAAAATTCTCCCACGCTGTTATCGCCGCGCAGAATACAGCTGGGATACTTCCAGGTGACAGCCGAACCGGTTTCCACTTGAGTCCAGCTGATCTTGGCATTGCGATGCGCCACGCCACGCTTGGTAACGAAGTTATAAATACCGCCACGCCCTTCAGCATCGCCTGGATACCAATTTTGAACGGTGGAGTACTTAATTTCGGCATCATCCATTGCTACCAGCTCCACCACAGCCGCATGTAGCTGGTTCTCATCTCGCATAGGGGCGGTACAACCTTCGAGATAGCTCACATGGCTACCCTCTTCGGCAATAATTAGCGTGCGCTCAAACTGACCTGTTTTGGCTTCATTGATACGAAAATAGGTCGATAACTCCATCGGGCAACGCACACCTTTGGGGATGAATACGAAAGATCCATCACTAAACACAGCACTATTGAGCGCCGCATAATAGTTATCTCGCCGCGGCACCACCGATCCCATGTACTTTTTTATGAGCTCCGGGTACTCATGCACCGCCTCGGAAATCGGGCAAAATATGACGCCCGCCTCGGCAAGCTTGCTCCTGAATGTGGTGGCTACGGATACAGAGTCAAACACGGCATCCACTGCAACACCTGCCAGCATTTCCTGCTCATGCAGTGGAATACCGAGCTTCTCGTAAGTAGCAAGTAGTTCCGGGTCTACTTCATCCAGACTCTTGGGGCCATCTTCCATACTCTTTGGCGACGAGTAATAGGACACCTCATCGAAGTCTATCTCTGGGTAATGTACGTGTGCCCACTCAGGCTCTTCCATCTCCCGCCATGTACGATAGGCCTCTAGACGCCACTCCAGCATCCACTCGGGCTCGCCCTTCTTTGCTGAAATGAACCGAACCACATCCTCGTCGAGTCCAGGCGGCAGCGTTTCTGACTCAATATCTGAGACAAATCCGGCGGCATATTCCTTGTCGATTGCCTTGTCGATTGTTTCCTGTGACATGAGAGCTATTACCTCAAAAGTGCCAATGCACGCAAAGTGCGCACCTATAGACTTATACGGGAGTGACCTGTATCTGGTTGTCGCCATCGGTGCGCGCTGCAACCCGCTGCTGCTGTTGCTCCGAAATCACCCTGATCTCGTTCCTGGCCACCAAGTCATTCAGGCTGATATCCCCTAAAAATGCATGTATTTGGTCAGAAAGGTCCATCCACAAATGATGCGTCAAGCAGGTCTCCCCCTCCTGACAATCTCCTGCTCCACCACAGCGTGTAGCGTCGGTATCCTCATTCACGGCCGCTATCACCTGAGCGACACTAATCGCAGCCGCTTCACGGCCGAGACGATAGCCACCGCCCGGGCCCCGTACGCTCCTAACGAGCTCGGATCGGCGCAGTTGCGCAAACAACTGCTCCAAATAGGACAGTGAAATACCCTGGCGATCAGAGATGGCCGCCAACCGGATGGGACCTTTTTCATGGCTAAGAGCCAAGTCCAGCATCGCTGTCACAGCGTAGCGCCCTTTAGTTGTCAATCGCATAGACTTCGTCCGTCACTAAGGAGAATACTGAGGCGCGGCATTGTCTTATAACCTACTCTTTTAGTCAACTATTCCCCGGCGCCAACAGGCACTGGTCAAAACCCGGTTTTCGACCGAAATGGTCTATGCTTTAAGGGTTAACCACACTTAGGAGAATCACATGATCGGTTATGTCACTATCGGTACCAACGACCTGCAGCGCGCCTGCGATTTCTACGATACCTTGCTGGCGGAAGTCGGCGGCAATCGCATGATGGAGGAAGACACCTTTGTCGCCTGGATGAACGAGAGTGCAGGCTGCGGGCTGGCTGTCTCTGTGCCCTTTGATGGCAACGCAGCGACCGTGGGCAACGGCGTCATGGTTGCGATCCAGGTAGCGTCGCAAGCTGACGTGGATCGTGTGTACAACAAGGCACTGGAACTGGGCGGAACTGATGAAGGCCCGGCTGGTCCGCGTGGAGATGATGGCTTCTACGCCGGTTACTTCCGAGACCTCGATGGTAACAAATTGAATGTATTTACCATGGGTTAAGGCCCCGTAAGGGCGAGTACTGCGATCTCAATCAGATAGGTAGTGGGATAAACACGGATGATGCCGCTTGGACGACCTTGTTCACCGCTCGGTCGTCGGCATCACCTGCTATGCGAGCCATTATTTCCTGCAGCACAATCAACTTGCCCAACAATCGCTCAAAACTCAGGTTATCAATCACCCCTTCATACTCGCTGGCTACAAGGAAGTGACGGCCATCTGGCCAACGGCTATTGCGCAATCGCCAGGCCAGCACCTCCACGTTGTGCGCACTGGTCTGCAGTTTTTCTGAGTCAAGAGAATCGAAGTAGAACAACTCGTCATTGTAACCGTAGGCGTGCCGCAGCATGCCGCCAAGACCCACGATCAGCGCGAATACCCGATCGCCTTGATACTTGGGATCAAAAACCAGCTCTAGCGCCTGTGTTTCCTGCCGGTTGCGTAACTCAACAAATACAAGTGCACCCTTATTAACGCTCAATTGTGCCAGTCTACCCTCAACTGTCATCCCGGGGTTTTTGGCCAGCTCAGCAGGATTGCGCTTGTAAAGCTTCACCGCCAGTTCACGTACCAGGCGCCGGGATTCGTCTATAAACTCATCGGCCACCAGATCGACATCTGATTTGGCCAGGTTTTTTAGCTCGTAGCCACCGCAACCAGGGACCAGTACGAGACAACACAGTAACAAGATGAACTTCATCGCGTGAGGATACTAAAGTGCAGTGCACACAACTAGATGGCTTCCCGGATTTCAATAAGTGAAAAGTACGTGACAATGACGAATTTTGTGCTTAATTTCTTAATCGTCACCAACGTGCGTGGCAGCAGCAACAGGACATTGAGAAATGAATAAGTCGGTGAGCGGCACGATTGTCAGCATGCGAGTTACGGTTGTCGTGGTCTTTTTATTAATGACAACGGTAACCGCTTTGGTTGCGCTGGGGCTACAGTATTATTCTGGTCAGCGCCTGGCCAACAGTTCAGCGAGCAAGCAGTACACAATCGTTTCTGATGGGATCGCCGACAAGTGGCGACACATCGGCGAACTCAACAATAACGTCATTGAGCTGCTAGCCAATAACCCGACGCTGGCCCAGAGAGATCAGCGAAATCAACAACTAGCAGTAGCGTCAAAAATCATGCTGCGCAACCCTCTCTACTACGGCATCTATATTGGCCAATCAGATGGCAGCTTTTTGGAGCTGATTAATCTCGATACCAGCGAGGTCGCTCGGAAATTCTATAAAGCGACGCCCACAGACAAATGGCTTGGCGTTGTAATTGATAGCGTAAACTCGCCCGGTCAACGGCGACTGCGCTACATGAACAAAGACTTTCAAATTAGAGTAGAACGGACTGAAGACACAGACTACAACCCCGCTACCCGCCCCTGGTATATCGAAGCGGTCAAACAGGATCGCACCTACGTTAGTAATGCCTATCTATTCGCCCAGCTAGGGGTTCCCGGCCGCACGATTTCGCGCAGGGTACAAGGCACAGATGCTGTAATTGCTATCGACATGACACTTGCCACAGTGTCTGAATTCCTGCGCGAACAGGACATCTCTAACGAAGGAGAGCTTTACATCTATCGTGGCGATGGCCAAATTATCGCCTCGAGTATGCAGCAAGACAGCTCGGAGCGACTTCCCATACCCGAATTTTCGATGTCGCCAGAAGAGCGCGACTATATCGCTTCTTTGCCGGAGCTGAAGATATCCAATGAGCTCGACTGGCCACCGTTTGACTACGCTCTGCTGGGAGCTCCGCGTGGCTATTCGATCGACGTTATACGCATGATCGCGGCGATGACAGGTCTGAAGCTAAAGTTTGTGAATGGCCTGAGCTGGGCAGAATTGGTCGACGAGTTCAAAGCGGAGGAGATCGATCTACTACACTCTCTGGTGCTGACAAACGACAATGAGGGCTGGGGGGCTGCGACGGACGCTTATAAGCAGCTACCGTTCGGGATCGTGACACTTGATGGCCAAGCTGCGCTGAATAGTCTGGAGCAGCTGGCTGGGCAGGCACTGGCCATACCAGCGGGCTGGTCAATCATTCCCATCATTCGAGAACGCTTTCCTACTGTTGAGATTGTTGAGAGTGCCAGCACACTAAACGCTATGGAAATGGTTCTAGACGGCTCTGTCGCGGCCGCATTGGATAACGAAGTGATCTTGCGCTATGTCCAGGAGCACTACTATCTGACCGGGCTGGAATACCATATCAAGCCCTATCTTGGGGATGGCCCGATACCCGACACGCTGCATATCATGGCCAGCGATAAGCTCAAGCCGCTGGTGCCCATAGTGAATCGGGCAATCAAGTCACTCGCGGAGCCGCAGAGAGCCTATCTACAAACAACGTGGCTGGATTATGAAAAGGACAATGAGAACGATAGCTCGGGCGCGGTTCCCAGCGACATTCTGATCGATGCAGCCCAAGATCCAGTACTGCACGGAACACTCATTTCCACACTCTATAAGGGAATAACCTACCGGGCTTACTCCGCACCGCTGCGAAACGATGGCAAGGACACCCTGTATCTGGGCATCCTCATTCCAGAGCAGGCTGTAATCGGCGAGTCCATGCAAGAAGTGAAAATTGCCAGCGCATTAACCGCTGGCTTCCTGCTATTGCTATTGCCGCTCTCCTGGGCATTTGCGAACCCCATTGTCAGGCCGGTAAAGCAACTGGCTATCGAGAACGAGAAGGTTCAAAGGCGCGAGTACGATAGTGTTGAGCGGGTTCCCTCCCACATCAAGGAGCTGGATGAACTGTCTGACTCCATGGTGAGTATGGTCTCTGCTATCAAAGCCCATGAGATTGCCCAGCGCGAACTGATGGATTCGTTTATTCGCCTGATCGCCCAGGCGATTGACGACAAATCTGCCTACACCGGAGGACACTGCGAACGTGTGCCGGAACTTGCCTTGATGCTAGCCAAGAAAGCATCGCAAAGCAGTGATGGTCCGTTCGGTGACTTCAGATTGTCGAATGACGAGCAATGGCGTGAGTACCGTATCGCTGCATGGCTACACGATTGTGGCAAGATCACTACACCTGAGCACATTGTCGACAAAGGCAGCAAACTCGAGACAATTTATAACCGCGTTCATGAAGTGAGAATGCGTTTTGAAACACTATGGCGCGACGCTGAGATAGATTATTGGAAAGGTCTCCACAAGGACCCTAGTCAGGAAAGCGTACTCAAAAGCGCATGGGAAGATCGCAAGACCGAGCTTCAAAGCAACTACGCATTTGTTGCCGAGTGTAACGTGGGTGGAGAATTTTTGGATGAGGACAAACAGCAGCGACTCTTGGCGATCGCCAAGACCACGTGGCAGAGAAACTTCGATGATCGTCTGGGCCTCTCCCCTGTAGAGGAACTCCAGGTTACTTCAGGTGAACCGCAAGCACTACCGGCCACGGAGTATCTGCTACAGGACAAGCCGCAGCACATCATCGCCCGCACTACACCCACGCAGTACCCACCGGAGTATGGCATCAACATGGATATTCCGGAGCACCTGTATAACTTGGGCGAAGTGTACAACCTCTCGATATCCAGAGGCACACTCACAGCAGAAGACCGGTTCAAGATTAACGAGCATATGATCAGCACGATCAAGATGCTGGAGAGCCTACCCTTCCCTGAAGAGCTGAAAAATGTCCCTCGCTACGCATCAACGCACCACGAAACAATGCGTGGCTCTGGTTATCCACGCAAACTTCCGGGGGCGCAGCTGAGCACGCCGGAGCGGATTCTTGCAGTGGCCGATGTGTTCGAAGCACTCACGGCGTCTGATAGGCCTTACAAGAAGGCTAAGCCCATTAGCGTGGCGATCGACATTCTGCACAAGATGGTAGAAGACGAGCACCTTGATCGCGACTGCTTCGAACTCTTCGTCAGCGAAGGTGTGTATCTGGACTATGCTCAGCGCTTTCTCGATCCCTCGCAGATTGATCAGGTCGACATCGGAAAATACGTTAGTGCCTCATAAAAAGCAGACTAGAACAATTGCACTGGCGGTAATGCTGGGCAGTAGCGTTCACACTCTGGCCAATCCTGAGAATCTGGATGTTCTGGAGGAAAGAGTGCGTGCGCTGGAAGCCGAGCTCAATGCGGCGCGCTCCGAACTTGAAAATGCCCGCAATGCTGGTGAACACGCTGGAACTGGCGATACCACTGCATCAGTTCCGGTAATGGATGTCGCTGCTGCCCCCGAAGTTGACAATGACGCCACCGATGAAGGTTTTGTCATCGGCCCCATAACGATAGGTGGCGCAATGCGCGTCAACTACGTTTATGGCGACTACAAGACCAACGACAACGGACCCAGTCGCGGCGGCAATGGCGGAAACGTGGAACTAGATACATTTCGCATCAATGCATCGCTTAACTATCACAACTTGATCGGCGAGTTCGAGTATCGATGGTACACCGCTGGCTCGGGCGAGAGTTATAACTTCATGCGTACCGGGTGGCTGGGCTACAAGTTTGATGACAAGCAGCACATAGAAGTTGGGCTCAACCGCGTTCCGTTTGGTGCCGGCCCCTACGGCATCTCACAAAGCTGGTTTTTTGATCAACATTACTATGTGGGGCTAGCCGATGACCCCGATGTAGGCATTAAGTACACGCGCAAGACCGACAGTTGGACTCTTGATCTCGGGTACTACAACCGCAGCGAACAAAGCTTCTCAGGCCGCAGCACGGACAGCACTCGCTATGGCTATGACGCCGTGCGTTGGAACGAGTCTGTAAACGACGATGGTACTGTCAACTTTGGTGGCTCCCGCTCGGGCTATCGAGAGAAAGATCAGTTCAATGCTCGCGCTATCACCAACCTTTCCAGCAGTGAAAGCTCGACAGACCTTGGGGCATCGCTACAGTATGGCAGCCTTGACGGCACTGCGCTGGACAATGGAAACCACTGGGCTGCGTCGGTACACGCGGTGCATCAACGCGATCAACTCAAACTGGGATTACAGATATCCCGCTATGAATTTGACATCGACGACGAGAACCCGTGGGGAACTGACGCGCTGATTCCGCTGGGTGCTTACGATTTCGCATGGACCGTCGCAAGCCAAGCCTGGTTACCAGCTGTTTCGCTAAGTTATCAGATTGATACGCCCGACCTGCCATGGCTAGACTACGCACTGCCGTACGTTGAGTGGAGCAGCATCATCAAAGACGAAGACTCCTTCAACGACAGCCAGTTATTTGTACTAGGTACCGCATGGGCCAGAGGCGGCTGGTATATCTACAGCGACTTGGCGTACTCTAATGGAAACTATTTTGTCGGCAATGAGAACGATGACTACTCGCGTATCGATGGGGTGTCTGACTTTGGTGTCAATGGTAATGACGACTGGTACTACCGTTTCAATCTCAATTTGGGCTACTACTACTAAATGCTAGATCCAGTTTCGCCGCACCCCACAGGCGATACTGACAAACCTACTGAATCAATCAATGCATAGATCGGGCAGTATGCCGGCATGCCTGAGCTAATCGTATCAACAGGAGCGTAATGTGAATAGAAGAAGACTTGGTAAGAGCGGAATCGTCGTTTCAGATATCTGTATGGGAACCATGACGTTTGGCAGTCAAGCCGATGAGAAAACTTCATTTGAAATACTAGACAGGTCATTCGATGCTGGCATCGATTTCTACGACACGGCCGAAATGTATCCTGTGCCGCCCAAGTTCGAATATGCGGGATTGACCGAAGAGATTTTCGGCCGCTGGCTAAAGACCAAGGATAGAGACTCCGTTATTGTCGCCACCAAGGTGGCGGGACCCAGTCACGGCTGGATAACAGCGGTGCAACGCGCGGGTAAAACAGGCCTGGACAGGCATCATATCGTTCGCGCCGTTGAAGCGAGCCTGAAGCGTCTTCAGACTGACTATATTGATCTCTATCAGACACATTGGCCAGACCATGACATGCGCTACGAAGAAACGATGTTGGCACTGGACGAACTCGTTGTATCAGGAAAGGTGCGTATTCTGGGCTGCAGCAACGAAACTACCTGGGGCTTGATGAAGAGTTTGGCGACGTCGGAAAGCCACGGCCTTGCTCGCTACGAAACTATTCAGAATAACTTCAGCCTAAACAATCGACGCTTCGAAGATGAACTGGCTCAAGCCTGCCGACAGGAAAATGTCAGCTTGATTCCTTACTCGCCACTTGCTGGCGGTGTTCTCAGCGGCAAATACAATGATGGCAACAAGCCCGAGGGGGCTCGTTTTACCAGCTATCTCACCAGTGAAGGAAAACGTCAGCAACTCATGGCCAAACGCTTTATCAACGAGAGAAGCCTGGAGTCCACACGTCGTTTTCAGGAGATCGCAGACGATATCGGAATGTCTGTGGTAACGCTGGCCACCGCCTGGAGCAAGCAACATGATTTCGTTGCATCCACTATCGTAGGCGCGACGAGTGTCGATCAATTGGATGACATATTTGCGGCGGCAGACGTTGTGCTGGACGATGAAACGCTGAAGAAAATCAACAGGATCAGCAAGGAAATTCGCTACCCAATGGGTTAGCGCGTTCGCTCCACTCAATGGCCTTGTGCAATGCGCTCCTGGATGCTGGTCTCATCAAGACCCAGCAACTTCAACACGTTCTGAAAAGTTGGATGATCGGCAAGTTCTGGATAAGACCTAGCGGATGAGAGTATGTGCCATTCCAGCCAGTAGTCGCGCTCGCGGTAAGCGCGCATAAACCAGATCACCGACTCTTCAACCTCACCCAGCGCGGCAAGCCCCATCGCAATAGGCGTGGCAGACATTGATGCGCCTGCATTCCTCTTGGCGATCATACTGCCCAATAACTCTTGCGCCTTTTCAAGATCACCGTTGAGAATATGTGCTTGGAGCAGAAATCCTGTGATAAAGCCATTCTGAGGGCCAATCGCAGAGATTGACTGCTCTGCTACGCGGCGAAGGTTCTCACCATCGCCCATCCGGAAGTAGATATCGGAGAGCATCGCCGAGACAAGAAAGTTACTGCCATCAGATTGTCCCGGCCTGTTAGCGAGTTCCAAGGCTTTAGTATAATCACCAGTGCGACTCGCATTCATAGCTACGCTAAACAGCAAGAGCACCGAATTAGGCGCATCTCGTAATGCCTCCGCGACCATCTGGTCGATCTCAGCATGCCGCCATTGAGGAGCAAGGTACGCTGCATAGTAAACATAGAGCGCAAGGTCTCTGTCAGACGTTCCTTCCAGCGCACGGGCATAGTACTCATACTTCGCGTCATAGCCCTGAGTCAGCACCCCTTTTATCAAATTAGCTGGCACGTTATCTGGCTTATTGCGCAATGCAAGCTCCATCGATACGGCAGCGGGCATTACTTGTGTCGCGTAGTCGCTGTAAATACTGAAGTAACCAACGCAGAAAGCCAGGTAACCGTGTGCATCCCAATAGTTGGGATCAAGATCGATGGCCTTCTGAAAAGCTGCCATCGCAGACGCGAAATTTCTCTGGTTCGGAGACTGAAAAGCATAAAGACCTTGAAGATTTACGTTATAGGCCTCCACACTATCAGTGCCCGCTGCAACAACCTGTCTCACTTCGTCAAGCGCTAAGGGCCCTTTGAGTGCAAGCACAATTGAACGCGCAAGGTCCTCTTCAATCTCAAAAATATCATCAAACTCACGGTCATAGGTTTGCGACCAGGTCTGGTAACCCGTCTGAACGTTAGTCAGTTGAGCAGACACCCGCAGGCGATTTCCCGATCGGCGTAAGCTACCCTCCAGAACCTGCGCTACGCCAAGCCGCTGCCCAATCTCCTGAATCGACTGCTCCCTATTCTGCGCTGAAAACGAGGAGGTTCTTGAGGCCACGCGCAATCCCTCCTGCTGCGTCAGTGCATTAAGCACTGTTTCCGCAATCCCATCGGCAAGGTACTGACTGCTTGCCCCTTCGCTGAAATCAATGAAAGGTAGCACCGCCAGGGAGTCGACGCCGTCTACCGCGTCCGACCTGGATTGAGGATCACCGGTTTCCACACCTGATTCCACGGCCGCAAGTGGCTGTAACTCATTGCCACCAAAATCCACAAAGCTCACTAGGACAACCAAACACAATGCGGCAACAATTAGATAATCAGGCAACGCTGCCGGCAAAGCCTCCCCGGTATCTTCCAATTCGTCCGCGTGTTTGACGCCATCGGGTGTGATTTCAAATGCCCAGGCGATAATAAGGGTGATCGGAAATGCGAGAAACAGCAGCAGGGTGAACGTCTTACCAATCCACAACGGTGCTTCAAACAACGGCAGCAGATTGGCCATAACTTCGACAAATATCCAGCCTGCGGCTACATAGATACCTGCGACGCGTAGTACATGGCGACGACGCATTTCACGCCAGAAACTTCCCATGTTCTATTTTCCTTTTTTGACTGACACAGCTTGCTAATTTGGACAACAAGGCCTAATTTTCTCACATCGCAATAATTCTGTCGTGGCCTGATTGGGTAATAAGTCAAGCATGACAACCGTGGAACTTTCAAGGACGAAATTGGTATGAAGTTACTCAACAGGTTTTTTCTCTGGGCGCTCACAACCGGCATCATTTCAATGGTCAGCCTGAACTCGCTTTTCGGCCGTCAGCGAATGTCGCATGAAAATGGCCTAGTCGCCCGCGGCAAGATTCGTATTGTCGATGACTTGAAAATTCCCCCTAGCCACTTTTTCCAACCAGGTAAGGAGTTCTCCTGCCGGCTTCGTCACGCGTCGGTGTCTTTTGCTGACGATGCGAGGCTCGTTGTGCGCAGCGGCTCTCTAAAGTTTGAGGACTCAGATCACGAGTCCCCACTTGATATTATGATGAATACTGGAACCGAGGGACCTTTTGCAGATGCAGGAGACTTCCTACGTTTCATGATTACGACCATTCGTGGACGCGAACAACACCTTCAACCCTATCTACACGACAAACCTGCCATTGCAAAAGGTATTCAAAACTCCATTTGCTACCCGGACACCTTCGCACTACTGAACTACCACAGTAAGACCGCGCTGGGTTATCGGGATGCAACAGGTAAGGACTGGTACATCAAGTTTAAGCTAGCGCCTTTTGACCGAGGTCCTGACAGAGGCCGCCCGAACGAAGAAGAGCTAGAAGAATACTGGCTGCAGAATCCAAAAGCCGGCGAGTCGCGCTCACGAAACTTCCTAAAGGATGAATATCGCTCGAGATTGCAGGAAGCACCCGTTAAGTATCACCTGCAAGCGCAGTTTCATGAGGTGTTGCACGACGAGGATCGCAACGTTCTTAACTGCGCAGTAGCCTGGGATGAAGAAACCTGTCCCTGGCTAGACGTAGCTGAGGTAGAAGTGGACGAGATGCTCCCCACGGAAGAAGGCAATCTGACCTGGTATGATATCTGCAATCACCCCGGCAGCATGAGCATCCCGCAAGCACAGTCAATAACCGACCCTGCTTCGATCAACTATCTCCGCACAAAAGATATATGGGCGCGCCGGGCGCGAATGCTTGGCTATAAATGGCGCGGACAACTGCCTCCGCTGGTTGATGACCGGTGTGCAGGTCACAACAAAGTGGCCGACATCTGTCTGCTCGCCAACGACTCAGAGGGCGCTCAAGAAATGCGCCGCGCTGAGTTGATCTCTCAGCGCGATATCTACGTGTATAACAAATACGATGGAACGCCCCCCTATGTTAGGCACCTACCCAAAAATGAACAGTTCGACAGCCATAAGAACAAGGTGCTGATCAAAGACTTGTCCATAGGCATTTTGAATAATACCGCCGCGGCATTGGACAAGCTTGTCAGGAGAGGGAGAAACCTTGAAGCATTTGATCGTAACTACAAGCTGTGGCAAGAACCCGCTGTAAGCAAGCGTTTTGGTAGTGATCTGGAATTTGGAAGACAACGGCTGCGGGGGGTGAACCCCATCCTTATCAAGCGATGCGACGAGATCCCCAACAACTTTCCGGTGACTGACGAGTTAGTTGCCGGCTTGCTACCTAAAGGGGCAACACTGGACTCCACACGCAAAGAAGGGCGCCTATTTCTCCTGGACCACGGAGCTATCGGCGGCGTTCGCCCGCGCAATGGCTATTTGGCAGTGCCGATGACACTCTTTCATGTAAATCCGATCGGTCAGCTATTGCCACTGGCAATCCAACTGAAGCAAACACCCGGGCCAGACGCGCCAATCTTCACACCCAATGATGACTACTGGCTGTGGACTACAGTCAAGACCTATGTGCAGTCTGCAGATGCAACTTTTCACGAAGTTTCTTCACATCTGCTGCGTACACATTTGGTGATGGAAACATTTGCAGTTGCCATGCACAGACGCTTACACAGACGCCATCCAGTCCATCAACTACTCTCACCCCATTTTCATGCCACGATGGCGATCAATCACTCGGCGCGCACGGTTATGTTGAAAAAGGGCGGCCCCATCGACAAATGCTTGTCGTTAGGTGCAGAAGGCAGCATGGAATTCATCAGGCAGGAATATGCTGCTTGGGACTTCTCCCTATGCCACCTGGAAAAAGATCTGAAGAGGCGCGGTGTCGATAACGAAAGCGTACTAAATAACTACCATTACCGAGATGACGCATTGCTCCTGTGGGAAGCAATTGGCAAATACGTGAAGAACATAGTTCGATACTGGTATAAGAACGACGCTGCTATCAAATCAGATGAGGAATTGCAGGCCTGGATTCAGGAGCTCGCTGACCCGGAGCAAGGTCGCGTTAAAGGGCTTATCTCCGATGGGGAGATTCACTCTCGCAGCGTGCTACAGGAAATGCTGACTTGCATTATCTTTACTTGTACGGCCGAGCACGCCAGCGTGAACAACGGTCAGTACGCCATGTTTGGGTATGCGCCGAATGTGCCAGGCTCGATGTACCGCCCGCTACCATCCAATAAAAACCTAACAATGACCGAAGAAGACTTTGTTGCCTGCCTTCCCAACCAGAGAAAGTGCAACGCGCAGATGCAGATGGTTCACCTGCTGAGCCAGCCAACCCGCTGGAAAATAGGCGACTTCGAAAAGCCATACTTCCATGGCATTCCGGAAATCTGGTTAATCGTCAAAGATTTTCGAACAGAGTTGGACGAAATATCCGCCCATATCAAGCAACGTAATCGTGGGCTAGAGTTCCCCTACCCCTACATGGATCCCGAACAGATCAGTGAGAGCATCGCGATCTAGGTTACTCGCATCGCGCTGCGATAAACTGAAGTGTGTCGGTCAGCCGGGCACGGCAAGCTGTTGTGGCGTAATCTGCACGCTACTGTCGCCCGCACTCACCCAAGCCTCGCCTGCATCCAGCGTGCACTGAAGCGACATTGACGGCGCGATCAATACAGCCAGCGAATGGCATTGCGTGTCGGGTAGCTGCATTACCTTCAGGTTTTTTAGACGCCCTAGCACGCCTGCGTGTTTGGCCCACCAAACCGGCACTGATCTGTCGCCATAGGCGTAAACCACCACCTCACTGGATCGTCCACACGCCTTCTTGATGCGGTCGGGTTCAGGGGTCCCCAGTTCAATCCAGAGTTCGATTTCACCAGACAAGCTCTTCTGCCACAAATCCGGCTCATCATCGGTGCTGATGCCCTTGCCAAATAACAGTGCTTCGTCTGCATGAAGTGCAAATGCAATCAAACGCAGCATCATGCGCTGCTCGGTTTCGCTGGGATGGCGCGCCAGTGTCAAACTAAAATCGGCGTATACATTCCTGTCGAGATCAGCAACATTCAAAGCGGCTTTATAAACAGTGGATTTCAATGCCATAGGGACTATTCGACCAACATCTGGGGCGAATCACGTTAACACAATAATGCCTGTCAGCGACGGATAACGATGTCCGCAGGCGTTCCCCAAACCCCGATGCCGCGTGAGCGAGCGATTTTCTCTTTCGTGTGGTAATCGATGGGGGCTTCGGGCAAAGCAACTGCCCACCCTTCCTCCAACAAATAGGCACTAAGATCCTCACCATCACTAAAAGTCGAAGCATTTATTCGGCACCACCCTTCCACACTGCCATCGTCATAGGTATTGATGACCTCACACTTAACGAATCGATCAACCTTCGCCTCCAGCGCTATGACACCGCGCGTGCCGCAAACGACCTTACCAGAGGTCGCAGAACAGGTTCGCCCTGTATCGGGAATATGGATGCCATAGAGATGCACCACTGTATTTTTTATCACTAGGGTTCCATCGCTACGCACGGCTGCGTAGCTATAGAGTTCCGCAGCAACGCCTGTTTGAACCAACAAAGCCAGCAAAAGCGAGGAAGGCAGAAAACATCTGGCAAAAAAGGCGATCATGCCATCAAATATAGGTGGATCAGACTACAGGAACAAGCTCTGCTGCATCCTCACACCCGACAAAATGTTTTTCTCATAACCCAGTATTCTATGATGCAAGGCTCTGCCAGATACACGATAATGCTGGCCACACTATGTGACTGACGGATCAAGTTTATGTCCACCCCATCGCGCACAACTACCATTGCTGGCACGGCCATTCTAGTAATAGGCTCCGTCTTACTGGGCGGCTGCGAGCAAATGAAAATAGGCTACGCCAAGCTAATGGGACTGCCTACAGACCAGAATATTCTCTTTTGGACATCACCACAGCGCGACAAAGCATTCAGGCAAATGGAGGTGCTCACTAATACCCGTACTATTAGCGCCGGCGAGACTCCTCGCGAGTTATCGACGGGCGAGCCGCTATCTGTAGCCCTGACGCAAGAGACCAAGGCAGACACTATTGCGACCTACCTGAAAAACCAGAATGCCGCTGGTGTCATCGTGCTGCAGGATGGCAAAGTACGTCTGGAGGCCTATAACAACGACTTCAACGCAGATGGCCGATGGACGTCATTTTCTGTGGCCAAGTCACTCACTTCAACACTCGTAGGCGCGGCAATCAAAGATGGGTATATCTCTAGTCTGGATGCGCCTTTAACTGATTACATTCCCGCACTCAAAGGTAGCGGCTACGACGACGTTACGGTCCGCCAGCTACTTACCATGCAGTCGGGCGTGCGTTGGAATGAAGATTACGAGGACCCCCAGTCAGATGTTGCACTATTTAATCAAACCAAGCCGGTCGACGGACTGGATCCTATCGTGGTGTATATGCGTACGTTGGATCGCGAATTCGAACCAGGTAAGCACTGGCGATATAACACGGGCGAAACCAATCTGATCGGTGTATTAGTAGCCAATGCCACAGGCAAAACCCTCGCTGAATACCTCTCTGAAAAAGTGTGGGGACCGTATGGAATGCACAGCGACGCGGAGTGGATTCTCAATGAGGGCGGTACTGAAATTGGCGGCTGCTGTATCTCCGCCAAACTCAGCGATTACGCACTATTTGGCCATTTAGCAATGAATGGTGGAGTGATTAACGGAGAGTCGATTGTGCCCGATGGCTGGTTCGCCAGGGCCGGCACCAAGCAGGCCGACATCAATCAACCCGGCCAAGGATACGGTTATCAATGGTGGACCTATGATGACGGCAGTTTTGCCGCTCAGGGGATCTTTGGTCAAGGCATCTTTATCGACCCCGCTCGCAAACTCGTTATCGCCAGCAACAGTAACTGGATAAGCGCAACCGACAGCAATATGAAAACGCAGCGACAAGCATTCTACGAATCGGTGCAAGCCGCCGTGGATGCAGAGCAACAATAAATAGACAACATAAACCGACATCAATAGACAGGAGATTGACAGCATGAAGGACTTTGCCGGCAAGGTAGGATTCATTACAGGTGGCGCGAGCGGCATTGGATATGCTGTTGCCGAGGCTATGGCAAAGCGCGGCATGGCACTCATGATTGTAGATATCGAAGCGGGCGCGCTCGAAGAAGCTGCAGCTCGGCTGGCTGCCAACGAGGTTCAAATTGAGACTGCCGTGCTCGATGTTAGTGACCTTGAGGCGTATCAAAAAGTCGCAAAGCAAACACTCGATCACTTTGGCAAGGTGAATTTCCTCTTCAACAATGCCGGTGTGGGGAGTGGTGCCATTTCGGGCACTGGTGGCATTGAAGACTGGCGTTGGACCGTTGAGGTTAATCTGATGGGCGTCGTCTATGGCGTCGAAAGCTTTCTGCCGGGAATGCGCGACTCTGGTGAACCCTGTCATATCGTCAACACCGCATCGATGGCCGGCTTTCTTGCAGCGCCCGGCATGGGTTCCTACACCGCCACCAAGTTTGCTGTCGTAGGCTACTCAGAAACATTGGAAGTCGAACTGGCTGATGCTCCTATCGGCGTGTCGGTGCTATGTCCAGCCTGGGTGAAAACCCGCATCAACGAAAGTCGCAGAAACCATCCGGATGGTCAGGGAATGTCTGCTGAAGAATCCGATCGAGCACGAGAAATTACTACGTTGATTGAAAACGAAGGTTTGGAGCCCAGCGAGATCGCCGAGTTGGTTGTTAGGGGAGTGGAAAACGACGAACTTTACCTGTTTTCGCATGCCGACTTTTGGCCACTTATGGAAAAGCGGCTGGAGAGAGTAAAAGCGGCCTACCCTAAGCCCTGAGTAAATTCCAGCGCCGCATTATTCTGGCGAAAAAGCTAGCGACCGCCGGCTCGCCCTCTGTTTCCAGACACCATGGGACGCATGAGCTGTTGATTGTTGGTAATTCCCTGATGCTGCAGAGGCGGTCTTGCTATGGGGTGCTCCGGTTTGGGTTTATAACCCGGCCGATGCGGCCCATAGTAATACCTTGAGCGCGTGCTATAACCGGGTACGACAGGATAGTAATCATCATAATTGGAACTGGGCTGCTCACTGCCAGTGGATGCGACCGCACTGTTGCGAGCATTCAATTCTTTCATTTCCGCCCGATGTTTTTCACGTTCGCGACGATCAGCAGCCATACGATCTGTGGTCTCGCGCATATCCTCTAGTGCCTGTT
Organism: Halioglobus sp.; assembly: GCA_039990395.1. Classification (GTDB taxonomy): domain Bacteria; phylum Pseudomonadota; class Gammaproteobacteria; order Pseudomonadales; family Halieaceae; genus CALINF01. The sequence continues at coordinate 1,605,142 of JBDXFZ010000146.1, forward strand.
GCTGCTCGCCTGCCGGCTGCGGTTCCGGGGCATTCACTTGAAGCTCTTGCGTTATCTCGGCATCGGCAGGTGGTGAATCTGAAAACGTCACATTGCCATCCTTGTCGACAGACTTGTATACAGTCTGGCCCTGCGCCCAGGCCCATCCGCATGTCCACGCCAGGCTCATAATCACAATGATGCTAATAGTCTTCGCGTTCATTGGCATTCTCCTGGCACAAACCTTAGATCCAACCACTATTGGCAAGTATAGACCAGCCGATACACCTCGGGCGAATAGTCCTAAGGCAATAAATTGGTGTAGTTTCGCTGCGCTCTGTATCGATTATCGCTGCGCTTGAGCAAGCGCGCATTAGTCCTGCAGATATCTGGTGCGTAACAATGAAAAGGGGCGCTTGTGCGCCCCGCTTACTGGTAGAAATAAGGCGATTTCCCTAGTTCAGAGAGGAAAAATTCTTACCCTCTTGTGCGAGACGCACCATCAATGGTGAAGGTTCCCAACTCGGATCTCCGGTCATCTCTTGGTACTTGCGCAACGTCGCAATCACCTCATCCAACCCGATGCTATCGGCATAGTGCATCGGGCCACCGCGGTAGACCGGCCAACCATAGCCATACACCCAGGTAACATCGATGTCGCTAGCGCGAATAGCAATACCCTCATCCAGAATTCTGGCACCCTCATTAATCATGGGGTAGATGCATCGCTGCAGAATTTCCTCTTCAGAGATCTCCCTCAACGTTTTACCCTGCTCTTCTGCAAACTCTCGAATCAGTTTCTCAACGACAGGCGAAGGATTGGGGTTTCGTTTCTCGTCATAGTCGTAGTAACCCGCAGCGGTTTTTTGACCACGACGATCCATCTCGCAGAGTCTGTCGCGAATAGTTTCACCCTTGGATGTTTCAGCGCTCCAACCGATATCGAGGCCTGCCAGGTCACTCATCTGGAAAGCGCCCATGGGCATACCGAATTCAACCAGCACTTTATCAACCTCGTGCGGCATAGCGCCCTCAAGAATCAACTGGTTAGCCTGCGTCTGTCGGGGGAAGAGTATGCGGTTGCCCACAAACCCGGGGCATACACCCACCAGAACAGCCACTTTCTTGATGCGCTTGGCAAAACTCATACAGGTCTTGATAACGTCTTTACCTGTCGCATCACCCCGTACGATCTCCAGTAACTTCATCACATTGGCGGGAGAAAAGAAGTGCAGGCCGATTACTGATTCGGGACGCGACGTTGCCGAGGCTATCTCGTTTACGTCCAGAGCCGATGTGTTAGACGCCAGAATGGCACCCGGTTTAGCGATTTTGTCGAGCCTGGAGAAAATATCTTTCTTCAGATCCATATTCTCAAAGACCGCCTCGATAATGAGATCGCAGTCCGCAAGATCATCAACGCTCAGCGAGCCCGTTATCAAACCGCAACGCGTTTCTACATCTTCCTGACTGATGCGGCCTTTGGCGGCGGTATTTTCATAGTTCTTGCGGATAATACCCAGCCCACGCTCAAGTGCGTCTTGCTTAGTTTCCACAATGGTCACCGGAATACCAACGTTCGCCATATTCATGGAGATGCCGCCACCCATAGTGCCCGCCCCAATCACGCCTACTTTCTTGATTGGAATCTCGGGCGTATCACGCGGCACATCGGGCACTTTGCCGGCCTGGCGTTCTGCAAAAAAGAAATACTGCTGGGCTCGAGACTGGGGACCACTCATCAACTCACGAAACAGCTCCGCCTCTACAGCCATACCCTCTTCAAAAGGCAGATTCACCGCGGCCTCTATACAGCGAATATTGTACTCCGGCGCCAGGAACCCACGGGTTTTACGCGCGATGCTTTTGCGAAAGTCATCGAACAGGCTCGCATCGACTGTCAGCTTCGCATCTCGATCGCGAACTCTCGACAGGGGAACGCCATCAGCCACCACACGTCGCGCAAAACTGATCGCACCCTCGCGCAGATCACCCTCAATGATCTCATCAACCAGACCATCGGCGTGCGCCTCGGCAGCCCCGATTTGTGCTCCAGAGGTCATCATCGCCAACGCCTTGGCTGGACCCACCACACGCGGCAATCGCTGTGTACCGCCTGCACCTGGCAACAGGCCCAGATTAACCTCCGGCAAGCCAAAACGCGCACCGGTATCGCTTACGCGAAAATGACACACTAATGCGGTTTCCAAGCCACCACCTAGCGCAGTACCGTGAATGGCAGCGACTATGGGCTTACTGGCGTTCTCCATTTGTTCCAGCACAGGGTGTAGCCCTGGCTCTTTAGGTGCACTAGCAAATTCGGTTATGTCGGCGCCCGCAATAAATGTTCTGCCGGCGCAGATCAGGACAATCGCTGTCACGTTGTCATTGGCCAGGCTTTGCTCTAGACCGTCCTTAATGCCCTGACGCACGCCCTGACTAAGCGCGTTTACAGGTGGATTGTCGATAGTAAGTACGGCGATGCCGTCCTCTATGCTCAGGTCGGCCATATCGGTTAATGCGGTCATGTGCGGGCTTCTCCGTTATTTAAAAATGATATCTACCTATCGCTGGATAGCATGTATTGGTCAAATTGGCGAGCCACAGTATAGGTCGATTCAGCGCTCACGTAACTAGCATGCTACACATGCGGCTGAATAATAGGCTACTATTTGAGCAACGTCCCTAATGTGAACAAACAATGTGGGAATGAACCCGCAAGTCGCGAAATATAGGCTGCTTGCAGAAGATCTATACGATACGGGAGTTGAAAATGCACGATCTGGTAATACGCAATGGTTTACTCGTGGACGGTACAGGCGAACCTGCCTATAGCGGAGATATCGCAATAGACGGCGATCGAATCACCAGGGTCGGCAAAGTGACTGACACGGGTAAGCAGGAAATCGACGCCAAGGGACACGTTGTGGCCCCAGGCTTCGTCGACGTTCATACGCACTACGATGGCCAGGCCACCTGGGACCAGGAAATGGCCCCATCAAGCTGGCATGGCGTTACTACTGTCGTCATGGGTAACTGTGGTGTCGGTTTTGCACCTGCAGCGCCCGACAAGCACGACTGGTTAATCGGCCTTATGGAGGGTGTAGAGGATATTCCCGGTACCGCGCTGTCAGAAGGCTTGCCCTGGAATTGGGAAAGCTTTCCCGAATACCTTGACGCGCTGGAAGAACTTCCCAGAACCATTGATGTTGCTACTCACGTCCCCCACGGCCCCGTAAGAGCTTACGTGATGGGAGAACGCGGAGCGCGTGATGAGAAGCCTACTGAGGGTGAGATTGAAGCAATGTCACACATTGTGGAAGACGGATTGCGAGCGGGCGCGCTGGGTTTCTCAAGTTCACGGACTATCTTACACCGCTCAATTGACGGTGAACTGGTACCAGGTACATCGGCCACCAAGGAGGAACTCATCGGTATCGGTCGAGCGATGGGGCGCGTCGGCTATGGCGTGTTCGAGATTGCGTCAGATCTTGAGCCAGAGTGGAAAGAATTTGAGTGGATGGGCGCCTTGAGTCGGGAAACCGGCCTCCCTGTGACTTTTGCCGCCCTGCAGTCACTAGCTAAGGCTATACCGCTGGAAAAGCAGATCGAGGAAATGGAAAAACAAAATGCCCAAGGGGCCAACATCGTGGCTCAGCTGGCTCTGCGAGGCAACGGTATCGTTATGGCGTGGCGTGGCACGGTTCACCCCTTTATTCGTCACCCAAGCTGGATGGCCATGGCAGAACTCAGCTGGGAAGAGCAGTACGCAAAACTGCAAGACCCTGCTTTTAAAGCACAACTTCTGAGCGAGACCAGCGAAACACCCGAGCAGCCAGATCTGATACCAATTTTTACGATTGTCACTCAGGGTTGGGCCATGCAATACCAGATGGATGATGGCTTCAACTACGAGCCCCAGGCCGACGAAAGTATTGCCGCTCGTGCTGAGGCAGCAGGCGTTAGCGGCGCGGAGTACGTATATGACCTGATGATGAGCGATGATGGTGCGGGGTTTGTCTATCTGCCAATCCTGAACTACATCGACGGCAACCTCGATTTTCTGGAGCCGCTACAGCAGCGAGATGACACAGTGAACTCTCTGTCTGATGGTGGCGCTCACTGCGGTACCATCTGCGACGCAGCGTCGCCTACCTTCATGCTGGAGCACTGGGTGCGAGACCGCGCACGTGGCACGATTACTCTGGAGAATGCCATCAAACGACAGTGCCGTGACACCGCGCGACTTTATGGCCTCAACGATCGCGGCGTTCTCAAGCCAGGCTATCTCGCCGACATCAATGTGATTGATATGGACAATATCAAACTAGGCAAACCCTGGCTGGCCTTTGACCTTCCCGCTGGAGGCAAGCGATTGCTGCAAAAAGCCGTTGGGTACGACTACACGATCAAGTCCGGAGAAGTCACTTTCGAAAACGGAGTGCTGCGTGACGCGCGCCCTGGTGGACTGATTCGAGGCCCTCAGGAAGTAGAGGATATACAACTCGCGGGCTAGTCACAGCGCATCAAGAGACGCGGCAATGCAAGATCCTCTTTTTATTCTGTGCACTATTCTCGCAGCGGCAGGGCTGGCTGAATGGTTATCCGGGAAGCCTTTTTTCCGCCACTTAGGTGGCGCGTTACTCGTGATTGTGATTGTTGCGACTCTGGCAAATATCGGCGTTGTGCCGACTTTCGCCAATGCGCCGCCGGTATATGGTCACTTGCTGAGTATTGGCGCACCTGTCTCCATCTTTCTGCTCTTACTGAATGTTCACTTGGCGGCACTGACCAAAGCGGGGGGTCCCATGCTGCTAGCTTTTGGACTCGGAGGGGTTGGTACGGTTGCTGGTGTTACGCTCAGCGCATGGGCAACAGGCTCATCGCAATGGCTAGGTGAATTCGCAGCGCCTTTTACGGGCATGTTCGTAGCCACCTATACCGGTGGCGGCGCGAACTTCAATGCGCTGGCACTCCACTACAACGTGATGGAACAGGGCGTACTGTTTGCGGGAGCCAATGCAGTAGATAATCTGGTGACTGCAATCTGGATGGCCTCACTACTGGTAATACCTGCCATCCTGCGCCGGCTGGCTCCAAATCGTACGCCGCATAAAACTTTCGACGCCCAGGAAGATGATACTAACTCCTCTCACGCCGATCTTCGGCCTGATCTGTTTAGTCTTTCTGTGCTACTCGCAATGGCCTTATCTGCGCACTGGCTGTCGCTGCTGCTTGCGCAGATGCTGTCCGAGCTAGGTATGAATGTACCCTCCGTGCTGATATTGACAACACTCGCCTTAGCGGCTGCGCAGTTTCGTAAAGTAAGGCAACTCGAAGGCGCGCAAATGCTTGGCACCTACGGCGCCTATTTATTTCTGGCTGTGATCGGTGCGTTCTGTGATCTTTCGGCGCTTGCAGGTCTTGGCACGCTGGGTTTACAACTACTGGCGTTTGTCGGGCTGGCTGTCGCCATTCATGGCGCTGTCGTTTTTGGTATCGGGCTTGCCACTAAAATGGATCCCGATCTGCTCGCGGTAGCGTCAACGGCCAATGTTGGTGGCGCCACCACAGTCATGCCACTAGCACGTAGCTTGGGGCGCAATGAATTGCTACTTCCGGGTATTTTGGTGGGCAGTCTCGGCAACGCAGTGGGTACTTATCTTGGATTTACCGTAGTCCGTTTAATGATGTAGCGTCCCCTCCTCTACCGCACCAAACCGCTTCGGGTTAATACCTACGGCTTACTCACTGCCGACACGCAAAGACAAAAAAAACAGGCAAGAGCCTATAACCTTTTATGGGAACAGCGGACGCATACGCCGCTCCAACCAATCCAGCAGTAGTCGATTGGTTTCCTCCGGTCGCTCTTGCTGAATCCAGTGACCACACGGCAGTGTGTGTTCTTCCAGATCGCCCACAAATTCGCCCATGAACGGGTTGGGAGGCACAAGGTCGTACTCGCCATAGATCATCATGGCCGGTTGTGTCACCTGCTGACTAAGTCCCTCCGTGGTTTCCCAGTTGCGGGTGAAATTACGATACCAGTTGCAGGGCCCTCGAAAGCCGCCCTTCTTGAATGCGTCTACAAACACCGCGAATTCTGCCTCACTCATAATCAACTCACCCTGCGCATTCTCTCGCTGGGCTATGGCAATGATATTGCGTCCAGACGCACCCATGTCGCCTGCGGTATCTCGCCAGATATCCGCCGTATACATATTGCGCAGAAAACCGTCGACATTACTGTCAAAGGCAGCCACAGCAACGCCGGGTTGCCGATTAAAGTGCACGATGTAGTGTTCTGGGCCAAACTTTTCCTCCATGCGTGCCACAGGGTCGACCGTACGTGGCGCAAACGGCACCGAGAGATTAGCTATACCGGCAACTCGATGTGGATGTAACAGAGCATGCTGCCAGACCATAATGGCACCCCAGTCATGCCCAACGTAAACCGCACGCTCAATCTCAAGCGCGTCTAGAAGTGCAACATGATCCGCGCACAGGTGGTGTATATCATAGGCCTCAACAGCTTCTGGCTTATCAGAATCCCCATAGCCTCTCTGGTCGGGCATGATCACGCGATACCCTGCCGCCACCATCGGCTCAACCTGAAACCGCCAGGAGTAGGCCAGCTCCGGCCAGCCATGCGCCAATACTACCGGTATACCCGAGCCAGCCTCGTGCACGACCAATTCGATATCATTAACTCTGATTTTTTTGCCCGCTGGAAATGTCATGTGCTGTGATTCGCCATTATTCGTGAGTGAGTATCCGTTGCGCTAATCTACCGAAATCGTTTTCTCTGGCAGCGATTGATGACCAGGGTGCACCGTAATGGCAGGCGCGCGACGCGCGAGATCTGTCAGCACTCCCAGGCTTTCCGCAGATTGTGGTATGTCGGCGGAAAAAGTACCCGGCTCGACGCCATTTTCCCAACCCCAGCGCGTATGAGTGGCATCACCGATCATCAACTGCGGCCCGTCGGTTGTCATAGCCAGATAAGCCGTTAAGCCAGGCGTGTGGCCGGGACTATGGATAGCAAAAAGAGTGCTGTCTCCGAACACATCCAGAGCCTGAGCTTGTCCATACTGCCATTCTTGTAGCTGCCCTTGCACGCCGAGCAAACGATCGGTCGTACCCTGGGTAAACACGTTCAGCGCGCCGCTCATGCTCGCGTCGCCGGGACCAATATAAACAGGCGTTACTGCCGGCAAATCGGTAAGGCCCATAACGTGGTCTATATGTATGTGAGTAAGAAAGACACCGTCAATGCCCCCCAAAGATTCTGATAATTCCCGCGTGCTCTGGCGTAAAACCAACGCCTGAGTATTCATCCCCATTTTTACTATCGCCGACAAATCATCGTTCTCAGCGGGCGATCGAAAGCTCTCAGAAATACCTGAGTCAATCAAAAAAGTGCCCCGGCTCGGATGCACGATAGAGTAACTGTAGATATTAATAGGTTCATCCCGGTCAGTGATACCGGCGGCTATCGCCTTGGGATGCTCAAGATTCAGCAGGCCCGACAAGGGCACCGACCAGGTGGCCACTACATGTTTTTCAAACTTCAGTGGACCGCTCCCCACGCTTTCTGCCACGATTTCTAGTGAGACAGGCTCGCCAAGCACAGAAGGTTTTGTTGCAACAGTGGACGCATCGCAAGCGACAAATGCCATAGTGATGCCAACGAGCATAAACACCCGTGTCAGCGTTCTTGTCATTGTTTTCTCCGGTATCAAAAAAAGGACTCCGTTTCATGGTATCGGTTGCGGCGCTAATGTAAACCGAGAGCGCTGATAGTCAGATCTACCGGAGGCAATTAGCAACATGGCTTGTTTGACATGCATTTTGGCTAGATCTGTCCGATACTAAACAAAAGAGAACTTGCAGCCAGGCCCACCATGACACTGACCGACAGCTACTACTGCGGAGAAGCCTCCTCACAGATAATCTATAAAACGATCGGTGAGGTGCTGGCACAAACAGTCGCGCAGTATCCCGATAACGAAGCGCTGGTGGTAACCCATCAGGATATTCGCTGGACCTACCTGGAGTTCAAACAACAGATAGATCGCCTTGCAACAGGTTTGCTAAAACTGGGTATTGAACCCGGGGACCGGGTGGGCATTTGGGGACCCAATAGCTTTGAGTGGGTCATGGTTCAATATGCCACTGCGCAGATCGGCGCGATCATGGTTTGCATCAATCCTGCATATCGACTGCACGAACTGGAATTCGCACTTAACAAGGTTGAGTGCAAAGCGCTGGTAACTGCCGACACATTTAAAACCAGCGAATACTTGGCGATGCTCAAGAACCTGGCGCCGGAACTCGTTCGGTGCGCGCCAGGCGAATTGCAGGCCAACAAACTCCCTCACCTACGCTCCGTGATTCGCATGGGTGAGGATAAAACCGCGGGCATGTTCAACTTCGAAGAAGTGTGCGCTATGGGAGGCGACGTTCAATTGCAGCAAATGCAAGCGCTTGCACAAGAGCTGCGGCCCGATGATGCAATCAATATCCAGTTTACCAGTGGCACTACAGGCTCTCCCAAAGGCGCCACGCTTACCCACTGCAATATTCTAAACAACGGCTATTTGTGCGGCAATTCCATGGGTTTTACCGACCAGGACCGACTGTGTATTCCTGTACCCCTGTACCATTGCTTTGGCATGGTCATGGGTAACCTTGCGTGCCTCACGCATGGCGCGACCGCTGTTTATCCAAACGATGGCTTCGACCATATTCTCACGCTGCAAGCCGTGCAGGATGAACGGTGCACGGCGCTGCACGGTGTTCCCACCATGTTTATCACCGAGCTGGACCATGCGGAGTTCGAAGACTTCGACCTATCAACTCTGCGCACCGGTATCATGGCAGGCGCACCCTGCCCCATCGAGGTGATGAAAAGAGTAATAGCAGACATGCACATGAAGGATGTGCTGATCGCTTATGGGCAGACGGAAACAAGCCCGGTGAACCACATCACATTATCGAATGATAGCCTGGCAAAACGCACCGAGACCGTGGGGCGCGCTGTGCCCTGGGTTGAAATCAAGATTACTGATGAAAACAATCGTGTAGTGCCAGTGGGAGAGAAAGGTGAGATTTGCGCTAGGGGGTATTCGGTGATGCAGGGATACTGGAATGACGACGAGCGCACGCGTGAAACCATTGACGCGGCCAACTGGCTACACTCTGGTGACCTGGGAGTTATGGACGAAGAAGGCTATGTACAGGTGGTCGGCCGCATCAAAGATATGATTATCCGCGGGGGTGAAAACGTTTATCCCAGAGAAGTTGAAGAGTTTCTCTATACCAATCCCAACATTGCTGAAGTACAGGTGTTTGGCATACCTGACAGCAAAATGGGCGAAGAAGTCTGTGCCTGGGTTCAGCTGCATCCGGGTAAATCGATGACAGAGGATGAGCTCAAGTCATTCTGTCAGGGTCAAATCACACACTTCAAGGTGCCGCGTCACATACGCTTTGTTAGTGAGTTTCCCATGACGGTTACCGGAAAGATCCAGAAGTTCATCATGCGAGACGAAATGCAAAAGGAAATGAGCTAGGGTTGGTCTGAGCAAACTTACCCTGCACCATGTCCAATCGCGCTGAGTGCCCTGTGGAATCCCCTGCGCATACTCACAAGATATTTGGGCCACTACTGTTGTGTACTGCCTTGTTGTGGCAACATAGGCCTCACTTTCACACCAGACCAGTGAGATGAACTTCAGAAGCTCGTCGAACAGCCAATATCACGTCAGAACGCCAATGGGCTTCCAACAACAGACTCCTGGCGCCTGAATGCGCGACTATTTTATCAGACGCTTCCTTCTGATCATCCCAACCTTGTTGGGCATCACCATTATTGTTTTTGCAGTCACGCGGTTGGTGCCAGGCGGCCCGCTGGAACGCGCTATTATGGAAGCTCAGCAAATGGATGCCTCGGGCAGCTCCAATAGTCAGGCCGCTGGCCAGGGTATGGCAATATCTGAGGCCCAGCTAGACAAGCTCAAAGAATATTATGGTTTCGACAAGCCGATGCTGGAGAGCTATGTCACCTGGCTGGGCAAAGTCGTCCAAGGCGATCTAGGCACCTCCTATCGCTACAACGAACCGGTTTGGAATGTCATACAGGATCGCTTTCCTGTATCACTTTATTATGGGTTAATTACTCTAGTGCTCACCTATGCCGTGTGCATCCCGCTGGGTGTCGTAAAGGCGATCAGACATCGCACTGCAATCGACAACGTAAGTTCGGTACTGATTTTCGTTGGCTATGCGATACCAGGTTACGCGCTTGGGTCACTGTTACTGCTGTACTTCTCGGTAAGACTCGATTGGTTTCCCATGGGCGGTTTCGTCAGCTACTCCTTCGACCAAAAAGACACCATGGGGCAAATAGGTGATCTGGTCAGTCATTCTGTGCTACCGCTAATATGCTATATGGTAGGCGCATTTGCGCTAGTCACCATGCTGCTCAAAAACCACCTGATGGATAACCTGGCGGCAGACTACATCCGTACCGCTATTGCCAAAGGTGTATCATTTCGACACGCGGTTACTCGTCACGCCATGCGCAACTCGCTGATTCCTATTGCCACCACGTTTGGTCAAAACATTACCCTCCTGGTGTCGGGTTCGTTTCTCATCGAAACTATTTTCGACATCGATGGCTTCGGGCTGCTGGGACTCACCGCTATTCTGGACCGAGACTATCCTATTGTTATGGGGGTGGTTCTACTCAGCAGCCTGCTGCTACTGATCGGGAATATTTTGTCTGATCTGCTGGTAGCACTGGTCGACCCGCGCGTGAGGTTTAACTAAACTTTGCTGCAGTTTAATCCACAGACTCTAAAGAAGCTCAGGCGCTTTCGCGAGATCAAGCGTGGTTACTACAGCTTCATGATACTGGTGGTGATGCTGGTAATTCTTTCGCTGGGTGAACTCCTTGTGAACAGCCGCGCGCTCATCGTGAAGTATGAAGGCGATCTGTATTTTCCTACCTATACCGCGTTCAATGCAGGCACGCAGTTCGGCTACGACTATAGCTATGAGGTGAACTACCGCAATCTCCAAGCCAGGTTTCAGGCAGAGGACGGCGATAACTGGGTGTTAATGCCACTGGTTCCCTATGACGCCTATGAGAACGATGCCAGTGACGGCGTATTCAAACCTAATCCGCCGTCAACAGAGACGCAGCACTACCTGGGTACAGACACGACCAGCCGAGATATTCTGGCTCGCCTGTTCTATGGCACCCGTACCGCTCTACTGTTTGCCATGGTATTCACCGCATGGGTGTACTTGATCGGTATTTCTGTCGGTTGCGCCATGGGCTACTTTGGCGGTGTTTTTGATCTTCTATTCCAAAGAGTGATCGAGATCTGGTCAAATATTCCCTTCCTGTACATGGTCATTATTGTCTTTTCAGTTGTCCCGTCGAGTTTATCGATTCCATCACGCATCGGAATATTGTTGTTTGTGATGGTACTGTTTTCATGGACGGGCATGACCTACAACATGCGCACGGAAACCTACAAAGAAAAGTCACGCGATTACGTGGCAGCGGCGAGAGTAATCGGCGCGTCTGATACCCGCATTATCTTTCGTCATATACTACCCAACGTTCTGTCTACGCTGGTGACCTTTATGCCATTTGTTGTGGTATCGGCTATCGCAGCGATAACAGCATTGGACTTTCTGGGTTTCGGTCTGCCTGCACCCACACCCAGCCTCGGAGAATTGCTCAAACAGGGTACCGCTAACCTGCGCACCGCGCCCTGGATTGTGTCATCGGCTTTCACAGCTCTCGTGGTGCTGCTAACGCTCGTTACCTTTATTGGCGAGGCAGTGCGTGAATCGTTTGACCCCAAAAAATTTACTGTTTATCGCTAAGGATATTGATATGAGCTGCTTTGGATTGAGAGGGAGCAGACCTGCCCTGCTACTGACAGGTCTTCTCACACTAGGTTTAGTCGCCTGCGGTGGCAATGACGGGGATTCAAACGCAGAAGGCGCCAATGCAAGCAGTGACGGTTTCGCACCTCACGATAACCGCGCAGAGGTCCAAGCTTACTACGAGGCGGACCCTGAGTTTTTCAGCTTTAAGACAATAGCTGACTTACCTGCAGACCTGAACTGGGAGAACGGCTCTGAACTGCCCGAGATGGGGTCACCAAAAGCTAAGAAAGGCGGCACACAATATCTTGCCTTACAAGACTTTCCTCGAACCTTGCGGACAATCGGTCCGGACTCCAATGGCAGTTTCAGAGCATGGATACTTGATGATCTCGAGATCAGAACTGCGATGCGGCACCAGGACGAATTTGAGTTCGTCCCCGGTATCGCTAATGAGTGGGCAATAGCAGACGACAACCGCACGGTGTATGTCAGAATCGACCCTCAAGCACGTTTTTCTGATGGCGAAGCGATAACCACTGACGATTACTTTTTCTCGTTTTGGTTTTGGCGATCGCCGTATATTACAGCGCCCTGGTATAACAATTTTTTCAGCACGAGTTACACCAATATCAGTCGTTACGATGACCACACGTTCTCAATAACGACAGTAGCCGCCAAACCAGATACCGACGCCCGCGTACTGGAGTTAATGCCACTGCCGGAACACTTCTTTCGCGAGGTGGGTGAAGATTTCGTCGAGCGCTATCAGTGGCGATCAAAACCAACCACGGGGGCGTACATCGTTCGACAAGAAGATATCAAAAAGGGTCGCTCCATTGCCATGTCCAAGGTTGACAACTGGTGGGCAAAGGACAAAAAGCATTATCGCTACCGTTTTAACCCTGACAGATTACAGTTCACGGTGATTCGCGATACGGAGAAAATTTTCGAAGCGTTCCGTCGCGGCGACATAGACCAATACACTCTTAACCTTGCGGAATACTGGTATGAAAAGCTCCCTGACTCCGCACCGGATGTACAAGCGGGCTACATCCAGAAATCCATCTTCTACAATCAACGGCCCCGATCAAACTTTGGCCTATGGATTAACACTGCGCGCCCTCTGCTAGATGACCTCGACATTCGTCTTGGCATCAACTACGCAACCAACTGGCAACTGGTTATCGACAAGTACTTCCGCGGAGACTATTCGCGTCTGAATAGTGCCCAACACGGATTCGGCGAGTTCAGCCATCCGACACTAACATCGCGAGAATATGATATCGAAAAGGCCTTGGAGCATTTCGCTAAAGCCGGTTTCAATCAGCGAGGCCCAGATGGCATCTTGGTAAACGAGGCCGGCGAAAGGCTCTCGTTTACGCTCTCCAGTGGCTATCTCACGATGAAAGACATTCTCACGATTCTTAAAGAAGAAGCAGCAAAAGCTGGCGTGGAGTTTCGCATAGAATTGTTGGACGGCACGGCCAGTTGGAAAAAAGTACAGGAGAAACAACACGACATTCACTTCGCTGCTTTTGGCGTTTTTCTGGAAATGTTGCCGCGCTTCTGGGAGCACTATAGTTCAGAAAATGCCTATGAGAACGCATTTTTAGAGGACGGATCAATCAATCCCGAACGCAAAATAAAGGTACAAACCAATAATCTTGAATCCTATGCAAATCCCGAAATGGATCCAATGATTGTTCGCTTCAGGGAGTCTGACGACAAAGAAGAAATGATAGCTCTATCTCACAAGATGCAAGAATTGCACTTCGATAACGCATCATTTGTTCCAGGTTTTTACTCAGGGTTCTATCGAATAGCATCGTGGCGCTGGGTTCGCTACCCGGAATTTTTCAACCACAAGCACTCCAGTAATGCCGGGCAGCTATTCGTGCACTGGATCGACACCGACATGAAGGAAGAGACTCTAGAGGCTCGAAAATCAGGCGAAGCGTTCGAGCCGGAGATTAATATCTACGATCAGTGGCTGGAAAAGGCCGACTAGATATGTCACTGCTGCAAGTTGACAAACTTATTACCGAGTTCGACACCGACGAGGGCCGTGTGCGTGCGGTAGATGAGGTGAGTTTTACCGTAGAAGCAGGTAAAACGCTCGGCATTGTAGGTGAGTCGGGTTGCGGCAAGAGTGTGACTGCCATGTCTATCATGCGATTACTACCTCAGCCGATGGGGCAGATTAACGGTGGGTCAGTGCGTTTCAATGGTAAGGAGCTCACTAGCGCATCCATCGCTGACATGGAGAAAGTTCGCGGCAACGATATTGGCATGGTGTTTCAGGAGCCGATGACCGCACTCAACCCTGTGCACACGATTGGTAAGCAATTATGCGAGGTTATGCTGACCCATCGCGATATCAGCCCTGAGCAGGCAATTAGGGAGGGTGTGGCACTACTGGACAAAGTAGGCATCCCGTCGGCAGATGTACGTATGAGTGAGTACCCTCACCAACTATCCGGAGGCATGCGCCAACGGGTGGTGATTGCCATGGCATTGGCGTGTGAACCCTCCTTACTCATTGCCGACGAACCCACCACGGCTCTTGATGTAACCATTCAGGCGCAGATTCTCGAACTGATCAAGACACTCCAGACCCAATCCAATATGGCAGTAATCCTGATCACCCACGACCTGGGTGTTATCGCCGAAACCAGCGATCATGTTGCGGTAATGTACGCGGGCCAGGTTGTCGAGAAGGGAACTGTGTTCGACATATTTGATCGCCCTGCCCACCCCTACACGCGCGGATTACTGGCCTCAATACCAAGACTGGACTCTGAACCAAAATCTACTCTGAGCACAATAGAGGGCATGGTGCCCGGACTGCGGGACCTACCCACAGGCTGCCGCTTTGAAAACCGTTGCCCCCATGCACAACCAGCATGCCAGTTAGCACAACCGACTATTGAAAGCGTTGCGGACGGACATCAGGTCTCCTGCTTGCGCTGGAGCGAACTATGAGCACACCCCTGCTCGAGGTCACCGATCTGAAGATGCATTTCCCTGTACGCGAGGGAATATTGCTGCGCTCACACCGCTCCAACAAAGCCGTTGATGGTGTCTCCCTCTCGATTATGCCAGGCCAAACGATGGGCCTGGTGGGCGAATCAGGCTGCGGTAAGTCAACGCTGGGTCGCTGCATCAGTCGTCTTTATCAGCCAACCGCCGGCCGTATCGTGTTTGATGGACAGGACATTACTCACCTTAAAGGATCTTCACTCCTGCCCTATCGTCAGCACATACAGATGATCTTTCAGGATCCAATGGAGTCACTAAACGCCCGCCATACGGTAGGCGAAATTTTGGAAGAGCCCTTTATCATTCACAAACTCGGCGATAGCGCATTTCGCGCTAAACGCGTGCGGGAACTACTCGAAATCGTCGGCTTACCCGCTCGATCTGTCACTCGCTACCCATTTGAATTTTCGGGCGGACAGCGTCAGCGAATCGGCATAGCCAGAGCAATTGCACTGAACCCCCGCCTCATTATCTGCGATGAACCAGTCTCTGCTCTCGATGTATCTATTCAGAGCCAGATTCTGAACCTGCTGAACGACCTGCAACAAGAATTCAATTTGTCGTATCTGTTCATCGCACACGACCTGGCGGTGGTAAAGCATATCTCGGATGAGATGGCCGTCATGTATCTTGGCAAAATTGTAGAGAGCGCCAGTAGCGAGGCGGTTTATCGTGCGCCCAAACACCCCTACACACAGTCCTTGATTGACGCCATCCCCATGCCAGACCCTCATCGCTCTATTAGCAGGGAAATACTGAGCGGCGATGTACCCTCACCCATTGACCCTCCAGCAGGCTGTCATTTTCATCCTCGCTGCCCCAAGGCAATTAGTCAGTGTCGTACTGAAGCGCCCGCGCTCAAGTCAACAGGCAACGAGCACTTCGGAGCATGTCACCTGCTGGATAATTAAGAGCGCTCTGGGTCGTGGCGGAGTTGCCGAGCTTGTCGTGCGCTCAGCAGATCCCATGCTAATCTTTGTCTTTGCTCAATAGAGCTGGTTTTTGCACAAGTAGTTACCAATGCACTACTATGCCGACATGCTGCGTATCTGGTTCTTAAGTCATAGGATGACTATATCCTTTGGACCGCTCACCGGCATACTGTAGTGCGATGCAACATAGAGAAGCGAATGTTATGAAACGACTGATAGTCGGGATATCCGGAGCAAGTGGTGTTATTTACGGCATCCGAATGCTGGAAATGCTCAAAGCCATTGATGGCGTTGAAACACACCTCATCATGAGCCGCTTCGCCAGAATGAACATTGAGATTGAAACAACACACACACCCGCAGAAGTGGAATCTCTTGCCGACGAAGTACATAGCTACGGCAATCAAGCCGCCTCTATTTCCAGCGGATCGTTCAAGACCGACGGTATGATCATCGCCCCCTGCTCCATGAAGACATTGTCAGGGATTGCGCATTCATCCTGCGACAACCTCATGGTGCGCGCGGCGGACGTAGTATTGAAGGAGCAACGGCGACTCGTGCTGATGCCGCGAGAGGCTCCGCTGCATGTTGGGCATTGCAAACTATTGTATGAAGCAGCGCAGCTGGGCGCCGTGATCGCGCCGCCTATGCCCGCATTCTACAACCACCCTCAAACAATTGATGATCTCATCAACCACAGTGTGGGTAGAGTGCTCGATCTGTTTGATATTGAGCATAGCCTTCTAGATCGCTGGGAGGGACGCAAAAAATCACTCGAGTGAAGAAGCCAGCCCATTTGAAGCAAAAGATCCCAGCGGGCTAGTCATTTTCAGCTGGCATGATCTACCAATCGTGCGTTGTCCCGTTCCAGTTCCAGAAGCTGCCTGTGTTTGAAGCTTCGAGCTTACCTACAGTTTGAATAATTCCCTGCGCACTCTCTATCGCCGTTAGATCGGCGGCCTGCCCTCCCATATCAGTCTGCACCCAGCCCGGATGAATGAGGCATACGAGAATATCTTCACCCGCTAGCTCGATGGCTGCCATGCGCATGAATTTGTTGAGCGCTGCCTTGGAACTGCAGTAAGCATAGGCCACTGTCATATCCAAAGATAAAGCGCCCATTTGACTGGTGATGTTGACCACTTTTGCAGTCTCCGCAGCGCGCAGATTAGGCAAAAGCGCCTGCATAACTCGCACCGGCGCAAAAGTATTGATATTCATGGTTTCCGCCCAGCCGTCAAAATCCATCACAAGAGCTGACTGCTCTTCTCTGGGAGGGCCGCCCGTACCTGCATTGTTAACCAAGATGTCGACAGTAACGCCCGACAACTGTTCCGCTAACGAGTCCACAGAGTTGCCATCGCCTACAGAAACTTCCACCAATTGGACATCATGAGTTTTGGCTAGATCGACTAGCTCGGCAGCCCCTGCTGTATCTCGGCAGCAAGCGTATACCTTATGCCCCTGCGCGGCATAGTGACGAGCAAGTTCCAGCCCGATTCCACGGTTAGCGCCAGTAATCACAATATTTGACATGACAAACCTCAATGAACAATTTGATGAACGTAGACCAAAGCTTATGAGCAACTCTACGTGGGATGCAAGCAGCAATACCTGAAAAACATATCCAAGTTGCGCTTACCCGACTCGGGCTGCAGCAATCAATGTTGCTGTAAGTCTTTCGACGGCAACTTATACTGTGTTTACACCACGCCAAGGACACACCGAATGAGCAAATTCAGCCTGCAACAGATGCTCGCAGACAGAGGGTTGTCTCCTGAAGAGAGACGAGAGGTGCTCGAAGACCTGTTTGTGTTCGGCAAAAAGAACCGCAACCCCTATCTCGTGCGTATGAGCATACTTCTGGTTCTGTCCACAATGATTGCTACCGCTGGCCTCCTGTCTGATTCCGCGGCAGTTGTTATTGGCGCAATGCTGGTGGCGCCACTCATGAATCCGGTGATGGCCGCCGCTGGAGCCGTTGTTATGGGCTGGCCAGGTCGATTCTATAGCGCATTATGGCTGGTAACCGCCATGGGATTGGGTGCCCTACTGCTCTCTTCACTCATCACCGTTGTGTCGCCAGATCTGGTCTTTCTTCCAGAGCAGGTACTAGCGCGAACACGCCCTACCTTTTACGACCTGTTAATCGCCCTGGCAGCGGGCTCGGCTGGCGCTTATACCATTACCCGAAAAGAGACCAGTGCAATTCCAGGTGTAGCCGTAGCTGTTGCACTGCTACCACCGCTTGCCTCGGCGGGTATCCTACTGACCAGTGCAGAGAACGAACTCGCGCTACGGGCAGTTGTACTGTTCTTAACCAACCTGATTGCCATGATCTTGGCGGGCGCACTAACGTTCATGGCTGTCGGAGTCTCTCCTGCAACGGCGAGAAAAGCGACAGCGGCATTTGTTCGCAACCAACTTTCTCTCTTTCTGATGCTTACTATCGCTGTTTCCGTACCGCTATGGTTCTACAGCGAAAAAATTCTTTTTAACGCGCGCTACAAAGCAGCCAAATCAGAGATCCTCCAAAGCTGGCTTAAAGCCAGCGAATTAGAGCTTGTAGACATTGAAATTCTACAAGAGCGAAGGAAGGTTTATCTCGCACTAGAGGGTCCCTCTCCGCCTGTTTCTCTGGGCGAGCTTTACCAGCAGTTAGCCGAGTCTGCCACCGACTGGGCGCAAGGAGACTTCACCATTGAGTACACATGGACCCAGAAGGTTACCGGACTATGGCCTCAAACAGGCACGTCAATAGGCGACATTGCAAAAAACGCCGAGATCAGCATAGACAAATTGACAGCAGGCACCTGGCGTTGGGAAGCGACCCAATACAACGCAGAGTCATCTGCACGCCCTGATGGGAAAGATCAGTACACTGTATTGTTCAAAGCTTCCGGTAAGTTCGACGTCGCCGCGCCCTGCGGCCGCTGGACGGGAAAGTACAGCTTTGGAGGTCGGTCCCTGGATATTGAAATGAACCGCAACTGGTTTTCGGGTTGCCGTAGAGATCCTGCGTTAAAAATATTTCTTGATGATCTTGATCGTGCGCGAGGCGCTTTTGTCGACGAGAGTGGACTGCAAATTACGCTCGCGGGAAGCGAGGGCATCATGCACTTCAAGCTCAAATGACTCGATAGCCCGCTAAGGACTCTAGTATTGATCTAGATCCCCACCAACAAGGCTCTAGCAGTGAGAATATGACAATTCAGTCGCAGCTCACTCGCATCAGCGCGCCAGCGAGACAACTAAAGCGGCGCTACCATCATGCTGTGTGCCTATTGCTATGGTGTTCGGATAACCAGCAACCTGAGCTCAGTCATATCCTCGATAGCAAATTTCACACCCTCTCGCCCAAGTCCGCTATCTTTTACGCCGCCATAAGGCATATTGTCGACACGCCATGAAGGGACATCGCCAATAACTACGCCACCTACTTCAAGGGTGTCCCAGGCACGATTCATTTTGTACAAATCGCGTGTAAAAATTCCTGCTTGCAGTCCAAAGTCGCTGTCGTTGATAGACGCCAGCGCGTCATCAAAGTCTGAGAACTCTGATAGAACGGCCACAGGTCCAAATGCCTCTTTGCGATTAATCACTGCGTTGTCTGGTACATTTTCTAGAACGGTCGCATCAAGCATTGCACCATCACGGGTGCCACCGCTTAGCACCTGTGCACCCTCGTCAACCGCCTCATGGATCCATTCCTGTAACCGTTTGGCTTCACTTTCAGCAATCATGGGTCCAATGAAAGTGTTCTCGTTGAGTGGATCACCGCTAACCAGGGCATTGGTAGCCTCTATAAATCGGCTTTTGAACTCATCGTAGATTTCCTGATGCACCATGATGCGCTGGACACCGATACAGCTTTGGCCAGATTGATAGAACGCACCAAAAATAATTCGTTCAACCGCGTCTTCGAGGTCTGTGTCAGCATCTACCACCACTGCCGCATTGCCGCCAAGCTCTAATACCACAGGCTTCTTTCCCGCCTTCGCTTTCAGATTCCAGCCAACGTCGGGCGACCCGGTGAAACTCAGCAACTTCAGCCTGTCGTCCACGGTAAACAAGTCCGCGCCATCGCGGCTACAGGGAAGAATCGAAAATGCACCAGCAGGAAGATTTGTTTCGGCCAGTACCTCACCAATCAACAACGCACCAATAGGCGTTCGGCTAGCGGGCTTCATAACAAAGGGGCAACCAGCAGCTATCGCTGGTGCTATCTTGTGCGCGGCTAGGTTTAGTGGAAAGTTGAAGGGGGATATAAACGAACACGGCCCAATTGGAACACGCTTATACATACCTCGATAGCCACGGGCGCGCGGCGCAATCTCGAGGTTCATCACCTCACCACCAATGCGTACAGACTCTTCGGCCGCAATCCGAAACGTATCTATGAGTCGAGATACTTCGCCCCTTGCATCCTTAATCGGTTTCCCCGCCTCTATACACAGAGCAAGTGCAAGTTCCTCAAAGCGATCAGTGAAGCGCTTCACACAGTGGTTTAGCACATCCTGACGCTCATAAGGCGCCATCTCAGCCATTGCTTCTGTGGCCTGAACGGCGGCAGCAATGCCTTGGTCTATATGCTCGCTACTGGCGAGTGACACTCTTGTGGCCACATCGCCCGTGTACTTATTGGTCACCTCGAGATCGGTGTTTGGCTGCTCTGCGCGATTAGCCAAGTAAAACGGATACGTATCCCGCAACATAGTACTGAGTCTCCTAATTTCTAAAGCTCGGCACTGAGCCGCTTAATTTCGTGATTGAGTATGCGATCGTTATCGGAGTAATCAACAGGCATATCGATGAGGTGGACACCATGCTCCTGCTGACACTTCAGAAGCAGCGGTAAAAGTTCCTCTGCAGATTCTACTCGATGACCTTGCGCGCCATAGCTCTGGGCATACTTTACGAAATCGGGATTGCCATAGTCGAGACCATAGTTCTCGAACCCCATATTCGCCTGTTTCCACTTGATCATGCCATAGGCGTCGTCTCTTAGAATCAACACACTAAGGTGTAGGTCGAGTCGCACTGCTGTCTCGAGTTCCTGCGAATTCATCATAAAACCGCCGTCACCACAGATCGCCAATACGGGTCTGTCCGGGTAGACCATTTTGGCCGCCATGGCAGAGGGCAATCCCGCGCCCATAGTAGCCAGGGCATTATCAAGCAATACGGTATTGGGCATGGACGCACGATAGTTACGAGCAAACCAGATTTTGTACACGCCGTTATCCAACGCGATGATGCCTTCGGGAGGCATAGCTTTTCGAATATCTGCAACAGCACGCTGGGGATAGACTGGAAAGCGGCTGTCTTCACTGCCTTCCAAAATATGGGCATCGTGAGCGTCCCTTGCGTGCATGATGTGACTAAAGTCCCAGTTCGGCTGAGGCTGCAATCGCTCTTTCATTTGCCAAATGCTGTTCGCGATATCCCCCACCACCTCAACCTGAGGAAAATAGACGGGGTCGACACTGGCACCACCAAAATTAACATGAATAACTTTGACGTTGGCATCCATGAAGAACGGAGGCTTTTCTACCACGTCGTGACCAACGTTGATGATGAGATCGGCCGCATCGATTGCCCGGTGAACAAAATCACCCGCAGAGAGCGATGCATTACCCAAAAACAGCGCGTTGTTCTCGTCTACAACGCCTTTACCCATCTGAGTAGTAACAAACGGGATTCCCGTTTTTCCGATAAACTCAGTCAACATTTTGCTTGTGAGTTTTCGATTAGCGCCTGCGCCGATCAAAAGTACAGGGCTACGCGACTCCTCGATCAATGTTACTGCACGTATGACCCCTTTCTCCTCGGCAACAGGTCGCCGCTGCACACTCGCTGCGATGACTTGCTCGTCGGTCTCTTCGTCTGCGATATCCTCAGGTAGCTCAAGATGCACTGCTCCCGGGCGCTCAACCTCCGCTAGCCGAAAAGCTTCTCGCACGCGCGAGGGGATGTTGTCACCCGCAACAATCTGTCGTGTGTATTTGGTGATCGACTGCATCATGTCGCATACGTCGATAATCTGAAACTGCCCTTGTTTGCTTGATTTTACGGGCTTCTGTCCAGTTATCATCATCATGGGCATAGCGCCAAGCTGGGCGTAAGCCGCGGCGGTTACAAAATTGGTTGCACCTGGCCCCAGCGTAGCCATACAAACGCCTGTTTTACCCGTTAAACGACCATAGGTCGCTGCCATAAAACCACCAGCCTGCTCATGGCGCACAAGAATGAGCCTGATGGAGGAATTACGTAAGGATTCGAGCATATCGAGGTTCTCTTCCCCCGGAATAGCAAAGATGTATTCTACTCCCTCAGCTTCCAATGCCCTGATAAATAAGTCTGATGCTTTCATGCCTATCTCCGAGAAACTCAATACTGAACATAAAGTGGACAAATACGTTACCAATCCAGTCAAGCACAGTATGTTCGTTCTCGCCAGTTCAGACAGGCAGACAGCTACAAAAAGTGGTGAACCAGCACTAGCTGAATGCTCAGCAGCGCCTGAGCGGCAGAAAAATGGCTGCAATCGCGCCTGGCATGCTCGGGATACAAATGCCGATGCTGGAAAGATGCGCAAGCCCTGAAACTTCTGCGCTGGTATTGGGTCGGAGATATCAGACGACCTCTTTTAACACCCGACAGGAGCGACAGGCATGCCCCGCCTAATCAGACACGTGAGCGGCCTCGCTGCACTCATTTCGAGTCTTGCTATAAGCTCCGCCTCACTTGCTGACGCACAAACTCAGTATGAGACGGCAAACACTGCTTGGGGTAAAGTACTGGAAGAGTATGTAGACAGCGAAGGGCGTACCAATTTTATTGCACTGTCAAAAAACATGTCTGACCTTGATGAGTATGTTGAAACAATTGCAGAGCTTGGCCCTAACTCCAACCCTGATCTTTTCGATACTGACGAAAAAATCATGGCTTACCACATCAACACCTACAACGCGCTGGCCATGAAAGGCGTCATCGACCGTGGCATTCCCGATGGCTTCACCTCATTCATCAAAAGAGCATCATTTTTTAAGTTCAGAAAGGTACGTCTGGACGGAGACAATACTGATCTACACACATACGAGAACGAAGTGATCCGGCCACTAAATGAGCCACGCTCGCACTTTGCACTAAACTGTATGGTTCGCGATTGTCCACGACTACCCCAAGAACCGTTTACAGCTGAAAGGCTCGATGCATCGTTGAGCGAACTAACTCGCGAATTTTTTAGCAAGACGAAAAATTTGCGGATCGACCACGAACGTAAACGCATATGGATCTCCTCAATTCTCGACTTCTACACCAAAGATTTTGTGAGCTCCGGCCGCAGTGCTGATCTGCCCGACTACATCAATCCATACCTAGACACGCCACTGCCCCAAGACTACAGCGTGCACTATATAGATTATGATTGGCGCATCAATCAATCACCTTGAGATTGATACGAACGCCGTCAAGATTATGGCGGCCGATAAATCAGTGGCTCCACCCGATCACTGCGGTGCTGACACAATATTCAGCTTGGCACAGGGATAGAGTAATAAGCACATTCAGCAGTTGATTATTCATTAATCCAGCCTGTTATGTGAAGGTGCCAGCATCCCCCCCAAGCGGTTAGGCTCCGCTATCGCGCTCGCAGATCACGGGAACTGCTACCAGGTACTGAGTGAGGGCCCAAGAATATGCCTGCTCCGACCAATCACGTGGGAACTTTGGCCCACTATCAGAGGATCTGTCGCCACCACTTCCAGATTTTTACCCGGATAATTTAGGGTAGAAAGGAAATGTTGCATGCATGCCAAGCGAGCTCTTTTCTTATCGGATGATTTGACAATGGTCCAGGGCGCGTCCGCGGTATCTGTATAGAAGAACATCGCCTCCTTAGCCTCTGTGTACTCATCCCATTTGTCCAGCGACGCTCTATCCACTGGGGATAACTTCCACTGCTTCAAGGGGTCGTTAGCACGCTTATCGAAGCGCAGATGCTGCTCCTGTTGTGTTACAGAAAACCAGTACTTAAAGAGATGGACACCGCTTCGTGTAATCATCCGCTCCATTTCGGGCGTCTGACGCATGAATTCCAGATACTCCTCGGGTGTGCAAAACTCCATCACCCGTTCAACGCCAGCTCGGTTGTACCAGCTGCGGTCGAACATCACGATCTCTCCGCGTGTGGGAAAATGATTAATATAGCGTTGAAAATACCACTGACCTTTCTCCAGGTCGGTGGGCTTCTCCAATGCAACAACGCGCGCTCCGCGAGGGTTCAAGTGCTCCATAAAGCGTTTGATAGTGCCACCCTTACCCGCCGCATCGCGACCTTCAAACAGTACCATCACCTTCTGACCGGTTTCTTTAACCCAGCGCTGCACTTTCAGTAGCTCTACCTGCAATGCCCGTTTGGTCTGCTCATACTCCTGAGCACCCATTTTGGAGGTATAGGGATAAATACCACTGATGAACAGATCGCGAATGGCTTCAGGGGTATCAAGCGTACCTACGAGCTCGGCCTTCAACTCGGGCGCACTTATCGCCTCCGGGTCGATGTCTTCGAGTTGCGGTTTTTCACTGACAATGGGTTGTACATTCTGATCGGGCACATGCGTTCTCCTGTGCAAATAGAGCTATAAAGCCACAATTGCTGATAGTAGAACAATGACACGCGTCAAGCATGGGAACGTTACATCCCCTTAACCGCCAGACAGATCAACCTCGCGGAGACTAATCTGGAGCGGTAGAACCAACATAGCAGACTGAATTTGTTTATTGTCCCAGAGAGCCATCGGGCATGATCGCCCCCACTCGCCCCCCCTGAGGTCAGTCAGGCCGGTATCGGTGCCCTTAAGCGTTTCCCCGCTAAGTAGGGTAGATACCAGCACCAGCCCTTTGAGAGACACCTCATATGCCTAAAAGGCCCTGCAGTGCAAAAAAAGCGGGTCTTGTGTTGTTTCGCATGCTCAAAGCTCACTTCCATGGCATTGATCTGAGATTCGTATTGTAACGACGGAAGGCCTCGTTAGACCTGGGTCCGGCGTTCAGACAGATCATATTGACCAATCCATGCCATAGAATCGCAGGAAAAAACGGGGTACCACGATGGCTCCCATCAACCACCTGCCTGTTATTCAAGGCTTGCTTTCGGTCGCCGCTTCCTAGACCGTATGAAGAGTGCCACACCCAGAGAAATCATTCCCGCCACGCAACCGGTCAAGATGGCTTCGGTAGCAAAAGACCCGAATGATCCAGGATGCACATAAAAATCGGCCACGGCTGTACACACACCTAACAGCAAAGGCATTGCCCAGAAGCGTTGGAACTGGGCAAACCACGCAACAAGAAATGCCATACCGCCGGCAATGACGCCTGTTTGAGCGGCTATGAGCAAATGTGCGCCTGTCATACTCAGCAGGATGCTACCTTGGCCCATTACCAACAAACAGGCCGCAGTGGACTCTGACACGCCTTCTACAAAAGACTTACCGTTTTTCTTCACAAACCTATCCGACTTTTCTACAGAACAGGTTCAGTATGAGCGTGCCACGATAAAAAAGTTCCAGCCACCATTGCTGATTACTGCTCTCTATCATCATGTTGCAAAGAACCCTTGAGTCGCTCTCGCAGTCCTTGCACGATGGCGTAGAAACCTGGAATAAAGAACGTGCCTATCAGCAGCGCTGCGAGCATGCCTCCGAAAACAGGAATGCCTAACGATCGCTGGCCAAATGCACCAGCACCAGAAGCGAGCACGAGCGGAAGAATGCCGAGGATGAACGAAATAGCTGTCATACACACAGCGCGAAACCGCAGACGCCCCGCCTCCCTCGCAGCGTCGAGGATTTCGGCGCCGCCTTCCTCCCGACGTTCGCGCGCAAATTCTACGATGAGAATCGCATTCTTTGCCGCCATTCCAATTAACAGTACCAAGCCTATCTGCGCATAAAGATTCAGAGCTACGCCGGTAACCAGCAGCGCTGCAATGGCGCCACCGATAGCCATCGGTACAACCAGTATGATCGCAAACGGTATGGACCAGCTTTCATATTGTGCTACCAAGAACAGATAGACGAATATCAACGCCAGAGCGTAAGCGAAGATGGCTGTGTTGCCTGCCTCTCGTTCCTGAAACGCCATACCTGTCCACTCAATGCGATAACCTGCAGGCAGTACCTTGTCGGCAAGACTCTCTACGGCCGACATCGCATCGCCAGAACTATAACCCGGCGCTGAATTAGCTCGAACCGATGCTGCCCGGTATAGGTTATATCGCTGGGATACATCTGGGCCGAGGATGGGTTGCGTTGTAACCAGCGTGCTTAATGGCACCATACTGCCACCACTACCACGTAGATAAAAATGATCAAGATCCGCTAGATCTGACCGATACCGCGACTCAGCCTGCATCACTACCTTGTAGGTTTGACCAAACTTATTGAAGTCATTGATATACAGCGAGCCCATCTGTGCCTGCAGCGTCATGAACACTTCGTTCAGTGAAACGCCCAGGTTCTTTGCTTTAACTCTGTCAACATCAATGAAATATTGCGGCACATTCGCTCGGTAGGTGCTGAAGACACCCTGCAATTGCGGCTGTTGATTGCCATCTACGATGAAGTTGTTAAGAACCGAGGCGAGTTCCGATGGTGGTCGCGACAACGTATCTTGTACCAATAACTCCAAACCACCGACCGCACCCATACCGGGAACTGCGGGAGGGGAAATCGCAAAGACCTGCGCCTCCGGCACTCGCGCAAATGCCTGTGCGTTAATTCTGCGAAGCACATTAAACACAATTTCGGATTTCTCAGTACGTTCATCCCAAGGATTTAGCACTACAAACAGCGTCCCGCCATTGCTGGCCATAGCACCTGTGAGAATCGAATAGCCGGTAATGGCAGAGACTGTTTCAACAGCAGGGTCTTCGCTTAGAAGCGCGCTGACCTTATCCATAGCTGCTTTGGTGCGGTTAATAGATGAAGCATCGGGTAACTGCACGTTGACAAAGAAAACGCCCTTATCTTCATCGGGCACAAATCCCGAAGGCGTGTTCATTACCCCCAATGTCATGGCGGCCATCCACGCGACAAAGACTATGCCGACGACAACAAGCTTGCGAAGAACCCATTGCACACCGCTGTCGTAGTGGTGGGTAACCCGACTAAAAGCGGCCTGAAACTTTTGATACCAAACGGCATCTTCCTTCTCGCCCTGCTTGAGTAACAATCCGCACAAAGCCGGACTCAAAGTGAGCGCATTGATCGAAGAGAACACCACGGCAACACAAATGGTGACGGCAAATTGCCTATACATTTCGCCGCTGATCCCGGGCAACATCGCAACCGGGATAAACACAGCCAGCAGTACCAGAGTGGTGGCGATAATGGCCCCACCCACCTCTTGCATCGTTAGAATTGCCGCGTCCCTCGGCGCCATCGATGGGTCTTCTCGAAGGTGTCTGTCGCAATTCTCGATTACCAAAATCGCGTCATCAACAACAATACCTATCGCAAGAATCAACCCAAAAAGCGTAACGGTATTGATGGACATGCCCATGGCCATCAGCACGGCAAATGTCGCAATCAACGACACGGGAATCGCAACCGTTGGTACTAGCGATGCACGCCAGTTACCAAGAAAGATGAACGTGATTGCTATAACTAACGCCACGGCTTGCAAAAGGGAAATAACAACCTGCTGTACTGCCGTAGATACGTATCGAGTGGTGTCATAGCCTATGATGTAGTCCATTCCATCAGGGAAGGATTTGGATAACTCGGCAACAAGCTCATCCACAGCCTCGCCCGAAGCCAAGGCATTCGCATCTGCCAGTAAATACATTGCAATGTTGACTGCCGGCGTGCCGTTGGTTTCTCCGTAAAAATTGTAATCCGCCTGACCTAACTCTACTCTTGCAACATCACGCAAATAAATTGCAGATCCGTCTGTACGTGCGCGCAGAACTATAGCCTCAAACTCTTCCACCTCTTGTAATCGACCTTTGGCTTGCAGTGTGTATTCAGTCTGCAGCGGGCCATCAAATGGTGGCGCGCCGATCTTACCCGCGGGCACCTGTACATTTTGTTCACGCAACGCAGCCTGTACATCGGCAACAGACAACGCCAAATTAGCCATCTTGTCGGGATCAAGCCACAGACGCATCGAGTATTGCGCCTCGCCCAGAATATCGGCCGACGACACACCATCAACACGCGCCAGCGCGCTCTGAACATTGATCTTTACGTAGTTGGAGATAAACTTGTAATCAAGCGATTCATCAGGCGAAGTAAAGCTGATAATTTTCAGGATATCGGGAGAGCTTTCATCAATGCTCAACCCCATTGCTGTTACTTCAGCAGGTAGTGAGGGCTCTGCCAATTTTACCCGGTTTTGCACACGCACCAGCGCCATGTCCGGGTCTGACCCCACGGCAAACGTGACTGTTAGTCTATAGCTGCCGTCGTTGGCGCTTTTGGACGACATATAGATCATGCCTTCCACGCCGTTCACCGCATCCTCTATCGGCGTACCGACAGTAGCCTCGACGACCTCCGCCGACGCGCCAGGATAAACACCCGCTACAACGATATTGGGTGGCGAAATTGCCGGATATTCTGTGACCGGAAGTAATGCGATGGAGAGCGAACCACACAGTACCATGATGATTGCAATGACCAGAGCAAACTTGGGGCGCTCAATAAAGAAAGTGCTAAACACTTAGGGTTGCTCCTCAATATCAGCGAGCGATTTTACCTGAACCGGCATACCTGGGCGTACCTGCTGCAGACCACGCACTACCACTCGGTCACCCTCCTCTACACCCTTGTTCACGAGCACCAGGTCGTCGAATCGGTCACCCAGCTCAACGTTGTGTCGCACAATCGTATTACTGCTATCAACCTCCAGCACAAAACTGCCTTGCTGGTCCGCCTGAACGGCAGCCTGGGGGATAAAGAGGCCCTCAATTTCATCTGTTTGTTGCAGAACCACTTTTACGTACTGACCCGGCACCAACACCGCATTGGGGTTGGGAATACGAGCTCGTGCCTCGAGCGTACCGGTTGTCTGATCTATTCGATTGGCAAAATAATCAATCTGCCCTACCTCGGAGTACGTGAAGCCATTGGTAAGCTCGAGAGTCACCTCAATATTGCGTAGCGCCTCGGGGTCAGTTCTACCGCCCATACGCTCGGCTATCGCGGAAACATAGGTTGCCTCGCTGATCTGGAATAAGGCTTCTATAGGATCAATACTCACTAATGTGGTGAGATCTCCTGTAGTGGGCCCTACCAGATCGCCTGCACTAACAATACTTTTGGCAATACGGCCCGAGATTGGAGCGATTATTGTGGTGAAGCCCAGGTTTACCTCCGCACTGGTTACCTGAGCTGCAGCAGATTCTATGTCAGCATCAGCGGCCAGTTTCTTCGCGGTAAGATTGTCCATTTCCGACTCGGAGATTGCGCCCTGCGGCAAAAGCTCGTTACCTCGTGAGAAGTTCCTCTGAGCATTAGCCTGATTGGCAATTGCCGACGCCAGCTCCGCCTTGGCTCTGGCCAAGGCAGCATCATACTCAGACGCATCAATGGTATAGAGCACATCGCCGGCGTTGACTGTCTCTCCCTCGCGAAAGTCACGGGTTAACACATACCCAGACACTCGCGCCTGAATCGCCACATCGTCCTTGGCTTGCAATCTACCCACGTATTGGCGCTTGGGCTGATAGGGTTGCTGAACCACCTCATCCACCACCACTTCAGCTATTCGTGCGGTTGGCGCTTCATCGGTGCAGGCACTGAGAAATATGGTGATAGTGCTGGCTGCTAACAGTGCGCCCAGTTTTCGACGACTTCCCACGGCGTTTGCTCCAAAGTTTTCCTAAACCACTACTTTAGCAGATCACGAGTGCTTACATAACAGTAGAAGGCATTACCTTAGGTGGGCATATTGTAGTCTCAAGGTACACGTCAACAACGTCTACGTTCACGCTGGGGGCCAACATACTCTGGGACAATGGCTTCAGCAGCTCCGTGCGACTGCGCTATCTGGGAGAAACACTGCTCACGGAAGATGGCAGTGTGAAAGCAGACGACTCACTGCTGGTTAACGCTCGGGTTTCTTATCGTAGGAGCCGCTTTTACCACCTTCTCTGGCTAGGTTCTGGTAACTCACCCACCCACAACACTGCCTGCTCGCGATACAGATTCTAAACATTGTCCGTAATAATCCGGGTTACGCTTGGCCAACTGTTCGCGTAACATGCTCCGCACTCAACATCCGCGCAGCAGACCGTGCCTTTAACCTCTGAGCGGTAAGCACAGCGCTAGATATCGGTCTACATCCCCTACTCTCAAATCATCACTGGAAGCATTGCCATGTCTGACAAATTCTTTTTCAAAGGTCGCCAGGAATCCCGCGTTGATCACAAGGGGCATGGATACACTACAAAAGGCTCTCTGAAAAGCGGTAGCAAAAAGTACCCACTACAACTCATCGTGGGATCACAACAGCGCAAAGATGAGTTACTGGCACTTGCTTCTGATAATGAGCTCTTTGTAGAAGTGCAGGTCAAGGAGGATTGTGAATCTGAGGTGAACGTTACTCAACTGATGGCCCTGGTTAACAAAGGCGAGACCGCGGCAGTCGCTAACACACCAAATCGCAACGATCCATGTAGCTGCGGCAGCGGGAAGAAGTACAAAAAATGTTGCGGCTAATCCTTTTTTTCAATCGTAACTTCAAGCGTTTGGGTTTTACCTGCGAACCATTTCTGCACGTACAAACTCCCTACGATTGGCGCTTCCCCCTCTGGCGGTAGTTCTTTGTAGCGCACGCTGTTTTTGGTCTCCTTTTCGACTTCAAATTTGATCACTTTACTAGTCATGGTAAACCTTCCCTATTTCGCTATTTCGCTATCGCGTTAAAGGTGGCCTGCTATCAGCCATCAATTTATCCAGCGCCAGCTGAGCCTCGTCGGGCGAGTCAGCGTCACCAACCTCCAACATCTCACAACCGTCGCGGATCATGTCGGCGATTAACACCGGGTAATGCCTGCAATCCAAAGGGCGATCATGATAAATACGGCAGCCGTACTTAGCCGGACCTGAGCTAGAAGCATCCGCGAGCACCTCCAGCCAGGGGCACCGTGATAATTGCTCACCCGTTACCGGGTCCATCCAGATTTTTCCGTCAACTACATATTCAGCGATGGTCGGATTGAAAAGCTCCCATCCCTCAATCTCCTCTGCCGTAGCGGACAAGCTTCCTCCTCCGTAGGCAAGGCAACATTTACCGCATTGGTTGCAATCATTCATTGTTCACATCGACCGGCACGCCTTGGATAAGCTGTATCTCAGGTATATTTGCAAGCATCACCTGGGGATCCCACGCTGGAGCTCATTCGTTGAAAGAGTAGTTGCCATTGTAGACCAACTCCTGGACACGCTCGACCAAACTCTCAAAGCGCTGCCTATCGTTCCTCCAAGTTAGCGTTCGTGCATCTGATAACACAAAAATTTCTTCCTCCTCGTGAAATCTTTGCATATCCATAAAGTGGAATTCTTCCCCAACCCTAGCGGATCCGTCGGTGTCGGGACGTTCAAGCAACGGCCACAGACTACCAAGGCAGTGGCACCTGAGGAGATGAAAGACGCAACACGACGAAAAAGAACTCTACTCTGGCCCTACTGTTTGAGTTATCGCGCTCAATAGGTGAGAAAAGCTTCTTATACCCAATCCAAGCGTGTAATAGTGTGAGTCCAGTAGGGGGAGATCTCATGGCAAATACATCGAAAATAGCCTTAATCAGCTTGGCGCTGCTAGCACTTGGTGCTTGTGTCGATAAATCGGTATCAACTGGTACAGAAGATCAGGTTAGCGCCGCAGACATTCACAGTGCCGCCTTGGTGCTGGACGCGCACGCAGATATTGAAATCCCTGGCAAAGAAGACCGGTACGTTGGCGCTGACGGAAAGTCCAAGGTAGAACCATCAAAAATGCGCGCTGGCGGGGTCGATGCAGTGATCATGGCGGTAGCTGTAGGGCCTGGTCCGCGAACAGTGGAAGGTTATGCACTGGCGCGAAAGAAAGCAGATGAAGAACTGCAGTCCATTTTGGACCTAGCGGCGGACCCCGATGACGATCTCGTTCTGGTACGTTCAGCTACGGAGCTCGAGGCAGCTCACGCCAACAACCAATTGGCTCTCATCCTTGGCTTTCAGAACGCCAGAATTATTGGCGCGGATGTGACAGGGCTTGATGAATTTTACTCCGAGGGTGTACGTGTATTTGCCTTAACACATATGGGGCACAACGACTTCGCGGACTCATCACGCCCTGTGTTTGACGCGGAAACCGGCAAGCATGAAGCAACGCAAGAGCATGAAGGGTTGTCACAATTGGGACGCGACGCGATAGTCAGAATCAATAAGTTGGGCGGCATCATCGACGTCTCTCAACTTTCCAAGCCAGCCACATTGCAGGTACTGGACCTATCGACTACCCCTGTGATTGCGAGTCACTCTAACGTACGTCAATTATCTGATGTTAGTCGCAACCTCTCCGACGAAGAGATTGACAGAATCGGCGAGAATGGCGGAGTCATTCACGTTGCTCCATTTCGAGGGTATTTGTTCGACTCCACTGATGATGAGCTAGTGGCCGCTATAAAAGCAGAGCGCCGCGCTGTGAATATCTCCGAGGAATACCTGTATCCCTTTGAACTGTATTGGGAAATTAAGGATCCCGATGTTCAAAAGGCTTTTCTTACTGCGGTTAGCGATTTACTCGGGCCGGGCAGTGTCGATGACATGATCAATCACATAGACTACATCGTCGCTCGCATTGGCATTAACCATGTGGGTATCGGAACCGACTTCAATCACGGTAGTGGTGTTGAAGGTTACAACGATGCCAGCGAGGCCTTGAACGTGACCAAAGGTTTACTGAGCAGAGGCTATAGCGCCCAGGACATCGAGAAAATCTGGGGCGGCAATTTTTTACGCGTTTTCCGTGAGGCTGGAGATGGGGGCTACGATATACAGCAGTAGAGCCTACGAAGGCTCAGCAATCGAGACACCAGTTACTAACGCCCTAACTATGCCAATCCCTCGGGTCGAGTTGATAGTAAGTTCTCAGTTCTTCATACAGTTCCGGGCGTTTCTGTTCTAGTTGATGGGGCTTCTCAAAAAAGGTCTCGGTCGCCACTGCAAAGAACTCAGCTGGGTTTGTTGTGCCATAGTCGTCCATTACTGTTTTAAGCCCGGCCCTGCTTCTGGCATCCAGATCGTCGAAGTTATCAGAAAGAACTTTAGCCCACACTGAATAGCTATTGCGGCGAAGTGGAGGTGCTCCGTTGGTTGACCCGGATTCGGCGTCCAACTGGTGAGCAAACTCATGCAGTACCACGTTGTGGCCATCCGTAAAGTCTCGCGCCCCCTTCTCCACATCATCCCACGAAAGAATCACCCTGCCGTTATCCCAGGACTCTCCTAGCATTCCCTGGGCACCCGATGCGATAGTGCCATCAGCCTGATGCTGCTCTCGCTCTACTTGAAAAGCCGTTGGATAAACCAAAATCGCTGTTAGCTTGGGGTAAACCGGTCGTTTTTTATTGAGCAACAAGAGGCATGCTTCCGCTGCAATAGTCACGCGGATCTCGTCCGTTATAGCCAATCCTGCGCAACCATAGAATTCCTTTCGATCGATGAAAAACTTGATCCGCTCCAGCAGCTGCGACTGCTCCTGCGGTGGAAGTGCGGCGTATATCGGTAAACGGTTTTCTACGATAGCAAGCCAAGCCGCCGGGAATGGTCTGTTGCGTAGCGACTGGTCTCGCCACCGCTTATATAGAAAGTAAGAGCCGAATGCGAGTAGCGCGGCCACTATGGGAACTAAAGCAATCATGAGCGAGCTCTATAGTGATAACCCCAACAAGTTAACACATGCGCATCAATTTCTTACTGAAAATCATATCCAAACAGCGCCAGCACAATCTCTGCAGATGCTTGATTAACTAGTGATTGGAGAAGTAATACGGCCCTGTCCACTTGTATACCTTCCCGTCCAACTTTAACCGATGCTGCTCATCCGATGAAGCGTCCTCATTAGAGAGAATGAAGATTCTCTGCTCGCCCTGCACACCCTCAAGGGCTATCGCGGTATAGCTCTGGTCGTCATGCAGAATATCTAGCTTTGCTATGCTGCTGTTAGCGTTCAGAGACAACTCCGAAACCGGATTGTAGCTACCATGTGGCTCGATGACTGTCGCAAAAACGGTATCTTCGGCATTCTTGCGCCGGATCATGAACGCTGCATCTCTACGCAGATTAAAGTCTCGATCACTCGCGCCCAAGCGCGAAAAAATAAGCTCATCAGATGAATTTGCAACGGTCGTCAGAGTATAAAACTTATCATTCGCCAACCAGGTCAGAGAAGCGTTGCCTGAGGACGAGGCGCCGCTACCCTCGAGATACAAATGCTGATAGCCGTTTTTACTCCCCAGCAACTCGAGACTGCCCGGCGCTTCATAATCAAAGCTCGTGTCGATGAGTTGCCCCATGAAATAGAATGGGAGGTCATACTGGTTGGCAGACGCAGACGACACTTTCATGAGATCCAACACAAAAGGTTTTTCTAAGCCTTCCGCTTTGATGACCGCCATTGTACGAAGCATTACCGTACCGGGATAAGCATTACTCTCCCGCGCACTCACTATCTGGACATCATCTCTGGATGCATCAAAAAAGTGCAACTGCGAATGGTGCTTACTACCTGTCTCATAGTTCCCCCCAAAGTGAGAGGTCTCATTCAAAGTGAGCGCATTGTGGGCAATAGTTTGCTTAGCCCAAGTCTTATTCTCAGGAAGGTAATTGCCACCACCCTTTTTCTGGATGTTAACAAAACGCACCATCCCGTAGTCCTGCAGTACTTCATCGCCCTGTTCAAACAACGAGAACGACAGCTTGTCATAGTGCCCATGGCTGAGCCCTTGTGCCGAATATTTAAAAACCAGGGATAGATCTTCGTCGCCAGAGCGCAGGACAGCTACACCGCCTTGCTTTCCATCTGCACCATCACCAAGATTCATGGAGCTCTTTTTGAATGGAATCGCTTTGCCATCTCGAACCCCAAGAGCAACTGAGAGACCTGCTTCGTCCAACAGGACCGATCCCTGCTTTTCGGCAATGCTCAACAATTGGGGGTTCTCGCCTCCATAGTAGTAAGCCATATCTACGGCCGCTACGAGGCTAGGGGTGTAATAGGACATTCCTTTCTGAGCATCGTTAAGCGTGAAAAATTCACCATCAGCATCCGTGAGTTTCAAAAGCACATCTACTGCTTTTAATAACACCCCATCCTTATACTGCAGGACTCGCATCTCTGGCCTTACATTGTCCATTGCACGGGCAAAAACAAGGAAGGGGTACATAGCGTAGCGCTGATAATAAGGTCCTTCTGTGAAGTATCCGTCTGGAGAAAACGGCGCATCCAGATTTGATAGAAAGCCAGGCTGCTCACCGCGAACCCTGATAAATCCGCCATCATTGTCTGTAAGGTCGAAATTCAGACCCGCAGCATCTTTTGCGCCGTACAACGCACGCTCAATCAACTCCTCGTCGTCCATAACGAGTCCGATCATGCCCACCGCAGCGGTAGCCCAGGTGCTGTGATTATGAACCCGATTAAAGAACTGAGTATTTTCGTTGGATATGAAGTCTGCATAGGGCCGAAACAACTGCGCCTCAAGCTGTTCGCGCTCAGCTACAGAGAGCCAGTCGTGTATAGCGTCATAGGCCTGGCTCATAGAAACGAGCCATACACTCTCGTTCAGGCACTGCCAGAACAGCTTTCCACGCGCATAAGACCGCTCTTGCGGATGTAGCGGTAAATCCTTATACATCGCGGCATACTGGAACAACATGTCGCGTACGTATTGGGCATATTGCTCGTCCTGCAGCAACTGAAATAGAACGCCGGCCGTCTGTGCGACCTGATAGTTGCGTTTATGCCTTTGGTGCGTATAGCCACCAGAAAAATCCTTTGGGATCGGCGTATCAATTCCCAGCGTAATCTCTGCGTCTACCATCTCTTTGGCGCTTTTGAGAGAGGCATCAAACAAAGGAACAGTACCCAGCTGGCTCCTGATGTTCTCCACACCGGCTTTCGTCAATAGCAGCTTGGGGTGGCCTTCCGATTGCGCTCCCGAAGAGATCGCAAGAGCAACTATCGTTATAAGTAGTGTTAGATATTTTTTCGTCGTCATCTTCATCTCATCGATACATACGAGTTCTAAAAAGCATACGGTAGTGGTTAGCACCAAGGCAAACCAGATAAGCCCATGAGGCTGGTAGTGCACCTAAGCTGGCAAAGGTGGCATTTTCTCAATAGGAATAATTGCACCGGGATGCTGAATCACTACAGACGCCAATTGGTGACCGGCTGTAGCGGCGTCTGTTACTGACAAACCCTTCAAGCGCGCCGCCAGATAGCC
Organism: Halioglobus sp.; assembly: GCA_039990395.1. Classification (GTDB taxonomy): domain Bacteria; phylum Pseudomonadota; class Gammaproteobacteria; order Pseudomonadales; family Halieaceae; genus CALINF01. The sequence goes on from JBDXFZ010000146.1 coordinate 1,641,505, forward strand.
TGCATTGAATGAATCACCCGCTGACGTTGTGTCGACTACCGTCACACGCTTGGCTGCTACCAGCTCCTGGGCTCGCTGGGTTACAGTCATACAGCCCTGTGGGCCCATTTTCAGGCCTATCTCCTGGACACCCCACGACTGCAGACGTTCGATAATGGCATTCTGATCCGAGTCACCAAATACCTGTTGTTCGTCTTCAATAGTAGGTAAGGCTATATCTGTGAGGCGATACATCGACTCATAGTTTTGTCGCGCAACTAGCACGCTGGGCCAAAGCTTGGGACGATAGTTACTATCAAATACTACCTTGCCACCCTTAGCTCGGTAGGCCTTCAACTTGGCAAAGAGACGCTGTCTTGAAGATTCGCTATAAATAGCGAGGGAGATTCCAGAAAGACAAACAAAGGCGTGGTCTGCGAGCCGTTCGAAAAGTAGATCAACAGAGGCTGCATCATCGAACAAGTAGCGTGCTGGCGCGCTGTCACGCCAGTAATAAAAAGAACGCTCACCCACATCGTCTGTTTCAACAAGATACATGCCTGGTACGGCGTTCTTTTGATACTCAATGAGGTCGCAATGAACACCTTCAGAGCGCCACTGGTCCACCATCCACCCGCTCATGGGGTCATCACCCAAGGCTGTCACATAGTCAACCGCAACGCCCTGACGGGCAAGATAGACGGCAGCGTTGAGCGTGTCACCGCCATAGGACATATTCATTGGCAGAGAGCGACCACTAGACTCACCGGCCTGCCTAGTTAGCTCCAACATGCACTCACCGATTAATGCGATGCGCGGCGCCATGCTCAACCTGTCGTTACTTTTCGAGTTTGAGGAAGTAATCAAAAATTTCCGGAACGTTGCCGTTACCCATTCCAGCATCAACAGCGGCCTGCAGGTTAGCTGACGTACCTTCGGCTATCTCCGCACGCGTTCCCAACTCATTGACCATTTCAAGAAAGTAGCCTAAATCCTTGTTTGCGTTGGCGATCGAAAAACCCAGGTCGCTGACGTCATCCACTGCGTAGTTCTTACAAAACTGCATGAAGGGAGAGTTAGAGGGGCCCGCCGACATGATGTCAAAAAGCTGTTGTCTGTCTACACCTGCTCGATCTGCCACGGCGAACGCCTGCGACATGGCACAAACGGTTGTCATACCCATGAAATTATTGATTAGCTTGGTCGTATGACCCGCGCCAAGGGGTCCAAGGTAAAACACATTCTCACCTTGCTCTTCCAAAAGCGACTTCACTTTCTCAAATGTGTCAGCGTCACCTGCTGACATAATGTTAAGTAATCCATCTTTTGCATGAGCCGGCGTTCGGCCAAGTGCTGCATCGATCATGCCTGCACCCTTCTTCACAAGATCCGCACCAATTTTTCGTGTTGACGCTGGAATTGACGTGCCAAAATCGATAACAACTGCCCCTTCCTTAATGCCAGCTAGTATCCCGTCATCACCATAAATCAAGGACTCAACCACTTCTGACGTAGTCACGCAGAGCATCACAATGTCGGAAGCAGCAGCCATTTCGGCCGGTGAATCAACGACTGATCCTCCACGGGCAACGACTGCCTGCACAGACTCTTTGTTACTGTTCAGTACGTTAAGCTGATACCCCCTATTCTGAAGGTTCTCGACCATATTGCCGCCCATGAGGCCGAGTCCGATGAAACCAATAACAGGCTTAGTCATGTGTTACTCCTAAAATAACGTGTTTAGCCCGGTTTTCTGTGAATTCAGGGCAGTGATACATGCCCCTTAATTCCTTAACCTAAGCTGTTCAATTCCTATCCACTTACACTCATGTGTAAGCTTTACCTTTTCAGGCCTTGGGCCTTGGGCCTTGGGCCCTAGACCTTGGGCTTTAAAGGCTCAATCTTTGGACACAAGATCCAGACACTGGCCATGGCTGTAACCGCTAGCCCAGCGCCAATAACAAATGCGGGCGTATAGTTGCCGCCTGAAGTAAGCCAGGGAACCAGTGACGTTAGCGCCGCCGCCCCCAATTTGGCTGCCATACCAGCAAATCCTGCAAGCGTGCCTACCGTTTTGCCGCCATAAAAATCACTTGGCAGCGTCTGTACGTTTCCTATCGCGGTTTGAAATCCGAAAAGAATCACTGCCATCAGTAGTACCGCATTCACCGGCTCACCCGGGTCAGCCATCGCCAATAGGGTTGGCAACATCGTCAGACAACCCAACGTGATAGTGAACTTGCGCGTGCGATCAACAGACCAACCTGCCTTGATCCTGTTCTGCGCCAATAGCCCGCCAAACCAAGCACCCAACATAGCCCCCACGTAAGGAACCCAGCCATAAATACCAATGGTCTTCACATCCATTGCGTACACTTCGGAGAGATAAATGGGAATCCAGAACACAAAGAGCCACCAGATGGGATCGATAGCGGCTGAGGAGATGATCACCCCCCAACTTTGCTTGCGAGACAGCATTTCTGTGGTTGAAGGATTGTACCCATCCCCATGGCTGCTCTCATCGTCCGACGTGGTATTTTGCTGCCCAGTAAGAATGTATTCCCGCTCTTCGTCAGTGATCCACGGGTGTTCCTGCGGTGGAGCTTTAACCAGAATCCACCAGGGAATAAGCCACAGCAACCCGACAAGGCCAACAAGAACAAAGATCATCTGCCAACTGAAGTAGACAGTCAGGAAAGCAATCAGTGGAATAGAGATTATTCCCCCTATCGCAGCACCTGAATTGAAAATACCCTGCGCGAGCGCGCGCTCCTTTGTAGGGAACCACTCAGCATTTCCCTTTGTGGCACCCGGCCAGTTGCCAGCTTCGGCAACACCCAAGATTGCGCGGAAGATGCTAAAGGTAACCAGGCCTCGAGCGAGAGCGTGAGCGGCGGTCGCGATTGACCAGATGCCTATCGATAGCGCAAAACCCATGCGCGTACCAACCCAATCGAAAATCTTGCCGAAAATTGCTTGTCCAAATGCGTAAGAGAAAACGAACACCACTGAAATAAACGCATAGATCTCTTTGCGCTCATCATCTGTCTTGTCGGGATATAGATCCGCGGAGATAGCTGGCCAGAGCACATTCAGAGATTGACGATCGATATAGTTAATAATTGTCGCCAGCGCGATCAGGGCTATTACCCACCAGCGTAGATTCTTAAGTTTCATGCTTTGTCAGCCTCAAGGAAATCTTCACGATGCGGACTAAACACATCTATAAGAACGCCTGCTTCTTTGCATATAGCGCCATGCTCAGCATAGGGCTCCATGAAAAAGCAGTCTCCTGTAACCAGCGTACGAGTCTCGGTGCCCACCGTTACATCAAAAACCCCGCTCTCGATATAGGTTACCTGAGAGTGAACATGGCTATGAATGTAGCCCTGAGCTCCCTCTTCAAACCAGACTTTAACCATCATGATCTGATCATTGAAGCCAAGCATTTGGCGAGTAATACCCTCATCGACAACTTCGACTGGAGTGTCTGCCCCTGATAAAAAAGCTTCTGTTTGCATGTTTTGTACTCCGAGCTGCGAATTAGAACCTAACTACCCTGTTCGATTCTAATTCTATTTTTTTCGCACAATGTTATCGCTTATCGTCGCGGTATTTTCTTTCTTGCTATGTAATTCAATCACCTCAGGCGCTGACGTTGCGACAAAAGTGTTTCCGGTTACTTCACTCACTGGATCACCAACCGTATGAAATAATTTGATGGGCGCGCTGTCTAGGAACTCATTGTCTTTGATAGACGCTACCTGAACTCCGTGCAGGTTAACGGATGCTCCAGATTTGTTCTTAGAGCCAGTGCCAACGGCTTGAAGCTTAGAGCCCGTCAGGGAGAAGTGAGGGCCAAACGTGCTCTCATCTGTGCCGCCGCGATAAAGGTCGACTACAGCACCCTGTATGTTGGTGAAACTGGAATTCTTGATTCGAACGTAGTCGGCATTAAAGATGCCATAGTCATCAGATTCACTATCTAACTTGAGAATAGAGCCCGTGACGTCGCGGAAACTCGAATCTACAATATTGATGCTATCTGCCATGGTGCTTTTGGCAGATTGAAAAACAGTAAAGGATTTGTTGACGTCGAGGTCGGAAAATTCGCAGTTCTCAATGCTGACTTGGTAATTGACCAACATTGAATAGCGACTTGTGCGAATCACTGAGTTACCCACATTGTCCGGGGCTTTTTCGCCAGATATAGAAAGGCCTTTTAGCTGTAAACTTCCACCGTCGACGATCTCAAATAGTGCCGAGCGCTCAAAATCAATGCGCACGTCGCCGTCACCAGTCAGTGTCAATGGCTTGTCGATTTTCAACACTTTGCTAACACCGTAATCACCGGCTGCCAATCGGATTGTATCGCCCGCCTCCGCGTTCGCTATCACGTCCTGTAACGCTGGCGCATTGGGTTTTACATCAATCGTACGACCAACACCAAACTGAATAGACGAATCAGCTTTTGGATACCATTGCGCGCCAGTCTGTTTCTTATCCAACACAGCCAGGTCTCTCTTAGCACCTACGCCGTCAAGCTCTCCGGACTTCGGAGCAAGCAAGCCATTAGAGCCACGCACCATTTTAAATTTCTGACTACTAAATCCCTGCGTCAGTTGAGGGTTCTTTACCTCATACAACACATTATTCTTAAAACTGATTCCACTCATGTCATCGAATAAAGTGAACACGTCGTGCTTATCTTCATTGAAAATCAGGTTATCACTAAACTCACTCTTTACCGGCACCGCAGAGCGCTCCTCGTCGCTACCTGCCGCCAGCTGCACATGGTCAACATTAACCAATGTGTTTTTCTCAATCAGCGCCTCTTCCACCTGATGGTATCGATTGATAGGCGAGTTGGGCACACCGTTCATAACAACAAGCCCACCACCAAAACGGTATCCTGTTAAACCTTCCAAATAGTTATTGCGAATGGTCTGACGCTTGTTAATTACTCTGATGCCACCAGTGTGTGCCGCACCATTACCGAAGAATATATTCTCCTCGATGAGGTTATCGTTGCCATGACGTAGCGCAAGCCCACCTTGAGACTCATAGAACACGTTACCGCGCAGATGATTTCGCCCGGATTTTACGGAAACAATTTCCACTTCTCCGTTGCTGCGATCAAAGTAGTTATTCTCTACTACTGTAAAAGAGTTAGTTAGCGAATAGGCGCTGGTGCCTATGCGCAATGTTTCGCCACCATTAGAGCCCAGCACAGATCGGGGGCCAAAATAGTTGTGATCAATTCGGTGATGGTTTTCCTGGCTCGCCTCCGAGTTCAGAATCACTGCCATAGTCACGCCCTTATTACCCTTCCCCTCCAGGTGGTTGTGATCATAGCGGTTGTGTTTGCCATACATGGCAACCCAGTAGTCCATCTCGAAGCGTTCTGGGTTATTGAAACTGTCGATGACTGTTTCAGTTACCCTGGAATAGTTGGCAAGCTCACCCTTGCTCTTTCTAAATGCGATAACTGAATTGGTGGGAGTGTAGCCATCTCTGAAGACAAGACCCGACACGACTAGGTGCTCACCGGCTATCCGCAGATTAGATTGGCCGGAGATAACAACTTCACCTTTAGTCTCGGCGGTAAGCGTAATGGGTTGTTCAGCGTTGCCTTTACCCTCAAAGAGAATCTCGAAATCTTTCCAGACTCCATTTTTCAGTACGATAGTGCTACCCGGCTCAGCACGCGCCACGGCTTTTTGAAACTCGTCCTGAGTTTTAACCAAGAATTCCTCTGCATAGACCGTAGCGCTAGCAAGCGGACCATACGAGAAAATGAGTAAAAAAAGAGAAAAGGAAAAGTGCCTGGATATCATAGTAATCGCTTCTCCAGAACGGGCACCTTGCGTACACCGAATCGGCTATTCAACAAATAATGAGAGGTCGGGCGATAGTGTTAGCACAACTAGCCCCAGCAAAGCACTGGGGTTAGTAAGTAAAGTAGAACACCACCAACAGTGGCATTCTACTTCGACGTATCAACTCAACTACCTAGAATCGGTAAGCCGCGCCAAACGTGATGCGACGATCTGTCAGTCCCTGGAAACACAGCAGCGCACCTTGATTCACACAAGATTGCTCAACCTCTTCCTCAGTGATGTTAACAGCCTCTATTCCAACGCTTAACTGTTCATTGAAAGCATAGTTAATGCTGGCGTTGAGCTGTGACCTATCCTCTTGAACAACATTGAAGCCCCAGGGAAGACTGGAAGTACTACCAAAATCATCCGAACGATAGTTTTCGCGCCATGTATAGCGAGCCCTAGCCGAAAGACCGTACTTTTCGTAGTAAACCGTAATATTGTAGGCATTTTCAGACAGGTCCAGCAGTGGTGCCTTTTGCTGGTAATCTGGGTTGCCTAGAGCTGTAAAGACCTGATTAGCGCGAGAGGTTGGTCCTTGGAACGTATCCCCACCAGAAAATTCCTGCCAGGTATAGTTAGTGATAAGTCCGAAACCTGAAGCCCAGCCTAACTGGTCCTCCCACTGAGCAAGATCGTATTGGAACACAAGCTCAACGCCTTTCTGAGTGGTTTCTCCGTCGCCATTGACTGTGGTCGAGATTGGAACACATACCCCTACACCAGGCTCAGGACCGAAAACGTTAATATCAGCGATGGGGTTGAATATACCTCCCTGCTCGCAAGGTGGCGATGTGTCACGATATCCAGTCGTTGGATCTTCGAAAGGCGATTCCTGCGTGTCTACGAACAGGCCGGTACGTTCCTTGTAGAAATAGCCTACGCTCACCACGCTCGCATCTGAGAAATACCATTCAACCGAGAGATCATATGATTCAACTTCTTCCGGCTCTAAACCTGCGTTACCAATACTAACTGGTGGGTTTGGGCTAGTGCTGAACTGAGCAGAGGTTGAGAGGTCGTTGAAGTCAGGGCGACGAATGTCTTCTGACCAACCAGCACGAATGAGTACATCTTCTCTCACTTCCGCAACGAAGTTTACGCGTGGCAGCAGGTAGTCATAGTCGCTCTTCGCCTTGGTACGCGACACTTCACCGTCAACAATGCTATTGCCTTTTGACTCGATATCAGTGTCTACATAGCGCAAACCTACGTTACCGCGGAAAATGCCGTACTCGAAGTTTGCCTGTGCGTATAGCGCGTTTGTTTCTTCTGCAATATCGAAAAACGCAGAGGTCGTAGATGTTGGCTCGCTTATCGGAGGCCGATCGGAACCGGTGATTTCATTGTTCGCAGCTATGGCATCGTTCAACACATCTAGAACGGCATTGGGGTTTGAATTCACCTTCGCTGGATCAATAAACAAGAAGTCTTTGACGAAGAGGTCGCGACCATCGGCATCGTCAAAATTATCAGGACCTTTTGTAATCACACTCGCAAACAAATCACCCGTTGGACTGTCGGCCAAATTTCTTAAGCCAACGTTTGACCTGGAATCATCGTTCAGGCTGGACGTTTCATTGTAGCGGTAACCAAAATCAATCGTTGTTAGAATTTTCCAGTCTAGATCGTACGTAAAATCTGCTCGAAATGCGTCTTCCTGGTTTTCGTTGTAATCTCTCGCTTGGTTTACATCACGCAGAGCATAGTTTGCGGGATCGAGCAGCTGATCGGTGCTTGCAGCACCATACACTCCGGACGCAAGGCCCCATGTCAGCGCGCCCCCTCTCAAATCATATTGAAACGGTGTGCCGTTCTCATTCGAACTATTTAGAGCGACATTTGGATTCAGAAAGTTAAGCGTGGTGTTAAAAGCAGGCGTATCAGTTTCGTTCTTAGAAGTCGAAATTTCTACCAAACCAGACAATCTACCGCGGTTAAAATCGGTACCCAAACTAAACATTTCGCTAGTTGACTCACGCGAACTTGTGTCGGTGGACATACGCAGATTAGGGTCTCTATCACCATCTTCAACGGGAATTATCCCCGTGAGAGCCGCCTGGATAGTGCCGAGTCCTGAGCCAAAATTGACCGATTGAAATGTGTCAGGCGCTTGAATAGTTCTAAGGTCACTCACACCAGATGCCTGAATTCTTGAGCTCTCCTGTAATCGCTCTTGATCATTCAGCACAGCATCAAAGTAGAACTTCACATCATCGTTTGGCGCCCATTCGAAGGTACCTACCAAGTTCTTGGTTTCATATTCAAAATTGTCGTAGTCCTGTACGAAGAACTGAATAGGCAAGAAATCGAAGCTTTGGGCGCTCGGAACATCCCTATCTGATGTGATCAAGTTGTCACGATCGGAACGGGGACGAAATGCTGTCACATCCTGTTCGGAGTAGCTTCCGCTCAGAACGACACCAAAGGTTCCTGCACTTGTCTCCCAATTGTTACCCCAGGTACCAGATACCCTCGGAGTAATATCGCCATCATCAGATAGACTGCTGTGTTCACCCTGCACTCTCACATAAGCCAACTGCTCAGTAAGCGCCAGAGGGCGTATAGTTTTCAGGTTGATGGTACCGCCAACAGAACCTTCAATCGTTTTCGCTTCAGGTGCCTTGGTTACTTCAACAACGTTGATGATGCCTGCAGAGACGTCTTCAAAATCAATACCGCTGCGCCCAGAACCCGAACCCACCGTAGAAACACCGTTGATTTCAGTCCGGTTAGCGTTAGTACCGCGAATCTGCACGCCAGTACCCACCCCGGCCTCACGAGTAATCTGAACGCCTGGAATATTCTCAAGCACTTCTGCCAGGTTTTGATCGGGCAGCTTACCTATGTCTTCCGCAACAATGACTTCGATAAGATTATCTGAGTCTCGCTTTTGGTCAATCGCACTGGCAAGCGAGGCGCGAATGCCAGTGACAATCACCTCCTCCAAAACCGGCGGAGACGTTTGCGCCTGTGCATACATCGGAATCGCTGCTGCAACTGCACCCGCCAAAAGCGTGGGCACAAAATTGCGACGAAGGTTATTTTTGGGGCGTTTGGCTAGAGTTGCGGGACACAACATGGTTTTCTCCAGTTTTATATAGCGTTGTTATGACCAAAATATAACCAATACCTCACCATTTGGTCAAGCCAATTTTACAGATATTGGCCAATTATTTTGGTTTAGCCGAGCCAAGTGTTTTGCTGGAGCGCCAAGTTATTGTTTTATATGGCAATAATGCAAACCGATAATTTACTTGATCGCAACAGCAGCATCTATTGTCCCTGGCACGGCAACACGACAAAAACCGTATTACGCCGCCCTCTCGTTATTTTACCAAGACAGGGCTCACCTTAGGTTGACCAATCGTTATGACAGGCGGTACGGAGTTGTCTGCCATCGTTAGGCTGGCAGCAGATTTACTGGTCAGCCAGTGGATACTGTCTGATTAAGACGATTAAAAGAGAATCGCTCACGAGTCTCGGAGAGTTTTCTGCGTACTTCCTCCACCGCCTCTTCCTCGGTAGTTTGATGGAGTGCGTTTATACCCCGCGCAAAGTGGTTACGCATGGCAACTCTTGCCGACTGAGGGTCTCTATTGGCTAGGGCATCGTAGATTGCTTGATGCTCATTCAGGCGAACTTGCTGATCTGCCATACAGATCTCCTGCCGCGCGCTTTTTATGTGGTGCAATCCCTCCTGAGCATCCCAGAGGTTTTCTATCATGGTGGACAAAACACGATTATTGGTCGCTGCTGCGATGATGGAATGGAATTTTCTGTCCGCTACACCCGATTCGACTGCCTCTGCTTGGTTTTCCTGCGCCATTTCTTCTAGCGCTAGTCGTAGCGAATGGAGCTGTTTATCATTGATCATAGAAGACGCCAGAGCGGCTGCCTCACCTTCAAAAAGTACCCGTGTTTCTAGCAACTCAAAAGGACTGGCATTACTCTCAACTCCTTTCACTTGCTTCCATTCGAGCACGTATACTCCGGAGCCAGTCCTAACATCTACTCGCTCCATGGCCTCTAAAGCAATCACCGCTTCGCGAATCGTAGGCCTACTAACACCAAACCTGTCTGCCAATTCACGCTCAGCCGGCAGACGACTACCCACAGGGCATTCACCCGAATCAATCAATAACAGAATTTGATCGACTATCTGACGGTAGAGCCTTTTACGACTCACGGATTGTTTATCACCCATCTAATACTGCCTCACTACCACAGATACACATTGTTAGCCTCTAGCCTTGGTGACCAGATTCCTCTTAATGGTAATACAATATACCATTATTGGTAAGACCACAATTTTGTCCAATCAAACTCAACTACACATATCAATGAAGAGCCCGCGGCACAGTTTAATAGGGTCTAAGGCGCAGTTTGCGCCAAAGATATAGGTATGAATTCAGTGGGATATAGAAGGTGGCCTGTACTACAGACGGCCAATCCGATGTTTACTGCACTACTAACACGCGTATGAGTCGCTCTGCTAGGCTTTAAGTCTCTGCCACAATAGCCACATCAAGACCCCCACACCCGCCATCGCCAAGCCTGGCAAAATATGAAAGAGCAATACGTGTTTAGGCAAGTACATGCACGCGACCTGCATATACCAGGCGGGAATCAGCCCTGCTGCGAGCCCTGCCCAAAGAGCGCTATCGCGCGGCTTGAGTGGGTATAGCTGTTGCTGCCTGTAAATGGCAAATAGCATCGGTGGCAACGCGTATACCAAGGTTTCCAGATAACAGTGCGGACGCTTTCCCACCATGCTGGGTTCAAGCGCCGGATTGATAAGCGCGTAAAGGAAATTCACTACCCAAACGATCACGGCAATAATTGCCACTCGTTTTAGCGTGCGCGTCAAAGCAGCTGGTATTGCTGAGCGAAACGCTACCATTGCCACTAGCGTGAATACGCCCACTCCGTATATCGTTTCCAGCAGAAATCTCGGGTTGCCCACCAGCTGCTCAAACACGCCGGGGCGCACGGGCCCAAGTACCAAAGCGGCTATCATCACGTAAGCAACACCCAATAACAGCCAGGTTGCCGTGAGCAAGTTGGTACCTGCCACAGGCTTTACTGGCTCCAGGTCTGCCGACAGCGAATTAATAAGGTCACCGCGGCTCATATTTGTTCTGCCTCCAAAAATTGCCTCAATTGCAGCATACCTCGGTGCACGCGCACCTTCACTGCACTTTCTGAAATCTGCAGCCTGGCCGCAGCCTCGGCGTTACTCAGCCCTACAAGCTTGGTTAAGGTTACCGCCTCGCAATAGGTTGTTGAAAGTCGAGCCAGCAACTTGCCCCTGTCGATACCTTCAGTCACATCTTCGCTGTAAACCCCGGCAACTTCCTCCTCGGGCACTTCTCGGCGAGCATTGCGTTTACGCAAAGCATCGATCGCTTTGTGGCGGGCAATCGTAAATAACCAGGGTCTGAATTTTTTGCTGGGATTGTAGGTATGCCGGCCTTCATGCATGGCCATCAATACGTCTTGTACGCAGTCTTCTATCATCGCATGAGCGCCAAATCGGACGGTGAGATAGCGAGATACCGCTTCGCCGACCTCAGCCAATAACTGACGATAGGGCTCCTGCTCACCTTTCTGGGCAGCAACCATCAACGAAGCCCATCGAGCTTCGTCCGCGGCATACAACTGCTCATTGATTTGTGGCATTTTCACCCAGCACCGACCGCCCAATGAGCGGCCGGTTATCTCAGCCATCCAGTTAGTTTCTTATCCTTGTGACAGTAACTCGTGCCACTGGGTTCCGCCAATCGTATCTTTGAGGGGTAAGAACGTCTGGGTTTCCCTCTTCGAGCTGGTGAAATCCATTGCCAATGTGAACGTAACCCTCTTCCCCTTCTCCGGGTGTCAGGTCATCCCCCACACCGCCACACACGGGACCAGGCATATTGTTGCAGTCTTGATCGTTGGCCTCAGTACCAGCGTCATACGCCGGCACCATAAATGTCGCTGAGCCGATGCGGGGAAGTTCCGCGCCATCCAGTGCCATAAAGGTGTCGTTGGTAGGAATAAGCATCGCAGCCACTGAAATCTGACCTCTGGCTGATTGGCCCAGGATTATCGTGCTGGCACTCTCGCCAGGGCCGATCAAACCACCAATGGTCGTGGAATCCCAGACCACATTGGCAAACTCGTCAATCAATGGCCCGGGGTTGCCGCCTTCTGCCAGTATCTCCAGCGCCTCGCTAGCGGGCTCGCCTAGCTCAAAAATGGAGGCTTCTCCTGTATAAGTCAGTACCATCTGAGGCGTAAAGCTTTGACCGACAGTCAAGTTGGTGATCGTTACTTCGTACTGAGCGCCCTGCTGGGCCATTGCTATGTTCGCTGCAAGCATTGTTGCCGCGCTGAGAACTAAGGTCTTCTTTAACATGATATCTTCTCCGATTGATTAGGTTGTTACTCCCTATTCGTATCGGAGCCAGAAAAGGTTACATCCTGTGCGAAAAAAATTATTGCCTACGCAGCTCGTAGCGCACATAGGCGATTCACGCGCAACAATACACACTATTGCCTTATACTGCTCAGCACCGTAAACACCAACAGCAGGAGGCCCCGCTTGGCGAACTTCTATGTCAATAATGAGTATTGGTTTGCCGCAATCCAACTCATTCTTGCCATGCTGGGAATGGGTGCCACGCTTACGGGGAAGGACTTCCGCGACGTAGTACTTGAGCCTCTTGCGATGTCTGTGGGTACTGCAGTTCAGCTTGTGGCAGTACCGCTTGCCGCTTTTACGTTTCTGAGGTTGCTGGGGGTACAAGATGGTCTGGCGGTGGGACTAGCGCTCATTGCCGCCATTCCTGGAGGCACCACCTCGAATATTTTTACCTTTTTTGCGCGCGGCAACGCAGCTCTTTCAATCAGTATCACCGCAGTTACAACCCTGCTCTGCCTGATCTCTACACCGCTCATCCTGTCACTAATGATAAGCCAGTACCTACCAGCCGATTTCAGCATGCCCAAAGCGCAGATTATGAGAGAGATCGCGCTGACACTACTGCTGCCTCTGGCAATAGGCATGGTGTACCTTTACCTCTATCCGCGTAGCGCACCCACTCTGTCCAAATGGAGTATCAGGGGATCCTTGATTGGCATACTGGCGATTGTGATTGGTTCCGCAGCGGCCGGACGACTAAATATTACTGCGTTTGGCACTTCTAACGTCCTCATGGTCGTTGCATTCGTCATACTTTTATCTGCCGTGGGCCACCTCGTTCCCAGGCTGCTGCGGTTATCCAGAACGGACTCCACTGCAATTGAGTTCGAAGTGATAGTACGCAATATCAATCTGGGCGTGATGATCAAGGCATCCATATTCCCGGCGGCTGCGGTGGCAACTGCAGAACTGGGGAACACGGTGCTATTTACCCTTCTCTTGTACGGGGCATTGCAGCTGCTTATAGCAGCCGTACTTATCCCTATCTGTCGCCGCTCCAATAGTGCCAGCGCCACAGTGCCGAGCAATTCAACTAAATGAACGTCTCGCGGACACGGGTGCTGTGACTAAGGCAGGGACGAAACTGCCGCGCTCAACGGTGGGAATCTACGGCGCGCTAGGTTTCCCGCTCGCTCTGTTGGGATATCCTCTCAGCGTCTGGTTGCCGCGAGCGTATGGCACCGACGTTGGAATAGAGCTCTACCTCATTGGCGCTATCATTAGTGCCGCGGCCATATTTGATGCAATCACAGACCCGTTGATCGGCTTTGCTTCGGACCGATTTCGTTCGCGTTGGGGCCGTCGCAAAAGCTGGATAAGCATCGGCCTACCAATACTGACACTGGCAACATGGATGCTGCTAAGCCCCGAGTCCACGGCAACAGCGATCTACCTGGCGATTTGGTATATCGCGCTGCGAGTGGGCTCGACTCTGGTACTGGTACCCTATGGTGCTTGGGGTGCAGAGCTCAGCAGCGATTACCATGATAGGACCCGACTCAACTCATCGCGTCAGAAGTGGATACTGCTAGGCCTGATCGGTGCGGCCCTCATCCCCGCCGGCGTAGAGTTCATAAACGACGGTGCCTCTGTGCCCGCTCTGGAAGTCCTGGACGCTTTCGCGTGGGCCGTATTATTGACGCTGCCGTTAATCTGCGCGCTTTTACTGATCAAGGTCCCTGAGCCACAGGCACTGCAAGGTGAGGGGCGCACCCCTCTTTTTCGATCACTGCGACTCATGTGGCAGAATGGCCTGTTCCGGCGAGTCGTGACAATTGAACTGGTCATCACGGGCGGTGAGTACTTCACCAATACTCTGTCACTCTTCTTCATGCAGGACTTCATTGGTATTCGCTCGCCGGGCCAACTCTATCTGATCTACTTCACCACCGGATTGCTGGCAATGCCAGTGTGGGACCTTATCGCAAGCCGCTGGGGCAAACACCGTTCGCTGGCTTGCGCTATGGTCGTGGTGAGCATAGTGAGTGTCTCAATATTCTTCCTAAACCAAGGAGACATACTAGCCTTCTATATTTTGTTTGCAGCCAAAGGCTTTTGTTTTGGCGCTTTTGCCTATTTGCCGCTGGCCATGCTTGCCGACGTGGTCGACATAGACACCATGCGCTCGGGTGATGCGCGCACAGGTGGCTATTTTGCTGTGCATGGATTTATGACCAAATGCGCCGCTTCCTTCGGTGGACTGTCACTGCCACTGCTCGCGCTGGCAGGCTATTCCGCATCGTCAGGCATGCAAAACGACGACAATGCGCTACTGTGGCTGGGCATCCTCTACGCGCTGGTACCAACCGTGTTGTTTATATTTGCGTTCTGGCTCACCTGGACTTGGCCACTATCAGCCGCTCGCCATGCACGGATGCGAGCCAGGCATGAGCGAACCATGGGGAAACGAGCGGCAGCGCAATCCTTCGCTGAAGAAGCCTGAGTGTATGCGATGCTACTGGTTTAGGGAGGGCAAACACGAGGAAGACCAGGGTCGCTACAATGCGGTGGCCACAGCAAACTTCGCTTCCTTTCCTCCTTACTAGCTACGCACAGGCCAACGGGGGCGCAATCAGCCCCCCATTGGGCTCGGAAAATTCAGGTGCCAACCTCCTTTCAATCCATCCGTAGCTCAGCTGGATAGAGCACTGCCCTACGGAGGGCTTTGCGTATAGGCATCAGCTATCAGCTGGCATTTGCAGCAGTATCTGTTTCCAAATTTCAATTTCGTCAAAAAGAGTAATCTCTCGACGCAGCCCCGAAGGGCCAAACTCCGCGTGGCTAACACCCATGATATGAACATTGACACCTGTAGGAGCACCAAAGCGGCCCCAACCCTCATGGCACCCGGTTAGCGACCAGCGAATCGCGCTACGAGGGCTCAAGAGATTATCCACGCGGCCAATTTGATGCTCAATTTTAAATTCTGCACCCGGGAATGCACTGCGCAGTCCAACCCAAAATCTGTCGGCTTCGGCCCAACCGTGAGCATCCTCACCGCGAGGAAACGATAAATGACAAGCTCGATCATATTCTTGCGGGATAACAGAGAACTCCACGTTCATAATCTGCTGCAAGATCGAAGCATGCCGTTGCCCCCACTCATTGCCATTTCCAAGGCCCGTATACAAACCGACAACATTAGAGTCGGGAGTGAAGGGAAAACTGTCATTACCTCGAGCGATGATAGAACGCGCCATGTCTTTAGGGTTTGTTCCTATTTGAACTGCAATCGCCGCGTTATCCCGGATCAACCATTCATCCCAAATACGATTTTCACGGCAGAACGTATCGGCTACGGTTCGGAAGACAACGCGTTTACCTGTGGCAGGGCCAAACGCACCACCTCGATGGGTCGCGCTTGATAGAATGCGGTGAGAGGAAAGAAAACCCTCCTCATCATCGCCGCACCAAATAACGTCTTCTCCAAATAATTGTCGGTCTGGAAATTCAGCCAGTGTCGCCATCGTGTTAGATTTACCAGCCTCGTTACCGCGACTAAAACCTGATGGAGTTCGGATGAATATATCGTCGGCATAGTGCCAGTCCAGCGATGCAATATCGCGACCCTCCCATATCTGGGCCGTGCACTTCAAAATATAGTCCGGCAGGTCGGAATACTGTTTGTCAAACCCTTTCATCATGTTCGTGCCTCTTCAAATATTTTCCAAACCGCCTCTAACTTGTCGATATCGAAACCCGGTTCACGAGCGGGAGCGATAATTATCTGCTCATTACTCAATAAGGTTTTAATAGCCTCGCCCAGGACGGGCATAACGTCTTCAGGAATTACCACCGCACCATGTTGATCGGCATGCACTATTTCACCGGGACTAATGGCCAAGCCAAAAACCGTTACGGGAACATCGATTTCGGTGATATGGCAAAACATATGACTGGGACCAATGGAACCTGCTACGACAGGAAAACCCGGTTCATGGTCATCTAGGTCACGCATCACGCCATTGGTCAAAGCGCCAGACATCCCCAAACCCAAATGAACGGCCGTGTGGACCTCACCCCACCATGCAGACACACAATCGGGGGCATCTATGTCTTCAATGACGCAAACTGTGGGCTGGCTACCTTTTGCCATATATTTAAAATAATCCAGACGGCGTGCCTTGATAATCTCAGGGCCTTCTGCTGGCGGCTTAATGCCTGAAAGCTTCGCCGTACGGGCATAACCACACATTGCTTTAACGCCATTCATCACCGATACAGGCGTGCCACGGGTGAAGCGCTCATAACCGCGCGTACCTTGAGCAACCTCGATAGCATTGGATATTGTCGGTGTATCAAATTGGGTAAGGCTGTTAATAAAGTCATTCATGACCCGCTCCTATAGAAGTGTAGGCTGTACGTGCGCGACAGTGCCAGGCACGCTTTATGACGGTTTAGCGCCCAAATTTTCTTGCTAAAGAGTGCGGGTCATTACAGCGACAGCTTAACCAGAACCTTTTCAAATCTGCCCTCGAAAGGACTACTGTCGACATAGTCAAAACTAATCGGCGCACCGCAGTTTTCGGCGCAGCGAATCCCTGCATTGAGCGCCTCTACGTGCCACATCTTTGGGAGAGCCAAATTGCCCACGCTGCTGTCATCTACAGTAAATGACAGCAGACCAGTTCCCCTGCCATCAACTTGACCATTGATAACGATTTTTCGTGTACCCGCTTGCAAGGGGGCACTGGTAGAAAATCGCTGCACCGCCTCTCGGGTATAGATATAAACAAAGTGAAGATGCCCATTCACCATGAAAAGCTCATAGCCGGCCGCACTGTCACCCGACGCAAGAATAACTCCGCTCACCCGATTGTCCGGTAACTCAAGAGCTACCTCCATGCTGAAGCTATGCCTGAAGATGTCTGGTGCTGTCAGACGATTAAATCGCGTTTGACCAGGGAAGAATTCGTAACTGGCTCGAGCTCGCGGCGCAACCTTTGCATACAGACCATCAAGGTCGTCATCTAACGGTAGCACGTTATTTGCCGCAGCCTCCCTGTCCCACAGTGCAATCAACTCAACAAGTTTCTCTGGCTCACTTTCAGCGAGGTCTGCAGCTTCAGAAAAATCCTGCTCGGCGTGATAAAGCGCCCACTGATCATCTTCGAAGCGGTCTCCCGACTGATGTACGGTGACAGCTTTCCAGCCCTTTGCCCAGATTGCACGGTCACCAGCAGTTTCATAGTGCTGCCTCTCCTTTCGCGTCGGCTGGGACGGCTCATCCAAGGTGTAGGCAAAACTGATACCGTCCAACGGCTCGGGAAGTGGCGCCTTGATACCGGCCATTTCCAATAGGGTTGGGACAACATCAGTCACATGGTGATACTGACTGTTGACCGCGTTTAGCTGAAGTTCACCCGCTGGCCAATGCATAATCAAGGGCGAGCGCGTGCCCCCGGCATAGGTGTCACCTTTGCGCCGTTTTAACGGGGTGTTGCCAAGGTGCGACCATCCCGTTGAGTACAGGGGGCTGCTGCGCTCAGTACCAACGAGATCCAATCCCCGCATTTTTTCTTCTACGGTCTCTGGCTCAATGTACGCAATCCGCCGAACATCCAAAGCCCCTGCCCGATGATAGCCACCACCGGCGCCATTGTCTGACATCACCATCAAAATCGTATTATCGAGTTCACCCATGAGCTGCAGCGTCGTTACCAGTCGCTGTATTTCACTGTCAGCATGATCAAGCATCGCCGCAAACGCTTCCATGGTACGCTCACTGAAGGCGCGTTCCGACGGGGGTAAGCGATCCCACCCTGGAACGTCATCAGGCCTGGGAGTCAGCAGCGCATTTTCGGGCACAACCCCCAACGCCTTCTGTCGCTCAAACCGAGGGACTCTCATACTGTCATACCCTTTCGAATACTTACCCCGGTACTTGCCGAGTTTGTCATCAGGCGCATGGAACGGGAAATGACAGGCTCCCAGGCCCAGATACATAAAGAAGGGTTTTTCGGGAGTAGCGACGCGATGATCCTGAATATAATTGATCGATTGCGTAACGAGATCGCTGGTCAGGTGGTAGTTTTCGCCTTTGGCTGGGAAGATCTGACTGTGATTCCGAAACAATTCGGGGTGAAAATGATCCACCGCAGAGCCATGGAAACCATACCAATGCTGAAATCCGCGCCCCGTAGGCCAGTGATCGAAAGGACCCATGGCATCCTGATCATTGACCATGGACAAGTGCCACTTGCCAACAGCAATGGTGTTATAACCCGCCTCACCAAGCATCTGCGGGAGAAGCTTTACATCTTCACGGATATATCCCCGATATCCGGGCAGGGGCCTGCCCCATTCTGCGATATTACCTACACCCACCCTATGAGCATTCTGGCCACTCATCAGACAAGCGCGCGTTGGAGCGCACAATGCTGTGACCTGAAAGTTATTGAATCTCGCCCCGCCTCTGGCGAGGCTATCGATACAAGGGGTATCGATCTCAGAGCCAAAACATCCCAAATCAGAGAAACCGACATCATCCAGCACGACCATTAAAATATTGGGTCGCCTGGCGAGATTGCGCGGACGCCAACTCGATGCGTAGTCGGTTGATGATCTTGCCCTGCCGCCCGGTGCCGGCGCAGCCTCACCCATTGCCCCATCGGCAAGAAGCGCAGATGCTGCCGTAACTTTGAGTAAATCGCGTCGTGATAATGGCATCGCATCACCTCTGTTTCAGCTGCACAGCCGCGCGCCAAAGAGTGGCGCTACCTTCTAATTGGCGTCACCAGTGTCACCGCAAAACCTGCTCATGGCCAACCTACCCTTGCACGGGCACATTTTAAGCAATTTATCACACATTTTTGACTTCGAAAACAATGGATCAACTAAAGCACAGCAGGGGGATTTACTGGCAGAAGCCCCAGCCTTGATCACGTATCTCTATGTAATATATGGATAAAATAGCGCTGCCGTTAAAGATCGCTGCTCGGGCACAAGCGAGACCTGTTAAACATCAACGGTCACAAGAATTGGTTTGAACAAAGTATTGACAAACAAATTGCATTCGAAGTATTTTCTATCTGAGGACTGATACCCGTATATTCAGCGTGCCATTATATAAAGTAAATAAAATCACCG
This sequence comes from Halioglobus sp., assembly GCA_039990395.1. GTDB lineage: Bacteria > Pseudomonadota > Gammaproteobacteria > Pseudomonadales > Halieaceae > CALINF01. The sequence goes on from JBDXFZ010000146.1 coordinate 1,660,924, forward strand.
TGGAGCTAATCAAGATGATGAAAACTGCCCGTAAACCCATCGCGTTGCAAATCGCCCTATTAACCGCATCCACAACGTTGGGCTCAATGGCCCTGCATGCACAGGAGCGAGCCACCCTTGAAGAGGTTGTGGTTACTGCAGAAAAGCGCGAAGAAAGCCTGCAGGACGTGAGCATATCTATTTCTGCCTTTAACGAACAGGCACTGCAGCTTGGCGGTATCGACGACGTTTCCCGACTTGAATTGCTCGTACCAGGCCTTAACTATGCTTTCGCCGGTAACGATGCAAAATTCAATGTTCGTGGCGCCAACTCTACCAATACATTTGGCGACAACAGCTCCATCGTGGGCGCTTTTGTCGATGGTGTTTACCAAGCCAGAGCTTCTCAGCAAAGCCGAGCGTTTTTCGACGTAAGAGCTGTTGAGTTTCTTCGAGGCCCTCAGGGAACGCTGTATGGCAGAAACACATTCGCTGGCGCCCTGAATGTCTACACCCACGCACCCGAGACTGACGAAGCGTATGGAGGCATCGAAGTCAGTGCACAACGATTTGATCGCATCAGGGGTGAAGCGTACTTCAACGTGCCTGTTACTGACACCTTCGCTCTGCGATTTGCTGGCATGTATGATAAGAGTGACGGTTATATCGAAAATGATGCAGGGCCTGATATTGGCGCCCAAGATGACAAGGGTTATCGCATATCGGCACTGTGGCAACCGAATGATCGCACCGAAGCCATTTTCCGCTACACCTCGGTAGAGGAAGATGGAAACGAGGCGGGGCTATTCGGATATACCATTCTATGTCGCAACGAAACACCAGATGGACTGACAGACGCCTTTGGCTCCGTCCGAAATTGTGAAAACCCAGTTAGAGGTTCCGGCAAGCTTGGCACGGCCTCTAATGGACCTGGCGGTGACCCTTGGGAGATAAGCCAGGATTACATCCGCCCTGTCGAACTTCAGGATGACACATATTCGCTTAACTTCACTTATGACTTCGGTGCTTTCAGCCTGCGCTCCATCACCGCTGCCAACGATTATGAAAATGATATCAACTTCGACTTCGACTTTAGCCCAACCCCAAACTCGAACGGTGGTTACCTCGAAGAGTCTGAAGGCTGGTCGCAGGAATTCGTACTGACGTCGAATTCGGAAGGCCGCCTGCAGTGGACGGCAGGCGCTTATTACTCTGAGCTCGAGGATTACAACAGCTTCTATATTTATCAACAGACGGTCAGGGATGATTCAACAAGGCCGGTTATCGAAACAGACCAAGGCGAGTTTACAATTCTTGAGGGAACAGACATTGTTTCGGATGAAACGCTGCTCAACGGATTTTTCGCGAATGCCGTGCGTATCGATACTGAGTACTGGGGCGTATTCGGGCAGGGGGAATATTCGCTTACTGACGACTTTAGACTAATTGCAGGTATTCGTTACAACGATGAAACCAAGTCCGCCGACTGTGGCGGAAGTAATTTCTCCTCAGGCGATCGTGTAGTAAACGTGAAGGACGGGGTGGCTGGCAGTTCACCGCGAATTCTTCCAGAAAATGCCAAAGACCTGTTTACCTACAATTGCGGTGCCGCAGATGCAGTGGAGAGCCCAAAGGACGGAGAATATGACAACGTCACCTGGAAGGCGGCGGCAGAATATGATCTGAGCGAAGATATAATGCTCTATCTCACAGCTTCGACTGGCTATCTTTCAGGCTCCGCAAGCACAGACGCCACCACCGATGAGCAGGAATCTGAGGTTATAGAAGCCGGCTTCCGTACTGTAATGCTGGACAGCACATTGCAATTTAATGGCGCGCTTCACTACACAGAGTACACCAACCTGCTGACTCAACGTCAGCGCATCGACCCTAATACCGGCATCGTACTGACATTTTCAGACAATGGTGGCGATATTGAAGCATGGGGCATCGAGCTTGACGCAGTCTGGTTGCCTATTGATGGGTTGACCCTGACCGGCACCTTCGCCTACCTCGACTCAGAGTTTGGTAGCTTCGGACAAACCAACCCATACCAACTCTACAAAGGGCAGGTACAGGCGTTTGTAGACCAGTCCGGAGAAACGACACCGTGGTCTCCTGAGTACACCGTCGGAGCAAGTGCAGCCTACCAATTTGAACTTGGCGATAAAGGTTCGTTCACAGTGTATGGCCAGACTTACTATTCCGATGGGTACAATACATCTAACCTGCTGGCAACAGATCCGGCACACGATCAGGATTCTTACACGAAGACTGATGTACGCCTCATCTGGGACTCACCTGATCAGCTCTATGCTATCGAGCTTTTTGTCGAGAACATTGAAGACAGTGATGTACTCGCTCGTGGCAACAACAACGGCGACGATGTTGTACAGACGTCCTATCTCTATCCTCAAAATTACGGCCTGAAGTTTCGGGCAATGTTCTAGCAGTAACAACTGCCACTCAGGTCAGTCATGACCAGAGTGGCACACCTTTCACGTGCGGTGAAGTAGTGTGACTTGGCGGCGATCAGCCGCCTTTTTTGTTTTTACTACCACTGTATCTCGGCAGCCTCAGGTCAAACAGAATCGCACCAACGCTAAGGACAAATGCTGCTGCAAGCGCACCACCAATCACAAACGCTGCGGTCGCCATAAGATCGACGGTGAAAACTAAATGATCCTTTAACAACCAACACTGTGTACGAGCACTAGGCACGCCTCCACTGGCAAGCCCCCAAATCAAGAAAGCTGGCTAGACCTGCGGCAATAGAGCTAAGCCAGACGAACTCGCAGTGAACCTTTCATGATTAAAGACTTCATCACCTGCCAGTAGTGTGGACGTTTGTCATTGATTAACGTACTATTTTGACTTCGAATGCAAATACAGCGAGATTACGGTGAACAACCACTATGACAGTGCACCGCCGTCTGCCAAGACGGGGAAAATGGAAGGATTCGACTCCGAATTCATAGACATTGTCGATTATATCCTGCGCATTACCTATCGGATTTGGGAGGGCAAGCAAACTGGTCTTTGCATGGACTACTATTCCGAAGGCTGCCCCGTATACACCTTGGCCGGCTATACCGAGGGCGCCGAGGAAGTTACCCAGAACACGCTTCGCACACTCTCGGGCTTCCCGGACCGGACACTACATGCTGACAACATCGTCTGGGGAGGCAACGACAAAGACGGGTTTCATACCTCTCACCTGATTACTACTAACATGACCAACCTGGGGCCAAGCGAGTTCGGTCCAGCTACAGGGAAACAGGCACAGATCCAAGTGATCGCCCACTGCGTCTGCAAGGGCAATCGAATCATCGAGGAATGGCTGGTCAGGGATAACTACGCGCTAGCCGAGCAACTTGGCGTAAACCCGCACGACTATGCAAGGAAGCAAGCCAGCAAGCCGCTTGACCCGGAAAGCACCCATGCTCGATGGCTGGCCAGTGAATACGAGCGTGTGGTCAACGCTTCAGGGGAGCGACCAACCTACCCACAGCTTTCAGAGTCGAGCGAGGGACTCATCCGCGTAGCATTACAGAATATATGGAACGGAAAGCTATTGGGCGACTGCCGCCTGCTATACGCCGAGAATGCCAGGCTACACGCGTCCGCGCGTGAAGACTACGACGGTATCGAAAGAATCGTTCGCTTCTATATCGAAGTTCTGGGCGCAATGCCAGATGCCCGAATCAGCGTTGACTACACTTGCAGCAACTCGATGCTTGAAGGCGAGTATGTTGCTGCTCGATGGGTAGTGGCGGGGACGCATACTGGCGCATCTTTATGGGGCTCTCCCACGGGCGCTCCAGTCGTGATCCTTGCAGAAAGCCAGTATCGGCTTGCGAACGGCCTGGTCGTAGAAGAGTGGCTTGTTTTTGACGAGTTGGCCGTAATGACACAGATAGAACGCGCCCGTATTAATAATTTAAATCAAGAGGATTGAACGATGCCTGCATTTAAAAATGCCATTTCTTTTTTTCACGCCTGTGAAGATCTGCAAGGCTGGGAAGGCTGTAAGCAGTTTGTAGCGGACAACGCGGTGTTCAGTGGCCAGTGTGAACCCTTGGCAGATATTGCGCTGGTAAAAGACTATTGCGAGTGGATGGCAGGTCTTGGTAAAGGCCCGCTGGTGGGTTGCTCCTACAGCTTACACAGCTCCGCTTGGGACGCAGGAAGTCAAACGGCCCTATTCTTTGCGACCTTCCGTGGCCAGCACACAGGCGATGGCGGTCCCGTGCCCGCCACCGGTAAAAGTACCCAAACCCATTATGTGTATGCAATTACTATGGATGAGAATAATAAGGTGTGTGCGATGACTAAAATCTGGAATGCGCCCTGGGCCCTGGGCGAGTTGGGCTGGACCTAGTTCTTACTATTTGCGAACCAACTCACGCTGCGAGCAATTGCCTCATCCAATTGCTCGCCGCTAAATAAGTGATCGCTACCGTTATAAACATCGAGTGCTACTTTTCGACCGTGCGAATGTAGCATCCGGGCTAACGCCTCAGAACCCTGCACGCTGGTAACTGCGTCGTCCCGGGCATGCAGAACCAGAAGCGGACTATCCAACGATTCAGGCATTAATAACTCACTGGGCACCCTCATGGTCGACCAGATAGATGCCGATGCAACCGCGCTGCCCAGGGCGTTCAAAGCCGCCAGCGTAACCCGTCCGCCCATTGAGTGGCCGAGCATAAACCGCTGTGAGCCGTCCAGCTTATCCAAAGTATCCATGGCCAGAAATGCTGCCACTGAATCCCTTGCATAGTAGGAAGATGGAGTTTCTTTTAACGTGTACTCCAGACCGTCTGATTCGTTGTGCCCCCTGAAGTCTGGCACCAACACTACGAATCCACGATCAACCAGCGCCTGAACGACGCCACGATAATAATCTCCCGGGCGGTCGTTCATTCCTTGTGAATTACGTCCATATTGCGGTGGGTCAGGGTGGTAGCCATGATTAAAAATAATGCTTGGCCAGCCCTGCTCGGGCGCTTTCATCGCTGGCCATAGCACCAGAGCGAATTGTTCCAGGCCATCTACTTCAAAACGCATGACCTGCCTGCGTTCTCCATTCACCGAGGGGTTTTCACGCACCAGTTCAAAACGGGCGCCCTCCTCCACCGAATCGGACAGGCTCGGCCCTTCCGCCGCAGCGACACTAACAACGGCAATACCAAGTAGAAAAGCAGCCAGGGGCCTTAAACTACTTGCCATTCACGCTCTCCTATTGGTGTGAGTACATTGCCTGCTGGCAACCGCTTCTGATACTCTGCATTGAATTGAATTCGAATGCAATTTTAGCTTATGAGTGCCCAAACTGATCTACATTGTAACAACAAGGCCGTGGTCGCCAAGCTTAGAAAAGCGCTTTACGACTACGACGCCGCCCACCTTCAGAAGACGCTGAAAGACACTTTCGCCAGCACTGCAAACATACAACTGGCGCACCCTTTTGCTGCGCTTGAGGGTCCAGAATCGCTGTATCACGACGCATTTGTACCGCTCCAAATCGCAATACCCGACCTGGAGCGAAGAGACAATATCGTGATGGCAGGCCCAAGCGACCATGGTGCCAGCTGGGTCGGCTGTTGCGGATACTATACCGGCAGCTTCGAGAGGCCCTGGCTCGACATACCCGCCACCGGACATCAGGTCTCCATGCGCTTCCACGAGTTTTACCGGGTTGAGGACGGCAGGATTCAGGAGATCCAGGCACTGTGGGACATCCCCGAAGTAATGATGCAGTCTGGCGTATGGCCTATGGCACCCAGCCTAGGCCGAGAATGGCAGGTTCCGGGACCTGCATTACAAAATGGCCTCACAGAGGGGCCATGGAATAAAGCTCGCTCCCTTGACAGCAAGCTACTCGTAAGCGATATGTGCGACGCCCTGGGAAACTTCGCTTCCGGTGGTGTCGACGCTATGCAACTTGAGCGATACTGGCATCCGAAGTGTAGTTGGTATGGACCTTCGGGAATAGGCACCGGTCGGGGTATCTCCGGGTTTCGCAACTGGCACCAGATTCCTTTCCTGAACGGCCTCCCGGACCGGGTAGGCGACGCTGCTGCAGGCCATTTGTTCGCAGATGGCGATTACGTAGGCTTTACCGCTTGGCCCGGTATGCATATGAGCGTTTCCGGTGACGGCTGGCTTGGAATAGCACCTTCAGGGCAGCAAATCACAATGCGCAGCCTCGATTTTTGGCGTTGCGAGAACGGTCTTATTCGAGAGAATTGGGTGCTGGTGGACCTCCTGCACGTATATCACCAGTTAAACGTCGATGTCTTTGCGCGAATGCGTGAATTCAACAAAGCGCGGCGCTGAAGGCTAAATCAGGGATTGAGGATCGTACGCGTACGCTCGAGGATATCCAGCCCCTGGTGCTTGAGCCAGAATGGAATATCGATCAACACCCAGTTCTCCACCAGTTTCTCGCCCTCTCGGCGGTAAACATCAACCACACGCATATGGGTTGGCCCGCCGCCAGGCAAGCCCATAAAACCGCCGGTTGGCGTGTGTGACAAATTTGGCCAGCCAAAGAAGCACGCATAGTTGCCTTCAGCAAATCGGCTGACATGGCCGTTATAGACTTTGTCGGTCAAGCCTTCACGAAAGGGAAACTGGTGCTGCCGTTGGTAACGCGAAATCGTGTGAGTTGCGCCAATGCCTGCTGGCCCGTACCAAGTCATATCTTCACACCAGGTTTGTGCCAGATATTCGGGAGGACAATTATCCTCCCCGGATTTATTTAGTAGATCCAGGTCTGCGATCATTTTATCCAGAAGCGATAATGTATATGCACCTTCCGCCGAATCATGATCTCCTAACTGCAATCCATCATGGGTTCGCGGGCCCGGACAAACGAAGCTTGCACCGGTTTGCGGGGGCAAAGGGTTAGCGCCGACCTGCTGCATCAGTCCAATAATGTCGCAGAACATCCCCGTCTTGATAATCCTGCCATTCTCAACACAATTGAACTCGGCGTAACGCAGCATGACCAACTTTTTAGTTGCACGTATACCCAGCCAATCCACATCAAAAAGGCCCATAAAATGACCCATGCTCATCACCCAGCGGTCACCGTCGATCTCACTGGTACCGGCCATGAAAATATCCTGTCGCCGCTGTAGCGAACTCAAGGAACGTAACAATGGCGCCCAGAACGTTGCAGCAACCGCATCTGGCCCTGTCAGCTCATTGAAGGGGTGACAGCCGAAGAACTGACAATCCTCACTCAAATAGTTCTCGATTACTTCTATCACGGTGGAGGCACTGGCGCGCTCCATCGCGTCGAAATACTCCAGTACCAATGATTTTTCTGCTTGATAACCACTCATCTCAATCAAAATCTCATCCGATCATAGCGTCAAAAAAGAACAGGAATAAGACACTGAAAGCGAAAACACCCAGCAACCAGTAACTGATCCGATCGACACGCCCAGGTACCACAAACCAACCATGTTCCTGCTCCGCCCTGCCTTGCTCTACAAACAACTGTTTCTGCCCGCGCACAGTGTAGGGAGAAAACTCCGACTGGCGGCCATCAAGCAGCAAGCTGGCCGATAACGACACACTCATATTTACCGCCGCTCCAATAGCGCAATACCATGGCCAGGCGACATCTGTACGAGTTGCCACATACCAAACCACGGCAAAGCCGACGGCAACACCGACCAACAGCCCGCGCTCAGTTGTGTGCTTGGAGAAGAAACCCAGTGCAAACATGCTCAGCTTCGCGCCAACAAAATATGAGCCAACCTTGCTCAAAACCTCGAGAATTGAGCCCTCGCTCTCGGCGAACATTAATGCGGGTATCACGATCATAAACGCCCAAAACACAGTAAACGCGCGCGATACTTTGAGATAGTGTTCCCCTGACTGTCCTGGTCGGAAGTAACGCTGATAAAAATCGACCGTAGAAACGGTCGACATGGAGTTAAAGGCAGAATCGAGGCTGGACATACTGGCAGCAAGGACAGCTGCGGCGATTATGCCCATCAACCCGGGCAATCCATAGTCAGTCGCGAATTCAAGAATAATGGTATTGCCATTTTCGAACTCTCGTCCGCCGTAGTAGCTGTAAAACAGCACTCCCAACAGAATGAATAAAAAGTAGATAAAAAAGGCGACAAAGCCCATTAGCATGAAGGACTTCTTGGCGTCACCTATGTTTTTGGCGGCAAGTGTTCGCTGCACCATCATCTGGTTAGCACCATAAACTGTTACATGAAATAAGGTCATAGCAATCACACCTGACCACACCGTAGTCACCTTGGAAACATCCAGACTAAAGTCCAGGGCGTTGGTGCGTCCCTCGGCCTTCAACTGCGATAGCGCGTCAGCTAGCGGCAGCGGCATCTCGCCCAACAGAGCAAAAAGAATAATGAATGCGCCCACGAAAAGTATTCCTGCCTGAATAACATCCGTCCAGATCACTGCGGCAATTCCGCCCATCATGGTATAAACCAACGCCACCAAGGTAATAATGGCGATGCAGTACTCAACCTGTAGACCCGTAATAAACTCAAGCACCAGAGAGGTGGCATATAAAACAGCAGCTGAGGTGAGTGTCTGGGAAATCAAAAAAACACAGGACATGACGCTACGAGAGGTAGGCCCGAATCGCTTCTCCTGATAGTCGTAAATTGATGCGACACCGCTGTTGTAGAAAAAGGGCAGGAAGAAGGTAACGACAAAAAATATGACTATGGGGTAATTCAAGTGAATAGCGATTACCGACAGGCCTTCAGTATAAGACCAGGCGGGGCCGCCCAGGAATGTAAGAGCACTAACGTAAGTGCTTATAACGGACACACCGATTGCCCACCAGGGGATACTTCGGTCACCGAGAAAAAAATCCTCTGCTGACTCGATTTTCTTGCCTAGAAAATATCCAAGGCCAAGGTTCGCAACCACGTAAATACCAAGGATGGACCAATTCAGTCCGCCAAATTCTGCCATGGCCGCGCCCCGCTCTTTGTCATTACTCTCATTTGCTCGAATACATCCAGGCCCATCTGCACCAGCATATGAGGAATGTCGATGGCGACCCAGTTCTCACACAGCAGATCACCCTGGCGCCGCCAGATGTCCATTACCCTAAGCTCAAGGTGTTTTCCCGATGGCGGTAATCCAAGCCAACCGCCGCCGGTATGAGTAGCGTGCATGTGCGGCCACCCTCCCGTCGCAACGTAATCGCCATTAGCGACGGTACAAGCATGATGATCTACATCCCGGTCAGGAAAACCAAGCAAGAAGGGTCCCTGATGATGCGCCCTGAATCCAGTAATTCCGCGTGTGGTGCCTATGCCTCCGGGGCCGTACCACAAAAAATCCGGATGCCAGAAGGTCTCCAGGTCCATGCTTTCAAGGGTGATACCGTCATACTTACGCAGGCAGTCAAGCATATCCATGATCAACTGCGCAGTGCTTGCGCTGTAGGCGGGGTCCCGGTCTGCACCGCAGATTCCATCAAGCGTCGCCGGAGGAAGTATCTGCCCTGGGTGCCCTAGAGAGGGGCGCAGGGGGTACACACCAGCCTGGTACATAGCATCAAGAAAATCCGGGATAAGGTAGCATTCGGCAATCTGATCAGCCTCTTTTCGAACCAGCTCTGTAAAGCGCAGAAAAAGAGTGCGACCCGTAGGCGGTATACCCCAGAGCGACTCACTGAAAGTTCCCACTATGTAGCCAGTACTAGCCAGCCAATGCTGCTGCCGGTATTCCCCAGGTATCTCGATAAAGACTCTACGCTCCAGATCGGGGAGCGCGCGGGCAAGAGGCAGCAAAAAATCATTCACAACCTCCTGACGAGATTGCATTGATTCAATGGGATAGGCGCAATGCCACTTTACAGACGAGGCTATACACTTCTTCGCAGCAGTATTTACGCGTTCGTCATTACCGCTACTGAGTGCACCAAAAAGTATCTCCAACACGCTCATAAGCTACGCTCTCACGCAGCAATAACAAGGAGCTAAGCCCCGGATAGTCACCAAACTTTCAAAGATAACTAGCAACTCGCTTCTACCGAAGCTGCGGTTGATTCCAGAAAAGGTGCTGCAGGTTTATTACCACCGCGCACAATAAAAGCGATCAAAGGCTCGGCCCCGGTATTACTGAAACCATGCAAGAGGTGCTTGGGCACTGTGAGCACATCACCCTCAGCCATGTGCAATTCACCACCATCCCACTGATAAGCTAATTCGCCGCGGAAAAGGTACACAACCTCTTCTTCTTGTCTTGCGTTAACAGGTAAAGATGCCCCAACTGCGATATCAAGGCGACGTACATGAAAACCATGCTCCCATCCCATTTTACCAGCAGGGATATTCTCATCGGCATTAGCGGGACCTATAATAGCTTTCTCACTGACTCCCTCGATGCCGGCAGTGAGAGAGGACTCGGCAGCATCATGCTGGTCACTCTCCCGATAGACGCACTCTAGCATCTCATCCAAGCTCATTATCCGATGCTCATCGATTTGAGCCTGGGTCGTTTTGGGCATCGGGGCAATGCCCTCGGGCACCTCTTCACCCTTGGTGGTGTCAACCAGACTGCCGTTCTCAAGAAGCACGAGGCCATACTCTTCGGCTTTTTCGAAGACATCAGGGGCCCACAGAACGCTGCCTGGATCATCCCCGCCAAGAATCGCGAAAATATACCCGACCTCATCCCCTATGTTTTCAAAACCCCGGAAAATATCCGTGGGCAAACTGATGCAGTCTCCGGGGCCAAGTACCGCCTCACCATGTTGGCACTTGTCTCCCCACCGAAAAGCCCATTGCCCGGATTGAACAATGAACACCTCCTCTGTCTGGTGACTGTGCTGAGAATTAGTACAACCCGGCGGTTGTCGAGCACCCCCGATGTTGAAGCCATGAGGCTCAGAGATATGAACATGCTGGTCAGGGTGCTCCGCGACACCCGGGCCTATGATTGTAAAGTTCTCTTTTTGATCGCTACCAGGCGAGTAAGTATCCACAAACGCATTGCGACAAGCTCGTAAGGCATCATAGCGCACGAGTCGCTTTACCATTGCTTCCTGGGTCCAGCTTGAAGGCATAGCTTAAATCTCCGAGAGGGCTTTTATTATCGGCAAGAAACACATTGCTCTTTTGAAAACGGCGTAACTCAGGCAAAATGTACTTCGAATGCAATTTTATAGCAAGCTTGGCTCCGAAATAACTGTGTACACGACTAAAAACCCCTTTATAGACGCACATCATCACCTCTGGAATCTCAAGGTCTGCCATTATCCGTGGCTGATGGCCAAGGGTGAAAAGCGATTCTTTGGTGACCCAACACCCATCCAGAAAAATTACCTCGCGCAGGATTTCCTGAACGAATCGCACCAATGCACTCCAGCTAAATCGGTGCATATTCAGGTGGGCGCTGCTCTCCAGGATGAAATAAAGGAAACAGCGTGGCTACAGGAACAAACGCCTGTTCCGACAGCCATCGTTGCGGCCACGGACCTGTCCGCAAAAAATGTTGAAGAGCAACTGCTAAGCCACCGCGCTTATGACAAGTTGCGCGGTGTGCGACAGATTCTTGGACGACACGCTGAAGAGGACAAGAAACACAACAGTGACATGCTGCTGGAGCATCCCGGCTTCATCGCTGGACTAAAACTGCTGGAGCGCGAGGGCCTGTCTTTCGACCTCCAGATGATTCCCCCACAAACACCACGCATCCTGAAAGCCATGGAACACGTACCCGAATTACGTATCTCCATTTGTCACGCAGGCTCGCCTTGGGACCAAAGTCCAGAGGGGCTGGCCAAATGGCGTAAAGGCATGAAAGATCTCGCGAACTTACCCAAGCTCACCTGCAAGATTTCAGGGCTGGGAATGTTCAATCCAGACTGGCAGGTTCGGGACTTGCGCCCCATCATGCTGGACGTTATTGAGATTTTTGGCCCACAGCGCGTGATGCTAGGCTCGAATTTCCCCGTCGACAAACTCTATAGCAGCTACGATGCTCTTTGGAACGCCTACGATGAGATCACTGCCGGCTTTAGCATTGCAGAACGCCGCAGCATGTATTACGACACAGCAGCCGAGTTCTACCAGATTTAACCGAAGGACTTCAAAGCTCGCGGAAATTCTCTGCCAGCGACCGCGCGCCCTGCAATAGAAAAGAGTGATCTGAAGACAACAGGAAAAGGCTGGCTCCCGCCTGTCGCCAGTGGGGGACTTCTTCAATATCACCAATGAACATCCCCACGGTGCGCCCCGCGGCTTTAGCAGCACTGCAAATTCGCTCTACGGCGTCGACAACAACCTTGTCTTTAGGAGAGCTGGCACCCAGCGCTACGGTGAGATCAATACGGCCAATAAAGAAGCAGTCGATACCATCCACCGCACAGATTTCATCGATGGCATCGAGTGCTTCCAAATCCTCTATTTGCGCGATGATGACGGATGACCCGGCGCTGTCTGATAGATGCTGTGACATCCCCTTGGTCGTGTAGCCTGCAGCCCGCGTGGAACCTGCGTATCCGCGCCCCCCTGCTCCAAACTGCCCTGCAGCCACTACCCGCTCGGCCATCTCAGGTGTAAAAACATGTGGAACCACTACCCCCGTAGCGCCACAATCCAGTGCATTGAGCGTATGCTCGGCAGCAGCCGAGGGCACACGTACCAGCGACGGCATACCCTCACTGCGCAAGGCGTATAAACATTGATCCAGTACAACGCGATCGAAAGGGGAATGCTCTGCATCAAGACACAATACATCGAGGTCAGTTTTACCTAATACTTCGCACATCATGGGCGACGGCGTTTTGACGAATGTACCGATCAAGGTGTCTCGTGCCGCCAGACGAGCCTTCAGGCTAATACTCATATCATTATTTCCAAAGCTGGGCGCTAGCTATGGCAGCGCCTTCAGTCATCGCACCAAGTTTGGCATAGACAATATCTTCATCCACAGCACCAAAACCAGCGAAGGTAGAGAAGCCACAGTCAGTTCCGGCAATCACCCTTTCCCGGCCGACTATGTCAGCAAACCGCATAATGCGCTGAGCCACTAACCGTGGGTGCTCTACAAAGTTAGTGGTGGAGTCCAGTACACCGGGCACAAGTATTTTGTCCTCGGGGATATCCGCATCTGCAAACACTTCCCACTCGTGGGCGTGGCGAGGATTGGAGGACTCAAAAAGAAGCGCCTGAGGCTTTGCCTTCATTGCAATTGGCAGAACGGTTTCCATCGGCGCGTCACAGTGATGTGGTCCTTCATAATTACCCCAGCAGACGTGGAGACGAACCATCTCGGAAGGGACATTGCGCAGCGCATCATTCAGCACCTCTACATGAAGGTTAGCCAGTTCAATATATTCCTCTTCAGGCCGATCCTTGAAAAGCATATGACGCCCAAGACCAAGGTCTGGCGAGTCCAGCTGAAGAATAAATCCCGCGGCAACTATTGCCTCGTACTCAGCACGCATGGCCTCAGCCAGTGCCGACAAGTAAGCCTCGTGGCTGTCGTAATGCTTATTGGGTTGAAAGAGCGCGATAACCCCTGGAGAGGCGGCATTCATAAACCCCTGTGTTGGGCCATGGCGCTCAACAGCTGCACTAAAATTATCAAGGTCCTCTTGCAAAGGCGCCATGTCCTTAACCTTGATATCGCCTACACAGCAGGGGCGGCGATAGCTCGGCGTACCCCCGGAACCAGCCTGTCGCTCAAGAAAGCCCGGAAAGTCCTCCAGGTCCGCTGGCGGATTACGCTCGCTATCACCGTCGAAGCCCGTGATGCGATCCTTTATGTAGGTTGCATAGCTGATTTTGCTCATCTCGCCATCGCTAACCACGTCCACGCCTGCCTTCACCTGCCTGGCTACGACCTCATCTACCGCTACAGACAGAATTTTCGCCAGGCTGTCAGGATCGAAAGGCTGCTCGTTTTCCTTGGCGAAAACGCCATCCGTTACGGCCTTGGAACGGGGCAGACTCCCCACATGTGTCGTCAGAATTCGATCGCTACTATTTTTCATCGCTGCTTCCTCTCAATTATCGATCCAGTGCGATAGTGCTTGGTTGACCAGCTTCGGCTGTTCAAGGGTAGACAAATGGCCGCAGGCTGGAATTATTTGTAACTCTGCGTCAGTTATTAATTGTGCCATTTCCCGGTGTAGTTCTGGCGTACAAAGCCTATCCTCCTGACCGCATAAGACGAGGGTCGGACAGGTGATAGATGAAAGCGTTTCAGTGCTGTCAGGCCGGTCGCGCAGCGCGAGCGACTGACGTAAAAAAACCTCTGGGCCTAGTGCCAGGCCCATTGCTAAAACCTCTTCCAGCAGTACCAGGTTCTCTTGATGACAAAGGGCAAGGTACTGGGGTTTGAGCTCGTCACGAAGAACAACCTCAAGCTCTCCCATTGCCACATCGGCTATCTGCCTGTCGCGCACACGCCTACGCTCGTTTGAGTCGCTACGAAAGTTGGTGTCCAGAAGTGCAAGGCGCTCTATGCGCTGAGGTGCCCGGCGCCACATTTCCATGGCAACGATTCCTCCCATCGACAATCCGGCAAGCGCAAAGTGTTCGGGGGAATCACCTAACACTTGTTCAGCGATCTCGGCAATGGTGTCCGCTTTTGTGATGTCAGCCACTGTCAGGGTATAGCGATCCCCGAGTTCTTCGGTCTGTTTTGACCAAAGGGATGCGTCACACATCATTCCTGGCAAAAGAACCAGGCTTGTACTTCGAATGCAGTTGGCAGTCAAAAAAAGCCCTAATTTCGTATTGTGCTGCCCCGACGCAGCACACCTGAAAAGAGCCGCTTCTCGGGCGGGAGATCGCGGTTATCTATCCTGTCGATCAACATGGATACCGCGGCCTCGGTCATGCTCTCAACGGGCTGGGCGATCGTCGCAAGATCAAAGCTCGACCAGGATGCAGCGCGCACTCCGTCAAAGCCGACCACGGAAACGTCTCCTGGAACGTCAAGCTCAAGGTGGAATCGCAGCTCATCCATCACACCAAAAGCCATCATGTCGTTGGCGCAGATTACCGCATCGGGCACACTACCGCGTATTTCAATTGTGTCCTGCACCGCGCGGCGACCAGACTTGTAGCCATAGTCTCCAGTAACCTGAGTAACGTCAGTTATACCGCCCTCCCTAAGGCGGTCCAGCGCGCCACGGGTACGCTGCATACTGATAATTGAGTCAGGCGGGCCACTGACAATGGCAAAGGATCGGTGGCCTTCGCTCTGTAGCAATAAGTTAATCAAAGAACGCTCACCCTCCACCTGGTGGCAGTTGACCGAGGTGACCTGGACGTCCTCATAGGATCGGTTATAAAAAACCAGAGGCACGTCTCTCTTTTCAAAAATAGCAATTTCTTCGGACGAAAGATTAGCGGCTACGATCGCTCCGTCGACCTGGTACTGCCAGATCTGATTAAGCGTTCGACTGATGTCGCTTTCGTGATCTAGTGTGAATAGCAACACATGCACGCCGCGATCTGCAAAACGCTCGCTAAGCTCAGATACAACTTCCGGGTAAAAGTGTAAGTTGGAAACGACTACTGCCACTATGTTCGAGCGCCGGGTAATCAAGCCTCTGGCAATCGCATTGGGCTGATATCCCAACTCTTCAACAGAGGCCATCACCAGCTCGCGCATTTTTTTGGAAACGCTGGCCCCAGGCTTGAAACAACGTGAAACAGCTGATTGCGAAACGCCTGCGTGCTGCGCTACGTCATAGGACGTAACGTGCCGCTTGGTGCTCGCAAAATTCTCTTTCCGGGTACTAGTCCCCGCCTTTGCCATAGCGTCTCACACGAATGTCAGCCTGCTCCTTGTGGCCGGCAAAGCCTTCAACAGCACACAATCTTGAGCAATATTCTCCCACTACCGCGGAAGCCTCTGGGGTAACTCTTTGAAATGTGCAGGTTTTGATAAACTTGCCTACCCATAGCCCACCAGTATAGCGCGCAGCTTTCTTGGTTGGCAAAGTGTGGTTGGTGCCGATCACCTTGTCACCATAAGACACATTAGTCTCCTGACCCAGGAAAAGAGCGCCATAGTTACTCATGTTCTCTAAAAAATAGTTCGGGTCACGGGTCATCACCTGAACATGTTCCGAGGCAATTTCATCTGCCACCTGAACCATCTCCTCGTAGGAATCGCAAAGGATTACCTGTCCGTAATCTTTCCAGGCAGCCCCGGCAATTTCAGCCGTGGAGAGGATAGTGAGTTGACGCTCAATCTCCTTAACTGTCTCCGCTGCCAAGGCCTCGGAATTAGTCAGCAAAATCGCGGGTGAGTTGGGCCCATGCTCTGCCTGCCCCAAAAGATCCGCCGCGCACAGCTCTCCGTCGCAGGTGTCATCAGCAATAACAAGGGTTTCTGTGGGACCAGCAAAAAGGTCGATCCCTACCCGGCCAAAGAGCTGCCGCTTGGCTTCGGCCACAAAAGCGTTGCCCGGACCAACGATCATATCAACCGGGGCGACTGTTTCAGTGCCAAGTGCCATGGCTCCGACTGCCTGAACGCCGCCCATGCAGTAAATTTCATCGGCGCCTGCCATATGCATAGCAACCACAATCGCAGGGCTAGGTGTACCATTGAACGGAGGCGCACAGGCAATAACACGCGCCACCCCCGCCACTTTAGCAGTCACCACACTCATATGAGCAGAAGCCACCAGCGGGTACTTGCCTCCAGGCACATAACAGCCAACGCTGTTCATTGGTATATGCTTGTGGCCCAAAGTAACACCAGGTAGCGTTTCAACTTCGACGTCTTTCATGGAATCGCGCTGGATCTGCGCAAAGTTACGCACCTGTTCCTGCGCAAAACGAATATCATCTAGAACCTGCTGATCCAGCTCTGCGTAGCAACCATCAATATCACTCTGTGAGAGCCGAAAGCTGGATGGGGTCCAGTCATCAAACTGTTGCGAGTATTCTCGAACGGCATCATCACCGGCTGACTCAATCCTCTTAAGGATGTCTTCGACAATGGATCTGACCTTAGTGTCCTGAGTCTGCGCCTCCTCGATTGAGACTCCCTTTTTAAGATATGTCACCACAATATTTAGCTCCCCAGCAGTTTAGTTTTCGGCGTCAGCTTCCGATGCTAACTATCTTTGACTTCGAATGCAATTGATCGGGTATACTCCCTCATTGCTTCACGATCCGTTCGTTAATTCTTGGGGGGAGCCGATGATACGCCGCATTCTGCTGCTAATAGTGACCTTGCTACCTGTGCCTGGTCTATTCGCCAATCCATACAAACCTAACTGCATTACAGAACCGATGGTATGTGTAGAGTCACTTGAACAACTCACTGTGCCGGCTATGCGCCAACGAGAGTATGGAAGCTCTTTTGAGTTGATGGGGCCGTACACCGCGACCGATCTACAAAGAACGATCAACATGCGCTACCAATCAAATCAACTTGCCTTGTACAGCCGCTTGGCCTTACCGACGTCAGCGCCCCCCTCTACCGGATATCCAGTGGTCGTTATGGCACCTGGCTGGATCAGCAGGGAGGAAGCTGTCGCCTGGGACTTCGGCGATAACCACAGTTCCCTGCTAGGCACTGTCTCGCACGCCTTGGTCGCAGAAGGGTTCGCCGTGGTGACTGTGGGATACCGGGGCCGAGGCACCATAGACGGCACGAGGGCCGATGGTATGGCCTACCGCGATGCCTGGGGGAACGGCAGCTATTTGTCACCTGTTTTCTATGCAATTGATGTTCTCAATGCAATCGCCGGCCTGAAGGGCCTACAGCACCTCGACTGGGCAAAGTGGCTTCCCGAATCAGCACCAACCACCCGCTTTAACCTGACGCGGGTGTCACTTTGGGGGCACTCTCAAGGTGGTGATGTTGCACTTACGGCGCTTGCCATCATCGGGGACAATCCGAATTTTGCCCAAAAACTTTACAGCGCATCCATCTGGTCGGGAAACATACCAGACAGATTTACGCAGGCCGATACATTTGGGCCGATGGCTTCCTCGAAACAGGCATTCATGTCGGGAGACGGCAGCTGGACAGGTACTGACACCGGTGTGGCCGGAGCAGTAAATCCTGATTTTATCTTTCCATGGCCGGGCGATTGGTTGAGCACATTAGATACAAACTCGCCGGACTGGCAAGAAGAAATCTGGACGGCAGCAACGGTGGCCGAGGCAAGAAGGATTAAATACAGCGAAATGTACTCTGCGCTGAATCACTATGTAGGCGACATAAAGGATGCAGACTATACAATGAAGCGCGACGCCCGTGGCGCGACCTTTATCGATCACGACGCCCGTGTCGCGAGACTGATGCCACTGATTGGGGGGTATAATTTTGCGCATTGGATCCGTACGCCTCTGGCGCTTCACATGTCTGACAGAGACTATTATTCAATGCCTGACTGGAACTACTCGCTGGCCACACGCATTAATGCGAGCGGAGGTAACGCTAAAGTACGTCAATACAAAGGAGTCACTCACTCATTGGGTGTGAGCAAGCACCAGTGGTTCTCAGAACCCGGTACAAAGAGCGCTGTGCCTCGAGCAATTGAGCGAGATGTGCACTTATATTCTACTGGCAGCCACCCCAACTAAAAACAACTTCCAACGGAGACAAGCATGGCTGTAACACAACAATCCAATCCTTTTCGGCTAGACGGTAAACTTGCCATGGTAACGGGTGCAGGTAAGGGGATAGGCCGCGCATGTGCAGAAGCACTAGCAACTGCCGGAGCCGATGTAATCGCTGTGGCACGAACATCTGAAGACCTGGAAAGCCTGGCTGAGCAATACCCCGGTAAAATTCAGCCCTGGACTGAGGATGTCACCTCAGACACTTTTCTGCATCGACTTGCCGGACTGGAGACACTGGATGTCCTGGTTAACAATGTTGGCACTAATCAACCACAGCCATTTATTGATGTGGAGACCGATACACTGGACCTGATGCTGACCTTGAATGTACGCGCGGGATTCCTTGCTGCACAAGCAGCTGCCCGCATCATGGTAAAACAAGGCTCGGGTTCAATCATTCATATGGGTTCACAAATGGGCCATGTTGGTGCCGCCAACCGCACCGTCTACTGCATGACAAAGCACGCGATTGAAGGCTTGACCAAAGCCATGGCGGTTGAACTTGCGCCTTCGGGAGTTCGCGTCAATTCAGTAGCGCCGACATTTATTGAGACACCCATGACCCAACCAATGTTCCAGAACATCGAATTTCACCAGGATGTTATCTCGCGCATACCAATGGGCAAAGTGGGCCACGTCGATGACGTTGCAAACGCTGTGTTGTTCCTCGCCTGCCCGGCCTCGGGAATGGTTACAGGAGATAGCCTGAAGGTAGACGGCGGCTGGACCGCTGTATAATTGCGTCGGGCTCAGGGCAACGGATAATCAACCGAGTATCACCTTCACTTGCCGGTCATCACTCCGAAACAGCATTGAGCGCTTCAATAACGGGGGCAGCCGCCATGAAGCAAACCGGGCGCCCTCGGGATATTGACGGATTCCTGATAGGGCCACTGCCGCGTATCGAATACAATTCGTTATTACCGCGTCCAGTGTAGCGTTGAATCGCTGTCATAGATTGAAATCGCCAAAGCAAGGGTACATCGGGCGGCAAATGCGACACGTACAAGGAAGGCACTGCGCGAGTGGTCTTTCGCCATTTAAGGCTCCGCGAATATTTTCTGCCCGATCAGTTACTCTCGACACCCCATTTGTACTTCTTATACTCGGTCATAGCGCGGCTCAATATTAGTCTCTTTTGGCAGGATCCATATCTGCAGAAAGTTAACCAACTCAGCCTCAGATCCGTTGTACTCGGAGTGGGTCAGCCCCCTTCCTGCCGACCTAATCTGCACTTCACCTGTCTTGAAACGGAGCATGTTCGCTCGACCAAACACCACATACAAAAAAGCCCCACCCTAAGGGTGAGGCTTTTTTGTATGGCGCGCCTGGCACGATTCGAACGTGCGACCGCCTGGTTCGTAGCCAGGTACTCTATCCAGCTGAGCTACAGGCGCGTAGGGGGCGGTACTATAGGGATGTCGTCGGTTTAAGTCAAGCCTCAAACTAGATCAATAGAGGCGAAAAGAGCCCTCCACAAGCCATTGATTTATATGACTTTTATCCGCAATAGTTATTCACGCCAATGCCGTCTAGAATGCCGCCTCAGCTTGGAATATTGTGAGGAATACCGTGTTAAAACTTGCTTCGGCTTTGCTACTTCTTCTGACGTGCACCAGCGTCAGCGCCCAGTCGCGAATAATCGAGAATACCGCCTTCAATGAAAAAGGCGTGATGGGCCAAACAGTCGTGGAGGAAAAAGACAGATTTCACCTTAACGCCGATACCAAGCTAGCCTGGAATAATAGGCGCTACTCAGTAAAAGAGACTGTTGTTCTGGATGCGCGCGGTTATCCAGTGAAAATAGACATTGAGGGTATCTCTGCCTTTGGTGCACCTATCAAAGAATCCTTTGAGCGCAGCAATGGTGTGGCACGCTGGACGAGTTTAAAGGAAACAGGGGAATCTACCGAAGCGGGCTTTTATCTGCCTGCAGATCACGATGACGCAACACTTACTGCATTGATGCGCGCGATACTCTCAGCCGACAATAAGGAAGTTTCGTTGCTCCCGCGCGGTGTCGCCACCGCCGAAGCCGTTGGCACACGACTGATCAAGCAGGGAGAAAACGAACAGCGCGTTACCCTCTATGCGCTAGAGGGGCTCGACCTCATGCCCGACTACATTTGGATGGATGAGAATCTGAATATCTTTGCCACTGGCGAGCCCAGTGGAGGGCATATCCGTAAAGGACTGGGCAAGAAAGCACTAGAGCCACTGGCTGAGGTAAAGAATGACGCCCAGCGCGAACACATGGCAACCATGGCCACTGCACTGGCGCAAGATTACGACACACTGCTATTCAGCAACGTGCGGGTCGTTGATGTAGTGCAAAAGCAGCTACTCACACAGCAGGATGTGTTGCTACGGGATGGAACAATCATTGCTGTTACTGACCACTCCCCTACCGCGTCAGCGGATAAAATAATCGATGCCACCGGCAAAACTCTCATTCCCGGGCTGTGGGATATGCACGGGCATCTGGACAGCCCCGAAGGGGCGTTTTACATCGCGGCAGGTGTTACCAGCGTTCGGGACATCGGCAATGCGCACGAACAGATCATGCGCGTCGAACGGCAATTCAACAGCGGTAAAGTGATTGGCCCTAACCTGTATCGCTCGGGATTTATGGATCAATTCAGCGAATTCTCATCAGGACGTTCCGTGAAAGACCTGGAAGAAGCGCACGACACGATCGACTTCTTTGCAGATAATGGCTATGCGCAGCTCAAATTGTATAGTTCTATCAGTCCAGAGTGGGTACCTGAGCTTACTCAGCACGCACACACCCGTGGTATGCGTGTTAGTGGGCACATTCCCGCCTTCATGAACGCAGAACAAGCGGTAGATGCCGGCTTCGACGAGATCCAGCATATCAATATGCTGTTTCTCACGTTCCTGGGCGGCGAATCTATTGATACGCGAAAGCAACTGCGCTTCAGTATTCCTGCGGAAAATTCGCATAAGGTCGACCTTGATAGTGATCGTGTCAACGCTTTCGTACAAAAGCTGAAGAACCAGCGTGTGGTTGTAGACCCCACGCTCTCGACTTTTCGATCAATGTACATGCGCAGAGAAAACATTGTTGACCCTGAGAACCTGCGGATAGCCGAAAATCTACCTCCACAGTTTTTACGCGGCAGTTTTCTCGGGGCCGAGATGGACATTCCCCGTGATCAACTCGACGACTACAACCTGTCGGCGCAAGCGTTTTCTGCAATGGTCAAGAAGCTGCACGATGCAGGCATATGGATTGTACCGGGTACGGACCATCCCGGCGTAGGGCTAGCTCTGCAACAGGAGTTAATTGACTACGCTGATGCCGGCATAGCGCCGATCGATGTGCTGGAATTGGCTACGCTCGGTTCAGCGCGACTGGTGGGGGCTGCCTACCGCAGTGGTTCGGTGACCGTGGGTAAAGATGCTGATCTGGTATTGTTGGCCGATGACCCACTGGAGAGTATGGATGCTCTGGACAGCGCGGTGTTAGTCGTCAAAGGCAACAAGTATTATCAGCCTGCAGACCTTTTTGATGCCCTCAATATTGTGCCGTTTGCCGGCACAACAAAGGTGCTGCAGGGTGCAGCATCGTCAAAGGCGAACTAGCGGATAAAACCTGAATTGGACTCTACAAACAAGCGAATGGGATATTCGGTGTCTTCACTGAACTTGATGATCAATCCGTAATAGTCGTTGTCATAATCATCGACCCATTCGTACTCGTAGTCTGGCAGTAGATCAATCTCTTTGGGAGCCTGACCCACCACCCTCACCTCTTCCATCATTGTGGGGTCATCCATCGCCACCTTGGGAATAGCAATGACTAGTCTTGTGCCACCCGTTGTGGCATCTCGGTCGGCTTCTCGAACCTCGGCTCCCACAGCATTACCCTTGTGTCCTTTTACAAATTCCAGCCAGTCGGTCTCCATCAGCACTTTGTCTTGCGCAAAAGCGGTGGAGGCGATCGTTACGAGCAGAACAGCAGTCAGCAGAGGGCGAATTGTCAACATGATTTAGCACCGAATCGAAAGAAGATACATTGTATTAGTTTAGTAGAAATAGCAGAAAAACGCTCAGGCAAAAATACTGCGCGCAATACCGGCCACACTCACCGCCAGCAAACCCACGCCCAGCACCCGAAAGAACACCTTGGTATCGGACTGTAGCGTATATTTGTGAAAGCGCAGGCCAATGACATGACCGACTGCCGCGCAGGGTAGTAGCCAGAGCTGCTGCTTCCACTGAAGATCGATTCCCGTCCATACAAATGCGACTAACTTCAAAGCCACAAGTACAAACCACAATACAAAAAGCGTATCGCGTAACTGATTCTTGGGAACGTGACTCGCAGCGACTGGCACCACTAGCGGCGCGGCGATTAGCGATGTACCGCTCACGTAGCCCCCAAGCACTAGAAACACCTTATCCAGCCATGGCCTGTTACTTTGAAACGGACGATCGAGGATATAGCTCACCGCATACACCGATACCACTACAAAGATAAAGCCGCTAACAACATCCACCGGTAGTGTTATCACTCCAGCAACACCGATGAGTTTGGGGATGATCATCAGCGGAAATGCGTAACGCAGGAATGTCCAATTTACCGTGCCTTGCTGCTCTTTTTGGGCGGCGCTCAAGCCACGCTCACGCCAATGTGACTGCACCAATGTGAGCCCCGAAAAAAACAGGAGATGGATAGCGATAATAGGCAGGAACACTAACGGTGCGTTATGAACCATAAGAAGAAAAGGCAGGGTGAGCACCGCTCCGCCAAAACCCAACCCCGAACGTACGAACCCACCCCAAACGAACAATAGCGCGATGGCAATGTACTGCCACAACTCCAAAGACTCCATGCGCCCTACTGCCCTAACTGATGTTGATCGGGCACTAGCCTGGCACTGCTGTGCTGCCAGCTAGAAGCGTGAGCTGGTCTGCCTTTACGCTGCCGAGCCAGCGCCTGGCACTGATGCCCTCTTGCTTGGCTGCTCGCGTTGACTGGCGCACCGAAGCAGACAGTCCCGTTGCGAGTAGTCGTTGATAAAACGGCAACCTGGCCACATAGAGAGGCAAATCATCTTCCAATGGCGCGTCGCTATTGAGTAGTTCAATAAACCCCGCCTGAAATGATTCGAGCGCCGCGACCAACTCAGGATACTCCTGCAGATTTTCCGAAGGCGTCAGCTGCCATGTCATGTCGCTGCGCAGCTGACACTCACCGGCATACAAGCGATTGGATGCCTTAGACCATTCCCAAGGGGCGATCATCGATAGCTGCCATTGACCATTACATAGATACAAAAAATAACCTCGCTCCGGAACGGGCTTAAAGCCGAAGTTTGCTGATAGGATCAGCAGCGATATCAGGTAATCACCCAACAATTGACGAGGCGGCTTGGCCACCACATGATTAGGTTGATGGCTTTCCCAATGCTCCAGCACTGGCACCAGGCCTTTGCCCTGTGGATTAGGATTAACAGGCATAATTTTCCCTGACTAGAATTCTCACACCAACATACGCAACGCGGCGCGTATGAGATGTGCAAGAATCAGGCAAGTTCAGGCTGCCTGGCAATAACCGAGGCTCGAAACGCCGTTGGAATCGGGCATGATTTACGCGTGCTCTTGTCGACAAATACCTGGGTAAAGCTGCCCTTTGACAGCATCACATCATCACTTTCACGGTATAACTCAAATGCGACCTCTGCCGACGAGTTACCCAGCCGGGTATAACCGGTAAACACCCTGATTTCATCCAGCGCTTTACACTCATCCAGATAATCGCAGTTCAAGTTCACGGTAAAGATGTAACACGGAACATCACCGGGGTTGGAGGCGTTGTAGCCCAGTTGCGACATGTAGAAGCCGGTTATCTCATCGGCAAACACCAGATAGTTGGCAAAATACAGATGCCCCTGAGAGTCAGTGTCACGAAAGCGAACCTTGATGATTTCACTGTAGGGCAGCGCAGAGTTCATAGTGGTCTCCAGTAAAGTTGTGGGCTGGGAATGAATTTGTTGCGGCTTGTAAGCGATAGCCCAGCAGCGTAACCGCGCAAACCCCACGCTGACAAGTTCCCCGCAGATAAACTACACTAAAGTCAGTTTCGCTACGCCAGAGCAGGATCAGAACTCATGTTTTCACGACTCCTCACATTCGCCATCATCGCCGGTGCAGGGTACTGGTACTACACTGGACCCTATCAGTCGTCTAACAATCCCAGCTATGCTCAAAAGCTAGCGGAGAACGAGGAAAATATGCGCGTTTGTGTGCGCGGTAAAAACTACAATTCAGGCGCCACGGGGGTTAGTAGTGGAGATCCCGAGACGCAGTGTGCCGAGCGCTTCAACCTCTACAAGAGTGACGATGGCAAATGGCACAGCTACGACGATCAGCGCAAATAGCACTATTAACTTGAACCCAACAGACCCACGCTGTCCAGCACCGCCAAAATACCCTGCGTAAACTCGGCATAGCCGTCGGCATTTGGGTGGATGGCATCGGCCCGTAATGATTCATCAGACAAAATGTCCGACAGTACATCGGGCACCAGAATCAGCTGCTCTTCCTCCGCGAGCTGCGCATATAAATCAGCATCTTCAAGCGCTCCCACGGTTGCCCTAAGCATGGAAAGGCGCGGCACAGCCACGAGCACGACTAGTGCGCCCGAGGTTTTAGCTTCGCGCACTATTGTTTGCAGAAAGCCCTTTACCTGCGCCGGACGCTGTTGACGAAGAAAGTCATTGCCACCCAGCTCAACGATCACCAGTTCTGGTTGATGCTGGGTCAAAAGAGCGGCCAGCCGCGTACGCGCCTCACGAGCGGTATCACCGGAAACACCTGCATTGACCACGCGCCAGCCTGTGCTGGCGGCTAGTTGCTCGGGATAGCTACTTTGCGGTGCAGCGCCAACACCGAACGTAATGCTGTCACCAAATGCCAGCACGGTGGATTCTGCGGGCAATACTGAGAATCGCTGTGGCTCACCACAAGCGGCCAAGCCTACAAGTAAGGCAAGTATGAGGGAGTAGGCTAAAGACTGTCGAAGCAGCACGTGGGAAGGCTCCTAGAAATGATAAGCGTGTCATCGAAAGCCAGCATCTTGGCACAAAACACCACGGGTCGGCGAACTGCTGAAACTGGTCTATAACTATTACTTCTGATGTGATTGAATATTAACCAAGTACTCCGCAAGATCGACAATAAAAAGGAAGCACAATGAACGCGATCATACCCAACGCCTACAGTATCCCTCTGGATCAAATAGACCCAAGCGACTCCAATTTGTTTGAACAAGGCCTTCACTGGGACTACTTTGAGCGCCTCCGTAAGGAAGACCCCGTCCACTTTGTTGATAGTGAAGAATTTGGGCCGTATTGGTCGGTCACCAAGTTCAATGACATCGTGTACGTGGATTCGCATCACGAATTGTTTTCGTCCGAGCCAACTATCGTGATTGGTGACTCCACCATCGACTTTGATCCACCGATGTTTATTGCTATGGACGCACCCAAGCATGATGTTCAGCGTGCGGTTGTGTCACCTGCTGTGGCGCCCAATCAGCTGTCTGAGTGGGAGACTCTGATTCGCACCCGTGTCTGTGCATTACTTGATGAATTGCCCGTAAACGAACCGTTTAACTGGGTGCCCAAGGTATCGATTGAACTTACCACCATGATGCTGGCCACTTTGTTTGACTTCCCGTTCGAGGATCGACACAAGCTGCACCAGTGGTCGGATTCTGCCACCTCCACGCCTACCGTCGGATTCTCCGGGGCAACCGAAGAGCAGCGCTTCGAAGAGTTGCAGGAGTGTCTACAGTACTTCAAGGCGCTACGCGAAAAGCGGGCGCAAGAGCCACCCAAGATGGACTTCATCTCACTCATGCACCGTGACCCGGCCACCGCTGACATGGATGACATGGAGTACCTGGGGAATCTCATTCTGCTAATCGTCGGCGGTAATGACACCACGCGTAACTCCATGACCGCCAGCGTTGTGGCTCTGAACCAGAACCCAGACCAGTTCGATAAACTACGAGCCGATCACTCACTGATTCCCAGCATGGTATCTGAGGTTATCCGCTGGCAAACGCCTCTTGCCCATATGCGACGTGTGGCAACACAAGACGTGGAACTGGGCGGCAAGCTGATCAAGAAAGGCGACAAGGTTGTGATGTGGTATGTGTCTGGAAATCGTGATGATGAAGTCATAGACCAGCCCAATGAATTTATCATCGACCGCAAGCGTGCCCGCCATCACGTTTCTTTTGGCTTTGGCATTCATCGCTGCATGGGCAACCGCTTGGCTGAGATGCAACTGCGCATACTCTGGGAAGAATTGCTGGCGCGCTTCTCCCATATTGAGATGGTAGGCGAACCCAAACGCGTACAGTCCAATTTCGTTATGGGCTATACCGACCTGCCCGTGATACTCCACCCGCGCTAGGATTGAGCAAAGTGAATCGAAGGGGCTGCGGCCCCTTTTTTGTGCCTGCATGACACGGACAGACACTTGGAATCTATCCCCGCTTCAATCACACTGAGGACCCCTTAGATTGCCACGTCAAGATCCTATGCAAGCACTGATGCAAGACGAACGCGCACGAACGCTACGCAATGAGCAAAGGAGACAATCTCACGCATGAATGCAGTCAAACTCCCTCAAGCTGCTGACTTTCTGGCTGAGTCCAGAGCGTTGTATGAGCTGCTACTACCACTAAGCGATAACGAGCTAGCGCAATCCACCCAGTTCAAGGGCTGGAGTTTTGACGACGTTATTCAACATCTACATGTTTGGAACTGGGCCGCCAACGAATCGTTAGTTGACGAGGCGTCGTTTTCCCAGTTTATCAAGCAAGTTTTTTCGAGCTCGGGGCAAAGCTCGCTTAAGGTATTCGAGCGACAATGGCTAAACAATCTATCCGGCAGGGACCTGCTCGATACCTGGCATGCATTCTTCACAGAAATGGCACCCCGGTTTGCAGAATGCGATCCTAAGCTGCGGCTAAAGTGGGCTGGACCTGATATGAGCGCGCGCTCGAGTATTACGGCCCGCCTGATGGAAACCTGGGCACATGGTCAGGAAATATATGATGAACTGGGCGTAGTTCGTGTTGATGCTGACCGAATCAAGAATATCGTCATTCTGGGTGTGAACACCTACGGCTGGACCTACGCCTGCAGAGAGCAATCACCTCCCGGCCCAATGCCCTGGCTAACACTATCAGCACCGTCTGGCGAGCTGTGGGAGTTTGGTGAGCAATCGCAACAGGAACATATATCGGGATCGGCAACCGAGTTCTGCCAGGTGGTAACACAGGTGCGCAATATCAAAGACACTAATCTTGTAGTGCAGGGGACAGTTGCAACAGACTGGATGTCCAAAGCACAATGCTTCGCCGGCTCAGCAGAAAGCCCGCCCCCACCCGGTACGCGCTTTACTAGAGGAAATGAATGATGGAATCTGCACTCGCAAAGGCCGAAGCCCAATACAAAAAGAGCTGCCCCTTATACGACTTTTTTGGGCTCAAGGTACTCGAACTCTCGGATGAGTCGTTCAAGGTATCAATGCCACTCAATGATTCAACCTGCAACCATGTGGGGATGATTCACGCAGGCGTACTGTTTGCCGCCGGTGAGATACTTGGCGGTATGGTGGTAAGCCAGCACTTAGCCGACCCGGTTCAATTTCAACCCGTGGTGAGAGACCTGAAGATTGAGTTTCTCAAACCAGCTCTCACAGAGATCACCGCAAGTGCTCACTTTGATAGCGAAATGGCCAAAGCCATGAACCAAGAATTAGCTGAGTCAGGGCGTTTTGATTTCGTGCTGGAAGCGCAGCTGAAAGACACCAACAATCAGGTTGTGGCAAAAACGACTGCCAACTATGCCTTACGCAACTTTCTGGGCAAATCCTGATTTAATTCACTGATTGAGAGAAACCGTTATGAGCCTACAAGGAAAAACCCTGTTTATCAGCGGTGCGAGCCGCGGCATAGGTCTGGCCATCGCCAAGCGTGCAGCACAAGATGGCGCGAATGTAGCCATCGCTGCCAAAACAGCTGAGCCACATCCGAAACTGCCTGGCACCATTTACACGGCCGCTGAAGAGATAGAGGCCGCTGGCGGCAAAGCGCTGCCGCTGTTGTGTGACATTCGCTTCGAGGATCAAGTGCAAGCTGCTGTGCAGCAAACCGTTGATACCTTTGGAGGTATCGATATCTGCATCAACAATGCCAGCGCTATCAGCCCAACCGGCACGCTCGATACCGAGATGAAGCGCTATGATCTGATGAATGAGATCAATACGCGCGGCACATTCCTGGTATCCAAAACTTGCTTACCCTTTTTGAAACAGGGCACGAACGCTCACATACTGAATCTTGCGCCGCCGTTGGATATGGACGCGAAGTGGTTTGCGCCACACGTGGCGTACACGATTGCCAAAATGGGAATGAGCCTGTGTACGTTGGGCATGAGCCGTGAACTCGCCCCCGATAAAATCGCAGTGAACTCACTGTGGCCACTTACCGCCATTGATACCGCCGCTGTTCGCAATGTATTGGGCAACGACGAGATGACGAAGGGGTGCAGACTGGTTTCCATTATGGCCGATGCTGCGTACACAATACTGTGCCGCGACTCGGGTAGCTGTACCGGTAATTTTTATATCGACGAGGCCGTATTGCGTGAGGAAGGCGTCACTGATTTCGACCAGTACGCTGTTGAACCCGGCGCCGACCTATTCAGAGACTTCTTTGTACCTGATGATGTAGCTGATAGCCTGCCAACCAATACGCTTAGCGCCTACTAATACAGACTGTATGGGCCGGGTAGATCCTACCCGGCCCTTCTCTCACCTCTGACTCACCACAGTGCGCGATATCATCCGCATACGCCGCGATAGACGTTCAATGAACGTTGAGCGCGAGCTAAACGGCGACAAACGTTGAATCCATCATGGCTCATAGCCGTTCATGGTAACCGCTACTTTACCGACGACTTTGCGCTCTTCCAGCATCTTCATTGCTGCCACTGCCTGATCTAGAGGGAATGCCGCGCAAACATAGGGGTCTATCGCTCCGTCGGCGAGTAGCTGATACAAGTCTTTGTCGATCTGGGCACCCAGCTTCGGATTCCTGCGTCCGATTTCTCCCGCCCTCACGCCAATCACGGCAACTTGCTTGATCAAGATATGGTTCACTTTAGCCAGCGGCCACACGCCACTGGTAAAGCCGATGGTGAGTAGACGGCCACCCCAGTTGATACAACGCATGGATTCGTCAAATACGGTTCCTCCCACGGGATCGAAAACAACGTCAGCGCCCTGCCCTCCGGTGAGCTCTTTGACAGTTTCGCGAAAGCCACCCAAGTTGCCATCTTCCTGCGTATAGTTAATCACGTGATCTGCACCGCGCTGCTTCACGATTGAGAGCTTCTCATCCGTGCCACCTGTAGCAATTACCGTCGCACCCATGTGCTTGCCCAGATCGACTGCCGCCATGCCAACGCCACCTGTTGCCCCATGTACCAACAGGGTTTCCCCGGGCTGCAATGAACCGCGTATCGCCAACGCAACGTAGGCCGTAATATAGGCGGCCTTATAACTGGCCGCCTTCGCGTAGGTAACATCAACGGGAATATGGCTGACCGCCTGCTGAGGCACATTGATCGCATCAGCAAAACCGCCACAACGCACACCAGCCATGACACGGTCGCCCGTTTTGTAGCCGGCTACCGCAGACCCAACAGCGATCACCTCCCCGGCCAATTCTGTGCCCGGCGCGAAGGGTAGCTCGGGCTTATATTGGTACTTACCCTGAATCATTAGTAAGTCTGGAAAGTTCACAGCACAGGCGTAAACCCTTATCTGCACCTCGTCGTCTGCTGGCGCCAATAGCACCTGTTCGACTAATTTTACCGAGGCAATATCAGGGGATAGTGCGTCACACTGCATGGTTTGAATTTTCATGGGCAATAGATAATTTCCGAATTGAAGTAAAAACGTTGCACTGGTATGCGGCTAACCATTGACTTGGCTGTTACAAAAGCTCTTTCGTCACGCGCTCGTGTAATTGTGCGTACGCACTCTCAAATGCAGCGCGCACTGTTGCTTCATCGCCTGTCACACTGGCCGGGTCAGGTGTACTCCAATGCAGCCGCTCGAATCCGCCTGGAAACGCAGGGCAGGTTTCTGCAGCAGCGTTATCGCAAACCGTGATTACCAGATCAAAAGAATGCTCGGCATAATCATCCCAAGACTGGCTCACGGGGTCATGCACCTGCACGCCATGACGGCTCAGCGTAGCCAGAGCCTCTGGGTGAACGTAGCCAGCTGGCTCACTACCGGCACTGTAAGCTTGATAATGCCCATTACCCAAAGCATTGATTAAGCTTTCAGCCATGATAGAGCGACATGAATTCCCCGTACAAAGCACCAACACCTGCTTCATCGATTCACCGTTTTCTCTGTCCATACAGTACTAAGCCTTGGGATGCAGCACGACGGGCAGATCGGTGTAACCCATCACAAAATTCGACTGCACACGCTTGGGCTCGCCTACGAGCTCGACTTTGGCAAAGCGAGCCAGTAGCTCCTCCCATAAAATGCGTAGCTGCATCTCAGCAAGTCGATTACCCATACAGCGATGAATACCGAAGCCGAAGGAGACATGATGTCGGGCACGCTTGCGGTCAATTACAAAATCGTTGGGGTTGTCGATTATCTCGTCATCACGGTTACCCGAGACATACCACATCACAACCTTCTCACCCTTGCGTATCTGCTTTCCACCCAGCTGAGTATCCTGTGTAGCCACGCGACGCATGTGCGCTAACGGCGTTTGCCAACGGATCACTTCAGACACCATATTGGGAATAAGAGACTGATCATTCAACAACTTCTGATACTGCTCGGGGTGCGTGTTGAGTGCTACCACACTCGCACTCATCGAGTTCCGTGTGGTGTCATTGCCACCAACGATTAGCAGCAGGAGGTTGCCCATGAACTCCATAGGATTCATTTTTGCCGTGCTGGGGTTGTTCACCAGTAAGGAAATAAAGTCCATCTTGGGAGGTTGATTCTCACGCTCTTGTCGCAGCCGCTGAAAGTACTCTAGGCATTCTTTGAGAATCTCAATGCGCTTACCGGTATCGATACCCTTAACACCAGCTGCTGGTGACTGGGTAGCAACGTCAGACCAGTACGGCAGTTTGTGCCTTTCCTCGAAGGGAAAATCAAAGAGCGTCGCCAGCATCATTGTGGTCAGTTCAATCGAGACTTTCTCAACCCAATTAAACTGTTCGCCTACTGGTAACTCATCGAGCACGTCGCAGATGCGCGAGCGAATCAAGGCCTCC
Source organism: Halioglobus sp. (assembly GCA_039990395.1). GTDB lineage: Bacteria > Pseudomonadota > Gammaproteobacteria > Pseudomonadales > Halieaceae > CALINF01. The sequence continues at coordinate 1,692,893 of JBDXFZ010000146.1, forward strand.
CACTCATGTAGCTGGGCCGGCGCTACGGCTGGTGATACCGCCGCCCGCTGCTGATCATGCAATGGGGGGTCGGTTGCAATAAAGCTACGTGTTTGAAAGTTTTCATCCGGGTCGCCGATGAAAATGGCGGGCTCGGATGAAAACAAGTCGTGGTGTGAGTCGACATACACAATGTCGTTAAATTTGGTTACCGACCAGAAAGGACCAAACTCCTTGCTGTCGACAAAGTGAACCGGATCTTCTTTGCGAAGGCGTTCAAAGTAAGCTAGATGTTTGCCACTTTCAAACAACGTTGCATCACTGGGGTCCAGTTGATCTAGCGGTATCGTGTAAGGGTCTGGAATGATGGCATTCATAATGGCGCGTCACCTTCGCACAAGCGTGCGGTTCGTTAACTCTTGCTTACACATACTAGACCATAATGACGCCCTGCCGACACAAGGTGAGCCGGCTCAGTTCAACGTCATATTGGCGTATGGATTCTTGCCGCCCCCTTCAATCCATGCGTCCAGCTGGGAGTCGAGCACGGGCAGTGGCACCGACCGCAATCCCAGTATCGTGTCATGGAAATAACGCTGATCAAACTCCGTACCTAGCGCCTCTTCTGCTTCAGCCCGCTTGCGACGGATCAACATTTCACCCAGCTTGTAGGCGAGCGCCTGACCCGGCCAGGAAATATAGCGATCAACTTCGGTAGTCACCTCATGCACAGACAACGCCGTATTCGAGGCAAGATAGTCCTGCGCTTGCTCTCGGCTCCAGCCATAATGATGAACACCGGTATCGATAACCAAGCGCGCAGCCCGCCACATTTCATAGGTGAGCCGGCCGAAATCTTCATAAGGGGTGCGATAGATGCCCAACTGCGCGCCTAACCACTCCGTGTACAAGCCCCAACCCTCCCCGTAGCCGGAAAAGTAGTTATCTTCTCGAAACAGTGGAATATCCCCGGGCGCTTCAAGCGCGATGGCAGCTTGCAGTGCATGGCCAGGAGCGCATTCGTGCAGCGTAAGAGCGGCCAGCGTATACAGTGGTCGCGATGGCAAATCGTAGGTATTCATCAAACAGGAGTCGAGCCCACCCCGCCCTGCTGTGTAGTAGGGCGCAATCGCATCCGGCACAGGCAAAATGGTAAAGCGTCGTCTTGGAAGAAAACCCAGTATCTCACCCAGCTTGCCGTCCATGCGCTTGGCTACATAGGCCGAGTACCCCATGAGTTCATCCGGTGTTTTTGCATAAAACTGTGGATCGGTGCGTAAGAACTCGATAAATGCAGCCATGTCACCCGAATAGCCTGCGCGCTGCTTGGTACGTTCCATCTGCTTGCGAATGCGAGCAACCTCATTTAATCCTTGCTGGTGAATAGCCTCTGGCGTGAGATCTAGCGTGGTGTAGTTGCGAATCTGCGATTCATAGAAGGCGGCTCCGTCCGGCAAATCACTTGCTGCGATGGTTTTACGCGCATTAGGCAGATACTCAGTCCGCATAAAGGTCAACAACTCTCTATAGGCTGGTACGACCACGTCATTGATCACCTGCTCAGCAGACTGTTCCAATGCCTGCCTGTCTTCAGCCGTGATAGACGCGGGCATCTGGCCAAGGGGTGTCCAGTAGGGGTTGTTACGCCCTGTACTCAGATAAGCCTCTATTGCATCTTCGCGCCCGGCCATCGTTATCGCTGGCACGCTGTAACCGCGCGCCAAACCAGCGCGCATATTGTCCATGTTTTCAGAGAAATAGCGCGGCACGTCCTGCAGGCGGGAAAGATAGCGCTGATAGGCATCGGCGTCCTTGAATCCACCTAACCGTGGGTAGCGAATCGTCCAGAAAAAGGTGTCGGAGTTCAATGGCGCTTCGTAGGTTTTAAAACGCGTATCCTCGGCCAACGACTGTACTATCTGCCTGAACACCTCGGCGTTAACTTGTTCCTCGTCACTCAGTGAAGCCGCGGGGATTGCATCTAGCTCAGCCAACGTGGCATCCCAGTAAGCCAGCTTCTGTGCCTGCGTGCCTGCATCCACCGTCGGCAGCTTATCCCCCGCTATCCACTTCCCGCTTTCATCCTGAATCTTTCCGCCCTGCGCTTGGCGCCAAGCGTACTCACGCTCATATAATGCGCGCAGTGTCTCATCGCCAGACCCGGCTGCAGGCGCGGTTCCACCACCACTGCCAGCACAACCAGAGAGTGAAAGTGTAAGTATTACGATCCAGGCCGCATGAAAGCGCAACTCGAACATGAATCTGTCCTCCGGAGGGATTCGATAGTCAGCCGCCACAGTAAACCAAGGCCACGGCGATAACAATCAAACTGCATTGAAGTAAAAAGACCAAGGCACGAACTCATGAAGAACGCCCGGGTATAAGGCCCACCCTGCTTCAGTTTTCAGGCGCAAAATCGTGCATCGCCGGCTTCCTGAGCTGGGACATAGGCACCTCATCTGGACTATCGGCAATAGGGCAGAAACGTGACACCGTGAAGGCCGTGGGAATCATCGCATCCTGAACGGATAACACATGCGAGGGTTCGAGCTTTAAGCCCGAACCCTTGGAAACCCCTAAACAGTGGTTAGGTGCCGGTAAAGGAGGAAGGCCGTTTCTCTACAAAAGCGTGCATCGCCTCTTTGAGATCATTGGAGTTGAGGGTTGTTACCATCGTCCATAGACCATTAAGCAGCAGGCTCTGATCTGTGGTCATATCTTCACTCTGTTGCAAGATAAACTTGGTTCCACGCACCGCTAATGGGGCATTCGCAGCGATCTCACCAGCCAACTCCAAGGCAGCAGCGTACACCGCGTCTGCATCGTCATAAACATCATTCACCAAGCCGATTTTCTCGGCTCGTTGCGCACCAATATCCTTGCCCGTATAAGCCAACTCCGCAACCTGCCCTGCAGTAACAATTCCCGGCAGGCGCTGCAGTGTGCCGACATCCGCAACGATCCCAATCTTGGTTTCCCGAACGCTAAAAATGGAGTCCTGTGTGGCAAGCCGAATATCGCAGGCCGTCACTAGATCCATCCCAGCGCCAATACAGTGGGAGTGTATAGCTGCGATGACAGGCACGGGGCATTTTGCTACCGAACTGATCGAATCCTGGAATGCTCGCGTCGCGGCTATTTGCTTAAGGCTAGCACTGGCTGCCGACAACTGTTTGTTCGAATCACTACCCCCGGTACCCATCAGCGAGCTCAAATCGATACCCACCGAAAAGCTTTTGCCACGCCCTGCAATAACAACAGCGCGAATCTCAGGGTCTGCCGCTATCGCAGCCATCGCCAGCGGAATATCACTGATCATCTCATGGGACATTGCATTGCGTTTTTCCGGACGATCCAACCACAGTGTGGCGATCTGACCATTAACTTCCAGACTTAGTACATTTGACGTAAAGCTCACATATTTCTCCTATAGTTGCTTCTAGCCGACGCCTGTCAGCTTCTTCATTAATCGATTCATACCACCTATCCAACGGCCATAATCCGCTGTTTTACGTTGCATGTACTGCACCACTTCTGGATGAGTGAGTATCAAAAATCGTTCTTCTGCCAACGCCTCAACGACAATGCCTGCCAGCTCATCGGGCTCCATCATGCCATCCACGCTAGCCGCTGCCACACTATCATTTGCTGATGCCGTCATAGGCGTTCGTACTGCCTGTGGGCAGAGCACCGACACATTAATGCCTTCGTGCGCATGATGTATTGCCAGCCACTCTGCAAATCCGACAGCAGCGTGTTTGGTAACCGCATAGGCAGCACCGCCAATCTGGCTCAGCAAGCCCGCTGCGGAAGCAGTATTGAGCAAGTATCCACTGCCGCGCTCAACCATTCGCGGCACGAGATGACGCGCGGCATATACATGCGACATCAGGTTTACATCCCAACTTGTTTGCCACTCGCTATCGGGTGATTCAGGGCTTGGACCCAGGCCCACGCCGGCATTTGAACAAAAGAGATCGATAGGCCCGTAGTTGGCTTCTGTCTCTTCGATCACCCGCTGAATATCTGCTTCAACGGCCACGTTGGCCGCCATCGCGACACCACCTATCTCATTGGCTACCGCAGCAGCATTCTCGGCGTGCATATCAACCACAATAACCGCACGAGCACCCTCCGCCATGAAGCGTGTTGCCAATGCTTTGCCTATACCGCTGCCACCGCCGGTGACTACGGCAATTTTGTCTTTCAGTTCCATCGTTTATGAACCCTTAAGTTAAGACAGAGAACTGTTTCGCTGTCTGTTACAGATCGTTGTTTGAAAGTGATGCCAATCAGGTACGACAGGCCGTTAGAGAGTCGCCATATCGATGACAAAGCGATACTTCACATCCCCGCTAACCACTCGGTCATAGGCCGCGTTGATATCCTTCATCGCTATCTCTTCGATATCGCAGGTAATATTGTGCTGCGCGCAAAAATCCAGCATCTCCTGTGTTTCGGCTATGCCACCTATCCCGGAGCCGGCAATGCGCCGCCGGTTAGCAAGCAGTAGACCTGCATGCATTTCTTCCAATGGCTCGATAGCACCCACTAAAACCATAGTGCCATTGCGCGCGAGTAAGCCAAGATAGGGGTTAAGATTGTGTTTGACGGGCACAGTATTGAGGAGAAAATCGAAAGTGCCCAGCTGAGCTTTTGTTGCACTCCTGTCGGTCGATAGCAGTACATCCTTCACGCCCAATCGCTTGGCATCCTCCCCTTTCTGCGCGGAGGTGGTAATCATCGTGACATCAGCGCCCAATGCCACTGCAAACTTGATTCCCATATGACCAAGCCCGCCCAGGCCAATCACACCGACTTTGTCACCCTTACCGATATTCCAGTGTTTAAGCGGCGACCAGCTGGTGATACCTGCACACAGGAGCGGCGCTGCGCTCGCAGGATCAAGCTGCTCAGATACTTTAAGCACGAACTCATCGCGCACTACAATACAGCGAGAGTAGCCGCCGAACGTAGGGCCGCCAATAACCGGCTCTACGCCGCCATAGGTGCCCACCATACCGGTTTCACAGAACTGCTCATCGCCATCGTGACAGGCGCTACATTGCAAGCAGGCGTCCACCATACATCCTACGCCCACCTGATCGCCCACGGAGTGCTTGCTGACCTGTGCACCCACTTCGCTTACCCTGCCGATGATTTCATGCCCTGGCACGAATGGATACTGAGCACGCCCCCAGTCATTGCGCGCCGTATGAATATCACTGTGGCAAACACCGCAGTGGGTAATCTCGATCAGCACATCGTTGGGCTGAAGTTCTCTACGGGTTATTTCAAAGGGTTGCAAATTTTCTTCTGCACCTTGGGTGGCATATGCGGCTACTTTCACAGCGGATCTCCTGAAAACGTAAGTTAGGGGCAATGAACGACACAGTCAGCAGTGTAGACCCCCACCCAGGTGAACGCGACACGACAGAGACAAAAGAGAGCAGCTAAGTGACAAGTGAAGCCGGAGTGACGGGCAAAAAAAAGTGGCGATGTCATAGACATCGCCACTTTTGCTTAAGTTGGCTCCCCAGTATTGAATCGCGGGTCAGATATCAAACCTGTCTAGGGTCATCACCTTAGTCCACGCGTCGATAAAGTCATCAACGAACTTCTGCTCACCATCGTCGCTAGCATACACTTCTGCTATCGAACGTAGCTCTGCCTGAGAGCCAAATACCAAGTCAACCGGCGTCGCTGTCCATCTGATGTCGCCAGACTTTCGATCACGACCCTCGTATAGACCTTCCGTATGCTCCGACTTAGTCCAAACGGTCGCCATGTCGAGAAGGTTAACGAAATAGTCATTACTCAGCGTACCAGGACGATCAGTGAAGACGCCGTGTGCAGCACCACCGGAGTTTGCATCCAGTGCTCGCATTCCGCCTACCAAGACCGTCATTTCAGGGACAGTGAGAGTCATCAGGTTTGCCTTGTCGACCAACATATCTGCCGGCGAACGATAGTTCCTGTCACTGCTGTAGTAGTTCCGGAAACCGTCGGCGACAGGCTCCAGCACCGTGAACGATGCAACAACTGTCTGCTCCTGCGACGCGTCACCACGACCCGGCGTGAAAGGAACATCCACATCGTACCCGCCACTCTCTGCAGCACGCTCAATTGCAGCAGCACCGCCAAGAACAATCAGGTCAGCCATTGAAACCTGCTTGCCGCGTCGGGCAGAACCATTGAAGTCCTTCTGCACTTTCTCGAGCTGCGTTAGTACTTTCGCCAATTCCTCGGGATTATTCGCTTCCCAGTCTTTCTGCGGAGCAAGGCGCACTCTTGCGCCATTGGCGCCACCACGCATATCCGAGCCACGAAAAGACGCTGCAGAAGCCCAGGCAGCTCTGACCAGTTCTGAGTTACTCAAGCCTGTGTCCAGAATACTGGCCTTCAGTTTGGCAACATCTTTCGCATCGACCATCTTGTGCCCCACAGCAGGCACGGGGTCCTGCCACATCAGCACTTCATCAGGCACGTCCGCACCGACATAGCGAGCACGTGGGCCCATATCGCGGTGGGTCAATTTGAACCAGGCCTTGGCGAACGCGAGCTCAAACTCTTCCGGGTTATCCAGGAAGCGCTTGGAAATCGCCCGGTATGCCGGATCCTCTTTCAGCGAGAGGTCTGTTGTGAGCATGATCGGCGCGTTGCGCTTGCCAGGAACGTGGGCATCAGGCACCAGGTTTGCCGCCTGACCATCAGCGGGTATCCATTGGATCGCTCCACCCGGGCTGCGGGTTTGTACCCAGTCAAAGGCAAACAGGTTCTGCAGGTAGTTAATGCTCCACTGCGTTGGCGTTACCGTCCAGGCACCTTCGAGGCCACTGGTAACAGTATCCTCGGCATTACCTTTGCCACACTTGTTTTTCCAGCCCAGTCCTTGCTCCTCGATATCCGCTGCAGCTGGTACAGGGCCAACACAATCGTCTGCTTTGTGCGCGCCATGGACTTTACCAAAGGTATGACCACCCGCTATCAATGCCACGGTTTCTTCGTCGTTCATGGCCATACGACCAAACGTCTCGCGAATATCGCGCGCCGCAAGCAGCGGGTCAGGATTGCCGTTGGGACCTTCGGGGTTAACGTAGATCAGGCCCATCTGCACTGCAGCGAGTGGACCCTGTAACCGGCGATCGCCCTTATAGCGCTCGTCTTCGAGCATTTTTTCTTCTGGACCCCAATACACCAGATCGGGCTCCCAATCATCCTGACGTCCGCCGGCGAAACCAAAGGTTTTGAAGCCCATCGACTCCATCGATACGTTTCCAGCCAACACCATCAGATCGGCCCACGATAATTTGCTGCCGTACTTTTGCTTGATAGGCCAAAGCAGGCGGCGCGCCTTGTCGAGATTGGCATTGTCGGGCCAGCTGTTGAGCGGGTCAAAGCGTTGCTGCCCACCTCCTGCACCACCACGGCCATCGGCTACACGGTAGGTACCCGCACTATGCCAGGCCATGCGAATAAAGAAGGGGCCATAGTTGCCCCAGTCTGCCGGCCACCAGTCCTGCGAGTTGGTCAGCACGGCCTCAATATCTTTCTTCACGGTTGGCAGGTCGAGCGTGGCAAAAGCCGCGGCATAGTCAAAGTCTTCACCCATCGGGTTGGATGCAGGCGAGTGCTGTCGCAATGGCTGCAAATCCAACTGCTCGGGCCACCAGAACTGGTTGGACTTGGGCTCACCCATCGCAAGGGTTGGGCCAGAAGCCAGCAGCGGAGACAGAGCGGCCACCAAAACGGCGATTTTTGTAATCGGTCTGTTACGCATTGTTGTTATCCTCTCAATTTAGTGGAGTGGCGAGGCTAAACGCCACACCATTATTTGAAGATAGTGCATGCATTCTGATCCGTAAAATGCATATAACAGTAAAAACAGATCGTATTTTCCGATCACCATATGTCTCGCGGTGACCTACTCTGATCAGGCCAGCGCTGACACCCATCGATTCCGACGCCGGGCAAAGCAAACACGAAACACAACGAAGAAGACTAAGAGGGGCGATGGATTGCTGGCCGGTGGTGCGGGAGCCAACAGCCGCTTCGCGATTGGACTGGTGATAACTGCCGGCATGCTTGCCGGCACGTTGTTCACGCCGTTTGTGTTGCCTAGCTTCTACCAGCCATTCTTTAAGGCAGCTACTGCAGAGCCTGCATCAGCCGCAACGATAACTGTCGATGCCACCCCAGCTGGAGCTGGACGCAGCACCTAGCGGGCTATTGCAGCTACCCCTCCGGCTGTGAGGATTTGAACACACGCACATAGTCAACCTCCATGCGGGTGGGAAATATGCTGTCGTCAATCGGGCCGCCGGCCCTGCCCCACCAACCGCCAACAGCGAGATTCATGATGAGGTGATAAGGATGGTCGTAGGGCCAGGCTGCCCAGCCAGCGCCTTCATTGATGTAGGAAAAATACAGGCTTCCATCCACAAACATATAAATAGCATCCGGTGTCCATTCCAGCGAATAAACATGAAAGGTCTTGTCTATGGCCGTAACCTCAATACTGCCTTTGCGCTGGTTGCGGTGCTTCGTATAGAAATCGCGATTGTGTACCGTTCCATGCACGCGGGTCATGTCATAGCCCACGTGCTCCATGACGTCTATTTCGCCAGAGTTGGGCCAGGCGTCACACCCTACACTGCCGTGCCCATCGTGACTGGAGTCACAGGTTGAGGCATAGCGATACAGGTCGGTAGGCAGCATCCACAGGGCCGACCATGCCCCCTGCCCCGCAGCTGGTTTGGCGCGAAAATCTACTCTCCCATAGAGAAAATCGCCTTTCTTTTTGGATTGTATTCGCCCAGAGGTATATTGCGCGCCCTGATAATCTTCGCGATGCGCTTCCAGAATCAGCGCGCCATTTTCAACACGAACATTTTTCTGGCGATCGGTATAGGCCTGATTCTCACTGTTGACCTTGCCCGCATCCCATATTTCGACATTCCACCTGGCGGGATCCGGTGCACCACTGTAGTTAAACTCGTCTGCCCAAACCATTTCCCAGTTGCGCCGATCAGGCTGCTTTTTGCGCACGACCACACCACTAAGTAATGGCACACCGGCTATGGCATTAAACTGAATATCTAGCTGGCCATCGCGCACTATGATATCGGTAACTGTGCGCTTTACCGCTGAAAGGTGATTGTCTCCTCGTGCCAGGCGAACGTCCAATGCTTCGATCACCGTCTCGCCCTGCACCTGAACATCAAAGACCCGCTGACCAATCGCAATATTCTCAGGCTCGGCAAACTGAAACGTGATGTCGTAGGCGCCGTTAGCGATGGGGCGCTGTATGGTCAGATCACCGCTTCTGTAGCTCTGGTAGACAACGCTATCCTGCGCGCCCAATATGTCAGCTATCTTACCCACGCTGCCACCGCTGATCATTTCGTCGGCACGATATCGAACGCCATCTATAGCTGCATGCTCCTCGCCGCCGACATTGACCGCCCAAGTAATCGCATCGGTGTCATACCAAAGTCCCGGCGCTTGCCTACTCATGATTTGCTTTGGAGTGCGATCAACATTAAACAATCCCCAATGCTTCTCTGCACCCTGAGGTTTATCCGGATCACCTTTCCACGGTTCATCGAAAGCCTCAAATACAAAAACCGGTGTACCACTACGGGCTGACCAGCGGGCAAGCTCTGCTATATACCTGTGCTGATTTTCTTCATTGGCCTGTGCGCCAAACTCGACAGATTGTGTTGCCCAACCTGCCTCCAGTATGACGATGGGAGAAGTGGGCAACGCCGCCTGCACTGCGTCGATATTTGCCACGGTATAGGCGAGCGCCTCGTCGATAGTCTTGTCTTCCCATACGGGATAAGTGTGCACCGCAATAAAGTCGAGCTCGGCCGCCAATGGTGCACCGTCACTTATCCACCAAGCGTAGTTCTCGGCAACCGTGACCGGTTGATCCACGTTGTGCTTCACCTGTCTTACATAGCTTATAACGCTATCGAGCGCTACCAGATGGTCGGTCCAGTCTACCAGCGCTTCATTACCAACATTAATCGCTATAACACTGTCTGAATACTCTCTGGCCAGCTCAATACCACGTTCAACTTCTGCCTGGTTTTTTCTTTGGTTGGCGTTGAGCTTGCTCTGCGGTATTGGCTCCGTCAGCCACGCGCAGCCCTCATGATTGCTGATCTCCGCTTCCAGCCAAAGACCCAGCATGACCTTGATAGGCAATTCCCTATCGCGAATCAGCCGCAAAACAGTTGCCGTATTTTCGCCCGCGTCATATAGCCGAATTAGCTTGAAACCGTGATCCACCAGAATATCCAGATCCTCATTGATCTGCGCATCGGTAGGATTAATGGCACCCAGGCCACGATCCGGATGCTGCCCATCCCGAAAACCCGAGTAAGCGACAGCCAAAAGCTCTCCGTTGAGCAAAATCATATCCTGCTCATCGCTGGCGGCAGACGCTGCTGACGCAATCACTTCATCGATGCCAGCCGCACGTTCTACCGCAGTCGTGCCCCCTTGGTCTTCGCAGCCTAAAAGACACACCAGTAGTAATAATGTACCCAGTGTTCGATTCATACTTACCCAACTTTTGCTCTTTGATTTTTTTAGTTGCTATGCTCATGCCGCGTTTGCAGACATTGCCATATAACCACGTAAGTTTTTACCACCGAATCGCACTCTACAATGTCAATGCGGCATAAGGGACTTACAACGCGATAAAATTGCATTGCCGGGTTCTACCTGGCAATCAACACAGGTAGAACACCTGCCAGGAAAATACTGGGCGCGTGTTATCTACTTCATTCGCTGACTATCTAGCGGCCATATGTCATGCCATAGCCATATTGATATAGGGGGTCATAGTTGGGGTCGCCCACGTTAACGGGAATCTGGTCGGCGCTACGCGGCCAGGAAAAGCCGAGCTTACCGCTAAAATCATAGTCTCCAAACAATACCTCAGCCACACCCTGACCTTCAGATCCCGGCAGCCAGGCGGCAACAAAAGCCGCTGACTGATCAATCTGATCGCTAACCAGCAGAGGTCGACCCGAAATCAACACAGTAATCACTTTTGTACCTGCGACATGATAGCGTTTTATCAATGCGCGTTGTTCACTCGTTAAAACCAGCTCCGCTGCAGCTCTGTCGCCCTGACCTTCTGCGTACGGAGTTTCTCCCACCACCACGATGGCGACATCTGCATCACCATTGAATCCGCTGACCCCGGCATCAATTACGTTGTCATGCCCGATCAGATTTCTTATGCCATCAATAATACTGGTTGCGCCATCGACAGGCCGCGCTGGATGACCATAGAGATCTGTATGTGCGCCCTGCCACTTCTTGGTCCAGCCACCACACTGGTAGGCAACGTTGTTCGCATGCGACCCTACCACTACAACTGACTGTCGCTTGTTCAACGGTAAAATTCCGGCATCGTTCTTCAATAGCACCATAGACTCGCGAACTGCCTGTCTGGCGAGTCTCCGGTGCGCAGTGGAGCCCATAGAGTCAGCATACCGAGGCGAGCTCATTGGACGACTGAACAAACCCAGCCTCAGTTTCATCCTGAGGATACGGGTGACTGCATCGTCGATTCTAGCCATGGACACGTCACCACTCTCAACCAGCTCTATCATCGCCGGCATGCTTGTTTTCCATGATTGGGCAAACATGAACACATCAAAACCTGCATTCAAACCTTCTTTGAGCGTGAGGCCACCGATATCTATTCCTTCCCAATCGGTAATCACCACTCCGTCAAAGCCAAGTTCATTTTTTAGTAGATCCGTCAACAGGGCTTTGGAACCGTGCACCTTCTCGCCATTTACGGAGCTAAAAGACGCCATAATCGAGACAACACCCAGATCTATTGCATCGACAAAACCCGGTAGGTGCATAGCACGTAGCTGCTTATCCGTGATGGTGGCATTGCCCCGGTCAACACCATCATCAACGGCCCCATCGGCAACGAAGTGCTTAGCAGTAGCGCCCACAGAATACGCAGCCGTCAAATCCTTGCCCTGATACCCCTTGACGAACGGCGTGGCAAACATCTGTTGCAGTGCCACGGTTTCACCAAACGACTCGAACGTTCGGCCCCAACGTATATTGCGCGCCACAGCGATAGTTGGCGAAAAGGTCCAACGCACGCCAGTGGCAGAGAGTTCTTTCGCGGTAAGCTGAGCAAGCTGCTCTGCAAGTTGCGGGTTGCGCGTCGCACCCAGGCCAATATTGTGGGGCAGAATCACCGAATCACCGTCGAAATAGCTGTGTCCATGAACTGCATCGATCGCGAATACCATGGGAATACCCAATCGTGTCTGCAGTGCCTCGTTCTGATAGTCATCCGCAATAGATCGCCAGGCCTGTGTCGTTTTCAGATTGCCTTCGGGAATCAAACTGATGATCGTTCCGATACCAAATTGCCGCACATCCTGTGGTGTGGCAGCGGCGATATCTGTTTGCACCATTTGACCGACTTTTTCCTCCAGCGTCATCGCAGCAACCAGCGCTGGAATATCTTCCTCAGTGGTGATCACCGGATTGCCACGAACGACCGCATCATCTGAATCCGTAACTACCGTGCAGCCGTAGCTCATGGCAATGGCGCACAACAGGATAGATCCACAAAGACGCATGCTTGTCATCGATAAAATTCCGCAATAGTTTATCTGTGTGAGGCTAACGAACCGCACGTCGCGCGCTATTCTCCCATGAGAAACTTAGCATTGGCAAAAAATCGAACGTACTCTCACAGCAGGCGTGCAATGCTCAACAAATCGGATTAGCTGTCCGCTTTATCGCACATGACGTCTGCCTTAACGCAGGCTGGTTGTCTTTGATCGTCTTTGCGCTAACCTGACTGTTTGGCCTGATAATGCGAATGGTTTCCTGCACTAATCAGCCGGATTTTTTCCAGAAGAAAAAGGGGACACCATGCAACCACCTGCTGCTGAAAAAGGCGATGTAACTGGTAAATTCGTCACTCTTGCAGACGAGCGGTTCTACGCGATTCGAAACGTCGACAAAATGCCGCCCTTCTTTGTCAGTGTCGTCTCAGACAGCGATCACTGGATGTTCATTGCTTCCAATGGCGGCCTGACTGCAGGCAGAGTATCACCGGAAACTGCCCTATTCCCCTACATTACTGTCGACAAGATTTACGAAAGTATGGCGCATACGGGTAGCAAAACGCTCCTACGCGTTCACAGAGGCTCACTGAGGTACAGCTGGGAGCCTTTCAACACTGAGCAGGACGGCCGCTACACACTAACCCGCAGCCTGTACAAGAACACGCTCGGCAATAAACTATTGTTCGAAGAGGTCAATCACGATCTGCAGATGGTGTTCAGGTACTGCTGGGTCAACAGTGATACGTATGGGTTTGCACGCCAATGTGAGCTGGAAAATATTGGGGAAACGCAATGCGACATTGAATTACTGGATGGGATACAGAACATTCTTCCGGCTGGCACGCCCCTGTTTACCCAGACTTACTCCAGCTATCTGGTTGATGCTTACAAATGGAGTGAACTGGAGGAAACGACAGGACTCGCTTTGTTCAGCCTTTTCTCTGGCATATCCGATCGCGCGGAGCCCTATGAGTCCCTGCGAGCTACCACGGTATTCTGTCTAGGCTTCAATGACTACAGGGTACTTCTATCTAGCGACCAGGTGGATGGCTTTCGCCATGGCAATGGTGTGGTTCAGGAGACGCACAAGCGCGGAATTCGTGGTGCTTACCTGGTAAATACATCGTTTTCGTTACAGGCGCTCGCCTCGAAAAGATGGCAGCAAGTGGCCAATATACAGCAGAGCCAAAGCGCATTGGTGCACCTAAACCAACAACTCCAACAACCCGAAGCAGTCGCGGAGGATATCGCGCGGTCTGTGGCTGCGGGGAGCGAGACTCTGTCGCGCATCATGGCCGCTGTTGACGGATTTCAGGTCACGAGTGATGAAGCGGTATCGGTACACCACTACGCCAACGTCCTTTTCAATACACTGCGAGGCGGAATCTTCGATGAACAATATGTCGTTCTGTCAAAGAACTTCAGCCGACATATCGAATTTTTCAATAGCGCTCTGTTTCAAATACATAAGCAGTTCTTGCACGCCCTGCCAGAGAAAATCGATTGCATGCAATTACGGGATACCGTGCAGGAGCAAAATGATCAGCAGTTGATGAGATTAACTTATGAATACCTGCCTATTACCTTTGGCCGTCGGCACGGCGATCCCAGCAGACCCTGGAACCAGTTCTCGATCAAACTGAAAGATGAGCAAGGCAGTCGACTATTGACCTACCAAGGCAACTGGCGCGACATATTCCAGAACTGGGAAACACTGCTCTTTAGCTACCCTGAATTTATCGAATACGTAATTGCCAAGTTTGTTAACGCCTCTACGGCTGATGGCTACAACCCCTACCGCATTACCAATGAGGGCATCGACTGGGAAGTGGAGGAGCCGGATGACCCCTGGAGCTATATCGGCTACTGGGGTGATCACCAGATCATCTATTTGCAAAAGTTGCTGGAGCTCTCTTCTAGGTTCCACCCGGATCGATTGAGTGAACTGCTACACGCGAAAGTATTCAGTTACGCCAACGTACCCTATAGGATCAAACCCTTCGACAACCTGCTCAAAGATGCCAAGAGCACGGTCGATTACAACCATGAACAGGCTTTGCAGATAGAGGAGCGAGTGGCTGAGCTGGGCGCCGACGGCAAGCTTCTGTTAAGCAATAGTGACACTGTCTATCAGGTGAGCCTGCTGGAAAAGTTACTGGTGCCATTGCTGAGCAAGCTGGGCAACCTCGTGGTAGACGGCGGCATCTGGTTGAACACCCAACGGCCGGAGTGGAACGATGCCAACAACGCGCTAGTGGGTCATGGTCTATCGATGGTAACTCTGTACTACTTGCGACGGTATATCACGTTTCTGCAAAAGCTATTAGCCGATCAATCCGGTAAAGTCACTCTGTCCAAAGACGTAAGTCAGTGGCTGATCAAAACAGCAGACATCTTGAAGCGACTGCGTACCAAGCTCAATGGCAATCACATGAGCGGTTCTGATCGCTACGAAGTACTCAGGGAACTCGGGGAGGCAGCGAGCAGATATCGAGCGTCTATCTATCAACAAGAATTTTTCTCCGCCACCGACACACTGGATGTCGCCCTTGTCACCGCTATGCTCAGTGACGCATTAGTAGCTGTGGATCAAACCATAGGGAACAATCAGCGTGAAGACGGCCTGTATCACGCCTACAACCTTCTGGATCAGCAGCGCGAAGCACTAGAGATCGATACGCTATACCCGATGCTGGAAGGCCAGGTTGCCGCTATGAGCTCCGGCGCTATAACACCCGCGCAGACTGTAGAACTACTCAACACCCTGTTTGACAGCGAGATATTTCGGCCCGATCAGCAATCGTTTCTGCTCTACCCCGATCGCGAACTACCCCGGTTCTTGCAAAAGAACTGCGTGCCGGGTGACCAGGTGCAAGCGCTGCCACTGCTAACGACCATGTTGGAGAAGCAGGACAAGCGTGTCATAACGCAAGACAGCGCAGGTACCTACCGCTTTAATGCCGATATAACCAATGCAAAAGACTTAGATGCACGACTGGATGAGCTGGAACCAGTCTACGATGCAACGCTGGAGGCATCTCGACAGGAGTTACTGGCGCTATACGAGCAGGTATTCAATCACAAGGCATTCACTGGGCGCTCGGGTGGCATGTTCGGCTTTGAAGGCCTGGGCAGTATCTACTGGCATATGGTGTCAAAGCTGTTGTTGGCAGTGCAGGAGCGTTTTTTCGCGGCTCGGGATCAGTCAGCAGACGAAGCAACGTGTCGAGCGCTAGGGCATCAGTACTATCGCGTTCGCGATGGAATCGGTTTCAACAAAACGCCGACGCAGTATGGCGCATTCCCTACCGACCCTTATTCACACACGCCGCTGCACCTTGGCGCCCAGCAACCGGGAATGACCGGCCAGGTCAAGGAAGAGATCCTGACGCGTTTTGGCGAGTTGGGGCTGCGTGTGAGCGAGGGTGCTGTGTCATTCGAGCCTGCCCTGCTGCGGCCAGCTGAATTCACATCCGGAAAACTGCCATTTCGCTATCTGAATGTGAGTGATCAATGGGTTGAACTCACTGTGCCGGAGTCGGGCCTTGCGTTTACCTGGTGCCAATTGCCCTTTATCTATCGTCTTGACGACAATCAATCACCGAGCCTGACACTTCATCTGGACAACGGTGAGTGCCAGACTCAATCAACGTTATCGCTACCAGCGGAAGTGGCTAACAATCTGTTTCAGCGCAATGGCAAGCTACGGATGATTGAGGTGGTGCTAAACTCCCCAATGTTACTCACCCACTAACTCAGCGACAGATACGGCAAAGTGCAACACACCGAGATCAAGATATGACTGGCAGGCCCGAAACGCTTATCTCTCGCTAAGAAAGACCTTTATGTCCTGACGATAGTTGCGACTGACTTTGAGTTGCGCTCCGCACGCAAGAAAAAGCATGTATTCGCCCTTATGCAGCGGTGTGGACTTCACGATGCGGCTGAGATTAACCACCGTGGACCGGTGAATGCGCTTGAATACATCCGGATCCAACTTGGACATCAGGTGCTTCAGCGTGCTACGCAAGATCAACGTCTCGCCTTTTACGTGTATGCACATGTAATCACCGGCTGCGTCTACCCAGTCGATGTCGTCGATATCGATCAACACGGTGCCATCATGATCCTTTATGGCAATTTTTCTGTCCGCCAGCTGTGCCTGCTCATTCTCCTGTGCAGCACTTTTGTTGCTTGTTCTGCCTGAAACTTTCTGAGCAATTTCGTCAATCGCACCCAGGACAGGCGACTTATGCTCAGCGCCATCGCGCTTGTCTTGCAATCGCTCCTGAGCTCTTGATACCGCTCGCTGCAATCTCGTCTCACTGACCGGCTTGAGAATGTAATCCACTGCATGCAAATCAAACGCATCCAGCGCATACCGCTGATAGGCAGTGCAGAAAATAGTCAGCGGCATGCTATCGGACTGCAACTCTTTTACCACTTCAAAGCCATTCAACTGCGGCATCTGGATATCCAGAATCATCAAATCGGGCGCGAGCTTATGACAGGCGTCGATAACCTCGCGTCCATTTTTGCATTGCGCAATAACATCTACGTCAGGCACCTTTACCAATAACGCCTGTAAGAGTTTTAGCGCCAGCGGCTCATCATCTGCAATCAATACTCTCAATTTTCGCACAACACAAAATTCTCTTGAGCATCGGTATGCTTGCGATCTTGCGTCGCGCGCTTAAAGGGAATGCGCAACCGTACAGTTAAACCCTGACCATGCCGATCCAGAAGATCGAATGAGTACCGGCTCTGATAGAGTGTTTCCAGTCGCTTCATGGTGTTGCTCAGGCCAATGCCTCGCTGATCAAGAATGTCTGCGTCGCCTATACCTGGCCCGGTATCAGAAACTTCTAGCAATAAGGCCTCGCCAACTAATTTAGCAGACACTCTGACTGTGCCGCCATGTTCACTTTCAGCTATCGCGTATTTCATCGCATTCTCAATGATCGGCTGCAATAAAAGAACGGGGACTGAGGCCTCTTGCGAAGACGGGTCTATATCGAACTCTAATACGAGACGTTCCCCAAAACGCGCTTTCTCGATACTAAGGTACAAGTTCAGGTATTCCAGCTCTTCGCGCAGGCTTACATTTTCTACACCATCTTGTTCTAACGAATGCCGTAGAAAATCGCTCAGTAGCTCAATCATCTTCTGCGCCTTCGCGTTCTCACTAAGCTGCACCAGCGAACTTATAGCATTCAATGTATTAAACAGAAAATGTGGATTCAACTGATATCGAAGCATCTGCAACCGCGCCTGCCGAGCCATAGTTTCCGCCTGCAAGCGTTTGAGCTTCTCCTGATTCTTTGCGGCGGAGGTTTCTAGAAGTTTTTGATGCTCCAGAGATAATAGCTCGTAGTAGGAGATACCATAATAGAGGACTGCCCAGCTCAAAAAAACAAACAGGGAGCCAAAGTACCAGTAGTTGAACTCGTTCCAGATAGCCTCTTCACCGAGAAACCAGGCGAAAATGACGACTCGCAGCACAGTCCATATGCCGCTGAAGACCAATACAGCGACTATCGGAATCAGTACCCTTTGATAGACAGGCAGATCAAACGTGAATCGGAACAACGGCCGAAGTGGCCAGGATGTCAGTATACCCAGCACTGCAGTCAAACTGATATGAGCCGTATGAGGCCAACTAACGTTGTCATCAACAAGCGTAATGCTCAGAAAGGTTACCAGCGAATATCCAGCCCACCCCACAAACTGGCAGAACCAAAATCGATAGTTCCTGTTTTCATAGAGCAGCCGGATCAGCCATCGGTCCATAAGCGCTTTCGTCAGAGGTCGCGAGATTTAGCCTACTATACGCCGCATTCCGCCTACGATCTATTGACGGTAGTGTGTCAACCGCTCTAGCCACAAGCGCAGCCCAGAAAAAGCACAAAAGGTAAACGCGGTGGCACCCGGTCGCAGCTCTGATCCTGCTAATCGTTTTCTTATAGCCGTTATGTCGTAAGCTGGGAGATAATCACTTTCTATAATCATACTGCCATCAAGCAATACTAAGAGGTAACCTATGAACCGGATTGCAGGTAAAGGAATAGGACTTGTAGCGAGCGCGCTGGCCCTGTTCTGCGCAGCGCCCGCTATCGCAGCCGATAGCCACGATGCAGACCGAAGTCACTATCTCGCTCCCAGAGCAATCGAGACACCCATCATCGATGGCGTTGCTGATGATCCAGCCTGGCCAGAAGCCAAGTGGCGTGCTATCGACAATATTTGGCTAGGACCCGAACTGTCCGACGCAGACTTCAACGGGCGCTATAAAGTTGTGTGGACGCAGAGCAAAATATTTCTACTTGTGGAGTTTGTCGATGACGTACTGATCGATACCCATCGCAATCCACTGGAGCAGTATTGGGATGATGATTGTCTCGAAATATTCATCGACGAAGATCACTCCGGCGGCAACCATCAATTCAATCACAACGCTTTCGCTTATCACCTCTCGCTGGACAATCAAGCGATCGATATCGGCACAGATAAACAGCCTCGAGCGTATACAAACCATGTACAAAGTCGATGGCAGCAGCACGGCGACAAGGTGATCTGGGAGGTAGCCATTGATATCTACACCGACGCCTACCGCGACGACGCCAGCGACAACCAGCCCGTAGGATTGACGGCAGGCAAGATCATGGGATTTATGCTGGCGTATTGTGACAACGACGGCAGCGAATTGCGCGAGCACTTTGTTGGGTCAGAGTTAGCTGCAGGCGACCACAAAGACCGGGGTTGGATAGACGCCGGCCTGTTTGGCAAGCTGGAACTGGTTGAGAATTAAAGTTAAACGCGACCTCGAAGATTCCAGAGCTTTAACGCCAGAACCCTCAAGGTACAAGGCGCGCCAGAGCGCCTAATTACTGCCAGCGACCCCCAGAACGACTATCTCGCCGAGTTGGCAAGCGATGCCAGGTAGTCAGCGTGTTTCGGCAAACCATCAACGGTTCCATCCACGTTGGACTTAATGTGCGCAAGAAACTCCGTCAGCTCTTTCACACTCATTGTATCCACCAGCGCGTGGTAGCGGTCAGGCATCAATCCTTGCCCTATCATCACCTGCTGCCAGGAGTCATCGAACAACTCTGCCGCATTGCGAAAGACATGGCCCGTATCCTTAAATACCTCAATCCGATGTTGAAGGCTGTCAGGCACTTCCATGTTGCTGCAGTGTCGCCAGAACTCAGTATCAGTTCGATTGGTCACTTTATAATGCAAAATAATAAAGTCCCTTATTGTCTCCAGATCAAAGTTCGCCTGCTTGTTGAACTCGTCTACCTCGGTCTGACGAATACCCGTGGTAGGAAACATGCGCAGGAAACGAACAATATTTTGCTGGATTAAGTGAATACTGGTGGACTCCAGCGGTTCGAGGAAACCACTGGAAAGCCCGACTGCCAAACAATTTTTATTCCACTGCTTGAGACGACGCCCCGCGCTGAATTTTATATGAAGCGGATCAGTCAGTGTTTCCCCTTCAACATTTTCCAGCAGCGTTTTCTCGGCCTGCTCACTGCTCATATACCGACTACAATAAACCATCCCATTACCCACGCGATGCTGTAGCGGAATCCTCCACTGCCAACCCGATTCACGGGCGATGGAACGGGTATAAGGTATCGGTTCAGCCACGGACTTGGTCTGAATCGCCACAGCAGAATCACAGGGAAGCCATTGCGACCATGATTCATAGCCCGTGTGCAGAGTTTGCTCGATCAGTAGTCCTCGCATACCCGTACAATCAATGAAAAAGTCACCCTCGACGACATCGCCATTATCGAGCGTGAGTGACTCGATATAGCCATTCTCGGCCTTGGTGTTTACCTTTGAGATCTTTCCTTCTTGCCGCTTAACACCAAACTTCTCGCTGAACTTGCGTAGATACTTGGCATAAAGAGAAGCGTCAATGTGAAAGGCGTAATTGAGCCCATTGTTGGGAAGGTGGCTGAATTTCTCCGCCTCAGCGGCGCGACGTTCCAGGCAATAATCCCCAAAATCACTACTGATACCCAGATCGCGACCCCTCATCCAGAAATGCTGGAAGCCACAGGCCCAGCAGTCTTTACCGGTCACACCAAATGCGTGTAGGTAGTCCTCGCCAACATCACCCCAGTTTTCAAACTTAATGCCAAGTTTATAGGTTCCCTGCACTGCCGACATAAACTCGGCCTCGGGGATATTCAGCAATCGGTTGAAAAAGACCATGGTAGGAATAGTGGCTTCACCTACTCCGATGGTGCCAATCATTTCTGACTCCACCAGCGTAATATCCAAATTCTTGCCCATCAGTTTGGAGATGGCCGCCGCCGCCATCCAGCCCGCAGTACCACCGCCGGCTATGACCACTTTTCTTATCGCTGTGTTATCCAATGTGTCACCTTTTTCTTTATCAAGGCCCAAGTATGGGCGCGTCACGTGATGCTACTTCTCCAACTTACGGCGTAGAAGCGTACGCAACTGACCAGCAGTCGTTTCATCCAGATTGGCCAGAATGCCCAAGCTGGACTCAGGAATATGTGAAAATTTAGCCGGGTTATCATCAAAAACATAGTGATCAAGCATTTCCCTCCAGCGGCGCTTTTGGTTGGATGGAAGCGCATTGATACTCAACAACGCATGAATTACCACGTCCATTGGGTCCCCCATATACGACGGGACTGGTCGCCACCAATAGTTAACTAACACGTTAAGAGGGTCGAGCGCCTCTACATGATGCCACCACAAACTGGGGAGAAAAAGCGCGTCGCCCGGCTCCAGCTCAACGACAAATGCATTGTGCAAAGCCTCTTGGAAACGAGGATAGCGTTGAAAATCTGGACTCTGAAAATCTACCAGGCTTATCGCCTGTCCCGCCGGGGTAAAATCCAATGGCCCTACGTATAGGTTTCCGATTTGATCGGGAGGAAAGATAGTGAAACGACGCCGTCCGGCGACAACGCACGCAATATTATCGGGTTCGTCACAGTGCGCTGCAATACGCGTTCTATTTCCCATCCATATTGAGACCAAAGGGTTAGCCCCACCGATATTTAGCTCATTTTCCTGCCGAAAACCAGGCAGTCCAACATCAACTGACGTTGACCCTATATAAAATGCGGGGTCACCCTCGTTACCACTAAGGGATTCAAAACGTCCTAACATGGACTCAAAAGTAGTAGTTGTTCTACTGAAATTGAAACCCGTCATCTCATCATTATAGAAAAAGCGCCCCTCTATCTTGGGTTCGCCCTGAAAGACAACAATCTCCTTGTTTCTACAGAACTGTTTTATGTACCTCAGTATCTCGGCTTTTCCAGACTTCCCCGCCTGGACAGCGGGCCAATCATCAGAAATCCCCTTGAGTACCAGAGGCTCCGTAGCACCTAAAACATCTCGAGGAACATCAGCAGCTCCAAGGCCAGAGATTTCCTTGACTGTGTTTTTTGCGATCACCATATTCTAGCGGGCTGTTTCCGGGACGATCATGTCCGCCTATTTTTAAGCGCGATTAGCTTAGCTATATTGGCCATAGAAGCCACGACCATGTAGCACGCTTGCAAAATCCCTCTTCGACTAAAATCTGCTAAAACTGTGCCGTCCAACGCTGCAAGCCTTTCTTCATGAATCGTATAGAATCCCAGTAAACGATGTTCTGATCCATCATTGAGTTCCACACTCAGAGAGAAAGGTTCCAACAGATCATGCTCTTTTAACGCGGCCACAAACTCCTCTACTACCGTCTGACCTTGCTCGATCTCCTCAAGCACTTCAACGATCTGATCGGTATATGCTGTGTTGCCACCGAATGGCTCAAACAAAGGCTCACCCTCTGCAGCACCCACTCTCGGATTATCCATATCCAGTGCAATTACCATCTTTTTGCCAGCTACTGAATCATCACCTGTTTCCTGAAATCCAATCGAGAATGGACCTCTTTGAGACATCAAAGGAATATAACTTGCGTCCCAATGTGCTCCTGAAAGAAACAAGTTCTCTCCTTTCTCAAATCCGAACATGGCCACGGGACGGTACGTGTCTTTTTCGCTACTTCGTTGTAAGAAAATCGGGTAGTCAGAAACGATATTACGAAACTCAGAGGGAACCGCCATGACACACATAACATTGTCACCAAATTCAGCACCTCGCGCTGTGGCAACCCTCACATCCTTATGGTCAATGTTGTTTAGCATTGCGTGTTTAGTCATTGTTACTCTCCAACCCTATTCCCCCGAACAGAAGTGATGTTAAGTCAGGCGGGTTGCCTGATCATATTTAAAAGGTCGCGATTTGACGGCAAACCTCGCAGCAAACGCTGCGTCTGTACCTGGTTCTCTTTCATGTAGCGTTCTGCCACCCCGACGTCATTGCTGCGACGATTGACTGTCATATTATTCGCCTCGAACCCCATACCATACAGCACATACTGATAACTCGCCGCTGTAAATATCTCTTCTGTTTGCATGAAATCCAGGCGCGAGGGCGACTGATATCGCCACAGAGCCAACAGTTCCTGAACTCGCTCGGGAATTGTGCTCTCCAACCTGTGATCGTGCCAGTAACTGGAATCCTGCCGTTGAGACAAAACGTAATGCAATTTGAGAAAGTCGATAACGCGATCCCATCGATACTGAAATCGCTCGTTAAATCGTCTTTCTGCCAGGGCCATAAGACTGCGATTGGCGGGCATACTATCGCGGATCATCGCTGCAGAAAGTTCCACGAGCGCAAGTGCGGAGGCCTCCAGCGGTTCGATAAAACCCGCGGACATACCAACAGCTACACAATTCTTACGCCAAAAAGATGCTCGATGGCCGGGATTGATTTTTAATTTGCGGAATTCCGCCGACTCTGCTTTTTTCTTGCCGACATCAGGCGTCAGGTATGTGCGCAAGTCTTCCTCCGCCTGAGCGTCGCTGGAGTGAGCGCTTGAATAGACATAACCCACGCCACGGCGAGTGGGAAGTCCAATGTCCCATATCCAGCCGGCACGTTGCGCTGTCGATAGCGTGACGGATGATATGGGTTGATCCGGATCAGCGTAGGGAACCTGCACTGCCAGCGCTCGATCATTAAAAAGTACTGATTGACGACTAACAAAAGGCTCCTGGTAGTGTTTACCGAGGAGAATCGATGCCCCACCCGAGCAGTCTATAAACAAATCAGCGTCCAGATTACCATGTCGCATTGTTCGCAGGCTGTCGATATATCCATCGACGGATTCAACAACCTCGGTTACATGATCGAGTACATGCTTAACGCCCAGGCTCTTCGTACAATGACGCTGCAGAAACGCGCCAAATTTCGCTGCATCAAGATGATAGGCGTAATTGGCTACCGCAGCATAATCAGGCGTATTGAACTGCTTGGGCGCCAAACCCTGTTCACAGACAAGGGGCTGCGCGCTCACCACATCAGCAAATGACAATTTGGAGGATTGCGCCTGCCACGCTGGTACGCAGTTAACCTCAAAGAATCCATGGGGCAGAGAAAATGGATGATAGTAGTAATCGGACTGCTCCCCCGACTTCCAGCCAATAAACTTTGAACCCTGCTTATAGGACGCGTCGCACTCTCTAATAAAGCTGCTTTCCGACACTCCGATCTTACGAAGCGTCTCACGCATTGAAGGCCAGGTTCCCTCTCCCACACCAATCGTTGGCACATCAGGAGATTCGACCAATGTGATATCCAAGGCAGGGCCATGTTCCGCTGCAATAATGCCGGCCGTTAACCAGCCCGCTGACCCGCCTCCCAGGATTAGTACTTTTTTAACTGTGTTTTCCATTATTCATTCTAGCCGGATGTAGCACTATGCCGGCACCTACACTCACCGCTTTAAGGGCTCGACTGACTATAGTCGGCTTTAGGGAATGTCTCCAACTACAATAGAGACCAAAGATTTATTTTCCTAAACAAAACAGCCGCTTCTAGAGCGGCTGTTTTGATATCTATGAGTGTCCCAAAACAGGACACAGGCGCTTCATCAGAAGACGTATCTCAAGCCCAGAGCGTAACGCGCGCCCTGGTCTACTGCCACGATAACCATGTTCTCATCGCGGCCATATTGCCTGAAGTTTTCCTCGGTGATGTTGATACCCTCAGCAAATATCGTCAGAGTGTCCATCAACTCGTAGCTAATGCTGATATCCCACTGGCCGTAATCTTCTGTGTAAACAGGGTTTCTCTCGCCATTTCCATCGAGCGTGGCCGCAAGGAAATCATCCCTCCAGTTGTACGCAATCCGAGCCTGAATACCATGATTCTCGTAGAAACCAATCAAGTTGTACGAGTCGCTCAACCCCAGCAATGCGAACTGGTTTTCAATATTCTCGCCCTTATTAGTATTCGTATTATCGTAGGCTATATCGCCATCTACGATCGTGTAGTTTGCTATGGCACCAAAGCCCGAATCTCCAAACATGTGCTGGACTGCTAGCTCCCAACCATCAATTTCAGCTGACTCTACGTTTACCGGTGTTACCAAGTTGAACACAGTAGAGGGGTCACCCAAACTCGCGTCGCCTACTACTGGCGCTCCGTAGAGCGACTCCATGTAGGAGCGCACTGCCGCTGCGTCACTTGTTCCAAGCGCTGCTACAGCATCAGCATACCGCGGACCCTGTGCCGGGTGAGCAAGCTCAAAGACGGTTGAATCCACCGTTGTATTACCGATGAAGTTATCTACATCCTTAAAGTAGTAACCTGCAGATACATAGCTTCCCTCTGCATAATACCACTCCGCAGAGAAATCGAAGTTGGTTGACTCGAAGGGCTTCAGGTCTGGGTTACCCTGAGCACCCTGGCCGCCATTGAAACGAACTGGGTTTCCGATGGTTTTACCACCTTGTAGATCGTTGTAATTGGGGCGTGTAATCGTAATGCTGCTTGAAGCTCTCAGCACCACGTTCTGAACGACCTCTATATCGAAGTCAATATTGGGTAGCCAGTTGTCGTAAGAACCTTCATCAGAGGTGAATTCAGCGCCATCGAACTGCGCGGTGAATTCGTTATCAGCTGCCCATTCCAGGCGGTTGTAGAATGGCACCAATGCTTTGGACTCTACATCGGTGTCTTCCCAGCGCAATCCCACAGTCAGATGCATCGGCATAGCTTGATCTTCCCAGGCCAGATTTAGCTGCGCATAGACGCCCAACTGATCTTCTTCTGTCGTACGATCTGTCGAGAAGAATGGGTCAGCGCACAGTACAGTACCGCAAGGTCCGAGTTCCTCTCCATTAGCTGAAGCGATGTCTGACAGGGCTTGTCGAGCACCATTGAAGTTTGTCTTGTAGTAAAACGGCTCCAGATCTTTGCTGCTTGAGCCATCTATGTCGTCGAACTCTCCACTGAGGCTAGCCTTCTTGAACAAGCTGTCGTCATATTGGTCTGCGCTTCCATATCCGCCCCAGGTATCACGTTGAGCGTTAGAGTATGCGGATCGGTTTTTTGACTCTGTTGCAGTTACACCGAAGTCGATGCTGCGAACGACGCCTTCATCAAATCTGAATACACCGCTCAACCTGGCTTGCTCGATTTCATGTTCCATGTAGCTGTTTCGAAATGTCGTACCCGAGGTCAGCATTCGTGCTGGATCGAGAGGATTCGAATACTGATATGAGGCAACTGGCAGGTCTTTAGTGTAGTCGACAGAGTTACCCACTCGGTCGAATTGAACACCAGAGATAATGTTGTTAGTGCCACGACCATCTTTTGCACCATTTTCTGCATCTGAGTCGTGGTAATCGAACTCCAGCGTCAAGCGATCAGTAGCGTCCCACTCTACATTGAAGCCCAGCGAATTGTTCTCGCTGACTGAACCCCACTCACCCACGCCGAACGTGCTATCAGATCCTGTGGAGTCATTGTACTGGGTGAGTGATACGACACCACTATCGCCTGAGGTGAATGCACCCGATGATGGATTGCCATTAAACCAGGAGCCAAAATCATTCTGCTGCTGCTCTACGTCCAGCTCCGAGTAGGTGTAGTCCAATGTTGCAACTATCGAGTCAGTAGGCGCCCACTGCAGCGTCAGCTGAGCATTGGTACGCTCTCTTTGTACCTGACCAAATGTGTAGCTCAAATTACGAGGCACGGAGTACACAGTTCCCACCTGCGGTGCGTTGGCAAAAGTTGATGAATCGGGAGCAACGGAGCCCCAGTCCCCTTGGCCGCCAGGTATTGTGTACCAGCCGTTTCCTGTACCGCCCTGGGCAAATCCACTGTCTCTCTCAGCATAGCTACCCGTAACCGCTACGCCGAAAGTCCCATCAGCAAATGTTTCGCTGTAGATACCAGACAGTTCAGGTGTGTAGTCGTCGCCATCGTTATTGGTCGTGTCATGGTTGACCTTGGCTGTAAAGGACGCAGCACCCTGCGGGTTTGCCAAGGGCCGGTAGGTGAGAATATTGATCACCGAGCCGATTCCACCGGTATTAATGTCTGCCCTACCTGTCTTGTAGACCTCGACACCAGAGACGCTCTCTGCTGCAAGGTTAGAAAAATCATAGGATCGAGATGCTGAAGCAGTCGTTGCCTGAATATTTGCCGCTGGCATCTGGCGTCCATTCAGGGATATCACGTTGTAATCCGGGCCAAAACCACGCACCGTTACGCGGCTGCCTTCACCATTAACACGGTCAATCGACACCCCGGTGATACGTTGCAGCGATTCTGCCAGGTTGGTGTCTGGCATCTTCCCGATATCTTCCGCAGACAGAGCATCTACTACGCCCTGAGAGTCCCTCTTGACATCCATAGCGCGGGTCAAGCTGCTTCTGATGCCCGTTACTACGACCTCTTCAATAACCCTGCCTGAGTCGTCGGTCTCTTGCGCCAGTAGCATACCGCCGCCTGCCATCAACGAGTAAGAGGCTACAGCAGATACTATCAACTTTCTTTTGGATGGCATTTTACTCATTGGGTACTTCTCCACGCGCTTGCTGTTATTTATATTGTGAGTCATCCAGATCAGGCTACTAACTATTTGCGGGGCGATACGCCTTCAACTCCGCCTGAACGTGGATGCAAGGCTAAAGTTCGCAGAAGTAACGTGCAATTTCTATGCATATCAGACAAGTGGGACTGTCCGCGAGATAAAACGGACTGGGGCTGTGAACCCTGGTTATTTTATTGCCTGAGGAGCGTCCTGACTAACTATTGATCAAACTGGCTGGCCGCCCCGCCTGCCTTGAACTCGCGATAGACCCTGTCCGGTAACATTGCCATGCGCTCTGCCACAGCGCTAAGGTCATACTCGTGGAAATCTGCCAGCGAGTGCCGAATTTGGTTGTTGAACGGTTGTAGCCAACGCTCGTCAAGATGGCCCGGACCAAAGAAACAACCCAGCATTGAGCCGGCCGTGGCACCGAAACTGTCCGTATCGTTACCCTGTGAAACCTGGACACAGATGCCATGGTGCACGTTGTCGGCGAATTTCAGAGTATTGATGAGCGTGCCGATCTCCTGATAGACCATGCAGTGCGTGTAATAGTGATAATCCTTGTGTATTGCGTCGTATCCAGACAACCAGTCTCCTGCGGCTGAGACTTTTGCCAGCGCATCCCTCACGACTGCAGAAAACCGTGTATTGGACGGTACCCGTTTAAGCGCTTCTGTAACAATCTCCAGTCGCTCGTTACCCTGCAGACGATTATCAGCACACTGACACAACGCAATCATTGCAGCCACAAACATCGTGGCATACACCCCCGTCTTGATATGCGTGAACGAGGCGTCCTTCCAGGCCAACCAGGCCGCAAGGTCGGGGTTGCCAGGGCAGGCATAGCCATAAGCATCCGCGCGAATAACGGCGCCACACAACTCATCGCCGGGATTGAGTAACAACACATCATGCTGATAGCCAATCCCCTGCTCAGTAAAAATATGGTGGCGATTGATACCGTCAGTCAGCAAAATGGTGCGCTCTGGACCCCAGGTCCACAGGGCAGGCATATTCATCGACCAGGTTGTGTACAGGTCATCCTCGCCAAAGCCCAAGCCAGGCTGTTCCAGCAAAAGCATGCCAATAAGCGTGTAGTGAATATCATCATCGGCGGCAACAAATTGGATGTTTTCCCGGCTTGTATGCAAGGCAGACTCATGCCTTCGGCCCAGTTTTTCCAGAAACGGCGCCGAGATATAGTCATCAAGAGGCCATTCGCCCACCGCCTCGCCGGCCTGCTTTAGCTCTGCCAACGTAGGATTGATTTCAACAGGTTTGCCCAGCATGCATCCGCAAACAGAGGCCAGGAATGCCGCGCGGACGTTAGACGCGGCCGCATCAAGGTCCGGCTCGCTCCAATGTGCTTGCGGTTTGAGGTGGACTGACTCGTCTACGATATCTTCCCAAGCCATGGGCTCATTGTAAGGCCAGTTGTGTCTAAGTGACGGTGAACGCAGTTCAACGGCAATGGCATAAAGGGCATCGTAACTACCTGATGCAGCCTCAATGCGCTTTAAGAATTCGCTCTCATTGATGTCGCTGCCTTGCTCAATGCGCTGGCTGACAATACGATTGAGCGCATGCTTAAGGTGGCTTTTTCCTATCAGCATCGGCTAGCGATGCCACAACTGATACCCTCTGAAACGACCAGCAATTCTGAACTCGCAGACCCAAACTCGTGATATTTTCCTTTCTGTCGTAGTGCGAGTCCGTTTAACCGTATTTTTATAGTCAGCATACAACGTGACCCCCGATACTCGCTTTTCTGCTGGCACAATGACCGGCCAGCGGGCCTGTGCTTCACCAAACAATAACTATGAGCTAAGGAACGCTTTTACCATGTCACAACCCAACGGCCTCACGCAAGGCTCGCTCGCAGACACGACCGCAGAAAACCGGGCCACTGAGCTTGTTTCGCAAATGACTCTGGCAGAAAAAATTGGCCAGATGACGCAGGTCAATGGCGGCTCCCACGATCTCCATCAGGCTATTCGGGAAGGCCGAATAGGGTCGGTGTTGAATGAAGTCAACGTCGAGGAAGTGAATGAGTTGCAGCGCCTGGCGATGCATGAGAGTCGGCTGGGTATTCCATTGTTGATAGGCCGGGATGTGATTCATGGTTTCAAAACGATTTTTCCGATCCCGCTGGCCCAGGCCGCTGGCTGGGATCCCGCCCTGGTAGAGCGTGGGGCTGCTATTGCTGCGATGGAGGCAGCATCCACGGGGATCAACTGGACCTTTGCGCCGATGATCGATATCACGCGAGATCCACGCTGGGGCAGAATTGCAGAAAGCCTGGGCGAAGATCCATACTTATGCAGCGAGCTAGGCGCTGCCATGGTTCGGGGTTTTCAAGGTGGCGAAGGTGGCAGCAACTCACTTGGCAAGCAGGGATCTATAGCCGCCTGTGCCAAGCATTTTGCCGGCTATGGCGCGGTAGAGAGCGGACTGGACTACAACACCACCAATATTCCTGAGAACGAATTGCGCAATGTATATCTACGACCGTTCAAAGCAGCCCTGGATGCTGGTGTAGCGACTTTCATGTCCTCCTTCAGCGACCTCAACGGTGTTCCGTGCGCCGGTAACGAGTTCCTGATGAAGCAGGTATTACGACAGGAATGGGAGTTTGACGGGGTTGTGGTGAGCGACTGGGATGCTATTAGAGAACTCACCGTACATGGCTTTACCGCTGATGACCGTCACGCCGCACTGGAGGCAGCCCTGACGGGTATCGACATGGAAATGGCCAGCACCCTGTACGCTCAGCATTTACCATCGTTGATTGAGGGCGGCGAATGTAAAGAAGAGCTGATCGATACCATGGTCTGCAACATACTCAAACTCAAGTTCCAACTGGGGCTGTTTGACAACCCCTACACTGACCCGGGCCATTTTCCGCACATGGTCAACGCAGAGCATTTGCAGGCGGCCAAAGACTCGGCGCAGGCAAGTTGTGTCCTACTCAAAAACGAGCACCAGACGCTGCCACTGTCAAAAGAAAGCCTCTCGTCGGTTGCCGTTATCGGACCACTTGCAGATGACGGCTACGAACAACTGGGCACCTGGGTATTCGACGGCGAATCGCATCATAGTCACACCTGTTTACAGGCTATCTATGATCTTGCCGGTAAGGATGTCGACGTACGCTGGGCTAGAGGTATGGCAAGCTCCAGATGCCGAACAGGTGATGGCTTTGACGATGCGGTGCGCATTGCGCAGGAATCCGATGTTGCACTTATGTTTCTAGGGGAGGAATCCATCCTCTCGGGAGAGGCTCACTGCCGCGCCGAGATCGACCTGCCCGGCAATCAGGAGCAATTGATCGAAGCGGTGGCAGCTACAGGAAAACCCGTTGTCCTGATCGTGATGGCAGGCAGGCCCCTGACGCTTGGGAAAATTCTGGATAAAGTGGCTGCCGTACTTTACGCATGGCATCCAGGCACCATGGGCGGACCCGCAATAGCAGAACTGCTGTTTGGCATGTGCTCGCCCAGCGGCAAACTGCCAGTCACTTTCCCCCATGTGGTGGGACAGATACCTATCTATTACGCCCGAAAAAATTCCGGCAGACCACCCAGCCACGACGACATTACACACATCGACGAGATCGACGGCAAAGCGGCGCAGACCTCCTTGGGCATGTCGGCGTTTCACCTTGATGCGGGTTTCACACCCCTTTACCCGTTTGGCTACGGTTTGTCCTATTCTCACTTTGAGTATCGCGACATCGCGATATCAAGCAATCGAATCGTTCTGGGCAGCAGCATTGACATTAGCGCCACACTGCAAAACATGGGCGACGTGCAAGCGACAGAAGTTGCGCAGCTGTATGTCAGAGACGTGGTGGGCAATGTCACCAGACCCGTGAAAGAGCTCAAGGGTTTCCAACGTGTGGAGCTCGCACCAGGCCAAAGCACATGCATCAACTTTACATTGCAAACCAACGAGCTGGCATTTTACAACCGTAAGATGGAAAGCGTGGTCGAGCCCGGCATGTTCCACGTGTGGATAGGCGGCAGTTCTGAAGCAGATTTGTGGAGCGAGTTCGAGGTCGTTGCAAGCACCGGGGAAATCGAGGCAATCGCAGGCTGAACTATGGGTAACCTTGCAGGATTCACCACCCGTACGGCGCTCATTGTTGCATTGGGCGGCTTCCTGATGGGCTTTGACGCCTCAGTTATCTCCGGCGTAGTTGGGTTCATAGAGCTTGAGTTTGCACTGAACAAGCTCGAGTTAGGCTGGGCTGTTGCTTCGCTTGCACTCGCCGCAACGTTTGCCATGATGGTGGCAGGCCCGCTGAGTGATAAATTTGGACGCAAACCCGTGCTACGGGTTGCTGCTGTGCTGTTTGCAGTATCGGCAGTTGCATCGGCCCTGGCCACCTCATTTCCCGCTCTGGTCATCGCACGCGTCATCGGCGGGCTTGGCGTGGGCATGGCACTGATTATACCGCCCATGTATATCGCCGAGATTGCGCCAGCGGCCATTCGAGGCCGCATGGTGTCGCTCAACCAATTGAACATTGTACTGGGCATCTCGATCGCCTTTTTTACCAACTACCTGATTTTGACACTGGGCCAATCAGAAGCCCCATGGGCTGCTGCCATCAATCTGGGCGAGTGGAACTGGCGCTGGATGCTGGGCCTGGAGACCGCGCCGGCGGTAGTGTACTTCTTCTGCCTGTCGCTGGTTCCCGAAAGCCCGCGCTGGCTGATCATGCAGGGCCGCCATGATGAGGCTAGAAAAATTCTGGACCGGGTTGCGGGCTCTGAGCAGGCAGGCAGAGATATCGACGCCATCAAAGCCAGTCTGGAACAGGACAGACTCGCCAAAGCACATCAACCGGGCCTGGCCGCACTGTTTGAAAAACCCATGCGCTTGGTACTGACCATCGGATTGATCGTGGCCGTACTGCAGCAAATTACCGGCATCAATTCAGTATTCTTCTATGCACCAATGATTTTTGAACAATCAGGCATTGGCACCGATGCGTCGTTTATGCAGGCCGTGCTCGTCGGATTGACCAACCTTGTATTTACTCTGTTTGCGATCGTACTCATAGACCGTATTGGCCGAAAGCCGCTGCTGGTGTTTGGCGTCGCTGGCATCGCGCTGTGTATGATGCTGCTGGCCTGGGGCTTCAATTCGGCTACCTACGTATTGTCTGGGGATGCCATAGCAGCTCTGCCCGACTCGATTGATCGCTCAGAGCTTTTGGCACTACAGGACATTACCTATGTCAGTGATGTCAGTTTCAGGCAGGCCATGATCGAGTCGCTGGGTGCCAGTGTTTTCCAGGAGTTTGAGTCACCGCTGATCAGCGCTGCCATCGTTATTAAGCCCATGCTTATTCTCGCCGGCATACTGGGCTTTGTAGCCTGCTTTGCAATCTCTATCGGGCCGGTTATGTGGGTACTGTTTTCTGAGCTGTTTCCAAACCGAATACGCGGTCTGGCGATCTCGTTCGTGGGCCTGGTCAACTCCGGCGTCAGCTTCCTGGTGCAGTTGCTGTTTCCCTGGCAGCTCGCCAACCTGGGTAACGCCGCCACGTTCTTCATCTATGGCGTATTCGCCGTTTTAGGGTTACTGCTGACCCTCAAACTTCTACCTGAAACACGCGGGAAATCGCTTGAACAACTGGAAAGCCAACTTGTTGGTGCCAGGTGAATCTGATCTGAGCAGATCAGGCAAACAATATCGGAACCCAAACCATGAAACACTCCAATCTCTCAAACAGGAACGCACTGCTCAATGACAGCAGCATTCAGGGACGGGTTGGCGCCCTGATGGAATCCATGACACTGGCGCAAAAAATTGGCCAGATGGTGCAAACAGAGCGTATGTCGATCACGCCTGATGAAGTCAGGGACTGGCACATCGGCTCTGTACTCAGCGGTGGCGGCTCGAGCCCCGGTGACAACACCGTGCAGGAATGGGTGACGATGAATGACGCTTACTGGGAGGCGTCCATGTCCGATGATGAGGGGCACCTGGCTATCCCCATCCTGTATGGGATAGACGCTATCCACGGTAACAACAACGTGGAAGGCGCGACCATCTTTCCTCACAACATCGGGCTGGGCGCTGCGAATGATCCAGACTTACTGGAACGCATTGCTCAGGTGACGGCAAAGGAGATTCTGGCCAGCGGCGTTGAATGGACGTTTGCTCCCACCCTAGCGGTGGCACGCAATAGCCAATGGGGACGCACCTACGAAAGTTATTCAGAAGACCCCGCTATTGTTAGCTCGTATTCAGGTAGATTTGTGAAGGGGCTACAGGGCGACCTGGGAACCGACAGTGTTATTGCCTGCGTCAAGCACTGGGTAGGTGACGGTGGCACTACGCACGGCATCGATCAGGGTGAAACCACACTGCCAGAAGACGAACTGGAGAGATTACACATCGCCCCCTATTACGCCGCGATAGAAGCCGGTACGTTAACTGTTATGGTGTCTTTTAACAGTTGGCTGGGAGAAAAATGCCACGGGCACAAATACCTACTGGAGTACCGCCTTAAGGAGAAGATGCAGTTTCAGGGATTTATCATCTCTGACTGGGACGGCATCGACTACCTGTCGGAAAACTACTGTGAAGCTGTTGCCCTTGGCGTGAACGCTGGCATAGACATGTTCATGGTGTCGGAGCATTGGCAGCCGTTCATCAATCACCTCACCCACCACGTGGTGCGTGGGACGGTACCCATGAGCAGAATCGATGATGCCGTTCGCCGCATCCTGAGCGTTAAGTTCGCCTATGGGCTGTTTGAGAAACCGCGCCCTGCCGACAGGTACTGGTCTAATCACGCAAGCTTTGGCTCTGCCGAGCATCGCGAGGTAGCAAGAGAAGCCGTACGCAAGTCTCTCGTGCTACTCAAAAACGATGACAACCTCCTGCCACTATCCAAAGACCAGAGAATTTTGGTGGCTGGAAAGAACGCAAACAATACCGGTCACCAGTGTGGGGGCTTTACGATTGCCTGGCAGGGAACATCTGGTAACGATTACATTGTAGGCGGAACGTCAATTTGGGCAGGCATCCAGCAGGCGAATCACAACGCTGTTATGAGCACCGACGGTAGCGGCGAAGACGCCGACCCGGCGTTGCACGATGTGGCGATAGTGGTTATCGGTGAAACACCTTATGCCGAGGGCATGGGCGACATTCGCACGGGCGATGATGTTATCGTGCAGGCGGGCTCGCAGATCAACGGATTGCTCAAAGTTCTGGAACCCTATGGCAACACCCTGTTGTTGTCTGACCTGCACCCGGAAGATTTACAAACCATAATCAATATCACCTCCAAAGGTATACCGGTTGTGACTGTATTTGTCGCAGGCCGACCATTGGTCACCGATGCTGAAATGACGGCGTCCTCCGCCTTCGTCGCCGCCTGGCTACCCGGATCTGAAGGGCAAGGAGTGGCCGAAGTATTGTTTGGAGATTATGACTTTACAGGCAAACTATCGTTCTCCTGGCCAAAAACCGTCGATAAGACACCTAATGTGGGCGATGCAGACTACGATCCGCTGCTTTCGTACGGTTTTGGTTTGACCTGCTAAATAGACTCTGTCGCAGCATCCTCGCAGCTTGAATTTTCTAGTAAGCGGGCTAATCGCATAGTCAGTCCCCTTAAACGTATTTCGATTGCGCTGGGTCCTTGCGAGGCAGAGTATTATCGTCATAATTATAAATCTAAAACGGCGACGTTAATCCCTCTGTGATGACAAGCCCCTTAGAGGATCGTGATGACCCATCCCCTGCACTATGAAACGCCGCCTGAAGACAAGATACCTATACTTCAGAAGCTGATTTACGGACTGGGCGCCTTCGTCAATAACCTCCTCTCTGCGGCAATTGGAGGCATGTCTATCGTTCTCAATCTGGGACTAGGCATGAATCCGGCACTAGTGGGGTTGCTAGGTGCGCTCCCGAGGCTGTTTGACGCTTTCACCGATCCATTGGTGGGCTATCTATCTGATCAGACCAAATCACGCTGGGGGCGGCGTAAGCCCTACATATTCGTAGGGGCTATTGCATCAGGTATTATTTTTGCCTTGCTATGGCAACTCCCGCCCGGCAAAGGCGAAATGTACTACTTCTGGTTTTTCCTCATAGGCTCTGTAGCTTTCTACCTCGCCTACACAATCTTCGCGACACCCTGGGTAGCGCTGGGCTTTGAGCTAACGCCTGACTATCACGAACGCACGCGGGTAATGGCGGTGCAAAATTTCATGGGGCAATTGGCCTACCTGATATCGCCTTGGTTCCTCTGGTT
Organism: Halioglobus sp.; assembly: GCA_039990395.1. GTDB lineage: Bacteria > Pseudomonadota > Gammaproteobacteria > Pseudomonadales > Halieaceae > CALINF01. The sequence continues at coordinate 1,728,729 of JBDXFZ010000146.1, forward strand.
TATGCAAAATGACAAATTCTTTGATGACATGGTTATCGGTGCCGGCTACCTGGCGATCGCGATTGGCGGGTCGGTTGCCTGTATCGGTATATTACCGGCTCTATTTCTGAAGGAACGCTTCAGTGAAGAGGTTGTGCAGGAGATCGCAGTGGGTTTTCGCAACAGCACCGTAAACTTTTTTAAGGGTTTTGCGACGGCGTTGAAGTTTTCACCTTTTTTAAAGCTCTGTCTGGCCACTTTTATGGTCTTCAATGGCTTCATGCTGGTCGCTTCTTTTCAGTCCTACGTGATCATTTACTACGTGTTTGAAGGTGATCAATCGCTAGGGTCTCAGTACGCGGGCTGGTCTGGCACCGTATCTGCCATCGCCACCTTCTGCGTAATATTTTTTATCAGCTGGCTCTCTACTCAGATAGGCAAACGGCGCGCTTTCTTTTTTGCGACTGGCGTTTCTATGGTGGGCTACGCTTTGAAGTGGTTCTGTTATTCACCGCAGTATCCACTGTTGCTGCTGATACCCGCGCCGCTCATTGCTTTTGGTCTAGGCGGACTCTTTACGTTGATGGGTTCAATGATTGCCGATGTGTGTGACTTCGATGAGTTGCAGTCGCACGAGCGACGTGAAGGTATGTTTGGGTCTATATACTGGTGGGTAGTAAAGCTAGGTATGGCCGCTGCGCTCGCCATTAGCGGGGTTCTCCTCAACGGCACCGGCTTTGATGTCGCCCTGGGTGGCGATCAGGCCGATAGTACAATCTTCCTCATGCGTATATTTGACATGGGTATCCCACTGGTCGGCTCGGCGATTGCTATCTGGATGATTGCGTCCTACCCAATCACTGAACAGAAAGCGCACGAAATACGAGAGGCGCTTGAGGCACGACGCGGGACAATTCCGGCTGAAGTTTAAGCCAACATACAACATCGTGGTTGATACTGCTGCTCTCCTACCGGGTTTGAGCTCGTAGTTTACTTCAATGGGATATTGGTTCCCCGGTGACTACAGAGTTGTACTAACCACCCGACATTCGCGGCAGCGGCGACCGCACCTTGCGAATAATTGCGCGTGTGGAGCGACGACTGGTACAGTCATGACTAATCTCTCGCTACTAGCGAGCCCAACGCATCAGGAAATAATTGCAGTGAGTGTACAAGGGGGGGCAAGAAGCCTCCATTACGTTGCAGCTGTGCTGACCTCGATGAGCCTATGGTCTATGCACGCGAACGCTGGCTCAGACTGGGACTACGGCAAGCGTGGCCTTGAGTGGTCCGCCACAGAGACCGGCAGCTACCTTTGGCTGGGCTTGCGAGCACAGCTGCGCTACGACTCTGACGAAAATGACTTTCGCCTTCCAGATGACTTTGACGATCCCGAGAACTCTGAAAGCGGTGTCAATCGATCTCGCTACAAAATCGGCGCCAGACTGCGAAGTGACGCAACGTTCTACCACGAGTACGACTTAACTGACTCTCGCCTCCTGGATCTGCGAGCAACATGGATATCGCACCCGGAGTTAAACATACGCCTAGGTCAGTGGAAATCTGATTACAATCGAGAGCGCATTGATTCCTCAGGTAAACAGCAGTTCGTGGAACGCTCGATTTCTACCTACTGGTTCACGATAGACAGACAATGGGGGGCTATGGCGTCTGGTCGACTATGGCAAGGGGCTCTCGCTGACTCAAGCTACTGGGCCGGTATTTTAGCTGGCAATGGCCGCAGTACTAGTGATGATGGCGGCAGACCCATGGTGATGGGGCGATGGCAGTGGAACTATACAGGCAATCTACTGCCCTTCTCTCAGAGTGCACTAAAACGCTATGAAGAACCTCATGGCTCCCTTGCGTTTGGTGCTGTATCAAACGACAGCGCCTATACACGCTTCTCTAGCGACGGCGGCGGCCAACTGCCCGGCTACGAAGAAGGAAGTAACAATCAGTACAGGCTATATCAGGCCATGCAGGAGTGGGCTTGGCAGCGAGGCGGGCTGAGCTTTCAGCAGGAGTTACACTTTAAATCTATTGAAGACCGAGTGAACGGCGCTACACGAAATGTGTTTGGTGGCTATGTTCAGGTTGGTTGGTTTCCTTCTGAACGTTGGCAATTCGTACCATCGGGAATCGAAGTCGCATTGCGCGGAGCTTACGTTGACTCTGATTCACGCACAGACCTGAAAAACGATGAGTACACAGTAGCCGTTAACTGGTTTATCAATGGACATCGCAATAAGTTGACGTTTGATGCGAGTTATCTGTCGACGGATGACGACGATGGGCACGAAGACGATACTCGATTCCGGCTACAGTGGGACGTTTCCATCTAACGCCAGCTATCGATTACAGCAACAGATTGTACCTGTTCGTTCTTATCTACACTGTGACGCGACTGGCTGAATGCCTAACCGCAAGGAGAATAAATGGCAACGCTAGAGTTTACGCCTGAAGAGAAGTCGCAAATTGTTCACAAGGTTAAGAAGTACTTCGAGGACGAGCTTAATCAATCAATCGGCACATTCGAGGCCGAGTTTATGATCGATTTTTTTGGCGAGCAAGTCGGTGCGTACTTCTACAACCAGGGGCTGAGCGATGCCCAAGCCGTGGTAGTACAAAAAGTCGATGAAATTGGCGACTCAATCTACGAGCTGGAACGACTTACCGAGTTCAGCAAGTAGGTGGTGACACCCAAGAAACGATGGGGTATCGCAGGTCTCTTGTTTGGTAAATATCTTCGTGAAACTCAGAATGAGCCTATAGTATGAACTGGACCGTATTCTTAACTATTTTTGTGTCAGTGTTTATTGCTGAGCTCGGCGACAAAACTCAATTGGCAACGATGCTGTTTGCCGCCGACAAAGAAGTGAGCAAGTACACCGTTTTTCTCGCAGCATCTGCCGCGCTCATCGTTGCATCAGCTATCGGGGTGTTAGCCGGTAGCCTGCTCGCAGAGTATATCAACGAGAAATATCTTCACTACATTGCGGGCGTTGGCTTTATCGGAATCGGAGTCTTTACTTTATACAATGCCTAGACCCAGCAGCAAAACCAAGCAGATTCATCGTCACTCGCGCCCTCTTCTAGCGCCACTCAAGTTGCTTTGCAGTACCGGCAAGAGCGTCTGATTTCTCGTATACTATTTCAGTAACTGGAGAAGCACCTATGCGTAGATGGTTAGTAGAGTCCTTTGGCAACCCCACCGATATCTGGCGTCTTGAAGAAGATGCGCAGGACTTTGAACCAGGCCCGGGGCAACTCAAAGTTGCGGTGGAAGCTGCCGGCCTGGGTTTGCCCGACGTACTGATGTGCAACGACAACTACCCTCTAACGCCACCTCTTCCATTTACGCCATCACAGGAGGCGGCAGGAAAGGTCGTTGCCGTTGGCGCAAATGTTGATACTGCACTCGTTGGCACACGCGTGCTGGGGCCTACACTCTTCCAGGCACAACGCGGCGGGCTTGCGGAGTCGTGCCTTATGCACGCGGCAGCCGCCCTACCCATTCCGGACAAAATGTCAGGCACCGAGGCAGCAGGCTTTTTTATTCCCTATCAGACCGCCTGGGTTGCCCTGGTGCGGCGCGCCAAGATCACTGCGGATGACACCCTGCTGGTGCTAGGCGCCTCAGGTAGTTCAGGCGCCGCCGCCGTGCAATTAGGCAAGGCCAAGGGTGCGCGCGTCATAGCGGTTGCAGGCGGACCCGAGAAAGCCGCGTACTGTAAATCAATCGGCGCCGATGCGGTGATTGACAGAAGAGAGCAGGACGTAACGACCGCCGCAAAAGAATTAACCGATGGCAAAGGCGTGTCATTGGTGTTTGATCCCGTGGGCGGAAAGGCCGGGCGAGCAGCCTTCAAAGCGCTCGCTTTCGAGGGGCGTTTTCTGGTCATCGGTTATGCCAGCGGAGAGTGGGCACACATCACGCTCGTTGAAACATTGATGAAAAATCTTACCCTTTTGGGCGCTATGCCTGTTGGCTACACCCCACAACAGGTACTTGCCGCACACGAGGACTTGATAAAGCACTGGGACGACGGTTCTCTGAAAGTGTCTGCTCCGCAGGTGTTTGATTTTGATGATGCACGCAGCGCTATTGAGCACATAGCGAAGGGAAAAGTTGAAGGCAAAGTTGTTGTAAAACTTTGACGCTACTGTCACCAGAGACTGAGCTAATTGGTTGGAAAGTACACATCCTTGGAACAGCACGATAAACTCCAACCTGCCAATGCGTGCTGATGCCTAACTTACCTGGAGATAACGAGTGGCCTACGATTTAACTGGAAAGATAAAGCTTATCCAGGATCCCAAGACATTCGATAGCGGATTTACAAAACGGGAAATGGTGGTGACTGTCGAAGACGGAAAATACCCTCAGGAGATCAATATTGAGTTTGTGCAGGATAAAGTTGCCTTGTTAGACACCCTCGAGCCCGGCCAAGAGGTAACGGTGACTTTTGATATTCGTGGGCGGGAGTACAACGGGCGATACTTTAATAACTTACAAGGATGGAAGATTGCACCTGCGGGAACGCAGTCCGCGCGACCTGACGATATAGAGCAACCACCCGCGTACAGCGCGCCTCCTGCAGGTATGGCAGACGACGATATACCCTTTTAAAACCTATGGATAACGCGCTGGACTGGGCCCAGCGCGCTACAAACGGCGCTAGCGATTGCGCCCCAGTTTTTCGTGTGCGTCTACCCACTCGTTCTTGCCTGTTGCTTTGTCACGCTTAGTAGCTGCGCTCAATGAAAGCTCGCCGGCAACAACCATCCCAGCCGCGATTTCCAACAGCTTATACGCTTTGTCTTTACCAAAGCAGTCCATGAGTTCCAGACATTCGCGTTGCGTTGAGAGATTTGTGCCGCCACCGAACGTAGCCATGATGAGCGCGGGCATTGTGATGGAGTAGTGCAAATCGCCCTCCCGGGTAATGTGCGTGTAGACGGTGCACTGGTTCGCTTCGGCAATGTTTGCCATATCCTGACCAGTTGCCATGAACAAAGCCGCAAGACCGTTCGCGGGATGCGCCGCATTATTGGATGCACCCGTGAGCAAAGCCGCTGTTGTAGAGATTTGCTGCCCGTGCAGCATCTGCTCTGGCGTAATGCGCAGCACTTCCATTAGCACTTTACGTGGGATTGTCAGTTCGGCGGTCACTTTGCGACCGCGGCCCTTCAGCGAATTAACAAAAGAAGTTCGCTTTTCGGTATCCATGCCGCCAGAGAGCATATATGTACGCAGCGGGCCAGGGTAGTTGTCTTTGATCCATTCACAAGCAAAGTATGTCGCCTTGCCCGTCATATTCTGCCCTGCCGCATCACCCGTGCTGTAGTCAAAGCGCGTGTAAACGATGGCGTGTACCGCATACTGCTCGATCTCATGTAACTTGCCCACAGAAGTAGTCGATTCAGCCTGCGCCTTGATGGCATCGAAGTTGTCACTCAGCCAGTGGCTGAAGTCACGTGCTTCACGCGCGTTTTTGAATAAAAAGGCAGGGGCGCGCTGCATGGCTTCGCCCATCACCGTGGTCATAACGCCACCGCTCTCGCGGATTACGCGCATACCGCGGTTGTAGCTGGCGATAAGAGTGCCTTCTACCGTAGCCATCGGTACGTAGAATTCGCCTTGTGCGTGCTCTCCATTCACAAGCAACGGGCCTGCCACGCCGATTGGAAGCTGGGCGACGCCGAATATCTGCTCGCAGTTTCCTTCCATGGTCTCGGGGTCGAAGCTGAACGCCTTCGTATGATTTAACGTGGCACCGCTCTTCTCTTCCAGGAACTGCTGCCGCTGGCTAATGATGTCGGTGCTGTAGTCGTTCTCTGCACTACGTGGAATCTTGCTGCTCATGCTGTTCTCCTAGGTAACGATATACGGTAGTCAATGTATCTAGTGTTTGCTGCAGACTAGCAAGTTTGCTGAGGGTACATTCGATGATACTACCCGCAGCATTTTGCCTTTGCCCCCTAAACAAGAAAGGGCACCCACTGAGTGCCCTTTCTTGTTTAAATGGCGGTGGAGACAGTCCGAGTAGGGATTGTCTCCGGGGAATTCCCTGAAAACAGGAAATCTACAAGTCCCGGATTCTACACTACCACCCTACCCATATAACCACCTGCTTTTTACGGTCATTTCTGTAGACACCTCCAATCAGAGGCCCGATATAATAGGGGATTATCAGGGGATATGCATAAGCGCTGCTCTAACAACTACCCTAGCATCGGGAAAAACCATAGCTATCCCGAGATTACGAATCCGTGGTGGGCAGTTCGCTAGGCCGTCGCTGTCTTCGCAGCAGCCTTGTGCTTGGCTTTCGATATGAGTTTTCGCCCACACCCAAAGACACGAACTGCTACAGAGCGCCCCAGTTGAGCGCCAATCGGAAGATGAATATGTCGCGCTGAGAATACTCTCCAGATACCGCGCCGAGCCCTGGTAGCTCGGGTGACTTAGTAGGTGCATCACCAATGGTTAGATAACTAAAGTTGAGGTCTATTCTGCGCTTGTCGGTCCACTGCCACTCGGCTGCAAAGCCCAGCCCCCATATTTCGTCCATTCGAAGCATAAATGTGCGATCCTCATCCTCCACCATAGAACTCACATACATCGCCCCTGCGCTGAGCATCCAGCGGTCGCTCACAGGCCAGCTATAGCTTCCAGACATTGCCCACACATCTTGCCACTGGGCTTCATTCGCCGCGAGCTGATTGCCATCAAAGTAGTACTCCGAAAGCTCAAAGTTGCTGACGTCTAGCCATGCCGCATCAAACACAACGGCATGATCGTTAGCAAATTCATGATATAAGCCAGCAACAATGCTCTGCGGAGTGGTGCTCTTAACTTCTACATCAGCCCCAAGAAAGCCCGATTGCGCGAGCGCATTTTCGGTATTGGGTCCTAGCCCGCGGAATTTGGCATTGCCCTCTTGAGTTGGATCAATCTCGGAATTGTAGACCATTCCCACCCGTGTTCTGTCACTAAACTCATAGAGCGTAGAGAGCCCAAATCCAACATCCAAACCATCAGTATCTAATTCAGAGCTGCCATCTTCAAAACCAGGATCTAGAATATTGGATACAGCACGTTCCTGAGTGAAACTTGCATAGGTGAGTGCCACTGATGCAGCGACAGACCACTGATCGTTAACCTTATAGGCAATGCTTGGGTACGCACTGATAGATAGAGAATCATAAGACTCAATGAAATATTGCCCAGGCCAATCGCCAAATTCATCCGAGTACCCAAATCCCAAGACTGTAAACGCGAATGTGAACTCATCATTAATGGGGTGGATAATGAAGCCTGAAGGAATAAGAATTGTTGTGGAATCGCTAGATGTCGTTGAAGGCCCCTCCCCCACACTACCTTCCCATTCAGACTCACTCTGTAAGACAGTCAATTCAACCTTGGTTGCTGGCTCTAAAAAACGGGAGGCTCCAGCGGGATTATTACCTGCTGTTGCTGCACTATCAGCTGCAGCGGCAATACCCGATACACCCGCGTAAGGTCTGGCGTAGCTGCCCACACTAAAAATCGAACAACAAATCGCAATAGGCAATAATTTGGGAAGATTCTGACGCAAGGTTTCCTCTACAAAAACGCTCCTGACACTTTAAATTCTAGCCGGCCTGCCAAACCTTAATAAGCTCATCATAGGGTACGGTTTCGCCCTGTGGTTTCTCATTGTCGAGCTTAGGTTTGGGGGCTCCCGGCTGCTGTAGCCAGTACTGAGCGTCTCGAGGCTCATTCAGGGCAGGCCCACATTCCCCGAGTACTCCGTGGCGCTCTAATCGTTCAAGTACGCGGTCTTGCTGCTCGGCCAAGGAATCCATAGCAACTTGCGGCGATACCTCACCACCCACAGCATTTGCTACGTTAGCCCACCATAGCTGCGCAAGCTTTGGATAATCGGGTACGTTAGTGCCCGTAGGAGTCCACAAAGTACGCGCGGGACTGCGATAAAACTCAACTAATCCACCTAGCTTCGGCGCAAGATCTGTCATCGCCATAGAATTCAGATCTGAGTTGCGAATAGGGGTGAGCCCTACGATTGTCTTCTTAAGAGAAACGGTTTTTGCTGTGACGAACTGCGCATACAGCCAGGCAGCTTTGCGTCTATCAAGAGGCGTGCTTTTGAGTAAAGTCCAAGACCCCGTATCTTGATAGCCCAATTTCATGCCCTCGCTCCAATAGGGCCCATGTGGGGAAGGTGCCATTCGCCACTTAGGTGTGCCGTCTTCATTGACCACTGCCAGCCCCGGCTGAATCATGTCCGCAGTGAATGTCGTGTACCAGAATATCTGCTGTGCGATATGCCCCTGGGCCGGTACGGGACCGGATTCTGAAAATGTCATACCGCCGGCCTCTGGCGGTGCAAAACGCTTCAGCCAATCCATATACTTGGTCAGGGCATACACTGCGGCAGGTCCGTTTGTAGCCCCGCCGCGACTGACGCTGGAGCCAACCGGGCGACAATCTTCAACACGAATACCCCATTCATCAACAGGCAAACCGTTGGGGATACCGGCGTCTCCCGCGCCCGCCATAGACAGCCACGCATCGGTAAAGCGCCAACCCAAGGACGGGTCCTTTTTGCCATAATCCATATGGCCATAAACGCGCTTACCGCCAATTTCTTTGACATGCTCGCTGAAAAATTCGGCGATATCTTCATACGCCGACCAATTTACGGGCACACCAAGCGCATAGCCATAGAGTGATTCAAACTGGGCCTGAATCTCTGGATCAGTAAACCAGTCATACCGAAACCAATAGAGGTTGGCGAACTGCTGGTCTGGCAGTTGGTAGATCTTGCCGTCTGGTCCAGTAGTAAAACTAATCCCAATGAAATCATCTAGATCCAGGGTTGGCGACGTGACAGCAGCACCCTCGCCGGCCATGAAGTCGCTCAGCGGGATTACGTACCCATATCGCGCATGTGTCCCGATGAGATCTGAGTCATTTACGTACGCGTCATAAACATTCTCGCCCGACTGCATTTGCGTCTGCAGCTTTTCTATGACGTCACCTTCCTGAATCAGGTCGTGGGTAACCCGAATGCCAGTAACATCAAAAAATGCCTTAGTGAGTACCGTACTTTCATACTCGTGCGTAGTAAGACCTTCAGAGACGACATTAATGGACATGCCTCGAAAATCGGCAGAGGCCTCGGTAAACCATGAGAGTTCAGCTAACTGCTGCGCTTCGGTTAGCGTCGATGGCTGAAACTCTTCTGCCGCCCAGCGCTTTGCATTTTCTGCAAAGTTAACAGCATCCGTTGGAACCGCGTCGGTTGACTGTTCCGAGCACCCTGCCAGGGCCGCAACCAAAAAAATACTGTACCAAGATTTCATGATGATCGTTCGCCTCAAAATTTCCGTTAGTGTGCACTGGCCAATCTAAAACAGACTCTAGTATAGATACCTTACCCCCAACGCATAAGCAGTACCGCCCAAACAATTGAAATAGTAGACGCGATAAGAAGCCCTTCCCCTGAAAATCCCAGCCATGCCAAATGAATAAAAGCTGCACTTAGTAGACTAATGAAAAAGCGGTCTCCGCGAGTAGTCGCGATGGGCAGAAATCCACGAGCACGTTCGGTTGGGCGCAGAAGCTCCAAGCCCGTCAGAACCACTAGAGCAATGCCTATTGATGAAAAGAAAATCGCGGTAGGGACTGTCCAGGCCATCCAACTCATGATTCAAGCCTCATGAAACTCGCCCCAAGGCAAAGCCTTTTACGAGATCTTTGCGAACAAACCAGACTACGAGCGCACCTGGCAATACTGTCAATACACCAGCAGCGGCCAACACCCCCCAATCCAGCCCAGATGCACTGACGGTACGCGTCATCACCACCACGATGGGCTTGGAGGATGCCCCAGAGAGCGTGCGGGCTAGCAACAATTCCACCCAGCTGAACATAAAACAGAAGAATAGCGTCACACCTATAGCACCACGATTGATGGGCAAGAATATGCGAAAGAAGAAATAGCCAAAGCTGTGACCATCAATCTTGGCCATCTCATCCAGTTCCGTGGGGACACCAGAAAAGAACCCCTCCAGTATCCACACTGACAAAGGCACGGTAAAAAGACAGTGGGCCAATGCCACCGCTAGCGGCGTATCGAACAAACCCACCGCCGAGTAAAGCTGGAAAAATGGCAACAAAAATACTGCTGGTGGCGCCATTCGATTCGTCAACAGCCAAAAGAACAGCTGCTTGTCGCCCAAAAACCGGTATCGCGAAAATGAGTAGGCAGCTGGAATAGCGACAGCCAGCGAAAGTGTCGTATTGATGGCCACATAGCTCAGAGAGTTAACAAATCCCTTATACCAAACCGGATTAGAGAAGATTTCTGCAAAATTGGCAAAAGTAACAGCGGGGGGTAGCAGCGAGAAGTCGCCCACTATATCTGCATTGGTACGCAGGGCCATCGACAGCAGCCAATACAAAGGCAGCAACAGGTAGATTCCGTAGCCAATAAGAACCAGTCGACTGATACTGAACTTTCTCATCTCAAGCGTTGCTCACTAATCATCTGTGCGCACCACGCTGGTATAAAATAGCCAGCAGAACAGCAAAATGAACAAGAAGTAGATAACCGAGAATGCTGCGGCTGGCCCCAAATCAAACTGACCCACTGCCATCGTCGCCAGATGCTGACTGAGCATCGTCGTGGAGTTGCCCGGACCTCCCCCGGTCAACACAAAGGGTTCTGTATAAATCATAAAGCTGTCCATCAAGCGCAGCAGCACACCAATGATCAGTACGCCACGCAACCGCGGCAACTCAACGTGGCGAAATACCTGCCATCGATTAGCGCAATCCAGTTCGGCAGCCTGATAGAACGGTTTCGGGATTGCGGTTAAGCCCGCAAAAGACAACAAAGCGATCAAAGACGTCCAGTGCCACACGTCCATAGCAACCAGCGTTAGCCAGGCATGCAGCGGCTCCACTGTATAGTTATAAGAAATACCCAAAGCGTTTATGCCAACGCCCAACAAGCCTATGTCCGGCCTCGCAAAGATTTGCCAGATGGTACCAACCACATTCCAGGGTATTAGCAGGGGTAGAGCCAAGAGAATCAGAATTATTGGAGTAAAGCGGCTTTCTTTAGGGATGCCTTTGGCTACAGCAATCCCTAAGGGCAACTCCACTACCAGTATGGTCAAGCTGAAACCCACTTGACGGATAAAAGCATCAATAAAACGCTGGTCGTTTAAGGTTTCTTGATACCACTCAAAGCCGACAAAAAATCGGGTGTTGAAATCAAGAATGTCCTGAACTGAATAGTTCACCACCGTCATCAGCGGCACCACAGCGCTGAATGCAACAACTAGAAGAACCGGCAGTACACCAATCCACGCTCGATTATTCTGCGGTTTAAAGGAACTCAATGTCACTCACCTTGAGTACATTGGTGTAACCGATACAGCGGTGCACACACACGCCAAGCGAGTCACCCGCTGTAATCGACGTATCAGGAATGTAGCCACGGATTGCAATTTCTCCCTGGCTCGTAGCCATCGTCACCAAACCGAAGGGCTTACCGGCTTTCGCCCCTTGCACTCGAATGCGTAAGACCGAGCCATGGAGATGGCCACGTTTTTGCGTACTACTTGGCTGATTGCCAATCAGCGTGGCCCATTCGGGGCGGAAACCCACTCGTTCAGCATCAGCTACACCCAGCGCATTAGCGGGTAGAAAGTTCATTCCCGGGCTGCCAACAAAGTGGCCAACAAACTCATGCTCTGGCGAGGCGTACACTTCTTCTGGTGTACCCGTCTGCAATATTCCGCCAGCCGTTAGCACAGACACACGGTCTGCGAATGTCAGCGCTTCCGTTTGATCGTGAGTCACATAAATCATCGTGACCTTTAGATCAGCCTGCACTCGGCGTAAAGTTTGCCGCAGCCGCCATTTAACACGAGGCTCCACTGCCGTTAGCGGCTCATCCAATAGAACCAGAGACACGTCAGGGCGAACGAGCGCTTTGCCCACGGCGACTAACTGCTTTTGGAAAAGCGACAATTTGGCTGGCTTTACCGAACGCAGCTCATCAAGCTCAAGTTCGCTGCAGATGTAGTCCAACCTTTGAGCGATCACCTTAGATTGTAGTTTCTTTGTTTTCAGCGGAAAGGCGAGGTTCTCGGCAACACTAAGAGATTCATAGAGCACTGGAAATTGAAACACCTGAGCCACATTCCGCTCGCGCCCCTGCTGATTGGAGACGTCCAGATCATCAAACCGCAATACGCCACCGGTAGGCCTTAACAGGCCTGAGAGAATATTAAGCAAAGTGGTTTTACCGGCGCCGCTTGCGCCTAACAACGCGTGAGCTTCTCCATTGGCAATATTCAGGTTCAACTTAGAAAGCGTCGCGTCCTGCGCGCCTGGATATTTGAAACTGAGGTTATCTAAGCTAATTCCTGCCATTAGAAGTGCACAACATCTTGCGACGCCGCAGCCACAGTCAACCGCTGCCCAGCATGTACCGGCAGCATGCCGCGGCTTCTCATTACCCATTCCTGGGCTTCGACCTGGCCGTGAACAAATGATTCGTCACCGTTAGTTTCATAAGCCGTCACCAGCATATCGAAGCTCATCAGTCCCGCCGGTGTTGTTTTTCCATCGTGCACGCCAACGTGCTCAGGACGCAGGGCGCAGGAGGTGCCATCACGGCTAAATCGATTAATGCCTGGGTCAGCAAGCAACTCCATCGCAACCATCGAGTTAGGTTTTTGATACACCTCTAGCGGGGTGCCAGTTTGAACCTTCTCACCGTCGGCCAGCAGCAACAATTGATCTCCGAGATTGAAAGCGTCGCGAGGATCACTGCTGGTGTAAATCACTACAGTGTTGGTAGCACGCAATAGATCCCTGAGTTCAACTTCGAGCGCCTCACGTAGTTTAAAATCTAAATTGACCAAAGGCTCATCCATCAACAACACTTGCGCTTGCTTAGCTAAAGATCGAGCTATTGCGACACGTTGTTGCTGCCCACCGGAGAGTTCGTGGGGGAAGCGTCCCAAAAGTTCACTGATGCGTAACTTTTCGGCGAGATCGTTAACCGCTTGAACAATGGTTTGCGAAGATTGCTTTCGTGCCCGCATGGGCGACGCTATGTTGTCAAAGACCGTCAAATTCGGATAGTTAACAAAGGCCTGATAAACCATACTCACCGGTCGACGCCGGGGGCTAACTCGATCAAGACTGGTGCCCGCCAAACAGACATTTCCGCTGGCTCGCGTGTTCAATCCAGCGACCAAGCGGCACAGGTCTGTTTTGCCGGACTGATTGGCGCCAAGCACTACTGAAATTTCGCCAGCGGCAAAGGTATGGATGAAGGGCACTGAATCTGACGATCGCAGGCAAATATTGCTCACTTCAAGCATGTGCAATCTCGCGCTACATTCACTGGTCAGATGTCCTCAAACTAAGGTGAGAAGCTACAGAGTACATACGAAACCCTCGATGCCCAAGCCAATAAAGAAATTCTCTTCTGATGATTCAGAAAACCAAGGTACCAGGGCTGCATGCTGGTGGCGCACAGATTAGAAAGAGGGGTGTTCGTAGCGCCCTGAAACGGTAAGCTACTGATTTAAATATGTATTAGGTGGCGGAGAGAGGGAGGGATGAATCACTGCAGCCTAAGGGCTGCTGTGACCCCTTCGGGGGCTTCGGCGCTATGCGCCTCGTTTCAAACTCTCCTTGTAGGAGAGTTTGTCGAACCGGAGTTAGAACCAAGTCCACGCTCCTCCTCCCATAAACAAGAAAAGGCACCCAATGGGGTGCCCTTTCTTATTTAAATGGCGGAGAGAGAGGGATTCGAACCCTCGATACGCTATTAACGTATACGCCCTTAGCAGGGGCGCGCCTTCAGCCACTCGGCCACCTCTCCGTGATGCGTCAGACGCCAAAAGCGCCCTTTTCACAGGCGCGAGATCATACCACAATCATCGGAAATTCAAAGCGTTAGGGGAAGGTATCTGGTGAGATTATCCGTCGTCTTGCTCAGGCTTTGATGGCGCCTGATTCCCATCCTGAATTCGGTTGTATATCTCCTCACGGTGCACGGCCACATCGCGTGGCGCATTAACACCGATCCGCACCTGATTGCCTTTCACACCCAACACAGTCACGGTGATGTCGTCACCTACCATCAAGGTTTCGCCAACTCGGCGTGTAAGAATGAGCATATGTCCTTAACTCCTTTACGTCCGGCGAAATCCTTCGCCAGAGGGTATTGGCAGGTGTCGAGGGCTAAATAGCGCCTACGTCACACAATTTACCAATGCCATACCTTAGTTTTAGCGCAAATTGCCGAAAACGCCAACTAGCAACGTTCGGTCTCCAGCATAGGTCCACCCTATGCCAAATGGTAGCGTGTTGCGTTAGGCAACAGATTCGTCGGTAGGTTCCTTATCCAGCTCAAACGAGGAGTGCAGGGATCGAACCGCCAGCTCGAGGAACTTCTCCTCGATAATCACCGATATCTTGATCTCTGACGTAGTGATCATCTGGATATTAATGCCTACATCGGCAAGCGCAGCAAACATCTGGCTAGCCACACCCGCGTGTGAACGCATTCCAACACCCACCACAGACACCTTGGCAATCCGATTGTCGCTGCGCACCTCACGAGCCTGCAGCTCATTCTTCACCCCGATAAGCACTTCCTCAGCCCGGACCAGATCTGTGCGGCCCACAGTAAAGGTAAAGTCGGTGGTGTTGTCATCTGCTACGTTCTGCACGATCACATCGACTTCAATGTTAGCGGCACCAATCGGCCCCAAAATTCGATGGGCTACCCCGGGCATATCGGGCACACCCAGAATAGTCAGTTTGGCCTCGTCGCGATTAAATGCGATACCGGCAATTGTCGGCGTTTCCATGTCATCCTCATCTTCCAGGGTAATCAACGTCCCCGGACCATCCTCAAAACTGTGCAGCACTCTTAGGGGCACATTGTATTTACCGGCAAACTCAACCGCTCTTATCTGCAGCACCTTGGAACCCATGCTGGCCATTTCCAGCATCTCTTCAAATGTGATTTTCGATAAGCGACGAGCCCCATCAACCACGCGCGGATCGGTGGTATAGACACCATCAACATCGGTGTAAATCTGGCATTCCTGCGCTTTGAGCGCTGCGGCTAGAGCAACTGCAGTCGTATCTGAACCACCGCGCCCCAGTGTTGTAATGTTTCCGTGTTCATCTACACCCTGAAAACCCGCAACCACGATTACGTACCCCTGCTCCAAGTCGGCGTGCAACCGTGCGTCATCGATTTCGCGGATTCTCGCCTTGGTATGGGCATCGTCCGTGAGGATACGCACCTGAGAGCCAGTGTAGGATTTAGCTTTTATGCCACGCTTGTTCAGCGCCATGCTAAGCAACGCAGTGGTCACCTGCTCCCCCGTGGACACCAGCGCATCCATTTCGCGCGGCATGGGGTTATTTTGAACCTGCTGGGCCAGATCTATCAATCGATTGGTCTCGCCGCTCATTGCCGACACCACCACTACCAGCTGATGTCCATTCGAGCGAAAGCCGGCGACTTTATCAGCCACCTGCTCTATCCGTTCGATGGTGCCAACGGATGTGCCGCCAAATTTTTGGACTATAAGACTCATCAATACCCTGTGAGTGCGAGCAAAAAACGGCCGCTATTAAACACTAACAGCGCGCAAATTTAAACCGTTTAGAGATTAGGGAGCTGGATCATCCCGCGTTGGCAGCCACCCAGTCGGGCACTGTCTGCAGCACGGCGGCCAGTGCCGCCACGTCTGATCCGCCGCCTTGAGCCATATCTGGACGACCACCACCCTTGCCTCCCAACCGGCCGGCATATTCACGCATCAGATCACCCGCTTTCACTTTGGAGGTCAGATCCTGGGTTACGCCGGCGGCCAGCGCGATTTTGTCACCCTCAACGGCTGCCAATAGCACCACTGCACTACCCAGTTTGTTTTTACACTGATCCAGCGTATCGCGCAGGGACTTGGCGTCGGCACCATCCACAGTTGCCGCCAATATCTTGATACCGTTAATCTCCACCGCGCTGGCAGTAAGGTCACCACCGGCTGATGTGGCCAGCTTTTGTTTCAGCCTTGCTATTTCTTTCTCCAGATCCCGGCTTTCCTGACGCAGCGTAGACACCTTGTCGGCAACGTTGTCCGTGGATCCTTTAACCACAGCACACACAGCACTGAGTTGCGCGTCCAATGACGCAATAGCATTAAGCGCACCCTCACCGGTAACAGCTTCGATACGGCGAACACCGGCGGCCACGCCAGATTCGGAGCTGATTCGCAGCAGACCAATATCGCCCGTGCGATCCACATGCGTTCCACCACACAGCTCAACTGAGAAATTGTGCTCACCCATCGACAGCACGCGTACTTCGTCGCCGTACTTCTCGCCGAACAGGGCCATCGCGCCCGCCTCTACGGCCTCGTCCATAGACATCACGCGGGTATCGACCGGCGTGTTGGCACGAATTTGAGTATTCACAATGTGCTCGATTCGGGCGATTTCTTCGCTAGTGACACCCTCAAAATGCGAGAAATCAAACCGCAAACGCGCCGAGTCAACGAGTGAACCCTTTTGAGTGACATGGTCGCCCAGCACATCTCGCAGTGCCGCGTGCAGCAGGTGAGTCGCGGAGTGGTTAAGACGAGTGCGCTGCCTAACCGTTACATCCACCTCAGTTTGCAGCGTATCACCCACTCGCGTTTTACCCGCAAGTACCTTCACATGATGCAAGTGTTGCTCACCGGCCTTAGTGGTATCAGTGACCTCCAACTTTACGTCACCCTCCCATAGGTAACCGGTATCGCCGACCTGACCACCAGATTCGGCATAAAACGGCGTCTGATTCAGTACCACAACACCAATCTCATCCAGCATAAGCTCTTCTACAGGCTCACCATCGCGCAATAGCGCAGTCACCTGGCCGGCGCCAGTTAGCCCAACGTAGCCGGTGAATTCGGTGCTGCCCTCGATATCCAGAATATCGTTGTAGTCCACCTTAAAGCTGCCACCCTCCTGTGAGCGGGCACGCTGTAAAGCCATGGACTCTTCGTAGCCAACAAGATCCAGCGTATACCCACGTTCACGTGCGATATCGTTGGTGAGATCCGTTGGGAAACCATAGGTGTCGTAGAGCTTAAAAATCAGCTCGCCCGGTATCTTCATGTCCGGCAAATCTGCAAGTGCTTCTTCGAGAATAGACAATCCATTGTCCAGCGTTTTGGCAAACTGCTCTTCCTCGTGCAGCAATGCCTTTTCTACCTGCGGCTGCAGCTTCACCAGTTCGGGATAGGCTTCACCCATCTGCTGTGCCAATGGCGCCACCAACTTATAAAAGAAAGGTGCAGTGGCACCCAACCGGTTACCGTGACGAATCGCTCTGCGAATAATGCGCCGCAGTACATAGCCACGCCCCTCATTGCCGGGCAGCACGCCGTCTACCACCAAAAACGCGCAGGAACGTATGTGATCTGCAATCACGTTTAGCGACTTATCTTCCCTGTCATGCACATTGAGTAATTTCGCGATGGCGGTAATCAATGCATCAAACAAGTCTATTTCGTAGTTGCTATGAACATGCTGCATGACGGCAGCAATGCGCTCCAGACCCATACCGGTGTCGACAGAGGGTTTGGGCAGCGGTTTCATCTCGCCGCTCTGATCCCGGTTGTACTGCATGAATACCAGATTCCAGATTTCTACATAACGATCCAGGTCGTCATTTTCGCTGCCGGGAGGACCTCCAGCCACATCGGGGCCGTGGTCGTAGAATATTTCAGAGCACGGACCGCAGGGGCCTGTGTCACCCATCTGCCAGAAGTTATCTTCATCCAGACGAGAAATACGATCACGCGGAAAGCCAATCTCGTCGGCCCATATATCCTCCGCTTCATCATCGGTTGTATGAACAGTTATCCACAATCGCTCTTTGGGTAGACCCAGTTCTACGGTAAGAAACTCCCATGCAAACGCAATTGCCTCACGTTTGAAGTAGTCGCCAAAGCTAAAATTCCCCAACATCTCGAAAAAGGTGTGGTGACGCGCGGTGTAGCCTACGTTTTCAAGATCGTTGTGCTTGCCACCGGCGCGTACACAGCGCTGGCTGGAGGTGGCCCGGTTGTAAGAGCGCTGCTCGATACCCAAGAAGGTATCCTTAAACTGGTTCATCCCTGCGTTGGCAAACAGCAACGTGGGATCATCAGCTGGCACCAGCGAGCTGCTAGCTATGCGCGTATGACCCTTGTTCTCATAGTATGTAAGAAACGCTTCGCGAATTTCTTCGGTCTTCATAGGTTTTCCAGTGTCGTTAATACGTAATCGGTCGGGCTAGCCCGCCATGCGCCCTTCACTCAGTGTGCCACCCGCAAGAATGTGCAAATGCAGATGGAACACCGTTTGGCCAGCGCCTTCCCCATTGTTGATAATCAGACGAAACGCCTCGTCTACGCCCAGTTGACGTGCCACGTTACCCGCGGCGAGCAATAAGTGTCCTAGCAGCTCCTGATCATCTGGTTGTGCGTCGGCAAGCTTGGCAATACCCCGCTTAGGAATCACCAGCACATGCACTGGCGCTTGCGGGCTAATGTCATTGATCGCAATGCAGTGTTCGTCCTCGTAAATAAATTCACTCGGAATATCACCGCTTATGATTTTGCCAAAAATAGTATCAGACATCGTGCTACCCCAGTTTCTCGTCGGCCGTTAACTGTCTGGCTTCGCTTTCCAGCATCACAGGAATGCCGTCTCGCACGGGATAGGCCAAACCGCTGGCTTTGCACACCAGCTCGTCTTTTTCCTCATCATATTCCACCGGTGCCTTAGTAACCGGGCACACCAGAATACTCAGCAGTTTCTTGTCGATCATGTCCGTTCCGCAATGAGCCAAAGGGCGGCCATTATACGGATTTTTCAGGGGTTGGGCATGGGTGGAACCAGCAACTGCGGATCAATACGCTCGCTGCGCCAGCTCATGCGCCAGTCCAGATGCGGACCAGTGGCTCTACCGGTGGCACCCACCGCACCCAGCACGTCGCCGGTCTCAAGCACTTGCCCCACTTGGACGCTCACTTCACTCATGTGCAAAAAAGAGGACGATAGCTTGTAGCCGTGATCGAGGATCACGGTACCACCTGAGTAGAACAGGTCTGGCTCTGCTAACGTGACTACGCCAGGCGCCGGCGCAACAACGGGTGTTCCGGTGGGCACGGCTACGTCTACCCCGTAATGCGGGTTGCCAGGATTGCCGTTGTAGACGCGCTGGCTGCCATACACACCCGAAATTGGCCCTATCGCCGGCCAACTAAATCCCGCGACTGCCTCTGTCAGCAGATCTTCGCGTTCAATACGCTGCGCTTTGGCAGCGCTTACCAGCTTGCGCTCTCGGGCGATGCGCTCAAGATCGGCCGGGTCGGGTGTAACGGTACGCTGAGGCACACCCTCCACACGCTGAATTCGATATTCGCGTGGCGCTATGCGAACTTCACGCGTGCAATTGATGGCGCCGGTGAGCTCAAGCGAAAAAGTGGGTTTGGCATTGCGGCCGAGCCCGAACAACACCAGGCCATCCTCCAGCACATCCAGCGACGCGCCGTTTAGAGCAACTGAGGTGCCCGGTGATACCCGCGCATAGGCGAGGCCGCCCGGTATCAGGTTGCCCTCCAACGCTATACAGTCGCGGCCTGATGGTGCGGAGTCTTGAGCCGTGGCCAACAGTGACAACAGCAGAGCCGGCACCACAACCATCCAAAATCTATTCATCAAAAAGTACCAATTCAGCGTCGATAGTTATGAATCCCACAGTTTACCTACTGGTAAACCAAATACCACGATTGACCGGCAGCGCGTGTAGAATAGCGATATGGGACGTTACAGACCACCACGCCAACGAGGATCCGCATATATCACGCGTCAGGGTGAAGAGACCCTGAGGGACGAGTTGCACCAACTGTGGAAGGTGGAACGGCCGCAGGTAACTCACGCTGTGCACGAGGCCGCAAAGAACGGGGATCGCTCGGAAAATGGCGACTACATTTACGGCAAAAGACGACTGAGGGAAATCGATTCGCGGGTCAGGTTTTTGAACAAACGTCTGGACGAGCTCACGATTGTTGACAGCCCTCCCACAGACAGGAGCAAAATTTACTTCGGCGCGCACATCGACTTGGAAGATGAGGCTGGAGATGAACACCGCTTCCGCATCGTCGGTCCAGATGAGTTCGATCTAGCGGCGGGCAAACTCAGCATGGATTCACCGATGGCTCGTGCTCTGATGGGAAAATCAGTGGACGATGAAGTCACCGTCCGCAGTCCCAGTGGAGACATTCTCTATGTCGTTATACAAATTGACTACAACGAGTAAACGTTTTTCGCGCTAGAACGCCCACTCTACTCCTACCAGAGCTGTTCGAGGTTTGTTTGGCCTTGCGCCATCGGGCTGTCTGGAAACGATAGCGCGCTCATCAAACAGGTTCTCCACCTTGAGGAATACCAGCGATTGGTCAGTAAGCGAATAGCGGCTGATAAAATCAACCACGAGTAAATCTTCGCTGCGATCAAATCTGTCGCCGCCGTTATTACAGCCCACGTTCATGCACATTTCGTCGATGTACTTGGCAACTGCGTAGTTCCCCCAACCCAACTGAGTCTCTACGCCTACGCGCAGGCTTAGAATGCTTTCGGGGATAGACGCCAGTTGGTCACCATCGCGGATGCCTTCATCCGGATTGTCTTTGCTAATCTCCGCCTGGGTGTAGGTGTACATCAGGTTTATCGGAATATCGAGGCCACCCCATTGAAGGTCAGAGCCCACTTGCAATTCTAATCCCTGTATCACCGCGTCGCCGGTATCGTACGTACCGCTGGTAGCGCCATTGCTACAAGGACTGCCGTTCGAGCAATTTTCTGTTTTATTACTGAAATCGCTGTAAAAGCCTATCGCCTCAACAAACCAATCGTCGGTATAGCGTAAACCCGCCTCCCAGTTTTCGCTGGTTTCCGGATCCTCATTCTCCTTAGCGCCACCGCCCAACGGAGAGAAGCCACGATGCACGCCCGCCAGCATCTGCCACCGATCGGATAGGTCGTAGGTGAATGATGCGCCCGGCAACCACTCATCGACATCGTTGCTGCGCCTGCTTTCTATCTGGCCTCGCTCGGGATCGGCGTATTGTTTACGCCACGATGATACATCCTCGTAGCGCAGCGCCAGATGCACATTAAGCGCCTGTGTTGCTTGCCAACTGTCGACTACCCACAAGCTGTTGGCATCAGCTTTTTCGCGTCGGTTATTGCTGCCCGTGGGCCGCTTTAAACCGGTATAGATCAACTCTCCATCAATTTGGTCGTAAACCTCTACTGGCTGATAGCGATCCATTTCGTCTTGGTGCACACGTCCGCCCAAGGCCAGTTGATGAGAGCCCAATGCCCAGTCAGCATTAAGCTCAATACCCGTCGACTCATAGTCACGATTATTGTGCTTGTACTGCAGATCAAAGGCATCCTGAGTACCATCGAGGATACCCTGTGCAACAGAGTCACCAGCGTTCGCAGCGTCGATGAAATTACTCCCGCCACTGAGTTTGAACCAGTCGCGCGAGAACTCGTTGTGGTACACCGTGGCAGACAAGTCCAGGCTGTCAGTCAGGTCGACCCGATACACCGCGCTGAGGCCAGTGTGGTCGTTGTCCATCTCATCGGGGCGTGACAAACCGTATCGTCTGTCCTCGTCTCGATTGAAATCGCTATCAGTCAGGCCAAGGTAAGTTTCATCAGAGGTTTCCTCTGAATATTGTCCTTTAAGCAACACGCTCTGGCGCTCGCCTTCCCACGCCAGCTTTACCAGATAGTCTTGAATGTCATAGCCCGTGTCATTGCTACTTCTATCGATGTCCTTGAAACCATCACTGCGGCGCTGGGCCGTTTCTACCAGAAAGCCGAACTGACCCTGACGAGCGCCGTAGCTGGCCAGTAAGTCAGCTTGACCATTCTGGCCGTAGGCAAAATTCACCCGGCCGTTAGACTCGTTTGGTATGGGTGTAGAGACCATGTTCACCACGCCGCCGGTTGTCTGAGGGCCGTAGCGTAAAAGAGGCGCGCCTTTAAGGATTTCTATCGCCTGCATGCGCAACACTGTGGGGAAGTAATAGGCCGCTGGGTTTGAGTAGGGGGCTGGGGCGATCAATACGCCGTCTTCCATCAGCGTGACCTTGGAAGCGCGCTCCGACGTCGCACCACGAATACCGATATTCGGCCGCAAGCCCGAGCCATCTTCTTCCTGAATGTAAACGCCCGGTACTGTCTTAAGTAGTTGGTTAACGTCGGTTGCGGCTTCGATGCGTATCTGATCAATATCAACAACAGCACTGGAGCCTGGCAATACCCGCGCATCATCACGGGTGCCGATGATGGTGACTTCTTCGAGCATGTTGGAAGAGGCAGCAGCCGCGAGAGTGGTCTGCGTTATCGCAGCGACTAGACCAGCCGCTGCAGTCGCTAATATACGAGGGGTCATACATTTTCCTAAATGTGGCGTGCGGAGTTTCACTTCGCGAGCCATGATCAGCAGATAGGAAAATACTATTGGTAATCATTCTCATTTGCAAGCGCAAATAGGAATGATTCTTATTAAATAATGCGCCTCTCTAAATCCTGCGCGCTCTACAATGGCTTACCCTACTCCAGCGCGGCGTAAACCATGGCCTCAAGCTGGCCTCGGAAATTGAAGGTGCTAGAGGGCATCAGCTGCGTCATAAAAATCACGCTCAGCTCCTCGGCCGGGTCTACCCAGAACAGCGTGCTCGCTAACCCACCCCAGTAGAAACTGCCCCGGGAAGCGGGGCTGCCGTTGGCGATAGGGTTAACCGCCTGAGCAAACCCCAGCCCAAAACCCACGCCCTGATAACTTGTTTCGCTGAAGCTGCCTGTTGCAAACTCCGTTAGGTCGACCCCACCCGGCAGATGATTAGCTGTCATCAACTTGAGCGTTCGCGAGCCGATGATACGGTGGCCATCAAGCGTGCCGCCATTTTGCAGCATCAAACAGAAGCGTAAGTAATCGCTGGCCGTAGAGATCAGTCCTCCCCCACCTGAATACAGGGTACGGTTGCGATAGTCGCTGTCCTGCCCATCATCATTTAACTGCATTTCCTTCTTCAGGTTGCGCTCATAGCACGATGCAAAACGCTCAACCTTGCCCTCTTCTATATTAAAAGCAGTATCAACCATCCCCAGCGGCTCGAAGATCACCTCGTTCAGGAAGTCGGCGAACGACATACCAGAGATGACTTCCACCAGGTAAGCCAACACATCGGTTGCCACAGAGTAATTCCAACGCTCTCCCGGAGAGAATTCGAGCGGCAACTGAGCCAGCGTATCCATCATCCCGCTGAGCGTATTACCCGGCAGTGGATTACCTACCTGCAGCTTGCGATACGCGTAGTCGATGTTCGTTGCCCGAAGAAAGTCATAGGTCAGGCCCGAGGTGTGCATCAGCAAGTCGCGGATGGTCATCGGCCGTGTACAGGCCTTGGTTTCAAATAAAGGAAAACTACCTGCGGTTCGCACTCGCAGATCTCGCCACTGTGGAATGAAACGATGAACCGGATCATCCAAAGAAAATAGACCCCGCTCGAACAATGTCATGATCGCAATAGAGGTGATCGGCTTTGTCATGGAGTAGATGCGGACGATGGTATCTTCCGCCATTGGCGTACCGCGCTCCACATCACGCATACCTGCCACGTCGAAGTAACACACCTTACCTTTTCGGGCGACCAGCGCCAGGCTGCCGGGTATCTTATCTACATCTATATAACGCTTGCGCAGGTGCTCGCCAATGCGCGACAACTGCGCCGCATTCATACCCACTTCAGAAGGATCTGCCCTCTCCATAGTCTCTTTCCCGGTTCAATTTTAGATCAGGCAGTGTGCGATGAAGCAGGCCCAAAGCGCAAGTCCGGGGCGTCTTGAACGCGGTACTATTGAGCACCGGCTTGCTGGTCAATAACCGTACAATTGATTGCCCCGAATGGGCGCTGCTGCTACCATCGCGCCCTTAATTAGTAACGACTTTTTGCCCCCCCAAACACTACTGTCAATTGCCGGAGCATGCATGAGCCGCCAGCCACTCACTGAACTGGAAAACCATCAGGATTTCATTCAGCGCCATATTGGCCCCACCCACGCACAGCAGCATGAAATGGCGCAGGCCATTGGCTTTGAAACGCTCGATGCGTTGATCGATGCAACCGTACCGGCCAACATCCGCAAACAAACGCCGATGGATCTGCCGGGCGCGAGTACTGAGCAGGACGTCATTGCCAGATTGCGTGAGCACGCCAATCTCAACGTGGTAAACCAGTCTTTTATAGGCACCGGCTACAGCGACACCTTCACCCCACCCGTGATTCAGCGCAATGTGCTGGAGAACCCGGGCTGGTATACCGCGTACACACCTTACCAACCCGAGATATCGCAGGGTCGCCTCGAAGCATTGCTCACCTACCAGCAGATGATCATGGATCTCACGGGCATGGAGCTGGCCAACGCCTCAATGCTTGACGAGGGTACGGCTGCAGCCGAAGCCATGACGCTGTTGCAGCGCGTTAACAAGAAAAATCGCAGCAATGTATTCCTGGTTGCAGACGATTGTCACCCGCAAACCATCGCGGTAGTGCAAACCCGCGCGCACGCACTCGACATAGACGTCGTGGTCGGTAATGTTGAGGCGCTTATTGGCGAGACAGAGGCCTTTGGCGCGCTGATCCAATACCCCGGCACCTACGGTCAGGTACACGACATCGCGCCGCTGATCGATCGGGCTCACGCTGCCAAAACTCTTGTTACCGTTGCCGCCGACCTGATGGCGCTGCTCATGTTGCAAACACCCGGTTCCGCCGATGCAGACGTGGTAGTGGGCAACAGCCAGCGTTTTGGCGTACCCATGGGATTTGGCGGACCACATGCCGCCTTCTTTGCCACACGCGATGCCTACAAGCGATCGACACCCGGGCGCATCATAGGCGTGTCTATCGATCGCCGTGGCAATCAGGCACTACGCATGGCCATGCAGACGCGTGAGCAGCATATTCGGCGTGAAAAGGCCACCAGCAACATCTGTACCGCACAGGCGTTACTGGCAATCATGGCAGCCTTCTACGCCATGTATCACGGGCCGGATGGTCTGCGCCGCATTGCCGAGCGCATCCACCGCCTTGCCACAATGTTGGCGCATGCTACCCGCCAGGCAGGCCTGTCTCCAGACAACAACAGTTGGTTCGATACACTCACATTTACCGTGGGCGATCAGCAAAGCGCCATCGTTGAGCGTGCCCTGGCCCAGGGTATGAACCTGCGCATTATCGGTGACGATCGCGTAGGCGTGTCGCTGGACGAAACCACTACAGCCGCTCACGTGGATGCGCTGACAGCAATACTCACTGGCAAGGAGTCCAGTGTTGAAGATTTGGATGGAGCTTCAGCCGTAGAGCAAGGTATCCCTGAAGCGCTGCTGCGTGAAGTGGACTACCTGCAACACCCTCTCTTTCACGAGTATCGCTCGGAAACTGAAATGCTGCGCTACATGCGTCGGCTAGAAGACAAAGACATCGCGCTAAACCGCGCCATGATCCCGTTGGGCAGTTGCACGATGAAGCTCAATGCCACCACCGAGATGCTGCCTGTGACCTGGCCGGAATTTGGCCGCATGCATCCGTTTGCACCTACTGACCAAACCAAGGGTTATCAGGTGTTGCTCGAAGAACTCGAGCACATGCTGTTGGAGTGCACCGGTTACGACGCGATGTCGATGCAACCCAACGCGGGTTCACAGGGAGAGTACGCCGGCCTACTGGCAATCAAGCGCTATCACGAGAGCCGCGGCGACCATCAGCGTAACGTTTGCCTTATCCCCTCCTCTGCCCATGGCACCAACCCCGCCAGCGCGGCCCTTGCTGGCATGAAGGTGGCCATTGTCGAGTGCGACGAGTTGGGTAATGTTGATATGGCCGACCTCAAAGCCAAGGCCGAGCGCCACGCCGATGATCTGGCCGCCATTATGGTTACCTACCCCTCTACACACGGTGTTTTCGAAGAGTCTATCGTTGAGCTATGTGAGGTTATTCATCAGTTCGGCGGCCAGGTGTACGTTGATGGCGCCAACCTGAACGCATTGGTTGGCATAGCAGCGCCAGGTAAATTCGGCGCTGATGTATCGCACCTCAACCTACATAAAACCTTTTGCATCCCGCACGGTGGTGGTGGCCCGGGTATGGGGCCAATAGGCGTAGGCGCGCACCTGCAACCGTTCTTACCCACCAATCCGGTATCACCGGTTCCCGGGGTTGCTCTGGACAATGACGTGATTTCAGCAACCCCTTATGGCAGCGCTTCAATCCTGCCAATCTCCTGGGCCTACATTGCACTCATGGGTGGCGAAGGTCTGGTAGAGGCCACCAAGGTGGCGATACTGGGCGCGAACTACATCGCCCATCGTCTAAAAGATCACTACCCGATTCTTTACAAGGGCACCGCAGGCACTGTGGCGCACGAATGTATTTTGGACATTCGCCCCATCAAGGAAGCCAGCGGTGTCTCAGAAGAAGATGTGGCCAAGCGCCTGATCGATTTTGGCTTTCACGCGCCTACCATGTCGTTCCCTGTTGCGGGTACGCTGATGGTAGAACCCACTGAATCTGAATCGATGGCCGAGCTCGACCGCTTCTGCGACGCGCTCATCACCATTGCTGACGAAATTCAGGCGGTGCAATCGGGTCAACTGGATGCCACTGACAATCCATTGGCCAACGCGCCTCACACGCTGGAAGACATTGCCAACGATACCTGGGAGCACGCCTACACGCGTGCACAGGCGGCCTACCCTGTCGATTCACTGCGCCGCAACAAGTACTGGCCACCGGTGAACCGTGTAGACAACGTCTACGGCGATAGAAACCTGTTCTGCGCCTGCCCCGCGATAGACTCCTGGCGTGAGGAAGAAGAACTGGCAGCTGAGTAGGCGCTGTCTTCACAGCGTCATTCTATCCAGGGCCCAACCCTTCTCGCTAACGCCAGAATCCCCTGACTCGCGCGACCCTCGCAGGTTCGCGCAAGCTCATCTATGTTCACTGCCCAGACGTATCAAGATCGTTACCAGGTAGAGAATAGGGTTTATGTCTACAACGCTTTCAATTGAAGACGAGTCGCGGGTCATAGAAATGGCCTGGGAAGATAGAACACCTTTTGAAGCAATCGAGCTTCAATATGGCTTGAACGAGCAGCAAGTTATTACGTTCATGAGAAAGAACCTGAAAACGGGTAGCTTTAAACTCTGGCGGAAACGCGTGACCGGTCGCCAAACCAAGCACCTACAACTGCGCGACCCTGCGGTATCGAGGGGTTATTGCTCTACTCAGTACAAGCAGCGGTAGGCCAAAGCTCCAACTCTTTATCCTGGCTATCGGCAGTGTCTGTTGCGCGATAATTGCAGCATAAAAAAAGGCCGGTCATTGACCGGCCTTCTTCGTTCAAGCAGTACCGTTAGAAACGATAGGAAAAGTCCAAACCGTAGGAGCGCTTACCTGATGGGTGATTAAAGCTGCCACCAAACTCGGGTGCTGGAATCACTTCCTGCAGGTATTCCTCATCGGTAATGTTACGACCCCATGCGGTTACCATCCAGTTGTTTCCCTCCAAACCGACACGAAGATCAAGAGTATCGTAGGCATCGCGAGATGACTTGGAGAAGTCCTGGTTAAAACCAGGACCGAAGAACGCGTTCCAGATAGTTGGCGTTTGTTCTCCCTGCAAGGTGTGGAACCACATTTCACCGGTGTACTGCCAATCGAGGCGGCTCACAAGATTCATGTTACCCGTTACCGGAAACACCCACTCCACGCCCAGATTACCCGTGACATCGGGCGCCTGCGGCACGTCGTTGCCTTCAGACAGCGGACGGTTCTTGTTCCTCTCTATCTCAGAGTCCATCAGACCGATGCCGCCATACAGGGCGAGCCCTTCCGTGGCGAGGAAAGTAAAGTCAGCCTCTACACCCCGCACATACAACTCATCGATAGTCGTCACGGAACGCAACAGACCGAAGGGACCGGCAAAGAACTCGAAGAATTGGTTGTCTTCTACATCGGTATGGAACACAGCCGCGTTCAGACGCAGTCTGCGATCCATCCACTCAGACTTCAAACCAATCTCAAAGGCCTCTGATACTTCCTTGTCATAGTCGTCCTTCACAATTAGTTGCGCATCCACTGCCTCGCCAGGGCCGCCATAACCGGCATTGAACCAGAAGTTCAACAAGTCCTCGGTGCCCACCGAGTTAAAACCGCCACTACGAAAGCCTACGCCGTAACTGGCATACACATTCATTTCGTCTGTAGCGGCCCAACTCCATGTCAGCTTGGGTTGTAACTGGGAATAGGTATCGTCGCGATCAGGAATACCATCCGGGTTACTGTTGAATGCTGGGTTTATCGGGGCTGGCTGGCCATTGGCATCCAGCAGGTTAACGTTCAGACCAGAGTTGGCTACGTTGGGCACTTTGTTGTTGACCTCGCGTTCCTCACGATCGTAACGCAATGCAAACGCCAGCTCCATGGTATCGCTCAGATCGAAATCCAATTGACCATAGATCGCATAGACCGTGGTATCGAAGTCGTCCCAGAACAGCAGATCGGTCGGGTTAGGGCCCGTTGGATCCACGTAGGGTGTGCGACGATAGCCCTGCCCCTGATCTGCACCGTAGGACACTATCTGTTCTCGCTCGATATCAGCGAAGTAAACGCCAGCGATCCAACGTATATCCTGATCTCCGGGCGACTCCAGTCTTGCATCTATACTGAAGTCCTCCTGATTGCGCTCCTGATACTGGAAGCCATCGCAGCTTGTAGCCGTGTAGGGTCCATAGATTCCCGCAAAGTCAGTCGGCGGGGGGAACACCGCAAAGGGCGCGAACAAGTCGCCAAATAGCTCCGGTGTAGCGAAGCTGTTCAGTGTTTCTCTGTCAGTCTGGCACGAGGGCGTCACCTCGTAGCCATAGAACGATGCCGCAGTACCATCTGAGAGCAGATATTCTTCTAGATTGTTATAGGACGCGCTGGCAATAAGGTCGGCGAA
This sequence comes from Halioglobus sp., assembly GCA_039990395.1. GTDB lineage: Bacteria > Pseudomonadota > Gammaproteobacteria > Pseudomonadales > Halieaceae > CALINF01. Next base: position 1,757,887 of record JBDXFZ010000146.1, read on the forward strand.
ACCCAGATTCCAGTCTGCCTTTATGGCGAAGTCCATTGTCTCCTGCTCATTTTCTCCAGGGGTATTAAAGGTAAACTTAAAATCAGCATCGTTTACGTCCTGAAAATAGGTGGGCGAGTTACCAGGCAATATTGCACTGAACTGCGGCACCGCAAAGGTGGCATTAAAATTGATAGCACCGCCTTTGACTTCTGAATATCCAGCCCGGAAGTCCAGCGTAAGGTCATCAGACACGTTCCAGATGGTACGCGCTCGGATACTGGTATCTTCCAGATAGTCCACTGAGTCGTCTTCCCCAGTAAAGATATTCTTGTAGAAGCCGTCTGTTTCTCTTGTGCTAATCGCCAAGCGACCCAGCAGTACATCTTCGATGATCGGCCCACTGACCATTGCGTTTACTTTATAAGCGTCGTTATTGGCGATACCACCGCCGATCTTTGCCTCGACTTCGTTAGTCGGCGCCTTGGTAGTTACCAATATGGCACCAGCAACTGCGTTGCGACCGTAAAGAGCACCCTGTGGTCCCTTGAGCACTTCAATCTGCTGAACATCAAACAGCTCTTCGTTGAAAGAGTTGGGGTTGGTACTGAGCACGCCGTCCACTACATAGGCAAACGTGGATTCTGCATCGCGAGTTGAAACGATACCTCGAATGCTGACTTGAGTATCACCCACGTTCGCTGTATCCACGATCGTGACATTGGGAATCAGACCAATGTAATCCGCGGCCCGTTCGATTCCGGCCCGCTCTATAGTCGCTTCATCGATGGCACTTATCGCTATCGGAACCTCCTGCAGATTCTCTGACCGCTTTCGCGCGGTAACAACTATCTCCTCAATTGCGAAACTGCTCTGCGCCAACGCCGCCGGCATCGGAACTAGTGTGGCAACCGCCGTCGCTAACCCTACTGCTAATGGTGCTTTTTTATAGTTCATGGCATTCCTCCTGCCGAGATTAAACTTCATGGTTTACTGCCTACTTGTACTACTTTAGATACTGGTTCAGTCTCTGACTGGATCGCTTTAAGACGACGCCAGAGCGTGGTGGAACTGATACCCAGGTACTCTGCAACCCGGGCTTTATCATTCTTAAACCTGGCCATGGCGTCGAGGATCGCCTGCCCTTCCTGTAGTTTGAGAGCACCGCCATCAGCGTCAGCGCGCGCCGGCACAGCATAGAGTTCGGGAAGGATTTCGTGCACACGCTGATCGTTGATGGACCCCACACCGTCTTCGGCGCAGTTCACTACCAGTCGCTCTACGAAATTCTGCAGCTCGCGTACATTGCCCGGCCAGCCATAAGCCTGAAACTGATCGCCTACCACGGCATACAGCGCGCGTGACTCAAACAGCACGCCGTACTGTTTACTGTATTGCTCGATATAGTATCGAGCAATCGCTGTGATATCGTCGGCGCGCTCTCGAAGTGGAGGCAGTTGTAGCGACAACACATTCAAGCGGTAATAGAGATCATCGCGAAACTCTCCACTGGCCACAGAGTCCCTGAGATCACGATTGGTTGCGGCCACCACCTTGAAGTCCAGATGCACCTCGCGATTACTACCCAAAGGCCTGATACGCTTTTCCTGCAGCACTCGAAGCAACTTTACCTGCTGTTGCATCGGCATTTCGCCAACCTCGTCGAGATAGAGCACGCCGCCGTTGGCTTGTTCCACAAGTCCTATACGCCCGCCTCTACGTGAGCTGGTAAACGCGCCATCAACGTAGCCAAACAATTCGCTCTCGAACAGTTCGTGTGGAATGCTGCCGCAGTTCACTGCTACCAGGGGGCCATCGGCGTAGTCACTATGTCGATGGATCTCATGCGCAACATGCTCTTTACCCGTGCCACTCTCGCCCTGAAGTAGCACAGCACCTGTACTGCGAGCATAGGTTCGCGCCAGATGTGCCACCCGCTCCATACGCTCCGAGCGAATAATAAAACGTGTTGGTGGCACGTCTTTGCTACTCGCAAGCGCACCTACGCGATGGGCTGCTCGACCAACGTCTATGGCTCTATGTAACAGCTCGCGCGCTGACTCTTTGCTATAGATCAGAATCGCCGGCATCTGCCGCTGCTCTGCCATGTGGCAGGTAAAAGAGGGACCAACCACAACCTGCATATCTTCTTCGGCCATCGCAAGTAAAAGACGCTGGGCCGCTTCGTCAGACGTGCTGTAATTGTGATGAACCAGATCGATATCGAGTAACTGCGGCAACGTGCTAAACAAACGTTGTGGCGCTGCGCTTTCCGGATGGTAGGTAAAAATATGGACGCGAGCGGCAATGCGGCGGGCCTTGGCCAATGCCTCTATGATATCTGTATCCGTCACGGGCTGGCTGATTACAGGAACCGACAAAGTGGCATTCAGATAGGCGGCATTGGAGCCAGCGCTAGCAACAACGTCGGGCTGATATTGTTTGATCAAATCTTCGTATTCAACGTCCTTGCTGGCAACAGATTCAACAATGGTGATTTCTGCCTGCTCGGCAAATTCAGGCGTTAATGCGTTAATCAGCTCGCTGAATTTGCGGTAACCCACGATCAATACCTTGATACGATCACTGGCAACAACGCTCATATCATGACCCTCGATGGCAACATGGCTACCAGCTCATCAGCACTGAGAACCTCGGCGTATTTGGCGTTTAGGTCATGCAGATTCGCGCTGTGCGCCTCAAGATTGCGATCACTAACGGCATCGCTCACCACGAACGTTGGATAGTCATACTGCAAGGCGTCAACAGCGGTAGCGCGCACGCAGCCGCTGGTCGTTAGACCTGTTACAACGACAGAGTCGACTCCAACAGCGTCCAACTGAGACGCCAGTGACGTGCCGAAAAAGCCGCTCGCATGCCGCTTTTCAATGACCGACTCACCCACTGCGGGCTCAAGCCTGGGGTCTATCGCTACCCAACGCGAACCGGGGGTGAGTACGTTCAGAGCCGGCACTCGATGGCGAAATACATGTGCCTGCTCGTCGTTACGATAGCAAACTGTAGTAAAGAAAACGGGCAGTCCACCATTACGAAATGCGCTCAGCAAGCGGGCATTAACAGCCACAATCTCATCACACTCACATCCCAGCGGGCTCGCAGGATCAGTAAAGCCAATCGACAGATCAACCAGCACCAATGCCGGACGAGTGCCCAGAGTCTGCGTTGTGTGTGGTAGATCACTCATCGTGGCGCTTCAGGCCGTTTTCTTTTGCGTAAAGCTTGGGTCAACAGGAGGCGGCAGATGGGTTTCTTCCAAACTGCGCGCTTTCAACTCCTCAATTGTGCCGCCGCGATTAAACACCTCGATACTGCCACGCTCGGCGCGCATCTTGTCGCGCAATGACGCCGTTGCTCCTTCATCTACGCTGCCACTGTCATCTATCACTACACCGTAGCGCCTCGCACCATCAGCTGTTACCAGACGGCGCTCTACATCCTGTAGAACCAATGCGGGATCGCGCTCAAACGGGTCGCCCCAGCCACCTCCACCCCAGGTATTGAAGTACAGTACATCGCCCGCCTTCACCTTGATTCCTTCGGCTTTAGCCGGCAGCCACTCTTCACTGCCGTCTGTACGTACCAAACGTTTGGTGGAGCGCATACCCGTCTCACCTCCCAACACACCCCAAGGATAGGTCAGCCAGCGCTCATCGTGTATACCAACTGAACCATCCGCAAGGAAGCAATACGCTACAGACAAACCATTGCCACCCCGGTGCAATCCTGCACCGCCAGAGTCGGGTATGGTTTCGTAACGCTCTATGCGTAAAGGAAAGTAAGACTCGATAAACTCATTAGGTACATTGGTAAAACCAGGCCACAGTGAATGTCCGTCAGGGCCATCACCTACCGGCCTACCCGGCACACCGCCAAAACCAATCTGAAACAGCTGGAACCACTCACCCTTGGCGTCATAGCCTGAATAAAATAAATGCGGTGAATCAGAGAACCCAGCAGCACTCAGCATCTGTTCTGGCGCGCCCATGCCCAGTAATGCACCCAGCAGGTCAAAAATACGGCCCAGAGCATGCGTTCGGCCTGACAACGCCGCAGGAAAGTTTGGCTTGAGTAATGTTCCCTGCGGTATGCGCACGTCTACCAGATCATAGAAGCCATCGTTAAACACGATCTGTGGATCAACAACGTTAATAGTGAACGAACCAAAGAACATCTTGAACATGTCTTCATTGAGGAAAAAATTCACAGAGCTCTGCGCCTGCGGATCAGTACCCTCAAAATCAAAGATGGCCGTAGCGCCTTCGCGCCACATCTTGCATTTAATTCGATAGGGGCCCATACCCATACCGTCGTCACACAAATAGTCTTCGAATTCGCGAGGCTCTTCAGGAATAAACATCTCAATGATGTGCTTCATTGCCGCATGATTTCGATCGAGCATGATATCCATAGTGGATACCAGCACGTCGTCGCCAAAGCGCTCGGCCAGTTCTACGCAGCGCTTGGCCGCCGTGTTACAGGCTGCCACCAAGGCATTCAGATCGAACCGATTCCACTGCGGCGTGCGCACGTTATGCAGAATCAGTTCCAGAAGATCGGTCTGTAACACGCCCTTTTTATAGAGCTTGGTCGGTGGGATGCGAATCCCTTCCTGGTAGATCGTGGTAGCCTCAATGGGAATCGAGCCAGGCACCATGCCGCCATTATCCGACATGTGACCAAACATCGCAGACCAGGCAATTAATCGGCCATCCTTGAATACTGGCACCAACACGACCCAGTCGGGTAGGTGCGACACAGCTGCGTTGCACATATAGGGGTCGTTGGTAAGGATGATGTCGCCTTCTTCAATTTCGGCGTCATAGGCTTCCAGAAACGGCCCGATAAACGATCCGAACTGCCCTACCACCATCTTGCCATCGCGATTAGCGATCATAGGGAAGCAATCGCCCTGCTCGCGAATACCCGGCGACATCGCAGTGCGAAATAAAACAGCGTCCATTTCCTCACGCGCGTTGCGCAATGCGTTTTCGATAATGTCGACGGTGACGCCATCAACAGCAACCGAGCTAAGAGGTGTTGTGTTGGTCTGTTTCAACGTTGCAGTCATGTTACTGCCCTCCCTGTTGTACCGGCGTAATTAGCAGATTACCTACACCGTCAACCCGTGCCTCATAGCCTGGCAGGATGACAGTTGTAGAATCCATTTCACTCACAATCGACGGACCGGGTACAACCAATCCCTCATCCAGTCGGTTGCGGTCGTATAGATAGATCTCGTGCCACTGCCCGTCAAAATAGAATCGGCTTTCGTGGATACGACATTCTTCGAGCGTGGTACCCGCCTGCCCCATCTTTAATTCTGCAATCGCCTTGGTACGCGCCTTGGCTACGGCGCGAATCATGAGGACCTCGTGGCCATCACCTAGCTTGAAGGTGAATAACTGCTCGTGCTCTGCATCAAACTGCTCTGTGAGCAAAGCAACTCCGCGCGCTTTAAGCTCGTCTTCAGTAAAATCTACCGTGATCTGAAAGGCCTGTCCGGCATAGCGCAGATCGGCCTGAAAGCTGATTTCATGGTCTTGCATGGGGACGCCATCTGCCACCAGAGATTCTCCAGCGCGTATCTGGAGCCCATGCAAGTCAGCCAGTAACTGCTCGTCTGTAAGATCGCCTGCCATGGTGAGGTAAGTACGAGCAGCCTCATCTTGTAGCTGTGTCGTGGCATCTCCATAGGCACACAGCACGCCCGGACCTGGTGGCACGATCACTGGCCAAGCATCGGTTAGGATTCCCAATGCATTGGCATGTAGTGGGCCTGCACCGCCAAAGCCAACAAGGGCGAAATCACGCGGATCATAGCCCTGCTCTACCGACACTAGCCGCAGTGCTCCAAACATCGACTCGTTCACGATCTTGACAATGCCTTCGGCTGCTTCCATCAGGTCGATACCCATGGCATCGGCAACTTGCTGTACGGCCGCTACGGAAGCTTCACGATTGATTTCCATCTTGCCGCCCAACTGCACATCAGAAGGCAGATAACCCAACACCACATTGGCATCGCATACCGTCGGTTGCTCGCCGCCCTTCATGTAACAAGCCGGCCCAGGCACTGCTCCTGCAGACTCGGGCCCCACTCTCAGAGCGCGAGTCAACTCAGGCACGAACGCAATCGAGCCGCCTCCAGCACCCACCGTACGTACATCAACTGAGGGTGCTCGAACACGAACGTCGCCAACAATAGTTTCACGCCTCACACGGGCACGAGAATTCTGAATCAGTGCCACGTCCGTGGATGTACCGCCCATGTCGAAGGTAAGAATATCGTCGAACCCTGCGCGGCTGCAGAAGTAGATCGCGCCCGACACCCCTCCTGCAGGGCCGGACATCAACAGATTAACAGGGGATTCCGCCGCCGCTCTGGCAGAGGCGAGTCCGCCATCGGAGCGCAGAATGGACAACAAGGTGTCTGCACCCATTCGATCGCTCAATGCCTGCTGGAGATTGTTCACATAAGTTTCTACCTCGGGACGCACGTAGGAGTTAACAACCGTTGTCTCCGTACGCTCGTACTCCTGCATCTCGGGCACAACCTCACTGGAAATAGAGATTGGCGTGTCCGAGAAAATCTCTCGTGCCACTTCCCGAGCGCGTTGCTCGTGTGCGTCATTAATATAGGCGTTAATAAAGCAAATGGTCAGCGCCTCGATACCTCCGCGCTCGCGCAGGGCCGTCAAACTCTCTCGCAGTGCGGCCTCATCCAGCGGTGTGACTACCAAGCCATCGGCACCTATTCTCTCTACGGCACCCGTGGTCAGCTCCAGTGGAGCCAAAAGAGGTTTTTTGATAAAGCTAACCCAACCACCCAGGCCTCCGGGGCAAAAAGAGCGTGCCACCTGTAACGTATCTTCAAACCCTGACGTGGTTACGAGACCCACGCGCGCGCCACGTCCGGTCAGTACCGCATTAGTTGCTACCGTTGTCCCGTGCATCACCAGTTCGATATCGTGTGGATTCACACCCGATTCGTCGCAGATTCTTCCCACACCATTTAGTACGCCCACTGAGGAATCCTCTGGCGTTGACGGCACTTTGGCCGTGTGAGTTTCACCTGTCACTTCATTCATCAGTAGCACGTCAGTAAAGGTGCCCCCAACGTCAACGCCAAGCCGATACGCCATGCGCTATTTCTCCTTGATGTTCATTGTATGTTGTCGTCGCATCATGCGGCGTTGTTAGTAATCCAGTAATGCGCTCGGCCACCCTGCTCGACGCCAGTCATCTCACTCACCATTGCGACCGCTCGCAACAGCGCGGGCATATCTACGCCAGTCGAGAAACCCATCTGCTCGCACATCATGACCACATCTTCAGTAGCCACGTTACCTTTTGCACCCGGAGCGAATGGGCAACCGCCCAAACCGCCAAGCGCGCTATCGAACCGCCTAACACCGCTTTCTAAAGCTGCATACACGTTTGCCAATCCCATGGCTCGCGTATCGTGAAAATGACAAGCCAGACGTTCGCTGCCATGTTCGGCCACCAGTGAAGTCATCAGCGCTTGCACTTGAGAAGGATTGGCAGCGCCAATCGTATCGGCTATCACGATTTCATCCGCGCCCCACTGCGCCAGCTGCTGGGCCTGCTGTCTGATCAGATCAGGTTCTACAGAACCCTCGAACGGACACTCGAAGGCAACGGAAAGATAAGCCTGTACTGTTACCCCCTCGCTATGTCCACGGTCAATAATGCTGCGGGATACGTCGAAGGTCTGTGCGAGGCTCATGTTGATATTTTTCTGGTTCATGGTCTCTGTCGCCGACGCGACGACTGCCACCGTTTTTACGCCCGCGGCTACCGCGTTCTCATACCCGCGCATGTTAGGTACCAACGCACTTAGGCGAACTCCTTCTGGAGCCTGCAATGCAGCAAACAGGGCATCGGTGCCGGCCATTTGAGGCACCGCTTTGGGTGAAACAAAACTGCCCACCTCGATCTGGCGCAGATTCGCCGCCAGCAATGCTTCCACCAATTGCTGTCGCTGACTCAAAGTCAGATGCTGCGATTGCGCCTGCAATCCATCCCTGGGCCCTACTTCATTAATGCTGACGCGCTGGGCACTCATGCGATCGCTCCTTCTTCGCGCAGGCGTGCGATATCGGATTCGGTGTATCCCAACAGCTCGCCCAACACACTACCCGTATGCTGACCCAGTAACGGCGCCGGGGAAAACGACTCATCACCCGTGCGCGACAATTTGATGGGGTTGCCAGGTCCCTTAGTGGACGCTCCCCCGGGGTGCTTCAGATCGACTACCATATTGCGAGACAGCACTTGCTCATCACTCATCGCCTCGCTGAAGCTATTCACCCTGGCGCAGGGAATTCGCTTTTCGTTCAGCCGCGCCAGCCAGTACTGTGATTCCTGCGTGGAAAATATTTCGTTTAGCTTGGTATCGATCAGAGCTTTGTCTTCAAGACGTCCCGGCTGAGTTTTATATTTTTGGGCCTTAAACGGCTCGTAATCAATCACCTCGAGTAGGTTGTCCCAAAAGCTGTCAACAATCACCGCGATAATGATATGACCGTCCTTAGTGGCGTAACTGTTGTAGGGCACGTGTACAAAATGTGAATTACCAATAGGGTGTGGGTTCTCACCGGAAAGAAAGTGCATGGTCGCCATGTAGTTGAGCATAGAGATCTGGCAATCGAGCATTGAGATGTCCACATGCTGACCCTTGCCGCTGCGCTCTCGCTCGTACAACGCCGCAAGGATGCCCATTACGCCAAACATGCCTCCACCCAAGTCACCGATAGGAATACCCGCACGCATGGGATGATCGGGGTCTGAACCGGTGATCGACATGCCGCCCCCCAATGCCTGAACCACCTGGTCGAACGCTGGGCGCTGAAAATTAGGACCATCTGACCCAAAACCACTAATAGAACAATTAATCAGTCGAGGATTGATTTCAGCTAGGTGTGCGTAGTCAATTTTGAGTTTGCCGGCGACTCCGGCACTGAAATTTTCGATAACAATGTCGGATTCACGCACAAGGTCGTAGAAAACCTCCAGTCCGTGGTCTGACTTCAGGTCCAGCGCCACACTCTGCTTGTTTCGATTGAGAGTGATGAAATAAGCGCCCTGACCGTCCAGCGAGTTGTTGGGGTCAGATGCCAACAACTTTCGTGTCCCTTCGCCCTGAAGCGGCTCAACCTTGATCGTCTCGGCGCCCAGATCGGCCATGATCATGGCACCATAGGGCCCGGAGAGCATGTGTGTAAGGTCCAGCACCCGTAGGCCAGCCAGCGGTTTCGCCATAGATCTTCGACTCCATTTCACTTTTCTGCCAGTTTGAAACCAGACGTCCACTGCTGATGTTCAATACGATACGCGCACAATGAGTAATGCAGAAACAGTGCCAACTTTGCTGCTGGCACAGAATCTACCAAGGAATCAATATAAAGCTATTATAATTCAATGGGTTATGGAATTACTAACGTATAGCCGACGGCGTATTTTCGACAAAGTCCACGACAAAGAACGAAAAATTAATTCAATATGAAATAGTTTATTTCATATTGAATTAATATGATACCCGTAGCTGCTAGTCGGACGACTCGCACAGCTGAAGCTGGGTACCGAAAAATTGCTCAGCGTTAAGATCTATCACCTGCCAATCTGCCAGACCTCGTCGCGGCTCTGCGCTGGTAAATTCCAGTCCGGCCGCGCTCGCCTCAACCAATGCAGCATCCAAAGAGGCCACTCCCAAGGACAACAGAAAGAATCCTTCACCGTGCGCTTCAAGACGCCGGGCTGCCACGCTGTTGGTTGTAGTAGGCTGCACCAGAACCCACCAGACATCACCCACTTTGAACCTGGCCGTACGCACTTCCCTGCCAGCGAGGTCGCCATAAAGCACTTCAGTGGTGCCAAGCAGTTGCTGGTAGCGGGCCACGCCAGCCTCCAGATCACGAACCAGAAAATTGATGTGGTGAATACCGGTAACCATTAGCGCCCTTCTCCCTCGCTAAACACTAACTGTCCATTGGCAATAGTGTGCGTGACGCGCGCACCGTGGATTGAGTAACGATCAATCTCAAACAAGTTGTCACTTAGCACCACAATATCGGCCTGCTTACCCACCTTAAGCGTGCCTACCTGATTCTCCAGCCGCAATTGGTAAGCCGCATCGCGCGTATACGCCTGTATTGCCTGCTCTAGGCTGATGCGCTCTCCTTTTCCGGGTTGAGCCGCAAAGTCAGGCTCGCCGGTAGGCTGGCGCGTCATCGCCATCTCGATATTGTAGAGCGGGTTTAGACCATTCAATCCAATCCAGCTGGCCGGATAATCACTGCCCAGTGTCAGTCTGGCGCCACCGGCAGCCATCGAAGCCAAGGGGTACATCTGTTCAAACCGCTCCTCACCAAGCGACTCAAGAGCCAAGTCATCAAATGAATACCAGGTGGGCGTGCTCTGGGCGATTACATCCAATTCACCAAAGCGCTGTACATCTTGCGGGCTTACGATCTGTAGATGGCACATGGTGAAACGCGACTGACTTTGGGGCACGTCCTGGCGTACCCGCTCCACCATATCTAATCCCGCCCTTACGGCAGCATCACCCAAGGCGTGCAAGTGCACATCTATATTAGAACGAGCAGCCTCCAACACCACGTCTCCCGCTTGCGGTATCGGTATCAAGGGATTTGCCAGATGGCCTGCAGGTTTAACGTAGGGATCCAGCATGAAAGCTGTCTGGGCCTCCACGGTCCCATCCAACGACAGCTTCAGCACACGCATATCAAAGAACTCGCTGTGAAAACGCTCATTCAGCTGCTGAACTCGGCTCAACGCATTAGGTAGATGCTCTAGCGTGTTCACGTAATGCGAGCCTACGATGCGCAAGGGGATCTTATCCGCCTTATCCAGGCGCTCAAACAAGTTTAATACAGGCTCTCCGCCAGCAATCATGCCGGCATCAAATGCCGCCGTAATGCCCATGCTTGATAGCGTTTGCATAAAATGGTCTGCACCGGCGTTCAGCCCTTCCTCTGTGACCAGGCTCAGACGCTGCGCAACCCATTCAAAAGCACCTCCTTCTATCAGCCAGCCTGTAGGTGTGCCATCAGGATAGCGCTTGTAGTAGTGCGACCCTGGCACAGGATCTTGGGAATCAGCGTCCAGCCCCACCAACTCCATGGCTTTGCTATTGATCCAGGCAGAATGGAAGCCTTCGTCGAAAATGATCGCGGGACGGTCCGGTATCGCCCTGTCGAGATCTTTGGCGGTAGGACCTAACTCACCAAAGGCTGCACCCAGAAAGCCGCTACCAATCACCGGATTTTGATCTGGAAAGGCTTTGGCATGCTCTGCCAGTGCGATAAGCACTTCCTTGGGTGTTTGATCAGGATAGAGTTTGGCTGCAAATACATAGGGGATAGTTTCACCCACGTGCATATGGGTATCGATAAAGCCGGGCAGGACCATACCGCCGTTTGCATCGATTAGCTGCGTTGTTTCACCCACATACGCTTTCGCTTGTGCAAGCGAGCCAACGTAAATAATTTCATCTCCGGCTATCGCTATCGCTTCCGCCCAAGGTTGCTCGTCTTCAAGGGTGTACACTTTGGCGCCGGTAATGAGTAAATCTGCCTTCGTTACAGCGCTGTGGGCCAGCGGGCTGGCCAATATTGCGCCAAACATCAAAACCCCTAGTAGCTTTACAATCCTTATACCCATCAATTTTCCAACCTCTCAGACCGGTTTGTGAAACAAGAAGTGTAACTGATCGTGTGAAGCGCTCGCTCTATCCCGTTTTGGGTAGGCGAGACAGGATAAAGACCGTAAATTCTCACCATTATTTCTGCGTGCGACCTGCGCTTGCCCGTTATACTGGTGTGCACCCGAAATCGTTGTCTTGATCGGCTACCCATCTTCCAACCGAGACAGCAGAACTGGCCCGCTGCCATTACCCTGACAGCAGACTGTTTATAAGAGAGACACTATGTTCAAAAGGTTTCGCCGGGTGCTCGCACCCATCGTCGTCATTGCCGGTGGTATTGGCATCTACTCCCTTCTCCATGCGACCAAGCCAGAACCTGACAAGTCGACAGAAGAGCCTCGTCCAACCAGCGTCTATACTGCCCTGGCCGAGCAGTCTGACATTGTGCTTAAGGTGGAAACACAGGGTGAGGTGCGAGCGCGCACCGAACTCGACGTAGTCGCTCAGGTGGGCGGTCGTATCCTGACAGTCTCACCAGAGTTTGTCGAAGGCGGCACCATCACGCCGGGCGTTCCATTACTTAAAATCGAAGACACCGACTACAAACTTGCCCTTAGGGAAGCTGAAGCGCGCGTAGCCGAAACAGAGGTTGCGGTGCAACAGGCTTTGGCCGATGCCGACGTCGCGCGCAAACAACTCCGCAATGACAAAACCGCATCCGACCTTGCGCTGAAAAAGCCACAGGTGGCTGAAGCTCGAGCTCGCCGCGAAGCTGCGTTGGCCGGCCTTGAACAGGCAAAACTGGATCTGGATCGCACAGAAGTCAGCCTGCCATTTGCAGGTCGCGTAGTTAGCACCCGCGTCGATACCGGCCAATTCATTACCTCTGGCACCACCCTCGGCAATGTCTTTGGTACCGGCATCGTAGAAGTCAGATTACCGCTGAGTAACTCTCAACTGGCATCACTTGGCTTACCCATCGGCTTTACTGCCGCACCCGGCGCTGGTTTACCCGTAACGCTAAGTGCTGACGTTGCAGGCGCACAACACAGCTGGCCGGCCAGGCTGGTAAGGCTAGACGCGTCAGTCGACCCCGATACGCGCATGCTATTTGCCATAGCCGAAGTCGCAGACCCCTATGGCGCGAACAAGTCAGAGTCTGGTATGCCATTGGCCGTTGGCCTTTTTGTTGACGCAACTATTGATGGAAGACAACTCCCGGCCGCTGTCAGCATCCCCAATAGCGCACTGCGCGCGGGCGATAAAGTCTTTCTAGTGAATGGCGAAGGACGATTAGAAATGCGCAGTGTCCAAATCGCACATGTCGGTAGTGGCCGAGTGGTAGTGAGCTCTGGTCTCACCGCAGGCGAGGAAGTGATTGTGTCGGCTATCCGTAATGCGATTTCAGGGATGGCTCTCACCTCCATCAACGACGACAACGAAGCCGCCGCTAAAGCTGAGACCCCCACAGAAAGCGCCGTCGACAGCACACTCGACAACGGCTGAACAGACCCGGAGATCTAGCGCATGGAAAGACTCATTGGTTGGTGGGTAAACAACCCGGTTGCAGCAAACCTGCTGATGATCGGCATCGTACTGTCGGGCTTCCTTGGCTTTCAGTCCATGGAGCGCGAGGCCTTCCCTACGATTTCACCTGCTCAAGTGCAGATAGAAGTGGTATGGCCTGGAGCTGCGCCTCAGGAAGTTGAGGAGCAGGTCATTGTTCGTATTGAGGAAGCGCTCAAGAACATCGATCGAGTGCTTCACATTTACTCCACCGCCACCGAAAACTTTGGCCGCATCGAAGTTACCACTTTCCCCAACGTCGATATCAATGCCTTCCTCAACGATGTAAAGAGTGCGGTAGATTCCGTGACGTCACTGCCCAGAGACATCGAAAATCCAAGGATACAGCGCACCGAGTACCGGCAGGAGATGCTGCGAATTGCGGTACATGGTGACGTGAGTGAAAGAGAGCTGACGCGACTGGCTGAGGATCTGCGCGATGAAGTGGCTGCCCTGCCCTATATCTCCACGATAGAGCTATTTGGGTCACGCAGAGAAGAAGTCACTATTGAGCTATCGGAAGCAGCGCTGCGCCGCTATAAGCTCAGCTTTAGCGAAGTCGCAGCCGCGATTCGCTCAAACTCTATCAACCTATCCTCTGGCCAGGTTCGAACGGACACGGGCGACGTTCAACTACGAGCCCGCAATCTCGCTGATACCGAGCAGGACTTTGAACGCATAGTTGTCCGTCAAACGCCCGAGGGGGCAGTGATACGCGTAGGCGATGTTGCCACCGTGATAGACGGCTTCGAGGAAAACCGGATTCTGGCCACAATGAATGGCCAGCCGGCCGTATTGATTCAGGTTCAAAGCACCGATGATATGCAGGTCGTTAAATCCAGCGATGCCGTAAAGGCCTGGCTAGAAGATGCCAAACTGCGAATGCCAGAAGGTATAGACCTCACGCTGTGGTTTGATACCGCCGACATTTACACCTCGCGTATGGACCTGATTAGTGAGTCCTCATTTTTAGGCCTGCTACTGGTGTTCTGCATTTTAATGCTATCGCTACGCCCCAAGGTGGCGCTCTGGGTAACCGCTGGCATCGGCGTGGCCTTCATGGGGTCTTTTGCCTTATTACCGGCAAACGATGTTTCGCTGAACGTTATCTCCACATTTGCATTCCTGCTGGTACTGGGCATCGTTGTGGACGATGCCATTGTGGTAGGCGAAAGTATTCACCAGCACGCGCACGAACTGGGGGGAGGTAGCGCAGCCGCGATCAAGGGAGCAATGTCCGTCAGTCGACCCGTAATTTTCGCGGTGCTAACAACCATTATTGCCTTCGCGCCTTGGTTATTTGTCACGGGCGATGCCGCGCAGATTACCAGGCAGCTGTCTATTGTGATTTCCTTCGCTCTGGTGGCTTCAGTGGTAGAGGCATTCTTTATCCTGCCCTCACACCTGCGCCATTTAGAGCATCGCGAGGAACTCAAGGGACTCGCATTGCGTCAGCAGCGCATTGAACACAGCATCATCGACTTCGCGAACAATTGGTACAAACCTCTACTGAACTGGGCGCTTAAGCACAGGGCACTGACTGCCAGCTTGTTTGTCGCCAGCTTTATCGTGAGCCTCGGATTGTTCTCCAGTGGCTGGGTGAAGTTCTATTTCACCCCCCAGGTTGAGCGTGACGATATCTACATTCAAGTAGAGCTGCCAACGGGTACACCCTATGCACGCGCTCTACAGGTGTTGGATCAGTTGCAGCGTGCGGAGGAACAGCTTATTGAACAATTTGATCAAGAAGCAGCCGAGTCCGGCGAGACCAGCGCTCAGCTAGTGCAAGGTTGGTACACTCGGGTAAGACGCGACAATGTGATCGCCATCGTCAAGTTATATCCTCCGGAAGAGCGTGACATGTCGGCAAGAGAAGCTGCCGATCGTTTGCGAAAACTCGTGGGGGAAATCCCGGATGCGGACTCGATCGAGGTGAACTACTCACTGACCGACGGGGGATCAGATGCTACTTTTCTGCTTCGCCATCGTGACTTGGACATGCTGCAATCCGCGAGTAAAGAGCTACAGGCGCACTTGCGCAGCTTCAGTAGCACATTCTATGTTCGAGACAGCCAGCGCGGTGATCTCGACGAGCTGCTCATCAACATGAAACCCGGCGCAGAGAAGCTTGGCATAAGCTTGAGTGATGTATCCGCCCAAATTCGTCAGGCGTACTTCGGTGAAGAAGTGCAGCGACTGCCACGTGCCAACGGCGACGTTAAGGTGATGGTGAAATACCCCATGGAGCTGCGCAGTAACCTGGCGAGTCTGGACAACTTCAGAGTGAGAACAGCTGATGGCCGCGAGGTCCCCCTTTTCTCAGTAGTAGACATAGAGATAGGCGCAGGTGTGCAAAGAATACAGCGCAGGGATGGAGAACGCGTTGTGTATGTTCGCGCTGATATGGAGAAGGATTCCATCGGCGACATTACCAAAGATATCAACGACAATTTCCTGCCTCAATTGGCAGAGCGCTACCCGGGCCTGAAGATACTCAAAGGTGGGCAGCAAGAAGATGAAGAGCAGTTTATGACAGAGATCATATCACTGTATGCCATCGCACTATTTATGATGTATGCCTTGATTGCGGTTGCATTCCACTCCTACTGGCTACCACTGTTAATCATGACTGCTATTCCTTTTGGCTTTATGGGTGCAATCTTCGGCCATTTGATTTTCGACCTGCCGATGGCGCTATTTTCCTATTTTGGTATAGGGGCCGCTGCAGGCGTCGTGGTGAACGACAATCTGGTGCTGGTGGATTATATCCGGCGCATGCGTGATCAGGGCTACGACATCATTGATGCGGTTCTGCGAGCCGCAACCAACCGCTTTCGCCCCATACTGCTAACCACCGTGACCACGTTCGTTGGACTGATTCCCATCATGTCCGAACGCTCCACCAGCGCAGAGTTTTTGAAGCCTGCCGTGCTATCGCTTGCCTTTGGTGTGCTGTTCGCGCTGTTTGTGAGCCTGCTAATGGTGCCAGCGTTGTATGTGATCGGGGATGATTGTGCCAAAGCGTTGACACGCCTCAAGGCGCGCCTTTTCCCAAAAAGCAATGCGTCAAAACACGCTGCGCCTTAACCTGTCATGGCTCCCCGGATTGCCCGGAGAGCCGGCCTTCAAGATCTACTTCTTAAGCTAGCTAATCTGAGCGCGTTCCAAGATAACGTTCGGTTAGCTTGTCGATAGACCAGGAATCAGTTTTCTGGCTGGGCGGATACTGCTCGAAGGTCATCAGAAACTGCGACGTAACACTGAGACCCAGATATCCCTGCGCGGCCTTGTCGATCATCCAATCCCAGTAAGTGTTGGAGTTAAGATCAGCCCGCTCAAACGGGTCACGACGCAGATTGAATATCTTGAACATACGCAATGTGACGAAAGGCTCTGCCCATAGCGCCATCGTTCTGGCACGGTTTTCCGCATAGACAATTTTCCAGTCACCAACGCGAACACCTACGGGTAGGCCTTCGTCATTCAGATAATGGAACTCTCGTCGTGGCCCCTGCTCCACCTCACCCATGAGATACGGCAGAAAATTGTATCCATCCAAGTGCAGCTTCGCATTCTTGGAACCAATGCGAGTTCCCTTGAGCATACGTTGCTTCAGGTCAGTATCGCCAGCCGCGGCAGCCAACGTTGGCATCCAGTCCAGGTGCGACATGATTTGCGTTGATACCTGCCCTGGCTTGATTTTACCAGGCCAGCGCATCACAGCCGGCACTCGATAAGCTCCCTCCCAGTTGGAATTCTTCTCACTGCGAAACGGTGTGATTCCGGCATCAGGCCAGGTGTTGTAGTGAACACCATTATCTGTGGAGTAAAACACAATCGTATTATCGGCAATCTTCAGCTCATCCAGTTGATCGAGTAACTGCCCTACCAGTTCGTCGTGCGCAACCATCACATCGTTGTATGGCCCCTGACCAGACTTACCTAAATGCTTCTTTGCAGGGTGGGTGCGAAAGTGCATACCGGTGGTGTTAACCCAGGCAAAAAACGGCTTGTCTGCTTGCACTTGTCGATCGATAAAACTACGGGCCGCCGCGATAAACTCCTCGTCTGCTGTTTCCATGCGCTTACGGGTCAGAGGACCTGTATCCTCAATGCGCCCGTCAGCATAGGAGCGGATCACGCCACGTGGACCGAACCTTTCGCGAAAGCGCGGATCCTTGGGGTAATCTATATCCTCGGGCTCTTCCTCCGCGTTCAAATGGTACAGATTGCCCAGAAATTCATCGAAGCCGTGATTGGTGGGCAAGAACTTATCCTTGTCGCCAAAGTGGTTCTTGCCAAACTGGCCAGTAGCGTAACCTTTGGCTTTAAGCACTTCGGCGATTGTGACATCCCGATCCTGTATCCCCATATCTGATCCGGGCAGACCTACCTTGGTGAGGCCGGTGCGCAGGCCAGACTGACCGGTGATAAAACTTGAACGTCCGGCCGTGCAACTCTGATCGCCATAGTAGTCCAAAAAACGAACACCCTCGCTTGCGATACGATCAATATTGGGCGTGCGATATCCCATAACACCGTCGCCATAGGCACTGATGTTGGTAATACCGATATCGTCACCCCAAATCACCAGGATATTGGGTTTATCTGCCGCCTGAGCCGGTGCTATGACCGCGATTAGAGCCCACAGGAGAAAGGAGTTGCGTAGTCCACGATGCGCCATGACATCACCTTATCGTTATTGTTGGAGGCCGAGAGTATCCATTAGGCTCCAGAGGAATTCAAATTCACGAAAACCGCCATTTTCTGAGCTTGCAAAGTTCATCCTGTTGTATATGATTGCGCCGCCTCTGGTACGAGGTTTGCATAACTCTGCGTAAAGATGGTTGCCGACTGGATTAGATAGCCAAATCGCGCAAAGTTGTACCGGAATGCACCGTAATGAATGTCAGATGCACCATATAAAGGCAATTGCTGGAGTTAATCATGCCCAACCGTATCGCGAAAAACACAGCTGGCAGCCAAGCCAACCCCAATCGTAATACGACATATCAGCAGCGCAGCAGTGTACTGCCCGACAACACCATGAGTAATATTGTGATGGCCGAGATGCTTCTACTGCAGGCCGTAGTGGAAAGCGCGGCAGTGATTGGCGAGGGGTTAGACGAGCTGGGGGCACACCTGACCAGCAAAAGACCTGTGCAGCGATCTGTATCTGGCGTTCTTATACGCACTGCTAACGCAGCATTGGAACCCTACGCTACACGGCTGAATTTTCTCCAGGAACTACAAGATATTCAGGAAACGCAGGAATTGCGCTAAGCAAGACAGGCAGCACCTGACTTCACTATACTGAGGTACATCGACTTTTTGAGGTGCGCCATGGCGATCGGTTCCTGGGATCCCGACAATGAAGCCGCGGCAGCGGCACTGACATTGGACCAAGCGACACTTGCCAACCTGGTGGAACTAGCAGAGCACTTGCCTCTGGACGCTCTTGGAGATCACCTACCCGCACAGGACAGCGAGCGCTTGGCTGGCGTAATGCAAGTGGAAGCTGCAAGCTGGAAGGCTGCGGCAACTCGACTGTCAGACTCCCAACTGCTCAGCCTCATCCGCTTTCTTTGTGTTGCCGAAAATCTACCAGGATGGGAGGCAGGCGAGCACTCCCCCGTTATCCCATTGGCCCGCGAACTTCGAGCGCGCGGCCAGCGACTGGATAAAGACCTGCTCCGCTGGATTCGCTCCGTCAGTGACAACCGCTTCTTACCTTACGGCCCCTTATAGCGTTAGGAAAACTGCTTTCAGTAATGACTAGTCTTTTTTACTGAATGCGGCGAGCTGCTCAGCGGTCGCTTCTTTTTGATACTGATCTTTCCACTCACTGTAGGGCATACCATACACACGCTCTCTCACTGTATCGTAGTCAACATTATCACCGGCCTCCTCAGCGGCGGTCACATACCACTTCGATAGGCAATTTCTGCAAAAACCGGCAAGATTCATCAACTCGATATTCTGCACGTCTTTACGCTCGTCTAGGTGCGCCAGCAGACGCCGAAACACCGCTGCCTCTATCTTGTCTTTGTCACTCATTGCTCTCTGTACTCCTTTGCGTGGCCAGCTGCAGCAGTAGCTGGCTCAGTGCCTCGCCCTGCCCTTCAAACCGCCAAGTGTGTTGGTCAAACTCATCCACAGGCAGCCAAAACGCCTGCTTTACCTCACTAATATGAACAGGGTCAATCGCCCCCGATCCTGCGTGGATGTTACACAGGTACAAGTTAAACCCAGTGTCGAAGGTGTGCAGCAATCTCCCCGGCATAAGATCAAGCCCCGTTTCCTCAAGGGTTTCACGATGCGCTGTGCACTGAGCCGATTCGCCTTCCCGAGCACTACCACCCGGCGGGCCAATAACGCCCATGCGAGACTGAACAACCAGGGCTCTACCATGAACTAGCCCAAGGCAACCGGCGCTGGGTGCATAATCCGCAGGGCCTACATGCGGGCACTCTGGCGCATGCTCGGCGCAACCTGTCACTAAGGCAAGCAATAGAGAATGAAGCAGGATTAAAGCAAGTCGCATTGGGTAGTCTTTTCCCTCAGGAATACTGTAAAGAGACCCGCTCGTTGCCCACGCAGTCGCGCAAAGACTGGATCAATTCGTCACTGGGAACCACCTGCCAGCGCTCGCCTAGCTTCACCCTCGCCAGATTGTGTTGCTGGCGGTACACAAGTGATACGGGGCAAGTTCCACCAGCGGCACTGCTGAGCATGGATTCGAGCTGATCGGAAAATTTTTCACACAGCATATCTTCACTAATATCGATACATAACTCTCTGGCATAATTCTCGCGAGCTTCCAGCAGACTACGCACTTCCTTGGCACGCATCACCAGGCCGCCCGAAAAGTCATCTTGGGCTAACCGCCCCTCCACAATGACTATGCTGTCTTTCACTAATAGCTCGCGATGCGCATTGTAGGCTTCAGAATAAACCGTGACCTCGATACGCGCGCTACGATCATCGAGTTGCAGAATAGCCATGGTGCCGCGCTGTGTTTTCATTGTACGGGCAGACATGATCAATCCTGCCAACACCTGATTGCCTTGCTTATCTGCACGCAAATCGGCAATTCGCACGGGCGCGAATTTGCGCACCTCGGCCTCATACTCGTCGATCGGGTGACCGGTTACATACAGGCCAAGCGTATCCTTCTCGCCACCCAAGCGCTCTTTGTCAGACCAAGCGCGCACGTGACGAAATCCCGCGTAGACATCACAGGAGTCTGTAGAGGACGACGGCACCACCTCACCAAACAGATCCTCAATACCGCTGTCGCGATTACTGGCATTTTGCTCTGCCGCCTTAAGCGCATCCTCCAAGGAGGCCATTAATACCCACCGATCTTCTTGCAGTGAGTCAAACGCACCGGATCGAATCAAGGCGTCAATCGCCTTACGATTCACCCGCTTTGGATCGGTGCGCGCACAAAAATCAAAAAGATCACTGAACGATCCGTCGGCCTCTCGGGTTTTGAGAATATTTTCAATTGGCCCTTCACCGAGCCCTTTGATAGCGCCAAGTCCGTAGATCACTTCCTGCGTCGCGTTGACTGTGAACATATGTTGACCTTCGTTCACGTCCGGCAGCTTCAATGTGAGACCCATGCGCCGGCACTCCTCCACCAGCGTCACAATCTTGTCGGTATTATCCAGTTCAGAACTCATCACAGCAGCCATAAACGGCGCGGGGTAATGCTGTTTTAGCCAAGCAGTCTGATATGACACCAATGCATAAGCCGCGGAGTGCGACTTGTTGAAACCGTAGCCTGCGAACTTCTCTACCAGATCAAAGATCTTTATTGCCAGCGTGCCATCGACACCTTTTGATCTCGCACCATCCTCAAAGATTGTGCGCTGCTTGGCCATCTCCTCGGGCTTTTTCTTTCCCATAGCGCGACGCAGCATATCGGCGCCGCCGAGTGTATAGCCGGCCAGCTCCTGTGCTATTTGCATCACCTGTTCCTGATAGAGAATGATGCCGTAAGTTGGCTCCAGAATAGGTTTGAGCCATTCATGTTGATAGCTGATGTCTGGGTATGAGATTTCCTCACGACCATGTTTGCGATTGATGAAGTTCTCCACCATGCCCGACTGCAGCGGGCCTGGCCGAAACAAAGCAACCAAGGCGATAATATCTTCGAAGCGGTCCGGTCTTAGGCGAGAGATCAGTTCTTTCATGCCACGGGATTCCAACTGAAATACCGCGGTGGTTTCAGCCGACTTGAGCAGATCAAATGTCGGCTCATCAACCAACGGAATCTGCATGATATCCAGAGGGAGTTCGCCCTGCTGCGCGCGCATCACGTTGATCATTTTTACCGCCCAGTCGATAATCGTCAGCGTGCGCAGACCCAGGAAGTCAAACTTGACCAGCCCCGCATCCTCGACATCACCTTTATCATACTGGGTGACCAGACCACCGCCGGACTCATCGCAGAACAGGGGTGAAAAGTCTGTCAGCCTCGAAGGCGCAATGACCACCCCACCCGCGTGCTTGCCAACGTTGCGGGTAATACCTTCCAACTGGATAGCCATGTCCCAAATTTCCTGGGCCTGACCGTCATCCTGAAGAAAGTCACGCAGGGGCTCCTCCTGTTCCAGCGCTTTGGATAGAGTCATACCTACTTCAAACGGAATCATTTTCGACAGCTTGTCTGCCAGCCCGTAAGGCTTATCCTGGACTCTGGCGACATCGCGTACGACCGCCTTCGCCGCCAAGGTGCCGAACGTGATTATCTGCGACACCGCTTCGCGCCCGTAAGTCTCGGCAACATAGTCAATCACCAGATCGCGCTTCTCCATACAGAAGTCCACGTCAAAATCCGGCATTGAAACCCGCTCGGGATTCAGAAAGCGCTCGAATAAAAGATCGTATTGAAGCGGGTCAAGGTCGGTAATTTCCAGCGCATAGGCAACCAGTGAGCCTGCACCGGATCCACGACCCGGGCCGACGGGAATGTCGTGCTGTTTTGCCCAGCGAATGAAGTCCATCACGATCAGGAAGTAACCGGGGAACCCCATCTGAATAATGGTGTTTAGCTCGAACTCAAGTCGCTCTGTATACGCTGTGCGCCCCGCTACCGAGTCATCGCGGCCATCTGACAGAATCACTTCAAGTCGTTTTTCCAGACCCTCAAACGACAGCTGACGAAAATATTCATCCATTGTCATGCCCGCAGGCACCGGATAGTCGGGCAGGTAGGGCTTACCCAGCTCGAGTACTACATTGCAGCGCTGGGCAATTTCTATCGTGTTAGCCAATGCCTCAGGTAGGTCACGAAACAGCTCCGCCATCTCCTGCGGAGACCGCAGATACTGTTGCTCTGTGTAGGCGCGATTGCGACGAGGATCGTCCAGCGTGCGCGACTCGCGTATACACACGCGCGCCTCATGCGCTTCGAACTCGCTGGCATCCTTGAAGCGAACATCGTTGGTTGCTACAACCGGGCACTGTAATTGATCGGCCAGCTCTACGGCCGCGTGCAAATGGGACTCATCGCCCTCGCGCCCCACTCGATGGACCTCCAGATAGAATCTACCGGGATACAGCCCCATCCAGTAGGCAGCGCGCTCACGGGCAAGCTCGGGCTTCTCGGACACCAGAGCCTGACCTACATCACCGGCAGCTCCTGCCGACAATGCAATCACCCCCTCACTGTGCTGCTCCAGCCACTCACGCTCAACGTAGGGGACACCGAGTTGTTGACCCTCTGTATAGGCCTGAGAAATCAGTTCAGTAAGGTTGCGGTAGCCAGCCTGATTCATCGCAAGCAAGCACAAAGGGTAGGCGCGATCGGGGTCGTCAGCCTGCTTAACATTCAGGTCTACCCCAAAGATGGGCTTTACACCGGCGGCAAACGCGGCCTTGTGCATCTTCACCAGACCGTAGAAGTTACAGACATCCGTCATGGCCACGGCGGGCATACCAAGATCCGCTACGCGCTCCACCAGTGGCTTAATCCTAAGCAGACCATCGACGATGGAATACTCTGTGTGGAGACGCAGGTGAACAAAATCTGACATGTCAGAATTCTACTCCGGGCGAGAGTCGGCTAACAGTTTTTTTACCGGTGCATAGCTTTTTCGGTGCACCGCTGTCACACCCAGTTCATCCAGCGCCTGCAGATGAGCGGCGGTGGGATACCCTTTGTGGCGGGCGAAGCCATATCCCGGATACAGCTCATCAATGGCGGCAAGTTCCGCATCACGCTGCACCTTGGCCAATATCGACGCCGCAGCAATCGCCGGTACCCTGGCGTCACCCTTGATCACCGGTTCGGATGCATAAGACCATTTGGGTAAATGATTGCCATCTACCAAAACATAGGTGGGCTGCGGGTCCAGCAGTTCAACGGCGCGATGCATGGCCAGCAGCGATGCCTGCAGAATATTAAGGGCGTCTATCTCCTCCACACTGGCTCTTGCGATAGACCAACACAGCGCTTCCTCCTTGATCTGCCCAGCCAATGACTCTCTGCGCGCCGCTGTCAGTTTTTTGGAATCATTCAGTCCCTGTATCGGCCGATCAGGATCTAGAATCACTGCAGCGGTAACCACATCACCTGCTAACGGTCCTCTACCTACCTCATCAACACCGGCGATTTTGCCTCCGGCATGGCGACTATCCAGACTGAATAGGTCACGCATCATTCGCTTTTTTCCTATCGATTAATCCAAGCAACGAGTTCACTGCGCGGTGCGCGTAGTTTAGAGAAAGCGAGGCATGCAGAGATGCAAACGCCTCCTGCTGCTCTTCCGCTTTGCGACCTCCCCCAAGCAAAGACGAAACGGCCGGTGCCAGCCTGTCCGCGCAGACGTCATTCTGAAAGAACTCGGGTATTACCGGGCTGTCGAGCAAAATATTAGGTAACGAGACATAGGAAGTCGTCGCCAATGAGTACATGATCGCAAACGAAAGAGCCGACATGCGATATGCCACGACCATTGGGCGTTGCAACAGTGCAGCCTCCAATGTGGCTGTACCCGACGCCAGTAGAACTGCATCCGCAGCCGTCATGGCCTGCCGTGCATCCCCATCGAGCACGCGTACACCAGAAATTGAATGGGCCGCCAATATCCCGTCGATCTGCTGCCTGCGCTGAGCACTAGCCGCGGGTACTAACGCTTCCAGCGTTGGATGTTGTTCGCGGAGTAATTTAAGCGTCTCCAGGAAATGCGGTAGCAATCGCGCCACCTCTCCCGAGCGGCTACCCGGCAACAACGCTAGTACCGTAGAGTCGGGAGATATTTCCAAAGCCGCTCGCGCGCCAGCGCGATCCGCTGACGGGTCTATCTCGTCCGCCAATGGATGTCCTACAAATTCCGCGGGGATATCATGCCGCGCATAGACGGATGTTTCGAAAGGGAAGAGGCACAGCATCAGGTCTACCGCTCGCTTGATCTTCCTGATTCTCCAACTACGCCAGGCCCAAACAGTTGGGCTCACCAGGTGTGCTGTAGGAATACCGATGCGCTTGAGCTTTTGCTCCAGGTGCAATGTGAAATCCGGTGAGTCAATGCCAAGAAACACGTCCGGGGGAGAACAACGAAAATGCTCGTAAACAGCACCGCGAATGCGCAATAACTCCGGGAGGCGTTTTAGCGGTTCAACAAGGCCTATTACAGATAACCGATCCATGGGGAACAGGCTGGACATGCCCTGCGCCTCCATCATAGGCCCGCCGATTCCTTCTACAATGAGTTCGGGATAGACCTTTCGCAGCTCTATCAGGAGGCGGGCGCCCAGGATGTCGCCTGAGGCCTCGCCTGCCAGTACGCCAATGCGCAGGCGAGAGTCAGACATCTAGCGGACAATACCCCGTTCTGACGCACGGATAGAATCGATCAAGACCTGCACTTCGGGTGTATCGCT
The DNA here is from genome assembly GCA_039990395.1 of Halioglobus sp. GTDB lineage: Bacteria > Pseudomonadota > Gammaproteobacteria > Pseudomonadales > Halieaceae > CALINF01. The sequence goes on from JBDXFZ010000146.1 coordinate 1,783,034, forward strand.
GAGCATGGTTTCCAATCGCTGCAGCGCTATCTCCAAGGTTAAACCCTGACGATACAGAATCTTAAACGCGCGACGTAATTGGCGAATCGAATCTGAGGAATAACCACGACGCCGCAAGCCTTCACTGTTGATGGTTTTGGCTTCTGCGGGGGACCCGCTAACGGTAACGTAGGCAGGCACATCTTTACCTATTGCGGTACCCATACCGCTGAAGCTGTGTTCACCGATCTTGCAAAACTGGTGGACCAGAGTATAGCCGCTCAAAATAGCCCAATCGCCCACATACACATGACCGGCCAACGCCGTATTGTTAACCAATATAGTGTGGTTACCGATGATGCTGTCATGTCCCACATGCGCATACGCCATAATCAGATTGCTGTCGCCGATCACTGTTTCAGAGCGGTCTTGAACTGTACCGCGATGAATCGTGACGCTCTCGCGAATGACGTTATCGTCCCCAATGATCAACCGCGTAGGTTCATCATGATACTTGAGGTCGGGCGTTGCCTCACCGATAGAAGAGAACTGAAAAATTCGGTTTCGCGCACCGATCTGCGTCGGCCCGCGGATCACGACATGGGGTTCGATTACGGTGCCAGCGCCGATTTCTACGTCTGCGCCAATAAAGCTCCAGGGACCCACCGAGACGTCATCAGCCAATCTTGCTGACGGATCTATAATGGCCTGTGGATGAATCATATCTCGCGGTCAGCACACAGAATGGTCGCTGAAGCACAGAGCTCTCCGTCTACGTCAGAACTCACCTCAAACTTCCATATCCCACGGCGCTCGCTCAAAATAGCGGCGCGCAACATGACCTGGTCGCCTGGAACACAAGGACGCTTATAGCGAAGTTTGTCGGCACCCACAAAGTAATAGATAGACCCATCTTCCGGGGTTTTCCCCATTGTCCTGAAACCTAGAATACCTGCGGCCTGCGCCATGGCTTCCAGCAGCAGAACACCCGGGAAAACCGGGTGCGAGGGGAAATGTCCGTCAAAAAATGGCTCGTTCACCGACAAATTTTTGTAGGCAACAATCGACTCCCCGGGAACAAGTTCAACGACACGGTCTACCAACAAAAAGGGGTAGCGGTGAGGCAATGTGTTACGAATCTCTGTGATGTCCATCATCGGACGGAAACTCCTAAATGCGAGAAATTGTTATTATAAGTCTTCCAGCTTTTTCAGCCGTTGATGCAAATTATCTAACTGAGTAAAGCGTATCGCGTTGCGAGCCCATTCACGCTGTGGAGCTAGCGGCGTTCCAGACCCGTACACGCCGGGCTCCGTGATAGATTTGGTTACCCGCGCCTGCCCTGTCAGTACGACGTTATCACAAATGGACAAGTGTCCAGATACTCCAACTTGCCCTGCCAACGTGCAATTTGCTCCAATGGTTGTACTTCCAGCAACACCCACGCAACCGGCTATCGCGGTATTTTTGCCGATGCGGCAGTTGTGCGCAATATGCACTTGATCATCGATAATCACGCCATCCTCGATAACAGTGTCGTCCAGTGCTCCACGATCCACCGTACTGCTAGCGCCGATTTCAACCCGGTCACCTATGCGCACGCTACCCAACTGACAGATTTTTTCCCATCCGTCTGGGTGAAGAGCATAGCCAAAGCCATCCGCCCCAATCACGCTATTGCTGTGTACGGCGCAATCGCGTCCCAGCACAACGCGATGATTAACGACCACACCAGGATACAGCCGAGTGCCGGCACCTAATACTGAGTGAGCGCCAATGCTACAGTGGGAGCCTATAGCAACGCTGTCACCAAGGCTTACGCCGGCTTCAATCAGCGCGAATGGACCAATAGATACGCCCTCACCCATCTGCACCGTGTCATCGACGACAGCCGTCGGATGTATACCCGGCTGGGGAAGCGGTTCTTGAGTGTAAAGTTGGGTCGCCTGAGCATAACTATGATAAGGATCGTCTGATAACAACACATCAACACGACTATGCTGCTGTAGATCGGGACGCACGATAACAGCCCCTGCGTTACTTGCTTCAAGCTGATCAAGATACTTTCGATTCGATAGGAAACTGAGCTGATCAGCACCCGCTGAGGCCAGCGGCGCTATACTTTTTAGCGTCCGCTTGGGGTCGCCTGAGAACTCCAGACCTAATCTTTCAGCCAGCTCTCCCAGGGTAAACACAGTTCGTATTTACTCGGCAGGCATCTGGTTTAGCTTGTCGGTGACTTTTGCCGTGACACTGTAACCGGCATCGGCATGAATCACTGACGACCTTTGCAGCAGAAGACCAATACCCTCGGTAGCGATCAAATCTCGCAGCACATCCTGCACTTTAGGAGACATCTCCTGTAATAGCGTCTGTCCAGCGAGCTGCTCCGCTTGCTGCAGTTTTCCGGTAACGTGCTCCAAGTCTGCCTGCTTGCTTGCCAGTTTCTGGCGCGCAGCAACTTGCTGCTCCTGACTCATCGCAGCCGCGTCCTTCTGGAACTCTTTCACCAATTCATCGAACTCACCCTTCAAGCGGTCAAATTCGGCTTTGTCACTCTTGTAGTCTTCACCGTTACGCACCTCGGCGAGACGTTTCTGCGCTACATCACTTTGCATAATGGCTTCCTGCAAATTGACAACGGCAATCTTACCCTGAGCCCACGCCATTGACGGCAGCGCGAACGCTACGGCTACCACACACACTTTTAGTAAATTGAACACAATACTCTCCACATCATAATACTAATAAAAAATCAGAAACCTCTACCCAGCGTAAACTGGAATGACTCTTCCCTGTCGGAAGGATCGGTATTCATTGGCTTGGCAAGACTAAATGATATTGGACCAAAGCCGCTGTAGTAGGTTAGCCCAACTCCCACCGAATAACGGATCTCATCAACATCCACATCGAAACAGTTAACCTGGCTAGCTTGACACTGGGTGCTGAACACGTTCCCTGCATCAACAAAAAACGCGGAACGCAGTTTCGATTGATCCTTGATAAAAGGTAATGGAAACAGTATCTCCGCACTTCCTTCTATTAACACATTTCCACCGAACGGCTCGAGGCGCCTGGTCTGGAAGTCGTCAACAGCGATCTTGCCTGTTACTGGGTCAACCACGTAGCCAAACTCCTGACCGGTCGGCCCACCCACTTCAGTGGGATTGCCATTTTCATCAATACCCGTCACGGGCTGGCCAACAACATAGGCCTTCGGAGGTGTGCTGCGTGGCCCCAGTGTATTGCTCTGGAAACCACGTACTGATCCAAATCCGCCTCCGAAGAAATGCTCGTAGAAGGGCAGTTCGGTGGTATCCCCGTAGCCATCACCGTAGCCAAGCTCTGAACGCAATCGTAAGGTCCAGCGCTGCGTCAACGGGAAGTAGATCTCACCACGATAGGTGAGCTTGTAAAACTCCAGATCGGAGCCCGGCACAGACACTTCCAACGCAACGGACTGAGACGCCCCGCGAGTCGCCAGACGTCCGCGGTTAAGCGTCGACTGAGTCCAGCTACCAGTCGTTGTGAAATTGAGGTATTCATCACCATTCTCATCCAAAAACCCGGGCTCAGGCGGCGGTGTTAGTGCATCCAGAGGTAGGTCACTGATTGGGAAAAGCTCTTCTGGAGCCGAATACGTACCATCGGGCAGCTGCGTACTGTCGTAGTAGTCATCCACGCCTTCTAGCAGCCTGGGACTCGCCTTGATTTCCTGCACTGCAAAGCGGCCCGCGGTGATCTCGGTGTTAGAGACCCCGAAGCTAAAGCCGAGCCTCTCTGTTTCCTTGATTGGATAGCCAAAATTCAACGCGGCGCCCAACGTATCTGTGGTGTAGCTTGCTACGTTCACCTCAGACAAGTCTGTCGAGCGGTAGAACACGTTGAATCCGCGACTCACCCCGTCTTCGGTATAGTATGGGTTGGTATAGCTGAAATTATATAAATCCTGATATTTGGATGCGTTCAGTCCCAGACTGACCCGCTTACCTGTTCCCAGAAAATTATCCTGCTGTAGGTTCAACCCCAGAATCAAACCGGCGTCCTGCGCATAACCAAAACTGGCGCCTATGCTGCCTGAAGACTGCTCCTCAACCTCGAACTCCACATCAATCAAGTCATCCGTACCTGCGACCTCGGGAGTCTCAACCGTGGCTCTGGCAAAGAAACCAAGGCGCTCGAGTCTGATCCGCGATTGCTCGATAGCAGCAGCCGACGCTGGAGCACTCTCCATTTGGCGCATTTCTCGACGCAGTACATCATCAGCCGTTTTCGTATTGCCCTTGAAACTGATGCGACGCACATAAGTCCGCTTACCCGGGTCAACGAAGAATTTCATCGCCACCGTGTTGTCTTCGTCGTTCACTTCAGGAATACCGGTTACCTTGGCAAAGTTGTACCCTTCATTGCCGAGCCGCCTGGTGAGGTAGTCTTCTGTGGATGTAATCAGCTGTTGAGAAAAGGTTTGCCCGGGGGTAACCAACAAAAAGCGGTTCAGGTCTGCTTCAGGCAGCACCAGATCGCCTGACAATCCAACTTCACTCACCGTGAACTTCTCGCCCTCAGTGACATTGGCCGTTACATAGACTTCTTCCTTGTTTGGAGAGACCGACACCTGTGTGGAATCAATGCTGAACTGCAGATAACCCCGATCCATGTAATACGAGGACAGTGACTCAAGGTCACCGGTAAGCTTTTCTCGAGAGTACTTGTCGTCATTGGTAAAAAATGACAACCAGCCTGTGGTTTTTAACTCGAAGAAATCCGTGAGCTCTTCGTCGGTGTAGATCTCGTTGCCTACCACGTTGATATGCTTGATCGAGGCGATATTACCTTCATCAACATCAATATTAATCGCGACGCGGTTGCGTGGCTCTGGCAGCACCTCGGTCTCGATTGCCGCATCGTAACGACCCTGCTGCACGTACTGCCGCTGTAGCTCTAGCTGCATTCCTTCCAGCGTCGAGCGTTGAAACACCTGCCCTACGGCTAGGCCTGCGCCTTTAAGACCCTCCAGAAGAGATTCTGTTTCAATGGCCTTGTTACCTTCAAGGTTGATCTCAGAAATGCTGGGGCGCTCGGCTACAACAATCACCAGTACATTGCCATCACGGCCTATACGGATATCGTCGAAGTTACCTGTGGCAAATAATGAGCGGGCCGTATTGCGAATGCCCATCTCATTAGCAACATTACCAACGGCAAGCGGCATGGAGGCAAACACACTGCCGGCTGATATCCGCTGCAGGCCTTCCACCCGGATATCAGAGATCACGAATTCCTCTGTCTGCGCCTGCACCAAAACTGGCAACAGAAGGAGGACACAGAGCAAACGCCTTGAGAATTGCTTGATCAATTTGTAACCAGCCAATGAATCACGCCTGTTATTGGGTTGTGCTTGGTTTTGGATGTCGGTCTTCCATGCTCTTATTGAACTCAATGCTGCGGTCATCCTGTTACTGGCCATAGCCAGCACTTGCCAGCTCCACACAAACACTTGTAACCAGTCTTTGACTACTTTCATCCACAACGCACTACAGTCGGGAAAAGTCGTTATATAGGGCAAACGTCATTATGCCCAAGACCACAAACAGACCCAGCTGGTATCCTAGGTTCTGTATTTTCTCAGGTACTGGCCGCCCCGCCAATAGCTCTATCGTGTAATACATCAAATGACCTCCATCCAGTACCGGTATGGGGAGCAAATTCAACACACCCAGGCTAATACTCAGCAGAGCAAGGAAACTGATGTACGACTCCAGCCCTGACTTGGCTGAGGCGGACGCCACTTTAGCAATGGTGATTGGGCCACTCAAGTTTTTTGGCGATATCAGTCCCTGAATCATCTTCTTGATGGAGCTCAGCGTAAAAATACTGAGATCGTAGGTGCGGACCACGCTGGCACCGAGAGCCTCTATAGGGCCTCGGGTAAACTCCCGCAGCATTTCAGGAGGCATCTCCGGTAGCGCCACGGCCATTCCGACTCGACCAAAGGATTCTCCCTCCTCTGTGACTGCATCGGGGACCACAGCCGTTGTGAGGGTTTCCCCACCGCGCTCATAGTCAATCGCTATGCTCTGACCGGGCCGGGCGCGAACGTACTCCACCCAATTTTCCCACAGAGGAACGGCTACACCATCAGCAGACAGGACGCGATCCCCCGCCTGCAGACCTGCACGCTCTGCGGCGCCGCCTGGCACGATCTCACGCGCTATCGGCTCTATCGGCGGGGTATAGAGCTTAAGACCCAGCCCTTTAAACAAATCTGGCTCTTCCTCTCCGGACATCCAGGAGTCCAGCGTACCCTGTGACTGGTACACAACATCTGAATCCGGGTATTTGATGGAAAATAATATCTTGCCTGTATCACCAATCCGGTCCAGCAGGCGAAAAGACAGAGCTTGCCACGTAGGCGTTGCTTCACCATCGACCGCGACGATCTCCTGCCCCGGTTCCAAGCCTGCCACCTCGGCAACGGAGCCGGGTTCTACGGCGCCCACAACCGGGGAATAGCCGCTCTCACCGCCCAAATAGAGCATCCAGAACGCAACAATTGCCAAGGCAAAGTTAGCCAGCGGCCCGGCGGACACTACCGCGATACGCTGAAGCACAGGTTTACGATTGAATGCCCCTTCGAGGTCAGCGGCACTAACGTTACCTTCGCGCTCGTCGAGCATCTTGACGTAGCCTCCCAGCGGGATGGCTGCAATAACATACTCAGTGCCCTGGGCATCGTGCCAACTGTACAGGGGCTTACCAAAACCAACGGAGAACCGCAGTACTTTTACTCCACAGCGTCTAGCCACCCAGAAATGCCCATATTCGTGCACGGTGACAAGCACCGCCAGGGTCAGGACTGTGATCGCAACGGTGTAAAGCAGGTCCATCAACGGCTCCGAAGTTCAACTGGCGCAAATGACAATTTTTCTATCGCCTCGATCGCCAATTCACGGGCGACTCTGTCAGCCTCTTCGACAACGGCTAAGTTTCGAGGTTCAACGATACTGGCACGGCCCAGGGTTGACTCAATGATATGTGGAATATCACCAAAGCCGATTGACTGATCCAGGAACGCTGCCACGGCGACTTCATTGGCTGCATTGCATACAGCCATCGCTGTGCCGCCAACGGATACCGACTCTCGAGCAAGGCGCAAGCAGGGAAAACGGCCCTCGTCTGGCGCTTCAAAGGATAGTTGCCCGATAGCGACGAGGTCGAGTGGGGCAACACCAGAGTCGATACGGTCGGGCCAGCCTAATCCATAAGCTATCGGCGTACGCATATCCGGGTTGCCCAATTGCGCCAAAACGGAACCGTCGGCGTATTGCACGAGTGAGTGAATGATACTCTGCGGGTGCACAACAACTTCTATCTGCTCCTGGGATACATCAAACAACCAGCAGGCCTCTATCAGCTCGAGCCCCTTATTCATCAGACTCGCAGAATCAACTGAGATTTTGCGCCCCATGGACCAATTAGGGTGCGCACATGCCTGCTCTACGGTAGCGGCAGCGATCTCTGCGGATGTCCAGGTTCGAAACGGCCCACCCGATGCTGTCAGCAATATACCCGTCACACCATCAAGTCCGGTTTTGGCACGTCCGTTTACTGGTAAACACTGGAAGATCGCATTGTGCTCGCTGTCGATCGGCAGTAATACGGCGCCACTCTCCCTGACAGCATCCATAAAGAGATGCCCGGCCATTACCAACGCTTCTTTATTGGCCAACAGGATTTTTTTCCCTGCCTGGGCAGCTTGCAACGTAGCAGGCAGACCGGCAGAGCCTACAATCGCTGCCAGCACTACATCAACCTGCTCGTCTGTCACTATATTTCCTAACGCGTCCGCACCGTGCACTACCTCGGTGGTGCAATCGCCAGGTAACTGATCTGCGAGCGATTGAGCGGCATCTTCGTCAGCCATAACGGCGTAGCGCGGAGCAAACTCAAGACATTGTGCAAGCAGCGCTGAAACAGAGGTATTGGCGCTCAATGCAAATACTTCAAAGCCATCGGGCTGACGGCGAATCACATCGAGTGTACTTGTACCTATCGATCCCGTAGATCCTAGTACGACAACCTGCTGACGTTGTGACACGACTCAGTATCCAGCCAACAACAGTCCCAGTGCGAACACTGGAGCGGCGCCACAAAGGCTATCGAGTCTATCAAGGACACCACCATGGCCCGGTAGCAGGGAGCCACTGTCTTTGGCACCACTCTCGCGCTTTACCATGCTCACGGTGAGGTCACCGACAACAGATGCGACTGCAGTAATCAGGCAGACTGCCAATACTGAAGGAAGCGACAAATGGCTTAACTGAGCTGGCAAAACACTCCAGACTACAACCGCGATGGCCAGTACAGCTGCCATGCCGCCCCAAAATCCCTCCCAGCTCTTGGCAGGACTCACCAAAGGAGCCAGTTTGTGCTTGCCCCAAGCCTTGCCAGAAAAATAAGCGCCAATATCGGCGGCCGCAACGATGATTACCATTAGCACCATCAGTACCCCACCGCGAGGGAGACTTAGCAGATAGACGGCCGACATCCACGCGAGAGACATAATCAATAATCCCATCGCGGAGCGCATAATGACGCTTCGCCAGATGACTGCACTGGTAGGGTAACTTTTTATCCACAGGACAGCGAAGGACCACCATAGGCAAGCCAACCCGACAAACGGCTGGACCTTTTCACGCGCTGGCGTCTCGCCCAGCCCAACCTGCACATAAAGTGTCAACATAATCGCTGACAACAAGGCTACGTAGGCGGCACGCGCAAACACTGAAGTCCAACCTGCCAGCCGAGACCATTCCCAGGCACCCAGGCTCACGGCGATCGCAAATGCCAGCGCCAACGCAGGCAAGGGCAACCAGATAACACCGGCCAGAAAGAGCAGCGCCATGGCAATACCGGTGATGATACGTTGCTTAAGCATCCTGATGTTCTATCCCCGCTGCCAGACCATCGGGTCCACGCAGGCCAAAACGACGCTCTCTTCGACTGTAATCGGCAAGAGCCCGCGCAAATTCCAGCTCGCCAAAGTCGGGCCAGAGAATATTGCTGAAGTAGAGTTCTGAGTAGGCAAACTGCCAAAGCATAAAGTTGCTGATACGGGCATCGCCCCCCGTGCGAATGCACAAATCAGGTTCTGGTAGCTCAGCGATAGAAAGACATGCCGCCAAAGATTCCGGAGTGATATCCTCTGGCTCCAGCGACCCTAAACGTACCTGCTCCGCCAGCTCGCGGGCCGCATGAGCTATGTCCCATCGCCCGCCATAATCAACAGCAATAACCATTGTCGCCTTTCGATTACCCGCTGTTAGCAACTCAGACTGTTGCATCAATCGCTGCAGCCGTTCGCTGAAACGATGGCGCTGACCGATAAACCGGATCCGGATGCCATCTTTGTGCAGGTCACGAACTTCACTGCGCAGGTAACGCGATAGCAGCGCCAGCAGTGCCCTAACCTCGGGTTGGGGCCGACCCCAGTTCTCGCTGCTGAAGGCAAACAGCGTTAGCACTTCAATGCCATGGTTTTGACATGCTCGCAGAATTCCCCTGACGGCCTCTACACCGGCACGGTGACCCGCAGGGCCCGGCAGGCCACGCTGCGTCGCCCAACGATTATTACCATCCATGATGATGGCAACATGACGCGGAATAACCAGTTCGCGTGCACCACTATCTGGACTGGAGGGGTCTAATGACGACATGGGGCGTCTGTTAGATTTCCATCAGGTCAGTTTCTTTCTCGCCAAGCATTTTCTCTACTCTAGCTACGAAGTCGTCGGTAAGCTTTTGCACATTGTCTTGGGCCCTACGCTCGTCGTCTTCGCTGATTTCCTTGTCTTTCACCAGATCTTTCAACATCGAGTTGGCATCGCGCCTCGCGTTGCGCACCGAAACCCGGGCTGACTCAGCCTCATTGCGTGCCTGGCGAATGAAGCCCTTGCGGGTCTCCTCGGTCAACATCGGCATGGGAATACGGATGACCTCACCGGCAGTGGCAGGGTTTAAACCCAGATCGGATTTCATAATGGCGCGCTCAACATCCTGGATCATTGACTTGTCCCACACTGTCAGGCTCAGCGTACGCGCATCTTCTACATTCACGTTGGCGACTTGAGAAAGCGGAGTTTGCGATCCGTAATACTCAACTTTCAAGCCATCCAGCAGACTAGGGTGAGCTCGGCCGGTGCGTATTTTGTTAAAGTTGTGCGCCAGCGCATCGAGGCTCTTCTCCATGCGTCCCTTGGCTTCTGATTTAATATCTTCAATCACGCTGTTGTTCCTCCCTCAGCGCCAGTTTTCTCAATCAGGGTACCCACGTTGCCACCTCTTACAATGCTCAACAAAGCGCCCTGCCTTTCCATTTCGAACACTCGAACTGGCATATCATGATCGCGACAAAGCAAAATTGCTGTGAGATCCATGACTTCCAGTTTGCGGTCGAGAACTTCATCGTAAGTCAAACGTTCGTACCTGACCGCATCTTTCACTTTCATCGGGTCGGCCGAATAGACACCATCAACTTTAGTTGCCTTCAGGATGAGGTCTGCCTCCACCTCAATACCGCGCAAGCAAGCCGATGAGTCGGTCGTGAAGAATGGGTTGCCTGTGCCAGCGGCAAAGATCACTACATCGCCGTTACTCAACGCACGAATAGCCTTACGCCGGTCGTAATGATCGACCACGCCGCTCATCGGAATAGATGACATCACTTGAGTAGCAATATTGGAGCGCTCCAGCGCATCGCGCAAAGCAAGTGCATTCATCACGGTTGCGAGCATCCCCATATGATCACCGGTTACCCGATCGAGGCCCGCTGTTTGCAGTGCAGCTCCGCGGAACAGGTTTCCACCACCCACTACGAGCCCGACCTGAACACCGATACCTACCAGCTGCCCTATCTCCAGAGCCATCAGGTCGAGAATTTTGGGGTCTATTCCGTAGTTTTCAGACCCAGTTAGTGCCTCGCCGCTCAGCTTGAGCAGGATGCGCTTATATTTCTTGTCCGCTGCTGCTTGTGGCATGCTCCACCTCTCGTAAACTGCGCTGTATCTTACAGGACATCGGGCTTGCGCCCTAGCGCTGCACCTGCCTTTTTACTAATGTACTGGTCAAAAAAAACGGGGCCAAAGCCCCGTTTTACATTGCAATCGTACTCAGCCCTTCAGCTGCGCTGCCACCTCATCGGCGAAGTCCACGTGCTCGACCTCGATACCTTCACCCACTTCAAAGCGTGCAAACGAGACCACTGCTGCTCCGGCGCTGCTGACCAGCTTGCCTACAGTGGTTTCTGGGTCCTTAACGAACGGTTGCTCGATCAGGCTGTTTTCTGAAAGAAACTTCTTGATACGACCACCGATCATTTTTTCGACGATTTCAGCAGGCTTACCTGACTCTAATGCCTGCGCAGTGTAAATTTCCTTCTCTTTTTCGATCTGCTCAGCCGGCATATCGTCAGCTGACACCACCTGCGGGCTTACTGCCGCAACGTGCATCGCAACGTCCTTGGCCAGATCCTGATCACCACCCTTGAGCTCTACCAAAACAGCAATCCTGCTATTGCCGTGCACGTAGGAGCCAACAACGCCATTCTCTGCGGAAACAATCTGAATACGGCGAACGCCAATATTCTCGCCGATCTTTTGCACCAGCGCTTCGCGCGATGATTCCAGTTCACCCGCCATCAAAGCGGCTACGTCATCCTGACGAGCCTCAAAGGCGGCATCAGTCACCGCATTAACGAATGACAAAAAGTTTTCGTCACGAGCAACGAAGTCAGTCTCACTGTTCACTTCCACTACGATGCCATAGCTTCCATCCTGTGCGACTCGGGTAACGACGACACCATCGGCGGCAGTTCGACCTGCCTTCTTAGCCGCCTTCATACCACTGGACTTGCGCATCTCTTCGATCGCTTGCTCCACATCGCCCCCGGCAGCCGCCAGAGCTCTTTTGCATTCCAGCAAACCCAGGCCCGTGCGCTCACGCAGTTCCTTTACCAGTGCTGCAGACATTGGAATTCCTCCTAATTCGACGCGACCCCAAGGGGCGCATTACATAAAGAAAAGCCCCGACAGCAGAAACAGCGCGGGGCATCAAATTTGTAGCTGGCCCGCCCTACTGGCGGACCATAAAGCCGTGTTACTCGGCAGCAGCCTTTGGCGCTTCCTCTGTTGGAGCAGCCTCAGGCTCAGCCGCTTCAACTGGAGCAGCCTCTGCTTCTGCTACAACGGGCTCTTCAACGAACTCATCGTTAGCAACGGGCACTTCGCCAGCTTCTATCTTGCCAGCCAGGCACGCATCAGCAACTGCTGTCACGTAGAGCTTGACCGCGCGAATCGCATCGTCGTTACCGGGGATCACGTAATCCACTCCATCGGGATTGCTGTTTGTATCAACAATACCAATAACGGGGATTCCCAGTTTGTTAGCTTCCGTTATCGCGATGCGCTCATGATCAACATCTACGACGAACAACGCGTCAGGCAGGCCGCCCATATCCTTGATACCGCCGATGCTGCGCTCCAGCTTTTCCATCTGGCGCGTGCGCATAAGCGCTTCTTTCTTCGTGAGGCGCTCGAATGTACCGTCGCCCATCTGCGTCTCGAGCTCGCGATATCGCTTGATAGAGGCGCGAATTGTCTTGTAGTTGGTGAGCATGCCACCCAGCCAGCGATGGCTGACATATGGCATACCAGAGCGCTCTGCTTGCTCTGAAATGATCTTACCTGCCGCACGCTTGGTGCCAACAAACAGAATCTTGTTTTTGTTTCCTGCCAGGCGCTTAACCATGTCCAGCGCTTCGTTGAAGGCAGGCACAGTGTGCTCGAGGTTAATGATGTGTATCTTATTGCGGGCACCAAAGATGTACTGGTCCATTTTCGGATTCCAGTAACGGGTCTGGTGGCCAAAGTGTGCGCCCGCTTGAAGCAGGTCACGCATGCTGACTTGAGACATAACTATACCTATATTGTAGTTGGGTTAGACCTCCACGTACCCCAGATTCCAAACCCGCTTTCGCTGGCACCCTGGAACAGGTCATTGGCACGTGTGTGACGTTAGTTTCCTCGCTTGGAACGCCCCAAAATACGGGATGCCTTACAAACGAGGCGCGCTTTATACCACAAGCCCAAAGCCGATAAAAGGGTGAAAAACCTACACTAGCCTACAGCCAGTACTCTTTTCTTCTGCGGTTACGGTAGAATACCCGACCCAAGACCGGGGACTAAGCCCTAATTTTTTGATTTTATCTATATATATCAGCAGGTTATAAATGGCAGTATCGATAAAAAGCGCTTCCGATCTAGACAAGATGCGCGTTTCCGGGCGACTTGCGGCGGAGGTTCTCGAAATGATCAAGCCGCAGGTCGTTGCTGGCATCACCACCGGAGAGCTGGATCGCATCTGCCATGAATATATTACCGGAGAGCAGCAGGCTATCCCCGCTCCGCTGAACTACAACGGTTTTCCCAAGTCCATCTGTACGTCTGTGAACGAAGTCGTCTGTCATGGAATTCCATCGGACGGCAAAAAACTTAAGAACGGCGACATCGTCAACATCGATGTAACTGTTATTAAGGATGGCTTTCATGGCGATACCAGCATCATGGTGGAAGTGGGCGATGTGAAGCCACATGCCAGCCGTCTTATTCAGGTTACCCAGGAATGTCTTTACATGGCTCTGGCACTGGTTAAGCCCGGCGCTACACTTGGTGATATTGGCCACGTTATTCAGCAGCATGCAGAGAAGAACTATTACTCGGTTGTCAGGGAGTACTGCGGCCACGGCATTGGAAAAGTTTTCCATGAGGATCCGCAAGTTCTGCACTACGGCCGCAAGGGTACGGGCATGGCTCTGGAGCCCGGCATGACTTTTACTATTGAACCCATGATCAATGCGGGCCGCCGCCAAACCAAGCTCAATCAAAAGGACGGCTGGACCGTTACTACCAAAGACGGGCGTTTGTCTGCCCAGTGGGAACACACTATCGGCGTAACTGAAACTGGCTGTGAGGTGTTTACCCGGCGTAGCGACGAATCGTTTGAGCTGATCTGATGCCTGAACCAACAGCACCAGTACCCCGCGAACCGTACTATCCCAAGAATATCGGTGAAACAGTAGCCGCTGCGGAATCTGCGGAGATTCTCGCCGTTGGCAAAGCTGCGCTCCAATCCGCCAAAGAGCTATTTGATGGCGCATTTAGCGAGGGCACGGATGTTGTCCAGCTCATTCGCGCGCGCGCCAACTTCATTGATGAATTGCTGGGGGCTCTCTGGGATCGACACGACTGGGCAGATGCAGACATCGCGCTGGTTGCCGTTGGTGGCTATGGTCGCGGCGAGCTACACCCTCATTCAGACATCGACATTCTGATACTGCGTGGCAAGGGCAGTGATGCTTGCATTGCCCAGGTCGAATCCTTTCTACAGGGCCTGTGGGACCTTGGCCTCGACATTGGTCACAGCGTGCGAGATCTAGCCGAATGTATGGCAGCGGCCGCATCCGATATCACCGTACTCACCAACCTTATGGAAGCCCGCGTGATTCGCGGCAATAACGCTCTGATGGACGAGGTACGCGCTGGCACAACAACCTCGGCCATGTGGCCCAGCTCTGAATTTTTCCAGGCCAAGCTGCAAGAGCAACAAGATCGCCACGCCAAGTATGCCGATACCGAGTACAACCTGGAGCCCAACATAAAAGGATCTCCAGGGGGGTTGCGCGATCTACAGGTAATCGGCTGGATCGCAGAGCGTCACTATGGCGTGGAATCACTCGAAGCGCTTGATACCGAAGAGTTCCTCAGCCCGGATGAAATGCAAACCCTCAGTGAAGGCCGCAACTTTATGTGGCGTGTGAGATACGCACTGCACATGATTTCGGGGCGTGAAGAAGACAGGCTTCTGTTCGACCATCAGCGCGTGCTTGCGCAAATGTGGGGCTACGAAGATGGCGACAAACTGGCAGTAGAGCAATTCATGCAGACCTACTACCGCTGGGCGCTCGCGCTGGGTCAGCTAAACGAGGTCATCATTCAGTACTTTGATCAGGCTATATTGCGTGGCGACATTGAAGACGAGGTCACTCTCATCAATGAGCGTTTCGAGGTGCGCAATAAGTATCTGATGACCAGACACGATAACGTGTTTGAAAACGATCCATCTGCCTTACTAGAGATGTTCGTACTGCTGGGCAATCATCCCGAGATCAGCACTATTCGCGCATCCACTGTGCGCCTGATTCTGGATAGCCTACACCTGATTGACGATGCATTTCGCAAGAACCCAGCCAATCACGCGCTGTTTCTGGACATCATAAGAGCGCCACACCAAATGACCCGGCAGTTACGCCGCATGTCACGGTATTTTGTGCTCGGCACCTACCTGCCGGAGTGGGGGCAGATTGTAGGTCAGATGCAGCACGACCTATTTCATGCCTACACGGTTGATGCGCACACACTGGAAGTCATCAAGAATATGCGACACTTCCAGTATCCCGAGTTTGAGGAGCGGTTCCCGGTATCGAGCCGCGTTGCGCGTCGGCTTCCCAAGATTGAGCTGCTCTATATTGCCGGCCTCTATCACGACATCGGCAAAGGGCGCGGCGGCGACCATTCCGAGTTAGGCGCAGTAGACGCGCAGCGATTCTGCGAGCAACACGGCCTCAGCAAGGGTGACACTGATCTGGTGGTGTGGCTGGTTCGCAGCCATCTCATGATGTCTGCCGTCTCACAACGCAAGGATATTTCAGATCCTGAAATCATTACGCAGTTCGCCCAGCAGGTTAGGACTCAGGAGCGGCTAGACTATCTGTTTGCTATGACCGTAGCAGATATCAATGGTACTAACCCGACGCTATGGAATGCGTGGCGGGGCAGCCTGCTGCGCCAACTCTACACCGAGACGAAACGCGCGCTCAGGCGCGGCCTTGAGAATCCCGCCGACAAACAGGAATGGGTTAAGGAAACACTCAATGCTGCCACCGACCTGCTTGAATACAGAGGCTTCACAACTGAGGAGCTTCAGGAACTGTGGCAGGCGCGCGGCGAAGATTACTTTCTGCGTGAGCGCCCCGAAGACATAGCATGGCACACCGAAGCCATCGCCGGGCACTATGAGACGGAACAGCCACTGGTGCTGATTCGCAACACAACGGACTCAAGTGTCGCCAATGCCACCCAAATCTTCATTCACGCGCGGGCCGATGCACACCTGTTCTCGCATATTTGCGCAGAGCTGGAGCATTTGGATTTAAGCATACATGACGCACGAATCTACAATAGCAATGACGGCATGAGCCTGGACACGTTCTTCGTATTGGATTCAGACGGCAATTCCATCGCCGAGGATGGTGCCCGCCTTACGCATATTCGGAGCCACCTAGAGCGTGAACTGGCAAACACCAGCGAGAATGCAACGATCGTTTCACGCCGCACACCGCGGCAGATGAAGTCATTTACCATTCCCACAGAAACAAAAATGTCAGTGGACGATATAAAGAACTATTCGGTGCTGGAAATTTCCACGCCGGACAGGCCAGGTCTGCTCGCGCGTATCGGACGCATATTGGTGGAGTTCGATGTGATTCTTCAGGCCGCTAAGATTCAAACATTGGGCGAGCGCGTGGAAGACGTATTTTTTATTACCGAGAGCGATCAAGAGCCAATCACAGATGTGCAGCGTTGCGAGGCAATACAAGTAGCAATTCGGCGAGAGCTGGATCAACAACTGGCTGCATAAACAATGAACCCCGACCTTGCGAAGCTGCAGGCCTACCCGTTCGAAAAACTCAGAGCACTGTTTGACGCGGTCACTCCTGTGGCTGGCAAAAGCGCAGTCTCTCTGGCCATGGGCGAGCCACGTCATGCGCCGCCTGCATTTGTGCTGGATGTACTCGCCGATAGCCTTTCACAGCTTTCAAGCTACCCCGCCACACGCGGTAGCGACACGCTGCGCACTGTCATTGCCGACTGGTTGACGCGACGATTCAAGCTACAAGGCGTAGATGCCAATCGTCAGGTACTGCCGCTCAATGGCACACGTGAGGGTTTGTTTGCTATCGCCCAGGCCTGCGTAGACCGCAGCATAGCCGGAGCCACGGTTGCCTGCCCCAACCCGTTCTATCAAATTTATGAAGGCGCAGCGCTGCTGGCAGGCGCAACGCCCCACTTCATCGACTGCTCGAAGGCGCATGGCTTTTTGCCTCACTTAGATGCAATGACCGCGCAGGACTGGCAGCGCTGCCAAATGCTCTATATCTGCTCTCCGGGAAACCCCTCCGGTGCAGTCATGCCTATGCAGATGCTGAAGGCATTGATTCATCTGGCACACGAGCATCAATTCACCATAGTCAGCGATGAGTGCTATTCGGAGCTGTACGATGATGAAAATAACCCTCCTCCGGGCTTGCTACAGGCGAGCGCCGAATTGGGTAATAATGATTTCTCCCGCTGCCTTGTATTTCACAGTCTCTCCAAGCGCTCCAACCTGCCCGGTCTGCGCTCGGGTTTCGTGGCTGGTGATGCCGACCTGCTCGCCAAATTTCTGCTCTATCGCACTTACCACGGCTGTGCGATGCCGGTGCATCATCAGTTAGCCAGTATTGCCGCCTGGAGTGACGAATCTCATGTAATCGCCAACCGAGCGCTATATCGCGATAAGTTTGATGCGGTTGTAGATATATTGGAGAAATCTATGGCGTGTGAGCGCCCCGCTGCGGGTTTCTACCTATGGCCCACCACACCCCTGGATGACCAAACTTTTGCACAAGAGCTCTATCGACAGGAAAATGTTGCCGTATTGCCAGGCAGCTTCCTGGCAAGAGAGACGCAGGCCGGAAACCCGGGCGCGAATCGTGTTCGACTGGCACTGGTCGCAGAACGTGACAACACCGTTGCAGCGGCGCACCGGATCAATGACTTCATAGGTAGACTGTAAGGATGCTCAAGGCCGAGCGTGTTAGCTTTATCCTGCAGCGGCTTCAGGCACTTTACCCAGAGACGCCGGTACCTCTAGACCACAGCGACCCCTTCACTTTACTGATCGCCGTTTTGCTCAGTGCTCAATGCACCGACGAAAGAGTCAATCAGGTCACTCCGGCGTTGTTTAAGGCCGCGAGCAACCCAAATGACATGGCTCAATTGGATGTAGAGGACATTCGCGCCATCATCAGGCCCTGCGGTCTGTCGCCACAAAAGTCCCGCGCCATAAAGCGACTCAGCGAAATTTTGCTGGAGGAGCACCAGGGTGAGGTACCGGCCGACATGGACGCACTGGAGCGCTTACCTGGGGTGGGTCACAAAACGGCGAGCGTGGTCATGTCACAAGCGTTTGGGGTGCCGGCTTTTCCTGTCGACACCCATATCCATCGTCTGGCCCAACGCTGGGGCTTGAGCAGTGGTAAAAACGTCACTCAGACTGAGCGCGATCTGAAACGCCTGTTCCCGAGGGAGCGCTGGAACGCTCTACATCTGCAAATTATCTTCTACGGACGGGAATTCTGCTCTGCGCGCGGCTGCGATGGCAGAGTTTGTGACATTTGTCGCACCTGCTATCCCAACCGCAAACACCCCAAGAAGACTCTCAAAGCCTGACTGCTGCGCCAACCGCTATTACCTAAGAACTTGTCACTCGAGCGCAATCTCCTATAGCATGTGATCTCCCATCTAATAATAAGTTAAGGGATCAATCTATGTCTGAGCTTTATATCGTAACTCCAATACTTGGCGTTCTTGGCCTTGTTGTTGCATTTCTGATCTATCACGTAATGACCCGCCACGATCACGGTGACGGCGTTGTCAAAAAAATCGGGGACCAGATTCATCTGGGCGCCATGGTTTTCATGCATCGCGAATATAAGATGCTGGGCATCTTTTCCGCAGTACTCCTGATCGGCATTCTGGTCTCGCCGCTGGGTGTTAATACTGCTATCGCATTCACGGTGGGCGCATTGTCGTCTGCGACTGCCGGCTATTTGGGTATGTTTGCGGCAACCAAGGCAAACGTTCGTACCGCAGCAGCTGCACATAATCACGGAGCACCACAGGCACTATCTATCGCCTTCTACGGCGGCTCTGTGATGGGGCTCTGCGTTGCGTCATTGGGCTTGGTCGGCCTGGGTAGCCTGTACTGGTACTTTGGTGGAGACCCCCAGACTGCTCATGCGATTCACGGCTTTGGTATGGGCGCATCTGTGGTAGCTTTGTTTTCTCGCGTAGGCGGCGGCATCTTCACCAAGAGTGCGGACGTTGGTGCTGATCTAGTCGGCAAGATAGAGGCAGGTATTCCCGAGGATGACCCCAGGAACCCGGGTGTGATCGCCGACAATGTGGGCGACAATGTCGGCGACATTGCAGGCATGGGCTCAGACATCTTCGAGTCTTATTGCGGATCTATGATTGCCTGCATCGCCATTGCCTCCACTATGGCGATCGATACGCAGGCGTCAATGATGTTTCTGCCATTGGCTTTGTCCAGTATTGGTCTGCTTGCCTCCATGATGGGAATTATTATCGTGCGTGCTCGCAGCGCTGCAGCACCGGAAGCTGCCCTACGCAGTGGTACCTTGCTGGCACCCGTTGTCTTCGTTATCGCCGCATGGTTCTTGATCAGCGCAATGGGATTAGAAAGCAATATCTGGTGGTCTGTTGTTTGTGGCGCGGTAGGCGGTGTACTCATCGGCCTGATAACCGAGTACTACACCGGCGGATCGCCTGTTAAGAGAATCGCCAAATCCGGAGAAACCGGGGCAGCAACAGTGATGATTACCGGCCTGGCTGTCGGTATGCAGTCTGTTGTGCTACCCGTTCTCTTCCTCGCAGCTATCATTTTCGTATCAACTCAATTGTCTGGATTGTACGGTGTGGGTATCGCCGCAGTTGGCATGCTGGCGACAGTGGGAATCACCATGGCGATTGATGCCTATGGCCCTGTTGCCGATAACGCCGGCGGCATTGCGGAGATGGCCGGAATGGGTGAGGAGACACGTAAAATCACTGATGGTCTGGATGAGGTGGGCAATACAACGGCAGCAATTGGCAAAGGCTTTGCCATCGGCGCCGCTGCATTGGCTGCTCTGGCGATCATTGCGGCATTCGTTGAAACCGTTCAGGTGAACAATGCCGATTTCTCGCTGGAACTGTCAGACCCCATTGTGCTTGTTGGATTGTTTATCGGCGGCACGGTGCCCTTCCTCATCGCCTCGATCACCATGACCGCAGTCGGCGAAGCAGCCTTCGATATGATCAATGAGATCCGACGTCAGTTCCGAGAGATACCGGGTCTACTCGAAGGCACAGCAGAACCTGATACCGCACGCTGTGTTGACATAGCCACGACAGCAGCTCTGCGCAGAATGATACTGCCAGGCGCGATCGCTGTGGGAACACCCGTAGTCGTTGGCTTTGGCCTAGGTGCAGCCGCCTTGGGTGGCACGCTGGGTGGCGCTCTGTTGGGTTGCGTACTGATGGCGTTGATGATGGCTAATGCCGGTGGCGCCTGGGACAACGCCAAGAAATACGTAGAGAAGGGTAATCTCGGCGGTAAAGGTTCAGATACTCACGAGGCGGTAGTTGTGGGCGATACCGTGGGCGACCCCTTCAAAGACACATCAGGCCCGTCTATGAATATCCTGATCAACGTGATGGCTATTGTTAGTTTGGTGATCGCCCCGCTGCTCTAGTCACGCCGATTGGTGACAATTGCTACTTGATAAAATACCCCGGTAAAACCGGGGTATTTTTTATCTGGACTAGTGTGGTGCTGCTGCCAATTCACGCTCCTTGATACGCCTTAAAAACCTTACAAATGACTTAGCTTCCTGAGCACCCGGCACCATATAGCTATTCTGAAAGAAAAATGCGGGCACGGCATGCACCTCGCGCTCTAACCACATCGACTCTTCTGCTCGCACTGGTGTAGCAAATAAACCCTGCTCCAAAACGTGCATGCCATCTGTTTTAGACAGACCTACACGCTCACAAACCGCAGCTAGTTGCTGAGCATCACCCACGTTCTCCCTGCGCGTAAAAAAAGCGTCAAACAGCGCAAGCTTGAGCTCTGTTTGTTTATCTTGTTCCGCCGCCCAGGCTAGCAGCTGATGTGCTTTAAACGTGTTGTAGATACGCATACCGTCGAAGTAATTGAACTCAAAGCCCAGTGACTCGCCTAACTCGATAAGTCGTTGGCGACCCCCACTACCCCGCCCAGCGGCCGGACCGTACTTTTCCACCAGATGTTCGCGTAACTCCTGACCTTCCTCTGGCATCTGCGGATTCAACTCAAACGGATGCCAACGCAGCGACACCTCAAACTCACCCGGCATCTGTGCCAGTGCCGATTGCAATTGTAAATATCCAACTATGCACCACGGGCAGACGACGTCCGACACCACATCCACTTGTAAAGGCATGGCTGATGTTGTCATTGACTACTCCTGTTATCTATCAGCGTGTTTGGGTTTGATTGAGCCTCGGGATAGACGAGTCTGCCCCAAAAGCCATGGACACCATAGAAGAAGGGGTTTACCGGGTCACTACAGCGCATTAATCACGGCCACAACAACCATTACCCAAAGCGCCACTGAAGAAGCCAAATAAGCTATGAAACGGTGCATCACATTGTTGTAGCTGCAATGAATGAAACTATGCACGGCTCTCAACGCCACAAATGCCCAAGCACACGTCACCATCAGACTACTGACTTGGCCAAATACGCTTAAATAGAGGCACATCACATAAAATAGCACCGGTATTTCGAACAGGTTCTTGAAATTGTTGCCTGATCCCGACACTTCGTCTGGTAACAACCTGGCCACGTCTGAGGGTGTTTTCATTTTCTGCGCGTCGATTCCATTGGCGTTCGCATAGCCCACACGATGCACAAACATTACCAACCAAACTACCAACGTAAGCAGCATCATTGCCATCATTGGTAGTGCAAGAGATGCGGAAACGATTGTCATACTGTTCTCCTTATTATTGAGCGGATGCGCCGTCGAACTCGCATTGTAGACTCGTATTGCACATAGTTCTAACGCATAGAGTTTGCTATGCTCTTGCGCAATCATCTGACACCGAATTCGGAGAAACCCGGTCTTGATAACGCTGTATGGCATCAAAAATTGTGACACGGTAAAGAAGGCGCGTAACTGGCTGGACACCCATGCCATTGAGTACCAATTTCATGACTTTCGCGTAGACGGAATAGAAGCGACGGACGTCGCCAAGTGGATCGATGAACTAGGCTGGGAGGGTTTGGTTAACAAACGCAGTACCAGCTGGAAAGCGCTGGAAGAAAGTATACGTAGCAGCATGAATAACCAAACAGCCCAAACCGCCATTTTGGCCCAACCAACGCTGATAAAAAGACCGTTGCTCGAACTTGGAGAGCAGCATCACGTGGGCTTTAAGGCTTCGCAATATCAGGAATTGTTTGGCAAGCACACACTTTAATTGCCCACTCGCATGATCGGTATTGGCCGTGCACAACGTAATTTTTCTGCAGGCATGAAATCTCAAATAGACTGCATCTCTTTTAATCAACAACAGGACACACCCAATGAGCGCATTTGCATTTGGCCTCGGCATTGGCACCCGCAATGCAGCCGGTGAATGGCTGGAGGTTTTCTTCCCCGCACCGGTGATTGCAGCATCCGCTGGTCTGACGGCTGCCGCCGCTGAGTTCGATACTGAGCAACCTCTCGACAACGCTACGCTGCAACAGCTACAAATGGACCTGGAAGCCGCCGGCGAGTCTGAGCAGGCCGCCCTGGCCAGCCGATGCATTGATGCTGAGCAACCGGTAGTCGCTGTATTGCTAGTGCACGATGAACCCCCAACCAGTGTGCCCGAAGGTTATCTAAAACTACATTTGCTCTCTCATAGATTGGTTACTCCCCATGGAACCAACCTGGACGGCCTGTTTGGCGTGTTACCCAATGTTGCCTGGACGAATGAAGGTGCAATTGATCTGGACGAGTTGCCTCAGAGGCAGTTGGACGCACGCTTGCGTGGCGAGGTACTGGAGGTGAGCTGTGTCGACAAGTTCCCCAAGATGACTAACTATGTGGTGCCTACGGGTGTGCGCATAGCTCACACAGCAAGAGTAAGGCTGGGTGCCTACCTGGGCGAAGGTACAACCGTGATGCATGAGGGGTTTATCAACTTTAACGCCGGTACCGATGGACCCGGGATGATAGAGGGCCGCGTCTCTGCTGGCGTTCGCGTTGGCAGTGGGTCGGATCTTGGTGGTGGCTGCTCAACCATGGGTACATTATCGGGTGGGGGTAACATTATCATCGCTGTCGGTAAGGAATGTCTGATAGGGGCAAACGCGGGAATAGGCATCCCGTTGGGAGACCGGTGCACGGTGGAAGCCGGGCTGTTCATCACAGCGGGCACTAAGGTCTCTGTGCTGGATCATGAAGGAACCAGCGTGGAGGTCGTCGCCGCTCGCGATCTAGCAGGCAAACACGACCTGCTCTTTCGACGCAACTCAACGACGGGGGCTGTTCAGTGCCTGACCAATAGCAGCTCGGTCGAACTTAACGCTCAACTGCACGCTCACAACTAAGCCCCCTCAACACAGGCTCACCGATAACAGGAACCAATGTGCTTAACGACCCTACCGTTCAACTCTGCCAGGATCTGATCCGCAGGCAATCCGTCACTCCCGAAGATGCCGGCTGTCAGGCGCTAATGATGCGACGTTTACAAGACATCGGATTCAGATGCGACGAACTACGTTTTGGGGACGTAGACAACTTCTGGGCGGAGCGCGGGAGTGAGGGGCCAATCATTGTATTTGCAGGGCATACCGATGTTGTACCCACCGGACCTGTAGCGCAATGGCAATCTGACCCGTTTGATCCTGTGGTGAGAGATGGCATGTTATACGGACGCGGTGCGGCCGATATGAAAGGCAGTCTCGCAGCCATGGTGGTGGCTTGCGAGAACTTTGTCGCGGCACATCCTGACCATCCCGGGCGCATAGGCTTTTTGATCACCTCGGACGAAGAAGGTCCGGCGGTGAACGGCACGGTCAAGGTGATCGAACACCTTCAGCAGTTGGGCAAAAGCATTGACTGGTGTTTGGTCGGCGAGCCATCGAGCAGCGAGCAACTGGGAGATGTCATCAAAAATGGGCGCCGCGGTTCTCTGGGCGCGATTCTGCAGGTGAAAGGGAAGCAAGGGCATATCGCCTATCCGCACTTGGCAGACAACCCGATTCACCGCGCAATGCCAGCACTGGTCGAGTTGACGCAGCAGACCTGGGACGAAGGCAACGCGTCATTCCCACCCACATCTATGCAAATTTCCAACTTCAACAGTGGTACCGGCGCAACCAATGTAATTCCAGGTCATCTCGATGTTGTATTCAATTTCCGGTTTTCTACTGAGGTAACAGCGGATCAGCTTAAGAGCCGGACCGAGGAAATACTCGACAAGCACCAGCTTGATTATAACCTTACCTGGGTGCTTAGCGGGCAGCCTTTCCTGACAGCGGCAGGTGAATTAGTGGAAGCGAGTCTAGGCGCAATCGAAGCTGAGACAGGTGTTTGCAGCACCCTGTCGACGTCTGGTGGTACATCAGACGGACGTTTCATCGCTCCCACTGGAGCCCAGGTGCTGGAACTGGGCCCAATCAATAGCTCGATTCACCAGATTGATGAGCATGTTTGCGTAGCCGACCTGCCGGTTCTAACGAGAATCTATACCGGTATACTCCAACGCCTGTTATTGCACTAGCTCGCTAAACGCCGCCAAACCCGCGTGCGCTGCTTGCACATTGTGCTCTCCAGGCACGACAACCTGCTGTCCAGACTCCAAAGCTGCGAGACTCGTGGCAACCACGGTCTCGGCGTCCATCCAAACATCTTGGGGCACCTGGGATTTGTCAAAAGCGCTAAAGGAGTCTCGGTCATGAAACTCCGTGCGGGTGTAGCCGGGGCACAGAAGTTGTACCTGAATATTGTCTGAGCGAACTTCTTCCTGTAACGACAACGACCAGGCACTAATAAACGACTTGGCCGCGCCATAAACCGCTAGTTGATTGACCGCAAGAAAGCCCGCTACCGAAGAAACATTAATTATGTTGCCGCCGCCCAGCTCGCGCATAAACGGCAGTGCCGCCCGCGTTAGCACTAAGGGAGCATCTATATGAATACGCACCATCTCCAGCTCCTGCTCCAGATCTGACGCCGCAAAGGGCCCTGTCGTGCCAAAGCCCGCGTTATTCACCAGATAGTCCACGGGACCCAGCTGACGCAGCGCCTCTACCGCTCGTGTCAGACCAACGACGGTAGTGAGATCAGCCTGTATTGGGTGTACCTCAACCAAACCCTCCAACTCCTTCGCCAACGCGAGCAATCGGTCCTCCCTGCGTGCCACGGCAATGATGACATCACACTCATTCGCGAGCGCTCGACAGAATGCCTCACCAAGACCAGCAGACGCGCCGGTCACCATGGCAGTGAGTTTTTGTTTAGCCATGTATAGTCCCATTTGGTCGTTAAATAGTTGTTTGGCCATCATACCCATGCTGGCGTAAAGTGGAACGCCGAAATAGACACTCGAAGTAAGATCGCCGTGCAGCAAAAACCGTATAAGGAGAGACAATGATGAATTCCCGCACAGCACTGATTACGGGAGCTTCTGCCGGGCTAGGCGCCGAATTTGCACGGCAGCTAGCCGCACAAGATTACAACCTGATACTGGTTGCAAGGCGACTGGAGAAGCTCCAAGCCCTCGCCAGTGAACTGCAACAGAGTCACTCCATCTCTTGCGAAGTGATCAGCTGCGATCTCGTTGACCCGCTTGCCCCACAGGCTCTGTACGATGAAATACAGAGTCGCGGCCTGCAGGTGGATTATCTGGTAAACAACGCAGGTATAGCTGGGCCTAATCTACTGGAAGACCGAGACTGGCAGGCCCAAAGTGACTTCTTTCAATTGATGATGACTTCGGTCGCCCACCTCTGCCATTTGTTTGTGCCCGCGATGCAACAGCGTGGTTTTGGCCGGGTTATCAATGTGGCATCTGTCGCCGGCCGCATACCCCGTGCAGATGGCTGCAACTATGGCCCCAGCAAGGCCTATCTGATCTCGCTGTCTGAAGCCCTCGCTGTCACACTAGAGGATACAGGGGTGAATGCATGTGCGCTTTGCCCCGGTTTCACGCACACTGATTTTCACGAGACAGCCGGCCTGCAAGAAATGAAATCCTCGATGCCAAAATGGCTTTGGTACCCGGCCTCTACCGTTGTCGCAGACGGAATCAAAGCAGTGGAGAAGGGAAAGCCAATCTGCATTTCCGGCCGTATCTATCGATTAATCGACCCGTTTGTCCAATCTGTCTTCACGCGCAGGCTGTTTCGCGCACCAGGCAGGGATTAGACGTCCTTTGCCCCAGGCTGCAGCGCGTGTTTCACGAAGACATCAAACCGAATGGACTTGCCCTGCAGCGAATGCGATGGTTTCGTGTCATCAAGCAAAGGTGCTTTGCGGGGTCTCTTCAATACGATACGCGCCACAGGCTGCTCGAGCGCCCAGCGCAGTAGCGCTTCAGGCTGAACGCTCTCTTGCGAGTCCGGGAGCAAGCGCTGCAGGAGCGCCATTTCCTTTTTAACAGCCGCAGTTTGCCTACGCTGCGGAAACATTGGATCAAGATAGATCACGTCGATACCATCTATCAGACCGGACGGTAACTCCGTCACCTCACCTGACACCAATTGCATGCGACTGCTAACCACTCTTAGCCATTCATCATCGCTGCTGCGCGCTGCTTCCAGACCAGCTTGCAACAGCAATGCCACAAGGGGCTCACGCTCACACAACCTGACTGTACAACCCATGTCTGCAAGCACAAAACTATCGCGCCCGAGACCCGCAGTCGCATCCAGCACAGACAGATCTTTACGCTTATTCACTCCGACAGCTTTACCAAGGTCCTCATTATTGCCGCCGCGGCGCCGATGGCGCATACCGCCGCTGCCAAAATCGACAGAAACAGCACCAGGCATATTTCTGCCGCACTGCTGCAGAGCAATACGATGACCGCTGACCATGAGTACAGCAAAAAACTGTTCGACACTGCGTGGGTCAGTGGCCGGCTCGAGCGACACCGTCTGGAGTTCCTGAGCAACACGTTCTGCCGCTGGTTGATCGTTGAGGCTAACAGGGACAACTGCGAGCAATGGTACCAATACGATGCGTCAACTCTCCTTCGATGAACTGCCCACCCGCTTTTGCAGGATGCCGGACAACTCATCAATCAGCTCATCAGTACTACGCGCAGGCGCTGGCTGCTGTCGATCAATCACTGACGAAGACTCGCTCTTGACTACATTCTCGCCCTGAGCAGGCAGCTGGTCCCCACTCAGACCTAGCGACAATGCCTCCCCGTCAAGCGTAATACCAAGCTCGAGGTTAAATGCATCGCGGGATAAACCATGCTTATCTACAATCTGAATTTTCCGCGGCGTACTATCTGCGCTGCTGCCAGACCCGCTCAGCGAACAATGCAACGCCTGTACGGGCTTGCCTGCCAATTGCGTACCTACGAGCGAGTCCAGCTCACGAACACAGGCCTGCACGAAGCCCTGACTATCTACATTGCGAGGTATATCGCTCTGATCACGACCGGGCAAGCGAGCCTTGAAGTCACCCATCAAAATCTGGTGTGGTTTAGCCAGATCGACCATGCGTGCAAGCTCAATGGTTACGTCGCCTACGATATAGCTAAAGACCGTGGGGTTGACGCCCTCAGCCTGATAGAGCTCGTAGTGACTGCCAATGTGAAATCCGGTACGAATAACTGGCACGGTATTGCCTTTAGAGACAGCCCGAGCTGCAGCATTATCGGCAACCACAAGCAACATGAAGCAAAACAGATCCATGCTGGCAAAGGGAGTGAAATCACGATTCCACACATAGTAGCCATCGCCGGTAGTTGTCCTGGAAAAGTTGATCTCAATACCCTGGCCCAGCAGTTTGTTGTAGGCTGAATTCATTGAGTACGAAAGGCTGTTCAGCTGACTGGCTTGCTCAAACGGCGTGTACAAAGAAAATTGGGCGATATCGAACAACAATACAGCGCGCTGATCGACATAACTTAACCCGTAGCGTTTGATGAGCTGCTCCACTGCGTTGACCACACCGGGCTCTTCAGTCAATGCCGTGTTGAGTTTAACAAAGGTAGGCGAGACGCGAAGCCGCTTGGCGATGTCAAACAGTTCGTCTCGGCCTTTGCAGCGTTCGCCGGATATCAGTTGCTGTACAAAACGCTCATTCTCGTGCGACTTCTCACCCGATGCGTCCGTTTCTGCGCAATAATTGCCCAAGTAGTAGTGGGGGACAAAGATGACCAGCATCCCTCGTTCATCCGGGCTCCAACACAGTACAATATTCTGACCCAACCGCCACTGCTTGCGCAAAGTCGCTTCCAGAAGCTTTATGTTGCCTCTCTGGACAATACTGATGGCATCGGAGTTATCTCGACGGTTCTCGCGCCTGAAATCAATGTCGTCCGTATCGTCCATTCGTGCACTCGTTTTTAGTCGCTCGACAAGATAGCATTATAGGGTCTGTTCAAGGCCACCGTCACGTCCATCGCACTGCTATGCAGACAAGAGCGTATAGTGTTCATCCCGGCCATCAAGAGAGCTAATCATGCGTTTACTGCAGTGCCGTTTCATCTCTACAGCCATAGCCCTTTGCGCCTGTCTGGTCGGCTGTGATACCTACGATATTACTGTAAACGATCGTCTGGTCTATACACCAGAGACTTTGTTCAGCGACTACACTATAGACGATAGCGCGTTGTCAGCATGCATAGATCAAGCCATCGTGGACGCTAAGATCACGACGCCAAATAAGCTAACTACGCTAAACTGCAGCCACAGCACAATCAGCAGCCTCGCCGGGCTGTCGACGTTCACCGGACTGACTCGACTGAAGCTGTCTTCCAATGACATTCGAAACCTGCTGGAGCTGCAGGCACTTAAAAGTCTGCAAGAACTCTACCTGGACAACAATGTGATCGTTGACCCCGTACCATTGTATGACCTATCGCAACTTCGAGTGCTGGATCTTAGCGTCAATGCTACGCTCCAATGTCCCGAGGCAGGCGCCATGCTCGGCATAGAAGTGCTCGAGCTACCAGCGCATTGTCGCTGAAACCTGGTTAGCTAGCCAATATGCAACGCCTCGCCTACTCAATAATCAGCTGGCTACCCTTCCCGATACTGTATGTTTGCGCGCGGATAGCCTATGTCTTCGTTTACTATGTCGCGCGCTACCGAAGAGCCGTGGTTAAAGACAATCTTCGGCAGGCTTTTCCCGAGAAGTCAGATGCAGAACTGGCGGCATTGGGGAAAAAATTCTACCGCCGCCTCACTGAGGTCGCGTTTGAGATTGTTCGAGCGCGCCGGATGACACCCGCAGACTTTCGCCAACGGGTGACTATTCGCAATCCCGAACTCGTGCACACTTACAGCAAAGATTTGAACCGATCTGTTATTGTACTGACCATTCACCAGGGCAACTGGGAGTGGATGCTGCATGGTGCAACTACCGCGTTGGAAATTCCAATCGATCCCGTCTATAAAACGTTGCACAATCCCGTTGCCAACAAACTGATACATGAAATCCGTAGCCAATTCGGATCGCGGCCACTCGCAATGGCGCAGGCAACGCGCGATATTCTCAAGCGCCGCAGCGAGTTTCGATTGTTCGTGATGGTGGCCGACCAGGCCCCGACTCGGCATGAGCGTAGCTACTGGACAACGTTTTTAAACCAAGAGTCCGCGTTTTTCATGGGCGCGGAAAGCATTGCCAAACTCACCCGATTTCCTGTCCTATTTGCTCAATGCCATCGCATGCGTACAGGCCACTATGAAATTGAATTCCATGAGGTGGCAGAGCCACCCTATGAAAAAGAGTCGCACGAGATTATCGAGCGCTATGTGGAAATAGCGCAGCAGTGTATTCGCGCCGAGCCGGAGAGCTGGCTATGGAGCAATCGACGCTGGAAGCGGAATCGACACAATGACGATGCTGAAGCCTAGGCGTCCGATGCGGATTATAGAACACGCGCCGTCTCTGTTAATCTGTATGTTCATGCGGCCGAGATACCCGTATCCCCTTGCCGCTCCGCGTTCACGGAAACTTGCTAGACAATAATGTCGCCCTCTATTACCTCAACCCCTACCACGTTGAAAGCACGTATCAATTACTGGCTGGATATCCTGAAAGCTGCAGCGCAAATATGGCTGCAGAGTAACGCTTTTGCCAACGCGGGCTCACTCGCTTTTTTTACTCTGTTCTCTATAGCTCCCGTGATGATAGTTATCGTGAGTATCATCGGCATTTTTTACGGACAGCAGGCAGCAGAGGGCGAAGTAGTTGCGCAGCTGCAAGATACGATTGGCGTTGAAGCGGCTCAAACTATACAAATGGCCATCTCGCAATCGAGCCTGAAAGAAGGTGGACTACTGCCCACACTGGCGGGCATATTGGCCATGCTGATTGGTGCTACCACTGTCTTTGGCCAGATGCAGAACTCCCTTAACGCTATCTGGACGGTGGTACCCAAGCCCTCGAGTAACAGCTTTGCTCTGCTGATTCGAAAGCGCCTGACTTCGCTGACGATTGTACTTGCGGTAGGTTTTGTCATGCTCGTGTCACTTTCTCTCAGCGTCGGATTGCGCGTGCTACTGCATAGCGTGCAGGGCTGGCTCCCCTGGTATGACGTGGCCTTCTCTGCGATGGACCTTATCCTCTCCATACTAGTGGCATCACTGCTGTTCGCTACAATATTCAGGGTGTTACCAGACGTAAAACTGAGTTGGCGTGACGTTGCACTAGGCTCAGTGCTAACAGCAATCCTGTTTACCATTGGCCGTTCGTTGATTGCTCTTTATCTATCCTACACCGCCACAGCATCAACCTACGGAGCGGCAGGCTCACTCGTACTACTCTTGCTTTGGGTAAACTACTCCTCTCTCATATTGCTGTATGGCGCCGCCTTTACCAAGGCGCATCTGCTTGCCAGAGGCCTATCGATTAAACCACGTAGTGTCGCAGTACGAGTTCGCCACGAGATTATTGAGGACTGAATTTCTGCGATCAGGCGACCCGTCACGGAGCACGCTAAGTACCGTTCAAGACGGCCTGTGGCAAGTGAGCTTCTTCAGTTACGGCGTTGTAGATGCTGGCGCACATGGTGAACAAGGCACCGCCGAGATATTGCGTGCCTGTGGCGCGGGCATCCAAGGTTGCTGCACCGGCGCACGGTGAATCCAGGCAAGCCCCTAAACAGCTGAGCGCCTTCGGCGCGGAACATTGCGATAAGCGGCAAGCTGATAGGGACTGGACGAATTCAAAGAGTACTTTATTTAGCTGGTCGGGTTCAGTATTGTCATGCAACGTTAGTAACGGTTGCTACTTGCAGCGATCCAGAGAGGAACCTACCAATGAGTATTGAAACAGTAGTGTCTGCATCAGGTCAGTATATGTACGACAATTTTCACTTTTCAGAAGCGACCAAGAGCAACGGCCTCTTACTCTGCTCTGGCATTATTGGCACCGGTGCGGATGGGAAGATACCCGCCGACAGCAAAGAAGAGTTTCGCAATGCGTGGGCCGCGGTAGGCAAACTATTAGCGGAATGCGGTCTGGACTATACCGATATCGTTGAATGCACGACGTACCACGTTGGACTGCAAGCGGACATGGGCGACTTTATGTCTGTTCGGGACGAATTTCTTTCTGAACCCTGGCCAGCCTGGACTGCGATCGGCATCACCGAGCTCGCTATTCCCGGTGCCCGTGTGGAGATTCGCGTAACTGCGGCTCTGAGGGATCAGTAACGGGTAGGTCTACAACATCAACAGCTCATTAAGGAGATATTATGGATTTGCTTGAAATTTCCGAGAAACGCAATCTGTCTCGTGAAGACACCGCTAAGTTACTACACGAAATCGCCGACTCTCTCGCACGGCACAATGATCTGGAGCTCGTCCGCAATGGAATTGCGCTACGGATTAATGTGCCAGATCAGGTTGAAGTTGAGCTGGAGGTAGAGATAGAGAGTGATGAATCCAGCATAGAAATCGAAATCAGCTGGTAACGAGTCGTCTGCACCATTGATCGATACCGTGATATGCAATCAAACTCCCCGGGGCGCACGTCAGCAATACCGCAAAGATACAATTAGGTCGTTGCTGTTACAAACCACACCGCCCCGGTCAGACTGAGAGTTCCATCACGATAATGCGGCGACAGAACATCCTCCATCGACCCAAATACCTTTTCTAGCACGGCCGCCTCCTGACCTACCAATAACCTACTAACCGGGCCAATCATCGCCAGCTCTCTCACACTCTGCGCCAGCGTAGACGTTTTCCCAAAATGCAGAGAGGTGCTGTAAGGCTCCACACTGATGTCAGTAAAGCTGCTGCTCTGCAGAATATCGTGCACGCGCTCAGGATTACTGAACGCAAAGGGCCCGGGGGCATCAGGGTCAGCCTGGGCGGGTGCAGGCACGTGCTGCAAGGCCGCCTGCAAGGGTATGCGAGTCCAGTCATTGGCTTTTACGGGTTGCCAGCAGCAAAAGACTACTCGCCCACCCGGTTGCAGCGCTGTGCGTATATTGGTGAAAGCACTTACCGGATCATCAAAAAACATAACGCCAAAGCGAGAAAAGATCAGATCGAACTTTCCCGCTACGAATTCATAGGTCGCGGCGTCTGCCTGTACGAAATCCATAGCAGCGCGGCCATGCCCGGGAGCTGCCGCCTTGCCCTCTGCAACAGCCAGCATGGGCTGTGAGATATCCACACCCGTGACACAAGCCCCCTCTCCCAGCTCATCGGCGAGCATCACACTCTGGCTACCACCACCGCAGCCGATATCCAGTGCACTACGACAGCCATCAAGCTTTGCATAGGCTATCAGGGCCTCGCTAATCGGTCGCAGCAGTTGCGCCATTGTGTCGTCTTCTTCAGCCCAGCGCCTACCGGCATCGCCATTCCAGTACTCGATCTGCTCTGCATTAGTCATCGTCATTCCCAATTCATCAGTAAAAACCAGTAGCGGTGGGCTACACGTTTGCCTGCTGACTACCGCTATCTCGGGTGCAGCTTTACCTGCAAGTCTGTGTATCCCATTACGAAATTGGACTCCACTCGCTCGGGCTCTCCAATCACTTCAATATCTTTGAACCGGATCAGGATTTCTTCCCAAAGTATGCGCAGCTGCATTTCCGCCAATCGGTTTCCCATACATCGATGGATGCCAAAACCAAAAGAGACATGGTGGCGCGCACGCGGCCGGTCAATAATGAACGCATCTGGAGAATCAATCGCACTTTCATCACGGTTGCCGGAGACATACCACATCACCACTTTATCTCCTTTGCGTATCAACTTGCCATTCAACTCCACATCTTCTGTCGCAGTGCGTCGCATATGCCCTAGCGGGGTCTGCCAGCGAATGATTTCTGACACCATGCTCGGGATCAGCGAATAGTCTCCCCTAAGTTTGTCGAATTGCTCTGGAAACTTGTTTAAAGCATACACACCCCCTGTCATGGAGTTACGTGTGGTGTCATTTCCGCCAATTATCAGCAAAAGCAGATTACCCAGATACTCAGTGGGGTCCATGTCCTGCGTGTCAGGATTGTGTGCGAGTAAAGAAATGAAATCCATTGCAGGAGCCGCATTAACCCGTTCATTCCACACTTCCGTAAAATAGGCCAAGCACTCTTGTAGATCAGCCATCCGCTCTTCGGGCGACATCCCCGTCATACCTACTACGGATGACGAGGTCGCTGAATCAGACCATTGAATCAACTTGTGTCGGTCTTCTTGGGGGATATCAAACAGAGTCGCAAGCATGCGAGCCGTTAGTTCGATCGATACCGAATCAACCCAGTTGAAAACCTCTCCAACCGGTAGTTCATCCAACACCTCTTGAACACGACTGCGGATAAGCTTCTCCCACTCGGTCAATTGCTTGGGCGCCACGGCAGGTGAAGCGGCTGCTCGCTGCTTATCATGCTTAGGCGGATCCATTGCTATAAATTGGGGTGGAATAAAGTCCATTCCGGGATCACCGATGACGATGGTTGGCTCGGACGAGAACTCCTTGTGATGTGAGTCCACATATATGATGTCCTTGAATCGAGTGACCGACCAGTAAGGCCCAAACGCTTCACTTTCAACGAAATGGACCGGGTCTTCTTTGCGCAATCTTTCAAAGTAAGCCCAGTGAGCCTGCTCTTTAAATAACACACCCGCGCTTGGATCTAGCTCTTCCAGAGGGATGCTGTAGGGATCTTTTATGGCTTCTGTCATAGTAATGTCCTTTATCAAATAAGGTGCAGACGCTTAGCGTAGAGAGGATGCACTACTTGCTTGCTGCACACACCCGGCATTATCCGGCGCACTCGCCTAAATACACGATATGCCTTCGCCTCACTCTCGGAGAAACTAAGCATGATAGTACCTACTTTAGATCCATATCGCTCTTTTATCCAAGCAAAGACAAACCTGGCAGAATTTGAAAAGTCATTCGTATCACTAGAGTTGGATGCGTTAGCATAGCGGTAAGAAAAACGATCTTAAGAAAACGTCATGATCCGAAATTTCTATCAGCCGTTTGTGTGGACCAGCATCATGAACCAGTACCGAGCGCACTGAATGAAAAGCCTCACTTCAACAATTGTGGGATACGTACTCATCGCGCTATTGGCGAGTGCGAGCCATACTTCATTCGCCGCGTTTGGCACTACGGTTCCTATTTCGGCCGAGCTGGCCACTAACATCGCCAACAGCGTGTTTCCCCAGACCGTACCGTTGCGCGAGAACAGCCTCTATGTCAGTAACCCGGTTGTGCTTTACACATCGCCCGACGCGAATAAGGCATCCGGCCAGGCTAGCCCTCGATTACGTTTACAGCTGAATATACAGTCGCTGCGCCGTCAGGCAGATAACACTCTTAAAGCTAACGCACCCGGGCAGGCCGAGGTATCGGGGGAGCTGGGGTTCGACCCCATTACTCGACAGATTCTTTTGATCAACCCCAGCATTGATAGCCTAAAATTGGGCCCAGGCGACCTTGATGGGCAGGCACTTCGCGAAGAGCTGGATAGACAGTGGGCGGAACAGATAACCAATCCGATGCGGATCGAACTTCCACCCCACCCTTACTTAATACCCTTCAGGCAGGGCATAAAGGACATCCGTCTGGATGAACAACAAGGAATCGTAGTAGAGGTCTTATTTGAATAATGAAAGCACTGCAGCGAGTTGATGTTTAAGCAATCGGTTGCGTGCCTGGCCAACATGAGCCGGCAACCAAGTAAGCCCGGTTGCCGACTAATCAAACGCTGCTAAAAACTGCAATTAGCCACTCTACTCGCCCTAGAAATCCAAGCGGATTCCAACGCCCGCCATTTCTGAATCGACCTCAGTATCAAACACGAGATACTCTACGTAGATATCGATGGTGTCGAGAATATCAAAGGCAAAGCCCACACCACCGAACGCTTCCTCCCCATCATAGTCGTCCTTATTACCAAAGGTCTCGACATCGACACTGACAGATGCCAGACCCGCCTTGGCATAGATTTCGAAGAAAGGACCAATAGGTAAGTACGCCACGCCAGCTAGCGTCACGGCGGACGCATCAACGCTATAGTCACTACCACCGTAATCGCCCAGATCGTAGTAACCCAGCTCAGCAGATAGCATCAACAGATTGGTATCCAGAAATTGGTATCCAAGGAACCCCGCCGGAACATAGTCATCGTCATCGAAGTCGTCGATGCTCATATCCGTTTTATAGGCCCCTGCGCCAATATAGAAACCATCGGCATGAGCGCTGGCCATCCACAACGTAACGCACGCTAGCAGCGCAGTTTTTAGAATTGCCTGAATAGTTGATTTCATTTCGTACTCCAGCTCAGAAAGATAACAGAATCCACACTGCCAAAGACTACAGCATCCTGACTAAGATCACGCTCGCTTAAAGCGTAGAAATTACTCAATGTGGCAACGAAACTAAATAGGAAAGCCGAAACCAGTCTACTCGCTAGACTAAGTGCAGGCTAGGGATCAAACAGGTTGGCCAACCAGACCAAAATACAACAGCACGAGAAAACCAAGCGTTACGGTAACCACTGATGCGAGCGTTGTTGTCACAATCATATTGGCGGCGAGGGTTCCATCACCGCGGGCCGCAATTACCATAACAAAACTCGCCGTTGCCACGGGCGAAGAGAGCAGCAAAAAAATGACACCCAGGGATTCACCTGTTACGCCCAGGGCAAGGCATACACCCAGCAACAGTGCAGGGGCAACCAGAAGGCGCCAGACCACAGCTTCTGTCACGAGAATTCTACCCGCACTCAATGCCGAGAATCGCATCGACGCACCCACACACACCAGCATCATCGGTAGCAGCAATGTCGACAGCACAGCCGACAGTTCAAAAATTGACTCGGGAACCGACACTGGCACAACTGCCACCAGCACACCCGCTGAGATACCGAGTATTAGAGGGTTGCGCACAATGCCCAACGTTAACGATAGCAGCGATGTTTGCGCGCCTAAAGTGGTATTCAACACCCATACAGCAATCACGTTGTAGAGCAGTGTAAGTACGGCAATGGGTAGTGCAGCAAGCACTGCGCCTCGCTCACCGTAGGCAGAAACGCTCAAAGCCAGACCGACAATGGCAAGATTGGAACGGAAAGCGGCCTGCACAAACAGACCTCGATACGCTTGCGGATGATGGCGCAAGACACTGTATGCCCAGCTGCCAGCGCTGACAAGAAACGTGGCAATGATTCCAGCCACCAAATAGCGAGCGCTAGCCGCCGCACCATAATCCACCCGCGCAGCGCCAGCAAAGAGCAGCACAGGCAAACCATAGTTAAAGGATAGTCGTGAGAATACCTCCACCAACTCATCACGCAGCAATCCAATGCGGCGCAGAGCCAACCCCAGAATCACCCAGCCAAAGGTAGGCAGTGAGACTGCCAGAGCAGTGGCTAACATGGTCTACACAAGGCGTGGCGCCCGCGCAAGCTGGTCATACTACCAGGGTAGTTTCTCGCCATTGTAGTTATAGAACTTGCCGGTATCGTCAGCTGTTAAGCCGTCAATCACCCCCAACATACCTGAGATACTTTCAGACGTAGTCAATGTGGCTCCGGCTCCACCCATATCGGTTTGGACCCAACCCGGATGCATCACAATGCTTGTAAAGCCCTCTGATGCGAGTTCGACACTCATTATCTTGTTGATCTGATTCAACGCGGTCTTACTGGTGCGGTAGGAATACATTCCACCACTCGACAGCTCGATACTGCCTAATCGCGACGTGATGTGAACGATGGTTTTTTGCTCGCCCGCCCTCAAGTTGGGAAGCACCGCCTGAGTCACCCGCAGAGGTCCCAGGCTGTTAACCTGAAAAGTACGCTCCATCGCATCGTAATCAACTGTTTCCAGTGAGGAATCGCCGCGCGCGGCCATACCTGCGTTATTGATTAATAGATCAATAGGCACGTCAGCCAGCCGCGCTGCAAGAGCATCGACACTTGCCTGATCGGCCACGTCGAGTTGCTCTACTCTGGCACCAGTCGCCTTAAGCTCGGCTGCCTTTTCAGGTTTTCTGGCTGTACCAATCACGGTATAGCCCTTGGCCTGAAGCTGTTCAACAAACTCCAGCCCAAGCCCCCGATTTGCTCCGGTCACAAGTACTGTACCCATAGTCTGAGCCTGAGCAACGCTGACTAGTGAAAGACCAAGCAGCACCGCCATTAGAGAATTCCGCAACTTCATACCTAAAACCCTCATTGTTAATTGATATGTACAAAGCCTGATTCGCTGCACATAACGCTCTGCAGTTTGCGAGTACGAGAACCTGTCATGACGGTGCTACAACGATAGCCAATCAAACCCTTCACCCTGCTCTGCCCACACAACCTTGTTCTGATCCAGACCCTCCACACCGGCAAGCGCTGTGGCCGCTTTATCTACACAGTTATTATTCTGCGAAATATGTGCCACTACCAGATGCTGTAATCGAGAAACATCTAACTGCCTTAACAGCTCAACGGACTGTTCATTATTCAGATGCCCCCAATCACCCCCTACCCGATGCTTGAGTGAGGGTGGATAGTCGCCACCAAAAAGCATATCGACATCGTGATTGAACTCCAGCAGCAACGCGTCGCAATCGGCATAGCTCTCAACAATATGGGGGGTGATACTGCCAAGATCGGTTAACACGCCTAACGATCCCTGCGGACCAGTAACCCTGTATTGACAGGGCTCACGCGCATCATGCGGTACCGCTATCGCATTAATCTGCAGTGTGCCTACGGCGAATGAATCGCCTGGCGCAATGCAGCGAAACTCATAGCAGCTCTTCACTCGACCGGTGCTCTGGGTACCGTGGGTCATATAGACCGGTGTCTGATACTTGCGAGAAAAGGCGGCTACGCCAGCGCTGTGATCGGAGTGCTCATGCGTCACCAAGATGGCATCCAGCCGATGCGGGTCAATTTCGAGTAGTTGCATACGACGGGCAGCCTCACGCGCAGAGAAGCCACAGTCAATCATCACCACCGTCTCTCCGTGAGCTATCAGGGTGGCGTTTCCCTTACTGCCGCTACCAAGCGACGCAAAGCGCACTAGTTTATGTTGCCCTTAATCGCCGACAGCAATGCTTGCTCCTGTCGCTTCTCGTAGTCGGGGATTTCATCAACCGGATCAAGCGTAATATTAACGACATTACCTTCCTGCTGTGTCATCTCAACCTTAAACTTCGAACCAACCAGTGGATTGTCATCATCGTCATCACCGAACCAATCGAACCAGCCGCCATCTTCGTCAGCATTCGGGCCGCGAAAAGTCGCGAAGTATAGCCCCGCGCTCCGATCGCGATCGGTAATCTCAAAGTGCGAGCGTTCAAGCGCTCGTGCTAACGACGCCCAGGCCCGATCAAACGACAAGCCCAGGCTTATATACGTCTTACCGCCGGCTGTTTCCTGAAGAGTGATACGCCCCGTGGCACTGATCGCCTGATCAGCAATCATCGAGACTGGCGCGGCGTCTGTGCTGTTCGCAATATACTGCGCGAGCGATTGCAGCATTTCACTTTCCTGCTCCAGATCATCGGAGCTTTCAGGCCAGCTATTGACGTCGCCTGCCTGGTTCATCTGCAGCACATGCAATTCACTGGTGCCACGCTGCACGCCACGCTCTATGCG
The DNA here is from genome assembly GCA_039990395.1 of Halioglobus sp. Taxonomy (GTDB): domain Bacteria; phylum Pseudomonadota; class Gammaproteobacteria; order Pseudomonadales; family Halieaceae; genus CALINF01. The sequence goes on from JBDXFZ010000146.1 coordinate 1,822,303, forward strand.
GTAGCGAAAGCGCGAAGCCATAGGCTTGCCATCCAATTGCAACCAGGTCGACTCCATAATACCGGAGCGCGCATCTACACGCGCTATCTGAACCCCGGCAGCCGACAGAAAACTGCGCACCTGCGGCCATAGCTGCCCAGGCGCTTCATCCACCAAAACCCAACTATCTTCCCCGAGCCGCTGGATTCGCACAAAGTCTTCACCCGCACCTGCTACCAAAGGCGTAGGCCTGGGTACTTCAAACTCTCCCTCCAACACAACATCTTCCTCGATGTTAGGAATTGGATAAGCTTCCTGCATTCGGCCGGCATCTTTACCTTGCGGCACCTTCATCACCGGCAGCTCGGGTGAGTCCTTGTAGTCATCTGCTTTACTGGGGAACAAGCCGTCGTTACCAAACAGGTAACTACAACCAGAGACGGCGCCGCAAAGAAGCGACAATAGGGTGACGCGCGCTATGCATTGAATCGGTGTCATTCGGGGGTTACCGCCTCCAGCGCGGCAGTTACTTCGGTGTGAAATCGCTCGTCCAATTCAGTCAACGGCAGGCGCAGGCCTGGACCGATTACGCCCATTTGAGCCAGCGCCCATTTCACAGGGATAGGGTTGGCTTCCAGGAAAAGCGCTTTGTTGAGTCTTGCAAGGCTCGCATCGATCACGGCTGCTGCATCACGCTCGCCCGCCAACCCTAAACGACAGATCTCTGCCACCAGAGTTGGCGCTACATTGGCCGTTACGGAAATATTACCGTGGGCACCAGAGAGTATGAGCTCCAATGCGGTGGGGTCGTCGCCGGAATAGATGGCGAAATCAGCAGGTGCGGATGCTATCAACTCACGGCCGCGTTCAAGATTACCCGTTGCATCCTTGATACCAACAATATTATCCAGCTCGGCCAGGCGCACAGTGGTGTCATTCGATAGATCCACCGAAGTACGGCCAGGCACATTGTACAGAATCTGGGGTACCGCCACCGATTCTGCGATTGACTTGAAATGCTCGAACATACCGCGTTGGGTCGGACGGTTGTAATAAGGAGTCACCAGCAGGCAGGCATCAACACCCGCATCGGCTGCTGCACGAGTCAGCTCGATCGCCTCCCAAGTGGAGTTGGAACCTGTACCTGCGACAACAGGGATGCGCCCGGCCACATACTCTACGCAGCGGCGAATCACTTCACAGTGCTCAGGGTGGCTTAGAGTCGCACTTTCCCCCGTGGTACCCACAGCCCCAATGGCACTGGTGCCTGCGACGATATGCATGTCAAGAAGCCGCTCCAGCGCTTCCCAGTCCACACTGCCATCAGTGTGCATGGGCGTTACCAGGGCAACAATACTGCCGGTGATCATGAGTGTGCTCCGAAGTCCGCCGAGGCCAGAAACAGATAGTGCCCCCGGGAAGACAGCAATTATCCATGCCAACGCTCTGAACACAACCGAAATGGTCTAAAATACACACTCAGACTGAATGCGCGAACCACTCAGGAGACACTTGATGACGGCCAGACACACACTATCACTGGTACTATTTATGGCCGGCGCACTGTTTTTCAGCGCTTACTCCCTGGCCCAGGCTGAGCCCGAGATAAGTGAGCTGACCTATCTGGATCGGGGATTTATGCAGCAACAGCGGGAGCTCATCAACGACATAGCGGCCACCAATCTCGGGCGGCAATTCTCTGGCGAAAAAGTGCGCGATCTGGATTTACTCCAGGCCCTGCTTGATCGCGACTTGGTGAGACCGGAACAGACACGCGAACTGCAGGCGATGGGGCTGATACTTGGCGATCTATTAGCGGAGGAACTGGATCTGGACTGGGTAATTTACGAAGACACTGTCGGACGCAGTCGTGCACTACGCTACGCCGACACAGACAACTACTTATTCCCGATGACCATGATTGCAAGACGCCTCGAGGCCGACAGCCACACACCGGTGGTTGCGATCTATGACAAAGCGTACCAGAGCATTTACAGGATCCAACCGCAGCGCCCTTTTCAGGAACCCATCACGCTGTTAAATAACAATAGTACCCAGTAAACTCTGTGTCGATATAACAACGGACCCGCCGCTGAATGAGCAACACTGCACCCGTATTTCAGCTGGACAACTCGCAATCAGGCACTCTGGTGCTGACCCTTAGCGGGAACTGGGAGCAAGGCGCTGGCGCGCCGGATTTCAATGAGCTGCATACCAACCTCAACGCCCTGTCACCCACGGTTATAACGGTCAAATTCGACAATATCGAGCATTGGGATTCGATACTAATGGCGTTCCTACTGCAATGCTCAAACCATTGTCAGGACAATGACATTGATCTCGATACCAGCTCTCTCCCAGAAGGTGCACAGAGGCTGCTTAGCGTGGCCACAGCAGTGCGCCCCCATCAACAGCCAGAATCCTCAAGCTATCACTGGCTGAGTTCACTCGACCCGATTCGCATGCTAAAAACAACGCTGGGGAGTGTCCGGGAATCACTGGCCTTCATTGGCGAAGTGGCAATTGCACTGACGAAATTGGCGGTGGGCAAAGCTAACACACGCTACGTGGACTTTCGCGCTTTTTGCTATCAATCTGGTCCGGATGCCTTTGCAATCATCAGCCTGATTAGCATTCTTGTGGGCATGATCCTGGGCTATCTTGGCGCAGTGCAGTTGGAACAATTTGGCGCAGGCATCTACGTTGCCGACCTTGTCGTTATTGGCACCCTGCGCGAAATGGGCGCGTTGATGACCGCTGTGGTCATGGCCGGGCGCACGGGAGCGGCGTATGCGGCGCAACTCGGCACCATGCAGACCAACGAAGAAATCGATGCAATTGTTACACTGGGCGTCTCGCCGATCGAGTTTCTGGTTGTGCCTCGCATGCTGGCGTTGGTTGTCATGATGCCATTGCTCACCATCTACGCCGACGTTCTGGGAATTCTTGGCGGCGCTCTGGTCGCGGGCGGTTTGGGCATCACACCTTTACAGTACTTCAATCAAGCCAGCGCTGCGGTGGAGATCAACCACATCGTGGTGGGCCTGATCAAAAGCGTAGCTTTTGCAGTGCTGATCGCGGTTGCGGGGTGTCGCTCGGGCATCAATTCCGGCCGTAGCTCGGCCGCAGTCGGACAGGCGGCTACGGAGGCTGTGGTAACGGCGATCATCTACCTGATCATTGCCGATGCCGCCATCAACATTCTCTGCCAGCAACTGGACTACTGAGCATGATCGAGTCACCGCCGCCCATCGAAGTACGCAATCTCACCATGGCCTATGGCGACTTCGTTATTCAAAGAGACCTCAACTTTGTGATCAACCAGGGTGACATCTTCGTCATTATGGGCGGCAGCGGTTGCGGCAAGAGTACCTTGCTTAAGCAAATGCTGGGGCTTATTACTCCAGCTGAGGGCGATATTATCTACTCGGGACAGAGTTTCGTGCACGCCGATAGCAACGAGCAGGAAAACATGCGCAAGCGCTGGGGTATTACTTACCAGAGCGGCGGCTTATTCAGCGCTATGACATTAGCCGAGAACATCTCACTACCGCTGCAGCTGTATACCCGGTTTACCCCAAAAGAACGAACAGAGATCATCGCGTATAAGCTGGCGTTGGTAGGGCTTGCCGGGTATGAAGACTACTACCCATCAGAGGTCAGTGGCGGCATGCAGAAGCGCGCCGCACTTGCACGAGCCATTGCAATGGACCCAGACATTCTCTTTTTCGACGAGCCAAGTGCGGGGCTCGATCCAATCAGTTCACGGCTGCTTGATGAACTGATCGTGCAGCTGAAGGAATCCATTGGGGCTACAGTCGTGATGGTCACCCACGAGCTTCCCAGTATTTTTGCCATTGCAACCAACTCGGTCTACCTCGATGCAAGCACCCGTACAATGATTGCCTACGGTGATCCTCGTGATCTACGCGATCACACTGACCAGCCGGTTGTGAGACAATTTCTTACCCGCTCAAGTGCAGCCACTACTGAGGAAACGGCATGAGTGAAAAGCCCCAGTCCGCCATTATCGGCGCCTTCATCGTGGGCGCGTTGTTGATCACTATTTCTGCGATCATCTTCGTTAGTCAAACCGGCCTGGGCAGCAATCGTGAGAAGATTGTCATGGTTTTTGATGGCTCTGTGAAAGGACTGACACTGGGAGCGCCTGTGGCACTGCGAGGTGTGCAGATAGGCCAGGTTACCGATATTGAGCTGATTCTCAATACCGACTCAATCGACGTAATCATGCTTGTGGAAGCCGAACTAAGTGGTGAGAACTTTCGTCGGGTTGGAAGCCAAGACAGCAATATCACGGAGGATCTGATTAACAGTGGATTGCGTGCGCAACTCAATACGCAGAGCATATTGACCGGGTTGCTTTACGTTCAGATGGATTTTCATCCTGATAGTAAAGTCCAACTTGCTGACATAGATTCCGAACATGTCCAGATTCCCACCATCCCCACTGAGCTTGAGCGCTTTGCTTTAGAGTTCCAAAAGATAGACTTTGCGGAGCTTGCTTCTGATATCTCCGATATAACCAACAACATCGATCGCTTTGTCAGCAATGAGGCGTTTCAGGCGCTTCCGGGTGACTTGAGAAACTCACTTAAGTCGCTGGATGCGATGACCGCTGAACTTACCGACGTGCTGAATGCCAACGGTCCCAAACTGGAACAGTTACTCGACAGCTCCACTCAAACTATGGTGCAGGTGCGCACGGACTTACCGCAGCTGTCCGCCAGTGCAGAGGCTACGCTGCAAGAACTCAATACTGCAGCAGCAGCATTTGAGCAGGCAATGCAGGGCGTGACTGAGATCGTCTCTGATGATTCTTCCACCCGCTATCAACTGGATATCGCGCTCAAGGAGATAGCCAGTGCCAGTCGCGCGCTACAGCTGCTGGCCAGAACTCTTGAGGAGCGGCCCGACGCACTCATTCGAGGCAAACGCGAGGAAACACGATAATGCTTAACTCGACCGCACGGCTTACTGCTACAAGACTGATAACAGCTGCCGTCGTGGTGTTGCTCACAGCGTGCAGCAGTACACCCGATAGTCAGTACTATTTGTTGACGGCGCTGGCGCAAGGTGAGTCTGAAAACGAGTCACCCTCTGTTGGGGTAGGTCCGATTGAGATTCCTCAATATCTTAATCGCAATGGCCTAGTTTATCATCGTGCTGGCAACCAGGTAGATGTCGCAAGTTTCGAACGCTGGGCGGAACCACTCACTGATGGGCTGTCGCGCGTGATCAGTCTCAATCTGTCTGCGCTGTTGAATAGTCAGAGTGTGCAAGTATTTCCCTGGCCTCAGCAATATGCGCCCACCTACGCCGTTTCAGTGAATGTTCTGGAACTGGACGCAGAAGGTACTCAAGCCAGCCTGGCCGCCAAATGGACAATACGTCACACCAAGGGTGAAATCATTACACGCAGGCTCTCGCGCCTGAGTGAGTCACTAAAGGGGTCTGACTCCGCGGCATCGATCACCGCAGCATACAGCCGACTTCTGCTGAGCCTCAGTGAGGAGATTGCAGCTGGAATAACAGCTGCGACAGCCGAATCTAACCAATAAAGACAAGGTTTGCGGCACTATGCCGCCAACACCACAGCCTCTCCTATGGGTTCCATTTCTTGCAGACCCTTGTTCCGCGCATTGCTCACATTTCGAGATAATGGGCAAACAGTCCAGGGCTCTTTGAGTCGCGCACTGAATATTTCGTGTTGGGGCTCCACCGTCCGGGTATTATCCAACCACAAATCGCACTCCTGTGGGGCCAGAATCACCGGCATACGATGGTGCCAAGGCTCGAAAGCTGGGGCGGCAGCTGTTGTGACCAATGTGCAGGTGAGCAAGGGTGCATCGCCTCCGGGCCACACTTCCCACAACGCAGCCATCGCAAAAGCACCACTGGTACTACTAATCAGGTAGGGTTGCTTGGCATCGCCCTCCTTTCTCCACTCGATAAAGCTACTCACTGGCACGATTGCGCGCTGAGATTCAAACGGTTTACGAAATGCTCGACTGGTGCTAAGTGTTTCACTGCGTGCATTGAACATAGCGTATCTCTGGCTTACTTCACTGGCCCAAGCAGGCGTTAGCCACCAACGCGCAGAATCTACAGAACGTTGGTGATCCAGCTCACGCACGACAGGCAGGCGCTCGGTTGGGGCTACGTTAACCGCCGGTGGCAACGCAAGGTCTATGCCGAGGTCTCGCAGCAGCTGCACCAGCCCTGGATTGTCAATCACGTTTACGCGTCCGCACATATTCTCTGTTCCTCCCGAGCTCACCTTGGCGCCAACGCTAGGATGACTGATACGACACTGAGCCGCCATTACGACCGAGAGAAAAAGCGCCAAAAACTCCCACTAGCTATTTCTAAATATAGTGTTATAGTTATGTATAACACCAAACAATATTGTGGCATGCAATGACACACTCACACAGCAAACGGTTCCAGCGCCCTCACTACCTTATCGACAGCTTCACCCGGCATCCGCTGGCAGCTAATCTGCTGATGGTCATGCTCATATTGGCTGGGATATGGGGTATTCGCCAGTTGAATATCCACCTGAACCCAACTCAAGACCCCAGTTCTGCGTCGGTAGAGCTGATTTGGCCAGGCGCTGCAGCAGAAGACATCGAGCGCTTGATTACGCAACCAGTGGAATACCAGCTGCGCAGCCTACGAGGGCTGAAAAATCTAACGTCACGCACAGTCGACGCAAGAGCCACTATCAACCTGCAATTCAATGCCAGTACCGACATGGGCGAGGCTCTGGACAGAATCAAGCAGCAGATCGCCCAAACACGGGATTTACCGACGGAGCTGGAGCCCCCGGTAGTCCGCCTGTCGGAGCATGTAGAGACCGTTGCGGCGCTATTGCTCTACGGTAGCGGCTCGCTGGAGGAACTGGTGCCTATCGCCCGTCAGGTAGAGCGTGACCTGATGGCCCAAGGCGCTGACGTTGTGCAATTTCGCGGCATTCCCCAGGAAGAAATCGCTATACAGGTTGACAGCAAAACGCTGTTCGAACTGGGTGTTCCGCTTCAGGAGATCGCGCGCAAAGTAATGGAAAACAGCCGGGATGTGCCAGCAGGCAGCGTTGGCGGCGGACAGCAGGAACGCAAGCTCCGAAGCCTGGATCAGCGCCGCTCTGCATTGGGATTTGCCGACCTGCCTATCAACACAGGCGATGGAGGGCAGCTGCGGTACCTCGGCGATATCGCCAACATCGAACGTCGGCAGCAGGACGACCAGCGCCTGTTTTACTATAACGGACAGCCCGCGGTAATGCTGATCACGCGGCGCCTGAACGGTTCCGATACCATCAAGGAAGCCCAGATTCTACATAACTGGCATGATGCCAACGCTGAACAATTGGCGCTGCAGGGTGTGGAGTCCAAAATCTGGCTGGAAGCGTGGTTGTTCGCCCGCGAGACGTTGATGCTGGTAGTAGGCAACGGCATCGGTGGCCTCATCCTGGTTGTTGCCACCCTCTTTCTGTTTCTCAGCTCACGCATAGCCAACTGGGTCACGATCGGCATCCCCGTCTCGTTTCTTGGTGCTCTGGCTGTGTTTTACTATTTCGGCGGCTCCATTAATTTTATCAGCTTGATCGGCGCGGTCATGGCACTGGGCATCGTGGTAGACGACGCTATCGTGGTGGGCGAACACGCGCTGTACCAGTTTGAATCCGGCAAAAGCCCGGAGGAAGCCGCCGCCCTGGGTGCGCACCGCATGTTTACGCCCGTAATGGCCTCATCGCTCACAACAATGGCGGCCTTTCTGCCACTGATCGTACTGGATGAAGCGTTTATACGAGAGATACCCATCCTGATGATCTGCGTGATCATTGCATCTCTGGTTGAATGCTTCCTCATATTGCCCGGGCACTTGCGACACAGCTTCACGCATATGCAGAAGAAACAGCCGGGGCGCCTGCGCCAGTCGTTCGACAGCGGTTTTGCGCGCTTTCGGGACGATCGCTTTACTCCGCTGCTGCGCGCAGCGTTAGGCAATCGACGCGCAGTGCTCGCGGTTTCTCTGGGAGTATTTGTCATCGCCATGTCGCTGCTAGCCAGTGGTCGAGTCAAGCCGGAGCTCAACTTGAATGTAAATTTTGAGTTTGCCGATGCCTATTTGCAATTTGCTGCGGGCACTTCCGAGCACGATAAAGAGGCGTTCATGGTTGAGTTGGAGCGCACGGTGCAAGAAACCAACGACCAGTTCGGAGGCGATGTCATCGTTACTCACATTCGCCAGCGCAATTTTGCCTTTCTGGAACAGCAGCCGCGCAAGGGCTCACAGTATGCATCCATGTGGGTGGAACTCGTCCCTCCGGATCGCCGTGATGTCACCCTAAGCGAATTTTCCGCCGCATGGCAGAAGCGGCTGGCCCCTAACCCCAATGTGGAATCCATTCAATTTGAAGCCGGGGAAGACAACTGGCCCGATCTGCAGCTGTATTTTAGTGGCGCTGATGTCACTACCCTCAAGGCAGCAGCTGAAGATTTGGCCGAGAAGTTGTCGACATACCCGGGGGTCAGCAACGTTTTTGATGACCTTCCCTATGGCAAGGAGCAGTGGATATTTTCACTGACGACAGAAGGTCGTGCGGCAGGATTGACCTCTGCGGATGTGGGTCGTCAGCTACACGCAGCGTTCGAGGGATACCGGGTGCAGCTGTTCACTGAAAACGACGCCGAGCTGGAAGTACGCGTTTCGCTGCCTGCAGAGCAACGTCATCAGCTGGGCACGATTCACCAGATGCCTATCACCACGCCTGCTGGCAGCGTCATGCCGCTCTCTGCTGTGGCTTCCATCGAATCACGTCGGGGAATAGAGCGAATCAATCACCGCAACGGCCAGAAAGTGATCAATGTCTTTGGAAACGTAGACCGTAAGATCAGCACACCCATGGCCATTATCTCCGAGCTCGAGGAAGTTGTGATTCCTGACATCGTTAACACTTATGGCGTTAAGTATGGATTGGGAGAACGTTCCGCAGAAGAAGCCGAAGTACTGGGCGACATGTTGCTGGGCGCTGCCATTGGCCTGCTCCTCATCTACCTGATTCTCGCCTGGATATTCGCTTCATGGACCTGGCCATTGGCAGTGATGGCTGCTATCCCTCTGGGGTTTACCGGTGCAGTGATTGGCCTGCAACTGCTGGATCTAAATCTTGGAATCATGGCCATCATGGGGCTGTTTACCCTGACAGGCGTTATCGTCAACGACTCCATCATTCTGATCACCGCGTTCAAAGAACATCGTACCAGCGGCATGGAGGCGAACGACGCATTGGTTGAAGCTTGTCGAAGCCGCCTGCGCCCGGTCATTCTGACATCGGTAACGACGACGCTGGGTCTAGCCCCGATGATGCTGGAAAGCTCACCGATGGGCGAGGCTATGGCGCCATTGGCTGTCGTGATTTGCTTTGGTCTTCTATACGGCACGACCCTGATCTTGCTCACCATTCCAGCAGTGCTGTCGATACTGGAGACACTGGCCGAGCGAAGAACTCGCAAGCAACCGCTAGCTCACAAAGATAACTCAATAAACGACAGCACAATGCCAGCAGAACCGCCTACCGCGGCCACTGCTCACTAAGGAGAAAGCTATGCCCACCTTGTCAAACCCAGTTAACCTCTTGCGAAAAGTGAGCAAAAAAATCGGCCGTAAGAACAAAATTCTCGCGGCAATAGTAGGCGCTTCATTTATCTTTACCGGAACGCTGATGGCGACAGCGCCCAAGCACGACCCTGCTGAGATAGAGGAAAAGTCATGGCCAGTCAGCAGTATTACCGCCCGCTCAGAAACTCTCTCTCCTGAGCTGCAATTATTCGGACGAGTGGAAACACCCAACCACGCCACGCTAAGCGCCGCCGTGGAAACCCAGGTTACGGTGCTTGCAGTTCAAGAGGGGCAAGCAGTAAAAGCGGGTGAGCTGCTGGTTGCGCTTGATCCTGCCGAGGAGCGGCTGCATCTGCAACAACGTGAGGCAGATCTCAGCGACGCTCGCTCATTATTACAGTCGGCCCACCGAGATATCACTACCGATCGCGAAGTGCTGGCGCATATGGAGGACCTGCATGCGCTGACGCGCAGCAAGGCGCAGCGGCTCAAAACACTCAATAGCAAGCAGCTGATTGCCACCGAACAACTAGAGAATACGCTGCAAGAGGTCGCTCGTCAGTCTATTGAGCTCTCACGCCAGCAGGCGCTGGTAGATAATCACAGCAATCGCTTAGCCAGCGCCGAAGCCGCGGTAGAGCGAGCGAGCGCTGCACTGGAAAACCAGCGCCTGAACCTTGCCAGAACAGATGTTCGCGCACCGTTTGATGGACGCGTATCAAAAATGTTCGTCTCCCCCGGAGACAGAGTTCGGCCGGGGCAGGAACTCGTTTCTGTATACGATACATCTGCCATGCAGGTTCGCGTTCCCATTCCCACCGATGCGATCATGCAGCTGAAATCCGCACTGCGCATGGGTACCGACATCAGTGCCACGCTTACCGATTCAGGACTGGTAGCCGAACTCTCGCAATTAGCAGGCGCGGTCAGTCAAGGGCGAACTGGCGCCGATGCCATATTCACTGTTGCTGACCCACATAACTTTCTTGAGCTGGGCCGTGCTGTGGATGTCAAAATACGACTTCCAAAGATTGATAGCGTGATCGCCCTTCCCCTCTACAGCATATACAGCAATCGCCGGGTTTACGTGATCGAGGACGAACGACTGCGCAGTATTGCTATTGCACCGCTGGGGCAGCGTATAAACAGCGAAGGCGAGATTGAGGTACTGATAGACGAAAGTCAGCTAGCAGCAGGAGCCACAGTTCTCGCCACTAATCTGCCCAAAGCCACCAGCGGATTGAAGGTTCAAGTGATTAACGACAACAGAGCGCTGGCTAGCGTCGCGAATGGCGCTGGCTGAAACCAGAAGGCTAGTCGATATTAACGTTCAAAAGGACGCTCTGTAGTGCAAGACAACCCATAATTCATCTACTATAGTGCCGGTCAAAACCAGCCGAGTTGCGGCGTAGCTTGCTATTTCGCTGCTGCCGCCCATCTCGGTACTATTTATTATCAGAGGATTTGTTTAGATGGAAGACATGGGAATGGGTGATGTTGTAGGCCTGTATATTGTGCCGTGGGGGATTCGCATCGCGCTTGCCCTGGCGATATTTTACATTGGTAAAAAGGTTGTAGGCGCTGTGGTGGGCGTACTTCAGCGCCTCATGCGCAAGCAAGAGACGGACGAGATCCTCGTCAGCTTTATCAGTGCAATTGTCCGTTGGGTGCTACTGCTGTTTGTTGTAATCGCTGCATTGAGCCAGTTGGGCATTGATACTACGTCATTGATCGCTCTGTTAGGTGCCGCCGGCCTCGCAATAGGTCTCTCACTGCAGAGTTCGCTATCCAATTTTGCCGCCGGTGTGATGCTGATTGTGTTTCGTCCATTTACCAAAGGCGACTTCATCGATGCAGGTGGAGCCATGGGCGTCGTAGACAAGATCAGTATTTTTACCACCATACTGACAACAACAGACAATAAGGAAGTTATCATTCCCAATGGCGCTATCATGGGCGGCAATATCACCAATTTCAGCGCTCGCCCAACTCGCCGTGTGGACATGGTGTTCGGTATTGGCTATGACGACGACATACGCAAAGCCAAAGCCCTGCTGGAAGAAATCGTCGCTGCCGATGACCGCGTGCTCGCAGAGCCCGCCCCGGTTGTTTCTATCAGCGAACTCGCCGACTCCAGCGTCAACTTCGTCGTCCGACCGTGGGTAAACGCGGCTGATTACTGGGATGTACTTTGGGAAACTACCGAGTCAGTGAAACTGAAGTTTGACGAGGCAGGTATCAGCATCCCCTACCCCCAAATGGACGTGCATCTAGACAAGGGCGAGTAACCCTCAATCGGCTAGAAAACAAATTTTTACACTTCTCGATGCCCGCGTTGTGTTATAACGCGAGCATCGATTTATTCCATTTCGCCCGGCACGAATCGAGGCAACATCTTAACGGTGCTGCGCTGGGCGCAGAGTGGGCTTTTACGTGTCCAGTGCAAAACGACAGACCATAGTTTCAGCCATCATGGTAGCAGGCGCTGCCGCCGTGACTACATTGCTTTATATGAGCAAACCCCCCACCGAAATCAAGGAACCACAGTACACGCCTGTTACGGTGGACGCAGCAGAAGTCATCCTTGAAACGATCCGCATTCCCGTGCAGGCACAGGGAATCGTCTCCCCCCTGCGCGAAACAGTTCTACAGGCAGAAGTGCGTGGGCGTGTCGTTGAAATATCGCCTAACTTTAACGTAGGGAGCTTTGTCGAGCAGGACGATGCTCTATTGCGAATCGACCCGCGCGATTACCAGACCAGCCTGCTACGAGCGCAGGCTGCGGTGGAATCTGCTGAGTCCAGCCTGGCACAGGAGAAAGGCCGCGCACAGGTTGCATTGAAGGAGTGGCAAAAATTACCAAAGGGCAGCCAACGCAGCCCTGAAGCCCGCGACCTGTACCTGCGCAAGCCACAGCTAGAGCTGGCCGAGGCGCAGCTTCTGGCAGCCCGCGCCGACCTGAACACCGCACGGGACAACCTTGAGCGAACGATTGTCAGGGCCCCTTACCGGGCGCTGATACGCGAGAAAGATACCGACCTGGGACAATTCGTGAATATGGGTAGTGAACTTGCCCACATCTTCGCCGTTGAATTGGCTGAGGTAAGACTGCCGATACCGCAAACTCGCCTGCCCTACCTCGATATTCCCGGGGTACAGGGTTACGACACAGCCGTTCCAATCGACCTGTATACAGACGTGGGAGGAACAGTACGCCATTGGGATGCTACGCTACATCGCACCGAGGGCGTTTACGATGAACGTTCCCGTGCTCTGTTTACCGTAGCCAGAGTGCAGGACCCCTACGCACTGGAGCATCCGGGGCGAGCACCATTGCGCATGGGTACTTTCGTGAATGCCAACATCACTGGCAAAGCGATACCTGAACTTGTCGCCCTGCCCCGGCATATCTTGCGAGCCGGTAATCAGATATGGGTGATAGACAAAGACAACCGGCTACGCAATCGTACTGTGACCATCTTGCGTACAGGCGGCGATGAGATCTACGTCAACGCTGGCTTAGATAGTGGAGAGCTCGTGTCGCTTACGGCGCTGGACAGCAATTTTGAAGGCGCTGAGGTCGATATCATATCGCGACGGATGACCTCTGATCGTGATGCGCCCGAGGTTGCTGTACCCGAGCAGCCAGAGACACCTGATTTATCAGCAACCCCTACACCATCCGAATCAATGGAATCTTCCGAGTCGGCTGCATCCAATGAAAATCCAGAGCTAACGGCAGCCACCGAAAATGACACCAACCTGGCCGCCAGCAATCCATGAGCGAAAATCCGAACAAAGGCATTATTGCCTGGTTTGCCCACAACCCCGTAGCAGCCAATCTCTTGATGATTGTGATCATGGTTGTAGGCCTCGCCTCTGCGCTAAGTTTACAACGCGCCATGTTTCCACTGCTGGATATTGATCGCATTATTGTCACCATGACCTATCCCGGCGCCGCACCCGAAGAGGTTGAGCAAGGCATCGTCCTCAAAATCGAAGAAGCCATAAACGACATTGACTCTATCAAGCGCGTGGAATCCGATGCGTTTGAGTCAATGGCGCGGATCATCATAGAACCGCAGGAAGGAACAGACCTCGCCAAGCTCATGGACGAGATAAAAAACAACATTGATGCTGTGCAGCAATTCCCGGAAGGCGCTGAAAAACCCATCATACGGCAGCCCGAATTACTGATTCCCGCGATCACTGTACAAATATCCGGCGCGATGAATGAGCGCAGCATGAAATCATTGGCCGACGAACTGCGACGTGACCTGCTAACACTCCCTGAAGTCACTTCGGCCAATGTCGTGGGCGCGCGAGAATATGAGATCGGGATCGAAATCTCAGAATCATTATTGCGCGAGTATCACCTGACACTCGGTGAGGTTGCGCGCACGATCGCCAACTCCTCGCTGGACCTACCGGCTGGGTCGGTAAAGACCGAGAACGGCGACATCATGTTGCGCACCGTTGGCCAAGCTTATGTGCAGAGCGACTTCGAATCTATCGTGTTGCGAACCTGGCCTGATGGTACCCGATTGCTGCTGGGCGACATCGCCAACGTGGAGGACGGATTTGAAGACAGCGAAGGCTTTGCCTCTTTCAATGGTGCTTACTCACTAGGTGTGGAAGTCTACGCTATGGGTAAGCAAGACATTATCGATACCGCTACGGCAACCAGGCAATATGTGGAAGAAAAACAAGCGCTTCTACCACCGGGAGTCACGTTGGAAGTGTGGGCGGATATCACCTTCTACCTGAAAGATCGCCTCGGCATGATGATGCGCAATCTTGCGCTAGGCGCTTTGCTGGTGTTTATCGTGTTGGCCCTATTTCTGGAAATCAAACTCGCTTTCTGGGTAATGCTCGGTATACCTGTTTGCTTCCTGGGCGCAATGGCGCTGATTCATACACCCTATATCGATGCCAGCCTGAATATGGTGAGTATTTTCGGCTTCATTCTAGTGCTGGGAATCGTAGTCGATGACGCCATCATCATGGGTGAGAGCGCTTACTCGGAGCAAGAAAAGCACGGCCACAGCATCGCCAGCGTAGTCAATGGCGTGCACCGTGTCGCTATGCCGGCAACGTTCGGCGTACTCACCACCATAGTCGCTTTTTTACCAACGCTTTTTATCGATGGCGTTTTTGCGGCTTTCCCAGAGGCCTGCGGCTGGGTCGTCATCCTCTGCCTTTGCTTTTCACTCGTTGAGTCCAAGTGGATTCTTCCCGCTCACCTGGCGCATAGCAAGCCCACCACCAACCCACTACTACTTAAAGTTGACCACCTTCAAGAAGGCATCAACCGCAGGCTGTCTTCGTTTGTCAGGGAACGCTACACGCCATTTGTGCAGCGATGTATCGCCAATCGATACGTCACCTTGTTTTTCTTCTTCTCTCTTTTAATTATGAGCGCTGGGCTGATTGCCGGCGGATTAGTCAGAACGGTTATTGCCCCAGAGGTACCTGGCGAGTTTGTGTCTGTAGAGCTGCGCATGACCGACGGCACACCCGAGACGCGCACGCAAGAAACAGTGAAGATGATCGTTGAGGGCCTGAACCGACTGGAACGCGAATACAAGGTTGAATACGGTACCGATCAGGCGCTCGTAAAACATGTGGCAGCCTATGGGTTTGACCGTATCAACGGCAAAATATTCGTTGAACTGGAAAAAGCCGATAAACGCTTTATCAACATTCCAGAGATTGAGAAACGCTGGCGTGAGCAGGTGGGCACGCTCCACGGTGTAGACATATTCTCAATTTCCAGCGACAGCGGACCAAGCTTCGGACCCTCTATCTCGTTTGATTTGATGCACGCAAATTTCGACACGCTGCGTCTGGCATCTGAGGAACTCGAAGAAGCGATGCGTCATTACGCAGGTGTGTATGACGTACGCAATGGTGCCAGCGATACCGCCGATGAATTCCACTTGGATATTATGCCCGAAGCTGAATCATTGGGACTTTCCAGGTTTGATCTGGGCAACCAGGTAAGGCATGCATTCTACGGCGCCGAAGCACAGCGGGTGCAAAGAGGCATTGACGAGGTCAAGGTGATGGTGCGCTATCCCGCCGCCGACCGAAAGACGGTAGGCAGCCTGAGTGACATGTACATCCGCACTGCAGACGGGGGTGAATTGCCCTTTGAGACTGTTGCCAGCCTGGAAGTCAAACAGGGCTTGATCAAAGCGACGCATATCAATTTCCAACGTGCCGCCGAGCTTACCGCCGAAGTGGACAAGACTGTGATCGAGCCCTCTGAAGTCGTTTCCGATATTCGTGAGAACGTTCTCCCAGCGCTGATGTTGAAGTATCCGGGGCTGAGTCACGATACATCGGGTATGTCCAACGAAGAAGCCAAGTTTGCCAGAAGTATGGCTATCGGGTTTTCTCTGGCGTTGTTTGGTATCTATGCGCTACTGGCGATTCCTACCAAATCCTATCTGCAACCATTAATCATAATGGGCGTCATACCGTTTGGTATTATTGGTGCAATTGCCGGGCACTGGCTGATTGGCTTGCCGATCAGTCTGATGTCGGTCATGGGCGTCATCGCGTTGAGTGGTGTAGTGGTTAACGATAGCCTGATCCTGGTGGACCATATCAACAAGGCGGTGCAGCAAGGCCAGCGTCGCTACGACGCAGTCATCGAAGCAGGTAAACGACGCTTTCGCGCTATTTTGCTGACTTCGCTAACGACCTTTTTCGGCCTTGCACCCATGCTGCTGGAGAGGAGCACCCAGGCGCAGGGCATCGTCCCCATGGCCGTCTCGCTCGCGTTCGGCATTGTCTTTGCTACAGTGATAACACTCCTGCTGGTACCGTGCCTCTACCTCATTCTCGAAGATATCAATCGGCTTTGGCAGAGAATACTGGGCAAGAAAACAGATAACCTCGAGCCTATCGCTCCGCGGTCAGCGGACGACCTCACAGCTGATGCAGCGAACATATAAATTGCGCGGATCCTGCAGGCTGTCAACAAATATAGCCGCGTGACTGAGCGGCTCCAGCATACGCGACACCATTTTCAGCGGTGCTGATTGCCCAACGAGCCCAAGGCTACCAAAGGAGTCGTTTAACTGCTGCAGTAGCATGTCACGTGGCGACAAAGACTGTTGTTTGAAGTCGACCGAATAAGCCGATAGCCCTGCCAACTGTGCCGCCGCTTCTACAGCGTCGTCCAGGCCACCAAGTGCGTCGACCAGTCCATTCTCTAGTGCATCCTCGGCGCCCCAAACCCGCCCCTGCGCTATCGCATCAACTTGCTCGAACGTCATATCGCGACCATTAGCCACGATATCGACGAAACTGCGGTAGGTATGATCGACCGCTGCGCTAAATGAGATGGCCAATTCTGGATCTAATGCTCGGTCGACACGTAACGTGCCCGCCAACGACGTGGTACCCACCCCATCGGTACCAATACCTGCCTTATCCAGCAATCGCTCAAAGGTGGGGAACGCTGCAAACACGCCGATGCTGCCAGTTACCGTTGTCGGAGTGGCCCAGATTTGATCAGCATCGGCGGCAATATAATAGCCGCCCGATGCCGCCACGCTACCCATCGACACAACGACAGGAAGACCTTGCGACTTCGCATCCAGCACCGATTGACGTATCACTTCTGAGGCAAACACACTGCCGCCTCCACTATCGATACGTAGAACAATAGCCTGCACACCCGGTTGCTGCGCGGTTTCATGAATCAAGGCAGATAGGCTATCGCCACCGATATCGCCCGGCGGCTGATCACCAGGGAGAATATTCCCCTTAGCAGTCACAACTGCAACCACGGGCTCCCCCGAAGGTATCTCGAATGGGCGCTTGAATTGCAGGTATTCGTCGAACATCACTGCCTCATACAATCCCTCATCGTCACGCGCGCCTACCTGCTCTACCAGATATTCATTTGCCTCCCCCCGTGTCATAAGGTGATCAACAAGCCCAGCCTTGAACGCTAACGCGGCGCCATCGCCGCCGGCGTTTGTCAGCGCCTCGGCATAGCGCTCGACATACCCATCAACAGCCCCGGCCTCAAGCCCTCGCTGATTTTCCACAGACACAGTAAAGGTAGACCAGAGTCCATCCAGCCAGCGCTGTGTGATCTCCCGTTCAGCTTCCGACATATCATCACGCAAGAAGGGCTCTGCCATCGACTTATGCTCGCCCGCCTTGAACACGTGCATCGTTACGTAAGCCTTATCGAGTGCCGCGCGGAAATAGTTGCGATAGCTGGCAAAGCCCTCCAGTCCAACCGCCCCCATGGGATGCAAAATGACGGTATCGGCCTCACTGGCAATCAAGTACTGCTGCTGTGTGTAGTAGTCACCGTTTGCAATGACAGGTTTACCACTGGCCCTAAAGATTTTTATCGCCTCGCCGATCTCCTGACTCTTACTGATTCCAACTGCCACCAGGTAATCGAGCTCTAGCACCAGCGCCGATACCGACGCATCGTCTGCAGCCATCTCTATGGCATCTACAAGGTCACGCAGCAATACTTCGCGCTCTGCCGGCGTGGGCTCAGATAGCAGTACGCCAAGGGGCTCGACAAAAGACTTCTGATCAACGACCTGACCTGCAGGATTAACCAGCAACGCGTAGCGCTCTGGCAGCGATTCTGGCGCACTACCCAGATAGGCGAGATAAGCCACACCTATAATGGCAAGAAAAACGAGATTGAGTACTGCCACACGAAGAAAGGTCAGGCCCCGCCACAATCCCCTGATAATCCCGCTCAATGCTGAAAAAATTCTCATATTCGCTCCGAAGTTCAGGGTTATGTCGTTGCGCCAGCGCGCAACTGTGGACCACGTTTGCGCACGTACAGCATGGCCGATAGGAATAAGCCTACAACCGCGACCAGTCCCGCGATGGCTACGGGGCTACTCGGCTCCGCGAAGACACGCTCCACGGCGACAATAAAATACATAAGACTGACAAAACATAGCCAGATAAAGCTGGTCATGTTGTCTTTCAGCATGGCAGGTACAAACAACAGCAGGGGCAGCACTTTCAGACCAACAATGAAATACCAGGGCATGGCGCGAACCAAGCCGTCGTAGGTCTGCAGAGACAACAAAAGGCCCAGACACATCCACACCAGCAGCCAACAGATTTTTGCCAAACCGGTTCGAGGTGCGACATTCATCGGACAACCGCCAGGGACGCTAGACGCTGCCCGAGTGCCCGACACAGCGCAGCCTCTGTCTCATTCAATGATCTGCCGTTATCGTCGCCCGCCCAATGGCTAGCACCGTAAGGTGTGCCGCCCGCCTGTGTCGTCATCAAGCCCTTCTCACTGTATGGCAAACCCGCGATGATCATGCCGTGATGAAGCAGCGGCAGCATCATGCTCAGCAGGGTACTTTCCTGCCCGCCGTGAAGACTCGACGTGGATGTAAAGACACTCGCAGGCTTGTCAATCATCGCGCCGCTAAGCCACAGCGCAGAACTCTGATCGATAAAATACTTCAGCGGCGCAGCCATATTGCCGAACCGCGTGGGACTACCCAGCGCAAGACCCGCGCAGTCGCGCAGATCATCCATATCGCAGTAGAGCGGCCCGTCATCCGGGACATCGGGCTCTATGACCTCCGCAACCGTGGACACCGCAGGAACGGTCCGCAAACGAGCCGACATACCATCGACCAACTCGACACCACGGGCGATCTGTCGCGCCATCTCTGCGGTAGCGCCTGCACGGGAATAGTAAAGAACAAGAATGAAGGGCATCGAGGCCATCAGGATAATAGATCCAGTACATTTTCGGGGGGGCGTCCCAGCACGGCCCTAGAGCCGCACACAACGACAGGCCTTTCTATCAACCGCGGATGCGCAGCCATTGCAGCTATGTAGTCTTGTTCGCTCGATTCTTTGCCCAGACCTGCCTCTTGGTATTCCGCCTCACCACGCCGTACCAGATCAGCCGCATCAATGTTCAGCTTGGCGATCAATTCTCTTAACTCAGGCGCAGTAAGAGGCGCCTCCAGGTACAAAACAATCTCCGGCTCAACACCCTTCTCCTTCAACAAGGACAGCGTATTTCGCGACTTGGAGCAACGGGGGTTGTGATAGATGGTGAACTGGCTCATGTGCAGGTTTCCTAATAGGTAAAGCGCGGAGCATTATAGCAAACCGCAGAGCGTTGCCAGCGTACGCGGGTCAATTGATTCGTGTAATAATGCGATCCATGGAAAAGATACAACAGTACAGCAAGCAGTTCTGGCACAGACTGGTTTACCTATATCAGCGCTTTGGAGAGGATCGCTGCTCAGAAAATGCTGCCGCGCTCACCTATATGAGCCTGTTTGCCCTGGTGCCATTGCTAACCGTGTTCTATGCCATGGCGTCTGCAATTCCGGCTTTTAAGGGTCTTGAGGGCGAAATTCAGGACCTCCTCTTTACCCACCTCATGCCTGATACTTCGTCAGAGATAGAGCAATACCTCAACGACTTTTCTCGCCAGGCAAAAAACCTCACCGGCGTTGGTATTGGTTTTCTTGTGGCAACCGCAATCCTGATGTTGAGGAACATCGAAAAGTCTTTCAACCACATCTGGCGAACAGGTGAGAACCGCGGTCCGGTTTCCAGTTTTCTGTTGTACTGGGCAGTGCTGAGCCTGGCGCCAATGACTATTGGCCTTGCATTGGCGATTAGCACCTACCTTTCATCATTCGCCGTAATGTTTGAAGATCTCGACGTGCTGGGCGCTGGCTCGGCATTACTGACGCTATCACCACTTGCACTCAGCACAGCGGGCTTTACATTGATCTACGTTGCTGTGCCCAACTGCCGAGTACCCTTCCGCCATGCGCTCTTTGGCGGATTCATCGCCGCGCTATCCTTCAATACTGCCCGTGCGCTGTTCACCGATCTGGTGGTTGGGTCCAATTATACGTTTATCTACGGCGCTTTCGCCGCAGTGCCATTGTTTCTGCTGTGGATCTATCTGTCGTGGATAATCGTACTGATAGGTGGGATATTGGTGCACAGCCTTTCGTCGTTTCAAACTCATGAACAAGCGTTTAGACCAACGGTACTCAAAGCACTCGATGTACTGTACTTGTTCTGGCAGCGGCAAAAGGTGGGCAAGTCTGTGCGAGAGATCGAACTGTTGAACGGCAAGCACGAGGTTATCAAGGGGCTGGACAGTGAAACGTGGCGATTGCTGCGCGATCGGTTTATGGACAAAAACCTAATTACACAAGACCAGAAAGGCAACTACGTACTCAGCCGTGATCTGAATACTGTCTCGTTTTGGCAGCTTAAAGCATGGATTAATGAGGAACTACCCCTTGGCAGCCGGGATATTGATACCCAATTGCCCTGGCAACAACATGCCTACGCGCTACTGAACTCTCAGCGCGAGCAACAGAACGAGCTACTAGCCACTAATATTGCGGAGCTTTACGAACAATGACATTGCGCCTACTTTTTTCGCTCCTCGTTCTACTGAGTATCGGATGTGCACCAGGAGATAGCACATTAAGCCAAGACTCGGCCTCATCCTTGACCGTCGATCTGAACCAGCGACTGCAGAAAGCTCAGGGACAATGGGTTTACGTGAATTATTGGGCACAGTGGTGTAAACCCTGTATCAAGGAGATACCAGAACTGAATGCACTCGATGCAGATCACGGCGACGTTACCGTGCTTGGCGTTAACTACGATGGCGTGACTGGAGCGGAACTTGAGCAACAACTCACCAGTTTGAACGTGGCTTTTGATACCTTATCGAGCGACCCATCTGAGGCTCTGGGCATCCAGCGACCAATGGTGTTGCCCACGACCGTGATCATCGCACCATCAGGGGAACTGCACAGCACACTCCTGGGGCCCCAGACGCTGGAATCATTACTCAACGCGCGCGAACTAGAATAAAAAAACCGGCCAATGAGGCCGGTAGGAGATGGAGTCTCTGTCAAGAGGCAATACTAGACCTGGATGGATTTTGGACAACGATCACCCTATCGGGCGGTATTTGTTACCTACAACCATCACTGATTAATAGGACTCCACGCAGAGCAGTAAAGTTCCCTCCCTGCCGATTTTTTTCTTGCCAACAATCAACTTTTGCCAACTGAGGTAAATGCCAACGCGACTGGCGCGGCACAAATACAACCTCTGGATACTCGTACCCTATTGGACAGTGCACCAGCCCCGTACTACCCTTCGAGGCTATACAGATTTCGCTTGGGAGCCCATCACATGAGTCACATCTTTGCAGACAACTCCGAAACAATCGGTCAGACACCGCTCGTCAAGATCAACCGCATTAGCGAAGGTAATATCTATGCAAAACTGGAAAACCGTAATCCAGCCATGTCGGTTAAATGTCGCATCGGTACCAGCATGGTCATCGCGGCTGAGAAGGATGGCAGCTTAAAGCCTGGCATGACTATCGTAGAACCCACCAGTGGCAATACAGGCATCGCGCTAGCCTTTGTGGCGGCTGCTCGCGGGTATGGCTGTATCCTCATCATGCCTAACACAATGAGCCTCGAACGCCGCATGTTGATGAAAGCGCTGGGGGCGCAGGTGATTACCACCGACGGATCAAAGGGAATCCCTGCGGCCATTGCCCGAGCCGAAGAAATCATCAGCTCCGACCCATCCAAATACTGGGGACCACATCAATTTGAGAACCCGGCAAACCCCGCTATTCACGAGACCACAACCGGCCCTGAAATCTGGAGAGACACCCAAGGTGGCATAGATATTCTGGTGTCCGGCGTAGGTACCGGCGGCACCCTCACTGGCATTTCACGCTATATCAAGAACACCGAAGGCAAGGCCATTACTACGGTGGCAGTAGAACCAACGTCAACTACCATGATTTCTGCGGCCAAGTCAGGTGAAGAACCTGAACACGGACCGCATAAGATACAAGGCATTGGCGCCGGCTTTGTTCCGGGAAATCTCGATTTGAGTATGGTCGACCAAGTGGAGCGGGTGAGCAACGAGGAGGCTTTTGAGTGGTCACACAAGCTTATGCAGCAGGAAGGAATTCTGGCGGGTGTTTCATGCGGCGCGGCAATGGCTGCAGCCGACCGAGTGTCCAAGCAGCCAGAAAATGCGGGGAAAACCATTGTGGTGATACTACCCGACTCAGGTGAGCGATACCTGAGCTCCCCTCTATTTGCAGGCCACTTTACAGAGAATGAAACCGTTCAATAGTGGTTGCCTGCTGCGGGTTCGCGCTGCTGCAGTAGTTGTAGCCGCGCGCGCACCTGCGGCCATTCGTCGTCAATCACGCTGAAGTAAACTGAGTCTCGCGAAAAGTCATCCTGTACGACCATATGCTTACGCATCTGCCCTTCACGTATTGCTCCTATGCGCTCAAGCGCCCGTTGTGAGCGAAGGTTACGCCCATCTGTTTTAAACTCCACACGACGACAGGCAAGTCGCTCAAACGCATAGTCCAGCAGCAATAGCTTTGCCTCGGTGTTAACACCAGTGCGTTGCCACTCCTGCCCCAACCACGTCCAGCCTATTTCCAACGAGCGGTGCTCCGACCTGATGTTCAGATAGCGAGTGCTACCCGCAACCTTACCCTTGGCATTCTCTACGATGGCAAAGGGAAGCTGGTGCGTCGCCTGCAGCGCTTCGTCTATCCACTGCCGCGCGTCTGCCAGATCGACAAAGCAGGATCTGGGCATATAAGCCCAGTCGACTGCACTGCGACCACGGTTATATAGACCCTGGGCGTGGTTTTGACTCAGAGGTTCCAGGCTAATCAACTGGCCCGTGAGTGTTACGGGTGTCAGTGAGCTGGGCATATCAGACGTCCTTGCGTGTGAATAGATCAGGGTTCAATGATGGTAGAGCCCGTGGTAAGCCGTGCCTCGAGGTCTCGGTGAGCTTGCTGTATATCTTTCAACGCATAGCGCTGATTTATCTCGATAGTAATCTTGCCATCTGCAATTCGATCAAACAGGTCTTTTGCAGATTGACGCAGTTCGAGTGTGTCGGCGGTGTAAGAAATCAACGTTGGGCGTGTGACGAATAGTGATCCTTTGCCTGCAAGTAACTGCAGGTCCAGTGGCGCCGGCGCACCCGAGGCATTGCCGAAGCTAACCATTAGACCGCGCAATCGCAAGCAGTCCAGAGAATCACTAAATGTATCGGCACCCACGCCATCGTAAACAACAGGCAACTTCTCTCCCCCGGTTATCTCCATCACACGCTCTAGCACATTGTCTTGTCGATAATTGATCACATGGTCATAGCCGTGTCTGAGCGCCAGCTCTCCTTTCTCGTGAGAACCCACCGTACCAATCACGGTGGCCCCCAAACTGTGGGCCCATTGGCCAAATATCAGCCCTACGCCACCAGCCGCTGCGTGAAACAGACAGGTCTCGCCTGCTTGTAGTGGATAGGTGCGCTGAATCAGGTACTCGGCCGTTTGCCCCTTGAGCATAGCGGCAGCGGCAATATCAAAGGAGATGCCTTCGGGGATTTCAACCAGTCGAGCAGCCGGCAGATTGAGTGCCTGCGCATAACTTCCAAAGCCCGCTGAGCAATACGCCACCCGGTCTCCCACCTGCCAATCCGCATCTACGCCTACGGCCGTAATCACACCGGCTCCTTCCAGTCCGATACCACTGGGTAGAGGTAATGGGTACAGCCCGCTGCGATGATACGTATCGATAAAATTTAGTCCAATAGCGCGGTTTTCCACAGTGACCATACCGGGCCCGGGAGGCTCGAGTGTGACTGATTCCAACTGCATTACCTCAGGCCCACCAGTATTGTGAATCTTTACTACGGCTACCATACGCCAACTCCTGCCTTTACTGCGTTTGTCCGTTCTGCAGTCTATTTCCGCTATTTCCCGCGCCGACTCACGTTACACGGTATACTCTGGCCAACTGTAACAGACCAGACACTCTGCATGCAGCGATTCTCACGGACAGAGCGGTTTCTCTCGCTGTTTACCACGCTGCGACCCGGCGAAGGTACAGCTGCGCTGAGCTTGTGCATTCAAGCGTTTGTCATCATGTTCGCCTATTATCTGCTCAAGGTAATCAGGGAGCCCATGATTTTGGCCGACGGCTCCGCCGAGCTAAAGGCCTACTCCACCGCACTGCAGGCAATCTTGCTGATGCTCATCGTGCCGGTTTTCGCCCGGCTCTATCAGCAGGTAAGTAACCTTCAAGAAAAGCACCATCTGTTTCGCAATACCCTGCTGTTCTTTGTGGCCAATCTGGCACTGTTTGCCTTGTGCTACCGAATCGGCATTCCAGTGGCTATCGCGTTCTATGTCTGGCTTGGCATTTTTTCCGTTATGGTTCTCGCACTGTTCTGGGCGTTCGCGGCTGATCTGTTTAACCTCAAGTCTGGTCAGCGCATCTTCCCCTTGATTGCCGCGGCTGCTGCGTTTGGCGCCCTACTGGGCTCGGGATTAGCCAGCGACCTCGACAGACTGCTGGGGCATGACGGGGTGATGTGTGCGGCGGGCGCACTGCTATGCATTCCCTGGTGGCTTAGCAAGAAAACAGAACACACCATACCCAATGGCTCCTGCTCTTTTACCCAGGAACGCGGTGACGACAGACCTTACCCATTGCTGGAAGGCTTTCAGATCGTATGGCGCAGCCGCTATCTCTCGCTCATTGCTGGCTTTGTTATTGTACTGAACCTTATCAATACTAACGGCGAATACATTCTGGCCACATTTGTGACCGACGCCGCCACACAGGGTTCGGCCAACCTGAGCACTGCGGCCATTGACATGTACATCACGGAATTCTATTCACGTTACCTGTTTGTCTCTACGTTACTGGGTTTTTTAATCCAACTATTTCTGGTAGCAAAAATTTATGATCGCATAGGAATCGCCGGCGCATTACACATACTCCCTATTCTAATGATCATCAACTACAGCGTGATCGCCGTCCTACCCATTCTTGCGGTAATACGCACAGCGATGATTATGGAAAATAGCATTAACTATTCACTTCAGACGACTACTCGCCACGCCCTGTTCCTGCCAGTGAGCCGGGAAGAAAAGTACGTTGGGAAGCATACAATCGATACATTTTTCTTCCGGGTCGGCGATGTGTTGTCCGGCAGTTTTGTCTATCTGGCGAGCATCGTTATTGGCTTAAGCATTGTGGGCTTCGTGATGACCAATATCGCACTGGCCTGCGTTCTGCTGCTGGTGTCACGTGCCATCGGTCGTCACCATACCCAGTGTGTCTCAGAGAACCTAGGCAATATGCCGCCAGTGGTACAGGCACCTTTGGAAGACTTACAGATCCCAGCCGGACAGATGTCCTTTCTGGAGCTAGATGCCGACACTTTCGTGGATCCGGATGTAGGCGACGCGCTGAAATACCATGCGTTTGCCATTCACTCAAGTCGCCTGCCCGGCTGGGTGAAATTTGACAGTCTTCACCGTCGATTCTCATTCGACCCGCCGGCAGATGAACAGGGCAGCTTGCGAATACGGGTAGTGGCGCGTGATTTCGACGGACTAGAGGCCGAGGTTAATTTCGACGTTAACTACCGCCCATAACATCGATCCAAACACTACCCTGAAGTTGTGCTGTGAGCACTCGCTTCTTCATATTCGCGAAATTTGCGTCCGGCATATCGAGCGGCCATTATCCAGACAACAAGAAGCACGAGCGTAATAAGGCTCAGGTAACGCAGACTATCAAAGTCGGTAAATGCAAACGTAAGCCCAAGGCTAATCAATACCGCGATCGATTTGGCAAAGCGCTGCACAAACATATCGATAAACGCCTTGGCACGATACTTCTCAGCCGCGCTGGTGGGCACATACAGCGCCTCCTTGGCCGACTGATTGATCGAGTAACTAAAACCATTGTCTGCCGTATTAAGCAAACTACCCATCCAGAGCACAGGAAACAGTAGGAATGCCGTTGAGCCCATGGCGATCGTGCAGGGTAAAACGAGCAACGCAATGCCGACACCGAAGCGAGACATGACCAAGCCGGTGAGGAAAAACTGCACAAACAAAGAAACCCAATTTGTAATAGAAAACACCAGGGCAAACTGGGCGCCAATATCAGGACCACTGAGATAGTGCGCAATGGTCGCCGTGAACTGAAAGTCCATTATGGTAGAGATCACTTCATACAGCCCCACTACCGCAACTATCGAGAGCAAATAGGGTGAACTGAAAACCAGCCGAGCGCCCTCTGTAGCGGCACTATGCTCTTGCGCCTTGGGCTCGTCCTGTACTGGGTCATCGGTTACCTGAATATGGCGACTAGCCGCCCATGCTGACAAAACGATCAATACTGCAAGCCCAACGCAGAGCCAAAGCCAGTCTGAATACGCCATGGAGTCGATATTGACACGTACGACGGTAGAGCCGAAAACGCCACCGGCTACGCCGCCAAGTCCGACCAGACCATATAAGCGCTTAGCTGTGTCTGGATAGACTGAATCATTGAGAAAAGCGAAGAATGTTGCCACCATCAGTGTGCTGAACAAATCGCCGAAGAGGTAGAAACTCCAGACAGCGCCGCCTTCTGGCTGGACCAACCAGCCACTGAAC
Source organism: Halioglobus sp. (assembly GCA_039990395.1). Taxonomy (GTDB): domain Bacteria; phylum Pseudomonadota; class Gammaproteobacteria; order Pseudomonadales; family Halieaceae; genus CALINF01. Next base: position 1,849,469 of record JBDXFZ010000146.1, read on the forward strand.
ATAACGTAACACGCAATAAAAAAAGCTGAGAACACAAAGCTCAGCTGTTGCCTGCGCAGATGCCGGCTTAGCAGAGTAAACACAACAACGGCAACCATGGCGACAGCCATATTCAAGACCTTGGCCAACAATTCCGCCTGCGCCGCAGAGAAAATTATTCCCGCCAGACTGAAACCGTCCGCATCGTAGAACTCAATAAACAGCCCCTTCTTTAAGGGCTTTAGTATCCAGAAGCTGGTGATCACCAGAAAGAAGTAGCAAAACATCGCAATAGCCAGAGGCCATTCGCCGCGTCGCACATCCATAAATGCTTGCAGGGGGTTGCTCATTCCAGCTAGTTACTCCTTGAACACAGTAGCGAAGAATACGCAGTATCTACGCCTGACACGCCATGATAGTTACCAGACATTGACGACTAACAAGCCGCCTTGCAGTTTACCAGTTTCAGCGAAACCTAAGCGCGGTATCAGGTGCCTTTGGCTTCTTTGAGAATCAAATCACGCCGTGCCAAAATTGATTCGATTTGCCTGGGATGCATGTAGCCAGACAGCGCTTTTGTAAGATCGGCCTGATTCAAGCCTTGAAGACGGCTGCGCAGCAGGTCGGAGACCAGCAGTGTCACCTTGCGATACTGCTTGGGACGTTTTTCCGTAGAGCGGAACGCCAGGCTGTGATCAATGAACTTCAACATAAAATCGTCTTTGGTCCACAAAATATTCGTCAGATTTCGGTCTTCGTTATAGATCAGGATGTCGAACACAAAGCGCAGCCGATATTGCTCTTTCTGTTTGCAGTAACCGCCAAATGGCACATTATCTTCCAGACGATCGCGCTCGTTGATGGCGTTTTCTACCCAATCTGACAGCGCCCCCTCTTCACCTTCGACTTCAGAAAGCACCGAGGTGGGTACCATCTGCAACCCCAGCATGCGATCTAGTTTGTAAGCAGCAACATCGTACTGATAACGATCAGCGTCATTATTCCGACGAGGTGAATAGGATGATTTTGACTCCAGACCAGGATGCGTGTCTTCGTACTTGAACACCGCATCGTTGACGACGCCATCGCGGGATTGACTTACGCGCTTGGGCTTGGTGATACCCGTACCAATGTCTTTGACCGAGACTACTTCGGCTGTGCGCATGAAATCTTCGAGCTCGACGTCCGACATCGCCGACAATTTCTGCGACAAGCTGAACTGTTCCTCTACAGGCTGCAGGCGCTCTGTGCTACCGAGATACTGCACATATTGCGCACCGCCTTCTGAGATCAACGCAGAAGCCCTGCCCTTGTAGACGCTTTTGAGCATGCCTGTATCCAGGCGAATGGCCAGCCCCTCCATACGGGCCTGCACGTCGCCCCGAGTTGGGGTATGACCCATGACTAAGTGCTTGGCTTTAACCTTCTTGAGAAATCGCTCCGTGTTGAACGATTCGGCATAGGGGTGACACATCGCCGTCCCCCGATACCAATTCGGGCTGTCTTCACTAAAGACAAACGCTTCCTGTGCATCAAACACTTCCTTTAACTGCTTGAACCATGGCGCACGCTGCCCTGGGTTAAGCTTGGCAAACTCCTCCGCTCGCGCATTCAAAAACTGCAAGCGATCGTGATAACTTACGTGCCATGGCATTACACCGGCTTCTCGCAGCGTGTCCATACTCGCCAGAAAACCCTGCAACTCACCTTCAAGTGTCTCATTGAGAGAGTTGAGGCTCTCTTCGCTGGAGATACTGGCGATACCGCCATGCATATAAACCTTGTCGTTAACCTTGAGCACGAAGGGCTTATCTTTGAGCCAACTGCCGAGGTCTCCCGTGGTTGAATACGCCTCGCGCAGGGCAAAGAACCCCGCGGGATAACTACTATCAAATGCGCTCCTCAACGTCGCATCGTCTCCGCCACTGTTAAAGCGCTTGTACTGCGCAAACGCCGCGTCACGATCAGCGGAAGTTTCATCGGGCGCAAAGTCGGCAAACTCTTCTGCAGAGACATAACGCAGGTCGCCAGTCATCACCATGACCTCGTGATTCCCCAATACCAGATGCACTGCGCCGCCCTTAGACCCCGCCTGACCATCCAGTTTTTTGAGTAGCTCCACAACATCGCGCGAACCGGGGCCACGGTCTATAAGGTCACCCAGGGAAACAAGGTGAGTATTGCCTCCCGCCCAGTTCAATTGGTCATCCACCACGCCTACCTGCTGCAATAATGCTACCCAGTCATCGTAAGCACCGTGAACATCGGCAAAAGCCACCACGCGTCCGGGTGCTTTAATATCGTATTGGCTGGCGGCGCTGGCAGTACCGGCAAGAGTGAGCAAGCAAGCAGAGAGAAAGACAATAATCAGGCGGCGCATAAGACGTATTCCAGAGGCTATGGGTCGAATTTACTAGTTACTGATTCTAGCTGCAATCACAAGGATTGCCACGCATTTGCTCCGTATTGCGTCTATTCCACCCAGTTCAACACATTGCGGACGATAGACCAGCGCGGCTCCTTCGCTTTGGCGACACCTCCAAGCATCCAATAGTCATACAGCGCATCTATCACGCCTTCCTTTCGCTTGAGATCTACCCAGTTGCTGATGAACTCGAGCATCTCTATATCGCCTTTGGGCACAGCGTAACCCGCGGGTAATCTGATAGAGCCCTGCTCCAGTTTCGCAACGGCAAAGCGCGGATAACGGTAACTGTAGGCACTGCCCTCTTCAGCAGACAACAACAAAGCATCAGCGCCTTGACCGTTGCCATCGAAAAAATCTTCGGCTGACTCGAGCTGCACTATATTTGCATTGGGAAGAAGACGATTTATTTTCGGTGCAAAATAGTGCGAACTTACCAGCGCAATCGTCAGCTCTTTCTCTGCTCTTAAGGAATCCAGCTGTGAAAATAATTCACGCTCATGGTCCCGCACGATAAATGCGAGGGTCAGATCGAGATACGGCCGTGAGAATGAAGCCAAGGCGTAGCGATCGGGCAGACTCGCAATACAGGACATCGCTACATCTATCTGGCCAGAGGTCAGCATGCGCTTTAGACCATCAAACTCGAACGGAACGAACTCCAGATCAACACCAAGGTCTTCGGCCAGTATATGAGCCATCTCTACATCAAACCCGACTAATTCACCATCTGGCGTCAGGAAACTACAGGGCAAGTTCTTCGGGCGATAGCCCACCTGCAAGACTCCGGTTCTCAGAATATGGTCAACCCGGGTACCTGCAAGTTGCGTCACGCTGGCATCGGGAACCGTCTGGGATATCTGCGCGCTAACCCGCTCTTGCATCAGCTCAATTCCAGCAAGCACCTCTTCACGTGGAGGCGTTTCAGGGACAAATACCGAGAAGTAAGCGCGCAGCGCAACCACGAGGACAAACATGGCGATGAAAGTTGTAAACACGTAACGCAATAACGCAGTGGAACGAATGGACAGCTTGCCAGATAGTGCAAGCGTTCCCAGCACACTTAGCACGATGATATGTAACGCGGCCAGCATGGCCCCAAAACGACCTACAACGATGCCAGTCACCAGAAACAACTGGAACATATCGGTTGGTACCCGCAGAGAATCCAGTAGGTAAGGCACAGCAATATTAATACTGCCAAAGAGGCTGAACAGCCCATTGAATGCCAGCGATATCCGGTCTGCAAAGTTGAGTTCGGTATCGGTGAACCACGCGGCAAACAAAACAAACAACAACACCAGCAATTTACCCAGTGATGGAAAATTGAAAGATACCGGCACGATGATATCTATCGCCGAATCAGTCTCTTCACTGCCTAATTGCTGATCTTTCAACAGCTGCTTACAGTTCTCTGCGATCTGCGGCAGCACCACAAACTGATTTCCAGTAGCAAATGCTGTTATCAGCGTATCCCTGAAGGTAACCAGTACCTGCCGAAAGGGAATACCACTGAGCGCCGAGACCAGACCGGGAAACACCCAGAAGGTGATGAGTAATGCAATGCTGATATACGTGATCAGGTAAACCTGCACCCGACCAAGCTCTTCGATTGTCATTGTGCCAGCCGCTGAGGCAGCTATTGCAAATATTCCATAGGGTGTGAGCTTAACGATAGCGCTATTAATGCTGGACAACGCCTCGCTCAGGCCATCAAAAATGACTAGTACACCCGATTTGTCCTTCACAGAAATCAGCGCCACACCAACCAAAATACTAAAGAATACGACGGCGGGAACCAAATTATTGGATAGAGAAAAGAACACATTAGACGGGAGATAGAGCGCTAACAAATCTACCTGTGGTGGCGACTCAGATACAGCGCTGCCAAAGAAAGAGGCCGTATCGAGATCGGGGAACGCCAGTGCACCTGCAAAGATAATCAGCAGTGCCAAACCCCAGATGGCCAGTAGCACAGCAGTACCACGCACCGCCAGCCGCTTGGCCTGGTCGAGTTGCATGCGCCCGAAGCCTGCAATCAGCGACACAATGATGTATGGGAGCACCGTCACTTGAAGCAGTTTGATGAAAATGTCGCCAAACACTTTCAAACCCGCCACCATTTCTCCGAAAAATAGCCCCGTGGCTATCCCCAGCACCAAGCCGAGGAAAATTCGAGCAGATAGACTCATACAATAAGCGTTCTCAAAGCAATTAGGCGGAGACTAGCATAAAACCTGCGCGCCAATGGTCTCATCAGCGCCCCAACCTGTTGAGGTTGCTCAGGAACGGCCAGCCCAGCGACAGATAGAGGGCATCGAGGTCATCCTCAGTTCGACCGTATGCCAGATACATAGGTCCTATTGGTGAATCAATACCCAGATAGACGCTACCGCCAGCAGTAAGGTCACCAAGATCAACGTCTGACCGGTCCTGCCAGAGTCGGCCTCCTTCAACTGAGAATCCAGCGTACACGGGCAGATTAATTGGAATGACCGAGTTGGCAGTAAGTTTACGCTGGTATTGACCCATCACAAACGCCATCTGGCGTCCTGAGAAAAAGTTCTGCGCCACACCTGAAACATTGAACAGACCGCCTAACTGGAAATAGTTCTGGGGCGTATTGGGTGCATCAATGCTCTGCCCGGTCCGCGCAGTAAATATAATCGTGTTGCGCTTCTGCCCGCCAAAACTGAAAGCACTCTGACCAATCGCCATCCAACGCTCAAAACTCGCATCACTGCCCAGACCCGTTCGTTGCGCCTCATAGTCTACGTATAAAAAATTACCCTGAGTCGGGAAGAACGCGCGATCGAGCGTATCGTAGCGCGCGGACGCGAACACCGAACCCTCACGAAAATCATCTTCCGTTAGGTCGCTGGAAACAGCAATATCGACTTCGTATTCGCCTCGGGCCACATTGGCGCCCAGGCGCAGCTGCGTACTGGAAAACACATTCGCGCCCACCGCCAGCTCGGCCTCCAGCCGCTTGACCCGCCAAGCACCGACTACATCTTCAGCTTCATACTCTGGCCCCAGCGTATAGACCTGATTATCGGTGTAACTTGCGTAGGGGACCACGAAGTAACGCGATCGCAGATCAAGTGGTTGATAAAATTGGCCGCTAAATACGACGGTATCGCCCAACTGCGCGCGGCTATACACTTCACCGCCCCTTTCGTTAACGCCTTTGCGAAGATAGCTTGCGCCCAAATTGAAATCACTCGACCCATCGAGGTCGGTAATAAGCCCCAGCCCAAACTTGAGTTTATCGCCACCCCAGCTTTTGGCGCGGGCATCCACCAGCAAACCTGTTCCCCGCTCGTCCGTTGTGACCTGGTAATCAATAATCTCCCAGTGGTCTAACGCATATATTGACGCAATGTTGTCGTTGAGAAGCCTACGATCAAGAGGCTCACCCAAAGGCTGCTCAAGTTGCACGCGTATAATTTCATCCGAAACCCCACTGTCGTTCTTTATCGCTATGAACTGGATTGGCGCAACAATACGCTCGGGTATCACTCTAGATGCTATGTGCTCTTCCCACTGCTCGCCCGGTAGCGACAAGCCTGTTATCTGCGAGCGACTCTCAACTGCTGCATCATAGCCTCGCTGATAAATAGCAATGTCTTGATCAAACGCGAGCATGCCCATGCCTTGCAGATCAGGTGTAATCAGTACATCGGTATCAACCAATGTTTCCAGCTGTGCCACGGAGTTCTTTCGCGTGAGAAAACCAACCATTTGTTCAGCAACCGAGACAACGCTATTGATCTCATCTCTTTTCAACAACGGCGTGCCAATATCAACAACGATAAGCCGATCCACACCCATTGCTCGGGCGACATCGACGGGAATATTATTGGCTACCCCACCATCCACGAGTAATCGCCCGTCGTGCTCAACAGGCGCAAGCAGACCCGGCAGTGACATGCTGGCTCGCATCGCAGTCACTACATCACCCTGAGAAAACACATATGCATCACCTGATTCGATATCGGCCGCAACCGCACGAAATGGTATTGGCAATTGATCGAAATCGCGCACATGGACAACGTCCAACATTAATTCCTTGATAATTTGACGAACCTGCTGCCCCTGTATCAGCCCAAGAGGTATCGATAGCTTGCCGTCCTTGAATGCGAAATTGAGATCGGATGGGAAGTCGTAGTCGTCACTCTTGCGTCGCGGGGGTAATTCGTCGCGATCTACCGCATCCTCGAAGGCCAGATCCCAATCCATGGTGGTAACCACCTGATAGAGATCATCGGCAGTCATACCCGAGGCGTACAAGCCTCCAACCAACGCCCCCATGCTCGTACCCGCCACAGCATCTATTGGGACCTGCATCTCTTCAAGCGCGCGAATAACGCCGACATGCGCAATCCCTCGCGCTCCACCGCCAGCCAACACCAGGCCGATAGTTTCCCGTTGGTCTGCTTTAGGCTCTGCTGCGGTCAATGAGAGCGAAGATAAAGCGATTAGTAGCAATAGCGTGTATCGAAACATGACGGATTCCTCTAATAACCGCCACATTATGCTGGAGTTCGGTTACTATTGATTCAGAAAAAATCACCATGTTTGTTCGAGGAAAACCCCGTGTTCGACGATATCAATCTGGATCACCAGCTAAGGCTGGGGTTGGATGCGCTTGGTCTGGAACAACCCACGCCCGTTCAGGAGCAAGTGCTGTCGCCGGCACTGGCTGGCAAAGACCTCAAGATAAGCGCAGAAACCGGTAGCGGGAAAACGTTGGCTTATCTGCTGCCAATCGCTCAGCGGTTACTCAGTGAACCTACCAGCAAAACCGCTGGTACTTTGGTGTTGGTTATTGTTCCAACCCGCGAGTTGGCCCGACAGGTCATGAAGCAGTGTCGCGATTTGTTGAAAAAAACGCCCCTTCAAGCGCAGGCGATTACAGGAGGGGCCGATTTCAAGTATCAGCGTGCGCTATTTCGCAAGAACCCGGAATTCATAATCGGTACGCCTGGCCGACTGCTGGAGCATTGTGAGCGCGGAAGTGTCGACTTCGCAGAGCTCAAGGCATTGGTCTTGGATGAAGCAGATCGCATGCTGGATATGGGCTTTCGCGACGACGTATTGGCCATTACGAAACAATGCAGTCACAGCAAACAGGTATTTCTTCTCTCTGCAACGTTAAAGCATTCAGGATTTGGCGTTGTAGCCAAAGAAATTCTGGATGAACCCGTTTCGGTGGCTGTCGGAACGGTACGACAACCACATAGCAGTATTGCGCATCAGCGCATATTGGCAGACAGCATGGAGCACAAAAACAAACTGCTGGTGAGCTTGCTGCAACAGAAATCCCAGCGTTCTATCGTGTTTGCCAATAAGCGGGCGACGGCGCAGCGTCTCGAAGGGCTGCTAAGACATCAAGGACTGCGTTGCGCAGCGCTGCACGGTGAGCTTAGTACCGAAGACCGTAAGCTGGTTATCGAGCGATTCAACAATGGCAAAATTGATATTATCTGCGCCAGCGATGTGGCTGCGCGAGGGCTGGACTTAAAGGACGTGGCGCAAGTTGTGAACTATGATCTGCCCCGCAGCGGAGATGACTACCTCCATCGTACAGGCCGCACCGGTCGCGCGGGCGCACGAGGTGAGGCTGTTTCACTTATTGATGCCAATGAATGGAACTTGATGGCATCTATTTCGCGTTATCTATCACTGGAATTTGAAAACCGGACATTACCCGGGCTCAAAGCCCGTTATAGCGGGCCAAAGAAACAGAAGTCCTCTGGCAAAGCCGCTGGTAGCAAACGTAAATCGTCGGAAAAGAACGGACCGAAAAAAGTTCGGGCTCGTGATAAGAAGAATAAAGGCAAGCCAAAAAGTAAGAACCGCGACGCCGCTTCTTCTCAACAGCAGAGCGGTAATGATGGTTTCGCTCCGCTGATGAAGAAAAAGAGCCCCTGGGCCAAGACTGAGGACACCTAGCCCTCCCCCACCGGAATCAGGACCCTTGGTCGACGGCCTCGTCGTCCGCTTTACCTGAATAACGCTCAAACCATGCCAAAATTGCCACCACTTTCGCGATCAAATTGCTGGGGCGCTTCGTGATGCTATGTGAGGCGCCCGGAATTCTGACCATGGCAGTATCAATCCCACGCAGCTTCAATGCCTGGTAGTACTGTTCCGTCTCAGGCATCGGCGTCCTTAAGTCGTTCTCACCGGTTAGCAGCATAGTCGGGGTTTCCACATTACCCACTAACGACAGAGGTGAGCGCTTCCAATACGCTGCATTGTCTTCCCAGGGCATGGCACCAAACCAATACTGGGTAAAGAACGGCGAGATGTCAGCGGTTAGCGCAAAGCTCGTCCAGTGGATCACCGGTTTAGCGACTACTGCGGCGCGAAAACGGTCGGTGCTGCCCACTGTCCACGCGGTTAACGTTCCACCGCCACTGCCTCCGGTAATATAGAGTTGGTCGGGATCGATGTAACCCTTGGCAATCGTCCCGTCCACGGCCGACATCAAGTCATCGTAGTCCTTGCCGGGATACGCATGATGTATCAGATTGGCAAATTCCTCACCGTAACTGGTGCTGCCGCGAGGGTTCACATACAACACCACGTAGCCAGCGGCGGCGAAAAGTTGCACCTCAGCAGAGAAGCGAAATCCATAATTGGCAAATGGGCCACCGTGAATTTCCAGAATCAGCGGGTACGATTTGGCTGGATCAAAGCCAGGAGGTTTAGCTATCCAGCCCTGAATGTCACGGCCATCAACTGAAGATTTAACCCACAGCTCCTCAACCTCGGCCAACTCGCGGTACGGTAGAAGGTTCTCATTGAGCGCAGTCACCTGGCGAATAGAGGAGCTCCCGCGGCGGCCTACCGAGATATCAGCCGGGCGAGCCGTCGAGCCGGAGGTGAAGGCAAAGACGTCCTTGCCACCCACAGCGTAGTCGGCACCAGCATAGGGACGCCCCAGCGCTTTACCACCAAGGTCCTTTGCATGTGTGCTCATCCGACCAGACAAGTCAGTCGATGCCAGTAGGGTATTGCCCATGTCGTCGTATCGAAAGAATATCCTGCGACCATCATCTGACCATTGAGGTGATGCGATATCCCGATCTAACTCAGGCAGCAACTCTCGTGATGAAGAACCATCCGCTTTCATCACATAGAGTCGCTGACGATGGTAGCCCATTTTGCGGTCGTCATAACCCGTGTAGGCCAGCATTTTTCCGTCCGGCGAGACTGTGACGTTACTATCAGGGCCCTGCCGGTCGGTGAGGGCTGTAACCTTGCCATCCCTGAGCTCCACGCGATAAATATCAGAGTTCACCACGTTCAGTTCCCAGTCGGTATTACGGTTGGCAGACAGGTACAGCGATTGACCATCCGCAGCCCAGTCAATACGGCCACTGTGATGAAAATCACCGTTTGTCAGCTGCCGGGGGCTCCCGCCGTTTGCGCTAATCACAAACACATGATCAAAACCGTGCGGCTTATTGCCCGCGCCATCATTGCGATACACCGTACGATCTACCACAACGGGCGGTTCTGCCCACTCCGCTCCCGCAGGCTTGGCCGGCATTTTGCCGATGGTGGGCGGCTTTTCTGCAGCCAACATTGTGAACGCAAGCGACTGGCTATCGCGCGACCACGCCAGTCGTTTGGGAGAATATGGCAAGCGGGTCAATTGCGCAGTTTGACCCGAGTCCAGCCAGAGCACAAAAATCTGCGAACCCACCTCATCACGCGTCACATAGGCTAGTCGATTGTTGTCCGGCGCCAGCACGGGAGAGCTGACATTGACGGCGCCAGTAACCAAGGGGCGATGGTTGCTGCCATCAGCATCAACAATCCAAAGGTTGCTACGCGCGCGGTCTTTCATAATATCCATGCTATGACGCAGATAAATCACCCGCTCGCCCCGTGTGTCCACAACCGGGTTGCTAGCGTAACTCAGCTGAAAAACATCGCTTCCTGACAGGGGCGGTAAAGCGTAGCTGGGCATAGAAAGCAGCATCAATACGCAGAAAGTGTTCAACAGCATGGAGATATTCTTGTTCATGTATTCCTCTGGGATAAATCAGTTAGAATTGCGCCTCGCACTAAGCAACGAAGTATACCGCCATGAGTAATCCCCTGCTTGAAAATCACTCCCTGCCCGCGTTCAGCCAGATCAAGCCTGAACACGCAGAGCCCGCCATAAGCACGTTGATCGAACGCAATAAGGAGACTATCGACAAGCTGCTGTCGGCCAACCAGGACTACACCTGGGATAATTTGATGCAACCCATTGAGGATATGGATGATGACCTCGCCCGTGCTTGGTCGCCACTGGGGCACCTCAATGGCGTTCTTAACAGCGATGAGATTCGTGAGGCCTATAACGCGTGCTTACCGCTTTTATCACAGTACAGTACATGGATGGGGCAACACGAGGCACTGTACCTGGCCTACGAACAAATTGCGCAACGCAGCGACTTCGAATTACTTGAACCCGCTCAGCAGAAGGCCATCAAGAATGCGCTTCGCGACTTCCGACTGGCCGGGGTATCACTTTCGGATCAACACAAACAGCGCTTTGGCGAAATCAAGCAGCGTCTATCCAAACTGGGGAGCGAATTCAGCGAGCATGTTCTGGATGCTACTGACGCATGGAAAATGACGCTGACCCGTGAGGACTTGGACGGACTGCCAGAGTCTGCGCTGGAGAATGCAAAACAGGCGGCAGAGCAAGCCGGCGAAACAGGCTATGTCATCACGCTGGACTTCCCCTCCTATCAGCCTGTGCTCACTTATTGTAACAACGGCAAATTACGTCAGGCCGTGTATGAGGCAAATTGCACACGGGCCTCAGCTCTCGGCCCCAATGCGGGGCAGTTTGATAATAGCGAGCTGATTACAGAGATACTCAATCTGAGACAGGAACTGGCTACTCTTCTGGACTTTACCAGTTACGCTGAACTCTCACTGGCCACCAAGATGGCTGACTCCACCGATGGCGTGCTGGAGTTCCTCAACAATCTGGCGCAAAAATCCCATCCCCAGGCTCAAACAGAATGGCAGGAACTCGCAGAATACGCGGCAAGCCAGCACAACCATCCGGACCTGCAACCTTGGGACGCGGCCTTTTTCAGTGAGAAGCTCAAGCAAGATAGATTTGAAGTGTCGCAGGAAGAAATCCGGCCTTACCTACCTGTACCCACCGTACTTAATGGCATGTTTGAAGTAGCGAATCGTCTCTACGGTATCGAGATATCCGAGGTGAAGGAGTTCGATAACTACCATGAGGATGCGCGACTGTTTGAGATTCACCTAGAGGGAAAACCCATCGCCCGATTCTACCTCGATCTGTATGCACGCTCGGGTAAGCGAGGCGGAGCGTGGATGGACGACTGCCGTATCCGGCGCGTACAAGCAGGTGAGCTTCAGTTACCGGTGGCGTATCTGGTCTGTAACTTCACCCCACCAGTCGGTGCCAAGCCCAGCCTGCTCACCAGCATGGAGCTCACCACACTGTTTCACGAGTTTGGCCATGGTTTGCACCATATGCTGACACATCAGACGGTAGCCTCCGTGTCCGGTATCAACGGCGTGGCTTGGGACGCAGTTGAGCTGCCCAGCCAGTTCCTGGAGAACTGGTGCTGGGAGCGTGACGCATTACGCTTTATTTCAGGTCACTACGAAACTGGAGAGCCTCTCCCGGATACGCTGCTGGAAAAACTATTAGATGCCAGAAATTTTCAGTCTGCTATTACGATGTGTAGACAGCTGGAGTTTGCGCTATTCGACTTTCGTCTGCACAACGAGTGGCACGGGGGTGATGCCTCTACCGTACAAGCTTTGCTGGACGAGGTTAGAGAGCAGGTCGCAGTGATGATTCCACCTGTCTACAACAAGTTTCAAAACGCCTTCTCGCACATTTTTGCGGGTGGCTATGCGGCTGGGTACTATAGCTACAAATGGGCCGAGGTACTGTCGTCGGATGCTTTCTCGCGATTCGAGGAGGAAGGTATCTTTAATCCTGACACGGGTGCCGACTTCAGATCGGCTATTCTCGAGGTCGGCGGCTCAGTTGATGCCATGACCGCCTTCGTCAATTTCCGAGGTCGAGAGCCTAGTATAGAACCACTACTGCGACACAGCGGCATCGCAGCCTGAGTGCGCAGTAGCGAGTAATAGCGAAGACTACTCTTCGCTGCCGAGCCACTTGTAAACAACCCCTGCCAGCGCCGCACCAACAATGGGGGCTACCCAAAACAGCCATAGCTGTGACAGGGCCCAGCCCCCTTCAAACAGCGCAACGCCGGTGCTGCGAGCCGGGTTTACAGAGGTATTGGTCACTGGAATGCTTATCAAGTGAATCAATGTCAAACCCAGGCCGATAGCGATCGGGGCAAAACCTGCTGGGGCTCGCTTGTCAGTTGCACCCAGAATGATAATCAGGAACATGAAAGTCATCACTATCTCAGTAACCAAGGCAGCAACGAGGCTGTATCCTCCAGGAGAATGCTCACCGTACCCATTGGAGGCAAAACCAGCAGTCTCGAACCCGGCCTGCCCAGTAGCGATCACATACAAAACCGCCGCGCCAAGGATGCCGCCTAACACCTGAGCCACAACATAAGGCCCCAACTCCGAAGCGCTGAATCGTCCACCTACCATGAGACCCACTGAAACCGCCGGGTTGAGGTGACAACCCGATATGTGCCCAATAGCAAAAGCCATTGTTAGTACTGTCAGACCAAACGCCAAGGAGACGCCAACAAATCCGATACCGAGCTCGGGAAAGCCAGCAGCCAGCACGGCGCTACCGCATCCGCCTAAAACAAGCCAGAAAGTTCCGATAAATTCGGCGCCCAGTTTTTTGCTCATCGACATAGTGTTTTCTCCATTTTTATTAGACGTATTTTTTGTATTGCGAGCCACTTGCTAATTCACACTGTGCAAAAATCAACCAACTCTTAGCATAGGGAAAAATGCCTCTTGGGGAAAGCGTATCAGGCAACCCAGAGCGCACAGCCTTTCTGACCGGGACCAGAGGCCACGCAAACTTCCACCTCGCGTAAATCGTCTCCCTTGGAAATTTCCAGCAGGCGACCGAGTAAATGGTGGGAGAATTCCTCCACCGTAGCATTGGTAATAGGCAGTACCAACGTATCGCAGCACAGGAATCGCATTTCATCCTGGGCAAAACGAACGAGGTAGTTTTTACCTTGCTGCTCGATAGATTGATAGGGCGAGTCGCCTGCGAGAATCATGTACTCGTCCAGCTCGTCACACAGGACTTTCAGGCGGGACTTATACACGTTGTAGTCCGCCGAAAAGCCATTGTCGCCCATGGGTGCTACAAAGCGGGCGGATACCGAGTAATTGTGGCCGTGCAGCCGCTCACGTTCCTGCGCAGAAAAAATGGTGTAATGCGCAGCGGAGAACTTGTGGCTTTCCTTGTCTATCAGCAGTGTGGTCAATCGTTCCATGTAACAAATCCATCATGAACTGCTCTCTATTGTGTTGACTCACAGCCTCTTGTGCAAGCTAGCTCCAGTCTCGGTGCTCAATATGGGCGGGTACTTTTGTCGTTTTGCGGCGCTGCGCCTGCTCTCCGAGCCACTGAAACCATTCACCCCACGACGGCTGATCCTGCTCAATGCGTAACTCCTCCTGCCAACTACCCAGTTTACGGTTCATCACCGAGACAATACCGCCTGCAAGATCCATGACCAGTTCCATAGGCGCAATGCGCTTGAAAACCAAGAGACCCATGGTTTCAAACGACGTAACGACGGTAATGGCTGCCTCTTCGTAAGCATATCCAAGCTGACGCAGTTCCTCTCTGGAGACACCATCTGGAACTTGCTGAATCAGGGTGATGGCGCGAGCGAGGTCTTTACTATAGAAAGTCTGTGCGAGATTGATTGCCACGACATCGCGCTGTTGGATACGAAAATTGCGTAACTGAAACCAACCGACGATCAAACCCGTAACAATACTGCCTGCGCCTATAATCTCGGCCCACATTGCCGTTGTAGAAAGTGTCAGGTCGCCCATAGCGCCTCCATCTACACTGATATCTAGCACTAGTGTAGACCATGGCTGATATGCAAAGTGGTTCCGCTATCGCTGTTTAGTCGTTGCAACAGCTAAGCAGGACGACGCCAATACGCTATGATGCGGTCAAGAATGTTGAACCAATACCAATTAGATAGGGCCTCTCAATGAAGGTAGCAATCGTAACAGGTGCCAGTGTTGGCATAGGATGCGCCACAGCGGAACGGTTTCTGCGCGAGGGATACACCGTATTCAACCTCTCTCGTCGCGCATGCCCCATTGAGGGTGTGGAGAATATCTCTGTCGATCTTGCGGACGACAGCTCGATTACCACTGCCTGCGCAGGCATTGCACAGCAGGTAAGTCAATCCGCCAAGGTCGCCCTCATCCACAACGCTGCGCAGATGCGCAAAGACAGTACAAAGGCTTGCGCCAGCGATGATTTGAGAGCGGTACTGGAGACTAACGTGGTTGCCATCAATAGCCTGAATCAAGCACTTCTCCCATTGATGCCGCGGAGCTCTAGTCTTCTCTACGTAGGCAGTACCTTGTCAGAGAAGGCGGTACCCGGTTCGTTCAGCTACGTTGTTTCCAAACACGCCCAACTTGGGATAATGCGTGCCACCTGCCAGGACCTAATGGGAAGCGGCATTCATACCGCTCTGATATGTCCGGGATTTACCGACACCGAAATGCTGCGCACTCATCTAGGCAACGACAGTGGCGTGATTCAATCTATCGGCGCAATGAATAGTTTCGATAGATTGATCGCTCCCCAGGAGATCTCTGAACTGTTATTTTGGGCTCACGAGAACCCGGTTATCAACGGCTCTGTACTCCACGCCAATCTTGGCCAGAAGGAGGCCTAAGTCATGGCGTCATTCGAAGTGGTCTGGGAGCGCAGGGAGCGGGTATTCCTAATATTGGCGGGCACGTTCCTGTGCGCAATGACACTGCTCAACGTGATCGGTATTACGCGCTTCGTTCAACTTGGCCCCATGGCACTAGCGGTAGGTGTACTACCCTATCCTCTAACTTTTTTATGCACCGACCTGATCTGCGAGCTCTACGGCAAGGCAAGGGCCAACTTTCTGGTCAGCGTAGGACTGGGACTAAACTTCCTTATCCTGTTCGTGCTGTTTCTTGGAAACGCTATTCCGTCCGTGCCGGTAGACAACATGCCACCCTGGCAGATTCTGCAACTGGCTGAGCCAGTGGCGTTGCCCAATGGCGACATTGTAGAAACCAGTGTGGGACTGTACCAATTGATCTACGCCACGACCTCTGGAGCCGTATTCGCCAGCATGCTGGCCTACATAGCCGCTCAATACTGTGACGTACAGCTTTTTCACTTCTGGAAAAGAGTCACTAAGGGTAAGTACCTGTGGGTACGTAACAACTTCAGCACACTGATGAGTCAGATGGTCGATTCTGTAATGGTTATCACAGTAACCTTCGGCGCCGCGTTCATGCGTGGCGACATGGCGTTTAACACACTACTGATATTGATTGGCAGCAACTACCTGTTCAAGGCCACAGTCGCATTACTGGATACCGGGCCCTTTTATCTGGCAGTACACTATCTCAGGCGCTACCTGCAGCTAGAGCCAAACGACATCGCTGTGCCAGGCGGCACCAAAGAGAATCTTCCCTAACCCACTGCCCGCAATGGAGCAACGGCCTTGCCAGCTGCCGCCAAGTATTCCTCGGCGAGTTGCTCGGCGATCTGCTGTGTCTGTATATGGCATTCATCGGCCCGCTTAAGTACTTCTGCCAACGTGCTCTCAATGCGCTGAATGTGCTCGAACTTCACGGCGTTACTCGAACCAACCCGCTGATGGTGTACATCAATGATCCCACCCGCATTGATTAAGAAATCCGGGCAATAGAGAATGCCTCGTTCTTGCAGAGCCTGACCATCTTCCTCGGTAGCCAACTGATTGTTAGCAGCTCCGGCAATAATGCCAGAACGCAGCTGAGCTATTGTTTCACTGTTCAAGACCGCGCCCATTGCACAGGGCGCAAACACATCCGCCTTTGCCGAGAGGATTTCCTGCGGCGACACTACTTCAACTCCCAGATCGACTACGGCGCGATCCAGGTTTTCCTGATTCACATCAGCACCCAGTACCCGCGCCCCATCCGCCCTTAGGTGCCGAGCCAGATAGTAGCCAACGTGGCCCAGCCCCTGAATAGCAACCGTTACTCCCTCTAGTGAATCAACGCCGAGTCTGTGTTTAACGGCGGTACGAATCGCGAGATACACACCCAACGCCGTGCTGGGCGAAGGGTCGCCCCCATGCTCGTTGTCCTCAAGTCCACTAACAAAAGACGTGCGCTCAGCCATGACGCGCATATCGTCAACACCTGTACCTGAATCCTCTGCCGCAATGTAGCGGCCACTCTGCGATTCCACAAAATCAGCCATCGCCAACATCATTGCCCGGTTCTTCTGCATGTGTGGATCACCGATAATTACCGATTTACCGCCACCCAGTGGCAAGCCTGCCAGCGCTGACTTGTAGGTCATTCCTCTAGAGAGTCGCAGCACATCATGCAAAGCCTCTTCGTCGCTAGCATAGGGGTACATACGACAGCCACCCACGCCCGGGCCCAACACCGTGTTATGTACGGCAATGATCGCTCGCAAACCAGACCGTGAATCCGTGTGAAATGATACGAGCTCGTGCTCATCATAGGCCGGGGCTGAAAATACACTCATGACAGTTCCTTATTCATTATTATTGGCGTACAGGCGCGAGTTAGGCCGCCTCGACGATTTTTACAGCGGATAGTTCTACCTCACCATTGAACATGCGCAGCAGCTCCGACTGCCTTAAGGCAAGCAGTTCACGGTTGCGATCCTTCACGTGCCCATAGCCACGCAATTTGCGAGGAATCTGCGCCAGCTCCAACGCCGGCTCATAATTGTGTTGGTCAAGACCCGCGCTGAGCTGTTCCAACACCTCGATATAGTCTGCGATATCCTGCCGCTCTTGCTTACGCTCCTGCGTGTATCCAAACAGGTCAAGACGGGTGCCCCGCAGAAACTTGAAAGGCGCAAGCAAAGCGAACGCCTGCATAATCCAAGGGCCAAACTCGCGTTTGAGTAGGTGGCCAGTCTCAGGGTCTCGCTTACTGAACATCGGTGGCGCAAGATTGAAGCGCACCTCAAACTCGCCTTCAAACTTCTCTCTCAGTTGTTGCTTGAATTCGCCGTTGCTATACAAGCGAGCCACTTCGTACTCATCCTTGTAAGCCATCAATTTGTATAGATTGCGTGCTACAGCCATCGTGATGGAGTTGGCTTCCTGCGAACGCGGATCGGTACCTCGAACTCGCTGGACTACCTCAACATAACGCTGCGCATAATCTGCATCCTGATAATCACTCAGCCTTTGCACACGATCAGCAATCGTCTCATCAAGATCCAGCGCGCGAGGTTTGGTATCTGCCTCACCCACCACCTGCATCACCTTATCGGGCTGATCAGCACACCGACGACCCCACAAAAAGGCCTGCTTATTGAAGTCTGTGGCCACGCCATTGAGGTCAATCGCCTGCTCCAATGCAGCAGCAGAGACAGGTACCAAGCCACGCTGCCACGCAAAGCCAAGTAGAAACAGATTACTGGCAATAGAATCACCGAGCAGACGCGTTGCTATGCGCGTGGCATCGATGAAGTGACAGTCGTCCTCGCCCACTTCATTGATGACCTTGTCTTGCATCGCTTTGGTTGGAAACTTGGCATCGGGGTCCAGAACGAAAGCCGATGTTGGAACCTCTGCGCTGTTAACAACCGTATGCGTTCGCCCCTGCGCGGCTTTACCCATCGCTTCATACGTAGAGGTAACAACCAAATCACAGCCCAGTAGCAAATCAGCCTCACCGGCGGGGATGCGCACTGCCTGAATACCCTCCTGAGTTTGGCTGACGCGCACATGGCTGACTACGGCGCCGAACTTCTGCGCCAGACCTGTTTGATTGAGCGTGGCACAGCCCTTACCTTCGATATGCGCTGCCATCGCCACCAGTGCCGTAATAGTCAATACGCCAGTACCGCCAACCCCTGTTACAACCGTGTTCCATGGACGATCGAGATTAGGCAGTGTGGGCTCGGGCAGTGGATCGAAAAGAATGGTTTGATCCGCCTTACCTGCGCTGGGCTTGCGTAAGCTGCCGCCAAGCACGGTGACAAAGCTTGGGCAGAACCCTTTCGCACAGCTGTAATCCTTGTTACACGCGCTCTGATCAATTTCACGCTTGCGGCCCAGCTCGGTTGCCTTGGGCAGCACTGACAAGCAGTTTGATTTTACGCTGCAATCACCACAGCCTTCGCATACAGCGTCATTGATGAACAACCGCTTGGTTGGATCGACCAATGTGCCTTTCTTGCGACGACGACGTTTCTCTGCGGCGCAAGTCTGCTGATAGACAATGACAGACGTACCTTTAAATTCCCGCAGCTCTTTCTGCAGAGTATCCATCTCGTCCCGATGATGAAGTGAGTAACCAGGGATGGAGCGGAAATCTCCGCGCCAGTTTTCGGGCTCATCACTCACCAGGGCAATCCGCCTTACACCTTCACCACGCAATTGGTAGATCAGGTCTTCAACGCTAAGACTGCCATCGATAGGTTGGCCACCGGTCATGGCGACTGCGTCGTTATAGAGAATCTTGTATGTGATATTCACACCGGAAGACACAGCTGCGCGAACCGCCAAAATGCCCGAGTGAAAATAGGTACCATCGCCCAGGTTTTGGAACACATGCGGTGTTTCTGTAAAGGGTGCCTGGCCGATCCAAGTAGCACCTTCGCCTCCCATTTGGGTGAATGTATGAGTCTCGCGATCAGGCATCCAGGTTGCCATGTAGTGACAGCCAATACCGCCAAGAGCATGGCTACCCTCTGGCACTTTGGTTGAGGTGTTGTGCGGACAGCCGGAGCAGAAATGCGGCACGCGCTCTATAGTGTCACGCGGCAAAGCCAAGGAGCGTTCTTTCTCTTCGATCCAGCGTATGCGCTGATCCATAGTCTCCGATTGATAAAAGCGCTTGATACGGCTGGCGATCGCCAGAGCAACCATCGCGGGTGTTAGTTCGGAGAGGTTAGGCAGCAGATCAGCGCCGTGCTCATCAAATTCGCCAATCACGCGCGGACGTGCGGCCACCGGATTATTGTAAAGCTGCCCGGTGAGTTGATCCTCAATGATGGAGCGCTTTTCCTCAACCACCAGAATCTCCTCGAGACCCTCGGCAAACTGATGCGACATCCGTGGCTCCAGAGGCCAGCTCATACCAATTTTGTAAACACGTAGCCCCAGTTCGGCTGCAACTGCATCCGTAATACCCATATCTTCAAGAGCCTGCATCACATCGAGATACGCCTTGCCCGTTGTGGCAATGCCCAAACGAGCCTTGGGGCTATCGATAACGATACGGTTGAGATTATTCACTCGCGCAAACTCTCGCGCGGCGTAAATTTTGTATTTGTTTAGACGGAGCTCCTGCTCTAATGGTTTGTCAGGCCAGCGGCCATGCACGCCATCAACCGGCAGCTCAAAGTCTTCGGGAATAACGATTTGAATTCGGTTCGGATCGATATCGGCAGAAATAGCCGAGTCCATATTCTCGGTAATGGCTTTCAGCGAAACCCAGCAACCGCTATACCGCGATAGCTCCCAGCCAAAAATACCCAGATCAAGTACTTCCTGCACATTTGAAGGGCTTAATACCGGCACTGAGGCGCCAATAAACATGTGCTCTGATTGATGCGGCAACGTAGATGACTTACATGCGTGGTCATCACCCGCTACGGCCAGCACACCACCGTAACGCGAGGTTCCAAACGCATTGGCGTGCTTGATAACGTCCATGCTGCGGTCGACACCCGGACCTTTGCCGTACCACATGCCGAAAACGCCATCGTACTTGGCACCCTCGAACAGATTGGTTTGCTGGCTACCCCATACCGCCGTTGCCGCCAGATCTTCATTGACCCCTGGCTGAAAATGAACATTATGCTTTTCCAGCCATGGCTTGGCCTTCCACATAGCCTGGTCGACCCCACCCACGGGTGAGCCGCGGTAGCCGGAGATAAACGCCGCCGTGTTTAGGCCCCGTTGCTGATCCCGCTGGTGCTGCAGCATCGGCAAACGCACCAACGCCTCAATGCCGGTCATGTAGGCACGCGTGGCGTCCAGCGCGTATTTATCGTCAAGGGACACCTTGCGAATCGTCTTGGAGTGATCTTTGCCCATGCGCCTGCCCACCAATATCAGATTTTACGAATTTTGCCCCAATCTAACGGGCAGAACTATGTTATTTAGCCATGGAGCATGGCAATATCTGCATAATTAATTCGTCTTTATGGATATTTAGGTCTAACTATGTCTAATGCCGTCACGTCGCAAGATGTTGAGATCATGAAGCTGCTGCAGTCGGATGCTACGCTCAGCAGCGCCGCGATTGCCGAGAGCGTCAACCTGTCGCAATCACCCTGCTGGCGCCGTATCAATCGACTGGAAGAAGATGGCCTCATTCGCCGCAGAGTCGCCCTGCTGGATCGGGCCGCACTGGGTATGGACGTGGTTGTTTTTGCTACCATCAACCTGACATCCACCGGACGCCAGAACTTACTGGAGTTTGAGCGGGACATCGTTGAGCATCAGGAGGTAATGGAGTGCTATACCATGACCGGCATCTGGGACTATATGCTGAAAATTGTCACTCGGGACATACGTCACTACGAGGAGTTCGTACGCAATACACTGACCGCCAGCCCTTCGATACGTGAGTTGCACTCACACATGGCAGTCACCGAGATTAAAAACTCTACTGAGCTACCACTGGACACCCAGCTTTAAAACATCGGGAACCCTCAATGCAGCTTGAATCCAAATTGCCCCGTATTGGCACGACCATATTTACCCGTATGTCAGCGCTGGCAGCCAAGGAAAATGCCATTAACCTCTCACAGGGGTTTCCTGATTTTGATGCCCCAGCCGCCTTGATCGAGGCGCTTGGTCGGCACGCGAGTCAAGGGCACAACCAGTATGCGCCGATGGCAGGTGCACCTGCACTACGCGAACAAATCAGCGCTCAACTGCATCGATTTCGAAATGTAGCATGCGACCCCGAGACTGAAGTTACGGTCGTACCTGGGGCCACTGAGGGCATCTTTTGCGCTGTCACCGCCTGCATACGCCCCGGCGATGAAGTCATCGTGTTCGACCCTGTTTATGACAGCTACGAACCGGCGATCGAGCTCGCCGGCGGCAAGGCTATTCATCTCCCTCTAGTCGCCGGTGAGTTCTCCATCGACTGGCAGCAAGTGCGGGCAGCAATTACACCGCGCACGCGCATGATCATGATCAACTCTCCACACAATCCATGCGGTAGCGTGCTTTCCCGCCAGGACATGCTGGAACTGCAGGACATTGCCGAGCAATACGACCTGTTGGTGAACAGTGATGAGGTGTACGAGCATCTGGTCTTCGATGGCCGGGAGCATCTGAGTGTGTTGCAGTTTGACGGTCTACGGCAACGTAGCTTCGCGCATTTTTCGTTCGGCAAAACATTCAGCGTGACCGGCTGGAAAACCGGCTACTGCGTGGCACCGGCTCGGCTCAGTCAGGAGCTGCGCAAAGTGCATCAATATGTTGCTTTTGTCTCCGTGACACCGGTACAGCTAGCGCTTGCCGATTTCATGCGTGAACAGCCAGATTATGCCGGCACGCTTAGTGCGTTCTATCAGGCCAAGCGTGATCTGTTTCTACGAGCACTGGAGCACTCGCGCTTTTCGTTTACGCCCAGCCAAGGCAGCTACTTTCAGCTACTGGACTACAGTGCAATAACGACCGAGCCGGATACACTGGTGAGTGAGCAATGGACAAAGAATAAAAAAGTGGCGTCCATACCCATATCCGTTTTCTATGCTGAACCACCGCAGCAGAGCCCGCTGCGTTTTTGTTTCGCCAAGAGCGACAGCGTATTACTGCAAGCCGCGGAGGTACTATGCAAGATCTGACCGTTTGCCTGGTGCAATGCACTCTGGTGTGGGAACAACCCGAGCGAAATCGGCAGCACATCGAGCAGTTACTGGAGTCCAGTGAAGACTGCACCGAAGGCTGCGTGGATTTAATCGTATTACCGGAGATGTTCAACACCGGCTTTTCGATGAGCGCGCAGGCCATAGCGGAGACAGCCCAAGGCCCGACGCTCCGCTGGCTGCAGGAACAAGCCAAAAAATTCGACTGCGCTATTGCGGGCAGTATCGCATTTCGCGAAGGGGATCAGATTACCAACCGGTTATTGTTCGTAACGCCAGCATCCGCGCAGCACTACGACAAACGGCATCTGTTTCGAATGGCGGGAGAGACCGACGTGTATCATCCCGGCACACAGCAGAAAGTCGTGACTTGGCGCGACTGGCGTATAAACCTGCAAGTCTGTTACGACCTGCGATTTCCGGTGTATTCACGTAATCGCGATCACTACGACTTGATGCTATACGTGGCCAACTGGCCACAGAAGCGCGTCCAACACTGGCGCGCACTCTTGATCGCGCGAGCCATCGAAAACCAGGCCTGCGTAGTCGGCGTAAATCGGGTGGGTAGCGACGAGAACAATCATCAATATAGCGGCGACAGCTTGGCTATAAGCGCCGACGGTTCTTTAGCGCTTGACTTGGAGACTACTGAACAAGCCGCCGTCACAACACTCAAGGCAGAGGAACTTGAAACCTATCGGCAGCGCTTTCCCTTTGCGCGCGACTCGGACGACTTTTCGCTGGTGTAGGTTACCCCTACCAACCCAGGCACTGTTTAACGAACGGAATGGACAACGCTCGTTGCTCAGCGAGCGAGGCTTTGTCGAGCGCATCAAGTACCGCTATCAACTCTGACAGCGCTCGAGGCGCTCTGGACACGATATAGTTCGCCACTTCTCTGGACAGCGTTAAACCGCGGCGCTCGGCTCTAAACTGCAACACCTCAATGCGTACTGCATCATCGAGCGAGGGCAACTTGAATACACCACCCCAACCCAAGCGCGATTGCAGATCCGCCAAAGTGATATCGAGATTGCGCGGCGCATTATCAGCGGCTAGCAACCAGGCACAATCGCTCTGGCGTGCACGATTAAAGGCGTGGAAGAGCGCATGCTCCCAAGGCTGCTGCCCCGCAACAAGATGTACATCGTCTATGCACACCAATCCCAGCGTATCGACACCCTCGAGAACCTGCTCGGGTGGAAAATTTATGAGGTCGGCCAACGGTAGATAAAGCGCCCCACCACTGGCGCGATGGCAACTTGCCTGTAAGAGATGTGACTTACCGGTATCAGCTGCACCATGGAGAAAGACGAATTGCTCCCCAGCGGGCTCAAGCTGCTGGGTCAGCGTGGCCATCATTGGCACTAATGCAGGCCGTAGCAGAAAGTTGTCAATCGTGGCGTCATCCCGAAGCCCAACGTTCAGAGTGA
Source organism: Halioglobus sp. (assembly GCA_039990395.1). Taxonomy (GTDB): domain Bacteria; phylum Pseudomonadota; class Gammaproteobacteria; order Pseudomonadales; family Halieaceae; genus CALINF01. The sequence continues at coordinate 1,873,386 of JBDXFZ010000146.1, forward strand.
GCTGTTTTTGGGAATCCTCCGGCAACCGCTGTGAAGGCGGTTTCGCAGAGTCAAACTTGGCTGTCATCGCTAGTCGCCGCCATACAGATCGCTGGCACGATAGCGGGCAACAGCATGACGGGCAAACACCATAATCACTGCGGCCAGCGGCAGAGCAATTAGCACACCAACAAAGCCCGCTAACTGACCACCAGCCATAAGAGCAAAAATAACCGCCACGGGATGCAAGCCAATACGATCGCCCACCAGAATTGGCGTTAGCAACATGCTCTCAATCGCCTGCCCTATTGCAAAAACCAAAGCCACCCACAGCAACGCGCTCCACTCGCCAAACTGGGCCCAGGCCGCGACAAAAGATGCGCTTATACCAACTATAAAACCAAGGTAAGGCACAATACTGGCCAAGCCCGCCAAAGCACCCAACAACAGCGCCAGCTGCAGACCCACCGCCCACAAACCGAGACTATAGAGCACACCTAGCGCGATCATCACCATGAACTGACCGCGCAGGAATGCTCCAACCACTTCATCGGCTTCGCCGACCATCTCGGTCATAGGTTTGTGCCACGCGCGAGGCAGCATTGCCAGCATACGATCCAGAATACGATCCCAGTCGCGCAGTAGATAAAAGGCAACCACAGGCACCAATGCCAGATTAGCGATCAGTAACAGCAGATCAGCGCCCGACCCAGTGATACTGCGCAGGGTGGTGGCCGTCATTTTGCCCAACTGCTTCCAGTTCTCCACTAACTGCGCGGTCCAGTCGATTTCTGGCAGGTGATCGATAGGCACACTAAGGCGCGACTGCACCCAGGGCATCAACACCTGCGTGAACCAAGCGTAGAGCTCGGGCACTTTCTGTATCAACGCGCTGACCTGCTGCAAAAACATCGGAATGAATACGATCAGGCCTAGCGTAACTACGGTGAAGAACAGCAAGAACACCAGTGCGACACCCACAGGGCGAGCCATGCGATGACGCTCTAGATAATCAACCAAAGGGTCGCCCAGATAGGCGAGCACCGCGCCCAGCACAAAGGGTAAGAGAATCGGCTGCAGCACGTAGAACATCAGCCCAAACCCTGCCAGCACAAGCAGGACAGCAGGCCAGCGCTGCACGGGGGGCAACGGTGTGGGGTCTAGTTCCGCCATTGGTATGTCAGCCTGTCAGGGTTGGTAACCTGCGGAACCGGTACCAAACGATCGTTCAGTTCAATAATAGAAGATAGCTGGTCTGCATCGGCCGGGGCGATAAGGCGCAGTTCGATCTGCTCACCGCGGATCTGCTCCACATTGGCGTGCTTAATGAGTTCCAGACCCTCCAGCCAAGACACAATGCCCGCGTAATCTCCATAGCTACGCACGCCATCGACCACCATCATAACGCCACCACTGGATTGCGACCTTTTCGCCGCCACCGCGTACCGCGACGCCATATCCTCCGCCACGATGGCAACACCGTCGCGAATAAATGTAGTGTCATCACTGGCAGTAATGGACCGATCGAGGCGATAGGTATCTGTTAGATAGGTCCAGTCTCCCACCCAACTGCCAGTAGACAGTGGTGCCGCGCGCCCGCCTAGAATTTCGTTTACGCCATAGCGTGCTGAGGCCGCTCGCAAAGCGTCACTAGACTGACTCCAGGCTTGATCGGGGCTCAAAGCAGCGGAATCAGCCAAATCATAAAGTGGCAGCCTCACTGGCACGCCTCGCTTGTTGAATGCGTCGCGCAATAGAGCAACCTGTTCCGGATCATTATCGGTGGTGATAAATCGCCGCCCCTGCGCGGTATCCACCACCAGCCAAAGTAATACCTCCGGCCGATTGGCTGTCCATAATGGCGCACCAGCGTCCGTCACGATTCCCGTTACAATGCCAGCATCAAACTCAAAGCGTGCCAGCAGACCATCATCATCGGCCACATAGGCATACTGCTGAACGTAGCTACGCGCTTTCTTCACCGCAGCTGAAACTTCCGGATAAGACAACACGGCCTCGGAGCCGGAAACTTTGACGAACACCTGAGACAACGCTCTACCCGCGGCCTCACTCAGCGCTGCATCGCTACGCTGGGTAACTGGCACACTGGCTTCGTAAAGATCGCTTACCACGGCTGCTCTCCCGGATACTGAGAATACCGAGAGCAGGATCAAAAGAGTAAAAACAAGAGAACGCAACACGCCGCCCTTCTAGTGAACATGGCTGCCTAGTGTACCAGCACCCTCTCGTGCACCATAATTTCGCGTGCAATCGGAATCTGAGAACTGGCAAAAATACCGGCTATGGTGAAGTGAGCATCCAATCACGCTAGAATGCGCACCTCGCAAATAGTCATCATTCGCCTACGGGAAACCCCATGAGCAACACGTCTGACAGGCCGTCACTAAGCTACAAGGATGCTGGCGTCGATATCGATGCCGGGAACGCACTGATCGAACGCATCAAAGGCGTAACCAGCAAGACCACCCGACCGGAAGTGCTCGGTGGACTGGGAGGGTTTGGCGCACTCTGCGAAATTCCTGCCGGCTATCGAGAGCCGGTGTTGGTCTCTGGAACCGACGGCGTGGGCACCAAGCTTCGCTTGGCTATGGATTTGGGCATACACGACACTATTGGCATTGACCTGGTCGCGATGTGTGTCAATGACCTGGTGGTTGCCGGCGCCGAGCCGCTGTTCTTCCTCGACTACTATGCCACCGGCAATCTGAACATAGACACTGCGGCCGACGTTGTCACTGGCATCGGCAGGGGCTGCGAACTGGCTGGCTGCGCACTCGTTGGCGGTGAAACTGCCGAAATGCCAGGTATGTATGAAGGCGAAGACTATGATCTGGCCGGTTTCTGTGTGGGGGTTGTAGAAAAATCCAAAATCATCAGCGGCGATTCAGTCACTGATGGCGACGTATTGATTGGCCTTCCCAGCAGTGGACCGCATTCCAATGGTTACTCGCTGGTGCGCAAAATACTTGAGGTAAGTGGCGCCAACCTCACAGACCCTCTTGGGGATTCCACACTGGCACAGGCTCTACTTGCACCCACGACTATCTATGTAAAACCTCTACTTGACCTGTTTAAGCAGGTGGAGGTCAAAGCCTTGTCACATATAACCGGTGGCGGCCTGCTGGAGAATCTGCCTCGCGTGCTACCTGAGAACTGTAATGCCTGCATAGACACTGCCAGCTGGGAGTGGCCCGCAGTGTTTAACTGGCTGCAGCAACAGGGCAATGTTCAGGAGGAAGAAATGTACCGAACGTTCAACTGTGGTGTGGGCATGGTGATTTGTGTCGCAGCAAGCGATGCGGCGGCCACGATCGAGCTACTACAAGGCCTGGAACTGCCGGCATGGGTGATTGGTGAAATCACCGAAGGCGCAAACGAGGTAACATTCAGGTCGTGAGCCTTGCCAGCAGAAAACGCCTTGGCATTCTGATATCCGGGCGCGGATCCAACATGCAGGCGTTTATTCAAGCCTGCGAAAAGCGACTGCTAAACGCCGATATCGCCGTTGTGATCAGCAATAATCCAGATGCGGCAGGTCTTGAGCTTGCTAAAGAGGCTGGCATAGCCACACAAGCGGTGGATCACCGGCAATTTGAATCCCGCGAAGCGTTTGATGCCGCCTTGGTGGAATGCCTGCAGGCTCATCGCGTAGATCTGGTCATATTGGCGGGCTTTATGCGGATCCTCACCCCGACATTTATCTCTCCCTACGCAGGTAGGCTGCTAAACATTCACCCCTCCTTGCTACCCAAGTATCCGGGGTTAAACACCCATCAGCGCGCTTTAGACGCCGGTGACAGCGAAGCCGGAGTCACGGTGCACTTCGTAACACCAGAACTCGACGGCGGGCCGCCTATACTCCAAGCACGAGTGAGCATTGAACCAGAAGACACGGCTGAAACACTCGCATCGCGGGTAATTTCAAAAGAACACAGCATCTACCCTCTGGCCGCGAGCTGGTTTGTCGACGAACGGTTATCCCTGAAGGGCGGAAAAGCGTGCCTGGATGGAGAGGCTCTGGGGCCTAAGGGGCTGGATTATGCTAGCTATCTCCACTAAGTCAGCGCTGATTGCCGCACTTCTGGCAGCGGCAATCACCATCTGCAAGGCGGCAGCTGAAAATACCGAAGATGTCAGTGTCGCGGCGAAAAAAGACAGCGTCATTCGCCCCCTCACCCCTTATTCCGCTCAGTACACCACGAAAACACGCGGAATGAGTCTGACCCTCAACAGGCAACTCAAGCAAGATACCCAGGGGAACTACACCCTCACCAACGGCGGCAAGATAATCGTTTTTGGGTTTCACGAAGTGAGCGTATTCTCTGTGGCCAGCGATCAAATAATACCTCGCTCCTATGTGTATCAGGGCACGGGACTCGTTAACCGCCGCCGGGAAGTTCACTTCACGCCAGGCGCAGAGACCATCCGAAGCCTGTATAAAAAGGAATGGTATGAGCTACCCTATTCCCCTGGCACGCTGGATCGTATGAGCCAACAAGAACAGCTACGACTGATGCTAATCAATGATCCCACCCCCAAAGAAGATGTGGTTCTGCGCATTGCCGACGGCAAGCGCATTAAAGATTATCAATTAGCCTATCTGGGTGAAGAGACGCTGCAGACTCCCATGGGCCCTGTGAATACCTTGCATTTTGGGCGCTTGCACGACGATGCAGACCGCAAGTCCGACACCTGGATTGCTCCTGACTGGGATTACCTCATGGTGCGAACGGTACATATCGAAGACGGCAAGCCAGTTGAGGTTAACCTGGTAGCCGCCGATATCAATGGACGCACGCTAACACCAGCTGAATGAGTGATTTGGCGACGCCAACCTAACAGCGCTTACGCTTTAGGCAAGGTAACGCCGCGCTGACCCTGATATTTTCCCCCACGATCCTTGTAGCTTGTCTCGCAGACCTCGTCTGATTCGAAGAACAGCATCTGCGCCACGCCTTCATTAGCGTAGATTTTGGCAGGCAATGTGGTGGTATTAGAAAATTCAAGCGTGACGTGGCCTTCCCATTCTGGCTCCAGCGGCGTGACGTTGACGATTATGCCGCAGCGGGCATACGTTGACTTGCCGAGACATATAGTCAGAACATTGCGGGGAATTCTGAAATATTCCACGGTTCGCGCGAGCGCAAACGAGTTGGGGGGGATGACACAGACATCGCTGCGCACATCAACAAAACTTCCCTCATCAAAACCCTTTGGATCGACGGTGGCTGAGTTAATGTTGGTAAAAACTTTGAACTCGTCAGAGCAGCGCACATCATAACCGTAACTGGACGTACCATAGGAGATAAGACGCGCGCCATCGCTGCCGCTTCTGACCTGGCCCGGCTCGAAGGGCTCGATCATGCCCTGTTGCTCTGCCATGCGGCGAATCCATTTGTCTGCTTTTATGCTCAAAGTCTGTCTCGCTATGATTACAGTTAAGTTGTAAGGCCGCTTCTGTCGGGGCTAGTCGTCGGAAATACTAATATTGGGAAAGTCCGCCGCACCTGCCGATTGCGCACCATCGAGGGATTCGCGGATCGCCGCCGCGGCTGCCACATAACTCGCGGCTGCTACGGAGTCGGGCTCAGCCGCCACAGTCGGATTACCCGCGTCGGTCTGCTCTCGTATCGCCAGTGACAACGGCAGGCTTGCCAAGAGCGGCACACCATAGTCCTGCGCAATACGCTGTCCGCCATCAGCGCCAAATATGTGCTCTTCGTGCCCGCACTGCGAACACACATGTACAGCCATATTCTCTATCACTCCAAGAATAGGCACGTTTACCTTGCGAAACATCTCAATGCCTTTTTGTGCGTCGAGAAGCGCAATGTCCTGCGGGGTCGTCACGATCACCGCGCCAGCTACCGTGGCTTTTTGGGAGAGCGTTAGCTGAATATCACCGGTTCCTGGAGGCATGTCGATAACCAGATAGTCAAGATCACCCCATAGCGTCTGCTCCAGCATTTGCACCAGCGCGCCGCCAGCCATAGGACCGCGCCAGACCATCGGCGTACGGTCATTGGCCAGGTACCCCATCGACATGGTTTTCAGGCCATGCGCCTTTACCGGAAGCAAGAATTGCCCGCCTTGCTGTTCCGGCTTGACGTCGTCGGCGATACCCAGCATTTTTTGCTGGCTGGGACCGTAGATATCAGCATCCAGCAATCCCACCTGCGCGCCCAGCGATTGCAGTGCAAGCGCCAAGTTCACCGTCGTGGTCGATTTTCCTACGCCGCCTTTTCCGGAGGCCACTGCGATAATGTGCTTTATGTTATTCATCTAAGAAAGTCGTCAGATCTCGTCGTTGCAGCGACCACAATGGCCTTGCCTGCCGGGGCGCTAGTATAAGGAGTGAGCCTGCGCTGAACAATGGTCTGGCTCGCGCGGGCACACAAGACGATTCGTAATGCTGCAGCGGATGAAATGCCACCCCAAAACAGCTATAGTAGCGCCCCTTTTTTCATCGACGGATCGCGATCCAATGAGCACTCCCCAGCGCAATATTCTGGTGACCAGCGCACTGCCCTACGCCAATGGCCCGGTACATCTGGGGCATATGCTTGAGCAGGTACAAACCGACATCTGGACGCGCTTTCAACGCTCGCGGGGTCATAATTGCCTGTACGTCTGTGCTGACGATGCACACGGTACCGCGATCATGCTAACTGCGGAGTCACTGGGCATCACCCCGGAAGAGCAGATCGCCACGATAAAGAAAGAACACGAGGCGGATTCAGCGGGCTTCCTGATAGGGTTTGACAACTACTACTCAACCCACTCGAAGGAGAATAAGGAGTGGAGCGAAACCATCTACCAGCGACTGGTCGCAAATAACCACATTGCCAAGCGCGATATCGTACAGGCGTTCGACCCTGAGAAGCAGTTGTTCCTGGCAGACCGCTTCATCAAAGGCACGTGCCCACGCTGTAAAACCGCCGACCAATACGGGGATAACTGCGAATCCTGTGGCGCAACCTATAGTCCCGCCGAACTGATTGATGCGACATCTGCGATATCCGGCGCTAAGCCAATAGACAAAGAATCCACGCACTTCTTTTTCCGATTGCCTGAATTCACCGACATGCTCTCCCAGTGGATTGACTCTGGCACCCTACAGCCCCAAGTTGCGAACAAGCTGCGCGAATGGACTGACTCCGGACTACAGGAATGGGACATTAGCCGTGACGCCCCGTACTTTGGCTTCGAGATCCCGGGAGAACCTGACAAGTACTTTTATGTATGGCTGGATGCGCCTATTGGCTATATCGCCAGCTTCCAGAATTACTGCGAAACACACAACGTAGAGTTTGATGCATTCTGGACGCCAGATGGCGACACAGAGCTATACCACTTTATCGGCAAGGACATCATCAATTTTCACGGACTGTTCTGGCCGGCCATGCTCCATTCGGCGGGCCTGCGCACGCCCACCGGCGTCTATGTGCACGGCTTCCTGACGGTCAATGGCACCAAAATGTCCAAGAGCCGGGGAACATTTATTAATGCAAGCACCTACCTGCAGCATCTCGATGCGGAGTACCTGCGCTACTACTTTGCCGCCAAGTTAAGCGGCTCTATCGACGATATTGATCTTAATCTGGAGGACTTCATTCAGAGGGTGAATTCCGATGTAGTTGGCAAAATTGTCAACATCGCCAGTCGCTGTGCAGGCTTTCTTCACAAGCGTTTTGACAACACGCTGACGAATGAATGTGCTGAGGATGAGCTGGTGCGCTCGTTTATCGAGCGAGGCGAGGTCATCGCTGAGTTGTTTGAGTCGCTTGACTACAACAAGGCGATTCGCGAGATCGTGAGTCTGGCCGATCGGGCGAATCAGTATATCGATGAGAAAAAGCCCTGGGTCATGGCCAAGGAGGCTGGCCAGGAAGCACAGGTTCACGAAGTTTGCAGCGTGGGCATCAATCTATTTAGAGTGCTGATGACGTATTTAAAACCCGTTCTGCCTGCGATGGCTGAAAAAGCAGAAACTTTCCTGAACATCTCGCTGGATTGGACTGAGTTGGATGGGCCGCTCACCGGGCACGCGCTAAGCAAATTCCAGCCGCTGATGACACGCGTAGATCCCAAACAGGTTGAAGCAATGATTGAAGCCAGCAAAGAAGCCGTGGCGGCGGCGGCACCCGCCACAGCGTTAAAGGACTCTTCTTCAGCGCAGAGTACCGACGAGGGCGATAACACGATCGCGTTTGAGGATTTTGCCAAGGTTGACCTGCGTATCGCTGAAATTGTGGCGGCCGAATCGGTTGAAGGTGCAGACAAATTACTCCGCCTCACTCTCAGTCTGGGCGATTCAACGCGCCAGGTACTGGCGGGGATCAAGTCTGCCTATGAACCGGACGAACTCGTAGGCAAACTGACCGTCATGGTTGCCAATCTGGCGCCGCGTAAAATGCGTTTTGGCGTGTCAGAGGGCATGGTACTGGCAGCAGGGCCCGGCGGAGATGAACTGTACCTACTCGAGCCACATAGTGGCGCTAAGCCGGGCATGCAGGTTAAGTAAAAAAAGGTGTAAGGGGCATAGGGGTAGATGGGTCAGTTATAAGCTTAGCGCCAACAACTTGTTGATTTATAAGCAACTATTTCTTACCATCTGCCCAGCTAACCGAACGTTTCTACATTTTCAATCACTAGAGCAGTCCGTATTAGGGGCCACTTGTTTTAGAGGCCGCGACGAGCATAGGCGCACCATGCTGGCAGATTATTCGATACTCCTGATCGGGGCGATACTGGTTAATAATTTCGTACTCGTACAGTTTTTGGGATTGTGCCCGTTCATGGGCGTTTCCAACAAACTCGAGACCGCTATGGGCATGTCTATGGCGACAACGTTTGTGCTCACGTTGGCCTCCGCCTGTAGTTACCTTACCTACACCTTCCTACTGCAACCGCTTGGTCTGGAATACCTGCGAACCATCTCGTTTATTCTCGTCATCGCTGTGGTCGTGCAATTTACAGAGATGGTCGTGCGTAAGAGTAGCCCACTACTACACAGGGTATTGGGCGTGTACCTGCCGTTGATCACCACCAACTGCGCAGTGCTGGGGGTCGCATTACTCAACATCAACAAGAGTCATAATTTCCTGCAATCACTCTTCTATGGGTTTGGCGCTGCAGTGGGCTTCTCACTGGTTCTGGTTCTGTTTGCCGCCATGCGTGAAAGGCTTGCTGTTGCCGACGTGCCTTTACCGTTCCAGGGTGCCGCTATCGGCATGGTCACGGCTGGACTAATGTCACTGGCCTTTATGGGCTTTGCAGGACTGGTCTGACGCTGTGTTTATCGAACTGGTCAACCAATACCCGCTCGCTGCCGCCCTACTGGCGCTCGTAGGTCTGGGCGCAGTATTTGGCGCGCTGCTGGGTTTTGCCGCGGTGCGCTTTAAAACAGAGGGTGACCCAATTGCCGACCAGATCAATCAGATTCTGCCGCAGACCCAATGTGGACAATGCGGCTACCCTGGCTGCCGCCCGTACGCAGAAGCTATTGCCGATGGGGATGCCATCAATAAGTGTCCGCCCGGTGGAGAGACCACCATTGCTGAGCTTGCAGACTTACTGGATGTAGAAGCTCCGCCACTGGACGCCGAGCATGGCGAAGAGAAGGTAAAGGCAGTCGCTTTTATCCGTGAGGCGGAATGTATTGGTTGTACCAAGTGTATTCAGGCTTGCCCTGTGGATGCCATTCTTGGCGCGGCCAAACAAATGCATACCGTCATCGCACAGGAGTGTACGGGCTGCGATCTATGCTTGGAGCCTTGCCCGGTAGATTGCATTGACATGATACCGCAGGAAGAAACACTGCAAACGTGGCACTGGACCCTACCCGACCCTCTCAGCCCCAAGGTTGAACTGATTGCCACTGATGCCAGCGCGGAACAGGCTGCATGAGAAAAATCTTCGACTTCCACGGCGGCATTCATCCTGTAGAGAACAAACATCAGTCTATGCAGGTTGCCATTCGCCAGGCAGGACTTGCCGATGAACTTGTGTTGCCGCTATCACAGCACATTGGCGCGCCAGCACAAGCTATTGTCTCTGTCGGTCAACATGTACTTAAAGGGCAAGTCATTGCCGAGCCTGCCGGTTTTGTTAGCGTCCCTTGCCACGCGCCAACCTCCGGCGAGATCGTAGCGATCGAGAAACGCAAAATAGCTCATCCCTCTGGGTTTACAGCACCCTGCATCGTGCTGCGGCCCGATGGGAAAGAACAATGGACGGACCTGCACCCGAATCCAGACTACCTCGCAAGGGAAAGGCATGAGCTGGTGGATATGATTCGCAACGCCGGCATCGCTGGCATGGGTGGCGCGGGCTTTCCTACCGCCGTCAAGCTGTCACCAAAGCCTGACACCAAAATAAATACGCTGATCATAAATGGCACCGAGTGTGAGCCATACATCACCGCTGACGATATTCTCATGCGTGAACGTGCTACACAGATTATTGCCGGTGCACGTATCCTTCAGTACATCCTGCAACCCGATGAAGTATTGATTGGTGTCGAGGACAACAAGCCCGAGGGTATCGCCGCACTCACTGCTGCCATTGCCGAAAGCCAGGCTGATATAGAGGTGGTGACTTTCCCCACAAAATACCCGTCAGGCGGCGAGAAACAACTGATTGAAATTCTCACAGGCAAACAAGTTCCCAGTGGTGGGCTTCCCATTGATGTCGGTATTGTCTGTCAGAACGTGGGCAGCGCAGTCGCTATCTACGATGCCGTTGTGCATGGCAAGCCGCTAATTTCGCGCGTCACTACGGTAACCGGTGAAGCCGTATCCGAACCGGGCAACTTTGACGTCTTACTGGGTACGCCCGTATCTCACCTGCTCGATCAAGCTGGCTACGAGAAAAAACGTAATCGGCGGCTGGTGATGGGCGGACCAATGATGGGCTTCACTTTGCCTGACACATCGGTTCCCGTGGTGAAAACCACCAACTGCATTCTCGCGCCAACCGAGCAAGAGCTGCCTACACCACCGCCAGCACAAGCGTGTATTCGCTGTGGAATGTGCGCAGAGGCGTGCCCGGCCAGTTTGCTGCCTCAGCAGCTGTTCTGGTTTGCACAGGGCAAAGAATTCGAGAAATTGGAACAACATAACCTGTTCGATTGCATCGAGTGCGGCGCTTGCTCCTACGTGTGCCCCAGCACGATACCGTTGGTACAGTACTACCGCGCAGCCAAGGCAGAGATCGTGACGCTGCGCCAGGATCACGAGAAATCAGAACAGTCACGATTGCGATTTGAAGCGCGTCAGGAAAGGTTGGAGCAGGAAGAACTCGAAAAGAACGCAAAGCGCGAGGCGCGCAAAAAAGCAGCTGAAGCGCGTGCAGCACAAGGTGGTGCTGACGAGGACCCCATTCAAGCCGCTATCGATCGCGCCAAGGCCAAAAAGGCTGCACAGCAGAGCGACACTAAAAAACCAGAATCCGAACAGACGACGCTAGAGGCAAGCATTGTAACGATTAGCAAACGCCTGGCCACAGCGCAGGAAAAACTGGATACCGCGCGCGCGCAAGGAAGCGATCTTGTCGATGCACTGCAAACCGGAGTCGACAAAACCCAGGCCAAACTGGAAGCAGCGCAATTAAAACTGCAGGCATTGAGTGACAGCGAGAAGCCCGTCGCTAAGACTGCCCCGCCAGTAGACGCTGCTCAGGCTGCTATTGAACGTGCGATGGCCGCTCGCAAATCCGCCGAAGCACTCACGCCGGAGCAGAAAGTGGCAGCGCAGCGCGACAAGCTACAGCAGCAACTGGAGAAAGCCACTACGCGACTTGAGAAGGGCCGAGGATCAGGAGAAGACGAGAAAATTATAACGGCACTGGAAAGCACGATAACGCGCTTGCAAAGCAAACTGGCCGACCCAAGCAGCGCGGGGCAGGACTCCTAGCATGGCCTTGATGCGTATCACATCTCCGCATGCTCATGGCGCACAGCGTACAGACCGGGTGATGCTCAGCGTACTTATAGCTACCTTGCCAGGCGTTATTGTGCTCACCCACTTCTTCGGTTTTGGCACCCTGGTGAACGTTATCTGGGGCGGCTTGCTTGGTTTAGCGTTTGAAGCCATGGCACTGGCATTACGCAAACGTCCGATCGCCTTTTACCTACGCGACTACAGCGCGCTGGTTACAACCACCTTACTGTGCATTGCACTTCCGCCGTATGCCCCCTGGTGGTTGATCGCGGTTGGAGTGGCTTCATCTATTTTGCTCGCCAAGCATCTCTATGGTGGCCTAGGATACAACCCGTTCAACCCCGCCATGGTAGGTTATGTCATCCTGCTTATCTCGTTCCCTGTGCAAATGACGGCTTGGGCACCGCCGCGAGGCTTAGGCGAGGTACCCGGAATTTTGGATGCGCTGCGAGCGTGTTTCACACCCGCTCATTATGATGCCATCACTATGGCTACCCCACTGGATCTGCTGCGACAAAACCAGGGGTTCATGATGGAAGACCTGTGGTCGCAGAATCCGCAATTTGGTCGCTGGGCAGGGTTAGGCTGGGAGTGGGTGAATATCGCCTTTCTGGCCGGCGGCTTATGGCTGCTTTATCGGCGTGTTTTTACCTGGCATGCACCCATAGGGATGTTGCTGAGCATCGCACTGCTATCTGCCATTTTCTACGATGGCGGCAGCTCTACCAGCGGCGGCTCTCCTGCGTTTCACCTACTTAGTGGCGCCACCATGTTTGGCGCGTTTTTCATCGCTACCGACCCCGTGAGTTCCGCTGTATCAACGCGTGGCCGACTGATCTATGGTCTATTGATTGGCGCGCTCGTCTACATTATACGGGTGCAGGGCAACTACCCCGACGCGGTCGCTTTCGCTGTATTGATCATGAACTTCGCCGCGCCTTTTATCGACCACTACACACAGCCCAGAACCTATGGCCATACCAAGGCCAAACCTGCCGACGAAGTGGAGGGTGATCACTGATGCTGGGGCGATCCATTTCACGAAATAGCCTGTTGCTCGCATTGTTCGCTGTGGTAACGACCCTGCTGATTGCCGGCACCTATCTACAAACACGCGATCGAATTGCACTGTCACAGCGCCAGGCTGAGGAACGTGCACTGCTCGAGATAATACCCGCCAGCCGACACAACAACAGCATGTTGGACGATACGCTACCGATTGGCGCAGGCACGTTGGGCCTGCGCGAAGACAAACAGATTTATCTGGCCAGGCAGAGCGGAGAAACCATTGCTGTAATCATCCCCGCCACCGCTTCGGATGGGTACAGTGGCGATATCGATATGATCATCGGCGTTAATCGCGATGGCTCTGTGGCAGGTGTCAGGGTGCTCAGCCATAAGGAAACGCCGGGGTTGGGCGACAAAGTGGATTTAAAAAAGTCTGACTGGATACTGGACTTTAATGGCCGCTCTTTGACGAATCCTGGCCAGGCAGAATGGGCCGTCAAGAAGGACAAAGGCGTTTTTGATCAGTTCACCGGCGCTACCATTACACCGCGCGCCGTTGTGGGAACAACGCTCAACGTATTGCAGTACGCCAAGGCGCAGCACGAAACCTTGTTTGCCAACGAGGCTGCCAACGGCAGCACAGGAGAACAATAATGGCGCAACCCAGTTACGGTGAGCTGTCTATTAATGGGCTCTGGAAAAATAATCCGGCAATTGTGCAATTGCTCGGCCTGTGCCCGCTTCTAGCTGTCACTGGTACTGTCGTTAACGCGTTGGGGCTGGCCGCCGCCACCACACTGGTATTGGTGTGCTCCAACACAGCGGTCTCTATTATCCGCAATATCGTTTCCGATGCCGTACGCTTACCGGCATTCGTGATGATCATCGCAGCCTCTGTGACGTGTATTGAACTGCTGATGCAGGCCTTTGCCTACGAGCTATATCAGATTCTGGGCATCTTTCTGCCACTGATTACAACCAACTGTGTGATTCTGGGTCGCGCAGACGCATTCGCTAGCAAGAACAGCGTTCTCCCAGCGCTTTATGATGGGCTCATCATGGGCGTGGGATTTGGCGTCGTGCTCGTCCTGCTCGGCGCAATGCGCGAGCTGATCGGGACAGGCATTTTGTTTGCCAATATGGACCTATTGTTTGGAACTGCAGCGGCAAGCTGGAAGTGGGTGGTGGTGGAGAACTACCAGCCATTCCTACTGGCGATACTGCCGCCAGGCGCTTTCATTTTTACCGGCTTGATCATTGCTCTCAAAAACATCATCGACCAGCGCATCAAGAAGCATCAGGACGCACGCAAGGCTGCTCCAGTAAAAGGCGCGAAGCGGGTTCGGGTGACGGGAACAATTACGTGAGGCGTTGAGGTCTTGCTACTGGCTAGCCCTGACAAATCAATCCGAAGTTGCAACCTTCAACAACAGAGTATCAAGAATCTCATCGACGGCGGCGTCGTCCATACGATTGTTTTCTTCATCACAGCTGTAGGTGATAAACAGCAACACATTCTCTGCGGCAACATACCACTCACGAATGGCGGCATCATCTTCAATCAAGCGTCCAGTTACCCCGGAGAAATCTCCAAGCACTAGCGACTCCCATGCACTAATATCTGGCGACTCTCCGCGGGCTAAAGCCGCCACCTCACCAGTATCAAACTCGCCTTGCTCCTTGAGCAACGAACTGATCTCGATACAACCGACATCGTCCTGATCGCCGATTACAATAGTCTCTTCTTCAGCCTCAGCCCACCACTCTACCGGTAGAGCGCAGCTCCACCACTCTGTTTCAAGTACATTCATTGGCAGAACCTTTAAGTAAATCGAGCGACATCAGTATTGCGTTCTCACGGCCATTAGGCGCTGGATAGTAGTCTTTGCGGACTCCGTCTTCGACAAAGCCAAGACCTTGATACAGGCGGCGCGCAGCCTCGTTCGACTCGCGCACTTCCAGGAGGCAGCGTTGCTGCCCAGACTTGCGCCAGTATCGGGCGGCCTCGGAGATCAAATCAGTGGCTAAGCCATTGCGACGCGCCCAGGGCGCAACAGCCATTGCCAATATCGTCGTCTCATCCAGCACACGCGACGTTGCGAGATAACCACACAACTCATCATCGACCTCTGCCAGCATAACTGTTTTGGGCTTTTCACAGCAGTCCTGGTATTGGCCGATGCGCCAATCCGTTAGCTGCATTTTCTCATCCAGTAAGGTAACGAGTGTGGCATCGTCAAACTCCGCCCAGCGTAACTCGGACTTCATTGCTGATGACTCAAAAGCGTGTGTTCACCCGCCATTGGCCAGCGACTTAATATCGGACCAGACCTGCTTCTTGAGATCGGGCTGCATAATCATATCGCGCGTACCGAGTGTTTTTGTAATAGTAGTCACTGAGAGAGCGCTCTCACCCAACCGCAGCACTGCTGCTTCCCCCATAATGATAAGGCCGCTGCAGCCTGACTCATCAATGTGCCGCTGCAAGAAGGCCTCCAGCCCTACTCGAGCGGCCTCTTCTCCCAGATCAAATTGGGCATTATTGTGCGGCGGCCACTTAAACTGCGACGTGACGGGTTTGGCCTTAGCGCTTGCGCCCTTGTTATCCAGCGCTGCTGCCATCGCTGCGACCAATTGCACCTGATCGCTAGCTAGCGTCCCGTCTGGCGTTTCTTCAAGCCACAGCCAGCGTCCCGCTCTAAACAGAACCAGTGAGAAGCGAACTGCCTGTGTGGTTGATGGTGTGGTTGATGGTATGGCTGCGGGTGTTGAAGGCCCCGTAGTTACTGCTGTAGCGGTGGGTTCGTGCTTTGGTGTACTCGCTACATCTAGCACCGCTGTGAGATGGCCAACAGGCGCACTATTTCCGTGCGTCGACGCATCCACTGTTGTTGCGGCACGCGCTGCGTCAGCTATAACCGGCGTCGGCACAGCTATGCGGGTGGTTGGCAGTGCACCAGGGCAATCAGCTTGCGAAACATAGATGGGGATATCCATGGCCTGCAGGTAAAGTATTCGTCGATGTTCTTCAGTCACGGTCATGCACACAGTCTACCAAGATCACCGCACAAGCTATATCCATCTCCAGCCGTGTTGGCCAAAAAATTGTATCCCTGAGCGGATAAAATAGAAAATGTGGCGTAGACCCTTGCGCGCAGCATAGCCACCGTGATGAATGACCTTAACTTCGGGCGCAAACAGAATGGTCCCAGCTACCCGCAGGCGCATCGACAGATCAAAATCCTCGAAATACATGAAATACCGATCGTCAAAACCGCCGCAATCGCGCAAGGCATCCCCGCGAACAAACATGTAGCAGCCACTGGCGAGCTCTACTTCAATGAGGTCATCGCCCATACAGACATCACTCATGTCGTAATGGGTCAGCTGGGAGGAACATTTCGCCTGCAGCCAAGCTGGGGCAAAAGCACGCAACAGCAGTACCCATACGGTTGGGTAGCGTTTACACAGAAACTCTCGCTGTCCATCTCCGCCAGTTGCAAACGGGGCTACCGCAACGGCTGACGGCTCGCTGGAGAGCGCCCGAACAGATTCGAATAACGCATCCGTACTCAGCTCCACATCGGGATTCAGGATCAGGTAGAGATCGCTCGAAGCCTGCAGATTGGGAAGATTATGCCCGGCGCCGTAACCCAGATTGACCTCACTTTGCTGCACCGACACTGTGATCGCAGGTAAAGGCAGTTCCAACGCCTGGCACCACTGCTGTATCTGTGCGAAGAAACCGGCATCCATGGAATTATCTACAATAGCCAGGTGTAAACTCTCTATCGCCTCTTTTTCCAGCGCCCGCTCCGCTGAGCGAAGCAGAGTAGAGATCGTTTTTTGCACGGTCTCAATAGGTGTGTGGTACAGAACCAGCGAAACTTGGACGGTCGGGAGAACTTTCATGCTGCGCATGTTAACAGCAGCGCAATGCAGGACAAGCGAGAAATTATTGTCATCTGATACGATGGACACGCCCAGCAGACCAATCCCCAGGTTGTACTGAATGGCTACTGAAACTCGACGAGAGCAATTGCTTTGATAGGAAGACTTTTCAGCCGGTTTGGCCCCGGCATTTTGGTTACTGCCGCCTTTATCGGACCTGGCACAATTACCACAGCGAGCACCGCAGGATCGAATTTCGGTTTTGCCTTGCTGTGGGCACTCGCATTCTCGGTAGTAGCCACCATGGTTCTGCAGGAAATGGCTGCCAGGCTAGGCCTGGTTACCCGGGAAGGTCTGGCAGAGGCAATGAGACATACGCTGCGCAATCGGTGGCTGGGGCGAGCCTCTGTGGTTCTGGTCGTAGCCGCCGTGGGGCTAGGCAACGCTGCCTACGAGGCAGGTAATATTGCAGGCGCAGCACTTGCCCTGGCCAGCGTCACCCCTTGGGGTAACGCATTCTGGTCGATTGCCGTGGGCGTCGGCGCCGCGATATTGCTGGCCTGGGGGCGGTACAAAGTACTCGAATCGGTGCTCATCGTGCTGGTTTTGATGATGAGCGCTGTATTTTTGCTCACGGCGTGGGTCGTTGCACCACCCATGGGAGAAATGCTGAGCGGTCTTTTCACCCCAACCTTGCCGGCAGGATCGACGCTGACTGTGATTGCGCTCATTGGCACAACGGTTGTGCCCTACAACCTGTTTCTGCACGCAAATGCAGTGCGCGAAAAATGGGGGCCAGAACTACCGATCGAGGAATCACTGAGAGAATCACGCTGGGATACCGGTCTGTCGATTGGTCTGGGCGGGTTAATTACCTTGGCGATACTGTCCACTGCCGCGATGGCTTTCTTCCAGACTGGCCAACCCTTCGCCGCTGACTCTCTAGCCAACCAACTGGAACCGCTGCTGGGCCCAAGTGCACACTACGTATTTGCAGCAGGATTATTCGCCGGCGGCTTAACCAGCGCAATCACCGCACCCTTGGCTGCAGCCTATGCAGTTTGTGGCGCACTCGGACTTCGCCAAGGCTTGCATCAACGCTCATTTCAGTTGGTTTGGATACTGGTTCTGCTTACGGGAACGGTTTTCGCCGCGCTGGGCAGCAAGCCGCTTACCGCCATTGTATTCGCACAGGCTGCCAATGGCTTCCTACTACCTATTGTTGCCCTGTTCCTGCTTTTGGTGATGAATCAATCCAAACTACTTGGCGAGCACACCAATGGACTGTTCGCCAATATATTGGGTGGCGCGGTAGTACTCGTGGCGATGGGGCTGGGTGGCGTTAAACTGGCGGGTGTTTTTGGGCTAATGTGATCCAAGTTAAATGACTGGCGGTTGTGTATGTCAGACTTGGACGCCACATAATAGCGATCATGCGAATACCTAATCGACAGTTATAACCAAAGGCTATAATGCTGCTGCACTGAGGTAGCCCGCTACCCAATGCATGTGCTAGCTATTGATGCTCTTTGTGCAAAAAGTTACAAAAAGTACGTATCGTCATGTTATCTATGGAGTTTTGCACACTGAACCATGCTAAGGTTAGTCAGATCGGCCAAGGGCAGTGTGATCGTGGGCTCAGCGCCTGCGCCAGACTAGGCTGATGTAAACTATAAGACCTCCGTATAGCGGGCAGTAAGGGGATTAACATGATCAACGGTTTCGCCACTATTAGCAGCCGACTCTCGATAGTTTTCGCCATTCTTTTCACCATCGCTGCGTGCGGTGGTGGCGGCGGTAGTAGCAGCGGAGGGTTTATCCCCGATGGTGGGGGTTCCGGTGTGCCAGTCTACAACCTGGAGATCTCCTTCTTTGATCGTAATGGCAACCCGACTAACTCTGTAACTTCGGCATCAGCTGCGACTGTTGAGGTGTTGGTCACGAAAAAAGGCAGCGCGAAGACTCCTGCTGCAAGCATTCTAGTCTCTGGTGAAGCGACAATCGGCGAGTTGAGCCCGGCGGCCGGAACAGCCTTGAGTAATGAGAACGGTATCGCTCGATTCCAACTCGCGACCGGCGGAGAGTTAGGTGCTGGCGCTTTCACAGCTAGCGTAGCGGAATCACCAGACACGGTCCCCGTCACTTTTAACTATCAAATCACTCAGGAAGGGCTAAGACTGGGTTCCTTCAGCGGTGGCGTTTTCCTCGATGGCGTCATAGATATTCAACCTGAAGGGCAGCTTTCACCAAGTGGGATCGGCGCGCTTACGATAGCCGTTGCAGATGGAGATGGTAATTACTCCGAAACAGAAGAACTCGTCAAGATTACGAGCAATTGCCTGATCAGCGGAAAGGCGTCTATTGACCCCTTGAGCCCAGTACCAATCACTGGTCAATCGACAATTACCTACACCGCCACCGGATGTGAGGGTGATGATGTCATCACCGCGACGCTATCAGGTTCTGCAAACTCTGCGAGCGGCACGGTTTCAGTCGCGCCACTGACAGCCAACGCCATCTCATTCCAATCAGCAGAACCTGAATTGATAGTACTCAAGGGAACTGGTGGCGGCACAGGTCGACAGGAGTCCTCAAATGTATCTTTTGTCGTTGTGGATACGGACAACAATCCGGTCCCTGGCATTAGTGTTGAGTTCGCTTTGTCGACATCCATCGGCGGTCTATCACTTGGCAATACCACCGGCACTAGTGATAGCGTCGGTATAGTTTCTACGAGTGTCTTTTCTGGAAATGTGGCAACGGTAGTCAGGGTGTTTGCCAGAATTCTCGGTAATAATGTGTCTACAACATCAGATGTACTATCCGTAAGTACCGGCCTTCCCGATCAGAACTCCATCAGCCTCTCAGTAGGTGACGGTGGTTTCACAGTAGAAAATGGATTTTCCCAAGATGGTGTGGAACGCTGCATCACTGTTCGTATGGCCGATAAATACAATAACCTGGTTCCCTTAGGAACCAGTGCGGTATTCACGACGGAGTACGGCTCGATCGATAGCAGTTGCATATTGGGCGTATCCAATGGCGAAAGAGCGCGGGGCTCATCCTCTAAATGCTCTAGCAGCACGCCGCCACAAGGTGCTTGCGAAGTCTCCTGGATAACGCAGGAACCACGACTCCCCACGATTGACCCAAGCTCTGTCAAGAGGATTGACGACAGTGATTACACCTGTTCAGGACACAATGGAACGTCCGGACCCTGCCCGAATGACCTCGGCGGCCCTCGTGGAGGACGGTCCACGATCCTCGTGACCTCAGTAGGAGAGGAGTCTTTCGTTGATCAAAATGGTAACGGGGCATTTGATGAAGGCGAACCCTTCGTCAACCTCCCTGAAGCATTCATTGATCACAACGAAGACGGGGTGTTTACTCCAGTAATCGGCCCCAATTGCACAAATCCTCCAACCTCATCGAGTGACTGCGAAATTGCGGGATTCGAAGAGACCTTTGTCGATTTCAATAACAATGGAGTTTACGACGAAAATAACGACCCGGAGTTTTACAACGGTACGCTCTGCCCTCCCGAAGGGGATGGTGTCTACTGTGACAGGTCGCTAATCAGCGTTCGCGCTCAAACTGTCCTCACTCTATCGGCGAATCCGAGATGGGACATCTTGATAGCTACAACGAGTGGGCGCGTCAGCAACACAGCAACTGAAGGGGTAACCTACGACGTCTTTGTATCGGATGTTTACAATAATGCACCCCCAGGGGGCTCAATCGTAACATTTTCAACCGGCGGGGATTGTCGCTTGGTATCCGATTCCTCGTTCGAGGTGCCCGACACTGTTTCGCGCGGCGCTTTCGGTGCCTCCTTGCAGATTGACGGGGACGGCGGCAATGGAACGGTCACCGCGAAACTCGATCCTGCTGAAAACGGCACGCCCTACAGTGAAACGTTTAACTGCTCCACTACAGCGCCACCAGATCCAAATGATCCTAACGGAGGGCTTACCGTCGGCGGGTGATTAAAATTCGAGACTGAACCACTAAGAAAGCCCGACTCCGAGTCGGGTTTTTCTTTTCTGGCAATTTCCTCAATGAAGAGGCTGCCAAATAGTGAGGGTATAGAACCGGGAGTGTAATCAAACTACCACGGAAGACAGCCTATCAGCCCTCTATTTGCACAGTACGTCGCTAGCCAAATACAGCTACATAGCCAGAACACTACCGCGTGAGACCCAATCGTAACCTGCGACAGTTTCCTGCCAGGAACGCGAGCGCCACGCAGCAAAACACCAAGGTGGATATTCTGAGATTAGATAACCATTTAAGTTTAGGGAACTGATCTATCTGTAAAAACAGCCAGTCTCTACAAAACCAACGTGAATCAAATGTTTTCAAAACCTCCATAGAGAAAGTGTTCGTCCTGAGATCAGCTGATGGATAAGCAAAGGATTTCGCTTCAACAGGCTTTCTGCATGAGTCGGTGCCCCAAAACAACTCATGAGCGAATAGAAATTGGTGCTTGGCAATATCAATTTCCGGAACTTTGTACTGAACAGCCGCCTGATTAAATCTCGACTCGAATTGCTTGACATGAAACTCCGAGAAAGAAGCATAGAGGAGCTGCACATAAAGGGAACTCAGAACCAGCATGGTTGAAGTTACAAAGAACCCTGCTCGCATCCAACCAGAGGTCCTCGAGTAAATTGCCACCATCGCTGAAACAGCAAAAGGCACCAATAAAAACAAGAATGGGACTGTGTAGCGGGCGTTACCTACGTAAGCACCCCAGTTACTGTTACCACTAGCGCCATACAACAGCAGCATGGTGACCCAGAGCCCCATGGAAGTAATCAGATAGCGCCTGTCCCCAAGCGTGACGATACCGATTAGAGAGAAAATAAGTACCGGGTTGTTGAGAAAAATATTTCTCTCAGGACCAATCAGCAAGGGATGCAGCGTGGGTAAAATATTTGTCAGAGCAAATTCTGTATTGGAAGCATAGTTGTCAACCCCGTAAGCTGCGCCCATGTGGCCACTGCGCAGCCAGTTGTAATAAAACAACAAGCATGCACAACCGACCGCGGCCAGAATCGCTAGAGCACGTTGGTTCCAACTAGACAGTTGCCAAAGACGTCCTGAATACACCAAGTATAGAAATACGGGGAGCGCCACTGCTGACGGCGGTTTTGACACGACAAGCCAGCCGAAACACAAGCAAAGCGCTGGTAGACTCCACCCTGAAGAGCGTAGTCCAGCAACAACCATTCCCATAAGCAGCACTATTTGCAGATTTTCTACAGCGTGCATTTTTGAGAATACAAAGCCCAGAGTAGCGAAGCAGTACAAGCCTGTACCCATCAGAGAAACTGGCCAACTAAATGCCAAGACACTGTTTAGTAACGTAAACAGAAGCACACCGGAAATACCATAGAGGAGTGCGGAAGTAACGGAAAAGGCCAGATTGTCAGCGACCATGCGTTCAACACGGTCATTCGAATCACGGGTCAGTTCTCGCGCCACATAGAGTGCAGGAACCTGCACGATAGACTTTCCGATTGGGAATACGCTATAAACACTTCCGTCTTGGGCACGAATGACTGTCTTGTCATCTGGGCCGCGTTGAGTTCGAGTGGCGTAACGCAGATCCAGCGTGCCTCCTTCTACAATCGCCTCTGTAATGTTGGCATAGTCCCAGCCGTCGCCGCCTGGCCAACCCCAAGTGGGGAAGTTTGTTAGTAGCAATGCGAGTGTTGTTAGAAAGCCGAACAGGGATAGTTTGAGCATTCCGAGTGGTTTGGTGGTGGGTTTGGTTGTGGATTTGTTCATTACGTAGTCAGGCGTACCAGCCATATAGGCGTATAGCGTACTGGTTAGTTAATAGACTGCGTATGCTACCAGTTATGGGGGTGTTATTGGGTGAGGGTCTGCCGCTCTTTTTCGGGCATGACCTACAGTAAGTGGCGAGCAGTGCTTGCTGAGGGTGCCTGGCGACCCTTCGGGCCCGGCCGATCTGCATCAATATTGATTGCGCTTCGCTGCTAAAGCAGAGTTAACTGCAGGGCGAGGGCCTGCCCCGCTTTTCGGGTATGACCTACAGTAGGAAGCAAGCGATGCTTGCTTTCGCTTTGCGACGCCTTCGGCGCCTCCTTACCGCACCTTCGGTGCAGGTGCGGTCACATGCGCCCGGTTGTAGTGGCAGAGATTCAACGCATCCATAAATAAAAAACCCCGACCAGCAATGCTGGACGGGGTGTTTTATTTAGAAGCCTGGCGATGACCTACTCTCACAGGGGGCGGTCCGGCGTTCCGGAACCCCACATAAAAAGCGGGTTTGCTCATGTGAGAGTATCGAACACTCACAAAGTAAAACGCCCTGACCAAAACTGATCAGGGCGTTTAAATTAAAGCCTGGCGATGACCTACTCTCACATGGGGAAACCCCACACTACCATCGGCGATGCATCGTTTCACTACTGAGTTCGGTATGGGGTCAGGTGGTTCCAATGCTCTATGGTCGCCAGGCAAACTGGCTTGACTCCGGTCTC